>OZ241349.1:0-2301787 GCA_965200565.1 Tepidiformaceae bacterium | reverse complement strand
GGTGGGGGTGGGGTGCGCGGTTCGGCGAAGACGCTGGCGGTGTGTTCGCCCGGGCGGGGCGCGGGGCGCCCCGCCTCGATGGGCGTGGCGGAGAGACGCACGGCCGGCCCCGGATGGAGCGCAGCCTCCCCTCCGGCGACGGGCAGGGATCGCCAGTACTCGCGGGCCTTCAGCTGTGGGTTCTCGAGTACCTCGGGCAGGGTGGCGACGGGGATGATGAGGAGCCGGCGCGCGAGCGCCACCTCCATCAGTTCGGCCTTCGTCTTCGTCTTGAGGAAATCACCCACCTCGCGGATGACGCGCTCGAACTCTTCAACGGGCTCCTGACCGCTCTGCATGAGGGCGGCGTAGCCGATCCAGTCCTTGTCGCGGGTGGCTTCATCGCAGCCGCCTTCTTCACAGATCCACTCCATGAGGCGTGCGGTGAAGGGGCCGACCGCGTTGCCGAAGAAGAACGTGACCGAGACGTAGCCGTCCTTCGCCTCCCAGACGAGGCTGAGCCTGACGGGCCCGACGATCGCGCCGCCGGCAACGCGAGCCGCTTCGGGCGCCTCGACCGCGACGTTCACGGTCTGGCCCATCGTGCCGAGGCTCATGGCTTGCTGCATGGAGACGTCGACGTGCTGTCCGCGACCGGAGTGCGCCCGCTCGGCCAGCGCCAGGAGGGCGGCGCCGGCGGCTTCGCCGCTGCCATGCAGGTAGGCCTGCGGAGCGCTCACGCGTACGGGGGCCGCGTCGGGGTAGCCCGCCATGTGCACCGTGCCCGAGGCCGCCGCCACGACCAGATCGGTGGCGTGGTAGCCGGCCTTGGGACCGTCCTGGCCGAAGGGGGTGATGGAGACGTAGATGAGCGCAGGATTGACTGCGGCAAGGGCGTCGTAGTCGAGGCCGCGGGCGGCCATGACGCCCGGCGCTGACGATTCGATGAGGATGTCGGCGGAAGCGGCGAGGTCGCGGAGCTGCGCCTGTCCTTCGGGAGTCACGAGGTCGATTTCGACGCTGCGACGGTTGCCGGCGTAGGCGGCCCAGAAGAGCGAGCGTTCACCCTCAGGGGCACGGTCACGCTCGAGCAGGGGCGGGGCGTTGCGGGCAGGTGAGCCGCCAGGCGACTCGACGAGAATCACGTCCGCTCCGAGCGTCGCGAGGATGTGGCCGCAGAGCAGGCCGCGCTCGTCGGAAAGGTCGAGGATGCGACAGGAATCCAGCATGGCGGAATCGTAGCAGGGCGGGAGGGGCGCCTAGTCTTCCGTTGCGACCTGGCAGGAAGCGCAGCGGCCGTAGAGCTCGAGGCAATGGCCGACCAGCTCGAATCGCAACGCGGCGGCGTTCTCCGCGATGACCGCATCAAGCGCGGGGTCGACGAATTCCGTGACCGAATCGCATTCGCTGCAGATGAGGTGATGGTGATGGTCGTCGCTGCGGGAGGATTCGTAGAGCACGCCGCCATCCTCCAGATGCACGCGACAGACGAGGTCGAGCTCCTGCAGCAGCTTCACCGTGCGGAAGACGGTGGCGCGTCCGATGCGCGGCAGCTGGTCGCTGATCTCCTCGATGGTGAAGGGGCGATCGGTGCTCGTAATCGCCTCGATGACGGCTTGCCGCGGGCGCGTCATGCGGTAGCCGGTTCGTTCGAGGCGTACAGCCGAGTCGTCGAGAGCGCTCATGCAGCGATCGTAGGGATGGCCGCGAAAGCGTGTCAACGGTGCAGGAGGATGCCTGGGCGCACTTGACCCCACGCAGGGCGCAAACTACGCTCGTTCTGCGAATTGATACGCGGTATCATTCTGATACCCAGTCTCAGCAGGGGGAAATGATGAAGATGCGTACTGCGCTTGTCATGTTGATCGCAGGCCTCGCGACGGCTGTCGCGGTGGCGTGTGGAGGGGACAGCGATGATGGTGGTGACGACGGGAAGCTGAATGTCACGGCCTCAACGACCATCGTGGCGGATCTGGTACGGCAGGTAGGGGGCGACCGCGTCGAGGTCACGAGCATCATCCCCAACAACACCGACCCGCACACGTTCGCCCTCGCGCCCAGCCACATCCGGCTGGCGACAGATGCGGACCTGGTCATCGTGGTGGGGGCAAGCCTGATCACCTCCCTCGAGGAAGGGCTCATTCAGAACGCCGGGGGCGCCGTGCTGACGCTTACGGAAGGCATGGACCTTCGCCCCTTCCCTGAAGGCCTCGCCCACAGCGATGAGGACGAACACGAGCACGAAGAAGAGGAAGGCGACGAGCACGAGCACGAAGAGGGCGACGAGCACGAGCACGAAGAGGGCGACGACCACGACCATGAGGAAGAGGAAGGCCACGACGAGGACGAGGCCGATCATCACGAAGAGGATGGCGACGGACACGACCACGACGAGGAAGAGGCCCACGAGGACGACGCCGACGCCGGCCACGACGAAGAAGAAGCCCACGAAGACGAAGATGAGCACGCTCATGATGACGAAGACGAGCACGGACACGAAGACGAGGATGAGCACGGACACGACGAGGAAGAGGGCCACGATGGCCATGACCACGGCATGTTCGACCCGCACTTCTGGATGGACGTCGACCTCGTCATCATCGGGGTGGAGGCGATTCGCGATGAGCTGATTCGCCTCGATGCGGATGGTGCAGACCACTACCGCGAGCGTGCCAGCGCCTACATCGCCGAACTACGCAAAGTGGATGAGGAGATCGCGGAGCAGCTTGCCGGGCTGCCCGAGGAGCGCCGCTACCTGGTCAGCTTCCACGACGCCTACGGATACTTCGCCGCTCGCTACGGGCTGACGCTTGTCGGATTCGTGGTGGAGAGTTCGGAAGAGGAGCCAAGCGCCACGGCGATTACGGAACTGGTTGAGAGCATCGAGGAATTAGGCATACCCTTCATCTATAAGGAGACCGGCTTCAGCGCCCGCGTGATCGAACAGATCGCGAGCGATACCGGAGCCACGGTGAAGAGCATCCCCGCAGGGAGCCTGAGCGAGGAGTACCCAACCTATGTCGAGTTCCTCCGCGCCCTCGCCAACGCCATCGCTGAGTAGCGCGCAGCCGGCGATCGAGACGGCGGGCCTCACCACCGGCTATGTGGGGCACGTCGCGCTCGAGGACGTCACCTTCGCGCTTCCGCGGGGGGCGTTCCTGGGGCTGATCGGCCCGAACGGCTCCGGCAAGAGCACGCTCATCAAGTCGCTCATCGGGCTGCTGCCGCCGTGGGAGGGGGACGTACGCGTACTGGGGCAGCGGCCCCACGACGTTCGCCGCTCCATCGGCTACATGCCCCAGGCTGAGGACATCGACTGGACCTTCCCCGCGACGGTGCGGGAAGTGGTGGCGATGGGGCTCTACCGCAAGGCCTTCGGCCTGAGCCGCTTCCGTCGCAACCGCGACGAGGAGGACCGCATCATGGCCGCGCTCGACCGCGTCTCGGTCGCACACCTGGCGAACCGGCAGGCGGGCGAGTTGAGCGGCGGGCAGCAGCGTCGCGTGTTGTGTGCGCGCGCGCTGGTGAAGGATCCGGATGTCTTCCTGCTCGATGAGCCGACTGCCGGCCTCGATACCCGCTCCGAAGACGAGATGCTGGACCTGCTCAGCGACCTGGCCGCAGACCGCGCCACGATCGTGCTCTGCACCCACGACATCGGCGGCGCTGCGGACCGCTGCGACCTGATCCTGCTGCTGAACAAGCAGGTCGTCACCTACGGCCCACCCAATCAGGTCATCACGGAGGATGTGCTGAACGACACCTTCGAGGGCCATGTGATGGTGGTCGGGGCGGACGGGAAGCGGCTGGCGCTTTCGCCCCACGACGAACACGGGCACACGCACGGACACGACGACCACGAGCATTCCCACCACACCCACGTCCTCCACGGGCACGACGAACTCGGGCGTATGTAGGGGGCGGGATGGTCGACTGGTTCACCGACCCCTGGCAGTACGAGTTCATGCGCCGCGCGCTGCTGGCCGGTGCGCTGGTGGCGGTCGCGTCTTCGGTGGTGGGGGCGTTCGTCGTCATCAAGGGGCTGGCTTTCCTCACCGACGCGGTGGGGCATACGTCGCTGACGGGCGCGGCCATCGCCTTCCTGGCGGGTGGGGGCTCGATCGCGATCAGCCTTGGGGCGGCGGCAGCGGCAGCATCGACGGCGGTGGGCGTCTCGCTGCTGACACGCGCCCGACTGCGTGAGGACACGGCAATCGCGTTGCTCTTCGCAGCGCTCTTCGCGTTCGGCATCCTGCTCATCAGCAGGGCGCGCAACTACACCCTGGAGCTGAGCTCGTTCCTGGTGGGGAATATCCTCACCGTGCCCAACGAAGATGTCATCGTGATGGGGGCGCTCGCGGGCGTCTCGCTGTTGGCGGTGCTGATCTTCTACCGCGAACTGCTCTTCACCTCCTACGACCCCACCATGGCGGCAGCCTCGGGCATCCCGGTGGCACTGGTACAGACGGGGCTGATGGTGTTGGTGGCGCTGGCCGCCGTGGCCGCGTTCCGGCTCGTGGGCGTGGTGCTGGTGATGGCGATGCTGGTGGCGCCCGCCGCCGCCGCCATGATGCTCATGCGGCGGGTGCCGATGATCATGGTGGGCGGCACCGTCGTGGGGCTGGTGGCGGTTGTGGTCGGGCTCTACATCTCGTTCCACGTCGATGTGGCGGCCGGACCAGCCATCGTGGTGACAGCGGTCACGATCTTCCTGCTTGCGTTCATCGTATCGCCACGTGGGCTGCGCCCGACACTGTCGCAGGTGTTCGCCCGCTGACCCACCCCATCCGCGTATTCACTCGTTCCAGGCTCAGCGCGTGCTAGGCTACCGCGCGCAACCTGAACCAGAGCCGAGAAGGAGGCCCACATGGCATCGACAGCCCCAATGACCGTCGAGGAACTGCTCGAAATCGAGGCGATCAAGCGCGTCCGCATCCTGTACTCGCACTACTTCGACAGCTTCGACGTCGACAACCTCGTCGACCTGTTCACGGACGACGCGGTCTGCGAGTTCGGGCCGAACTACGGCGGCGACTGGGTGGGCAAGGAGCGCATCCGCTCCGGCTACCAGGAGTTCGGCGGCGAGAACGGCCCCTTCACGGGCGCCATGCACGCCAACACCAACCCCGTGATCGAGCTGACGGGGCCAGATACGGCGAAGGGCCGTTGGTACCTGCTCGACCTCTCCCTGAGCGGCCCGGCCGACGCGAACCCGCTGATGCTGATGGGCATCTACGACGACGTCTACCGCAAGGTCGATGGGGAGTGGAAGATCGAGCGCACCTACATCGACTTCGTGTGGCCCAACCGCGACTACCGCGGTCCGCGCGAGGGCTAGCGAGTCAGCTTCGCCGCCTCTACTCCCGCATGGGGTCGGACTCGATGCGTTCGGGGCAGTGCTCGCTGCTGATAGGACAGTAGCGGCACTCCTCCTGGCTAGGGATGCGCCGCGCCTCTTCCTCGGGGCCGCTGAGGATGTCGAGGAAGTACGGCAGCTGCTCCAGCAGCAGGTCCGCCTGCCTGGGATGGAACTCCTTCACCGTACCGTCCTCGTAGACGAGGCGTCCGTGGAAGCGTCGCTCACGGTGTTCGTCGAGGTTTGAGAGCGGCAGGAGGGCCATCGGCAGGAGCACCTGGTGGTCGTGCCAGTCGTGCACACGGCCCGTCTTGACGTCGAGGACGATGTTGTCGGTGTCGCGCAGGGCGAGCAGGTCGGGCTTCCCCCCGATGACGATGCCGGGGGACTCATCGAGGCGGGCGGCGAAGCGATTCTGGTTCTCGACCTTCACGCGGTAGCCCTCGCCGTTGAGGGCGCGGTGCGTCTCGCGCAGCAGTTTGGTGTGCTTCACCTTCCAGATGGAGAAGTCGAAGCCGTCCGCGACGCGCTCATAGTCGGTCCAGTTGGCGCGGAACCACACGGCCCAGTCGCAGCTTTTCTCCCCGCTCATCCAGGTCGCGAGCCAGGTGAGCCAGACGTACGGCTCTGAGCGGGGAACAGCCACCGCAGGCGGGCCTCAGCCCTTACGACGCAGCGGCGGGCAGGATGGCGTCCTCAAGGCCACGGGGCACGCGGGACACCTCGACCTTCTGCACTTCGCTGAGCACGTGGGCGAAGCGCTCACGCTGCTCGGGCGTCTTCACCGGCATGCCGAAGCCGATGCGGCTGGCGTACTCGCGATGTTCGCGGATGAAGTTGGGGAGGTTGTCGTAGGTGGAGGTCTGGGCGAAGCCGCGCAGCACGTCCTCGGGGATGACGGTGCGCATCTCGTCCCACTTGCCCTGCAGGGAGAGGGAGTGCAGCTGCATGCCGAGGTCCTTCCAGCCGTGGATCTCGAAGACGTCGTGGTAGCTGCGGGTGGAGCCGTAGAAGGAGATCGGCTGTCGCAGGAACTCAAGCCCCTGCTCGATCTCGGATTCGTCCTCGCCGAAGACGGTGAAGCCGCCGCCGGAGAGGTCGATGTCCTGCCAGGTACGTCCGGAGCGCCTGAGGCCGATGGCGATGTTGGGCAGGACGACTTCGCGCATGTACTTGTCGGTCATGAAGCCGTGGGGGAGGACGCCATCGGCGACCTCGCCGGCGGCGCGGGCCATGCCGCTGCCGACGCATGCGAGCAGCACTTTCGGCGTGGGGTACTCGATGGGGCCGGGATTGAAGTTGGGGTTGATGAGCGTGAACTGGTAGTGCTCGCTCACGTAGTCGGGCTTCTCGCCGGTCTGGAAGGTGTGCCAGATGGCCTTGAGGGCGCGGATGTAGTCCTTCATGCGCGGGGCAGGCGGCACCCAGGGGACGCTGAAGCGCCGCTGGTTGTGGCCCTTCACCTGGCTGCCGAGGCCGAGGGTGAAGCGTCCCTTGCTCATCTGCTGGATGTCCCACGCCTGCATGGCGAGGACCATGGGCACACGGGGGAACGCGATGGTGACGGACGTCGCAATTTCCAGCCGCTCCGTCGCTGCTGCCGCGAGGGTCGCGGCAAGTATGGAGTCGTGGGCGGTCTCCGCGACGTTGGCGAAGTCGTAGCCAAGGTCCTCGGCGCGCTTTGCGCCCTCTTCCACTTCGGTGAGCCAGCCACCGCCAAATCCGCTGCCAACCTTCATCGTTCCACGTCCTTTCGGGGCGCCACCTCAGAGTGGGCGCCGACAGACGATTGTACGCAGGAATGCCGTTCCGTGACCTCAGTGACGACGGCGACTCTTCGCGCGGGCCCGTGGGCGCTTGCGGCGGGAAGCAGCAGCGGCGGGCGCGGGCGCGTCCAGCAGCGTGGCGATGGCAGCCAGCTCCTCGGGGGTGTTGGCGTTGCGGAAGCTGCGGAGGTCGGCGTCGAGGCGCCGCAGGCGCTCTTCCCCGAGCGTGAGGACGTCGAGGCTCGCGAAGGCGTCGAGGAGCTTGTTGTCGTCCGCTGCGAGGGCGGCCTCGGCGGCAGCGAGCGCGGGCACGCGGCGGTAGGCCGCGGCGAGGGGCTGGCGGAAGCCGCCCACCTCGGGGATGGCAGCGTCGTGGTCGGCGAGGGCATCGAGGACGCCTGCGACGACGCGCGTGCCCAGCAACGGGGCGTCACACGAGGCGGCAAAGCAGACGGGCGACGCAGCGACGGCGAAGCCGCTCGCGAGGCCGGCGAGCGGGCCGCGATCGGCTTCGCGGTCCTCGACGAGCGTGACGGGGAGGGCGGGGTGCAGGGCGGGGAGGCGCTGGCCTGCAGCGGTCACGATGACGATCTCGTCAACGACAGGGGCGATGGCGTCTCGTACCCACTGCAGCAGGGGACGGCCACGGAGCGTGGCGGATGCCTTGTCCGAGCCGAAGCGACGGCTCAGGCCGCCCGCCACGATGACGCCTGTGACGCCGCTGACGCGTTCGGTGCGCATGCGCTCAGGGTACGCGAGCACGGCTCACGCAGAAGGCGGGCAGGAGCGGAGCGATTCGGGGCAGCGGAGGCCGGGCCCGCTACTTTGGGGGCGCGGGCACGCTGCTTTCGGCGAGGAGCGCGTGGATGGCGCGCGCCTGCGTAACGATGCGTCCGGCTTCCTCGCGCACGGCCTGACGGCCGTCGCAGAGGGCCTCTTCGGGGTTGCAGTGGATATCGAACTCGAGGCCGTTCGCTCCCGCCGCGACGAAGCCGTAGGAGACGCGCTCGACGAGGGAGCGGTCACCCGAGCTGTGGGAGGGGTCGGCGATGAGGGGGAGGTGCGACTTCGCCCGCACGACCGGAATCATGGAGATGTCGGCGGCGAAGCGGGTCTCGGATTCGAACGAGCGGATGCCGCGGTAGCAGAGGATCACGTTGGGATTGCCGGACCTCGCAGGGCGGCCGGAGCGGTCCAGCCCGGACATGATGTAGGCGGCGGCGCAGAGCCACTCGTTCATGTCGTTGCCGAAGCCGTGCTTGAGCACGATGGGCGTGTCGATGCGCGACAGCTCTTCCAGCAGGGGGGAGTACTGGGCGCTGCGAGCCCCGATCTGGATGACATCGATGCCCGCCTCGAGAAAGGCGTCCAGATGCCGCAGGTCGATGAGCTCGCTGACGACGGGCAGGTTGGTGGCGGCCTTCATGGCCTTCACGATCTCGAGCCCGCGCGCGATCTCGAGGCCGCGGTAGTCGTAGGGGCTGGTGCGGGACTTGTCGACGAAGGTGCGAAGGATATCGACACCGGCATCGCGCGCCATGATGGCCGACTCGACGGCCTGCTCTTCGGTTTCGATGGCGCAGGGGCCGCCGAAGATGGTGAGGTGCTCGCCGCCCACGGGCGAGCCGTTCACATCGACGACCGTGTCCTGGTGGTGGAAGTTGCGGCTGGCGTCCTTGTACTTCTCGGTGATGCGGATGACGCGATCAACACCAGGGAGCTCGCTCACGCGGCCCTCGTCGACGATGCCTGCGACACCCTTCACGCCAATCACGATGCTTCCGGTTCCAACGATGGTCTCACACTGAAGCCCGTAGTCACTCGAGATGCGGTCGATGACGCGGTCAGCCTGCTCCTGCGAGGCTCCTTCGACCATGTGGATGATCATAATGAGGGGTTCTCCGTCAGTTGGACGTTCCATATTGCTACGCGAACTGTCAACAGGCCAGCCGTTGGCCCTGGCCAGGCGGGATAGACGCGCCGTCAGCGTCAGTAGGCCAACCGGGCAGGTTAGAAGAGCAGGCGGCTGAGGCGGCGCTGGTACTCCCGTACGAGGCTGCTCTCGAGCCCGAGGATGTCGAAGACGGCGAGCACGGCCTTGCGCGCGGCGCCATCCTCGAAGCGGCGATTGAGGCGTACGGATTCGAGCAGCTCGTCCAGCGACTCTTCGTAGCGGCCGTGAGCCGCGAGCATCACACCCCAGCGGTAGCGGGCGCGGGGGTCGTCGGGGTCGAGTTGCGACTCCTGCTGCAGTTCGGCGGCGTCGTGTTTGGCGGAGAACTCTTCGAGGAAGATGTGGTGGCGGAGCGCCTTGGCGCGGCGGTCGTCGCCGGCGCGCTCGAGCAGCTCCTCGGCCTCCTCACGGTCTCCGCGTTCGAGCAGGATGGCGGCGAGGCCGGTGAGGGCGTCGGCGTTGTCGTCTTCCTCTTCCAGCACCTCGCGGTAGCGGGCTTCGGCGGCAACGAGATCACCGGACGCGGCAAGGTCCTCCGCTTCCGCGGCGGCCGCCTCCGCGGGCGACGTCACCAGTTGGGCGAAGAAGGCGCGCACTTGCTCTTCCGGCAGCGCGCCCGTGAACTCGCTCGTGACTTCGCCATCGACGAACGCCTTGACCGCGGGGATGGCGTTGATGGCGTGGGCCATCGCCGTTTGCGGGTTGCGGTCGGTGTCGAGTTTCGCCAGCAGCACGTCCTCCCCGAACTCAGCCGCGACCTGCTCGATGATCGGGCTGAGCACGCGGCAGGGGCCGCACCACTCGGCCCAGAAGTCGACGACGACGGGGCGCGTGCGGGATTCTTCGATGACGGCCTCGGCGAACGTCGCGTCGGTCACGTCGAGGGGTGGGGAAGGGGCGGTCATGGGGCGGTCTCCGCGTGCTGAGGGGGTTGGGGGAAGCGCTCGTCGAGCTGGGCGACCAGTTCGGCGGGTGTGGCAGCCGGGAGCTGACAGACCATGTTCTCGCACAGCCAGGCCATCGCGCCGCCTTCGGGCGCGGTGCGCCCTTCGAGCAGGGGGAGGCCGTTTGGCTCACTCGCAGGCGCGAGCGCCACTGCCGGCAGGAAGCGTGCAGCGGCGACCCGCTCGAAGGCGGCGCGCGCGGCGGGGTCGCCGACGATGGCGAGTTCGCTGGGCGGAGCGTCCAGCAGATCCATCACCTGCAGCGTGGCGCCAAAGCCCGTGGTTGCGTCGAGGATGATGCCCTGCACGCTGGCGATGACCTCGCGGGCGATGGCGTCGCCGTCGGTGCGCAGGCCGTAGCGCTGGAGCATGAGCGCGAGCTGGGCGGTAACGGCGCTGGCGCTGGGGGTGGCCTGGTCGAAGCGCGGCTTCTGGCGGAAGAGCAGGTCCTCAGCGTCGGCTGGAGTCTCGAAGAAGGCGCCGTCGTCGTCATCGTGGAAGCGCTCGACGATCACGTCGAGCAGTTCGTCCGCCCAGTCGAGGTGGTCGCGCTCGCCGGTGAGCCGGTAGAGCTCGATGAGACCGCTTCCGTAGTAGGCGTAGTCCTCGAGCATGCCGTCGATGCGGCCGACGCCGTCCTTCCAGGTGTGCAGGAGCACGCCGTCGGACCACATCTGCTCGCGCACGAAGCGGGCGTTGCGCTCGGCGATCTCGCGCAGGCGAGCGTCGTCGAAGACGCGTGCGGCCTCGGCGAAGGCGGCCAGTGCGAGGCCGTTCCAGGAGGTGAGCACCTTGGTATCGGTGGAAGGGGGGATGCGCTCGGCGCGGGCATCGAACAGCGTCCGTCGCCACTGCTCGATGCGGGCCTCGAGGGCTTCGGTGTCGATGCCGCCCGCAGGGAAGGGGTCGGTGCGACGGGAGAGAACGTTACGGCCCATCAGCTCGGGGTTGTGCGGGTCGTAGAAGTTGCCCTCGCGGGTGACGCTGAAGATCTGGCAGAAGGCGTCGGCGTCGTCGCCGAGGAGGGTGGCTATCTGGTCGACGGTCCAGAGGAAGAACTGCCCCTCGACGCCCTCGCTGTCGGCGTCCTGGGCGCTGAAGAAGCCGCCTTCCCCATGGAGCATCTCGCGTTCGAGGTAGGCAAGCGTTTCGCGCACGGTGCGCTCATGGGCGGGGTCGCCGAAGAGCTGGAAGGCGTGCAGGTAGACGCGGGCCAGCTGGGCGTTGTCATAGAGCATCTTCTCGAAGTGGGGCACGAGCCACTGCACATCGACGCTGTAGCGGGCGAAGCCGCCGCCGATCTGGTCGTACATGCCACCGCTGGCCATGGCCCAGAGGGTGCGTTCGAGCATGGTGCGAATCTGGTCGCGGCGGTCCTGGCCTGCATCGCTGCCTGCGGCGTCGGGGCGGGCAGCGCGCGTGAGCAGGAATTCGAGGTTGGCCGGGCCGGGGAACTTGGGCGCGGTACCGAAGCCGCCCCAGACGCCGTCGGCGGCGCGCAGCATGGCGTCGACGGCCTTGCCCGCGATGGTGGCGTCGAAGGGCTCGGCGTCGATGGCGCGGGTCGCGCCTTCGGCGAGCTGGCTGCTGATCGACTCGGCTGAATCGACGATGTCGTCCTGGCGCTGCTGCCAGTTCGCAGCGATGGTCTGCAGCAGGCGGGGGAAGCCGGGGCGCCCGTGGGCATCGTCGGGGGGGAAGTAGGTGCCGGCGAAGAAGGGCTTGCGGTCGGGCGTGAGGAAGACCGTCATGGGCCATCCGCCCTGACCCGTGAGCGCCTGCACCGCCATCATGTAGACGCCGTCGATATCGGGCCGCTCCTCGCGGTCGACCTTGATGTTGACGAAGTGCTCGTTCATGAGGTCGGCGGTGGTGTTCGACTCGAACGACTCGTGGGCCATCACGTGGCACCAGTGGCAGGTGCTGTAGCCGACGGAGAGGAGGACGGGCTTGTCTTCCTCGCGGGCTTTTGCGAAGGCTTCTTCGCCCCAGGGGTACCAGTCGACGGGGTTGTCGGCGTGCTGGAGGAGGTAGGGGCTGGTTTCGTCCGCAAGACGGTTTGGCATTGGACCTAGTGTACGTGGGCGCGGGCCTTGGCGATTGCCTTCAGGGAAACGCGCCGCCAGAGTGGGGCGATGCTGGAGCGTGAGCTCGAAGTGGCGATGGAAGCGGCGACGCGCGCGGGGCGGGAAGTCGCCCGCATGCGTGAAGAGGGGCTTCGCTTCGGGCGCAAGGGCGGCTACGAGCTCGTCTCGGAGGCGGACATCCGCGCCGCTGAGATTCTGCATGAGACGCTCACGGGCGCGTTCCCCGATGTCGGCTGGCTGAGCGAAGAGCATCGCGACACGGCCGCCCGGCTCGATTGCGAACGGGTGTGGGTGGTGGACCCCATCGACGGCACGCGGGAGTACCTGCAAGGCCTGCCGGAATACGCGATCTCGGTGGGGTTGGTGGTGAAGGGGAAGCCCGTGCTCGGTGTCGTGCACAACCCCGCGACGGACGAGATGCACGCTGCGGTCTGCCTCGAAGCGCCACCAGCAGCAAGCACTGACACCAACGACGAGCGCCGGGAGTACCTGGCGCTCGTGGGGCGTGGGGAAGACCGGTTGGGGGAGGTGCCGCCGCTGCCAGGGCAGGCGCACACGCGTGCGCTGGGGAGCGTGGCGTATCGGCTGGCGCTCGTCGCCGCAGGCAAGGGCGATGTCGTCGTGACGTGGTACGCACGTCAGGAGTGGGATGTGGCGGCGGGCGCCGCCCTCTGCCTGGCGAAGGGCATCACCGTGACCGATGTGCTCGGAGCGCCACTCGAATTCAACCAGCCGAGTCCGGTCGTGCGGGGGCTGCTGGTGGCGAAGGCAGGACTGCACGCCCGCATCCGCGACTACTTCCGTCGCATCGCGAGGTAAGCGCGCAACGGGCTAGGATGCGCAGGGAGGCAAGGCGATGAGCGTACGCATCGGACTCGGCGCCGCAGTGTTGCCAGACACGACGCCGGCGTCGTTCTTCCGTTGGGTCGACCTCTGCGAGGAGAGCGAGATCGACTCCATCTGGTTCAGCGAACGGCTCATCTCACGCACGCCTGCGCTCGAACCGATGACCGCGATGGCGGCTGTCGCCGGGCGCACACAGCGCATCAAGTTCGGGATGAACGTGGTCCTGCTGCCACTGCGCGACCCGCTCGTGCTGGCGAAGGAGTGCGCCACGATCGACTACCTGAGCAATGGGCGCCTGCTGCCAGCCTTCGGCGTGGGGGCGCTGAATGCGCCCGAGTGGCAGGCGACGGGACGCGAACCGCGCGAACGCGGCGCCATCGCGGACGAGATGATCGATCTGCTGGCGCGCCTCTGTGAAGAGGACGAGGTGACCTTCGCGGGCGAGCATTTTCGCTACGAAGCGGCCTCCATTTCGCCCCGGCCCATCCAGCAACCGCTGCCGCTCTGGATCGGCGGGAGCAGCGCTGCCGCGATCGCGCGCACGGCCCAGCGCGGGACGGGCTGGCTTGCCGGCATCCAGACGCCAGAGCAGGTGGGGCCGGTGGTGGAGAAGATCAAGGCGGCGGCGGACGCGGCCGGGCGCACCATCGACGAGGACCACTACGGCGCGGGCTTCCCCTTCCGCTTCGGGAGCTGGGACGACGCGCCTATCGCCCGCACGGCCAAGGCGTACAGCCGTTTCGCGGCGCTCGACCCGCAGGCGCTGTTCGCCGTCGGGAGCGCGGACGCGATCGTGGCGCGAGCGCAGGAGTACATCGCCTGCGGCATCAGCAAGTTCATCCTGCGGCCGCTGGCGGACACGGACGAGGATGCCTACGCACAGACGCAGCGGCTGATCAAGGAAGTGCTTCCCGCCGTCCACACGTAGGGCGACGCGAAGCCAGGGAGGATGGCCATGAAGCTGGTGGTGTTCGGGCGACAGGGAAGACGGGGCAGGAGGTGCTTGCGAGCGCGCTGGCGCAGGGGCACGACGTGACCGCCTTCACCCGCTCGCCCGACAAGATGAACGCGGCCGATGGGGTGCAGGTGGCGCAGGGCGATGTGTTCGACGCCGACTCGGTGGCAGCGGCAGTCGCCGGCCACGACGGGGCGATCGTCGCGCTGGGCAGCACCGGACTACGCGACAAGACGACGCTCGCTGCGGGCACGCGCAACGTCGTGAGCGGCATGGTCGCCCACGGGGTCGAGCGTCTCGTGGTGCTCTCCGCTGTGGGTGTGGGGGAGAGCTGGGGGCAGGGGTCGTTGCTGGCTCGGGTGATGTTCAGGACGCTGCTGCGCAACATCCTCGCCGACCACACCGCGCAGGAAGAGGTCGTCAGGGCCAGTTCGCTCGACTGGACGATCGTGCGCGCGGCCATCCTCACCGAGAACCCGGCCTCGGGTCGCGTCATCGCGGACAACGAGGGGCGAGTCGGACGCATCAGCCGGGCGGACGTCGCTGAGTTCCTCGTCAGCGAAGCAGGGGAGCGGGCCTACAGCCGTCAGGCCATCTCCATCACCTCGTAGCCACCGTGTAGCCGCCGCTTCGCGAGGCGGGACTACTGCGTGAGGCGGAAGAAGTAGCAGTCGTCGTCTTCGCCGCCATCTGCGAGGGCAACGCCGTCGCCGAGGATGGCAACAACGTCCTGGCGGTCGGCGAGCGCGAGCAGCGCGCCGCGCTCCCAGAGCGGGACGCGCGCTCTCGCGAGGATGCCGCTCACCTTGCGGCGGAAGCCGTGGTAGGCCATGCGGTCCCCGGTCCGGGGGGGACGCAGGCGCAGTGCGCCATCGATGCGGTCGGCGGGGACGGCAGCGGACGCGGGAGCGTCCACGTCGATGCGGTCGTCGGGGAAGGGGTCGGTGGCGGCTTGCAGGACGCGATCGCCGACCTTCGTCACGCCGGGGAGATTCACAAACTGCTCGGCGACGGGTGTCGCGTGCTCGTCGTCGTGCTGGTCCTGCGGGGTCGGGGTCGAGAGGCGCACCAGGCCCACGGATGCCTCGAGCGTCAGGCCGCCGAAGGCGACCTGACCACCGCCTCGCGCCAGCACTGCGTCGAGGTTGCGCAGGCGCGTGCGGTTGGCGTCGACCTCCGCCCTGAGGAAGGCGGCCTCCCGTTCGAGCAGCAGGAGGCGCGCTTCGCTCCCGAGCGCGCGCAACGTCTCGAGTTCGAAGACAACCGAGCCGGGGGCGCGTTCGCGCGGTTGGGCGAGGTCGACGGCAGTCTCGACGGAGCGGAAGAGTTCGCGGGCGCTGGCGGCGAGCCCGAGGATGGCCGTCTCGATGGAGGGATTCTCGTCGCGCAGCTGGGGAAGCAGCGTGTGGCGGATGCGGTTGCGGGTGGCAGCGAGGTCGGCGTTCGTCTCGTCGTGACGGTAGTCGGTGGCGGCTGCCTCACAGACGGCCACGGTGTCGGCGCGAGCGAGCGTGAGGAGGGGGCGGATGAGGCGCAGGGCGGGCGCGCCTGGCAGGGGCGCGGCGGGGAGCATCCCCCGCATGCCGCGCACGCCGCTGCCGCGCACGAGGTGGTGGAGCACCGTCTCCACGTGGTCGTCCGCGGTGTGGCCCGTGGCGACGACGCTGGCGCCCTGGCGCTCGGCGGCGAAGGTAAGGAACTGGTAGCGCAGCCGTCGCGCCGCCTCCTCGATGCCGAGGCGCATCTCCGAGGCCGCGAGGAGTACGTCACCCTCCCCGGTGGAACAGGGGACCGCGAGGCGCTCGCAGAGTTCGCTCACGAAATCGCGATCAGCGGTCGAGTCGGGACGCAGCTTGTGGTCGAAGTGGGCGGCGGCGACCTCGAAGCCGTTTTCTTCGCCCAGTTCGCGCAGGAGGAGGAGGGCGGCGACGGAATCAGCGCCACCGCTGACGGCGACGACGACCTTCTCCACGCTGCGGAAGAGCTGTTCGTGCTCCGCAAAGCGGCGCACCCGGGCGAGCGGCGAGTGTGCGGGCACGGCGCTAGCGGGGGAAGAGGCGCTCCCACCACTCGCCCACGAACTGCTGGTCGGCGGTTGGAGCAGGGCTCAGCACGACAAACGGGATCTCGCCCTCGCGGATGTATCCGAGCTGGCGGCGTGCCGCCTGCTCGACGTAGGCGTCGGAGACGACGTAGACGTAGACGGCGCGGAGGTGATCCCGTCGCGAGCGCAGATCTTCGATTTCGGCGACGGCGGCCTGGTGATCTTCGTTCTGCTGGCGCTGGCGGACGGTCCCACTGGAGGCGGTATAGACAAAGTACCCAGCCATCAACAGGCAGAGCATGAGGAAGAGGCTCGTCTTATTCAGCCCAAGACCAAGCACAGGCTCACGGTAGGCGCGCTTCCCCCCAATACGCAAGCAGGGGGCTTCGGGGATCGGTGTGGGCGCGCTAGTCGTCGATGTGGCAGCGGATGTTCAGGTTCACGAGAACGGACTGCTGCTCGAACAGCGAGAGCCGTGACACCGAGGCCAAATCGAGGGTGAAGGCGCGGAACGCGGGCACCTCGAGTTCGAGCAGGCGGCAGAGGAGCAGCCGCAGCACGAAATTGTGCGAAACGACGACAGTCTCGGAGTCGGCGGGGAGGGTGTGCAGTCGTCGGCGAAGGGGGCGAGGCGTGCGGCGACCCGGCCGAGGCTTTCGCCCGCAGGCATGGTGGCGTCGGAGGGATCGGGCGCGCGCCACAGCTCGAGGAAGGCGGCAAAGCGCCCGCGCATCTCGCGGTAGGGGAGGCCTTCCGTCTCGCCCACATCCATCTCCGTGAGCTCGTCCCGGATCTCCAGGGTTGCGGCAGTAAGCTCGGCGAGCGGCCGCGCGATGGCGGTGGCGCGGTCGAGGGGGCTGGTGAAGATGCGATCGACCTTCTCGACGGCGAGGCGCTCGACGGCGGCGGCGGTCTGGCGCAGGCCGAGGTCGGTGAGTGGCGGGTTGGCGCGCCCGAGGCCGAGGCCGTCGCGGTTGTAGGTCGTCTCCGCGTGGCGGACGAGGTAGAGACTCATTCGTACTGCCCCCGCTCACGCCACGCCTGCAGCGCGGCGGACGGTTCGTCCAGCACCAGGCCGGTGCGCACATAGCGCGGGACGGTGGCGGCGGGGAAGAGGGCGGCGATGAGCTGTTCGGGGCGCACGGTGAGGTCGGGCCCCGCGCTCAGGCGCGCGTCGATGGCAACGCTGCCGTCGACCGCTTCCACGGAGAGCGAGGCGGTGGCGGTGCGGAGGTCGTACTGGCGTGGCTTCTTGCCCTCGCGCTTCTGCTCCCAGGGGTAGTGCTCGGTCGCGAGAAATTCGGCGACGGATGTGGCCGCTTCCGCAGGCGTGACATCCACGAGGACGGCGCGATAGTCGGCCCAGCGCAGCAGGTTGGGCAAAGCGGGCAGGGCGAGGCCGACCTCGCTCACGTGGCCGAGGTCGAGGTCGGGGGTGGTCTGCTGGCGGATGCGCTCGGCGAAGCGGTCGAGCGGGACGCGCTCCTCGAGCACTACTTCCATGATTTCGCGCTCGCCGAGGAAGCCGAGGGGCAGGGGCGCGGCGAAGGTGATGCGCGGATGCGGCGTGAAGCCCTTCGAGTAGAGCAGCGGCAGGTCGGCGCGACGGATAGCGCGCTCCCAGTAGCGCAGCACATCGAGGTGGGAGATGAAGCGCACGCGATCGCCCTTGCAGAAGCGCACACGGATACGCTGTCGGGCATCGCTCACACCGTCTGCCCCTGGCGGGAGGGCTCGGCCAGCTGTTCGGCGGCCGTGTGCGGGTCGAGTGAGCGGTCCGCGACCTGCATCACGAGCTCGGCGAGCGCTTCTTCGGAGGTGGCGCTGCGGATGCGTTCGAGCAGGATGCGCTGGGCCACGGAGAGCACCTGGTGCCGCGCATCCTGCTGTCGGCGACGCTCCAGTTCGCCGGATTCGTCGAGCCAGGCGCGGTGCTCATCGATGGCGTCAACCAGCTCGGCGACGCCGTCGCCGGTGGTGGCGACGGTGGAGAGGATGGGGACGTCGCGTCCCTCGCTGGGGGCGAGGGAGATCAGCGCTCGCAGCTGGCTCACAAGCACGTCGGCGCCGGGACGGTCGGCCTTGTTCACGACGAGCACGTCGGCGATCTCGATGATGCCCGCCTTGAGGGCCTGGATGTCGTCGCCGGTGCCGGGGTTGTTCACCAGCACCGTCGTGAGGGCGGTGCCGGCGATCTCGACTTCGTCCTGGCCCGCGCCGACGGTCTCGATGAAGACGTAGGGGAAGCCGAAGGCGTCCATGACCGCGACCGCGTCGTCGAGGGTGGGGGCGAGCCCGCCGAGCGCGCCGCGGCTGGCCATGCTGCGCACGAACACGCCCGGATCGAGGACGAGGTCCTGCATGCGGATACGGTCGCCGAGGATGGCGCCCTGAGTGAAGGGGCTGGAGGGGTCGACGGCGATGATGCCGACTTCGTGGCCGCGCTTGCGCAGCTCGGCCGCGAGCGCGCCTGTGAGGCTGCTCTTGCCCGAGCCCGCGCTGCCGGTCACGCCGATGGTGTGGGCTCGGCCGGAACGGGGGTAGAGGTCGCGCAGGTAGCCGCGGCCTTCCGCCGTGCCGCCTTCGACACGGGTGAGGATGCGGGAGAGGGCGCGGCGCTCCCCGGCGAGGAACCGTTCCAGCAGATCGCTCACGCGGCGGGCACGTTCTCGTAGACGAACGTGACGATGTCCCGTGTGTTGGCGCCAGGCCGGAAGATCGCCTTGAAGCCCATCTCCTCGAGGGTGCTGGTGTCCTCCTCGGGGATGATGCCGCCGCAGAAGAGGAGCACGTCGTCGAGGCCGCGGCCCTTCAGCTCCTCGATGATGCGGGGGAAGAGTTCGAGGTGGGCGCCCGAGAGGATGCTCAGTCCGATGACATCGACATCTTCCTGGAGGGCGGCCTCGGCGATCATCTGGGGGGTCTGGCGGATGCCGGTGTAGATCACCTCGCAGCCACCGTCACGAAGCGCGCGGGCGACGATCTTGGCGCCACGGTCGTGGCCATCGAGGCCCGGCTTGGCGATGAGCACGCGGATCTTCTGATCGCTCTCACCGGCGGCGGGGGATTCATTCGTTGCGGTCATGGCGCTGCTCCTGTGGATGTGGGGTCAGGCTCGCTCGACCAACTGCAGGTTGACGCCAAAGGACGAGCGGGGCGAAACGAAGGCGACGCCGCCGTTGGGGGAGCCGACACGCGCACCGCTGGCGCGCAGGCTCTCGACGACGGACTCGATATCGGCGACGGCGAGCGAGAGGAGGAACGAGCCCTCACCACGCTCGGCGGCAAAAGTGGCGACCGGCCCCTCTTCCGTGAGGGGACGGATGAACTCGAAGTGGGCGTTGCCCGCGAGCATGAAGGCGTTCTCGATGCCAAGGGCCTCGACGTGGCCTCCAAGCTGCGGGTCGAGCGTGAAGCCGAAGTGGCGTTCATAGGTGGCGGCAGCGGTGGGGATGTCCTTCACCACGACGCCGATGTGGTCGATGCGCTGCGCCAGCGCGCTCTCGCTCGGGCCGACGTGCGACTCCTCCACCGGCGTGGCGTACTCGATCAGGACGCCGTGGTTCGACTTGGGGTGAAGGAAGCCGATCATGCCGGCGAGGCCGGCGCGAGGCGCTTCGTCGATGAGCTGGACGCCTTTGTCAGCGGTGGCACGCAGGTCGGCCGCGCAGTCGTCCGACTCGAGGCAGACATGGTGCATGCCTTCGCCACGAGACTGCAGGAAGCGCGCCACGCCGGTGTCGTCGCGGGTGGGTTCGAGCAGTTCGATCTCGGCATCACCCACCGGCAGGAGCACGCCGCGCACGCCCTGGTCCTCGATCACGCGGTCGACGCTGACGGGCAGGCCGAGGGCGTCACGGTAGAAGCCGAGCGCTTCATCGGCGCTGTTGACGACGATGCCTACGTGGTGAACCTTGCTGAGCATGGGCGCTCCCTGATCGTGTTCGTATTCGTACTGTGTTATGTCGCTGTTTGTTCGCTGGCGGCCGGGGATTCGGCCGGGCGAACGCCAGGCATTCCTGCGAGGTAGGCGGCGATGATGCGCCAGTGCTCACGGTCGTGGTTGATGGCCACGCGCAGCAGCTGGTTGGGGACGCGCCCCTCTTCGCCGATGGCCGCGTCGTCGAAGCCTTCGGCGATGGCGAGCAGACGCTCGCGTCCGGCCTTGAGCTGTTCGAGCACGCTCCAGAAGGTGAGGCTTCGCTTGCGCTCGGCGTGATCCTGGTTCCAGGCGTCGGTCGTGCTTTCGTCGAAGTCGAGGATGGCGGGGCGACGCCCTTCCTGGACGTCGCGCAGGGCGCTGATGATCTCGGCCTCCCAGGTGGC
Source organism: Tepidiformaceae bacterium (assembly GCA_965200565.1). Classification (GTDB taxonomy): domain Bacteria; phylum Chloroflexota; class Dehalococcoidia; order Tepidiformales; family Tepidiformaceae; genus UBA2991. The sequence goes on along the minus strand of OZ241349.1, from coordinate 2,281,530 downwards.
GACGTGGCCGATGATGTCCTTCAACGACCATTCGTCGATCATGGGGCGCTCGATGTCGCGGATGCGGCAGGTCTCGATGTTGCGCAGGAGCTGCTTGCGCTCGAGATCGAGCTCGCCGAGGAGGCGGCGACGCTCGTCTGCAAAGCTGCGGGTGTCCTCTTCGGCCATCAGACGACCACGATCTCGCGGTACTCGCCCCAGGCGCGGCGCAGGGCGTGGCTGATCTCGCCCAACGTGGCGCGCGCCTCAACGGCGGCGATGATGAGGGGGACGAGGTTGTCGGTCCCCTTCGCGCCTTCCTCGAGGGCGGCCATGGCGGCATCGGCGGCGGCGTTGTCGCGATCGGCGCGCAGGGCCTGCAGCCGTTCGATCTGACGCTGGCCGATGGAGGGGTCGACGCGCAGCAGCTCGGGCGGCTCCTCGCCGGTGACGGTGAAGTCGTTGACGCCGACGATGACGCGATCCTTGTCTTCGATTTCGCGCTGGTAGCGGTAGGAGGCTTCCTGGATTTCGCGCTGCTGGAAGCCCGCTTCGAGGGCCGCAGGCGCCCCGCCGAGGTCCTCGATGGTCTTGAGGTATTCGGCGGCCTCGGCTTCGAGGCGGTCGGTCATGGATTCGATGTACCAGGAGCCGCCAAGCGGATCGATGACGTCGCCGGCGCCGCTCTCAAAGGCGATCACCTGCTGCGTGCGAAGCGCGATCTGGACCGCGTTCTCGGTGGGCAGGGAGAGGGCTTCGTCCATCGAATTCGTGTGCAGCGACTGCGTCCCGCCGAGGACGGCGGCGAGGGCCTGCAGGGTGGTGCGCACGATGTTGTTCTCGGGCTGCTGCGCGGTGAGCGTGGCGCCGCCGGTCTGCGTGTGGAAGCGCAGCATCATGGAGCGCGGGTTCTGCGCCTCGAAGCGCTCCTTCATGATGGTCGCCCACAGGCGCCGGGCGGCGCGGAACTTGGCGACTTCCTCCAGCAGGTTGTTGTGGCAGGCGAAGAAGAAGCTGAGGCGGCCGGCGAAGGCGTCCACATCGAGGCCAGCGGCCACGGCGGCGTCGACGTAGGCCATGCCGTTGGCGAGGGTGAAGGCGATCTCCTGGGCGGCGGTGCAGCCCGCTTCGCGCATGTGGTATCCGGAGATGGAGATGGTGTTCCAGCGGGGGACGCTCTCGGAGCAGAAGCGGAAGACGTCGGTGATGAGCCGCATGCTGGGCGTGGGCGGATAGATCCACGTCCCGCGCGTGATGTACTCCTTGAGGATGTCGTTCTGGACAGTGCCCCCGAGCTTCTCCACGGGCACGCCCTGCTCCTTGCCCACCGCCACGTAGAGGGCGAGCAGGACGGCGGCGGTGCCGTTGATCGTCATGGAGGTGGTGACGCGGTCGAGGGGGATGTCGCGGAAGAGGGTGCGCATGTCATCGATGGAATCGATGGCGACGCCCACCTTGCCGACCTCGCCCGTGGCCATAGGGTCATCGGAGTCGTAGCCGATCTGCGTGGGCAGGTCGAAGGCGACGGAGAGGCCCGTCTGGCCCTGGTCGAGCAGGTAGCGGTAGCGCTCGTTCGATTCTTCGGCGGTGCCGAAGCCGGCGTACTGACGCATCGTCCACAGACGCCCGCGGTACATGGTGGGCTGCACGCCGCGCGTGAAGGGATACTCGCCGGGGAAGCCGAGTTCGCCACTCTCGGGGGCGTCCTCGGGTGCGTAGACGGGGTCGAGGACGTGCTCACCGGTGGTGCGGAACGATTCAGCCCGCTCGGGGTTGCGGTCCGTCGCCTTGCGATAGGTCCCGTCGAGCCATTCCTGTTTTGATTGGCTTGCCATGGCGTCTCGTCGTCCTCGTCGTCGCTGAGCGTCCGCACACGGAGGGCGTGGCGAATCCGCGCAGGGGAGTATACCGCGCCCACCCGTTAGGGCGGGCAGAGCGGCGCTAGCGCACGAGGCGGAAGAACTCGCGGATGTCGGTGAGGAGGCGGTCGGGCTCTTCGAGGGCGGCGAAGTGGCCGCCCTCGGGCATCTCCGTCCAGTGGGCGAGGTTGTAGGAGCGCTCGACCCAGGCGCGGGGCGTCATCCACACCTCCTTCGGGAAGACAGCCACCCCCGTGGGGACCTCCACCTGACCGGCGCTGCGACGCCCACCGATGCCTTCGTCACGGGATTCGTAGTAGATGCGGGCCGCACTCGCGATGCTGTTGGGGGCCCAGTAGAACATGATATTGGTGAGCAGCGCGTCCTTCGAGAAGCGGGATTCGACGTCGCCGTCACAATCGCTCCAGGTGCGGAACTTCTCCGTGATCCAGGCAGCGATGCCGGCGGGTGACTCGGCCTGGGCGACGCCCAGCGACTGCGGTTTGGTGCCCTGGACGTTGCTGTACCCAGTCTCCTTCGCCTGGAACTCACGCAAGGACGCGAGGGCTGCCATGTCTGCTTCCCCTGGCTCATCGGGTGGGGCGGCGATGACGAAGTTAAGGTGCAGTCCGCTGAGCGAATCGGCGTGGGTCGCGCCCATGGCCGTGCTGATGATGGCGCCCCAGTCGCCGCCCTGCGCGCCGTAGTGCTCGTAGCCAAGCTCTTCCGTCATGAGGTGGTTGAGGGCGCTGGCCACGCGGGTTGGACCCCAGCCGCGCTCGCGAGGCTTGCCGCTCCAGCCGAAGCCGGGGATAGAGGGGATCACGACGTCGAAGGCGTCGGCGGGATCGCCGCCGTGGGCGGCGGGGTCGGTGAGCGGGCCGATGAGGTGCAGGAACTCGAACATCGAGCCGGGCCAGCCGTGCGTCAGCAGGAGCGGGTGGGGATTGGGCCCGCGACCACGCACATGCCAGAAGTGGATATCGACGCCGTCGACTTCGCACAGGAACTGGGGCCAGGCGTTGAGCGCCGCCTCGTGGGCGCGCCAGTCGTACTCATCGCGCCAGTAGGCGCAGAGCTCGCGCACGTAGTCGACATCGGCGCCGTAGTCCCAGCCGGTGCCGGGGATGGCGTCGGGCCAACGCGTGCGCGCGAGCCGCTCGCGCAGGTCGTCGAGCACGCTCTCAGGGACGTCGATGCGGAAGGGTCGTGGTGGCATGGCGGGGACTATACGCGCGGGTGCAAGCGTCACTTGCCGTCGGCTGCCGGGAGCTACCAGAGGGCGTCTGCCAGCACGCTTATCCGCTCGATAACTTCTGCGCGCGGCAGAGCGGCGTCGGGGGCGCCATACATCGCGACGTAGGCCTTCCAGGCCGCGGAATCGGGCTCCAGCACGTCTTCGAGCCGCACCACTGAGGGCGTTCCTGTAGGGCGAAACGACCGCTGCACGTTCCCCAGCTCCCATGAAGCAGTGGATCGCTCTTCCGGCGAAAGCGACTCATCCAGTTGGGAGAAGGACGGCAAAGGCTCAACGGCTGGAGGCGAGAGCGGCTCGGATCTCTCTACGGGCTCTTCGTCCTCTTTGTCGGTGAGGGCGTGCAGCAGGCTATCAATTCTCTCAACTGCAGCCCGTAACCACACGACATCACCAGAGCGACCGTATCGCGCAACGTAGGCCTGTCGGGCGGCGGAACCAGGCAGGAGCAGCGCCTGAAGCGGAACCGGCAGAGATTCTCGCTGGCGGCGAAGCACTAGCCGCACCTCTTCCAGTTCCTTGACGGCGATGGCGCGCTCGACATCCGAGAGTGGCGCATCCTCTTCTTCGGGAGCGGAAGGGGGTGGCTCGGAGGGGGCGGGCTCGCTGACGACTTCGAGATCGTCGTCGGCTTCTGGGGAGCCGTCTTCGTCCGTGTCGTCGTTGGCGGTGAGGCCGTGGAGGACGGCGTCGAGCCTGGCGATCGCGGTCGCCCGCTTCATGCCTCCGTTCGGGACGCCGTACCTCTCGATGTAAGCCTTCCGGGCGGCTTGATAGTCTTCCAGCAGGGTCTGGAGTCGGACGGTGGAGGGCGCCCAGGGGCCGTGAAGCCAGTGCTTCAGGTCTTCCAGCTCCCTGGCGGCGCGGCTGGCTCCGGGGCGGCCGGGAGTGCGTCGAGCTCGGGAACGGGTGGAGGTGGGGCCGGGGGCTGCTGGGCGGCAGGCAAGGGTGGCCTCGCGGGTGGAGGTGATGGAGCGGCAGCAGGCGGGGGCGCCAAGCGGTCGCTCGGGGGTGAGGCAGGTGGCGCAGGCGGTGTGGCGGCTTGCCGCTCGGGCTGCGGGGGCGCGATGGGCGTCGCGCCTGCGTTGGAGCCCTTCTCCGGTGGCTTGAGGTTGAAGAGGCCGAAAATCTCCTCTTCGGTCAGGTTGCGCTGCAGCCCGTCCACACTGAGGTCGTCGACATACTACCGGAAGAGGTCACGCTTGCGGTCGAGCAGGTCCTGGATGCGCTCCTCGATTGTGTCCTGCGCGACGAGCGTCGTCTCGAAGACGTTCTTCGTCTGGCCGATGCGGTGGGCGCGGGCGGTTGCCTGATTCATGACGGCAGGGTTCCACCACGAGTCGAAGTGAATGACGTGATTCGCAGCGGGGATGTTGAGCCCGACACCTCCTGCCTTCAGCGAAATGAGCAGCACCGGGCGCTCCTGCGCAGACGACTCCTGGAGCCGTCGATGAGCCTGGTGCGCTGCGCGCCTGACAGACTGCCCGTGAATTGCATCGGGGAGAGGTCAGAGAGGTCCATCTCGAGCGCGTTGAGCGTCTGCACGAACTGCGAGAAGACGAGCGCTTTCTCTCCCTCTGCGGCAGTCACGTTGAGGTGATCCCTGAGCCAGTCGGTCTTCGCGCTCTGCCCGCCGGCGCCGTTGCAGATCTGCTTGAGACGGATGATGAGCGCAAAGACGCCGGGGATGCTGACGGTATGCCCGCGCAGTTCGAGCACCCCCTCCTCCTCCGCCAGCTCATACGCGCGCCGTTGCTTCGGGAGCAGGTCGACGTACTCGATGTGGCTGACGAGGTCGGGCAGGTCGGTGAGCACCTCCTCCTTCTTTCGCCGCAGCATCATCTCCCTGGCGAGCGCCCTGACCTGCATCGGGGAGGGATCGGGGCGAAGGGCGCCCGGGGCGAGCGCACGCATCACCGCAGCAAACTCATCGACAGAGTTCTCCAGGGGCGTGCCCGTCAGGCCCCAGCGGCGGACAGCCTCGATCTTGCGGACGGCGCCGCTCTGCTGGGTGGAAGGATTCTTGATGATCTGAATCTCGTCATGCTCTGAATCTCGTCGAGGATGAGGACGTCGTACGGCTCCTCAGCAGCCAATTCCATCTCCACGTCACGCCGCAGCGTCCCGTAGGTGACGACGCCGACGTGCGCGCCGTACGTCTGCAGCTGCCGCCAGAGGAAGGGGCGATCGTTGGGCGAGCCGGTGATCTCGATGGCCCGCAGCTCAGGGGCCCAGTCGCGCAGGTGGCGCATCCAGCTGGTCTGCACGCTCTTGGGGGAGACGATGAGGGCGCGCAGCGCCTGGCCGTGGCGAATGAGGGCGCGGAGGGCGAGGATGGCCTGCACGGTCTTGCCCAGGCCCATGTCGTCGGCGAGCAGGGCGGCGTCGTGGCTGCGCAGGAACTCCACGCCGTCCCCCTGGAAGGCGTAGGGGCGATGGGGAAGCTCCAGCTCGTCGGGTGCGCCCACCCGCACCGGAGCCATCAGGATCGGTTCGAGGCTGCGCAGCAGGGTGGCCATGCCACGGCTCCGTGGCGCCTGGCTGCGGGCTGCGCCCGGCGGCCGCTTCACACCCCCCAGCGTCGGCCTGGGGCTGATGGGCCGGCGGAAGCGCACACTGGCGAACTCGGGCAGTTCAGGGGCGAAATCACAGGCGGTCGGCGCAACGGCTTCAATCGCGAACTCGACCGTCGCGGAGTCGCTGACGGGAAGGTTCAGGTCCTGCTGCGGCACGGGCGCAACGTCCGTGGCAGGAAGCTCGAGGTGACCCTTCGAGATGTCGTATGTCTCGGCGGGGAGCGGCGTGAAGATGCGGCTGGTCAGGCGCGACGTCTCCGGGGCAGGCGGTGTGAGCGCCCTTCCCGCCACGAGCGAGAAGTCCGGGGTCGGGAGCGTGAGGTCGTCCCCTTTCGCCACGGGAATGTCCCGCACGAGGGGTGCTTCGATGTCGACGCTGACCGCGCCGAAATCGGGCGTGGGGGGCTTGCTCACGAACCTCGCGAAACGCTCGCGCCCGCTGTGTGAGCGGCGTGCTCCCGCTCCCGTGCTACTGGTAGCGGGCATCCTTCTCGCCAAGGACGCCAAGCGCCGTCTCGATGCGGTCGAAGGTAGCGAGCAGGTCGAACTTCGTGCCCGCTTCGCCCAGCAAGGGGAGCAGCGTCTGCACCCAGTCCACATCATCCGGCGCGACTTCGAGCGCAAGGGCGCTGTCGGCTCCGGGCGTGGCAACGGTGAGGAGCTCCGCCCCAGTGGCAGCGTTGTGCGGGTGATCGTCCGCTGCCGCCAGGGAGACGACCGGACAGCTGCCCGGCGTCCCCACGACGTCGCGACTGTTGGCGAGGACGAGTTCGGGCGGGCTCTCCAGCTGCTCCAGGAGCGGGGTCGCGACGATCTCGCGCTTGAGGAAGGCGTCCAACGTCTCGCCGTAAAGGGCAGCCTGCAGCGCCGTCGCCTTCACCTTGCTGGCGACGTGGAACTCGACCGGTTTGCCTTCGCCACTCGTGACCATGAGGCCGGCGACCACGCCGCCTCCTTTGGCATCGAAGAAGCCAGGAAGCCGATCTCCATGTCCTCCGCGGTCATGTGACCCTGGTCCTGGTCGCTGTCGGGCATGGGTTAGCGGTTGAGACCGCGCGCTTCGAGCTCCTTCTGCAAGCGGACCGCGTCTGAGCTGAGGGGCGGGCCCTTCTTGTCGTCGGGCAGCTGGCCGGCGGTGGCGAGGCCCATCTTGGCGCCGTCGAAGGTGATCCACTTCTCGGGGATGAGCTCCATGACCACGCGCAGGGGCGAGTCGAGGGTGCTCTCGAAGGCAGCAGCCTGCTCTTCCGAGGCCTCGGGGCGGTAGGCGAGCGCGTGGTAGAACCAGTCCTTCGTCTCGCGGTCCTCGTGCATGACGCAGCGGCACTTGGCGGTGATGGTCTTGCCCGGGCCAAGATGCGTGCCCGTGCTCGTCAGCACGACGGAGCAACGCGGGTCGCGACGCAGGGCGGCCATGCGGTGACGGTGGGCGGCGGCGGTCATCCAGAAGGAGCCCTTCGCCCAGACGACCGCGTGCATCACGCCGACAGGCCAGCCATCACGCGTGGACCAGTTGAGGACCGCCTCGCGGACCGAGTCGAGCAGCTCTGCCTTGACGTCCTCATCGATGGGGTAGATGGAGACGGTTTCGTGATCTTTGGTGGGATCGGGTGCATAGGCGTCATCGGCCATGAGGGGTACCTCCGGTATCAAGTGGACGCATGCTACTCCGCAAAGGCAGGGATGATCTCCCCCGCCCAGGCTTCGAGCGCCTCCCAATCGAGGGGCGGGCGGAGGGCGATGTTGAGCAGGTCGCAGCCGAGGTCGCGGTATTCGGCGACGAAATCGATGGCCTCGGCGGGAGTGCCGAAGATGAGGCCGCGTTCGCGCCAGGTGTCGATCTGACCGCCGAAGACGGTGAGCGCGTGCTCTTCGGCACGGGGGCGGGCGGCTTCGTTGGCGGCGAGGTGGAAGCTGAGGTTGACGCTGCGCTCGATCTCGTCGAAGTCGCGACCCACGTCGTCACAGGCCTCGCGCAGGACGCGCGAGAGGTGGCGGAACTGCCAGGGGGTGAGGTAGGGTCCGTTCCAGCCGTCGCAGAGGCGCGCAATCATGGGCAGGGTCCGCTTTCGCCCGACACCACCGCCCCAGATACGAAGGCGCTCCTGCAACGGCTTCGGATTGCAGCAGGCGTCGTTGAGGGTGAAGTGTTCGCCCGCGAAATCGACGTGGTCCTCGGTGAGCAGCAGGCGGATGACCTGGATGCCCTCTTCGAGGATGTCGAGCCTCTTCCCCAGCGAGGGGAAGGGGATGCCGTAGGCGCGGTACTCGTCCTCGTACCAGCCCGCGCCGATGCCCAGCTCGATACGTCCGCCGCTGAGGTGGTCCATGGTGGCGAGCGCGTTGGCGAGCACGGCGGGGTGGCGGTAGTTCATACCCAGCACGAGCGAGCCGATACGCAGGTTCTGCGTCTCGCAGGCGAGGGCCGTCATGATGGACGTGCCTTCCCAATAGTCGCCGTGGTTGTCGTGGACGAGTGGCGCTTCGTAGAAGTGGTCGGAGGCGTCGATCCAGTCGAAGCCGGCGGAATCGGCCCAGGTCCAGAGCCGTCGCAGCTCGTCCATGGCGATGTTCTGCTGGATGAGGTGAACCCCGAATTGCATCGTTTACTGCTCCTTCGGCTGCTCCGCTTTCGCTGCGGCAGTCTAGCGAGTCGGGTGGAGCGAGGGGCTGAGATGTCCCGAATCAGTGAAGACCCCGCGAATTGAGCAGTGGCGCGCTTGCCTGGTCTTGGCCACAGGTGCATTATGGACAGGGACAAATGCTTGGTGATCTGCCACAGGCCGAAGCGGACCGCCTCATCGCGCTGCCCAAGTACCGCGCGATGAGGAGGCGCATTCCTACCCATCAGGTGGTGGGCGGGTAACGATTCCCCTGCTCTCTGAGGACAGGCGCGAGCGCTTTCTGCTCGATCTGTCGCGCGCCGGCATCGACTTCGCGAAGAGCACGCACCAGACACGTGCCCGCCAGGTTGAGCCGCTCATACGCCTCTGCACGGGGCGTCGCCATCGCAATCCGGACGGTGAGCCGATTCCGACCGACCACCTCCATCGCTACCGTGAGGGGTACGGCGACAAGTGGGCTGAGCCCATTCCACCCGGCATCTTTCGTAATCTTGAAGACCCTGAAGCGACTCTTGATGACTTCATGCAGTACTGCAATGTCGTCGAGCCACTAGTGATCCAGGCGCGGTGGATGCCGTGATTGGGACGGTCCGGACGTTGCTGGACAAATACCAGGCGTGGTTGCGGGACCAGACGGCTCTGCGGGAGGTCGGCGACTGGGTCGAGATCACGACGCCGTACGTTGATCGCCATAACGACTGCGTCCTCATCTACGCAACGCGGGACGACTCGAGCTGGGTCCTCACTGACGACGGCTTCACGATTAGTGATTTGGAGCTTTCGGGCTGCGCCCTGGAGACACCGAAGCGTCGCGCCTTGCTGGAGACGACGCTTGCTGGATTCGGAGTCAGACGCGCAGTGGACGGAGACGCACTCACGGTGCGGGCTTCGCAGGGGAACTTCGCACTTCAGAAGCACAATCTCGTGCAGGCCATGCTCGCCGTAAACGACCTCTTCTATCTCGCCACCCCGAGCGTCGCGAACGTGTTTCTGGAGGATGTTGCCGCTTGGCTGAACGAATCCTCCGTGCGCTATACCCCGCAGGTGAAGTTCTCGGGGGAGTCGGGCTACGACCACCTCTTCGAGTTCGTCATTCCCAAGTCACCTGTCCAGCCCGAGCGAATCGTCCAGACAATCAACAGCCCTACTCGCCAGACAGCCACGAGCACGGCGTTTGCCTGCTTCGATACGAAGAAGGCACGGCCTGAGGACTCACGCATGTACGCGCTCCTCAACGACACCCAGGGGGAGGCCCCTGCCGCCATCATCGATGCCCTCAGGCACTACGGCGTTCGCCCCATCAACTGGTCAGAGCGCGACCTGGTCAGGGACGAGCTCGCAGCGTAATCGCCAAACTCCAGACCGCCGGCCTGCGGCCGACCGGCATGGCTGGCTAGCCCCCCCACCCCTCGCCCCCTACAGGTGCTCTGCGAAGTACTCGAAGAGGTGGCGCTCCATGTACTCGAGGTCGGCGGCTTTGCGGGGCATGTGGCGCTCTTCGGGGAAGAGGAGGAGGTCGTACGGCTTCTGGGCTTCGGTGAGCGCGGTGAGGAGACGGGCGGTGTGGCGAAAGTGGACGTTCTCGTCGAGGAGGCCGTGGACGAGCAGCAGCCTTCCGATCAGTCGCTCAACGTGCGTCGTGACGGCGCCTTCGCGATAGCCTTCGGCGTTGTCGGCGGGCGTGCCTATGTAGCGCTCGGTGTAGCCCGTGTCGTAGCCGTCCCAGTCGACGACGGGCGCTCCGGCGACGCCCACGCGGAACAGGTCGGGGGCGCGCATGAGCGCGAGGCAGGTCATGTAACCGCCGTAGCTCCAGCCGTAGATGCCCACGCGATCGCGATCCACGAGCCCTTCCGCCACCAGCTGCTCGACCGCCGTGACCTGGTCGTCGACCTCGATCGTGCCCATGCGGCGGTGCAGGTGCGCCTCGAAGGCGAGTCCGCGATTGGCGCTCCCGCGGTTGTCGACCGCCAGCACGGCGAAGCCCAACTGCGCGAGGTACTGCGCGCGCAGGTCCACCGTCATGGCCCAGTCCTCCATGACGCGCTGGGCGTGCGGCCCGCCGTAGACCGAAACGACGAGCGGGTGGGGGCCGTCGCCCTCGGGCCGGTAGAGGGCAGCGAAGACGGGTGTGCCGTCGGCGGCTGCCATTTCGCGGAGCTCGGGCAGACGCAGCCCCTGGGTAGCGGCGGTCATGTCGGGCTGTTCGAAGAGCGTGGTGATGACGTCGCCGCTGGCGGTGTCGCGCAGCGTCGTCACCGCGGCTCGCTCGCGCGTCGAGACCGTATCGATGAAGGTGCGTCCGTCGGGAGCAACGGCGCAGCTGTGCGTCCCTCGCTCCTGCGTGAGCCGTTCGACTTCGCCACCGTCTAGGCCGACGCGGTAGAGGTGGCGCTCGGTCGCTCCCTCACGCGTCGCGCTGAAGAAGACCGTCCGTGTCGCCTTGTCGACGGCCACGATGCTCGTCACGACCCACTCGCCGGACGTCAGCTGGTGTGAGGCGCCCAGGTCTGCGTCGTAGCGGTAGAGGTGACGGAAGCCGCTGCGTTCGCTCGACCAGAGCAGTTCACCAGAGTCGAGGAAGCGGAAGTCGCCGAGGTTCAGCCACGGCTCGCTGTGCTCCGTGAGGGTCGCCTGGACGGCGCCCGTCCCCGGGTCGAAGAGGCGAAGCTGGAGCTCCGTCTGCTGCCGGTTGAGCACGGTCGCGGCGAGCATGCCGTCGGGCCGCCAGCGCACGCGCGGGAGGTAGATGTCGGCTTCGTCGCCGGCGCCGAGGTCCATCCAGACGGGTTCGCCGCCGTCGGCCGCCACGACGCCCAGGCGGACGTGTGCGTTGGCCGCCCCCGCGAAGGGGTAGCGGTGATGCTCCGTGTCGAGCGTGCGCTCGCCCTGGTGGACGATCGGGTAGTCGGGGATGTGGCGCGCATCCACCTCCACGAAGGCGAGGCGTGTGCCGTCGGGCGACCACCAGAAGCCGTCCGACTGGCCGAACTCCTCCTGGGCGATGAAGTCCGCGAGCCCGTTTGTGAAGCCATCCTCTGCGCCGTGCGTGAGCCGCAGCGCTTCGCCCCCCTGTGCGGGCAGCCCGAAGAGGTCGCCGTCCCGCACGAAGGCCAGCCGTGCGCCGTCGTTGCTGAGCCGTGGCGTGATCGCCCCCTCCGCCCCCGCGATCGTGGTCGTGACGGGATCGGTATCGCCGGTGATGAGGCGTGGCGCGGCCCCGCCAGGCAGCAGGATCGTTCGCTCCGACGCCTTCGGGGCGAAGCGGTAGTCGGTAACGCCCACGTCGCGCAGGCGAGCGCGTTCGCGACGCAGCTCCTCCTCGCGCGAGATGGGACCGCTTCCCTCCGCCGGCCCCGCCAGCGCCTTCCGCTTGCCGGTGGCGATGTCGTAGTGCCAGAGGCTGCGCACGAGCCCGCCGCCTTCGCTCGCGAGGTACGTCACGGCGCTGCCGTCGGGCGTGAAGGCCCAACGCATCGCGCCGCCCAGGCCGGGGCGCGGGTAGCGCGCTACCTGCTCGATGCTGATGCGCGCGTAGGGAGCGGTCATGCGTCCGTTGCCTCCGTAGCCGCGATCGCCTCCGCACGGAGCGCCTCGATCGCGTCCAGCGCCTTCGGCGTCGCTGCGGAGAGCGTCTCCGCTTCGGCTTCGCCCACGAGCACATCGTCCTCGATGCGGATGCCGCCAAAGTCCAGCAGCGTGTCGACGCGGTCCCAGTCCACATCGGTGCGGTAGCGCTCACGCAGGTCCGCATCCTCCAGCAGCGCACGGATGAAGTAGATGCCCGGCTCGATGGTGACGACGTAGCCCGGCTGCAGGGGCAGGTCCGCCCGCAGGTAGCGCAACGTCGGACGGTCGCTCGGCAGGCGACCTTCGAGGCAGCCGCCGGCGTCGTGCGTGGCCAGCCCGAGCATGTGCCCGAGTCCGTGCGGGAAGAAGAGCGCCTGCGCATCGCGCTCCACCAGATCTTCCGCATCGCCCCGCATCAGCCCGAGGTCGACCAGCCCCTGCGCGATCTCGAGGCTCGCGGTGAGGTGCAGGTCCTTGTACTCGACGCCCGGCCGCACGCCCGCGATGGCGCGCTCCTGCACGCCCAGCACGAGCGCGTAGAGGTTGCGCTGCAGGCCTTCGAAACGCGTGCCAACCGGGTAGGTGCGGGTGACGTCGCTGGCGTAGCCGCCCACTTCCGCGCCCGCATCGACCAGGATCAGTTCGCCTGTCTGGAATTCACGCGCGGTCGGGGCGAAGTGCAGGGTGGCCGCGTTCGGACCGCCACCGACGATCGAGCCGTAGGCCGTGCGCTCTGCTCCGGCACGGAAGAACTCGACCTCGATCTCGACCTGCAAGGCTCGCTCGGACATGCCGCTGCGCGCCTTGCGTATCCCCGCCATGTGACCGTGGTGCGTCGCCTCCGCCGCCTGACGCATGAGGTCGAGCTCGCGCGCGTCCTTCGCGCGTCGCAGGTCCGCCACGACGGTCTGCAGGCGTTCGCGTTCCTCGTCGTCGGACTCGAACTCGAACTTCGCCCAGGAATCGATGCCGTAGGCGTCCGCGCGCTCGCTGAGGTCGTCGTTGCCGATGACGGTCACGGGTTCGCCGCGCCGCCGTTCGAGCCACGTCGCGAATTGGGTGGCGGGCTGCACCTGATCCAGCCCCGCCGCCTCGGCCACCCCTGCCAGCGACGGCCCGTCGCCGGTCCAGACGCGTTCCTCCGCGCTCGGCTGCGGGACGAAGAGCGTCCAGCCCTCTGCGGCGTCGAACGTGAGCACGCCACCCGCCTGCCCTACGCCCGCCAGATAGTGGTGTTCAGGGTGCGCGTGGTACTCGTGGAACTGGTCGGTGCCCGCGATGGGCAGCATCATCCCCGCGGGCACGATGACCGCGCCCCGGTCGAGGTCCCAGCGCGCCGCCGCCCGATCGCGACGCTCGCCCACCAGCCTGCCGACCTCTGCCGCCGTGCCCGGTTGATCCATGCTCGCAGTGTAGCGACCTGCCGCAATCGCGTACCTGTGGCGTGTACGCTGGAGGCGACCACGCCCGACTCGTTTCAGGTGCTGGAGGGCCCATGAACGCCCGCGCCACGAACCTCACCCTCTTCGTGCTGCTCCTGCTGGAGCTGGTCTCCGGCCTGGTGAGCTTTCTCGTGGGCAGCCCCGACGGACGCTGGGTGTTCTGGCTGCACAGCGCAGGCGGCCTCTCGGTCGTACTGCTCGTCTTCTGGAAGTGGCGCATCATCGTGCGCTCCTTCGCCCGTCGTGGCGTGGGCCTCTGGTCGTTTGCCCCGCCCTGCTGGGCGTCCTCTTCCTCGGCATCCTCGTGACCGGCCTCTGGTGGCTGATCGTCGGACGCGGAACGCTGCTGGTGCCCTTCTACGGCGAGATGCGTCCCCTCGTCCTGCACACCATCCTCGCACTGGTACTGGTGCCGCTCTTCACCCTGCACGTGGTGATGCGCTGGCCCAGGCGTCCCGCTGCCGCCTTCGCCAGCAGGCGTGCGGTCCTGCGCCTCTTCGCGGTCGGAGCCGGTGGTTTCGCGCTCTCGCAGGGTCTGGCCATCGCCGCTCCCCACACGGGCCCCGACCGCCGCTTCACCGGCTCACGCGAGGAGGCGAGCTTCACCGGCAACCGTCATCCCGTCACGAACTGGCTCTCCGACAGCCGTCAGCGCATCGACGCCGACGAGTGGCGTCTCGAGGTGAGCGGCGCGGTGCGCGACTCCTTCACCCTCGACTACCGCGAACTGACCACCCTCGCCGAGCGCACCCGCCGGGCGACCCTCGACTGCACCGGCGGCTGGTACACGGTGCAGGACTGGAGCGGCGTGCCCCTGAGCACCGTGCTCGAGCGCGCCGGCCCCACCGACGACGCCCGCAGCGTCGTGATCACGTCCGCCACGGGCTACAGCCGCCGCTTCGGACTGGGGATGGCCTCACGGCTGCTGCTCGCGACGGATGTCGGCGGCGAGCGGCTGAGCGGGGGGCACGGCTTCCCCGTGCGGCTCGTCGCTCCCGGGGGTCGCGGCTACCACTGGGTGAAGTGGGTCGTCGCCATCGAGCTGAGCGAGCGCCCCGGCTGGTGGCAATCGCCGCTCCCCACCCAGTAACGCGTGTAGCACACGGGCGCGTTTCGCCTGCTCGCGTAGGATCAGAGCGATGCCCTTAACGGAATTCGGTCCAGTCCAGCACCTCAGCGCTGAAGCGGTGGGCCAGCCGGGACAGCGACGCTTCTGCCTGCGCGCCATCAGCGAGGCTGGCTCCTACGCCTTCGTCTGGATGGAGAAGGAACAGCTCTCAGCCATCGGCGAGGCGATCCAGACCACCCTCGACGACGCCAACGCCGCCGCCGCCCCGGTCGTCCCCGAGGACATCGAGCCGGTCTTCCCCCTGCAAGCGAACTACGAGCTCGACGTCCGCAGCGGACGCCTCTCGCTGGGCTTCAACGAAGAGACGCGCCTGATCGTCGTGGTCGCCGCCGAAGCACCGACGGAGACCGACAGCGAGGGCGAAGCCATCTCCATCGAATTCGACCTCGAGATCGCCCGCCGCCTGCGCCAGCAGATCACCGATGTGGTGGCCGCGGGCCGCCAGCCTTGTCTCTTCTGCGGCGCGCCCGTCGACCCACAGGGGCACGTCTGCCCCCGCTCCAACGGCCACCACCGCGAGGAGTAGCGCTCAGGCGCCAGGCGCCTGTAACGGCCAACGTCAGCCGTCTGGCCCGGGGCCCTAGTCCTCCAGCCCGCGCACGAACGCGACCATCGAGTCGTTCACCACGTCGGCCGCCTCTTGCTGGGTCCAGTGCCCCACGCCGGGAATCATGACCGCGTCGCGCAGGCCGGGCGCCGACTGCTGCATCTGTTCACGCCAGTTCGGTCCCATCATCGACACCACCAGGTCGCGATCCCCGGTGATGAAGAGCGAGGGCTGCATCACCTTCGCCCCGTTGAACGGCGCCATCATCTCCCAGTTGAAGTCGATGTTGCGGTACCAGTTCAGCCCGCCACGGAAGCCCGCCCGCTCGAATTCGCCCGTGAACACGTCCAGGTCGGCTTCCGAGAGCCACGGCGGCAGGTTCTCGCCCGGGTCGGTCATCTGGTCGAGGAAGCCTGACGTCTTGGGCAGCGCCGCAGCGGCGGGATTCGGGGGGCAGTCGCCCGAGGCGGTGTAGAGCAGCATCCGCATCGTGGTGCGCACGTCCGCCTCCAGCTCCTTCTCCGCCTTGCCCGGCTCCTGGAAGTAGAGCTGATAGAAGAAGTTGTCACCGAAGCGCTGCTTCATCCCCTCGGTCGGCGGAATCGGGCTCGACCACGCGTTCGGCGGGACGCTCAGTCCCATGACGCCACGGAAGATGTCGGGACGCAGCACGGCCGCGTTCCACGCCACCGGCGCCCCCCAATCGTGCCCCGCGATGATTGCCTGCTCTTCGCCCAGCGCTCCCACGAGCCCGACGAGGTCGCCCACGAGGTGGAGCATCGTGTACGCCCCGATCTCCTCAGGCGCGTCCGTCTGACCGTAGCCCCGCTGGTCGGGCGCGACGGCGCGGAAGCCCGCGTCGGCCAGTGCGATGAGCTGATGTCGCCACGAGTACCACGACTCGGGGAAGCCGTGACACATCACCACCAGCGGCCCTTCCCCGGCCTCCGCCACATGCATGCGAATCCCGTTCGTCTCCACGAACCGATGCGTAATCTCACTCATGCTGCCCTCCTCAGGATTTTGCGCTGGAGATCATCGGTCGAATCCAGTGATGAGACCATATCCCCACCGACGTCAGAGAGTCTTGCCAGATCAACCCTGGGGATCTCCGTCTGGTTCTGGAACAAGATCACGGACTCGAACTCGAGGTCGTTCCGAAGGAAGTGGCTCAGCATGATGGTAGTTAGCCTGGCCTTGTCGCGGTTGGGGACTCCGTAAACGAACAGGGGAACGCCTTCCTTGCCCTCGATTCGGTAGTCGACCGGATACGCCTCTGCATTCGGTACGTCAGCCTGGTACTCGCGCTGCATCCTGGCTTCATCCACGAACCCTGTGAGGCAGTCGGCAAGGTCATCGTAGAACGTGGAACCGACGTTTGAACGAGAGAGCAGTGTCAGGTCGTAAATTCGGGTCAGCGCCTGTCCAAGGGTGAAGATGGCTTCCGGGATCTGGTCGGGAGCAGTGTCGGTGGAGAAGGCTCCAGCCGTAGCGTCATACCCGATGCCGCTCTCACCAACGATGCGTTCGAGCAGCATCCCTCGCGTTCCCGAGAGGAACGCATCGAGGTCATGCTCGTAGCTGATGTGCATGAGGGTATGGCCCATGTCCGACAGGTGAAGCCCCCCTGAAGGCGCCTCTGATAGGTAGAAGGGGAAGCCATCGCCGTCGGGAAACCGAAAGTGTGTCTGAAGCATGAGCGCTCCGTCAGCACGAGTAACGACGCCCACGTCCTCACAAAGGCGCTCGCAGAGAAGGTTTCGCAGTGCGTCTGTGTCAAGCGTCATAGCGGCAGCCCTGCCTGCTCCGGTTCCGGTGGGGTGATTCCCCCAAGTGATAGTCCTCGAACAAACACCGAAAAGCGCCATCAAGGCTGGAAAAGCGCTCGGTCTCGTGGGCCTCCGACTCAGGCTTCTTGCCGGCGACGATGGCCCTCGCGGTTGTTTGGTGAATGTGAGGACGGTAGGCGATGTCACCGTGAGGATGACTGGGTCCATTGTAGCGACCCAATGTCAGCCGCTGCCCTCCCACCGGGAGGTAGGCGATTCCACACGAGAAGTCCTGCTCGTCAGCTTCGTTCTGGCGCTGATAGATCCGAAATGAGTCGCTTCATCGGGTCCGCCGACCGCCTTGAAGTTGCGCTGCCGGTGTCCGGGCTTTGCAATCCATCTGGCCCCAGGATTCGTGACGCGTTTCTCCATATCCCGAAGAGCCGCAATCTCCTCATCGCTGTACTGCTTGCTCACCATCGCGTCCATGGTCGCGCAGGCCAGGCAAGCGCGCCACCAGCGCCCCCCACTCCACCTTCCGTGGCGGGGGTGGGGGGCGCTGGCCTATCCTCTGCGGCACTCTGACGCGAGGAGCGCGCGATGCCGTACGCCCGACCGGAACTGCTCGCCGAGCCCGACTGGCTCACCGAACACGCGGACGACCCGCAGGTGCGCATCATCGATTGCGCGACCATCGAGGCGTACCGCCGCGCCCATATCCCGGGGGCGGTGCACCTGCCCACGCACTACTACATCAAGGAGCAGGGCGAGCGTGAGGGTGGCGCGGGCATGTACGTCATGCCTCCCGACGAGTTCGCTGCACTCATGGGGAAGTTGGGGGTCGACGCGGACACGACGGTCGTCACCTACGACGACAACAACGCGCTCGTGGCGGCGCGGCTCTGGTGGGCGCTCAACTACTACGGCCATACGAAGGCGAAGGTGCTGAACGGCGGCTGGCATCGCTGGCTGACGGAGGGACGGCCGGTGACGTTCCACGCCACGCGTCCGGAGGCGCGCACGTTTGAGTCGCACACGGTGCCAGCGTTGCACGCGAGCGCGGACGACCTAATCGCCGAACACGATTCGCCCGCCTGCACGGTACTCGACGTCCGCAGCGACGGCGAGTGGGATGGCTCAAACGCTCGCGGCAACGCGCGCACGGGGCACGTCCCGGGAGCGCATCACCTCGAGTGGACGCGTCTCGTCGAGCGCGAAGACACGCGCCGCTTCCTGCCCGCGGCAGAAATGCAGGCGCTGCTGGAGGAAGCGGGCGTGGCAGCGGGCGCGCGCACGATCACCTACTGCCAGGGCGGCATCCGCGCGGCGCATAGCGCCTTCGCCCTCACCCTGCTGGGCTACGACGACGTGCGCGTCTACGACGGCTCCATGTACGAGTGGGCCAACCGCGAGGACACGCCCCTCGTCTAGCGCGCCGCACAATCGAGGGGGCAGCAGGACGGCGGACGCGCCGTCGCCCTTAGGGGGCGATGTACTCTGCGGCGTCGGGGGCGTCGGATGCCTCTGAGGTGGTGGAGGGCTGGACGTGGAGCAGGGCTTCGATGGTGAAGCCGAGGTCGGCGCTTTCGCAGAGGTGGCTGCAGTAGGTCATCTTGAGGGAGGCGCTGGCGGAACGCCGCCAGTCGTAGCGGAATCCGCAGCGTACGCAGGTCTTGATGTTCTCGAGGTTCATGCCCTCGCTGCCGGGTCCGATTCCGCTGGTCATCATGGCGCTCCCCGGGGTCGTTCGCGACAACCCCTCATTCGAGCGTAGATGGCGAATGCGGCAGGGGCCAGCGGTCGACGTTACGGGATGTTTTCGATCTTGTGGCTGACGGGTGAACTGGCCCAGCCGCCCAGCACGGCAGAGAATTTCCCCGCCTCGCTCCCGGCCACAACCATGTGGATGAAGTCGGTCGAACGGAACTTCGACCAGGGTGTGTTGAGCTGCTCTTCGGTGGGGCCGTCGGGGCCGAACTGGGAGGGCTCGATGCCGCCGGCGTCGGCGGTGGCGAGACGGTCGCGCAGGGGCATGCTCGTCACTTCGAGGATGTAGTCGCGCACCTGCTGCTTGCTCCAGCGGTCGCGCCAGATGGTGTCGGCGTGCTCGGGGCAGACGACGAAGAGGACGTGGCCGGTGGGCGTGCGGGCGTGGCCCACGGAGGCCATCGTCAGGCCGAGGCTGCCGGTGAGGGCGCGGGCGGTGCGAGCGGTCTGGTCGACCAGCAGCTGCGGTCCACTGGTCGCGGGGAAGACGGAGACGACATTGTCGTCGGGGGCGAAGCCCTTCTCGACGTGCATCGGCTCCCAGGGGCTGCGCTCCTCCCACTCAGCGAAGGCGAGCGTGTACTTCATGGGCGTGCCCAGCGTGGAGCGTTCGGTGCCGGCGGGGCGAGCGCCGCCGACGTTGCGCATGACGAGTCGCAGGGCGCGTCCGATGGCGGCGTTGGCGCGGTTGCCCTGGCCGAGCGCGCCGAGACGCATGTTCATCCCGATGTCGTGGCGGATGGGGCCATTCACGACCACGGCGGGGGCGGCGCCCATCGTCGTGGCCCAGACGCCGTGGGCGTTGAACTCCTCGGTGCAGCAGGCCTCGACGGCGGCGATGACGACGGGTAGGTACTGCGGCTTGCAACCCGCCATGACGGCGTTGATGGCGATCTTCTCGACCGTGCCCGGGGCCATGTTGGGAGGGATGACGGCGACGAGGTCCTGGGCGTCGCGGGTGGTGCCTTCGAGCATGCGCAGCACGCGTTCGGGCGTGGGCGGGACGACCGGGAGGCCGTCGGTGAGGCCCTGGTCGAAGAGAAACTCGTGCAGGTCGTCGCCCATGCCGATGTCGATGCGGCGGGCGCGCAGGGGGCTGCCCTCAGCCTCGGCGGCGAGCCGCTCGGCGGTGCCGGGCTCGACCGAACGGGAGCCGCAGCCGGGGCGTGAGTCGGGCCAGACGTCCCAGTCGATGGCGGGCGCTTCGAGGTCGGCGCTGGCGGCGAGTTGGGCGAAGAGCGAACGCCAGTCCTCGCGCCCGAAGCCGATGAAGCGCGTCACTTCTTCGCCATCGGGTGCGGCGAGGATGACGGTGGGCACCGTATCGAGGTCGTAGGACCAGGAGGCGCCCAGGGCGCTGTCGTCGAGCATGGGGAGCGTGAGGGCGTGGCGCTCGACCAGAACGGCGTTGCCCTCAGCCTCCTGCCCGATGGCGAGCACGTCGACGGCATCGCCGAAGGCCTCGTGGGCCTGCTGGATGAGGGGCATGGAGAGGTCGCAGGTGGGGCAGTCTTCCTTGACGAAGGCCAGCAGCGAGGGGCGGCCGGTGGGGAAGGCGCGGTCGCGCCCGTCGCCGTCGGTGAGGGTGAAGGCCGGAAGCGGGGACATGGCCCCTCCTTGCTGCGGTAGCACGCAGGTCTGACGTGCGCGCCATTGTAGATGGACTGGATGGACGGAATGGAGTGGATGGGTGGATGGGCAGGCGTGACCCGCGGGCGCGCGTTCGCGAGAATAGGGGCAGTTTCTGCCAGGGAGGCGTGGATGCTGGGAACAGAGGCGTTCGATCGATTCGTGAGTGAGCATCGCTGGGCCGTCATTACGACGGTCCGCAAGAGCGGCCAGCCGAGCAGCTCGATCGTGGCGTACGCACGCGACGGCGACACGCTCGTCGTCAGCACGACGGCGCCGACGCTCAAGGTGCGCACGCTGGAGCGCAACCCGATGGTCACGATCACCGTCTTCAACGACGCGGCGCCCTTCAACTTCGTGACCATCGAGGGGCATGCGGAGATCGAGCGGGAAGGGCTCGAGCCGGCCACGCACCTCGTCTTCGAGAACATCAAGGGCTCCGGCTTCACCGAGCCTGAGGACCTGAGCGGGTGGCTGGAGTCGCAGCGACGCGTGATTCTGCGCATCCATGCGGAACGCGTCTCGGGCGTCATCCGCTAACAGGCAAGCGCTAGCGGGCGAACGGGCTGGAGCGAAGGAGGCACGGATGGCGATCACACTTGCGGCGGGCGACACGGCCCCTGACTTCGAACTGCTGGACCAGAACGGCAAGGCGCACCGCCTGCAGGACTACCGCGGCCAGACCGTCGTGCTCTACTTCTACCCGCGCGACAACACGCCCGGCTGCACGAAGCAGGCCTGCGCCTTTCGCGACCACCACGACGAGATCGCGCAGGAGGATGCGGTCGTGCTGGGCGTCTCCACGGACGACGCCGCCTCGCACACGGCCTTCCGCGACGAGCACGACCTGCCCTTCCCCCTGCTCGTGGACGACGAGGCGGCGGTCGCGACCGAGTACGGGGCGTGGGGGGAGAAGACGCTCTACGGACGCAAGAGCATCGGCATGACGCGATCGACCTTCGTGATCGGGCCCGATGGCACGCTCACGAAGGTGTGGAGGCGGGCGCGTGCCGCCGACAACGCAGAGGCCGTACTCAAGCTGCTGCGCCAGGACTCCTGACAGGAGCGCGGCCATGACGGAGCTGCCCGCGGGAGGCGGACGCGAGGGCGTGGAGGGGATCGGGGGCGGCGACGGCCCGCGACGCGGCGCCTTGCGGGGCGCACGCAGCTGCGTCATCGCCGACCATCCGCTGGCGGCGGCAGCGGGCCAGCGCATGCTGGAGGAAGGCGGCAGCGCCGCCGACGCGGCCGTCGCCATGGCGGCGGCGATCACCGTCACGCAGCCGCACATGAGCCACCTCGGCGGCGACCTCTTCGCCATGGTGTACGACGGGGCGAGCGGCGAGGTGCAGGCGCTGAACAGCTCTGGCCCGGCGCCGATGGCCGCGAGCGCCGACGCCTACCGCGAACGCGGCGAGGTGCCCGACACGGGCGCGCTCGCCGTGAGCGTGCCCGGCTGCGTCGCGGGCTGGGGCGCGCTGCATGCGCGCCACGGACGGCTCCCCTGGGCGCGCGTGCTGGAGGCGGCGGAGCGCCTCGCGCGGGAGGGGTTTCCTGCGTCGCGGGCGATGGCGCGGGCGGTGGAGGTGGGGCGCAGGCGCGTCAATCCGGGGGGAGCCTTCAAGACGACCTTCGGGCACGTGGCGGGCGATGGGGGCCAGATCGTCGTGCAGCCGCAGCTGGCGCGCACGCTGGGGGCGCTCGCAGCGGGCGGCTCGGATGCGTTCTATGCGGGCGACGTGGCAGAAGAGTGCCTCGCCACCCTGAACGGGCTGGGTGCGACCTTCACCCCGGATGACTGGCGAGACCCCGCCGAGTGGACGACCCCGCTCGCGGTCGGGTTCGGCGGATTGATGGTGCACACGCAGCCGCCACCCTCGCGCGGACTCGTGACGATGCTCGCGCTGCGGCGGCTGGCACGGTCGGGCGGGAGCGTCGGTGAGCAGGTCGAGGCGCTGCGGGAGGCGTTTGCGATTGTGGACGGTGAAGCGGGAGATCCGCGCGTGACCGGCTTCGATGCGGCGGCGCTGCTGCGCGCCCGCGGGGCGCAAGCGGGCGCGGGGAGCGGGGGCGACGGCGACACGACCGCCCTCATCGCGATTGATGCGGATGGGAACGCCGTCTCGCTCATTCAGTCGGTGTTCTCCGCGTGGGGGAGCGGCGTGCTCTCGGCGAACACGGGCATCGTCTTCAACAACCGCATGCGCGGCTTCAGCCTGGAAGCAGGCCACCCCAACGAGCTCGCAGGGGGGAAGCGCCCCATGCACACCCTTCACAGCTACCTCGTGACCACACCGCCCGACCTGCCCCTCGCGGGCGAAGCCACAGGGCCGCGTGACGGGTCGCTCGTAGCGGTCGGCGGGACGCCAGGCGCCCACCGCCAGCCGCAGACGAACGTGCAGATGCTGGACGCGGTCCTGCGACAGGGCGCCGACCCGCAGGACGCGCTCGACGCCCCCCGCTGGGCGCTCGACGCGGACGGGTCGCTCTACGCGGAGGCGCGCACGCCGGACCAGCTTGGCGAGGGGTTGCGGGAGGCAGGTCTGGCCTTCGAGCCGCTCGCCGCGTGGGATGGCTGGACGGGGCGGGCCTGCCTGGCGGTGATTGCGGGGAAGGGCATCGCCGCCGCCCACGACCTGCGCGGCGAGGGCATCGCCATCGTCTCCTGAACGCAGGAGCGACCGACGCAGGGGGCTGAGCCGAAGGCGCAGACGCGTAGACTCTGCGGCGGAGGGTATGCCATGGAGGCTCAGCTCGAGCAGTTTATTCAGCGCCAGCGCCCCGACGCGCGATCGGTGCGGGTGGAGAACTTCCAGCTGCTGGCTGGAGGCTACTCGCAGGAGACCTACAGCAGCGATTGCAT
This sequence comes from Tepidiformaceae bacterium, assembly GCA_965200565.1. Lineage (GTDB taxonomy): Bacteria > Chloroflexota > Dehalococcoidia > Tepidiformales > Tepidiformaceae > UBA2991. Next base: position 2,258,521 of record OZ241349.1, on the reverse strand, counting down.
CATCGAGAGCGCAGCGGGCACGGAGACGCTTCCCGTCATCATCCGTCGCGACCCGCCGCCCGAGAGCGACATCCTGCCGACGGACCGGCGGCTGGAGTTCCTGATCACGCAGCGCGTGCGCGAACACACCAGCATCCCCGTTCCCACCGCCCACTTCCTCGACGAAGCGGGGGGGACGCTCGAACGGCCGGCGATGGTGATCGAGCGGCTGGCCGGGAGCGCCGACCTGACGCCCCTCTTCGCGCCCGGCAACGAGGACGAGGCGGAAGCCGTCGCCACCGAGTTCTGCGAGCGGCTCGCGGAACTGCATTCGACATCGCTCGACGCGATCGACCCCGACGGTGAGTTTCGGGACGCGCGTCGCGTGGGCATCGACGCCTCGAACTGGGAGTCGTACATGACGAGCTAGCTGGAGTTCTTCCGGGAGAGCTACCGCCAGATCGCCTTCGACCCGCTGCCCGTGTTCTACGACATGTACGCGAGCCTGCCGAACCAGCTGCCGCAACCGGTTCCGCTGGCGATGTGCCACGGCGACTACCAGCCCTCGAACTTCCTCTACGAGGATGGCCGCATCACGGGCGTCATCGACTGGGAGGCGGCGCATGTGGGCGACCCGCATGAGGACATCGGCTGGCTCTACCAGCTTTCCGCGATTACGGGCTTCGACATGGCGGGCAGTGTGAAGGCGGATGGCGGCTTCCTGCAGCACTACTCGAAGCTGAGCGGCATCCCCGTGACGATGGAGGATGTGGGCTTCTTCCAGGTGTTCTCCTCGGCGGCCCTGGCGGCGCCGATTCTCGACGCGGTGCGACGGGGGCTGGCCGGCGAGAGCCAGAACTTCCTCAGCACCTACATGCTGCAGCCGCTGGTCGCAGCGCAGACAGGCTACTGCGCGATTCTCGGCTATCCCCCTGCAGAGGAGGCGGACTGATGTTCACCAACCCAAGCTCCCCGCGGGTGCTGGAGCTCATCCGCGAAAGCCTCGAACGCGACGTGCTTCCCGAACTCGAGACACACGCCGCCCGCGTCACCGTGCAGATGATCCAGCAGATGCTGCTCTCCGTTGAGCGGCGTCTGCCGCTTGAGCAGCAGTGGATGGCGGATGAGTGCGGACGCATGGCGCGCGTCCTCAGCGAGACGGCCGCTGCCACGGGCGCACGCGAGGGCGAGGCGGCGGCCGCGCTGCGCGCCATCGGAGCGCGCGCCGAGGAAGCGCCCGCCTTCCCGCAGCTGTCTGCCTACGCCGCCATCAACGAGAGCTACGGCGAGCTGAGCACGCTGCTGACGGAAGCGCTCGGCCACCTGCACCAGCTCGACGGCGAGGGCTGGGAGGAAGCGTCGCCGCTCATCGAGCGGGTGCGCGCCTACCTGCAACTGCGCATCAACCGCGACATGCAGGGCATCTTCGCCATGGACGCGGGAGGGCTGCTGGGCCGCGGCTAGCCGCGAGGCTCTCGCAGGCTCACAGGAGCGCGGGAGCGTGTGCGGGGCAGGGGTGCGAGACTGAAGGCGCACCTCATGCATCCATCGCGCTCCGGAGGCCACCCATGACCATCACCCGACGCGTGACCGTCGAGCGCAACCGCCTGCGCTTCGCCGCCGCGCACTTCGCCACCTTCCTGGGGGAATGCGAGCCCCTGCACGGCCACAACTACGACGTCATGGTCGATGTTGAGGGCGACCTCACCGAGGACTCGTGGGTGTGGGACTTCGGAGACCTGAAGCGGCTCACGAAGGCGATTGCGGACGAACTCGACCACAAGTTCATCCTGCAGCGCGAGAGCCGTGTGCTCACGATCGAGGAGGGCGAGCGCGACTGGGAGATTTCGTACGAGGAGCGTCGCTACGTCTTCCCCAAAGAAGACGTGGTCGCGCTACCCATCGACAACTCGACCGCCGAGCGGCTTTCGGAGTGGTTTGCCGAGCGGCTGCGGGCGGCGCTCACGGAGCGCGGCGCAGGCACGATCAGGCGGCTGACGGTGGGCATCGAGGAGATGCCCGGGCAGGCCGGTTGGTATACTGCTGAGTAGGGTTCGCAGAAGCAGGGGAGCGGCAATGTCGGTCGATTGGGACAAGACGATCAACGAGATTCTGGCGGGCACGCTTGCCTGCCAGGCGTGCCAGGCGCTCGGCGATGAGATGGTCGTGGGCTACACCCGCAACGCTGAGGCTGCCGAGTTCGCCATGCGCTGCCAGGACTGCGAGGACAAGTCGGACTGCGATGCGCGCAAGCTGGTGGTGGTCTGCCAGGACTGCGCCAGCCGCTACCGTGTCAACGGCCAGATGATGACGGAGGCCGGGTGGATGGGCGTGCAGCTGGACGAATGCCGCCGCAACCTGGAGGAATCGCTCGACTACCTCTCCACCTACTGGAAGGAAGAGGGCCAGATCGAGTTCGCGGACATGTCGCGCAGGCTCGAAGAGGTGGCCCCGGAGACGTTCCGGCAGGAGGACGGCTGGCGGGCGCGGCTGGAAGAGGAATACCTGCACATCCACCACTGGTTCCGCGAGCACAACGTGCGCGTCCCCGATCCCGGCTGGCGCAGCCAGTACGTCGAGGACGTGGTGGCGCTCGGGTACACGTCCCGCCTCGGCGACTAATCGACACGCCACACGCGCGGGCACAGGCACAGGCCCACACGCTTCACGCGGCCCGCAGACTCAAAGCGACGGGGCTGCTATACTCGCGAAGCGCGCGGAAGTAGCTCAGTGGTAGAGCGCCTCCTTGCCAAGGAGGAGGTCGCGAGTTCGACCCTCGTCTTCCGCTCCAGCGCCCCCTGCGAGCGGTCGTGTTCTTGACCGTGTGCGCGCTGCGGGGCTACCGTCGCAACAGCCGAAGTGGCGGAATTGGCAGACGCGACGGTCTCAAACACCGTTGGGCGCTACGCCCGTGCCGGTTCGAATCCGGCCTTCGGCACCACACCTGCCATCAGCGCCCTGCCGAGTGGTGTAACGGTAGCACACGGGCCTTTGGAGCCTTTGGTCGGGGTTCGAATCCCTGCTCGGCAGCCAGTCACTGCACGCATGGCAAGCGCTACGACTGACGGTAGGCGCGGTGGCGCATGACGATGCTCTGCATGATGCCGATGCCGATGAAGAGCGTCATGAGCGAGCTTCCCCCCTGGCTCACGAAGGGGAGCGGCAGGCCCGTCACGGGGAAGATGCTGAGGTTGACCGCGATGTTGATGAAGGCCTGCATCAGGATCGTGATCACCAGCCCCGCCGCGATCAGCTGACCGGGGATGTCACCCGCGATCTGGGCAGCGCGGATGCCGCGCATTAACAACAGGATGAAGAGCGCGAACAACGCCATCGCCCCGACGAACCCGAGCTCTTCGCCCAGCACGCTGAAGATGAAGTCCTTGGTCTTCACCTTGAGGAAGTCGAGCTGCGTCTGCTGGCCGTTGGTGAGGCCCTTGCCGAAGATCTGCCCCGATCCCACCGCGATCTGCGACTGGATGGCGTTGTAGCCGGAGTCGAGGGGGTCTTCTTCGGCGTCGAGGAGCACGGAGATGCGTTCGATCTGGTAGTCCGCCACGGTGAACGTCCAGACGAAGGGGAGGATGGCGAGGAAGACGGCGCCGAGGAAGAGCAGGTGGCGCCGCTGGATGCCGGCGACGACGACCACACCCAGCCAGATGGAGGCGAAGATGATGCTCGTGCCAAGGTCGGGCTGCATGAACACGATCGCGAACACGGGCGCGACGATGGCGAGCGAGATGCCGAGCACACACAGATCACGGGCATCGCCTCCCTGCTCGCTGAGGAAGCGGGCGAGGGCGAGGACGGTCGCGATCTTGGCGAACTCGGAGGGCTGCAGCTGGATGGGGCCGATGGCGAACCAGCGCGTCGAGCCGAACTCCGTCTGGCCGATGGGGATGAGCAGCAGGAGCAGCAGGATGGAGGCGCCGTAGAGCCACCACGAGTAGTGCAGGAGGACATGGTAGTCGAGACGCGAGACGAGGAACATCGCGCCGATGGCGAGGAGGGCGAAGAAGCCCTGCCGCACGACGGGGTTTTCGATGCTGATGGTGGGGCCTTCGTAGGAGCCGAGGCTGCCGCTGTAGATGAGCACCAGCCCGTAGCCCACGAGCGCAAACGCCGACAACGCCAGAATCGCATCGAAGCGGTCCCACGCGCGCAGGGTGCCTTTAACGCCGAAGCCTCTCATGGGTCCACGTTCTCCATGAAGTAGGCGATGATGTCGGCGGCCACGGGTGCGGCCTTCTCACCCCCGACGCCGAGGTTGTAGAAGACGGTGACGACGACCTCGGGCGCGTGGTACGGCGCGAAGCCGGTGAACCACGCACGGTCACGGATGACGCCCTCGGGGTCGACGAACTCGGCGGTGCCGGTCTTGCCGGCGACGATGGTGGTGGGCAGGGCGGCGCGACGGGCGGTGCCGTCGATGACGGACTGGCGCATCCCCTGGCGGATGACGGCGAGGTGCTCCTCGTCCACGGGCACGCGCTCCGAGGACGGCTCGGTGGTGGAGACGACGAAGCCGTCGGCGTCGAGCACCTGGCGGGCGACGTACGGCTCGAGCAGGTCGCCGCCGTTGGCGATGGCGGCGGTGGCGATGGCGATCTGCAGCGGGGTGGCGGTCACGTCGCCCTGTCCGATGCCCATAAAGCAGGTGTCCGCGAGGTACCACTCGCGATCCTCGGGGTTGAAGAGCGGGACGCTGCGCACCCGACGCTTCCATTCAGGGCTGGGGACGATGCCGGGCGACTCCGTGCTGGCGATGTCGAGCCCCGTGACGCGCCCCAGCCCGAAGCTGCGGGCGTAGTAGCCGAGCACGACCGCGGACTGCTCCGTATTCGCCCCAAGCCCGGCGATTCCCTCCTGGGGGATGCCGCAGGAGGCCATGTAGAAGTAGATGTTGGAAGACCAGGAGATGGCGCCGATGAGGTCGAGTTCGCCGTGGGCGCGCCAGTCGTAGAAGTAGTAGGTCTCGCCGTCCTCACCGACGAATTCGAGCACGGTGCTGTCGATGGCGCGGGAGGTGGCGGGGGTGACGTTGCCTTCCTCGAGGGCGGCGGCGGCGGTGACGATTTTGAAGGTCGAGCCGGGCGCCACCGGGGTCAGGGCCTGGTGGATGAGGGGCACGCGCGGATCGTTCAGCAGGCGCTGGTACTCCTCCGCGGGATCGGGCAGGGAGAAGATGTTGTTGTCGTAGGTGGGCACGGAGACGAGCGCGTAGACCTCGCCCGTGACGGGGCTCATGACGACGGCGGCGGCGGCGGTGGCCTCGCCCATCGTGCTCGACAGCAGCTCGTACACGTAATGCTGCAGGCCCGAGTCGATGGAGAGCAGGACGCTCTGGCCACCTTCCGCATCGGTGCGTTCGATGGTGCTGACGAGGTCGCCGAGGGCGTCGACCTCGGTGACCGCGCTGCCGGGGACGCCGCGCAAGACGCTCTCGTAGCGGGCCTCGACCCCAACTTTCCCCACAATCTCGTTGAAGGCGTAGCCGTCCTCCTGCAGGAGGCGCCACTCCTCGGGGGAGAGCGACCCGACGTAGCCGAGGATGTGGCTGAACTCGGGACCGCCGGTGTACACGCGGCGGGGCTCGACGGAGAGGGTGACTCCGGGGAGGTCGGCGGCGACCTGCTCCAGCATGAGCGCGGTGGGGCGGTCGAGCGCGCGGGCGATGGCGATGGCCTGGTCGGACTGGCCCTGCGCTTCGGCCGTCGCGACGGCGTCCTCGATCTGGAGCGCGGGGATGCCGAGCAGGTTCTCCAGGTAGAGGTAGAGGCGGTAGCGGTCCTGGGCGTCTTCGGGCAGGAAGCCGGGGGTGATGACGGCGGCAAAAGAGCCGCTGTTCTCCACGAGCGGCCGCCCCGTGCGGTCGAGGATGAGGCCACGTGTGGGGCGAATGGAATCGACCACGATGCGGTTGCGTTCGGCGCGCTCGGCGTAATCGGCGCCATCGACGATCTGCATCTGCACGAGGCGCCCGCCGAGGATGACGAAGAGCACGGCCACGGCGATGCGCAGGATGGCCACGTTGCCGTGGGGGCGATTGCGGCTGAAGGGGCCGACGTTGCGGTCGCGGAGGATGTTCATGCTCAGAACACCGCCCGTTCGAGGTCCAGCGAGCGCGTCGTCCATCCGATCCAGCGGCAGAGGGCATACGCGATCGAGGCCACGACGGCGTCGAAGAGGGCGCCCGGCAGGAGCGCATCGAACACGATCGCGTCCACGGAGAGCGAGGCGCCGGAGAGCATCGCCACGCCGCTGAAGACGGCGCGCACCCACAGTCCCGAGGCGAAGGCCATGCCCAGCACGAGCAGGTAGGGCGTCTGCGGGATGAGCGCCTGCCGCTGGATCCAAGCGGCGCAGGGGAGCAGCGGCAGGTAAGCGAGCACGAGCCACTCGAATTCGACGTTGGTGGAGAAGCCGATGGCGATCACCAGCAGCGGCAGGGTGATCATGACCGCGCGCGGCCCGGCGAAGACGGCCAGCAGCAGCAGCGCGACGACCGGCAGTTCGACCACCATCCCCTGCAGGGGGAAGAGGGGCGCAACGACCACCTGCGCGAGGGTGGTCGCCAGGACCAGCAGGGCGATGAGCGCTGCACGCATCAGCGTTCCACCTCGAAGCGCGCAGGGGTGAAGCTGATCATCACGAGCACCGTGCGGGTCGTCGAGATTCGCACCGTCGTCTGCAGACGCACGGTAGGGAGGGGATTCTGGGAGTCGCCGAGGATGGCGGTGACTTCGCCGATGGGGATGGCGGGAGGATAGGCGCCGCCCAGGCCTGACGTGACGATGATGTCGCCAAGACTGATGTCGCCTTCGACTAGCTCGAAGGCGAGCGCGCCGCCGTCACCGCTGGCGACGCCATCAGTGGGCTTGTTCAGCACCTGCGCGGCGACGCTGCTGCGGCTGTCCGTGAGCAGGCGCACGAACGAGCTCGCGGGGAGGGCCTCCGTCACGGTGCCGATCAGGGTGCCCTGCACGGAGAGGACCGGGTTTCCGACGGCCACGCCATGACTTGAGCCGCGATCGATGCGGATTTCGCTCGTGAACGACCCCTGGATGCGGCTGAGCACGCCGGCGGCGAGCCGTTCCACCGAGGTGTCGGCGCTGACGACGCCAAGGGCTTCTTCCAATTCCAGCAGGCGGGCGCGTTCGCCGAGGAGGGCGGCGTTCTCGTTGCGGAGGGCTTCGTTCTCCGTGAGCAGGCGGCGGTTCTCGTCCTGCAGGCGGTCGAGGTCGCGGATATCGGCGAGGTAGTCGGCGACGGGGCTCAAGGCAGAGGAGAGACCACCCTCGGCGGGCCCGGTGACGCGCAGGAAGACATCCTGAACGGGATTGAGGAAGCCAGCACGGCCGACCACCGCAAGCAGCACCGCGAGGCCAACCATGGCCCCAATCCAGTAGGTATAGCGGCTGAAGATCAGCATCAGGCGGCCGTCTACCTGATGACGCTAGCGCCTTACCCTTGCTGAGTCGAACGACTGCTCGCCGGCACGGCCGGTCTCAATCTCGTCGAAGAGGGCACCGGCGCCTCGGACGACGCAGAGGAGGGGCTCCTCGGCGATGTACACGGGGAAGCGCGTCTCCTGGCCGATGCGACGGTCGAGCCCGCGCAGCTGGGCGCCGCCGCCGGCAAGGGCGATCCCGTGCGCCATGAGGTCGCTCACCAGCTCGGGGGGCGTGATCTCGATGCAGGCGCGGACGGCTTCGACGATTTGGCTGACGGAGCTGGCGAGGGCGTCGCGCAGCTCGACGGTGCTGATCTCCACCTCCTTGGGGAGGCCGGTGGCCTGATCGCGGCCACGCAGCGTGACCGCTTCCTCGTCGTCGAGGGGGGCAGCGGAGCCAGCTAGCTGCTTCACCTCTTCCGCCGTGCGATCGCCGATGAGGATGTTATGCACCTGGCGGGCGTAGAAGACGATGCTGCGGTCCATCTCGTCGCCGGCGACACGGATGGAACGGCTCACCACCATGCCGCCGAGCGAGATCACCGCCACCTCGGTGGTACCGCCACCGATGTCGACGACCATGGAGCCCGCCGCTTCCATGACGGGAAGCCCCGAGCCGATGGCGGCGGCGAACGGCTCCTCGATGAGGAAGCAGGTGCGGGCGCCGGCGCTGAGGGCGGCGTCGTGCACGGCGCGCTTCTCCACCTCCGTCACGCCGCTGGGGATGCCGATGACCACGCGGGGCTGCGCCAGGAAGGAGCGGTCCTGCGCGGAACGGATGAAGTAGGCGAGCATCCGCTCCGTGACCTCGAAGTCCGAGATCACGCCGTCGCGCAGGGGGCGGACAGCGACGATGTTGGCGGGGGTGCGGCCCACCATGCGTTGCGCGTCCTGCCCGATGGCGAGGATGCGCCGGGACGAGCGGTCGATGGCGACGATGGAGGGTTCGCTGATGACGATGCCGCGCCCCCGAACGAGCACGAGCGTATTCGCTGTCCCCAGATCGATGGCGATGTCGTGGGACAGGAAGTCGAAGAGTCGCGAGAACGGGCCAAGTCGTGCCACGTAGCGTCCCTGGCACAGGCGTGCCTGCGCCCACGCAGATGGGCGCTACCGTCAAGTATAGGACAGGTCTCGTCACAGCCCTGCGACGCGCCCCGCACGCGTACCGAATCAGGAAACGATCGCGATCGCCTCAACGTGCACGAAGAGGAAGAGCGCCTCGGGGTCACGCGCCCAGGCGCGCCAGCCTGCGGCCAGGCGTTCGAGGTCGGCGGTGGTGGCGAGCCCGTAGGCGAGCGCCTGCTCGGCAAGCGAGGAGCTGGTGACGCGCTCGGCCCAGGAGTCGCCCCAGTTCAGGGTCTCGGCGGGGTCACGCATCATCACGACGGTGGTCGAGACTTCGACCTGATCGAAGCCGGCACTCGCCAGCCAGGAGGGCAGGCGACGGCCCGCGTTGGCGTCGGCGCCGTTGCGCCGCACGACCTCGGTGTAGAGCGCGCGCCACTCCTCGATCGCCTCCGATCGGGGCCAGCTGATCATGGTCTGGTAGTCCGAATCGCGGACCGCGATGAAGCCGCCGGAACGCACCACACGGCCCATCTCGCGCATGGCGGCGGGCGGGTCGGCGAGGTGCTGCATGAGCTGGTGGGCGTAGGCGACGTCGAAGGAGTCGCGCTCGTAGGGGAGGTCGTAGACGCTCGCTTCCTCGAAGCGGAGGCTTGGAACGCCCGCGTTGGACTCGCGCGCCCCCGCGAGCACGGAGCCCACCACATCGACGCCGACGACTTCGCCCGGCTCCACATACTTCACCAGCCCGGCGGTGATCGAGCCTGGACCGCATCCCACGTCGAGGAGCCGCATCCCCGGACGCAAGCGCGGGATGAGGAAGGCGGCCGCCTCCTCGGCGGTGCGGCGGTTGTGCTGCGCGACCACGGAGGGGTGATGCCCATGCGTATAGGTGTCCTTCGGGGGCTGTTCGCTCATGGTCACCATTATGGAGGCTGAGATGGAGGCTGCGATGGCGGCGCGATGGCGGCTGTGCGCTTCAGCCGACGCTATCCGGCAGCCTCGTGCGCTTCGCGGAAGCGTTCGAGCGCGGGAGCGCCTTCGCTCAGCACCGCGAGGTACTGCGCTTCATCGAGCAGGAGCGTGCCCAGCTTCTCCGCCCGCGTGAGCTTGCTGCCCCCCGGGTCGGCGCCCGCAACGAGGAAGTCGGTCTTCTTCGAGACGGAGCCGGTGACGGCCGCGCCCGCATCCCGTGCGCGCGCTTCCGCCTCGCTGCGCGACATCGACTCCAGCTTGCCCGTGATCACGACGGAGAGGTCGGCGAGCAGGTCGCTGGCGGGCTCGATGACGTCGCCCTCCATGTTGACGCCAGCCGCCTGCAGGCGGGCGACGAGGTCGCGGTTGCGCTCGCGTTCGGCCCAGCGCGCGATGCTGTGGGCGACGATCGGCCCGACGCCCTCGACCTCCTGCAAGGCCTCTTCACCGGCATCGAGGATGGCATCGAGGTGGCCGAAGCGCTCGGCGAGCAGGCGGGCTGTCTCGGAGCCGGTGTGACGGATGCCGAGGGCGAAGAGGAGGTTGGGCAGGGGACGCTCCCTGCTCTGGACGATGCCCTTGATCAGGTTGGCGGCGTTCTCCCGCCCGAAGCGGCGGTCTGCGACGCGCAGGCGGGCCAGTTCGGCGGCGTCAGGCTCGATGCCGCCCGCCTCCCAGGAGGCGACGAGATCGCGGTTGCGCTCGTGGTCGCTCCAGGCTGCGACGTTGCGCGCGACGACTTCGCCCACACCCTCCGCCTCCTGCAGCGCCGCCTCATCGGCTTCGAGCACCGCAGCCACGCTACCGAAGTGCTGGACGAGCGTGAGCGCCTTCTTTTCGCCGATACGCTGGGGAAGGTTGAGCGTGGCCAGCTGCTCCGCCGTCAGGCCGTAGATGTCGGCGACGTCGCGCACGAGCCCGCGGCTGAAGAGGACGTAGGAGAGCCGCTCGCCCAGCCTTTCGATGTCCATCGCGCCGCGCGAGGCGAAGTGTTCGACGAGTCGCACGCGCTGCTGGGGGCAGGAGACGTTGGGGCAGTAGCAGTCGGCGGCGTCCTCCTCGCGCTCGATGGCGACGCCGCAGGCGGGGCACTGCTCGGGCATGGCGAAGACGCGTTCGCTGCCGTCGCGCAGGCTGGTGACGGGCGCGACCACCTGCGGGATGACGTCGCCCGCGCGCTGCACGATGACGGTATCGCCGATGCGGATGTCCTTGCGGTGGATGTCCTGTTCGTTGTGGAGCGTGGCCATCTGCACGCGCGCCCCCCCGACGACGACCGGCTCCAGTACGGCGAACGGGTTGAGGGCGCCCGTGCGTCCCACATTGACGGCGACATCGAGCAGCTTGGTGGTGCGCTGCTGGGGCGGGAACTTGAACGCGATCGCCCAGCGCGGCTCGCGCCCGACGACGCCGAGGCGATCCCACTCTTCGGTGTCGTCGATCTTCACCACGACGCCGTCGATGTCGTAGTCGAGCCGTTCGCGCCGTTTTCCCCACCACTCGATGCGCTGCGAGACCTCGGCGAGCGAGGCGTGGCGGATAGCATCGCTGTTGACGCGGAAGCCCAGCGCGGTGAGCCACTGCAGGCGTTCGAGGTGGCTGGTGGGGACGGGCCCCTCGCTCCAGCCGACCTGGTAGACGTAGATAGAGAGCGGGCGCTCGGCCGTAATCGTGGGGTCGAGCTGGCGGACCGCGCCAGCGGCGGAGTTGCGGGGGTTGGCGAAGAGCGCTTCGCCACGCTCGGCGCGCTCGGCGTTCATGCGCTCGAAGCCGCTCTTCGTCATGTAGACCTCGCCGCGCACCTCGAAGGCAGAGGGCGCGTTGCCCGTGAGCGTGAGGGGGATGCTGCGAATGGTGCGCAGGTTGGCGGTGATGTTCTCGCCACGACGGCCGTCACCGCGCGTGGCGCCCTGCACGAGGCTGCCGTTTTCGTAGGTGAGGGAGACGGCGAGGCCGTCGATCTTGGGCTCGGTGGTGAGAGCGAAGTCGTCGCGTCCGGCGCGTTCGGAGGCGCGCCGGTGCCAGACCGCGAGGTCGTCATCCGTGGTGGCGTTGGCGAGGCTGAGGAGCAGTTCGCGATGCTCGACTGTGGAGAAGGCGTCGAGGGGGGCGGCGCCGACGCGCTGGGTGGGCGAATCGGGCGTAATCAGCTCGGGGTAGGCGCCCTCGAGGGCGCGCAGCTCGTTGAGCAGGTCGTCGTACTCGCCGTCGCTGATCTCGGGCGCATCGAGGGCGTAGTAGCGGTGGTTGTGGTGATTGATGAGCACGCGCAACTCCTCGCTTCGGAGCCGTGCCTCGTGCTGGGAATCAGCCATACGTCTCCAATTTTAGCCGATGGGGGAGCGGCAGGAAGGGTGTGGTACGAGGGATCCGCCGGGAAGACGCTTCGACGTCCCGCAGGCGCTCATGGCGCCAGGGGCGCAAGGCCGTACACTGAATTCATGGCCGCTGAACCCGTGCTCGTGGTGGTGGATTACGACGCTGGCAACCTGCGCAGCGTAGAGCGCGCGCTCGAACACGCCGGCATCGGCGCGCTCATCTCGGAGCAAGCGAGCGACATCGAACGGGCGCACGGCGTCATCCTTCCCGGCGTGGGCGCAGCCTCCGACACGATGGCGAAGCTGACCGAGCGAGGCCTGACGGAGCCGCTGCGCGAGTACGTCGCGTCGGGGCGCCCTTTCCTCGGCGTCTGCATGGGCTTGCAGGCGCTGCTCGACCACTCCGAGGAAGGCGGCGGGCAGGAATGCCTCGGGCTGCTGCCGGGACAGGTGCGCCACTTCGGCTTCGACCACCTCAAGGTGCCGCACATGGGCTGGAGCCAGGTCGCATGGGTGCGCGACCACCCCGTCACCGCAGGCATCGCGAGCGGGACCTACTTCTACTTCGTGCACAGCTTCTACCCCGAGGTGCGCGACCCCGCGCTTGCGCTCGGCGAGACAACCTACGGCCACACCTTCCCCAGCGTGCTCGCACGCGACAACGTCGTAGCGACGCAGTTCCACCCGGAGAAGAGCGGACAGGCTGGCCTGGCGCTCTACGCCAACTTCGCCGCCTGGGTGCGCGAGGAGGCGGGAGCGACGCGGGCGAACGGGTCGCGCGGGTGAGCTTCGAGGTCATTCCCGCCATCGACATCCGCGGGGGGCGCTGCGTGCGTCTCCTGCAGGGCGACTACGCCCGCGAGACGGTCTACGCGGAGGAGCCGGCGGCGATGGCGCAGGAATGGCAGGCGCAGGGCGCGCCCCGCCTGCATGTGGTCGACCTCGACGGGGCGCGCGACGGGCACCCCGTGAACGGCGCCGACGTCGCGGCCATCTGCGAGGCGGTCACGATTCCGGTCGAAGTCTCGGGCGGGTTGCGCACCATGGCGGATGTCGAGACAGCGGCGGCGCTGGGCGCGGGGCGCATCCAGTTGGGGAGCGCCGCCGTGCGCAACCCCGAACTGGTGAACGAGGCCACTGAACGCTTCCCCGAACTGATCGTGGTGGCCATCGATACGCGTGCGGGGGAGGCGCTCACCGAGGGGTGGCGCGAGGGGTCGGGGGCGGACGCGCTTACGCTGGCGCACGAGATGGTCGAGCGCGGCGCGCCACGCATCATGGTCACGGACGTGGGGCGCGACGGGGCGCTGGCGGGCCCGAACGTCGACCTCGCGGCGGAGTTTGCGGCGGCGCTGCCGGTGCCGGTCGTCGCCTCGGGCGGCGTGACGACGGTCGATGATCTGCGGGCGCTGGCGGAAACGGGATGCGAGGGCGCTATCGTTGGCAAGGCGCTCTACGAGCAGCGCTTCACCCTGAAAGAGGCACTGGAGGCGGTGGCAACGTGCTGACGAAACGCATCATCCCCTGCTTCGACGTCGACAACGGACGCGTGGTGAAGGGCGTCTCCTTCGTCGAACTGCGGGACGCGGGCGACCCCGTCGAGCTGGCGAAGCTGTACGACGCAGAGGGGGCCGACGAGCTGGTCTTCCTCGACATCACCGCCTCATCAGACAACCGCAACACGGTCCACGACATGGTGGCGGCGACCGCCGATCAGGTCTTCATCCCCTTCACCGTTGGGGGCGGCATCCGCGCGACCTCGGACATGAAGACGATGCTGGAGCTGGGCGCGGACAAGGTCAGCATCAACACGGCGGCGGTGAACAACCCCGACCTCGTGAACGAGGGCGCCTACCGCTTCGGCAGCCAGTGCATCGTTGTCGCCATCGACGCGAAGGGGACGGACGAAGGCTGGGAGGTCTACACCCACGGTGGTCGCACACCCACCGGCATCGACGCCATCGCCTGGGCGCGTGAGGTGGTGGAGCGGGGCGCGGGCGAGCTGCTGGTAACGAGCATGGACACCGACGGCCACCAGCAGGGCTACGACATCCCCATGCTGCGGGCGATAAGCGAGGCGGTGAACGTGCCCGTCATCGCGTCCGGTGGGGCGGGCGGCCCCGATCACATGGCAGACGCGCTCACGGACGGGAAGGCGGACGCGGTGCTGGCAGCGAGCATCTTCCACTTCGGCACGTACTCGATCCGCGAGGTGAAGGAGACGCTCGCCGCCCGGGGCATCGCCATGCGCCCGGTCGGCTAAGTGCCCAGGCGCGAGCATCGACGCATCCTCAGGTATCCTCACTGGACAGATCACACGAGTCGGGAGCACAGGCCATGCCCCCCCTGGAATTGGACGAACACGACCGCATCCCCGCCGTCGTCCAGGACGCTGAGACGCAGCAGGTGTTGATGCTCGGCTGGATGAACCGCGAATCGCTCGACCACACCTTCGCGACGGGGCACGTGACCTTCTGGAGCCGCAGCCGCGATGAGCTCTGGGAGAAGGGCGCGACGAGCGGGAACTATCTCAACTTCGTCAGCCTGCACAAGAACTGCGAGGACAACTCGCTGCTCGTGCTGGCTCGCCCTGTCGGGCCGACCTGCCACACGAACAACGTCTCCTGCTACTACCGCGAAGTGGACCGCGAGCACGACCTGCCGTGAGCGACGCCTGGACGCCAGGCAAGCCCGACTACACGGCGCTCGGCCTGCCGGCGGCGCCACCCGACCGCCCGTACGTCATCGCCAACATGGTGATGTCGGCGGACGGGAAGAGCGTCATCGAGGGCACGGAGCGGGGCATCGGCTCGACCGTCGATCAGCGGCTCATGCGCGAATTGCGGGTGAACGCGGACGTCGTCCTCAACGGAGCGGGGACGCTGCGGGCGAGCGGCACCTCATCGCGCCTGGGGGACGAGGGGCTGGAGGCGTTGCGGGTGGCGCGGGGCAAGGCGCGGGTGCCGGTCGCGGCGGTCCTCAGCCAGGGGGGCGATCTGCCGCTGGAACGCGCCTTTTTCACCGCGCGGGACTTCCCTGCGGTTGTCTATCTCTCGGAGCGCGCGCCCCGGGAGCGGCGCGAGGCGATCGCGGCCACGGGACGGCCGGTCGTGACGCTCACACGCGGGCAGGAGCTGGCGGAGCTGCTCCGCCACATGCGTCACGAGCTGGGGGCGGAGGTCTTGCTGGTCGAAGGCGGCCCCACCGTGAACGCGGGGCTGTACGCCCTCGGCGCCATCGATGAGGCGTTCCTGACGCTGGGGCCGGTCATCGTCGGGGGCGCGGACACGCTCACGGCAGTCGAGGGGGAGCGCGCCTTCACGCTCGATGAGACGAAGCACCTGCAGCTGCTCTCCGCCCACGTCAACCCCGAGACGAGCGAGGTCTATCTGCGGTACCGCGTGGACGGCGCGGGCGGCTAGCCCGCGACGGCGGGTTCGGGGGCGGCTTCGGATGGGGAAGCGGCTTCGGGAGCGGGGGCGGAGTCGTCGATGCTGAGGAGGGGGCGGAGGTAGCGGCCGGTGGCGCTTTCGGGGTTGCGCGCGACCTCTTCGGGTGTGCCTTCCGCGACGAGGTGGCCGCCGCGATCACCGCCGTACGGGCCGAGGTCGATGATGTGGTCGGCGGACTTGATGACGTCGAGGTGGTGCTCGATCACGACGACGGTGTTGCCCCCGTCGGCGAGCCGCTGGAGAACGTCGAGGAGGTGGTGCACGTCCTGGAAGCTGAGGCCGGTGGTGGGCTCGTCGAGCACGTAGAGCGTCTTGCCGGTGGAGCGGCGGGCCAGTTCACTGGCGAGCTTGATGCGCTGGGCCTCGCCGCCGGAGAGCGTCGTAGCAGGCTGGCCGAGGCGAATGTAGCCCAGACCGGTGGCGTCGAGAGTGGAGAGGATGCGCTTCACGCGGGGGAAGCGGTCGAAGTGTTCGAGCGCTTCGGAGACGGTCATGTCGAGCACTTCGGCGATGTTCTTGCCACGGAAGAGAATCTCCAGGGCCTCGCGATTGTAGCGCTGGCCATGGCAGACCTCGCAGGGCACGGTGACGTCGGGGAGGAACTGCATCTCGACGAGCTTGTAGCCGTCACCGGAGCACTCCTCGCAACGGCCACCCCTCACGTTGAAGCTGAAGCGTCCCGGCTTGTAGCCACGCGCGCGCGCCTCGGGCACGGAGGCGAACAGTTCGCGGATGACGGTGAAGACGCCGGTGTAGGTGGCAGGGTTGGAGCGGGGGGTGCGGCCGATGGGGGACTGGTCGATATCGACGATTTTGTCGAGGTGCTCGAAGCCCTGAATGGTGTCGTGCGCGCCCGGGCGCTGGCGTCCGTTCTGGAGCACGTTGACGGCCCGCTTCACCAGGATCTCGGTGATGAGCGAGGACTTGCCCGAGCCCGAGACGCCGGTGACGACGACGAACTTCCCCAAGGGGACGGAGACGTCGAGCTGCTTGAGGTTGTTCTCGCGCGCGCCCTGGATGGCGAGTGCGGTGCCGTGGCCCTCGCGACGGACCTCAGGAGTGGGGATGCTGCGGCGGCCGGAGAGGTAGGCGCCGGTGATGCTCTCCTCGCAGGCGAGGATGTCGGCGAGCGCGCCTTCGGCCACGACGTAGCCACCCTCGCGACCGGCCTCGGGGCCGAGGTCCACGATGTGGTCGGCGGTGCGCATCATGGCCTCGTCGTGCTCGACCACCATGACGGTATTGCCGATGTCGCGCAGCCGTTCGAGCGTGCGGATGAGGCGGTCGCCATCGACGGGGTGCAGGCCGATGGAGGGCTCGTCGCAGATGTAGAGCACGCCCATGAGCGCGGAGCCGATCTGCGTGGCCAGACGGATGCGTTGCGACTCGCCCCCGGAGAGCGTGCCTGAGGCACGGCTGAGGGTGAGGTACTCCATCCCGACATCGATGAGGAACTGCAGCCGTGAGCGGATCTCCTTGAGGATCTGGCGGGCGATGGTCTGCTCGCGCTCGCTCAGTGGCGTCTCGGGGCCGTCGAGCATCTCGAACCAGTGCAGCGTCTCCGTGATGCTCGCGGTCGTGATGTCGACGACGGTGCGCCCGTCGATGCGCACGCCAAGGCCCTCGGGGCGCAGGCGCTGACCGTCGCAGTTGGGGCAGGGCACGGCGCCCATGTAGCGCTCGATGTCGCTGCGGACGTAGTCCGAATCGGTCTCCTTGTGGCGGCGCTGGAGGTTGTTCATCACGCCTTCGAAGCGGGCGTCGTAGTAGCGCGTGCGGCCATAGTCGTTGGTGAAGCGCAGGTGCAGCTTCTCCTCGCCACTGCCGTAGAGGATGACGTTGAGCTGTTCGTCCGTGAGATCGCGGATGGGTGTGTCGGTGCTGAAGCCGTACTCCTCGGCGACGGCCGCGAGGAGGCGCTGGTACCAGGTCTTGCCGCCGCGAGACTTGGCCATCGGCTCGATGGCGCCCTCGGCGACGGACATGGTGCGGTCGGGGATGACGAGTCCAGGGTCGACCTGCATCTCAACGCCGAGGCCGGTACAGCGCGAGCAAGCCCCGTGGGGGCTGTTGAAGCTGAAGGTGCGAGGCTCAATCTCGCCGAAGGCGAAGCCGTCGTAGGGGCAGGCGAAGTGCTCGCTGAAGATGCGCTCGGGTACGGGCTCCTCGCCCTCCCGCGTGACGGTGGCGACGTGCATCACGCCCTGGCCGGCAGTGAGCGCCGTCTCGACCGACTCGGCGAGCCGCGCGCTGGCGCCTTCGGCTGCGTCGTCACCCTCGCCGTCGGCGCGGCGGGGGACGACGACGCGGTCGACGACGACGTCGATGTCGTGGCGCTTGTTCTTGTCCAGCTCGATGGTCTCATCGAGGTCGCGCACCTCGCCGTTTATGCGCACGCGCACGAAGCCCTGGCGGCGGGCTTCCTCCAGCAGGCCCACATGCTCGCCCTTCTTCGCGCGGGTGAGGGGGGCGAGCAGGAGCAGGCGGGAGCCCGGCGGATAGGCGAGGGTGGCGTCGACCACCTGCTGGACGGTCTGACGCTCGATGGGACGGCCGCAGGTGGGACACTGGGGACGCCCCACGCGCGCCCACAGGAGGCGCATGTAGTCGTAGATCTCGGTGACGGTGCCGACCGTCGAGCGGGGGTTGTTGGAGGACGCCTTCTGGTCGATCGAGATGGCCGGGGAGAGGCCGTCGATGTGGTCGACATCGGGCTTCTCCATGAGACCGAGGAACTGGCGCGCGTAGGCAGAGAGGGACTCGACGTAGCGGCGCTGGCCCTCGGCGTAGATGGTGTCGAAGGCGAGGGAGGACTTGCCCGAGCCGGAGAGGCCCGTGATGACGATGAGCTTGTCACGCGGGATCTCGACGTCGATGTTCTTGAGGTTGTGCTCTCGGGCGCCACGCACGGCGATGTGGTCGAGGGGCATCGCTTCGATTCTAGCAGCGCACTCCCGCAGGACGTGAAGGGCGGCACCTTAACGCGGGCGTGAAGGGCGGGCAGCGCGTATCGTGAACGGGATGCCCCTCGAGCTTCCAGTGTTTCGCCGCAACATCTTCTACGGATGGTGGATGGTCGCGGGCGGGTGCGTGATTCAGGTCGCCCTCGGGCTCCTGATGTTCCATTCCTTCGGGCTTTATGTCGCGAAACTCGAGGACGAGTTCGGGTGGAGCAAGACCACCTTCTCCCTCGCCTTCGCCATGACGCGCATCGAGAGCGGACTGCTCGGCCCGATTCAGGGGTGGGCCATCGACCGCTTCGGCCCGCGCATCATGATTCGCATCGGCATCGCCTCGACGGGGCTGGGGTTTGTGCTCTTCAGCTTCACCAACTCCGTCACCACCTTCTTCCTGACCTTCTTCCTGATCGCCGTGGGGGCGAGCATGGCCGGCTTCGTGACGCTGGTGGTGGCGGTGGTGAACTGGTTCGAGAAGAAGCGATCGCTGGCGCTGGGGCTGATGTCGTCGGGCTTCGCCATCGGGGGTCTGCTGCTGCCACTGGTCGTGATCTCGATGAACGAGATCGGCTGGCGCAACACCTCCATCGTGGCAGGGGTGGTGATTTTCGTGGTGGGGCAGGTGGTGGCGACGTTCATCCACCACCGCCCGGAGGATCGGGGCGAGACGATCGATGGGCTGCCGCCAGAGCAGCGGATGCGGACGATCTCGACAGATGGTGGGCCGGTCGTGATCCCCGCCAGCGAGGACTTCACCACGCAGGAAGCGCTGCGCTCCCCGAGCTTCTGGTTCATCTCGATCGGGCACGGGGCAGCCGTGCTCATTATCGGCGCGCTCATGGTGCACCTCGTGGAGCACCTCGAGGACCTGGGGCACTCGAACTTCACCGCCAGCATCGTGATCGCGCTGATGACCATCGTGCAGCTGGTGGGGCAGGTGGGCGGGGGCTTCCTCGGCGATCGCCTGAACAAGCGCGTGCTGCTCTCGGCCTGCATGGTGGGACACGTGATTGCGCTGCTGCTGGTGACCTACGCGGACGCCTTCTGGATGATCCTGCTCTTCGCCGTCCTGAACGGGCTGGCGTGGGGCGCGCGCGGGCCCATGCAGCAGGCCCTGCGGGCGGACTACTTCGGGCGCCGGGACTTCGGCAAGATCATGGGCTTCTCATCCCTCATCGTGATGATGGGGATGATGTCGGGGCCGATCATCGCGGGCGCCATGGCGGATGCGTTCGGGAACTACGAGCTGGGCTTCTCCGTACTCGCCGGGATCGCGGTGTTGGGCACGATCTTCTTCGCCATGGCGCGACCACCGAAGCGACCGGGCGACGCCGGCCTTCCCTCATCAGCGCTGGGCTCGGCGGCGCCGGCGGGCGGACACTAGCGCCACGGACGCCCACAGACGCCGCTAGAATCGCGCCACCCTCACCACGGAGGCGCCCCATGGCCACGATTGAGACGCTCATCGCCGAGCGCGACATCACCCGCATCCTCATGCTCTACGCACGCGGCATCGACCGTCTCGATATGGACCTCGTGCGGAGCTGCTTCCACCCCGACGCCGTCCTGCGCTACGGCGATGCCACCACGCCCGAGGCCTTCACGGCGAACGCGACGAACGGGCTGGGCGCCTACCGCTTCACCCAGCATCGCGTCGGCAACGTGATCATCGATGTGGACGACGGGGGCGATTCCGCCTGGTGCGAGTCGTACTGTCTCGCGCGTCACCGCATCCCCGGGGATGACAGCAAGGCCGATGTCGACTTCCTCTGGGGCGGGCGCTACGTGGACCGCTTCGAGCGTCGCGATGGCGAGTGGCGCATCCTCGAGCGGACGGTCGTGCACGACTACACGCGCTTCGACCCGGTGACGGAGACGTGGGCGGGCGCGCCCGCCTTCACCCAGGGGCAGCACTCGACGGACGACATCGTCTACCAGCGCTAGGGCGACCTGTTGTTGCTATGCGGCTCGTCCTGATCGACGCCACCTACGAGCTGTTCCGCGCCTACTTCGGCGCGCCGCCGCGCACGGCGCCCGATGGGCGCGAGGTGGGCGCGGTGGCGGACATCGCGGCGAGCACGCTGGCGCTCCTGCGGGAGCACGAACCGCTGGCCGTCGCCGCCGCCACCGATACGGTCGTGCACTCCTTCCGCAACGAGCTCTACGAGGGCTACAAGACCGACGCAGGCGTGCCCGAAGACCTGCTCGCCCAGTTCCCGCTCGCCGAAGACGCGCTCGAAGCGCTGGGCGTCACGGTCTGGCGCATGCGCGACTTCGAGGCGGACGACGGCATCGCCTCGGGCGTGGCGCGCTTCGCGGAGGAGGCCGAGCAGGTCATCATCGCCTCGCCCGACAAGGACCTCGCGCAGTGTGTCGACGGCGATCACGTCGTCATGCTCGACCGTCGCAAGGGTGTGACGACGAACGAGGAGGGCGTGCGCGAGAAGTTCGGCGTGGGCCCACAATCAATTCCCGACTACCTCGCGCTCGTGGGAGACGCCGCCGACGGCTTCCCCGGCATCCCCGCGTGGGGGGCGAAATCAACGGCTGCGGTGCTGGCGCACTACGTCCACTTCGAAGCGATCCCTGAGGCGCACGGCGACTGGGGGGTGAAGGTGCGGGGCGCGGGCCGCCTGGCGAAGTCGCTGCGTGAGGGTCGCGAGCAGGCGGCGCTGTTCAAGACGCTCGCCACGCTGCGGCAGGACGCTCCCATCCCCGAGCGCTTCGCCGACCTCGAATGGCCGGGCGTGCCGCGCCCGCCCTGGCAGGCCTTCTGCGACGAGCTGGGCCTGCGCGACCTCCGCTCACGCCCCCACCGCTGGCTGGAGTAGGTCAGAAGCGAGGCGCGAGCGCTTCCCGCAGGCTCGCGGCGAACGGCTCTGCGTCGGCCCGGACAAGCGCTCCGCGGGCACGCAGGCTGCGCGTCACGACACTGACGAAGTGGGCCTCGAGGTCGTCGCTGCGAGTCGCCATCGCCCCGAGCGCCTCCAGACGAGCGAGGATGTAGCGCTCATCGTCCAGAACGGCTGAGGCGTCACGCAGCGGCGTCAGATTCGCATCGCGGAGCAGACTTGCCGGGTCGACCGATGCTGACGCCCGCTTCACCACGTCGGAGAGGTCGGGCGGGGTGCGCCAGAGGGGCAGCAAGCAGAGGTCGAGGAGCGGGCCTGCGGCCTACGGCTCGCCCGACAGGCGCAGGGCTTCCACGCGGAGAATCAGCAGACGGACGACGTCGGACACGTAGGGGGCCTCATCGGCAAAACGCTCAGCTGGTGGGAGAGCCAGCCCTGCAGCCAGGTGGCGTCGCGTCGCTCTCCCGCGCTCCAGTGCTCGTGCAACTTCGCGGCGGAGAGGTAGGCCAGGATGGCATGGCAGGCCTGCCGGCCACCTTGGGGACGAGCCTCCAGGAACCCCTTGCTGCGACGGAAGGCGCTCAGGGGATCGCCCTTCTCCCCATCATCCCGAACGGAGCGCGGAGCGAAGATGCGCCGCAGGCGGTCCAGCCGGCCCGCGCGTCGCCTCCCCTCGACCGGGATGCAGTCGGTGCATTCCATGATGAGCAGGGCGGTAGCGATGCAGGGGGCCTTCAGGAAGTCACGCGTCCCGTCCCGCATGGAGACGCTCTCGAACACGCGGTAGACGAAGCGGTTGACGACATCCCGATACCACTCGAAGAGCGCCTGCGACTCACGCATCGGCGGATACCAGACGCCAGGCGCGCTAGCGGAACGCTTCGAGGCGGTCCTTGACGGCGGCGAGGAAGGCGCCCGCTTCGGCGCCGTCGAGCGCGCGGTGGTCGAAGCTGAGGGCCACGTTCATGACCGCGCGGATGGCGATGGCGTCGCCCTCGACCACCGTGGGGCGGCGCACGATGCGCTCCATGGTGACGATGCCGACCTGCGGGTAGTTCACGATCGGCTTCGAGGCGATCGAGCCGAATGCGCCGGTGTTGTTCACGGTGAAGGTGCCCGCTTCCATGTCCGCGAGCGTGAGCCGGCCCCCGTGGGCGCGCGAGATGAGGTCGTCGATGCGGCGGGCAAGGCCGGCCACGCTCAGGTCCCGCGCGTTGGGCACGACCGGCACCACGAGCCCACGTTCGGTGGCGATGGCGATGCCAAGGTTGACGCGTCGGTACTGACGCAGCTCCTCGCCGTGCCAGCGCGCGTTGAGCGTGGGGAAATCGGTCAGCGTGTGGGCCACGGTGGAGGCGAAGTAGGGCAGGTAGGTGAGGTCGATGCCGGTGAAGCGCTCCCGTTCGCGCTCCCGCAAGGCGACGAGCCCACTGACGTCCGCCTCGACCATCATCCAGGCTTGGGGCGCCTCCTGCACCGAGCGCACCATGTTCTCGCCGATCTTGCGGCGCGTGGGCGAGAGGTCGACGGGGTCGAAGGCAGCCTGGGTGGCAACGGTCTGCTCCTCGACGGCAGGGACGATGTCGCCTTCTGCCGCGGGCAGGGCGGCGGGAGGCTCACCGGCAGCCTCGGCGGCGTCCCGCTCACGCGCGTCGATGACCTGCTGCACGTCCTTGCGGGTGACACGCCCGCCGCGACCGCTCCCCGCGATCGTGGTCGGGTCGATGTCGTGACGGGTGGCGAGGCGCTGCACGACGGGCGAGTAGACGCCGGCGCGGCTGGTATCAGCGGGGGCGGCTTCGGCGGCAGCGGCAGTCGCGTCGACGTCGACGGCAGCGGCGTCGGTATCCGTATCGGGGCGCGCGGCTGGCGCGTCTGGCTGACGCGGGGCGGAGGCGCGGGCGGTGTCTTCCAGCACCGTGCAGAGGGGCGCGTCGACGGCGACGGTCTCGCCCTCGGGCACGAGCAGTTCGCCAAGGGTGCCTTCGAAGGGAGAAGGCAGCTCGGCGGCCACCTTCTCCGTCTCGATCTCGCAGAGCGGCTCATCGAGGGCGACGCTGTCGCCGGGCTGCTTCAGCCACTTGAGCACGACGCCCTCGGTGACGCTTTCGCCCAGCTGCGGCATGGTCACGGTGGCCATGGCTAGTAGGCCGCCAGGTCGCGCGCGACGGCGGCGATCTTCTCGCGGTCGGGCAGGAAGAACGACTCCATCGCGTGGTGGAAGGGGATGGGCGGGATGTCAGGCCCGGCGACGCGGCGGATGGGAGCGTCGAGGTCCTCGAAGGCGTGTTCGGCGATGATGGCCGCGAGTTCGCCGCCCAGCCCGCCCGTGAGCGTGTCCTCGTGCACGATGAGCACCTTGCCGGTGACGCGGGCGGCTTCGAGGATGGTTTCGCGATCGAGCGGGTTGAGGGTGAGCAGGTCGACAACCGTGCACTCGATCGACTCGCCCGCGAGCTCTTCGGCGGCGCCCAGCGCTTCGTGCAGCATGAAGCCGTAGGCGAAGATGGTGAGGTCGTCGCCGCGCCGCGTGATGCGCGACTTGCCGATGCGCTCTTCGGCGGGGGCGCCATCGATCTCCTGGCGGATGAGGCGGTAGGTGCGCTTGTGTTCGAGGAAGAGCACGGGGTTGGGGTCGGCGATGGCGGCCTTCAACAGCGAGCGGTAATCGGCGGGGAAGGAGGGCACGACGACCTTTATGCCGGGCATGTGGGCGTAGTACGCCTCGATGCTCTGGGAGTGGTGCTGCCCGCCATGCACGCCACCACCCCACGGGGTGCGCACGACCATCGGCAGGTACTGCTCGCCACGGGTACGCCACGACCAGCGGGAGGCTTCGCTGCAGAGCTGGTCGAAGCCTGCGTGGATGAAGTCAGCGAACTGGATCTCCGCCACGGGGCGCTGTCCGTAGTGAGCTGCGCCGATGGTAATGCCGACGATGGACGACTCGGCGAGGGGGGTATCGAGCACGCGTCCGGGGTACTTCGCCGCGAGCCCGTCGGTGGCGCGGAAGACGCCGCCCGCTTCGAGGTCCTCCCCCAGCAGGAAGACGCGGTCGTCGGCGGCCATCGCCTCGTCCAGCGTCTCGCGCACGGCCTCGATGACGCTCAGCTCAGCCATCGTTCGACTCCTCAGACTCGCGATAGACGAACCCGAGGGCGTCCTCTGGGGCAGGATCGGGCTGGTCGAGCGCCCACTTCGCAGCGGCGCGCACCTCCACCTCGACGCCCGACTCGATGGCGTCGAGGTCTTCGGGCGGGAAGAGGCAGTCCTCTTCGACGCGCGCCCGGAAGAGGGCGACGGGGTCGCGCTGGGCCCAGTTCTCCAGCTCCTCACGGGGGCGGTAGCGGCGTTGGTCGTCGTCGCTGGAGTGCGCCCACATGCGGAAGCACTTGGCCTCGATGAGGAAGGGCCCGCCGCCGCGCCGCGCCTGGTCCACGGCGGGCCGCACGGTCTGGTAGACGGCGATGGCGTCGAGCCCGTCAACGACGGCGCTCTGCATGCCGTAGGCGGCGGCGCGGTCGGCGACATGGGGGACGGGCATCGCCTTCTCCGTGCGCTCGGAGATGGCGTAGCCATTGTTCTCGATGAAGAAGATGACGGGGAGCTTGTGGATAGCGGCGAAGTTGAGCGCCTCGTGGAAGTCCCCACGGCTGGTGCTGCCCTCGCCACAGCTGGCGAAGGTGACGATGGGGTCGCCGCGCATCTTGGCCGCGAGGGCCACGCCCACGACGTGCACGAGCTGCGTCGTGACGACGCTCGACTGCGTGAGCACGCGGCGATCGGCGCTGGCCCAGTGGGAGGGCATCTGACGGCCGTAGGAGTTGGGGTCGTCGCGCTTGCCGAGGGCGTTGAGCATGGCCTCGCGGGCAGTCGTGCCCAGCACGAGCATGACGCCGAGGTCGCGATAGTAGGGAGCGGCGTAGTCGATGCCTGGTTTGAGCGCCATGCCCGCGCCCACCTGCGCCGCCTCCTGCCCCGCCCCCGCGATGACGAAGTCGGCTCGCCCCTGGCGATTGAGCGTCATCATGCGCTCTTCGAGCCTTCGCGAGAGCAGCATGTAGCGGTACATAGCCGCTAGCTGCTCCTCGCTGAGGAGGTAGTCGTGCAGCATCTCGCTGGAGCGCGGGACCCGTTCCTGCAAGCTCATCGGTGACGTTCCCCGCTCATGCTAGCAGGGCGGGGGCGGAGGCACGGCGGGGAGGGTGGCAATGTAGACTTCGCGGGCTAGTTGGTATTCGGCTGAAGGATAGGCAGTGAAGCACGGACGGTGGTGGTCAGCAGCGCTGGTGGCGGCATTGGTCGCGCTCGCCCTCGTGGCGAGCGTCGGGGCGCAGTCAGGCCCACCTGAGCCAATCGAGCCGAATGAACCAGCGGAACCCGCTTTCGCGACCGTCGAGGTACGCGTCTGGCAACGCATCGCGAACCCACTCTCCATCTACATCAGCGCGCGGCCGGCGGGCGGCGACTGGGACACACTCGGCACCATCCCCCTCCCCCTCGACGACGGCATCAGCAGCAGCGGCACCTTCCGCTACGGCGACATCACCGTCGAGACGCCACTGGCCGGGACGGCCACCGTAAACGTCGAGGTGCGGGTCTGGCAGCGCATCAACGACGCGCTTTCCATCTACATCAGCGCGCGACCCGAGGGCGGCGACTGGGGCACACTCGGCACCATCCCCCTCCCCCTCGACGACGGCATCAGCAGCAGCGGCACCTTCCGCTACGGCGACATCACCGTCGAAGCGCCACTGGCCGGGATAGCGACGCCGACGCCAACCACCATCACGCCAACAGATCGCAGTCAGTGCCGCATCGACGAGTCGATGGCGGTGAGCGTCATCGCGAGCACGGTGAAAGTGGAAACGCCGACCGGAACAGGGAGCGCCTTCTACATCGGCAACAACGAATTCGTGACGGCAGCGCATGTCATCGACGACAGGCCAAGCTGGATCAGACTGCGAAACGAACGCATCAACGTCTCCGCGACCATCATCGGTTACACCGCGTTCGAGGACGGTGACCTGGCGCTCCTGTCTGCGTCGGGGGCAGGACTACAGGCGCTGGAGTGGGCGGGCACCATTGGCGCGGGCGCAGAGGTTGCAGTCATCGGCTACCCCCTTGGCGAGGGCCTGCAAGCTTCGATCTCGCGCGGCATCGTCTCGCGAGTCTTCACCGACTCAAGCGGCGTCTCGCAGCTTCAGACGGATGCACCCGCAAATCCCGGCAATAGCGGAGGCCCGATGGTGGATGCCTGCGGGCAAGTTGCAGGAGTCGTCAGCTGGAAGTTCGTGAGCGACAGTCAGGGGAACGCCACGGAAGGGCTCGCGTTCGTCGTGGGCGAGCCGACGTTGAGTCAGAAGCTCCAAGCGATCCGCTCAGGTCAGTACACCCCGCCGGCCTCTGCGACAGGAAGGTGGATAGGAGTTGAGACAGACGGGAAACTCGGGTATATCGCCACAGAAACAGTGACATATACGTGTTTCTTCAGACCAAGACAGTGACTACCGATTCGGACTCTTTTGCTCAGAAGTTAATCGACTATACATAGTCGTGGAAACCGGAGGGTACTGGTATCAGCACTACAGAGGCGGAACAGTCTTCGGATACCGCTTCGGCAGCGATTCGGAATTTATCTTCGGAACATGGACACAGATTGATGAGGATTCCTTTCGTGCGAACGACACAAACGGCATGTTGGCGGGAATCCGCTCTCACAGCAAACTTTGGATCGGGCTTGCAGATGCAGCCGATACGGCAGTTCGGTCCTTTACTCTCACAGGGCTGCTTTCAACGCCTGCCCAGGTCAATATCGACAACTGCGGCCGCTGACGGCCTGACAGAACTCCCCTCACCCCGCCTCCAGGGCTGACCGGACGTCCGTCTGGGCGAAGTCAGCGCCTTTGTAGAGGAGGGGCTCGCCGGTGGTGCGGGCGAGGGCGTAGACGAAGCAGTCGCCGAAGTTGAGGGCGGCAGGGTGGTTGCCCTTCCCGTAACGACGCCACGCGTCCCGCGCCGCCTGCGCCTGCTCAAGCGTCACCGGCACAAGTTCGATGCCGGAACGCTGCAGCCATTCGTCCAAGACGCGGCCAACCTCAGGACCTCCCCGGGACTCCACAACCATAGCGGTTTCCAGGTAGGTAGCGGTCGACATCAGCGGCGACGTGGCGCTCAGAATTTCGCTATCGAACCGCTCTGCATCGGGTTCTTCCAACAGGATCGAGACGATTGCCGACGAGTCGATGATCACTTGGGCAAACCGTGTTCGTCGTATAGGTAGTC
The DNA here is from genome assembly GCA_965200565.1 of Tepidiformaceae bacterium. Classification (GTDB taxonomy): domain Bacteria; phylum Chloroflexota; class Dehalococcoidia; order Tepidiformales; family Tepidiformaceae; genus UBA2991. Next base: position 2,231,182 of record OZ241349.1, on the reverse strand, counting down.
GTTGAAGTTGGTGGAGGTGAGCCCCGTGCCGCGGAGGCGGGCAGCGGCTCTCTTCGCGATGGCGCGCATGTCCGCGAGGCGTTGCGCCACTTCGGCGTCCTTCTCGCGGCGTTCGCGCTCGAGGCGCTCGCGCAGGGCGACGGTGATGGCGCCGGTCTTCGTCTCGCCGGTGAGCTCGGCGAGCTCCGCTGCGAGGCGGCACGTCTCTTCGTTCTTGATGTTGAGGCTCATCGGAATTCCTCGAGGGTAGAAAGGGAATCTGCTTTCCACCCTATCACTTCGGGAGGCCGTGCTCGTCGTAGAGGTAGTCACCGTGGGTGATTGAAAGTTCCTCGCCTTCAGCAAGCGGGGGGCCGATGTCGGGCAGGGCGGCGAACTCTCTCACGATGGCGCGCATGTCCGCGAGGCGTTGCGCCGCCTCAACGTCCTTCTCGCGGCGCTCGCGTGCCAGGCGCTCGCGCAGGGCGATGGTGATGGCGCCCGTCTTCGTCTCGCCGGTGAGCTCGGCGAGCTCCGCTGCGAGGCGGCACGTCTCTTCGTTCTTGATGTTGAGGCTCACGGGAACGCCTCGGGTAGAAGCAGGACTCGACTTATACCGTATGGGGCACCATTTTCCCCGGCAACCCATCCCGGCGCACCTATCCCCTACCATGGCGGCATGTGCGGGCGCTTCTCGATGGGGGAGGACAATGTCGGGGTGGTGGCGCGGGCGTTTGGCGTGACCAGAGCGGGGGAGCTGCCGACCATCCAGGCGCGCTTCAATATCGCGCCGACGGATGAGCATGTGGTCGTTCGCATGGAGCGGGAAGACCGTGATCTGCTGGCGGCCCGCTGGGGGCTGGTGAAGTACGGGTCGAAGGACCGCAAGCAGGCGGCGCGGGGCATCAACGCCCGCATGGAGAGCGTGGAGACGCGTCCGCTCTACCACGAGGCCTTCCGCAAGCGGCGCTGCATCGTCCCCGCGGACGGCTACTACGAGTGGAGCGGGCCGAAGGAGAAGCGTCAGCCGTTCTGGTTCCACCATCGCGACGGCGAACTGCTGGCCTTCGCGGGGCTGTACGAGTGGTGGCGGCCCTCGCCGGAGACGTGGGAGGCGACGTTCACCATCCTCACCTGTCCACCGAACGCGCTCGCCGCCCGTGTGCACGACCGAATGCCTGTGATTCTGCCCGAAGCGCGCATCGACGAGTGGCTCTACGGCAGCGAGCGGGAGACGGACGAGTTGAAGGCGCTGCTGCAGCCCGCGCCCGAAGGGATGCTGCTCGTGCGAACCGTCTCGCCGCGGGTGAACAGCGTGCGCAACGATGGGCCGGACCTGATCGAGGAGTTCACGGAGGAGACAGGGGAGCAGCGGGGATTGTTCTCCGAGGCGTAGAAGCGAAGCGTTGCCGCGGGCGCCCTGGCAGAGCGTGGCAGGCAAGCGGGCAACGCCCTCGCGCCCTATCATGGGGAGCAGGGTAGGGATACCGTACCGGGGAGAATCTGAGCCGCCGCCAGGCGGCGGACCCGGGCGGCGCGGCGGCTTCCTTCGTCGTGGTGTTGATGGAGCATGTGCCCCGCTGCCCGGAAGAGGAGCGCGAACGAGTGACTACAGGCGAGCGTCCCACGACGGTGGGGGAACTGCGGGAATCGGGCTACGAGCCGGTATCGGTGCGAGAGGAGATGCGTCGCAACCTGATCGCGCGCATCCGTGCGGGGGAAACGATCTTCCCCGGGGTGTACGGCTACGACGACACCGTCATCCCGCACATCGTGAACGCCATACTGGCAGGCCAGGACATCATCTTCCTGGGCGAGCGGGGCCAGGCGAAGTCGCGCATCATCCGCTCGCTCACCAGCCTGCTGGACGAGGCCTACCCGGCGCTTGCGGGCTGCGAGATTCCCGAAAATCCCTTCGACCCCATCACCACCGAAGGGCGGCAGATTCTCGCCGAGCAGGGTGATGCGGCGCCGCTCGTGTGGCTCGACCGCAGCCAGCGCTACGGCGAGAAGCTGGCCACGCCCGATATCACCATCGCGGACCTGATCGGCGAGGTCGACCCCATCAAGGTGGCGGAAGGCCGCTACCTCTCGGACGAGCTGACCATTCACTACGGGCTCGTGCCGCGCACCAACCACGGCATCTTCTGCATCAACGAGCTGCCCGACCTGGCGGAGCGCATCCAGGTAGGCCTGCTCAACATCATGGAAGAGCGCGACGTGCAGATTCGCGGCTACCGCGTGCGCCTCGCGCTGGACGTGTTCGTGGTAGCGAGCGCCAATCCCGAGGACTACACCAATCGCGGCCGCATCATCACGCCGCTGAAGGACCGCTACGGGGCGCAGGTGCGCACGCACTACCCGCAGCGCATCGAGCACGAGATCGACATCGTCGAGGCGGAGCACCATCCCGTGCCGGCGGACTTCAGCGTGGCCGTGCCTGGCTACATGAAGGAGATCATCGCCGAGATCACGCGGCTCGCGCGCCGCAGCCCCGATGTGAACCAGCGCTCGGGTGTGAGCGTGCGCGCCAGCATCGCGAACTACGAGAGCATGCTCGCCAACTCGCTGCGACGCGCCATCGTGAACAACGAGGACGAAGCAGTGCCGCGTGTGAGCGACCTCCCCTTCGTCGTCCCCACCCTGAGCGGCAAGGTGGAGCTGGAGACGATCGAGGACGGGCGCGAGGAGCAGATCATCGAGAAGCTCATCCAGGGCGCGGTCGTGAGCGTCTTCAACCGGCTCTACAACCTGAACGACCTCGAGCCCATCGTCACGCGCTTCAGCTCGGGCGTCTCCGTCGAAGTTGGCGAGATGACCGCCAGCAGCGACTACCAGCGCCTGCTCAACACGATCGAAGGGCTCGACGAGGCCCTGCAGGTCGTGGAGGCGAGCTCGGAGGGCGAGGTGGCCGCGGCCACGGAGTTCATCCTCGAGGGGCTTCACCTGAACAAGCGGCTCAACAAGGACCGCGTCGGGGCGAAGATCCTCTATCGCGGATGAGCTGGCGCATCGACCCGTTCCCGGAAGATGGCCCCCTGCTGGAGGGGGCCATCGCCATCTACGCCTCCGCCTTCGCCCCGCCTCCCTACAGCGACCCCGACCGCGGGGAGGAGATTCGCTACCGCCTGAACCGCCTCCACCGCGAGCGGGACCGCTTCCGCGGCTTCATCGCCTGCGCGCAAGCGGACGAAGCAGACGCACCCTCACACCGCGTCGTGGGGATGACGTACGGCTATCGCAGCCAGAAGGGTCAGTGGTGGCGCGACGCCGTCGCGCGCGAGCTGGGCCGCCGGGCGCGCAACCGCTGGCTGAAGAACGCCTATGAGCTGGTCGAGATCGCCGTCCACCCGGACTTCCAGAGTCGCGGCATCGGCGCGGCGCTCGTCGAGGCGCTGCTGGAGGGTCGCTCCGAAGCGACGTGCGTCCTCAGCACGCGCACCGACAGCCGCGCGCACGAGCTCTACGGACGCCTCGGTTTCGAAGTCATCACGGAGATGACGTTCACCCCTGGCGGGGCGCCGTTCTACGTCATGGGGAAGGTGTTGGGATAGCCAGGGGCGGTTGCAGGCGTGAACCGAATGGTGTCAAGTAACACGACCATGAGCAGACAGCTGACCGAAGCGGACGTGCGGGAGGCCCTCGGCGATATCGAGGAGCGGGCCCGCGAGATGGAGTCCTTCTCGCGTGGCGCCCGCATCTTCGTCGCCCACCAGGAGCGCATCACCGACGCATACGACGAGCGCTGGATCGCCATCCACGAAGATGACGTCGCGGCGGAGAATATCGTCGCTGCCGACAGCCCCGCCGAGCTAACCGCGACCCTGGAGAGGCTCGGCATCCGCGAGGGCGAGTGCTTCGTCCGCCTCGTCCACCGCCCCCGGGAAACACTGTTTCTCTAGCATGACGCTGGTCGGGTGGGTCGAGGATCCCAACGGGTGTCCGTACATAGACGGTTATGTAACCATGTTGGGTTCGATTCAGGGAAGGCGCGTCTCCTTCTTGCTCGACACCGGCGCTGACCATTCCCTCCTCATGCCCCTCGACGCCAGGAGCCTTGGGATTGATTTCGACGCACTGACGCCTGCATCGGAATATGCCGTGGGAATCGGAGGCACTACTCGCCTCTTCAGGGAGCAGGCGCTCCTGAGTTCATGGATCGGGAGCGCTTGTACTCGTACTCGGTGGATCTCGAGATCGCAGAGCCAGACGAGGAAAATCGCTGGTTCCCTTCGTTACTGGGGCGCGACATCCTGAGCCAGTGGCTGCTCCGCTACGAAGCGCCCCACAACCTGCTCGAAGCAGAGGTGCATGCGGCGGACGAAATCATCCTGAGGGGCGAGTAGGGCGCCACTCTTCGTCACGGGGCGGGGCTGGGGTAAGGATCAGGGGAACTCGACGGTGAAATTGACGCTGGTCGATGCCGTAGATGTGAAGGAGTTGTGCGCAGCGCGTGAGGACTCGCTCCGTACTCTCATTCGTTTCAACGAATATCCCGCTGTCCAGGACTTCCACTGGGCGGCGGAGCAGCGCTGGATCCCTGGAGAAGTGAGGCCGACGACTGCCATGCAAGGTCAAAGTCTGCTCAAAGGTCTCCGGGGAGCTGCGGTAGAGCCGCTCGCACACAGCCATGAGCAAGTCCTTGGAAGACCGGACTCTCTGGCGTTCGCTCAGCAACGTGAAGGCGACTGGCCGTCCTGGGCTGGGACGAGGGCGACGCTTCGAAGAGGGTCGCGTTCTGGCTACAGATGGAGCCTGTGCTGATTGAGGCTTTACTGCTTCCTGCAGTTCTTGGTGGGCTATACCCCGAAGTGCGTATGTCCCTCTGTCAACGCGATCAAGCCGAGGATCTTTGAAATAGCGGGCGAGGTATGCGGTTGCAGGGTCCGCTGACCGCGGGAGTTTCGGCTCTCGTGATTCGAGCCGAGCGAATATCTCGCGGAAGTGAAGGGGCTGTCCTACAGCAGCAAGCAACTCGCAGACGAGATTCGAGGTCACTGCAGCTGCGCTGGACGCTGACCGGGTACGAGGCTGCGGACGATGCGGCGGCACTTCAGGTGCGCGTTCCACCGCATTCTCGCGCTGGGTGGTGGCGACAGGAACGGGGGGCACGACCTCGACCGGTTGCGGGGGTGGGGCAGGGTCAGGTGTCGGGGGAGTTGGCGTTGGTTGGAGGGGAGGCGGTGCGACGATCGCGCTTACGCGCTCCAGATGCTGCTCAAGTTCAGCGATATCCGCATCAGCTTGCCTACGCTCGTCGTCAATCCCGTCGATCTCACTGGCGATACGGCGCTTGTTCTCCTCGAACTCCCTCGCGATGCGGACCTGATCCTACTCGAGGTAGTTGCGCCGCACGTCGAGGCCCTCGCGTTCGGCCCGCTTCGCTGCAATCTCCTTCCGAACACGCTCTATCTCCTGCACAGCAGCCTGTGCAAAGTCACCCTCATCGGAGCTCACTTCCGATGAGGAAGTCACATCCTGCCGTTCGGGTGGAGACGAGGTATCCACCGGACAAGGCACTTCGGGCTCAGGCGTTGGCTCAACCGCAGGCTGGGGATCGGGCGGTGGTGGTGGTGTGACTACAGGCGTAGTCGGCGTGAGACGAGCCGATTTGTAGGAATCCAGCATCTCAGCAGCCTGCGCGGCCTGGTTGGCATTAATGTCACGAAGGAGGCGGTAGACGGTATCGATGGCTCGCTCGGTGTCATCGTCGGAGAACGGCTCCTGATGCGCCCAGCGATTGCGGACGCTCCCGATTTCTCCTACCAGGCTTCGCACCTCACCCCTGACTGATCGCTTGAGATTGGGCTGGAAGACATCGAACCACGGTCGACTCATCAGAATCAGTCGGGCAATGACGGCAATGTCCTTGAGTGGATCCTCAACCCTGCGTACTCGGTGCCTTGCAGGAGCACCTGTACCTGCCCAAGACCTCCAGGCGCACGCCTGAGACAGCGTTCCGCGAAAGGCCTGAGACCATCGCCGCCAAGACGAGCGCTTCCCCTATGCGTTCATGGTTAGCAGGCATAGCGAATAGTCGGGATTCTAGCGAATCGACTGAGGTTCGAGCACGCCCCCTACCCGGTGAGCCGCTCCGGGTGCTCGAGGATGGCGGCGAGGTCGGCGAGGAAGCGGGCGCCTTCGGCGCCGTCGGTGACGCGGTGATCGGCGCTCAGGGTGAGCGTCATCAGCTGGCGGGGGACGATGGCGCCGTCGACGACGGCAGGGCGCTCGGCGACGGTGCCGGCGCCCAGGATGGCGGACTGGCCGGCGTTGATGATGCCGATGAGGGTGTCGATGCCGTACGCGCCCAGATTGGTGATGGTGAAGGTGCCGCTTGCGTACTCTTCGGCGCGGAGGCGGCCCGCGCGGGCGCGCTCGATGAGCGCCTTCGACTCTTCAGCGATGCGGGGAAGGGGCATATCGGAGACGTCGAGGAGGGCGGGGGCGATGAGGCCTTCGTCGAGGGCGACGCCGATGTTGATGTCGGTGCGGGCGTGGTACTGGATGCCCTCGTCGCTGAGGGAGGCGTTGAATTTGGGGTGGTGCGTGAGGGCGAGCGCCGAGGCGCGCACGATGAGGTCGTTCACGCTGACGCGTTGGGCTTCGTCGAGGATGAGGTTGATGTGGCGGCGGAAGGCCATCGCCTCGGTCATGTCGACGTCGACGGCGAGGTAGTAGTGGGGCTGCTGCTGCTTGGCGTCGGTCATGTTGCGCGCGATGGCGGCGCGCATGCGGGTCAGGGGCTCGACGCGGGCAGGGTCGGCGGGGGGCGGTGGTGGTGGCGGGGGCTCGGGCTCGACCGTAGGGACGCCCGCAGGGCCGTGATGGTCGCGGATGACGATGGCCGCTTCGACGTCGCGACGCAGGATGCGCCCGTCGGGGCCGGAGCCGGTGACGTCGGCGAGGTCGATGCCGGCATCGCTGGCGATGCGGCGGGCGACAGGGGAGACGCGCACGCGGGACGTCGAGGAGGGCGCGGGCGCCTCGCTGGCATCGGGTGTGGCAGCGGGCGACGCGACATCGTCGGCGGGCGGGGCGATGGTGCGGGGCTTGGGCTTGGCCGAGAGCTCGTGATGCTCGATGGGGGGAAGCGTCTCGTCGGCGGCGCCGAGCAGGGCGATGACGTCGCCCACGGGGACGACGTCGCCGGGCTGGGCGTCGATCTGGCGCAGGGTGCCGCCCTCGAAGGCTTCGAGCTCGACGGTTGCCTTGTCGGTCTCGATCTCGGCGATGATGTCGCCGGGCTCGATGGCGTCGCCGACCTCCTTGAGCCAGCGCACGAGGGTGCCTTCCGTCATATCGGCGCCCATCTGCGGCATCACCACTTCGATCGCCATCGCGGTCCTCCTACAGCATCGCCAGGACCGCCTCGACCACATCCTCTTCGGAGGGCAGGGCGGCGAATTCGAGGTCGTGGTTGTAGGGCATCGGCACGTCGGCGCCTGAGACACGGGCGACGGGCGCGTCGAGCCAATCGAAGGCGCGCTCCATGATCTGGGCAGCGACTTCGGCTCCGAACCCACCGAAGCCCCAGTCATCCTCCACCACGACGGCACGGTTGGTGCGCCGCACGGAGTCGATGACGGAACCAATGTCGAGGGGGCGCAGGGTGCGCAGGTCGATCACGTCGGCGCTGAGGCCGTGCTCGCTGGCGAGCAGGTCGGCGGTGCGCGTGCAGTGGTGCACGCTGCCGCTGTAGCCGACGAGGGTGACGTCGGAGCCGGAGCGCACGAACGAGGCCTCGCCGAACTCGACCAGATGGTTGGGATCGTCGGGCACTTCGCCACGCGTTCCGTAGAGGGCACTGTGTTCGAGGAAGACGACGGGGTTGGGTTCGCGGAAGGCGCGCTTGAGCAGGCCCTTGGCGTCGCCGGGGAAGGCGGGGCAGACGACCAGCAGGCCGGGGAAGTGGGCGTACATGCCTTCGAGGCTGTGGCTGTGGGTGGCGCCCAGCTGGCTGCCGCCGCCGCTGGCCATGCGCAGCACGAGGGGCACGTGCACCTGGCCGCCGCTCATGTAGTGCAGCTTGGAGGCGTTGTTCACGATCTGGTCGAGGGCCACAAGGCTGAAGTTGATGGTCATGATTTCGACCATCGGGTGGAAGCCAACGAGGGCCGCGCCGACGCCCGCGCCGACGATGACGGATTCGGAGATGGGCGTGTCGCGCACGCGTTCGGGGCCGAACTCTTCGAGCAGGCCGCGCGTGCAGGCGTAGGAGCCGCCGTAGGCGCCGATGTCCTCGCCCATGAGGAAGACGTGGTCGTCGCGAATCATCTCTTCGCGCATGGCCTCGCGGATGGCGCCGCGCATACGCATCTCGGTCATACGGTGTGGTCCTCACGCTCTTTGGTGATGTAGTCATAGAGCGTGTGCAGGCCGGGCTCGGGGCTGGCGTCGGCGAAGGCGACTGCTTCATCGACTTCGGCATCGACGCGTGCGACCAGGTCCTCGTAGCCGGCGTCGTCGAGCAGGCCGGCGGCAGTCATGGAGCGCCTGAGCTGCTGGATGGGGTCGCGCTGGCGGTAGATTTCGACCTCTTCCTTGGTGCGGTAGAGCTCGGGGTCGGCCATGGAGTGGCCGCGGTAGCGGTAGGTGAGCGCCTCGATGAAGTAGGGGCCGTTGCCTTCGCGGCAGTGGGCGAGCGCGAGCTGCGTGGAGGAGTAGACCTCGAGCACGTCCATGCCATCGATGCGGACGCTGGGCATCTGGTAGGCGGCGGCGATCTTGAAGACGTCATTGGCGAGGGAGTCGTCGAAGGGCACGCCCATGCCGTAGCCGTTGTTCTCACAGAACCAGATGACGGGCAGCTTCCAGATGGCGGCGAGGTTGAGGGCTTCGTGGAATTCGCCTTCGCCCACGCCTCCATCGCCGAAGATGCAGAGCGTGGCCCAATCCTCGTCGCGCAGGTTGGCGGCAAGCCCGAGGCCGGTGGCGACGGGCATGTGCCCGGCGACGATGGCGTAGCCGCCCAGGAAGCCGCGGGGCGCGTCGAAGAGGTGCATGGAGCCGCCCCGCCCGCCGTTCGTCCCGTCGACCCGGGCGAAGAGCTCGGCCATGATGCGATCCGGCTCGACGCCGCGGGCGATGGCATGCCCGTGGTCGCGGTAGTGGGTGACGATCTTGTCGTCCTCACGGAGGGCGTTGATGGCGCCGACGGCGCAGGCTTCCTCGCCGTTGTAGAGGTGGAGGAAGCCACGGATCTTGCCGTGCGTGTACATCTCGGCGCACTTGTTCTCGAAACGCCGGATGAGCAGCATCTCGTAGAGAAACTGGTGCTGCAGATCGCTCCCGGGGGCGGTGCCGTCGGGGGCGGAAGTCGCCTCGCTCACGCTCATCGGCGCGGCCTCATGCTGATCGCCATGCCCCCAGTGTAGGGGACGCGGGTACGGGCGTGCTTGCCGCACGGCGGTGGGCTGTGTGCGGACGCACACGCTAGACTCGCCTCATGCCTGCAGATGGAGAGCTGACGGAGCTGACCGACATCGCGCGGCGGGCGGCGGACGTCGCCGGCGAGATCGTCATGGCCCTCTACGAAGCGGGGCTGACGGTTGAGCTGAAGGCGGACGGCACGCCCGTCACGGAGGCGGATCGCCGCGCGGAGGCGGCGATGCGCGAGCTCTTCGCCCGCGAAACGCCCGCCTTCGGCGTGCTCGGCGAGGAGATGGGCGAGACAGCGGGAGACGCGCCCTACCGCTGGGTCATCGACCCGATCGACGGGACGAAGAGCTTCATCCACCAGGTGCCGTTGTTCGGGACGCTGATCGCGCTCGAGCGGGAAGGCGAGCCGGTGGTGGGGGTCGTCGCCTGCCACGCGCTGGGCGAGACGGCCTGGGCGAGTGTGGGCGGCGGCGCCTTCCTTAACGGCGAACGCACGCGCGTGAGCGCGACCGACTCGCTGGCGCAGGCGACCGTGCTCACGACCTCGCCGGCGCACCTGCAGGAGCGCTCACCCGCGGCGTTGGCGCAGCTGGGGCGGAAGGCATGGCTGGTGCGCACGTGGGGCGACTGCTACGGCTATCTGGCGGTGGTGGCGGGACGGGCGGAGGCGATGATCGATCCCGTGCTCAACCCGTGGGATATCGCCCCCTTCGCCGTGCTGCTGCCGGAGGCGGGCGGGCGGCTCACGACGTGGGCAGGGGCCGAGGGCGCGGGCAGCGACGCGGTCGCGACGAACGGGCTGCTCCACGGAGCGGTGCTGGAGGCGTTGGGAGAAGCAGGGGGCCGGGGCTAGCCTGCGACGACCTTGAGGGCGCGCACACGCCCGGGTTCATCGACCTGCCCGACGCCCACGAAGGAGCCGTCGGCGCTGTAGAGACGGGCGAAGGTGGCGGGGCGAAGAAAACCGCCTCGCGCCCACGCAACCTGACCGCTGCGGATCTGGTTCGCGTGGCCCGTGGTGAGGATGGCGGCGGCGCTCCCCGAGACGCCTTCATCGGCGGGACGCACGACTTCATCAAACTTGCCCGCTTCGACGAACGCGCCCAGCGACTCGACGGGGACGGCGTCGCGCACGTGGAAGGGGCCGCTGCCGGTGCGCCGCAGGCTGGCGAGATGCGCTCCGCAGCCGATGTCGCGGCCGATGTCGCGAGCCAGGCTGCGGACGTACATTCCCGGCCCACAGCGCACCTCCACGCGGATACGGTCGCGTGCGATGCGCTCCAGGCTGAGCGCGGAGACGCGCACCGGGCGCGGCTGCAGGGCGGGGGCCTCGCCCTCGCGGGCGAGGGCGTAGGCGCGACGGCCTTCGACCTTGATGGCGCTGTAGGCGGGCGGCGTCTGGAGCAGTTCGCCCGTGAAGCGCCGGGCGATGTCGTCGAGGTCGAGGTCATGGTCGCCAGCGGGGACGGCGCCGCTGCGGGTGGGTTGGCCCTCGGCATCGTCGGTGTCAGTTTCCTGGCCAAGGGCGATCTCGCCTTCGTAGGTCTTCTCGCCGGGCATCATGTACTCGACGAGGCGGGTGGCGCGGCCGAGGCAGAGCACGAGCAGGCCGGTCGCCATGGGGTCGAGCGCGCCCGTGTGGCCGATGCGACGCTGGCCCGTGAGGCGTCGCGCACGCGCGACGACATCGTGGCTGGTCCAGCCCGGCTCCTTGTCGATGAGGAGCACCCCCGTGAGCCCGGAATCACCGCGGCGGCGACGGCTCATGGCTGGCCCTGCGCCTCACGATCCGCGCGATCGCGACCCAGCTCGGCGATGGTGGAGGCGAGACGCGCGCCCCGCTCGATTGATGGGTCGAAGCGGAAGCGAAGGGAGGGCATGCGGCGCAGGCGCAGGCGTCGACGCAGCTCGCGTTCGAGGTAGGGGGAGGCGCTCTGCAGGCCTTCCAGCGCCTGCTCACGCTCCTCCTCCATGCCCAGGTGCGAGACGAAGACGACGCCCGTGCGCAGGTCGCCACTCACCTCCACCTGGGTGATGGAGACGAAGGCGCCATCGAGGCGCGGATCCTTCAACTCGCGCTGGATGAGCGCGCTGAGCTCTTCGCGGAGCAATTCGTTGATACGGCTCGTGCGCCGGCTCATGGCGTCAGCTTCCGTCCCGTGGGCGAAGCGCGCTAGTTGACGCGCTGCTGGTGGTAGAACTCAAGGAGGTCGCCTTCGGCAAAGGCGTTGAAGCCGTCGAGCACGATGCCGCACTCGAAGCCTTGCTGCACCTCGCGCACATCGTCCTGGAAGCGGCGCAGGCCCGCGCAGGGCACGTCGGCCTGCTCCTCGCCGTTGCGCAGCACGCGAACGCGGTCGCCGCGCAGGAGCGTGCCATCGGTGACGTAGCAGCCCGCGATCTGGCCCACGCGGCTGGAGCGGAAGAGTTGCCTCACTTCGGCCGTACCATCGACGACGCGTTCGTAGACGGGCTCGTAGAGGCCCTCGAGCGCCAGATCGACGCTCTCGATGAGCTGGTAGATGACTTCGTAGGAGCGAATCTCGACGCCGCTCACTTCGGCCTGGCTGCTAGCGGATGGCTCGGTGCGGACGTTGAAGGCGAGGATGATGGCGCCCGAGGCGCTCGCGAGCATGACGTCCGACTCGCTCACGGGGCCGGTGGCCGAGTGGATGACCTTGACCTTCACCTCGCCTGTGCCGAGGCCCTGCAGCGAGCCGCGGATGGCTTCGGCGCTGCCACGCACGTCTGTCTTGAGGATGAGCAGCAGCTCCTTGACGCTGCCCGTGCTGACCTCGTTGAAGAGCGTATCGAGGGTGAGCCCGCCACGACGGGCGCCGGCGCTGCCTTCCGCTTCGCGACGGGCCTGCTCGACGATGCGTCGCGCCTCCCGCTCGTTCTTGACCACCTCGATGGAGTCGCCGGCGGCGGGCACGTCCTCGAGCCCCATGATGCGGACGGGGCGGGTGGGGCCGGCGGTCTGCAGGCGCTCGCCACGCTCATCGAACATGGCCTTCACCTTGCCGCTGATGAGCCCGCTCACGAGAGCGTCGCCCTGGCGCATGGTGCCGTTGCGGATGAGCACCGTGGCGAGGGGGCCACGGCGGGAATCGAGCTCCGCCTCGATGACGGCGCCAGTGGCGAGGCGATCGGGGTTCGCCTTCAACTCCTCGATCTCGGAGACGAGGTCGATCGCTTCCAGCAGTTCGGGGATGCCGGCGCCGGTGGTGGCGGCGACCGGCACGGCGAGCACGTCGCCGCCGTACTCCTCGACCACGATGCTCTGCTCGGTCAGCTGTTGCTTGACGCGGTCCGCGTCGGCGGCGGGGAGGTCGGTCTTGTTGATGGCGATGATCATGGGCACGCCGGCGGCGCGCACATGGTCGATGGCCTCGATGGTCTGGGGCATGACGCCGTCATCGGCAGCCACGACGACGATGGCGACGTCGGTGATCTGGGCGCCGCGGGCGCGCATGGCGGTGAAGGCGGCGTGGCCGGGCGTATCGATGAAGGTGATGGGCGAGCCCTCACGCTCGATCTGGTAGGCGCCGATGTGCTGGGTGATGCCACCATCCTCGCCGGCGACCACATTCGTCTCGCGGATGGCGTCGAGCAGGCTCGTCTTGCCGTGGTCGACGTGGCCGAGCACGGTCACGACAGGCGGGCGGGGGCGCGCGCCGGCGTCTTCCTCACCTGCCTCGTCGTCGGCGTGCACGGTGGCGGCGACGGGGGCGGGAGCGCCTTCACGGGTGGGCGCGATGCCCAGGTCGGCGGAGACGAGCGCTGCGGTGTCGTAGTCGATGGTGTCGTTCATGGCGGCCATGACGCCGTGCGTCATGAGGCGCTTGATGGCATCGATGGGGGAGATGCCGAGCAGATCGCTCAGGCCCTTGACGGTGATGGCGTCGGGCAGGGCGACGGAGCGGGGGGGACGGGACGTCTGGCGTGCGGTCATGCTTCCTCCGCGCCGGGAACCGAGAGCGTTTCGAGGCGGCGCCGCACGTCTTCCAGAACTTCAGGCCGGGGGGACATGCGCAGGGCCTTGCTTATGGTAGCGCCTTGCAGGGCTCGCTCCCAACAGGCGCGCTCCCGGCAGAGGTACGCGCCCCTGCCAGCGAGGCGTTCGCCCGAGGCTTCAACTGCCACCGCACCGTGATCACGACGCACCAGACGAACAAGCGCGCGCTTGCCCGCTACCTGGCGGCAGCCGATGCAGGTTCGCTGCGGTTCGCGGCGGGCGGCTGCCATGCGTTCAGACCTCAGTGGATTCGGCCGGCGTAATCGATATCGTCCTCGAAGTCGTCCTCTTCGATACGGGGGCCGCGGCGGCGGCGCTTCTTGGGCTGCGATTCTTCTTCGCGAGCGGGGAGCACGTCCTCGGCGAAGCGGATGGCGGTGGGGCGCTCCTCGGGCACGACGAGGGAGGGAATCTGGTACTCCTCGCCTTCCTCGTCGTCGAACTCTTCTTCGCCGTAGTCCTCGGCCTCGCGGGTCTCCTCGTCGGGAACCTCCATCTCGGCGAGCGCGGCGGGGAAGAGCACATCCTCTTCCTCTTCTGCCTGCGTCTCTGCGCCAGCCACGGGCTGCTCCTCGGCGGTCGCAACGGCGACTGTGGGCGTGGCGACCGCGGCAGGCCGGGGAATTTCGACTGGCGGGGGAGGCGGCGGCTCATCGGGAAGCTGGAGGATGTCGAGGTCGGGCTCGGTGCCCGGCATGAAGGCGTCGAAGGCGGCTGGCTCCTCGACGATGCCGGAGTCCGTCTCCCCACGCTCGGCCCCCGACTGGCTGCGGATGCTGATGCGGTAGCCGGAGAGTTTGGCGGCGAGGCGGGCGTTCTGGCCCTCCTTGCCAATCGCGAGGGAGAGCATCGAATCGGGCACGATGATGATGGCCTCGCGCGAGTCCTCATCGATCATCACCTCGACGATCTGGGCGGGGCTGAGCGCGTTGGTGACAAAGTTCACCGGGTCGGGATCCCACTTGATGATGTCGACCCGCTCGCCGCCCAGTTCGTTGACGACGTTCTGGATGCGCGAGCCGCGCATGCCCACGCAGGCGCCGATGGGGTCGACGCTGGCGGCACGGGCGTGGACGGCGACCTTGCTGCGGTAGCCCCCCTCGCGCGCGATCGCCTTGATTTCGACCCGCCCCTGGGCGACTTCGGGCACTTCCACCTCGAGCAGGCGGCGCAGGAGCAGGCGATGGCTGCGGCTGACGATGACCTGCGGGCCCTTCACCTCGTCGTTCACGTTGAGCAGCAGCACCTTCACGCGCTGGCCGGCGCGCAGGTGCTCGTTGCGCACCATCTCGCTGCCGGGCAGCAGGGCCTCGGTACCGCGCCCGATCTCGACCGTCGCCTGGCGCGATTCGACACGCTGGACGGTCGCGAGGAGCACCTCGCCTTCCTTGTCGGCGTACTCCTCGTAGACGGCGCCACGCTCGGCCACGAGCAGGCGCTGGAGCACGACCTGCTTGGCCGTCTGCGCGGCGATACGGCCCGCGTTCTCGGGCGGCTTCACCTCGAATTCGAGCACGTCCGCGATGCGGGCGTCGGGCTTGTAGCGCCGCGCCTCGTCGAGGTCGAGCTCGAGGTTCGCATCCTCGACCGTGGGGACGACAGTTTTCTGGATAAAGGCGCTGATATCGCCCGTCTCGCCGGAGATGCGCACATGCACCTCGGGGCTGTCGTCGCCCTCACGCCGGTAGGCGGAGGCAAGCGCAGCCTCAACCGCCTGGAAGATGACCTCTTTGGAGAGGTTCTTCTCGGCAGCAAGCTGACTGATGGCGAGCAGGAAGTCGTTCTTCATGTTCGTTCAAGAAAGAAGGTGGGCATCGCCGCCCACCTCTCCCTATGGAATGGCCGCTTTCACTATAGCAGACCTGTCGCTGAGAGACCGCGTTGCGGCCTGTGCAGGGGCCGCCCTACAGCCATCCCGATTGCGCGCGTGGACGGCGGCCGATGCGGGCATGCAGACCGCCCACATCGCGGATGCGCCGATCGGCGCGGGCGATGGCCTCTGCGAGCGGCGTGACGCCGGCGTCGCGGGCCCGGGTGAGCACCTCGAGGGTGGTGTCGCCGATGCCGTCGATGCGGCGAAGGGCGCGCTCCTCGCGGTACTCGTGGCCCACTTCCTCGGCCAGGTTGATGACTCCGCCCGCATTCACGATGAAATCGGGCACGTAGAGGATGTCGCGGCGGGCGACCTCGTCGGCGAGGTCATCGCTGGCGAGCTGGTTGTTGGCGCTGCCGACGACGGCGGCGCATCGCAGTTCGGGGATGGAGTCGGCGTTGAGGGCGCCGCCAAGGGCGCACGGGGCGAAGACGTCGCAGTCGGTGGCGTGCACGGCGTCGGGCGCGGCCACCGCGGCGCCGAGCTCGCTGGCGAGGGCGCTGACGGCCTCGTCGTTCACATCGGCGATGGTGAGGCTGGCGCCCGCCTCGGCCAGGTAGCGGGCGAGCGCGCCGCCGACCTTGCCCACACCCTGGATGGCGACGTGACGGCCTGACAGGTCGTCGTCGCCCCAGAGGAAGCGGGCGGTGCCACGGGTGGCGGCGATGAGGCCGCGGGCGGTGGTCGGTGAGGGGTCGCCCGAGCCCCCGGTATCGCGTGAGCCGCCGCCCACGAAGGACGTCTCGCGGTCGACCATCTCCATATCGGCCACGGTCGTACCCACATCCTCGGCGGTGACGTAGGCCCCGCCGAGCGACTGCACGGCGCGACCGTAGGCGCGCAGCAGCCGTTCGGACTTGATCGTGCGCGGGTCGCCGAAGATGACGCCCTTGCCGCCGCCGAAATCGAGGCCGGCGGCGGCGTTCTTGCGGGTCATGGCGCTGGAGAGGCGGAGCGCATCGGCGAGCGCATCTTCTTCAGAGTCGTAGGGGTAGAAGCGGGTACCGCCGAGGGCCGGACCGAGGACCGTAGAATGGACCGCAATGATGGCCTGCAGGCCCGATGCGTCGTCCCGTGCGAAGAGAATCTGTTCATGGCCGCGTTCAGCAGCGGCAGCGAATACTTTCATGCCATCGATGGTAGCGCAGGCGGGACGCCTGTTGTGAACAGCGGCAGCACGGATCACGAGCGCGCCATCCACGAGACCGCCGCCGCCCTCGAGGAGACGCTGCGGGCGGCGGGGAACGAGCGTCGCGGCGTCGGGATGAAGGCGGAGCGCGAAAAGCACCTCCCCAACCCGCCCGGTCCCGACTTCGACCTGGACTACCTCGGCGGGACCGTGCCGATGATCCGCAAGGCGACGAAAGCGGCCCTGAAGGCGCGTCGCGAGTTCGGGCGGGAGGAGGTCACGTCGCTGGCGACGTTGCTGTGGGGGCGCGACATCTACGACCTGCGGCTGGCGGCGGTGGAGACGCTCATGGCGCGCATCAAGCTGCTCGAACCGGCGGACGTGCCCGCCATCGAGCCGCTCATCCGCGAATCGCGCACGTGGGCGCTCATCGACCCCCTCTCGCTGCACGTGATGGCGCCGCTGGTCGTGCGTCACCCCGTCCTGACGGAGACGCTGGATCGCTGGGCGGAGGACGACGACTTCTGGGTGCGGCGCACGGCCATGCTCTCGCTGCTGCCGTCCCTGCGGCGTGGCGGGGGCGACTTCGATCGCTTCACCCGCTACGCCGACGCCATACTGGAGGAGCGCGAGTTCTTCATCCGCAAGGCGATCGGGTGGGTGCTGCGCGAGGTCAGCAAGAAGCGTCCCGCGCTCGTCTCGGAGTGGCTGGCGCCGCGCACAGGGCGGGTCTCAGGGGTGACGTTCCGCGAGGCGGTGAAGTATCTGCCCGCCGAAGAGCGCGAGCGCCTGACCGCCGCCTTCCAGGAAGGGCGGCCCGCCTGAGCGCTGGCGCTCAGTTCGCCTCGGTGGCGGTTTCGAGGAAGGGCTTGGCGCTGATGGCAAGGCCACGGTGCTCGGGGCGCTGCAGGAAGGGGTCGCGGGCGAGGACGCGAGCGGCCATCTCACGCGCATCCAGGAGCAGGTCGCGATCGCTGATGCGGGCGACGCGGAGCATCGCGTTGCCCCCGCTCTGGGCGAGCCCCCAGGCTTCCCCTTCACCCCGCATGGCGAGGTCGATCTCGGCGATTTCGAAGCCGTCGGTGGTGCGCACCATGGCGCGCAGGCGATTCTGAGCCTCGGCGCTGGGCTCGGCCTCGCTGCTGAAGAGCAGGCAGTAGCCCTGGCGATTCGAACGCCCCACGCGGCCACGGAACTGGTGCAGCTGGCTCAGCCCGAAGCGTTCCGCCCCCTCGATCACGATGATGGTGGCGTTGGGCACGTCGATGCCGACTTCGATGACGCTCGTGGAGACGAGCACCGCCGTCTCGCCCGAGGCGAAGCGCGTCATGACGTCGTCCTTCTGGCGGCCGTGCATGCGCCCGTGCAGCAGGTCCAGGTCGTAGCCGGCGAGGGGGCCGGCGCGCAACCGCTCGAACTCCTCCTCGGCGGAGCGCACGTCCAGCACCTCCGATTCATCGACGAGCGGACAGATGACGAAGGCCTGCTCGCCCGCGTCGAGGCGCTCGCGCAGGAAGTCGTACGCCTCGTCCCGCTCATCTGGCGCGACCCAACTCGTTCGCACGGGCTTGCGGCCCGGCGGCAGCGTCGCGATGGTCGAGACTTCGAGGTCGCCGTAGACAGTGAGGGCGAGGGTGCGGGGGATGGGGGTGGCGGTCATGACGAGCAGGTGCGGGTTGGCGCCCTTCTCACGCAGGCGGGCGCGTTGATCAACGCCGAAGCGGTGCTGCTCGTCGATGACGGCGAGGGCGAGGCGGGGAAGCTCGACCGCTTCCTCGATGATGGCGTGCGTGCCGATGACGATGTCGGCGCCGCCGTGGGCGGCAGCGGCGCGCACGCGCTCCTTCTCCGCAGCCGTGCGCGACCCGGTGAGCAGGGCGACGCGCAGGGGCTGTTCGAGCCACGGCGGCGTGAACATCCCCTCGACGAGTTCCTCGCCGCCAAGCAGTTCGGTGAGCGATCGGTAGTGCTGCTCGGCGAGGATCTCGGTGGGCGCCATGAGCGCCGCCTGCTGCCCGGCAGCGACGGCCGCAAGCATGGCGGCGAAGGCGACGACCGTCTTGCCGCTGCCCACTTCGCCCTGCAGCAGCCGCAGCATCGGCTCGTGCGTCGCGATGTCGGCGAGAATCTCGTCGAGGGCGTCGCGCTGGGAGTCGGTGAGCGTGAACGGCAGTGAGGCAAGGTAGCCATCGAGCCGCGTGCGGAAGTCGAGCGCGACGGCCTGGCGGTATCGCTGCCACTCGGCGCGACGCTGGAGCACGGCGGCCTGGATGGCGAGGAACTCGCCCAGCGCGAGGCGTTGGCGCACCCGCTCGACTTCATCGGGCGATTCGGGGGAGTGGTAGGCGTTGATGCAGTCGGCGTAGGGCGTCAGGCCCTCTTCGGAGGCGAGCCACGCGGGCACGGGGTCGACCAGCTTTGCCGCGACCTCCTCGACTGCCGTCGCGACGGCGCGGCGAATCGTGCGCTGCCCGAGCCCCTGCGTCCCGGAGTAGATGGGGAGGAGGCGTCCCGGCCGCATGATGGACGAATCGAACGGCTCGTACTCCTGCGGGTTCGCCATCTGCAGGCGGCCTCGATAGACGGTGACCTTGCCCGAGACGACCACCTCATCGCCTTCGTTCCAGCCGCGCGTGACCCAGGGTTGGTTGAACCAGACGATGCGCAGGGTGCCGGAGCCGTCGGTGATCTTCGCCTCGCTCCCGCGCACCCGCCGGCCGTAGCGCAGCTGGCCCGCGGAGAGGACCGTCCCTACCACGGTCTGGTCGAGGCCGTCGGGCTCGACGTCGGAGATGCTGCGGACGTCGGTGAAGTCGCGGTGGGCGCGGGGGAAGAAGGCGGCAGCGTCGCCGACGGTGGTCACGCCCAGTTTGGCGAAGCGCTCGGCGGCGCTCTTGCCGATACCAGGGAGGCGGGTGACGGGGTCGTCGGGGGTGAGAGGGCGGCGGGTGGCGGCGGAGCGGGCGGGGGCAGGGGCGGCGGCGGCACCGCTCACGGCGATAGCGCCTTCGAGCCACTTGCGTTGCCCGGCGGGCTGCAGGGCGCGGTAGCCTCCGCTCCGCTGCAAGCCGCGGATGCGTTCACAGAGCGGGTGGTTGCGGGGGATGAGGCCGCTATCGACTATCCGGATGAGCAGCGCATCGAGGCTGCCGCTGATCTCGCTGTTCGCCCCGTCCTCCTCAAGCAAGCGCTCGAAGAGCGCCCGCAGACGGGAGAGTTCGGTGGCGGGATCAGCAGGTGGAGCGGGGCGGTCGGCCACCCCTAGGGGCTCCGCTGCACCGTGCAGAGGCCGAGCGCGTTGGGCCCGATATGGGCGCCCACGCCGGGACCCATCTGAACCAGCCGGATGTCGGTGTGGGGAAGGTGGGGGCGCACTCGCTCGACCAGCGCCTGCGCATCGCTGTCGTCGTCCGCGTAGACGACGAAGAGCGTCTCCAGCGTGCGGTCCTCGAGCGCGAGCTCCTCGATGCGACGGACGACGCGGGAGCGGGTGCGGACGCGCTCGAAGGGCGCCACCTCACCACCATCGACCGAGACGATCGGCTTGATGCGGAGGGCGGTCCCGAAGAAGGCGCCCGCGCGGCCGATGCGTCCGCCCTTGCGAAGGTACTCCAGCGTATCGAGGGCCACGTAGACGTTGCTGCGCGCCATCACGCTGCGGGCGGCGGCGGTCACCTCTTCGAGGGGGGCGCCGTCGCGGGCGCGGGCGGCGGCGGCCTCGACGACGGCGCGCAGGCCCGCGCTCGCGGTGTAGGAATCCACCAGCTCGACGCGTGTCGCCAGTTCGCTCGTCTCGCTGGCGACGGAGGCGGAGTTGAACGTGCCCGAGAGCCGCGAGGAGCAGTGAATGGAAGCGATGTCGTCGCCCGATGCGGCGATCTCGCGATAGTCCTCGGCGAAGGCCTCAACGCTGGGCTGGCTCGTCTTGGGGAACTCTTTCGAGCTGACCAGCCGATCGAAGAACTGGGTCGGCGTCATCTCGACGCGATCGCGGAAGACCTCATCGCCGAAGGCGACGAGCACGGGCACCACCGTGACGCCCAGTTCCGCCGCCTCTTCGACCGTGAGGTCACTTGTGGAATCTGTGACGACGCGTACCGCCATCGTTCACCCCTCGCCTCTGCTAGCGCGGCAGTATACGGATGCCGCTGCAGGCGGCATAGAATCAGGTATGCGCACCGTGCAGCTGGCGCCGTCGATCCTGACCGCGGACTTCACCCGCCTCGGCGAAGAGGTGCGCGCGGCGGAAGCGGGCGGCGCCGATCTTCTCCACCTCGACATCATGGACGGGCACTTTGTGCCCAACATCACCTTAGGGCTGTCGGTGGTGGAGGCGCTGCGGGAGGCGACCACGCTGCCCTTCGATATCCACCTGATGGTGGCCGAGCCGGAGCGCCACGTGGAGGCGTACACGCCGTTGGCGGCGTGCGTGAATGTGCACATCGAGGCGACGAATCACATCAACCGCGTGCTCAGCCAGATCAAGCGGGGCGGAGCGGAGGCGGGGGTCTGCCTCAATCCAGGCACGCCCCTCGCCGCCATCGAGGAGTCACTTCCCGAAGTCGACCAGGTCATGGTGATGACGATTAACCCGGGCTGGGGCGGACAGCAGCTCATCCCCGCACAGCTGGAGAAGGTCACGCGGCTGCGGTATCTGCTGGACGACCTGGAGCACGACGTGCGCATCGAGATCGACGGCGGCGTGAAGGTCGGGAATGCCGCCACCTGCGCGGCGGCGGGCGCGGACGTGCTCGTCTGTGGCAGCAGCGTCTACAACGCGCAGGCGAGCGTTGGGACGAACCTGGCGGACTTGCGGGCGGCGTTGGGAGATGGGGGCTAGGCGCTGC
The DNA here is from genome assembly GCA_965200565.1 of Tepidiformaceae bacterium. Taxonomy (GTDB): domain Bacteria; phylum Chloroflexota; class Dehalococcoidia; order Tepidiformales; family Tepidiformaceae; genus UBA2991. Next base: position 2,209,955 of record OZ241349.1, on the reverse strand, counting down.
GCGAGAGCGTGCGCAGGCAGCGAGTGCAGATGTTCAGACGCTTCCAGGAGCCATCGATGAAGACGCGCTGCTTGTTCACGTTGGGCTTGAACATGCGGCTCTTGGCGGGCGCCTTGCGCTCCCAGCGACCACCGTGGCGGTGGCGGATATGGCGACCGAAGGTCGTCTTCTTGTCACAGACATCGCAGGCGCCGCTGGCCATGAGACTCATTCCCCACAAAGGCTGGACGCCGATGCTAGCACCATCATCCGCTAGCGGCATCCCGCAGCCCCAGTCGATCGGAGGCATCGCATGACTACCACCGGCACGACACTCAGCGGGACGGAGCTGCGCGCCGCCGTGACGGCCGCGGCGGACTACCTCACCCAGTCGGCAAAGGCCGTCGACGCCATCAACGTCTACCCCGTGCCCGACGGCGACACCGGCTCGAACATGGCGGCCACGCTGCGGGAAGCCTGCGACCACGCGCTCGCGCTGGAGGAGCCGCTGGAGGCCGGCCAGGTGCTGGCAACGATCGCGCGGGGGGCGCTCTACGGGGGGCGGGGGAACTCGGGCGTCATCCTCTCGCAGTCGCTGCTGGGGCTGGCCAAGGGCGTGGGGGAGACGGCGGACCTGGATGGCGAGACGCTCGCCCGGGGCCTGCGCGCCGCCGCCGAGGCCGCCTACACGGCCGTCTCCGAGCCGGTCGAGGGGACGATGCTGACGGTTCTGCGGGAAGCGGCAGGCGGGGCGGAAACGCGCGCGGGCGACGGGGTGCTGGCAACGCTCGAAGGCGCGCTCACCGAGGCGGAGCGGGCCGAAGCGGAGACGATGGACCTGCTCCCCGCCCTGCGCGAGGCGGGCGTGCCCGACGCCGGCGGCGAAGGCATCTGCGTGATTCTGCGGGGGCTGGTGGCGGCGCTGCGGGGCGAACTTCCCCCACCGGTCACCATCCCCGACAAGCCACTGGCGACGCTTCCCGGCCACGCCGACGACGGCTTCGACTACTGCACCGAATTCGTCCTCATCGCAGGCGAACAGGAGGTGGACGTGGCGGGCATGCGGCAGCACACCGAGGGCGAGGAGTTCGGCTCCGTCGTCATCGTGGGGGACGAGCAGGCGCTGCGCGTGCACGTCCACACCGACGAACCGGAAGTGCTGCTGGAGGCGGCAGGCACGTTCGGCGAGCTCATCCGCCCCAAGTTCGAGGACATGAGCGCCCAGCACGCACGCTTCCGCGAGGAGGGCAGCGGCGCGGGGGCGAAGACGGGGCTGCTCGCGCTCAGCAGCAGCGAAGGCTTCGACGAAGTCTTCGAGAGCCTGGGCGCAAGCACGTTTCGCCTGGAGGCGATCGTGAAGCCGGCAGCGGGCGACATCGCGCAAGCCGCCGACGCGCTCGGCCCGGCGGACGTCATCGTGCTGACCAACCACAAGAACGCCATCCCCGCGGCGGAGCAGGCCGTCGACCTGGCGCGCTGCCGCCTGCACGTCGCGCCCTCCATCTCGCTCGCGCAGGGCGCGGCGGCGGCCATCGCCTTCAACGCCCAGTCCACCCCCGACGAGAACACCGACTCCATCACGGAAGCGCTCGACGCCACCCGCACAGTCGAGGTGACACGCGCCGCCGCGAATCGCACTGCCGACGGCGTCGACGTACGCGAAGGCGAAGCGATCACGCTCGTCGACGGCCGCCTCATCAGCGGCACGGACGACGCGGTCGAGGGGCTGCTCGCGGGGCTGGCGGAGGCGGACGCGGCAGACGCCGCCATCGTCACGGTCTACACCGGCGCCGACTTCACCGCCTCACCCGACGACCTGACGGAGCGCATCGAAGCGACGTTCGATGGCGTGGAGGTCGAGGTGGTGGCCGGCGGCCAGCCGCTCTACGAGCTGGTCGCGGCGGTGGAGGTTTGAGGGGCTAGACCGGATCGATCGTCAGGAACTTCCCGTCCGATGACGGCTTCCTGTCCGCACCCGACCGAGTCGCCTTCTTGAGGGAACCGGGCTCACCCATGGTCAACTTCATCCAGAGCGGCTTGTTGTTCGGCTTCATCCACTCCGGCCACTTGGTTGGGTCCAGTCTCTTGGACTCACGAGGCGACATGAGCATGAAGTGCAGTTGCACAGGAAGGTCCTTCACCCATTGAGCGCCGAAGATGGGTCCAAGGCGCTCCGCCTTCTCGTTCATCTGCTTGTTGGTCCAGCCCGTGTCGCCTTTGGCCTCGATCAGGACGAGGTGGGTTGTTCCTTCCTGTTCGAAGGCGACCAAGAGATCGGTGTCCATCTGGTCCTTGTTGAATTCCTTGAGCGCGCCTTTCTTCGGAACGATGTCACCGGCCTCAGGACAGGCAGTCAGGTAGAGCGAGAGGGCGATCCAGTCGAGGTGGTAGTCCATCGCGACGAAGGCGTCTAACGGGACCGTCAGCCCCAGCGTCTTCCCCAGGCGCTCGCGGAACTGGGGGTCGAGCGTGAAGGTGTCATCACCCAGGGCCGACTCGAGCAGGTGGTACCGCTCTTGCGGTTGAAGGAACACAGATGGCCGATCAGGTCGGGCAAGGGCTAGCGGCGCTCTTTGATGCGGGCGGCGCGGCCGGTGAGGCCTCGCAGGTAGGAGAGATTCTTGCGGCGGACCTTGCCGCGGCGCACGACCTCGATCTTGTCGAGGCGGGGGCTGTAGAGGGGGAAGGTGCGCTCCACGCCGACACCGCTGGCGATCTTGCGCACGGTGAAGTTGGAGGAGAGGCCCTTGCGGCGCTTGCGGATGACGACGCCGGCGAAGACCTGGACGCGTTCCTTGTTCCCCTCGACCACCTTGGCATGGACGCGCACGGTGTCGCCGCTGCCGAAATCGGGCAGGTCGTCGCGCGGGGTAGTGTCGGTGAGCGTATCGAGTTCGTACGACATGGCGGTTTCCGTGGGGAAGGTGAACGACAACCTTAGGACACGCGCGCCCTATGGCCAACGCCAGCCGTTCAGCGGCCGGTGCTGCCGTGGCCGCCAGCGCCCCGTTCGGTCTCGGGGAGCGACTCGACGGGGGTGAATTCGACGTCCGCCAGGCGAGCGATCACGAGCTGGGCGATACGGTCGCCGTGCTCGACGACGTGCTCGATGCCGGGCGTGAGGGTGTAGAGCGTGACGATGAGTTCGCCGCGGTAGTCGGCGTCGAGGGTGCCGAACACCCCCATGACGCCACGGCTGGCGAGCCCGCTGCGCGGGCGGACCTGCGCATCGAGCCCGGGCGGTACCGCGCAGGCGATGCCCGTGGGGATGAGGACGGGCTCGTTCCCCACGGAGAGGGGGCCGTCGGGCAGGCAGGCGTAGAGGTCGAAGCCGGAGGCGTGGGCGGTGGCCTTGCGGGGGAGGCGCGCGTCGGGATGCAGCAGCTTCACCTCGACCGACTGCGCTGGCTCCCCGGTCATCGCGACTCCCGCCTAGCGGAAGAGGTCCCGCTCAGCCTCGCGGATGATGTCCGTCATGGAGGCGGTGTCGTCGGGCTCCCAGGGGTAGCCACGGATGATGGCGACGGGCACGCGGCTGAGGTTTCCCTTCACCAGTTCGCCGGCGCTGGCCAGTTCGTCGGCGCGGCAGACCGCCTGCACGAGGAATTCGTGGCCGTGGGGGTCGTGCTCGCCGATGTAGCTGATGACGGGGTTGAGGCCGGCGATGCCGATGGCGATATCGACCTGTGCTTCGCGCCAGGGGCGACCGAACGTGTCGGAGATGACGACCGCGACGTCGTGGCCGAGCTCGGCGAAACGGGCGCGCAGGCCGCGCGCGCTGGCGTCGGGATCGACGGGCAGGAGGACGGCTCGGCCCTTCGCCCCCGAGCTGGACTGGTCGACGCCGCTGTTGGCGCAGACGAAGCCGTGGCGCGTCTCCGTGATGAGCACGGGGCCGACCTGGCGCACGACCCGCTTCGACTCGCGCAGCACGAGCTCGACGATTGCGGGCTCCTTCTCCCAGCGCTCGGCGAACTCGCGGGCGAAGGGGGAGACGTCGACCGTATCGAGGTCGACGGTTCGGCCCTCGGACTTGGAGACGATCTTGGAGGTGACGATGACGATGTCGCCGTCGGTGAGCGGTTCGCCGGAGGTGCTGGCGGACTCGGCGATCATGGCGGCGAGATCGTCGTTCGCCGTGATTTCGGGGAGACCTTGAACACCGTGGATGGAGACGGGCACGGGGGTTCTACTCCTGGTCCGGGAGGCCGGCGATGCGGACGCTGGTATGCGCCTTGTGCACCCGATTGAGGTTGATGAGGAGCGAGGTGAGCATCTCGACGTAGCGGCTGTTGCTCAGAGCGCCGCCATCGACGCCGCGCACACCCGCAATCTCGTTGGCGAGCTCGATGAGGACGGCCTTTGCGTCGGCATCGTCGCCACAGACGAGGACATCGGCCTCGACGGGCTTGTCGAGTTCCACCAGCTTCTCCGCGCTCATGTTCTGGAAGGCGGAGACGACGCGGGCGTTGGGAAGGGCGGCGGCGGCCTCCTCGGCGGCGCTGTTGCCTTCCACGTCGAGCGCGACGGCGCCCTTGCCACGCACGAACTCGAGGGGCGCGACCACATCGCAGACGATCACCCCGGCATCATTGAGGGCGCCGGCGAGCGCTTTGAGGGTGGGGGCCTGGCCGCTGTAGGGGAAGGTGAGGAAGACGACATCGGCGTCGGGGAGGACGGCGGCGTTCTCGCCGCCGCTCACGGTGGCGGCGGACACGGTGGCGGCGACCTTGGCGGCGCCTTCCTCGCCCCGCTCGGTGGAGCGCGAGCCGATGGCGACGTGATGACCGGAGGCGGCGAAGCGGATGGCGAGCCCAAGCCCCTCAGGGCCCGTCCCGCCGACGAATGCAAGTTTCATGGCTGGGGAGTCTAGCGGAAGTAGCGGAAGGGGGCGGCGGGAGCGTGTGTAGGGGCGCTTCCAGGGTCGTCTCCAGGCGCCTTACGGGGGAAAGCAGAGCCTCTGCTATACTCGAAAGCCGAGGCCCAACAGCTTCGGCAATGACCTTCTCTGCGCGGCCTGCTTGCCGCCAGGAGCTCCTGTTGTACTCACGCTGGCTCCGTAACGGTTTCATCTGGCTTCTCGTGGTCGTCGCCGCGATCGCGATTGGCTATGCGTTCTTCTCCGGTGGCTCTTCGAAGGAAGAAGTTCCCTTCGGGCAGATCGTCCAGGACATCGAGGGGGGCCTCATCGAGACCCTTGAAGTGGATGGGCGGGACATCAACGCGGTCTACTTCCAGCAGCTCAACGGCATCCGCATCGAGCGCGTCTCCAAGGTGGCGGAGAACACCGACGTCGCGACCTTCCTGAGCGACCGTGGCATCGCCCTGAGCGGGGCCTCGCCGGGACGTGTGAACGCCGTCAACCTGCAGTTCAAGGAGAGCGGAGGGACACCGTGGCTGGGGCTGCTGCTGAACCTGTTCCCGTTCCTGCTGTTCGGCGCCTTCCTGCTGCTCATCATGCGGCAGGCGCAGGGCTCCAACTCGCAGGCGATGAGCTTCGGCAAGAGTCGCGCGCGCCTCTTCACGGGCGCCAAGGTGACGGTCACCTTCATGGACGTGGCCGGCGCGGAGGAAGCGAAGGAAGAGCTCGTCGAGGTCGTCGAGTTCCTGAAATACCCCGAGAAGTTCGCCGCACTGGGTGCGCGCATCCCCAAGGGCGTGCTGCTGGTCGGCCCGCCAGGCACCGGCAAGACGCTGCTCTCGCGCGCAGTCGCGGGCGAAGCGGGCGTGCCCTTCTTCAGCATCTCCGGTTCGGAGTTCGTGGAGATGTTCGTGGGCGTTGGCGCGAGCCGCGTGCGCGACCTCTTCGAGCAGGCCAAGAAGAACTCACCCTGCATCGTCTTCGTGGATGAGATCGACGCGGTCGGGCGCCAGCGTGGCGCCGGGCTGGGTGGCAGCCACGACGAGCGCGAGCAGACCCTCAACCAGATCCTCGTCGAGATGGACGGCTTCGATACGGGCACCAACGTGATCGTCATCGCCGCCACGAACCGCCCCGACATCCTCGACCCGGCGCTGCTGCGGCCGGGACGCTTCGACCGCAAGGTCGTGCTCGATGCGCCCGACGTGCGCGGACGCGAGGCGATCCTGGGCGTGCATCTGAAGGGCAAGCCGGTCGATGACGACGTCGAGCCGGCCACGCTGGCGAAGGAGACGCCCGGCTTCAGCGGAGCCGACCTCGCCAACCTCGTGAACGAAGCCGCCATCCTGGCCGCGCGCCGCAACCGCAAGACGATCGCCATGGGCGAGTTCGAGGAAGCGGTCGACCGCGTGATCGCAGGCCCGGAGCGCAAGAGCCGCGTGATGAGCGAGGACGAACGGCAGCGCACGGCCTACCACGAGGGTGGGCACACCGTCATCGCGCACTTCCTCGACAAGCACGACCCACCGCACAAGGTCACGATCGTGTCGCGTGGCATGGCCGGCGGCTACACCCGCTTCCTGCCCGACGAGGAGACGCACTACCGCACGCCCAACATGTTCAAGGACCAGCTCTGCACGGCCCTCGGCGGGCATGCGGCAGAGGAGCTCATCTACGGCGAGGTCTCGACCGGGCCCTCGAACGACATCGAGCAGGCGACGCGCATCGCGCGTTCCATGGTCACTCGCTGGGGCATGAGCGAACGGCTCGGGCCGCGCACCTTCGGGCGCAGCGACGACCTGGTCTTCCTCGGTCGCGAGATTTCGGAGACGCGCAACTACTCAGAGAAGATCGCTGAGGAGATCGACTACGAGGTGCGGCGCCTCATCGAGGAAGCGCAGGAGCGCGCACGCGACATCCTGCGCGAGAAGCAGGACGTGCTCGAGAAGCTGGCCACCGTGCTCCTGCAGGTCGAGACCATCGAAGGTGAGGACCTGACGCGCCTGCTGGAGAGCGACCCCGCCGCTCCGTGGCCCCCACCGGGCATGAAGAAGCAGGACGACGAACCGCCGGCCGACGAGCCGAGCGGCGAAGAGGCAACCGGGACGCCCCCGTTCCAGCCTTCGCCCAAGCCCGGGCTGGCCTGGGAGGGCGGCGCGCAAGCCTCCACCTCCGACGGTGGGGGCGGCAAGTAGCCGCCCGGCCTTCGCAACGGACACACAGGAGTGAGCCCATGGCAGACGACAAGCAGACCTGCGACGCGTGTGGCGTCGAACTCGATGAGGATTCGGACAGCGGCCTCTGCGTCGACTGCATCATCGCGTCGTCGTAGCCGTCGTCGTAGCCCCGAAGGGGGCGTGGGCCGTTGACCCTACGGAGCAGGCCTTCCTAGACTGAAGGCCCCGCAAAGCGGAACCAGAGACTGGAGCAGCCGAGTGCAGGCGATCGTGCGAGCCGGCGGACATCAATTCATGCTCACCGAAGGGCAGGAGTTCGACGTGGGCAGCCTCGACGGCGAGCCCGGCGACGCCATCGACTTCGATGTCCTCCTGCTGATCGACGGCATGGACGTGGCCATCGGGGAACCGACGGTCCCGGGCGCCTCCCTGCGGGCGCGCATCGCCCAGCACGGCAAGGGCGAGAAGCTGCGCTTCATGAAGTACAAGAACAAGGTGCGCTACCGGCGCACGCTGGGACACCGCCAGCCGATCACCCGGCTCGTGGTGGAATCGATCACCAGGGAATAGGCACGAAGGGGGCAGGCGATGGCGCACAAGAAGGGCCTGGGCAGCACCAAGAACGGCCGCGACAGCAATAGCCAGCGCCTCGGCGTGAAGCGTTCCGACGGCCAGCATGTGACGGCTGGCACCATCATCCTGCGCCAGCGCGGCACGCGCTTCCATCCAGGCGAGAACGTCGGCCTGGGGCGCGACCACACGATCTTCGCGAAGGTGGAGGGGACCGTGAAGTTCAGCCCCCACGCGAAGGGCCGGCGCAAGCGCGTGAGCGTGCTCGCCGCCACAGCCGAGGAGTAGCCGGGTGAAGGCAGAAGTACACCCCGAATACGTCGACGCCGTGATCTCCTGTTCGTGCGGGAATCGCATCCAGACACGCGCCACCAAGCCGGACATGCATATCGACGTCTGCAGCGAATGCCACCCGTTCTTCACGGGCGAGCAGCGCATCGTGGACACCGCCGGCCGCGTCGAGCGCTTCCAGCGCCGCTACTCGCTGGGCGACCCGTCGTAGCAACCCGTCACCGCGAAGCGTCGCAGCGAAACGTTCCTTCCCTCCCTCACGCTCCCGGGCTGGTAGTCCCATGACCGCTACGCCACAGCGACCCGACGTCTACTACGGCGGACAGGCCGTGATCGAGGGCGTGATGATCCGCGCGCCGCGTCACATGGCCATCGCGGTGCGACGCCCGCGCGGCGACATCCTGCGGCACACGCAGGAGCTGGGCGGCTTCACGACGGGCCGCGCACGCAGCATCCCCCTCATCCGCGGCGCGCTCGTGCTGTGGGAGACGCTCACATTGGGGCTGCGCGCCATCAACTACTCCTCCCGCATCGCCCTCGAGGAAGAAGAAGCAGAAGCACAGGCGGAGCAGGACGCGGACGCGCAGCAGCGCGAAGCGGCGGAGACAGGGACGAAGGCGGAGGCGGAAGAGGCGAACGAGTTCGACGCCAGCGACGCGGCCATGTGGGCCTCGATGGGGGTGGGCATCCTCTTCGCCGTCGCCATCTTCTTCGTGGGGCCGGTGCTGCTGGCGAACTTCCTCGAATCGCAGGGAATCGTGCGCTGGGGCGTGGTGGTGATCGAGTCCGTGCTGCGGCTGGTGCTGTTCGTCGGCTACATCGCGCTCATCGGGCTGATGCCGGAGATCCGCCGCGTGTTCGAGTATCACGGCGCCGAGCACATGACCATCCACGCCTACGAAGCGGCGCGATCGCTCACCGTCGACAACGTGCGCGGCTTGCCCAAGGAGCACACCCGCTGCGGGACAAGCTTCCTCGTGGTGGTGATCCTGATCGCGCTCGTCGCCTTCCTTGTGTTCGACCTGCTGGTGGACCAGGGCGTGTTCGTACGCGTCGCCTCGCGCGTGGTGCTGCTGGCGCCGATCGCGGGGGTCAGCTACGAGGTCCTGCGCTTGGGCGCGCGGTACGAATCGAACGCGCTGGTGCGAGCCATGTTCACCCCCAACATCGCCCTTCAGGCGCTCACCACGCGCGTCCCCGACGACGACCAGATCGAGGTCGCGATTGCCGCCTTCGAGACGGCGGTGGCGTCGGCGACGGGGGACGCGGCGGCAGGGGCTCCCCGCCAGGCCTGAACGCGGGCGACGCGTGCTGTCTGGCGCGCAGGGGCGGTGGTCCGTACTGTTGCGCCATGGCGGCAGCACGGTACCGCACAGGCGAGTTCGACATCGCGGTCGTCTCCGACGGGCACATCAGGCTCGATGGCGGCGCGGTCTTCGGGCTGGTGCCGCGCATCCTGTGGGAGCCCGTCGTGGGAAGCGAAAACATCGACGCCGAGCACCGCATCCCGCTCGCCCTCAACTGCATACTCGTGCGCCGTGGCGAAGACGTCGTGCTGGTCGAGACGGGCATGGGGAACAAGCACACGGAGCAGGTGCGCACGCGCATCTTCCCCGGCGAATACGGCTCCCTGCTCGACGAACTGGCGTCCGTGGGCGTAGCGCCCGGCGACGTCACTCACGTGGTCAACACGCACCTGCACACGGACCACTGCGGCTGGAACACGGTCGAGCATGAGGGCGCGTTGACGCCGACCTTCCCCAACGCGCGCTACTTCATCCAGGCGGGTGAGTACGAGGCGGCGATGCATCCGAATGACCGCACTCGCGCCACCTACTTCGCCGAGAATTTCGCCCCGCTGGATGAAGCGGGGCAGCTGGAGCTGGTCGACGGCGAGCGCGAGATCCTGCCCGGCATGACCTTCCTGCCGACGCCCGGGCATACGGCCGACCACGCCTCGCTGGTGCTCAGTTCGGGCGGGGAGACCGCCATCTACACCGGCGATCTGGTGCATCACGCCGTGCAGGCCGAGCGCCCCGCCTGGATCGCGGCCTTCGACATCCTGCCGCTGGTCTCGCTGGAGACGAAGAAGCAGCTCGTGGAGCGCGCCCTGCGCGAGCGTGCGCTCCTGATCTGCGTGCACAACGCATTCCCGGGAGTGGGGCGTCTGACCGAGGTCGACGGGCGGCGGCGCTTCGTGGAGGAATGAGCGAAGCGGGGGCGGGAGAGAGCGCTGGCATCAACCGGCTCGCCCTGCACGCCGTGCACGAAGCGCATGGGGCGACGTTCGCGCTGCATGGCGGCTGGCGGCTGCCCGAACAGTACGGCGACGGCGAGGAGGAGTACGCGAAATTGCGCTCACGCGCGGTCGCTTTCGACCGCTCCGACCGCACCCGCATCCTCGTCTCCGGCACCGATGCGGGGAGCGTCCTGGGGGCGGTCTTCGGACAGGCAGCGGGCGAACTGGAGGAGGGGCGAGCCCTGCGAGCCGCCGCGACGGACGCAGGCGGACGCATCACCGACCTCGCGCTCATTACGCGCACGGGCGGCATCGCCTTCATGGTGATGGGGGAGGCGGGGCGCGGCGCGAGCACGGTGGCGGCGCTGCACGCAGCGGTGGGAGCAGGCTACGACGTCCGCATCGAGGATCGCACCGCCACCACCTGCCTGATCGGGGTGGCTGGCCCCGCGGCGGCGGAGACGATGGCGCAACACGTCAACGACGCGCTCCCCCCGCGCCTCCCGTCGATGCATGCGGGCGCCTTCGAGTTTCACGGCTACCGCGCGCTCGCCATCCGCACGAGCGGGCTCGGGGAAGACGGCTTTGAGCTGATGGTGGCGCCTCCCGTGGCCGAACACCTGCTGGCCCTGTTCGTCGACACCGGCGTGGGGCTGGCGGGCATGGAGGCGCAGGAGATCGCACGCATCGAGGCAGGCGTCCCCGCCTTCACGCCGGACCTGGAGACGGGCCTGACGCCTGCAGAAGCGGGGCTGAGCGAGGCACTGGAGCTTCCAGCGGAAGCGCCCGAACGCCTGCTCAGCGCCTTGCTGTTCGAGGCGGATCGCGTGCCCGCGGTGGGCACGCCAGCGCTCGCGGACGAGCAGGTTGTGGGGGAACTGCGCAGCTGTGCGCGCTCCTTCGCGCTTGACGCTGCCGCAGGACTGGCAATACTCGCAAGGGACCGGAGCCATCCGGGCGCCAGCATCACCGTAGGCGGCGAAGGTGCGCTGGTCGCGCAGAAACCGCTCTACCGCCGAAGGAAGAGTTAGCCATGCCCCTGGGCGACATCCCCATGCCCGCCGTGCCCGAATTCCACTTCCACGGGAAGATGGAGATCATCCTTGAAGGCAGCTGGCGTGCGGTCTACCTCGAGGACGAACCCCTCCCCAACGACCGCCCCGCCCTCCACGGCTACGCCTGCGTCGTGCGTGGCGACTACGGCTATGTCACCGAGCACGATGACGGCGACGGCTGGCGTGTCGTCGAAGGCGCTATCGGCGAGGACGAGAGCGTCGAGGATTTCGTGAAGCGGGCGGCCTACGAACAGACGGGCGCGACCATCTCACACACGCTGCCGCTCGGCTATCTGGACTGCGAAGCGACGAGCGTCAACGAGCAGTACGAGAACCATTTCCGCGCCGTCCGCCCCCTCTACGTGGCGGTCGCAAGCGAGATCGATCCCGTGCCCGAGAAGTCGGGCTACCACCGGCGACGGCTTCCCATGAACCAGTTCCAGGGCGAGCTGCGGAAGCGCTACCCGTCGCTCCACCAGCACTTCGTGCGGGGCCTCAACCAGTACACCATCCTGCAGCACACCGGGAAGTTGGACTCGTAGCCCTCAGCCCTCAGCCCTTCAGCCTCTGGCGTCCAGCCTCCCGGCAAGCGGTTCGCTTCCAGGCTTGCGCCTGCGCCTACTCGATCGCCCACGTCACCTGCACGGTGACGCTAACGCTCGACGTGCCTGGCTCGATGCCAGTGACGGGAGCGGATGAGGCCGCGTCGAACGCAAACTCGCCATACGGCGCCACGATGGGCGGCCCGTAGCTGGCTTCGACGATGTTGACGGGATTGCCAAGGGTCACACCTGTCTGTCCGGCGAGCTGCTCTGCCTTCGCACGGGCGTCGTCGATGGCGCGTTCGCGCGCCTCGTCCGCGAACGCGGATGGGTCCTCGTAGGAGAACGAGATGCCGTCGAAGCGCACCGCGTCACCGCCGGCGGCAGCCACCGCGTCGATGAGGTCGCCGACGCTCTCGATGTCGCGCACGATCACCTCGACACGGTTGGAGACGTTGTATTCGGAGATGCGGGGCGTTTCGTCGCGGTAGTCGTAGATGGGGTAGATGGAGAAGTTGACGGTGAGGATGTCCAATTCCTCGACACCGCCTTCGAGGAACGCATCGACGACCGCACTGACGGCCTCGGCCGCGCCTGCGCGCGCCTCAGCGACCGTTGGGGCGATCACTTCCACGCCCGTCCGCACCACGGCGAGGTCGGGGGTAGCGCGCACTTCACCAGTCCCGCTGACGCTGATGGTGCGGGGGAACTCGGTGTTGTCTTCGACGGTGGTCTCGAAGCAGGCCGACAGCAGCAGCGCGGAGATGGCTGCGACAGCCAGAACGGACAGGACACAGATACGAGACATCACACTCTCCAGTCTCGCGTAGCAGCGAGACTCTTCGAGTATAGGTAGTGCGGCGTTAAGGACCTTGCGTTGGTAAAGAAACCGTTCGCTAGAGGGTCGGGCGGCATCGGTGCTACGCTCAGACGGTGCCGCCCGAGGACGCCGACCCCACCCGCACGCCTCCACCATGCGAAGGCGACCCGAACGTCGACGGGGGCTCGCTGATCGGCGGCGCCACGGCGCCGCTGGCGGAGGCGCGTACGCACGGGGACGCCGGTACGGTGGTGGGTGAGCTCCCGGCGCGGGAGGCGGAAGTCTTCCTCGTGCCCTCCTGGACCGATGGCGCCACGGTCGTCGTCGGGGCGGAGCGAAAGGCGCAGCGGCGAGGCCGCAAGCTGCTCCGTGACATCCTCGAGACGGCGTTGCTGGCGCTGCTGGTCTTCCTGGCGGTGCGCGCGATGCTCCAGAACTACATCGTCGAGGGGTCGTCCATGTACCCCACGCTCGACAGCAGCCAGCAGATTCTCGTGAACAAGCTCGCCTACGCCGAAATCAACCTCAGCCGCCTGAGCAACTTCATCCCCCTCTGGGACGCCGAGGATGGCGAGGTGCGTCAGATCTTCGGCGGTCCGCAGCGCGGCGACATCATCGTGTTCAGGAGCCCGCAAGGGTTTGGCAACGACCTCATCAAACGCGTCATCGGGATTCCCGGCGATGAAGTCGCCATCGTGAACGGACAGGTCTACATCAACGGGCTGCTGTTGGAGGAGCCGTACATCACCCGCGACTGGCACGACACGTGGCCGAGCATGGTCGTGCCCGAGCGCCACTACTTCGTGCTCGGGGACAACCGCAACAGCAGCCAGGACAGCCGCAGCCCACTCGTGGGGCTGGTGCCACGCGAACTGATCGTGGGGAAGGCGCTGCTCACCTACTGGCCCTTCGATTCGATTGGGCTGGCGCCCAACGGCGGCGCCTCGCTCGTCGACCCCACGCAAGCGAGCGGAGAACAGGAGGGCCCATGAGCACCGACTTGCGCGGCGAACTGGAGCGGCGGGGCGCGATGCTGGAGGGGCACTTCCAGCTGGCGAGCGGGCGGCACGCCAACGTCTACATCGAGAAGTTCCGCATCCTGCAGTGGCCCGATGTGACCAGCGAGCTCTGCGCGCAGATGGCGGAGCGCTTCGCCGGCAGCGGAGCGAATCTGGTAGCGGGGCCGACGACCGGGGGAGTCATCCTCGCGTTTGAGACGGCTCGCCTGCTGGGCTTGCCCGCACTCATCGCGGAGCGGAAGGAGAGCGGCGGGCGCGAGTTTCGCCGCGGCTTCGAACTCGGCCCCGACGACCGCGTGCTCGTCGTCGACGACATCCTGACGACCGGCGGCAGTATCCGCGACACCGTGGAGGCGGTGCGCGAGCGGGGCGCGACCGTGGTGGGCGTGGGCGTGCTCGTAAACCGTGGCGCTTCGCCCGACTTCGGCGCGCCGCTCTTCGCCTGCCTGAACGTGGAGGTCGCCTCCTGGGAGCCGTCGGCCTGCAGGCTCTGCGACGAGAACGTCCCGCTCATCATCACCTGACTCCTGCTGGAGCAGACCTGGCGGGCGCGCCTTGCGGGGTCAGTACAATGGGATCATGCGGGAAGCGCCCACCAGCAGCGATCGGTTTCTCCTGAAGGCGCTCGGGGAGGCGGCGGGCGAGCTGCGTGGGCTGCTCTACGCGACGAGCGAGCGGCAGGCGCGCGAGCCCGGCAGCGGGACCGATGAGGGGTGGTGTCTGCTCGCCATCGCGGTCCACCTGCACGAGGTGGAGCAGGCCACCTGCCAGCAGTTCGAGACGATCCTGCGGCGGCCCTACGCCCCCATCCGCAACATCGACCTCGACGACATCCCCTTCCCCGAGGACTACGCCCGGGTGAGCATCGACGAGGCGGTCGCGGGCTTCTCCTACGCCCGCCAGGAGACGTCGTACTCGCTGTGGGGACTCTCGCAGGAGGAGTGGGAACGGACGGCCATGCATCCGTACCGCGGCGAGGTGGCGCTCATCGACCTCGTGCGGGACCTCTACAAGCACGACCTCGAACACCTCTGGCAGGCGCGGCGCATGCTCGGCCTCGACCCGCTGCCCCACCACCACCGATGAGCGCGCGACCGCTCCTGCGCGCCATCCCGCCAGCCGGCTGGGCGCTCGCCACCGACCCCGACGCCGAGCACATCGCCATCTTCGGGAGCGACCAGCACGACCTGGAAGGGCTGGCGCTGGCCACGAACGCCGTCGGCCTCGGGCTCACGATGCAGGCGGGGGAGGAAACGGAGAGAAGCGGTCGCGTCGCCGCCAGCCCCGCCGATCTGGGGCGGCTGGCGGATGAGCTGGAGCGTCGCGGCAGCCCGCTCGCGGCGCCGCTCCACCGCTACCTGACGCCCGTCACCCGCTGGCAAGCGGGATCGCACACGCTCGCCCTCGACAAGCCGCTCGTGATGGGCATTGTCAACCTGACCGACGACTCGTTCTCGGGCGACGGGGTGGGGACGGGTGTGGACGCGGCGCTCGCGCACGCGGAAGGGCTGCGGGCGGCCGGGGCGGACATCATCGACGTCGGCGCGGAGACCGCGCGCGCGAGCCGTCCCCAACTGGAAGCGCGCGCCGAAGCGCAGATCGCCGCGCCCGTCGTGGCCGCATTGGTGCGGGAGGGCCACCTCGTCTCCATCGACACCTACAAGCGCGAGGTGGCGGAGGCGGCGGTGGAGGCAGGCGCTTCCATCGTGAACGACATCAGCGGGCTCACGCTGGGCACCGATGCGGCGGAGGCGGCAGCGGCGGGCGGGGCCGGCTACGTGCTCAACTACAGCTACACCGTTCCCAAGCAGCGCCCCGATCCCGCCCCCGCCTACACCGATGTCGTGACCGAGACGGTCGCCTGGATGGCGTCGCGGCTGGCGCAGCTGGAGGCGGCAGGGCTGGAGCGAACGCAGATCGCCATCGACCCCGGGATCGCCTTCGGCAAGAGCCACGACGAGGACCTGCAAGCGCTGCGCCGCCTCGCCGAACTGCAGACAGCGGGGCAGCCGCTGCTGCTCGCCCATTCGCGCAAGAACTACATCGGCAGCGTCTCTGGCGCGGGCCCGGAGGGTCGCGACCTCGAGACGCACATCACGACGGCGCTCGCCTACGCGCAGGGCGCGCGCATCTTCCGCGTGCACGACGTCGCCGACACGCGACGCGCGCTGGCGATGTCCGCCGCGATCGTGTCCGCGCCCTCCGGCGCGTTCGCCCCCGACGCGACCAGCTGGCCCTGGGCCGCCGGCGCCACCGCCCCCGAAGCGATCGCCCAACAAGCGCTCATCGCGCCGCCCGAGGGGCAGCGCTGGTAGGCGTTCGCCCGCTTCCCTCGCTCGTTTACGTGGGGGCTGTATGCTCGCGGTATGCCTGAAACACCGCGCGGTCCAGCGAGCAATGCTTTCGACCAGGCCTTCCTGACGAGGGTTGAGGGGGCGACGGAGCTGCTGCTTGTGCGCCATGGGCAGCAGTTCGTCCCGGGGGCGCCGAATGCGCGGCTGGGTGATAGCGTCGATGCGCCGCTGAGCGACCTGGGGCGCGAGCAGGCTCGGCTGGTGGGGGAGCGGCTGGCATCGGAGGCGATCGATGCGGTCTACGCGAGCGGACTGCAGCGGGCGTTCGATACGGGGGCGGCCATCGGTCGGCACCACGGGATGGAGCCGGTGGTGATCGAGGACCTGCGTGAGGTGGAGATGTTTCGCGAGATCGCACCCGATCGCAGCGCGCTTGACGTGCTTGGGGCGGACCGTCTGGCCGGCATCCGGGGGCGCATGGCGCGTGAGCGAACGTGGGACGTGTTCCCCTTCAGCGAGCCGAGCGCGGAGTTCCGGAAGCGGGTGGTGAACGCGATCGAGGGCATCATCGCGGCGCACGATGGGGAGCGGGTGGTGGTCGCCTGCCACGGGGGCGTCATCAACGCCTACACGGGCTACGTCATCGCGACGCCGTACGACATGTTCTTCCGCCCCGCGCACACGTCGGTGCATGTCGTTCGCGCCCAGGGGCCCAATCGTTCGGTGCAGAGCCTGAACGACGCCCGCCACCTCGAGGCGGCAGGGCCCGAATTCGTCACCTACTGACGCACGACGCCTGAAGCGCGGCGCCTGACCCTTCCCGCCTAGCCCGACTCGTAGCGGTGGCGGGCGGCGAGGGTGTTCATGCGCGGCGGCGTCTGGCTCAGATCGGCGAGCCCTTCGCTGCGCAGGGCTGCGCGCACCCGCTCGAAGTGGTCCGCGTCGTTGATCTCGATGAGCAGGTCGAGGACGGCGACGTCGACAGGCATGCCGGGCGCCTCGCGGTCGTGGTTCACCTCGAGCAGGTTGGCCGACTGGCTGGCAATGGCGCCGCAGATGAGCGCGAGCTCGCCGGGGACGTCCGCGATCTCGATGGTGAGGTGGCGGTAGCGCCCGTTCTCGACGAGGCCGTGGCGGACGATGGAGCCGAGGCGGTTGATATCGACGTTGCCGCAGGAGAGCACGACAGCGGTCTTGGCGCGCGGGCGGTAGGAGTCGGAGAGCAGGGCGGCGACGCCGAGCGCGCCCGCGCCTTCGACGAGCAGCTTGGAGGTCTCGAGGAGGAAGACCATCGCCTGGGCGATGGCGGTATCGCCGCAGGAGACCAATTCGTCGACGTTCTGCTGGATGAGGTTGAAGGTGCGCTCGGAGGGCCCGGCGACGGCGACGCCGTCGGCGAGCGTGCCGGCGTGGGGCACGCTGCGCACTTCGCCAACGGTGAAGGAGCGGCAGATGCCATCCATCACGGCCGCCTGCACGCCCACGACGCGCACCTCGGGGCGGCGCGCCTTGATGGCAGTGGCGACGCCCGCGAGCAAGCCGCCGCCGCCAGCGGGGATGAGCACTTCGGCCACGTCGGGGACCTGTTCGAGCAATTCGAGGCCGAGCGTGCCCTGGCCCGCGATGATGTCGTCGTTGTCGTAGGGGGGATGTAGATGCGCCCGTCGCGCTCGGCGAGTTCGCTGGCGTGGGCGCGCGCTTCCTCGAGCGATTCCCCGAAGAAGATGATGTTGGCGCCGAACGCCTCCGTGGCGGCGGCCTTCACCAGGTGCGCGCCTTCGGGCATCACGACGGTGGCGGTGGTGCCGGCGTCGCGCGCGGCGAGGGCGACGCCCTGGGCGTGGTTGTCCGCGCTGGCGGCGATGAGCCCACGGGCGCGCTCCTCGTCGGAGAAGGAGTGCACGGCGTTGAGGGCGCCACGAATCTTGAAGGAGCCGCCGTGCTGCAGCTGCTCGCACTTGAGCACGACGGGGACGCGCATCTGCTGCTCAAGGATGGACGAAGGCCAGACGGGCGTCTGGCGGACGCCCGCGCCGATGCGCTCGCGGGCGGCTTCGATGCTCTCGATCGTGACGGGCGGGGGGGTCGTCGTCGTCATGGCTTACTCCAGATGGTGCGGCGTTTCCAGCAGTGTGCACAGACTATGGCCATTTCGGCGGGCTCGCGGGAGCCCATGGACGGATACAGTTCGTCGGAGAGGTGACGCAGGCAGAAGCGCGCCTGGCACTTCGTGCAGTCGAAGGAGTGGGGTGCGCTGCAGCCCTCGAAGCCACACTGTCCGGCCTGATTACGGATGCGCACCTCGCGCAGGTAGGCGTGGTGGACGGGGAGGTCGTCGTGCTTGGCGGTGCAGGAGGAGCGGGCGCAGACCGCGTCGTACTCCTGCAGGTGGTGGGCGTGTTCGCGGCAGAAGGGGCGGGCGCAGTACTGGCAGGTATCGGCGGGCGGTCTGGAGCAGCGCCGAAGGCGGCCCCCGAGGGCGCAACGCGTGGCAGCCATAGGGTCACGGTAGCGGGTTGGGCGACGGCTCGCCAATCATCTGCCAGGCATCTGCCATCATCTCTCGGGGCTGTGAGGGGAAGGCTGTTTACGGCCCGAACAGGCTGGGCTATCGTTCACCGCGCGACAGAGGAGGCGGCATGAGCGACGCGACGCAGGAATCGCTGATCACCGACGAGATGCAGGCACAGATCGGAAAGGAATCCGAGACAACGACGCTGGAAGTCGACAAGACCTCCGTGCGCATGTTCGCACGCTCGGTTGGCTACACCGATCCCGTCTACTACGACGAGGAAGCGGCACAGGCGGCAGGCTACCGCAGCCTGCCGGCGCCACCAGGCTACCTGGGCACGCCCATCTTCGACCCGAACCGGCGCAGCGAGCGTCCCGCTCAGGCCGCCATGGAGCCCCGCCGCCCGCTCAAGCGCGTGCTCAACGGCGGCACCGACATCGAGTATCTGGCCGACATCTGCGCAGGGGACATCCTCACCTCGACGAGCGCCGTCGACTCCATCGTGGAGCGGCCGGGGCGGCTCGGCGAGATGCTGATTACGACCACCAAGACGACGTATCGCAATCAGGGCGGTGAGGTCGTGGCGATCATGACCGGCACCGGCATCCGCTACTAGGGAGCAGGAGGAGCACCATGGGCGCAACGTGGGACGAGGTTCAGGAAGGGATGGAGATCCCGACCCTCAAGAAGAACTGCAGCACCCAGCAGCTGGTCTACTGGGCAGCGGGATCGGGCGACTTCTACCAGATTCACTACGATCACAACTTCGCCCGGGCCACCGGGCTCGAGAACATCATCGTGCACGGCGCCCTCAAGCACGCCTTCCTGGGCCAGCTCCTGCATGACTGGGTGGGGAACGAAGGGCGTGTGAAGCGCGTGGGCTGCAGCTACCGCGGCATGGACTTCCCCGACGAGAACATCGAGTGCAAGGGCGTGGTCACGCGCAAGTACGAGGAGAACGGCGAGCGCCTTGTCGACCTCGAAATCTGGACGGAGAACCCGAGCGGTCAGAAGACGACCCCCGGGAGCGCGACCGTCCGACTGCCGTAGGAGCACCGCCGTGGCGAATCTGCTGGAGGGTCGCGTCATCGCGATGACGGGAGCGGGGCGTGGCATCGGCCGCGCCTGCGCGCTGCTGGCCGCCTCGGAGGGCGCGCGTGTAATCGTGAACGATCCGGGCGTGAATCCCGACGGCAGCGGTCACGACGACGATCCCGCCGCCCAGGTGGTCGCCGAGATCGCGGAGGCCGGAGGTGAGGCGACGGCGAACTTCGCCGATGTCTCCTCGATGGAGGGCGGCGAGAGCGTCATCCAGACGGCCCTCGACGCCTACGGGAAGCTGGACGGGCTCATCAACTTCGCCGCCATCCTGCGCGACCGCATGGTCTTCAACATGACGGAGGCGGAGTGGGACGACGTCATCCGCATCGACCTGAAGGGGCACTTCACCACGATCAAGCCGGCGGCGGTGCTGTTTCGTCAGCAGCGCTACGGCCGCATCATCAACTACTCGTCGGTCTCGGGCCTGCAGGGGAACTCCGGGCAGGCGAACTACGGCGCGGCGAAGGCCGGCGTGGCGGGGCTCACACGTGTGGCCGCACGCGACCTCGGCCGCTACGGCGTGACGGTGAACGCGATCGCGCCGGGCGCGGCCACGCGCCTCACGGCGACGGTGCCGAGCGCCGCCCGCGAGATTCGCCAGCAGCGCGGCATGACGGCGGCGGGCGGACGCGCCGCCGAGGCGCAGCGCCAGGCCGCGCAGGACTCCGGCATGCGCGGCCCCAACATGGTCGCGCCCATGACGGTCTACCTGCTGCTGGACGAGGCGTGGAACATCAACAGCAAGATCTTCTCCGTGGCAGGCGGCCAGGTGGGGCTGCTCAACGAGATCTACCCGCCGCTGCGCACGATCTACAAGGACGGCCAGTGGACGCTGGATGAGCTGCGTCAGATCGTGCCGGCCCAGCTGATGGCTGGCATCGCCAACCCTGCGCCGCCACCCGCCGAGCTCGAGGTGCCGGGGCGGGAGTAGCGCCCAGCACGCAGGCAGCGCGCCTTCAGCGCTCCTGACGGGAGCGGATGTAGCGCACGATACGCTCGTGGTCGGGCGCCTCGATGCGGCTGGAATAGCGCAGGTAATTCGCGATCTGGTCGAGCGTGAGAATGCTCACGAGATTGATGCCGCGCGCCTTGAGCGCCTCGCGACCGCCTTCCTGCCGATCGATGAGGGTGATCGCGTCGCGCACGATGAGACCGGCATCGCTCAGGCTGGCGGCCGTCTCAAGGATGCTGCCGCCGCCCGTGATGAGGTCATCGACGATGAGGCAGGTCTGGCCAGGGACGTAGTTCCCCTCGATGAGGGACGCCTTCGACGTGCCCGGCGGGTGGATGTAGATCATGGGCGTGTCGACCAGCAGCGAGAAGGCCGTGCCAACGTGCAGCCCGCCGAAGGGGACACCCGCCACCAGCACGAAGCGCTGCACCTGGGGGTGACGCATTGAGACGAGCGCCTCGAGCTTGAGCCGAATGATGTCGGCGCAGCGGCGCAGGGCGGCAGGGCTGCTGATGAGCTTTCGCAGGTTTATGTAAATCGGCGAGTCGACCGCCGTACGGCCCAGGGTGAAGGTGCCGAGCTCGATGGCGCCAAGCTCCCACAGGTCCTCGGCCAGCCAGAGGTTCTCGGTGGTGGGTTCGTCGCTCAGGGGGAGCCTCCAACAGCAGTCCTGCGGGGTTGCGTCGCCTCAGTTCTCTGCGACACGGCTGGAAGTGTCAAGCGGGAGGGCGGGGAGTGGATGGGCGGTTCACCGCGTTGGGAGGCTCGTCGCCGGCGAGGACCGCGATGATGTTGCGCGCCGCCATCTCGGCCATGCGCGCGCGGGTGGCGTGGCTGGCGCTGCCGATGTGGGGCGTGATGGTTACGTTGGGGAAGTCGAAGAGCGGGTGGCTGGTGGGGAGGGGCTCGGGCACGGTGACGTCGAGCGCGGCGCCACCGATCTCGCCCGCTCGCAACGCCTCCACCAGCGCATCCTGGTCGATGACGCCGCCACGGGCGGTGTTGATGAGGATGGCCGTCTCCTTCATGGCGGCCAGCTCAGCGGGCCCGATGAGGCGCTCCGTCTCGGGCCCGAAGGGGACGTGCAGGCTGACGAAGTCGGCGCGAGCGAGCAGTTCAGCGAGCTCGACTCGCTCCACGCCCAGCTCACGCTCGACCTCAGGGCGAGATGTGCGGGTCGCGGTGAGCACGGTCATGCCGAAGCCGCTCGCACGGCGCGCGACGGCGCGTCCAATTTCCCCCAGCCCGACGATGCCCAGCGTCGCGCCGTAGGGGTCGTGCCCGAGGAAGGCGTCCGGCGACCAGGTGCGCCAGCCGCCAGCGCGCGTGTCACGGTCGCTCAGGACGACGTTGCGGGCGGCGGCGAGGATGAGGGCGAAGGCGAGGTCGGCGGTCGTCTTGTGCAGGACGCCGGGAGTGTTCGTGGCCCAGACGCCGGCGGCTTCGGCCGCCTTCGCGTCGATGTTGTCGTAGCCGACGGCCATGTTCGAGACGATACGCAGGCGGCCGGCGGCGGCAAACAGTTCGGCCCCGACGGGGTCGGTGACCATGGTGAGGGCGGCGTCGGCTTCGAGCAGGCCCTCGCGCAAGGCGTCCGCGGCAGGGGGCATGGAGTCGGGCCAGACGGCGACGTCGTGCCCCGCCTCGCGCAGCAGTTCGACCGCGCGACCGGGAACGTGGCGGGTGACGAAGACGTGGGCCACGGCGCGATTCTACGGGGCGCAGGAGGAGCAGGCTGCGTGAAGGGCGAAGGCCGACGCGTGCCCGCGTTCGCACGCTCCCTGCACGCGCTACGATGGAGTGAAGCACGACGCACAACCACTGGCGCAATCGCACGGTTGGGGAGAAGCAGCATGGGAAGCAAAGAGATCGCCGCCCTCATCGAGATTCTGACGCAGGAGAACGAGCGCGGACGCGAGAGCCATGTGCTCGGAAGCTGGACCATCAGCTTCGACAAGGAGCGCAGCGCCTTCGTCTTCGACAAGTGCGAGAACGACGGCTACTGCGAGGAGCGCCCGAGCGTAATCGAGGTTGGGGGCGCGGTGCTGGACCCGGGCGGGCCGCTCTTCAGCTAGCGCGCTCAGCCAGGGCCGGGCGCGTCCCAGGGAAGGGCGCCGGCGCGCGAATCGAGCACCACCTTGACCTGCCCATCGGCGACGACCGCGATGATGTCGTAGCCCGAGTAGAGGGTGGGGTCCATACCGCGCAGCGACCACGACACCTTCTCGTTGGCGAGCTCGGTGGCGGCGGCGAGGATGACGAGCGCGCGGGCGTCGACGGCCTCGCCTGAGGCCAGGCCGGCCTGCGCCTCACGCAGGGTCTTGCGCAGGGAACGGCGCAGACTGGAGCTCGCCTCGTCGCCTTCGGGGACGGGCGAGCCGACCACACAGGCGGCGGGGGTGTCCCCGCGCAGGCGGTTGGCGGTCCAGACGTCCTCGGTGGGGATGACGCAGGAGTCGTCGACGTCGGGCTGGCCGGCCGCGAGCACGACTCGCTCGACGAGCTCGCTGCGCTCTTCTTCCGATTCGGGCAGGCGGTGCAGTTGCTGGGCGTTCAGCTGGAAGGAGCCGGCCACGCGGTTGGTGAACTGCGCCCACAGCGGGGCGAGCCCCCCCAACACCGTGACGACGGAGCCGTCCATGCTCGTACGGCGCAGGTAGAGGGCGGCGGGGCGACGCACCTCGAGGCGGTCGCCCTCGACTTCACGGGCCTCGTGCACAGCCAGGGCGAGTTCGCTGAGCGCGGGCTCGCCGGTCGGCAGTTCGGCGCCACGGGGCAGCCAGAGTGCGTACGGCAGCCCCTCGAGGTCGAGACGCTGCTCGACGGCGGCGCGAGCCGCCTCGAAGGGGAGGGTGGCGTCGCCCTGCACGGAGTTGATGAGCATGCAGGCGATCTCCCAGCGGCGACCGATCTGCAGGCGGGCGGTAGCGTACGACTCGCCGTCAGCCAGCTCGTCGCTGACACGCGTGCTGCGCGCGTAGCGCTGGCCATGCCACTCGCGGAAGAGGCTGAGGGCGACAGTCGCCGGGTCGGCGGGGTAGGAGCGGTCGGGCACGGCGGGGCGCTAGGCCTCGCTCGCGGCCTCTTCCGCAGGAGCCGCCCCTTCGCCCTCTTCGCCCTCGAGTTCCATCTCTTCGAGGTCCTCGCCTTCACCCATCTCTTCCTCGCCCTCAATCGTGAGGCGGGGCGCATCGACGGTGGCGACGCCGATATCGGATGCGACGAGCAGCTCCACGCCCTGGGGCATGGCCAGGTGGGCGACGCTGAGGCTCGTCTCGAAGGTTTCGAGGGGGCTGACGTCGAGCTCGATAGCCTCGGGGATATCGAGCGGGAGGCAGCGGATGGCGACGGTCTCGAGGTGCTGCAGCAGGGTGCCGCCGAGGTCCGTGACCGCGGGCGCGACGCCGGTGAGGCGGATGATGGCGGTGGTCTGGATGGGGCGGTTCAGGTCGACCTGGTAGAAGTCGACATGGATGGGCTCGCCGGCGCCGCCCTCACGGTCGAGCGCGCGCACGAGCACGTGACGCGCTTCCTGCTCACCTTCGATGGCAAGTTCGAACATGCTGCGCACGCCCGCCTGGCGGATGCTGCGACGGAAGTCGCGCCCGTCGAGCTGGATGGCGGTCGAATCGAGGCCACGCCCGTAGACGTTGGCCGGCAGCACACCTTCAGCACGAAGGCGCTTGACCTTCTTGCCGAGGACGGTGCGGGGGACAGCAGAAAGAACAGGGCGGTCTGGCATAGCGGCTCCTGGGCGACGCGCTCAATACGCGCCGGCACGCTCACTAACCGGGGAGCGGACGGGGTTTGGGGTCAGGCAGGCTTGAGTTCGTTGATGCGGTTGCGAACAGCGTCCTTGTCATCGAACCACTGCGCGTTGAGCGCGGTATACTCCGCCTCTTCCTCGGGGACGTCGTCTTCGGCGAAGATGGCCGTCACCGGGCAAGCGGGCTCGCACGCGCCACAATCGATGCACTCGTCGGGCTGGATGTAGAGCATGCGGTCGCCCTCTTCATCAAAGTAGATGCAGTCGACCGGACAAACCTCAACGCAGGACTGGTCCTGCACATCAACACAAGGCGTCGTAATGACGTAGGTCATGCTCGATATCCTCTCCGCTCGGGATTGGGTCGCTCTCGACGACCGCACGCATCGTACAACCCAACTGCCGCTGTGTGAAGCAAGCCCGGGGCCTGCGATGGTGAGCTAGCTTTCAATGGTGGCGACGAAGGGAACGGGAGCGCCGGTGCGCAGGTCGACCGAGTAGAAGCGCCCCGCCTTCACTTCCGCGATGAGCTCGCGCTCGTCGTGGATGTCGCGCTCGAAATAGGTGGCGCACTTGCCGATGTCGCTGATGGCGTGTGAATCGGTGCCGGCGGTGCGGGGCATCTCCATGCGCTCGCAGAGGCGGCGGGAGAACTCGTTCTCCTTGTCGCTGCCACGCCCGTTGAACGATTCGAGCGCGTCGCAGTACTCGTAGGCGGGGTTGCGGCTCGCCTTCTCGAGGGCGGCTTCGTACTTGTCCTCGCTGCTGGTGAACCACGGCATCTGGCGACGGTAGGGGTGCGCGGCGACCATCACGCCACCGCCCTGCTCGACGTAGGTGGCCAGTTCGGGCGCGCGATGCATGCCGAAGACGTAGCGATCGATGCCGAAGGTGAGGATGTGCCCGTCGTCGGTGCTGATCTCGACGCCGCCGAGCACGAGGAAGTTGTGCTTGGCGCGCATCTCCTCGATGTCGCGCTGTTCCCAGACGGTGTCGTGCTCGGTGAAGCAGATGCCGTCGAGGCCAGCGGCCTTCGCCCGCTCTACGAGATCGTCGGGGTTGAGCACGCTGTCGTGCGAACGGGGCCACGTGTGCGAGTGCAGGTCGATGAGCATTGCCGCACGCGACTCTACCACGTTCGGGCGTTTCACTTAGCGTAAGCAGCGCGGGAAGCAAAGGGGGCTGACGGTGAAGCGGCTGCGACGAGCCCTGCGCCTGGAGCGACGGCGGGAGGAACCTGCCGCCTGGCTGATCGTGGGCCTCGGCAACCCGGGAGAGCGCTACAGCCGCAACCGTCACAACGTGGGCGCCTGGACCGTGAACGAACTGGCACGGCGCCTGGGCGTGAAGATGAAGGCCGAGGGCCGCTCGATTCGCATCGGCTACGGGGAGCTGGCAGGCGAGCGTGTCGCGGTCGTTCGCCCCCGCACCTACATGAACGAGAGTGGCCGGGCAGTGGCGCAGGCGCTGCGCGCGAGCGGGGCGCCGCTGGAGCGCACGATCATCGTCTACGACGAGCTCGACCTGCCCCTGGGAGCGGTGCGGTTGCGGGCGGGCGGCGGCGCGGGGGGACACAACGGGCTGAAGTCGATCATCGCGGAGGCGGCAGCCGAGTTCGTACGCGTCCGCCTGGGCATCGGCAGGCCGATCGATGGCGACAAGCCCACCCGCGACCCCGATCTCGTGGCGGACTACGTGCTCACGGACCCCGTCGGGGAGGAGCGCGCGGCGCTGGAGGAGACGACACGCTATGCCGCGGACGCCATCGAGGCGATCGTGGCGGAGGGCGTGGAGCGAGCGAGCACCCGCTTCGCCCGTCGCGGCACGGCCGATGCGGCAGGCGGATCGCCTGACGCAGAGCGGGGAGGCGTGTAGATTCGCCACGGCCCCGCTGCACCGACGAAGACGAACGGCGGGATGCTCGCACCGGGAGGACGCAATGGCAGGACGGCTCGAAGGCAAGGTCGCAATCGTGACCGGGGCAGGACGCGGCATCGGACGCGGCGAAGCGCTCCTGCTGGCAGAAGAAGGCGCGAAGGTCGTGGTGAACGACCTCGGCGGCAACGCGGAAGGCGATGGCTCGGACGCCTCACCCGCGGACGAGGTGGTGGCGGAGATCGTGGCGGCTGGCGGCGAAGCGGTCGCCAACTACGACTCGGTGGCGACGATGGAGGGCGGCGAGCGCATCGTGCAGACCGCGCTGGACGCCTTCGGGCAGCTCGACATCCTCATCAACAACGCCGGCATCCTGCGCGACCGCATGGTCTTCAACATGAGCGAGGCGGAGTGGGACGCGGTCATCGCGGTGCACCTGAAGGGTCACTTCACCACGACGAAGCACGCCGCCATCGTCTTCCGCCAGCAGCGCTCGGGGCGCATCGTGAACACGTCGTCCGAATCGGGGCTGGGGAACATGGGGCAGGCGAACTACGCCGCCGCGAAGGAAGGCATCGTCGGGCTGACGCGCACCTGCGCGCTCGACCTGGGGCGGTACGGCGTGACCGTGAACGCCATCCGTCCGCGAGCGGGCACACGCCTGACGCTCTCGCCCGAGCTGCGCGAGGCCATGCAGCGCGCCCGCGCCTCACGTCGCGGCGATGACGGTGGCGAAGCGGCGGCGACGCCCGCGGAGCAGGCCGGAGCGACGCTCGCGGCGCAGCAGCCCGAGCAAGTCGCCCCTCTGGTGGTCTACCTCTGCACCGACGCAGCCGCGAACGTGAACGGCCGCGACTTCATCGTCGGGGGCGAAGACATCACGCTCATGTCGATGCCATCCAAGGAGGCGACGATTCACCGCGAGGGCGGCTGGATCCTGGACGCGCTCGACCGCGTCTTCCCCCAGGCGATCGGCGCGGGGCTGGTGAATCCGGCCCCGCCACGGGAGTCGAAGCCGCAGGGCTAGCGCTCAGGCTGGCACCCGCTGCCGCAGGCGGCACAGGAGCGAACGAAGGGACCGATGGCGATGGCGCCAGAGCGGATTGTCTCGCTGGTCCCGAGCCTGACGGAGCTGGTCTGGTGGCTCGGCTGCGGCGACACGCTGCGCGGGCGCACGCGCTTCTGCGAGGAGCCGGCGGGCGAAATCGAACGCGTGCCCGTCATCGGCGGGACGAAGAACCCCGATGTGGCGGCGATCGTCGCCATCGCGCCTGACCTCGTCATCGCCAACCGCGAGGAGAACCGTCGCGAGGACGTCGAGGCGCTGCGCGCCGCCGGCCTGAACGTGCTCCTGACCGACCCCAACAGCGTGGAGGACGCGCTCACCATGATTGCGGCGCTTGGGGAGGCGTTGGGACGGGAAGCGCAGGCGGAGGGGCTGGTGGAAGAGGTGCGGGAAGCGGTGACGGAGGGAGCAGACGGGTCACGGCCATCGCTCTTCGTCCCGATCTGGCGCAACCCGCTCATGGGGCTGGCGGGCGCTGCCTACGGCGACTCCGTGCTGGCGGCGGCAGGCGCGACGAACGTGCTCGGCGGGCGAACGCGCTACCCCGAAGTCACGCTGGAGGAGGTGGCGGCGCTCGCGCCCGACGCCATCCTGCTGCCGGACGAGCCGTACCGCTTCAGCGAGCAGTACGTGCCCGAGTTCGCCGCCATCGCGCCGACGGCGGTCGTCGATGGCAAGCTGCTGTGGTGGTACGGCCCGCGCATGCCGCAGGCCATCCGCGATCTGCGGGCGATCGTGCGGGGGCTCGTCGCGCACAGGGCGGACGACCAGCCCCCAACTACCCCCAACTAGTGGCTAGGCGCCGCGGAAGTTGGGCTCGCGCTTCTCGACGAAGGCGAGGCGGCCTTCCTTCACGTCCTCGGTCTGCTGCATGTAGTTCTGGTAGTAGTGCTCCATCTCGACCTGCTCCTCGATGTCGCGGTGGAGGCTTTCACGCACGAGCTTCTTGGAGACTTCGACGGCAACAGAGGGGCCACGGGCGATCTCGCGGGCGAGGTCGCGGGCACGGGGCATGAGCTCGTCGGGTGGGGCGACTTCGCTCACGAGGCCGATCTGCAGTGCTTCCTCACCACCGACCATGCGGCCCGTGTACATCATGCGCAGGGCGTGCTCGAGGCCGACGCGTCGCGGCAGCAGCCAGCTGGCGCCGGAATCGGGCACGATGGCGCGCTTCACGAAGATGGAGCTGAAGCGCGCTTCGGTGGAGGCGATGCGGATATCGCAGGCGAGCGCGAGCGAGAAGCCCGCCCCCACACAGACGCCGTTGACGGCGGCCACGGTGGGCTTGTTGCAGGCGTAGACGAAGGCTGGTCCGAGCATATGGCTGCGCGTGAGCCCCGCGCGTCCGGGGAAGGGCCGCTCGATGCGCTCGCCGCCACGGTCAGTCAGATCGGTGCCTGAGCTGAAGCCGCGGCCCGCGCCCGTGAGCAGGATGCAGCGGATCTCGTCGTCGTCGTTGGCGAGGGCGATGGCGTGCTCGACCTCGGCCACGGTGTCGAGGCTGATGGCGTTCAGCTTCTGGGGCTTGTTGAGCGTGAGGTGCGCGACCCCGTCGCTGTCGACCTCCCACAGGATGTCCTGGAACTCCATATCGCGCCTCGCTGCCTGAGATTTGCCCGCTAGGGTACGTGAGCGGGGGCGTACGCGGCTACGGCAGGACCGTCACGCGCAGGCGCATCTGCGGGTGGTAGTCGCAGGTGACGACGTGCGGGCCGGGCGTGGTGAAGCGCCACACGAAGATATCTCCCGCTTCCATGTCGGGGGAGCGCGCGGCGCGGTCGAAGACGAGGTTGTGGATGGCGGTCTCGCCGTTCCAGAAGTAGATCGCTTCACCCACGCGCACGCGCAACGTCTCCGGCTCGAACGTGAGATTGTCCTGCGAGACGAACGGCGCGCCTTCGGGGACGCCTACCGGCGGGGGGACGCGCGACTCGGCGCAGGCGGCAGCGATCAGGGCAGCCACGAGCGCGAGCGGGAGCAGCATCACGAGCGGTGAGCGGGACACCTCACGATTGTGACGCAGCAAGCCCGTGCGGGCAGCGCACAGCGCGACCGCGCGACGCGATCGCGAGAGGCGCACCCGTGCGGGTGCGCCTCTCGATTGGCTTCGTAGCCCCGGCCGGGAAGCCGTGGCGGCGTTGTCGGTCTCGACTACGCCAGGTCGTAGCGGTCGAGGTTCATCACCTTGTCCCACGCGTCGACGAAGTCGCTGACGAACGACGCTTCACCGTCGTCACAGCCGTAGACCTCGGCGAGGGCGCGCAGCTCGGAGTTGGAGCCGAAGGCGAGGTCGACACGCGTGCCCGTCCAGCGCACGTCGCCGGACTGGCGGTCGCGGCCTTCGAAGACGTTGGCGTCGTCGGTCTCGCTCCACTCGGTGCTCATGTCGAGCAGGTTGACGAAGTAGTCGTTGCTCAGCGCTCCCGGGCGGTCGGTGAGCACGCCGTGCTGCGACTGCCCGCTGTTGGCGTTGAGGACGCGCAGGCCGCCCACGAGCGCCGTCATCTCGGGAGCGGTGAGGGTGAGCAGGCAGGTCTTCTCGACCAGCAGATCCTCCGCAGCGCCCCCCTGGCCGGCCTGCACGTAGTTGCGGAAGCCGTCGGCGGTGGGCTCGAGCACGGCGAACGACTCTTCGTCGGTCCACTCCTGGGTGGCGTCGGTGCGACCCGGGGTGAAGGGAACGGTGATGTCGTGTCCGGCATCGCGAGCGGCCTGCTCGACGCCAGCGCAGCCCGCCAGCACGATGACGTCGGCCAGCGAGACGCGCTTCGAGCCGCTCTGGGCGCTGTTGAAGGCGGACTGCACCTGCTCCAGCGCGCTGATCGCACTGCCGAGGGCAGCGGGATCGTTCGCTTCCCACGCGTTCTGGGGGGCGAGCCGCACGCGTGCCCCGTTCGCCCCGCCACGCTTGTCGGTGCCGCGGAACGACGACGCCGACGCCCACGCGGTCGCGACCAGCTGGGAGACGGAGAGGCCGGAAGCCAGCGCCTGGGCCTTGAGGGTGGCGATGTCCTGGTCGTCGATCAGGTCGTGGTCGACGTCGGGGACGGGGTCCTGCCAGAGCAGGGCCTCTTCGGGCACGAGCGGGCCGAGATAGCGGCTGCGCGGTCCGAGATCGCGGTGGATGAGCTTGAACCAGGCGCGTGCGAAGGCGTCCTCGAAGACTTCCAGGTTCTCCAGGAAACGCTGCGAGATGGCGGCGTAGTCCGGATCCATCCTGAGGGAGAGGTCCGTGGTGAGCATGAAGGGAGCATGCATCTTGGCGGGGTCGTGGGCGTCGGGGACGGTGGCCACGGCCGTTCCGCTGGCGGGGGTGTACTGCGACTTGCCGCCGGGGCTCGTGGTCAGCTCCCACTCGTGGTTGTAGAGGTTCTCGAAGAAGTTGTTGTCCCACTTGACGGGGTCGTTGGTCCAGGCGCCTTCGAGGGCGCTGGTGACGGTATCGGCAGCCATGCCGCTGCCCGCGCCGTTCTGCCAGCCGAAGCCCTGCTCCTGAAGGGTGGCGCCCTCGGGCTCGGGGCCGACGAGCTCGTCGGTGGCGGCGCCGTGCGCCTTGCCGAAGGTGTGCCCGCCGGCGATGAGCGCGACCGTTTCCTCGTCGTTCATGGCCATGCGCTTGAAGGTGTTGCGGATGTACTTCGCCGCGGCCATGGGGTCGGGGTTGGCGTTGGGGCCTTCGGGATTCACATAGATGAGGCCCATGTGGTCGGCGCCGAGGGGGCCCTGCAGCTCGCCATCGGCGTCGTGGCGCTCATCGGCGAGCCACTCGGCCTCCGCGCCCCAGTCGGTCTCGTCGGCTTCCCACACATCGGGGCGCCCGAAACCGAAACCGAACGTCTTGAAGCCCATCGATTCGAGCGCGCAGTTGCCGGCGAAGATGATCAGGTCGGCCCAGGAGAGGCTGCGACCGTACTTCTGCTTCACAGGCCAGAGCAGGCGGCGGGCCTTGTCGAGGTTGGCGTTGTCGGGCCAGCTGTTGAGGGGCGCGAAACGCTGGTGGCCGGAGCCGCCGCCGCCACGGCCATCGCTGATGCGGTAGGTGCCCGCCGCGTGCCAGGTCATGCGGATGAAGAGGGGGCCGTAGTGGCCGTAGTCGGCCGGCCACCAGTCCTGCGAGGTGGTCATGACCTCCTCGATGTCCCGCTTGAGGGCGTCGACATCGAGCGTCTTGACCGCTTCGGCGTAGTCGAAATCGGGGTCCATGGGGTCGGACAGGGGGGAGTTCTGGCGGAGAACCTTGAGGTTCAGCTGATTGGGCCACCAGTCCTGGTTTGTAGTCATTTCGGGGTCCTTCCGGTCATGTTTGGGAACGGCATTCTAGCGGACGCGACGTTCACCCTTCAATTGTGAAGTTGCCTACACAGAAACGCCTTTTCCGCGGTCAATGTGGTAGAACGGGGCCATGACGCGACTTCCGCTGCAAGCGTGTCCGCGCTGCAACGCGCCGCTGGTGGACATCAAGGGATCTCGCCTGGCGGTCTGCCGACGCTGCGGGTACAAGGACGACTGCTGCTAGGGATCAGGACTTGCTGACGGCCGTCACGCGGAACTGAATCACCCCGGCGGGTACCGAGACGGTGACCTCATCGCCCGGACGCCGCCCGAGCAGCTCCTTGCCGACGGGTGATTCGACGGAGATGCGGCGCGCAGCGGCGTTCGCCTCACGCGCGCTGACCAGCTTGTACTCGATGTCGTGGCTGTTATCGAGGCGCACGACCTGCACGGTGGAGCCGATGGTGGAGCGGTCGTCCTCGGAGTCGCCATCACCGCCGGCGTCGACCGCAACCGCGCGACGCAGGATGTCGTTGATGTCGCGCCGGCGCCCTTCGTTGAAGGAGAGGGCCTCGCGTGCGGCCTCGAGGGGTGCGTTCTCGCGGAAGTCCTTGTCCTCGCGGGCGATGGAGATTGCCTTCACCAGTTCGGGCACCCTGGCCTCGAGCAGTGCGAGCTCCTCGCGCAGGCCATCGATGCCTTCGGAGGTCATCTCGATGGTCTCATCGTTCACGGTCTGGGCAGCGCTGGCACGGCCGGCCGCACGACGCAAACGCACGTGCACGCCGTAGTTCTTCTCGGCGTAGCCACGCTTCTTGAGGAACTGGAACCAGGCCTTCAGCGCAACCACACGGTCGGCCTGATGGGGATCGGAGATCTGGATGTTTTCGAGGGCGTAGGACTCGACGCGTGCGCCCGTAATGGCTGCAACTGCGGTTTCGCGCCCGGCGTAATCGACGTAGCGCTTCACGAAACTGGAGGTGGTGTTGTGGACTTCCGGCGAGAGCGTTCCGAGGTACTCATCGAGGGCCTCGCCAATCGTAATGGGGACGGAGGCTTCCTCATCGGCAGGCTGTTCGCTCATGACTTCATCGTACCATGCCTCTGCACAAGGAACGCAGCGCCCGGCCCACCGGGGAAGGAGCGACGATGCTGACGTGGGAATCGCTCCCTGATCTCTTCCCCGCGTGCAGCGAACCCGATCGCTGGCTGCCGCTGCTGCGCCGCCACGCCGGCCTGCTGGCGCAATCGCCCGTCCGCACGACGACCGTCACGGGGGAGGCGGCGGTGGCTCGGCACTATGCGGAATCGCTCGAGGCGTACCGGCTGGCGGGAGCGCCACGCGCGGGCGTGGTGGTGGACGTGGGCAGCGGGGGTGGGTTCCCGGGGCTGGTCATCGCGGCAGTCGCGCCGGGGGTGGATGTGCACCTGATCGAGTCGCGGCGGAACCGCGGGCGCCTCCTCGCCGACCTGGCGAAGGAGCTGGGGCTTGGCGACTCCGTCACGGTGCATGCGGAACGGGCGGAAGAGGCGGGGCGGAGGGCGTTGCGCGATCGCGGCGACCTCGTGATCGCGCGCGCGGTGGCGCCGCTGCCCGTGCTGCTGGAGTACCTCGCGCCACTGGCCGCCACGGGCGCGACTCTCGCGGCGGTGAAGGGTTCACGGGGGGAAGCCGAGCTGGCACAGGCGCAGGGCGCGCTCGAGGCGCTCAACTGTGAACACCTCGGCAGCGAGGCGATGCGGGGCGAAGCGGCCGAGCGGATGCGCGTGCTTCGCTTCCGCAAGCTGGCCGCCACGCCCGCGCAGTACCCCCGACGCCCGGGCATGCCCGCCAAGCGTCCGCTTACCCGCTCCTGACCGGGCGGGCGACGGGGTGTGCTAGAGTGCGATCACGTTAGAATAAGGCTTGCCTGGGGGAACAGTCGATCAGATTCCCGGAGGCACTCGCTCGGCAGGACGGGATGGAACGGTGAGGCGACTGCGGGACCTGCTGACGAGGGCGCGGGATCAGATCTGGAGCATGGACCGGCAGCCCGCACGACGCGTGGGCGAGCGGCTGCGACGGCTCGCGCTGCTCGACATGTCCGTCTTCGAGGAGATTCGCGACGATGAGCGGGGGTTGCTCTCGGCGCTGGCGGTCGCAGGCATCGCGTGCCTGCTCGCAGGGGTCGGCGCCTGGCTGTTCTGGGAAGTGGAATCGCCCACCCCGCCGAACGCGTTCGTGAACGCGGCCCTGCTGGGCTCAGTCTTCCTAGCGGCTTTCTACGGGGCGGCGGCACTGCTCGTCTATGTGGTGCTGGTGCACTTCTTCCGCATCCCCGTCGACCTGCTGGTGATCGTGCGCACGATGGGCTACGCGGCGGCGCCCCTGATGCTCTCGGCGGGGATGTTCATCCCGGTGCTCTACGCGCTCTTCGCCCTGCTGCCACTGGTGCTCCTGCTGTTGACCATGATCTACGGCGTGCAGGTCTCGACGGGCGCACCCTCGTTCCCGGTCGTGGTGGCGTGCCTCAGTGGCTTCACCCTGATGGTGCTGGTGCTTGGGGTGGTCGCGATCTCCACGGCCGGGCCCGACGCGCCCATCGGCGCGGGGCAGTTCGGGCTCTACCGCTAGCCGCTGTCGCTAGCCGCCGGGTCGTCCTCGCGATGACTGACTCGCGGGCTCGCGGCGAACGGGAGGCGGCGCTCTGCTAGGCTGAAGGTCGTGGTCTACCTCGACCATGCCGCCACCACGCCGCTGCGCGCCGAAGCGCGTGACGCGATGCTGCCGTTTCTCGGCGAGCGCTTCGGCAACCCCAGCGGACACTACGAAGCGGGCCGCATCGCGCAGGATGCGCTCGATGCGGCCCGCGCAACGGTCGCGGGCTGCCTGCAGGCACGCTCCTCCCAGATTCTGTTCACGAGCGGGGGCACGGAGGCGATCAACACCTCCATGGTGGGCATCGCCTACGCGATGCGGCGGGCGGGCGCAGGCGCACACGTCATCACCACCGCGATCGAGCACCACGCCGGTCTGCACGCGGCCCAGTTCCTCGAGGAACTGGGCTTCGAGGTGACGACGCTCGGCTGTGACGGCTCGGGCTTCGTGAGCGCGGAGGAGTTCGCGCGCGCGCTTCGCCCCGACACCGTGCTCGCGAGCGTGATGCTCGCGAATAACGAGGTGGGCACGATCGAGCCCGTGGCGGAGCTGGCGGGCATCCTGCGCGAGTACGCCGTGCGCCAGCGTCACCGCGTGATGCTGCACACCGACGCCGTACAGGCGCCGGGCTGGCTTTCGCTCGATGTGCAGGCGCTGGGCATCGACGCGCTCAGCCTCTCCTCCCACAAGTTCGGGGGGCCGAAGGGGAGCGGCGTGCTGTTCCTGCGGCGCGCCACGCCCTTCCACGCGTTGCTGCTGGGGGGCGGACAGGAGATGCAGAAGCGGGCAGGGACGGAGAACGTGGCGGGCATCGTGGGCACGGCGACGGCGCTCAGCCTGGCGTGTACGGGGGTGGCGGAGCGGGATGCGCGGGTGCGGGCTTTGCGCGAGCGGTTGCGCGAAGGCGTCCTCGCCAGCGTGCCTGGCGCCGACACGAACGGCTGCCAGGAGAACTGCCTGCCCAACAATCTCAACCTCTCGTTCGATGGGCTTGAGGGCGACGACCTCGTGGCGCGGCTGGACGCGCGCGGCATCGCGGCCAGCACGGGCAGCGCCTGCTCGAACGCCATGTGGGAGCCGTCGCACGTGCTGCTGGCGATGGGCGTGCCCATCCGGCGAGCGGCGGGCAGCGTGCGCTTCAGCCTCGGCGAGGGGACGACGGAAGCGGAGATCGACGCCGTCCTGGAGATGCTGCCCACGGAAGTGGAGCGCGCACGGCTCTCGACCGTGGTGGCGAACCGCTAGCGCTGGTCGCCACGGACCGCCTGTTCAGCCGCATCGACCGCAGCGGCGGTGTCGGCTTCGAAGCGGGCGCGCTCGATGGCGGCGCAGTGGCGGCAACCCTCATCACCCCCAACCAGCCGGAAGAAGAGGTGCAGGTTGTAGCGTCCACAGGGCGGACGGCCGCGGCGTCCGGGCATCGATTCGGCGCCGGGAGAAGAGGAGCGTGCGCTCGTGACGGTGGCGTCGATGATGCGCTCCTGCTCGGCGACGCGCATGGAGAGCCACGTGCGCAGGGCGAGCCCCAGGAATGAGACGATGCCCGGAATCAGCAGGATGAGGAGCAGTCGCACATCTCGATCGTAGCGGCTTGGCGCGCGTCTTGCTACGACCGCTTACGAGATGATGGGCTCGGGATCGGGGACGACGGAGAGCCCCGATCGGGCGCTGGCGAGGTCGGGCAGGCTGCCGAAGACCGTCACGATGTCGCCGAGGCGCAGCTCGGTTCGCCCGTTGGGGATGACGGAGTCGCGTCCGCGCGTGACGAGTACCACGAGCGTCCCGCGGAGCTCGGGGATGGCCTGTATCTCGCGCTGCGCCGAGGCGGACGTGACGACTACACGGGCGACCGTGACGTCGTCGGCGACCTGCGCGAGCACTTCGTGGAACATCGGCCCGGCGATCATGCGCGCGAGCTCGGAGGCGAGGGCGTCGGACTGGCTCACCGGTACGACGCCAAGCTCCTGGAAGGCGTCGAGGTTGGAGACGTCGTTGACGCGCACGAAGACGGATTCGCAGTGGAAGCGGGAGCGGGCCAGCTGCGCGGCGAGCAGGTTGCGCGCGTCGTCGGGGGTGGCCAGCAGGAGCGCCTTCGCGTCCTGCAGGCGGATCTTCTCGAGCACGGATGCGTCGGAGATGTCGCCGATGAAGACTTCGAGCCCTTCCTCACGCGCCTCCACCGCGGCCGCTTCGTCGCTCTCGACGATGAGCACGGGCTCACCTGAGCCCGCGATCAGCGTGGCGACGCGCCTGCCCACCTCTCCCGCGCCCGCAACGACGGTCGTCATGGGCTGCAGCCTGAGCAGGCGGGCGAGGATGCCGGCATAGGCGGATTGTATGCCGATGGTGAGCAGGATGACGACGAAGACCATCGCCACCAGCGGGGAGGCGTCCCCGCCGGCGAGCGTCGCGGCCTCGACGGCGACCACGCCCGCCAGGGAGGCCGCGACCACGCCTCGGGGGGCGACGGCAGAGAGGAAGGCTTGCTCGCGCCAATTCAGCCCCGACCGGAAGCTGGCCAGCACCACGAGCAGCGGGCGCCCCACGAAGGCGAGGATGGCGACGACGATGAGGCCCTCGGGCCAGAGGCCGGTGAGGTCGTCGATGCTGATGCCGGCAGCGAGCAGCACGTAGACGCTGGCGATGAGCCAGACCGTGATGGACTCCTGCAGGTCGTCGATGCGTTCGCGCTGGGGCAGGGGGATGTTGCCGATGGCGATGGCCATCACCACCATCGCCACGAGCCCCGACTCATGCGCGAGCGACTCCGCCAGGGCGAAGCTCGCGACGGCGGCGCCGATCACGAGCAGCGCCATTTCACGACCACTGAGGCGCTGCACGAAGCGCGAGAAGGCCCACACCAGCAGCGCTCCCGCCGCCCCGATACCGATGCCGATGAGGATTCGTTCAATCACCCACCAGGTGGGGCCGCCGACGTTGAGCGTGTCGGCGAGCACGATCTCGAGCAGGAAGAGGGTGAGTAGCGCGCCGAAGGGGTCGATGATGACGCCTTCGCTGGCGAGGATGTCGCGCAAGCGGTCGTCGACGCGGAAGGAGCGCAGGAGGGGCGTGAGCACGCTCGGCCCGGTGACGCTCACGAGCGCGCCGAAGAGGAAGGCCATG
The DNA here is from genome assembly GCA_965200565.1 of Tepidiformaceae bacterium. Classification (GTDB taxonomy): domain Bacteria; phylum Chloroflexota; class Dehalococcoidia; order Tepidiformales; family Tepidiformaceae; genus UBA2991. The sequence goes on along the minus strand of OZ241349.1, from coordinate 2,172,803 downwards.
CTCCAGTCGAAATCCAGGAAGAGCCAGGTCGCGACCGCTCCCACCACGGGCGTGATGACGAGGCCGAGCAGGATGAGGTTGCGGACCACGGGCGCGAGGGTGCGCAGCGAGGCGATGCGCAGGGCGGTCCCGCCTTCGAACACGATGAGCGCCACCGCGATGACGACGACGATGCGAATCAGGTCTTCGAGCTCGTGCGAGCGCACGACGTTGAGGCCGTCGTGCCCCAGCAGCAGGCCCGCGCCGAGCAGGAAGAGGGGAAGGGGGATGGGGAAGCGGCGGGAGATGATCTGGGCGAGCGCTGCAGCGCCCGCAATGGCGGCTATCGCCCGAAGGGCGACATCAATTTCCACGCAGGGGAGTGTACGCGAGAGCGATCAGGAGGGGGCTGGGGTGCGCACAGGGAAAGCGAAGGCAGCAGCGGGGACGAGCACCGCCACCGCCCAGACGTAGCCACCGATGACGTCGCTGGTCCAGTGCACCCCGACGAAGACGTTGGCGAGCCCGGCGAGTCCGAGGAACGCGATCACCACCGCGACACCAGTCATCCGTACCGCCGCTGAGACGGGGGCGGCGAGCAGGGCGGCGGCGAGGAAGCCGGCGACGTAGGTAGGGCTCATGGCGTGTCCGGCGGGGAAGCTGGCGCTGCTGAAGGTGGCTCGCCACTCGACGAGGTCGGGCGCGGGGCGGGGGCGGTCGACAATCTCCTTGAGGGCGAACTGCAGCAGCACGACCAGCGCCAGCCCAACTACGAAGATGACGGCGGGACGGCGTGCGCCCGCCAGCCAGGCGACGACCGCCAGCGCCACGCCGATGGCCACGACCACCTCCGTCCCCGTGAGCGCTCGCTCGATGTCGGCGAACGTCTCGCCGGGGAAGGGCCAGGCTTGCACCGTGCGCGTGGCGGAGAGGTCGCCGGGGAGGCGGTCACGGGAGGCGGCCAGGATGGCGAGCACAACGCCCGCCACGAGCGCTCCTCCCGTGAGCGCTATGGAGCCCGCATGGGGACGAAGGCCGCGCATGGACGCTCTGAACGCTGCTCTGGGCGCTAACTGATGGCGCTCAGGCCAGCGAAGCGCCTGCGGTGGTGCTCGTCGACCTGCTCGCGGAAGCGCGAGATGAGCCCGTCAAGCTGCTCGGCGAGCTGCCCCAGGCGGTCGGCGGCGGACTCGATCTCGAGCAGGCGCTGCTTGGCCTCTTCTTCCACCTGCAACCAGGGCGCGACCGTATTCACGAAGCGATGGGGCTCGCGGGGCAGGGCGAGGTCGCGCGCCCACTGGTCGGAGAGGGCAAGGGCGAGGCGCAGGTAGAGAGGGAAGGTGGCGCGAGCGGTCTCGAAGGCAGCCTGCAGCTGCTTGTCGCGCGGTTCGTAGCCTTCGTCGAGGAACTCGATCTCGCCGTAGGGGTAGGGGCGTGGGGAGAGCAGGCGCACGAGGCGGAAGCGATCGCGGCCACGGGTATCGAGCTGGAAGCGTCCGCCCGGGAGCTCGCGGTGTTCCTCGATCACGGCGGTCGTGCCGACCTGGTGGGGCACGGCGCCGCCACCCACCTCCTGACCATGCTTGATAAGCAGGATGCCGAAGACGCCCCCGCCCTCGATCAGCTCGCGGGTCATGGTCTTGTAGCGCTCCTCGAAGATCTGGAGCGGCAGCTCGTGCCCGGGGAAGAGCACGGTGCGCAACGGGAACAGCGGAATTTCAAGGCTCGCCACAGCGTGCAGTGTACCGGTCGCGCGAGGGGGACGGGGTACGGGCGACGGCTCAGATGATGCCTTCGAGCCCCTCACGCGGCTTCCCCACCAGGCCGGGAGGCAGCTGCTCCGCCGTCCAGATCTCGGGCAGTTCACGCGCCCCGCCGTCATCGTCATCGAGACCGTAGCCGTAGATGTAGGTGTACGGCACGTGCAGCGCCCACCAGTCGGGGAAGGGGGCGTGGCGCGGCTCGACGTCGTCCTTCACACACAGCGTGACACGCATACCGGGGATGTCGGCGATGCGCTCGAACGTCTTCCCCGTGTCGAAGAGGGTATCGACGATGAGGTTGAAGTCGCTGAAGCCCTGCTCGGGGAAGGTGCTGCGATCCTTGGGCCTGATGTGGGTGATGCGGGACGAGCGGCCAGGCCCGGCGAGCGCGTCGGCGAGGTCGCTGGAGAAGGTGCACGCGGCGTAATCGAGGCAGATCAGCGGGATTTCGCCCTCCGGGTATTCGCGGTCGACCCACTCAGCCACGGCGCGCACGCCGCGAGCGATCTGCTCGGCCGTCAGGATGAGCGTCGGCGCCACGGCGTTACTCGCTGATGTCCGCCAGCCACTTCGCGTAGTCCATGGTGCGACGGCCGTCGTAGGCGCGGGCGATCATGAGCTTCTCCGCCTCGAGCGAGCCCTCGGCGTGGATGGCGAGGACCGCGTGGTAGCCACCGAAGTCGCCCGTGGTGAGGTCGCTGACCATGTTCATGGCGCGCATGCGCGTCTCGCCATCGACTCCTTTGCGGCCGCCGAGGTAGTGGCGCAGCGATTCTCCGATCTCCTCACTCTCGAAGTCTTCCAGGCCAGGCGCCGTCACGAGCGAGCCGCCGGCGATGTCCTGCACGTCGCGCAGGGCCTCGTGGTAGTGGTGGGCGAAGTGGTACTTGGCGATGTTGGTCGTCATGGCGTCGGGGGCGTAGATGCCCTCCTCATCGGGCTGGCCACGCAACGCGGCCATCTCGACAAGACCGCGCAGCGTCTCGGCGTAGCTCACCAGCTGCACGAGCTTCTCGCGCACATGCCCGGCGCGCGAGATGCCGTTCAGGTCCGCCATCAGCTGACCCGCCCCCACGAGCGCATCGACGAGCGGCAGCTTGTAGGAGACGGCGGTGAAGCGGTGGTACTCGACGAAGCCGAGCGCGAGCGCGCCCGCGAACTCGTGCTCGCCCGCCATGAAGGTGCGCTCGTTGGGGACGAACACGTCGTCGAAGATGGTGGTGGTCTCCATCATCTTGCGGTCGGCGCTGAGGGGGTTCTCGAAGCTGTTCGGCTTCACCCCGCCATAGGGGCTGGCGAGCAGCTTGAGGCCAGGCGTATCGGCGGGGACGGCGAAGGCGACGGCGTAGTCGGCGTCGGCCTCGGACATGGCGCGCGTGGGCAGCACGATGACTTCGTTCACATTCGTCGTGCAGCTGGTGTGCGTCTTCGCCCCCCGCACGACGATGCCGTCGGGCCGCCGCTCGACGATGCGGACATAGTAGTCGGGATGGACCTGGCCGCCGGGGCCGGCCGCACGGTCGCCCTTCACGTCGGTCTGGGCGACGGACATGGTGAGGTCGTTGTCGCGGCAGTGCTGGTAATAGACGTCGAGGTTGGCGCGATAGGAGGTGCCGTGGGCCTGGTCGACCGCGCGGGTGATGCGCATGAGCCCGAAGAGGGCGTCGCTGCCGATCTCCTTCACCAGCGGCACGAGCGTCTTGCCGCGCGCGGTCGAGGCTTCGATCAGCTGTGAGCGCTTGAGCAGGTCGTCGTTGCTTCGCGGGACCTTGAAGTAGCGCGCGTAGGGCTCGCCCTCGTCATCGATGATGGTGAGGTCACGCGAATCGGGCTCTTCCGCCATCTCGTAGTCGACGCAGGCGTGCTTCACCGCCTTGGCGATAACGGGGTGGGTGGTGACATCGGCAACGCGCTCGCCACGGTAGTAGACGGTGCGGTTGTCCTTGAGCGACTCGACGTATTCGGCTGGCGTGCGCAGGCCCATAGCGTGTTCTCCGATGTTGGTGGTGGTCTGCGGGCTCCCGCCCGCGTCTGTGGGGTTGGCCGCCCAATGATACGCGGGCGGCAGGTAGGGGCGGGTAGGATGCTCCAGCTATTCGCATGGAGGCTCGATATGAGTGAACAGAACTGGCGGCCAGCGCGCCTCATTCCGGTTGCGGGTCGTAAGCAGGCAGAGCCTGAGGTACGCGTCACATCCGTGCTGCTTGCGGGCCTCTCTGCGGTCGATGAGTTCTGGAAGGCGATTCTGAGGCCTCTTGGCGCACCGGCAGGAAAGATTTCGACGTTTCGAGAGGTCTCATTCTGGCCGAAGGCTGAGCAGTCGCAGCGCGGAGGGAGGAAGCAGATCGATGGAGTCATTCGAGTCAGACGAGGCAAGAGAACCTGGACGCTGCTGGTGGAAGTCAAGACCCGTGGCAACTCCCATACGACCAAGCAGATTGAAGACTACCTGGACATCGTGAAGGGGGAGAAATTCGACGGCCTCCTCACGATCAGCAACCAGCTGGCTGTTGTCCCCGGACAGCACCCCGTCAAGGTTGATGGGCGACGCTATCGCGACGTGCCCCTCTACCACCTGTCCTGGGCGCGAATCCTGTCCACTGCACTCCGCGTCAAGGAGCACATCGGCGTAGAGGATCCTGACCAAGCCTGGATTCTCGATGAACTGCTCGAATATCTGCAGCAGAAGGAGACGGGAGCGCAGTGGTTTGACGACATGGGCCCGAGTTGGAGCCGGGTCCGCAGGACTCTCCCGCAAGGAACGGTTGAACCGAAGCATACAGATACCGAGACCGCTGTTGAGCAGTGGGGGCGACTACTCCAACACATCAGCCTCAGACTCGCTGCCGACGTTGGTGGGGACGTCCATCCCGTTGTGAGCGAGCGCGAGAGGAGGAATCCGGAAGTCCGCACGAGAGCGCTCATCAAAGAGCTAGTACGTCACGGAACGCTCTCCGGTGCAATTCGCGTCCCAGAAGCCATCTCACCAGTCACAATCGAGGTCGAATTGAGGGAGCCTCGGGTAGCAATTTCAGCCTCGATAGCTTCCCCAGACTTCAAGCGCCCAACCACCCGCCTCAAGTGGCTGCTACGACGACTCGAAGAAGCGCCTGACTCCCTGCTTGTCACACTCGCAGCAGGAGGAAGGTCCTCGGGACGGAGATCGCTTCAGAAGGTGCGAAGCGATCCCAAGGCAATTCTGGATGAACTCGAACAATCCCCAACGACCTTCACCATCACACAAAGCCGCAAGGTAAGCGCCACCCGAAAACTCGAAGGGCGCAGGAACTTCATTCACGACACGAACAAAGCCCTTAGCGATTTCTACAGCGAAGTCGTCCAGCACCTGAAGCCGTGGGTGCCGCCGGCGGCGAAACTCCCGGATGAGCCGGTCGACGACGCCAACGCCCCCTAGTGGAGCACGTTCTCCACGAGCAGGGCGGCGACTTCTTCTTCGCTGAGGTCGAGGATGCGGCGGCAGACTTCGTCGGTGTGCTGGCCGAAGAGGGGGGCGGGGGCGCGGTGGAAGGCGGGCGTCTCGCTGAGGGTGGCGCAGGGGCCGTCATAGGCGCTGCGGCCCGTCTCGGGGTGGTCGAGGTACTGGTAGTAGCCGCGTTCGCGGACGTGCGGGTCGCGGTCGAGGATGTCCTGGGCGTTCTGCACGACGCCGGCAGGGACGCCGCGATCCTGCAGCTCGGACATGAGCGCTTCGGCCCAGCGGCGTTGCGTCCACGAGTTGACGATCTCCTCGAGCGCGTCCTCGTTGGCCTTGCGCGCCTCGAGGGTGGCGAAGCGAGGGTCGGAGGCGGTCTGGGGGGAGCCACAGGCGGCGCAGAGCGCGGCCCACTGCTCGTCCGTGCGGCAGGCGATGGCGATCCAGCGGTCCTCGGAGCCGACGGATTTGGGGTCGTCGGCGCAGCGGAAGGCGCCGTGGGGCGCGGCGATGGGGTTGCGGTTGCCGGTGCGCGTTTGCACGACGCCGTTGGCGGTGTAGTCGAGGATGGCGGGGGCGAGCACGTTCACGACGGACTCGATCTGGGGCATCTCCACGAGCTGCCCCTCGCCCGTGAGGTCGCGGTGGCGGAGGGCGGCGAGCAGGGCGAAGGTGAGGTGTCCGGGGTTCACCACGTAGTCGGGGTAGTTGGTGCCGATGCCGATGGGCGCATGGTGGGGGAAGCCGGAAAGCTCGCTGATGCCCGTGATGGGCGTGAGCACGGCGCCGAAGCCGAGGAAGTCGCGATGCGGGCCTTCCATGCCCTGCATGGGGGCGTAGCCGGCGACGATGCGCGGGTTGGCGGCGGAGACCTGCTCGTAGAGCAGGTTCCACTTCTGCAGGACGCGCGGGGTGAAGTTCGTCATGAAGATGTCGGAGCGCTCGATGAGGCGGTAGGCGACCTCCTGCCCGCGCTCGCTGTTCAGGTCGAGCAGCAGGCTGAGCTTGCCTGCGTTGAAGTTATTGAAGTAGCCCGAGGCGTTGTAGGTGTCGCTCATCTTCGAGCCGTCCTCGTTGAGGGCGACGGGCTCGACGACGCGCAGGGAATCGATGCGCGTCTCGGACTCGACGCGCACGACTTCCGCGCCGAAGGTGGCGAGCGTCTGCCCGGCGATGGGGCCGGCGCCGAACCAGGAGAAATCGGCCACGCGCACGCCTTCGAGGGGCAGGCGCGGGCGGGGGGCGGCGCCGGCGGGGCGGGTGGGCCGCGACTGCCACTCGGCGTCGGCGTGCTCGTTGAGGCGCGCTGGGGAGGCCACCACCGCGGGGGAGGCGGAGAGGCGGTAGGGCGCGCCGGGGAACTCGACCGTGCGCGAGTCGACCTCGACGGGCTGGTACCAGTCGCGGGCGCGCAACTGGCGGTTCTCGGCAAGGTCGCGGGGCGTCGAGACGAGGCCGACGAGCAGGCGTCGGCGCTGGCCCTCTTCGTACGCCTCAAGGGCGGTCATGGTGGCGAGGAAGGAGGCAAAGACCTCGTTGATGTGCCCGAGGTGGACCATCGAGTCGGCGGCCGACTCGGGGTCGGAGAGGACGCCTGCGAGGAACTGCAGATTCATCCCGTTGACGAAGGTGAGGTAGGGCTCGTCGAGGAGGTCGTGCTCGAAGCCGGCATCGTCCATCCAGGCGACGACCTCGGGGAAGTCGGCGCCGCCGGGGGCGGTGATGAAGGCCATCACATAGCCCGCGCGGGTGGGGTAGACGCCCACGCCGGGGATGGGCAGGCGCAGCAGGCCGAGGGGGCCCGTGCGCACGCGGTTGGTGCGCTGGAAGTCCCACATCATCATGGCCGTCTCCTGGGGGAAGGAGAGGGCTTCCTGCACGGAGACATCGACGTGCTGGCCCTGGCCGGTGCGCTCGGCGTGATAGAGCGCGATGAGCGTGGCCTGCGCAGCCTGGATGCTGGCGCAGATGTTCCCCTGATTGCCGTAGATGAGGTTGGGCGGGTCGTCGGGCATGCCTGCGAGCGTCATCACGCCGCCCATCGCCTGGCCGACGATGTCGCTGTAGGCGAAGTCCGCATGGGGCCCGCTCTGCCCGAAGCCCGTCACCGAGGTGTAGACGAGGTCGGGGCGCGCTTCGTGGAGGGCATCGTAGCCGAGGCCGTGGCGGGCGAGGGCGCCGGGGGCGTTGTCTTCGAGGACGATGTCGGCGCCCTGGGCGAGTTCGCGAGCGCGGGCGCGGTCGCCTGCGTCGTTGAGGTCGAGCACGAGCGAGCGCTTGGAGGAGTTCTGTGACCAGAAGGGGAGGCTCGCGTCGGGGCCGGCGTCGCCGTCGAGGAAAGGCGAGGTGTGGCGCTGGGCGCCGCCGTCGGGGGGCTCGATCTTGATCACGTCGGCGCCGAGGTCGGCGAGCAGCTTGCCGCAGTAGGCGCCGATCTCGTCGGTGAATTCGAGGACACGGACGTTCGCCAGGGGGCCGTCGGACTCGGACATGCTTACTCCTCCACGCGGGCGGTGACGGTCGCAGGGAGACGGTCGCTCAGGATCTCGACCGCTTCACCGATGATCTGTTCGAGGATGACGGCTGCGGGGCGCACTTCATCGAGCATGCCCGCGACCTGGCCGGCGGCGTTCATGAGCAGGTCGTCGCGGCCCGCCTGACGCAGCGAATGGGCGACGTCGCGGATGACGATGCCCTGCACGCCCATGGGGAGCGCGCGCAGGCCGCTCGCCTCCCAGGCGTCGATGAGAGGGTTGCGGATGTTGCGCATGGTCTTGCCGCTGTAGAGGCGGGTGACCTTCGTGTCCTCTTCGGTGGCGTCGAGGATGCGCTTGAGCTGGGCGGGAGGCTGGTTGGCCTCCTCGGAGACGAGGAAGGCGGTGCCGCACCAGACGCCGGCGGCGCCGGCCGCCAGCATGGCGGCCACACCCCGCCCGCTGGCGATGCCGCCAGCCGCGATGACGGGCACGGGGTCGATGGCGTCGATGGTCTGGGTAACGAGGGGCAACGTACCGATTCGCCCCGTATGCCCGCCCGCCTCCGTCCCCTGCGCGACGACCACATCGACGCCCGCATCCGCGACGCGGCGGGCATTCTTCACGTTCCCGACGAGCGCGAGCACGACGGTGCCGTTGGCGTGCAGGCGGTCGAGCCAGGGTGCGGGCGTGCCCAGCCCTGCCGCAAAGACAGGCACCTTCTCCTCGATCACGACCTCCATCTGGGCGTCGGACATGCCGCCGCCGCGTCCCTGCAGGGTGGGGCGGGTCTCCGTCGCGACGGGTGGCGCTTCGACCCAGGGGACGTCAAGGTCGGCGAGCATGGCCTTGAGGCCATCGCGCACGTCGGCGGGGACGAGGTCGCGGGGGTTGGCGGGAGGCGGCTTCTTCGAGGCGTCACCCATGTAGTTGGCGGGCAGGAGGAGGTCGACGCCGAACGGCTTGTCGGTCAGGCTGCGGACCTTCTGGATCTCCTCGCGCAGGCGCTCCGGTCCGTAGCCGCTGCCGCCGATCACGCCCAGGCCGCCCCCGTTGGAGACGGCAGCGGCCAGCTCGGCGGTCGCCACTGGTCCGACGATGCCGCCCGCAACTGGGCCCATGCCGGCAAGCGCGAAGGGATACTCGACACCGAGCAGATCACAGAGGGCGGTTCGGAGGACAGGACGGACCATGGGACGCTCCAGCAGGAGGGTGCGCGCAGTATAGCCAAGGCAGGGCCACAGGCCGCGATCGGGCGGGCGCCCTTCCATAATCCGGAATGCGGCACAGCCTGTCGGCGAAGCACCGGGGGCTGCGAGCGTGGCGGCAACCTCGCGGGCGATCCCGCCACGACCTCTATACTGGTGGCGTGGCCGCCGGCGGCGCGAACCCGCGCCTCGTGATTCTCGATTCGCACGGCATTCTCTTCCGCGCGTTTTTCGCGTTGGGCTCCGCGCCCAACCCGATGATGAGCAGCAAGGGCGAGCTCACCTTCGCCACCTACGGCTACGCCGAATCGCTCCTGCGCGTGTTCGACCAGCTCAAGCCGACGCATATCTGCGCCGCCTGGGACGCCCCCGGCAAGACTTTCCGCCACGAGGCGAGCGCCGACTACAAGGCCACGCGTCGCGAGACGCCCGACGACCTCATCCCGCAGATGGCGCGCGTGCGCGAGATGCTGGACGCCTTTTCCATCCCCGTCTACGAAGCGCCCGGCTTCGAGGCGGACGACGTCGCCGGCACGATCGCGACGCGCACCGCGGCGGAGGACATCGACACCTGGATCGTGACGCTCGATACGGACCTCGTACAGCTGATTCGCCCCAACCTGCGGCTCTTCATGTTCCGCCCCTACCAGCGCGACACGGTGGAGTACGACGAGCAGGCGACGAGCGAGCGCTGGGGCTTCAGCCCGCCCTACATGACCGACTTCAAGGCGCTGCGCGGCGATTCGAGCGACAACATCGCGGGCATCAAGGGCGTCGGAGACAAGACGGCGGCGAACCTGATCCGCCAGTTCGGGCCGGTGGAGGAGATCTTCGCGCGGCTCGACGAGATCACGTCGAAGTCCGTGCGCGGGAAGCTGGAGGGGAAGCGCGAGGAGGCGCTGGAGAGCAAGGACCTCGTCACCATTCGCACAGACGTGGCCTGTGACTTCGACCTGCAGGCCTGCGAAGCGAACAACTACGACCGCGAGAAGGCTGCGGCCTTCTTCCGCGAGGTGGAGTTCCGCAGCCTCGTCGACCGCCTCCCCGGGACCGCCGACGCTGAACCCACACCCGCAGTCGTCGAAGCGACGACGGGCGACTACGCGAACGTCACGGACGAAGCGTCACTGCAGGAGCTGGCAGATGCGCTGCGGGCAGCGGGGACGTTTGCGGTCGGCGCGACCACGGGCGACACCGCCCAACCGCTCCCGCTGGGGCTCTCGTTCGCGGTTGGTGGGGAGACCGACGGTGGACGCGCGTGGTACGTCCCGCTCGGGCACGCGCCACGGCTCGACAACGACGGCGCCCAGCTCCCCATCGAGACGGTCGCGCAGGCGCTGGGGCCGCTTCTGGCGGACGCATCCCTGACCAAGAGCGCCTACGGCGCCAAGCAGCTGACGCACCTGCTTCGCCCGGCGGGCATGACGCTCAACGGCGTCACCCGCGAGGCCAGCCTGATGGCTTTCCTGCTGGGTGAGACGTCACAGACGCTGGCGAACCTCGTGACCGAGCGCCTCGGCGTCGAGCTGAAGCCGCTCACCGCGTTGACCGGGACGGGCCGCAAGGCGATCCCGCTCGCACAGGTAGAGGCGGAGGCAGTAGGTGAACTGGCCTGCCAGCAGCTGGACCTGCTCCTGCAGGTGCTACCCGCGCTGGAGGAGCAGCTGCGCGAACGGGGGCAGTGGCAGCTCTACGAGGAGATGGAGCTGCCGCTCGTGCCGGTGCTGGTCGAGATGGAAGCGGCGGGCGTGGGCATCGATACCGAGGTCCTGCGCGAAATCTCCGAGGGGCTGAGCGGCGAGATCGAGAGCGCCGAGACGACCGTCTACGAGCACGTCGGGCAAACGTTCAACATCGGCAGTCCGCAGCAGCTGAGCGACATGCTCTTCCGCGAACTCGGACTTCCCCCCACGCGCCGCACGAAGCAGGGTTACAGCACCGACCAGCGCGCCCTCGAAGGCCTGCGCGAATCGCACCCCGTCATCGACGCCATCTTCGCCTACCGACAGCTGACCAAGCTGAAGTCGACCTACCTCGACGCCCTGCCCACGACGGTTTCGCCCGCAGACGGCCGCATTCACACCGACTACCAGCAGACGGTGGCGGCCACGGGACGGCTGAGCAGCACCAATCCCAACCTGCAGAACATCCCTGTGCGCACGGAGAAGGGGCGCGACATCCGTCGCGCCTTTGTACCCGAAGGCTACGACGACGCGCTCTACGTGGCGGCCGACTACTCACAGATCGAGCTGCGCGTGCTCGCCCACATCACCAAGGACCGCGGCCTCATCGAGGCCTTCCAGGCGGACGCCGACATCCACCAGGCGACGGCCGCGAGCGTCTACGGCGTGCTCCCGGAAGACGTCACGCGCGAGATGCGCAGCACCGCCAAGATGGTGAACTTCGGCATCGCCTACGGCATGGGCTCCTTCGGCCTGAGCGACCGCACAGGCATGTCGCGCGAGGACGCCGAAGCCTTCATCGAGGCGTACTACACGAACTTCCCCGGCATCAAGACGTGGCAGGACGAGGTGCTCGCGACGACGCGCGAGCAGGGCTACGCGGAGACGCTCTTCGGGCGGCGCCGCTACCTGCCCGCCATCCACAGCCGCAACTTCCAGGTGCGCAGCGCCGCCGAGCGCGAGGCCATCAACATGCCCATCCAGGGCACGGCGGCGGACATCATCAAGGTGGCGATGATCGACATCGCCGCAGCGGCGCGCGAACGCGAGCTCCGCAGCCGCATGATCCTGCAAGTCCACGACGAGCTCATCTTCGAAGGCCCTGCGGGCGAAGCGGACGACGTCGCCTCCCTGCTGGCGGAGGTCATGCCCCAGGGCGCGGACCTGCGCGTCCCCCTCAAGGTAGACCTGAAGCGCGGGCGCACGTGGGCGGAGCTGTAGGGGCTTTCCCCGCGTAGCCACCCCATTTCACAATCTGGGAGTAGTACTTCCAAATTGTGCACCCTTGCCGTATCGTGGCTGGGTGATCGAGCGCGAAATCACCCCAGTCCTCACCAAAGCCTTCGAGCAGTACCCCTTCGTCACGGTGACCGGGCCCCGTCAGTCGGGCAAGACGACACTGTGCCGTCAGGCGTTCCCCTCCCTCACCTACGTGAATCTCGAGGCGCCTGACGTACGGGAGTTCGCGCAATCGGACCCCCGTGGCTTCCTCGCACAGCACGGCGTGGGAACCATCCTCGATGAGATTCAGCATGTGCCAGAACTGCTCTCGTACCTCCAGGTCCTTGGGGACGAAGACGGGGGGAATGGGCTGTTCGTGCTCACGGGCAGTGAGCAGTTCCGGCTGTCCGACGCCATCAATCAGTCGCTGGCCGGACGGACGGCCTTGCTTCGCCTGTTGCCGTTCTCGCTCCGCGAGCGACAGCGGACGGATGCCGCAGGCGGGATCGACGACGTCATCTTTGGTGGGTTCTACCCGCGCATCACCGATCAGGGGCTCGAGCCACGTCAGGCGCTCGGCGACTACCTCGAGACGTACGTTGAGCGGGATGTTCGCCGCCTGGGGGCAATCCGTAACCTCTCCACGTTCAGGCTCTTCCTGAGGCTCTGTGCAGGCCGGGTTGGGCAGCTGCTCAACCTGAGTGCGCTGGGCTCTGATGCCGGCGTCTCCAACAAGACCGCCCGCGAGTGGCTCACCATCCTGGAGGCGAGTTACATCGTGTTCCAGCTTCCGCCCTTCCACGCGAACATTCGCAAGCGCCTGGTGAAATCGCCCAAGCTCTACTTCTATGACGTGGGACTGGCGAGCTACCTGCTTGGCATCGAGAACGCCTCACAGGTCACCACGCATCCGCTGCGCGGAGCGCTCTTCGAGAACGTGGTCGTGACGGAGGCGCTCAAGCACCGCTTCAATCGAGGCAGACCGTCCAACCTCTCCTTCTTCCGCGACTCAAGGGGGCTGGAGTGCGACCTGCTGTATGAGGCCGGACATGGCATCAGCGCGGTCGAGGCGAAATCGGGCGCAACCGTAGCGTCGGACTATTTCACCGCGATCAACAAGGTCGGGGAGCTACTCCCGAGCATCTCGGCGAAGACCGTGGTCTACGGCGGAGCGGAGCGACAGTCACGCAGCGACTGTGAAGTGCTGCCGCTGGACGAGTTCGCTGATTCGCTGGACCGCTTCGACGACAGCTAGCCACCCGCGTAGCCAGCCCGTTTGCACAATCTGCAGGTAGTACTTGCAGATTGTGCACGCCCCTACCTAGCCCCCGCCGATGGCGGGGACGATGGCGACTTCGTCGGTGGGGGCGATGGGTTCGGTGAGGCCGTAGCGGAAGGCGTGGCCGTTCAGCGCTATCGAGAGGTCGGGGCGGACGCGGCCGCCTTCGACGGCGCGCTCGTAGAAGCCGGGGCAGCGTGCGTCGACGGCGCGCAGCACCTCGCCGAGCGTGGCGCCCGCGACCTCGAGGGCCGCGGCGCCAGCGCAGAGCGGGCGCAGTGGCGACGGTATGAGGACCGTCGCCACCGGGCTACTGCAGGTTGTGGAGCTCCTCCACCACGCGGCGTGGGGAGATGGGCAGCTCCGTGAAGCGATGCCCGGTGGCATCGTGGATGGCGTTGGCGATGGCCGCCAGGGGCGGCACGATCGGCACTTCGCCCACACCCCGTACCCCAAACGGATGCCCGGGGTTGGGAACCTCGACGATGATCGTGTCGATCATCGGGAGATCGAGGCTGGTGGGCATGCGGTAGTCGAGGAAGGAGGCGTTCTCCATGCGCCCGTCCTCGCCGTAGTAGTACTCCTCGTTGAGCGCCCAGCCGATGCCCTGCACGACGCCGCCCTGCATCTGCCCCTCCACGTAGGCGGGGTGAACGGCGGTGCCGGCGTCCTGGGCGATCGTGTAGCGGAGGATTTCGACCTTGCCTGTATCGGGGTCGACTTCGACATCGACGGCGTGGACGCCGTAGGCGGCGCCGGGCGTGCGGGCCATGACGGTGCCGCGACCCTGGAGGGGGCCGCCGGTCTCCATCTGCTTCCCCGCGAGCTCGGCGAAGGTCATCGTCTTCTCGCTGTCGGAGGTGTGGCGCAGGCCGCCATCGGCGTACTCCACGTCTTCGGCGTCGCACTCCCAGAGCTGGGCGGCGCGAGCCACCATCTGCTGCTGAACGTCGAGGCCTGCCTCGTAGACAGCCTGACCGCTGGCGTAGGCCGTGCGCGAGCCGCCGGTGACGTCGTTGTGGCCGACGGAGTCGGTATCGACGACTGTGGGGCGGATGCTGTCGTAGTCGATGCCGAGCGTCTCGGCGAGCTGCATCGCGAGCGAGGCGCGTGTGCCACCGATATCGGTCGAGCCTTCGATGAGGTTGACGGTGCCGTCGGGGTTCACCGAGACGACGACCGAGGACTGCATGCCAGCGTTGAACCAGAAGCCGCTGGCGACGCCACGGCCACGGTTGGGCCCCTCGATGGGCGACTGGTAGTGCTCAGACGACTGCAACGCCTGGACCGTCTCTTCGTGTCCGATGCGCGGGTGGGCGACGCCGGTGATCATGCGGCTGCCTTCGCTGGCGCTGTTGTCGAGGCGGAACTGCAGCGGGTCGGCGTTCACCTCGCGGGCGACTTCGTCGATGAGCTGCTCAACGCAGAAGGAGGCGTTGGGCGCGCCGGGGGCGCGGTAGGCGGCGACCTTGGGTTTGTTCACCACCACGTCGTAGGCATCGACGACGAAGTTCTCCACCTCGTAGGGGGAGAGCATGCACATCGCGCCTGCCATCACGGGGGAGCCGGGGAAGGCGCCCGCCTCGAAGGCGAGGCTGACGGTGGCGGCGGTGATCTTGCCGTCCTTGACGGCGACCTTGCCCTTCATGTGGCCGCCGCTGGTGGGGCCCGTCGCCTGGAAGACGTCGGTGCGGTCCATGGTGAGCTGCACGGGGCGGCCGCTCTTGCGGGAGAGCAGCGCGGCGATTGGCTCCAGGTAGACACCGATCTTGCCGCCGAAGCCGCCGCCGATCTCCATGGGGATGACGCGGATGCGGGAGACGGGGAGGCTCAGCAGTTCGGCCATGGCGGCGCGCACGGCGAAGGCGCCCTGCGTGCTCGTCCAGACCGTAAGCGTGCCGTCCGAGTTCCAGTTGGCGGTGCCGTTGTGCGGCTCGATGTAGCCCTGGTGGACCATCTTCGTATCGAACTCGCGCTCGACGACGGCGTCGGCCTCGGCGAAGGCGTCTTCGACATCGCCACCCTCGAAGCGGTTGTGGGCGGCGATGTTGCTGGGCTTTTCGGAGAGGTCGCCCGTGGGGGTCTTGGTGTGACGGCTCTCATCGAGCAGGGGAGCGTCCTCGCGCATCGCGTCCTGCACGTTGAGGACGGGCGGAAGCACTTCGTACTCGACCTTGATCGACTCGAGGGCGGTGAGGGCGTCGTGTACGTTGGTGGCGGCAACGCCGGCGATGGCGTGGCCGCGGTAGAGCGCCTTGTCGGCGGCGAGCACGTTCTTGCTCATGTCGGAGGCGGTGGAGGCGCCTTCACCCATGTCGACCACCGTATCGGCGACGACGGGGAGGTCCTTGTGGGTCACGACGGCGAGGACGCCGGGCATGGCCTCGGCAGCGCTCGTATCGATGGAGACGATGCGGGCGTGCGCGTGGGGGCTGCGCAGGACCGCGCCCTGGGCGAGGTCGGGCAGCTGGATGTCGGCGCCGTAGAGCGCCTTGCCGGTGACCTTCTCCACGCCGTCGGGGCGGATGGGGCGGGTACCGATGACCTTGTAGTCAGGCTTCTCGGTGGTTGTCATGCGGAGACCTCCTCCATATCGGACGCCTTGAGGACGGCGCGAACGATCTTGTCGTAGCCGGTGCAGCGGCAGAGGTTGCCGGCCAGCCAGTGGCGGACGCGGCCCTCGTCGGGAGTGGGCTCGTCATCGAGCAGCGCCTTGGCGGCGACGATGAAGCCGGGAGTGCAGACGCCGCACTGGAGGGCGGCCTCTTCGAGGAAGCACTGCTGCAGCGGGTGCAGATTCTCGCCATCGGCGACGCCCTCGATGGTCGTGACCTCGGCGCCTTCGGCCTCGACGCCGAGGACGCAGCAGGAGTTCACGACGCGGCCGTCCATGATGACGCTGCAGGCGCCGCAGTTGCCGTTGTTGCAGCCTTCCTTGGTACCGGTCAGGCCGAGCTCGTCGCGCAGGACTTCGAGCAGGCTCTGGCGCGGCTCACAGAGGAAGTCGATCTCCTCGCCGTTGAGGGTGGCCTGGATGTGGGAACGACGTACGGGCATGAGCTCAGGCCTCCCGGGCTCGTTCGAGCGCCCGGTCGAGGGCGCGGGTGGTGAGGACGCGGGTGAGGTGGACACGCTGGGCGACCGAACCACGCATATCGGTGATGGGGGTGGCGGCCTCGGCAGCGGCGTCCGCAGCGCGGGCGAAGGCCTCAGCGGTGGGCGCCTGGCCCACGAGCGCCTCGCCGGCGGCAGCCACATAGAGGGGAACCGGGGCGACGGCGCCGACGGAGATGCGGGCCCCTTCGATGCGATCACCATCGGCGCTGAGGTCGAGGCGGGCGCCGACGTTGACGACGGCGATATCCATCTCGTTGCGCGGGATGAAGCGGTGGAAGAAGGCGCCAGAGTTGGCCGGCTGCGGCGGGATGTTCACCTTGATGATGATCTCGCCCGCTGCGAGCACGTTCTGGCCCGGTCCCGTGAAGAACTCCTCGAGCGCCAGCTCGCGCGTGCCGCCGGACGAGCCGAGCGTGAGCGTCGCGCCGAGCGCGATGAGGGCGGGCACGGTATCTGCGGCAGGGCCGGAGTTGCCGATGTTCCCGCCGAAGCACGCCCGGCTCTGGATCTGGATGCCGCCCACGAGCGTCGCGCAATCGATGACTGCGGGCAGGCGACGGACGATCTCGTCGTCCTCGTAGATCTCGGCGAAGGGCACGGATGCGCCGATTTCGAGACCACCATCGCTGGTCCAGCCGTAGCTCATGAGCTCGGCGATGTGCTTGACGTCGATAAGTTGGTCGACCTGCTTCCGGCCTTCACGCAGCTGCACGATGATGTCCGTGCCGCCGGCGAGGAAGGCCGAGGTCTTGCCGTTCTGGAGTGCGGCGTACGCCTCGTCAAGCGAGGTGGGCGCCAGGTACTCGATCTCCTTCATGAACAATCCTTCGGAGTGCTGGGTGGCAAGCCACCCGCGGTAGGCGGCCTATCATACGCCAGCAACGCCTTCAGTCTGTGAACGGGCTACGAATCGGCTGCGAACGGGCTGCGAAGGCTCGCAGGGGCGGTGTGAAGCGGGGTGGCGGGGCGAATCAGGAGGCGGTGGCGAGCCAGGCGCGCAGGGCGGCAGGCTCGTTCGTGATGATGCCGTCCACGCCGACGTCGACGAGGCGATGCCAGTCCGCCGATTCGTCGACCGTCCACGTCCAGAGCCGCAGATCGCGGCGGTGGGCAGCCTCGACCGTCTCCGCGTCGACGGCGCTGTGGTAGAGCGAGAGGCCCGCGATGCCCTGTTCGTGGGCGCGGCCGCAGAGCGCCTCCAGCTCCGCCGCGTCGAGCGGCGGTGCGATGGCGGCGGTGGTCATCGCAGGGGCGAGGCGGCGGGCGCGCTCGACGAGGTCGTGGTCGAACGAGTGCAGGGCGCTCCAGCCCTCGGCTCGATGACGTCGGAGCACGGCGAGGGTGGCGTCGAGCAGGGCGGGGCCATCGTCGCGCGCGTCGGGATCGACCTTGAGCTCGCAGAGCACATCGAGGCGCCCGGAGACGAGGTCGAGCACGTCGTCGAGGGTGGGGACAGGCTCACCGTCGCCGGCGTCGGCGCGGGCGAGATCGGCGAGCGTGCGCTCGCGCACGGGGCCGGTGAGGTCGGTGGTGCGGTCGAGGGTGGCGTCGTGGAGGAGGACGGGGACGCCGTCCGCGCAAAGGTGGAGGTCGATCTCCATGGCGTCGGCGCTGGCCAGCGAAGCGCGCACGCCCGCGAGCGTGTTGGCGGGCGCCTCACCCGCAGCGGCGGCGTGCGCGATCACGGCGAGTACGTTGGCTTCGCTCATACGGTGAGCGCATCGATTGCCTGCGTGCGTGTCACACTGAGCGGATGCGATCGCTGCACGATTTCACAGGGGGCTTCCTGAACGGTGTCGTAGTGGCCCCCTTACCAGGGGCAATGGTCATGATCGCCGCAGCGAAGCTGGCGCCCGGGATCACCGGGGATGAATCTGACAGGAGCCGGCAGCAGCTTCCCAATGAGTGACGCAAAGTGACGCGATGAGCAGCACGAGTTCCGCGCCAGCCGAAGCCGAGGGGCGCCGCAATCCGTTCGTCAGGCGCGACTATCGCGCGTGGTGGGGGGCGACGCTGGTGATGGGGCTGGGCGCCGGCATCCAGGTCGCCACCATCCCCCTCTTCATCCGCGACCGCGTAGAGCCGGACGAGCGCGCGGCGGTGATCGCGGGCGCGCTCATCATCCAGACGCTTCCCGGCGTCTTCCTCACGCTGATCGGGGGCGTGATCGCGGACCGCGTGGAGCCGCGACTGCTCCTCACGCGCGCGACAGGGGTGGCGGCGACGGTCTCGGGCGTGTACGTCGTGCTCTCGGCGGCGGACGTGACGATCGTGTGGCCGGTATTCGCGCTCTCTGCCGTCGTCGGTGGGGTGGCGGCGTTCGAGCAGCCCGCGCGACAAGGCGTCCTGCCCCAGATCGTGACGCGTCCGCAGATCCAGAACGCCGTCATTCTGGGGAATATCGGCTTCATCGCGGCGGGGCAGTTCGCGGGGCCGGCGCTGGGGGGCGTGGTGGGGGGCGACATCGGCCTGACGGTCGCGTTCTCGCTGCAGGCAGGGCTGTTGGCGATTGCCGCGCTGCTCTTCCTCACGCTCGGCCACTACGAGCCACGCGCCGCCATCGCCCGCGATATCCGCAGCGACCTGAGCGAGGGGCTGCGCTACGTGCGGGGATCGCGCAACCTCATCGGCTTGCTCGTGCTGGCGGCGATGCCGGGCATCTTCTACGCGGGGCCGCTGCAGGTGAGCATGCTGCTCGTCGTCGAGGATGTGCTTCAGCTGGAGGACCGCTGGGTCGGCATCCTCTTCGGGGTGTTCGGCGGCGGCATGATCGTGAGCATGCTGTTCATGACGCTGCGGCCACTGCCGCGACGGGGGTTGCTGCTGGCGCTCTCGCCCGTGGTGGGAGGGCCGCTGCTGGCCGTCTACGGCCTGAGCGAAACGCCCTGGCTGACGGTTGCGGCGCTGCTCGCCATCGGGCCGCCCGCGGCGCTCTTCACGAATCTGAGCCTGGCCCTCATCCAGGAGCACACGGAGGAGCGCGTGATGGGGCGGGTGATGGGCATCTATGCGCTCATGCTGGTCATCTCGCTGCCGATTGGCATCGGGCAGACGGGCCTGTTCACCACGCTCGTGGGGCCGCAGGCGAGCATCGCCGGCAGCGCCATCGCCGGCGCGGTGGCTGGTCTGGCGTTGCTGGTCTGGCTGCCCGTGCGGAAGCTGCGGTGAAGGGAACATGACGCCAGACGAAACCGGGCGCGAAGCCGAAGCCGCACCAGGCGAACAGCCTGCCGAAGCAGCTGAAGCGGCTGCGGAAAATCGCAATCCCTTCACGAAGCGCGACTACCGCGCGTGGCTGGCGGCGTCGGTGGTGACGGCGCTGGGCATCGGCATCCAGATCGTGGCGGTGCCGCTCTTCATCCGCGACCGCGTAGAGCCGGACGAGCGCGCAGCGGCGATCGCGGGGGCGCTCATGATTCAGGAGCTCCCGGGGGTTGTGCTGACGCTGTTCGGGGGCGTGCTCGCCGATCGGCTGGAAGCGAGGCTGATTCTGGTGCGGGCGACGGCGGTGGCGGCGGTGGTGGCCAGCGTCTACCTCATCCTCGCGGCTGCATCGGTGACGATTCTGTGGCCGGTCTTCGTGCTCTCGGCGGTGATCGGGGCGGTGGGAGCGTTCGAGAATCCGGCGCGCATGGGGGTGCTCCCCCAGATCGTGACGCGTCCCCAGCTGCAGAACGCCGTGATCATCGGGAACGTGGGCTTTCTCGCCGCCTCGGACTTCGTCGGGCCAGCGCTGGGCGGGCTGGTGGCAGGCTTTGCGGGGCTGACCGCAGCGTTCTCGCTGGAGACGGCGCTACTGGCCGCGGGAGCGCTGCTCTACCTCCTGCTGCGGGGCTACCAGCCGGTGCTGGCGGGCGATCACGGCAGTATCCGTGGCGACCTCACAGAAGGGCTGCGCTATGTGATGCGTCAGCGGGCCATCCTTGGCCTGCTCGTGCTCTCGGCGATGCTCGGCATCTTCTTCGGCGGCCCGATTACGGTGACGATGCTGCTCATCGTTGAGGATGTGCTGCAGCTGGGCGACCACTGGGTCGGCATTCTCTTCGCCACCTTCGGGGCGGGCATGATCATCAGTTCGGCGCTGATGACCGTGCGGGCGTTACCGCGACGAGGGCTGCTGGTGGGGCTTTCGCCGGTGCTGGCGGCGCCTCCGCTGGTGCTCTTCGGGCTGAGCGAGACGCCGTGGCTGACGATTGTGGCGCTGCTGGCGATCGGCCCGCCCGCCGCGATCTTCATGAATCTGAGCCTCGCGCTCCTGCAGGAGAACACCCCGCAGGCGGTCATGGGGCGGGTGATGGGCGTCTACTCCCTCATGTTCGCGGCCTCGATGCCCGTCGGCATCGCACAGACGGGGCTGCTCGCGACCCTGTGGGGGCCGCAGGTCAGCATCGTCGCCAGCTCAATCGCGGGAGGCGTGGCGGGAGTGCTGCTCCTGATCTGGTCTCCCATCCGCAAGCTGCCCTGAGGCGGCTCACGACGAGCGGCCTGGCACTGGCACAACGAAACGGGCGGCCGTTTCCGGCCGCCCGTTCACGCTGCTCCGGGAGTTCCCCGCTAGAGCTGGATGATGGAGCGCCCCGAGATGTGGCCGGCGGTGAGCGCGTCGGTCGCCTCGTTGATCTGGTCGAGCTCGTAGCGAGCGGTCACGAGCGCATCGAGGTCGAGATCGCCCTCCTTGTACCACCGGATGAACATGGGGAAGTCGCGATCGGGGCGGCAGGAGCCGCCGATGCTGCCGATGTACTTCTTCTCGTTGATGAGCAGGTCGCGCGCGTCGATCTCGACGTTGGTCGAGGGCACACCCACGAGCACGGCCATGCCGCCGGTGGTGACGCCCATGACGCCCGGGCGGGCGGCGGGCAGGATCTGCTCCATCGTCTGCTTCACCCCGATGCAATCGAAGGCGTAGTCGACGCCCGCGACAGGCCGGCCCATAAAGTCGAAGTCGGTGTCGCTGGTGGTGAGGGCGCGGACCTGCTCGACGGCGTCGCCGTCGGAGGCGTTCACGCCGATGGTGGCGCCGAACTTGCGGGCGAAGTCCAGCTTCTCCTCGCTCAGGTCGACGGCGATGATGGGATCGGCGCCGACCACGGCGGCGGCGACGATGGCGGAGAGGCCCACGCCCCCTACGCCGAAGACGGCGACGCTTTCGCCCTCCTTCACGCCAGCCGTGTGGTAGGCGGCGCCGGAACCCGTCATCACGGCGCAGCCGATGATGGCGGTGACGTCGGTGGCGACATCGTCGGGCATGGAGACGATGTACTGCTCATCGGCGATGGTGTGGTCGGCCCAGGTGAAGACGCCCTGGGAGATGGCGGTGCTGCCATCCTCGAGCTGCAGGGCGATGGCTTCAGGACGGCGGCCGAGGTCGGGTCTGCGCGGCACCCAGGTGACCATCACGCGGTCGCCTTCCTTCACATGCGTGACCTCGCTGCCAGCGGCCACGACGACACCGGTCGACTCGTGGCCGAGCAGCTGCGGGACGCCGCGGGGGCCGTGCATCTGGTGGAGCTGGGAGTGGCAGATGCCGCTGGCGAACTGCTTCACCACCACCTGGTTCGGATTCGGGTCGGGAAGGGCGATTTCGTCGATGCGGAGGGGGCCTTGTTCGGCCGGGCAGACGACGACGCGAGCGGGAGTTGGCATGGAAGTCCTCCTTCAAGTAGCTCGTGGCGGCGCATCTTACCGCTCCCCTCAAGCGGGCGGGTACGGACGGGCGTGTGCAGCAAACGAAGCGGGAGCGGGAGTCTGGGGGGCTCTTCCCGTATCATCGCCGCGACACGTACAAGGGGTGACCAGATGGCAGAGATCGATGGCGCGACCGTAATCGCGCGCAGCCTCAAGCAGCAGGGTGTGGACTACATGTTCGGCGTGGTGGGCTTTCCCGTGGCGGGCATCGCCGCGGCGGCCCAGCGCGAGGGCATCCGCTACTTCGGCTTTCACAACGAACAGGCCGCCAGCTACGCGGCGGGCGCCGTCGGCTACCTGACGGGCCGCCCGGGCGCCTGCCTGACGGTCTGCGGGCCGGGAATGATCCACGGCATCGCGGGCATGGCGAACGCGTGGTCGAACACGTGGCCCATGATTCTCGTGGGCGGCGCGCCCGATTCGTATCAGGACGGGCAGGGCTCGTTCCAGGAAGCGCCCCAGGTGGAGGCGGCGCGCCCCTTCGCGAAACTGTCGCGGCGGGCGGAGACCATCGAGCGCGTGCCCTACTACGTCGAGCAGGCGGTGCGCACGAGCATGTACGGCCGCCCGGGGGCGGTCTATCTCGACTTCGCCAACGACGTCATCTCGGGGCGCGTCGAGGAGTCGGAGGTGGAGTTCAAGCCACGCTGCCCCGACGCTCCCCGCACCTACGCCGACCCCACCACCATCGACGCCGCGGTCGACGCGTTGAAGTCGGCCGAGCGCCCGCTCGTGATCGTGGGCAAGGGCGCCGCCTACGCGCGCGCCGAGGACGAGGTGCGCGAGTTCATCGACACCACGCAGCTGCCTTTCCTGGCTTCACCCATGGGCAAGGGCGTGGTGCCCGACGACCACCCGCTCTCGGTGGCGCCAGCACGCTCCTACGCGCTTCAGAACGCGGACCTGGTGTTCCTCATGGGAGCGCGGCTGAACTGGATCATGCACTTCGGCCTGCCGCCGCGCTTCAACAAGGATGTGCGCATCGTGCAGATGGACATCAGCGCGGAGGAGATCGGCACCAACGTGCCGACCGAAGTGGCGCTGGTCGGCGATGCGAAGGCGATCACGGGGCAGATCAACGCGGTGCTCGAAGAGAATCCGTGGTCGTACCCGCAGGAGACGACGTGGTGGACGGGCCTCTCGGCGAAGTCTGAAGAGAATCGCCAGGCCGTGGCCGCCATGGAGATGGATGACTCGGAGCCGATGGGCTACTACCGCGTGCTGCGGGCCGTGCGCGAGGCCATCCCCGAGGACGCGATTATCGCGAGCGAGGGGGCGAGCACGATGGATATCGGCCGCACGGTGCTGCCGAACATCGTCCCGCGCTCACGGCTCGATGCGGGCACGTTCGGCACGATGGGCGTGGGCGTGGCCCAGGCGATCGCGGCGGCAGCCGTCCACCCCGACCGCAAGGTCGTGGCGGTGGAGGGCGACGCCGGCTTCGGCTTCAGCGCCATCGAGGTCGAGGTCGCCTGCCGCTACGGACTGCCCATCACGTTCATCGTGGTGAATAACAACGGCATCGGCGGCGGACCGAGCGTGCTCGATCCGGACAACATCCCGCCGGGCTCCTACATGCCCAACGCGCGCTACGAGAAGATCATCGAAGCGTTCGGGGGCAAGGGCTACTTCGTCACGGAGCTGGCGGACCTGGATTCGACCCTGCGCACGGCGGTGGACGATCCGACGCCCTCGATCGTGAACATCATGATCGACCCGAAGGCGCAGCGGAAACCGCAGCAGTTCGGCTGGCTCACCCGCTAGCCGCAACGCCTTCACCAGAACGAAGGGGCCTTGCTTCGCAGGGCCCCTTCTTCGTGTGCGCCAGGGCTACCATGGGTACACATAGCCATAGCCATAGGCATAGACGGAGGGAGAGCGATGGACTGGTTTGAGGATCTGTTCGGGTTTCGGGAGTCGCGGGAGGACGTGTACCGCTGGCTGACCGTCGAGGGTGAGGTGCTGCGGCCGGCGAAGAACGGGCGCGAGTGGGGATGCGGTCGGCTGGAGACGCCGTCGCTGGGCGAGCTGCGGGAGCGCGTGCAGGTCGGCGGACGCGGCCCGCTCACCGTCCGCAACGTGGTCGGCGAGGCGGGAAGGCTGCATGCCAACGGGGCGAACGCTGGCGCGCTCTTCCAGGCGGCCTCCCAGTTCAACCTGCTCGAAATGGTGGGGCCCGGCGTCACTCCCGACGAGGGCATCACCGGCTACGCCATGGACCACACGCAGGGGCCGGCGTGCGCCATGGCCGCGGCGGCGGGCACGCTCTACCGCAACTGGTTCGCCGAGGTCGATGGTGCTGATGACGTGGGACAGACGGCGGACCGCCAGATCGACTGCCTGCGCGACGTGCAGCAGGCGCTCGGCGCCGACGGCGCTCCACTGTGGTCGATGCGGAACGGCTACGCCCTCCAGGAGCGCGATGCGACGCTCGAACGCTTCACCACCGCGTGGCGGGAGCTGGGGGAGGAGGGGCGGGAGCGCGTCCGTGACGCCCTGCGCATCGGCGTGCAGGCGAACGTCGAGGTGACGCAGGAGGCGGCGGGGCATCGGGTGCATCAGGCGTACTGCTCGGCGGTGCCGCTGGGTCACTACGCGCGTCTGGGCGGGAGCGAATGGGACGAATTCGCGCGGCTCGTGCTGGAGGGGACGTACGAGGCCACCCTGCTCGCCGCCATCGAGCTGGAGGCTCCGGTGTTCCTGACGTTCGTCGGCGGGGGCGTCTTCGGCAACCGCATGGAGTGGATTCGGGACGCCATGGAACGCGCCTTCACCGCCGTCGCCGATTCCGGGCTGGAAGTGAACATCGTCCACTTTCGGGACATCGACGAGCGCTTCGCGGGGCTCGCGCGGGCGTAGGGCAGCAGGGCGGTACGATGCCTGTGGAGGTCAGGAATGACTGAAGCAGACCCCGCAGCAGGCTTGCCGGATTTCGCAACGCTGACGCCAGCACAGGTCACCCAGGCGTGTGAGGACGCCATCGCGGCGTGCGATGTCGCAGTGGCGGCGATCGTGGCCACACCTGACGCGCAACGCACCTTCGCCAACACGCTGGGAGCGCTCGAAGCCGCCACCGATGGCGTTGCGCAGGCGTCGGGGCAGTACGCCTTCATGGCGTACGTGGCGCAGGAGGAAGGCCTGCGGGAAGCAGGGCGCCTGGCGGAGGAGCGTATCGAGTCGTATCTCGTCGCCCTCTCCTTCCGCGAGGACCTCTACGCCGCCATCAAGGCGTACGCGGCACTGGATGAGGATCTGGGGCCCGATGAGGCGCGGCTGCTGGCGTACGAGCTGCGCGACTACCGTCGCAACGGCTTCGAGCTGCCCGAGCAGGAGCGCGCGCGGGTGCGGGCGCTCAGCGACGAGCTCGTCTCGCTGGGGGTCGCCTTCCAGAAGAACATCAACGAGTGGGACGACGGCATCCTCGTCACGCGCGAGGAGCTGGCGGACCTGCCGGAGCCGTTCATCGCGTCGCTGCGGACCGAGGAGGTGGACGGGGAGACGCGCTACCGCGTCTCGCTGGACTACCCCGAAATCTTCCCCTTCATGGGCAAGGCGCGATCGGCGGCGCTGCGGCGCGAGCTGTTCGCGAAGGAGCAGGTGAAGGGCGGCAGCGCGAACGTGGAGGTGCTTGAGCGGGCGCTGGCGGCACGGCAGGAGATGGCGTCGCTGCTCGGCTACGACTCGTGGGCCTCGTACGCGCATGAAGTGTGTATGACGAAGGAGCGGGAGCGCGTAGCGGCCTTCCTCACGGACCTGCGCGGGAAGCTGGCGGTGAAGGCGGAGGCGGACCTCGCGCTGATGGCGGAGGTCAAGGGCGGGCCGGTCGATATCTGGGACTGGCGCTACTGTCACGATCAGCTGCTGCAGACGCGCTACGCCGTGGACGACTTTGAAGTGGCGCAGTACTTCCCCCTCGACGCCTGCCTGGAGGGGCTCTTCGCAGTCTGCGAGCGGCTGCTGGGGGTGCGCTTCGAGCCGCGCCCGGACGCGCCCGTCTGGCACGAGGACGTGCAGGCCTTCGACGTCTATGAAGCGAACGCGGACGCGATGGACGATGGCGGGGAGGCGTTCGCACGCTTCTACATGGACCTCTTCCCGCGTCCGAACACGTACGGCCATGCGGCGGCGTTTACGCTGCGGAGCGGGCGACGGCTGGCGGACGGCTCCTACCAGAAGCCGGTGAGCGCGATCGTCGCGAACTTCACCAAACCCACCGCGGAGACGCCTTCGCTGCTGCGTCACAGCGAGGTGGAGGTGCTCTTCCACGAGTTCGGGCACATCCTGCACCAGACGCTCACGCGGGCCACCTACGGGCGCTTCAGCGGCACGAGTACGGAGCGCGACTTCGTCGAAGCGCCCTCGCAGATGCTGGAGCACTGGGTGTGGGACCGCGAGGTGCTGGCCAGCTTCACGCGCCACCACGAGACGGGCGAACCGCTGCCCGACTCGCTGCTCGACGCGATGCTGGCGGCGAAGACGCTCAGCTCGGGCGTGATGACCGTGCGGCAGCTCTACTTCGCGCACCTCGACCAGGCCTACCACGCGCCCGACTTCACGGGCGACAGCACCGCCGCGACGGAGTCGCTGCACGAGATCACGGGCTTCCCCTACACACCGGGGACCCACTTCCAGTCGGGCTGGGGGCACCTGTTCGGCTACGACGCCCGCTACTACGGGTATCTGTGGTCGCACGTGTTCGGGGACGACATGTTCACGCGCTTCGAGGAAGCGGGGTTGCTGAACGCGGACCTTGGCGCCGAGTACCGGCGCACCGTGCTGGAACGGGGCGGATCGGTGGATGGCGACCAGCTCGTGCGCGATTTCCTCGGGCGCGAGCCGAACTCGGACGCTTTCCTGCGGGGCCTCGGGCTGGAGGTCTGAGGAGAGCGCCTCTGCGCCTCCTTCCCTGTAAACTCGCACCAACTCGCAGGCAATCGGCAAAGGGGTGGCACACATGCAGGATCTGAGCGGCAAGGTCGCAGTGGTGACGGGCGGCGGGAGCGGTATCGGACGGGCGATGGCGCTCGCCTTCGCAGACGAAGGCATGGATATCGCCATCGGCGACATCGAAGCCGGCCCCGGCGAGGCGGTCGCCGATGAGGTCCGCGCGAAGGGCCAACGCGCCATCTCGGTCGTCTGCGACGTGACTGACCTCGATTCGGTACGCGCCCTCGCGGACGTGACGAAGGCGCAACTGGGCGCGTTCCACGTGATCTGCAACAACGCGGGCGTCGTCGCCGGTGGCCCGACCGCCGATCTGACTGCGGGCGATTGGGCCTGGGTGATCGACGTCGACCTGCAGGGCGTGGTGAACGGCGTGCTGGCCTTCCTGCCCGGACTGATCGAGCAGGGCGAGGGGCACATCGTGAACACGGCCTCCATCGCTGGCCTGATTCCGCTGGCCGCGCCGGGCGTCATCAGCTACACAACGGCGAAGTACGGCGTCGTGGGCATCACCGAGACGCTGCACGAGGAGCTCGCTCCGATGGGGATCGGCGCATCCGCGCTCTGTCCGGGCGTGGTGAACACGCGCATCAGCCAGTCGGCGCGCAATCGCCCGGATTCGGCGGGCGGTCCGGTCGCCGAAGAGGACCTGACGCCCCCGCTCGAACTGCCGCCGGGCATGGAGCCGCCACGCATCATCGGGGCGAACGTGCGGGAGCCGGATGAGATGGCGCAGCGTGTCGTCGCAGGGGTGAAGCAGAACCACCTCTACATCGTCACCCATCCGGAGACGCGCGAAGCGGTCGAACAGCGCTTCGCCGCCATCCTGGAGGCGTACGATCGCCTCGAAACGACCCTCGCGGAGCACGAGTAGCATGAGCCCAGCCGTCCGGGAAGCTTCGTACGAGACGCTGACCTACCCCGAGCACGAGCTGCTGCACGGCGCGTACGACATCCACGTGCACGCGGACCCCGACCCGTACGCTGCGCGCAAGTTCGACTTCGGGACGACGATCGCGCGGGCGGAGTTTGCCGGCCTGACGGGGATCGTTCTGAAGAGCCACGAGTACCCCACGCAGCCGCTTGCCTGGACGCTGAATCGCGAATTCCGGGACATCACCGTGTATGGCGGCGTCTCGCTGGACTGGGGCGTGGGCGGGCTCAATCCCGAAGCGGTCCAGGTCGCCTTGCGTATCGGGGGGCGGTTCGTCTGGATGCCCACCTTCGATGCGAAGCACTGGCGCGCCTACCGGCCGGGCGCCTTCAACAGCAAGCAGGATGGCATCTCCGTGCTGGACGAAGATGGCGCCCTGCTTCCCGTCTGCCACGACATCCTCGACGTGATGGCGAGCTACAACGCGGTGCTCGCCAGCGGCCACCTCTCACCCGAGGAGACATCCGTGTTGCTGCAGGAGGGGCTGTCGCGCGGGATTCGCTGCATCATCACCCACGCCTCCTTCTGGACGCCGGTCGAGCTGCAGCAGGAGATCGCAGCGAAGGGCGGCTACATCGAGCAGTGCGCCATCGCGATTGCGGGGGATGACGGAGAGGCGGCGTGGCCCGATCTGCTGAGCCAGGTGCAGGAGGTGGGGCCGGAGCACGTCATCATCTCCTCAGACCACGGGCAGGCGGAGAATCCCGAGCCCATCGCGGCGCTCGCGCTCTTCGCGGAGCGCTTCCTGGAGGCAGGCTTCAGCGAGGAGCAGGTGGGGATGATGCTGCGCGAGAACCCGTCGACACTGCTCGCGAGCTAGCGCCTCGCTCAGGCACGCTCAGTCCAGCGGCATGGTGACGGGACGCGTCATGTTGCCGAAGGTGGGGAACCACGAGGAGTGCTTGCCCGCGCCACCCGCCACGATGACGTGGATCGACTCAGGGCTGTTGGCGATGGGGGCGAGCGCATCGCGCTCGAAGAGCGGCACCGGCTCGCCCTGGGCCGTGTGCTCCTGGATCACCTCGAACAGCTCGTCGGAGAGGCGCTCGAGCGGGTAGCGGGCGTGCTCATGGAGGTAACGCTGCACGTCCTCGCGCGACCAGCCTTCCGCAGCGACGGTGGCGGCGTGTTCGGGTCCGAAGGCGAGCACGGGCGAACCGCGGGCGAGGATGTTGTTGCTGCCCGCCTGCGACATCGATCCCGCAATCGTGAGCATGACGCCATCGGCGGTGTTGCTGCCGTGGTCCTGGATGTTGTGCGGACCTTCACAGCCGAAGACCGTGACGGCGTTCTCGTCGGGGGCGAAGCCGCGGGTGGTGTGGAAGGGCGGCCAGGGGCTTTGTGCGAGGTTCTCGGCGGCGCAGAAGGCGATCTTGGCGGGCGTCGCCTGGGTGGAGCGGTCGCCCCGCCCGGGCCAGGCCCCGGCAATCGTGAGCTGCACGAGGCGCAGGGCGCGCCCCAGCGTGGCGTTGGCGGGGAAGCCCGGACCGAAGCAGCCGCTGCCCGCATGGATACCCAGTTCGTCGGCGACAGGACCGCTCACCAGCAGGAAGAGGGCGACGGGGTGGGTGGTGGCGTTCACGCCGGAGAGGTTGAACTCGGGGTGGGCGATGGCGCGCACAGCCGCGATGAGGACGGGCAGGTGCGCGGCCAGGCAGCCCGCCATGACCGCGTTCACGGCGATGGCGTGGACGGTCGCTTCACCGCGGCGGGGCGGCAGGATGCCGACCACCTCCAGGGGGTCGCGCGGCGTGCCCGCCAGCATGGCGGCGACGCGCGCCTCCGTCGGCGGGATGACGGGCAGGCCGTCCGACCAGCCCCGTTCGGCGAACGCGCGGCTCACCGCCTCGACATCGTCGGGAAGCGCGAGCGTCGTGGCGGGACGCCCGACGCCAAGAGTCTCGATCTCGAGATCGCTCGCCAGCTGCGAGAGGGATTCGCCGTCGCTCATGCGCCTGCGCCGCTCCCGTTTCCGCTTCCGTTGCCGTCACCGAGCAGGGCGCTGTGCAGTGCAGGGGCGGCATCGCGGGCGCGTTCCAACACGCGTTCGGGCGGGATGCCGCCCAGCGGGTGGGGGATGACGATGTAGGGCAGGGCGGGCGCGCCACGCTGCTCCGCTTCGAGCAGGAACAGCTCCTCGAACGCATCCGTGACGACGGTGACGGTCGGGACTCCGCGCTTCTCCAGGGCTATCGAGGCGTAGACACTCCACGCCGTGCAGGAGCCTCAGTCGCTTGAGCCGACGACAACGAAGTCGCACTCCTCCACGAGCATGGCCATGGTGGCGCGACTGGCGGGCCCGGCGACAGGCTTGCTGCAAGTGGTCGTCGCGCCGATAGCCGCGCCCTCACGCAGGCTGTCGACCATCGATTCGAGCAGCAGGCGGGCGTTGGCCTTGCGGTTCTCCAGCACGCCTGGGCGCAGACCAGCGAGCTGGTCGGGGCGGGGCGCCGTCTGCTGGGCGACGACGCGGGCGTGCCCGCGGGGGTCGAAGACGGTGACGGTCGGTGCGGATTCGTTGGGGGGCACGCGGTCCTCCTGTCGCCTTGCTGAAGGCGTTCGGCGCCTCTGTATCTGCCTCAGAGGCGGTTGGCGATGAGTTCCATGATCTCGTCGACTTCGGGGAAGCGTCCGCTGGCGTTGCGGGACGAGATGAGTTCGCCGTCGACGGTCCACTCGAAGCAGCCGCCCCCGCCGGGGATGAGGACGAAGCTGGCGATGTCGTCCTGCAGGGCGGCGAGGATTTCGCCCGCCATCCACTGGGCGCGGGGCAGGTAGCCGCACTGCGCGCAGTACTCAAGGGTGACGCTGAGGCCCTGATCGCTTTCGCTCATGCTTCCGTCCCTTCTCAGGGGGATTGTAGAGCACCATCCCCACCAGGCTTCACAGGAGGAGAGACGAAGCGGGCGAGCGTGGCTATGCTGCCCCCGCACAGCGCGGCAACACGCAGCGCAAGGAGGCAGGCATGTCGATTCACGTTCTGAAATCAGACGACGGGGAGACGAGCGAGCGCACGGAAGCCATCTTCGAGGGCGGCCAGGTGTGGACGCGGGGGCTTTCTGGAGCGGCGTCGAGCCAGATCAACATGTCCGTCGTGCAGTTCGCGCCAGGCGCACGGGCGGGCTGGCACCGCCATACGAGCGACCAGCTGCTCTACGTCGTAGCGGGCATCGGCAAGGTGGGGAACCGTGAGGGTGAGCACGTCATCAGCGCGGGCGACTGCGCCGTCGTGCCAGCAGAGGAAGAGCACTGGCACGGCGCCCACGACACGGGCTCGCCGATGTCGCACCTCTCCATCATGCAGGCGGGCGCGCAGACGACCGTGCTGGATTCGTAGGCACGCGTCAGCATGGAGCCGCTGGGCGGGCGACAGGGAATCACGGCGGAGTGGCTCACGGAAACGCTCCGGGAGGGCGGACATCTGCCGCAGGGGCGCGTGCGCGAGGTGGAGCTGAGCACCGACGGCATCGGCATCGGCTACATCAGCGAGACGGTGCGCGTCATCCCGACGTACGAGGGGGCGGACGGCTCGGCGCCGGCGAGTCTCGTGGCGAAAGTGCCGGTCTCGGTGGACTTCCCCGCCTACCTGCACGCGTGGGCAGCACAGGCAGTGGAGACGGAATTGCACTTCTACCCGCACGCGGGGAACGACTGCGCCGCGCGCGTGCCTCGCTGCTACGGAGCCGCACACGAGGGGTGGCGGTCGTACGCGCTGCTGCTGGAAGACCTGAGCGGGTTCGAGTCGCGCAGCCAGATGGACTCGTGCCCACCCGAGCGGGCGGCGGCAATCGTGACCATGCTGGCGGCCCTGCACGCGCAGTGGTGGGAGAGCGAGCGGCTGCGCGAGGCCGCCGCCACCTGGCTGCCCTCCTCCGCACGGCAGTCCGAGCTGAACACCGAGCTAGTGGAGGGCGGCTGGGAGCCGTTCGCGCAACGCATCGTGCCACGCGTCGACCCCGCCTTCCTGCCCGTGGGCGAGCGGCTGGCGCGTGAGTTCAGCGGCATCTTCGAGCGGGGCGCCGCCTCCGCGGCGACGCTCGTGCATGGCGACTTCCGCATCGAGAACTTCCTCTTCGGCGAAGCGGGGAGCGACGACGAAGTGGTGTTCCTCGACTGGCAACTTGCGGGCTACGGATCGGGATTGCGCGACCTGGCGTACTTCATCTCGCAGGGCTTCGACCCGGAGACGCGCCGCGCGATCGAGGACGACCTGCTAACGCGCTACCACCGCGCGCTCGTCGAGGGGGGCGTCTCGGGCTACTCGCTGGCGCAGTGCCAGGAGGACTACCGCCTGGGGCTGCTGTGGAGCATGTACGCGCCCATCATCGGCATGACGGGCATGGCTGAGCGCGAGCCCCCGCCGCCTGACGCTCCCGAGGAGGAGCAGCAGGCGTTCCGCGAGATGATCGAGACGGGCGAGGCGCTCATCGCGGTTATGGCGGAGCGAAACATCACGGCCGTCATGGATACGAACGCGGGAGAGCTGCTGGGCGTCTGATTCGCCCCGGCAGGCACGAGAAGGAGCATCACTTGGAACCGTTGAACGACCGCTACGGCATCACTGCCGAATGGCTGACCGAGGCGCTGCGCGAGGGCGGCCACCTGACGCAGGGACGTGTGCGCGAGGTCGACGTGGGAGACGTCGGCGTGGGGCGCGGCTACATCAGCCAGACGGTGCGCGTCACCCCCGCCTACGAGGGGGCGAACGCAGACGCGCCCGTGAGCATGGTGGGGAAAGTGCCCACGTTTGTGCAGGTGCCGGAGTACCTCACGCCGTGGACGGGGATGATCATCAAGACCGAGATCGACTGGTACCGCGAGGCCAGCGCCGAGTGCCCGGCACGCGTCCCCGTCTGCTACGGCGGCGTGTACGACACCCGCACCTCCTACGGGCTGCTGCTCGAGGACTTGGGCGATCTGGGCACGCTCAGTCAGACGGATTCGTGCCCTCCCGAGCAGGCCGCGCTCGTGGTGAAGGCGCTCGCGCGCATGCACGCGCATTGGTGGGAGAGCGAACGGCTGCGTGAGTGGACAGCCGCCTGGCTGCCCTCCACCGAGCGCCAGGCGTCCATCAACGCACCGCTCGTGCAGGGCGGCTGGGAGAGCTTTGCAGAGCGCATCGCGCCGCGCATCGACGAGGCCTTCATCCCCGTCGGCGAACGGCTCGTGCGGGAATGGGGCTCGGTCTACGAGCGCGGAGCGGCTTCGGCGGCGACGCTCATCCATGGCGACTTCCGCATCGAGAACTTCCTCTTCGGCGAAGCGGGCAGCCGCGACGAGCTGGTTATCCTCGACTGGCAGATCGCGGGCTACGGATCGGGTCCGCGCGACCTCGCCTACTTCATCGCGCAGGGCTTCGATCCGCAGAAGCGCAGGGCCGTGAGCGACGAGCTGGTGGACCTGTACCACGCCACGCTGGTCGAGCATGGGGTGCAGGGCTACTCACTCGAGCAGTGTCGGGAGGACTACCGGCTGGGGCTGCTGGCGAGCATGTTCATCCCGCTCATCGGGGCACGTGGCGTCAACGACATCGCTCCCCCACCGCCCGACGCGAGCGAGGAGGATCAGCAGGCCTTCCGCGATCTCGTCACGGCGGCAGAGGGCCTGATCGTGCTCATGGCGGAGCGCAACATCACCGCCATCATGGACGCGAACGCAGGCGAGCTGCTGGGCCTGTAACCCCCGCCCTCGCGCTCGCCCTGGCCGTTCGGCCTCAGGCGGTCGTGAGGCGACGTCGGTAGAGGTCGAAGACGGTGCTCCAGAAGCTCTCCGCCGCTGGCTCCACGTAGGAGGGACGGCCGGGGAAGCAGAAGCCGTGCTCGGTGCCGGGGTGCGTCTCGATGGTGTGGGGCACGCCGTTCGCCTCGAGCGCGGCGCCCAGATCGGGGACGACGTTGTCGGGCACGAAGGGGTCGTGCTCGGCGAAGCCGAGATACAGCTCGGCCGTGATGCGATCGGCGAGCGTGTGGGGCGAGTCGTCCTCATCCGTCACGATGCCCACTCCGTAGAGCGAGGCGATGGCGCCGAAGCGATCGGGATAGCTTCCCGCGGCGGCGACGACGTAGCGTCCGCTCATGCAGTAGCCGATGGCCCCGACAGGCCCATCCACGACGGGGTTGGCGTCGAAGTAGTCGAGCCAGGCGCCGGTGTCGCGCATGACCTTGGGCAGGTCGAGCGTGCGGCCGGCGGCGAACATGCGCTCGATCTCCTCCTGCCCCTTCGAGAGGTCGAAGCGCAGCTGGCCCTCGCGATAGAACATGTCGGGGAGCAGACAGAAGTAGCCTTCGCCGGCGATGCGGCGGGCGAAGTCGCGCAGTTCGTCGCGCACGCCGACAACGTCCATGTAGAGGATGACGGGCGCGAAGGGGCCGTCGCCGTCGGGGTGGACGGCGAAGCACTCGACCTCGCCGTCGGGGGTGGTGATGGAGACCTGAAATTCGTTCATGGCTCTGCTCCTGCTGATGGCCGGTTTTCTGGCGGTCAGGTTCCGGTGAACTCGGGCGTGCGGCGCTCGGCGGTGGCGCGGACACCCTCGCGGAAGTCGTTGGTCTCGCGCAGCCAGTCCTGCTCGACCAGCTCGTGGTCGGTCGCGAGACGGACGCGATCGGCGAGGCCGCGGCGCATGGTACGACGGATGGAGCGCACGGCGAGCGGCGCGGAAGCGGCGATCTCGCTCGCCAGCTCGCGGGCCTTGTCGCGAAGGTCCGCGATCGGCGCGAGGGCGTCGCAGAGGCCGATAGCGAGCGCTTCCTCACCCTTCACCCGGCGGCCCGTGTAGAGCAGGTCGAGCGCCTTCTGCTGGCCCACGAGCGCGGGCAGGGTGACGGTCAGGCCGAAGCCGTGGTGGAAGCCAAGGCGCGCGAAGTTGGCGGCGAAGCGGGCTTCGGGGGCGGCCACGCGGAAGTCGGCGGAGAGGGCGAGCCCGAGCCCGCCGCCGATGGCCGCGCCCTGCACCGCGGCGACGACGGGCGTGCCCGCTTCGAGCAGGCGCACCGCTTCCTGGTAGAGGTGCCCGCTGCCCTCGCGGCGTCGCGGCTCCTTCGCATCGAGGCCGATGTCGTCGCCTTCGTTGCCGCCGGCGGGGGCGGCGAGCTGGGCGCCGGCGCAGAAGGAGCGCCCCTCGGAGGCGAGGATGATGGCGCGTACCTCGGGCTCCTCGTCGAGCGTGTGGTAGGCGTCGGCGAGGGCGCGGATGAGGTCGACATCGAAGAAGTTGTGCGGGGGGCGGTGGATCTCGACGGTGGCGATGTGGCCGTCGAGTTCGACGGAGACGTCGGGCGCGGGGTTGGGGAAGGACGTCGGTGGTGGCGGTGGTGGCGGTGGTGTCATTGGCTGGCGGCCTCCTGAGGGGGCAACGGTAGCGAGCCGCGGTGGTGGCGTCGAGGAGGGGTGGCCTTGCTGCCTTGTACAGAATCGGAATTCCGATTACGCTTACGGCCATGCGCAGTGACGCGCTCGAAAACAAGCGCAAGATCGTGGAAGCGGCCACGCGCCTCATGGCCGAACAGGGCCTCGAGGCGGAGCTGATCGATATCGCCCACGAGGCCGGCGTGGGCGTGGGCACCGTCTACCGCTGTGTCGGCAATCGCGACGAGGTGATCGGCACGATCGTGCGCGACGTGATTGGCCAGATGGCCACCATCTTCGCCGAAGCAGAGGACAAGGCAGAGGACGACGCAGAAGCGGGCGCTGGCGGTGTCGCGGGGTTACTGACGCTTGTCACGCAGCTTCATGAGATCGTCGAACGCTACGGCTGGGTGCACGCTGTCCTCATCGGGGGACAGCTGCACGAAGAATTGCGGAGCGAGATGCGCGCCATCGACCCCCTTCGCCGCTTCCAGCGCCTCTACGAGCGCGCCGTTGCGCGCGGCGATGTACGCGCCGACGTAACGCCGGAGGCAGCGGCGGCGCTCGTGCTGGGGAGCCTCGCGCCGTGGTCGGCGCACTGGCTGCAGGTGC
Organism: Tepidiformaceae bacterium; assembly: GCA_965200565.1. Classification (GTDB taxonomy): domain Bacteria; phylum Chloroflexota; class Dehalococcoidia; order Tepidiformales; family Tepidiformaceae; genus UBA2991. The sequence continues at coordinate 2,137,122 of OZ241349.1, read as the reverse complement.
AGGGAGACTCGCGGGCGGCCGCCGAGGCGGCGCTCAGCCCCTTCCTCACGCATCCGCTCCCCACCGACCCGACACAACCGCGCCAGCAGGCAGCGCAAACACCACAGGAGGCACGCTCATGATGGGAATGGGTGGAGGACCACAGGCAGCAGGCGGAGGGCTCCCGCCGGGAATGACGCTCCCCGCACGACGCAAGGCGCTCGTACTCGCGGGCGTGCTGGCGACGATGTTCCTGGCGGCGCTGGACCAGACGATCGTGTCGGTCGCGATGCCACGCATCGTGGAGGACCTGGGCAGCCTCGATCTCTACGTCTGGCCGTTCACCGCCTACCTGCTGAGCTCGACCGCGCTGGTGCCGGTGGTAGGGAAGCTCTCGGACCTGTACGGGCGCAAGCCGTTCATGCTGGCGGGGATCGTGGTGTTCGCAGTGGGCTCGTGGCTCTGCGGGGCGGCGGGCGACATGACCTGGCTGATCATCTTCCGCGTCATCCAGGGCGCTGGCGCCGGGTTGATCATGACGACCGCCTTCACCTCGGTGGGCGACCTGTTCGCACCGAAGGAACGCGGGCGCTGGATCGGTCTGTTCGCCGCCACGTTTGGCATGGCGAGCATCATCGGGCCACTGGCCGGAGGGGCGCTCACGGACAACATCTCGTGGCGCTGGATCTTCTACATCAACATTCCCGTCGCGGTGCTGGCGCTGGGGCTGGTGGGGTTCGGGATGCCGCGCTTCCGCCAGGAGGGGAAGGCGATCATCGACTGGGGCGGCGCCGCGCTCATTGTGGGCATGGCGACCTCGCTGCTGTTGGGGCTCTCGTGGGCGGGGAACCAGTACGGCTGGACCGAGGCGCCGGTGCTGTCCTCATTCGGCGCAGCCGCCATCTTCCTGGTGATCTTCCTGGTACAGGCGCGACGGACAGCGGAGCCCGTGCTGCCGCTCGGACTCTTCCGCAACCGCGCCTACACGGTCTCCATTCTGGCGACGATGGTGCTGGGCATGGGCATGTTCGGGGCGCTCCAGTTCCTGCCACTGTTCCTGCAGGGCGTGCAAGAGGTTTCGGCGACGAATTCGGGCCTGGTGGTGATGCCGATGATGATCGGGATGGTCGCAGGCTCGGTGACCTCGGGGCAGCTGCTGAGCCGCGGGCGCAACCTGCGCCTGCTGGCGATCTGTGGCGGCATAGCCCTGCTGACGGCCTTCTACCTGCTCTCCACCCTCGATCACGGATCGAGCGCGTGGACGACGCGCGGCTACATGGTGCTGCTGGGGCTGGGCATGGGCCTCTGGATGCCGACCTTCCAGCTGGCGGTGCAGAACGCGCTGCCGCACCGGCTGCTGGGCACGGGTACGGCCTCGGTGAACTTCTTCCGCCAGATCGGCGGCACCTTCTCGGTCGCCATCCTGGGTTCGTTCCTGGCGAACACGTTCAAGTCGAACCTGGAGAGTGCGGTGCCGGAGCAGTTCAGCGAACTGCTCTCCGACCCGCAGCGGCTGCTCAGCCCGGACTCGCTGGCGGCGATGCGGAGCGCAATCGACGAGGCCAGCCCAGGCACCGCCGACAATGTCATCCTGAACGCGCAGATCGCGCTCGGGGATGCGATCACGGACATCTTCCTCATCGGCGTGGGCCTCGTGGCAGTGGGCTTCGTCATCGGGCTGTTCATGCCGCGCGTGCGGATGCGCGGGCGCGAGGAGATGATGGCTGAGGCGGAAGGCGATACCCCGTTCGCCGCCGACGCCCCCGCCAGCGACAGCGACGCTCCAGGCGAACGCCCTGGCTTCGGCGTCGAGCCGGAGGAGGCAGGTGCGCCCGGCGGTGGCGGTGGGTAGCCCCGCTCAACGCCAACCAGAGCACTCGGAATCCCGACGCGAAGCGCCCCCTCATCCTCTTCAAGGAGCGAGGGGGCGCTTTCGGGTTGGTGTCGGGGCCGCAGGCGCGGCGCTGACGCTAGTCGATGCCGCGCTCGAGCAGGCCGGGAAGCGCCTCGTCGGACGTGTCGACGAGGGCGTCGACCCACTTGTGGAAGAGCTGCCCGCCACCCTCGTTGCGGCCGAAGAGGGAGTGCTCCTTGGCGCCTGTGGCGAGCGCCTTCTGCACGTGGAAGCCGGTGTAGTAGTCCTCGTTGCCGACGACGTGGCCCATGAAGGCCATGTACTCGTCCAGCTCGGCCTGGTCCTGCTCCTCGGGCGGCTCGAAGCGGAGGAAGTTCTGGATGGTGAAGGATTCGCCCGGACTCTTCCCCGGGAACATCTGCGAGACCATGTAGCCCGAGCCCGTGCTGCCCGCGATGGACATGTTGGGGAAGACGGTCCAGACGCCGGCGGTCATGTCGTCGTAGCCCCATTCGGATTCGGGCGTATCGGCGAGCTTCTCGTGGCCCTTGGGCGACATCACGCGGACGTGCGGGCCCCAGGCGTAGTAGTCGGGCTGGAAGGGGCCATCGGGGCCGAAGCTGTTCCGATGGAGGATAGGCACATGGTAGAAGTCGCGGTAGCCGTCGTAGGCGACCTTCCAGTTGGGACCGTCGAGATTCTGGCGGCCGACCACGTGGGCGTCATTGAAGGCGAGGTCGTCGAGCAGGGAGTCGTAGCCCGCGAGGAAGGCGTCGATGTCGACGTTCGAATCGGGCTTGAGCGTGACCCAGATCATGCCCGAGCGCTCGGCGGAGGGCAGCTCCGTGAGGCCGTAGCAGGACTTGTCGACGTCTCCGAAGTTGCCTTCGTCGAAGACACCGACGAGGTTGCCCTTCAGGTCGTAGGTCCACGCGTGGTAGTTGCAGCGGAAGATCTCGGTGGTGCCCGTCTCGGGCTCCTCGATGATGTAGTTGCCGCGATGGCTGCACATGTTGACGAAGGCGCGGGCCTCGCCGTCGGCGGCGCGCGTGATGAGCACGGGCACGCCTGCAACCTCGATCGAGCGGTAGGAGCCGGGCTCGCGCAGCTCGGAGGTGAAGGCGAGTGCGAGGGGCAGGCGCCGGAAGATGCGGTCGACCTCGGTCTGCCAGCGCTCGGGGTCGTGGTAGAGCGCGGTCGGGATCTTGTAGACCTCGTCGGTCAGGTCGATGCGGTCGTTCTGAAGGTTCTCCACCTCGCGGCGGCTCATCTCCACCAGCTGCTCTCGGGTCATGGCTCTCTCCTGGCTTCGCACACACTGCAGAGGCGAAGAAGCCCCCTCAGAATAACGGACAGGGCGCAGTCGTGCCCCTGTGCGGTGCGGCCGCTAGTGGCCCTGCTCCTCGAACCAGCCCTGCACGATGAGCATGGCGACCGCGCCGCCGGAGCGGGCGGCGTCGAGGGCCATTGTCGAGCCGGTAGCGTCGCCCGCGGCCCAGATGCCCTCCACGCTCGTCTGCTGCATGGGGTTGGTGGCGATGAAGCCGTCTTCGTCGAGGGCGAGCCCGAGGCTCGGACCGAGCCACCCGACAAGGGGCGTGGGCAGGGTCTCGGGGCTCCACAGGAGCGTCTCCACCTCGACCGTCTCGCCCCCATCGAGCGTGACGCTCGTGAGCGCGCCGTCCTCGTGGGTGATGGCGGTGATATCGCCCCGATGCACGCTGATGCCCTGGGCCTCGACAGCGCTGACGACCTCGTCGGGGAAGTCGACGCTCCCGCCGACGATGATCTTCATCTTGTCGGTCCAGTTCTGGGCGAAGAGCGGGGGCGTCGCCTTCGCGCCGGTCGAAGGCACGACCAGCCCCCACGTGCGGTCGCGATGCTCGTAGCCGTCGCAGAAGGGGCAGGAGATGACGCTCGTACCCCAGCACTCGTCGAAGCCAGGAACGTCGGGGATGGCGTCGCGATGGCCGAAGGCGAGGATGACGTGTCGGGCGCTGAGCCGGTCGCCTTCGCCCGTGGTGAGCACGAGGCCGCCGTCGCTGGCGCGCTCGACGTTCGTCACCTCGACGCTGTGCAGGGCAGCCCCGCCGACCGCTTCGATCTGCTCCCGGGCCGTTCGGGCGAGTTCGTCGGGCAGCATGCCCTCGACGCCGAGGAAGTTGTGGACGCCGTGCGAGGCAGCGTTGCGCGGGGGCGAGGGCGCATCGAAGAGGGCGACCGATTTGCGTGCGCGCACCAGCACGAGCGCCGCCTGCAAGCCCGCTGGCCCGCCACCCACGATGGCGACGTCGACGCGGTCGGCGGCGGGCTCAACCGGTGGCGGCGGGGCGGGCGCCTGCTGCGGCGTGGCGGACTGATCGGGAGCCTGGGCGCCACCGATCGGGGAGGCGGAGCCGGGCGCGATCTGCGGGGGCGCGGGCGAGCCGGACTGTTGCGCCTCGACCCCGAACTGCGCCAGCGCGAGGGAGGTGGTGACGCCGGTGAAGCCGTGACGGCCGGCGACGATGGTGGCGGGCAGCTCGCGCAGGGCGAACTGCTGGGCGATCTCGGGGAACGTCTCGACCTCGACGATGGAGAGGTCGATGCGCGGTGAGTAGAGTGCGAGCTGGCAGGCGGTGGCGACAGCCTGCGCGGCTGCTGCGTGCCGCAGCGATCCAACCACCATCAGTTGGAGCGGCTCGGTGAGGCGATCGAGCACTTCCCCCAGAGCCGCAGGCGCGGTCGGGTGCGCAGGCCACGCCGAAAGCACTTCCACCAGCACCTCGAAGAAGTGCCCGCCCAGCATGCCGTAGTACCGCAGCGGAGCCCCGCCGCCCCCGCGCCGCAGCACCGTCGCAGGGACGTGCTCGACGCCCCAGTTCTCGGTGAGTTGGGGGTTGGCGTGAAACTCGTGCGTGACCAGCCGCAGGCGCGGGGAGACGCCCACCAGGTCTTCGAGCGTCTCCAGGGTGGGGGCGCAGGCGGGGCAGGGCGTGCGGGGCGCGGCGCCGGGCACAATCAACCCGCTCTCGCTCTGCTGGAAGTACTCGATGGTGACGGGCGCAGGAAGCGCGCTGAAGCGCTGGCGCAGGCTGGCGAGGACGTTCTCGGGAATCATGCGGGGACCTGCCTCGTGAGGGGATCGGGGAAGGGCACGCCTGTCTCGGCGGCGAGCTCACGCAGCTGCGCGACGACCGCGCTGTCGAGGGGGATGCCGTTCGCCTCGCGGTCGGCGCGCGCCTCCGCCTCCTTGTCGCCGGGGATGCGGACGCGGTCGACGCCCGGCGCTGGGGCGATGGCATGGATGCGGTCGGCGAGGTCGGCCATTTCGGCCCGAAACTCATCGGGGTCGCGGAAGGCGTCGATGCGCCAGGCGGCGAACCACTGCCCCATCTCGCGGCGCGCCAGCGCCATCCCGAAGCCCGCCCCGGAGAGGATGTCGGCTACCAGCCCGAGCCCGTAGCCCTTGTACGAGCTGGTCTCAAGGCTGGAGCCGAGGGGGAGCAGCGCGCCGCCCAAAGCGAGCGCCTCGGGGTCGTCGCTGGGAAGGCCGTCGGCGTCGACGGCCCAGCCGTCGGGGAGGCGCTTACCTTGCCGCCCGGCGATTTCGAGCTTCCCGCCCGCGACGGCGGTAGTGGCCATGTCGAGCGAGAACGGTTCGCGTCCGGCGATGGGGGCGGCGAAGGCGAGCGGATTCGTCCCGAAGGCGCGATCCGTGCCGCCCGCGGGGACCGCCAGGGGGCGCACGTTGCAGCTGGCCATGCCGATGAGGCCGCGCTCGGCGGCGCGTTCGGCATAGTAGCCGGCGGCGCCGAAGTGTCGTCCGTTGCGCACGGTGACCATGCCGATGCCGGAGGCTTCGGCGAGGGCGATGCAGCGCTCCATCGCCTCGGCCGCGACGACCACGCCCATGCCGCCATCGCCGTCGAGCGCTAGCGTGGCGGGCGTCTCGCGCAGGACACGCACGGTGGGGATGGGGTTCACCCGCCCATCGCGCAGGCCGGACACATAGCCCGGGTGCCAGGTGAGGTGGGCGATCCCGTGGGACTCGATGCCCTTCAGGTCGGCGTCGAGGAGCACGTGGGCGGCGGTGGCGTCGGCGGCGGCGGGCATGCCGCAGTGCTCGAAGGTGGCAGCGGTGTGGTCGCGCAGGCGATCGGCGGCGAAGCGTTCGCGGGAATCGGACATCGTGGGGATTGTCCGCGACGACGGGGCGGAACGCGAGCAGGCGGCTCGGTAGACTGATCCGCACGAGGGAGGCGCGCATGCGACAGGAGCCCGTCCCGGTGGTCGTGTCGTTCCCGCTGACGGAACAGACGCGGGCGACGATCGAGGGAGCGTCACCGCTCGTGCGCATCCTCGACTACGCCAGCGAGCGTGTTGAGGCGAGCGTGCAGCGGCCGCCGCCGACGAGCGAGCAGCGAGCCACGCTGGCGCAGGCGGAAGTGCTGTTCGGCTCGCATCTGGACTCCATCGAGCTGCATCGGGCGGCGCCGAACCTGAAGTGGTTCCAGGTACTCACGGCGGGGCTGGACGAACTCATCGAGCAGGGTGTCCTCGACCTCGACTTCACCATCACCACCATGAGCGGCGTCGGCGCCGTGCCCATTGCGGAGTACTGCATGGGCGTGATGGTGATGCTGGAGAAGGGGCTGCATCAAACGATGCGCGACCAGGTGGAGCATCACTGGGACTTCCGATTCGCGGGGCAGCTGCGGGGGAAGACGTGCGGAATCGTGGGGCTGGGGGCGATCGGGCGGGCGCTGGCACGACGGGCGCGAGCCTTCGAGATGCGCGTCATCGCCACCCGGCGAAGCGCGCAGGCCGGCGAACACGACGCGGATGTCGATGAGCTGCTGCCTTCGGACGAGCTCCCGCGGCTGCTGGCGGAGTCCGATTATGTCGTGCTCTGCGTCCCCTTGACGGCGGAGACGGACGGCCTGCTCGGCGCGGACGAGATCGCGCTGATGAAGCAGGATGCGGCGCTGGTCAACATAGCACGGGCGGCGGTGGTCGACGAGGAGGCGCTGCTGGCGGCGTTGCGGGATGGACGCATCGGCGGGGCCGCGCTCGATGTGCACGACCCCGAGCCGCTGCCCGCCGACAGCCCCTTCTGGGACCTGCCCAACGTGATCGTGACACCACACCGATCGGGGGCGATGCACGGCTACTTCGACCGCGCTGCGGAGTTCTTCACCGAAAACCTCAAGCGGTACGTGAGCGGCGAACCGCTCGCGAACGTGGTCGGTCGGGAGCGGGGGTACTGATGGCGACGCGACAGGTACTGATTGCAGGGGCCTCAGGGCTGGTGGGGTACTCAGCGGTACGCCACTTCGCCACGCTGCCCGGCTGGGAGGCGGTGGGGGTCTCGCGACGCGTACCGGCGGGGCTGCCCGCGGAAGCGGAACTGCTCTCCGTGGACCTGCTGGACGAAGCCGCCTGCGAGCGCGCCTTCGGCGCCATGTCGGGCGTGACGCACGTCGTCTACGCCGCGCTGCAGGAGATCCCCGGGCTCATGCCGGGCTGGGTCGACCCCGAGGTGATCGAGCGCAACGCGCGCATGCTGCGCAACCTGATGGAGCCGCTTTTTCGGGCGGCCTCCGGGCTGGAGCACGTCTCGCTGCTGCACGGCACGAAGGCGTACGGGCTGCATCACCCCGACATCGGAGCGGCGGGGGTGAAGGTGCCGCTGCGCGAGCGCGAACCACGCAAGCCGCACGCCAACTTCTACTTCGAGCAGGAGGACTACCTGCGGGAACGGCAGGCGCAGGGCGGCTGGGGCCTGACCGTCTGGCGGCCGACGGTCATCTACGGGGATGCGCCCGGGAACCACATGAACCCGGTGCCCGTGATCGGGGCGTTTGCATCGCTGCTGCGGGAGCAGGGGCGTCCGCTCGACTTCCCCGGGCGTCCGGGCGCGCCCACCCTGCGGGAAGCGGTAGACGCGGACCTCGTCGCGGAAGCGCTCGCCTGGGCGACGACGGAGCCGGCGGTATGGGGTGAGACGTTCAACCTCACCAACGGCGACGTCTTCATGTGGGAGAACGTGTGGCCTGCCATCGCGGAGACGCTGGGCATGGAGGCGGGCGAGCCACGTCACCTCTCGCTGGCGGAGGAGCTGCCGAAGCAGGAAGCGCAGTGGGCAGCGCTGGTGGAGCGCAACGGGCTCACGTCGCCCGCGAGCCTGCTGGAGTTCACGGGCTACAACTCACTCATCTACGCGGACACGGTACTGGGCGCGCCGAGCCGGCCGCCGCTGCCTATCCTCAACAGCACCATCAAGGCGCGTCAGGCCGGCTTCACCGCCTGCATGGATACCGAGGATATGTTCCGCAAGTGGTTCTCGCGCCTGCAGGAGACGGGCGCCATCCCGTCTGCCTGACGATCAACGATCGACAATCAACCCGGCTGAAGTGGGGTTAGCTGAAGTGAGCAGGGGGGGCACGACCGAACCGCTACTTGAAGCGGTAGGTGATGCGACCCTTGGAGAGGTCGTAGGGGGAGAGCTCGACCAGCACACGGTCGCCGAGCAGCACCTTGATGCGGTAGCGGCGGACGCGTCCGCTCACGTGGGCGAGCACTTCATGGCCGTTGGCCAGTTCGACGCGGAAGACTGCGTTGGGGAGCGCCTGGGTGACGAGCCCCTCGACCTCGATAGATTCCTGTTTAGCCACGCGTCAACGGTACCAGACGGAGCGCGCTGGCGCTCTCCCGGCATGGACTGCGGGGTGGGCCTTCCTACACCGGGATCCAGTGCATCTGTCCATCGCGCTTCACCTTGGAGAGGCGTCCCTCTTCGAAGAGGTGCTCCAGGTGGGAGAGCGTCTCGCCAACCGCCGCGCGCTACATGAAGGGCTCGAAATCAGCGAGCGTGCCGGTGGCCCACTGCACCCGACCGGCGACGTCCCAGGCGGTTGCGCCGGCATCGACGCAGCGCAGCATCTCGTCGAGCCGCTCGCGGTGGTGGTCGTGAATTTCGTTCACCCGACGCTTCAGCTCCTTGATATCGAACTCATGCGCGGGGAGGACGCGCTCGACATCGAGGTCGGCCACGACATCGAGGGAGCGGATGTAGTCCCCGAGCGGGTCGCCGGAGGTCTGGGAGTGCATGGAGACGTTGGGGGTGATGGTGGGGGGATGTGGTCGCCGCTGAAGAGCAGCTTGCGGTTGGGCTCGTAGAGGCAGATGTGGCCGGGGGCGTGGCCGGGCGTCCAGAGCACCTCGAATTCGAAGTCGCCCGCGCGAAGCGTCTCGCCGCCGTGCACCTTGCGGTCGGGAGCAGCGGGCTGGACCTTGTCGAGCATATCCATGGAGCCGCGGGACATCTCGGGGGCCTTCATCTCGGGGACGCCGTGCTGGGCCATGTAGCGCTGCATCTCGTCGGTCAGGCCACGCGGGGCGAAGTAGCGGGAGGCGATGAAGTCGGCTTCCCGCTCATGCATCACCACCTCGCAGTCCGAGACCTGCTTGAGCCGCCCGGACATGCCGTAGTGGTCGGGGTGGACGTGGGTGATGACGAGCTGGGTGATCTCGGAGGGGTGGCTGCCGTGTTCGCGCATGCCGTCCTCGAGGGCGGCGTAGGCGGCGTCCGTATTCCAGCCACAGTCGACGAGCACTGTCTCGCCCCCGTTCTTGATCAGGTAGGGGAGGACGTAGGGCAGGCCCTTGGTGACACGGGGCTTGCGCTCGAGCTCGCCCCGAAGCCGCTTCGCCTCCTCGCACTCGTACTGGGGGAAGGGGGTGAGCAGCTGGTAGACGCCATCGAGAATTTTCATGGGAAGCGGGGTACTCCTGGGCGGCGGAGCGGCAGATCGTGTGCCTCCACCGGGCGTCAGGATCGTACGTGGGCGACCGCGCACACGCTACGTCGCGCCACGCAGACCGTTAAGCTGGGCAGCGAGCCGCACCGCTCAAGGACACGGCATGACACTTTCGATTCCCGAACAGCTCGACGATCTGACGCCTGCCTGGCTGACCGACGCCCTGCAGGCGGAGGGCGAGATTCCGGCCACCACGCGGGTCGTCTCGGTCGAGCGCGAGATGTTGGGGGAGGGCGCCGGCTTTCTCGGCGATATCGCACGCCTCACGCTCGCCTACGAGGGCGGCGATGGGCCGGGGAGCGTCGTGGCGAAGCTGCCCAAGCTGGCGAATCGCTCCATGGGCGAGCTGCTCGGCGCGTACGAGCGCGAGAGCTGCTTCTACGCCGAGCTGGCCGCCGAACTGCCGCTGGCCACGCCACACATGTACTACGGCGCCTTCGATCGGGACGCCGCTTCCGAGCGCCAGGCGGCGGCCATGTCGATGGCGGACCGCACCCCGCGCTTCCTCGCGTCGCGCATGACGCAGCTGGCGAAATGGATCTCGTCGCGCAAGAAGCGTCGCTACATCCTGCTGCTGGAAGACCTGCAGGGCGCGGAGCTGGGCGATCAGGTCGCGGGCATCCCGCCGGAGCGCTGTGCGCGGGTGCTGCGCGAGGTGGCGCGCATGCACGCGGCCTTCTGGAGCAGCACGACGATCGAGGGGCGCTTCTGGCTCCTGCCGCTGGACATCGACGCGCGCATCCGCCACGCCCTCTTCCGCGACTCCAACCCGGCCTTCCGCAAGCAGTTCGCTCACCTGGTGGACAACCGCTTCGAACGAGCACTGCAGTGGGCGGAGGAGCATGGCGCGCAGGCCGTGCGCGAGCTCCAGCGTCGCGCGCCCGTGACGCTGCTGCACTGCGACCTGCGGCTCGACAACGTGGCCTTCCGCGGGGACACGCCGGTCGTGTTCGACTGGCAGCTCGTGCGGCGGGGCGCGGCCGCCTACGACGTGGCCTACTTCCTCTCCGGCGCAAGCCCGGATCTGTCGCCGCAGGACGAGACCGACCTGCTGCGGGAGTACCACACGGCGCTCGGCGAACTGGGCGTGCGTGACTACGCCTTCGAGGCGTTCGAACGTGACTACCAGCTGGGCCTGCTCACCGCCATGCAGACGCTCACCTCACTTGACCAGATGGACCTCGGAGACGGCCGTGGCATTCCGCTCATGGAAGCCTGGTTCGAACGGCTGCGGGCGCGCATCGCGGGCATCGACCTGGACAGGCTGCCCTAACCCCGACAGGCCCTGAGGCTTACCATGACCCACGAGGCAGGCAGGCAGGCGATGGATCTCATTCCCGAACAACTCTATGAGCTGACGTCAGCATGGCTGACCGAGGCGCTGCGTGAGACGGGCGAGCTGAGCCCGACCAGCACGGTGACCTCCGTCGAGCAGGAGCTGCTGGGCGAAGGTGAAGGCTTCATGGGCGTCATCGCGCGCTTGCGCATGCAGTACGAAGGCGAAGCGGGACCCGCCTCCGTGATCGCGAAGTTCCCCAGCCTCGCGAACCGCGCCATCGGTGAGGCGACTGGCGTCTACGAGCGCGAAAACTGCTTCTACGCCGAATTCTCGGCGCAGACGCCCGTGAGCGTGCCGCAGCTGTACTACGGCGACTTCGATCAGGAGACGTCGCCGGAGCGCCAGTCATCGCGAGCGGCGCTGGCCAACTACCTGCCGATGTGGATGCTGCCGTCGGCCGTTCGCATTGTCACCTGGATAGCGTCGCGCAAGAAGCGACGTTACATCCTGCTGATCGAAGACCTGGAGGGGACCACGCCGGGCGACCAGGTGGCGGGGACAACGCCGGAGCGGTGCGCCGACGTGCTCAACTCCGTCGCGAGGATGCACGCCGCCTTCTGGGATGACTCGAGGCTCCAGGGGCGCTACTGGCTCACGCCGCTCACCAGCGACCTGCGCGTACGGCACAGCGTCTACCTGCAGACCCTCACCACGCTCAGGGAGCGGGCCGGGGAGAGCCTGTCCGCGCATCTCCGCCACGTCATCGCGTGGCTTGCAGAGCACGGCGTTGCAGTCTTCACGCAGCTCCAGCAGGAGGCTCCCCCCACGCTCCTGCACGGCGACCTGCGGCTCGACAACATGGCCTTCCGCGGCGACGACCCGGTCCTCTTCGACTGGCAGGCGGTGCGCCACGGACCGGCCACCTACGACGTCGCCTACTTCCTCTCCGGCGCGTGTCCAACCCTCACGTCCGAACAGGAGCGAGACCTCCTGCGCGGGTACCACAACACCCTGCTCGAGCATGGCGTCCGCGACTACTCGTTCGAGCAGTGCTGGCGGCACTACGAGCTGAGCATGCTCGCCACCGCGCACTGGCTCGGCGTCCTCACCATGCTCGACATCGGTGAGGGACGCGGGCTGAAGCTCGCTTCCACGTGGCTGGAACGCATCGAGGCGCGCCTGCGCGACGTCGATCCGCGCAACCTGCTTCCTCCCGCTACGTCCTGACGAACGCAGCGCTAGCCGCGTCCAGCCACTAGAGAGGCCAGCGGTAGCTCGCCTCGTACGCGTGCGCGATGGTGTGGTGAATCCAGATCTGGGCGATGAGCTCGGCCTTGGGCATGCGGTAGTCGCCGAGCGCGATGGGCTTGGCGAGGTCGTCGTCCGCGAGCGTCGCAGCGAAGGCGGCGGACTTCTCCGAACCTTCCAGGATCATTGCCTTCAGCTCCTCGCGGGAGAGTTCGGCCATACGGTCGATGGTGCGGGCGTTGCCCGTGGCGGCGGCTTCATCGGTATAGGCTTCGAGGGAACCATCGCCGAGGCGCGCATAGAAGCCTTCCAGCCCGCCCGAACCGGCGGCGATGTGGCGGAAGGCGTCCGCGGTCGTCCAGTCGTGGCCGAGCTGTCGGTCGAAGTCGGGGACGTGTTCGAGGGCGGCGGCAGCGCGACGCCCGGCGAAGCGGATGCCGTCGACCAGTTCCTGTTTTTCGATCATGGGGCGTTTCTCCTTGTGCTGGAAGGGGCAAGCCTACCTGCGAGCGGTGCGGCTTGCAGGTTCGCCTACTCGTCGCGGTGGACGACGGCGATGGAGCCGGGGACGTGGCCGCCGTTGATGGCGATGGTCTGGCCGGTGATCCAGGAGCCCGCCTCGGAGGCGAGGTAGACAACGCCCGCACCGATGTCGCTGGGCCTGCCCATGCGGCCGGTGGGGAGGCGGTTGCCGTAGGCGACCTGCTCCTCCTCCGTCATCGGGAACATGGCCGAGAACTGCTCGGTCACGATCGGCCCGGGGGCGATGCCGTTGACGCGGATGCGGCGCTCGGCGAGCTCGCGGGAGAGCGTCATGGTCATGTTCACCACACCCGCCTTGGCGGCGCCGTAGGCGCCCGTGTGCGGGGCCGCGTTGAGCGCCGCGCCGGAGACGATGTTGACGATGCTCGACCCTTCGGACATGTGGGGAAGGGCGGCGCGCACACCGAGGAAGGCGGAGGTGAGGTTGAACTCGATCATCTCGTCCCACACCTCGTCGGGGACTTCGGCGAGGTCGCGCACGACGCGATCCTGACTGCCGCCGGCATTGTTCACCCAGACGGTGATTTTGCCGAAAGCCTCGACCGAAGCGGCGACGAGCCGCTCGATGGCGGAGCGGTCGAGCACGTCCGTGGGGACGGCGAGGCCGCGGGCGCCACGCGCCTCGACGCCCTCGACGACACGGGCGAGGTCGCTCTCGCGGCGGGCGGCGACGACCACATCGGCGCCCGCGTCGGCCATCGCGAAGGCGATGCCCTCACCGATGCCACGGCCACCGCCGGTAATCACGCCAACGTGGCCATCCAGTCGAAAGTCATCCATCACGCTCATGGGGGCCTCCTGTTTCGCGCAGGGTACGGCCCGAGCGTCGCAGGCGCGACGGGCGCGACGCCACAGGCGGACGCTACTGGTCGTCGCGTTCGGCGAGACGCTGGCGCTGGGTGGCCTCGCGCTCGTCGATGCCCTCCGCGCTCATCCCAAAGATGTCGGGCGGGGCCCAGCCGTTGAGGCCGGCGTAGGTATCGATCTGGCTGCGGTGATGAACCTCGTGCTCGACGAGCATCATCAGCACGCGCCAGCCGGCGAGGGTCCCTTCGCCCTCGATCAGGGGCACGCGCCGCTGCAGCCACTCGTCGGGCGTCGCGGCGAGACGCTCCTGGAGCGTGGCAGCGCTCTCCTCGAGCGCTTCCTGCCAGCGCGCGGGAGAGCAGGTGTCGGGAGCGGGCGGCATGAGCCAGCCCTCGTCGTGGTAGACGCCCGTGAAGAAGCCGCGCGAGCGGGCGATGTGGGCGATCAGCTCGGGGATGGACCAGGCGGCCTCACCCTCGCCGCCGGGGGGCGGCTTCCATGAGGCGGCCTCGGGAGGAAGGGCGGCGACGTCGCGCATGGCGCGGCGCTGGACGCCGTCGAAGTAGCGGAGGAAGTTGGCGATGGAGTCGATCATGCAGAGCCTGCCAGTGCGTCGAAGATGGTGGTGTGGCGCATGCGCGCGAGGTCACGGCCATCGGCGCCGCGCACGAGGCACTCAAAATCGACGAATGGACGCCCCTTGCGCTCGTAGAGCGCGCGGCAGACGCCACCGACCGCAACCTCCCCGCCAATCGGCGCGGGCGCGAGGAACTCAACCTCGCTGCGGGTGTGGATTGAGCTGGTGATGGCGAAGTTGTGGCGCATGAGCGCCTCCGCGCGCGCCACCAGCCAGGCGGGGTGCAGGCGCGCCGCCTGCCCTTCACTGCTACAGAAGCGCGGATCGTCTGAGCGGTGGCTCAGCTGCATGTAGGCGAGCAGCGTCTCGGGGGAGGCGTCGACCGCCATCGGCGTCCAGGAGGAGCCGATGCGGGCGGGGTCGAGGCTCGGTTCGGGCTGGGGATCGGGGCGGGGCTCAGGGGTCATACGGGGAGGCGTCTGGAAGCCGGCGAGCGCGTCGTTCGCGCCCAACCCCACTTCCCCCACCGCACAGGCGACGCCATCGCCGTTGCTCATGGTGAGGGAGAAGGCGCCTTCGGCGTCTCCGGGCGAGAGCGTGATCCTGACGTCATCGCCGGGGTAGACGGGCTGACGGAAGCGGAAACGCGCCCAGCCGTGGTCGAGCCAGCCGTCGCCGAGCGTCTCGAGGATGGCAGGGACGCTCCAGCCCCACACGGTCGCGCCTGCGACAAGCGCGCCGCCGAAACCAAGCTCGCGGGCGAATTCGGTGCTGTGGACGGGGTTCGCCATCGTGGCGGGGTCGTCCTCGTGGTCGAGGAAGGCCACCATGCGCCACTCGCCAGCAGCCGCCCCGGTCACGAGGCGAGCCGGGCGCGGGCGGCGCGCAAGCGGGCGAGGCTCTGCTCACGCCCCAGCAGGGCCACTGAATCGAAGAGGGGAATGCCGCGCGGAGCTCCCATGATGGCCACGTAGAGCACGGAGACGAACTTCCGCAGCTTCAGCTCGAGCGTGTCCTGCAGCGAGCGCAGGGCCGCCTCGACCGATTCGGTCGTCCAGTCGTCGGGCGCGACGGCCTCGACCGCTGCGATGGCGGCATCGAGCGTGCGGCCGGCGAGGGCCACGTCGCCGCCGATTCGCTCCGTGAGCAAGTCGGACGGGTAGTCAGGAAGGTCGGCGAAGAGGAAGCGCACCAGCCCCGCGACCTCGTCGAGATGCGCGACGCGCTCCTGCAGGAGCGGCGCTACGGCGGCCGTGAGGGCCGCGTCGAGGGGGCGGGGGATGGAGGCGGGGAGGTCGCGCTCGAGCCACTGCGCGACGCGTTCGCGCCAGTCGTCGGGCGCAAGCGAGCGGATGTAGTGGCCGTTGAGCGCGTCGAGCCGTTCCGTATCGAAGAAGGCAGGGTTGGGCACGACGCGGTCGAGGGTGAAGACGCGGGCGAACTCGTCGGCGGTGATGTGCGTCGTCTTGTCGTCGAGCGACCAGCCGAGGAAGGCGAGGAAGTTGGTCATCGCCTCGGGCAGGTAGCCGCGATCGCGGTAGTCGAGGGCGGCTACATCGCCCGCGCGCTTGGAGAGCTTGCGCCCCTGACTATCGACGAGCAGGGGGAGGTGGGCGAAGTGGGGGGCGGGCCAGCCCATCGCCTCGTACAGCTGCAGGTGGCGGGGGCCGCTGGCGAGCCACTCCTCCGCACGGATGACGTGCGTAATCTCCATATCGTGGTCGTCCACGAGCATGGCCAGGTGGTAGGTGGGGAAGCCGTCGGACTTGAGGATGACGAAGTCGTCCTGGAGCGAGTTCTGGAAGACGACATCGCCACGGATGAGGTCGGGGAAGGTGGTGGTGCCGGTGCGGTCCATGCGAAAGCGCAGAACGCAGGACTCGGAGCGGGCTCGCTCGTCCGCTTCGGCCGGGGGGATATCGCGACAGCGGCCGTCGTAGCCGGTGGCACGCCCGCTCGCCTGCTGGTCCTTGCGCAGCTGGCGGAGCCGTTCGGGCGTGCAGAAGCAGCGGTAGGCGCAACCACGAGCCCTCAGTTCGGCGGCGGTGGCTGCGTACTTGTCGAGCCGTTGCGACTGCACGTAGGGGCCGTGCGGGCCGCCGATGTCGGGGCCTTCGTCCCACTCGATCCCGAGCCAGCGCAGCCCTTCGCGGATGTTGTCGACGGCGCCTTCGACGTAGCGGCTCTGGTCGGTGTCCTCGATGCGGAGGATGAACTGCCCGCCGTTCGCCTGCACGAAGGCCCACTGGAAGAGGGCGGTGCGCAGACCGCCGATATGCAGCTCGCCGGTCGGGCTGGGGGCGAAGCGGGTGCGCACGGGCTGCGACTGTGGCTGCGTCATGCGACCACCTCCGAACGGGATGAGGCGACAGGCTCAGCGTAGGGAGCGGCCTCGGCGGCGAAGCCGGCTTCCTCGATGGCCGCACGCATGTCGGCGGGAAGAGGAGCGGTGAGGGTGAGCTCACCGCCGTCGGGGTGGGGCACGGCGAGCCGCCAGGCGTGGAGGAAGTGGCGGGGCCCGGGGCCGCGCCCGTAGAGGTCGTCGTTGGCGACGGAAGCGCCGATGGCGGCCAGGTGGACGCGGATCTGGTGCGTACGGCCCGTGAAGGGGAGCACGAGCAGCAGGGAGCGCCCGTGCGCCGCCGCGATCACCTCGTACTCGGTGCGGGCCTCGCGCCCGGAGGCAGTCACCGCCATGCGGCGGCGGTCGGCGTGACTGCGCCCGATGGCGGCCTCGACGATGGCGTGGTCGCGCTGCGGGACGCCATCGCACAGCGCGAGGTACTGCTTGCGCGTCTCGCGATCGGCGAAGGCGGCGCTGAGGGTCGTCTGGGCAGACGGCGTGCGGGCCAGCAGGAGCACCCCGCTCGTGTGCTTGTCGAGCCGGTGCACGACGCCCGGACGTTCCACGTCGAAGGCGCGCGCCTCCTCCGGGCAACGCTCGACGAACCAGTCGACCACGCTGGGCGCGAGCGGCTCGGCAGGCGCGCCGTGCACGAGCAGGCCAGCGGGCTTGTCGACGCCGAGCACCTCATCGTCTTCGTGCAGGACGGGCAGGGAGAAGCCGACCGGAGCAGGCTCACGAGCCGTTTCAGGAAGCGTGACGGCGACCTTCGCACCGCGCTCGACACGGGTCGACTTGCGCGCGGGCACGCCATCGACGAGCACGTGGTTGCCGGCGATGAGACGCTGCACACGGGCGCGGCTGAGGTCGGCGAAGGCAGCCGCGAGGACGGCATCGAGCCGGCCCTCCTCCGTCACGAGGAGCTGGCGTCGGCTTCCGGGCCGGTCTGTGTCTGAGTCAGAAGCGCCCATATGAGGATGATGACCCCGATCGTAATGGCGGAATCGGCGACGTTGAAGGCGGGCCACTCGGGAAACTTGATGAAGTCGACGACTTCCCCATCGCCCACGCGATCGATGAGGTTGCCGATGGCGCCCCCCAGCATCAGCGCCAGGCCCAGCCGCAGGAGCGGGCTGGCCATGCCCGGGGTGAAGAGGTAGAGCAGGATGAGGGCCACCCCCACCACGCTCGTGATGATGAGCAGCGAGCCCGCTCCCTCCAGAATGCCGAAGGCCGCGCCCGAATTGGTGAAGTGCACGATGCGCACGTTCCAGTCGGGGTCGGGCCACGCATCCCCCCGCTCGACCCAGCTGCGAATCCCCCACTTCGTCAGCAGGTCCGCCACGACGATGACCGCCGAGAGCGCGAGGAAGGCGTAGTCAGCGCGGTGCAGCCGGGGACGGCGCAAGCGGGGCATGTGGCCATGATAGGGCGCGGGCGGGCACCGCTCCCGTAGCATGACGCCGCGATGGCCTCGGCGAAGACGGTGGCGGAACGGATGCACCTGCGCGCGAACGAGCGCCTCCTGCTCGTGCACGCGCCAGACGGCTACGCAGCCACCCTCACCGCGCCTGCGAGCGTCGAGGTGACGGACACGCCAGGCGGCGCCTTCGACGTGATTCAGGTGTTCGTCACGGAACGGTCGGCGCTGGAGGCGGAGACGCCCCGCCTGAAGGCGCTCCTGAACGCGGACGGCAAGATCTGGATCGCCTACCCGAAGGGTTCCTCGAGACGTCTCAGCGCCGACATCAACCGCGACGACATCCGCCACTACGCCACCACCGTCGGCCTCCAGACCGTCGCCCAGACCGCCATCGACGACGACTGGTCCGCGATCCGCTGCAAGGTGGTGGGGTAGGGGCGGGCGGGCGGGGGGCGGGGGTAGCCTAGCCGCCCTCTACAACTTCGTAGCCATACAGGCGGGCGATGAAGACGATGCTCGCCGCCGCTTGGTGCAAACAGAACTCAGCGATCGGCCGGTTCACTTTGGGGTCGCCGACCAATCCGTGGCGCCCACCCTCATCTGAGGCATAGCCATGGAGGTTCTTGCGCGAGTTTACTAGCGCGGGGTGGAGGCCCCTCTCCGTTCGAACCTTATCCATTGCTAAGCCCAGCGTGATGGAAGAGTCATCCAGAGTGATGCGTGCAACACCTTCGACGGCATTGAGCACGCTTGTGACAGCGCCTTCGTAGTTCGGAGACGATCCATTGTGGAAGTCCCGCAGGGCATCTTGGAACTGGCGATCCGGTCCCACAAGTTCGGGGTTACGGAGCAGTGCCCGAGCTTCCTCGATCGCCTGCTCACCGACCTGACTGCCCTGGTCAGTAATCAGCCCATCCTCTCCAACACGATAGGCTGAATAGCTTCGGAGGAGTTTCTCTCTGAGCTCGTTCCGAAACATTTCCTCAATCGACGACCTGCGCAGCTTCAGCCAAATCATCAATTCACAAGCATCTACAAACTGATCGTACTCACATTCACGAAGGAAAGCTTTAGCATTCAGAGTGTTTAGATGCTTCTCGTACTCCTCTGAACGGAGCAGGTTCGGATCGATCCCTAGCTTTGAAACGCATGTAAGCCAGTAGTTATATGCATTCTGTTCTCCCAGATCCTGCACGAATAACTGAACCCAATTACGCACCATCTCCGGGATTTCATTGCGTACCAAGCCTTGGGACGGCTTCCGCGTCTCATACCGATCTGAAAAGAGCAAGGGCACTGACCCTACTCTAGCATCCCCCCACGCCCGTTGACGGGCCCGTACGGGGCTCCGTAGGCTGCGCGCGCTATGGCGAAGCATCTCGAGGGCAAGACGGCGATCGTGACCGGTGGGGCCGGGGGGATGGGCTCATGGATCTGCCGCATCTTCGCGGAGCAGGGCGCCAAGGTGATCGTGGCCGATACGGGGGCGGACGTGGAGGGGCGCATGGGCATGGACGCCAGCCGCGTGAACGCGGTCGTCGACGAGATCACCGCGGCGGGCGGTGAGGCGGTCGCGGCTATCGGCGATGTCTCGGAGATGGATGTGGCGGAGGGGTTGGTGCGGACGGCGCTGGAGCGCTGGGGAAAGCTCGACATCCTCGTCTGTGCACACGGCATCCTGCGCGAACGCATGATTTTCAACATGACCGAAGAGGAGTGGGACGGCTCGGTGAAGTCGCACCTGAAGGGCTGCTTCGCCCCGACCAAGTTCGCGGCCATCCACTGGCGCCAGGAGCGGCAGGGCGGACGCGTCATCTACTTCACCTCCGGGGCGGGCATCCGGGGCGAAGCCGGACAGCCCAACTACTCGGCTGCCCAGCAGGGCAAGATCGGCCTCATGCTCTCCAACGCGCAGGCGTTGGGCCGCTACGGCGTGACCGCAAACTGCATCTCGCCCGCTGCCTCCACGCGCATGACGGACCGCGGTCGCAGCGTCGACCGTGAAGGGCCCGCGCCCAGCCTCTCCGCCGAAGGGACGCGTATGGACCCGAAGAACGTCGTCCCGGCCATCGTCTACCTGGCCTCGGATGCGGGGGAGAGCGTGACGGGACGCGTGATCGGGACGACGGGGCACGAGTTCGTCGTCTGGCGGGAGCCGTTCCGGGACCAGTCGATCTACTCGCAGGCGCCCTTCTGGGACATCGATGAACTGTTCGAGCAGATGCCGCGCACGCTGGCGCTCGGCAACCTGACGCCCCCCGAGCCGGCGTTCCCCTGACGCCCTGGCCACCTGACCACCCTGACGCCCTACGGAGGCACGAAGCATGGCGCGACACCTGGAAGGCAAGACCGCGATTGTGACTGGCGGGGCCGGCGGCATCGGCGGCTGGGTCTCGAAGCTGTACGCGGAGAACGGGGCGAAGGTGATCATGGCCGACACGGGGGCGGACGTGGAAGGGCGCATGGGCATGGACGCCAGCCGCGTGAACGCCATCGTCGACGAGATCACCGCGGCGGGCGGCGAAGCGATCGCGGCGGTGGGCGATGTCTCCGAGATGGACGTGGCGGAGGGGCTCGTACGCACGGCGCTGGAGCGCTGGGGAAAGCTCGACATCCTCTGCTGCGCCCACGGCATCCTGCGTGAACGCATGATCTTCAACATGACCGAGGAGGAGTGGGACGGCTCCATCAAGTCGCACCTGAAGGGCTGCTTCGCCCCAACCAAGTTCGCCGCCATCCACTGGCGCCAGGAGCGGCAGGGTGGACGCGTCATCTACTTCACCTCGGACGCGGGCATCAGCGGCAGCAGCGGGCAGCCCAACTACTCGGCCGCGCACGCAGGCAAGCTCGGACTGATGCGTTCGACCGCACGCGGGCTGAGTCGCTACGGCGTGACCGCGAACTGCATCGCGCCGGGCGCCTCCACGCGCATGACGGACCGCGGGCGCGGCGCCTCGCAGGAGGGGCCGCCGCCCAGCGAGTCGGCGGCGGGGACGTCACGCGATCCGAAGAACGTCGCCCCGATCGCGGTCTGGCTGGCCTCGGATGCGGGCGGCGTGGCGAACGGGCAGACGTTCGGCGCGCGCGGACACGTCATCACGCTCTACAGCGAGCCCGAGCGCGAGCGCACCCTGCGCTTCGACGACCCGTACATCGATATCGACACCCTGTTCGAGCTGTGGCCCCAGACGCTGGGCGCGGAGCCGCTCGAGAGGACGCAGGCTTGGACGGGACGCTGACTCCCGAGCAGCTCACCGACCGCCAGGCGATCGTCGGGGTGATCGACCGCTACGCCACCTCGCTCGACGCCAAAGACTACGACCGTTTCCTCACATGCTTCAGCGAGGATGCGGTCGTGCACTACGGCGAAGCGCTGGGGCGGGAGGAAGCGGCGGCGTACGCGGCGCAGGTGCTCTCGCAGTACGCCCACACGCAGCACCTGCTGGGCAACTACGAGATCGCGCTCGACGGCGACCGCGCCTCATCGAAGACGTACCTGCACGCCAGCCACGTGACCGCGGAGGGCGAGATCTGGGTGCTCGGCGGGACGTACCTCGACCGCCTCGAGCGGCGGGCGGGCGAGTGGAAGATCGTGGAGCGCTCGCTCGAGGCGAAGTGGTCGGAGCGGCGAACCATCGCCTCGGCGTAGGGGCGTAGCATTCACCCACCCACACGCAGCAACGACAGCAGCACACGCGACAGCGAAAGGAAACAGGCATGGCCAAGGAGATCGACCTTCAGGGCAAGGTGGCGCTTGTCACCGGGAGCGGACAGGGCATCGGGCGAGGTATCGCCAAGGTGCTCGGCGAATGCGGCGCAACGCTCGTCGTCTCGGACCTCAACCCCGAGACGACCGCAGCGACCGCGGCCGAGCTGGGAGCGGCCGCGCTCCCCCTCGACGTCACCGATCAGGATGCCTTCAACGCCGCCATCGACCAGGTCGTGGCGGAGCAGGGCTCGCTCGACATCCTCGTCAACAACGCCGGCGTCTACCGCGAGTACGGCGGCCCCATCGAGACGATCACGCCCGAGATGTGGCGCACGCTCTGGTCGGTGAACGTCGATGGCGTGTTCTACGGCTGCCAGGCGGCGGCGCGCGTGATGCTGGCCGCGGGCAACGGCGGGCGCATCGTCAACATCGCCTCCACGCAGGCGGTTTCGCCCGGCGTGGGCGTCACCTACGACGCCTCGAAGGCGGCAGTGGTACAGCTCACGCGCACGCTGGCGCTGGAGCTGGGCGGGCAAGGCGTGACCGTGAACGCCGTCGCGCCGGGCGCCACCTGGGTCAACCCGGGCGACCCGCCCCCCATCGACGCAACCGCCACCATCCCCCTCTCCGGGCAGCCGTTGGGCGACGCCGTGGCGACGCGCATCGCACGCATCCCTGTGGGGCGCTGGGCGCATCCGGAGGAGATCGGGAACGCCGTGGCGTTCGTCTGCTCGCCGCTGGCGGACTACATCAACGGCATCTACCTGAACGTCGACGGCGGCTGGCTGGCCGAGTAGCCGCCAGGCTCGCACCCCTGGCTCTCGCCCCTGCTCGCGCCGCTACGGCAGCCGCAGGAGGTGGTTGCCGCCTTCGACCGGGATGATCTGGCCGGTGATGTCGCTGAAGAGGTCGCTCGCCACCGCGAGCGTGACGTCGGCGCAGTCGTCGACGGTCGTGATGCGTCCGAGCGGCGTCTGCTCGATGAACGACTTCGCCGAGGGTGAGTCTTCGGGAAGGTCGACGCGAGCCTCGTCGATAGGCGTGCCGCCACCGCCGTAGCCGTTCATGGCGGTCGGGACGAAGCCCGGCGCCACCGCGTTCACGCGCACGGCGTCAGGGCCGTACTCGCGGGCGGCGATCTTGGTGGCGAAGTTGATGGCCGCCTTGGCCGCGGAGTAGGGCGTCAGGCCGATGGGGATGGAGATGGCCGTGCTCGACGTTATGTTGATGAGCGAGCCGCCCCCGCTGGCGGCCATCGCGTTCCCCATGTGCTTCATGAAGTAGATGAAGCCGAAGTACTGGATATCGGCGACTTCGTGCAGCTCTTCGGGGGTGATGTCGCGGATCAGGTTGAAGCGCACGATGCCGGCGGAGTTGACGGCGATATCGAGCGTCCCCCACTTATCGATGGCGGCCTGGGCGAGCGCCTCGAGGTCGTCGTAGTTGCGACCATCGCAGCGGCTGGGCGTGGCGCCCGTCTTGGCGGCGAGCTTCTCCAGGTTCTCCTGGCGTCGGGCGGCGACGATGAGTTCAGCGCCATGTTCGGCGAAGCGTTCCGCGATAGCCCAGCCGATGCCGCTGGAGGCCCCCAGAATGATCGCCTTCTTCCCGTCGAGCAGTCCCATGTGAATCGCCTCCCGCGCGCACACGCGCTGTGACGGGGAGTGTACGTGGAGCGGGGGTAAGGGGGTGAGGGGGCGGGCTAGTCGAACTGCTCCCGGACGTTCGCGACGGCGCGTTCGAGGGTGTCGCGCTCGAGGCGTTTGGTCTGGTCGAGGACTGTGGCGATGTGGCGGTCGAGCGGGATGTCGGCGCTGTCGTCGAGTGTCACCCATTCGTCGCTGCGGTAGGTGCGGTAGATGACGAAGCCACGCGACGACTCGCCGTCTTCGTGGAACCCGAGCTCCTCGAGGGCGGCGGTGATGATGCGGAAGGGGCGGCTATGCGGCGAGGAGGGAGGCGTCATCCTGCCAGTTCGCCTGTGAGGCGTCGCCGATGGTGTAGCGCAAGTCGCGGCTGTCCATGAACGCCTGGAGCGCCTGCAGCCCCTCGCGCTTGATGCGCCTGATGAGCAGGACGTGTGCCTTGCCGTTGCGATCTTCGGCTTCGTCGCGAGTCTTGCCGGAGGCGATGATGCCGGTCTCACGGCCCGTTGCGATCCAGTGTTCGCCACAATCCTCGCTGCGCACCGTCACGGTGAAGTAGACGGTTTCGCTGACGGCCTGAGCTGCGGTAGGCGCCACGTTCTTGTCTCCTGGAAGCGCAGTATAGCCACTGCACTGCGAAAACCGCACAGGCGAGTGAACAATAGCCCGCGAGTCCGAGGCGCGTCACGGTGGCGCTTAACGTGGTGCGGGCAGGCCTCCCTCCATGCCTGGGGTGGCCTGCCCGCTGGGGGTTCGTCGGGAGGAGGACTACCGACTACGCCCGTCTGACAGCTCGTGGCTAGTGGCTGCCTCCTCCGACTCCCACGTAGGCGAGGCTGGCCGGCGTGCCACCCACTTCCCACTCATCGACTGTCGCGAAAGTCTCGAGGTTGACGCGCCTGACAAGCCCGTTGGTCGGGTCGGTGATGACGATGTCGTCGCCGACGAAGATCATGGCGGGGGGCATCTCGGCGCCCGGGCCGAGCAGTGCGCGCTTCGTCACGAGCTCGCCCGTAGCGCCCTCGAAGACGTTGAGCACGCCATCAGCGGTGAAGCTGTAGAAGTGCTTGCCCTCGGGCCCGAAGGCGGACGTGGATGACTCGTCCATGATGCGGGTGAAGGAGCCGCTCGCCGGGTCGACGAGCCAGAGGCCGTCCTGGCCCCAGCCCTGTTCACCACGGTAGGAGGCGGTGACGAAGAAGGTGTCCGCCTCCGCGTGCCCGAAGACGGTCCCGACGCGGGCGTTTTCCAGCATGTCTTCGGGGTTCTGGTGGAAGACGTGGCTGAAGGTGTCGCCATCCTGCTGGATGAGGAGGACGCCGCCGATGCAGCCGAAGAGGGTGCCCGCGCTGCCGTGCGCCTCGCCGTGGAGGCTGGGGCAGGAGCCGTTGCTGGCGTCGTAGACGATGCTGTCGTTGAGGTCGCGCACCTCGACTCCGACGGGCAGACTGTCGTCCGAGTTCTCGGGGAAGTCGGGGTTCTTCGTCGAGACGATGATGTAGCCGCCTTCGGCAGCGACGGCCGCGCCGCGCTGGGGGCCGCTGTCGAGCACGAGCGGCGCGTAGCCCTCGCCGCTGGCAAGGCCTTCGGAGTCGAAGATGAAGACCCAACCGCGCGCATCGCTGAAGATCACGACCTGCTCATCGCCTGCGTAGACGTGGATGGGGCGCTCCTCGGCGACGTCGATGATGCGGGTCAAGGGGCCGGTGACGAGGTCTTCATGGTCGTCGTGGGGGACGGTGTAGATGCCGCCATCGAAGACGTGGATGCGGTCGTCGGCGTCTTCGGGGCCGCGAGCGACCACGAACAGGTAGCGGCCCTCCAGGCCGCTGTAGACGCGGGCGCCGGGAGCGGCGACTTCGAAGGCTCCCTGCACGACGACGTCGGCGCCGAGGTCGATGACAGACGCGTACGCCGAGACGGCGTCGGTGACGACGATGCGGCCGGCCCTTTCACCGGCGTGGCCGTGGTCGTGCATCTCCTCGTCGTGCTCGTCGTCATCGTGTTCGTCGTCTGAGGCTGCGACAGCCTCGGTTGCTGCGGGCGCAGGGGTGGGCTCGGGATCCGAGTCGCCACCACAGGCAACGAAGACGAATGCAGCGGCAACCAGCGCCGCCAGTGCTATCAGGAATCTCAAAGGGGAATCTCCGGGTAGGCAAGATTTCGGGAGCCAGCGGCTTCCCTTTGAGACTCTATATCATATGATATGAAGTATCAAATTCGGTGGCGGTGCGGCGGTCGACGGCAGGGGATGCACGGGCATGAGGCTCCCGCTTCATCCCGCTGCGGCGGAAACGGGTAGACTGCGCGCACTCTGACGGATGGTGTACCACGCATGAAGATCGGACTCTGCCTGCCACAGCTCAACCCACACGCGGACCGCACCGCGGTCACGGGCTTCGCCCGCAACGCCGAAGCAGCGG
The DNA here is from genome assembly GCA_965200565.1 of Tepidiformaceae bacterium. GTDB lineage: Bacteria > Chloroflexota > Dehalococcoidia > Tepidiformales > Tepidiformaceae > UBA2991. Next base: position 2,111,487 of record OZ241349.1, on the reverse strand, counting down.
GCTTCGACTCGCTCTGGGTGCAGGACCACTTCATGGTCCCCGAAGACCCGCAGGTCGGGTACGCGGGCGGGCCGAAAGAGATCGCGATGCCGGACCCGTACCGCTGCATGCTCTCGCCTATCGAGCTGCTCTCGTTCGTGGCCGCGGTGACGGAGCGGGTGCAGATCGGCACCTCCATCCTCGTGACGGCGTACTACCGACCGCTGCTCCTGGCGAAGCGCCTGGCGACGCTCGACATCCTCTCGGGGGGGCGCGTGGTGGCGGGCCTGGGGCTCGGCTGGAGCAAGGATGAGTACGACCACATGGATACGCCCTTCACCCAGCGTGGCGCGCGCATGACGGACTTCGTGCGGGCGCTGAAGGCGTGCTGGCTGCCCGACCCGGTCGAGTACCACGGCGAGTTCTTCGAGGTGCCTCGCTGCGACAGCTCGCCCAAGCCGTTGCAGCGCAACGCTGCGGGCGAGCCGCAGGTCGAGATCGCGATGGGTGGCGGGGGCAATCCGCAGGGGCAGCGCCGCATCGCCGAGCTGGCCGACGCCTGGAACCCGGCGGGGGCGCCGCCTGAGATGGTCGCGGCGGGCATGGCGGGGCTGAACGAGCTCGCGCAGGAGTACGGGCGCGGGGCGCTCACGAGCTACATGCGCATCTTCGCCAACCCCACGATGGAGGGCATCGAGCCGTGGCACGGCGGCTTCTTCGGGCCGATGTCGTGGAGCGGCACGGCCGAGGAGATGAAGCCGAAGGTGGAAGAGGCGCGCGAGGCGGGCATCGACCACATCATCATCGAGACGGGCTTCTGGGAGCCATGCCCGAGCCCGCAGAACTGGATCGACCAGGTCGATTTCTTCGCCCCGCTCGTCGAGGTCGCCCACAGCTAGGCCACAGCGCAGCGACCAGGCGATCAGCGACCAGGCGATCAGGGAGGAAGCACATGAGCCCGGGCCAGCACCAGCTGACGAACTTCGATGAGCATCCGCTCCACCAGATCACCGACGCTTTCGGGGCGGTGCAGGCGACGGATAAGCATTGGAACGACGGCCACTACATCTGTCTCTGCGACACGGAGGGCAAGGTCCAGCTGATCGGGCTGGTGCGGCTCTACACGAACAACGACGTCATCGATGGCTTCCTCTGCGTGCGGCATGAGGGGAAGCAGCACAACATCCGCCTCTCGCGGCGGCTGCGCTCGGATATGAACACGATCGGCATCGGGCCACTGCGCATCGAGATCGTCGAGCCCATGGAGACGGTGCGGCTCGTGCTGGAAGAGAACGAGTACGGCATCAGCTGCGACCTCATCTGTCGCTCGACGGCGGCGCCCTACGAGGACCAGCCCTCGTATGTGCGCGAGGGCGGTCGCTTCATCAGCACACGGTCGGTGTACGAGGTGGTCGGCACAGTGGAGGGCTCGGTGACGGTGGCGGGGCAAACGTACACGGCCACACCCGACAACTGGTTCTTCTTCCGCAACCACTCATGGGGGTCGATGCCCGGGCGGGGCGGCCCGCGCGAGCATGGCGCACCGTCGCAGTCGCGGCGGGGGCGCATGCAGGCGCTGCGCCAGTGGGTGCTCTTCCGCATGCCCGACCACGGCGGCTTCTACCAGACGCTCGACGGCAACGACGGGGTGCGCCGCCAGGAAGAGGGCGCCATCCTGCTGCCCGACTCGCAGCTGGCGGTCACGACGATCGAGCACGACCTCGAGTTCTATCCCGACGGGCCCAAGCGACTCAAGCGTGGGCGCTTCAACCTCACCGACGAGACGGGCAGGACGCGGGAGTACGAGGTGGAGGACCTGGGCTGGGTCTACTGCCAGGGCGGAGGCTACTTCGGCGGCTTCAACGATGGCCTGGGGCAGGGCGTCTGGCGCGGCGAGTATCATGTCGAGGGCGAGGTCTGGGATGCTTCGCACCCGCAGAAGATCGTCGAGGCCGACGGTACGGAACGCGAGTTCGATCACGCCTGGGCGGAGAGCTTCACACTGCTGCGAAGCGACGGGGCGACGGGCCTCGCGCACTTCGAGGCGGTGGTCTTCGAGTAACGGTCCCCGCGGGCCACAGGCCCACACACCACTGACGGGAGGATGTCGATGAAGGCGCTTGTATTTGGTGGCTCCACCTTCGTGGGGCTGCGCACGGTGCGCGAGCTGGCCGCACGCGGCCACGAGGTGACCGTCCTGAACCGTGGAGTGACCTCCGTCGACCTGCCCCCGGGCGTCGAGCGGCTCGTCGCCGACCGCACGGATAACGACTCGATGCGAAGCGCGCTCGGCGGGCGCGAGTGGGACGCCGTTTTCGACATCTCCGGCTTCGTGATGGTGGCGGGCAAGTCCGACCTGGACTTCCTCATCGAACTGCTGGACGGGAATATCGGGCACTACATCTACTGCAGCTCGATCATGTGCTACCGGGCTTCGGGCAACATGCCCTGGCCGGAGACGAACCCCTACACGGACGAGCCGCGCGAGACCTACGGCGGCTTCAAGGCCTACACCGAGCAGCGGCTGTTCGAGCAGCACCGCAAGACCGGCTTCCCCGCCACGGCGGTGCGTCCGGCGGCGATCTACGGGCCCAACAACAACATCTACGACATGGAGGCGCCCATGTTCCTGCGCCTCCTGCAGGGCAGGCCCATCCTCGTCCCGCACGAGGGGCTGGTGGTGTGCTCCTACGGCCACGTGGACGACCTGGTGCGCTTCCAGATCGATGTCGCCGGGCAGGACGCGGCCAAGGGTGAGGCCTTCAACCTGACCAACGAGGCCGTGACCACGCAGTACTACGTGGAGACGCTGGCGGAGATCGTGGGGAAGGAGGCGGACATCGTCCACATCCCCGACGACCAGCTGGCGCAGTGGAGCATGGACTGGCACCGCCCCGAGGACCGGCCCGTCTACGGCCACCTCTTCGGACGCTTCCACCACTCCGCGCTCAGCATCAAGAAGGCCGAGACGCTGTTCGGCTTCGAGAACGAGTACGACTTCCGCAGCGGCCACGCCCACACCTTCGAGTGGTTCATGGAAGAAGGCATGGACCTCATCGGCGACAACCCCAGCGACCCGCTCTGGGGCGGCGGCTGGGACTTCGCCCGCGAGGCCGAAGCGGCAGCCGCGATCCGCGGCAGCTAGCGGCCGCGGCGGGAACGGAACGGGAGCGAGGGAGCGAGAACGGATCATGGCGGAAGCGAAGCGTCCGACGGTCGATGAGGTGCTCGCCGGAGCGCTGCACACGATCGAGAATCAGCTGCTGCCCAACCTGGACGACACGTGGGCGCGCGCGGCCGCGAGCCAGCTCATGGGCACGCTCGAGTACGCGCGCAAGCTGCTCGAAGGCGACGAGACGCTGGACGCGCAGATCGAGGCGATCGAGGGCGTCATCTTCACCCTGCTGGGTGACCATCCCGAGCTGGAAGCGGTGCCGGCCGGCGCTGACGCTGACGGCGACGAGGAGCAGGGTCGCGGCTTCATCGCCCTGGCGCAGGCGAGCCGCCTGCTCAGTCACGCCGTGGCGAACGACTCACCCGCCGCGGAGGCGATCCGCGCGGACCTGCGCCCGCTCGTCGTGCAGCAGGCAACCGATTCCCTGAACGAGACGATGTCGATGCTCATGCGCTTCGGAGGCGCTCCACGCCGTGTTGAACGTTGAAGTCGCCCGCCCACAGCTCGCCGCCTACCTCTCGGCCAAGCTGCCCAGCGACGGCGGCGTCGAGGTAGGGCCGCTCGAACGCATCACGATCGGGCACTCGCGCGGGATGTTCCGCGTCAACGCGACCTGGCAGCGTGGCGGCGAAGCGGTCGCGCGCTCCTTCGCGCTACGGGTGGAGCAGGCGGGCATGTTCGGCACGAATACGCTCGACGAGGTGCGCACGATGCGGGCGATGCGGGCGGCGGGCTTCCCCGTGGCCTTCATCCGCTGGGTGGAGTTCGATGCGAACGTCATCGGCACGCCCTTCTTCCTGATGGACTGGGTGGAAGGCAGCAGCGGGCCGCCAAACGAGGCCGCCCTGCGCGACTACGTGGCGAAGCTGCACGAACTGCACCAGCTGGACTGGCGGGCGAAGGAGATCCCCTTCGCCCGCATCCCCTCGGTCACCCTCGACGCGGTCCACCAGCAGGTGGACCGCTGGATGGACGTGCACCGCTGGGGACGCACGCTCCCGGAGCCACTGCTGGAGGAGGCGGCCACCTGGCTGAAGCGAAACGCTCCCGACGACCTCCGCCTGACGCTCGTGCACGGCGACCCGGGGCCGCTGAACTTCATCCACCAGGGCGACTCGGTGCAGGCGTTCACCGACTGGGAGTTCTCCCACATCGGCGATCCCAACGAGGACTGGCTCTTCCTGGGCGGGATGCGGGGGCGCGGGGTGATGGAGCCGCAGGCCTGGCGCGAGTACATCGCGGAGGTGACGGGGCACGTCATCACGAAGGAGACGTGGGCCTATTGGGACGTCTTCAACCACTTCAAGGGGGCCTGCGCCAACACGTCGGCGCTGCGCATCTTCATCACGGGGGCGAATCCGGCGCCGAACATGGCGGCCATCGGGACCGCGCTCAAGCTCTCAATGATTCAGCACCTCTCCACTATCATCGGCATGTCATACGCCCCGGAGGGCGAGTAGGAGGCCAAACATGGCAGGACAGGCAGAAATCGATACGGCAATCGCCCTCTTCAAGGCGTGGAGCAGCGGCGACGCGGATGCGCCCGAGCCGTTCATGGCGCCGGACGCCATCCTGCGCGACATCGTCGCGGGCGAGGACAAGGTGGGCTGGCCCGCCATTCGCGAGTTCTTCGCGGGTGGGCTGCAGGGCGCGCCTGACCTCGAACTCATCCCCGAGAAGTTCTGGACCTCGGACGAGGGCGTGGCCTTCACCTGGCGCATGAGCGCGACGGTGACGCACGACGCCTTCGGCGCTGAGAACAAGGGCAAGCGCTGGTACTCGGACGGCATGACCTACCTCGAGTTCAACGACGCGGGACTGGTCACGCTCGAGGTGGACTACCACCACGGCGGCGCGATGCAGCGCTCGCTGGAGGAGCAGGCGTAGCCTGCTGCCCGCCAGCGCAGGCTGCGCCCCTTCGGATACTCCACTCCAGGGGCGCGGTGGCGAACAGCAGCGAAGCCGCCCTGCTCGGGACGAGCGGGCGGCTTCGCGCAGGGCTGTCTCGGGAAGCAGCTGCGCTTCCCGCTCTTCCCGCTTCCCGATATCTCGCTAGACGATGCCTGAGCCGCGCAGGCGCGGGTCGAGCACGTCGCGGATGGAATCGCCAAAGAAGTTGAAGGCGAGCACCGCGAGCGCGAGGGCAGCGCCGGGGAAGACCAGCATCCACCAGGCGCGGCGGAAGTAGGAGCGGTTGTTGGGACCGAGGTCCTGCGCCCACGAAGGCGTGCCCGGCTCCAGCCCGAGGCCGAGGAAGGTGATGCCCGCTTCGGTGAGCATGGCGGCCGGAATGGTGATGCTGGCAGCCACGATCACGAGCGGCGCGAGGTTCGGCAGGATGTGCCGGAACATGATGCGCGCGCCCGACGCGCCGATCACCCGCGCCGCCTCCACGTAGGTGATGGAACGCTCCTGGATGACGTTCCCGCGGAAGAGACGGATGGCGATGGGCGTGAACGTGAAGGCGATCGAAAAGACAAGCGTCTGCACGCTGCGGTCGACGGCGGTGGTGAACATTAAGAGCCAGAGGATGCCGGGTACGGCGATGATGATCTCGATTAAGCGCGAGATGATGACGTCGACGATGCCGCCCAGGAAGCCGGCGGCCAGGGCCAGCACCACGCCGACCGCGATCGTCACGGCCACGGCGCCGAAGCCGATGATGAGCGTGGGCCGCCCGCCGTAGAGCACGCGCGACCAGACGTCGCGCTTGCTGCGGTCGGTGCCGAACCAGTTATCGCTGCTGGGCGCGCCAAGCGTGGGCGCGCTGCGGATGGAGCTCTTGGGGTCGACGGTGTTGAGCTGCCCGGCGAAGGCGGAGCCGACGATCATGAGAATGATGACGGTGGCGCCGAAGGCGCCGAGAGGCTGCGTGCGCACGAAGCGCGCCAGCCAGCGCAACGCCCGGCCGATGGGGTTTGGCCGCTCCTCGAGCCCGGATGGGGTAGCCAGTTCCTGCGATTCCAGCATCCGTGACTCCAATCAATACCGGATGCGCGGGTCTACCCACGCATAGGCAACGTCGACGAGGAGGGTGATGAGGAGGAACCAGGCGGCGAACACGAGCACCACCGCCTGGATGATCATGAAGTCGCGTTCACCCACAGCGGAGATAACCCACAGGCCGATGCCGGGGATGTTGAAGATGCTCTCCATGATGACCGAGCCGCCCAGCACCAGGCCGAACTGCAGACCGATGATGGTGAAGAGCGCGATCATCGAGGGGCGGAAGACGTGGCGCACCACCACGACCGTCTCGCGCAGGCCCTTGGCGCGCGCGGTCCGCACCTGATCGCTGCGCAGCGTCTCCAGCATGGAGGAGCGCACGATGCGGGCGATGGTGCCGCCGCCGGCGAGGGCGATGATGAAGGCGGGGATGGCGAGGATCTGGAGGTGCTTGGCGGGCTCTTCCCAGCCCACCCAGTCGGGCGCGACGCGCACGCCCCACCAGACCGCGGGGAAGATGATCACGAGCGTCGCGATCCAGAAGTTGGGCACGGAGAGGCCCATGACCGCCAGGAAGCGCAGGACGTAGTCCGAAATCTTCCCCGCACGGACGGCCGAGATCATCCCCACAGGGATGCCGATGAGCAGGGTGAAGGCGATGGAGAGGAAGCCCACCTGCGCGGTATTCCAGGCGCGTTCGCCCAGCTCCTCGTTGATGTGCGCGCGCTGGGAGAGTGAGTAGCCGAAGTCGCCCCGCAGGACGATATCACCTGCCCACTGGAGGTACTGCCCGAGGTACCCCTTGTTCAGGCCGAGCTCTTCGCGCACCTGTTCGAAGCACTGCTGGTCGAAGTTGCCGGCAGCGCCACAGCGGACGTCCGCGGCGTCGCCAGGGACGGCGCGCATGAAGATGAAGACGATGATGGAGATGATGAAGATGGTGACGGGAACGAAAAGCAGCCGCCGGATGACATAGGTCCCCATGCGCCTGCTCCTCTCTGTTACGTGACGGCGATCGGGAATGGCCCGCCGGGTGGCGGGCCATTCCTTCACGCAGTAGTGCTAGCTGCTAATCCACATATTCTGGGCGCGCCGGTAGCCCATGGAAGCGTTATTCCCGAGATCAGGCACGGGGGGAACGTTCCTGAGGCGGGAGCCCATGGCGAAGCGCTGGACGGAGATGGTGGGCAGCGGCAGGACGCAGCAGAAGTTGGTGAAGATGTAGCGCTGCAGGTCCTGCAACACCTGCTTGCGCTCTTCCGGATCGACGGTCGCGCCCTGCAGATCGTAGCGAGACTGCAGCTCGGTGCCGATCTCGTTCGTCACCTCGATGATCTCGGGCGGGTAGGCCGCCGCGAGCACGTGGTCGAAGGTATAGACGCCACCGAAGATGGCGCCGTAGCCGTTGGGCACGTAGTGGGTGAGGGCGTTGTAGTCGGGGATGGTGGAGAGAGAGTTCTCACCGGCGATGAAGTAGTGCCAGATCTTCTGGCTGGGGGGCGCGGTCGCCAGCGCCACATAGGTGGCGAGGTCGGCAGGCTCCTGGCGGGTGGAGACACCGAGGTTCGTCTCGATGCTCTGAATGATGAACTCGATGTGCGGGGTCGGACCCGCGAAGGTGGGAGTGACCGTCACGAAGCCGTCGGGGAAGACGTCGTCGCCACCACCCTGCTCCCACAGCTGGCGGGCGCGCTCGGGGTCGAACTGCTGCAGGTCGCGAATCTCGTCCTGCGTGAGCACCTGGGAGAAGGCGGGGCCGACGGGGGCGCCGCGGATGCCCTCTCCGTTGAGGACGACATCGATGTAGCCATCCCAGTCGATGGAGAGCGAAACCGCCTCACGCAGGAGCGGATGCTGCGCCCACTTGAAGCCGTCGAACTCCATGATGGAGTGGTCGTTGGCGGGGCCTTCGACGATCTGGATGTTCTCTTCGCCCTCGAACTCTTCGGCCTTGAGCTTGTCGATGGCGATGCCGAGCACGTCGGAGTCGCCGGCGAGCAGGCGCGCCTCACGCGCCGCCGCATCGACGACGATGGTGTCTTCCCAGCGGTCGATGTAGGGAATCTCGTCCGTGAAACGGCCGCGGGCGCTGGAGTGGCCGGCGTAGTTGGGGTTGCGGACGTAGGTGTTCCCGGTCTGGTCGATGGACTCGAACATGTAGGCGCCGCCGCCCGCATTGGGCGTGTCGCGCAGGTCGCCGTTCGCCTCGACCAGCTCGCGGGCGACGATGGCCATGGCGCTGGAGCCGAGCGAGGGGATCGCGGAGGCCCAGGGGAAGGCGAGGTTGATCTGCAGGGTGGTGGCGTCGGGCGTATCAAAGGACGCGCCACGGTCGACTCCCATCCAGCCCCACTGCAGCTGGTTCACCTCGGAGCCGAGCTCGGCGAGGCTCGTGGGGAAGCGGCTGAAGCTGAAGGCGACGTCCTCAGAGGTGATCTGGCGGCCGCCGGCGGCTTCGGGGTTGAACTTCAGGTTCTCCTCAAGGGAGAAGACGAGGGTGGTGGCGTCGGGCTGCTCCCAACTCTGGGCGGCGTCGCCCCAGGCTTCCTCCTCGACCAGCGAGTAGCCGAGCAGGTGGCTGTAGGTGAGGGCTGTCCACAACGGGTCGGTGACGGTGACGGATGGGTCGAGCGAGGTGTTCTGGGCGGCCTTCTGATTCTGGAAGGTGCCACCGCGCTGGATGGCGGAGGGCGCTTCGGTTGCAGCCGGCGCTTCAGTCGCAGCCGGGGCCTCGGTTGCGCCAGCGCTGTCGTCGGGCGCCTGGGTGGCGGCCGGCGCCTCAGTGGCGGCGGGCGCATCACCGGAAGAATCGTCGTCGTCGCCGCATCCCACGGCGACCAGACTGGCAGCGCCAACGCCAACGGCGGCGCCTCCGGCCAGGACGCGCCTGCGCGAAACGCGCTTGCGCCAGTACTTGTTCCAGTAGTCCGATGCCATCTGGTCCCTCCTCAGGGTCGGCTGTCCTTGAGTCGCGTGAGCCACTCTCGATTAAGCCTTGCAGGGATCACCTTGCGGACATTCATAAGGGACGGTCAAGCGCCCCGCAACAGTGCGGGGCGCTCGCCTTTCCCTGTCCTTCCGGCTGCTAGGCGTCTTCGAGCCACATGTTCTGGGCGCGACGGAAGCCCATGGCGCCGTTCTCCCGGAGGTCGGGTGGCGGCGGCATGTTCCGCACCCGGTCGCGAACGGCGTACTGCTCGATCGACTCCACAGGCAGGGGGAAGGTGCAGCAGAACTGCGTGAAGATGAGCCGCTGCAGGGTCTGCAGGATCTCCTTACGCTCCTCCGGGTCGTGCGTGATGGACTGGAGCTCGTAGAGGTCCTGGATGGGCCTGCCAAGGTCGTGCGTGATATCGATGACCTCGGGCGGGATGAGGGGCGCCTGGGGATGCTCGCGGATAAGAAGCCCGAAGGCGCCACCGTAGCCCGTGGGCACGTAGTGCGTGAGGGCGTTGTAGTCGGGAATGGTGGGAATCGAGTTCTCCGTGACGAGCGCGAAATCCCAGATCTTCGAGCCCGGAGGAGCGGTGAGCGCAGCCACGTAGCTGGCGAAGTCAGTCGGCTCCAGGTTCACCGTGACACCGAGGTTGTCCTCGATGCTCTGGGCGACGAACTGGGTACCGATCGTGTTCGCAAACGTGGCCAGCAGCGTGGTGAGCCCGTTGGGGAACACCTGGTCGCCGCCGCCCTGCTCCCACAGCTGCCGGGCGCGCTCGGGGTCGAACTGCTGGAGCTGGCGAATTTCGTCCTGCGAGAGCACCTGGGGGAAGCGCGGGCCAACCGGCGCGCCGCGGATGGCCAGGCCATCGTGGACGACGTCGATGTAGCCATCCCAGTCGATGGAGAGGGAGAGCGCCTCGCGCAGCTGCGGGAACATGGCCCACTTGAGCGCGTCGAGCGCCATGATGAGGTTCGTGTTGGCAGGGCCGCTCACGATGCTGACGCCATCCTGACCGCCCAGCTCTTCGGCCTTGATGGAGTCGATGCCGCCAACGACGCCCATGAGGATGTCCGCATCGCCAGCGAGGAAACGGGATTCGGCGGTCGCCGGGTCGGTGATGTGCGCGTCTTCCCAGCGGTCGATGTAGGGCGGATCCTTGGTGAACCGTCCGCGAGCGGTGCTGTGGCCCGCATAGTTCGGGTTGCGGACGTAGGTGTTGAAGCCATCCGTGCCGCGGGACTCGAACATGTAGGCCCCGCCACCGGCGTTGACCGTCTCACCCAGCGTGCCGCCATTCGCCTCAACCACCTCAGGGGTGACGATGGCAAGGGAGGTCGAGCCGAGCGCGGGGATGGCGGAGACCCACGGGTAGCGCATCTGCAGGGTGAAGGTCGAGTCATCTGGGGTATCGAACCCGCCCATGAAGGCGTACTGCAGGGGGTTCACCTGAGAAGCGAGCTCGGTGAAGGCGGCGGGGAGCCGCGCCCAGCTGTAGGCGATATCGGCCGATGTGATGGGGCGTCCGTCTGCCGCTTCAGGGTTGAAGCGAAGGCCTGGTTCCAGGTTGAAGACGAGCGTAAAGGGGTCGGGCTGCTCCCAGCTCTGGGCGGCGTCGCCCCAGGCTTCGTCCTCGATCAGCGAGTAGCCAAGGAGGTGGTTATAGGTGAGAGCGGCCCAGGTATGACCGGTGACGGTGACCGCCGGGTCGTAGCCGGTATCGGCGAAGGCGCGCTGCACCTTGAAGGTGCCACCCACCCGGGGACCGCCGCTGGGGGCTTCCGTCTCGGCAGGCGCCTCGGTCGCTTCGGCAGGCGCCTCGGTCGGAGCCGCGGTCGCATCACCACCGCTGTCGGACGGGGACTCGGTGGCGGCAGGCGTGCCTGCGGCGGGCGCCTCATCGTCATCGTCGTCGCCACAGCCAACCGCCACGAGGCTGGCCGCGCCGGCGGCGGTTGCACCCGCCCCCAAGAGGACACTGCGCCGCGAAACGCGTCGACGCCAGTACTTGTTCCAATATCCGTCAGCCATATCACCCTCCCAGGCGCGTTGTGCGCCAATGCCGAGCATTCTACCGCGGGCCGCGACCCGTTCGATACCGCCCACCATGTGAGCGGGATCGCAGGGTAAAGAGAATGGCGGTAGACGCGGGGTTCGGGCTATGCTTGCTGCGCTGCCCCTTGCAGAAGGGGATGCGCGCGCCTTGCGCGACTTCTGAAGGACACTCCCGAGAGAGGCCACGGCATGGATTTTCGAGACAACCCGGCGCAGGCAGCCTGGCGAACCCAGGTGCAGGACTTCCTGCGTGACTACCTGCCCGACGAGATTCGGGGGAAGTTCCCCATGGGGCGCCCCGAAGAGGAGAAGCCCCTCTGGGAAGCGTGGCGCGTGGCGCTGGCGGAGCGCGGCTGGATCGCGCCCGCCTGGCCAGCAGCCTACGGCGGTGCCGGCATGAAGCCGATGGACCAGTTCATCCTCAGCCAGGAGTTCGCCGAAGCGGGAGCGCCCCGCCTTGGCGGCCTCGGCCTGATGATGCTCGGCCCCACGCTCATCGAGCACGGCACCGAAGAGCAGAAGCAGCAGCACATCCCCGGCATCCTCAGCGGCGAAGTGGAGTGGTGCCAAGGCTACAGCGAGCCCGGCTCAGGCTCCGACCTCGCCTCACTGCAGACGCGCGCCGTGCGCGATGGCGACGACTACGTCATCAACGGCCAGAAGATCTGGACGTCGCTCGCGCATCGCGCCCACTGGATGTTCATGCTGGCGCGCACGGACCCCGATGCACCCAAGCATCGCGGCATCACCTACTTCCTGCTCGATATGAAGACGCCCGGCATCACCGTGCGGCCGCTGGTCAACATGACCGGCGGGCACGACTTCAACGAGGTCTTCTTCGAGGACGTGCGCGTGCCGGCGCGGAACATCATGGGCGAAGTGAACCGCGGCTGGTACGTGGGCACGACCACGCTCGACTTCGAGCGCTCCTCGATCGGCACCCCCATCGGGCTGCGACAGTCCGTCGAGCGCAACCTCACGTGGCTGCGTGAGCACGGCGACGAACTCCCGCAGACCACCTACGAAGCGGCGCGCTTCGAGTGGGCCGAGCGCTTCATCGAGGTGCAGACGGCGACGATGCTGGCCTACCGCATCATCTCAATGCAGGACGCGGGCGAGATTCCGAACGCGGAGTCGTCGATCGCGAAGCTGTTCACCACCGAGCTGAGCCAGCGCATCGCGCGCACGGCCTCCCACATGGTCGGCATGTGGGGCGACATCTCCGATACGAAGGCGCCCCTGCACGGGATGCCCGGCTTCGGCTACGTGAACCAGGTCCGCGAGACGATTGCGGGCGGGACAAGCGAAATTCAGCGCAACATCATCTCCACCCGGGGCCTGGGGCTTCCACGCGCCTGACGACCCACCACATCACCCACAAACGCACGAGTAACACAGGAGACCAGGACATGGCAATCGCGACCTCATCCGAGACCGAAACGAAAACCCTGCTCGACCGGGCAGAGGCGCTCATCCCTATCGTTGAGGAAGACCTCGACGAGTCGGAGCGCGAGCGACGCCTGACGAACCGCATCGCGGACAAGATCAAGGATGAGGGGCTCATCGGCGTCTGGCTGCCGGAATCGCTCGGCGGCCTCGAGTCCAACCCGCGGGAGGCCTACGAGCTCTTCGAGCGGCTGGCCTACGTGCACGGTTCGACCGCCTGGTGCGTCTGGATCTGGTCCACGGCCGGGCAGCTGGCCGCCGGGCTCTCGGAAGAGGGCCTCGAGGCGATGTTCGCCAACGGCGTGAACGGGTCGATCGGCGCGGGCGGCATCTTCCCCTTCAACCCGGCCATCCCCGTTGACGGTGGCTACGTGGTGACGGGCCGCTGGCCGTACGCGAGCGGCTCGGCGCACGCCCAGTGGCTCGGCGGCGGCGCCATGGTGATTGAGGACGGCAAGCCGCGCATGACGCCGTTCGGCATGCCCGCCATGAAGTTCGTCACCTTCCCGCGGGAGAAGGTCGAGATCATCGACACCTGGCACGTGCTCGGGCTGCGAGCCACGAGCAGCAACGACGTGGCCGTGGAGAACGCCTTCGTGCCCGAGTACCTGGCTTCCGATTTCGGCGCCGGTTCGGAGATGGGCAAGGACTTCCAGGGGCCGCTCTACCGCTTCCCCGTGCTGGCCGCACTGGGCGCGCCGATCGGCATCATCGCCGCTGGCATCGCCACCCGCGCGGTCGACGAGTTCATCAAGCTGGCCAAGGGGAAGACGGTGCGAACCTCGCAGTCGCTCATCTCCGAGAACACCGCTATCCAGAACGACGTCGCCAAGGCGTACGCGGCCGTGAAGTCGGCGCGCGCGTGGCTCTACGAGGAGGTCGACAAAGCCTGGGAGACCGTCCTGCGCGGCGACCCGGTGAGCGTGGAGCAGCGCATCAATATCCAGGTGGCAGGCACGAACGCGACCCGCAGCGCGGCCTACACCGTCGACCTGATGCATGCGGCGGCGGGCGGCACGGCCGTCTACCAGCGCAGCCCGATCGAGCGCTGCTTCCGCGACGTCCACTCGGCCACACAGCACGCGGGCACCTCGCCACGCACGCTGGAATCCACGGGACGCATGCTGCTGGGCATGCAGCCCGACAACCCGATGTTCCTGCAGTAGTCCTGCAGGAACAGAGCCGGAGCAGGGCCGCCCGAAGGGCGGCTCCGCGACCCGCACGAAGACCAGAAGGGCGGTCTCCTCGAGGAGACCGCCCTTCTTCGTTCTGTCGTTCCGGTCCGCTGGTCCGGTGGGGAGCGCTGCGGTGAGCGGCTAGCCTGCCGCTGCAGCAGCGGCGCGAGTGGGCTCTTTCGCCCATTCGATGCCGCGACGGAGCAGCTCGTAGTAGGTGGGCTGCGTCCAGGCGCCCAGCTCGGGCACGGGCCACTCGGGGACGTTCAGGGGCGGGTCCTGCATGTCGTATTTGGAGCGGCGGTGTCCGGGGGTGAGGTAGAGCACCTCACCCGCTCCCACGGGGTGCAGATACATGACGAGCCGAGGCTCATCCTTCGGCCAGTCGTGCTCGTAGAAGCCGGCGCCGCTGTCGCCCGCGAAGCGAGTCTCCATGAGGGGCGTGATCTCGCCGTGGTATTCGCAGAGGTAGAGCTCGTCCTCGGTGTCCCAGGGCTCGATGCCGGCCATGAGCGGGTGGTCGGCGGCGGATTCGCTCACGGTGATGCGGTAGGGCTCGATGGCGGGATGCGCGATGAACTGGCTGCCAAGCGTCTCCATGAGCATGGGGTAGTCGCGCGGGCAGTGAACGCCGTCGTCCTGGAAATCCATGACGGAGTTCGTGCCGTGCAGCGCGAACCAGCGCTTGCCGCCGGCGACGAAGTCACGCACGACTTCCTGCTGCTCGACGGTGGGGTGCACATCGCAGGTGTAGCTGATGAGGAAGTCGGCCTCAGCGATGGCTTCGGTGTTGCTGTAGTCCTCGCCGACGCGGACGCGAACATCGTCGTCTTCGTGCAGGAGCTTGAGCAGCTCGAGGCGGGCAAAGTTGATGTCGTGCCACTTGCCCCCGGCGATGAGGTAGGCGTTGATTCGGGGCATGGATGCCTCCTGAAGCGCGTGGGGCGGAGGTGTGGGGAAGCCCGGCGAGCAATCCCGTGCCGGCCGTATCTCACTCCGGCACGGGACTGCCGCTGGTGCGTGAGCTAGAAGGCGACGCGGCGGGTGAAGCCGCCATCGACCACGATGTTCACGCCGGTGGTGTGGCTGGAAGCCGGGCTGGCGAGGAAGGCGGCCACGTTGGCGACTTCCTGACCGGTGCCCATCTGGCCGGCGAGGGTATCGGGCTTGGTCTTGTTCCGCAGGGGGATGCCGTTCGCGATCATCTCGAAGAACGGCGGCATGGCCTGCTCGATGCCGTGCCACGGGCCACCCTCGAAGTAGGTGGGGCCAGGCGAGACGACGTTGAAGCGGATGCCCGCCCCGGCGTGCTGCTGGGCAGCGAAGGAGGCGTAGTTGAGCAGCGCCGCCTTCATCGCGCCGTAGGCGCCGGCGGAGGTGGCGGGCGGTGGCGGGAACGCCTCGACCGCGGCCGAGGTGCTGATGATGACCACGCTCGCGCCATCGGACTCGTTGAGGCTGGGCAGAGCGGCGTCGACGCCGTTCACCGTGCCCATCATGTCGATCTGGAAGTGCTCGTTCCAGAGCGAGCCGCCGCCGCCGGCGGAGGCGTTGCTGACGTAGATGTCGATCCCGCCGAGCGCCTCTGCGCTGGCGGCCACCCAGGCCGCGAGCGCCTCGGGGTCTCCGACGTCGCAGGGGGCGCCGTAGACGTTCGTGCCGTGGGCCTTGAGGCCCTCGACCGCAGCCTCGACCTTCTCGGCGGTGCGGGCGCAGATGGCGACATCGGCGCCTTCGGCGGCGAGCGTGTTGGCGATGAAGTTCCCGATGCCCTGGCTGGCAGCGGTCACAAGGGCTTTCCTGCCTTGCAATCCAAGATCCATGGTGTGAAACCTCCCTGATGTTGGGTGCGACCGCGCGGATCCGTGGCGCGACCGCCTCATTGGCAGAGCGGGATTCTAGAGAGTCGCGCCCTGCACGGGAAGTACCTGCCTGCGAACGGCACCTGGCATAGCGCCGGGAGGGGGCGGGTTTGGTCTGGGGGGAGTGGTCCTGTACGATGCGCGGGCACTCGGGCGCTCTAATCGCGCCCCATCCCTGTGTGTGCGGAGGCGTCCGTGGCGAACGAGAGCCAGGCAATGGAACCCAACGAGGACGTCCTGAAGGATCTGCACCTGCGCATGGTGCGCATCCGCCACTTCGAAGAAGAGGCGGGGCGGCTCATGGAGCAGGGCAAGTCCCCGGGGGCGCTGCACCTCTACATCGGCGAGGAGGCTGTGGCCTCCGGTGTAATGGTGCACCTGAGCGATAACGACCAAATCACCAGCACCCACCGTGGCCACGGACACCTTGTGGCCAAGGGCGGCGAGTTCAAGAAGATGTACGCCGAGCTGTTCGGCCGCGAGACCGGCTACAACAAGGGCCGCGGCGGCAGCATGCACATCTCCAACGTGGATGCCGGCATGCTGGGCGCGAACGGCATCGTGGCCGCGGGCCCGCCCATCGCCGTAGGCGCAGCCTTCTCCAACAAGTACCTCGCCCGCAGCGAGGGACGCGACCGCATGAACGTGGCCGTCCCCTTCTTCGGCGATGGCGCGACCAACGAGGGCGCCTTCCACGAGGCCGCCAACATGGCCGCCGTCTGGAAGCTGCCCGTCGTCTTCGTCTGTGAGAACAACGGCTTCGGCGAGTTCACCCGCCAGGAAGACCACCAGGCCATCACCGACATCATCGACCGCGCGCAGGGCTACGGCATGCCCGGCGTCATGTGCGATGGCATGGACGCGGTTGCGGTCTGGGAAGCTGCGGGCGAGGCCATCGAGCGGGCCCGTGCGGGCGAAGGCCCCACGCTGCTGGAATGCAAGACCTACCGCTTCGTCGACCATGTCGGCCTGCGCGGCATCGGCCTGCACTACCGCACCGATGAGGAGCTGGAAGCGTGGCGCGCGCGCGATCCCATTGCGCAGCACGAGAAGCGCATGATCGATGGCGGCATCATGACCACCGAAGAGATTCAGGCCGTGCACGACGCCGTCATGGCCGACATCACCGAATCGATCGCCTTCGCCGAGAGCAGCCCCCTGCCCGACCCGGCAGACCTGCTCAACGACGTCTACACGCCAACGGCCGCGAGCTAGGAGAGAATCATGACCACCGCAGAAGCGCCCGCCGGGCGACAGCTCATCTACACCCTCGCGATTACGGAAGGCGTGCGCCAGGCGCTGGCCGAAGATCCGCTGGCGTTCATGGCTGGCGAGGACGTCGCCGGCGCGGGCAGCGTGTTCGGCATCTACCGCGGGCTGCTCGACGAGTTCGGCCCCGATCGCGTCATCGATACGCCCATCAGCGAGTCCGGCATCATCGGGCTGGCGGTGGGAGCGGGGGCCACGGGCCTGCGCCCCATCGTGGACATTATGTTCATGGACTTCATCGGCGAGTGCATGGACGAAATCGTCAACCAGCTGGCCAAGATGCGGTACATGTTCGGCGGCAAGGCAACGCTGCCGGTGACGGTGCTGACGATGTCGGGCGCGGGCATGAATCTCGCCGCCCAGCACTCCCAGAGCCTCGAAGCCTGGCTCTGCCACACCCCCGGCCTGAAGGTCGTGATGCCAGCGACGGCGTACGACGTGAAGGGCGCGATCATCACGGCCGCGCGCGAGCCCAACCCTGTCTTCGTCGTGATGTGCAAGGGCCTAATGGCCCTGCCGGGCGACGTGCCGGAGGAGCCGTACACGCTTCCCATCGGCAAGGCGAACGTGCTGCGTGAAGGCGATGGCCTCACGATCGTCGCTCACGGGCGCATGATTCACGAAGCCACGAAGGCCGCGGATCTGCTCGCCGAAGAGGGCGTGAGCGTCGAAGTCATCGACCCGCTGTGGCTGCAGCCGCTCGATACGGAGACGATCATCAACTCCGTCTCGAAGACGCATAACGCGCTGGTCGTGCACGAGGCCGTGCGCTTCGGCGGCGTGGGCGCCGAGATCGCGGCGCAGATCGCGGAGCTGGCGTTCGACTCCCTCGATGCGCCCGTCGGTCGCGTGGCAGCGCCCTTCTCGCCGGTGCCCTTCAGCCCGGTGCTGGAGCAGACCTACGTGCCCAACGCCGAGCGCATCGCGGACGAGGCGCGCCGCATCCTCGGACAGGGCTAGGCCCTGACCACCGCGCGCCCGCTCGGGATCGTCGCCAACCCCGCTTCGGGGAAGGACATCCGCCGCCTCGTCGCGCGCGCGTCGGTGTTCGATAACCAGGAGAAGCGCGCCATCGTGCGTCGCGCCATCGTGGGCGCCATCGCCGCCGGCGTGCGCGACTTCCGCTACATGGCGGACACGCACGGCATCACCGCCACCGCCGCCGACGAGTTCGGCGACGAGGCGAACTTCGTCGCCATCAACTCGCCACGCACCGCCAGCACACTCGACACGACCCGCGCCGCAGAGTCGCTGCGCGCGGAAGGCTGTGGCGCCGTCATCACGCTGGGGGGCGACGGCACCAACCGCGCCTTCGCCCTCGGCTGGAGAGACGCACCCCTCGTACCCGTCTCGACGGGCACGAACAACGTCTTCCCCACAATGGTGGAGGCGACGGTGGCAGGCGCAGCGGCGGGGCTCGTCGCGAGCGGGCGGCTTGCACTGGAGCAGGTGGCCATCCAGGTGAAAGCCATCCACGTCGCGATTGCAGGAGAGCAGGACGACCTCGCGCTCGTGGACGCCGTGCTGGCGGCCGACCGCTTCGTCGGGTCACGCGCCATCTGGGGCGGGGCACGCCTGCGCGAGGCCGTGCTCACGCGCGCCGAGCCCTCGGCGGTCGGGATCACGTCCATCGGGGGGCTGCTCGCGCCGCTCCGCGAGGACGAGGACGAAGCGCTTCACCTCGTGCTCGGCGCCGGCGAGGCAGCAGAGACAGCAGCAGCAGGCGACTCCGTGCTCGCACCGATCGCGCCGGGGCTCTACGAGCCGATTGCGGTGCGAGCGGCGCAGCGGATCGCCCTGGGAGAGCCTGTTTCCGTGTCGGGACCGGGCGTCCTCGCCTTCGACGGCGAGCGCGAGCGTGTGTTGCAAGCGGGGCAAGTCGCTACACTCCAGGTTGAACGGGACGGTCCCTGGGTGATCGACGTACCGGCGGCGCTTCGCGAAGCCGCGCGTAGCGGGCTCTATCGCGAAGGGGACACCCTCCCCGACGCCGCACCAACAGAACATAGCGAACAGGACGGGAACTGAGATGCCAAGCGAGATTTACATGCTGCAACTCGGCATGACGATGACCGAAGGGACCGTGGCCGAGTGGCACATCCCCGATGGGGGTGAGGTGAAACTCGGCGAGGACCTCTACCGCCTCGAAACCGAGAAGGTGGAGATGGAGGTGGAGGCCGAAGCAGCAGGCATCGTGAAGCACCTCGTGCCCCAGGAGGCGACAGTCGAGCCGGGCGACGTGGTGGGCTTCATCTTCGCCCTCGACGAGGCCATTCCCGACCCGCTTCCCACCCCGAGCAGCCCGCCAACCATCAAGCAGGGCGAAGGCGACGAAGCCGCCGTGCCCGAGGCCGCAGCCACTGCAGCGCCGGCGGCGCCCGAGCCCGCAGCCGCGGCAGCGCCTGCGGCGCCTGCCCGCGCGCCGGGCGAGCGCGTCCCGGCCTCCCCGGCGGCACGCAAGCTGGCGAAGGAGCTCGATGTCGACCTCGCCACGGTCGCGGGGACGGGCCCGCGGGGTCGCGTCACGGAAGACGACGTGCGCAGCGCGCACGAGGCCGCGTCCGCAGCGCCAGCAGCCGCTCCCGCGGCGGCACAGGGGCCCGCTTCGCCGCTGGCACGCAAGCGCGCCGAAGCACTGGGCGTCGACCTCGCCACCGTCACCGGCACCGGTCCGGGCGGACGCATCACGAAGGAAGACGTGGAGCGGGCCGCCGCAGGCGGCGCTCCCGCGCCCGCTGCGGCGGCCGCCCCGTCCACACCGGCAGCAACGCCCGACGACGAGGTCATGGCGGTGCGGGGCATGCGCAAGGTCATCGCCGAGCGCATGTACGCGAGCCTGCAGCAGACCGCCCAGCTCACCATGGACATGGAAGTGGTCATGGACGACTGCGTGCGGCTTCGCACCCAGCTCGTGGAGGAGTGGGCCAGCGAAGGCGTGCGCCCTTCCTACACCGACATCGTGATGAAGGCGGCAGCCAAGGCGCTGCGCGACCACCCGCGCATGAACGCGCAGTTCCTCGACACGGAGATGCGGCTGCGGGGCGAGGTGCATGTGGGCATGGCCGTCGCCCTCGACGAGGGGCTGATCGTGCCCGTCGTGCGCAACGTCGACCATCTGGGGCTGAAGGAGATCGCGCAGGAGTCGTCGCGGCTGGCGACGGCGGCGCGCGAAGGGACGCTGGGGCTCGACGAGATGGCGGGCGGTACGTTCACCGTCTCCACGCTGGGGATGTTCGGGGTGGAGTCCTTCACCCCCATCCTGAACCCGCCCGAGGTCGGCATCCTGGGGGTGAACCGCCTCCGCGATGGCGTACGCTGGGAGGGGGAGCGCGCAGTCCCGCAGAAGGCCATGACGCTCAGCCTGACCTGGGACCACCGCGCGCTCGACGGAGCGCCGGCAGCGCAGTTCCTGGCGTCGGTGCGGGACTACCTTGAAGCGCCCTTCCGGCTGCTGATCTAGACAGGAGGACTTGATGGAGGAGCAAACGTACGACGTCGTCGTGGTGGGTGGCGGACCGGGCGGCTACGTGGCCGCCATTCGGGCCGCACAGCTGGGCATGCAGGCCGCAGTGGTCGAGCGCGAGCATCTGGGCGGCATCTGCCTCAACTGGGGCTGCATCCCGACCAAGACACTCCTCCACACCGCCGACCTCTACCGCGAGATGCAGGAAGCGGAACAGTACGGCCTCGTGGCCGAGGCGTCCTTCGATATCGACAAGGTGGTGAACCGCTCACGGGCGGTGGCGCGCCGGCTGAGCAGCGGCGTCAAGTTCCTCATGCGCAAGCACAGCATCGACGTGATCGACGGGACGGCGCGGCTCACGGGCGGCGGCAGTCTGGCCGTCGAGAAGGATGGCGAGCAGGTCGCCACGCTGGGCGCGGACCACATCATCCTCGCCACCGGCGCGCGTCCGCGTGCCCTGCCGGGCCTCGAGCCCGATGGCGAGCTGATCTGGACCTACAAGGAGGCGATGGTCCCGCAGATGATGCCGGAATCGCTGCTGGTCATCGGGTCGGGCGCGATCGGGGTGGAGTTCGCCAGCTTCTACCGCTCGCTCGGCGCCGATGTGACCGTGGTCGAGGTGCTGCCGCGCATCCTGCCGGTGGAGGACGAGGAGATTTCGACCTTCGCCCATGAGGAGTTCGAGAAGCAGGGCATCACCATTCACACCAACGCCACGGTGCAGTCCCTCACCAAGGGCGACAACAGCGTGACCGCCAGCATCGAGACCGCAGACGGCGCCATCGAGGCGACGTTCGACCGCGCCATCCTGGCCGTCGGCGTGACGGGCAACGTGGAAGGCCTGGGCCTCGAAGGGACGAACGCGACCGTGGACCGCGGCGCCATCGTCGTGAACGAGTGGCTGGAGACGGGCGAGCCCGGGCTCTACGCCATCGGCGACGTCGCGGGGCCGCCGCTGCTGGCGCACAAGGCCATGCACGAAGGCGTCATCTGCGTGGAGCACATCGCAGGGCTGGAGTCGGCGCGGCCGATGGAGCGACGTCGCATCCCGGGCTGCACCTACTGCCACCCGCAGGTCGCGAGCGCGGGCCTGACCGAGGCCGCGGCCACGGAAGCGGGCTTCAACGTGCGCGTGGGGCGCTTCCCGCTGGTCGGCAACGGCAAGGCCATCGCCGTGGGCGATACAGCCGGCATGGTGAAGACGGTGTTCGACGCAGACACCGACGAGCTGCTGGGCGCGCACATGGTGGGCCCCGACGTGACCGAGATGATCCAGGGCTTCGTCGTCGCGATGGGGCTGGAGACGACCGAAGCCGAGCTCATGGAAACGGTCTTCCCGCACCCCACCATCTCCGAGGCGATGCACGAGTCGGTGCTGGACGCGTACGACCGCGCCCTCCACATCTAGCCCTTCACCGCGAGCAGCCCGCAGCGCCTGGCAGCGCGAGGCCGTCCGCCACGGCTGTACAGTAGGGGGCGACGCAGCAGCGAAGCCGCAGCAGCGTTGCGGAGGGAATATGGGCGCGCTGATCGAGCACCTCAGGTCCCTCGCCGCGAGCGGCGCGAGCATCGAGGACGTCACCGGCACAGCGGAGCAGGAGCTGGCGGGCGGCGCCCGGCTCATGGCCGAGCTGGAAGCCCCGGACGAAGCGATCACGAGCGCCCGCGAAGAGACGGACGCGCTCAATCAGGAGATCCAGGGGGCGCTCAAGCGCTTCCCCGCAAGCCAGAGCGCCGGCTTTCACCGCACCGACCTCGACCCCCGTGCGATGGCCGTCATCGCCACCATGGCGTACGCGCGTCGTGGCGGCGTCTACCTGCCCAACGACCTCGAGGAGATGGTCGCGGAGGGGCGCGTCTCGCAGGAGTGGCACGCGCGCGAAGCGGTCCGCATCCGCGTGCTGCTGACGATTCTGCCGATGTACATCGCCGCCATCGAGCGGGGCGAACTCGTCCCCGCCACGTTCGCGACAGGCATCACGGAGGTATCACAACGCATCGGGCGGGTGCGCATCCCGCAGGCCGCCACGCCCTGACGCTTCGCTGGCAGGAAGTACAGGGCGTTGCGAAGGCGGGAGCGCATCGCGACAATGCGCGGGTGACCTGGTTACGCGGAGCCGCCGCCACCGGAGATGCGCCCTTCGACGCAGCGCTGGGCCTGCGCCCGGACCTGCGCGATCTCTACCGCAAGTTCTACGGCGCGCTCTGGGACGACAACCTGGTGCCCGCCGAGCTGCTCGAACTCTGCCGCCTGCGCATCGCGCAGCTGCACGACTGCGAATCGGAGCTGGTCGTGCGGCACGCCGATGCCGGGGTGAGCGACGAGCAGATCGCCGCACTGTCGCAGTGGCAGGGGAGCGACCTCTTCAGCGAGCCCGAGCGAGCGGCGCTCGCGCTGGCCGAGAAGATGCCCTGGCAACACCACGACCTCACCGACGACGAGTACGCGCTGCTGCAGGGGCACCTCGGCGAGGCGGGCGTGGTCGCACTCACCATCGCGGTGGCGCTCTTCGACACGAACTGTCGGCTGCGGCTCACGTTCGGGACGGAGGCAGCGCCCGTGGAGGCGCAGGCGCCGGCATCGGGCACGGGGCCCATCTACTGAGCAAGACGGATTCCTGATTCGCATCAGGCAGGAGGAAGCATGTCCACCACACCACGAGTGCAATCGGCGATACCGGGACAGGAGCCCAGCTTCGGCACGGCGCTGGCGCACCAGCCCGCCCTGGCGGGCGCCTTCGGGGCGCTCTACGGAACGTTCTGGGGCAAGGGTGAGCTCGACCACCGCACCAAGGAGATCACGCGCATGCGCAACGCGCGCGTGACGGACTGCGGCTACTGAAAGAACGTTCGCTTCGCCGTGGCGCGTGAGCAGGGACTGACAGAGACACAGGTCACCGAGATTGAGGACGGCTACGAGGAGTCGGCCCTCTCGGAGCGGGACAAGGCCGCCATCGCACTGACGGACGCGATCATCGGCGACCCGCGCAGCGTTTCGCCGAAGCTGCAGGAGCGCCTGCGGGAGCACTTCAGCGATTCCGAGATCGTGGAGATGGGGCTGGGTGTGGGGCTCTTCATGAGCCTCTCGAAGGTGCTCATCACCCTCGGCATGGAGCCCGAGGAGATGGGCGTCGAGGTCGTGCCCACGCCAGGTTCACAGTAGTTCACGGGGCGGTAGCGGACCGTTTGGCGTAACATCAACAGGTCTCTCAGCGGCCCCGCTCCCGCGTGTGCTGGCGGCGGGAAATGGAATGACTAGACGGTCCCCAGGCAAGGAGCGCGACGATGGGCGAGCAGAGTGACAGCGAGAGCGACATCCCCTTCACCCCAATAGGCCCGGCCGACATGTTGAAGCCTGGCGAGAGCGCGATCATCGAGATCGAAGACGACTCGATCGTGCTCGTGCACCTGCAGGACGGCTACTTCGCCATCGAAAACCGCTGCTCGCACGACGACGGCACGCTCGGACAGGGGCGCCTCGTGGGGTACGAGATCGACTGCCCCCGGCACGGGGCGAAGTTCGACGTGCGCGACGGCGCGGCCAAATCGCTGCCGGCGTTCCGTCCCGTCGCCTCGTTCCCCATTCGCTACAACGAAGAGACGGATGAGATCGAAGTCCAGTACAAGAAGCCTGAACCCAAGGAGTTCGAGGATCCGCGGGGCGGCTTCAGCTTCAGTTTCTAGCTTCTCCAGCATCTGCATTCAGGAGGCAGCGCGATGACGCACGCAGGGGATTGGCGGGAGGCCTACAAGGAGCGCCTCCGCAGCGTCGACGAGGCCATGGCGCTCATCGGCGAGGACGACCTGGTCGTGATGGGCGTGCTCACGCCGGGGCCGCTCGCGTCGGCTTTGGCGGACCGCGCCGAGCAGCTGGGACGCATGCATGTGCGCTCACTGGCGCCGACCGAAGCGCGCCTCTACAGCCCCGGCGCCAACGGTGAGCGCGAGATCGAGCTGTTCATCGGCGAACCCCTGCGCGCCACCCACGACGCGAAGATCGCGACCTACCTGCCCAACACGTTCATGCTCGGCATGAAGGCGTTCGACGCGGGTCGGGAAGAGGCGCGCCTGCCCGACGTACAGATCACGTCGTGCAGCGAGCCGAACGAGGCGGGCTACGTCCAGTTCGGGGCGCATATGTGGACGCGCAAGGCGTACACGAAGCGCTGTCGCGCCACCATCGGGATGATCGACCCGAACATCACACCCGCCCACGGCGACGTCTGGGTGCACGTGAGCGAATTCGCCGCCTTCATCGAAGGCGTGATTGCGCCTGTGAACGTGGATGGGGTGCGGGAGCGGGTGGAGACGATGGCGCCCGAGGAGAACCGCGCCGAGCTGCTGGAGCTGCTCGCGCTCGCCAGCGACGACCAGATCGCGATCGTGGAGGGCCTCTTCCACGCCCTCCCGCCCAAGATCGTGCGCCAGGCCTTCGGGCTGGCGGAGGTCGATGCAGAAGCGCAGGCGATCGCCGACAACCTCGCGCCCCTCATCCGCGACGGCGACACGATCCAGGTCGGCGTGGGCACGCCCAGCGCGCTCATGTTCAAGGCGGGCGCCTTCGACCACGCACAGCACCTGGGCGTGCATACGGAGCTGGGGTCGCCCGGGCTGGCGCAGCTGTGGGCGCGCGGCAACATCGACAACTCGCAAGAGCATCCATCGCGGCCATTGCGTGGCGGTGGCGTGGACCGGTTGCGATGGCGTCGACCTCGGCATCATCCGCGACAATCCCGCCTTCGAGGTGTACGACCCGAACTACCTGCTCAACCCCACGCTGATGTCACAGAACCACCAGATGACGTCCATCAACGGCACGGGCGGGCAGCCGGACACGCACATGAGCGCGGCGCTCTGCCCCGATGGGCGCGCCATCACCGTGCTTCGCTCCACTGCGCTCGAGGGCTCGCTCTCGAAGATCGTGGCGAAGCACGAGGCGGGCACACTGGTCACGATTCCCCGCTACCTCGCGGACACGATCGTGACCGAGCACGGCGTCGCGCGGCTGATGGACAAGAATCACCGCCAGCGCGCGGCTGAACTGATCAGCGTCGCGCATCCCGACTTCCGTGCGGATCTGCGGCAGCAGGCGACGGACTCGGCATCTAGCAGCGCAGCAGCCAGCCAGACGAGAATCGGGCGCACCCTCAGCGAGGTCAGCTTTATTCGGTGACGCCGAGCGCGCGCGCCCGCTGACGACGCGCTTCGCGCCGCTTCGCCAGGCGACGGTCGACGCGCGCGGACTGTCGCCCTTCGTAGCGAATCCAGCTGACGGCGATGGCGAGCATCACCGCGAGGAAGACGAGACTGCCGCCCACCCACAGCACAAGGATGGCGAGCCGCTGATCGGTCATGGCCGTCATCGTGGCGAGCGCCCAAGCGGGCATGCTGGCGGCGAACGTCTCGTGCACGGGCGTGTGCAGGCTCAGGAACATCCCCCCGAAGAGCCCCTTGTGCGTCATCTCGACGGCCACATAGAGCACCCGCAGGGGGTGGTTCATGCGCCAGCTCACGGGGTCGGCGCAGAGGGCGGGCCACCAGAAGAGGAGCGAGACGACAAGCAGCGAGAGCTGCTGGAAATCGCGCACGAAGACGTTCGCCGCGGCCTCCTCGGTGAGCGACGAGAACTGCCACGCATAGGTCACGACCGCGAAGAGCAGCCACGTGCCGATGGGCATCGAGACGACGCGCATGACGCGGCCACGGTAGAAGCGGCGCAAGCGGGCGCGCCCCTGCGGGCCGCTCGCGCGGAAGGCGAGCGTCAGCGGTGAGCCGAGCAGGATGAGCGGCGGGGCGACCATCGTGAGCAGCAGCATCCCGCCGAAGTTCGCCCACAGCAGCTGGTTGCCGTAGTGCTCCAGCGGTGACTGCGTGGCCACGAAGATGAGCAGCAGGCCCGTCAGGAAGGACGCAGCGCGGAGCGGCCCCGGCGGGGCCTCGGGACGCTCGGAGCGGACGCGCAGCCAGGCGACTACATAGAGGGCGGCGGCGAGCAGCAGGGCGCCGTCCCACGGCGCATCGAAGGCGAAGTGCGTCATGATTTCGGTGAAGCCGGGCGCGGTCTCGCTCATGTCACGCGCTCCCCACGAGGACCGTAGCAGGGACGCGCCCTCCTAGTAGTCGCCGGCATCGTTCCAGCTCACACGGATGGCGTTGCGGGCGGCGAGTTGGCTGCGCTCTTCGAGCAGCTCGAGGATCTGCAGCGCCTCGCGGGCGCTCAGCGCCTCTCCTGCTTCCTCACGCAGTTCGGCGATCTGCGCGTCGATGGCGGCGAGTTGCGCTTCCAGCGCCACGGGCGAGAGCACCTGCTGACCACCTTCCCCATCCTCGCCCTCATCACCGCCACCTGCACCTCCGGGGCCGGGTTCGCCGTCGGGGGATGGGACGGGGGCGGGGGCGCCGTCACCGCCAGGGGGCTCTTCGCCATCCTCCGAGTCTTCTTCCTCCTGTCCCCGGGCGGGGGCGGTCTGCTGGTCGGGCGGAGGCTCGGGATGCAGCAGGCGGTAGACGACCTCGTAGTCGCGCCGCAGGACGTCGTCGTCGGGCGTGAGCAGCAGCGCCTCGGCGAACGCCTCCAGCGACTCCTCCAGTTCGCCCAGCGCGAAGAGGTGGTGTCCCAGGCTGGAGCGCGCAGCCGTCGCGATGGCGGTGTCGCGGTCCGCCAGGACGCGACGCACGACGCGCGCCGCTTCGTCGTAGCGCTCGGCGCGGTGAAGCGCGGCGGCGAGGTTCAGCGTGATCTGGCCGTCCTGCGGCGACTCGGCCTGCGCGTCGTAGAGCAGCTCGATGGCGGCGTCGACGTCGCCCGTATCGAGTGCGTCGAGCGCTCGCTCGTTGAGGTCGTAGGCGGAGGTGGCGCAGGCGGCAAGCAGGAGCGCGAGCGCGACGGCGGGGGCCAGCGCGAGCGGCCGCCGCAAGCGCGCGAAGGCACGCCATTCGAGCGCCGTGGCGATCACGACGAAGGCGAGGGCGGCGGCGGCGAACCACTGGAAGCGCTCGACCGGAAGGGAGGTGGTCGTCGCGCGGTAGGCGGCCTCATCGAGGCCGGACAGGTGGGAACGCACGCTGGCGGGGACCGCGTCGAGGTCGGCGCCGAGGTAGCGCCCGTCGCCAGCGTCCGCGATGGCGCGCAGCGCCCCCTCGTCCAGCCGCGTGATGACCGCTGTGCCGTCGGCATCGGTGAGGGGCACGATGCGGTCGGTGACAGGCTCGCGCACGGGCACGACGCCGCCCACAGGCGTCCCCACGCCCACGACAAGCAGCTCGATGCCGTCGGCGGCGAGGGCGGCGGCGGGGGCGCGGGGGTCTTCGCCCAGATTGTCGCCATCGGAGACGAGCAACACGAGCCGTCCGCCAGCGACCTCGTCGTCGAACAGCTCAGTCGCGAGCGCAAGGCCTGAGGCCAGGCTCGTGCCGCCATCCAGCAGCACGGTCCCGCTCTCGACGTTCGCAACCACCGTGGCAGCAGCGCCGAGGTCGCGGGTGAGAGGGAAACGCAGGCGGGCATTTCCGGCGAAGACGACCAGCGCGACACGATCGCCGCGCAGACGGGTGAAGGTGGCGGCGAGCGTGTCGCGGACGGCGGTGAGGCGGGAGGGGGCGACGTCGGGCGAGCCCATGCTGCGGGACACATCGAGCACCGCCACCAGCTGCGAGCCGCCCGCCTGGATGGTGACGCTGCGCTCGCCCCAGCGGGGCTGGGCGGCAGCCAGCACGGCACAGACCAGCGCGAGCGCGAGCAGCAATACCACCGCCAGGCGGGGGCGAAGACGCTCGCGGGTGAGGGCGGCGGCGTTCGCCAACGCGCGCCTCCCCATGACGAGGGCGAACGGGAGGGACGCGACCGCGAGGGGCAGCAGGATGAGCCAGAAGGGGCGGCCGAAGAAGTCGCTCATGCGGGCGTCCTCCTTAGCACGGTTCGCCCCAGCGTCACTTCGCCCAGCAGGATGAGGGCGCCTGCGGCCACCAGCCACAGCCCAAATTCACGCTGCGGCGCGAACGATTCGTCCCCCACGCGGCTCGTCTCGAGCGACGCGATCTCGTCGTAGACCTGGGCGAGGTCGTCGGCGTTCGAGGCCTCGAAGTAGCGGGCGCCGGTCTGCTCTGCGATGAACGTGAGCAGTTCCGCATCCACGGTAGCGGTGGCGAAGCCGCTGGAGGCGCCCACATCGACCACGCCGATGGTGTAGACGCGGATGCGCAGGGCGGCGGCGATCTCGGCGGCGTCCACCGGGCTAATCGAGTCGACGTTGTGGCGGCCGTCGGTGAGCAGGATGACGATGCGGCTGGAAGCGGTCGATTCCTCCAGCATGGCGAGGGCGCTGGCGAGCCCGAGACCGATGGCGGTGCCATCAGGCAGGAGGTCCGAGCTCAGGTCAGCGACGACCAGGTCGAGGGCGTCGTAGTCGAGCGTGAGGGGAGCGAGCGGCAACGCCTCGCGCTGGAAGACGGCGAGCCCGATGCGGTCGCTCTCGCGGCCGGCGATGAAGCCGCGCAGCACCTCCTTCACCGAGTCCAGCCGCGAGCCCGCTTCGCTGAACGTGCTCGACGCCATGCTGCTGGAGACGTCGACCGCCAGGGCGATATCGATGCCCTCGGCGGGCACGAGCGCCTCCGCTTCGCCCAAACTCGGGCGCGCAAGCCCGACCACGAGCAGGAGAATGGCGAGGAGGCGCAGCGCTGGCAGCAGGCGCCGCGCGTGCACGCGCCAGCCGATGGGCGCATCGGCGAGCCCGAGCGTGAAGGGGAGCGCGATGGCGGGCGACGGGCGGCGCCAGCGGGCCAGCGCGAGCGGCGCCGCGATCAGCGCGAGCAGGAGCAGCCAGGGGTCCGCGAACTGCATCAGCCGGCCTCCCCCGTGGCGACGATCTCGCGGGCGACCGTGAGGTCGGCCTGACGCCGCTCCAGGGCGGGGCGGTAGCCCGCGTAGACCACGGCGTCGCACTCGCGCAGCAGTTCGCGGGCCATGCGCGAATCCCACCCGTCGACGCCCACGCCCTCCATGCGCGATTCGAGCTCCGCGGTCGTGAGGGAGCGGGCGGGGAACGCGTAGCGCTCGCCGAGGACGTTGCGGACGGCGCTGGAGATGGCGCGATAGGCCTCCACCGCGTCCGTCTCGAGCAGGCGTGCGGCGGACGCGAGCACGTCGTCGGGCTCGGGAGGAAGGGCCGGGGCGTCGCGCGTGCGGGGGCGGCTTCGCCACCAGCGCACGGCCACCACGACCACTCCTACCACCAGCGCCGCCAGCACAACAGCCACGATCACGACTGCGGGCCAGAACAGCGGCGACTGCGCGCCCGCAATCGAGACGGGTGGCGGCAGCAGGGAGAGGATGAGCGGCTCGCCGGGCGCCAGCACCGAGGGGACCTCGATGGTGAGGGCGGGCAGCGCGAGCGGCGTCACGCCCGAGTCATCCGTCACCAGCAGCGCGGGGCGGAAGGCGTGCGGGCCCGGGGCGAAGGGCGCGATCAGCACCTCGAAGCGGTGCACGAGCCCGCCATCCACGGCGACGGCGCCCTGCGAGAGGATGCGAATCACGCGCACCTCGCCCCACGCCTCGGCCGCAGGGTCGAGCTCGACGACCGCATCGCCGGGCGCCTCCAGGGTGAAGGTGAGGACAACCTGCTCCCCGATGGCGGCGGAGGCTTGCGAGAGCGAGACCTCGGGCTCCTGGGCGGCGGCGCTCCCACCGACACCGAAGGGGGAGGCCGCCAGCGCAACGACCGCGACGACCAACGCCAGCAGGGCGAGGCGCTTCACGCGACGGCTCGCGGGCGGCGGCGGAAGAAGGCGAGCAGCGCACGCGTGTAGTCCTCGCCTGTCATGATGGCGATCTCGTCGATGCCGAGTTCGCCGAAGAGACGCGCGCGCTCCGTGTCGAGGGCGCGCACGCGGGCCGCGTAGGCATCGCGCACGGCCTCGTCGTCGCTGTCGACGTCGTATACGTCGCCGCTCTCGGCGTCGGCGAGGCGCACGAGCCCGGCGCTCGGCAGCTCCTCGTCGAGCGGCTCGCGGATGCGGATGGCGACGATGTCGAAGCGGCGCGCGGCGGCGCGCAGGGCGCGCGCGTACCCCTCGCTCAGGAAGTCGGAGATGATGAAGAGGACGGCGCGGCGGCGCTGCACGCCCGTGAGGTACTCGAGGGCCGCGCCGAGGTCGGTGCCGCGCGTCGTGGGGCGCGCCGAGAGCGTCTCGCGCACGAGCCGCAGCACGTGCACGCTGCCGCCCGCGGGACGCAGGTAGCGCTCGGGACCGCTCGCGAAGAGCAGCAGGCCAGCGCGGTCGTTGTTGCGGATGGCGGCGAGGGCGAAGACCGCGCACAGCTCGGCGGCGAGGCTGGCCTTGGATTGCTCCGCCGCGCCCGCGCGCTGCGATGCGCTCACATCGATGGCGAAGAGCACGGTCAGGTCGCGGTCTTCGCGATAGCGCCGCACCACCGGCTGGCCCGTGCGCGCGTACGTCTTCCAGTCGATGTCGCGCACGTCGTCGCCGATCACATAGGGGCGGAGCTCGTCGAACTCGATGCCACGCCCGCGGAAGACGGCGTGGTATTCGCCCAGGAAGAGGTTGTCCACGAGACGGCGGGCGCGCAGCTCGATGGCACGCACGCGACGCAGCAGGTCGCTGGCGTCGTCAGGTGCGCCGTCGGAGGGGTCGGCGTCAGTGGGAGACGCGACGAGCAGGTCGCGCCAGAAGCGCCCGCCCGGGCCGAATCTGCGGAGCCACGCGCGCATGGCCGCCCTCAGGGCACCTCAATCGCGTCGAGAATGCGGTCGATGAGGTCGTCGGTCGTGATCTCCTCGGCGTCGGCTTCGTAGGTGGTGACGATGCGGTGGCGGAGGACGTCGTGGGCGAGCGCCTTCACGTCGTCGGGCATGGTGTAGGCGCGGCCTTCGAGCAGGGCGCGGGCGCGAGCCGTGCGCGCCAGGGCGATGGTCGCGCGCGGCGAGGCGCCAAAGGCGATGAGCGTCTGCAGCTCGGGCAGGCGGTACGCCGCGGGGCGCCGCGTGGCCTGCACGATCTGCACGCAGTAGTCCTTGAGCGCGTCGTCCAGCACCACCTGGTTGACGGCCTCGCGGGCGGTCACGAGCTCGGCGCGGCTGGCGACGGGGCGAATGGGAATGCCGGCGTCCCCGTCGAGCTCGAGGTCCAGCACCTTGCGCTCCTCCTGGCGGGAGGGGTAGTCGACGCGCACCTTCATCAGGAAGCGGTCGAGTTCGGCCTCGGGCAGGGGGTACGTTCCCTCCTGTTCGATGGGGTTTTGCGTGGCCATGACGAAGAAGGGGTCGGGCATGGGGAAGGTCTGCCCGCCGATGCTCACCTGTCGCTCCTGCATCGCCTCCAGGAGGGCGGCCTGCACCTTCGCCGGCGCACGGTTGATCTCGTCGGCGAGCACGATGTTGGCGAAAATCGGCCCCTGGCGGACGCTGAAGGTGCCCTCGGCGGGATTGAGCACCTCTGCCCCGATGAGGTCGGCGGGAAGCAGGTCGGGCGTGAACTGGATGCGCACGCCGGCGATATCGAAGGCGTTGGCGAGGCAGGTGACGGTCAGGCTCTTGGCGAGCCCGGGGACGCCTTCCACGAGCACGTGTCCCGACACGAGGATGCCGATAAGCAGGCGGTCGATGAGGTCGTCCTGACCAACGACGGTGGCGTGGATCGACTCGCGCACGTGGGCGAGCGAAGCCGCTGCTGCGGACGCCTCGGGGGAGAGCGAGGGCTGGGCAGGGTGAGCCATCAGCCATCCATTGTAGCGATACCGCGCGGGACGACAGTTCGGGCGTCGTCCCCCCGCTCAATCGTCAGTCGTCTGAACTGCCCGACTTCGGGAAGCGGTAGGACGCGCGGGCGTAGGAGAGGGCGTAGACGCGCTCGGCGCCGTGTTCGAGCAGGACACGCGCGCATTCGCCTGCCGTGGCGCCACTCGTGACGACATCATCGAGGACGGCGACGGTGGCGCCCTTGAGCGTCGGGCCGCGGTAGCGGAAGGCGCCTTCGACGTTCTGGCGGCGTTCGTGGACGTTGCGGCCGACCTGGCTGGGCGTCGCGCGCACGCGTTGCAGGCGGCCCGGCGCCGGCGACCAGCCAAGACGCTCGAACAGCACCTCGGCCTGATTGAAGCCGCGCCAGCGGCGGCGACGGCCGTGGAGCGGGATCGGATAGATCGCGTCGGGGTCGAGGCCCGTGACGACCGGGAGGAGTGCTTCGGCCATGTGGGTGGCGAGGTCGCGCACGGCGCTGAATTTGAGGCCGTGCACGACCCGGCGGGCGGCGCCCTCCATCTCGAATGCGGCCCGTGCGCCAGCGAGCGTGCGCCAGCCGCTACAACCCACGCAGCGCGACTCGCCCACGCCCACGCCCTGACGCTGCACGCCACAGCGCGGGCAGTGCCCCGGGCCTGTGACGGGCGTGAGGGTGGCGATGCAGGCTTCGCACAGATTCTGGCCGAAGGCCCCGCACCCGACGCAGCGTGGGGGGTAGAGCAGGTCGAGCGCGCGGTCGAGGAGCGGAAGGGTCGCCACGACGCGCAGGATACCGTCGCCGTGGCAACACCCGCGATCGGCGGGCGAGCGCGACGGCACCGCAAGATAGAATGGCCGCGATGACGATCACGGTGCTGCTCTTCGCTTCGCTCGCCGACGCCGTGGGGACACGTGAACTGACCGTCGCCCATGAGGCGGGTGACACGGTCGCCTCCGTGCGGGACCGCCTCATCGTGGCGCACCCGCAGATCGCGGAATTCACGCCCACGCTGCTCTATGCGGTCGACGAAGAGTACGCCGAGGAGGACGCGCCCGTACCGGCAGGCTCGACCCTCGCACTGATTCCGCCGGTATCGGGAGGCTGCTGATGCTCATCCGCGTAACGCCGGAACGACTGGACCCGCAAGAGGCCATCGAGGCCGTGCGGCGCGACGAAGCGGGGGCCGTGGACGTGTTCCTCGGCATCGTGCGCAACACGAACAAGGGGCGCTCCGTCGACCACCTCGTGTACGACGCCTACCCCTCCATGGCCGAGCGCACGATGCGCGAGCTGGCGGAGGAGGCGGTGGATCTCTTCTCCCTGAGCGACAGCGCCGTCCTGCACCGCACGGGGCGGCTGGAGATCGGCGAGACGAGCCTGCTCGTGGCGGTGAGCGCGGGCCACCGCGCCGCCACCTTCGAGGCGGGGCACTGGCTGGTGAACGAGGTCAAGCGACGCGTCCCCGTCTGGAAGAAGGAAGTGTGGACGGACGGCGAGGAGTGGATCGAGGGGCCCGAATCGCTGGGGATGGAGCGCGCGCCCGCCACGATTCGCGGCTCGTGACGAGCCACCCCCACGCCAGCGGCCGCTTCTGCATGCAGTGCGGCGGCTCGCTGCACGAGCGCATCCCACCCGACGACACGCTCACGCGGCTGGTGTGCGACGCCTGCGGCTTCGTGCACTACCTGAACCCGCGTCCGGTCGCGGGCACGATTCCCGTGCGCGAGGACGGCGCGCTGCTGCTGGTGCGTCGCGCTATCGAGCCACGGCTGGGCTCGTGGGTGTTCCCCGGCGGCTTTATGGATGTGGGGGAGACGGCGGAGGAGGCAGCGGCGCGCGAGACGCGCGAGGAAGCGAACCTGGAGGTCACCGACCTCACCCTGCTGGACGTCTACACGCGGCGGGAGGCGGGGGTGGTCGTCATCGTGTACGAGGCGCGGGCGCTGGGGGAGGGGTCGGCGGGCTCGGAGACGAGCGAGATCGGCTGGTTCGCCCCGGACGCAATCCCCTGGCAGGAGCTCGCCTTCGATACGACGCACTGGGCGCTGGAAGCGTGGCTGCAGCGGCGGGGCCTCGAGCGCCAGCAGGGCTAGCGGCGGCTGCCTCCGCCTGAGCGCTGGGGCAGGTTGTAGGGGCGGGCGAGGATGGCCACGTGCTGGCTCAGCTTCGGGTCGAGGGCGCGCACGGCCACACGCGGATGGGCCTCGCGCAGTTCGTCGAGCGAGAGGGCGGCGGTGATGATGGTGGGGAGGCGCTGGGAGGCGCGGTAGTTGGCGATCTGGAAGAGCTTCTCCACCGCCCACGAGGAGCTGGAGTGCGAGCCGAGGTCGTCGAGCACGAGCAGGCCAGCGTTGCGCACCTCGTCGAACAGCTCGTCGTAGCCAGGCTCGCCGCGTCCGGGGGCGAAGGAGGCGCGCAGGTGGTCGAGCAGGTCGGGCACGACGGCGAAGAAGGCGTTCAGGCCGTCACGCAGGGCGGTGTTGGCGACAGCCGCCGCGAGGTGCGTCTTGCCGCAGCCGCTTTCGCCCAGGATGAGCATCCAGCCCTCGGGCTCGTCGGCGAAGCGGTGCGCGCTCTCCCAGACCGTCTGCAGCGATTCGTTCTCGGATGGGCGGTAGTTGGGGAAGCGCGTGTGGAAGTTGTGGAAGCCGTAGTCGTGCAGCCGCTCGCGCGTCATCCCGCCGATCTGGCGGTAGCCGGAGAGGGCGGCGCCGCCTGAGAGGTCGAGCACCGTACCGGAGGCCAGCCGTCGGAAGATGCGCTCGTCGAGTGCGTTGGCGCTGGCCTGGCAGGTCGCGACGGTGGGCAGGGCGGCGTTGTAGCGCGCGTTCACGATCTGGAAGAGCTTCTCGCGGGCCCAGTCGCTGGAGGCGGCGGCGTCAACGTCGTCGAGGATGAGCAGGGGGGCGTTGCGGACCTGCTCGAAGAGCGTCTCGAAGCCGGGGTCGCCCTCGGCGGGCTCGTAGGAGGCGCGCAGGCCGTCGAGCAGGTCGGGGGTGAACATGAAGAGCACGGGCGCGTCGTTGTCGATGCGGGTGTTGGCGATGGCGGCGGCGAGGTGCGTCTTGCCGGAGCCGCTGGAGCCCTTCAGCAGCAGCCAGCCCTCGGGGTTGGCGGCGTAGGCTCGCACCTGCGCGACGGCGCCAGTCGCATCGCCTGTGCCTTCCAGCGAATCGAAGGTGAAACGCGTGAGTGATCCGAGATTGCTGATGCGTTCGAGGCGTGAGCGCCGCACGTCACCGCTTTCGCGCAGGACACACTCGCAGGGCTCGGCACGCCCGAAGCGGGGGTCGTCGAGCGCACGGGCACGACGCACGAAGCCGGCCCCACCGCAGTGGGGGCAGCCCTCGGCGCCGGGCGCTTCAGCGTCAGCGTCAGTGGGAGCGGGAGGAGGATCCTGAGCCTGAAGCTCCGTCGCCGAGGAATCGGCGGCGACGGAGCTCGACAGGATCTCGTCCAGACGTTTCATGAGCGTGGTTCCCCTCGGACCAGCGTTGCAGGATGCGTTCGATGTAGCGCCAGTTGCGCACGTTGCGCTCGGCGGCTTCGCGGAAGGCGGATTCGATGAGGTGCTGCGGGAACAGCTCGGAGGCGGCGATCAGGCGTTCGGCCACGAGCGGCGTAATCGTGCCGATGTGCTCCTCGTAGAGGTGGAAGATGTTGGGGCGGCGTGCGGGCTGCGGTTCGTAGGCGATGGCCCCAGGGCGCAGTTCGAGTTCGCCCCCGCGGGCACGGGCCACGGCGCGGCGGGCGGCGGGATTGTTGACGAAGTAGGCGGTCTCCTCGATGCCGCCACCGGCGAGGTCGAGCGCCAGCAGGGCGCCCAGCTCGACGCAGGCGGCCAGCCCGCGGTCGAGCGCTTCAGCGTTACCGCCGTCGCCACCGCCGGCGAGGGCGGTGAAGCTGGCCGTGGCGTCGGGGTGCTCGCGAATCTGCGCGGCGGTGACGAAACGCGCCTCGCCCTGCTGCTCCTGCACGAGGCGGGCGACCCAGAGGAAGGCGAGCAGGTCGCCCGTTTCGCGCATGGCGGGCAGGACCGTGGAGAAGAAGCTGTTGGGGATGGCCGTCGCCTTGCCGATGCCGGGGAAGCCCTCGAACGGCGCGGAGGCGCTCACGGCTGAAACTCGTAGGGCGGCAGGTTGTCGTCGTCGTCCTCGTAGAGGGCCCAGTCCTCGAACTTGGCCAGGCGCTGCTGGAAGCGCAGGTCGATGGAGCCCGTCGGGCCGTTGCGGTGCTTGGCCACGATCACCTGGGCGACACCCTGCGGGTAGGCGCTCTCGGGCATCTCGGGGTGCTCGGCCATCCACTGCTCACGCATGGTGTAGAGCTCTTCGCGGCTGAGGAAGACGACCACATCGGCGTCCTGCTCGATGGAGCCGGAATCGCGCAGGTCGGAGAGCAGGGGCGTGCGTGGGTGGCGCGTCTCGATGGCGCGGGAGAGCTGGGCCAGCGCGAGCACAGGTACGTTCAGCTCGCGGGCGAGCCCCTTGAGCGTGCGCGAGATGTAGCTGATCTCCTGCACGCGGTTCGATTGGCCGCCGCTCCAGCTGCCGGAATCCATCAGCTGCAGGTAGTCCACCACCACGAGGTCGACCCCGTTCGAGTTCGAGAGGCGGCGCACCTTGGAGCGCAGTTCGGCCACGTTCATGACGGGCGAATCGTCGAACCAGATATTGGCGCCACCGAGTTCACCCGTGGCGCGGATGATGTGGCGTTCCTCCAGCTCCGTTTGGCCGCCAAGCCGCAGGCGGGTGCTGTCCACGCCTGATTCGGCGGCGAGCAGGCGCACGGCGAGCTGCTCGGCGGACATCTCGAGGGAGAAGAAGGCGACGTTGGCGCCCTGCGCGACGGCGGCGTTGCGGGCGATGCCCAGGGCGAAGCTGGATTTCCCCACGCTCGGCCGCGCGCCCACGATCACGAGGTCGGAGCGCTTGAGGCCGCCCAGCAGATGGTCCAGGTCGTTGAAGCCGGTCTCGACCACCGCCAGTTCACGACGCTCGACCTCTTCCACGTCCTCCTCGAGGTAGGTCTGCAGAATCTGGCCGATGTGGACGAAGTCGCGGAAGCTCTCGCCGCCACGCAGGCGCTGCAGCAGCTCCTCCGAGCGGGAGAAGGCGGTCTCGAGGTCGGCGGGCGCTTCGTAGGCGAGCTGCATGATGCCGGTGCCGACGTTGATGAGGCCGCGGTAGGTGCTGTCGCGCTTGACGATGTCGGCATAGAACTCGACGCCGACGCTGGTGGGCAGCTGGCGGATGATCTCACCGAGGTAGCTCTGCCCGCCGATCTCCTCGAGCCGTTCGGCGCGGTTGAGCTCGTGCGCCACGGTGATCTGGTTGATCGTTTCGTCGCGCTCCCAGAGTTCGCAGGCAGCCTCGTAGATCCAGCCGTTCTTCTCGCGGAAGAAGTCGTGCGGCTTGAGGGTCGCGACGACTTTGGAGATGGCCTCGGTATCGACGAGCAGAGCCGCGATGACGGCTTCTTCGGCCTCGATATCGTGCGGGGGGAGGCGTTCGAGGAAGGGTAGGGTCATGCTCCGGAGGTAGCGGGGACGGCCTGTGCAGGCGGCGGTGCGCCGCTGTGCTGTTCCCGCTCGTCCGGCCCTCCCTTCCCCTACTCGGACGGAGCGGCGCTGTCGGCGTCGCCCGCTTCGCCTTCGGTGGCGTCTTCGGCTACTTCGCTCGCGTCCGCTTCGGCCGCCTCGTCCGCTGCTTCGGCCTCGGCTTCGAGCGCTGCTTCCGCCGCTGCTGCCTCGGCTTCTGCCGCAGCAGCTGCCTCGGCCTCAGCTTCAGCGGCGAGCTGCTCGACGATCGCCTTCGACTCTTCGTCCGGTTCGACGACGACCGCGATCTCGGCGCTCACGTTGCGGGTGAAGCGGATGGTGACCGTGCGCTGGCCGAGTTCGCGGATCGGCTCGGCCAGGAGGATGGCGCGCGAATCGACCTCAATCTCCGTGCTCTCGAGGAGCTTCTGGGCGATGTCGCGGCTGGTGACGGAGCCGTAGAGGCGGCCCGTCTCGCCCACGCGCGCCTCGAAGCTGACGGTGTAGCCCTCGAGCCGCTCCTTCTGCACCTCGGCCTCGCTGTCGAGCCTGGCCTGGCGGCGCGCTTCCTTCATGGCGAGCGAGTTGGCGCGCTGCAGGTTGGGCGGGGTGGTGGCGCCGGCAAGGCCCCGGGGGAGCAGGAAGTTGCGGGCAAAGCCGTTCTTCACGACCTTCACCTCGCCCACGCGGGCGGTTCCTTCGACGTCCTCGAAAAACACGACTTTCATAGCGATGACCTCTGCGCCAACCGCAGATCTTCCGGCCTGCAGTGACGATAGTCAGGCAATGGTAGGCGCTCAATGGCGTACGCCCCAGACGTGTGAAGGTTCCGGGGCGAATCGCGCAGGTTTCACCCACTCCCGCGGCTTATGCGAAGCCTTCACACAATCGTAGAACATATGTACCACCTGTCAAGCAGTAGGCTTAGGCTTACTCCGATGGACAACGACACCGACGACGCGAACGCGACAGGCCCGACGGCGCTCATCCTCCTGCGGGGCGCCAGCGAGGCGGGCGAAGCGGAAGGCTGGGTCGCGCGGGCGCGCCTGGCGGCGGCTGGCGAGAACGCGCGCAGGGCGCGGGCGGGTGGCTTCACGCAGGTCGTGCTCGCCACCGCAGACGACACCGCCAGCGAGCCTGCCGATGGAGCCTATGCGGTCGACCACGACGAGCCGGGCGCGACCTTCTCGCTGCGCGATCGCGTGCTCGGGCTGGCAAACAGGCTCGAGGCCGACGGGCTCGCGCTCATGGGGGCGGGCGCCCTGCCCTTCCTGACCGCAGCGGACTTCGCAACCGTGCGCGAGGCCCTCCTGCGCGCCCGGGCGCAGGGCGGCGGGAGCAAGGCCGTGGCCGTGACGAACAACTTCTACTCGTCCGACCTGACCGCCTGGGCGCCTCCCGAGGCGATCACGCAGGTGGGCGACTTCCGCCGCGACAACACCCTCCCGCGCCAGCTGCGCGACGAAGCGGGGTGCGAGGTCACGATGCTGCCGCGTTCAGTGCGGACGGCCTTCGACCTCGACACCCCCGCGGAGCTGGTCGCGCTCGCGCTCAGCGAGTCGACCCCTGACGGCGTGCGCGAGGCGCTCCCGCCGGACGATGCGCTGCCGCTGGCGCCCTGGCGCGCGCTCATGCCCCTGCTCTGCGACATGAACGCCGAGATCCTGCTGGCGGGGCGCGTCTCGAGCGCGACCTGGGCGCACCTCGAAGGGGAGACGGCCTGCCGCGTGCGGCTCTACAGCGAAGAGCGCGGGCTCGCGAGCGCTCCCGCCACGCACACGCCCCGCTCGCTCCTGTCGAGGCTGCTGGAAGAGGTGGGCATGGAGCGCTTCGCCGACGAGCTGGCGTCGCTCGCGGACGGGGTCGTGCTCGATACGCGTGTGCTGCTGGCGCACGCAGGCTCACAGGCGAGCCGCGAGGATCGCTTCCAGAGCGACCTGCTCGCCCCTGCGAACATCTGCGACCCGTGGCTACGCGACCTCACCGCCACACTCGTGGCAGCACGCGTCCCCATCCTGTTGGGCGGACACTCACTGGTGAACGGCGGGCTCATGGCGCTCACCGATCAGGCCTGGCTGGAGAACGACCGCCTGCACGGGCCGGTCGAGCCGTCCTTCCAACCCTCAACCTGAGGCGGGGCGCTCGCGCTGGGGGCGCGCCATGAGGTGGGTGCGCACCTCCCAGCGCCTGTTCTGGAAGCGCAGGTGCTGCTCCACGAGTCGGCGTTGCGGGCGGGGGACGCGCCACAGCTCCTCGGCGAGCGCCTTGTCGTAGTGCCAGCGCGTCTCCACGATGCGGAAGCCGAGTGCAAAGTAGGCGCGGTGGGCGCGCTCAGCGAAGGTGTTGCTGGTGAGCACGAAGTCGGGGCCGGGATGCTCCACCTTCAACCAGTCGAGCAGGGTGGCGAGCATGCGTCGGCAGACGCCCCGCCCTTCGTGCTCGGGCGGGACGTGCACCGCCCACAGGTAGATCCCGGCGCGGTCGTGCAGGTTGACCGAGACGCGCCCGACGGCGACGCCGTCCTCACAGGCGACGAAGTGGCGGTGGGGACCGGCTTCGAGCGCGCGCCTCAGCTCGGTGCGGGCGCGCTCGGCGTCGCGCAGGTGGCCCAGGTCGAAGGCGTGGTAGGGGAAGCCGCGTTCGCCCCACTGCGCCATCTGCCCGACGAGCCCCGCGTCCCAGGGACGCAGCTCGAGCCCATCGCCAGCGATGACGTCGGGGTAGGAGGCGGTCGGGGCGGCGCTCATGGCGCCGCAAGCGTACCGCGAACGGCGGAGTGGTGTGCAGAGGAATTGCGGAGGGCGGCCCGTGGGCCGCCCTCGCTGTGCTGTTCCGGTTCCGGGGGAGGCTAGGCGTGGAGCGCCTCGGCTACCTCGGTCAGGCCAAGCGATTCGAGCTTGGCGGCGGATGGCTTGCAGGTCTGCGCGTCCCAGTCGCAGGCGTTGAGGAAGTCGACCTCGAGCGTCTCGGTGTCGAGCTTCACACCCTCGAGCGGTCCTGCGTGGGTGGCTTCGTTGGTGACGCCGGTGACGCGGGTGGGGACGGGGCGCTGGCGAGGGTTGCCGCCCTCGCGTACCTCGTAGGCCATGCGCAGGTTGGCGATGCGCTCGCCCACCTGCATGGCCTCGTCGGCATCCATGTCCCAGCCCGTGACGGCGTTGAACCAGTCGGGGATGTTCGCCGTGTTGGCGGTCATCATGATGAACTGGCACATGCCGCCGGCGTTGACGACGTGCATGTACTCGCTCGCGGCCTTGTGGTGCTCGCCACGATCGTTGTAGTCGCGGGCGTCCTGGGGCGCGGGCGGGATGGTGCCCATGCGCTTGTTGCCCTCGTACTGGGTGTGGCGCCCGGGCGTCGGGTCGAGCTTGTAGGTGGTGTGGAACTCCGGCTGCAGCTTCGGGTCGTGCATCGGCAGCTCCTGGCCGGCGATATGCATCCCGTAAGCCTCGGAGCCCTGGCCGATGCGCTCAGCGGCGGCCTTCACCCCATCGGCGAGGACGTCGCCGATGCCACGACGCTCGCCCATCATCTTGGTGAGCTCGACGATCGCTTCGGCGTTGCCCCAGGTGAGTTCGAGGCCGTCGGTGTCTTCCTTGGTGAGGATGCCGGCTTCGTAGCACTCGATGGCGAAGGAAGCGGTCACGCCCGCGCTGATGACGTCGAACCCGTACTCGTTGCAGAGGTGGTTCAGGTAGATGAGCGCGTCGGGGTCGTTCATCAGGTTCATCGTCCCGTAGGAGGCCATGGCCTCGTACTCGGGGCGGTGGGTGTGATGCGGATACGGGTACTTCTCGTTGGTCGATTCGACCGACTCGGCGCCGCACGCGATGGGGCAGTGCCAGCAGCCGTACTTCTTCTCCATCTTGGGGTTGATGGTGGTACCGCCATCGATCTGGCTGGCGACTTCCTGGGGGAAGTCCACCACGCCGACGCCGCCCCAGTTCTTCACCGGGGAGTCGCCGTTGAGGGCGCTGCCAGCGGTGATGCCGGTCGTGCCGAAGTTGGAGAAGAAGTCCTTCAGCGGCTTGATCATGTCGTCCAGGTTGGCGCGGAGCATTTTGATGGTCTCCGGCGTCTGGGCGATGATCTTGCGGTCGGCGACAGCGACGACTGCCTTGAGGTTCTTGGAGCCCATGACGGCGCCGACGCCCGAGCGGGCGGCGAGGCGGCCGTGGTCGTTGCAAACGCCGCTGATGAGCGAGAGCGTCTCGCCCGCCTGGCCGATGTTGGCGATGCTGGCGCGCTTGCCGTGGCGGCCCTTGAGCGTCATCTCGCTCTCGATAGCGCCGGTGCCCCAGAGGTCACTGGCGTCGCGCAGCTCGTAGTGGTCGTCCTCGATGAGGAGGTAGGTGGGACGGTCGGCCTTCCCGAAGAAGACCACGCCATCCCAGCCCGCGAGCTTGAGCACGCCACCAAAATCGCCGCCACAGTTGGCGTCGCCCCAGCCGCCGGTGAGGGGGCTCTTGCAGACGACCTGCCAGCGCTGGCCGAAGAGCGGGGTGCCCGTGAGCAGGCCAGGCAGCATGCCCAGCATGTTCTCCGGGGCGAGCGGACCGACGCCTGCGGGGACGCGGTCCCAGAGCATGCGCGCGCCGATGCCGTAGCCGCCGAGGTACTCGCGATAGAGCGACTCGTCCGGGGTCTCTTCGGTGATTTCGCCGCTCGTCAGGTCGACGATCAGCATCTTGCCGTTGTAACCAGTTTCGACAGCGCCATTGCCGTTGGAATCAGCCATAAGGTGGTGCCCCCTTCTCGATTGCAGCTGGGTCCAGTCTGTGCAGGTGATGTTACGTGCTGGGGAACGCGGCGCAATATGCTCGCACAGGCATAACGCTCGCGAAGGGGCTAGCCGGCCCCCTTCACCGCGCTGCTGCAGGAGGTCGCGAATCAGCTCGA
This sequence comes from Tepidiformaceae bacterium, assembly GCA_965200565.1. Lineage (GTDB taxonomy): Bacteria > Chloroflexota > Dehalococcoidia > Tepidiformales > Tepidiformaceae > UBA2991. Next base: position 2,068,999 of record OZ241349.1, on the reverse strand, counting down.
TGTGGCCGATGTGGATGGCGGTGTGCTCGAGGGCGTGGGCGGCCGGGCCCATGGCGGTGACAGGACCATCGGGACCGTCGGTGAAGTCGCGTTCCAGGTCGGCGGGCTCGACCTGCTCGAGCGCGCGTTCGCAGCAGGCGATGGCGCCATCGAGCAGCGTGCAGAGCACCTCCGGCCCGACGCTGGCGACCGTGAAGGCTTGCTCCCGCTCGGCGGCGACGGACTCGCCACCGACGACTTCACCAATCCAGAAGCGCTCGGCGTAGGCGATGTGCGCAACCAGCTGTGCGATGGAGTTGCCGTCGGGTGTGGGCGTCCAGTCGAGCGAGGGCTGGTCGAGCTCGCGCAGGATGGCCTGCAGCTGCTCATGCAGCCAGGCGAGGTTGTGGTGAAGGTCACGCAGGGCGCGGATCACGGGAGCCTGCCGGTGGCGGGAGGGCCCGGGTGAAAGGGCCTACCAGTCCCCGGATTCTTCGGCGTAGACGTGGTCGGGAATGCGGTAGTGGATGCCGCTGTCGTCGTAGTGGGAGACCTCGAAGAGGGTGGAGATCTTGGCGGCATTGCTGGAGCGAGCGCGATTGGGGAAGAGCCGGTTGAGGAGCTTCTGATAGCGCTCGGTGAGGCGGAACACCGCGAGGATGCCGAAGGTGGTGCCGAAGGGGGCCACGCTGGCCGGGTAGTCGAGCTGGTTGGCGAGCTGCGTGCCGATAAGCGCGCGAGAGACCTGGAAGATGTAGTTGGAGAGGGCCTGCCGCTCCTGCATGCTGTTGATGCCGGCGACGAGGGGTGCGGAGTTCACCAGTGAGTGCGCCATGACGCGCGCTTCAGGGCCTGGCGGAGGCTCGCACAGCGTTCCGCAGTCGAATATCTCAAGGGCCTCTTCTTCGTCGGTGAAGAGCATCTTCTCGGGGACGCCCATGAGGTGGCCGCAATAGCGCCAGACCTGCATGAAACTGGCTCGCTCTTCAGCGCTCGGCTTTCCCCCCAGGGCTCGCATGTGCTTGAGCAGGCGAGCGGAGAAGGAAGCAGAGGCATAGCCGATATGGGCGGCGCTGAGGGCGGTGCCCCACGCCTCCTGATCCCAGTCCTCGGAGTGTGTCAGGAGGCGGCGGATCTGGGCGTGGATGATGCGGATACGAACAGAGAGCTTCCAGCCATCCCCCCAGCGGCGGAGGCCACCCGGGAAGAAGAGCTCAATCATGTGGCGGTTGTTCTGCTGCAGGCGGCGGACGCCCCGATCGCGGACACGCCCGGTGATGAAGAAGGACTTGCTGATATTCGTGGAAAAGCCTTCGACCAGCACGCCCGCCAGCATGCCGGCAAGGACCAGGTCGGAGTTGCGGTGGAAGAGACGGCGGCCACCGGCGAATTCGTCGTAGTCGACCCAGTCGGGAGGCTGCTGGTTGAAGAACTCACGGGTGACAGGCGGCGCCTCGCGCAGCACGTCCTCATCCAGATCCATCCCCGCCTTGAGGAGGTAGGCGGCGTGCGCGGGCTCGAATTGGGAGACCTCTTCCACCAGGGCGTCGCCCAGGGGATCACCTATGGTGACGTGCTCCATGTAGCGGTCCGCGATGTCGGCATTGCGGGCACGCGCACGTTCATAGCCATCACGATATTCCGTTGGGATCTTCATTCCGCGGAAGGCTCCATTTTGGCAGGTTCTTCGTCGGCGCCACCCTCGATCTCGAGGTGGGGAAGCCATTCGAGCCAGCTTGGCAGGTACCAGTTCCGCTTCCCCAGCACTTCCATGCTGGCGGGTACGAGGATGGCCCGAATCAGGGTCGCATCCAGAAGGATAGCGACTGCCAGACCGAAGCCCAACTGCTGGTTCGTCAGGGTCGTGCCGGAGGCGAAGGCGCCGAACACAACGACCATAATAATAGCAGCGCCCGTTATCAGCCTGGTCGTGGAACGCAGGCCGTAGAGGACGGCCTCGTGGTTGTCGCCGGTTTCGTCGAAGCGCTCCCGCACCGCGCTAAGCAGGAAGACGTGGTAGTCCATGGAGAGGCCGAAGAGGATGGAGAAGAGGAGGAGGGGCAGGAGGATGTCGATGCGGTCGGTCTGGGAGAAGCCGAGGATGCCACCGCTCAGCTGGAAGACGAGCACCAGCAGCCCGTAGGTCGCGCCCACGGCCAGCAGATTCATGAAGATCGCCTTCACGGGGATGATGATGGAGCGGAAGACGACCATCAGCGTGATGAAGCTGATCCCGAGCACGAAGGCGATGACGATCGGCGTGTAGGTATCGACGATGTCGTGGAAATCGACAGCAAGCGCCAGGTTGCCGCCGACGTAGACATCAACAGGGGCGTCCCCGAACGAGGCCGGGATGATCTCGTCACGGAGCTGCTCGATGGCGCGCAGCGAGGGCTCGTTGTTCGCCTCGCCGGGGAGGTCGACGCGGAGGAGGGCCAGGTCGTCTTTCGCGATGACCCACGCGAGGGGGTCATCGGTCAGGGGGCCTTCGCCAAGGATGAGGTCGGCCTCCTGGGCCTGGGGGGGCCAGGGGGTGAAGGCCAAGCCATCCGGGAGGGTCGCGCCCAAAAGGTTCGTGAACAGATTCGTCAGGCCCTCGATCGTCCTGGGGTCGTTGATATCGCCCTGGATGACGATCTCGACGGGGGCCGGGAAGCCGGCGGGGAACTCCTCCTCGAGCGTGAGGAAGGCTTCACGGGTGATGGAATCGCCAGGCAGCGTCTCGACCCCGGTGACACCCGTATCCATCTCGAAGAAGAACCAGGCGGCTGCGAGCAGGGGCACGCACACGAGGAGGATGCTGATGACGGGGAAGCGGATGACGACGGCGGTGAGCCGACCCCAGAAGCCGCTGTTGAGGTCCTCTTCCTCGGCGTTGGGGTCGGGCGGAGTGCGGCGGAAGAAGGGGATCGACAGACGATCCACGTTGCGACCGAGCAACGTGAGGATCGCGGGCAGCGCGGTGAGCGTCGAGACGAGCACCTGGAAGGTGACGATGATGGCGCCGAGGGCAAGCGACTGGAAGTAGTTGGAGGGGACGAGGAACATGCCGCTCAACGCGACGATGACGGTGATGCCGCTGAAGAGGACGGTGCGGCCAGCGGTGGCGCCGGTGCGCTCCACGGCCGTGACCTTGTCCAACCCCTTGTCGAGCTCCTCGCGGAAGCGGGTGATGTAGATGAGCGAGTAGTCGATGCCCAGCGCGAGGCCCAGCATCGTCACCATGATCGTGATGAAGACGAACTGTGGCGCGGCCTGGCCGATGAGGGCGACGAGGGCGAGGGTCAGGACGATGGCGCCGCCGGCGATGATGAGCGGCAGCAGCGCTGCGACGACGGCGCCGAAGAGCACGAGCAGCACCACGAGGGCGATGGGGATGCCGAAGCGCTCGCCCTGCTCCAGATCGTGCTGGGCGAACTCGGCGCTCTCGTGCGAGATGCTGGCGTTGCCGACGATGAGGACGCGGAAGTCATCGTTGGCGGGTTGCTCGATGATCTCGATGACCTCATCGACGTGCGAGGCGGCTTCATCGAAATCGCCCACCAGGTCGAGTTCGATGACCGCCGTACGGCTTGGCTCATCCCCCTCGAAAGGGGCAACGAGGTAGCCGTAGAGGTCAGGGTTCAGATAGACGTGGGCGGCGCGCTCGACCACATCGAGCGCGATGATCTGCTCGTAGAGGCCTTCCACTTTCTGCTGGAAGGCGGGGTCCGTCACGGGAAGGCTGGCGGACTGGACGACGACGAACTCACGCGCCGGATCGGGGCCCAGCCAGTCCTCGAGCAGCTGGTCGGCCTGGTTGGAGCCAGCGCCACCGGTGACACGGAATTCTGTCGTCGTGGCTTCGCCCAGGAACTGTCCGATGGGGACGAGGCCGAGGATGACGAAGAAGAGCCATCCTGCGAGGGCCACCCAAGGCCGTTGGGCACTGTTACGCGCCAGGAACTGCGTCATTCCCGGCTCCCGTTACGCTGAGGCACGGCCATGTCGACGCAGTATAAGCGTTCCACACGCTCCAACATAGCGCCGCAGCGATACGCAGAATCTGGACAGAATCAAACGGTGCGCGCGCTCACCAGGGCCACCGTGCGGAGATGCAGCGGCCCGCTGCGAAGCGGGGACGCGAGCCTAGCGCTTGGTGTACTGGGGCGCCTTGCGGGCGCGCTTGAGGCCGGGCTTCTTGCGCTCTTTCACGCGGGCGTCGCGCGTGAGCAGGCTGGGAGCGCGCTTGAGCGTGACCTTGAGCGCGGGGTCGGCCTCGATGAGGGCGCGGGCGATGCCGAGCCTGATGGCGCCAGCCCACCCGGAGATGCCGCCACCCTGGCACTTCACCTGGGCGCTGAACTTGCCTTCGGCGCCGACGCGCTTCAGGGGGAGCATCACCTCATCGCGATGGGTATCACGGTCGAAGATATCGTCGAGCGCCTTGCCGTTCACGATGATGGCGCCGCCACCGGGGTAGAGGCGTACGCGTGCGATGGAAGTCTTGCGGCGTCCGGTGCCGTAGTAGTACTGCTCGGCCATTAGCTGCTGGTCTCCTCAGGCTTCTCATCAGGGTCGGCGTCGGGTTCGGGATCGGGATCGACGTCGGCGTCAGTGTCCGCTTCGGCCATGACTTCGCCCTCGGCTTCGGCGGCGGGTTCGGCATCGGCCTCGGGCATGTCGTCATCGGGCGTCTCGGCCTCGCTGGCGGCTGCGGCTTCGGCTTCTGCCTCAGCTTCTGCCTCGGCGACAGATGCAGCGTCAGCCTCGGCGGTGGCGCGGGCGTCGTCGAGGTCGGCGAGCCATGCGGCCACCTTCTCGCGACGGGTGGGACGCGGGGTGGGCATCTCGGGGACGGAGAGGGGGCGCAGCCGTGGTGGCTTGGGCGGGTTGGCGATGGCGTCGGCGAGCGCTTCCGCTTCTGCCTGCGCGGCAGCCTCGCTGGCGCGCTGCGAGCCGATCACCTGCGACTGGTGGGGATGGTCGGCCCCGGCGTAGACCTTGAGGTGGCGACGGATGCGCTTCCCCAGCGGCCCCTTGGGGAGCATTCCCCGGACGGCCCGCTCGAGCACCCGCTCGGGGCGTCGCGCCATCTGCTCGGCGAAGGTGCGCTTGCGCAGATTGCCCGGGTAGCCGGAGTGGCGGTAGTAGACCATCTGCTCGGCCTTGCGCCCGCTCAGCCGCACCTTGCCCGCATTGATGATGATGACGAAGTCGCCATCGTCGAGATGCGGCTCGTAGGTTGGCTTGTGCTTGCCGCGCAGGAGGATGGCGACCTCGCTGGCGACGCGCCCGAGGGGGCGGTCGGCGGCATCAACCACATGCCAGGCCTTGGTGATTTCGGCGGCCTTGCGGCGCACGGTAGACGTCATGTTGCGTATCCCTCGTCGTACCAGACGCGCTGCAGGGAGAGGCCGTGCGGCGGGGCTGGCGGGCCCACCGTAGCGGGCGTGGCGGCGTCGACGGCGCGCTCGAAGTCGGCAGCGCTGAGGGCGCCGCGTCCCACCCGCACAAGCCCGCCGACAATGCGGCGAACCATCTGCGGCAGGAAGGCGTCGGCCTCGATATCGAAGGCGAGCAGGCAGCCGACGGGCGCGAAGCTGGCTGCGATCACCGTGCGCAGGGGCGATCGGCCCTCCTCCAATGTCCCGGCACACGCGCTGAAGTCGCGACGCCCGAGGAGAGCGTGGGCGGCTTCCTTCATCGCAGGCAGGTCGAGCCGGGGGCTGACGCGCCAGGCGGTGCGACGCTGCAACGGCAGGCGTACGGCGGACGTGAGCAGCGAGTAGCGGTACCAGCGGCGGCGCGCCCAGCGGCGCGGATCGAAGCCGTCGGGCACTTCTCGCACGGCGCGCACGGCCACGTCTTCGGGGAGATGGGCGTTGAGCGCGCGCTCGATGGTGGCGGGCGACTTCGCCTGCTCCTTCGTCATCACGACGGAGAAGGCAGCGACCTGGCCGCTGGCGTGCACACCGGCGTCGGTGCGGCCGGCGAGTTCGACCCGCGTGAAGGCGCCGAAGAGGCGCTCGGCGGCGCTCTCCAGTTCGCCCTGCACGGTGCGCACATGAGGCTGACGCTGGGAGCCGGAGAACTCCTGGCCGTCGTAGCTCACGGTTGCGGCGAAGCGGGTCGAATCAGGCACGGTTACCGGTCCTCGCCCTCCGCTGCGTCTGCGTCTTCGTCGTCGTCAGCGGCGGCGTCGGCATCCGAGTCGTCCGCAGCAGCGTCCGTTGTGTCGGTGTCGGCGTCGTCTTCAGCGGCATCGTCGGCGGCGGCTGCGTCGGCCATGGCGGCGGCCTCGAAGGCCTCCTCGTAGTCGACGGTCTCGATGACGGCCATGCGGGCGCCGTCGCCCTTGCGCGGCTCGAGGCGCGTGATGCGGAGGTAGCCGCCCGGGCGGTCGGCCATGCGCGGGGCGATATCGTCGAACACTTTCTCGACGACGTAGCGGTCGTAGATGTAGCTGAGCGCTTGGCGGCGAGCATGCAGGTCGCCACGGCGCCCGAGCGTGATCATCTTCTCGGCGATGGGGCGGATTTCGCGCGCCTTGGCATCGGTGGTGGTGATGCGTTCGTAGCGCAGCAGGTCCGTCACGAGGTTGCGGTAGAGGGCTCGCCGGTGGGCGCTGTCACGCCCGAGATGGCGGCCTGCCTTGCGGTGTCGCATGGCTACTCCTCGTCGTCCGCGCCAAGGAGTTCGTCGTCACCGACTTCGCGCAGGGCCTCGCGCAGGGCCTTTCCGAGCGCGCCCAGGCCCTCCTCGTCGTCCTCTTCATCGAGGATGACGCCCGTCGCTGGTGGCGGCGGCGTGGCGATGTCAGTGGTGTCGATATCGGGGATGATGACGATGCCCTCTGCGGAGCCGTCGATGTAGTTCATCTCGATGAGCCGGTCGCGCAGCTCGTCGTAGGACTTGTGGCCGAAGTTGCGGAGGGCGAGCAGCTCCTCCTCCTTGCGCTCGAGCACCTGGCCGATGGTCATCAGCCCGCTGCGGCGAAGGCAGTTGTAGGAGCGCACCGAGAGCTGCAGCTCTTCGATGGGCGCGTGGTAGCGCTCGGGGGAGATGGGCAGGGCGCTGATGGGCGCCGCGGGCAGGGGCGTGAGGCCCTCACCGACGTGGGGATTGAAGAGGCTGAACTGCTCGATGAGGATGCCCGCGGCCTGGCTCACGGCATCGACCGGCTCCACCGTCCCATCGGTCCACACTTCGAGCACCATGCGGTCGAAGTCCGTCGCCTGCCCGACGCGCACCTTCTCCACATGGAAGTTGACCTTGCGCACGGGCGAGAAGATGGCATCGACGGGGATGACGCCGATGGGCATGCCCTCGACCTCGGTGGCGGGCAGGTAGCCGCGCTTGAGCTGGGCGTGGAACTCGACGTTGAAGCGCGTCTTGGGGCCGTCCAGCGTGGCGAGATGGAGGGCCGGGTTGACGACTTCGAAGTCGGCGGGGACGGTCAGGTCGCCGGCGGTGATTTCGCCGGGGCCCTCGGCATCGAGGGTGAGCGTGCCAGGGCGGTTGCTGAAGGCGCGCAGGCGGATCTCCTTGACGTTCAGGAGGAACTCGGTGCAGTCCTCCTGCATGCCCTCGATGGTGGAGAACTCATGCTGCACCTGGTCGATGCGCACGGAAGTGATGGCGGCGCCTTCGAGCGATCCGAGCAGGATGCGGCGCAAGGCGTTGCCGAGCGTGGTGCCGTAGCCCGGATCAAGGGGCTCGGCGACGAGCCGGGCGTAGCCGTCGTCCTGATTCTCGACGGTGAGCTCGGGCACGGGCGCAGGCTGGGGCGCCGGCGGCATGCCGAGCGGATCGAGTGAGGTTTCGAGTGTCATGAGGTCTGCTGTCCTGCCTAACGCGAGTAGTACTCGATGACGACGTTTTCGTTGAAGCGGTGGGTATCGCCCTGGGTGACTTCCGGCGTGCCCGAGACGCGAGCGGTGAGGGCGGCGGTATCGACCACGAGCCAGGACGGAGCCGTCCTGGAGGCGATCGTTTCGCGCAGCACCTTGAAGTGCTCGCTGCGCTCGCCCCGCGCGGTGAAGCCAACGATGTCGCCGTCGCGCAGCTGGGCGGACGGGATATCCGTCTTGCGTCCGTTGAGGGTGATGAGCCCGTGGCGCACGAGCTGGCGGGCCTGGGCCCGCGAATCGGCGAAGCCGGCACGGTAGACGGTGTTATCGAGGCGGCTTTCGAGGATGGCCACCAGATTCACGCCGGAGACGCCGGGGCGACGCACGGCCTCCTTGTAGTAGCGCAGGAACTGGCGCTCGAGCACGCCGTAGGTGGCGCGCGCGCGCTGCTTCTCGCGCAGCTGCAGGCCGCGGTCGCTCACCTTGCGGCGGCGTGCGGGGCGCGGGCCGGGCGGATTGGAACGGCGCTCGAAGGCGCACTTGGGGGAGTAGCAACGCTCACCCTTGAGGTAGAGCTTGTCGCCACGGCGGCGGCAGATCCGGCAGACGGCTCCCGTATCTCGCGCCATGGCTAGACCCGCCTCCGCTTGGGCGGGCGGCAGCCGTTGTGGGGGATGGGGGTGACGTCGCGGATGGCGGTGACATCGAGGCCGGTGGCCTGCAGCGCGCGGATGGCGGCTTCGCGACCGCTGCCGGCGCCACGCACGAACACCTCGACGGTCTGCATGCCGTGCTCCTGGGCCTGGCGGGCGGCGGCTTCGCCGGCGAGCTGGGCGGCGAAGGGCGTGCTCTTGCGCGAGCCCTTGAAGCCCGTCTGGCCGGCGGTGGCCTGGGCCACCACGTTCCCGTTCGGGTCCGTCAGGGTGACGATGGTGTTGTTGAACGAACTCTTGATGTAGGCGCGACCACGCGGGACTGACTTGCGCTCGCGGCGCCTGGATCGGCGGGTTCCCTCGGGCATTCGATCGTTCTCCGGCTCTTCTTACTTCTTGGTGGCGGCGCGGCGGCGGCCGGCGACGGTCTTGCGGGCGCCGCGACGCTGGCGCGCATTGGTGCGCGTGCGCTGCCCCCGGGCGGGGAGACTGCGACGGTGCCGCTGGCCCCGGTAGCAGTTGATTTCGACCAGGCGCTGGATGTTCTGGCGCACTTCGCGGCGGAGGTCGCCCTCGACCGTGAAGTTCTTCTCGATGTAATCGCGGATGCGCACCAGCTCCTCGTCGGTGAGGTCGCGGGTGCGGGTGCCAGGGGCGATACGGGTGGATTCGAGCAGCTGGCTGGCGAGGGTGGGGCCGATGCCATAGATGTAGCGCAGCGAAATATCGATGCGCTTCTCGTTGGGGATATCGACGCCGGAGATTCTCGCCATATTAGCCCTGCCGCTGCTTGTGTTTCGGGTTCTCGCAGATGACCATGACCCGCCCGCGACGACGGATCACCTTGCACTTGTCACAACGACGCTTGACCGAGGCCCGAACTTTCATGATCGCCTACCTGTGCGTTGGTGTCTAGCCAGCAACACGCTCACGGGAGGGTCAGCACCTCGGGGCGCTGGCCCTTCCGAATCGCGATGGTGTGCTCGAAGTGACAGCACAGGCTACCGTCCGCTGTCGCCACGGTCCACTGATCGTCCAACTCCCGGGTGTGACACGTGCCCACATTGAGCATCGGCTCAAGGGCCAGCACGAGCCCCGGCTTGAGAGGCGGACCCCGGAAGCGACGGCGGTAGTTGGGCACCTGCGGCTCCTCGTGCATGTCGCGGCCGACGCCGTGGCCGGTGTACTCGCGCACGATGAAGTACTCGGATGGAATGGCGTCCTCGATGGCGGCGGAGACGTCGTTCAGGTGGGTGCCGGTGCCCATGGCCGCGATGCCCGCCCAGAGCGCCTGCTCCGTCGCGTCCATCAGGCGGCGCGCTTCGTCGCTGACTTCGCCCACTGCGATGGTGATGGCGGAATCGCCCACGAAGCCCTTGTAGGTGGCGCCGAGGTCGCAGGTGATGATGTCGCCTTCCTGGAGGATGCGATCGCGGGGGATGCCGTGCACCAGCTCGTCGTTGACGCTGGTGCAGACGTTGGAGGGGTAGGGCGGCTTGCCGGCGGGGTCGTAGCCGCGGAAGGTCTCCTTCGCGCCGTGACGCTTGAACGATTCCTCGACGAAGGCCTCAATCTCGAGGAGGTTGAGGCCCGGGCGCACCATCTCGCGGATGCCCGCAAGCGTCTGGCCCACGATGCGGCCTGCTTCGCGCATCGTGTCTATCTCAGCCTCGGACTTCAGCTTGATGGGTGACATGCGGATGGCTACGTGAGCTCCGCGAGGAGGGCGGCGGTGACGGCGTCGAGACCCTGGCGGCCGTCGATTTCGCGCAGGACGCCCGCGGTGCAGTAGTGGTCGATGAGGGCGTCGGGCGGCTTCTGCTGCTCGATGCGGTTGCGCACGACCTCGGGGCGGTCGTCGTCGCGCTGGTAGATGTCGCAGACGCCCTTCTCGCACTGGTCGGGAGAGGGAGGCGGATCGTTCGTCTGGTGGTAGACATCGCCGCAGGTGCGACACATCACGCGGCCACTGAGCCGGCCGACGAGGTCTTCGTCGGGCACGGCGATGAGGAGGGCATGGGCGATGGCGTCGCCGCGCTCGCTGAGCGCAACGTCGAGGGCTTCGGCCTGCACGACGTTGCGGGGGAAGCCGTCGAACATGGCCCCCTCGGCGGCGTCGGGGCGGGTGATGCGCTCGAGCAGCATCTTGATGGTGACTTCGTCAGGGACAAGTTCACCCCGATCCATGTAGCTCTTGGCGAGCGTCCCGAGTTCGGCGCCTCCGCGCACGTTCTCACGGAACATATCGCCGGTGGAGAGGTGGAGGAGGCCGGTGGAGGAGGTCAGGCGCTGGGCCTGCGTCCCCTTGCCGGCGCCGGGAGGACCAAGCAGTACAACAAACATGGCTACCGAATGAACCCTTCGTAATTTCGCATGAGGAGCTGGGCCTCAAGCTGCTTCATGGTATCAAGCACGACCGCGACCACGATGAGGAAGCCTGCGCTCGAGATGGTAAGCGCCTGCACATCCGTCGCGAGGCCGATGAAGAAGGGGGCCACGGCGACGGCGCCGAGGAAGAGCGCGCCACCCCAGGTGATGCGCGTGACGACGCGCAAGAGGTACGCCTCGGTGGGCGGACCGGGACGGATGCCGGGGATGAAGGCGCCCTGCTGCTGGAGGTTCTTGGCGATGTTCTGCTGGTTGTACTGCACGATCGTATAGAAGAAGGCGAAGCCCACCACGAGCACGAAGAGCACAAGCCAGTAGACGCCCGTGCCGCTGCCGCCACGCCCACCCTGGAACTGGTCGACCAGGAAGTTGGCCACCGATTCGAGCCAGCCTCCCGCGCCCGAGAAGTAGCTGGCCACAACCGCGGGCAGGATGACGATGGAGAAGGCGAAGATGAGCGGAATCATGCCCGCCATGTTGACGCGCAGGGGGATGAAACTCTGCCCCTGCTGGCGGTACATGCGTCCCCCTCTGAAGGAGGATCGGGCGTACTGCACGGGCACTCTCCGTTGCGCCTCGTGGAAGAAGACGATGAAGAAGATGAGGGCGATGGAGAAGAGCACGATGGAGGCCACGGCGATGATGGAGCTGGTCGAGATGTTGGGGATGAGGCCCGGCAGCACCACCACAATCCCGCCCACGATGATGAGTGAGACGCCGTTGCCGATGCCGTGCTCGGTGATCAGCTCACCCAGCCAGACGAGGAACATGGTGCCGGCGGTGAGGGTGAGGAGCGTGGCGATGGTCCCGAAGAAGTCGTTCTGGAAGCCGAAATCGCGCACCACGGGCACGCCCTGGCTGTTGATGAACACGATCTGCCCGTAGCCCTGCACGAGCGCGAGCGGCACCGAGAGCCAGTGGGTGTAGACCTGGATGCGGCGACGCCCCTGCTCGCCTTCCTCCTGCAGCGCACGCAGGCGCGAGGAGAGGGGCGTGAGGATCTGCATGATGATCGAGGCGGTGATGTACGGATAGACGCCCAGGGCGGCGACGCTCAGGTTCTGCAGGGCGCCACCCGAAAAGATGCTGAGAAAGTCGAGCACAGCGTTGTTGTTGAAGGCGCTCTCGAGGGCGTTGCGGTCGACGTTGGGGACGGGGACGTGGGCGACGAAGCGGAAGATGATGAGCATGCCCAGCGTGAAGAGCAGCTTGCTCCGCACATCCGCCTGTCGGAAGGCGTCGACCATCGCCTGGAAGAGGCGCGGGCGGTTGGTGCCCGGGACGGTGGTGGTCTCGCCCATGAACGACACGGTGGTGAGCGCTACTCCTCGGCCGGGGCCTCTGCCTCGGCGCTGTCGCCAGCGTCGGCGGCGTTCTCGTCGCTGTTGTGGTCGGCGGCGGCTTCGGCTTCGTCAGCCGCAGCGTCGTCGCCGATGAGGGTGACGCTCCCGCCGGCGGCCTCGATGCGGGCGCGGGCGGCGGCGCTGAACTTGTGGGCGTGCACGTGCAGGGCGTGGCTGAGGTCACCACGGGCGAGAATCTTGACCGGCTCGCGCAGGTGGCGGAGCACGCCTGCCGCGAGCAGCGATTCGGGCGAGACCTCGGCGCCGTCCTCGAAGCGCTCCTGGAGCGTGTCGAGGTTGACGGGCTGGTAGGGGACGCGCCAGCGGTTGTTGAAGCCGCGCAGCGTGTGCAGACGGCGCACGAGCGGCATCTGCCCGCCCTCGAAGCCGAGGCGGATGTTCTTGCCGCTGCGGGATTTCTGCCCCTTCAGGCCCTTGCCCGCATAGGTGCCGCCGTAGCCGCTGTTGCCACGCGCGAGGCGCTTGCGCGAACGGGTGGCGCCGCGGGGCGGGGCGAGGTCGTTGGCGTGGATGCTCACGAGGCTTCCCCTGATTCTCCCTCATGCACGTCGACGAGGTGCGCGACGCGGGCGATCATGCCGCGCACCGCCGGGCTGTCGTCGTGCTGGACGGTCTGGTGCAGGCGGCGCAGGCCGAGCTTGCGGATGGTGTCCTTCTGACGCTGGTTGTAGCCGATGACGCTCTTGCGCCAGGTGATGGCGACCTGTCCCATTATGTCGCTTCTCCTGCGGCCTCGGCCAGTATCTCAAAGCGCCGCTCGCGGGCCACGGAGGGGTCGCGCAGGGCCGACAGGCCCACCACGGTCGCGCGCGCGACGTTGACGGGGTTGCGGCTGCCGAGCGACTTCGTGAGGACGTCGGAGACGCCCGCCGCTTCCATGATGGCGCGCACGGCGCCCCCAGCGATCACGCCTGTGCCGCTGCTGGCGGGCTTCATCATCACCTTGGCGGCGCCGAAATCGGCGGTGTACTCGTGCGGGAGCGTGCCGTTCTTGAGGGGGACGGAGAACATCTCCTTGCGGGCGATGGCAGCGCCCTTACGGATGGCTTCGGGTACCTCGTTGGCGCGGCCCAGGCCGATGCCCACGTTGCCGTGCCCATCACCGACGACCATGAGGGCGGTGAAGCTGAAGCGGCGTCCGCCCTTCACCACCTTCGCGACGCGGTTGATATAGATGACTTTCTCGTTGAGTTCGTCGCCCGAGTTGTCGAAGTTGCCCATCAGAATCCCAATCCGGCTTCGCGAGCGGCCCCGGCGAGGGCTTTCACGCGGCCGTGGTACTTGTAGCCGCCACGGTCGAAGACGACTTCACCGACGCCCTGCTCCTTCGCGCGGGCGGCGATGGCTGCGCCGACCACGGCAGCACGCTCGGTCTTGCTCTTGCCGTCCAGGTCGGCGGCGAGGCTGGTATCGAGGTCGCTGGCGGCGGCGAGGGTGTGGCCCTGGTCGTCGTCGATGACCTGGGCGTAGATGTGCGAGGCGCTGCGGAACACGTTGAGACGCGGGCGGGCGGAGGTGCCGGCGAGGTTCTTGCGCACGCGTCGGTGGCGGCGCAGGCGGGCGTGGTAGCGATTGGCGCGGGCCATCAGGCGCCCACCTTTCCGGCCTTGCCGGCCTTGCGGCGAACGCGCTCGCCGAGGTAGCGGATGCCCTTGCCCTTGTACGGCTCGGGCGGGCGAATCTTGCGGATATCGGCGGCCACCTGGCCGACCTGCTCCTTGTCGTTCCCGCTGATGCTGATGCGCGGGCCCTGCACCTCGAAGGAGATGCCCTCCGGCGGATCGACGACGACGGGGTGGGAGAAGCCGAGGGCGAGCCGCAGACTCGGGCCCTCGAGCTGGGCGCGATAGCCCACACCCTGCACTTCGAGCACCTTCTTGAAGCCTTCGGAGACGCCCACGACCATGTTGTTGAGGAGGGAGCGGGAGAGGCCGTGCAGGGCGCGATGCTCGCTGGCGTCGCTGGGACGCGTCACGACCACGGTGTCGTCTTCAATGCTGAAGCGCATGGCTTCGGAGAAGGTGCGGTCGAGCTGGCCACGGGGGCCCTTGACGGTAATGGCGTTGCCTTCGCCGATGGTGACCTGTACGCCATTGGCGAGGGGGATGGGTTGTTTGCCGACGCGAGACATGGCGCTTCCTACCAGACGTAGCAGAGGACTTCGCCGCCCTGCTGCTGGCGGCGGGCCTCCTGCCCTGTCATCACGCCCCGGGGCGTGGAGATGATGGCGACGCCAAGGCCGCCGTAGACGCGCGGAATCTCACGACGCTGCACGTACACACGCAGGCCCGGCTTGCTCACGCGCTGCAGGCCGTTGATGACAGGCTGCTTGCGTCCGCCGTAGCTGAGTTCGACCTTCATGGTCGCCTGCGGCTGGTCGGGATCCTTCTGCACCTCAAAGCCGCGGATGAAGCCTTCGCTCTTGAGCACCTCGGCGATGGCGACCTTCACCTCGGAAGAGGGAATGTTGACGGCGTCGTGGCGCGAGCTGACGGCGTTGCGGATGCGGGTGAGCATGTCGGCGATTGGGTCACTCATACTCATCGGTTTCTCTCCTGATTGCGGGCGGGGCTACCAGCTCGACTTGGTGACGCCGGGCAGGTAGCCCTTGTGGGCCATCTCGCGGAAGGTGATGCGCGAGAGGCCGAACCTGCGGATGTAGGCGCGCGAGCGACCGGTGACGATGCAGCGGTTCTTCAGGCGCGTGGGGCTGCTGTTGGCGGGGAGGTTGGCCAGCTCGAACTGGATGCGCGCCAGCTCGACCGGGTTGCCCTGGGCGGCGCGCCGGGCAGCCTTCAGCTCCTCGCGACGGTGGCGATACTTCTGGTACATGGCGCGACGCTTCTCGTCGCGTGCAATCTGGCTCTTCTTCGCCATGGCGTCCCCCTCTAGTTGCGGGCGAAGGGCATGCCGAGGAGCTCGAGCAGACGCCGGCCCTCGTCATCCGTACGGGCGGTGGTCACAATCGTGACCTGGAGACCGCGCACCTTGTCGACGCGATCGAATTCGATTTCGGGAAAGACGATCTGCTCACGCAGACCGATGCTGTAGTTGCCACGCCCGTCGAAGGCGTCGGGGCTGAGGCCCTGGAAGTCGCGGATGGAGGGCAGGGCGGCGCTGATGAGGCGGTCGAGGAACTCGTACATGCGCACCCCGCGCAACGTGACGGAGACGCCGATGGCGTTGCCTTCGCGCAGGCGGAAGTTCGCGATCGAGCGCTTGGCGCGCTGCACCACGGGCTTCTGCCCGCTGATGGTGCGCAGGTCCTCAGTCGCGCGGTCGAGGCTGTTGGCGTCGGCGAGGGCTTCGCCCATGCCGATGTTGAGCACGACCTTGGAGAGGCCAGGCACCTGCATGGGGTTGGCGTAGCCATAGTGCTCACGCAGCTGGGGCACGGCTTCGCTCTCGTAGCGGACGCGCAGGCGGGGGAGTGTCGCTTCGGTCATTCCACGTCATCCCCGGTGCGCTTGCTCACCCGCACCATGGAGCCGTCGTCGCGACGCCGGAAGGTGACACGCGTGGGCTCGTCGGTGGTGGGGTCGAGCAGCATCACGTTGCTGATGTGCACGGCCCCCTCGCGCTCGACGATGGCCGACTGCTGCTGCATCGAGCGGGCGCGCTGGTGGACCTTGATCATGTTCACGCCTTCGATGATGACGCGCTGCTTCTTGCGATCGATGGAGCGCACGAGGCCGCGCGCGCCCTTGCTGCGTCCGCTGATCACCACGACGCGGTCGCCGCGCTTGATCTTCGCTGGCATCACAGCACCTCCGGAGCGAGCGAGACGATCTTCATGAAGTTGTGGTCGCGCAGCTCGCGGGCGACAGGGCCAAAGATGCGGGTGCCGCGCGGGTTCTCGTCGTCGGGGGCGAGGAGCACGGCGGCGTTCTCATCGAAGCGGATATAGGAGCCATCGGCGCGGCCGTACTCCTTGGCCGTACGCACCACGACGGCGCGCACGACCTCGCCCTTCTTCACGGGCGAGTTGGGCTGGGCGGTCTTCACCGAGGCGACGATGATGTCGCCCGGGCGCGCGTAGCGCCGCCGGCTGCCGCCAAGCACGCGGATGCAGAGGATGGAGCGGGCGCCCGAGTTGTCGGCCACCTTCAGGCGGGACTCTTGCTGAATCACGAGCCCTCCCCTTCCCCGGCATCAGGAGCGGCGGTGTCGGTGTCAGCGTCGGCAGGCTCGTCCTGCTGGGCGCCGCCGGGGGCCGCCTGGAACTCTTCCTCGACGGAGCGCCCGATCTCCTCGGGGGAGACTTCGGCGACGTCGCCGCGACCGAGAATCTCGATCACCCGCCAGCGCTTGCCACGCGAGATGGGCCGCGTCTCGAGGATGCGGACGGTATCGCCGATGTTGCACTCGTTGGTGGCGTCGTGGGCCTTGAAGCGCTTGCTGCGGTTGATGACCTTGCGGTAGAGCGGATGCTGTTTGCGGCGGGCGACGTTGACGACGACGGTCTTGTCCATCTTGTCGCTGACGACCACGCCCTGGAGGATGCGCGCGCTCATTGGGAAGCCTCGTCGAGCCGCGCGATCTGGCGTTCGCGCTTGATGGTGCGCAGGCGCGCGATGGTACGGCGGGCGTCGCGCAGGGCGCGGTAGTTCTGCAGCTGGCGGGTGGCCTGCTGGAAGCGCAGGGTGAAGATGGCGCGGTAGGCGTCGTTGATCTCGCTATCGAGGCGGGCGTCGTCCCACTCGCGCACAGCAGTGGCTTTCTCGTTGGGCATGGCTAAATCACCAATTCGTCGCGCTGGACGACTTTCGTGGGGATGGGGAGCTTGTGGGCCGCGAGCCGTAGCGCTTCGCGCGCGACTTCCTCGGGGACGCCCGCAATCTCGAAGAGGACACGGTTGGGCTTGACCACGGCGACCCACTTCTCGGGGTTGCCCTTGCCGGAGCCCATGCGCGTCTCCGCCGGCTTCGCGGTGACGGGCTTGTCGGGGAAGATGCGGATCCAGACCTTGCCGCCACGACGCATCTCGTGCGTCATGGCGCGGCGGGCGGCCTCGATCTGGCGGGAATCGATCCAGGCAGGCGCCTGGGCCTGCAGGCCGAAATCGCCAAAGGACACGACGTTGCCGCTCGTGGCCTTGCCCTTCATGCGACCCCGATGGTGCTTGCGATGCTTGACGCGACGCGGCTGGAGCACGGTTACTCGTCCTCCTGACTCTGGCGGGCAACGGCTTCCTGCTGCTCCACGGAGATGGGCGTGTGCTGCGGGCCGCGGTCCACTTCCACCGGAGCGGCGGGCGTCGCGACGGCAACGGTTTCGGGCTGCTGCTTCTCGCCGGCCGGCGCTTCCTGCTCGATCTCGATGGTCTCCTCGATCTCTTCCTCCACCTCATCGGGAAGGATGTCGCCCTTGTAGATCCAGGCTTTCACGCCGATGCGTCCGAAGGTGGTGTGCGCTTCCGCGAGGCCGTAGTCGATATCGGCGCGCAGGGTGTGGCGGGGCACGCGGCCGGCCGTCTCGGTCTCACGACGGGACATCTCCGTGCCGCCGAGCCGCCCTGCCACGGAGATGCGGACGCCCTGGGCGCCGCGTTGCATGGTGCGCTGCACGGCCTGCTTCACTGCGCGACGGAAGGCGACGCGACGCTCGAGCTGGTCGGCCACGGAGCGGGCCACGAGGAAGGCGTCGAGCTCGGGGGTGCGAATCTCCTGGATGTTGACGCGCACGCGTCCGCCCGTGAGCGCTTCGAGGGAGCCACGCAGCTCCTCGACGCGCGCGCCGCCACGCCCGATGACGATCCCCGGCTTGGCCGTATGCACCGTGACGGTGACGAGGTTGGCGTTGCGGTCGATTTCGATGCGGCTGATGCCGGCGTCGGGGAGGAGGTCGAGGATGTGCGCGCGCAGCTCGATATCGAGGCGCAGGCGATCCTTGTACTCCTTCTCGGCGAACCACTTGGACTCCCAGTCGTAGATGACGCCGAGGCGGAAGCCGTGCGGATGAACCTTCTGACCCACGTTCCTATCCCTCGCGCTCGTCAAGGACGACGGTGATGTGGCTGTGACGCTTGAGGCGCGGGCTGGCGCGCCCGCGGGAGCGCGCCTTGAAGCGCCTGACGGTGACGCCTTCGTCTGCGAAGGCGCGCTTGATGTAGAGGTCGTCGACATCGAGGTTGAGGTTGTTCTCGGCGTTGGAAGCAGCGCTGAGCACGACCTTGGAGACGTCGCGGGCGTGAGGAGAGGGCACGTAGCGCAGCAGCGCGAGCGCCTGGTCGATGGAGAGACCTGGCAGGCGATCGAGGATGAGCCGCACCTTGCGGGCGGATCCGTTCACGTTGCGGGCGCTGGCGTGCACTTCCATCGCTACGAAACCCTCGTGGCGCGGTCGCTGCGGCCGATGTGGCCGCGGAAGGTGCGGGTGGGGGCGAACTCGCCCAGCTTGTGGCCGACCATGTTCTCCGTGATGAACACGGGCATGTGGCGGCGTCCGTTATGGACGGCGATGGTGAGCCCGATCATGTCGGGCAGGATGGTGGAGGCGCGCGACCAGGTGCGAATCACCTCGCGGCTGCGCGTGTTCCGCGCCTCGATCACCTTGCGGTAGAGCGAGGGATGGACGAACGGCCCCTTCTTCGTTGAACGTGACACGCTGGACTACCTCCCCCGCCTGCGGACGATGAATTTGCCCGTGCGCTTGTTGCGTCGGGTGCGATGCCCAAGGGTGGGCTTGCCCCACGGCGTCTTCGGGCCGGGCATGCCGATGGGCGCCCGCCCCTCGCCGCCGCCGTGCGGGTGATCGACGGGATTCATGACGGAGCCGCGCACCTGCGGGCGACGGCGGCGGTGGCGGCTTCGCCCCGCCTTGCCGAGCTTGATGAGTGCGTGTTCGATGTTGCCCACCTGGCCCAGCGTGGCGATGCACTCGATGCGTACGCGCCGCATCTCCGAGCTGGGCAGGCGCAGGAGGGCGTACTCGCCTTCCTCGGCCATGAGCTGGGCGGAGGCGCCAGCCGTGCGCACCAGCTGACCGCCACGCCCGGGAGTCAGTTCGATGTTGTGAATCTGCGAACCGGTGGGCATGTTGGCGAGCGGCAGGGCGTTGCCCGTGCGCAGCTCCGCGTCGGGGCCACTCATGAGGGTGACGCCTACTTCCAGCCCGTTGGGGGCGAGGATGTAGCGCTTCTCGCCGTCCGCGTAGTGCAGGAGGGCGATGCGCGCCGTGCGGTTGGGGTCGTACTCGATGGAGGCGACTTTGGCGGGGACGCCGTGCTTCTCGCGCTTCCAGTCGATGCGCCGGTAGAGCCGCTTGTGGCCGCCGCCACGATGGCGAACGCTGATGCGGCCCTGGTTGTTGCGCCCCGCATTGCGCTTGCGCAGCGATTCCACGAGCGACTTCTCGGGGCGCTTGCGCGTGATCTCCTCGAAGGTGTGGCCGCTCGCGTTGCGGCGTCCCGGGGAGGTTGGCTTGAACTGCTTCACCGGCATGCCTAGACCCCCTCGAAGAGTTCGATGGTATCGCCGGCCTGGAGCGTGACGACCGCCTTCTTCCAGTCCGGCTGCTTGGTGACGTTGCGGCCGAAGCGGCGGTTCTTGCCCTTCACGACCATGGTGTTGACGTCGCGCACGCGCGCGTTGAAGGCGATCTCGACGGCTTCGCGAATCTGCGGCTTGTTGGCGCGCAGGTCGACTTCGAAGACGTACTTGTCCTGGCCCACGAGCGAGGTGCTCTTCTCCGTGATGAGCGGACGCAGGAGGACGGCGTAGGGGTGCAGTTCACGCGGCATCAGCTGGCCTCCCGGCGCCCGCGCGCGGGCTTGCGGTTGGCGGCGCCCCACAGCTCTTCGGCGCGGCGCACCGCGTCTTCCGTCATGACCACATGATGGGCATCGACGAGGTCGACCACGTTGAGCTGCGACGAAGGCAGGGTGCGCACGTTGGCGATGTTGCGCGCGGCGCGCAGGAGCGTGGCGTCGTGCTCGCCGCTGACGATGAGGGCGCGACGCGCGACGCCGAGGTCGCCCAGGGTGCTGGCGATCTCGCTGGTGCGCGGCTCATCCCCGGCGATAGCGGGGACGACGATGAGTCCGCCGCTGGCGGCGTGGCTGCTGAGCGCGGAGCGGATGGCGAGGCGGCGCATCTGGCGGGGAAGGGCCTTGCCGTGGCCGTGTGGCTTCGGGCCGAAGGCGATGCCGCCGCCGATGCGGGTGGCGGCGCGGTTGGAGCCCTTGCGCGCGCCCCCGTGGCCCTTCTGCTTGCGCAGCTTGGCGGTGGAGCCGCGTACTTCGCCCCGGCTCTTGGTGCTGTGCGTGCCGAGGTGGGCGTTGGCGCGCTGCGCGACGTAGGCCTGGTGCATGACCGCGCGGTTCGGCTCGATGCCGAAGACGGTGTCGTCCACTTCGATCTCGCGCTGCTTGCGCCCTTGCGTATCAACGACGGGAAGGTTCATGAGCGGGCTCGCGATCTGGAGACGGCGCGGGCATGGCGCACGCGTACGAGGCCGCCGTTGGGGCCGGGCACGCTGCCCGCCACGAAGATGACGCCAGGGTCGTCGTTGCGGCTGATGATTTCGAGGTTGCGGACAGTCGTGCGGGCGGCGCCCATATGGCCCGCCATGCGCGTCCCCTTGAAGACGCGTCCGGGAGTCGTGCCCGCGCCGATGGAGCCGGGAGCGCGATGACGGTCGCTCTGGCCGTGCGTGCGGGGGCCGCCACGGAAGTGGTGTCGCTTCACACCACCCTGGAAGCCGCGGCCCTTGGAGGTCGCGGTCACATCCACCAGTTCACCCTGCTCGAAGAGCTCGACGCCAAGCTGGTCGCCTAGGTTCACCTCGCCGGTGGCGCGGAACTCGGCCAGATGGCGCACGTTGGGGACGCCTGAGGCGGCCAGGTGGCCCGAGGCGGGCTTGGTCAGCCGACGCTTCTCGTCGAAGCCGATCTGCACCGCCGTGTAGCCGTCCTTCTCCTCAGTCCGCACCTGCGTGACCCAGCAGGGGCCGACCTGGATGGCGGTGGCGCCACGCAGGCGGCCTTCCTCGTCGAACACCTGAAGCATTCCGAGCTTGCGGCCGAGCAGTCCTTCTACACTCATGGCTTACAGCTTGATCTCGATGTCGACACCGCTCGCGAGCTGCAGCCGCATGAGCGTGTCGACGGTTTTGGAGGTCGGATCGAGGATGTCGATGAGGCGCTTGTGGGTGCGAATCTCGAACTGCTCGCGCGAATCCTTGAAGACGTGCGGGCTGCGGATGACGGTGAACTTCTCGATGGAAGTGGGAAGCGGCACCGGTCCGGAGACAGCAGCGCCGGTGCGCTCAGCGGCCTCGACGATCTGGCGCGCGGAATCGTCGATCAGGCGATGATCGTAGGCCTTGAGCTTGATGCGGATCTGCTGGCGCGCCATCGTTCGTCCTTCCCGTGCCTACTCGAGCACCTTCGTGACGACGCCCGCACCAACTGTGCGACCGCCTTCCCGTATGGCGAAGCGCAGGCCCTCTTCAACCGCTACCGGCTGAATCAGCTCCACCTTCATCGCGACGTTGTCCCCGGGCATCACCATCTCCGTGCCTTCGGGCAGCCCGATGGAACCGGTGACGTCGGTGGTCCGCACGTAGAACTGCGGGCGGTAGCCCTGGAAGAACGGGGTGTGGCGTCCGCCTTCGTCCTTGCTCAGCACGTACACCTGCGCCTCGAAGCGGGTGTGCGGGTTGATGGAGCCGGGAAGCGCGAGCACCTGGCCGCGCTGCACGTCGTCGCGGTCCATGCCCCGCAGCAGGCAGCCGACGTTGTCCCCTGCCTCGCCTTCGTCCAGCAGCTTCTTGAACATCTCCACGCCGGTCACCACCGTCGTACGGGTGTCCTCAAGGCCGACGATCTCGATCTCGTCTCCCACATGTACGCGTCCGCGCTCGATGCGTCCCGTGACGACGGTGCCGCGCCCCTTGATGCCGAAGACGTCCTCAATAGGCATGAGGAAGGGTTGGTCGAGGGCGCGTTGTGGCTGCGGGATGTACGAGTCCACCGCGTCCATCAGCTCCTTGATGGAGGCGTACTCGCCTGCGGACGGATCCTCTGATGCGGATTCGAGCGCTGCCAGCGCGGAACCACGCACGATGGGGATGTCGTCGCCGGGGAACTCGTAGCTACTGAGCAGCTCGCGCAGTTCGAGCTCGACGAGCTCGAGCAGCTCTTCGTCTTCCATCATGTCCACCTTGTTCAGGTAGACGACGATGGCCGGGACCTCGACCTGGCGGGCGAGGAGGATGTGCTCGCGCGTCTGCGGCATGGGGCCGTCGGGCGCGGCCACGACGAGGATGGCGCCGTCCATCTGCGCGGCGCCGGTGATCATGTTCTTGATGTAGTCGGCGTGGCCGGGGCAGTCGACGTGGGCGTAGTGCCGTTCGTCGGTCTCGTACTCGACGTGCGCAATGGCGATGGTGATGCCGCGTGCGCGCTCCTCGGGAGCGTTGTCAATCGAGTCAAACTCCCGGAACTCGGCTTCGCCCTGCAGCCCCAACACTTTCGTGATCGCCGCCGTCAGCGTCGTCTTGCCGTGATCCACGTGGCCAATCGTGCCTACGTTCACGTGCGGCTTCGTCCGCTCAAATCGCTCCTTCGCCATGCTCTGGTTCCCTTCGCTCCTTCAGATGAGTCAGACAGCGCCAACTGCTGAGCGCTCGGTGAGCTCAGCGGAGACACTTTGGGGTACGGGTTCGTACCGGTCGAATTCGAGTGTCGAGGTAGCCCGCCCCTGGGTGAGCGAGCGGAGGTCGGTGGAGTAGCCGAACGTCTGCGCGAGCGGCACGGTGGCGGTCACGATCTGCAGCCGGCCCATGGTGTCCTGGCTCATCACGTGGCCGCGACGGCTGTTGAAGTCGCCCACAACGCTGCCGAAGTGGTCCTCGGGGACGCGCACTTCGACGCGCATGAGCGGCTCCAGCAGGACCGGCTCGGCCCGCTTGAGCGCCTCGCGCATGCCGAGGATGGCGGCGTTCTTGAACGCCATTTCGGATGAATCGACGGCATGCGAGGCGCCATCGATGAGGGCGACGCGCACGTCCAGCACGGGGTAGCCCGCCACCGGACCGGAATCGAGCGCTTCCTCGGCGCCGGCCCGCACGGCTGAGACGTATTCGGTGGGGACGGAGCCGCCCACGGTGCGGTTCTCGAAGATGAAGCCGTCGCCGCGGTCGGCGGGCTCGATGGCGAGTTCGACCACGCCGAACTGGCCGCGACCGCCGGTCTGGCGCACGAAGCGGCCCTCGGCGATGGCAGGGCGGCGGATCGCTTCGCGGTAGCTCACCTGCGGGCGTCCAACGTTCGACTCGACGCGATGCTCGCGCTTCATGCGGTCGACGATGACCTCGAGGTGCAGTTCACCCATGCCCGAGATGATGGTCTGGCCGGTTTCGTCGTTGAAGCGCCAGTGGAAGGTGGGGTCTTCCTCGCTGAGCTTGATGAGGCCGTCGGCCATGCGCTCCTGATCGCCGCGCGAGCGCGGCTCCAGGGCGACGCTGATGACCGGTTCGGGGAAGGCGATGCCCTCCAGCATGATGGGAGCGTCGGGGTCGCAGAGCGTATCGCCGGTGAAGGTCTGCTTGAGGCCGACCGCCGCGCCGATGCCGCCGGCGTAGAGGGCGTCGATCTCCTCGCGGTCGTTGGCGTGCATGCGCAGCAGGCGACCGATGCGCTCGCGGCGGTCCTTGCCGCTGTTCCAGATCGTGCTGCCGGCCTTGAGCACCCCGCTGTAGACGCGCACGTAGGCCAGCCGCCCGACGTAGGGGTCGGCCACGATCTTGAAGGCGACCGCGCTGAGGGGGGCGTCGTCGTTCGCTTCGCGCACGATCTCGTCGCCGCTCTTCGCGTCGGTGCCGGTCACGGGGGGCACGTCTTCGGGGGAGGGGAGGTAGTCGATGATGGCGTCGAGGAGAGGCTGCAGGCCCTTGTTCTTGAGGGCGGAGCCGCAGAGGACGGGCGTGATGGTGTTGGCGAGCGTGGCGCGGCGGATGGCGGCGCGCAGCTCGTGGCCGTTCACGTGGTGGCCCTCGATGTAGCTGATGGCGATCTGGTCGTCGACGTTGCCAACCTGCTCGATGAGGACTTCGCGGGCGGCTTCCGCTTCGGCGAGGACTTCGGCGGGAATCTCTCCGCGGATGGCTTCCTCGCCCTTTTCGCCGCCGAAGGTCCAGCAGACCATCTCGGTGAGGTCGACCGCGCCGCGGAAGTCGGCTTCGTTGCCGAGCGGCAATTGCACGGCGACGGGGGTCGCGTCGAGGCGGTCGACCATCATCTGCTGGGTGCGGGTGAAGTCGGCGCCGACGCGGTCCATCTTGTTGACGAAGCAGATGCGGGGGACGGAGTAGCGGTCGGCCTGGCGCCAGACGGTCTCGGATTGGGGCTCAACGCCGGCGACGGCGTCGAACACGACCACGCCGCCATCGAGCACGCGCAGACCGCGCTCGACTTCGGCGGTGAAGTCGACGTGGCCAGGCGTATCGATGATGTTGACGAGGTGGCCGTTCCACTCGGCGCTGGTGGCGGCGGCGGTGATGGTGATGCCACGCTCGCGCTCCTGCTCCATCCAGTCCATGGTGGCGGTGCCTTCGTGCACCTCGCCGATCTTGTAGGTGATGCCCGTGTAGTAGAGGACGCGCTCCGTCACGGTCGTCTTGCCCGCGTCGATGTGGGCAATAATGCCGATGTTGCGAACGCGCTCTATCTCATATGGCCGGGGCATCGGTGTTCTCCTGAATCCTCGGTCCGCGCTTTACCAGCGGTAGTGGACGAAGGCGCGGTTGGCCTCGGCCATTCGGTGGGTGTCGTCGCGCCGCTTGATGGCGGTGCCGGCGTTGTTGGCGGCGTCGAGCAGCTCGGAAGCGAGCCGTTCGGCCATGGTGTGTCCGCCACGGCTGCGTGCGCCCTGCAGAATCCAGCGCATGGCGAGGGCGGTGCGGCGCTCGGGGCGAATCTCGACGGGCACCTGGTAGGTCGTGCCACCGACGCGACGAGGCTTCACCTCGAGCACCGGCGTGACGTTGCGCATCGCCTGGCGGAAGGTATCGACGGGGTCGCGGCCGGTGTTCTCCTGGATGCGGCCGAAGGCGCCGTAGACGACGCGCTCGGCGGTGCTCTTCTTGCCGCGCGTCATCACCTTGTTGATGAGGATCTGGACCTGCTGGTCGCCGTAGCGGGAGTCGGGGCGAATGATGCGGCGTTCTGGGCGATTGCGTCGTGGCATGTGCTTACCCGCCCTTGCGGGTGCCGTACTTGCTACGGCCGCGACGGCGATCGGCGACGCCGGTGGAATCGGCGGCGCCGCGCACGATGTGGTAGCGCACGCCGGGCAAGTCGCGCACGCGGCCGCCCCTCACGAGCACGACGGAGTGTTCCTGCAGGCTGTGGCCCTCGCCCGGAATGTAGGCGGTGACTTCGATGCCGTTGGTGAGGCGCACGCGGGCGACCTTGCGCAGTGCGGAGTTGGGCTTCTTGGGCGTCTGCGTGCGGACCTGGGTGCAGACGCCGCGCTTCTGCGGCGCGCCACGGCCCACGACGCGGGAGAGGCGCCCACGCTCCGAGTTGTAGTTGAAGAGGAGGGCAGGGGCGCCCGACTTCTTCGACTTGGGCGTGCGGCCCTTGCGTACGAGCTGGTTAATCGTCGGCACTGCCGCTCTCCCTGGTTGAATTGCGCTCCGTCGCCACGACTCATTCCGCGTCGCGACACGGGGCTGCGGGTTTGGCTGGAGGGTCCCTCGCGCCGGGCACAGAAACAGGCCGGAAAGGCCGGTTTCAGAACAGCGCCCCGCGCGTTTTCTCGCGAGACCGTTTTCAGCCCAGTGCCCTACGGCCTGCCGAATGTCCTGCATCTGGCAAGGCAATAAGCGCCAATCGAAGAGGTTAGCACAGACGCGCGAACGATCAACGGCCTGCGCGACGATCACCAGACGACTCACGACCGGGACGCGTGGCGATGCGCATCCCCATGCTCTCACGGTGGCTAGACTCAGAAGCGTGACGCCAGCCGACGGGCCCGATCCGTACTTCAAGAAGCGAGTGCAGCTCTCGCTCGAGCGCGAGGGCGAGACGCTGCAGTTCGAGGTGGCGCATACGCTCTTCGCCTCCCACAGCGTCAACGCCGGCAGCAGGCTGCTGCTGCGCAGCCTGGAGCTGGAGCGGCCACCGGCGCGCATCCTCGATCTGGGGTGCGGCTACGGCGTGCTCGGCATCGCCCTCGCGCGCCGCTTCCCCGACGCGCAGGTGACCATGGCGGACAGCAACCTGCTGGCCGTGCGCTACGCAAATCGCAACGCCCTCCTGAACGGGGCGATGAACGCTGAGGCGGTGGGGAGCGTGGGGCTGGAAGGCGTCCCCGCGGGGAAGTTCGACCTAATCGTCTCGAATGTGCCCGCGAAGATCGGCGACGAGGCGATCGCGCGGGAGTTCGTGCGGGGGCCGCGCGAGCGGTTGGCGGCGGGCGGGGAGTACTGGTTCGTGGCCGTGAGCGGGCTGAACCACCTGTTCAAGCGGCTGGCCGGGCAGGACCGCGAGCCGCTGCGGCAGGTACGCAAGCGTTCCGGACATGCGGTCTACCGAGTAACGGGCGAATAGCGGATAGTTGAGGCGGGACACATTGCCAACGCGGGGCGCGTCTGCCACGATACGCGCGCGGTGGCGAACCGTACGGAGCAGGAGTTGCTGTGAGCCTCCCTACTGAGCCCGAAGGTTCCGAAGCAGTCGAGGCGTGCGCGTACCTCGGCCTTGCCGAGGACGGCGACCTTCACGCCACCTACGCGACCGACGCCCACCGCTGCTACCGGTTGGCCTCCCCCACCCGCATCGCGACGCACCATCAGGAGAACTTCTGCCTGAGCGCCAACTACGCCTCCTGCCCGGTCTACCAGGGCGAAGGGGTGGAGGCGACGACGCAGCAACCTGCCGAGCCGGCAGCAACAGCCGCTGCCACCACCGGGATGGCTGATGGGGAAGAGGGACTGGTCGAGCCTGCGGACGAAAGCGAAGGCGCGTTCGAGCCTGCAGCAGCGTCGACGCCGATGGCGGCGACAACGGAGCGCATGGCTGCCGCCTCACGCGGGATGACGTCCGCGATGCGCGGCCTGCGCCGGCCATCGCTGGAAGGCGAGCTGAGCATGCGTGCCGCGACGGTCTCGCTGTTCGTGCTGGCCGCGATCGTGGTCGTGATTGCGTTTCTGGTGAACCGCGAAATCGGCGGCGACGACGCAGCGGCCGTTCCTGCCGCTACGGAAGCGCCCGCCTCGACGCCGACGCCCGCCGCCACCGAGGCGCCCACACCCGCCCCTACACCCGTCCCCACTGCGACCCCGACGCCGATTCCGACCGAGCCGCCGACGCCGGTGCCGACGGAGCCGCCAGCCGTCTCGACCTACATCGTCCAGCCAGGGGACACCTGCGGGGCGATTGCGTCCGAGTTCGACCTCACGCTGGATGAGCTCATCGCCGCCAATCCGGACCTGGCGCTCACCGAAGAGGGTGGCTGCCCGATCTTCCCCGACCAGGTACTTACGATTCCGTAGCCGGCTCTCCGGGCTCCTGCTCCACGGGGGCAACCAGCCCCTCCCGTCGCGCTGCCGCAATGAACGCCGCATCGGAGACGCGCTGCGGCATGGCCAGGTCGCGGTGGTGTTCGACAACCCACTCGCGGCGCGCCTGCCAGTGCGTCGCCTGCGTGCGATAGCGCTCGCGCATCTCCTTCGTCCAGCGCCAATCGGCCCAGCAGAGGATGGCCGTATCGAGGTCGCGGCGGGCGATCTTGCGGATGTCGGCGAGTTGGGCGGCGCGGCGGCGCTTCTTCGGCTCGATCTTGTCGGAGATGAGCAGGATCTTGGCGATGAGGCTCATCTGGGCGAGACCGGCGGTGTGGTCACGCACGGCGGCCAGCGCCTCCTCGTCGGTAACGCCGAAGCGCTCACGCAGGACGACGGCAGCGATGGGGCCGTGCAGGAGGATGGGGTACTCGCGCGAATCGGCGTCGATGGTGACGCCTACTTCGCCCGCGAGGCGAATCTGTTCGGCGGGCGGCTCGGAGCGGAAGAGGTCGTGTCCCCAGACCGCCAGCTCGACTCGCTGCTCGTCAACGAGCCAGCGACGCGCCAGCGGCAGCGCCTCACCGAGGACGCGCTCGACGTGGCGCTGGAGTCCACGGGGGCGGCGCTGCAGCTCGTCGCGAACGGCAGCGATCTGGTCCGCAATCACCCTTCGTGGCCGAGGCGCCGTCCACCGACGAGGTGCAGGTGGAGGTGGTGGATAGTCATGCCTGCGTCGTCGCCGACGTTGAAGGAGAGGCGGTAGCCGGATTCGGAGACGCCCTCCTCCCGCCCGACCTCGCTGGCGAGCGTGAACATGGCTACGAGCGTCTCCGCGTGGCCGCTCTCGATGGCGCGGGCGTCAACGATGTGCTCGCGGGGGATGATGAGGTCGTGCACGGGGGCGCGGGGATTGATGTCGCGGATGGCGAAGGCGCGCTCGTTTTCGGCGACGCGATCGACGGGGATTTCACCCGCAGCCATGTTGCAGAAGAGGCAGTCCGGCATGGACGAATTAGTCTAGCGTCTCGCGTCTGGCGGGGGCGAACGCGTACCTGGCGGGGGTAGGATGGTGCCATGCGTATCAAAATGACCGGTGTTGTCGTCAACGACCAGGCGAAAGCGCTCGCCTTCTACACAGACGTGCTCGGCTTCGCGCTGAAGCGCGATGACCCGGCCGGCGAGTACCGCGCGATCACGCTGGAGGCGCGGGAGAATCCGGGCGAAGTCGAGCTCCTGCTCGAGCCGAACGCCCACCCGGCCACGAAGACGTACTACGAGGGGTTGTTCGCCGAGGGCATCCCCGTCGCCGTCTTCTTCACGGAAGACCTCGAGCGCGAGAGCGAGCGGCTGCACGGGCTGGGCGTGCCCTTCCACCTGGAGCCGATGCGCGACGAGTGGGGCGCCCGCGCCATCATCGAGGACACCTGCGGCAACCTGCTCGTCATTCAAGAGGGTTAGGCGCACGCAGTGAGCGACGAGCGGCCCGCTGGCGACCTGCTCTCCCACTTCTGGGCGCCGCTATGCGCCGTGGGAGCGAGCGGGCCGGCAGGGCCGAACGCGCAGATCTGCGTCTCCGTGTTCGGGGCCTCGATCGTGCCGCAGCGCCCGCGTCTGCTCGTCTCGCTCTCGAAGACGAACTACACCGAAGGGCTCGTGCGCGAGAGCGGACGCCTCGCCGTGACCCTGCTCAGTGACACGCAGGCGAGCCTGCTCGAACCGCTCGGCCTGCGTTCGGGGCGGGACGGAGACAAGCTGGCGGGCCTGGACGTCGAGCTGACCGCCGCAGGAGCGCCGACCTTCGCCGGCGGTGTGGGCGCGCTCGACTGCGAGGTCATCGAAGCGCTCGACCTCGGCGACGCGACCGCCTTCCTGGTCGCGGTGCGCGATCGCTGGGGGCTGGGCGGCGCGCAGCCCCTACCCTGGGCGACCGCGCGGACGGTGTTGGGGGAGGAGTTCCTGCAGCGCTGGGCGGAGAAGAGCCAAGCCGAGCAGGAAGCCGCCCGCGCCACGATGCACTGGCGGGACTGAGGCTGGCGGGACTGAGGACTGAGGGCTGAGAAGCCGCGTCAGGCGAGCAGGTAGTGGCGCAGGAACCGGTCGATGGCCGTGTAGAAGGCGGCGACGGTCTCGCGCTTGCGCCAGCCGTGCCCTTCGCCTTCGTACACGTGGTACTCGTGGGGGACGCCGCGCTCGCGCAGGGAAGCGGCGAGCGTATCGCTCTGGTCGCGCGGCACGACGCGGTCCTCGACGCCCTGGAAGAGCGCAATGGGGTCGGTGATGGCGTCCGTGTGGAAGATGGGGGAGCGCTCGCGGTAGCGGTCGGTGGATTCGGGCAGCGGGCCGACGAGCGAATCGAGGTAGCGCGCCTCGAACTTGTGGGTATCGCTGGCGAGGGTGAACAGGTTGGAGATGCCGTAGAAGGAGACGCCCGCACGGTAGAAGCCCGGGAGCGTCTGTAGCGATCGCAGCACGGTGTAGCCGCCCGCGCTTCCCCCCATGATGGCGAGCCGCGCGCCATCGGCGAGGCCGCGTTGCGCCATCGCTTCGGCGCCCGACCGGCAGTCCTCGACGTCCGCCACGCCCCACTCGCCACGCAGGGCGAGCATCGTCTCGCGACCGGAACCGCTGCTCCCGCGGTAGTTCACCGCCAGCACCGCGTACCCCCGGCTGGTCAGGAACTGAATCTGGGGCCGCCACCCCGCATCGACGTGGTCCGTCGGGCCACCGTGGACGAACACCACGAGCGGCGGCGGCCCTTCAGCGACGAACTGTTCGCTGGCGGGCGGGTAGCGGAGGCCGTGAATCGTGCTGCCGTCGGCGTTCGTCCAGGAGACCGGTTCGGGGCGGGAGAGGCTACCCGACGGGAATGCGGTGGATTCGCTCAGCCGCAGCGTCTCGAAACTGGGTGCCGCCGCGCCCGCAGAGAGGTCGACAATGAGCAGGCGGGGGGCGGCGGACGGGCCGCTGGCGATGACCGCCAGCCGCTCCTCCCCACTGGCGGGAGCCGCACAGGGATTCTCGAAGCTGGAGTACTCGGCGGGGAGGTCGATCTCGCGTGGCTCCGCATCATCGTCATCACGGGGGTCGATCAGGACGAGGCGGGCGAAGCCGGCCCGCTGCCGCGTGGCGACCAGGCGTCCCGACGGCAGCACCATGAACGTCGCCATGCCCTGCCCCCAGGCCGGCGTGCCGTACTCGTCCGCGCCACCGCCACCACCACCGACGTCGATGGCGGTGAGGGCGCGACGCTCGCCTGCTTCGAAGTCGTAGCGCTGCAGCTGCCCCCAGCCGCTGGCATCGGAGACGTAGTAGAGCGCATCGCCCGCTGGCGAGAAGCACGGCTGCAGAATGGCTTCGTCGGGGCCGCCAGCCACGATCAGGAATGAGGCGACCACGGGGGGCGCGCCCTCGGGGAAGGCGAGGTCCGCGACGCGCAGCTCGGAGCCGTCCCAGGGCATGTTGGGGTGGTCCCACTCGACCCACGCGAGCCGGTCGCCCGTCGGGCTCCAGACGGGCTGCATGTAGAAGTCGCGCCCGCTGGCGAGGCGCTGCGGCCACTGCTCGCCTGCGCTGTCGACGATGGCGATGACGTCTTCTTCCTCGTGCGAGTGGACGTACGCAACCCAGCGTCCGTCGGGGCTGACGGCGGGGGAGGAGGCCTCGCCGAAGGCGGGGGTGATGGGGCGGGCGGGGCTGTCGTCGTCAGCGGTGAGCGAGCGGCGGTAGAGACGCTGGCTGTCATGCTCGACGAACCAGGCGCTGCCCGCAGCGGTGGTGAAATCGCCCCCGCCGTAGCCCACGCCCGCTCGCACCAGCAGGTCGCCGCTGATGTCGCGCACTGACTCGGGATTGCTGGCGTCGGCGTCGGCCTCAGCAACAACAGCGACACCGCGGTCGCCGCGTCCCTCGAACCAGCCCACGGTACGGCCGTCGCTGTCCCAGGAGGGGCCGCGCAGGCGCACGCCGCCAGCGAGGGCGGCGGGGGTGATGGGGCTCTCCCAGTGACCGTAGGGGCGACGTTCGGGCATGAACGCATTCTGCCTGAGCGCAGCCGCGCGCGGGGCGCGATAGCCCCAACCGCGGGGCGACGGTAGGCTTCAGACCCGCACATGGACGAGCACGTTCCAACTCCCGACGCGACCCCACGGGCGCGAGGAGCATCCCTGATCCACCGCCGGGCCTGCTGATGGCATCGACCTTCGTGGACTTTGTCCTGACGCTGGTCGGGCTTGCGGTGGTCCTTGGCGGGGCGTGGCTGCTGGTGCGGTCGGCGTCGCGGCTGGCGGTGGGGTTCGGGCTCTCACCTGTGATCGTGGGCGCGACGGTCGTCGCCTTCGGGACGTCGGCTCCCGAATTCGTCGTGAGCCTCGTCGCCGGGCTCGAGGGTTCGGGTGGCCTCGCGGTCGGCAACGTCCTCGGCTCGAACGTGACCAACGTCGCGCTGGTGGTCGGGCTCGCGGCGGTGATTCGCCCGATGGCCGTCCCTCCCTCGCTGATCCGCTGGGAGATTCCGGTGCTGGGCGCGGCCACGGTTGCGGTCGTCCTGTTTGGCCTGGGCGGGAGCATCGGAAACGTCCCCGGCGCCATCCTCTTCGCCGGCCTGCTCGCCTTCATCGTGCTGTCGCTGCGCCTCCGCCAGGGGACGTCGATTCCGCTACCGGGTGAAGACCTCGAGACAAGCACTGAGGCGCTCACGAGGGCAACGATCGGGCGCGAGGCGCTCTTCGTCCTGCTCGGGATCGGCGCGCTCGCGCTTGGCTCCGAGATAGCCGTGCGAGGGGCAGTCGGGATCGCCGAAGACATCGGCATCAACGAGGTCGCCATCGGCGTCACCATCGTCGCCATCGGCACAAGCCTGCCCGAGGTGGTCACCACCGCTGTCGCGGCGCTCCGCGGCGAGCAGGAGATCGCCGTGGCCAACGTGGTGGGCTCGAACATCTTCAACCTGCTCGGCGTGCTGGGGCTCTCCGGCGCCATCGCCACGCTGCCGATGGACAGCAACCTGTATCAGTTCGAGGTGCCGGCGCTCATCATCTCGACGGGGGCGGTCTTCCTGCTGGCGTGGCCCCGGGGCCGCATCGGACGCATGGAGGGAAGTGGGCTGCTTATCGCCTACGTGGCCTTCCTTGCGATCGTGCTCGCCCGAGGCACCAGCTAACCTCACGATTACGGTGCGATCGCAAGCACGGTAGACTCGCCTCGCTCATGCGCGAGCAACCCATGTCCATGCCCACACGCCGCGCTGAAGCGTTGCACCGGTCGCCATGACCGTCGGAACTTTCCGTAGTTACTGGGCGACCATTGGCGTCGTTGCGCTGATCGGCATCCCCGGCATCGTGGTGCGCGTGATCCACTGGCAAGAGCTGGCGGACCTGCAGCTCGATCCCCTGCTGGAATCGGCGATCTACGGGCTCTCCATCCTCGCCGCAGCCTTCCTCCTGAGCTGGGCCGCGGAGACGGCAGAGCTCGACATCTCGCAAGGGCTGGCGCTGGCCATCATCGCCTTCATCGCGGTGCTGCCCGAGTACGCCGTCGACGCCTTCCTCGCCTGGGATGCGGGCACCGACCCCGCGGAAGCGGAGAAGGGGCTCGCAGTCGCCAACATGACGGGCGGCAACCGCCTGCTGATCGGCATCGGCTGGCCGCTGGTCTTCCTCATCTTCTTCTACCGCACACGCCTGAAAGAGCTCGTCGTGAGCCGCACGCGGTCGCTGGAGCTGGTGGTCCTCGGGGTCGCGACCGTCTACGTCATCTTCGTGCCGCTGCGCAGCACCCTCACGCTGGTGGACACGATTGTGCTGGTCACGATGTTCGCCCTCTACCTGGTCATGACGAGCCGCGGGGAGGAAGAGCGCACCGAGCTGGTGGGGCCGGCGCAGGCGATGGGCTCGCTCTCCGACTGGAAGCGTCGCGGGGTGGTGGCGGTGGCGCTGATCTACGCAGCGGGGGTGATCGTGGCAGCGGCGGAGCCGTTCGCCCATGGGCTGGTGGAATCAGGGCAGAAGATCAACATCAGCGAGTTCGTGCTCATCCAGTGGGTGGCCCCGCTCGCCTCGGAGGCGCCCGAAGTGCTGGTGGCGGGGCTGCTGGCCTGGCGTGGACGAGCATCAGCAGGCCTGGGCGCCCTCATCTCCTCCAAGGTGAACCAGTGGACCTTGCTCATCGGCACGCTGCCGATCGCGTTCATGATCGGGTCGGGCGATTGGGGGCTGCTCAACGGGCTCCCGCTGGACGACCGCCAGCAAGGCGAGATCTTCCTGACGGCGGCGCAGTCCGCCTTCGCCATCGCCATCTTCGTACGCCTGCGCATGCGTCCCGCCGAGGCGTGGACGCTCTTCCTGCTCTTCGCCGCGCAACTCGCGCTGACAGAAGACACGCTCGGCGACGCCGCCGGGGCGGTGCGCTTCTGGTACGGGATGGCCTACCTGGTGCTCTGCGCGGGCATGCTGGCCCGCAACGCCCGCTTCCTCCCCAACTTCCTCCGCGACGCCCGGCGCCATCGTCACCGGCAAGGGCGACTTCGAGGAAGAAGCGGAAGCGGAGAAGGGCCAGGCGGGGGAGTGACGGCTTAGGCGAGCCCGGGCTACTAGCCACCCCGCCACCCCACCGATAAGCTGACGCGCCCCGCGGCGCACCGGCGCTCACGGACGGGCTCGAACATGACCGCACAACCGAACGACTCCGGGACCCCGCGCGAAGAAGTCTTCAACGTCTACCTCGCTGACCTGCTGCGCGACCACAGCCTCGTGGCGAAGGAGGAAAGGCGCCGCGATGACCATGCTCCGGACGTGCGGGTCACCCTGCGTCGCCGAGGTTCGCTACGCGGTGAACGCCGCCGCTGCAGCGCTCACCGGGCACGCCCGCGCTGCCCAGCGTATCTCCGCCCTGATCGCGGACGCCGACCGCGAGAAGGATCGCGCCGCCGCCATCCGTATCGGCTGTCTCGTGCTCTTCAACGCCCTCGCCTTTCAGATCGCCTGGCTGGCGCCCGCGTCGACGTCCCCACCGTGCGAGAGGCCAGGCGCACCGGCACAGAAGGCCTGCTCACTGCCTGGCGCGATATCTGCGAGCACATCGACTACGTCCCGTCTTCAATCTCGCCGCGCAGATACTTGAGGTCATCGCTGACGCGCCCGATGACATCCAGCAGGGGGTTGTCGGCCCGTTGAGCACCGCCATGTGGGAGACGCACAACCTCGAGGGTCACGACCTCTCCGGTCGCCTCTTCCACACCCTCCTGAGCGAGGCCAAGTTCACGGCGCCTACTACACCTCCGTCCCTGCGGCGACGCTCCTCACCCGTCTCGTGTTCGAGGGCTGGCCCCCCGGCGTCGACTGGAGCGACCACGAGTTCCCCGCCTCCCTGGACGTGGCCGACCTCGCCTGCGGCACGGGGACGCTGCTCATGGCCGTGGCCTCAGAGATGGAGCGCCGCCACCGCGAGGCCGGCGGCGAGGACGCCGCCGGCCTCCACAAGGTGCTCGTCGAGCAGTCGCTCCACGGCTTCGACGTGCAGCTCTCCGCCATCCACTTCGCCGCCACCAGCCTCGCCATGCTCAACCCCGAAGTGCAGTTCGACAGCATGAAGCTGCACGTCATGCCCCTCGGTGTCGACGGCGAGAAGACCTCGCTCGGCTCGCTCGACTTCCTCGGTGAGGATGAGGTGGCGGTGCAGTTCTCACTACAACTAGATAATAGCGGAACGGGGGGGGTATTCCGGGGGCCAACTCGGGTTGCAGGCAGCGGCGAACGCGGCGTAGCGCAAGGCGAGACGGCCCGCCTGCCGCAACTGAACCTCGCGATCATGAACCCGCCGTTCACGCGGTCGGTGGGCGGCAATCTCCTCTTCGGTAGCGTTCCCAAAGCGCAGCGCCGGGCACTCCAGGACGAACTATCGAGCCGCCTGAAATCAAGGTTGGCTTCGTCTACCGGTGGCCTTGCAGCTGCGTTCGTGGCAGCTGCAGCACCCAAGCTGCGTAGAGGGGAGGGGCGGTTGGCCTTGGTCTTGCCCGGGACCGTTTGTACGGGGCCTTCGTGGGGGAAGACGCGCAAACTCATTGAGGAAGAGTTCGTCCTTGATGCTGTCATCGTGTCCCACGACCCTAGGCGCTGGAACTTCTCGAACAGTACCGACCTCTCAGAGGCCCTTCTCATCGCTACCCGTCGTGCTGAAACCGCGAACGGCAGTGAGCATCACACAGTCTTTGCCCACCTCTGGCACAACCCCGACGGTGTGCTCGATGCCCACCGCGTCGCACAGGCGATGAGCACAACCACCCCTGCCAATCTCGAAGGGCAAGGAACCGCACTTCTAGAGGTAGATGGTCTCCACATGGGCGAACTGCTCTCGATGCCAGAATCGAAAATCCTCACACGACAGTGGCTTGGAATGCAGTCCGCCCGAGTCGATCTCACGCGTACTGCCATCACACTGCTCGACGACGGGCATGTACAGATCCCCGGGGAAGCGGAGACCGCTGAGGTGACGCTCATCCCGCTCGGCAAATTGGGCAAGATCGGCCCGGACCGTCGCGGGATAGCAGATGCATTTGAAAGGACCGATTCTGTTACGCCGTACCCCATGGTTGAGGGGCATGACACCGAGCTCCGAAAGTCCATGGCCGCCACGGTTGACACCTACTTGTCACCTTTGGTTGAGCCTCGGGGGAGCCACCGACGAGACTATGCGGAGCGCTGTGGAGCAAGTCAGGGCGTCTCCTCGTGGCTGAGCGCTTGTGGTTGAACACCACGCAAGTTGTGGCGCTGCACTCGGAGCAGCGGATGCTCTCTAATGTGTGGTGGCCAGTCCAAATCGGGAGCGAAGTCCATGAGAAGGCGATGGCTGTTTGGTTCAACTCCAGTCTTGGCCTGCTGAGTTGGATGGCTACACGGACCAGCACACGGGGTGGCTGGTGCGCCATCAAGAAAGCCGACCTCGCAGCGCTCCCCGTGCTCGACATACGCGTGCTCTCGGAGCAGCAGCTGAGCGCACTCGCCGCGCTCTTCGACGAACTCGCCGAAGCGGAGTTCGCCCGGCTGCCCGATATGGAGGACTGTCCCGCCCGCGCCCGCCTCGACGAAGGGCTCGCCCGCATCCTCGAGCTGCCCGACCTGCGCACCCTGCGACGCCTGCTCGCGACCGAGCCCGTCGTCTCCAACCGCCGGCTGTGAGCCGCCCCCTGCCTCATGCCATAACGCGCACGCGTGCTACGCTCGCGTTCCCACGCCATGCCCACCGACCGCGTCCAGCTCTACGACACCACCTTGCGCGATGGCTCCCAGATGGAGGGCATCTCGCTCTCCGTCGCCGACAAGGTGCGCATCACGCAGAAGCTCGATGAACTCGGCATCGAATGGGTCGAGGGCGGCTTTCCCGGCTCCAACCCCCGCGACGCGGCCTACTTCCAGCGCCTCAAGGAGGTGCAGCTCTCGCAGGCCCGCGTGAGCGCCTTCGGCGGGACGCGTCGGGCAGGGCTCACCTGCGAGACCGACCCCAATATCCAGAGCATGGTCGCCGCCGAGACGCCCGGCATCACCCTCGTGGGCAAGGCCAGCCAGTACCAGGTGCAGCGCATCCTCGAGACCAGCGACGAGGAAAACCTCGCTATGATCGCGGACACCGTCAGCTACTTCCGGGGCCTCGGCAAGACGGTCTTCTTCGACGCCGAACACTTCTTCGACGGCTTCGCCGGCAACCCCGACTACTCCCTCCAGTGCCTTGCCACCGCCGCGCGCGCAGGCGCCGAGGCGCTTGTCCTCTGCGACACCAACGGCGGCATGACCACCCCCGCCCTGCTGCACGCCATCGAAGCCGTCCAGGAGCGCGTCCCCGATGTGCGCCTCGGCATCCACTGCCACGACGACACCGGGCTCGCGGTCGCGAACACGCTGGCGGCGGTGGAGGCGGGCGTCTGGCAGATCCAGGGGTGCGTGAACGGCTACGGCGAGCGCTGCGGCAACGCCGACATCCTCACCGTCACCGCCAATCTCAAGCTCAAGATGGGCCTCGACGTCATCGAGGACGAGCAGCTTGCGCGTCTCACAGAAGTCTCGACCTACGTGAACGAACTGGCCAACCTTGTGCCCGACCCGCAGGCCCCGTTCGTCGGCCAGAGCGCCTTCGCCCACAAGGCCGGCTACCACGTGGCCGGCATCGTCAAGGATGCGAACGCCTACCAGCACATCGACCCGGGCCTCGTGGGGAACAGCGCGCGTGTGCTCGTGAGCGACCTCTCCGGCCAGCGCAACCTGCGCCTCAAGCTGGAGGAGTTGGGCGTCGACTACCCCTTCACGTCCGACGAGATTCGCGACCTCCTTACCACGGTGAAGGAGAAGGAGAGCCACGGCTTCCAGTACGAGGGCGCCGAGGCGAGCTTCGAGCTGCTGGTGCGCCGCCAGATCCCGGGCTACCAGCGCCCCTTCGAGATCGACGACTTCGTGATTGTCGAGCGCCACCGCCACCTGCGCGGCGACGACCAGGAGAAGGAGATGCTCGCCGACGCGATGGTCAAGATCAGCGTGGACGATGCCGATTACCACACCGCTGCCGAAGGCAACGGCCCCGTCAACGCCCTCGACCTCGCCGCGCGCAAGGCGCTCGCCAACGTCTATCCCACCGTGCTCGATGTGAAGCTCGTCGACTACAAGGTGCGCATCCTCGACAGCGAATCGGCGACGGCCGCACAGGTGCGCGTGCTCATCGAGAGCACGGACGGTTCCCGCTACTGGACCACCATGGGCGCTTCCACAGACATCATCGAAGCGAGCTGGCTCGCCCTCGCCGACGCCCTCGAATACGCCATCCGCCTCTCCCAGGCCGGCGACAGCGGCTGACCGCTGCGTAGCTGACCGCCGCACCTTGCGGCGCCGCTAGTACCAGGCAAGCCAGTCGACGGAGACCCAGCCCTCGGCGCCGGCGTCCGTGCGGACTGGCTGTCATTATCACTGCATGTCATAAACAGGATGGAAGCGCCCGCGATTGCGACGAGCCCAAGCCTCTTCGCCGCTCCCATCGGCTAGCCGGCGATGCCGGTGAGGTGCTTGCGCTTCGAGGCGACGTAGTCGACGAGGATGTATTCGCCCAGCTTGTCGGGGGTGGTGTAGAAGACGCGGCCCTTGTTGATGCGCGCGACCTGGTTCACGAACTCCTTGAGGTAGTGATTGCGGTCGAGCATGAAGGTGTTGATGGTGATGTTCTTCTGCGTGCAGCGCTTCACGGCCTTGAGCGTCTCACGGATGGTGATGGGGCTCGGCGGGTAGGCGAAGTAGCTGCGGCCCTTCTCGAGGTGGGCGGTCGGTTCGCCATCCGAAATCATGATGATCTGGCGGGTGCCCTGGGTGTGCTTGGCGAGCAGGCGCTCGGCGATCATGAGGGCGTGGTGCATGTTCGTGCCGAGCACGGATTCGTCCCAGCGCACATACGGCAGGTCTTCGGCCTTGAGCTCCCGCGCGTAGGCGCTGAAGCCGATGATGTAGAGGCTGTCGCGCTGGAACTGCGAGGAGATGAGGTTGTTGAGCGCGAGCGCCACCTTCTTCGCCGCCTGGAAGCTGCCGCGCAGGGCCATCGACCAGCTCAGGTCGAGCATGATCACCGTGGCCGTCTGGGTGACGAGTTCGCTGCGGGCGACCTCGAAGTCGTCGGGGCGCAGGTTGATGGGCATGCCCCGGCCCTCGCGGTGCAGCGAGTTCATGACGGTTCGCTTGATGTCGAGGTGGAAGGGGTCGCCGAACTCGTAGAGCTTGGTGTCGTCGGTGCGTTCGCCGCCGAAGCCGTTCTCGTGCACCTCGTGCTTGCCGAACGAATCGGCCTTGAGCTGGGCGTAGAGTTCGACCAGGGCGCGCTGGCCGATCTTGCGGGTGCCGCGCGGGGTGAGCTCCCAGCCTGAGCCTTTCTTCCGGATGTAGCCCGCCTCCTCGAGGATTTCGAGGAACTTGCGCAGCTCGTCGAGCGTCTCGCGGGCCTCGGGGCCGAGCAGGTCCTCGAGCTGGTCGGCGTCGATGTCGTCGAGGTCGCCGCCGTACTGGGTGCGTTCGAGCTGGCGCTCCACCTCATCGATGGACTGCATGTGGCGCATCAGCTCCATGGCGGCGTCGAGGTCGAGCTGCTCGTCCCCCCGGAAGGGGTACTGGTTGCCATGATCGCGCATGGGGAAGATGGATTCGAGGTTCTGGGCGAGCTCGTTGAGGGACTGCTGCAGGTCGGGGTCACCGATCTTGTCGGACATGAGGTCCTGCAGCTGCTGGCGCATGTCGCCCGGGAGGCTGCCCATGAGGCTCTGCATCTGGCCCATCTGCTGCTGCATCTGGGCGAGCAGCTCTTCGAGGGACTGCGGCGGGTTGTCGCCGAAGAGGTCGCCGTACTGCTGCATGAAGCTGTCGAAATCGGGCTCCTGGCCGGACATCTTCTGCTCGATCATCTTGTTGAGGTCCTGCGTCATGTTCTTGAGACGCTCGAGGTCCTCGGGGGACATGTTCGCGATCTGGTCGGCCATGTCCTTGAAGAAGGTGTTCATCATGGACTGGCGCAGGGAGTCGACGAGTTCGTTGAACTTCGACTGCGCCTCGGGGTCCATGAACTCGTAGTCCTGCAGCTTGCGCACCTGGCCGGCGGTGTCCTCGGGGAGTTCGTCGAGGTACTGCTGCTTGCGGTTGGCGATGTTGCGCAGCATGTCGGCGAACTCGCTGGTGGGGGTGGTTCCCTGCTCGCCGCCGCTCGCCTGACTGCCCTGCTGCTGGCCCTGTTCGCCCTGCTCACCGCCTTCGCCAGATTCGCCCGACTGCTGCTCGCCGGAAGGCTGCTGCTGGCCCTGCGCCTGCGCGTCCTTTGAGTCGCCAGCCTCTCCGGACTGGCCGTCCTGCTGGCCGTCCGCGTCTCCGTCCGCATTCTGGGCGGGCGGGGGGCCGGCCTCTTCGAGGCGCTGGTCGATGGTGTTGCGCTCCAGATCGAGGATCTCGTCGAGCTGCTCGCGCAGCTGGTCGAAGACGGAGTTGAGGTCGAAGCGGTCGAGCTGCTGGCGGCGCTGCTGGCGCAGCTGCTGGAGGAGGTTGCGCAGGCCCTGGGTGCGATCCCCCATGGG
This sequence comes from Tepidiformaceae bacterium, assembly GCA_965200565.1. Taxonomy (GTDB): domain Bacteria; phylum Chloroflexota; class Dehalococcoidia; order Tepidiformales; family Tepidiformaceae; genus UBA2991. Next base: position 2,028,195 of record OZ241349.1, on the reverse strand, counting down.
GTTGCGCATGCCGCGCTGGAGGAGGTTGCGCAGCGCGTGCTGCAGGTCACCGAAGTTCATGAGGTCGTCGCTGAGGCTGTCGAGGATCTGGTCGGGGTCGAGCGGGTCGACCTCCTGGGCGCCGTCCCACATCGTGTAGCGGTAGCGTGTGGGCATAGCCCCTCCTCATCACGTCGGCGACGCGTCGGCGCAGCGTCGTCGCGCGCCTGCCTTACCGTAACCTACCCCCCGAGGGCCTACAATCGAGGCCGAGACACGCCCCGGCTGGCACACAGCCTCAGGGAAGAAGGAGCAGGCCATGCGATACGAAGTGAAATACCAACCTTCCTACGCCATCGCCCTCGTCGACCTCGAAGTGGGTGAAGCAGTCCAGGCAGAAGCGGGCGCCATGGTGAGCATGTCGTCCTCCATCGAGATGGAGACGACCACCGGTGGCGGGCTGCTCTCCGGCCTGAAGCGATCGGTGCTCGGCGGCGAAAGCTTCTTCATCAACAAGTTCGAGGCGAAGAGCCAGGCCGGCCAGGTGACGCTCGCGCCCGCGCTCCCAGGCGACATCATGGCGCTGGACCTGCAGGGCGGCACGACGCTGCTCGTGCAATCGGGCTCCTTTCTCGCGGCCACCGAAGGCGTCAACGTCGATACGAAGTGGGGCGGGGCGAAGTCGTTCTTCTCCAGCGAAGGGCTCTTCCTGCTGCGCTGCACGGGGCAGGGCACGATCTGGGTCTCCAGCTACGGCGCCATCCATCCCATCGACCTGGGCGTGGGCGAGCCGTACGTCGTCGATACCGGCCACATGGTCGCCTTCGACGATACGGTGAAGTACGACGTCGGCCGCGCGGGCGGCTGGAAGTCGACGCTGTTCAGCGGTGAAGGGCTGGTCGTGCGGCTGACGGGCCCGGGCCGCTTCTTTATGCAGACGCGTTCGGAAGACGCGTTCCTCAGCTGGCTCGTCCCGAAGCTGCCCAAGCCAAGCGGCAACTAGCGCGCGTCGCGTTCGCCGGTCCGCGGACCTGGTCTACTGGACCTCGACGACCTCCCAGGTCACGCGAGGGATTGAGTCGGGCCCGGCCCAGACGCGCCCGCCAAGCCTCCCCTGAGCGGCTACACTGCGCGGCGATGCAGTTTCGCTTTTCGGACGAGGCGCTCGCGTTCGAGCGCGAGGTGAACGACTTCCTCGCGGTCGAGTGGAGCCCTGAGGTGCGCCAGCGCGCGGCCGCTTCGCCCGACAGCTACGAGATCGAGCGGGCCTTCCGCCGCAAGCTGGCCGAGCGCGGCTGGCTGACGATGTCGTGGCCACGCGAGTACGGCGGCCAGGAGCGCAGCTACGAGCAGCAGTACCTCTTCCAGGAGGCGCTCAACTACTTCGGCGCGCCCGGTGCGACGGTCGCCGTCCAGCAGGTCGGCCCCACGCTCATGACCTACGGCACGGAGTCGCAGAAGGACGCGTTTCTGCCCCGCATCGCCCAGGGCGAAATCGACTTCGCGCTGGGCTACACAGAGCCCGATGCGGGAACCGATCTCGCCTCCCTCCAGCTGCGCGCCGTGCGCGACGGCGATGACTACGTGCTCAACGGCATCAAGCGCTTCACCAGCGGGGCACACCGCGCCGAGTACGTCTGGCTGGCCGCCCGCACCGACCCGGAGGCGCCCAAGCATCGCGGCATCTCCATGTTCCTGGCCGACCTGTCGACGCCCGGCATCACCGTCAAGCCGATCTGGACGATGTCGGGGCTACGCACGAACGAGGTCTACTGGGACGATGTCCGCATCCCCGCCGACGCGCTCGTGGGCGAAGAGAACCGCGGCTGGTACTACGCCGCCCACGCACTCGACTTCGAACGCGTCTCCATCTTCACGGTCTCGCGCGCACGCTGGCTCACTACCAGGTGCAGATCGAGGTGTTGCAGATGCTCGCCTACCGCAACCTGGGAATGATCAACCGTGGCGAGCATCCCAACCACGAGGCGAGCGAGGTGAAGGTGTTCAGCACCGAGCTGATGCAGCGCCTGCTGCACACGGGCACGAAACTGCTCGGCCCGCACGGCCAACTCACCCCCGAATCGCCCCTCGCACCGCTCGGCGGACGCATCGAGCAAGGCTACCGCGCCGCCGTCATGCCCACGTTCGGCGCCGGCTCAAACGAAGTCATGCGCACCATCATCGCCACACGCGGCTTCGGCCTCCCGCGGGGCTAAGGGGCGGGGGCGGTACACTCCGCTCATCTATTTGTAGTTCATAGGAGAAGAGGATTTGACTGAAGAACTCAAGATCTGGGCACTGGGCGAGGGGAACGAAATTGAATCGATCAAGGGTGTCTCGGGGATGGATTTGGAACACACCCTCGAAGAGACGCTCGTGAAGCTCCCCGAGATGCTGGAAACGGGAATTCATCTGGTGGGCCGGCAGACACCGACTGATGGTGGGGGGTTGGACCTACTCGGCGTGGACCGTGACGGTCGACTGGTCGTGTATGAACTCAAACGGGGGAAGGTGACACGTGACGCCGTGACGCAGTGCATCGACTACGCGTCGGACCTGAACGCGAAGGATCCAGAGGAGTTGGCGGACTACATTGCCGAGCACTCGGGGACAGGCGGCATTGAGCCAATCGACGACTTTGCGGAGTGGTACGAGGAGCGCATTGGGGAGAGTGAGCTGGACGCTCTGCTCCTCCACGGCTGGTGCTTGTTGGCCTTGGCGTCGATAAGCGCGCAGAGCGGATGGCAGCGTTCCTGTCCGAAGGCAGCATCGACATCTCGGTGCTGACGTTCCATGGCTTCAGCTACGAGGGCAGAACGCTGTTGGCCCGCCAGGTCGAGGTTGAGCGCGACTTCCATGCGCCATCCCGTAAGGCCGGAAAGAGCGCGGCGGAGAAGCGTGAGGAGTTGCGGGCCCGGCTGGCCGAGAAGGGGCTGACAGGCCTTTTCGACGAGGTCAGCACGACACTTCCCGACGCTCGGCCCAAGTGGGGCTCATATGGAATCAACTTCCGCCTGCCTACCGCAACCGGAAGACGCCGCATGTGCCACCTTTGGGTCGCAGAGAAGGGAGTGTCAGTCGTCTGGTACGCGGAGTCGAACTACAGCGAGGAGACACGTGACCGCCTGCGCATCGAGGCAGACAGGTGCGGATGGCGTCCCGTGGACCACGACAAGAATCACGCCCTTTTGATTGACGACAACGAGCATTGGCAGGAGCAGCGCGAGGCGCTGGTTTCGTTCCTAGAGCAGGCGCAGGCAGCGTGGAACGAGCCTGACGACCCCCTCGCCGAGGAGTAGCCCCGCGTGGCGCCCAACTTCTACCAGCGGGTGTGGGCGTTCGTGGAAGGGGTGCCGCAGGGGCGGGTGGTGACGTATGGGCAGGTGGCGGTCGAGCTGGGGGCGCCGGCGGCGGCGCGGGCGGTCGGGTACGCGCTGCGCGCGCTCCCGCAGGAGACGGATGTCCCGTGGTGGCGCGTCATCAACGCGCAGGGTGGGATCAGCCTGCGCGGACGGGGCATGGGGGCCGACCTGCAGCGTGAACTGCTCGAAGAAGAGGGCGTCCCCTTCGACGCGAACGATACGGTCGACCTGCGCGTCTACCGCTGGTGGCCTGACGAAGCCGAGGTCGGCTAGCCGTTAGCGGGAGTAGTCCCAGGAGATGACGCGGGTGGGGTCGACCTTGATGTAGGCGGCGCCGGGAGGGGGCGAGGTGGGGAGGGCGGCTTCGGGGGCGCCACGGCGGCGGGCGGCTTCACGCGTCAGTTCAAGCAGTTCGTCGGGGGTGTTGATGACGGTGGCGTCGCCCTGGATGAGGATGCCCTTGATGTCCTGCATGGTGCTGCCGCTCTCCAGGGAGAGGCTGGCCTTGGGGTTGCGCTGCACGTTCATCACCTTCTGCGTCTTGTCGCGGCAGCCGACGTAGACGGACTCGCCGATGCGGAAGTAGCCGATGGGCACGCTGTGGGGGTAGCCATCGCGACCGATGGTGGTGAGGGTGATCCAGCCGGGGCGGCTGTCGAGGAATTCGTTCACTTCGTCGGAGGTGAGTTGGGCAGGCATGGCGCCTCCTTGTGGGGACCTTGTGGGGAAAGGATAGCGGCTGGCGGCGCAGGAGCGGGCGGCGCTGCTACAATCAGCATGCCTATGGGGCCCGGACGCGAACGATCTGGCGAGACGCATACGCCGTGACGACGGGCATTCTCGCGCTGCAGGGCGACTTTCGGGAGCACGCGGAGATGCTTGCCGGCATCGGACAGGCGTGGGCGGAAGTACGCCGCCCCGAACAGCTCGACGCGCTCGATTCGCTCATCATCCCCGGCGGCGAGAGCACGACCATCGCACGGCTCACCCAGCGCTACGGCTTCGGCGAGCCGCTGCGGGCGTTCTGCGCGAGCGGGAGGCCGGTGTGGGGCACCTGCGCGGGCGCGATTCTGCTCGCACGGCAGGTCGACGATCTGGACCGCCCGGGCATCGAGACGATGGATATGACGGTCACGCGCAACGCCTTCGGGCGGCAGGTCGACAGCTTCGAGGCGAACCTCACGCTGGAGGGGATCGGCGACGAGCCGTTCCGCGCCATCTTCATCCGCGCGCCCATCATCGAGTCGGTGGGGGAAGGCGTGAGCGTGCTGGGGCGGCTGGAGAGAGGCGCCATCGTGGCGGCACGCCAGGGCAACCTGCTGGCGACGGCCTTCCACCCGGAGCTCGGCGGCGATACGCGTCTGCACGAGTACTTTCTCACGCTGGGCGAGCCGGCAGCGGCGGGGGCACGCCATGAGTGAGACGCCAGGGACCGCGCCCGAACGCATCGTCACCGACGACCTCGACGCCCTGCTGGAGACGCTGCCGCCACGCCTCACGGAGACGCTGGAGGCGGAGGCGAACCGCAGCGAACTGCTCGAGGTGGTGATGGACCTGGGGCGGCTCCCCGAGGCGCGCTACCCGAACCGCGAGATCGTGCTCAGCCACAGCGAGGTGACCGAGGACGACCTCGACTACGTCATCAAGCGGGTGGGCGAGTTCGGCGGAGACAACCGCGCCGGCATCGAGCGCACGCTGCACCGCATCTCCGCCATCCGCAACCGACGGGGGAAGGTGGTGGGGCTGACCTGCCGGATCGGGCGGGCGGTGTACGGCACGATTCGCATCATCGAGGACCTCGTGATGAGCGGGAAAAGCATCCTGCTGCTGGGACGTCCCGGCGTGGGCAAGACGACGATGCTGCGCGAAGTGGCCCGCGTGCTCGCGGACGAGGCCAACAAGCGCGTGGTGATCGTCGACACCTCGAACGAGATCGGGGGCGACGGGGACATTCCCCATCCCGCCATCGGCGGCGCGCGACGCATGCAGGTGGCGGCGCCCACCCTGCAGCACGGCGTCATGATCGAGGCGGTCGAGAACCACATGCCGGAAGTGATCGTGATCGATGAGATCGGCACCGAGCTGGAGGCGGCGGCGGCGCGCACGATCGCGGAACGCGGGGTGCAGCTGGTCGGCACCGCACACGGCAACACGCTCGAGAACCTGATGGCGAACCCGACCCTGTGCGACCTCATCGGCGGCATCCAGTCGGTCACGCTGAGCGACGAGGAAGCGCGCCGGCGGGGCACGCAGAAGTCGATCCTGGAGCGCATGGCGCCGCCCACCTTCGACGCTGTCATCGAGATTCAGGGGTGGCGGCGCGTGGCCCTGCACGAGGACGTGGGCGCGACCGTCGACGCCAAGCTGCGCGGCTTCGCCGCGCCTCCCGAGGTGCGCGAGCTGGCCGATAACGGCGCGATTGAGACGGTCGCGCAGGAAGCGCCGCAAGCGGACGCGTCGCCCGATGTGGAGGCGCGTGCGGCTGAGGGCAACGGAGCGGCCGCGCCCGAGCAGCAGGAGACGCGCCTCTTCCCCTTCGGGCTCTCGCGCGGACGGCTCCTGCAGGCCATCCAGGAGACGGGCGTGCCCGTGCAGGTGGTGGACGACCTGCGCACGGCGGACGCGCTCATCACCCTGCGGCACTCCTACCGCAAGAAGCCCGCGCCGGTGCGGGAGGCGGAGGAGCGTTCGCTTCCGATTTATGTCATCAAGAGCAATACGCTCTTCCAGATGGAGCAGGTGCTGCTCCAGTTCCGCGGGCAGAGCGCCCGGCGCGACCCCATCGCCGCGGCCTACCGCGAGACCGAAGACGCCATCGCGCAGGTACTGAGCGACGGGCGCCCGCTGGAGCTGGCGCCGGCCAACAGCTACATCCGGCGTGTGCAGCACGAACTGGCGGGACGCTTCAACCTCGATAGCGAAAGCCACGGCAAGGAGCCGTCGCGGCGAGTGCGCATCCTGCCGGCGCCACCGCGCCAGAGCGCAGGCGGACGGTGACGAGCGTCGCCCGCGCGGGGCGCTTCATCGTGCTCGAAGGGGGTGAGGGGGCGGGCAAGAGCCACCTCGCCGTGCGGCTGGCTCGACGCTTCGAGGCAGCCGGCGTGCACCTTGTCGAGGTGCGCGAGCCGGGCGGCACGCCCGCGGGCGAAGCGACCCGCGAGCTGCTCTCGCGGTCGCTCACGCCGTGGGCGGAGGCGTTCGCCTTCCTGTTGGCGCGGGCGGAGCTCGTGGAACGCGTCATCAAGCCGGCGCTCGGCAGGGGCACGACCATCCTCTGCGACCGCTTCCGCGCGAGCACGGTGGCCTACCAGGGCTACGGGCGCGGCCTCGACCTGAAGCGTCTGGCGGAAGCCAACGCCGCAGCCACGCAGGGGCTCGTGCCCGACCTCACCATCTACCTCGACCTTCCCCCCGAGGTGGGCTTGCGACGCAAGCAGGGCGACGACGAAGGGCCCGCGACGGGTCGCGAGACGCTCGCCTTCCACGAGCGCGTGCGCGAGGGCTACCGCCAGCAGCTGGCGCAGGCGCCGGCAGGGACGTGGCTCGAGATCGATGCGACGCAACCGCCCGAGGCGGTGGAGGCGGTCGCCTGGGAGGCGTTGGCCACGCTCCTGGGCATCGCCCGCGAGTAGGGCGGGCGAGGGAGCGTGCTTCGGGCGATCGGGCTGCGCGGTCCGGCCAACTACTTCGCACGGACCTTCTACGCGCTGGAGAATCCCAGCTACCGGCTGCTCTGGACCGGGACGCTCTTCTCCTTCCTCGGGATGCAGATGCAGCTCGTGGCGCGAGGCTACCTGGCCTTCGATCTGACAGGGCAGAACACGGCGCTGGGCGCGGTCATGCTCGCCTTCGGCGTCCCCAGCCTCGTGTTCACGCTGTGGGGCGGCGTGCTCGCCGACCGCCTGCCGCGACGGCGCACGCTCATGGTCTCGCAGACCGTCATCGGCATGAACGCGGGCTGGATCGCGCTCATGATCGCCTTCGGGCTGGTCGAGTTCTGGATGCTGCTCGCGGCCAGCTTCGTGCAGGGCGTGGGCTTCGCCTTCATGGGGCCGGCGCGGCAGGCGTTCATCGGCCATCTGGTGGGGCGCGAGGCGGTAGGCAACGCCATCGTCCTGCAACAGCTGAGCATGAACGGCACGCGCGTGGTGGGGCCGTCCATCGCGGGCATCTTCATCGCCACCTGGTTCATCGGGCCGGCGGGCGTGTACTTCATGACGGCGGCTGGCTTCGTCGTCGCCATCTACACCACCTTCCGGCTCCCGCCCGGCGAGCCGGAGCAGCGTCTGGAGCGAACGTCGCCGCTGCGCGATCTGGTGGACGGGCTGCGCTACGTCGGCAGCCGACCGTCTGTGGCGATTCTCATCCTCACCTCGTTCGCGCTGACGGCGCTGGCCTTCCCCTTCCAGTCGTTCCTGCCTTCGCTGGCGCTGGACATCTACGACGCGGGATCGCAGGGTCTGGGGGTGCTCTCCACGGTGCAGGCGGTGGGCGCGGTGATCGCGGTCGTGGTGGTCGCGGGGATCGCGGGGCAGGGAGGCGCGCGGCGCTACCAGCTCATGCTGGCGGTCGCCTTCGGCGGCTCGGTGACGCTGCTGGGGATGGCCTCGAACCTCGCCATGGGGCTGGGCGCGATCCTGCTCGTGGGAGCCTGTTCGGCAGGCTTCCAGTCGCTCAACAACGCCCTCTCGATGTCGTACTCGTCATCGCGCTACCACGGACGGGTGCAGTCGCTGACGATGCTCTCGTGGAGCCTCTTCGGCATCGCCTCGATGCCGATCGGGGTGGTGGCGGACATCATCGGCATCCGCGAGACGCTCATGATCGCGGGGCTGCTCGGCGTCGGCGCCGTGCTGCTGCTGAACTTCATCGGGCGCATCTGGGGCGCAGAGCAGGACCGCCTGCAGGCGCCCGACGGCTAGGCGGCTTCGCAAGGGTGACAGGGGCAGGAGCGCTAGCCGTAGCGCTCCTCGGGCGGTGGCGGCTGCAGCTGCGGGTACCAGGGGCTCCGCAGCGGGTCGCCCGGCTTCAGGTGGAGGCCCAGCCCCGGCGTCATGGGCACGGTGGGGCGGGAGGCGGGACGCGCCGCGTAGACGACATCGTCACCGAACAGGCGCACTGCCAGAGCGCGCCGTGTGCCGTCGCGCATGGTGGGCCCGCCGCCGTGGATGATGCTCGGGTTGGAGATGATGACGTCCCCGGGGGTGACGTCCCAGCCGGCGATGGGGTAGCTGTCCCGATCCGCTTCGATGTTGGGCAGGATGGGGAGCTCTTCGCCATAGAAGCCGCTGGAGGGGTCGTCGGGCTTCTGCGGGTTGAAGCCGTCGTACATGGTGCCGAGGTGGCTCCCGACGACGTACTCCAGGCACTCCTCCCGCGGAAGCTCGTCGAGCGAAATCCACATGGAGGAGAACTGCGAGCCTTCGCACGGGTAGTAGGGCGTGTCCTGGTGCCACGGCGTGCGCTCGGCCCCGCCCGCATCCTTGATGAAGAACTCGTCCGAGTAGTACCAGACGTTCTCCGAGCGCATGAAACGCCCCAGGATGTGCTTGATGGGGGAGTCGTAGAGCAGGCGGCGAATCTCGAAGGAGTAGTCGAAGTTGCGCACGGTCTCCTTGAATTCGCCGTCGGTGCCTTCGTAGAAGAGGAACTTGTTCATGCCCGGGTCGGCGAGCACCTTCCCGAAGCCCATGCCCAGCAGCATGATCCACTGCGGATCAAGGGCCTTGCGCAGCATCATCACGCCGTCGCGCTCGAAGCGCTCAATCATCTCGTTGGTGATGCCCGCGGCGGGATCGGCGGGGTCGAGCTCGTAGCTGGCAGCTACCTGGTCCGTATTCGCACCTGTGTCCGTGGTCATGTCAGCGCTCCTCTGCGGCCCGCAGGAGACGGGCTCGCGGTGGTGGCATTATAGGGTCGTGAGAGGGCGCGGCGGGGCGAAGAGGGCTCACAATCGCGCGGCTTGGTAGGCTCAGACGCGATCGGGTGTGGCCTGCGATGGACGAAACGCTTCCTGACGAGCGCCCCCAGCGGCGGCGCGAGTACGCGGGGCCCGCTGCGACCTTCGGCGTCGCGGCGCTGGTAGTGGCGGTCGTGGGGGTGGGCATCTGGTTCCTCGAGCTGCGCGGCGATGGCGGGGGAGCGGAGGCGGAGGCGGGGCTCGGCGTGGTCACCCTGGAGGATGGGTTGAATCCCACCGGCGAAGCGCCCGCCGCGGCCGTCGGGCGAGCGGCGCCAGCCTTCCGCCTGCGCACGCTGGAAGGCGCCGTGACGACGCTCACGGAGCAGCGCGGGCGCTACGTACTGCTCAACTTCTGGGCCTCGTGGTGCGGCCCCTGTCGGGGGGAGACACCCGCGCTGCAGGCCTTCTTCGAGCGCACGCCCCCCGCACTCGTCGTCGTCGGGGTGAATCAGCAGGAGGAGGCGGAGACGGCTCGCACGTTCGCGGAGGCGTTCGCGGTGACGTACCCGATCGCGCTCGACACGGACGGGCAGGTCTCCTCCGCCTACCGCGTGAGTACGGGGCTGCCGGTGAGCTTCCTCATCGACCCGCAGGGCGTCATCGAGCGGGTGCACCTGGGGGCGCTCACGGAGGACGACCTGGCTGAGCTGGAAGGGCTGCTGCGCTGATGGCGAGCCAGGCGCAAGGGCTACAGGTGCGCTTCGACCCGCTGCGAGCGGTCTGGCGGCTGCTGACGAACGTGAAGTTCGCGGTCGCGCTGGTCTCGGCGGCGGTGGTGGCGAGCCTGATCGGAACCGTGCTGCCGCAGCTGCCCGCCGAGATGCGCGGCAACCCGCCCGCGCGCTCCGCCTGGCTGGAGCTGCAGCGCGAGGACTTCGGCTGGCTCACCAACACCCTCGACGGGCTGGACCTGTTCGACGTGTTCCACAGCCCGTGGTTCGTGGGCCTCTGGGTGGTGATCGTGATCGCGGTGACGGTCTGCACCATCAGCCGCTTCCCCCCGACGTGGCGGAGCGTGCGGCGACCCCCGCTGCGCGTGAGCGAGCGCTACTTCGAGACGGCAGGGCATCGGGCGTCGTTCACCCAAACCGGTGGCGTGGAGGCGGTCGAGGCGCTGCTCCGACGCCGACGCTATCGCGTGCAGCGCACGTACGAGCAGCGGGCAGGCGAGGATGGGGACGAAGACGGAGGCGAGGGCGTGACGGAGCTGTTCGCGGAACGCTTCGCCTGGAGCCAGTACGCCACGTTCGTCTCGCACCTGGCGCTGCTGCTGTTGCTGGTGGGCGGGCTGCTCACCAATCTCGCGGGCTTCCAGCGCACGCTGGCGCTGGCGGAGGAGCGTGCCGCCGCGCCGCTCTTCAGCGAACCCGGACCGGGGCAGATCTTCGTCGGCATGGAGGACGCGCACCGCGGACTGGACACGGCCGGCAACATCATCGACTTCCACAGCGACCTTGTGCTGCGACGCGGCGACGAGGTGGTGCGTTGCATCGCCACGGTGAACGGGCCGTGTTCGGCCTTCGGCTACCGCTTCCACCAGGCGGCCTTCTTCGACGACCTCGCCCAGCTCACGATCGAGGGGCCCGACGGACGCGTGCTCTTCGACGACGTGCTCGATTTCGAGAACGAATCGACCGCCACGCCCGTGCTCACCGTGCGCGACGGAACGGGGGCGGTGCTCTTCGACCAGACGCTGCCCCAGATGGCGAACGTGAGCGGCGAGGCGCTCGGACGCGAGGGGGACGTGGCCCTCTCCGAGCTGGTGCTGCCCAACACGACCTACAGCGTGAGCTGGCGCGCCGAGGGCGAGACGCTGGTGGTCATCCTCGATGGCGAGGGGATCGACCCGGTGGAGCTGCGTGCGGGTGAGACCGTGGAGCTTCCCGAGCACCGCATCGCCTTCCGCGGCATCTCCTCGGTGCCCGCCATCCCCGTGCTCGACATGCCCCGTGGCGAGACGGAGGGCACGGTCACGGTGCAGATGCCCGAGGGCGGCGACGGGCGCCCCTACCTGTTCATCTCGAATATCGACGGCGGGAACGTCGTCATCACGGAAGGGGCGACGGTGGAGACGTCGTCGGGCTATCGCTACCACTTCGGCGGGCGCATCGAGGCGTCCGGCATCGACGTGCGCCGCGATCCGGGCGACACCTTCATCTGGGTGGCGGTGGTGCTGGCGATGATCGGCCTGGGCGTGACGTTCTATGTGCCGCGACGGCGTCTCTGGGTGCGGGTGGCGGGCGAGCGCACGCAGATCGCGGGCATCGCCGCGCGCACGACGCGCTTCGGGCGCGAACTGCGTCGCATGGGGGCGGAGCTGGGCGCGCACGACGCGCTTCTGCCCGAAGACACGGACGAAGAAGGCATCGCCCCGACCAGGGGCTGAGCCCCAGCCGAACGCGTCTGACGCTACGGGAAGAGGGCTACTGGAAGAGGGCGCCCACGCTCTGGCCCGTGTGGATGCGCTCGATGGCGTCGCCGAAGACGGGGGCGGTGGGGATGATCTTCATGTTGGGGAGCCGCTTCTCGTCGGGGATGGGGACGGTATCGGTGAAGACGATCTCGTGCACGTCGGCATCGCGCAGGCGTTGCACGGCGGCTCCGCCAAGGATGGCGTGGTAGCCCGCGAGCACAATCTCCCGCGCGCCCTTCTCCCGCAGGATCCCCACCGCCTCGACCATCGTGCCGGCGGTCAGGACCTCGTCATCGATGAGGAGGGCGTTGCGCCCCTCGACTTCGCCGATGACGTTCAGCGCCTGAACGTTATCGGTGTTGCCGAGCCGCCGCTTCTCCACGATGGCGAGGGGGAGGTCGAGGCGGGAGGCCATATCGCGGGAGAGCTTCTCGCCGCCCACATCGGTGGCGACGACGGTGTAGCCGCTCATGTTCTTGCCAGCGAAGTAGGCGCTGAGCGGGTAGAGGGCGTTGAGCTCATCGAGGGGGATGTTGAAGAAGCCCTGAATCTGCCCGGCGTGCAGGTTCATGGTGATCACGCGGTCGGCCCCGGCGGTCTCGATGAGGTTGGCGAGCAGGCGGCCGCTGATGGGCACGCGCGGCTGATCCTTCTTGTCGCTGCGGCCGTAGGCGTAGTACGGGATGACGGCCGTGATGCGTCCCGCGGAGGCGCGACGGGCGGCGTCGATCATGATGAGCAGCTCCACGATGGAGGTGCTCACGGGACTGACCAGCGGCTGCACGAGGAAGACGTCGCGCTGGCGGATGTTCTCCTTGTACTGGACGAAGATATTCTCGTTGGCGAACTCGAGGATATCGACGGCGCCGGGCTGAATCTTGATGTGATCGCAGATGGCCTGGGTGAATTCCGGGTAGGTGCGTCCCGAGAAGATGGCGAGGTCGACGAGGGCCCCGTGCATCAGACGACCACGAATTCCTTGTACTCACCGAAGACGCGCCGCCACATATTGCAGATTTCGCCCGACGTGGCGCCCACGTTGACGGCGTCGATGATGAGGGGCATGAGGTTGGTGTCGGGGTCGTTGCTGCCCTGTTCGAGGGCGCGCATGGCCTCGCCCCAGGCGTCAGCGTCGCGCTCGGCCTTCACCTTCTTGAGGCGGGCGAGATGGCGGCGCTCACCCTCGGGGTCCATCTTCAGGATGGGGATGTCGAGCGATTCGTCCGTCTGGAAGTCGTTCACGCCCACGACGATGCGGTCGCGGGTCTCGACCTCACGCTGGAAGCGCGCGGAGGCGTCGGCGATCTCCTTCTGGAAGTAGCCCGTCTCGAGCGAGGGGATGACGCCGCCGAGGTCCTCGATGCGCTCGAAGATGGCGTTGCACTCCGCTTCCATGTCGTTCGTGAGCTTCTCGATGAACCACGAGCCGCCCAGCGGGTCGACGGTGTTGGCGGCGCCGCTCTCGTGCTGGATCACCTGCTGGGTGCGCACGGCCAGGCGAACGGCCTTGTCCGAGGGCAGGGCGAGCGCTTCGTCCATGGAGTCGGTGTGCAGCGACTGCGTCCCGCCGATGACGGCGGCCAGCGCCTGGATGGCGACGCGCACGAGGTTCACTTCGGGCTGCTGCTCGGTGAGCGAGACGCCGGCGGTCTGGGTGTGGAAGCGCATGAGCCAGGAGCGGGGCTTCTTCGCCCCGAAGCGATCGCGCATCTGGCGCGCCCAGATGCGGCGGGCGGCGCGGAACTTCGCGATCTCCTCGAAGAAGTCGTTGTGGCAGTTGAAGAAGAAGGAGATGCGCGGCGCGAAGCTATCGATATCGAGGCCGCGATCGAGCCCCCACTTCACGTACTCGATGCCATCGGCGAGGGTGAAGGCGAGCTCCTGCACGGAGGTCGAGCCCGCTTCGCGGATGTGGTAGCCGCTGACGGAGATGGGGTTCCAGAGCGGCATCTCCTCGGCGGCGAACTCGACCGTATCGGTCACGAGCCGCATCGACTCGCGCGGCGGGTAGATGAACTCGTTCTGGGCGATGTACTCCTTGAGGATGTCGTTCTGCAGGGTGCCCGCGAGGCGCGCGCGGGGCACGCCACGCTTCTCCGCCGCCGCGATGAAGAGCGCCCAGATGACGGGCGCGGGGCTGTTGATGGTCATGGAGGTGGTGATGTTGTCGAGGGGCAGGCCGTCGAGCAGGATGTCCATGTCGGCGAGCGAGTCCACGGCCACGCCACAGGAGCCGAATTCGCCCTCCGCCCACGGCTCATCGTGGTCATAGCCCATGAGCGTGGGCATATCGAAGGCGATGGAGAGGCCGTTGTTCCCCGCCGAGAGCAGGTCGTGGTAGCGCTGGTTGGTCTCCTCCACGGAGCCGAAGCCGCTGAACATGCGGATGGTCCAGGGCTTGCCGCGGTAGCCGGTCTTGTGCACGCCGCGCGTGAAGGGGTAGGAGCCGGGCAGGTTGATATCGCGCTCGTAGTCGAGGTCGGCGACATCGGTGGGGTCGTAGAGACGATCGATGGGGCGGCTGGAGACCGTCATGAAGGGGCCCGCCTGTTCGCGGCCCTCGTTCACCACCGCCTCGTCGTACTCGTCGCGCAGCTCCTGGGCGCGCTCCAGTCCGTTCGTTTCGCTCACAGCACTGCTCCTCTCCCGACATCCCACGGGAGTGCGCCTATCTTACCGAACCGCTCCAAAGGGGCAGGCAGGGGGCTGTTGGCCACCCTCTTCACCACACATTGGCCCCGCAGAGCCGCGCACGCGTCGTTCACGTGCGGCAGGGCTCGCTGGATCGAGACAGGCGCGCCGCCCTAGGCTCACCCCATGCCCACGCCCGAACGGATGCAGCGTTACCGCGACGTCGCCGCGAGACGGCAGGCGGGGGTGGTCGTGCTCGAGGACATCCACGACCCGCACAACGCCGAGGCAGTCTTCCGCAGCTGGGACGCCATGGGCTTCCAGCGCGTCTGCCTCATCTTCGACGAGGAAACGCCCTTCGACCCGCGCGCGGTGGGGAAGCTGACCTCCGCCTCGGCGAACAAGTGGCTCGACTTCGAGGTGTACGACTCCGCCCGCGCCTGCATCGAGGCACTGCACGGCGAGGGGTATGAGGTAGCGGCGACGGTTGCGGAGGCTGGCGCGGAGGAGCTGTTCGAGGCCGATCTGGGGGCGCGACGGCTGGCCGTGATGCTGGGGAACGAGCAGCGCGGCCTCTCGCAGGAGGCGATCGCGCAGGCGGACCGCCGGCTGACGATCCCCATGCGGGGCATGGCCGCCAGCCTCAACCTCTCCGTGACGGCGGCGATCGTGCTGTATGAGGTCACGCGGCAGCGTCGCGCGCACGGCATCGAGCCGTACCTGCTCGACGCAGACGCGCAGGAGGCGCTGAGCCAGCAGTTCGCCGCCGTGCACGCGGCGCGCGCCGAACTGCGGCGCGAAGCCGCTGCACGCCGTCCGCGTCCCTGACCCCTTTCCCTCCGCACCATCGTTCGCGTCGCGAAGCGCGTCGTTCAAGCGCGTCGTTAACATGGGGGGCGTGAGGCGTCTCGGCTCTGCTCGCCCTGAATCTGCTGCTGCGCACGCGGATGAGGGCCGCATGCAGCAATTCCAGTTCCAGGCGACAGTCGCGGTGGCGGCCATGCTAACGCCGCTGAACAGCACCATGCTGGCCGTGGGCCTGCCCGCCATCCGCTCCCACTTCGACGTGGGCGTGGGCGAGATGACGCTGCTCATCAGCGTCTACCTGGTGGCAGTGGCGGCCATGCAGCCGGTCTCGGGACGGCTGGGCGACGCCTTCGGCTCAATCCGCGTGATGATCGTGGGGCTGCTGCTCCTGATCGTCATCTCGGCGCTGTCGGCGCTCGCCTGGGACCTGCCCACGCTCATCCTCATGCGCGGGTTGCAGGGCGCGGTGACGGCGCTCGTGCTTCCCAACGGCATCGCCGTCCTGCGCAAGCGCACGCCCAACGAGCGGCTGGGCACGGTGCTCGGCATCAATGGAGCAGCGCTCTCCATCGCCGCCGCGACGGGCCCCGTGATCGGAGGTCTGCTGCTGCTCGCGGGAGACTGGCGCCTGCTCTTCCTCGTCAATATCCCGCTCTCCGTCGCCGCGATCGTGCCGCTGCTGCGTCTGCCCCCGGACGAAGGGCACGGGCGCGCGGGCCTGCAGATCGACCTGCCTTCATTTGGCGCGCTCGTGCTGGTCTTCGCCAGCGCCGTGCTCATCGGGAGCGCGACGCGCGTGGAGAATCCCGCCTTCCTCATCGCAGGCGGTGTGCTGCTGCCCGTGACCGTGGCGGCCTACTGGCTACGATCGCGGTGGGGCGGGAGCATCGTCGAATTCCGCTTCTTCGGGGCGCGCAACTTCCGCGGCGCGGCGACCAGCCAGGCGCTCACCAACCTCGTCATGTACTCCTTCCTCGTGAGCCTTCCCCTCTACCTAGTCGACCTGCGGGGAGTGAACGACCAGGTCGTGAGCCTCGTCCTCTTCTCGCTGATGGCGGCCATGATCGTGATCACGCCCGGGGGCGGGAGGCTGGCCGACCGTATCGGGCGGCGGCCGCTGTTGCTGGGCGGGGGGATCGCCATCGTCGTGGCGACGGTGGCGCTGGCAGTGCTCTTCGAGGAACCGCCCCTGGCGGCGATCATCGGGCCGCTGGTGGTGGTCGGCATCGGGCTCGGCATTTCGGGGCCGGCGCGCTCCTCGGCGGCGCTGGAAGCGTGGCCCGCCAACGTGGCCGGCTCCGTCTCGGGCACCTTCTCCATGATGCGCTACGCCGGCGCCATCGCGGGAGCAGCCATGATCGCGGCCCTGCTGGGCGCGGAGCCCGACGAGACGGCCTTCCGCATCCTCATCGCCACGCTCGCAGGCGCGGCCATCCTCAACCTGTTCGTCTCGCTCGACGTGCGCGACCGCCCGAACGAGCAGCGTGCGGAGGCGCGTGACGCGAACGCGCCCGCCCTGGGAACTGCCGAGGCCTCGACCTCTCCGTCTAGCCCTGACGCGGGTCGATGAGCACCTTGATCTGACTGCGGTCGTCGTCCAGCAGGGAGAAGGCGTCGCCGATGTTGGAGAGGGAGGCGGTGGAGGTGTGCAGCGGGCGCACCTTGATGCGTCCACTGGCGATGAGGTCGGCGGCGATGGCGAACTCGCGATGCGTGTAGGCGACCGACGCGACGAGCCGCACTTCCTTCGAGATCCAGGCGCCGGGATTGATCGTCGCGGGCTGGTTGGAGAGCCCCACGAGGGTAACGGCGCCGCCACGGCGCACGTAGTCGACGCAGTGCTGAATGGTGGGGGAGATGCCGGCGCACTCGAAGACGACATCGGGGCCCAGCCCGCCAGTCGCTGCCGCCAGCTCACCAGCCACGTCCACCTCTTGCGGGTTGAGCACACGGTCGGCGCCCAGCTCGAGCGCGAGGGCGGCGCGATCGGCGACGGGCTCGACCACGTCGACGCGGCCCGCGCCGGCGGCGCGCGCACACTGGAGCGCGAGCAGACCGATCGGCCCCGCGCCCACAACGGCGACGCTGTCACCCAGGCGCACGTCGGTGCGACGCGTGGCGTGCAGGGCGACGGTGAGCGGCTCGACCATGGCCGCATCGAGGTCATCGAGGCCATCGGGGACGGGCGTGAGGCGGCGCACGTCGGCGGTGATAGCGGGGGCGAAGCCGCCGTGCGCGGTCCCCATGAGGCTGCCGAGCTGGTGGGAGCAGTCGCTGGCGTAGCCGGCGCTGCAGGCGGGGCAATCGCCACACGGGGGCGCGATGCCACCGATCACGCGGTCGCCTTCCTGCAGGTTCGTCACACCTGCACCGACGGCGGCCACTTCACCCATCCACTCGTGGCCACAGACGGCGGGGTTCTCCATGGCGCCCGACTGATAGGCGTGAAGGTCGGTGCCGCAGATGCCGCAGAAGTTGATGCGGACGACGGCCTCCCCCTCGTCGGGGGCGGGTTCGGTGAACTCAAGGAGTTCGATGCGCTCTTTGCCGGTGATGATCGCTGCCTGCATGGGGCGGCAGTGTAGCGTGTAGCGCGAGGGCCTGCCGCTTCCCACACGGAAGCACAGGCCCGTCGGGAGGAGAGCCGCCATGCGCAGCCGCCTGCGCCTCGTGACTCAATCGTGAACCCGGGAGTGCTCGCGGGCATCGGCTCGGCCGCCATCTGGGCGGTCGCGAGCACCCTCATGGCCTCCTCCTCGACACGCGTGGACGCCATCTCGGTGAGCACGCTGCGGGCCGTCTGGGGTGCGCTCGCGCTGCTGGTCGTGACGCCCTTCGTAGCGCTGGCAGGCGGCTTCGAGGGCATCAGCGTGGGCGTGGCGATGGCGGTGGTGGGATCGGCCCTGCTCGGCCACGCGCTGGGGGACACGCTCTACATCGTCTCGCTCAAGGCGCTGGGGCTGACGCGCGCCTTCACCATCAGCCTCGGGCTGTTCGTCTTCCTCACCTACGTCCTCGGCGTCGCATTCCTGGACGAAGCGATCACGCTGGCGGAGGGCATCGGCTCGCTGCTGGTGCTGGTGGGCGTCTACATCGTGGCGCTGCGGGGAAGGCGCACCGGGACGCCCGAGACGGACGCAGGCGCGGCAGGAGGCAGCAGCGGGCTCGCCCAGGGGCTGGCGCTGGTGGGGGTGACCTCGCTCATCTGGGCCATCGCCACGGTCTGGCTGGGCGATGCCGTCGAAGGGCAGAACGCCGTCGCGGTCACCGCGCTCCGCCTCCCCTCAACGGCGTTCGTACTGGGCTTCGTCGCCGCCGCGTTGCCCCGATCGGCTCTCCGGCGGCGGACGATTTCGCGACGGGACCAGGTGGCGTTGTTCCTCTCGGGAGCGGCAGGGACGGGGCTGGGCAGCCTGCTCTGGATCTACGCAGTGCAGGAGGCGGGCGTGGGGCGCGCCGCCGTGGCGAGCGCCATCTCGCCCCTCTTCGCCGTACCCCTGGGCGCGCTCTTCCTCGGCGAGCGCCTGACCGCGTGGCTGCTGCTGGGGGTAGCCGTCGCCGTCGCGGGCATCATCCTCATCTCGTAAGGCGTTCACCTCGAGGGACGATCCTCGGGAGTGCTGCGGTTCACAGACATCGGCGTGGGCGGCCGCTATTCTCTGGAGACAGACGACACCAGGAGCGTGACCATGCTGGACCTTCGTGGACAGGACTGTGCCGGCGTACTGCGAGCGGGATTGCTCCTGCTCGTGGCAGTGGGGGTAGCGGGCTCGGCGCTCGCGCTGGCGTATGAGCGGCACTGGCAGAGCGCCTGGCAGCTGGCGCCATGGATCACGCTCGCCGTCGTCGTCGTAGGCATGGCTGCTGTGGCCGTGCGACCGACTGGAACGATGATCTGGATCGCTCGCGTCGCAGGGATAGTCGCGATCGTGTCGTCGGCGATCGGGGTCTGGCAGCACTTCGACGCGAACTACAACCCCGGCGCACACGCCGGCCACGACCACGGCACGACCGCTCCCGCTGAAGACGACGGCCACCACCACGACGAAGACGCGTCAGATGACGACGGCCACTATCACGACGAAGACGCGTCAGATGACGACGGCCACTATCACGACGAAGACGCGTCAGACGACGACGGACACCATCACGACGAAGACGCGTCAGACGACGACGGACACCATCACGACGAAGACGCGTCAGACGACGACGGACACCATCACGACGAAGACGCGTCAGACGACGACGGACACCATCACGACGAAGACGCGTCAGACGACGACGGACACCATCACGACGAAGACGCGTCGGACGATGACGGACACCATCACGACGAGGACGAGCGTGGGGACGAGATGGCCTCCGACATCCTGGCGAAGCCGAGCTTCGGGGATGTCGTGAGCGGGGCGGAGGGGCACGCGCCGCTGCCGGCTGCGCTCGCGATCGCACCCGTGGGGCTGGCGCTGCTGCTCGCGACGCTTGGCGCGGGACGCGGGAGGAGTCGCCAGAGTGACGCTTCGGTAGAAGAGGCGGACTGGGGGCAGGGCTAGTCCGTCGCCGTGAAGAAGTCGGCGCGCGGCGTGCCAGTGTCGTCGTACACGGGCTCTTCGAGGTCGACGCGGAACTTGCTGATGGAGAAGGAAGGGGCCAGCCCGTGTTGCCCCAGATGCGCGCCCATATCGGCGTAGGGCCTGGCCTCGAAGTGGCCACGCAGCGAGGCCTCGTCGTCCCACAGCTCGTACACCCAGACGCGCCCTGGCACACGCGGGTCGGGAGTCCACTCGTAACGACGGCAGCCAGGCTCGTCGAGGGCCGCGTCGATGTACGGGGCGGCGGTGGCGAGGCAGGTCTCGCGCTGGTCGGGGTCGAGGTCGAGGCTACCGGCGATGATGATCATGGCAGTGTCTCCAGGAGAGGGTGGCGGGCAGTGTACCGCCGCAGCGAGCGCGAGGCTCAGGCCTGCCAGGGGTCGATCACCTCAATGCCGCACCCACTGAAGCCCCCCACGTCCCGCGTCGCCACCGCCATCCCTCGCGAACGGTCGATCGCCGCGATCTGGCAGTCCCCGTAAGCAATCGGGTTGCCGGCAGCATGCCGCCTGGCAGCGATGACCGCGTAGATAGCAGCAGCGTCGCTGTCGAAGGGCAGGATGCCCCCTGCGAAGGCCCCACCGAGCATCACCTCTACTCTGCTCTGCAGCTCATCGCGTCGGCGGCCAGCCGGTAACACTTCGGCGTCCCGTCGCAACTCCGCTTCAGTGACCGCAGTCACATGCAGGTCGAGCCTCGCTCGCCGACCGACCCAGCCGAGAACGGCAGTGTTGGGGTTGGACTGCATCAATTCGGAAACGACGTTGGTGTCGAGAACGATCACTAGTCAGATTCTCGTCATTAGTCGAAGGTTGGCGGTTCGGGAATGGGCTCGCGTGGAGGTAGCTCCAAGTCAACGCCGCCGAGGGGAGCAAAGAGGTCATGGATGACTTCGGCGAGATTCTTCTCTGGATCGAGGAGAGCCTCCTCGATCCTCGCAGCCTCCTCATCGAGGGCGGCGTTGAGGATCTCGCGCACTTCCTGCTCCATCGACCGACCGTTGGTGGCCGCTCGAACGCGCAGGCGTTGCTTCAGTCCTTCGTCCAGGTTGCGAACGGTGATGCTGGCCATGTTGCCTCCCGGGTCGCTCGGGTCGCCCCCTGCAATCATCGCCGGTGCGTACGCGGGCTCGCCAGGCGGCTAGTTGACGCGACGGCCGCCGGCGGCGGCCCAGTAGGGCTCGCGCAGCTCGAACTTCTTGAGCTTGCCTGTGGCGGTGCGAGGCAGTTCCGTGACGAACTCGATGCGGCGGGGCGCCTTGAAGTGGGCCATGTTGTCGCGGCAGAAGTCGATGATCTCGTCCGCGCTCGATTCCTCGCCCTGCTGCAGCACGATGACGGCGAGGGGCGTCTCGCCCCAGCGCTCGTCGGGGATGCCGACGACGGCGGCTTCGAGCACCTTGGGATGGCGGTAGAGCACGTCCTCGACCTCGATGGAGGAGATGTTCTCGCCACCGGAGATAATGACGTCCTTGGCGCGGTCGACGATGTTGATGTAGCCGTGCTCGTTCACGGTGGCGAGGTCGCCCGTATAGAAGTAGCCGTCGCGCACGACCTTGGCGGTCTCTTCGGGCTGGTTCCAGTAGCCCTTGAAGACCATATTGCCGCGAGCCGCCACCTCGCCGATGGAGGCGTCGTCCCAGGGCACGTCGCGGCCGCCTTCGCCCACCACGCGCAGCTGCACGCCGAGCGAGGGATGGCCGGCGCGACCCTTGAGCCGGTAGAGGGCGCTGCCCTCAGCGTCGACGTGGGGCTTGGGCTCGGCCACGGTGAGGATGGGGGCCGTCTCCGTGAGGCCGTAGATCTGCATGAAGGTCCAGCCGCGCTCCTCCTCGAGCCGCTCGATGAAGGTGACCGGCGGGGGCGCGCCTGCGCAGACGAAGCGCGGCTTCGTGCGGATGTCGTATTCACCGGCGTCCTCGAAATCGAGGATGCGGGCGAGCACGGCGGGGGCCATGCAGGCGAAGGTAACGCCTTCGTCGCGCATGAGGCCGTAGAGCGTGTCGGGCTCGGGCGTGCGCACGATGACGTGCCGCGCCCCCATAGCCGTGAGCGCGTAGACGCCGCCCCAGCCGTTGCAGTGGAACATGGGCAGGGTCCACATCTCGACGTCGTCGTGGGTGATGCCGAGGTGCCCGATGAAGTGGTAGGCGTTCGTATAGAAGTTGCGGTGGGTGAGCATCACGCCCTTGGGGCGGGCGGTCGTGCCGGAGGTGTAGTTGATGCTGACGAGGTCGTTCTCATCCAGCTCAGGGTCGGGCGGGACGGTCTCGGGCTGGTCCGCGACGAGCGCTTCCCAATCCTGCCAGCCGTCGGGGACGGACGCGTCGCCGTAGCGAGCCACGATCCAGTGCTCGACATCGGGGAGGCCGTCGCGAATGTCGTCGAGGGCGTCGGTGAGGTCCGAGTCGGCGATGATGACCTTCGCGCTGGAGTGGGAGAAGGCGTACTGGAAGTCGGCGGAGACGAGGCGGTAGTTGAGGGGCACGAGCACCGCGCCGATGAGCGACGTCCCGTAGAACGATTCGAGGAAGTGGTGGCTGTTGGGGCTGAGGATGCCGACGCGGTCGCCCTTGCCCACGCCCAGGCTGGCGAGGCCGTGCGCAAGCTTGTAGCAGCGCTTGGCGAACTCGGCGTAGGTGAAGCGTTTCTCGCCATCGACGACCGCTTCGCGGGGGCCGTAGAGGCTCTCCGCACGGAAGAGGAAGTCGTTCACCACCATCGGGACTTCCATACCGCTCCTCGGGCGCGAAATGTACGCCGTGCGCTGCGCGATGCTACGCGCACGCCCCCGAAAGGTGAACAGTCGGAAGCGGTATCGCAGGTACAGCAGCGGTAAGGGCCGCAGCAGCGCCGCGTGGCGTGCCGCACATGGCCGCTGGCGCGCGCGCTACACTCGCAGCAGCGCTCCCCCGAAGACGCCCCGGGAGACGCCAGGAGGCAGCATGGCCGCGCCAGCATTCACCGAGACCACCATCATGACGCCTGCGAGCAACGCGGACCCGTATCCCGAATACGGCCGCCTGCGAGCGGAATCGCCTATCTGTCTCGACAACGGCACGGGCGGGATGTGGGCGCTCCTGCGCTATGAGGACGTCTACGGCGCGTTGCAGGACCACGGGACGTTCTCATCGGCGCAAACAGCCGGGCAGAGCACGGAGGGCGGGGCGCAAGAGACCAACATGAAGCTGGTGCTGCTCAACGACGACCCGCCGCGTCATACGCGTTTCCGGCGGCTCGTGAACAAGGCCTTCACGCCGCGCCGCATCCGCGAGCTCGAGCCGTGGCTGGAGTCGGTCGTGCAGGAGCTGCTAGAGGATGTGGGGAGCGGCGAGTTCGAGGTGGTGGAGGGCTACACCATGCCCCTGCCTGTCATGGCCATCGCCCAGCTGCTGGGCATCCCGCGGGAGGAGTACCAGACCTTCAAGCGCTGGACCGACGCCGCTCTGGGCGTGCACTCGCCCAGCCAGGAAGAGCGCATGCAGTCGGCCATGGAGATGATGGGCTACTTCGGCAAGATGGCCGCCATGCGGCGCCAGCAGGGCGCCGAAGACCTCATCACCGCGCTGGTGGAGGCGGAGATCGAGGGGGAGGCGCTGCAGGACTGGGAGGTGCTCGGCTTCTGCATGCTGCTCCTGATCGCGGGCAACGAGACCACCACCAACCTGATGGGCAACCTGATCGCCTTCCTCTCACAGCGACCCAAACTGTGGGCGCGTCTGCGCGAGGACCGCTCACTCCTCCCCCAGCTGATCGAGGAGATGCTGCGCTACGAGAGTCCCGTGCAGGTGCTCTTCCGTCGCACCACGCGCGAGGTGGAAGTCAACGGGGTCACGCTTCCGGCGGAGGCACGGGTGGGCGTCTTCTACGGCGCCGCCAACCGCGACCCCGAAGAGTGGGACGAGCCCGATTCCTTCGTGCTGGAGCGCGATCTGCACTCCCACGTCGGCTTCGGGCATGGCACGCACTACTGTCTGGGATCGCCGCTGGCGCGGGCGGAAGCGCGCATCACGCTGAACGCCTGGCTCGACCGCTTCGCCACGCTCGAGCCGAGCGCCCCGCCGGTGCGCCAGAGCGGGACGGGCGTCGTGCTGGGCTACACCTCACTGCCAGTCTCCCTGACGCCGGCGTGACGGCATCCGCAGAAGCGCTTTAGGCCCGCCTTAAGTTGTCGCGGGGTACGATAGCGGCGTGCCGCTCATCGAGACTTTCGGCCTGACCAAGCAGTACCCGGGCGTGACCGCCCTGAACGCGCTCGACATCAGCGTCGAGCCAGGCGTCATCGGGCTTGTCGGGGCAAACGGGGCGGGCAAGAGCACGCTCATCAAGATCCTGCTGGGACTGCTGCCAGCGACGCGGGGCAACGCGCGCGTGCTCGATATGGACGTCAGTCGCGAAGGGGCGGAGATCCGCGCCAGTACCGGCTACATGCCCGAGCACGACTCCCTCCCGCCCGACATCTCCGCCACGGAGTTCGTGGCGCATCTCGCCCAGGTGAGCGGCCTGCCGCGCGCCGCCGCACGCGAGCGCACCGCCGAGACGCTGCGTCACGTCGGCCTCTTCGAGGAGCGCTATCGCGAGATGGGCGGTTACTCGACCGGCATCAAGCAGCGCGTGAAGCTCGCGCAGGCGCTCGTCCACGACCCCCGCCTCATCTTCCTCGACGAACCGACGAACGGCCTCGACCCCGCCGGCCGCGACGAGATGCTCGACCTGGTGCGGCGCACGGGGCGGGAGTTTGGCATCGCCGTGCTCATGTCGTCGCACCTGTTGGGCGAGATTGAGCGGGTGTGCGATTCCCTCATCGTGATCGACGGGGGACGGCTGGTGAAGATGGGCGCGGTGGCGGAGTTCACGGCGGCGATCGGCTCGCTGGAGGTGGAGGTGGAGGGCGACGCCACCGTCCTCGCGGAAGCGCTCAGCGCACGCGGCTTCGAAGCGCAGGGCGCGGGCGCCGTGCTCCAGGTCGGCCTCGACGGCGACGAGCCGTACGACGCCATCCGCGACTGCATCGTGGAACAGGGCATGGGCCTGGTGCGGCTCGAACAACGCCGCCACTCGCTGGAGGACATCTTCCGCCCCGGAGAAGCAGAGAGCGTGGGGGCCGACCGTGCCTGAGCGCGCAGCGGGGAGCATCTACGACCTCGGCTACCGCCGCTACGAAGGGCGACGGCTGGGGCGGTGGGAGTCGGTGTGGGCGCTCTACCTGCACGGCCTGCGCGCCTCGTTTGGGCTGGGGCGTCGCGCCCGCAGCAAGATCTTCCCCATCGGCCTGGTGATCGTCGCGGCCATCCCCGCCGTCGGGCAGGTCCTGATCGCAACCATCGCCGACGACCTCGACGTCTTCCGGCCCGAGGACTACTACAGCTACATCCAGATCATCCTCGTGCTGTTCGTAGCGGTGGTCGCGCCCGAGCTGCTGGGGCGGGACAAGCGCCACTCCATCCTGCCACTCTACTTCTCGCGCGGGCTGAGCCGCTACGACTACGCCCTCGCCCGCTACGCCTCGATGGTGACGGCCCTGCTGGCGCTCACGCTCCTGCCGCAGGCGATCATGTTCATCGGCAACGCGCTCGTGGGGGACAGCTTCGGCGACTACCTGCAGGACGAGTGGCGTCAGATCGGGCCCATCATCGGCAGCGGGCTCGTGACCTGCCTCTTCCTGGGGGCGATCGGCATGATCATCGCCGCGCAGACGCCCCGTCGCGCCTTCGCCACGGTCGGCATCCTCGTCCCCTTCGTCGCGCTCACCATCGTCGGCAACGTGCTCATCGAGACCGTCGATAACTTCGTGGGAAGGCTGGGCATCTTCCTCGACCTCTTCTCCGTGATGCAGGGCTACACCTACTGGATGTTCGACGTGAACTGGACCCCGACGGGAGGCGTGGGCGATGACGACCTCGGCAAGGCGGGCTTCGCCGGCGGCGTCTACCTGCTCTTCGCGCTGGCCGTCGCCGCCGCCAGCGTGGGCACGCTCGTCCAGCACTACATGAGGCGCAGCCTGTGAGCCCCGAAGCGACCACGAACGAAGCCGCCACGACTGCGCCCGTGACCGCGGCGGTCGAGGTCACGGACGTCTCGCGCTGGTACGGGAACGTGGTGGCGGTGAACGGCATCTCCTTCGCGCTGGCGCCAGGCGTGACCGGCCTGCTGGGCCCGAACGGCGCCGGCAAGACGACGCTGCTGAACATGATCGCGGGCTTCCTCAAGCCCTCTGCGGGCGAGGTACGCGTGCTGGGCGAACAGGCCTTCGGCGAGCCGGGCGTCTACGAGCGGGTGGCGCTCGTGCCCGAGCGCGAGGCGGTCTACGAATTCCTCACGGGCTACGAATTCGTGCGCCTCAGCGCCC
Source organism: Tepidiformaceae bacterium (assembly GCA_965200565.1). Lineage (GTDB taxonomy): Bacteria > Chloroflexota > Dehalococcoidia > Tepidiformales > Tepidiformaceae > UBA2991. The sequence continues at coordinate 2,002,104 of OZ241349.1, read as the reverse complement.
GCCTGCACGACCTTCCCGATATCGACCAGGCAACGCGGCGCGCCATCGCGCTGGTGGAGATGACGGATGCGGCCGAGCGCGCCACGGGCGGCTACTCGAAGGGCATGAAGCAGCGCATCAAGATCGCCGCCGCCCTCGTGCACGACCCCGACGTGCTGCTGCTCGATGAGCCCTTCAACGGCATGGATCCACGCCAGCGCCTGCAGATGATGGACCTGCTGCGGCGCATGGCGGACGAAGGACGCACGATCCTCTTCTCCTCCCACATCCTCGAAGAGGTGGAGCGGCTGGGGGAGAACGTGCTCGTCGTGGTGGCGGGACGGCTCGCCGCCTCGGGCGACTTCCGCGCCATTCGCAACCTCATGACCGACCGCCCGCACCGCTTCACTATCCGCTCGAGCGACAACCGCACGCTGGCGACGGCGCTCATGGGCGAGGAGAGCGTCTTCGGCGTCGACCTCTCCGACGACGAGCTGCACGTCCGCACGACCGAGCTGCTGGCCTTCGCGCTGGCAGCGCCACGAGCGGCGCAGGCCGTGGGCGTGTCGCTCCTCGAGCTGCGCGCCGACGACGAATCGCTCGAGAGCGTCTTCGAATACCTGGTGGCGCGATGATCTGGATCGTGGCGGAACTGACGGCGCGACAGCTGCTGGGGCAGCGACGCACGCTCTTCCTGGCGGCGATGGCGCTGCTGCCGGTGCTGGCGGCGATCATCTTCCAGATCGCCGCCGACGACCGCTCCGCCAACGCGGCGGAATTTGCGGCGCGGGTGATGTTCTACGGCCTGATCGTGACGTTCCTGCTGCCGCTTACCGCAGTCCTGCTCTCGACGGCGGCGGTGGGGAACGAAATCGAGGAAGGCACGATCGTCTACCTGCTCTCCAAGCCGGTGGAGCGCTGGCGCATCGTGGCCGGCAAGATGCTGGCCGCCTGGGGCGCGACCGCCGTCATCATCCTCGCGAGCGGGGCGCTGGGCGGCGTGATCGTGCTGGGGAGCGAAGGCGAGTGGCGCATCCTCGCGGGCTTCCTCGTCGCCCTGCTGGTGGGATCGCTGACCTACTCCTCGCTCTTCATGCTCTTCAGCGTCGTCACCTCACGCGCGCTCATCCTGGGCGTGGTCTACGCGCTCATCTGGGAGGGGCTGGTCACGAACTTCGCGCCGGGCGTGCAGCGCCTCAGCATCCGCGAGTTCACCGCCTCCGTCGCGGAAGCGGTCGCGGATACGACCCCTGCGGTGTTCGAGGCCGACCTGGGCCTCACCTACTCGCTCATCCTGATCGTGGTGGTGGTGGCGGTGGGAGCAGGGCTCTCCGTGTGGCGGCTCTCGCGCTTCGAGATGAACGACTCGCCCTAGGCGTCGTCGCCGTCGCCCCGCAGGAGGTTTTCGACGTCCCGCAGGACATCGCCGGCATCGAGTTCGTCGTCGGGCTCGACGGTCGCAGCGGGCGCTTCGCCCTCCTGGTACTGCTCTTCGAGCGCGCGCACGTACTGCACGATCTGGTCGTCGCCGCTGGAGGCTTCGTCCACGCGCCGCACGAAGGCGGCGCTGGCGCGCTCGAGCTCGTCGAGGTCGGGGGCGAACTGAATCATGGGCTGCAGGGTGCGCAGGAGCGCGAGCGTGGCGGGCGGGTTCTCATCGACGCTCAGGTAGTGCGGCACGGAGGCGGCGACGCTGACGAGCGGCAGGCCGTGTTTGCGCATGGCGTCGTGCAGCACGCCGATGATGCCGGTCAGGCCCTGGTAGCCCGACGGCCCGAAGCCGAAGCGCCGCGCGAGGGTGGCGTCGGCGGACGAGCCGCTCACGGGGATGGGACGCGTGTGCGGCGTGGCCGCCGGGCGCGCCACCAGCGTGCAGACGAGCGAGGGGGAGAGCGCCGCGAGCGCGCTGGCGAAGCGGGTGGCGAAGGGCGGCCAGCGCAGGTTGGGCTCGACGCCGCTGACGACGACGAGGTCGTGGGGGGCTTCGGGCAGGCGCGCGGCCCAGGCTTCGTTCTGCGGCCAGGTGATCTCTCGCAGGCCGCCATCCACCAGCCGCACCATGGGGCGCGTCTCCGTGAAGACGAAGTACTCCTCGGGGTCGACGCTGAGGAAGCGTTCGGCGCCGGAAGCTTCGATCAGTTGGCGGGCGGCGTCGGTGGTGACGGTGCCGGTATCGCTCCAGCCACCGAAGGCCAGCACGACGACGGGGGCGCGCAACCCCTCGACTGGCGAAATCTCGAATCCGTCCACGGCCCTATCGTAGCGGCTGGTGTGCTTAGGAGCGGAAGCCGGTGCGGCGGTGGTACATGGCGGAGCCGTCGCCCCCGCGCCGCAGCATCACCACTTCGGCCATGATGCTGATGGCGATCTCCTCGGGCGTCTCCGCGCCGATGGCGAGGCCGATAGGCGTGCGCACCTTCTCCAGCTCACCCGCGTCGAAGCCTTCCTCACGCAGGTGGTCGAGCACGGCGGCAGTGCGGCGCTTGGAGCCGATCATGCCGATGTAACCCGCCTCGCGGCCGAGACAGCGGCGCAGCGACAGTTCGTCCTGCTTGTGCCCTCGCGTGACCATCACGATGGCCGTGTTGGGGCCGATGGGGAAGCGGTCGAGCGCCGCCTCGAAGTCGTCGCAGATGACCTCATCGGCCTCGGGCAGCAGCATCGGATCGGCGAAGTCTTCGCGGTCGTCGAGCACGGCGACGTGGAAGTCGAGGAAATCGGCCAGTTTCGCCAACGCCCGCCCGATGTGCCCTGCTCCCACCACAAGAAAGACCGGCTTCGACTCGACCACTTCCAGGTAGAGGCAGGTCGCGTCGGGGATGGTGCGTTCGGAGAGGCTCGTCGCATCGGCATCGGCGGCGGCGTCGACGTAGACCGTCTCGGCGGCGTGGCGGCGGAAGGCGTCGGCTGCGCGCTCGGCCACAAGGTCGTCGAGGCGGGCGTTGCCGAGCGTGCCCTGGCGGGCGCCCCCACGCTCAACAAGCAGCCTCGCGCCCTGCGTGAGCGGAGCCGGGCCAGGCTCGAGCACCGTCGCCAGGAGGACGGGTTCACCCCCGCTCGCAGCAGCGAGCAGACGCTCGGTGTGTTCGCGCATCTGCGCAGTGTACGGCGCGCGAGTCAGGATCGCGCTACGATTTGGGCGGGAGCGAATGCGTCCATGAGCAAGCTGCACGAAGTCGATTCAGAAGTCGCCGCCATCATCGCGCGCGAACGCACACGCCAGACGGAGATGCTGGAGATCATCGCCAGCGAGAACTACGCCTCAGCGGCGGTGCTGGAGGCAACGGGCTCCGTCTTCACCAACAAGTACGCCGAGGGCTACCCGGGCAAGCGCTACTACGCTGGCAACGCGCACTCGGATGAGGTCGAGACGCTCGCCATCGAGCGGGCGAAGGCGCTCTTCGGGGCGGCGCACGTGAACGTGCAGCCCACCTCGGGCGCCGAAGCGAATATGGCGGCCTACCTCTCCGTCGGCGATCCGGGCTACACCATTCTCGGGCTGGAGCTCTCGCAGGGCGGCCACCTCACCCACGGATCACCGGTGAACTACAGCGGCAAGCTCTACGACTTCGTGCCCTACGCCGTCGACCGCGAGACCGAAGTGGTCGAGATGTCGACGGTGGAGGCGCTGGCGAAGGAGATCAAGCCGCGCATCATCGTGACGGGCGCGACTGCGTATCCGCGCCGCTTCGATTTCGCCGCCTTCGCCCAGATCGCGCACGACGTGGGGGCGATGCTGCTGGTCGACATGTCGCACTTCTCGGGGCTGGTGGCGGGCAAGGCCCACCCCTCGCCCATCCCCTACGCCGACATCGTCACCAGCACGACGCACAAGACGCTGCGCGGCCCCCGTGGCGCCATGATTCTGACCACCGAGGATCACGCGGCGGCAATCGACAAGGCGGTCTTCCCGGGCACGCAGGGCGGACCGCACGTGCACTCCATCGCCGCCAAGGCGGTGGCCTACGCCGAGGCGTCCACCGCCGAGTTTCAGGCCTACGCGGCCAAGATCGTGGAGAACGCGGCGACGCTGGCGGAGGCGCTCCAGGCGGGCGGGCTGCGTCTGGTATCGGGCGGGACCGATACACACCTCATCCTGATCGACTGCACACCCCTGGGCATCAGCGGCATGAAGGCACAGAACGCGCTGCAGGGGTCGGGCATCATCGCCAACAAGAACATGGTGCCGTACGACACGCGCTCGCCCTTCGTCACGAGCGGCCTGCGCATCGGCACGCCCGCGCTCACTTCCCGCGGCATGGGCGCGGAGGAGATGCAGCGTCTGGCAGCCTGGATCATCCACGTGCTCAAGGATCCCGACGGCGAAGGGGTACGCGACACGGTGCGCCAGGAAGTGGCCGAGTTCGCCCGCGCCTACCCCGTCCCCGGCATCAGCGACGCCGAAGAGTAACCCGGGTCGCGCCGCCTGCTGGCGGCCTCGCGCATTGAGCCTGCTGCATTGAGTGGACTGGGCCGTGGTGATAGTCTCCCCGAAGCCGTGCGCCCCGCCTGTGAGGCGGGGAAAACCCATCGTTCGGCATACGGAGCGCTATGCGCGAGTACGAATTGATGGCCGTCTACGACCTTGCAGTGGTCGAGCAAGGCGGCCAGGACGCCAGCGTCCAGCACCTCACAAGCCTGGTCGAACGCAACGGCGGTACGGTCACGGAAGTGGACCACTGGGGCCGTCGGCGTCTGGCCTACCCCATGAACAAGCAGCTCGACGCGGACTTCATCGTCACGCGCATCGAGCTCGACCCGCAAGCGGTGACGCCGCTGAACGCGGACTTCGAGATTGAGGAGCGGGTCTACCGCCACCTCGTCGTGCGTGCGGACGAACTGCCGCCGCCGCGTCCTGTGCTCGCGCCATCGGGCCCACGCGGCCCGATGGGAGCGACGCCGCCCCCCGCCGGGGACGCGTCTCCCGCAGCTGCACCCGCTGCCCCGGCGCCCACCGCCGAAGCTGCGCCCGCCGCTGAAGCACCCGCCGCTGAAGCGCCTGCCGCCGAAGCGCCCGCCGAGGCCCCGCCCGCGGAGGCTTCGGCCGACGAGCCCGATTCCGATCCCGAAACGAATACGGATGCGGCTCCGCCCCCCGCCGGGGACGAGCCCGCCACGGAGTAGCCAGCATGGGCAACCTCAACAAGGTCATGATCATCGGGAACGTCGGGCGGGACGCCGAACTGCGCTACACCGCCAACGGCACCGCCCTCGCCAACTTCAGCGTCGCCGTCAACTCCAACCGTCGCAACCAGAGCGGCGATTGGGAAGAGGAGACGGAGTGGTTCAACGTCACCATCTGGGCCGAGCGCGCTGAGCGCATCAGCCAGTACATCACCAAAGGCATCCCTATCTACGTCGAAGGCCGCCTGCGCACGCGCAGCTGGGACGATGATCAGGGCGTGCGCCAGTACCGCACTGAGGTCGTCGCCAACAACATCGAATTCCTGGGCCGTCGCAGTGGCGGCGACGGTGAATGGGACGGTGGCGGCGGCAATCGCGGCGGCGGCGGCGGTGGCTCCTGGGACCGCGGTGGCGGATCCGGGCCCTCCGATGTCGACGACCTGCCCTTCGAGTAATGCAACGTGGTAGCGATACGTATACGAACACGGGGCCGCACGACGCCCCCCCTGCCCGGTGCGCCTGAGCGCACGAAACCCATCGGGAGGAGTACAGCATGACTACACCAGAACGATTCACTCCATCGGCGCCGGCAAGCCCGCGCCCCATGGGCGACCGACCCATGGGCGACCGTGACGGTCCTCGTGACCGGGGCCCCGGCGGCGACCGACGTGGCCCCGGCGGCGACCGACGTGGCCCCGGCGGCGACCGCCGTCGCGGTGGCGGGGGGCGTCGCTTCGGCGGACGCCGCCGCCTCTGCCGCCTCTGCAACAAGGTGCGCTGTTCACCCGGCGACGAGTACAAGGTCGACTACAAGGATGTCGACCGCCTGCGGCACTTCATCAACGAGCGGGGGAAGATCGAGCCACGCCGCAAGCTGGCGACGTGCGCCCTGGCGCAGCGCGCCATCTCCCATGCGGTGAAGCGGGCGCGTCATGTGGGGCTGCTGCCGTACACGCTCCAGCACGTGCGCGAGACGCGCATCTTCCCGCTGCGAGGCTAGGACCGCCCCCGATGACGCGCCGCGATCGCACGACGGGCCTGCCCACCGCCAGCCGGGGACGGCGCAGCGCGACGAGCGTCGGCGAGGGCAGCTGGCTGTCCTCCCAGCGCACTCGCCAGATCGCCATCCTCGGGGTGGCGCTGGCGGCGGTTCTCGTGGTCGCGGGATTGCTCGTCTACAACTGGTACGACAGCAGCATCGCGCAGCCGCGCGAGGTGGTGCTGCGGGTGGACGCGGAAGAGTTCTCGCTCTCCTACTTCTCCGCCCGGCTTCCCGGGTTCGCCCAGAGCAACCCCGCCGCGGGAGGGCTGCTGCTCACGCAGGAGCTGCTCAACCAGCTCGAAACCGAGGGCCTCACGCTCATCGCAGCGGCCGAACGCGGCATCGTCCTGAGCGATGAGGATGTGACCCAGGCGATCGCCCTCTCCCTCGGGGTGCTCCCCGACAGCACGCGGGGCGGCCTGTTCGATACCCGCTATCGCGAAGCGCTCACGACCTCCGGGTTGAACGACGGGCAGTATCGCCAGCGAGCCGAGGCCCTTGAGGCCGACCGGCAGCTGCGCGCGGCCCTGCTCACCGAAATCGGGACCACAGGCGAGATCGTCTACCTGCGGGTGGTCACCACCGCCTCGCTGGAGGAGGCAAGCGCGGTGCACGAGCGTATCGTCGCGGGCGAGGACATGGGCACCGTCGCGCAGGAAGTCTCGCTGGACATCGAATCGCGCCAGAACAACGGCGAACTGGTCTCGCCGCCGCTGCTGCTCGATGAGGCGCTGCAGGCAGCGCTCGCGGATGCGGAGGAAGGAACGCTCCTCGATCCCATCGAGGCGGGCGAGACCTTCTGGGTCGTGCGCCTGGAACAGCGCGAGGCGGACGGGGACTACCAGGCGGGCCAGGCGGAGGCGCTCATGGCGTTGCGTCTCGCCGATGTGCTCGAAGAGACACGCTCCCGTGTCATAATTGAACGCGACCTCTCAACGGACGACGCCAGCTGGGCGATCGACCAGACCAACTAGGGGCCAGGGGGCGAAAACGTGACTCACGAAATCGGCGTCGGCTTCCTGGGCATGGGGAACGTGGGCGAAACCGTCGTCGCCACCCTGCTGGAGCGCGCCGCCACCTTCGAAGCCCAGACGGGCGCTGCGCTCAGGCTGCAGCATGTGGCCGTGCAGAATCCCGACCGCGAGCGCGACATCGACCTGCCCGATGGCGTGCTCACCGGCGACGCCAGCGAGGTAGTGGCGAACCCCGACGTGGATGTGGTGGTGGAGGTGATCGGCGGGGACGGGGCCGCAGGCGACTACGTGCGGCAGGCGCTCGGGAACGGCAAGCACGTCGTCACCGCCAACAAGGAGCTGATCGCGCGGGCGGGGCCGGAACTGTTCGCCCTGGCCCGCGAGAACAACGTCGCCCTGCGCTTCGAGGCAAGCGTGGGCGGCGGTATTCCCATCATCTCGCCGCTGCTGGGCGACTTGCAGGCGAACGAGATCCTGGCCATTCGCGCCATCATCAACGGCACCACCAACTTCATCCTGACGAACATGGCTGAGCACGGCGAGAGCTTCGAGGACGCGCTCGCGCAGGCGCAGGAGCTCGGCTACGCCGAGCCCGACCCCACCAACGACGTCGACGGGTACGACGCCGCCTTCAAGCTCTCGATCATGGCAGGGCTGGCCTTCGGCGCGCAGGTCGCGCCCGAAGTGATCGCCACGGAAGGCATCCGCGCGCTCGCCCCTCAGGACTTCCAGTACGCCCGCGAACTGGGCTACGTGATCAAGCTGCTGGCCATCGCCGAACGGCACGGGCACGGCGTGCTCACGCGCGTCCATCCCGCGCTGCTTCCCCAATCGGAGCCGCTGGCGCGCGTCGATGGGGTGCAGAACGCCGCCCAGGTGCACGGCGATCTGGCGGGCACGCTCACCTTCCAGGGAGCGGGAGCGGGCGCCGCGCCGACCACCAGCGCCATGCTCGCCGACCTCCTCCACATCGCGCGGGCTCTCGCGCAGGGCAAGCCACCACGCTGGGATCCAGGCGTCTGGCGCGATAGCGAAGCGCTGGGGCTGGGCGCCCTGGAGACGCGCTACTATCTCCGCATGACCGTGCACGACGCGTCGGGCGTGCTCGCCCAGATCGCCCGCGTGCTGGGCGAGGAGAAGGTCAGCATCGCCGCCGTGGAGCAGCGCGAGACGAACGCCGAACGCGGCACCGCCGAGCTCGCCATCATGACGCACCGCTCGCGCGAGCTCTCCGTGCGCGTCGCCCTCGACCACCTGCGCAACCTCCCCGAAGTGCTCACCCTTGACGCCATGGTGCGCGTGGAAGGCGAGCAGTGACCTCCGAGCCGGCGCTGCGCTCCATCGAGGAGACGCTCGTGCTGCTCGAAGAGCGCGCGCACGCCCAGCAGGCCGCGGGCGAAGCGCTCCAGCGCGAGGTCCAGCAGATTCGCAACCAGATCCAGTCGCTCACCGATCAGGGCGACGAAACCAGCCGCGCGACCCGCCAGGTCGAGGCCGCGCTCGCCCTCCAGCAGGGCTTCCCCCAGAAGATCACGGACCTCACCCAGGACCTTGAGCACCTGCGCACCAACCTGACCGAGACCCGCACCACCGTCGCCACCAACGAGCGCACCTACAACGCCGAGGCGGTCGTGCTCAGCCGCGAGCTGCGCGAGGCGCTGCGCCAGATCGAGCGCATCGACGCCCGTGTCGAACTGCTCGCCAACGAGGGCGCGGCGCGCGAGGCGAGCATCGAACAGATCCTGCAGACGCTGGGCACGCTGGCGGAAGAGCAGCGCAGCGCGCTGCAGCGCCTGGAAGAGCTGAGCCTGCGCGTCGAGCGGCTCGCGGAGGTCGGCGAAGAGGTGGAGGGGCGTGTCATCACCGCCGTACAGACGCTGCAGGAGCGTCCCATGGACGTGGTGCACGAGCGGCTCCAGATTCTGGCCGAGATGGCGCACCGCGCCGAGGAAGCGATCGAGGCGCTGCAGAAGAACGAGCAGGTGGGCCTCGACGTGCAGGAGGAGATCGGGCGCAGGCGCGACGAGCAGGCGCGTATCGAGGCACAGGTCAGCTCGCTCGAGGGGGAGTTCGAAAACCTCAGGCGCCTCATCGAGCAGGTGCGGGAGGAAACCGCTACCATCGAGGGGCGCCACTCCGGCCTGAGCAACCGCGTCAGCACCATCCGTCGCGACATCTCCGAGATGGTCGACCACATCCGCGAGGAGTTCACTCGCTTCAACGAGATCCAGGAGCGTGCACGGCAACGCCAGATTGAAGCCCTCGAGCAGGAGCAGCGCGAGACGAAATTCCACGCCCTGCGCCCGCCGGAGGAACCGTGAGCGAGCATCCCCGAAAGGGCGTCCTGGCCCGCTGGGGCGACGTGCTGCCCCTCACCCCGGAGACACCCCGCATCACGCTGGGCGAAGGCGACACACCCCTCGTGCGCTCGGCCTCGCTCGAGCACGACCTGGGGCTGGACGAACTCTGGTTCAAGCTGGAGAGCTCCAACCCCACCGGCTCGTTCAAGGATCGGGGCATGGTCGTGGCGGTGGCGAAGGCGATGGAGCGCGGCGCCAAAGCGGTGCTCTGCGCGAGCACGGGCAACACGAGCGCGAGCGCGGCCGCCTACGCCGCCCACTGCGGGCTGCAAGCCAGCATCTTCGTGCCGCGCGGGCGCGTGGCCATGGGCAAGCTCGCCCAGGCGAACGCCTTCGGCGCGCGTATTGTCGAGGTCGAAGGCAGCTTCGACGACGCCCTCTCGCTGGCGCGCACGATCGCCGAAACGCACCCCATCGCCCTCGTCAACTCCGTCAACCCGGACCGTATCGAGGGCCAGAAGACAGCCGCCTACGAGGTCTGCGAAGCGCTGGGCGACGCGCCCGACGCGCTCGCCATCCCCGTCGGCAACGCGGGCAACATCACCGCCTACTGGCGGGGCTTCGGCGAGTGCGCCGAGCGCGACCTCGCCACCCGCCACCCGCGCATGCTCGGCTTCCAGGCGGCGGGCGCGGCGCCCATCGTGCGGGGCGAGCCGGTCGACGACCCGCAGACCATCGCGACCGCCATCCGCATCGGCAAGCCCGCCAGCTGGGAGCCTGCCGAGCGCGCCCGCGACGAGAGCAACGGCCTCGTCGACGCCGTCAGCGACGACGAGATCCTGCAGGCCTACCGCCTGCTGGCGAACCGCGAGGGCCTGTTCGTCGAGCCGGCGAGCGCCGCCAGCGTGGCCGGTCTGCGCAAGCTCGACCGCGAAGGCAAGCTGCGGGGCGGACGCGTCGTCGCCGTGCTCACCGGTTCGGGGCTGAAGCAGACAGAGGTCGCCGAGAGCGCCTTCACCCCCGATGTCACCTCCACCACGGCGACGCTGGAAGACGTCTCGCGGGCGCTGGGGCTGTAGCCGCGCCCTCCTGCCAACGCCCAACCCCAACGCCCCACATCCAACGCCCGGAGGCTTGACCCGCGCACCGCGGCCCGTAGACTCGCAGCCATGCGCTTCTTCACCCGACTGCTGGCTGCGGCGGTGCTCACAGGCTCGCTCGCAGTGGCGACCAGCGCCCCGCTCCTCGCCCTCGACGCACCAGCCTCCGAGCCGTCCGCCTCCACCCAGAGCGCCCCACAGGACGCGCCCGCACAAGAGGGTCGCGACGTGGTGGTGCCGCTCGTCTGGGCGCTGGTGGGGTCGGGGCTCTTCCTGGGCGCGCTGGGCGTGCTCTACCTGCTGAAGCGCGAGATGGGCGGCTTCATCCGCAAGCCGGGCGCGTGGAGCGCCCCCATCAGCGTCATGCCCGCGGGCGAGCTGCCCGTCGAGGAAGCGGACTTCCCCGAGCCTGAGGGAGACAGTCACGGCCACTGACATGCCGTCGCGCGCCGCACCTCCTCCCGTGAGTCGCCTGCTGCTGGCCACGAACAACCCCGGCAAGGTGCGCGAACTGCGCCGCCTGCTGGCCGACGAGCCGTACACCGTCATCACGCCTGCGGAGGCGGGCATCGTGCTCGACGTGGTCGAGGACGGTGAGGGCTACGCGGAGAACGCCACGCTCAAGGCGGTCGCCTTCGCCGAGGCAGGCGGCTGCGCCGCGATGGCCGACGACTCCGGCATCGAGGTCGACGCGCTCGACGGCGGCCCCGGTGCGCGCTCAGCGCGCTTCGGCGGCCCCGGCCTCGACGACGCCGGCCGCACCGCGCTCCTGCTCCAGTCGCTGTCCGAGACGCCCCCCGAGCAGCGCGGCGCGCGCTACCGCGCCGTCGTCGCGATCGCGTGGCCGGATGGCCGCCTCGAACGCTTCGACGGCGTCTGGGAAGGCTCAATCGGGTACGAGCCGCAGGGCGAAGGCGGCTTCGGCTACGACCCCATCTTCCGCACCCCCGACGGCCGCAGCGCCGCCGACCTCACCGCAACCGAGAAGGACGCCGTCAGCCACCGCGGCCAAGCCGTCCGCGCCGCCGCCCACTGGCTGCGCACCGGATTACAGGAGTAGTGATATGACCACGAGAAAGCAGTACCTGGACAAGAAGCACGTGAAGGGCTTCCTGAAGTGGGCGAAGCCGTTCGTAACGGGGAAGTGTGAACTAAAGCAGTCGTGGCCGATTGGGAACACCAAGGAACAGGTCTGTCAAGAATCCACGACGCTGTTCGAGGCGTACCAGCTGTACCGCTGGCCCTTCACCATCCATCTCCCCGGAACCGCTGCAGACTCCACGAAGGGAACCGTCGACATACAAGCAGACCGACGCAGTCCTCACCATGCTCTCGAAGGAACTCAGTAAGGGCCTCAAGCAGAAAGACGCGCGGCGCGTCCGCGATGCTGCGATCGCTGTCGTGGAGTGGGGTGGGGTAAAGCGCGGGAACGCAGAGTACCTTCGCGGGCTTCGCAACAGCGAACTGCTCGAAAAGCTGCGTACTACGGCAAAGCGGCTCGACCCCGACACAGCAGACCTCAGCGATCTTGCAAACATCGACCGGATGAACGCGGGGTTCAGCAAGATCTACTCGCTGATAATCCCAAACCACCGGTCTCCGATGTACGACAGCCGTGTGGCTTGCGCCCTGACCTCTCTCGTCCGCCTGTACTGCGAGCAAACGGAGGGCTGCGAAGAGGTGCCGGAGTGTCTCGCGTTCGGCATCCTGCCGCACAGATCAAGGTCAGGATCAGAGAAGACCGACAGAGCTCCATCCAGCGACAAGTTCACCTTCAAGGACGTCCATAGCAACCTGCGCTATGCGCAGTCAAACGTCATGGCCGCTTGGATACTTGGCGAACTCGCGCAGAACAAGCCCTTCAAGAAAGAGCCTCACCCTACCCACGCGCTCCAAAGCGCGATGTTCATGATTGGGTACCAGGAGCTCCCGATTCTGAGCCGCTAGCCCCCACCCCTGCCTACTCTTCCTGGCTCGCCTCGATGACGCGCTGGGCGACGTTGCCCGGGACTTCGTCGTAGCGGTCGAAGTTGAGCTCGAAGAGGCCGCGTCCCTGGGTGAGGGAGCGCAGGTCGGAGGCGTAGCGCTGCACTTCGGCGAGCGGGACGTCCGCTTCGACGACGCTGAGCGTGCCATCGGGGGCGATGCCGTGGATGCGGGCGCGTTTCGTGTTGAGGTCGCCGACGACGTCGCCGGCGTTGTTCTCGGGGGCGCGCACGCGGATCGTCATGACGGGTTCGAGCAGGGTGCCGTTGGCGCTCGCGACGGCTTCCTTGAGGGCCTGGCTGGCAGCCAACTTGAAGGCCATCTCGCTCGAATCGACGGGGTGGTGCTTGCCATCGAAGAGCGTTATCTGGCAATCGGTGAGCTCGTAGCCAGCGAGCACGCCGTCGCGCGCCGTCTCCATGACGCCCTTCTCCACGGCAGGGATGAATTCGCGCGGGACGGAGCCGCCCACGACGCGGCTGTCGAACTGCAGGCCGGAGCCGCGCGGCAGGGGCGCGATCTCGATGGCGACGCGGGCGTACTGGCCGTGCCCGCCGGTCTGCTTCTTGTGGGTGTAGTCGGCGGACGAGGAGCGCCCGACGGTCTCGCGGTAGGGCACACGCGGCAGGGAGAGTTCGACCTCGAGGTTGAACTTCTGCAGGAGGCGGCCCACGGCGACGTCGAGATGGGCGTCGCCGAGCCCCTCGAGGATGGTCTCGCTGGTGCTGGCGTCGCGGCGCAGGCGCAGGCCGGGGTCTTCCTCGACGAGGCGCTGGAGGCTGGGTCCGAGCTTGTCGACCGCCGCCTTCGCGCCGGGGCGCACGGCCATGCTGTAGACGGGGTCGGGGAAGCTCATGGCGGGCAGCTGCACCGCCTGGTCCTTGGTGGCGAGCGTATCGCCCGTGCCCGTGTCGCTCAGCTTGGCCACAACGCCGATGTCGCCCACAGGGAGCGCCTCGACGGGGTCCTGCGCCTTGCCGCGCTGGCTGTAGATGGTGCCCAGCCGCTCGTCCGAGGACTGGCTGCTGTTCCACAGGTGGCTGTCGGCCTTGACCGTGCCCGTCATGACGCGCAGGTAGCTGAGGCGGCCGACGTACGGGTCGGCGGACGTTTTGAAGACGAGCGCGGCGGGTGAGGCGTCGGCGCCCACCTCGAGCGTCGAGCCCTCGGCATCGACGACCTCGCGCTGGAGGGGCGAGGGGGCGAGCGCGACGAGCGCATCGAGCGCCTGGCGCACGCCGATCTGGTGGGTGGAAGAGGCGCACAGCAGGGGCACGATCTGGCCGTCGGCGAGGGCCGCGCGCAGGGCGCCGTGCAGCTCATCGGTCGTGAGCTCCTCATCCTCGAAGTACTTCATCATGAGGTCCTCGTCGTTCTCGACGATGCTCTCGATGAGGGAGGCGTGAAACTCCTCGGCGGTCTCCTGGTAGGCGTCGGGGATGTCGCCGGGCTCGCTGCTCTCGCCCATCCACGCCTTCATGGCGAGCAGATCGATGACGCCTTCGAGGTCCTGGCTCATGCCGATGGGGATGAAGAGCGGGGCCACGGAGGGGCCCCACTTCGCACGCAGCGCGTCGAGGGCCACGGTGAAGTCGGCGTTCTCGCGGTCGATGCGGTTCATCAGGAGCATGCGCGGCAGGCCGCGTTCCTCGGCGATCTGCCAGACGCGGTCGGTGCCGACTTCGGGCCCGGAGACGGCATCGACGACGACGAGGGCGAGGTCGGCGGCATGCGCGCCACAGATCACTTCGGAGACGAAGTCGGCGTAGCCGGGCGTATCGATGAGGTTGATCTTGGCGCCACCCCACTCCACGGGCAGGACGGAGAGGTTGAGGCTGAACTTGCGGCGATGCTCGTCCTCGTCGTAGTCGCCGATGGTGTTCTGTTCCTCGATGGAACCCATCCGCGTGACGGCCCCGCTGACGAAGAGGGCGGCTTCGCCCAGCGTGGTCTTGCCCACGTTGCCGTGACCGGCAAGGACAACGTTGCGGATGTCTTCAGAGGGGTACAGCGTCATCGGTCGGAGCCTCGTGGCCAGCAGGTGGCCGGGGGATTGGATGGCGATTGTACGCGCTCGCGCCCGCCGACGGCGCGCCGCCCTGCCCCTGCTGTAGACTACGTTCGCACGCATGTTCGCGGGACCACAGACGTACGTCGCGATCGACCTCGAAACGACCGGCCTCGACCCCGAACGGGACGCCATCACCGAGATCGGCGCGATCCGCTTCGACGACGAAGGCCGCGAACTGGCCGTCTTCGACCAGCTCATCGACCCCGGACAGCCCATCCCCGCCTTCACCGAGAAGCTCACCGGCATCACGAATGAGGACGTGCGCGGCGCGCCACGCTTCGCCGAAGTCGCCGATGAGCTCGCCCGCTTCGTGGGGGAGAGCGCGGTCGTGGGGCAGAACGTCGCCTTCGACCTCGGCTTTCTCGCGCACGGCGGCGTGACGTTCGAGGGGCCCGCGCTCGATACGCAGCGCTTCGCACGCGTGCTCTTCCCTAAGGGGCCTGGCGGGCTGGGCGCGCTGGCGGAGCAGTTCGGCATCGAGATGCCGGTCGCGCACCGCGCCCTCGCCGACGCACGCGCCACGGCCCAGCTCTTCCTCGCGCTGCGACGCGCCGCCGAGGGCCTCACGCCCCAGGAGCGCGCTTCGCTCGCGGCCGTCGTGGGGCTGGAAGATCCCGCCCTCGCGCAGGAGATCGGGGGCGAAGCGTTCGCCGCGGCGCCTCTCGACCCGGACGCTGGCGCGCCGCACGCACTGCCCGACGCCTGGCAGGCGCCCGAGCCACTCACCCGCAGGGAGACGCCCGAGCCCGTCGCTGCGCAGGAGACGCTGGCCACGCTGGCGCACGCGGCGGGCGTGGTCTCCCGCTTCGAGGAGCGCCCGCAGCAGCGGGAGATGGCCGAGACCGTCGCGGGGGCGCTCTCGGACGGGGGTCAGTGGCTGATCGAGGCAGGCACGGGCGTGGGCAAGACGCTTGCCTACCTCATCCCGGCGGCGCTCTACTCGCTGCGCAACGGCGTCCGCATCGTCATCTCGACGAACACGATCGGGCTGCAGGAGCAGATTCTGGGGAAGGATGTGCCCGCCCTGCGCGCCATCCTGCAGGAGGCGGGTGTCATCGATTCACCCGACGATCTGCGCGTCGCGCTCCTGAAGGGTCGCGCCAACTACCTCTGCGTGGAGCGCTGGTTGGGCCACCCCGCCAGCCTGGGCGACCCCGATGTCGCCCGCCTGGCGGGATCGCTGGCGCGCTGGCTGCCGCAGACGCAGCACGGCGACCGCTCAGAGTTGCGGCTCGACGCGGGCGCGCGCGGGGCGTGGTCGCGCTTCAGCGCCTCGGATGTGGACTGCCTCTCGCGCCAGCACACGCTCGTGCGGAAGGGGCGCTGCTTCCTGCAGCGATCGCGCAAGACGGCGGAGGGCGCGCATCTGGTGGTGGTGAACCACGCGCTCCTGCTCGCCGACCTGGCGAGCGGCGGGAGCGCGATCCCACCCTTCGACCACCTCATCATCGACGAGGCCCACAACCTGGAGGGACAGGCGACGCAGCAGTTCGGTGAACACATCGGCCCGCGGCAGGTGCGGGAGTCGCTGGAGACGATTCACCGTCCGGCCACGGAGGAGCGGCGCGAGGGCGGCATCGTCGCGACCACCAACCTGCCCGACCTGCTGGGCGCCGGCGCCGCGAGCGCCCTAAAGGGCGCCATCGGCGCCGCGGCGGCGGTCGTGGAGCGTCCCTTTGGGGCGCTTGGCGCGCTCACGGCGGAGTCGCGCGACGACCGCGTGAGCATCACGCGGGCGGTTCGCTCGGGCACCCGCTGGGGGGAGGTGGAGGAAGGCTGGGCGACCCTCGATGGCGCCCTCAAGGTCGCCATCAAGGGCGCGCGGGCGGCAGCGAAGCTGCTCAGCGAGGAAGACGCCGCCAGCGCCGAACAGATCGAGGCCGCGACGGGACGCATCGAAGAGGTGCGGAAGGGGCTCGAACGGCTCGTGGCGGGCGACGACCCCAACGCCATCGTCTGGGCTTCGCCCGTGCGCGACGGGGGCGCGCTCAACTCCGCGCCGCTGCAGGTGGGCCCGCTGCTGGCGTCGGGGCTGTTCGCGGACCGCGCTACCGTGATCGCGACCAGCGCGACGCTCGCGGCGGGCGGCTCGATGGCCTTCACCGCCGACCAGATGGGCCTCTCCGACGCGGAGACGCTGGCCCTCGGCTCGCCCTTCGACTACGAACGCTCGACCCTGCTGGCCACGCCCACCAACATCCCCGACCCGGGCACGGCGGGCTACGACGAAGCCGTGGCAGAGGTGGTCACGCAGCTGGCGCTGGCGTCGGGTGGGCGAGCGCTGGCGCTCTTCACCTCGCACGCCGCCCTGCGGCGCGCCGCCGACGCCTCGCGGGCGGCGCTCGAGGGTGCGGGCATCAGCGTGCTCGTGCAGGACCGCGACGGCACGCCACGCCAGCTCATGCGCAACCTGATCGACGACCCGCGCACCGTCATTTTCGGGACGTCGAGCTTCTGGGAAGGCATCGATATCCGTGGCGACACGCTCTCGCTGGTCGTGATCGCACGGCTGCCCTTCGCCTCGCCAGCGGACCCGATCCACCGCGCCCGCTCGGACCTGTACGACGAGCCGTTCGCGGACTACTCGCTGCCGAGCGCGATTCTGCGATTCCGCCAGGGCTTCGGGCGGCTCATCCGCGACCGCGAGGACCGTGGCGTGGTGGCGGTGCTCGACAGCCGCGTACGCACGCGTCGCTACGGCACGGAGTTCGTCGACGCCATCCCCTCCTGCACACGGCTCACCGCCGACCTCGCGACCATCACCGCGCGGACGCGCGAGTGGCTCGCCCGATGACGCCGCCTGCCCCCCTTCCCCAACGCATCAGCGGCGATCGCGTCTCGTTGCGGCGGAGCGACGGGGGCGGGGACGGGGCAGAGGCAGGGGATGAAGCGGGGGAGGACGCGGCGCGCTACGAGGTACGCCGTCGGGGGGAGCGCGCGGTCATCGGCGAGGTCGTGGTGCGTCTGGCGGCGGAGGGGCCGTTCATCGAGCGGCTCTGCATCGAGGAAGAAGCGCGCGGCTACGGCGCTGGCTCGGGAGCGGCGACGGCGCTGCTGCGCTCGCTCGCACGCCGCCATGCGGTCGTGCACACGTGGGCGCCGCCCGACCGCGGGCTGGCGGTCTACTTCTGGATGCGCATGGGCTTCCGACCGCTCCCGGGCGAAGGGCCGGACGGCGGATTGCGCTTCGAACAGCGCCTGCGAAAGGGGCGCGGCAAGCACGGGGGTAGACGCGGGGGTAGACAAGGAGAGTAGGCTAGGGGCAGTGGATCGCGCGAGGCGGGGCGCGATGGGGTTGCTATGCGAGGCAAGAGGCAGCGCGCAGCGACGGTTTCGTGTGTCCATCACTGGGTGATCGCCACGCCCAACGGACACTTCAGCCGTGGCATCTGCAAGCACTGTGGCACAGAACGCGATTTCGAGAACGCCGAGAGTGAAGGGGTGTGGCGCAACCGCCGCTCGGGCCGCAAGGTCGCGGTACCGGAACGGGGCTAGCGCACGCCATACCCGTACACTGATGCCGTGACCACACGGCTGGCCGTCGAACTCGCACCCGGGCGCAAGACCAACCTGAGCCTGCGCAACCCGGTGATGCCCGCTTCGGGCACCTTCAGCTGGGGGCTCGAGTTCGCCCGCCACTTCGACGTGAACCGCCTCGGCGCGGTCGTCTCCAAGGGCGTCACGCCCCATGCGCGCGCGGGCAACGCCCAGCCCCGCGTCGCCGAGACGCCCGCGGGCATGCTCAACTCCATCGGCCTGCAGAACCTCGGCGTCGAGCGCGTCATCGACGAGATGACGCCTGTGTGGGCAGAGTGGGACGTGCCCGTCATCGTCAACATCGCGGGCGAATCGGTGGGCGACTACGGCGACCTCGCGGGGGCTTTCGACGGCGTCGCAGGGGTGGCCGCGCTGGAGATGAACTTCAGCTGTCCGAACGTCGACAACGGCCTCGACTTTGGTCTGGACGCTGGCGCAGCAGCGCGCGCCACGCGTGCGGCGGTGCGAGCGAGCGAACTTCCCGTCATCGTGAAGCTGACGCCGGCCGCGCCCGACCTCGCCGTCATCGCAGCCGCCTGCGCGGACGAAGGCGCCTCCGCCATCTGCGCCGTCAACACGGTCCCCGGGCTCGCCATCGACGCGGAAGCGCGGCGGCCGGTGCTGCCACGCGCGAGCGGCGGCCTGAGCGGCGGCGCCATCAAGCCCATCGCCCTGCGCGCCGTCTACGAAGTGGCGCAGGCGGTGACCGTCCCCGTCATCGGCTGCGGGGGCGTGAGCCGTGGCCTCGACGCGGTCGAGTTCCTCATGGCGGGGGCGACAGCGGTGCAGGTAGGCACGGCGACCTTCGCCAACCCGCGCGCGCCGCTCGATGTGCTGGAGGAGCTGGAAGCGTGGCTGGAGGCGCACGACGTAGCCGACGTGCACGACATCATCGGCTGCGCGCAGCCGACCGCCGCCGCGCGCAAGTGAGGGGTGGGCTACGCTGAGGGCGGCGGGGTGTAGCTCAGCCAGGTAGAGCACGCGGTTTGGGGCCGTGAGGTCCCCGGTTCGAATCCGGGCACCCCGACCAGCACTGGACGTGAACGATGAGCAGACCCAGGCGCAGCCTGCTGGCCGTGACGGTGGCGCTGGCCGTGGGAGCGCTGGCGCTCGCCTGCGGCTCCTCCGAGTCGGAGCCGACTGCCACTCCAACTCCCACGGCGGCGACGACGACAGAAGCGACGCCTTCACCCACCGCAACCGCAACGGCGACGGCGACGAGCCGTCCGCCAGGCGTGGTCGAGGACACGGTGGCGTTGGGCGAAGAACTCGCCGCCCTCGCGCTCGCGCCTGCCCTGGACGCCTTCGGTGAAAGCGCGGCGGAGCTGACCGCCTCCGCCTTCGCCCTCGACATCGCCGACGCGGACGGCTCGCTCTGGGCGGTCGTGACGAACGGTCCGCCGCCTGCCTCCGTGGACGACGACGGGGAGGTCGTCAACTTCTTCCACTTCGTCGCCATCTACCGCCGCGGCCTCGACGGGACGTGGTCGGAGGAGTTGGGCAGGGTCACGCTGGAGAGCGCGCCCGCACGCATCCACGCCATCGAGCTCATCGACGCGGGCACGAGTGCGACAGGACGGGCGGCGCTGATCGCGCTTCTGGGCGGGACAGGCGCGCACGCAGGCACGCTCGACGTGGTGCTCGTCGAAGGCGGGGCACCGCAGACGGTGCTCTCGCACATCAGCGCAAGCCCTGACGCTGGCACGATCGCCGACCTCGATGGCGACGGCCGCGCGGAGATTGTGCTCAACACCTCCGACCCGTACGTCTTCTGCTACGCCTGCGCCGTCGAGGTGAAGGCCGAACGCATCCATCGCTGGGTCGACGGCGCGTGGGAAGCGGTTCAGATTGCCGTCCCCAGGGGGGTGAGCGGCGAGCTTGCCGCCATAGCGGATGACGTCGTGCGGCTGGCAGAGGCGGACCTGTGGCGCGAAGCGGCCACGCTGGCAACCGCTACCTCCCGCGCGGCGCCCGGGCACGAGGGGCTGCGCTGGCTCTCGATCGCGGTGAACCGCACGGCGGCGTTGCGGCTGGCTCACGCAGGGACGCCGGGCCAGCCGCTCCTCACCAACGTCATCGCGGGGGAGTACGAAGCCGCCTACGCGCTCATGCGGGCGTTGCCGGTGGCGGACGTGTTCACGCTCGACGGTCCGCTCATCGCGGGCACCGCCGCGGAGAGTGATCTCGCGACGATGGCGGTGACGCTCCGCGACTTCAGCGGGCGCGCTCTCAAGGTGCGCCGGGACGACCACGCCATCCACGCCGTGCGCGCGCTCGGATTCGCGATCGCTTCCCCCGACAACCCTAGACGCCCCTTCAGTGCGCTTCCGACGCTCTCACCGGACCCGTTCGTGCAGATGGCGCGCGCCTTCTTCGTGTCGAGCATGCAGCGAATCAGGGCAGAAGGCGCCCCACGCGACCCACACGCGTACCGCTGCGAACCCGAACAGACCGCAGCCTCAAGCGGGCGCGCAGAACAACTTGCCGCCATCGTCCAGGACGCAGACACCCCCGCGCTCGTCCTCGCGCTTGGCATCAGCGACGACAACGGCTCGTATTGGGTGGCTGCGCCGAACAAGGCGAACTTCATCTCTATCTACCGGCTCGCGAACGACGGGACATGGTCAGCGGAGTTAGGCAGGGTGAGGCTTCTGAGCGCCGGCGCAGAAGTGAGGGACCTGGTTCTGTTCGCCCCCTGTCAGGTGAGGGAGAACGGCGCGTCCGTGCTCTTCACGAGTCGCGTCTTTACCGCTGCGCGCACCGGCATTCTCGAAATGCTGCTCTTCGAGAACGGGCGCCTGCAGACGGTCTACCCCGAAATCCGGAGCGTGGCCTTCTCGGGCGAGGATATCGACGGCGACGGCCGCCCCGAGATCACCTACGACTCGAGCAATCCCGACCGCTTCAAGTTTACCAATGTGGTCGTTCGGACGGAGGAGATCTACCGCTGGAGCGGGCGGGGATGCCACGGTGTGGTACTCGCCGTACCCGCGGGGCTGGACGGCGAAGTTGCGGAGCTGGCGAACGAGGTCGTGCGGCTGGTGAAGGCGGACCTCTGGCGCGCCGCGGACGAATTGGCAACCAGGGCCCTCAGCGAAGAGCCTGCGCACGAAGGCCTGTGGTGGCTGGCGAAGGCGGTGGAGCGCACAGCGGAGCGACGTCTGGCACTCGCGGGCGACGAGGACCAGCCAATCGTCACCAACGTCATCGCGGGCGAGTACGAAGCCGCCTACGCGCTCATGCGGGCGTTGCCGGTGGAAGAAGTCTTCACCCTCGACAGCCCGCTCCTCGAAGACGTCGCGACAGACTTGCTCAAGCCGTCAGCAGCTTACAGCTACTACTTCGACGAGATGCTGGACCTGCTGCTCGACTTCACCGGGCGGGCGAACGAAGTGCGCCCCGACGATGCCGCCATTCACGCCGTGCGGGCGTGGGCGTTAGCCCTGGAAGCGCCGGGCGACCTTTCAGAAGCGCGCGACGCGCTCGCGGAGGCGCTGCGTCTGGCGCCCGACGACCCCTTCCTCCAGAGCGCGAGCGACTTCCTTGCGTCGGTCGGGCAGCTGCCGTGACGGTCGTCGTGTGCGCTGCTCTGCCGGTAGCGCTCGCTGGCGGCTCAGGGGAGGGCTGGCTACCATGACCGTCAGCCTCTGGGGAGCGTGCCGGTGAGCGAGGATTTCGGGATCGACCTGGACGAGGTGCGCCGCGTCATCGAGGACTCGGAAGTGCTCATCATCCGCCTCGAGACGGTGGGGAGCCGTGTGCTGGTGGACTTCCGCAGCACCCCCACGGAGCCGCCCTTCATCTCACGGGTGCCGCGGGTGAACTCGGTGGAGGAACGGGTGCGCGCCGTGAAGGAGCTGCGCCCCGCCTTCCCCTACCCGGAGAAACTGATGTCGTTCGCGTGGCCGCGACGCATCACCGTCATCAGCGCGTCGGGGCTGTGGGACGTGGTGCGTCAGCGCCTCGAGGCGATCGGCGGCGAAGCGGCCAGCGAAACGGCGGCGCGCGTCCACCGCGAACTGCTCGACGAGGAACGTCGCGAGGTGGTGGCGGCGGTGCGGGGCGGCGAAGGCATGCGCACGATCTGGCAGCGAGAATGAGCGCCCTTCCCACCATCGACCTGCGCAGCGACACCGTCACGCAGCCGGATGCGGCCATGCGTCGCGTGATGGCGGAGGCGGAGGTCGGCGACGACGTCTTCGGCGACGACCCCAGCGTCAACCGTCTCGAAGCGGTCGCGGCGGAGCGGGTGGGGAAGGAAGCGGCGGTCTTCGTGCCCAGCGGCACGATGGCGAACCTCGTCTCGGTGCTGAGCCACACCCAGGCCACCGACGAGGTGCTGCTCGGCGACGAATCGCACATCTTCAACTACGAAGTCGCGGGGGCGGCGCGGGTGGGAGGGGTGCAGCTGCACGCGCTTCCCAACGACAGCGGCGGCGGCATCGCCGAGGCGGAGGTGCGGGCCGCCATCCGCGAGCCCTCGATGCACTCGCCCCGCACCCGGCTGCTCTGCCTGGAGAACACGCACAACCGCTGCGGCGGCGCCGTCCTGAGCGCCACTGAGATCGAGACGCTGGCCTCGGTCATGCACGAGGCGGGCGGGAGCGTGCACCTCGACGGGGCGCGCATCTTCAACGCGGAGGTCGCCAGCGAGACGCCGGCCGCCACGCTCGCCGCCTCCGCCGACACGGTCTCGTTCTGCCTCTCGAAGGGGCTGGGATGTCCGGTGGGGTCGCTGGTGTGCGGTCCGCATGAGCTGATCGAGCGGGCGCGTCGCGAGCGCAAGATGCTGGGCGGCGGGATGCGGCAGGCGGGCGTCCTCGCCGCCGCCGGCCTGTACGCGCTCGCCCACAACATCGAGCGGCTCGCCGACGACCACGCCAACGCACGCACACTCGCGCAAGGGCTCGAAGCGCTGGGCGCGTTCGCCGTCAGGCCACCGGCGACAAACATCATCGTCCTGCGGGTGCTGCAGGGGACGCGCGACGGCTGGCTGGCGGCGTTCGCCGAGATGGGCGTGCGCGCCGTGCCCTTCGGACCGGGCCAGATCCGCATGGTCACCCACAAGGACGTCGACGCGCAGGCGATTGCGGAAGCGCTGGTGCGCATCGAGCGGGCGGCGACGGTGGTGGTCGCATGAGGGGCGTGCAGGTGCAGGGCGTGAAGGGCGCGCTCGCGGCCACGCTGCTGGCGGTTGCAGCCGTGGGGCTGCTCAGCGCCTGCGGCTCAGAAGAGCTGGAGACGCACGCGCCCATCGTCGCGGAGGCGGCGTGGAACGGCCCCGAACGGCTTCAGTACGACCTCCTGCAGCGGGACGACCTCGAAGGCACGTGCGTACTCGAGACCGAACCCGGGATCGAGCCGGGCGTGACCGAGGTGCGCAGGCTCTGTCGCGACGCCGCCGAGGGGCGCTACGAGGACAACGGCTACGTGCGCCTGGACTCCGCCACCCTGCGGCCCATCACCGCCCGCCGCGTCAACAGCGACCTGCAGGAAGGCACGTCGCGTCACTTCGAAACGACCTATCTGCCGGCCGAAGGGCGGGTGCAGTTCGTCTCGAAGCAGTTCGAGGCGGGCGAGGACGCGCCGAGCAAGCAGCTGAGCGCCACGCGCGACCTCCCCGCCGCCACTGACAACGTCCCCGAGCCCGCCTGGTACGACGACGAGGAGCTGCTCTGGCTGGTACGCAGCATCCCCCTGCGCGAGGGCTTCGAGGGGAACTTCACCAACGTCAACGCCTCCACGGGGCGCGTCTTCGGGGCCGAGGTGACGGTGGAGGAGGCGGAGAGCGTGGAGGTTCCCGCGGGCGCCTTCACCACCTGGAAGGTGCGAATCGCGACGAGCACCATCACGAACATCATCTGGGTGGAGCAGGCCGCGCCGCATCGCGTTATTAGAGCGCAGATCGAACGGCTCACCTACGAGTTGACCGCCACTGAGTAGCCTCGAGCGGCAGACTTGGGGCGGGAATCTGCAGGGATTGGTCAGGTTCTCACGAAGATCGCGAACTTTATGTGCTTTCGCATGTTGAAGGCGGCATGGCGCCTGCCTAGTATGCCGTGAGCCTCAACGAACGAGTTTCTGTTTGTCCGTCATCACCACCGTGAGCCGCAACCCGAGGATGCTGGAAGCCCTCCAGGGCTACCTGCGTGGTCACGAGTACTCGGTCATCCCCTTCCCCAACTACGACGAGCTCATGGCGGACTTCGACCCCTCCGAGCCGGATGCGATGGTCGTCGACGTGCAGGGCGTGCCGCGGGGCGAAGAGGGCACGAACTTCGCGCAGTTCAGCCAGTGGATGGCTCGCACCTTCCCCGAGGGCAAGGCGCCCCTGCTGGTCTACCTGCTGCGCAAGGGCTCGCGCCGGCCACACTTCCACCTGCTCGGGCCGATTCTCAAGAAACCGTTCCAGCTGGAGCTGCTCGGTGAGACGCTGCGCGAGCAGCTCGGCGGTCCCGCGGAGTACCCACCCTTCGAGATCGAGACGGCCACCAACACGCTGCGCGGCGCCTACGGCTCATCCCACCTGACCAATATCGAGGCGAGCCTGCTGACCTACCTGATGGAGCACGAGGGCGACATCATGCACCCGCGCACGCTCCTCTCGGAAGTCTGGAACTACTACGACGACGCCGGCGCGAACACACTCGTACGCGCCCATGTGAGCAACCTGCGTCGCAAGATGCGCTCCGTCATCGGCAGCGATGAGCAGCTCCAGACCATCCGCGGCAAGGGCTACCGCTTCGTCGCCTGACGGCGCCTGCCGACCTCCCCACCTGACGCTTCCCCTCCCGGCCATCGCGTGGCTGTCCGGCTTCGCGGCAATCGCGGCTAGTCGACCGCATCCCCGGCGACCACATCCTGGGCGAGCGCGTCCGGGTGCTCGACGTGCACGGTGATGGTGGCGCCGTCGCTCGCGATGGTGACGCGTCCGTGCTGGTCGGTGCGCAGGATGAGTCGTTGGCCGAGGGCCGCAAGCGTCTCGGCGGTGGGGTGCCCGAAGCGGTTGCCTTCGCCCGCCGAGATGACGGCGATGTCGGCGTCTACTTCGTCGAGAAAGCCGTCCGCGTTCGTGTCGGCGCCGTGGTGGGGGACCTTGAGCACGTCCGCAGTCAGCCCCCCGCGTTCACGGACGAGGAGCGCTTCATGCGCTGGCTCCTCGATGTCGCCGGTGAGCAGCATGCTCGTGGCGCCATAGGTGACGCGCAGCACGACGGAGGACGCGTTGCGTGGGCCATCGAGCGGGCCCGGTGACGGCCAGAGCGCCTCGAAACGGACGCCGTCGACCTCGAAACGGATGCCGTCGACCTCGAAGGCATCGCCGCGACGGAGCGGCGTGCGTCCCTGCGCCGCCGCCGCCTCCTCGTAGCGGGCGAAGGTGGCGGTGTCGTGCTCGACGCCGCTGTCGTAGACGGTGCGCACGCGATAGCGCTCCAGCACGGCCGGCAGCCCGCCGGCGTGGTCGGCGTCGGGGTGGGTGAGGACGACCGCGGCGATGGTTCGCTGCCAGTGGGGAAGGACGTCGCCCAACTCGCGCGCGAGCACGATGGCGCTGGGGCCGCCGTCCACCACCACCCGCTCACCGTTCGGGGTGGTCACGAGGATGGCGTCGCCCTGGCCCACATCCAGCGCCGTCACCCGCAGTTCGGACGGCCCGCCCAGGGGCGCGACGCTGACGAAGAAGATCGCCACCACGAGCGCGCCCCCGAGGCTCACGAGGGCGAAACGGCGAATGGCGGTCGTGGTCCTGGCGCTGCCCCACCGCTTCTCCGGGTCGATGGGGGGTGGGATGAAGCGGTAGGCGGGCCATGCCAGCACTCCCGGCACGAGCATCCCCAGCAGCGCCGCTTCGGAGCCGAAGCGCGGGACGGTCACTGCTGCGTTGGGGACGGTCGCGCCCGCCTCCGCCATCCAGATGATGAAGGCCAGCGGGTAGTAGGCGGCCAGCCCGATGGCCCAGCCCGCCGGCTCCCAGAAGACGCCCGCCACCGCCACCGCGCCGCTCAGCCAGAACGCGACCGCGAAGACGGGCACGGTGGGGATGTTCACCAGCGGCCCGATGAGCGACACCTGCCCGAACGTCACCCAGATGATGGGCAGCACCGCCACCCACGCCGCCAACGAGAGCGCCGCCACGTCGAGCAGGACGTTGGGGATGGCGGCGCCGACGATGCTCGTGCTGGCTCGTGCCAGCGCGTAGCGGATCCACGCCCCGAACACGATCAGCCCGGCGGTGGCGGCGACGCTCAGCTGGAAGCCCGCTTCGAGGGCGAGGCGTGGCTGCAGGGCGGTCATCAGGATGGCCGCCGCGGCGAGGGCGGCGAGGCCGCTGCGCGGGCGTCCCAGCCAGTATCCCGCCAGCAGGATGAGCGCCATGATGCCCGCCCGCGCGACCGTCTCCTCACGCCCACGAGGAAGACGTAGACCACGAGCGAGCTGCCCGCCGCCAGCGTCGCCCAGTTGCGCCCCACGATCGGCGTGATCAGCACGAAAACAAGCGCCGTCACCAGCGCGATGTTCGACCCCGAGACCGCGACGAAGTGCGCCAGACCGGTCTCGCGGAAGGCGTCGCGCAGATCGCGCGGCATCGTCCCGTCCCACCCCATGACGATGCCCGACCCCAGCGAGGCGGCGGGCTCGGGCAGGTCCGCCTGCATCGACTCCTCCAGGCGGAGCCGTACCCTGCGGCGAGGGCGCGCGGGCTGTTGCGTGGCCCTTCACCCAGCTGCTCCACGCGCGGGAAGCTCATGGTGCCGACGACGCCCCGGCGGGCGAGGAAGGCGCGATAGTTGAACGCCTCCAGCACGGGTGGCGCCTCGAGCGTCCCCGCGAGGCGCACGGGCGCGCCGTAGTCGAGCGTCGTCGTCTGCCCGACGGTGATGAGCGCGCGCCCGCTGGTCTCGCGCCATTCGTTCGCTCCCGCCCCGCCTCCGGAGAGGCGCACGCGCTCGGCGCGTACGTGGTAGCGCACGGTCGTGAGCCCCTGGTCAGGTTCGGAGTCGACGCGCCCCTCGATGACGACCGCTTCGCCCCGATCGCGGGCGAGGTCGGGCAGGGGCTGATTGGCCCACGACTCGAAGCGCCACGCGCCCACCACCGCCAACGCCGCCGCGACCAGCAGGATCGCGACCGCGCCCTGCCCCCGCAGCACCCACGCTGCTGGTGTCGCGGCCACGAACCACGTCGCCGCCACCCAGATCGGCGCGCCCCAGACGCCGACAGCCGCGAAGCCCGAGAGCCACGCGATGGCCAGGAGGGGAAGGATCACGGTACTCGCTCTTCTGGCGAACAACTGTACACAGCATCCTAAACATGCGACAATTCACCCTCGGGGAGTCTCGCGAACACGCTCGGCCAGGCGCCCCGAAATTGGCGCGTGGCAAGGGAAAGGGGTAGCGTAGCGAGCCCGATGTCAGCACGAAGCGACGGGCGCAAGGCCGACGAGCTGCGCCCCATCACAATCGAAACCGGCTTCCAGGAATTCGCCGAGGGCAGCTGCCTCATCTCCTTCGGCAAGACGCGTGTGCTGTGCGCCGCGAGCGTCGCCGAACGCCAGCCTGGCTGGCTGCGCAACACGCAGAGCGGCTGGCTCACCGCCGAGTACTCGATGCTCCCCCGCTCGACCGAGACGCGTACGCAGCGCGAGGTGGAGCGGGGCCGTCCCGGCGGGCGCACCCAGGAGATTCAGCGCCTCATCGGGCGCTCCCTGCGCGCCGCCGTCGACCTCGACCTGCTCGGCCCACGCACCATCACCATCGATTGCGACGTGCTGCAGGCGGACGGCGGCACGCGCACGGCGTCGGTGACGGGCGGCTTCGTGGCGCTGCGGCTGGCGGTTGAGAAGCTCGCCCTCGCCAACCTCGTCCCGCCCGAAGTCATCACCACCCAGGTCGCCGCCGTCTCTGCCGGCATCGTCGGCTCAATGCCCCTGCTCGACCTCTGCTACGAAGAGGACTCCACCGCTGAGGTCGACTTCAACGTCGTCATGACGGGTGAGGACGCCTTCGTGGAGGTGCAGGGCACGGCCGAGGGGAAGCCGTTCAGCAGCGCCTCGCTGGATGCGCTCGTGACGCTGGCGTGGGGCGGCATCGCGGAGCTGTTCGAACGGCAACGCGAGGCCCTGCGGGCGGCTCAGGCGTAGAAGTCGAGTTGGCGCCCGCCGACGATGTGGAGATGTCCATGTTCCTGACTCTGGTGACCGTGAATGCCGAAGTTGGAGACGAGGCGGAAGCCGCGCGGGCACTCCCGCTCACCGATCTCGGCGGCGATGCGGCCCACCTGTTCGATGCCGTTCGCCCAGAGCTCGGCCTGGGTGCGATGCTCTCTCGTCATCGCCAGCAGCATGACCGGCGCCCAGCGGAGCAGGTTGCGAATGACGATGACCTCATCATCCTCATAGAGGATCTCGGCGGGCTCTTCGCCCGCAACGATGCTGCAGAACACACAGTAGGCGGCACGTTTCATGGCGGGAGTCTGATTCTACAGGCCCCGGACCATGCGACGCGGCCACACACACCCAGGGAGACACGCCCATGCCACGCCTGATGCCCATCCGCGGGCTCCGCTACACGGAGAAGGCGGGGCCGCTCGGCAACCTGCTCGCGCCCCCCTTCGACGTCATCGACAAACGTGAACAGGGGCGCCTCAGGGAACTCTCACCCCACAACGCCGTGCGCCTGGAAGTCGCCGGCAGCGACGGCTACGAGCGCGTCGCGAGCGAACTCAACGGCTGGATCGCCGACGGCATCCTCGCCCGCGACGCGGAGCCGATGCTCTACCTGTACGAGCAGGTCTTCGACGAGGAAGGCGTGACGCGTCGGCGTCATGCGCTCATCTGCGGCGTGGAATCGCAGCCGTGGGAAGCGGGAGCGGTGCTGCCGCACGAATTCACGATGTTGACGCCTCGCGAAGACCGCCTGCATCTGCTGGAGGCGACGGCGACGCAGTTCAGCCCCATCTTCATGCTCGCGCGCGACCGATCGGGACAGCTCGCGGAACTGCTCGAGCGTACGACCGAGACCACTGCGCCAACCGTCTCGGGGGAGACGCCCGACGGCGTCGAACACCGCCTCTGGGTGAGGCCCGCCGACCGCACGCACCTGCGCCAGCTTGCGCCGCTGCTCTCGGAGACGTTCTACGTGGCAGACGGACACCATCGCTACGAGACGTCGGTGAACTACCGCAAGTGGCTGGCGAAACGCGACGGGAAGCTGGCCAGCGACCATCCTGCGCGTTTCGCCATGGCCGGCATCGTGCCGCTGCAGGACGACGGCCTGATCGTGCGACCCGTGCACCGCTACGTCCCGCGCGAGGCGCCGGCCGACTGGCGCGAACGTCTGGGCTCAGCCTTTACCATCGAGGAGGCGGACGTCCCCATCGAGGCGGAGGCGCTGGAAGCGCTGCGGACAGCAAATCCCGACGCGATCGTGGGGGTGAATCTCGATCCCGGACGCGTCCACCTGCTTCGCCCGGGGAGCGAGGACGCCATCCTCGAGCTGACGCCTGCGGGCGCGAGTACGCGCTGGACGGGCGAAGCGCCCATCCTCCTGCACCTCGGCGTCATCGAACCGATCTGGGGGATCGGCGAGGAGGACCTGCGCGCCGGCCTGGTCACCTTCACCCACCTGGTCGGCGTGATACTCGAAAAGCTGCAGAACGGCGGCGTGGGCTTCCTCATCCAGCACCTGCCCGCGAGCGAGGTGATCGGGCTCTCCGACGGCGGTGAGCGGACGCCGCAGAAGTCGACGTTCTTCTACCCGAAGCTGGGGACGGGGCTCGTCCTCGCGCCGCTCGCGCCCTAGGCGGAAGCCTCGCCTGCGCCATCGCCTGCGCCAGCGCCGTCGACGCGCATGGCCATGAGGATGTCGGGCTTGCCCGGCCCGTTCGCATCGGGGATGACGCCCACGATGGAGAAGCCGCAGGCGAGGTAGAACTCGTACGGATGCCGCCCGGGATTCTCGATGGCGGCGAGCGGTTCGAGCGGGTTGGGGTAGAGGTCGGTGTCGCTCAGGGTCGTGCGGCCATCCTCGTCGTCGGTGCCAAGGTAGAGGGTGGTAGCGCCGCGCGACGCCACCTGCCGCACCAGGTCGGCCACGAGCGCCCGCCCGACGCCGCTGCCGTGACGGGCGGGGTCGACGGCGAGGGGTGAAGCTCCCAGGCGTGGCCGTCGTATTCGGGGATGCCGCCGACCCACCCAAGCACCACCTCCCCCTCGCAGGCGACGCGGCTGATGTGGCCCTCGGCGAAGGATTCACGCACCTCTTCCTCGGCGCTGGCGAGGTCGGGCCAGGAGGGGGTGTGCTCGCGAAAGGCCTCGACCACGATGCGCGCCACCTGCGCGATAGCGGCCTCATCGGCGGGATCGAGGTCGCGAATCTCCATCATGCTGATCTGACGAGCCAGGGCAGCGCCGCGCTGCTAGAGGCGGACGAGGCGCGCGCTGACGATGCCCTCCACGGCGGTAATCGCATCGATATCGTCGGGGCGGGGCTCGTTATCGAGGGCGAGCACCATGAGCGCCTGCCCGCCGCGGCCGCTTCGCCCGACGCGCATGGCGCTGATGTTGATGTCGCGTTCGCCGAGGAGCAGGCCGAGGCGACCGATCATGCCCGGGCGATCCTCGTTTTCGCAGACGAGGAGGAAGCCGCTGGGGTCGGGCACGAGGTCGATATTGAGGCCGTTGATACGAAGGATGGTGGGGCGCCCGTGGGTAGCGGTGCCGCTAATCGTGACCTCGGTCTCGCTGCTCCCGACGCGCAACTCGAGGAGGTTGTGGAACTCCTCGTGCGAGGCGCGCAGGCGTTCGTCGATGGTCCAGCCACGCGCTTCGGCGATGCTGGTGGCGTTGACGAGGTTGATGTTCTGGACGCTGATCGGGATCAGCAGGCCGCGAATGGCAAACGCCTTCAGGGGGGTGACGTCGTGCTCAGCGATCTCGCCGAAGTAGGCCAGGTCGATGGTGGCCAGCTGGCCGCTCACAAGCTGGGTCGCAATCGTTCCCAGCAACTCCGCAACGGCCAGGTAGGGGCCGACGATCTCGAGCGTCTCGGGCGGCACGATGGGGGCGTTGACGGGGTAGCGGGGGGGACGTCCGTCGAGCACGTCGAGCACCTGCTCGGCGATATCGATGGCGATGCGCTCCTGCGCCTCAACCGTCGAGCCGGCGAGGTGCGGGGTGACGATGATGCGCTCCTCATCGAGGAGGGGGCTATCGTTCGGCGGCGGCTCGGAGGTGAAGACATCGAGGGCGGCGCCGGCGATGGCGCCCGAGCGCACGGCTTCGAGCAAGGCCTCCTCGTCCACGATGCCCCCCCGGGCGGCGTTGATGATGCTGGCGCCAGGCTTCATGGCGGCGAACTGATCGGGGCCGACCATGCCGCGCGTGGAGGCGGTGAGCGGCGTGTGCACGCTGATGAAGTCGCTCTCGGCGTAGAGGCGGTCGAGCTCCACCGGTTCGGCGCCCAGGGCGCGTACGCGCTCGGCGGAGACGAAGGGGTCGTGCGTGACCACCTGCATCTCGAAGGCGAGGGCGCGGCGCGCCATCTCCGAGCCGATCGGCCCAAATCCGATCAGTCCGAGGGTGCGACCGCGCAGCTCGGCGCCCATGAACTCGCGGCGGCGCCACTCGCGCTGACGGGTGGAGCTGTCGGCGCGGGGGATGTGGCGGGCGAGCGCCATGAGCAGGGCGAAGGCGTGCTCGGCGGCGGCGATGGTGTTGCCACGGGGCGCGTTCACCACCACGATGCCACGCTCCGTCGCCGCCTCGAGATCGACGTTATCGACGCCCGTGCCGGCGCGCGCCACGATCTGCAGGCGGTCCGCGTTGGCCAGCACCTCGGCCGTCACCTTGGCGGCGCTGCGCACCACCAGGCCGTCGTAGCCGACGATCGCCTCGCTCAACTCTTCGGGTGAGAGGCCCGTGCGGATATCGACGTCCGCCTTCTCCTGCAGGAGGGCCACGCCATCGTCCGCGATGGTGTCGGCGACGAGCACGCGGGGGCGCGCGGCTGCGGCGCTCATTGCGACGCCCTCGCTTCGTTGAGCAGCTGCTCGACGACGTCGAGGGCGGCCTCGATGTTCTCGTGCACGAAAGCCCCCAGGTGGCCGACGCGGAAGATCTTGCCGCGCAGCGTCTGCTGCCCACCGCCGAGAATCACGCCGAACTCGTCCCGCGCGCGTTTGGCGATGGCGAGGCCGTCGACGTCCTCCGGCCAGCGCACCGCGGTGACCGTATCGGAGGCGAAGCGCTCGTCCCGGGCGAAGAGTTCGAGGCCCATCGCGCGGACGCGCTCGCGGGTGTACTCGGCGGTGGCGGCGTGACGGCTGTAGATGCCCTCAAGCCCTTCCGCGCGGAGCAGTTCGAATGCCTTGTCGAGGCCGTAGAAGATGGAGAGGGCGGGCGTCCAGGGAGTCTGCGAGTTCTCCAGCGAGGCGCGGGAGCGGCGCAGGTCGAAGTAGAAGCGGGGCATCGTGGCGCGTTCACTCGCTTCCCAGGCGCGCTCGCTGAGCCAGACGAAGGCGAGCCCGGGGGGCACCGCCCAGCCCTTCTGCGAGCCGCTCACGACCACATCGAGCCCCCAGCGCTCGGCCGGGCAGGGGATGGAGGCCACGCTGCTGACGCCATCGACGACGATCAGGCGGTCTCGCTCGCGCACGACGCGCGCGATCGCTTCAAGGGGGTTGGTGACGCCCGTCGACGTCTCGTTATGGGTGACGAGCACCGCCTTGATGGAGTCGTCGGCATCGAGGCGACGCGCGACCTCCTCGGGGTCGGCGGCGGCGCCCCATTCGAGTTCGTAGCGAACGACGTCGGCGCCATAGGCCTCGGCGATGGAGGCGATGCGGTTGCCGAAGACGCCGATCGTGACCGCGAGCACGCGATCGCCTGGGCTGAGCACGTTCACGACGGCGGCTTCCAGCCCGCCCGTGCCCGAGGCGGTCAGCGTGAGCACCTCGCCGGGAACGCCGAAGACCCAGGCCAGCCCGTCCGAGACGCGCTTGATGATGCCCGCGAACTCGGGGCCACGGTGATTCATCATGGGCCCGCCGACGGCTTCCAGGACTTCGTCGGGGACGGGGGTTGGTCCGGGGATACGCAGATTCATCGCTCAGTCCAGTCCGAAATGCTTCCCTCATTCTCGCGCAGGACGGACCTACAAACACAAGCAGAAACACGGACAGCGGGGGCTGACGTTAAGATTCGAGCCATGACATCCCCCCTGCGGTCCCTGCCGAGCGTGGAGGCGGTGCTGGGCGAGCTGCGCGGCAACGGCGTCTGGCCGCACGCGCTCGCCGTGGAAGCGGCCCGCACCGCCCTCGCGCAGGCGCGCGCGAGCGTGCAGGCAGGCGAGGCCGCCCCCGGCCTCGACGCAATCAGCGCCGCCACCGAGACGCTGTTGGCGGAGCTGGCGCGCCCCTCGCTGCGCCGCGTGGTGAACGCGACGGGCGTCATCCTGCAGACGAACCTGGGGCGCGCACCGCTCAGCGAGCAGGCCATCGCCGCCATGCACGAGGCCGCCCACGACTACACCAACCTCGAATTCAACGTCGCCGACGGGGAGCGGGGCAGCCGCCACGAGCATGTGCGCGACCTGCTGCGTCGCACGACGGGCGCAGAGGACGGCTTGGGGGTGAACAACAACGCGGCCGCCCTGCTCATGGCGCTGCAGATGTTCGCGCGCGGGCGTGAGGTGATCGTCTCGCGCGGGGAGGCGGTCGAAATCGGGGGGCGCTTCCGCATCCCCGACGTGCTGCGCGAGAGCGGCGCGCGACTGGTCGAGGTGGGCACCACCAACCGCACCTACGTGGAGGACTACGCCGAAGCCATCAGCGAGGAGACCGCAGCCATCCTGCGCGTGCACCGCTCGAACTTCCAAGTGACGGGCTTCACCGCACGACCAACGCTGCCCGATCTCGCCGCCCTCGCGCACGAGCACAACGTGCTCCTGCTCGACGACCTCGGCAGCGGCTGCCTCGTCGAGACGACCGACTACGGCGTCGAGCACGAGCCCACCGTGCGCGAGAGCCTCGACGCTGGCGCCGACCTGACGCTGTTCAGCGGCGACAAGCTGCTGGGCGGCCCGCAGTGCGGCCTCATCGTCGGGCGCGGCGAACTGGTCGCGCGGCTGCGACGCCACCCGCTCGCCCGCGCGCTGCGCGTCGACAAGCTCACCATCGCCGCGCTCAACGCCACGCTCATGGCCTACGTGGCGGGACGCGAGCGCGAGGAGATTCCCGTCTGGCGCATGCTCGCCCTCGAACGGGAGCAGCTGGAGCCTCGCGCGCAGGCCTGGGCGCAGGCCGCCGGCACGGGCGGTCGCGTGGTCGAGGCACGCTCGATGATCGGGGGCGGAGCGGCCCCGGGAGCGGGGCGGCCGACGTGGTGCGCGGCCCTGCAGGCAGAGCAGGGAGCGACGTGGCTGGCGCGATCCCTGCGCGAGGCGGAACCGCCCATCATCGCGCGCGTGGAAGCAGGCGAGGCGCTGCTCGACCCCCGCACCGTCGCGGAACAGGACGACGCCCACGTCGCCGCCACGGTCACCGCGCTGCTGGCCGCGGACCAGGCATAGTCAGAGGCACAAGCGTCTCAGACGTGACGCATTCGTAGCGCACGACCGTTGACCCCTGTCGGAGCGGGGGGTAGAGTGCCGCGCATCAGTTCGTTCGCGTTTTCACAAGGGGCAGGCAGGATTACAGCGCGCGGAGCGAACTGAGCGGCCCGGGCACACGCGGAAGGGCGGGCCTGACTATGACCTCCGCAGTCATCCCCGAGGTTGTCATCAACAGGCTGCCGCTCTACGCGCGAGCGCTCACGCAGCTCGCTGCAACGGGCGAGACGGTCGTCAGTTCGCAGCGGCTGGGCGAGCAGCTCGACGTCACGCCCGCCCAGATTCGCAAGGACCTGAGCTACTTCGGACGCTTCGGCAAGCAGGGCCGCGGCTACGAGGTGAAGGACCTGCTCGACCGCCTGCAGAGCATCCTTGGGCTCGACCGCACCTGGCGCATCTGTGTGGTGGGCATCGGGCGGCTTGGACAGGCGATTCTGGAGTACGACGGCTTCGCCCGGCAGGGCTTCCACCCGGTCGCCGCCTTCGACGCCGACCCCGCCATCGCGGGGCGGGATATCCAGGGCATGGCTGTGCGATCCATGGACGAGCTGGAGGCGTATCTCGCCAGCGAAACGGTCGACATCGCCGTCGTGGCCGTTCCCGCGGAGTTCGCCCAGGCGGTCGTCGACCGCCTCGTCGCCAGCGGCGTGCAGGCGATCCTGAACTACGCGCCGGTCTCCACCCTCGTGCCCGCTGGCGTCTCCATCCGCCAGATCGACCCGGTCGTCATGATGCAGGGCATGACCTACTACCTGAAGGACCTGGCCCTCGACTAGGACGTCGACAGGCTGGCCAGAGCGAGAAACTGATCCACCTCGGCAGGCGTGAAGAGGCGCACGAACGTCGTCCCTTCCCACTGCGGGTCCGTCATGGCGGCGGTGTAGGTGCGACGGCGGCGGTGGTGGCTCTTCAGAATCCACCAGAACAGTGAGCGGTCCCACGGCAGGAAGTGCTCCCAGAAACGCTCGCGGTTCGAGCCCCAGAGCAGTTCGCGGGTGCGGTAGCGCCGCCACGAGCGCGACAGGCAACGCCGCAGCGTGATGCGCAGGGGGAAGTCGATCCACACGATCGTGTCGGCGGTGGCGAAGGTGTGGGGGCGGATGGCGTTGCCGTAGTTGCCGTCCATCGCCCAGCCGGGCTCGGCGGTCGCGTTGAGGACGCGCTCCAGCAGCACGTCGTTGGGAGCGGAGGTCCAGTTCGGTTCCCAGTGCAGGGCGTCGATCTCGATGTGGCGCAGGTCGAGGCGCTGCGCGAGCGCCCTCGCCAGCGTGGTCTTGCCGGAGCAGCTGTCTCCGACCACGAGGATATTCGGCCCCACGGGCACAGGCTCGGGCACAGGCGGAGGAGAGGGTGTTTCAGGCACGAAGGGAAGAGGGTAGGTCAGCGATCAGGCTGGGGGAAGAGCCCGACCAGCTGCTCCTCCTCCGTGGGGAAGCTGCGCTCGATGATTTCGAGGTGGTCGAGCGAGATGGCGGCGCCGATGGCCACGCACTCGAGCGGACTGTCGGCCACGTAGCAGGGCACACCCGTCTCCTGCGTGAGAATCTCGTCGAGGTGGCGCAGCAGCGCGCCGCCGCCGGTGAGCACGATGCCGTGGTCGATCACATCCGCGGCGAGCTCCGGCGGCGTGCGCGAGAGCACGCTGTGAACGGCCTGGATGATCTGGCCAAGGGCGTCCTGGATGGCCACGGCGATCTCGTCGCTGCTGAGCGTGATCGTCTTGGGCAGACCCGTGATCTTGTCACGCCCCCGCACCTGCGTGGAAACGCCATCGTCGAGGCGGATGGCGGAACCGATCGCGATCTTGATCTCCTCGGCGGTGCTTTCGCCGATGACGAGGTTGTGGCGGCGGCGCACATAGGCCTGGATGGCCTCGTCGATGCGGTCGCCGGCGACGCGCACGGACTCGCTCACGACGATGCCGTAGAGGGAGATGACGGCGGCCTCGGTGCGCCCGCCGCCGATGTTCACAATCATGTTGCCGCGCGGCGTGTGCACCGGCACTCCCGCGCCGATCGCGGCCGCCAGAGGCTCGGGCACGAGGTGCGCGGGGCGGCGCGCGCCCGCCTGCTCGGCGGCGTCGCGCACGGCACGCTGCTCCACGCTCGTCACGCCCGCGGGCACCGTCACGATGATCTCGGGGCGGATGAGGTTGAAGCGCCCCGTCACCGTGCCGATGAAGTAGCGCATCATCGCCTCGGTCGTGAGATAGTCGGCGATGACGCCTTCGCGCATGGGACGGATGATGCTGAGCGCGCCCGGCGTGCGCCCCTGCATGAGGCGCGCCTCGGCGCCGACCGCCACGACTGCATCGTCGCGGTTATGTCGTGCGACGACCGAGGGCTCGTTCACGACGATGCCCTGCCCCTGCACGAAGACGAGGATGTTGGCGGTGCCGAGGTCGATGCCCGCGCGCGTACCGGAGAACAGACCGAACACCATCGTCGCTACACCCGTTCCACGTCGGCGCCGAGGCCCCGCAGCTTCTCGTCGAGGCGCTCGTACTTGCGGTCGAGATGGTAGATGTCGTCGATCACGGTCGTGCCGCTGGCGGTCAGGCCTGCGAGCAGCACCGCCGCGCCGGCGCGCACGTCGAGCCCGCGCACGAGGGCGCCGTGCAGCGGCGTGGGCCCATTGATGATGGCGGAAGAGCCGGTGCTGATGATTTCGGCGCCCATCTTGCGCAGTTCGCCCACGTAGAGCATGCGGTTTTCGAAGACGCGCTCGTGGATGATGGAGACGCCGCCCGCCTGCGTCAGGAGCGCCGCCAGGGGCGCGTGCAGGTCGGTCGCGAGCCCCGGGTAGGGGAGCGCCTGGAAGCCCACCGGCCGCAGCGCCGCCCCCGCGGCGACGCGCAGCGAGCCTTCCCGCGCCTCGACGGTCGCGCCGGCGGCGCGCAGCTTGCCCACGGTGGCGTCCATCACGTCCACGGGCGCGTCCAGCAGCTCGACGTCCCCGCCAGTCATGGCGGCGGCGATGGCAAAGGTGCCCGCTTCGACCCGATCGGGCACGAGGCGGAAGCGGGCGCCGTGCAGGCGTTCCACCCCCTCGGCGGTGACGGTCTGCGTGCCCGCGCCCGAGACACGCGCGCCCATGGCGTTGAGGAGCGCGGCGAGCGCCTGCACCTCTGGCTCGGTGGCAGCGTTGACGATGGTGGTCTGGCCACGGGCCAGCGTGGCCGCCAGCATCACGTTCTGCGTCCCCGAGACGGAGGGGTAATCGGCGAAGAGTCGCGTGCCCGTGAGCCCCTGCGGGGCGCGCGCCTGGTAGTGCTCACCGACGCGGTCGATGGTCGCGCCCATGGCCACGAAGCCCTCCAGGTGGACCGCGATGGGGCGCTGGCCGATGACGTCGCCCCCCGGGGGTGGCAGGGCGGCGAAGCCGTGGCGGGCGAGCAGGGGGCCCATCACCTGGAAGGAGGCGCGATTCTCGGAGACGAGCCCGATGGGCGCTTCGAGGGCGCCGCCGCCACGCGCGGTGATGACGACGCAGTTCGGCTCGGGGCGCTCGACGGTCGCGCCCAGGTGGGTCAGCAGATCGGCCAGGGAATCGATATCGGAAACAGCGGGGACGTTCTCGAGGACGACCGTCTCCTCGGTGAGGAGGGCGGCGCACATGGCGGCGAGGGCGGCGTTGGCCGAACCGGAGATGCGCACGGCGCCGGTCAGGGGAGCGCCGCCACGCACTTCGTAGCGAGAGCCTTGCCGGCGCTGGGGGGTCATGCCGCTTCAGTATGGGGACAGGCTCAACCTGCCGCAATCACGCCAAAATCAGGCGGACGCGCCAATGATCGTGCGGGCCAGGGGCGAACGGGCGGCGCCTACGTGCTCGCGCCGGGCATGGCCGCAGGGCGGCGCCGACGGTTCTCGGCCACCCGCAAGCGCACCATGGCACGTCGCAGGGCCGCCTGCGCACGACGCAGGTCGACCTCCATCACGTCCACTTCCTGCTGCACGCCACGGAGGCGATCCTCGGCGCGACGACGCGCCTCTTCGGCGCGGTCCACATCGATCTCGTCGGCGCTCTCGGCGGCGTTGGCGAGGACAGTGACGTGGTCGCTGTGCACCTCGAGGAAGCCGCCCGTGACCGCGAAGGCGGACTCTTCACTGCCACGACGGAAGACGAGCTCACCAGAATCGAGCGTCGTCATGAGGGGCGCGTGACGCGACAGGATGGCGAGCTGGCCCTCGCTCCCGGGCGCGATAAGCACCTCGACGCCCTCTTCGGTGCGCACGATGCGCTCGGCGGTGACGATCTCGACAACGAGCGGCACGGGCTAGCCTTCCTCGCTCAGGCGGCGGCCTTCCTCGACCGCCTCGTCGATGGAGCCCTTCATGTAGAAGGCCTGCTCGGGGAGGCCATCGTGCTGGCCGTCGAGGATCTCCTTGAAGCCCCGCACCGTTTCGCGCACGGAGACGTAGCGCCCCTCGCGACCGGTGAAGGTCTCGCCCACGAAGAAGGGCTGCGTGAGGAAACGCTGCAGCTTGCGGGCGCGGGCCACGGTGAGCTTGTCCTCTTCGGAGAGCTCATCGATGCCGAGGATGGCGATGATGTCCTGCAGGTCCTTGTAGCGCTGCAGGACGCCCTGCACGCCACGGGCGACTTCGTAGTGCTCTTCGCCCACGATGCGGGGCTCCAGCGCGCGGGAGAAGGAGATGAGCGGGTCCATGGCGGGGTAGAGGGCCTGCTCCGCGAGGGAGCGCTCCAGGGCGACGACCGCATCGAGGTGCCCGAAGGTGGTCGCGACACCCGGGTCGGTGTAGTCGTCGGCAGGCACATAGATCGCCTGGAAGGAGGTGATGGAGCCCTTCTTGGTGGAGGTGATGCGCTCTTCGAGGTCGCCCATCTCGGTGGCGAGGGTGGGCTGGTAGCCGACGGCGGAGGGCATGCGTCCGAGGAGCGCGGAGACCTCCATGCCGGCGAGCGTGTAGCGGTAGATGTTGTCGACGAAGAAGAGCACGTCACGGGACTGCTCGTCGCGGAAGTACTCGGCCATGGTGAGGCCGCTCAGGGCGACGCGCAGACGCACGCCCGGGGGCTCGTTCATTTGGCCGAAGACCATGGACATGCGGGGGAGCACGCCCGACTCTTCCATCTCCTTCCAGAGGTCGTTGCCTTCGCGGGAGCGCTCGCCCACGCCGGCGAAGACGGAGAAGCCGCCGTGCTCGCGGGCGATGTTGGAGATGAGCTCCTGGATGACGACCGTCTTGCCCACGCCCGCGCCGCCGTAGAGGCCGACCTTGCCGCCGCGCACGAGGGGGGCGATGAGGTCGACCACCTTGATGCCTGTCTCGAGGATGGAGGGCTGCGTCTCCTGTTCCTCGAAGGAAGGGGGCTCGCGGTGGATGGGCCAGCGGGGTGCTCCATCAGGGGCGGGCTTGTCGTCGATGGGGTCGCCGAGCACGTTGAACATGCGGCCCAGCGCCTCTTCACCGACTGGCACGGCGATCGGCTGTCCCGTATCGACGACGGCCATGCCGCGGGTGAGGCCATCGGTGGAGTCCATGGCCAGCGCGCGCACCCAGTTGTTGCCGACGTGCTGCTGCACCTCAACGATGAGGTCGGTGCCATCGCCGCGATCGATGCGGAGCGCGTTGTAGATGGGCGGCAGCTGTTCGGGCGGGAACTCGACGTCGATCACGGTGCCGATAATCTGGATGATGCGTCCTTCGGCAGTCGCGGCAGTGACCATGATGGGGCTCCTCTCGGCTCTCGCTTCTCGAGCTTAGCCTTTGGCTTTGGTTGTGGCTTTGGAGCGGAAGCGCTCGAGGCGCTCCGCGAGGTCGGGCCCCGCACCGGGGCTGGCCTGTCGTTCGAAGGCGAGGCCTTCGGCAAGGGTGTAGTGCTGGCCTTCGTTCACCAGGCGCTTGTCGGCGCGCAGCGTGTGCCAGGACAGGGCGGAGATGCTGGCAGCCAGGTCGGCCGCAGCGTCATCGAGTTCGGCATCGGGGACGACGCGATTCACCAGGCCGATGCGAACCGCCTCGTGGGCGTCGACCCGGCGGGCGGTGTACATCATCTCCTTGGCGAGGAGGGGCCCGATGCGGCGGGGGAGGCGCTGGCTCAAGCCCCAGACGGGTGTCAGGGCCCACTCGCCGTGGCTGTCGCAGAAGATGGCCGATTCGCCGGCCACACAGAGGTCGGCGGCGAGCATGAGCTCCAGGGCGCCTGTGTAGCAGGCCCCGCGCACGGCTGCGACGACGGGCTGGGGGAGCGCCTCGATCAGGTCGATGGTCTCGGCCTGGAAGTTGGGCTCGGGGGCGGGCGTGCCCAGCGCCTTGAGGTCGTTGCCCGCGCTGAAGGCGCGTCCGGTGCCGCGCAGCACCACGCTTCCCACCGTGTCGGTCTCCGTGGCGAGCGTCTGCAGGTGGTCACGCAGCTCGGTGAAGAGCACGATGTTGAGGGCGTTCAGCGTCTCGGGACGGTTGAGCGTGAGCGTCGCCACGCCGTCGTGATCCTCGCGCAGGACGAGTTCGTTCGCGCTCATGCGGGCGCTCCTGCCGCTACTGCTGCCTCTGCTGCACCAGCGGCTACGACATCGGCGAGGTGGACCTGCGTGAGGGAGTCGAAGGTGCGCTCGGGGGAGGGCAGGGGCAGGTCGCGGGTGTAGTCGGTGCGGACCGCCCAGCACGTCATCCCGGCCGCATGGGCGGACTCGATGCCCGCGGGCGCGTCCTCGATGGCGAGGCACTGCTGCGGCGAGACGCCCAGCAGCCTGGCGGCGCGCAGGTAGATTTCCGGGTCGGGCTTGCCGTTGACGATGTCGCTACCGCTCACGATCACGTCGAAGGCGTCCAGCAGGCCGATCTGCTGCAGGCAGGTCTCGACCCAGGTGCGGTGCGAGGAGGAGGCGACGGCCAACGGCAGGCCAAGCGCGCGCAGGCCGCGCACCAGATCGGCGGCGCCGGGCAGGGGGGCGTCGAGAGTGCGGTAGGCGTCCAGCACGAAGGCGTCGTAGCGCTCGCGGTACCAGGAGGCGGGGCGGGGCAGGCCGAGGTCCTGCACGAATTCGGTCCAGCCGGCCTTCGTGCCCATGTAGGTCTTGTACTGCTCGAGGGGGAAGGTCACGCCGTCTTTGGCGAGCAGGGCGTTCACCGCGGCGTAATGGAGCGGCTCGCCATCGACGAGCACGCCATCCATATCGAAGATGACCGCGGCGCAGGGGAAGCGCTCAGCCACTGACTGCCTCAGCGCCACCGACGATATCGAGGAGTTCGGTGGTGATCTGCTCCTGGCGGGCCTTGTTGTAGGTGAGCGTGAGCTCGCGCTCGATCTCGTTCGCGTTGTCGCTGGCGTTCTTCATCGCGACCATGCGCGCGGACTGCTCGGAAGCGGCCGATTCGAGGATAGCGGAGTGCACCTGCATCTCCACGTAGCGCGGCAGCAGGCGCTCGTACACGCTGCCCGGGTCGGGCTCGAAGATGTACTCCTGCGTGAGCGCCTCGGCCTCCGCCTCGTCCATGCTGGCGGGCGGCTCGACCGGCAGCAGGCGCCGCACGACGGGATCCTGGTTCACCGTGCTCACGAACTGCGCGAAGCTGAGGTAGACCTGATCGACGGCCCCCGAGAGGTAGTCATCCATCACCAGCTGCGAGATGACGCTCGTGTCAGTGAAGGACGGGTAGTCGCCCAGCTCGGTGAACTCGGCGGCGACATTGGCGCGGGAGCGGATGAAGAAGTCCCGCCCCTTGCGCCCGACCGCTACAACCGCGGTGGGGGCTTCGGTATCGGCGACGAAGGCGCCGGCGCTGTTGTTGAGGTTGGCGTTGAGCGCACCGCAGAGGCCGCGATCGGGCGTCACGTGCAGGATGCCGATGTTCTCGACCGGGCGCTGGGTGAGGAAGGGATGCGACGTCCCGTCATCACTCTCGCCGTCCCCGGACGCTGCGGAGGCGAGGGACGAGAGCACGAACTGCAGCTTCTCGGCGTATGGGCGGCCCTCGGTGGCGCGCTCCTGGGCGCGGCGCATCTTGGAGGCGGCCACGAGCTGAAGCGCATTCGTAATCTTGGCGGTATTCCGAACCGACCCGATGCGGCGACGCAGCTGCTGGATGGTGGGCATGGCGCTCCCTGTTCCCGGTTGGCGACTGCCCCCTAGTAGGGGACGGTCTCCTTGCACTCGTTGATGGCGTCACGCAGCTCCTGCTCGGTCTCGTCGCTGAGCGTGGCCTCGGCCTCGATGCGGGCGGCGAGGTCGGGCTTGTTACTCGCGAGGAAGCCGGTAAGCGCCGCTTCGAAGCTGGCGATCTTGTCGACCGGGACGTCGTCGAGCAGGCCCTGCGTGAGGGCGAACAGCACGGCCACTTCCTCGGCGAGGCTGAGGGGCGCGAACTGGGGCTGCTTGAGCACTTCGTTGGCGCGCTGGCCGCGCTCCAGCTGGCGCCGCGTGGCGGCGTCGAGGTCGCTCGTGCCGAACTGGGCGAAGGCCTGCAGTTCGCGGAACTGGGCATGGTCCAGCTTGAGGCGGCCTGCGACCGAACGCATCGCGCGCGTCTGCGCGGCGCCACCGACGCGGCTCACGGAGAGGCCGACGTTGAGCGCCGGGCGGATGCCGGCGTTGAAGAGGTCGGACTCCAGGTAGATCTGCCCGTCCGTGATGGAGATGACGTTCGTGGGGATGTAGGCGGAGACGTCGTTGGCCTGCGTCTCGATGATGGGCAGGGCCGTCAGCGATCCACTGCCCAGGAGCTTCGCCGAGCGCTCCAGCAGGCGGCTGTGCAGGTAGAAGACGTCGCCCGGGTACGCCTCGCGACCGGGAGGGCGGCGCAGCAGGAGCGAAACCTGGCGGTAGGCCCAGGCGTGCTTGCTCAGGTCGTCGAAGATGATGAGCGCGTCGCGGCCGCTCTCCATGATCTCTTCGCCGATGGCGCAGCCGGTGTAGGGGGCGAGGTA
The DNA here is from genome assembly GCA_965200565.1 of Tepidiformaceae bacterium. Classification (GTDB taxonomy): domain Bacteria; phylum Chloroflexota; class Dehalococcoidia; order Tepidiformales; family Tepidiformaceae; genus UBA2991. The sequence goes on along the minus strand of OZ241349.1, from coordinate 1,958,492 downwards.
CTGCAGCGCCGCCGATTCGGAGGCGTTCGCGGCCACGATGATGGTGTGCTCCATCGCGCCGTACTCTTCGAGCTGGCCCAGCACCTGGGCGACCTTGCCCGCCTTCTGCCCGATGGCGACGTAGATGCAGACAAGGTCGCCGCCCTTCTGATTGATGATGGTGTCGAGCGCGATCGCGCTCTTGCCGGTGGAGCGGTCGCCGATGATGAGCTCGCGTTGGCCACGCCCGATGGGAATCATCGAGTCGATCGCCTTGATGCCCGTCTGCACGGGCGTATCGACGCTCTGGCGGAGGGTGACGCCAGGGGCGATGCGCTCGACGGGACGCGTCTTGGTCGCGTTGATGGGGCCCTTGCCATCGATGGGGTTGCCGAGAGCGTCGACCACGCGGCCGATGAGCTCGTCGCCGACCGGCGCCTCGATGATGCGGCCCGTGGCGCGCACCTCGTCGCCCTCCTTGATGTCCTCGTAATCGCCAAGGACGACGGCGCTGACGGACTCTTCCTCGAGGTTGAGGGCGAGGCCCATGACGCCGTTGGGGAACTCCAGCAGCTCCGAGTAGCGGGCATTGCTGAGGCCGTGGGCGCGAGCGACACCGTCGCCGGCTTCGATGACGATGCCGACATCGGTGGAGACGGATGGAGCATCGAACTGCTCGATCTGCTCGCGGAGGATGGATGCGATCTCTTCGGCGCGAACGGCCATGCTGCTTCCCTCTTGAATTCGATCGCGGGCCCTAGCGGGCGCCGCTCAAGTCCTGTCGCAGCTGCTTCAGGCGGCTGCGGACGCTGCCATCGATGAGATGGTCCTGGATGCGGATCACCACCCCGCCGATGATGTCGGCATCGACGCTGGCAGTAGCGGTGATCTCCTTCCCCAGGGCCTCGCCCAGGCGCTGTTCGATGGCAGCGACCTGGTCCGGCTGCAGGGGGACGGCGGTGGTGATTTCGGCCTGGGCCAGGCCCTCGTGCTCATCGGCGAGCTCGTTGAAGGCATCCGCGATTTCGCGGGCCTCCAGCGTGCGCCCCTTGGTGATGAGCAGTTTGGCGAGGTTGAGGGCAAGCGGGGACACGTCGAGCACACGCGCGAGGGTTTCCTGACGCTCGGCCACGGCTACGCGTGGCGCGGCGAAGTAGCCCACGGCGTCGGACTCGGTGAGCACGACGGCGATGTCGTCCAGGTCGCTGCGCCAGCTGGCCATGCCATCGCTGCCGCTGTCGCGGGCGATGGCGAATGCCGCCTGTGCGTAGCGCTTGGCCGCTTGCCGGTCTGCCATCTAGGAGCGCTCCCCCAGGTCGGACTCGGCGAGCGTCTCCTCGATGACGCGCTGGTGCGCTTCTTCATCGAGGGACTCGCGGATGACCCGCTCTGCCGCCGTCACGGTGATGCCGGCGAACTCGGCCCGCAGGTCGGCGATCGCGCGATCGCGTTCCAGCTGAATCTCCTGGCGTGAGCGGTCGGCGGCAGCCTCCCGGTCGCGTTCGGACTGTTCGCGGGCGTCATCCTGGATGCGGGCCGCCACCTGCTGGGCGTTGGCCACGATCTCCTGACCCTGTCCACGAGCCTCATCGAGCTGCGCCTGGATGCGATCCTGTGCGTCGGAGGCTTCGGCGCGCGCCTGTTCGGCGGCGCCGAGCCCTTCCGCGATGCGCTCCCGGCGTGCATCGAGCATGCGCAGGACGGGCTTGTAGAGGGTGAAGCGCAGGATGAGGAGCAGGACGACGAAGTTGGCGACCTGCGCGATCAGCTGCGGCAGATTAATGCCAAGGGCCGTGAAGGCCTCGCCCATAACGAGCTCCCTTCTTCCCCGACGGCGCTGGGCCGGCGGGCTAGATGACGAACGCGATGATGATGGCCGTGAGCAGCGCGTAGATGCCGATAGCCTCGGCAAAGGCGACGCCCAGGATCATGTTCGTCTGGATGGCGGCGCGGGCCTCGGGGTTGCGCCCGAGGGCCTCCATCGCACGGCCCACCAGCATGCCGATGCCAAGGGCCGGGCCAAGCGCCCCAAGGCCCATGGCGATGCCTGCGCCAATGGCCTTTGCGGCGTCGGTCTCAAGTGCGACGAGGAAGATGAGGTCGACTACTCCCATGATGCGGATTCCTCCCGGTGTTGGTTCTCCCCGCCTCCGCGGGGGGCGATGTACAAGGGAACGGGACTACTGCCCCGGACTCCCCTGGGACTCCATGTCGTCGTGGTCGGCTTCGCTTTCGTGGTCCTCGTGCTCTTCGTCGTGATGCTCGACCGCCATGACGGCGAACACCAGCGTGAGGAGCGCGAAGACGGCAGCCTGGATGAAGCCAACGAAGAGCTCCAGGCCGTAGATGATGTCGACGATGAGGAACGGTAAGAGGAAGGTGAGCATCAGGATGAGCACCTCCCCTGCGAAGATGTTGCCGAAAAGCCTGAAGGCGAAGCTGATGATGCGGATGAACTCCGACAGCAGCTCCAGGATGCCCACAAACGCCGGAATCAGCCCGCTGAAGTTGAAGAACTTCTTTAGGTAGCCGAACCCCAGCGTGCGCAGGCCCCAGAACTCGACCATCACGAAGGAGATGAGCGCCAGCGCGAGCGTGTTGTTCACATCGCTGTAGACCGAGCGGAAGAGCGGGATGATGAGCGCCAGCTTCTTGTCGGGGAAGTCGATCGCGGTGACGACCAGCGGATGGCCGTGGTCGTTCGTGCCGACGGCGCTGGTCACGCCATGGGCGCCGTGTGCGTCACCCTCGTCGTGATGGCCGGCGGCGTCGTCGTGGCCGTCCCCCTCGCCCTCTTCCTTGTGCGGATCGGCTGTTATCAGCTTGGGGGCAGAGGGCTCGGCCTCGAGGGCGGCGATGGCGGCGGCGAGCATCTCGGGCGGGACGTCTACCAGCGGGCCGTGCCCGTCGCTCTCGGCGCCGTAATCGGAGGCCTTGAAGTCGGTGAAGCTCTCCGCCAGGAAGACGAGGTACTGGTCGAGCGCGTGGGAGGGGGTGATGGGGTTCTCCGGGGTGGCCCCGAGCTCGAAGTGCACGGCATCGGCGTTGGGACGCACAAGGCCGATGCCCACGTCGTCCATGATCCAGCCGGAGAAGGTGAGCTCTTCATCGAAGGCTTCCAGCCAGCCGTCGTAGGAGAGATCCGCGACGAAGTCCTCGTGGTCCTCGTAGTGCTCGGCGATCACGTGGAAGAGGTGATGGCCGACGTCCTCCGTCTTGCCGATGGCGTTGAAGAAGGGGAGCAGGCCCATCCAGTTCGAGAGCAGGATGAAGATGAAGAAGGTGGCGATGACGGGGAAGAAGCGGCGCGCGTTCTTCGAGCCCGCGATGTCCTCCATCTGACCGAGGAGGAACTCGACGAGGAACTCGAAGAAGTTCTGGGCACGGGAGGGGATGAGTTTCATCACGCGCGTGGCCAGCACGGAGGCCACGATGAGGATGACCATGGCCGTCCAGGCGGCGATGAGCGTGTTGGTGACGTTGAAGAAGCCGATGCTGGTGATGACTTCGGCGGGGACGATGATCTCGGGCTGCGGGCCTCGGGCAACGATGAGGCCGACGACCACCCAGGCGAGGGCGGCGATGACGCCAATGCCGATCTTCAGTCTGGTGCTCACGAACCACCACCCGGGGCGTCGCTGCCGCCACCGAAGCGTTTCATGAAGGGGAGAAGCATGCGGATTCCGCCACCGATGGCCAGGATAAGCCCGACGATGATTCCCAGGAGAATGAAGAGCGGTTCCAGTCCTGTGAGGTCATCGAGCCAGAGGCCAAGCGCGACGCCGACGACGATGCAGGTAGCGAAGTACCAGCCCGCTCCCATGAGGTACGCGGTTGGCGCTATCCAACCGGCACGCTCAGGCTTCGCCATAGCCGTGCTCAGGCCGCAGGCATGATAGGGCGATTCTGAAGGCACGCGCAAGCGAGCACACGGCAGCGAGGCGCTCCTGCGGGGGTCGGGTGGGGAACCGGCCCGCTGCGCGAGCGGAACTAGCGCTGGGGATCGTCGAAGCCACTCAGGTCGAGCCCTTCAATGAAGTCCTTGAAGGGGCCGAGGCGCTCCAGTTCGGCGGGGTCGACCGGCTTCTCCGGCTCTCGCTCCACCTCATCCTCCACGCCTTCGCGGATGATCTCACCGCCCTCATCGAGCACCGCTTCCTCCGCGTAGATGGGCGATTCGGTGCGAACGGCGAGGGAGATGGCGTCCGACGGGCGGGCGTCGATCTCGAGGGCGTCGCCGTTCACATCGAGGACGATGCGGGCGTAGTAGGTGTCGCGGGCGAGGTCGTTGAGAAGGATGTAGCGCACCGAGGCGCCGAGCTGCTCGATGATGTTGCGGAGCAGGTCGTGCGTCTGGGGACGGGGCGGGGTGACGTCGTGCAGGCGCAGGGAGATGCTCTCGGCCTCGTAGGGGCCGATCCAGATGGTGAGGTAGCGGTCGGTGTCCTTCTCGCGAAGGATGGCGATGCGCTGGTAGCTGTTGAGGGAGAGCCGGATGCTCTCGATGCTCATCTCACGCATGTCCCACCTCTGACCGAACAGATCGGTCGCCCTTCGCCCCGATCATAGGAAAGTGCGACGCGGGGCGGCAAGACGGGGGCCGGCGGCGCTCGAAGCGCTGCTCACGAGCGCAGGTTGACGAAGGTGGCGGCGGCGATGCTGACCGCGAGGATGGCCATCACGGGCTGCACGCCGATCCAGTCGCCGAGGGCGCCGGCGCCCAGCACGGGCAGCGAGGCGGCGAGCGCCGCCATCGCGCCCTGCGTGGCGGCCACACGCCCCTGCAGCGAGAGCGCGACGCGCTCGTTGAGCACGGTCTGCGCGGTCACGGTCACGGTGGCGTAGGCGAAGCCGAGGGGCAGGACGAGCGCCATCGCCAGCAGCACGCCGCCGTCGAAGCTCCCGATGTGGAGGTCGTTGAGCCAGGCGAAGGCGCCGTAGCCGCCCAGGAACGAGGCCTCTTCGTTCACGAAGGCAAGCGCCAGCAGCAGTCCCGTGAAGAGGGCGAAGCCGGTCGAGCTGAGCACGCTGTGGCGGACGCGCTGGGCCAGCGGACCGGCCACGCGCAAGCCCACCACAATGCCGATGGCCGCAGGCGTGAGGACGAGCGCACCGATCTCGAAGGGCAGGTCGAGCACGTCGCGGATGTAGGCGGGGATGAGGCCCGCGAGGATGATCAGCATCATCGTCACGAGCGTGAGCTCGACCGCCGCCTGGAAGACGGCGGGGTCGCGGCGCATCGTGCGCCAGCCCATCTGCCACCACGACGACTCTTCGGGGTCAGGCGCGGGAGCGGGGCCGGCTGGCGCACTGCTGCCCACGACGGGCGCGTCGGGGGGCAGCGCTCCGCGCGGTGAAGGGGCGGGGCGGGGCGGTTCATCCGGCTCGTCGCGGGTGTTGGAAGCGGGCCCGATGCGGATCGCCTCGAAGGCGGCCACGAGGAAGAGCGCGGCAGCGATGCCGAAGAGCACGTCGGCGCGCTCGAAGACACGCAGCGCGACCGGCGTGAGCACGGCGAAGCCGGCGATCTGCGCCGCTCCGCCGACCGCCTGGCCGATGGCGTTGGCGCGGGCCAGCTCCCCACGCGTCACGATGGCGGGCAGGAGCGAGCCTTCCGCCACGGCGGTGAACTGCGTGAAGACCGCCAACAGGATGGCGACCACGTAAAGCGAAGGCGCATCTCCTGCCTCGACGATGAAGCCGATGCACACGGCCGCGCGCGCCACGTTGCCCAGCACGATGATGAGGCGGCGGGGAATGGCGTCGGCGGCGACGCCCGCGACCAGGCCCGCCACCATAGCCGGCACGACCAGCGCCAGCACGAGCAGGCTCGTGAAGAAGGCCTTGCCCGTCGCGTCGAGCACGAGCAGGACGAGCGCCAGATTGAGCGCGTTCTGCGAGACGCGCGAGAAGAAGCGCGTCGAGCTGAGGCGACGGAAGGGGCGCTGCTGCAGCAACGCAGGGGGCGGAGGCGGTTCGGCGGGCGGGTCCCAGGTGGGAGTGGCGCTCACGAGGGAGTCGCGCTCGAGAGGCGCGTGCGGGCGCGCTGCTCAAAGCGGCGGCGTTCCAGCAGCGTCCGCCTGCCGCATTCGAGGCAAACGATGCCGATATCGGCGCCCACGCGGTAGACACGCCACTCCCAACCCCCACACGGATGCTTGCGCCGCATCCGCCAGACGTCCCCGACGGCTACGTCGTCGTTCACGACGGCTCGCTCACGATGGCTTGCTCATCATGGCTGGGGGGCGTTGAGGGCGTCGCGAAGGGCGAGGGCGGCCACAGCGGGGTCGGGCGCCGCGGCGATGCCACGGGAGGCGTTGACGACGAGCAGGCCCGGCTCGCGTCCGGCGGCAGCGACGACTTCGGCGGGGTCGCCTCCTTGCGCGCCCACGCCCGGCACGAGCAGCGAGGTGTGCGGCGCGAGCGAACGCACGCGAGCCAGCTCGGCGGGGGCCGTCGCCCCGACGACCATGGCGACGTTCGCGCCCCAGGTCGGCATCTCCGCCGCGAGCCGTTCGTAGAGGGGCTGGCCGTCCGCCAGCTCGGCGTTCTGGATGGTGGCCGCGCCCGGGTTTGAGGTGCGGCAGAGCAGGTAGACGCCACGGTCCTCGTACGCGAGGAAGGGCTCGACTGCATCGCGTCCCTGGAAGGGGTTGATGGTGGCCGCATCGAAGCCCCAGACCTCGAAGAGGGCGCGGGCGTAGGCGGCGGAGGTGTTGCCCAGGTCGCCCCGCTTCGCATCGGCGATGACGGGGATGTCGTGGGGGATGGCGGCGAGCGTCGCTTCGAGGGCGTGCAGCCCGGGGATGCCGAACTGCTCGTAGAAGGCCAGATTGGGCTTGAAGCAGGCCGCATACGGCGCGGTCGCCTCGATGAGCGCACGATTGCGCGAGACGATCTCCCCAACAGGCGTCTCCGCGGGCGGATCGAGCCCCACGCAGACGAAGCTGCCGACCTCACGGCTGCGCCGCGCGAGCTTCTCGACCCAGGGCGACGTCAGCGACAGCGTTGGTGTCATGGCGCGGCCCCCTCGCTCGCTGGCGCGAAGCCGAGGCGCGGGAGCGTCGCGAGAAAGGCCTCGCGGTTGCCCGAGACGATCAGGTCGAACGCGCCGACGGCGTCGTCGGGCGCTTCGAGGTCGCGTTCGGCGAGCACGGCCACGGCCTGCTTCGCCACCGCCTCGGCGGTACCGAGCACGGTGATGCCGGGGAACTCGGCTTCGATGGCAGGGGCGAGGAACTCGTAGTGCGTGCAGCCCAGCACGACAACGTCGGCGCCGTTGGCGACGGCGCTGCCAAGCGCGGCGCGCACGGCGCCACGGGCGTCGGCGCCGTCGACTTCGCCACGCTCGACCAGCTCGGCGAGGTCGTGCCCGGTGACGCGGTCGATGACAGCGCCCCGACCGAACTCCTCCACGACATTGGCGTAGAGGTCACCGTCGAAGGTGCCGGGCGTCGCGAGGATGGCGACACGCCCACTGCGGGAGACGCGCGCCGCCGGCTTCACCGCGGGCACCATGCCCACGAAGGGCACGTCAAAGAGCTGGCGCAGGTCGTCGATGGCGGCTGCGGAAGCGGTGTTGCAGGCGACGACGATCAGTTTCACGTCTGCAGCCAGGAGGCGGTGGGCGATGGCGAAGGAGAGCTTGCGCACCTCGCCGGCGTCGCGGGGGCCGTAGGGGAACCAGGCGGTATCGGCGAAGTAGATGGTGCGCTCGCGCGGGGCCAGATTGCGGAATTCGCGGAGAATACTGAGCCCGCCGACGCCGGAATCGAACATGCCGACGGGTCGCGGATCCATCCCCCCCAGCATACGGCTTTCTACCCCGAACCGCCGCCCGCACAGGTGCGAAACGCCTCGAAAGCAGCCATGCTGCACCCGTGACGGAGCCGACGAAGCGGACACGACGCCTCGACGTGGCGCTGCTGCCTGCCGAGGCGGACGCGATGGAGGCGGACGCCTTCCTCGTCATCGACGTGCTGCGCGCGACCACCACCATCGCAACGCTGTTCGAGCGCGGGCTGGCAGACCTGCTCGCCTTCGAGACGATCGAGGCCGCGCGCGAGCGGGCGCAGGCGGAGGGGCGACTGCTGTTCGGCGAGGTGGGCGGCCTGCCGCCCGAGGGCTTCGACTACGGCAACTCGCCCGTGGAGGCTTCCCGGCTCGACCTGCAAGGCAAGCGGGCAGCGCTCTTCACCACGAACGGCACGCGCGCCCTCACGGGCGTGGCGGGACGGGGTGAGGTGGCGGCGGCGGCCTTCGCGAACGCGTCCGCCGTTGCGCAATGGGCCTCGGGGCATGAGCGCGTGGTGCTGGTGTGCGCGGGCGAAGCGGGGGGGAAGCGCTTCGCGCTGGAGGACTTCGCGGCGGCGGCGCGGCTCGTGCAGCTCATCACCCGCGCGAGCCCGGGCGTTGAGTTGGGCGACGCCGCGGGCGTCGCTTCCGAAGCGAGCGGCTACGAGGACTGGATCGCGCCCGGCCTGCCACAGCGCACGGCGCGCAGCGCACGGCTCGTGGCGGGCGCGCAGCACGCGCGCGCCCTCAAGGCGCTGGGGCTCGACGCCGACCTCGCCTTCGCCGCGCGCGAGGGCACCGCAAGCGTCGTCCCGCAGGTGGTCGAATACGGTGAGGGCTGGGCGCGGCTGCGCTAGCCGGACGGCTCTTCGGGGCGCTCCCAGCGGCGACGCAGGTCGGCGAGGGCGGATTCGCCTGGCGGTCGGTCGGCGTAGCGCGCATCCTCGAAGGCGGTCGTGATTTCGCTGGTAATCTCGCGCTGGAGGGTGGTGGAGAGGGTAGGGGCGAATTCGCGCGGCGTCTGGCCGGCGGCGCGCTCCTGGCCCGCCTGGCGGGAGGCGTCGAGCACGTCGAGGTAGAGGCGGACGACGCCTTCGCCCCCGGGTTGGCGGGCGCGGTCGCGGCGGAAGAGGCTGCGGGCAAGCTGGAGGAGGTCTTCGACGGGGCTGCCTACGCCCTCGGTTTCCACCCCGTCGTCGCGGCTTCGCCCCCGACGCCGACTCAGTATCGCGAGGACGAGGATGATGGCGCCCACGACACCCACGCCAGCCACGAGCGCGAGGATGGCGAGCACCCGTTGGCCGGTCTCGGAGACGAGGTCACTGTCGAGTTCGTCGGGATCGAGGTCCGTTTCGACGAGGTCGAGTGCCGACTCGAGTTGCGGCTCCGCCGGCGGACCGCCGGAGGAGCCAAACAGCGAGATGATCAGGTCGACGAGCCCACCAACGACCCAGACGATGGGGTAGAAGAAGACCCACGTCACCACCCACACGATGACGTCGGCGCTCGCCTGCACGGGCACCTTGAGCACGTCGATGAGGGGGTCGAGGAGCACGCCCACGAGCACGACGCCAAGGGCGGCGAAGAGGCCGGTGGCCACGAGCATCACGGTGGTCACGCCGCCCGAGCGGAGCGTGCCGATCGTGGCGCCCGTCTGGCCCAGCTGCGAGGCGGCGAGGGCCGACAGCGCGACGCCGTAGAAGACGACGCCGCCCCGCGTGACCACCGTCGCCTGCTCGCTGCCGGCGGTGAAGGCGAGGGAGAGGGTGACGAGGGCGAAGGGGATGACGAGCGAGCGGGGGGCGTTCTCGATCCAGACTTCGTCCCGCGCCCGCCAGCTGGCCCGCGCCCAGGTCCCGATCAGGAGCAGGCTGCTCACAAGGACGGCCGAAATCCACTCCTCCACCGAGCCCGTGTCGGTGACGAAGGCGTTCACCCAGCCGAAGTCCCAGAGCGCGAGGTCGCTGGCGTACTGGATGCGCAGTGCGCCGTAGAAGACGACCAGCCCCAGCACGAAGGTCGCCAGCACCCGCGCGCGCCGCTCGAGCGCGAACCAGTCGAAGGCGAGGGGGGAAAGGAAGGCGACGAAGGCGATGATGACGAAGGCGGGGGCGTTCACGACCTCGTTGCCCGGCTCGGAGAGGACGCGCATGGCGACCTCGCCCAGCGTGTAGAACATGAGCGCCTCGGCGGCGATCAGCAGGGCGATGGCGACGCGTCGAATCACACGATCACCTCGTTCGGCTCGAAGCGGCTGCCCAGGGTGCGCAGGGAGAGGCCGCCGAGCAGATCCGTGTCGACACGGTCGGAGGTGACGATGACGACGACGCGATGGCCGTCGTCCTGCAGGCGACGCATCACCTCGGCGAGCTCGGCGGTGACGAAGGCGGCGGCGAGCACGAGCGTCGAGCCGAGCGGCAGGCGGCTGGCCTCGCGCCGCAGGTGGCTGGCGAGGTCGCCCATGGTGAGCGGCTGCACGATGGCCAGCGCCTCAAGGATGCGCGGCAGCTGGGTGCGGGCGCGCGACGGGGCGAGGCGGATGGGGCGGTCCGAGTTGGGCAGCGATCCGTTGGCGATCAGGCCCACCGCATACCGTCGCCCCGCGCCCCACACCGCCAGCGAAGCCGCCAGCGAGACCGTTCGCTCCAGGTCTTCCTTCAGGTAGCCCTCCCACGAGTGGCTGAACGTGTCGATGTTGAGCAGGACGTACAGGTGCTGCACGGCGGAGGGCTCGTACACGCGGGACTGCAGGTCGCCGCGTCGCGCAGTCGCCTTCCAGTCGATGCGGCGGAGGGAGTCGCCCGGTTCGTAGTCACGCAGGCCGGCGATGCGGAGGGGGTCTTCGAAGATGCGGTTGCGGCCCTTCGCTTCGCCGAGGGGGCGGTCGGCGGGGAAACCAAGGTCGTCGAGCGCGAAGACGCGCGGGTAGGCGATGAAGGAGGCGCTCTCCGCAGTCTCGTGGAAGCGGGGGAAGATGCCGAGCAGGTCGGCGGAGTGGATCTGCGCAGGGCCGACCTGGAACTGCCCTCGCTCCGTGGCGCTGACGCGGGCGCGCCAGCGGCGTCGCTCATACCACCCAAGCGCCCCGCGCCGCACGATGGCAGCCATGCCCGTCGCGGACGACTCGGTGAGCGTCTCACCCTGCACCTCGAGCTCCTCGGAGAGGGTCAGGTGCAGGTCGAACCAGGGCAGGGGCAGGAACTTGCGATTCTCCAGCTCGAAGGTCAGCTCGACGGACTCGCCCTGGAAGGCGAAGGGCTGGCTGACCGCCGTGCGCACGCGCACGCGTCGGAAGAGGTAGCGCGCCCAGACGCGGCTGATGACGCCCACGACGAGCACAACCGCGCCGATGCCCGTGACCATGGGCTGGCCCGTGACGGCGCCCACGATGATGAGCACGGGCCCGACAAACAGCCAGACGTCGCGGAAGACCATGCGTCAGCGCCCGGGGCGACGCCGGGACGGCATCAGCGGCGCTGCCAGGGTGAGTCGCCGTCGCCGCCTCCGCCGGAGGCAGGCGGTGCGTCCGGTGCGGTCGCCTCCGACCCGGCGCCCTCGTCCGTCGCGGGGGACGGCGTGGATGGGGCGGGGACCGATGCATCGTCCTCGATGGGGACGGGCACACGGGCGAGCACGTCGGCGATGAGGTCCTCCACTTCACGGCCGCGCAGGCGGGTCTGGGTGGAGAGGATGAGGCGGTGTGGGAGGACGTGCGGGGCCATCGCCTTCACGTCGTCGGGGAGGACGAAGTCGCGCCCGTTGATGGCGGCGTAGGTGCGGGCGGCACGGAAGAGCGCAAGGCTGGCGCGCGGACTGGCGCCCAGCTCGAAGGCGGTTCCGTCGCGCGTCTCGCGCACGGTACGCACGACGTAGCGGCGCACGGCAGGGTCGACGTGCAGCCGCTGCAGGGCATCCGCCATCTGCGTGAGCTCCTCCGCCGTGACCACGGGGGTGAGGTCGTCGAGCGGGTTGGCGTGCTCCTGGCGAGCGAGCACCTCATCCTCGCCGTCTTCATCGGGGTAGCCGAGCTTGAGCCGCAGGATGAAGCGGTCGAGCTGCGCTTCGGGCAAGGGGAAGGTGCCTTCCAGCTCGACCGGGTTCTGGGTGGCGATGACGAGGAAGGGGCGGGGCAGCAGGGTCGTCTCGCCCTCGACCGTGATCTGACGCTCCTCCATCGCTTCGAGCAGGGCCGCCTGGGTGCGCGGCGTGGCGCGGTTGATCTCGTCGGCGAGGACGACGTTGGCGATGAGCGGCCCCTCGCGGAAGGCAAACTCCTGCGAGCGCTGGTCGAAGTAGTGGATGCCGGTGATGTCGGAAGGCATCAGGTCGGGGGTGAACTGGATGCGGCGGAAGGTGCAGCCAAGGGAGCGCGCGATCGCCTTGGCGAGCGTTGTCTTGCCGGTGCCGGGCACGTCCTCGAGCAGGATGTGCCCTTCGCAGAGCAGGGCGACAAGCGCCAGCCGCACGATCTCGCTCTTCCCCACGATCACGCGCTCAACGCTCTCCCGCAGCGATGCGGCGGTGCCCTCGATAGCGCTCACGTCTTCGCGGGGAAGGCGTTCGCTGGCAGAGGTGGACAAGTCGGTCATTGAGACCTCCTGGGCAAGGATCGTAGGCGCTGGAGCAGGCCTGCGCGAGTCACGTGGCAGACTGTGCCCATGCGCGACGTCCGCTCCATCGCCCTCGGCGACAACACGGTGCATCTGGTGGAGCGGGACGGCACGCGCCTGCTCGTCGACACCGGTCCCGACTACGCCGGCGCCTGGGAGGCGCTGCAGGAGGGGCTGGGCGAGGCCACGCCCGAGGTGGTCGTGGCGACGCACGGGCATCACGACCACGCGGGGCTGGGGAGACGCTGGCAGGGGGCCGGTGTGCCCGTCTGGGTGGGGGCGGCGGACGGGCCGCTCACGGCGCGCCCGATGCTGCAGACGACAGCGGAAGGGGCGGCCATGCTGGCCTGGGCGCAGGGCACGGGCGCGCCGCCGGAGACGCTCGCCCACGTGCGCGAACGGCTGGCCGCACGGCGGCTGGCGGCACGGCGAGCGGCGCGCTCAGCGGAGTATCCGGTCGATGGTGGGCGCTGGCCCACAGGCCTGCGCTACCCCCCATTCGAGGCCGATTTCCATATCGCTGGCGATAGAGCAGGCGCCACCGCAGGCCATATCGGAGGCGATATAGGCGATATTGAAGTGGCGGGCGTCGAGGTGGTCGCGGCGCCGGGGCACACGCCCGGAAACCTCGTGCTGGCGGTGCGGGAGGAAGGGTGGCTCTTCTCCGGCGACCAGCTCCTCCCCGACGTCGACCCGCTACCGGCCATCCAGTTCGTGCCCGAAGGCGCAGCGGGCGAGGGGCTGCGACGCTTCCCCACGCTGGCGCACTTCACCACCTCGCTGGAGCGGCTGCGGGGCGAAGGCTTCACCCGCTGCTTCCCAGGACACGGCCAACCGTTCGAGGGCGCCAGCGAAGCGATCGCGGGGGCGCTGGAGCGCATCGAGCGTCGCTGCGCGCGCGTCCACCGCTCGCTGCGCGAGGAGGGCCCCGCGGATGTCTACGGGCTCTGCGTGCGGCTCTTCCCGCGGGGCGCGGAGCGTCGCTTCTGGCAGACTGCCTCAAGCGTGCAGGGGCAGCTGGACGCGCTCGCGGCGCGAGGGGAGGCGCGGGAGGGGGAGGCGGGCGTCTGGGAGGCGGGCGGGCCGTAGGCTTCGGGCGTCAGGCGGAAGGCAGGGTGAATCGGCCAGGTGGGTGGGGAGACGGAGCGGCTGCGGTATTCTTGGGGCAGGCGCTGGGGTGGCGGAAATGGCAGACGCAGCGGACTTAAAATCCGTGGCCGCAAGGCGTGAGGGTTCGAATCCCTCCCCCGGTACCACCTCCCGCTTCACCACTTCCCTTCACACGAATTCGCATCGCTCCCCACAGCGGGCCCGACGACGAGCCGACGACGGGCGCGGGACGCACTGCCCCATGCGGACTGATTCCCCACATTAGGCTTGCCTAATCTGATTCATTCGCTTAGGCTTCCCCGATGCTCGTCGGACGGGGGCTCGACGGCGCATCCGAAGGAGGAAGCAGATGTCCGACCGCCAGCTGAAGATCGGGAAGATTCGCCCCTGTGACTGCGGGCAGCACTCGCAGGTGGTGCTGCACGAATGCGGCGGCAAGACGCGCGTGCGCGTGCCCGTCCACAACGGCGTAGCGGACTGGTTGGCACCCGACGCCGACGGCATCCGCTGCCTCCTGACCGGGTTCGACGACGTGCTGCGGGGCATCGGCTGGGAAGCGCGAGCGGTGGTGCTCACCTGCGACGAGCAGAAGCAGGGACGCATCTGGCTGCGGCTCGCGGGCGCGGCGGGGGAGACGGACGTGGAGTGCAACCCCGGCATGGCGCTGCTGACGGCTTCGCGCATCGGGCTGCCCATCGTGCTGGCGGAAGGAGCCCTCGAAGCGGCCCGCACCAGCATCCCCGAAGTCTTCCAGGCAGCGCTCGAGGATCTGGACTTGCTGGAAGAGCGGGCGGACTAGCGCTCCAGCACTTCACCCACGCTTCTCCACGACACGCTTCCCCCCGCCGGAGAGCCGGACACGCAACAGGGGCGAGCCGTTTGGCTCGTCCCTGTGTCGGTGCGTTGACGGTGGCGGCGGGCGCTAGGCGCCCTGGAACTCGAAGTCCGGCTCGTGGCCGAGGTAGAGCTTGCCGATCGTCTCGTAGAGCGGATGCGCGACCCAGCGGTGGGAAGCGCAGCCGTGGGCGTCGCGCAGTTTGCGCTCGAGCGGGCTGTACATGCGTGCGCCGGTGGTGCCGGCGGTGTTGTGGATGGAATCCACGGCGTGCATGCAGGCGTTGGCGGCGAAGGTGCAGGCAAGCCGCGCCTTCTTCGTGCTTTCCGCGCTGGGATGCTCGGCGCCGGCGTGCAGCTCGTCCTCCACCTCGGTCAGGGCTTCCATGACGAAGGCGCGGGCGGCCTGCACGGTAGCCTCGGCCTCGCCCATGCGGTACTGGGCCACGGGGCGGTCACGAAGCGTGCCGCTGGAGAGCATGGGCACCTTGTTCTGGGCGAGGTCGGAGAAGACGTCGAGGGCTCCACGTCCCACACCGAGAGCCACTGCGGCCTTGTTGTAGGAGAGGCGCAGCGGCACGGGGATGCGGAAGACGGGGTTCGGGTAGAGGGCGGGCAGCTTCATCAGGTCAACATCGAGCCACTTCTTCTCGATGATGGCGTTGTCGACCTTCACGTCGTGGCTGCCGGAGCCACGCAGGCCGGCCACGTCCCAGGTGTCGACCACCTCGAACTGGGAGCGGTTGACGAAGAACATCTTCATCTGCGGCATGCCCGTGGCCTCATCCATGAGGGGGGCTTCGGCGTCGTCGCTGGCGTAGATGGGGCAGGACATGAAGGCCCACTCCACCTGGTGGCAGCCACTCTGGAAGGTGGTCTGGCCCGAGATCTTGTAGTCGCCCTTGGGCTGCTCGACAGCGCGACCGGGGACGGTGCCGGGGCCGCCGCCGCCACACATGATGACGCGCGGATTGTCGAGGTAGACCTCCTTGGCGAGGTCGTGGGGCATGCCGCCCGCGGCCATGGCGTTGATCTCGGAGCCGATCATCACGTTCCAGCCGACGGAGGCGTCGATGGCGGAGATGGCCTCGAGCACGGCGACGGTCTCCATCGAGCTTGCGTCCTCGCCACCGAGTTCGGTGGGGAGGGCGAAGCGGAAGATGCCCTCTTCGATGAGGATGTCGACCGTCTCGTCGGGGAGGCGGCGCAGCTTCTGGGCTTCGTCGCCGCCTTCGCGGATTACCTGGGTGAGCTTGTGCACGCGATCGAGCGCGGTGCCTTCGAGCGTGGATGGGGCTACTGCCACGTGGGCCTCCCTGTTCTGTTTGCCAAGAGTCGGACTTTGGGTGATCTGAGTATACGCAACGGCGGGCGCAGCGTGGCAAGCGGGGGCAAGCGGAGCGGGGGGAAGGGGGAGCGGAGACGTCGCTCTGGCTCCAGGGTGCCTTCTATGGTAAAGCATGTTTATCTTTATTTTCCTAATTCTTTCCACTTATAATTTTTCCTGTAGCGTCGCATCCGACAAGAGGGATGGCCATGCGTGCATGGATGGGACGGCATCGACAGACACTGCTGCTGGGAGTGGCGGTGGCCCTCGCGGGAAGCGCCCTGGTGGCGGGCGTGCTGGCCCTTGTCGACCCGTGGGAGGGATCAGGGGCGGACGCGCAGACGGCCGAGGCCAGCCTCAACCCCACACCGTCGGAGATTCCTCTCAACGAAACGGTCTCCTTCACCCTCACCACCACCTCCACGCGCAACATCCGCGTCGCGGTCAACCAGAACAGCGCCGGGGCCGTGAGCCTCACGGATGCGCGCACCACGGATCGCCAGGCCCGGGTCTACAGCGGTGGCAGGACGGTCGTGCTCAAGGGCTGTCGCGCTGGTGAGGTGAGCGTGCGCCTGCTGATCCAGGGCACCAACGATGTGCTCACCAGCTACACGGTGAATGTCGTCAGCTACGCCCGCCTCGAGCCGGCGCCGGTCGCTATCGCCCTGAACGAGAGCGCAACGGTCTCACTCGCCACGAACCTGCAGAGCGTCTCCGTCGTGCTCAACGCGAGCGGCTACAGCGGCAACCTCTCGTTCAGCAACTCCTGCCCGGGAGCGGAGAACGCCAGCGCTTCCGCCAGCAACGGGGACAGCCTCACGCTAAAGGCTTGTACCGCCGGCGACGCCACCGTCACGCTTCAGTCGGGCGGGACCACGCTCGCCACCTACAGCGTCAACGTGGCAGCGACCTACGCGCGGCTCACGCCCGACCCGGCTGGTACCGTCCTGCCCCGTGACGAGGTGGTCGCCCTCACCCTCGAAACGAACCTCCCCGCAGTGAAGCTCATCCTCAACGAGGGTGAGCAGGCCGGCGCGGTGACACTGGCGGGCTCCTGCCCGGCGACCGCCAGCAAGGAGGTCCGCCGCCTCAGCGCGGGTGAGACGATCCACCTGCGTGGCTGCTCCGACGGGGCGGTGGCGCTGATCCTGCGGCAGACGGGCACCAACGCCACGCTCGCGACTATCGAAGCGGTCGTCGGCAACGCCAGCCTCTCCCCCATTCCTACCTCCATCGCCGTCAATGCGCCGCAGTCCTTCACCCTCAACTCCTCCCAGGGTGTGCGGGTGGTGCTCAACGCGAGTGGCGACAGCGGCAACCTCTCGCACGACGACTCCTGTCCGGGGGCGGAGAACGCCAGTGCCTTCCACAACGATGGCGCGAGCATCGCGCTCAACGGTTGCTCGGCTGGCACGGTCACAGTCACGTTGCGGGACGACAACTCGGTGGTGTTTGCGACCTACGTCGTCGCTGTGACTGAGTCGATCGCCCCGGTCGGCACCCACAACAACCTCGATACGAGCGGTGCGGTGGCGACGGCGGGCAGCTGGGCGGCGTTCGAGGCGCCGGCGGACGGGGCGTCGGGGCAGACGGGCAGCGTAGTCACGACCTACGAAGGGCTTCGTACGGATGTGGAGACGCTGCGCTTCAACGCGCTTGACGTGTCCTCGGGCGCCAGTGCGGCGACGTCGATCTGGGGCGAGGTGGTGGCGGGGGACTTTATCCAGCTGACGGGCAGTGAGGGCTGCTGGGTGCGCTACATCGTCGACGAGGTGATGACGGGGACGAGCGTCTACCGCGAGTTCGACGTGGGCTGGACGACCTACTCCTTCTCCGGTTGCAGCGGCGCCGTCACGACCTCGACCAGCATGGAGGCGGTGGGCCAGGCGTGGGATCGCTACCCCACGCTCGGGGGCAGCGGGCTCACCATTCCGGTGAGCAACGGCCACCATCAGGTGGTGCCTGCTGGATGGTCGGGGGCAGTTGAGCCGACGGTATTGGACCCTACCCGACACACGCACTCAGTCATTTGAAACAGCGCTCCTGTCAGAAGCGCGGGCACTGCCTTACTGGCGAGAGCCGACCTTGCCTGAGGGCTGGACCTTCGACCGCGCTGAGGGGGGCGGCTTAACTGACCCCTACAACGGCTACTGCGCAACCTGGAATAACACCGCGGGCACCCAGGCGTCCAGATCTGTGGAGGGCGCATTCTGAGGACTGTGCGCACATCCAGTGCAGTCCTTGGGTACAGGGATTCGTGCTTTACCGAGCTCCTTACCGTCGCCAACCGCCCCGCATGGGCACAGTACTGCTCTTCCTTGCTTGGAGTGACTGTAACCACGATTCACTCAGCACCCACCACCAATAGCCCAGCAGTGACTTTGTTCCACTACGTCGAAGGGCTCGGCCCTGAACTGCGAGGCCAAACCTCGCTGCTGCTGTTGAAATCGCAGAAAGCCTGTTCGAGGACTAGATGAAGAAGATCACCCTGCTCTCCGTTTTCGCCATCGCTTTCCTCATGCCATCCCTTTTTCAACTTTTGTGGACTGATAACGGATCTTCAGCAAACGCTGTTGACGCCCCAGGAGTGTACGCTTACGAAATTTTGCCCGGCATCCAGCCAGGCTACTCAAGTGCAGCCTCCTTTACGCCGATGGACGTGCGACTGACCTGTGGCTGGCACGAAACGTGTGAGGGAGATATCGATGATGGCTGGGGACTCGACATCGGAGCGCCCACGGGGACTTCCGTCTACGCTGCCTTCCGGGGCATCCGCGTCCGCAGTGGGGACTTTGCCAGAGTATTCACCATATCGCCCAAAAGGGGGCCTCTTGCCGACAAGTCAAAGTGCAGGTTCGGAACAGTAGGTGGCAACTACTGGGATCATTCGAATACACCCATACAAAACCAGCACCCGGGATCAAGGAGGGGTCCGTTGTCGCAATGCCCACGAGGAATGGGGAAACGGTACTCACCAAAGTTGCAATCGTGCTGAGCCACCTGAATGATGGCGCAAACTGCCCCACAAACGGTCCCCATCTCCATCAGACAGGCCTAGATCTCATAATTTATGAAGGTAATCTTTATCGCCACGTACACCCATCAACGCAGCTGCAAGACCCCAACAGGGAATGGCCAACGGGTGCGGATTCCCCATCGGTGACGTGCATTGGTGGGAGAATGGATTGTACCCCCGCTTCTGTTCGTCCACCTGGCTTTTCACGATGCAGTCTTCCACCACCGCTCCAGCACCTACCGCACAGGGGCCCTGCGCCAACTACACAGTTACGGTCGCAACGGACGGCAACGGGACGACGACTCCGGCTGTCGGGACACACGAGTACACGGAGGGCTCGGACGCTAGCTTTGTCGCAACGGAAGGGCCCGGCTCCACGTTCACAAGATGGAGCGGGTGCGACCGTGTCACGGGCACGACCTGCTACCTCGACGACATCATGGCCGACAAGACGGTCACGGCTACCTTCACAGCAGATGGCGGAACGCCCACCCCGACGTACACCCTCACGACGCTTGCGTCGCCGGCAGACGGCGGCACCCTGAGCGGCGGGGGTAGCTACCCCGAGGCCGCTACCGCAACGGCCCCTGGCGTTTGACGCGGGGGCCGGTTGGGCCTAGCGTGGGGGAGCATTTTCCCCAAGGGAATCTGCCGCCGGGGGGGCCGCAAGGCTGAGATCCGCAAGGACTACCCCAGGAACCTGATCTCGGTAATGCGAGCGTAGGGAAGCGGCGTGAAGAGACAGCTACCAACGGTACGCAGCAGCATGGCGCAGAGGCGTCGGGGCAGCGTGCGCGTGCGGCTCAGCGGGGTGACATCCGACCCCCTGAGCTTCTGCAACCGGTAGGCCATCCTCTTCCCTGTTCTCCCCCGCGGCGACCGCGATCGGGCTTCCTCCGGCAGCGCAAGGAGGGACGCGCATGATCGTGGAGCTGCAGTGTCTGGCGAGTCCGGCAGGCACGCCTGAGAACCCGTACGCGCACATCGACGCGGCCATTGCGGTCGTCCAGGAGTCGGGGCTGCCGTACGAGGTGGGGGCCCTGGGAACGACGGTCGAGGGCGAGCCGGACGCGCTCTGGCCGCTCATGCGACGGGTCCACGAAGCCTGTCTGGAAGCGGGGGCGGAGGGGCTCGTCACCGTCATCAAGGTTGAGCAGACGGCGGAGGCGGACGGCCCCACCATCGCCAGCCTGACAGGGAAGTTCCGGGATGGCAGCTGAGTTGCCTGCTCGCGGGCCTGGGACGCTCCGGGGGCCCTGGGGACGCTGGTCGCGAGGACTGGCGGGGGCGCTGTGGGAGTACATGCCGGCGGTGGTACTGCTGGTGGCGCTGGTGGGGCTGTGGGAGCTGCTGGTGCAGGTGCTGGATACACGTCCGTACATCCTGCCTGCGCCCAGCGCCATCGGAGAGGTGTTCATCGAGAAGGGGCACCTCTTCCCGGCCCAC
Source organism: Tepidiformaceae bacterium (assembly GCA_965200565.1). Classification (GTDB taxonomy): domain Bacteria; phylum Chloroflexota; class Dehalococcoidia; order Tepidiformales; family Tepidiformaceae; genus UBA2991. The sequence continues at coordinate 1,938,376 of OZ241349.1, read as the reverse complement.
ATCCGCACGACGGCCGTGGAGGCGCTTGCGGGCATCGCGGCGGCGGCGGCAGGAGGGGTGGCGCTGGCGGTGTTGATCGCGAGCGTGCCCCTGGCGAGACGGGTGCTCTACCCCATCGCCGTCACCTCCCAGACGATCCCGATGATCGTGCTGGCGCCGCTGCTGGTGGTCTGGCTGGGGCTTGGCATCGAGCCGAAGGTCACGGTCGTGGGGCTGGTCTGCTTCTTCCCCATCGTGGTGAGCACGGTGGACGGGCTGGCTTCCGCGGACCGGGAGATGCTGGCGCTGGTACGGAGCATGGGCGCGAGCCGCCTCGAAGAGCTTCGCCACGTCCTCATCCCCGCAGCGGTGCCGTCGTTCTTCGCGGGTCTCAAGATTGCGGCCGCCTACGCGGTGATTGCGGCCATCTTCGGGGAGTGGGTGGGGGCGCAGAGCGGTCTGGGCATCTTCATCATCCGCTCCCGATCGTCGTACCAGACCGACCAGATATTCGCCGCGATCGTGGTGATCGCGGTGCTGAGCATCGCCCTGTTCGTCACGGTTCATCTGCTGGCGAGGATGGCCTCGCCCTGGAAGTACACCAACACCAACAACACCAACAACGCCAATAGCGAAGGAGAGAAACGCTCATGACTATCCTCAATCTGAAGAAGCTGAAGCGAACGAAGCGAACGACATGGCTGCTGTTCGCCCCGTTGCTGCTCGCGCTGGCGGGCATGCTGGTGATCGCCTGCGGGGACGACGATGAAGCTCCGGCTTCCACCCCCGAACCGACGCCGGTCGCCACGGCGGCACCCACGGAAGCGCCCACGGAAGCAGACGGGCACGACCACGAGCACCGCAGCGTGACCTTCATCCTCGACTGGACGCCGAACACGAACCACGCCGGCCTCTACATCGCGCAGGCGAAGGGCTGGTACGAGGAGTTGGGTCTGGAAGTGGAGATCGTGCAGCCGGGCGAGGTCTTCGCGGACCAGGCGGTTGCGGCGGGCGCGGCGCACTTCGGCATCTCGGTGCAGGAGGCGGTCATCCCGGCACGGGAGCAGGGCATCCCGGTCGTCTCGATCGCAGCCATCATCCAGAACAACACCTCGAGCCTCATCTCGCTCGGGGACGAAGGCATCATGCGTCCGCTCGACCTCCAGGGGAAGACGTACGGCGGCTGGGGCGGCGCGCTGGAGACGGCGCTCATCTCGACGCTGGTAGAGTGCGACGGCGGTGATCCGTCGACAGTCGAGTACGCCATCATCGGGAACGTGGACTACCTGGTCGGGATGGAGCAGGACGACCACGACTTCGTCTGGATCTTCGATGGCTGGGACGGCATCCGCTACACGGAGGTGCTGGAGCGGGACGTTTCATTCATCCGCTTCATCGACAACACGGAGTGCATCCCCAACTGGTACACGCCCCTGATCATCACGAGCGAATCGCTGATTGCGGACGACCCCGATCTGGTAACGGACTTCATGGCGGCGACGTCGCGCGGCTACCAGTTCGCCATCGAGAACCCGGATGAGGCGGCCACCATTCTCTTGGAGGCGGCCCCGGAGCTGGATGAGGCGCTGGTGCGTGCGAGCGCGGCCTACCTCGCCAGCCGCTACACCTCCGACCCCGACAACTGGGGGCAGCAGGAGCTTTCGGTCTGGACGCGTTTCGAGGCGTTCCTGCGGGATGCGGGGCTGACTACCGAGGCGATCGACGTGGAGGCAGCGTTCACAAACGATTTCCTGCCGTAGGGGGAACATGAGCGAAGCAGCCATCGCCATCCGCGGGCTGCGTCACACCTTCACGGGAGCGCGCAGCGTTGAGGTGCTCGACGGGGTAGACCTGGAAGCGGCGCCTGGCTCCTTCGTGAGCCTGGTGGGGGCGAGTGGCTGCGGCAAGAGCACGCTGCTGCAGGCGCTGGCGGGGCTGCTCACCCCTGACTCGGGGGAGGTGCTGATCGAGGGGCGATCGACGTCGGGCCGTCAGGGGGTGGCGGCCTACATGCCCCAGAAGGATCTGCTCCTGCCGTGGCGTCGGGCGCTGGGGAACGCCGTGCTGGGGGCGGAGATTGCAGGCATCCCGCGGCGGGAGGCTCGGGCCCGGGCGCTGGCGCTGTTCGAACGCTTCGGGCTGGAGGGCTTCGAGGAGAGTTGGCCGTCGCAGTTGAGCGGTGGGATGCGGCAGCGTCTGGCCTTGCTGCGGACGTTTCTCATGCCACAACGCGTGCTCCTGCTGGACGAACCGTTCGGGGCGCTGGACGCGATCACGCGGCGGGAGATGCATCAGTGGCTGCAGGAGGTGTGGAGCAGGGACGCGCGTACGGTCCTGTTCGTCACGCACGACGTGGAGGAGGCGCTCATCCTCTCGGATGTGGTCTATGTGCTCACGCCGCGTCCGGCGCGGGTGGCGGCGCGGATGGAGGTGGGGTACGGCCGCCCCCGTGGCCCGGAGATCGTGACGGAGCCGCAGTTCGTCGCGGACAAGGCCCACCTGCTGGCGCTGCTGGATGAGGGGGCGGGTTAGGGGGAGTAGAGTGCGGGGGGCATGGTGATTACGTGGACGGTTGGGTTGCGGGCGCGGGTGGGGCGCGAGCGGAGCTTTGTCGCGCTGGCGAATGAGCTGACGGAGACTTCGAACCGGCTCGATGAGGGCTGCGACATCTACATCTGCCTACAGAACCTGGCGGATGCGCGCGACTTTCTCTGGTACGAGCAGTGGGCCACGATGCCGTTGCTGGAGCGTCATGTGGAGCGCATCCGTCCGATGCTGGCGGGTGGGCCGGAGGGGAGGGAGGGGTCGCGGCTGTGGACGTCGATCGAGCATCGCGAACAGCTGGGCTACCACCTGCTGCAGAACCACCTCGATGCGGGTCGCGACTGGACGGCGGCGGGGATTACGGGGTGGGCGGTGGCGCGGGCGAAGCGGGGACGGGAGGAGGCGTTTCGGGAGATCGCGCGGGAGTTGAGCCGCAGCGCCCAGGATCTGGATGGGTGCGTGACGCATATCGCGCACGAGCGGGAGGACGATGGGGCGCTCTTCTGCTGGTTCGAACAGTGGCGCGATCAGGAGACGCTGGACCGGCGGAGGGCTGCGCTGGCGGAGATATTCGGGGCGCCTCGGGGGAAGGAGGGGGTGGAAGGGTTGCCGGCGGGGCTGGCGGACGAGGTGGAGGCGTTGGAGGCGGCTCGCTATCGGGTTGTGGCGACGTAGCAGCGGACGTAGCAGCGGTTGCAGTGGGCCTGTAGGCTCGCGCGCGAATCAGCCCTCAGGTTTCTTTCTGGAACGAAGCGTTCTGTCACGAGGAGGTGCGGCATGGAATTCGACTCGGCAAGCGCCATCGCGATCATCGCCATCAGCGCGGTCAACGGCATCGGCATCATCGCCATTGGGGTGGTGAACTCGGTCGGGGTGGTGGCCATCAGCCCGGTCAACGCCATCGGGTTCCTGTCCCTCGCGACCGTTAACTCAACGGGTGTGATCGCCTTCTCGAGCGTGAATGCGAACGGGGCCATCGCGATCAGTTCGAACAATGCGAACGGCTACATCGCCATCGGGAGGATCGCCAACGGCACGTTCGCCATCTCGGGGACGGGGAAGGGCAAGGCGAAGTACATGATTTCGCCCAATCGCGTGGACGATGAGGCGGTGCGGTTTTTCAAGCGCTGGCTTCCCCATCCGTTCTGGCCGAAGCCACTGCAGGAGGCTGCGTAAATCGCCCTTCCCCCCTTTCCCCCCCTGTCCCGTCCCCCTGGCCTTATGCCTGTTCGTAGCGGAAGCAGCTCGTGAGGTGGTCGTCGACGAGGCCGGCTGACTGCATGAAGGCGTAGCAGATGGTGGGGCCGACGAAGGAGAAGCCGTAGCGCTTGAGCGCCTTGCTGAGGGCGCGCGAGTCGTCGGTTTCGGCGGGCAGGTCGTCGAGGCGGGTGAAGGCGTTGCGGCGGGGCTGGCCGCCGACGAAGCTCCAGAGGAAGGCATCGAGCGAGCCGTGCTCGTTCTGGAGGGCGAGGGTGGCGCGGGCGTTGGCGATGGCGGCGTCGATCTTGGCGCGGTTGCGGATGATGCGGGCGTCAGCGCGCAGGCGTTCGCTGTCGGCGTCGGTGTAGGCGGCGACGGTGGCGATGTCGAAGCCGTGGAAGGCGGCGCGGTAGCCCTCGCGACGGTGCAGGACGGTGCGCCAGGAGAGGCCTGCCTGGGCGCCTTCGAGGGTGAGCAGCTCGAACAGTTCCCGGTCGTCGTGGACGGGGACGCCCCACTCGTCGTCGTGGTACTACTGCATGAGGGGGTCGTCGCCGGCCCAGTCGCAGCGGGCGGGTGCGTCGGGGCCGGGGGGCATGGCCATGGGGGCGCGATGGTACAGCCCTGGTTGGGGCGGGGGTCTGCGTCCCCCGCGTGTGGCCCGTCAGTGCATACGACTCGTCACCGTAGTCCAGGCCGGACGGCAGGCACGGAGGGATTGAAGCGGCCGAGGGCAGGAGGTGGGAGGGGGAGGTGACACTGTGGGGGGTTGGATGAAGGCGAGCAGGTCGTGGGGCGACGAAGGAGCGCCGTAGCCCTCAATCCCTCTCATGGCGCGTGATTTGCTCAGAATTCCTGCACTTCTTGGCAATCTTGCAACCAACCCACTTTCCAGGGAACTCCGTCAAGAAGGTAACTCACTTCATCTAGATATACTTGCTCCATACCAGGGTGCTCTCTGGTCCAATTCGCGTAACCGTATAGTCCGAAGAAGGAAGTCTTCGATCCATTTCGGATGATTTCCTCTCTATCCGGGTAAGTTCCTGCTGTGGCTATCCCGATCGATCTGGCATTTGGATCGCCGTAGATCCGAAGTACCATCCAAAATGATGAGATATCGTATCTCGTATTATTCCTCATCTCTCCCCGGATCTCCAGCGTTTTCTCGTCAGCAGCATCCCAGTACTGCCTCCACCTGCAGTCAACAATCTCGGGGTGGGGAGCTGCTGCCTTCCGCTCAGCCTCCGCCTGTGCAGCTTCAGCTGCGCGACGAGCAGCAGCGACCCTGTCAGCAATAGTTTCATAGCAGTGATCAGCCTGACTGTAATCAGTAATCTCATCCCATTCCTGACAATCACCCGTCGCACACCTGTCGTATGCGCGATCGCAAGTTTCCCGGTCAGGCTTGGAATCTCCGCAAGCAACCAGGAACACGAGAGTTACCATGACAACTACGCTTGGGAATCGCAGAAGGACCCTTTTCCCTCCTGGTCCGGCGGAGCAGATCTCACCACGCGCTGTCGATGCAAACGCGCGCAACTGTTTCAACATGGGGCCTCCTTGGGGCTGGTCCACACGACCATCACGTTCATCACGGCCACAAGGGAGCACGGTCGCCATCCCGAATTGCCAAAACCACGACTAGACCACTGCTCGTGCGGAGCCGGCATATCGTCCGGGCGCCTGGTGCTAAGTGCAAGCAGAGCGAGCCCGGCATGGGCGCCGTGGAGAAGGGCACGGTCGTCGTGGATGGGGCAGGAGGCGGCAGAGAGAGGGCACTGGTGTGCGCGCGGTCACACGTGGGCGCGTCTTGTAGCGGGGGGCGTCTGTAGCATTCGGGGGACACTGCGGACTGGAGGCGAGGTATGTCGGACGGGACGATGCGGGGGAAGACGGCGATCGTCGGGAGGCGATCGTCGGGATCGGGGAGACGACGTACTACAAGCGGGGGCAATCGCCTGACCCGGAGATCAAGCTGGTGCTGGATGCGATCCAGTTGGCGGCGGCGGATGCGGGCATCGATGTGCGTGAGATCGACGGCTTCGCGGCGTTCGCGAACGACCGTAATGATCCGCCTCGTCTGGCGGCGGCGTTGGGGATTCGTGACCTGACCTTTAGCAATATGGTCTGGGGTGGCGGCGGCGGTGGCGGGTCGGGAGCGGTGGCGAACGCGGTGGCGGCGGTGGTGGCAGGCTACTCGAAGTACGTGGTGGTGTATCGAGGGCTGGCGCAGGGGCAGTTCGGACGCTTCGGGCAGGGGCCACAGGTGCCGGTGGCGGCAGGGGCGGGGGCGTTCCTGGCGCCGTACGGGCTGATGTCGCCGGCACAGTCGTTCGCGATGCGTATCCGTCGCTTCATGCACGAGCACGGGGCGGAGCAGAGCGCGCTGCGGGCGATCTCGCTGGCTTCCTACCAGCACGCGCAGACGAACCCGCGGGCGGTGATGTACGGGCGCGAGCTGACGGAGGAGATGTACGACAACTCGCGCATGATCGTGGAGCCGTTCCACCTGTTCGACTGCTGTCAGGAGAACGACGGGGCGGCAGCGGCGATCGTGACGACCGCGGAGCGGGCGAAGGATATGGCGAAGAAGCCGGCGTACGTGCTGGGCGCAGCGCAGGGGTCTGACTTCCGTCAGGCGGCGACGGCGCACAATTCGCCCGATTACGCGACCTCGAACTTCAAGACGCTGGCGCCACGGCTCTACGCGATGGCAGGCGTGGGCCCGGAGGACGTGGACGTGCTGCAGAGCTACGAGAACTTCACGGGCGGGGTGCTGATGAGCATCGTGGAGCACGGCTTCTGCGAGCCGGACGAGGTGAACGACTTCTTCACCCTTCAGAACTTCTCCGCGCCGGACGGAGGGCTGCCGCTGAACACGAGCGGGGGCAATCTGGCGGAGTGCTACATGCACGGGCTCGAGCTGGTGCACGAGGCGGTGCGCCAGGTGCGGGGCGAATCGACGAATCAGGTGGCAGATGCGAACGTCTCGATGGTGACGTCGGGGCCGATGGTGCAGCCGGTGAGCAACCTCATTCTGGCCGCCGATCGGGGGGTGGACGCATGAGCACGGAGACAGGGACCTATCTGCCGGAAGGGATGCCGCGACCGGCGGCTTCGCCCGATGGTCTCGGGGCGGAGTTCTGGGAGGCGGCGAAGCGTCACGAGCTTGTGGTGCAGCAGTGTAGCGCCTGTGATGGCTTCCAGTGGGGGCCGGAGTGGATCTGCTACCAGTGCCATTCGTACGACCTGACCTACACGCGCGTCTCGGGACGGGGGCGCATCTACAGCTGGGAACGGGTGTGGCATCCGGTGCACCCGGCGCTGCGGGAAGGGACGCCGTACCTGGTGGTGCTGGTGGAGCTGCCCGACGCGGGCAACGTGCGCATGGCGGGCAACCTGCTGGGTGAGCCGACGCAGGACGTGGTCATCGGGGCGGAGGTTGAGGTGGCGTTCGAGGACCACGGATCGGGCGAGGATCGCTACACGCTGGTGCAGTGGCGGGTGGTCGAGTAGCCCTCAGCGGTTAGCGGTCGCGGTTAGCGGTTCCCGCTTCGTTGTGAAGCGGACGGGTGAAGCCGGCGGCTTCGTGCGGGCAGCGGGTCGAGCGGGTCGCGGTCAGGGCTGGCGGCGGGCGCCCCAGGCGTCCCAGTGGATGACGTCGGAGACGGGCGGACGCTCGACGCGTTTGAAGTTGTCGTCGCCGGTGAAGTAGGCGACGGGGAAGAGGGTGGCCTGGCTGATGGTGTCGGGGATGGCGAGCAGTTCGGCGACTTCTGCGGCGTACTGGAGGTGGATGGCAGTCCAGGCGGTGCCGAGGCCGCGTGTGCGCAGGGCGATCTGGAGGGACCAGGCAGCGGGCAGGATCTGGCCGTAGAGGCTGGCCTGGGCACCCTGTCCGTCGTTCTCCGCGCGCCCTTCGATGCAGGGGATGATGAAAACGGGGCAGCGGTGCAGGTTGTCGGCGAGGTAGCTGATGACGGGTCGCATGGGGCGGCTGCGGTCGGCGGCGCCGGCGAAGTTGGAGAAGCCCTGGCGGTAGAGCCCGCCGATGATGTCGCGGCGGGCCTGGTCGGTGACGACCATGAAGTGCCAGGGGCGGGCTTCGCCGCCGCCGGGTGCGGCCTGGATGGCGATTTCGATGCACTCCTCGATGACTTCGGGCTCGACGGGGCGGTCGAAGTCGAGGCGGCGTCGCACGGAGCGGGTGGTGGTGAGGACGTGGTCGACGCTGTCGCGGTCGTAGGGGCGGTGCTTGTCGTCCATGGGGAGGCATTGTGCCACGGGGAGGGGGAGGGGGCGTTCGCGTCTTTGCGGTGGGGTGGCAGAATGGGGCGGCCTGGGGACGGCGGCTTGCTCGCGAGCGGACCCGCAGAGCAGAGGAGTGTGAGATGGCAGACCGACTGAAGGATCGCGTGGCGATTGTGACGGGCGCGGGGCGCGGCATCGGCGCCTCGGTGGCGAAGGCGATGGCGGCTGAGGGGGCGGCGGTGGTCGTGAACGACCTCGGCGGCAGTGTGGATGGGGAAGGGGCCGATAATGCGCCGGCGAGCGAGGTGGTACGGGAGATCGAGGCGGCGGGCGGACGGGCGATCGCAAACTTCGACGACGTCTCGGATTACGACGCGTCGGAGCAGATCATCCGCGCGGCGGTGAACGAGTACGGGCAGCTGGACATTCTCTGCAACGTCGCGGGCATCCTGCGCGATCGCATGATTTTCAACATGACGGAAGCGGAGTGGGACGCGGTCATCGCGGTGCACCTGAAGGGGACGTTCAACACATCGAAGTACGCCTCCATCCACTGGCGGCAGGAGCGCAAGGGCGACTACCGGCTGATCAACTTCACGTCGGTCTCGGGGCTTTCGGGGGCGCCTGGGCAGCCGAACTACGCGGCGGCGAAGCTTGGCATCGTGGGGCTGACGTACTCGTGTGCAAACGCGTTGGCGCGCTACGGCGCGACCGCGAACGCGATCAGCCCGGGTGCGGCGACACGCATGGGCGATACGATTCCGGCGGAGCGGCGGCGGCAGCTGAACGCGGCGCAGGCGCGGGCGGCGGAGGAGCGGCAGCGGGAGATGTCGCCGGATAACGTGGCGCCGCCGGTGGTGTATCTGGCGAGCGAGGAGTCGGGCTGGATCAACGGGCAGGTGATTGGGGCGTCGGGCTTCCAGGTGTCGCTCTTCAACACGCCCGAGGCGATTCGCCAGATTCAGGGCAAGGAGCCGTGGACGGTGGATGATATGTTCCAGCGCATGCCTGCTATCTTCAGGCCGGCGATCGAGGGGACGAACTTCTACCAGCAGCAGCGCGAGAATTAGGCGCAGCGGAGCAGGGGGCGCGAGATGGCTGGCGAACGGGCAGTACTGTTCGACTTTGGCGGGGTGCTGATCCGGCAGGATTGGGATGCCTACGAGGAGTTCGCGGAGCAGAAGGGCATACCGAAGCGGTCGCTGAGCCACGCGCTCTACACGACGCCCGAGTGGAAGGCGTTGCAGGTTGGCGACGGCGACCGGCCGACGTGGCGGGCGGCGGCCATCAAGATGCTGGCGGAGCACTGCGGCGACCGTGCGGAGGGGTTGTTTGAGGAGTGGTATGCGCGTCCTGTCGAGCTGCACGAGCCGAACATCGCGCTGGCGAAGGCGTTGCGGGCGGCAGGGGTGCGCGTGGGGCTGCTGAGCAACGCAGCGCCCGACCTGGAAGAGACGATAGTCACGCGCTTCGGCGTCGACATCGAGTGGGACGACCGCGTGGTCTCGGGGCTGGTGGGTCTGGCGAAGCCGGACCACGCCATCTACCGGCTGGCGGCGGAGCGCATCGGCGTGCCCGAGGCGGGCTGCTTCTTCATCGACGACATGTCAGCGAACGTGGAGGCGGCGCGAGAGGTGGGGATGCAGTCTCACAGGTTCCGGGGCGACTACGACGGCCTCAACGCTGCGCTGCGAGAGAGCGGGTATTCCTGGTAGCGCTGGGCGGTAGCCCAGGCTGACCGGTGGTAGCCGATACCTGAGCGGGATGCTTCGGGCGACGGGGTGAGGGCGGGGGGAGACATCCCGACGGCCTCGACCAGCAAGCCCTCTCAGAAGGCCGCGATCTCGCTAGCAGCTTCGAGCACATCCGCGCCCGCCAGTCCTGCTTGCTGCTAATTTCACGAAAGTTAGCATCAAATTTGCAGGTGCGAGTGGGCGTGCGCCGCCCGCCGCTTCAGTCACTGCCCGCGGATAGTGTGCGAAGCCTGTCGGTCAGGTTGGCCGCGGGCGTGAACACGAACCGCTTCCCCACCTTCTGCTTCTCGAACAGCCCCAACTCTTCCAGCCCCAGTAAATCGGTCCGCGCCGACTGGATGGTTACCTGGTGGAACCGAGCATGCGCCTTGATCGTGAAACTCCGATCCCGGTCGCGCAGCGCCGCGTTCACCGCGACCGTTTGCCGGTAGTTGAGCGGCACGTTGCCACGCAGCAGCACTTCCACCTCCCGCACCTCCGTTGCCTTGCGCGCGAGGTAATCACGCAACCCGTCGAGCGCCTGCGCAATGACCCGCAGCTGGTGGAGGATGAAGTAGGTCAGATCGTTGCCGTCCGTCTCGACGTACAGGTACGACCGTGCGTACTGTGCAGGGGCCCGTCGCAGGACCGCAGAGATGGAGAGGTACTGCGCCAGCCAGTATCCGTGTCGCAGCAGCGACCAGTAGAAGAGCGCCCGCGCCACCCGTCCGTTGCCGTCCGCGAAGGGATGGTCGTACCCAACCTGGAAGTGCAGCACGATCGCCTGCACGACGGGGTGGATGAACCCGTCGCCAGTCTCCCCATTCGCGAACCGACAGAGTGCGTCCAGCCGCTCGGGCAGATCCGAGGCAGGTGGCGGCCGGTGCAACACCGTGCCGTCGTCCCAGACGATCGCCACCCGTTCGTCGTCCTCGCCTTGCAGTGCTCCCGCGTCCGTCGCCTGTTCGAGTGTCTCTGCTGTCACGATGTGGTGGAGTTCGAGTACTGCGTCAGGAGTCAGCGGCTCCCCGCTCTCCGCCAGTTGTCGTACTGCCTCCATCGCCTCGAAGTTGTTCACGATCATCCGTTCGGCGGTGTCCACCGGCCGCCGACCGCTCCGCAGCAGATCCTTGGCGATGGCCCGCGTTGTCGCCGCCCCTTCCAGCAGGCTCGACGTGATCGCCTCCTCCACCAGCGAGGAGACCAGGTAGCGGTCGCTCGACTGCGCATTCATGACCTGCTGATCGCTCAGAATTTGCCCGCTCGCCTGCTGGTCGATGTGGTGGACCATCTCCTGGATCGCATCCGCGTTGCAGAACCAGAACGCCTCCCCCCCTGTGTCCGTGAGCGGCACCGGCCGCGAGGAGTTGATCCGGCTGAAGGCGGTGCCCAGCCACCACTGCTCAAGCGTCAGGCCATCCGGTGGCGCCCGGTGCCGCATCTCGTCCCAGTGGAGATACCGCCCTTTCGCATCAGTCAGCCGGCTCCCCCAGGCCGTTACCAGCTCGTCTGCGCTCGCCCGCCCCACCAGCTCCTTGAGGTCGGGGGGAGACATCGGGATCTTCATCGGTCTCGTTCTGCAACTTTCCTGATAACTTCCTGAATATTAGCAGTAAACGGGCTTACCCAGCAAGCAGTACCTGCTAATGTTGCGAAGATTTATAGCAAAATTGCAGGAAGGGCGACGTCTGCGACGTCACCCCCTTTGACCTAGACCCGGCGCAGCTTGGTGAAGCTTTTCATCTCGCGGGGTGGGTCGAGGGTGCGGCCGCGGATGCTGTAGGAGACCTCTCCGACGTAGATGTCGCCGTGGGAGTCGACGGCGACGCCGTGGGGGGCGATGAACTGGCCCGGGCCCTCGCCCTCGTCTTCCTCGCCGAAGCGCGCCAGGAGGTCGCCGCCGCGGGTGAGGATGCTGACCCGGTGGCCCAGCCCGGGGCACCCTTCCATGCCGTCCATGCCGTTCAGCTCGCCGATGTAGACGTTGCCGTCGGGGCCGATGACCATGCCGTCGGGACGGTGGATGTTGTTCCACATCTCGAGGAAGTTCCCCTCGGCGTCGAACACCTGCACGCGGTGACACTCGCGGTCTGCGACGTACACGCGCTCTTCTTCATCCACCGCCACGTTGTGGGGGCGGATGAACTGGCCGGCGTCGATGCCGGGGCCGCCCCAGGAGCGCACGTGCTCGCCGTCGGCCGTGTAGCGGTGTACGCGCGCGTTTCCGTAGCCGTCGGTGATGTAGAGGTCGCCGCTCACGGGCGAGACGGCCGCATAGGTGGGGCGGTTGAAGGGTTGGCCGCTCCAGATGGGCGACGGCTCGCCCCCGATGGTGAGCAGCAGTTCGCCCTCCTGCGACCACTTGGTGATGGAGTGCGTGCCGTCGTCGACGGCCCACACTGCTTCATCCGCCCCGATGAAGAGGCCATGGGTGCGGGCATCGAAGACCCCGCGGCCGAAGCTGCGCAGGTAGCTGCCCTGCTGGTCGAAGACCATCACGGGGTAGTCCGTGTTGCGCGTGAGCAGGAACACCTCGTCGCGGGCGTTGACGGCGACGCCCGGCGTCTCCCGCAGCGTGACGCCTTCGGGGAGCTGTTCCCAGCCCTCCATGACCTCGTAGCGAAAGTCTCCGGTTCCCAGGGTTACTGCCATCGCTCGCCTCCTCGCGCGTGACTGTCATCCAACCGTCGGGCGGGGTGACGCCGCAGGACGACGCCACGTGATTGACCCCACCCGCGGCCCGATCACAGACTGCGAGCGATGGTAACCGCTCAGCAGCCCGTCGGGGACAGTGCCCCGGCTGGCACCCTGTCTGGCCAGCGCGTCGCCATTTTCGCCCGCGGCCGCCGCTGGGCCCGCTGGCCGCGCAGTGGCGCGCTGCTCTTCGCCGCCGCGTTCCTCCTGCCCATGGCTATCGGCACCGCCCTGCTCCTCCTCCCCGCCGCCAGCACGACTGAGACCACTGCCGCTGACGCGTTCTTCACCGCCATCTCGGCGGTCACCCTGACCGGCCTCACGCCCGTCCCCACGCAGGAGCACTGGACGTTGCTCGGTGAAGGCGTCATCGCGGCCCTTTCGCTCGTGGAGGGGCTCGCCATGCTCACGGGCGCGACTACCCTGTTGTGGATACTGGGGCGCCGCCTGGGCATGCGCGATTCCTCCATGCGACGTCTCTTCCGGGGCGTTCCCGCCGTGCGCGAGTTGCTGGGCATGGTGCGCACCGTACTGGTCGTCGCCCTGACCGCCCAGGTGGTCGGCGCCGTCGCCCTCTTCCTCGCCATGCTGGCCGCGGGTGTGCCCGCCAGCCGCGCCCTTTGGTGGGGGCCCTTCCACGCCGTCAGCGCCTTCAACAACGCCGGCTTCGTGCTCACGGGCGGCACCTACCAGGTCTTCGCCGACGACCTGCCCGTGCTCGCCGTGACCGGCCTGCTCGCTCTGATCGGGGCCATCGGGCCCCTCCCGCTCGCGCTCTACGCGGCCCGACGCTCCTTCCGCCGCCTGCCCCTCGACGCCCGCCTGATCCTGCTTGCGATGGGTGTCGTTTTCGTCGCGGGTGCGGCGCTCCTGCTGCTGAGCGAGTGGAGCAACAGCGCCACGCTCGCCGCCGAAGCCCCCTGGCGACGCCCCTTCCTCGCCCTCTTCGAGTCGTCGATGCGAACCGCCGGGCTCACCACCCTCGAGACCGCCGCCTTCCGCGAGGAGACCAAGGTGCTCGCCACCGGCCTGATGCTCGTCGGCGGGGGCGCTGGCTCCGTTGCCGGCGGGCTCAAGGTGGGGACCATCGTCGTGCTCGCCACCGGCCTCCTGGGGGCGCTCGCGGGACGCGACCGCGTCTCCCTGCTGGGGCGCGAGCTTCCGCGCCATGCCTTCCGCCACGCGCTCACCATCACGTTCCTCTTCGGGGCGGCCGTGGTCATTCTCAACATCGGCCTCGTCGCCGCCGCCCGCACGGGACCGCTCGACGCGCTCGTGGAAGGCGTCTCCGCCATCAGCCTTTCCGGCTGGTCCACCGGGCTCGTGAGCGACGCCGGCGCCGCCGAACGCGGACTGCTCATCACCGCCATGCTGTTCGGACGCTTCGCGCCCCTTTTGCTGGTGCTGCAGATGGCCCGCATCCGCCGCCAGCCTCCCACGCGCCACGCCGAGGACAGCATCCGCTTCGGCTAGCGAACCGGCCAGGGGGCTTCGACCCGGGTATAGCCCTCGATCAGCAAGGCGAGGGGGCGGCTGGCTCGCCCTGTTGCCTCCTGTACAGGTGCGGCGAAACCTGGGCTCTGCTGCCCAGCGCGACGCCTACTGGATGGGGGAGTGGGGGGTGGGGTGGAGGCGGCGGACGACGATGCCTTCGCGCTCCATCATGGCGGGGATGCGGGGGCCGATGTCGTTCTTCCACTCGTCGCTCTGGTAGACGGCTTCGTACTGGGCTTCGCGCTCGGCTTCGTCGGTGAAGCGGCGTATCCAGATGTAGACGCTCTCGTCTTCTTCGTCGGTGAAGCTGCCGAGGATGACCATGCCCCTCGACTGCTGGAAGGGGATGATGGTGTTCTCCATGAAGTCGACCCAGTCGGCTTGCTGGCCGGGCTTGATGCGGTACTGGCGCAGTTCGAAGAGCATTGGTGGCCTCCTGTGGGATTCGGGGGTGCGCGATGTGGGGCGCAGTGTACGCGCCTGGCGGGCGGCGTGATGGTGGTGTAATTGCGAGCAGGGGGCGGGGCGGCTACGATCGGGCCGCTTCTTCTGTTCGTCTGGAGGATGGGATGGCCTACGGCACGGGCATCGCGCGCGGGATGGGTCTCACGCTGCGTCAGCTGTTCAAGCCTGTGGATACGGTGGAGTACCCGGAGGTCTCACGACCGGTGCCGGTGTACGCGCGTACGAATCTGCTCTGGTTTGAGGAACGCTGCACGGGCTGCAGCACCTGCGCGCAGGCGTGTCCGGATGGCTGCATCCTGGTGGCGACGAGCCAGGACGCGGAGGGGCGGCGCAACATCGATCGCTACGAGATCGATTTCCGTATCTGCATGTACTGCGGGCTGTGCACGGAGGCGTGTCCCTATGAGGCGATTCAGCCTGGCGGGCCGCTGGACGACGCAGTGACGAACTTCGACGAAATGTATCGCGACAAGCACGCGCTGACGCGTATGGCGCAGTCGTTCCTTGAGCGCAACGAGAACACCTATCCGAACGGCATGGAGGCGACTGATCCAGACGCCGACTTCCACCGGCTCTAGGCAGGGGTGGCGATGGCGACGATCACCGCAAACGGCCGCACGATCGAGGCGCCTGAAGGTGCCCCGCTGGTCGAGACGCTCAAGAACAACGGCATCTACATGTCGAACCTGTGCTACGTGGACGGGCTGAAGCCGTACGCGGGCTGCCGCACGTGTCTGGTCGATATCGAGGGGCCGCCGGGGCTGCAGCTGGCGTGCACGAGCGTGGTGAGCGACGGGCTGGTGGTGCGGACGGATACGGAGGAGGTGCAGGAGGCGCGGCGAGCGGTGCTCTCGGTGCTGATTTCGAACCACAGCGAGCGCTGCCTGACCTGCCATCGTCGGGAGCACTGCCATCCGGGCGACATCTGCCTGCGCGACGATGTGGTAACGCACCGCTGCCTGACGTGTTCGAAGAACTACCGCTGCGAGCTGCAGGCGACGTGCGAGATGGTGGGGATGTCGGGCTACGAGCCGTGGGTGGGGGAGGAGCGCACGTACTACCAGGCGCCGCAGCCGCCCGCGGACCGGGCGAATCCGTACATGGAGTTCGACCCGCAGATGTGCATCATCTGCACGCGCTGCCAGCGGGTGTGCGAGGAGAAGCGTCACACGAGCGCGATCACGCTCGGGGGGCGCGGCTTCGACCTGCAGATCACGTTCGGGGCGGGCGGGGCGATCCACGAGAGCAACTGCGATTTCAGCGGCGCCTGCATCGATGTCTGCCCCACGGCGGCGCTGATGGAGCACCCCAACAAGTGGGTGGCGAAGCCCGATACGTGGACGACGACGATCTGCGACTCGTGCGCGGTGGGCTGCAGCATCAGCATGGGCTCACGCGAAGGGCGCGGAGTGATCGTGCGGCCGGGCCCGGGGAACGAGTTCGCGGGCGACCAGATCTGCGTGCGCGGTCGCTACCACTACGACTCACTAAAGCCGCGGGAGCGGCTCTCGCGCCACCTCGTGCGGCGAGGCGTGATTCAGGCGCCGGCGTCGCTTGCGGATGCGGTGGCGGAGGCGGCGAGCGCACTGCGCGAGGCCGCCGGCAGCGGTCGCGTAGGCGTGCTGGTTGGCGGCACGGTCACGAACGAGGAGGCGTACCTGGCGCGTCGCATCGCGAGCGAGGCGTTTGGCGGAGCGGCGGACAGCGCGACGGGGCCGGTGATGCGCGCGACGAAGGAAGCGCTGGAGGCGCGTCTGGGGACGTGGCGCATGGCCACGGACATGACGCGCATCCCCTCGGCGAAGGCGATCGTGGTGGTGGCGGACGACCTCGAGGAGAGCCACAACGTGCTCAGCGTGCGCATCAAGGATGCGGTGGTGCACGAGCAGGCGACGCTGGTTGTGATCGGGGCGCTGCGCAGCGAACTGGTCGACTTCGCGACGCACTGGATCCGCCCCGCAGCGGGTGAGGAAGGGCAGGCGGCGGCGAGCCTCGCGAATGCGCTCGGCGGTGGCGCGGCAGACGGGGAGGTGGCGGCGGCGGCCGAGGCGCTGCGGGCTGCGGAGGGTGCGATTGTGGTCTGCGCGCCGAATCCCGTTTCTCCCACGATCGCGGGAGCGATGGCGGGCGGGGCGGCGAACCTGGCGGTGGCGCTGCACGGCGAGGCGGCTTCGGACCACCTCGTAGTCGCGCCGCCCGACGTGAACACGCACGGCCTGCTCGATGTGGGCGTGGCCGTTTCGGGGAGCGACGACCCGATGGCCGGCCTGAGCGGTCTGGTGGTGGTGCGGGACGACCCCACGATGCGCCTGCCGGCGGCTGCGGAGCGGCTGCAGGAGCTGGGCGCGCTCGTCGTCATCGACAACGTCGCGCATGAGACAGCGAAACAGGCGACGGTCGTGATCGCAGAGGGGCGCTCGTACGCGTCGCGCGGGACGTACACGCAGGGCGACTTCCGCGTGCAGCGTCTGGAGCCGGCGATCGTGCCGGAGGGCGACGCGGTGACGTGCTTCGCGGCGCTGGCGGCGCTGGCGGAGGCGTTGGGCGTGGACGTGCCCGCCGATCCCGCATCGGCGCTCGACGCGATTGCGTCGGAGACGCCCGCCTACCAGCCTGCGGCCGACCTCATCATCGGCGAGGGCGTGCGGCTCGAGGTGGCGGCATCGGGGCAGGGGACGATGGCGCCCGTGGCCGACTTCCCCGCGAGCGGCGAGGGGCTGCGCATCATCACGGGTCGTGATCAGTACACGGCGGTGGACGCGGCGGCGCTGCGGCACCCGGAGGCGGAGCGGCTGCACCGCTACGACCGCTTCCAGGTGAGCGAAGAGGACGCGGAGCGCCTGGGCATCACGAACGGCGACGAGCTGGAGCTGAGCGCTGGCGTAGTCACGCTGCGCGCCCAGGCAACGGTGACGGACCGGGTGCCGGAGGGCGCGGTGTACGTGTCGAGCCTGCTGCAGGGCGGCGCGGTGGTGGGGTTCTACGGAGCGGCGGGCGTGCCCGCCGTGCGGGCAGGGGTCGCGGTCGGGGTTTGAGGGGCTAGCGGGCCTGCTCGACACCCTGCCTTGGTTGATAGCCGGGGTAAGGTCAGCGGTCTTCAGGAGGTCTGTCGACTACCAGACTCTGGGTCCAGGTGAAATCCAGGATGGCATCGTCCCGCAGCACTTTGCCATCTACCTGGATTTCTATCGATGGTAGTACCGCACAGACTCGGATCTTCCATCGTAGGAGTATCTCTCGTCTTCGGAGATATAGATTCTGGTATCACGGGATAGGACTTCCGCATCTGCATACATGTCTTGGGAACACTCCTGAAATCCCTGGCAAGAAAAACTGTTCGTTCGTTCGCTACTCCAGGAGATACCGAACCCTCCAATTCCTGCTCCTCCAGAGAAGAAAACCTGTTCATCTCCCCAATCTAACGTTCCAAGCCACGTAAACGAGTCCGTGCCGACATCAGGAGTGAAGTCGTAGCAACTCAGGAAACGGAGCCCTGGCAAGTACTCTTCGAACGTGCGTATATCCCAACAGCCGTCGAAGGCTAGCTCCGGCACGCTTGTGTAACCCCGCCACACCCAACCTGCTACCCACTCCGGAAAGTCCTCCAAGTAGGAGTGCCCTTCAACCTGGTGCCAGTTTCCTATGGTGTCACCCAGATAGATGATGTAGTCGCCGTCTCGGAACTTGCCGATGATGTCGAAGCCTTGGCCGGGGCCGCCACGCACGTTGAGGCGGGAGCCGTCGTCCGTTCGGACCTGGATGATGTGGCGGGGATCGGGTTCGGGCGTTGGCGCAGGAGTGGGGGTCGGGGTTGGAGTCGCGGTTGGTGCTGGAGTGGGAGTCGCGGTGGGGGTAGGGGTGGAATCGAGGTCGTCGGGGGGAGTCTGGGTATCGGTCGTGGGTTGTGGGGTGCGGGCGGGGGTGCTGTCGCCGCCGCAGGCGAGCAGCAGGAGGGGGAGGGCGAGCAGAAGTATCAGGGTGTAGCGCATAGCAACCTCTACGAATTGGTGGGGGCAAGCAGTGTGGCCAGCGATCGACGTAGGACAAGGGTTCGTCGCTTGCCTCGCGCGTCTTCCGACTCGAGCTCGTCACCATCAGGAGTACTCGCGCGTCCGCCTTCACCCCCTGACCGCGGCTCCGCGCGCGGTAGCAGAGCAGCGGGGGCGGTAGAATCGCGCGCAGCCGGCTGGCTGGGGAGTTTGATGATGGCTGATGAGGGACGTTTCGTGGTGGCGGCGCAGGCGCGCCAGGGACGCGGTATGGGGGACTTCCGCTACGAGCGGGAGGCGCTCGACCCGATCGGGGCGACGATTCTCGAGATTCCCGCGCAGACGGATGCGGAGTTTGCCGAGGCGGCTCGCAACGCGGATGCGATCATCGCGCCGGGGCGGCGCATCACGGCGGAGATCATCGAGGGGCTGGACCGCTGTGTGGTGATCGGGCTCAGCAGCGTGGGGGCGGATACGGTCGATGTGGCGGCGGCGACGCGCAAGGGCATCGTGGTCACGAACGTGCCCGATGTGTTCGTGGAGGAGGTGGCGGATCACACCATGGCGCTGCTGCTCTCGGCGGCGCGGCGGCTGAAGCTGATGGCGCAGCTGATGCGGGAGGGGAACTGGCGGGAGGCGCGTCCGGTCTTCAACGATGTGCCGCGTCTGTGGGGGCAGACGGTGGGGCTGATCTCGTTCGGGAATATCGCGCGGGCGGTGGCGCGACGCTGCCAGCCGTTCGGGCTGCACGTGATCGCGTTCGACCCGTTCGTGAGCGAACTGACGATGACGGCGGAGGGCGTGGAGCCGGTGGGCTTTATGGAGATGCTCGAGCGGTCGGATTTCGTCTCGATGCACGCGCCGCTGAATGAGGAGACACGTCACCTGATGACGGTTGAGCATTTCGCCGCGATGAAGCGGTCGGCCATCTTCGTGAACAACGGTCGTGGGCCGACGGTGGACGAGGAGGCGCTCATCCAGGCGCTGGATACGGGCGAGATCGCGGGGGCGGCGCTGGACGTGTTCGAGAAGGAGCCGACGACGGCGGAGAATCCGCTGCTGCATATGGATAACGTGATCGTGACGCCGCACGTGGCCTCGGCGACGGCGCGGATGATGCCGGAGACGCGGCGGCGGACGGGTCGCGAGATCGCGACGGCGCTGCTTGGGGGCTGGCCGCGCAGCGCGGTCAATCCGGAGGTGCTGCCAAACACGCAGCTGAGCCGCTGGCAGCCGTATCCGATGGGTCGGGGGCCGAACCGCTAGGGTCGGCGGCCAGTCACCCGGCGGTCAGCGATGCTGTTCCTGAAGCGCTCACGGGTCTCCTTCACCAGGCGGGCGACGTGTGGGGGAGTGCGGTGATGTTCACGCTGCGGGTGTTCTTCCTGAAGCTGTTCTCGCCGTTCCATGCGTTCGTGTTCCGGCGGACGGGCGGGCGGGTGATGGGGGAGTTCGGGCTACCGGTGCTGCTGCTGACGACGACGGGGGCGCGTACGGGGAAGCGTCGCACGGCGCCGCTGCTGTATGTGGAGAATGGCGGCGCGCTGGTGGTGCCGGCGTCGCTCTGGGGCGGGCCTCGCCATCCGGCGTGGTATCACAACCTCGTGGCGAACCCGCTGGTGGAGGTGGAGACGCGGGAGGGGAAACGCACGCTGCGGGCGCGGCGGCGGGAGCGGAGCGGGAGCGTCTGTACGACCTGTTCACGGCGCGGGTCCCGCACTACGCGGGCTACGAGGCGTCGACGTCGCGCACGATTCCGGTGGTCGTGTTGCGGGAGATGGAAGAGGGCTAGTCGTCGAGCAGGAGGGCGTCGACGGTGACGCCCAGGGCCTCGGCGATGCGGGTGAGGGCGGCGACGGAGCCGGGCTTCGTGCCGTGCTCGATCTCGGAGAGGTAGCTGGTTGAGACGCGGGAGCGCCCGGACAGCTCGCGCAGGGTGAGCCCGCGGTGGTCGCGAAAGGCGCGGACGGGGCTGGCGTCATCGACGATGGTGAGGGCGACGTGGTGGGGGAAGCGGACGTCGTTGGCCGCTTCAGCGACGGCGAGGCGGTCTTCGAGGTCCTCGGTTCGCTCAAGCAGCGCGTCGTATTCCTGGCGGGTCAGGGTGACGGTTTCAGAGGCGGTCATACGCTTCCTTCTCGGCATCGGCAAAATGTTGCTCTCGAGTCGTATGGTAGACGGACACAGGGTCAGCTGCTGCGGTGAGAGAGGTGTTCCATGCGGAGATTCGCGGTGATTGTCACGAAGGGGAGCTCGCTCGCCAAAGAGGGATGGAGCGGCACTTCGAAGCGGACTACCTCGAACTCACGGACGACGCCTTTCTGATTTCCGGCGACACGGACGTGAGGAGCATTACCGAGACGCTCGCCCTTTCCGAGGACGACAGCCCGTTGGAGGGGATTGTCTTCAGCCTCAACGGCTCGTATGGGGGCAGGGCGTTGAACAGGGTCTGGGACTGGCTGGAGAAGACGCCTGCTTGAGTGAGCTGGCGGGGAGCGTGTTGGGGGAGCGTGGGTAGAATTGCGGGCATGGCGAAGCGTCCGCTGGTGGCCTCGCGAACGGCGGTGTTTTCGGAGTCGGTCATCCGCGAGATGACGCGGCTGGCGTTTGAGCATGGCGCCATCAACCTGGCGCAGGGGTTCCCCGATTTCCCGGCGCCGGATTTCGTGAAGCAGGCGGCGATCGACGCCATTCAGACGGACGTGAACCAGTACGCCATCACCTGGGGGGATGCGCGCCTGCGGGCGGCTATCGCGGCGAAGACGGCGCGTCACTACGGCCTCGAGGTCGACCCCGAACGCGAGGTGACGGTCACCTGCGGGGCCACAGAAGCGATGATGGCGACGCTGCTGGCGTTCGTGGAGGAGGGCGACGAGGTGATCGTGTTCGAGCCCTTCTACGAGAACTACGTCCCCGATGCGGCGATGAGCGGGGCGACGCTGAAGTTCGTGACGCTGCGGGGTCTGGATTTCGTGTTCGATGCAGACGAGCTGCGGGCGGCGTTCGGTCCGCGTACGAAGGCGATCATCGTGAATTCGCCGAACAACCCGAGCGGCAAGGTGTTCGACCGGGGGGAGCTGGAGCAGATCGCGGCGCTCTGCCAGGAGTTCGACTGCCTCTGCTTCACGGACGAGATCTACGAGCACATCCTCTTCGACGAGGCGGAGCATGTGCCCATGGCGACGCTGCCGGGGATGTACGAGCGCACGGTGACGATCAGCGGGCTTTCGAAGACGTTCAGCGTGACAGGCTGGCGGCTGGGGTATGTGGTGGCGCCGCCGCATCTGAGCGAGGCGGTGCGCAAGGTGCACGACTTCCTGACGGTGGGCGCGCCGGCGCCGTTACAGCAGGCGGCGGCGGTGGCGCTGGAGCAGGGTGAGTCGTACTACCCGCAGCTCCGGGCGATGTATGAGGGGAAGCGGGACCGCCTGGTGATTGCGCTACGGGAGGCGGGCTTCCGCTGCCACCAGCCGGAGGGGGCGTACTACGTGATGGCGGACTTCGGCGACCTGGGGTTCGCGGGGGACGACACGGCGTTCGCGCTGCATCTGACGGAGCAGGTGGGGGTGGCGCCGGTGCCGGGCTCGAGCTTCTACCACGATGAGGCGGCGGGGTCGCGATTCGTGCGGTTCACGTTCTCGAAGTCGGACGAGACGATGGCGGAGGCGGGGCGGCGGCTGGGGGCGATGTAGGGGCGGTGGCATGACCGTCCTGGTGGTGGCGCCGATTGCGGCGGAGTTCGAGGCGCTCACGCAGGCCTTCGACGAGCGTTGGGGCAGCGCGGTCGTCCTCGAGACGGGTCGGGTGACGGCGCGGGAGTACGCGGCCGGGGGTGTGGTGCTCGCCGAGGGCGGCTTCGGCAAGGTCCGCTACGGGGTGACGACGCAACACCTGCTGGACTTTCTGCCAAGAGTCTCGCTGGTGGTCTGCGCGGGGGTGGCGGGGGCGCTGGGGGAGTCGGTGCGGGTGGGAGATGTGGTGGTGGGGACGGCGACGGTGGAGCACGACTTCTACTCGGAGACCCTGGAACGGGTGCCGCCGCAGTTTGAGGGATCGGGGCGCATCTGGCCATGCTGCCGCGGGAGTTGGGGGAGCAGGACGGTCCTCTGCAGATGCATTTCGCCCCGATCGCCAGCGGGGACGAGGGCATCGGTGACAGGACCCGCAAGGCGGAGATTCGGGCTCGAACGGAGGCGCTGGCGATGGCGTTCGAGGGGGCGGGCGGGGCGCGGGCGGCGCGCTTCTCGGGCGTCCCCTACCTCGAAGTGCGCGGCATCTCCGACCTGGCCGAGGGCGATTTCATGGCCGCCTTCGTGGCCAACCTGCCGGCGGCGATGGCCAACGTCGCAACGGTGGTGGTGGGGCTGCTGGAAGCGGTCGCGGCGGCGGAGGGGGAGTAGGGGGCGGGGAGGGAGGGGGGAGCTTCAGGGGCGTTGGGCGGGTGGCTGCTATGCTTTGGGGAGGCCGCCGGTGGGCGGCGTTTCTGTAGCGAGGGTTCGCAATGAGCGACGCTTCGACCAGCACGCAGCTGGCATCGGCGTATGAGCCGGGCACGGTGGAAGACCGCATCTACGCCTTCTGGGAGGAGGGCGGGTACGTTCGCGTGAACGTCGTCGAGGGGAAGGCGCCGTACAGCATCGTGATGCCGCCGCCGAACGTGACGGGCGAGCTGCATCTGGGGCACGGCTTCGAGGATGCGCTCACGGATACGCTGGTGCGCTGGCGGCGCATGCAGGGGCGGGAGGCGTTGTGGCTGCCGGGCGAGGACCACGCCGGTATCGCCACGCAGAACGTGATCGAGCGGGAGCTGAAGAAGGAGGGGCTGGACCGTCACGATCTGGGGCGGGAGGCGTTCGAGGAGCGTACCTGGCAGTGGGTGCGGCAGCTGCGGCCTCGCATCTACGAGCAGCATCGCCGCCTGGGGGCAAGCGCGGACTGGAGCCGCGATGTCTTCACGCTGGACCCGCAGATCGTGCGGGCGGTGCGGACGACGTTCGTGAACCTGTATCGCGACGGGCTTATCTATCGCGGGCTGCGCATGATCAACTGGTGTCCGCGCTGCAGCACGGCGCTGAGCGACCTGGAAGTGGACTACGTGGAGGAGGAAGGGGAGCTGTACTACGTGCGCTATCCGGTGGTGGGCGAGGGCGGGATGGCGCTTCCCGACGCGGTCTCGATTGCGACGGTGCGGCCGGAGACGATGGTGGCGGATACGGGGGTGGCGGTTCACCCCGATGATGAGCGCTACGAGGAGCGCATCGGGCGGTCGGTGCTGTTGCCGATCGTGGGGCGGGAGCTGCCGGTGGTGGCGGACGATTCGATTCAACCCGAATTCGGGACGGGCGCGCTGAAGGTGACGCCCGGGCACGACCCGCTCGACTGGGAGATCGGGCAGCGTCACGACCTCGATGTGATCGTGGCGGTGGGCGAGGACGGTCTGATGACGGATGAGGCGGGGCCGTACGCGGGCATGGAGGTGGATGAGGCGCGCACAGCGATCGTGCGCGACCTGGAGGATGGCGGCTTCCTGGAGAAGACGGAACGCTACCAGCACAGCGTGGGACGGTGCGAACGCTGCCGGGCGGTGATCGAACCGCTGCCGGGCGAGCAGTGGTGGGTGGCGGTGAACAAGGAGTACGCGCCCGGGGCGTCGCTGGCGAGCGCGGCGGGAGCGGCGATCCGGGATGAGCGTATCCGCGTGGTGCCGCCACGGATGGCGCGCACGTTCCTGAACTGGACGGACAACATGCGGGACTGGTGCATCAGCCGCCAGCTGTGGTGGGGACACCAGATCCCGGTGTGGTACTGCGACGACTGCGATGCGATGACGGTCGTGGTGGACGATCCGACGGCTTGTGAAGCGTGCGGGAGCGCGTCGCTCCGGCAGGAGGAGGACGTGCTGGATACGTGGTTCTCCTCGGCGCTGGCGCCACACGCCGACCTGGGCTGGCCTGAGAAGACGGAGGAGCTGGGCTACTTCTATCCGACGACAGACATGCAGATGGGCTACGACATCATGTTCTTCTGGTGCGCCAGGATGGTGATGTTCGGGCTCTACAACATGCGCGAGCACGGACCGGAAGGCGACGTGCCCTTCCGCACGGTGCTCTTCCACGGGCTCATCCGGGACGCGGACGGGCTGAAGATGACGAAGTCGCGCGGGAACGTGGTGAATCCGCTGGTGGCGGCGGGGAAGTACGGGGCGGACGCCTTCCGCTTCGCGCTGCTGACGATGGGGACGCTGGGGCAGGACATGAAGTACAGCGAGGAGCGCATGGCGGCGGCTCGCAACTTCGCCAACAAGCTGTGGAACACGGCGCGTTATGTCCTGCTGAAGCTGGATGGGCGACGGATGGAGCGGCTGCAGCCGTCGGAGCAGGGGTCGCTGGCGCTGGAGGACCGCTGGCTGCTCTCGCGGCTGGAGGGGCTGGAGGAAGAGGTCGATTCGCTGCTGGAGGCGTACCAGCTTGGGGAGGCGGGGCGGCGCATCCAGGATTTCCTGTGGAATGAGCTGGCGGACTGGTACGTGGAGATGAGCAAGGTGCGGCTGAACGCGGGCGACGAGCGTCCGTTGGCGGTGCTCGCGCAGGTGCTCGATGCGGGGCTGCGGCTGCTGCATCCGATCATGCCGTTCGTGACGGAGGAGCTGTGGGGCAAGCTGCGTGAGCAGCTGGAGAGGGAGGAGGCGCCGGCGCTGATCGTGGCGGACTACCCGCGGAGCGAGGGGGCCTGGAAGGACGTGGCGGCGGAGGCGTCGATGAGCCACGTGATCGAGGTGAATCGCGCGATCCGCAACCTGCGGGCGGAGAAGAAGGTGGATCTGGGGACGCGTCCGAAGGTCTACCTGCGGGCGCAGGGACAGGCGGAGGCGCTGCGCGAGACGGTGGCGGCAACCGCCTTCACCTCGCGGGTGGAGCCAAAGGTGACCGATGCGGAGGCAGAACTGCCTCCGGGCGAGTACGTCTTCGCGCGGGTGGGCGACACGGAGGTGGCGCTGGCGCTGCCGGAAGTCGACCTGGGGGCGGAGCGGGCACGGCTCGAGGGCGAGCTGGCGGAGACGGACGGCCAGATCGCGCGGCTCGAGAAGCAGCTGGCGAACGAGCGCTTCCTGGAGCGCGCGCCGGCGGCGGTGGTGCAGGGGGAGCGCGACCGGCTGGCGGAGGCGCAGGCGCGGGCAGCGGGGCTGCGCGAGCGCCTCACGGCGCTGGGGGGCTAGCCGAGCAGGATGGCGAGCGCGGCTTCGGTGTCGCGCAGGTCGGGGAGCACGAAGTCGGCGCCGCTCTCACGGAGGGCGTCTTCGGAGTAGGAGCCGGTCGCGACGGCGAGCACGCGAGCGCCGGCAGCCTGGCCAGCGGTGACGTCGCGGGGGGTGTCGCCGATGACGATGAAGGTGGCGGCGGCGTGGTTCACCCCACCGGCTCGGGCGAGGGCCTCGATGCCGGCGGCGACCACTTCGGTGCGGTCGGAGGAGACGTCGCCGAAGCCGCCTGCACGGAAGCGTTCCCAGAGGCCGTAGTGGCGCAGCTTGATCTCGGCGCCACGTGCGACGTTCCCCGTGGCGATGCCGGTCACGGCGTCGGTGGTGGCGAGGGCATCGAGCAGGTCGACGACGCCATCGAGGACGCGGCCGTCGTGGCGGGGGAGGACGGTGGGGAGACGTTTGAGGTAGGCGGCGATCATGCGGTCGAGCGTGGCGGGGGTGGAGTCGACGCCCGCGAGGGCGAGGGCGTCTTCGAAGATGGCGCGGTCGGTGCGGCCGTCGATGGGGACATCGTCGAGGTTGGGGAGGCCGAATTCCTCGGCGAAGACTTCGGCCATGGCGCTGCGGCCGGCGCCGCCGCTCAGGATGAGCGTGCCATCGATATCGAAGAGGAGGAGTCGCACCACGAAGTAGTGTAGCCCGCGGGTGGGCCTGGAACAGCGGCGGGCGGCTAGCTCCCGCCCCCGGGCCAGAAGCGGACGAGTGCGGTGACGCCCGTGCCGAGCAGGGCGCTCGCGAGGGCCATGGCGAACGCGCCGGCGCGCTTCATCCACCAGGCGTCGCGCTCAACGCTTGTGAGCCGGGCTTCGAGCTCGTGGCGTGGGACGAAGTACTCGTCCCACGCGACCCGGTAGGCATCCGCCATCTTCTCGGGTTTGTGGTGCTCGGGTTCGTGGATGGGGCTCATCGGCCATTCTCAGTGGCCCGGGCAAGCCAGTCCCAGGTAGTGGGCTCGTTGTAGCCGGATACGTGCCGGTCAGCCGCAGGACCATTCCGGCCGCAGGCTCGTCGGCTCCTTCACGCAACCCGATCTTCTCTGCGATGTCCTTGATGAGGAAG
This sequence comes from Tepidiformaceae bacterium, assembly GCA_965200565.1. Classification (GTDB taxonomy): domain Bacteria; phylum Chloroflexota; class Dehalococcoidia; order Tepidiformales; family Tepidiformaceae; genus UBA2991. Next base: position 1,911,707 of record OZ241349.1, on the reverse strand, counting down.
TCGCCGGAGAGGAGCCAGGCGGTCTCGTTGAGGGCGATGTGGTCTGGCTCGGGGTACTCCTGTTCGATGCGAGCCTTGACGGACTCAGCTTCTTCCTTGCGATTGAGGATGACTGCAAAGGTGGACATGCAACCCTCTCCTGAACGATGCCCTTCAAGCCTAGGGCGCTGGTGGGGCAATTTCAAGTAGTTGCTGTATGACAGTACAGAATAGGATTCCATGACGAATTCGCATACTTTCCGGGTGCGGAGCGGGGGTGGCTGTGGCAGAGTCGGGAGATGGCAATTCCCGAGGTGCAGACGCTGTTGGGGCGGGCGGCGGCGCGGCGGCATGTGCTGGAGGGGCTGATCGCAGCGGCGCCGGAGGAGTACTGGGCGCGGCGCGCGGCGGGGGATGCGTGGACGGCGCTGGACCACCTTCGCCACGTGGCGACGATCGATAGGGTGATCGTCGAGCTGGGGGAGGCGGCGGCGGGGTCGGCGGGGGCGCTGTGGGTGGGCGGGACGGATGACACGGAGGCGTTGCAGGCGCGGCGGGAGGCGTTGATGGAGCGCGTGGGCGAACAGGGGGTGGCGGATCTGGTGGCGACGATGCGGGAGGCGCGGGAGGCGGCGGTGGGGGCGCTGGCGGCGTTGCCATCGGAGGCGTTGGGGCGGGAGGTGCGGGTGGCGGGGGTGGTCACGTCGTGGGGGGCGCCGCAGACGTTTGCGCTTCGCTCCTACCTGGCGGTCTGGGCGGGGCACGATGAGGAGCACGAGCACGCCATTCGCGCAGCGCTCGAGACGCCGCCGGACGCGTCGACGCTCACGCTGGCGGCGCGGCAGGCTCGCGACGGGCGGCGGAGCTGAGCCCGAGGGCGACGCCAACGACGATGAGCGGTCCGCCCACGAGCACGCCCACGGGCGGCGTCTCGCCGAGGACGGGGATGGCGTAGAGCGTCGCCAGCAGCGGTTCGCCGAGGATGGCTAGTCCGACGGTGACGACGCGGAGGTGGCCGAGGGCCCAGTTGATGGAGGTGTGGCCGATGAGCTGGGGGGTGAGGGCGAGGAGCACGATGAAGGCCCAAGCGTCGGCGCCGAAGCCGCTGAGCGCGGGGCTCAGGATGAGGACGGCGAGCCAGAGCGCGCCCGCGGCGGCGGTGTAGGCGGCGGCTGAGTAGGGGAGGGCGCCGACCTCGTGGCGGGTCTTGCGGCGGATGGTCTGGGAAGCGGCCACGAGGAGGGCGGCGAGCAGCGCGAGCAGGTCGCCGATGAAGAATTCGAGGCCGCGGGCGAGGTCGGTGGCGGCGATGCAGAAGAGCCCCGCGAAGGCGATGGCGAGGCCGGCGTCCTCGCGGCGCTCGGGGCGCTCGCGCAGGACGACGTAGGCGATGAGCGCTCCGAGCAGGGGCTGCATGCCCACGATGACGACGCTCGAGGCGATGGAGGTGCGTTCGAGGGAGGCGAACCAGCTCCAGAAGTGTCCCGCGAGGAAGACGCCCGAGAGGGCGAGCAGGGGCAGGCTCACGCGGGGCGGAAGGGCGAGCTGACCACGCGCGCGGGCGACGGCGACGATGAGGACGAGCAGGGCGGACGCGATGAGGAGGCGGTAGGCGGCGATGGTGAGGGCGGGCGCGTCGGCGGAGAGGCGCACGAAGATGGCCGCCCAGGAGATGCCCAGCACGCCGACGAGGAGCACAGCCAGCGGCGTCCGGGAATCCGGCACGTCGGTCACGCTACGGGGGCGGGCGGCGGGGTGGCAAGGGGCGGGGGGAGTCGTGGGGCAGGGGGCACGTTTCGCCTTCGCTCCATCGACCTTCTCTCCATCAGCGCCATCGACCGGGAGGGCGAGCGCATGGCTCGCGATGGGTGGGGGGGCGGCGTTCGGGGCGGGATTCTAGAATCGGGGGGTGACGGGATCAGCAGCGATTCGTGGGCGGCTGGAGCGGCTGGCGGGGCAGGAAGCGCCGGCGGTGACGCGCTTCGACTCGGAGGAGGGGCTGACGGGGGGGTGGGCGGTGCTGCCGTCGGCATTCAACCCGCCCACGCGGGCGCACCTGCGGCTGCTGGAGCTGGCGGGGACGGTGGAGGGTGTGCGGGGGCAGGCGGCGTTGCTGACGACGCGGAACGTGGCGAAGGGCATCGAGGGGGCTTCGCTGGCGGACCGCATCGGGATGCTGCTGGCGGCAGGAGAATCGCGCACAGGGCTGGCGGTGCTGGCGGCGAATCAGGCGCGCATCGTGGACCAGGCGGCGGCGCTGCGGGCGACCTGGCCGGAGGCGTCGTTCGACTTCGTGCTGGGTCACGACACGCTGGTGCGGCTCTTCGAGGAGCGCTTCTATGCGGATGCGGGCTCGATGGAGGCGGAGCTGGACGGCTTCTTCGCACTTCACCGCGTGATCGCCTCGAACCGCGGGGGGATGGGGGTGGAGGAGGTGCGGGCGTGGGTGGCGGGGACGGCGGGGCGCTACGGGGAACGCATCGTGACGGTGGCCATCGATGACGAGCACGGGGGGATGGCGTCGAGCCATGCGCGGGCGCGTCTGGGGGCGGGCGAGGCGGCGGACGACCTGCCCGCGGAGGTGGTGGAGTACATCCGCGAGCACGGGCTCTACGCTGGGGGAGGGGACTAGACAGCAGCGGCAGCGGGGGAGTCGGGAGGGGGTCGGATGGGGGCGGCGAAGAGGACGACCACGGCAGCGGCGATGGTGATCCCGGCGGTCACGAGGAAGGGGGCGGTGTAGCCGCCGGTGGACTGTTCGAGCAGGCCCACGAGGAGGGGGCCGGCGCCGCTGCTGACCTGACCGACGAAGGAGATCATGCCGAAAACGGCGCCGAAGGAGACGTAGCCGAAGATTTCGCTCGTGAGGAGCGACTGCATGAGGTAGATGTTCCCGATGGTGGAGCCGAAGCTGAAGGCGAAGAGGTAGGTGGTGGCGGGGGTATCGATGGCGAGCAGAAGGAGCACGGAGGCGGCCTGCACGGCGAAGATGGCGGAGGCGAGCAGGCGCTTGCTGACCGCGTCGGCGAAGACGCCCACGATGAGGCGGGCAACGATGCTGCCGATGGCGGCGGTGCTGAGGGCGAGGGAGGCGGTGGTGCGGGAGCCGGTGCGATCTTCGAGGAAGGCGATCTGGTGCACGACGAAGCCGGTCTGGGCGAGCAGGACGAGCACGAAGGCGATCGCAAGCGCCCAGAAGGAGAGCGTGCGCATGGCCTGCGAGAGGGTCCATTGGCGGGTCTGTACGGCTTCGCTGAGGGAGGCGGAGGGCGGGGGGCCGGTGAGGGGCACGGGGCCGTCGGGCGGGAGGCGCATCTGGGCGGGGTCGCGCACGAGCACGAGCAGGACGACGGGCAGGCCGATGACGAGGGCGCCGACGGCGATGACGGAGGTGGCGAGTTCGAGCCCGCGCAGGTCGATGAGCCAGGAGACGAGCACGGGCAGGGCGACGCCCGCGGAGGAGACGCCGGTGGCGGAGATGCTCATGGCGCGGGCGCGTCGGCGGATGAACCAGCGCGCCATAATGACGTTGGTGGAGACGCCGCCGGCCATGCCGAAGGCGACGGCCAGGCCGCTGTAGACGACGTAGAGCTGCCAGAGCTCCTCGACGAAGCCGATACATCCCACCATGACGCCGGAGAGGACGAGTCCGACGGTGAGGAAGGGGAGCGGGCCGTGGCGGTCGACGGAGGGGCCGACGAGGGCGGCGGAGAGCCCGGAGATGACGAAGTAGAGGCCGGTGGCGCCGCTCACGCTGGCGTTCGACCAGACGTGCTCGACCTGCAGGGGCTTGAGGAAGACGGCGAGGCCGTAGTAGCCGATGCCGATGCCGCAGAGCATGACAAGGGCGACGCCGACGACGACGTACCAGCCGTAGTAGTAGCGCGACGGGAGGATGCGGGCGGCGAGGGGCTCGCGTGGGGGGAGGAGGGTGGTCACGCGGGTGGGGTGGCGGGACGGCTTGCGACGATCTCGTCGAGGCCGTCGAGCGTCATGCGTTCGCGGCGGCCGGCGCGGTCGTAAGCGGTGACGGGGGCGACGGCGTCGTGGTCGATGACGACATCGAGAACGGTCGGGCCGGAGGAGTTGGTGAGGGCCTGCTCGATGGCGGCGCTGAGGCGTTCGGGTTGGGTGACGCGGACGCCCTCGCAGCCCATGGCGCGGGCGACGGCGGAGAAGTCGACGTCGCCGAACTCGGCCAGCTCGTAGGCCTTGCTCTCGAAGCGGAAGTCGAGGATGTGGGTATCGAAGGCGAGGGCGTGATTGTTCAACACGACGAAGACGATGTTGAGGCCGCAGCGGACGGCGGTTTCGAGTTCGCTGAGGTGGTACCAGAAGCCGCCATCGCCGGTTAAGCAGACGACGGGGGTGTCGCGCAGGGCGACCTTCAGCCCGAGGGAGGCGGGCAGGGCCCAGCCGAGGGAGCCTTCGCAGCGGAAGAAGCGCTTGCCCGGGTCGCGCAGTTCGAGGAAGGCGCCCGCCCAGGCGGCGGCGTAGCCGGTATCGGCGACGACGACGGCTTCGGGTGGGAGGGTGTGGGTGAGCTCGCGGCAGAGGCGCTCGGGGCGGATGGGGGCGTCGGGGCAGGCGAGCAGGGGCGCTTTCCCTTCCCACCAGCGCCGCACGATGCGCTGCACCTCGGCGACCCACTCGCCGGGCGGGCGGACACGGTCGCCGGCGGCGTCGGTGAGGGCGGAGAGGGTGGCGCGGGCGTCGGCGGCGATGGCGACTTTGGTGGCGGCGGGGAAGTTACGGCCCAGTTCGGAGGGGTCGATGTCGACGTGGATGATGTCGGCGTGGGCCGCGGGGAGGGTCCAGCCGTTGGTGCTCTGGCTGCCGGTGCGGGTGCCGACGATGAGGGCGAGGTCGGCGCTGGCGACGATCTCGTCGGCGGAGCGGCGGGCGTAGGAGCCGAGCACGCCGACGGCAAGGGGGTGGTTCTCGTTGATGGCGCCCTTGCCTGAGAGGGTGGTGGCGACGGGGATGTTGAGCTTCTCGGCGAGTTCGATTAGTTCGGGCCACGCGCCCGAGGTCATGACACCGCCGCCCGCGATGATGACGGGGCGCTCGGCCTCGAGGAGGCGGGCGATGGCGTCGTCGACGCCGTCGGCGGGGGGTTGGGGGCGAAGGGCGGGGCTGGTGGCGTAGCGGGGGTCGCCCGTGGGCTCGGGGAGGTCGGCTTCGGAGGCTTCGGCTTCGGGGGCGATGGCGAGGTGGACGGGGCGGGGGTCGCCGCTGGTGGCCTCGCGGAAGGCCTGGGGGATGAGGTCGGCGAGTCGCTCCGTGCGGGTAACGTCGGCGCTGAACTTGGTGACGCTCTCGAAGTGGGCGCGGACGTCCTGGCAGGCGTTCTTGTAGGCCTGCGCGCCTGAGCGGGCGCCGGTGAAGGCGATGACGGGGGTGGAGGCCTGCCAGGGCTCGGCGAGCCCCGCCGCGAGGTTCGTCGCGCCCGGCCCACCCTGGCTGATGACGATGCCGGGGCGGCCGGCGGCCTTGGCATAGCCGTCGGCCATGTAGGCGGCGGCCTTCTCGCCGTGGGTGAGGATGCGCCGCACACCACTGCCCTCGAGCAGCACGAGCGAGTCGAAGAGGTTCGTGGGCACGAGGAAGATGGCCTCGACGCCGTAGGCGAGCCAGCTCCTGGCGATGTACTCGGAGCCCTTCATGCGCTTCTCCCCGTCCCGCGTCGTCGCACGGGCTTGCCTGCGGCAAGCCTACCAGCGGGGGGAAGGGTGGGCGGGGGGCGTTTCCTTCAGGCGCGCACGCTGCCTGTGTGACTTGCTCGGCTCCTACTGCTCGATGCCGCGTTCGAGGAGGGTGTTGAGGTTGGCGTCGTCGGTGTCGATGAGGGCCTGGACCCAGCGGTGGAAGAGCTGGCCGCCGCCTTCGTTTCGCCCAAACAGCGAATGGGTCTTGGCGCCCGTCTTGAGGGCGCGCTGGACGCGGAAGCCGGTGTAGTAATCCTCGTCGCGGACGACGTCGAGGTACATCTTCATGGTGTCGGCGTAGCGGTCCTGGTCGTCGGGGTTGGGGGTTTCGGGGAGGAGGAAGTTCTGGATGGTGAAGGACTGTTCGGGGGTCTCGCCGGGGAACATCTGGGAGACCATGTAGGGGGTGGCGCCCTGGTCGCTGTAGGCGGCGGAGCCGCGGCCGCAGGCGATGGAGATGTTGGGGAAGATGGTCCAGATGCCGGGGGTGAGGTCTTCGGTCTGCCACTGGCCCTCGGGGAGGTCGGCGGCGCGGGCGAAGCGGGTGGGGGAGACCATGCGCACGTGGCTGCCCCAGGCGTAGTAGTCGGGCTGGTAGGCGGAATCGGGCCCAAAGCTATTCCGGTGGAGGATGGGGATGTGGTACAGGTCGCGGTAGCCGTCGTAGGCGACTTTCCAGTTGGGGCCGTCGAGGTTCTGGCGTCCGATGACGTGGGCGTCGTCGAAGGCGAGGTGGTCGAGCATCTTGTCGTAGCCGGCGAGGAAGAGGTCGATATCGACCTCGGAGGCGGGGTTGAGGGTGACCCAGATGAGGCCGGAGCGCTCGGCGGTGGGGAGGGGAGTGAGGCCGTAGCAGGACTTGTCGACGTCGCCGAAGTTGTCGTTATCGAAGATGGAGACGAGGTTGCCTTGGAGGTCGTAGCTCCAGGCGTGGTAGGGGCAGCGGAAGCCGCGCGAGGTGCCGGCGCCTTCATCGACGACGATGGCGCCGCGGTGGCTGCACATATTGACGAAGGCGCGGGCTTCGCCGTCGGGGCCGCGGGTCATGAGGACGGGGACGCCGACGACTTCGAGGGCGCGGTAGTCGCCGGGCTCACGCAGTTCGCAGGAGAAGCCGAGGGCGAGGGGGAGGCGCTTGAAGATGCGGTCGACTTCGAGCTTCCAGCGGTCGGGGTCGTAGTAGGCGCTGGTGGGGATTTCGTAGACCTCGTCGGAGAGGTCGATGCGATCGTTGGCGAGGTTGTCGACCTCGCGGCGGGCCATGGCGACCAGTTCTTCGCGACTCATGGGGCAGCCTCCGTCGGTGACATGCGCAGTGCGCTTCCCCCCGATTCTACGCAGTGGGTGGAGGCAGTGGAGCAGGGGGGAAGGGTGCGGCGTAGGCTGCGCCTATGGCGACGGTGGATGTGTTGCTGCACGGGTACACGTTCTCGACGAACGAGGGGCGGCCGGCGTTCTGCTCGGTGACGCTGGTGGAGTCGGAGGGGCGGCTGGTGCTGGTGGACCCGGCGCATGTGGGGCGAAGGCGGGAGCTGGCGGCAGCGCTGGAGCGGCGGGGGCTGACGGAAGCGAGCATCGATGCGGTGGTGCTGACGCACGCACACTGGGACCACGCGCAGAACTTCGACTGCTTCGCAGAGGCGGAGCTGCTGCTGCACCCGCGGGAGCGTCGCTACGCGAGCGCGCCGCACGCGAACGACTGGGCGACGCCGGCGTGGACGGGGCTGGCGCTGGAGACGCATCGCATCGAGGAGGTGGTGGAAGGGGACGAGGTGGCGGCGGGGGTGCGGGTGATCGAGCTGCCGGGGCACTCGGTGGGGAGCATCGGGCTGCTGGTGGAGACGGCGGCGGGGGTGGCGTGTGTGGCGGGGGACGCGCTGCATTCGGGCTGGGTGCTGGAATCGAGGCAGCCGCCGATCGTGTTCGGGTCGCTCTCGCAGGCGCGGGAGAGCGTGGCGAAGGCGCTCAGCGCGGCGGACCTCTTCTACCCGGGGCACGACCGGCCGTTTCGCGTAAAGGATGGGGAGGCGGACCACCTGGAGCCGTTTGCATTGACGATTCGGAATCTGGAGCCGGAGCGGGAAGGGTTGCGGTTCGAGGCGGCGCCGCTTTCGACGTGGATCATGCCGGGGTCGGCGCCCTAGCCGCCGACGCGGCGGATGGGGTCGGCGCCGTCCCAGCCTTCGGCGGCGGCGGCGATCATGGCGTAGAAGTCGAGCAGGCCCTGCTGGCCTTCGTAGACTTCGACCATGTGGCCGTAGTGGGCGACGGTATCGACGAAGGCGAAGTCGAGGCCGCCGCCGAGGGTGGTGCAGCGGGTGGCGATGGTGAAGCCGAGGGCTTCGTAGCGGGCGATCTCCTCGTCGAAGGAGGGGACGATGGTGGCGGCGTGATGGAGGCCGGATTCGTGGGGGGCGAACATGTCGCGCACGGCGGAGGGGCCGTCGTTGTTCTGCTGGACGAGCTCGATCATGACGGAGCCGAGCTGGCCATAGGCGGATGAGTGGTCGAACTCGCCGGGCTGGCCGCGGTAGAGGACGTTTTCGACGGGGATGTGTTCGGAAATGAAGAAGGGGCCGGCGCCACGCTCGGCGGCCCAGCGCTCAGCGGCGCTGATGATGTCGGGGACGTGGTAGGCGAACTGGACGAAGGGGCGGTGCAGCATGACGGGCTCCTGCGGGGAGGTGGCGGGAAGCGCGTGCAGTGCTTCCTGACGGCATGATGATAGGCTTGGGGGCCGCGGAGGACAGCTGTGCCTGAGTGGTTCAAGGACACGTACATCGGCATCGAGGCCGAGCAGTTCATCGGAATCGGCGTGCTGATTGTGGTCTGGGGGCTGGTGCACCTGCTGGCGAGCCAGCTGCTGAAGCTGTACCTGCGGCGTCGCTTCTCGGAGGAGGGCGACCGCGAGTTCTGGGACAAGGAGCGGACGCGCATCAATCGCGCGCTGCTGGCATTGATCGGGTCGAGCACGGTGATTCTGGGCTTCCCGGCGCTGGGCTTCGCCGACAACGTGGTGAACGTGGTGGAGGTGATCGCGCAGGTGTTCGGCGGGGTCTCGGCGGGGTGGCTGGCGTTCCGGGGCATCGACACGCTGACGGAGGTGCTGCAGCGGCGGGCGGAGCTGACTGAGAGCCGTCTGGACGACCAGCTGGTGCCGATCGCGAACACGAGCCTGAAGGGTCTGGTGGTGTTCATCGGGGGGCTGTTCGTGCTGGCGAATGTGGGGGTAGAGGTGACTTCGCTGGTGGCGGGGCTGGGCCTGGGCGGTCTGGCGGTGGCGCTGGCGGCGCAGGACACGATTCGCAACGTGCTGGGGGGCGTGACGATCTTCGCGGACCGCCCCTTCCAGGTGGGGGACTGGGTGTTGGTGGACGACATCGAGGGGACGGTGGAGCACGTGGGCTTTCGATCCTCGCACGTGCGGACGTTCTACAACTCGGTGGTAACGGTGCCGAACGCGCGCATCGTGGATACGCACGTGGACAACATGGGCATGCGGGAGTGGCGGCGCTACAAGGCGACGCTGGGGCTGGCGTACGACACGACGCCCGAGCAGGTGCAGGCGTTTGTGGAAGGGGTGCGGGCGCTGATTCGATCGAATCCGGGGATGCGCAAGGACTACTACATCGTGGAGTTCACGGGGTTCGGGGGGAGTTCGCTGGATGTGCTGGTGTACAGCTTCATCAAGGCGGCGGACTGGAACGAGGAGCTGCGCACGCGGCATGTGCTGAATCTGGACATCATGCGGCTGGCGGAGGACCTGGGGGTGGAGTTCGCCTACCCGACGCAGACGCTGCATGTGGCCTCGATGCCGGGGCAGCCGCAGGAGGCGCGTGAGCGGGCGGAGCGGACGCAGCTGGGGGAGATCGTGGAGGGGTACAGCCCGGAGGGCAGCGCGGGGCAGCGGGTGGACCGGCCGATCACGTCGGGGTTCGACAACGCGCCTGAGTAGGGATGCGCGAGGACGCACCTGCGTTTCGGCCTGAGCGAGGGTGGGGGGTTGAGGCGGGTTGGGCCGCTTGCCTTGATTGACAGCGTGCGTAGAATGCGCCAATCCGCGGGGAGCGTATGCTCGTCGTATTGCTTCACACTCCGGAGCTCAGGGTGTGGGGCCATCAAGGAGGAAGACTTGAAAGAAGGCTATTGGGGCAAGTACTGGCGGAGGCGGGTCTCGCGAAGGCGAGTGCTCGCAGGCGGGGCGACCCTCGCTGCAGGTTCCGCCGCCATCCTCGCTGGTTGCGGGGACGACGATGACGACGACAGCTCGGCGCCAGCGGCTACGGCGGCTCCCACCGACGACGCTGCTGACGACGAACCGCCCCCCGAGGCGACCGAGGCTCCGGAGCAGACTCCGTCGGCCACGGAGGCTGCACCGGCAGTAGACCGCTCCCGCTACGGCGGCACGTTCAACTGGACGGAGCGGGCGTACCCGACGGGCTTCGACCCTTCCATCACGATCACCTTCCCGTACGGGATGGCGCAGACCTACAGCCAGATGATGGCGTTCTCGATCGTGAACGACACGTTCTACCCGGACGCAGCGCAGAGCTGGGAGCAGGTGGACGGCGAGACGCTGGTCTTCAACCTGCGTGAGGGCGTGCGCTACAACCCCGAGGCCGCCGACGGCCGCGAGGTGACGTCCGCGGACTGGGCCTTCAACCTGGCCCGCTACCCGGACTCGCGTGCGAACCGCGGTTCGAACGTGAACGAGCTGTTCTTCTCGTTCATGGACCCGAACCTGGGCGCGACCTTCGATACGCCGGACGATCTGACGCTGACGATCAACCAGAACAAGCCGTTCGCCTCGAACCTGCGCGCGTTCGCTGCCGCCTCGCTGGTGGTTGCGGCGCCGGAGCGGATCATGGCAGAGGAGTCTGGTGACCTCGGCCAGGTATCGGGCGTGAACGCGGGCACAGGCCCGTACATGTTCGATTCGGTCTCCGAGACGGCGATTTCGCTGAAGCGGAATCCGAACTACTACAAGCATCCGGAAGAGATCGCGGGCACGCGCTTCAACCCGGACTTCCCGTACATCGATCGCATGGAAGCGCAGATCATCACCGACGGCGCGTCGGCGATTTCGCGATTCCTGGCTGGCGATGCGGACTACTACGGCGGCGTCGACAAGCTGACGGCCGACGAGTGGGCGGGGCAGCCGAACGTTGAGATTCATACGGGGCCGGCGATTGACGACGGTTCGCGCATGATCCAGCTGGCGGCGGCCAAGTGGACGCCATATCCGGAGCTTTCGAAGGCCCTTTCGATGGCGATGGACTGGGACGGCTACATCGACGTGGTGCTGAGTGGCGAAGGCCGCTACAGCGCACCGGTGAGCCCGACGGCGTTCCCGAAGTACGCGCTCTCGCAGGAAGAGATCAAGAGCTACCAAGTGTACGACCCGCAGGGCGCACGCCAGCTCTGGGAGGCGAACAACGGCCCCGAGATCTTCCCCGAACTGAACACGACGGTTGCGTCCTGGATTCCGGACTACAGCTACGTGCAGTTCATCGGGCAGAGCTTCGAGGACTCGCTGGGCGTCCCCGTGAACTACAACCCGCTCGAGCTGGCGACGTACATCGGCTCGGCGAACGGTCCGACGGGAACGAAGGACTGGGACTTCTTCATCGCCGGGAACAACGCGATCTCGACGATGCCGGACTGGAACGCGCTGGTTGCGTACACGCCTGATGGCTACGGCGCCATCTGGGGTGGCAACTGGTACAAGGGTGTGAACATCTCGGATCCGTGGGTGAACCCGGACAACCCGAACTACGAGGCCAACGGTGGCTCGGACAAGGGCGAGGCTGTTCGCGCAGCGCTGGAGATCACGCACCCGTACGCACGGGAGTTGCAGGACTACGCCGACCGCCAGGCGGCGACGTTCGACGACGAAGAGCGTGCGGAGATCCTGAAGGCGATGCAGCGGCGCATCTTCACGCGCTACTGCTGCACCTTCCCGCTTCCGACAGGCAGCACGTCATACGTGGCTTCCGGGTCGCGGCTGAAGAATCTGCCGCCAGGGCCGGACAACAGCCAGACGGCAGCGTTTGGTATCTTCCGCGCCCACAATCTGTGGCTCGAGGGCTAGCCCTCGGTCGAACGACCAACAGGGAGGCTCCCGGGAATCGCCGAGATTCCCGGGAGCCTTTCCCCTAAGAGCACACAAGCAGGCGGTGGATTGTGCGAGCCTATGTCATCCAGCGGCTGATTCTGCTACCCGTCACGATCTTCTTCGTCTCCGTGCTGGTGTTCGTGGTTATGCGGACGATTCCCGGGGACGCTGCGGAGGTGCGCTGTGGCGCATCGGGCGTGGCCGACCAGACGTGCATCGACGGCCTGCGGCGTGAGCTGGGGCTCGATATCTGTAGCAATGCGAGCAACTTCGGTGAGGACATCACCTGCACGGCAGAGCAGTACTGGAAGTGGGTTTCCGAGATCTTCCAGGGGGACTTCGGGCACCAGATTGTGCCTCCGAAGCCGATTGCGGATGAGCTGTGGTGGCGGCTGGGGAACACGATTCAGTTAGGCATGTTGAGCATCTTCTTCAGCATGGCGGTCGGCATTCCGATCGGCGTGCTCTCGGCGATCCGGGCAGGGAAGCTTTCGGATTATGCGGGGCGCCTCTTCGCGATTCTGGCGCTGAGCATCCCCAACTTCTGGTTCGGGACGCTGATTGTGGCGCTGCCCGCGTACCTGTGGCAGCAGCGCTGGATTCCGGACTGGACAGGGTGGTCGGAGCCGGAGACGCACATCCGCATCATGGTGATTGCGGGCCTCGTGCTGGGCGTCTCGAGTGCGGGCTATCTGGCGCGCATCGCGCGCTCCTCGATGCTCGAGGTGATGCGCAGCGACTACGTACGCACGGCGCGGGCGAAGGGCCTGCGGGAGACGCTGATCATCGTGCGGCACACGTTCCGCCCATCGATGATCACGGTCTTCACGGTGGCAGGCCTGCAGTTCGGGCTCATCCTTGGTGGTTCGGCGATCATCGAGGTGCTGTTCAACATCCCCGGCGCAGGTTGGTGGATTGTGAACAACGTGGGCGACCGCGACTTCCAGGTGATTCAGGCGATCGCGCTCGTCTTCGCGGCCTGGTTCCTGATCATCCGCTTGCTGGTTGACGTGGGCTACGCCTACATCGACCCGAGGATCCGGTACTAGGGGCAGGGGGACGAGATGACTTCTGCATCAGAGACCACTGTCCAGGAAGACCTGACCTACGAGGCGCTGCTCGACGAGCGCTCGCGGGCCTCGCGCATGTGGACATCGACGCTTCGCTTCATCCGGCTGCAGCCGGGTGGGGCATTCGGGATCGTCATCATCGTGATTGTGGGGACAGCTGCGATCTTCGCACCGCTTCTCTGGACCTCGGGTGAGGGCGAGCGCAGCATCCGCAGCGTCTGGCGCGATGAGGGGCGTGAGATTTCGGGCATCAACTTCGTACTCCAGCCGCCCAGCTCAAACTGGTGGCTGGGGACAAATCGTCCGGGCCAGGACGTCTGGTCGCGGGTGATCTACGGGGCACGGCCGGCGCTGATGATTGGCCTCGGCGCGGTCGGCATCGCGATTGTGGCGGCGGGCATCCTGTCGCTGGCGATGGGGTTCATGAAGGGGGTGGTGGATGCACTCCTCTTACGGGTGCTCGAGGTCATCATCGCGGTTCCCGGCATCCTGTGGCTGATTCTGCTCACCACGGCGGTGGACCGCAGCATCACGGTGTTGCTCTTTGCGATTGCGTTCACGTTCACGCCACTGACGACGCTGGTGTTGCGCGGGAACGTGATCCAGGAGTCGGCTTCGACGTATGCGGAGTCGGCGCGAGTGGTGGGCGCTTCGAGCGCACGCATCATGTTCCGGCATATCCTGCCGAACCTGCTGCCACTGGCGATCGTGAATGCGAGCATCATCATCCCGGCGGCGATTCTGGCTGAGGCGGGGCTAACCTTCCTCGGACTCGGACTCGACCCGCTGATCCCGTCATGGGGCGTGGACATCGGGCCGAACGCACGGGCCTACTTCCAGACAGCGTGGTGGCTGCCGGTCTTCCCGGGCCTGGCGCTTTCGATGACGGTGCTGGCGTTCAACTTCCTGGGCGATTCGCTCCGGGACGTGCTGGACCCACGGCTTCGCGGGAGCGGTCTGGTCTAGCGACCACTCAGCACTCGCACCAACGGCAACGACAACAGACGGGACGCCGCCCTTTGGGGCGGCGTTTCGCGTTGGGCGTGCAGCTTCGGTGTGAAGGGGTGACGCGGGCGGCGTGAGGGGCGGCCGAAGGGCCGCAGCGTCAGGGAGCGGGAGCGGGGGGCTGGTTGGTGGCGGGGTCGACCTCGAAGGGGCTGACGAGTCCGAGCTCGTCGCCGATTTCGCGGATGGCGGGGAGCACTTCCTCGCCCATGAGGCGAAGGCTGCGCATGGCGTCGTCGTGGGACATGGAGCCGTCGCCATCCCAGAGGAAGATGCTGCCGGGGCGGAGGTACTCGAGCACGTTGCGAATCTTGGGGATGACCGTCTTTGGGGTGCCGGTGATGATGGACTGGGCCTCGACGAGGCTCTGGTAGGTTTCCTCGACGTCCTTGTACTTCTCGGCGGAGTCGAGGGCGATGGGGCGGAGGTCGGGGTCGTTGGGGGTGGGCTGGCCACGGGCTTCGGCGACCTGACGGACGCCGCCGGTGGGGAGGAGCGCGCGGCGGTCGGTGAGGCCGGGCAGATTCTGCAGGTGTCCACGGGCATCGCCGCGGCTGCCTTCGAGGAAGATGTTGCCGGGGCCGGTGAGGTACTTTCGTCCCACTTCCTCGGCGAGCTCTTCGGTCTCGTCGACGTGCACCTTGAAGAGGTAGCCGCGGTGCTGGGGGCCGGCCTCGTAGCCGTGGGCGGCGGCGCATTCGCGGTAGTACTCGAAGGAGAGGCGGGTGGGCTCGAGGCGGGTGGCGAGCATGACGTAGGGGTAGCGTCGCTCGGCGGCCCACTGCACGGTGCGGCGGCTGACGGCACCGGGGATCATGATGAGGGGGTGGGGCTCCTGGTAGGGGCGAGCCCAGGGGTTGATGTAGCGGAAGTTGTAGTGTTCGCCTTCCCAGCGGAAGGGGCCGGGGCGGGTCCAGGCGGCGACGATGAGGTCGTGCGCTTCCTGGAAGCGTTCCCAGTTGTAGGGAGGGGTGGCGTCGTGGGCGATGCTCTCGCGGCCGGTGCCGCGCACCCAGCCGGTGACGAGGCGGCCGCGGGAGATGGTGTCGATCATGGCGAGCTCTTCGGCGAGCCAGAGGGGGTCGTCCCAGATGGGGAGGATGTTGCCGATGAGGACGATCTTGGCGCGGGTGGTCGTGCGGGCGAGGATGGCGGCTTCGACGTTGCAGGCGCTGCCCATGCAGAAGGGGGTGCTGTGATGTTCGTTGAGGGCGAGGGCGTCGAAGCCCATCTCCTCGGCGTAGAGCTTCTCATCGAGGTAGCGGTTGTAGAGGTTGGCGCCGAGGACGGGGTCGTACTCGTCGTTGCCGGACTCGAGGTCGACGAGGCGGCGGCCGGTGGTGCCCCACCAGCTGGCGTCGGGGTCCTGGTAGGGGCGCTCGGTGAAGTAGCCGATGAGCATGGGGGAATGGTACCGCCGCGTCAGCCGCGTGTGTGATGGGCGCGCTCGAAGCGGTACCAGCCGGAGCCGACGATGGAGAGGGCGCCTTCGCCGGAGAGGCGGGCGGGCCAGGCGTCGGGATCGGCGATGTGGGCCTGGAGGTTGGCGTTGGCCTCCTCCCAGGTGTCGGCTTCGAGTTCGTAGATGGTGAGGAAGCGGGAGACGACGGGGAAGTCGTCGTGCTGGTGTTCGAGCTCGTAGACGGTGCCGGAGAGGAAGCCGGGGCAGTTGGCGATGTCCTCGATGTGGTTGCCGAGGTAGCGCTCGCGGAAGCATTCTTCGGCTTCGGAGCTTGGGGGTTCGACCAGTCCGACGAGGATCATTTTGGCCATGGCGCGTCTCCTTCACATCGTGTGGGGGGATCGTGTGGAGGAGGCAGGATAGCGGGCGGCGGGCAGGCTTGCCGCGCGGGCGGGGGCGCGGGGAGAATGCGGGACGATGGCAGGAGCGCCGGAGGAACAGCCACTGATCCTGCGCGGGGGCGCGTTCTTCGAGAGCGAGCGTCGCACCTTCGTGCGGGGCGATGTGCTGTGCGTTGCGGGTCGCATCGAGGCGCTGGGGGAGGTGGAGGCGCCAGCGGGGGCGGAGACGCTCGACTGTGAGGGGGAATACCTCATCCCGGGGCTGATCGACTGCCATGTGCACGTCAGTTCGTCGGGCGATGCGGCGGAGCTGACGCCCGGGCGACGGGAATCACTGGCGCGGCGGGCGTGGCGCACGGCCGAGCACGCGCGAGCGACGCTCGCGGGGGGCGTCACGACGATTCGGGACCTGGGGGCGGCGGACCGGCTCAACATCGACCTGGCGGCAGCAGTCGAGGCGGGGGAGGTGGCGGGGCCGCGCGTGTTGGCGGCAGGCATGGGCGTGACGATGTCGGGCGGACACGGACACGGCTTCATCGCGAGGGAGGCGGACGGCGCCGACGAGGTGCGCAAGGCGGTACGCGAGGAGATTCGCGCGGGCGCGAAGGCGATCAAGCTGTTCGCCAGCGGAGGCGTGCTCACGCCGGGAGTGGATCCGCGATCGCCGGCCTTCACCCCGGATGAGATGCGCGCAGGCGTGGAGGAGGCGACGAAAGCGTTCCGCACGGTGGCCGCGCACGCGCAATCGACCGTGGGCATCAAGAACGCGGTGGCGGCGGGCGTGACCTCGATCGAGCACGGCGTCTGGCTGGATGAAGAGGCGATCGGGATGATGCTGGAGCGGGGGACGTACCTCGTGCCCACGCTGACGGCGCCGTACCACATCGCGCAGGGCGCGGAGGCGGGCATCCCGGCGTATGCGGTGGAGAAGGGGCAGACCGTGCTGGAAGACCACATCGCCAGCTACGAGGCGGCGGTGCGGGCGGGAGTGCGTCTGGCCATGGGGACAGACCAGGGAACGCCGCTCAATCGCCCCGGCGAGAACACGCAGGAGGCGGTACGCATGGCCGCGCACGGACTCTCGCCGGGGGCGGCGCTGCTGGCGGCGACGGGCTGGGCGGCGGACCTGCTGGGGCTCTCCGAGGAGACAGGCAGGCTGCGCGTGGGGCTCGCTGCGGATATCGTGAGACTGACCGAAGATCCCCTGAGTGACATTGGCTGCCTGGCTCGTCGCGACGCACTCGCGGGCGTGGTGAAGGGCGGAACGGTGGTGGGGGCACAGGAGACAGACGCATGAGCAAGCTACGTGAGGCGCTGGAACGGAAGCGTCGCGGTGAACGCGCGGGAGGCATGGGCTTCGGGACGCGCACGACGGAACGCGACCGCGCGCTGCTGCTGGGCGCAATCGGCGTCTCGGCGAAAGACGGCGCGAAGGCCATCAAGGCGGGCATGGACGTCGTCGCGCTCGCGGCTGACGATGCAGCGGCGGCGGGAGAGGCGCTGGGGGCGGTCGCTGGCGGGCTGCGTGGCGTCGCCATCGGAGCGCTGGAAGCGGACGATCTGGAGGGGCTGGACGAAGCCGGGGCCGACTTCGTCGTCGCAGACCCGGAGACGACAGCAGCCGGCATCGTGGAGAGCGACCTGGGGCTCGTGCTGGAGGCGGAGGAAGACTGGGAGGAGGGGCGCCTGCGGACGCTCGCGGCGCTTTCGCCCGACGCGGTGTTCGTGCGGGCGAAGGTCGAGCGCTACACGCTCGCGCGACGCCTTTCGCTGGCGCGCGTTGCGGGGCTCTGTGGCGCGCCGCTGATGGTGCAGGTGGACGCCGCCATCTCGAGCGCCGATCTGGAAGCGTTGCGCGAGAGCGGCGTCGGCGTGGTGACGCTCCCCGGGCGAACGGCAGCGAGCAAGATTGCTGCGCTCATCAAGCAGATTGAGTCGGTGCCGATGCGCCGCCCGCAGCGTCGCGGCGACAGCGGCTTCGCGATCCTGCCGTTGACGGGGGCCGCCAGCCATGACGAGGGCGCGGACGGCGACGAGTAGCGCTTCACCCCCAGACTTCGCCCCGGCGTTCGCCCCACTGCGACGAGCGCTCGCGCGGTGGTATCGGGCAAACGGACGTCACGACCTGCCGTGGCGCCTGACGCGCGATCCGTACGCAGTGCTGGTCTCGGAAGTGATGCTGCAGCAGACGCAGGTCGAGCGCGTGCGACCCCGCTACGAGGCGTGGCTGGAGCGCTGGCCGACGCTCGAACGCCAGGCGGAAGCGTCGACGGCGGAGGTCATCCGGGAATGGTCGGGGTTGGGGTACAACCGGCGCGCCGTGAACCTGCAGCGAGCGGCGCGCGAGGCGCTGGAGCGCTTCGGACGCATCCCGCTGGACGAGGGCAAGTTGCTGTCGCTGCCGGGGGTGGGGCCGTATACGGCTGCGGCCGTGGCCTGCTTCGCAGGGGGCCGCCGCACGGTCGCGCTCGACACCAACATCGCGCGGGTGGCGTCGCGGGCGCTGCTGGGTGAATGCTCAGCCCGTGCGCCCTACCCCGCGACCCTGCGGGAGGCGGCGGAGGCGTGGATGCCCGCGCGCGGCGCGCGAGCGCACCAGCTCGCGGTCATGGACCTCGGAGCGGCGGTCTGTCGCGCATCGTCACCGGCGGGCGAGCGGTGTCCGCTGGCACGCCGGTGCGCCTGGCTCGCAGCAGGACGCCCCTCCCCACCAGACGCGGCAACGTCGGGGAAGAAGGCGCCGCCGTTCGAGTCGACAGCGCGCTTCGCGCGCGGCCGCATCGTCGCGATGCTGGCCGAGGGCGAGGAGCTCTCGGCGGCGGCGGTGGCGTCGCGCCTTCCGCTGGAGCATCGCGCTGCGAGCGAGCGCTACCTCGAAGCGCTCGCACGCGACGGCATCGTCACGCTGCGGGAAGGACACTGGAGGCTCGTGGGCGAGTAGATCGGTCGGGCGGCGGTGGTGGCGCGGGGCGCGGCTGCGCCTGGCTTGCGGCAGGACGCCCCTCCCCACCAGACGCGGGTGCGCGGCGGAAGAAGGCGCCACCGTTGGAGTCGACAGAGCGCTTCGCGCGTGGCCGCATCGTGGCGATGCTGGCCGAGGGCGAGGCGCTCTCGGCGGCGGCGGGGGCGTCGCGCCTGCCGCTGGAGCATCGCGCTGCGAGCGAGCGCTACCTCGAAGCGCTCGCTCGCGACGGCATCGTCACGCGCGGGAAGGGCGCTGGAGGCTCGTGGGCGAGTAGTGGCGGCGCGGGGGCGGGCGTGGGGGCGGGCGACGGCTGGGCGCGGGGGCGGGTGGCGGCTGGGCGGGGTCGGGTGGCGGCTGGGCGGGGTCGGGTGCTCCATCCGGCCGTGATGGAGCTCGGGGCGACGGTCGGCCGTGCTTCGCCCCCGTGTGCGAGCGCTGCCCGCAGCGGGTCGGGGTGCGCCATACCGGCAGCGATACACAGGAATTCACACCCGAGGCGCGGGAGGGCGGCGCGGCAGCGCTCGCACACGGGGGCCACACGCACGAACGCCCGCCCTGGGGCGAGGCGCTGGACGATACGTTCACCCCTGAGAGGGGTGTGGCCCCAATGTGGCCGGCTCCCTCGCCGACCCAACGGCCCGGCCTTGCGACTCAGCCGAACCCGCCGCCGCCCCCGTCGAACCCGTCACCCCATTAGGCGGTGCTTCTTCAGACGCGCGGCCGTGTCCTGAGGCTCGTGGAGCGGGGGCTAGGGGAGGATGAGCATGACGTCGCCGAAGCTGTAGAAGCGGTAGCGCTGGCGGACGGCTTCGGCGTAGGCGGCGTGCATGCGCTCGTGTCCGGCGAAGGCGGAGACGAGCATGAGCAGGGTCGAGCGGGGGAGATGGAAGTTCGTGAGCAGGGCATCGACGACGGTGAAGCGGTGCCCCGGGCGGATGAAGAGGGCGGTTTCGCCGTCCGCGGTGGCGCCTGACTGGTTCGTGGACGCGGCGCTCGTCGCTGTGGTGGCGAGGGCGTGTTCGAGGGTGCGCACGACGGTGGTGCCGGTGGCGATGATGCGGCGGCCCTGCTCGCGGGCGGTGCGGATGGCGGCGGCGGTGGTGGGTGGGAGGTGGTAGCGCTCGGGTGGGAGGGGATGTTCGGAAGGGTTCTCGGTGCGGACGGGGCGGAAGGTGCCCGCTCCCACCTCGAGGGTGAGGAAGGCTCGCTCGATGCCTGCTGCATCGAGGCGGGCGAAGAGGTCGGGGGTGAAGTGGAGGCCGGCGGTGGGGGCGGCCGCGCTGCGGGCGGCGGGGGTGGCGAAGACGGTCTGGTAGCGGGCGGGGTCGCCCTGGTAGTCGCGGATGTAGGGCGGGAGGGGGACGGCGCCAGCGGTGGCGGGGTCGATGGGGCGGTCGAAGGTGAGGGTGGCGAAGTCGTCGTCGCGGGCGCGCACGGTGGCGGTGAGGGGACCGTCGCTGGCCTGCAGACGCAGCCTGCGTCCGGGCTGCATCGCGCGGGCGGGGCGGGCGAGCGCGGACCAGGCGCCGTCGGCGTCTTCGCGCAGGAGCAGGATTTCGACGCGTCCGCCGGTGTCGTCACGCACGCCGGTGAGGCGTGCGGCCATGACGCGGGTGTCGTTGAGGACGAGCAGGTCGCCGGGCTGGAGCAGTTCGGGGAGGTCACGCACGTGGTGGTGGGCGAGCGCGCCTGTTTCGCGCGAGAGGACGAGCAGGCGGGCGGAGTCGCGGGGTTCGACCGGCTGCTGCGCGATCAGGGCGTCGGGCAGGTCGTAGTCGAAGTCGGAGGTGCGCACGGTGGGAGCATTGCCTCTTCTCAGGCGGAGGTCTAGCGTTAGGCAAGCTGGAGGGGGACGCAGTGGCAAACTTTGAAGGCGGAACGCAAGCAGGTCCGGAGAGCGAGGGACTTCCCCGCTTCGCCAGCATCAATCGGGAGTACGCGCAGCACGTGGAGGCGGAGGAGGTCTCCGTCGAGCAGGCGGCGGTGCTCCAGATTGAGGCGGACTCGATCTCGACGGGGGAGACGGCGATCGTTGCGCTGAAGGCGGAGCGGGCGACGGTGCGGGACAGTGCAGTGGTGGGGTTGGCGGCTCGCTCGGCGGCGTGCGACGGGGCGCGGGTGGGTGTGTTGGCGGCGCCGGTGGTGCGGGGGGAGGTCCACACCTGGCTGGATCTGCGCACGGCGTTCGCGGTGGGGCTGGGGCTTGCGGTGGGGGGCTTCGCGATCAGCGTGGCGCGGGAGTTGCTGGGGCGTCTGCAGCGCTAGCAGCGGCGTCGGTGTCGGTACGAAGCTGACCGCAGGCGGCGGCGATCTCGGCTCCCTTCTCGATGCGAACGGTGGCGTTCACGCCGCCTTCGGTGAGGATGCGACGGAAGGTGCGCACGTCGCGACGGGAGGGCGCGGCGAAGGGGCCGGCGGTGGCGTTGAGGGGGATGAGGTTGACGTGCATGCCCGTCTTGCGCAGGAGCGCTGCGAGGGCGCGGGCGTGGTCGCGTGAGTCGTTGACGCCTTCGATGAGGGCGTATTCGAGGGAGACGCGGCGGCCGGTGGCGCGGAAGTAGCGCTGCGCGGCGGCGACAAGTTCGCCCACGGAGTTGGGGTGGGCAGTGGGCACGAGGCGGCGGCGCAGGGCGTCGTCGGGGGCGTGGAGGGAGATGGCGAGGCCGATTTGCAGGTCTTCGGCGGCGAGACGGTCGATGGCGCGGGGGATGCCGACCGTGGAGACGGTGATGGATCGCTGGGCGAGGGCGAAGGCGCGGGCATCGGTGAGCTGGCGAACGGCGCGGAGCGTCTCGTCGTAGTTGGCGAGGGGTTCACCCATGCCCATGAAGACGACGTTGGTGACGTGCTCGTCTTCGCGGGCGAGGTGGCGCTGGAAGTGGAGCACCTGGGCAACGATGTCCTCGGCAGGGATGTTTCGTTCGAAGCCCATCTGGCCGGTGGCGCAGAAGACGCAGCCCATGGCGCAGCCCGCCTGGGTGGAGACGCAGACGGTCGCGCGGGGGTGGCGGCCGGGGCGGGGGTAGCGCATGAGGACAGTCTCGACGGTGGCGCCGGAGGGCAGGGCGAGGAGCGCTTTCTGCGTCTCCCCGTCGTCGCTGGTGACGTGGCGGAGTACGGCGGGGGCGTCGAGGGTGAGGCCGGCTTCCCGCATGCGTTCGCGCAGGGCCGTGGGGAGCTGGGTGACGGCGTCGAGCGAGTCGAGGCAGCGGCGGTAGAGCGCGTCGAGCGTCTGGTCGGCGCGGTAGCGGGGCGCCTCGAGGGCGGCGAGCGCTTCCTCGAGTTCGGTGGGGGAGAGGCGCAGGAGGCTCGTCATGTTCGTTTCGTTCGTTTCGTTCGTCATGCCAGCTCGCAGGAAGGGTCGAGGCGGCCGCCTTCGCCGTTGAGGAAGGCTTCGCCCGTGATGCGACGGCCGCCGGGGCGCTGCACTTCGTCGAGGACGAGCAGGCCCTCGCGGAAGGCGATAGCGGGGCGTCCGTCGTGGAGGGTGAGGTCGCCGGGTGCGGGCACGGCGGCGGCATCTTCTGACTCCTCGCCGACGTGGGCGCGCCAGATGGCGAGGCGGTTGTCGCGGTAGCGGACGAAGGCGCCGGGCCAGGAGTCGTACGCGCGGACGGCGCGCTCGGCCTCGGCGGCGGTCATGGCGGCGCGCAGGTGTCCGTGGGCTTTCTGCAGGAGGGGGCAGGTAGTGACGTGCTGCTCGTCCTGGGGGACGGCGGGGATGTCACCGTCGAGCCAGGGGGGCAGGGTTTCGACGAGGAGGGCTGCGCCCGCGTCGGCGAGGCGGGGTTCGAGGGTGGCGGTGGTGTCGGTGGGGGCGATGGGGAAGGGGCGGGCGGCGAGGACGGGGCCGGCGTCCATCTTCGGGACGAGCTGCATGATGGAGACGCCCGTGGTGGCGTCGCCGGCGAGGATGGCGGCGGTGACGGGGGAGGGGCCGCGCCAGCGGGGGAGGAGGGAGGGGTGGACGTTGACGATGGGGTGGCGGGGAAGGTCGAGCAGGGTGCGGGGGAGGATGCGTCCGTAGGCGGCGACGACGATGAGGTCGGGCTCGCTGGCGGCGAGCGTGGCGAGGACATCGGGGGCACGCAGGGTGGGGGGCTGGAAGATGGGGACACCAAGGCGTTCGGCCTCGGTCTTGACGGGCGGGGCGACGAGGCGGCTGCCGCGTCCCGCTCGGCGGTCGGGCTGGGTGACCACGAGACGCAGGTCGTAGCCGTTCTCCGCGAGTGCGCGCAGGGTGGGGAGGGCGAATTCGGGTGAACCCATGAAGATGGTGCGAATCGTGGAGGGGTGTGGTGGTGTCATGCTGGTGAGGGTGGCGTAAGCCGCACAGCGTCGCCACGGACGGCGCCGGTGCGGGCAGCGGCGGCGCCTTCGCGCTCGGCGATGGCGAGAAAGCCGCTGGAATCGAGGTGGCAGGCAAGGGCGCCACGGGGCGCTTCGCTGAAGGTACGGACCATTCGCTCGATGCGGTGACCGTTGAGGTCGAGGTGGAAGGCGGGGGGCAGCTGCTCCTTGCGGATGGTGGTGATGAGGTTGCCGTAGCGGTCGATGTGGATGATGGCTCCGCAGAGGGCGTCGCCCGCGGGGCGGGCCTGGAAGGGTGGGAGGAGGACGAGTTCGTCGCGGGCGGGGCCGAGCGACTGGTGGTCGCCGGTGGTGGCGACGTGGGCGGCGGCGGGGGCGAAGAGGTCGCGGCCGTGGAAGGTGTGGCTGACGGTGGGGAGGCGCGTCTGGGGGTTCTCGATGGCGCGGACGTCGAGGGTGGGGGGCGCGGGGCAGGAGGCGGGGCTTGGGGGGCGGGAGGCGGTGGGGGCGGCGGCGGAGAGGAGGCCGTTGTCGGGGGCGATGAGGAAGCGGGCGGCTGGGTCGTCGGGGGTAGGGGTGGGGAGGCGGAAGGCGATGGGGTGACGCTCACTGCCAACGCCGGGGTCGACGACGGCGAGTACGACGGCGGGGGCGGGGATGAAGGGGAGGGAGGTTTCGAGCAGCCAGGCGCCTTCATCGATGGCATAGGGGGCGACGTCGTGGGTGAGGTCGATGAGGGGGGAGGCGGGGGCGAGGGTGGCGAGCACCGCCTTCACCTGCCCCACATAGGCGTCACGCGTGCCGAAATCGGTCAGCAGGAAGATGGGGGGCGTCGGGACGGACGATGGGGGTGTCACGGGATGCGCCATTGGTGGATGTTGAGGAAGCGGTCGGCGGGGGAGTAGAGGACGCCGATGGGGGGCGTCTCGATGGTCTCGGCCTGGAGGTAGCGGAACTCGGCGTAGGCGAGGATGACGCTGGGGGTCTCGCGCTGCCAGATTTCCTGGAATTGGTCGTAGGCGTCCTGGCGGATGATGGGGTTGAAGCTGGTGCGTCCGCGCTCGAGGAGGGCGTCGATGATGACGCCGGCGTAGTTGGCGATATTGGCGCCGGTGCTGTCCGCCTGGGAGCTGTGCCAGGCGAGGTAGAGGTCGGGGTCGGGGCCCTGGTCCCAGCCGGCGAGGGCGACGTCGTAGGTGCGGGGCACGAGGAAGTCGCGGTTGAGGACGGTGAAGCTGGTGCTGGCGACGGTGGCGCGAATGCCGATGGGCTCGAGCTGGCGGGCGATTTCGCTGGCGAGGGCGATGCGCACGGGGTCGTTATCGGTGCGGATGGTGATGCGGAATTCGGAGCCCTGGCGGATGAGGATGCCGCTCACGGGGCTCTGGAACCAGCCTGCTTCTTCGAGCAGGTCGATGGCGGCCTCGGGGTCGCCGGGGGGGCTGTCGCGGGAGGCGTCGTAGGCCCAGGTGCCGGGGGTGATGGTGGAAGTGGAGGGGGCGCCAAGGCCGAGAAGGGCGGTCTCGACGAGCGCCTCGCGGTCGAGGGCGAGGGAGACAGCGGTGCGCACGCGGGCATCGCGGAAGGTGGACTGGCTGTTGTTGAGGTAGAGCACGAGGGAGACGGAGCGCTGCAGGTCGGTCTGGACGAATCCGTCGAGGTCGTCGAGGGAGGCGATGCGGGCTTCGTTCAGGGACTGGCGCAGGAAGAAGCCATCGATTTCTCCTTCCTCCAGCGCGAGGCGGGCGGTCGCGAAATCGGAGAGGAAGCGCACCACGATGCGGTCGATGGCGGGGCGGCCGAGGTGGTAGCGGGGGTAGGCGCCCAGGGTGGCCTGGTTGGAGGTGATGGAGTCGACCCGGTAGGGGCCGGCGCCGACGGGGTTGATGTTGAAGGGAGCATCGTAGAGGGCGTCGCCCGAGAGGCCCTGGAGCAGGTGCTTGGGAAGGATAGGGAGCGTGGCGAAGCGCACCAGGAAGGATGCGTCGGCGGCGGGCAGGCGCAGGATGACGGTGCGGAGGTCGGGGGTACGCACCTCGACGTCGCTCCAGGCGGCGACGAGACGCGAGTCGCCACGGAAGTCGGGGGCGAGGATCTGGTCGATGGTGAAGGCGACATCGAGGGAGCGGATGGGGGCGCCGTCGTGCCAGCGGAGGTCGGGGTGGATGCGGAAGGTGTAGGTGCGGCCATCGTCGCTGATATGGGGGAGGGGGGCGAGGTCGGGCAGGGGGCGGCCATCGTGTGCGACGCGGACGAGCCCGGCAAAGATGAGGCGGGAGAGGTCTTGATCGACGGGATTGGCGTCGGCGAAGAGGGGGTTGATGCGCTGGGGGATACCGACGACGCCTTCGGTGTAGAGGGAGCCCTCGAAGATCGGGGTGGGGGACGGGGTGCCTGTTGCGTATCGCGAGACCTGCTCACCGGAGCAGGCGAGCAAGAGGAAGACGAGTAGCAGCAGCGAGGCGAAGGCGGCGACAGTGGCCGCCGGGAGGCCTCCGGCACGGGCGCGTTGCGAGTTCGCAACCTCGCGCAACATGGGATGCGGCTAGCTTTGGGACTGGACGCTCAGGAAGGAGACGAAGAGGAACACGATGACGAGGATGATGGTGGCCTGGAAGAGCGTTTTCTCAAGGCCACGCTTGGTGCGATAGACGGAGCCGCCAGAAAGGCCGCCGAGGGCGGCGCCGAAGCCGGAGCCCTTCACCTGGAGCAGGACTGCCCCGATGAGGAGGATGGAGATGATGATCTGGATGGCGTTCAGCATCAGCGGGTCGCGAGCACGGCCTCTTCGGTGGTGGAGCGCTCGGTGACGGGCGCTCCGTTCTGTCGGCCATGGTACACATCGAGGATGGCAGCGGCGAGTTTCTGGTCGTCGTGGCGGTAGCGGTCTTCGCCGGCGACGACATCGGCCTGGACAACGTGGACGTACTCGAAGACACGGGCATCGGGGTAGCTGACGCCGACGGGGGTGGAGTGGAGCTCTTCGGGCAGGACGTCGATGTTGTCGTTGGCGATGACGGCCTCGATGAGGCCGGGGGAGGTGTGGCGCTCGATGGCTTCGATGTGGTCGGCGACGCTGAAGTCGTCGGTTTCGCCGTGCTGGGTGGCGACGTTGCAGACGAAGAGGCGCATGGCACGGCTGGAGAGGAGGGCTTTCTGCAGGTCTTCCACAAGCAGGTTGGGCATGACGCTGGTGTAGAGGCTGCCGGGGCCAATGACGACGAGGTCCGCATCGAGGATGGCACGGACGGCGTCGGGGTGGGCCTCGGCGTGTGCGGGGTTGAGGTAGAGCTCGCGGATGCGGGCGCCATGCTCGGTGATGTTGTGTTCGCCGTGGACGAGTTCGTCGTCCTGGGTGCGGGCGGAGAGGGTGACGTCGGTGAGGGTGGAGGGGAGGATGGTGCCGTGGACGTTGAGGACGCGGCTGGCCTCGTGGATGGCGGTCTCGAAGTTCCCCGTGACGTTGGCCATGGCGACGATGAAGAGGTTGCCGAAGGAGTGGCCTTCGAGCCCCTCGCCTGAGCGGAAGCGGTACTGGAAGAGGTTGGACATGAGGGGCTCGGCGACGGCCATGGCGGCGACGCACTGGCGGATGTCGCCGGGGGCGACAACGCCGAAGTCCTGGCGGAGACGTCCGGAGGAGCCGCCGTCGTCGGCGACGGTGACGATGGCGGTGAGGTTGCTGGTGTGTTCCTTGAGGCCGCGCAGGAGGACGGAGAGGCCGGTGCCGCCGCCGATGGCGACGATGCGGGGCCCGCGGCTGAGCATGCGCTTGGTGTAGAGCGATTGGGCCATGTTGCCGTTGGTGCGGTCGCCGGGACGGACGAAGGCGTAGAGGAGGGAGGCGTTGAGCTTCCAGAGGGCGATGCCGACGCTGCCCAGGGCGACGCAGACAAAGATGACGCCGCGCCCCCAGCGGGGGATGAACTGGATGGTGAGGTAGTGGGCGATGCCGGGGAAGTCGTAGGCGAGGTAGGCCTCACGCAGGAGGTAGGCGACGCCGAGGCTGAGGAGCGTCATGCCCACGACGAGGAGCAGCAACCAGCGCTTGATATGCATCCCTGGATAGAGCCAGGTGAGCAGGCTGTGATTTCGCATCCTGCGAGGCATTACGCTGTCGAAGTCTACCAGCAATGAGCGGTAGGGCTGTAGATGGGGCGCGAGGGTGGTACGAGTCGCAGCGGGCGTGGGGTGTGGCGGGCTACTGGTCGAGTTCGCGGGCGAGCAGTTCCTGGGCGGCCTGGGGGTTGGCGCGGCCTCGCGTCTCGCGCATGACGCCGCCCAGCAGGCGCTTGATGGCGCTGGTCTTGCCGGCGCGGTAGTCGCTCACGGCTTTCTCGTTGGCGGGGTCGGCGAGGACGGAGCGCACGATGTCGAGCAGCTCATCGCTCTCGCCCACCTGGGCGAGGCCGCCTTCCTCGACGATGGCGGCGGCGGCCTTGCCGCTTGCGACCATCTCTTCGAAGACCTGCTTGGCGACCTGACCGGTGATGGTCTTGCCTTCAGCGAGGGCGATGAGCTCGGCGAGAGCCTCGGGTTCAACGGGGAATTGGGAGACCTCGGCGTAGTGTTCGTTGGCCCAGTGGCCGACTTCGCCCAGCACCCAGTTGGCGGCGAGCTTGGCGGCGCGGGCAGGGTCGAGGGGAAGGGCGGCGGCGACGGCATCGGCGTATTCGGAGCGGTCGCGCGCTTCGGCGAGGGTGGCGGCTTCGAAATCGGAGAGGCCGAGGGCGAGGTAGCGCTCGCGACGGGCGGCGGGGAGTTCGGGCAGGTAGGCGCGGACCTGCTCGACGAAGTCGCGGCTGAGGGCGAGGGGCGGGAGGTCGGGCTCGGGGAAGTAGCGGTAGTCGTTGGCTTCTTCCTTGGAGCGCTGGGAGACGGTGGCGTGGCGGTCCTGGTCCCAGCCGCGGGTCTCCTGGGGGATGGTCTCACCCTGACGGAGGGCTTCGACCTGGCGCGCCATCTCGAAGACGAGGGCGTCGTAGACGGCGCGGAAGCTGTTCATGTTCTTCACTTCGACCTTGGAGCCGAAGGCTTCCTGGCCGCGGGGGCGCAGGCTGATGTTGGCGTCGCAGCGGAAGTTTCCTTCCTCCATGTTGGCGCGGCTGGCGTCGATGGCGCGGAGGATGGCGCGCAGGCTGACGAGGTAGGCGCGGGCTTCCTCGGGGGAGCGGATATCGGGCTCGCTGACGATCTCCATGAGGGGGGTGCCGGAGCGGTTGATATCGATGAGGCTGTAGTCCTCGCCGCTGATGGGGTCGGTGCGGTGGAGGAGGCGAGCGGTGTCTTCTTCCATGTGCACGCGGGTGATGCCGACGCGGGTGTGTTCGCCCTCGACATCGAGGTCGAGCCAGCCGCCGTGGCAGATGGGGAGGTCGTACTGGCTGACCTGGTAGCCCTTCATGAGGTCGGGGTAGGGGTAGTTCTTGCGGTCGAACTTGGAGAATTCGGAGATCTGGCAGTTGAGGGCGAGGCCTGTCTTGACGATGAGGCGGATGGCTTCCTCGTTGATGACGGGGAGGACGCCGGGGAGGCCGAGGCAGACGGGGCAGACGTGGGTATTGGGCTGGGCGCCGGAGTATTCGGCGCTGCAGGAGCAGAACATCTTGCTGCGGGTGATGGGCTGGACGTGCACTTCGAGGCCGATGACGGTCTCGAAGTCGGTGGGGGCGGTGGTGGTCATGTGGGCAGTGTAGGGAAGGGGGGCGTCGTGGGGAACGGGGCGGAAGCTTTGGCGGGGCGGCTCGCTAAGAGAAGGTTTTGGCGAAAGCTTCTGTTAGAGCGGAAATGGGGATAAGGTTGGGGGCTTTATGTCACCATTCACCTTGTGACGAGATATCAGGAATCCCCACCCCACCCCCGCCTAGCGGAGGGTGAGGTGGGGGGTGGCGGCGGTGGTGCGGCCGATGGGGTGGAGGGGGTGGTTGTCGGCGGCGAAGGCGGCTTCGAGGGCGCGGGCCTTGCGGGCGGGACAGGCGAGCAGGAGGCCGCCTGAGGTCTGCGGGTCGAAGGCGAGGGCGGCGAGGGCGGGGGGGACGTCGGGGGCGATGGTGACGTTCTCGCCGACCCAGTCGCGGTTGCGTCCCTCGCCGCCGGTGTGGGCGTCCATCTCGGCGGATTCACGGGCGCCGGGGAGGAGGGGGAGGGCGGCGGTGTCGATGGTGGCGGCGACGCCGGAGCGCTCGACCATCTCCCAGAGGTGTCCGGCGAGACCGAAGCCGGTGATGTCGGTGGCGGCGCGCAGGCGGTGGCCGACGGCGAGGTGGGCGGCGTGGCGGTTGAGCTCGAGCATGGAGGCGATGGCGGTGTCGAGCCAGGCGGCTTCGCCACGCCCGCTGTTGGTGGCGGAGATGATGACGCCTGTGCCGAGGGGTTTGGTGAGGTAGAGGCGGTCGCCGGGGCGGAGGGCGGCTTTCCCAAGGATGCGGGAGGGATTGACGAGGCCGAGGACGCTGAGGCCGTACTTGGGTTCGTCGTCCCAGACGGTGTGGCCGCCGGCGATGACACCGCCGGCTTCGGCGACCTTGTCGGCGCCGCCGCGGATGATGCCGGCGGAGACGTCGGGGGGAAGGTCTTCGGGGAAGGCGGCGACGTTGAGGGCGAGCACGACTTCGCCGCCCATGGCGTAGACGTCGGACATGGCGTTAGCGGCGGCGATGGCGCCGTACTGCCAGGGGTCGTCGACGAGGGGGGCGAAGAAGTCGACGGTGGCGACGACGGCGGTGCGGGCGTTGATGCGGTAGACGGCGGCGTCGTCGGGCGTCCCGAGCCCGGCGAGGAGGTCGGGGTGCTGTACGGGGTCGAAGGCGTCGACAAGTGGCGACAGAACCTGCGCCAGGGCCTCAGGGCCCGCCTTGGACGCTCAGCCGCCGCAGCCGGTGAGGTCGGTGAGCCTGATTTCGTGTGCGGTCACGTGAGCATCGTAGCGGACGGGAGCGCAGTGGGATCGGGGCGTGCGATCATGGCGGCGTGAGCGCTGATTCCCTTCACCCCGAAGCCCACCCCGAGGCGATCATGGCGGCGCTGGCGGAGCTGTACGGGGAGCCGCAGGCGCGTCCGCATGGCGATGCGGTGGCGGAGCTGGTGCTGACGGTGCTCTCGCAGAACACCTCGGACCGGAACAGCGGGCGGGCGTTCGTGCAGCTGATGCGTCGGTACGCGGACTGGGAGGCAGTGGCGGAGGCGCCGCTGGAGGAGTTGATCGCGACCATTCAGACGGGTGGGCTGGCGCAACAGAAGGCTCCGCGCATCCAGCGCATCCTGGCGGCGGTGCAGGAGCGGGCGCCCAACTGGAATTTGCGGTTCCTGGAGGAGGAGCCGCTGGAGGAGGCGCGGGCGTGGCTGCGGGGGCTGCCGGGGGTAGGGCCGAAGACGGCGGCGTGCGTGCTGCTCTTCGCACTGGGGCGGCCGGCGCTGCCGGTGGATACGCACGTCGAGCGGGTGGCGAAGCGGCTGGGGCTGGTGGGACCGAAGACGACGGCGGAGCAGGCACACGAGCGTCTGGAGGGGCTGGTGCCGGCGGAGGCGTACTACCGTTTCCACATGCTGCTCATCAAGCATGGGCGGCGGACGTGCGGGGCACGCGCGCCCCGCTGCGAGGCGTGTCCGCTGGAGGGGGTGTGTCCGGGGCGGGGCGACTTCGCCTAGTGGCAGTGCCGCTCGGTGAGGGCGGCGGTGGTGGCGGGGATGCGGATGGTGAGGTCGGTGCGGTCGGTTGCTTCGCCATCGAAGGGGGCGACTCGCTCGTCGGAGTCGTCGAGGAGGCCGTCGTCGTCGGGAACGAAGCTGTCCTTGCCCTGTTCACCCAGCACGACGAAGCCTCCCGGGCCGGTATCGGTTTCGGGGCACTGGAAGAGCACGGCGAGGGCGTAGTCGCTGCCTGGGCTGGGCATGGCGAAGGCGCCATCTGGCCCGGTGCGGGTGGCGCCCAATGCGAAGAATTCGCCCGCCACCTGGACGCGCATGCCGATGACTGCATTGACGATAGGCGCCTCGTTGGCGTCGAGCAGGACGCCTTCGACGCGCCACTGGAAGGGCGGCGCGACTTCGAAGAGATGGGCAGACAGCTCCCGGGCGGCCCGGGAGGCGCTCAGGCCGAAGGCCTCCTGGAAGGCGGCGCGATGGGCGCCGGTGCGGAAGAACGCGAGGATGGATTCGGGGCCAGCGCGCTGGATGAGCCAGTCCGCGAGGAGGAGTCCGCCTTCGTAGAAGTAGAGGTACTGGTCACGCTCTCCCAGGTCGTAGGCTGAGGGGTGGGGGCCGAGGCCTGACCAGGCGAGTCGTGCCCCCTGCAGTCTCACCGCCATGGAGCGCCTTCCCTGACTCTCGTCGTAGAGAGCGGCGGCGTAGGTGGCGGAACCCTCGACGAGCTGATGCCGAAGGTCAGGCGGGAAAGCTCCAGGGTTCGCGGTGCCGACGATTTCGTCGTTCGTGTTGCGCTGGAGGATGTGGAAGTACTCGTGGGCGAGTGGGCCGCCGAGCGCACGGGCTTCGGGAAGGCAGCCTTCGAGCACGATGGCGATAGCTCCAGCGTAGGCGATGCCGCCGCAGGCGAACCAGAGCCCTGTCGTGCCGGCGTCTTCGAGGATGCGCTCGTTGAGCAGTGCCAGGTCGGTGCTGATGTAGGCGGTGAAGTCGGAGGTGACGGCGCCGAAGTGCTCGGCGAAGAGCACCTGTGCGGCCTTCATCTCGCGTCTGATGGACGCTTGCTCGTCGGGGGTGAGGTCGCCAAGGAAGACGAACTCGACTTCCTCCACTCCGAGCTTCGCCCAGTCGTCCTCGAGACTCGCCTGGCGCGGCTCGGCGGCGGTGTGGTCTGCGTCTGCGTCTGCGTTGAAGGCGAGGACGAAGGCGAGCGTCACGCCGAAGACGAGGGTGGCTGCGAGCAACAGGAGGCTGACGACGGTGGCGGTACGGCCTCGGGGCATGGGGGGAGTCTAGTCGCAGTACGTCGCGGTGAGGGCGGCGGTGGTGACGGGGAGTTGGATGCGGAGGTCGGTGCGGTGGGTGGTGGCGGCGGGGAAGGGGGTGGCTCGCTCGTCGGAGTCGGTGAGGAGGCCGTCTTCGTCGGCGTCGGGGGTGAAGCCGTCGGCGCCGAATTCGCCCACGAACGGCGTCCGTCCGAGGACACCGGGGGTTGCGGGGCATCGGAGGAAGACGGCGAGGGTGTGGCCACGGTCGGGGGCGAGCATGGCGAATGCACCGTCGGGATCGGTGATGGCAGTGCTGACCGACCAGGTTTCACCGTCAAGGTCGACTTCCACAGTGGTGAACAGGTTGGCGGCGGGAGCGCCATCAGGGTCGAGGACTATGCCTTCGACACGCCAGGGGAAGGGTGGGGCGACTTCGGACAGATGGGCGTCGATGGCTTGTGCGGCTTCGGAGACGGTGAAGCCGAAGGCGTCCTGGAAAGCGTCGTCGAAGGTGTCGCGGGGGGCGCCGAGGCGGAAGAACTTGAGGAGGGACTCGTGGCCGGTCTGCTGCACGAGCCAGTCAGCGACGAGCATGCCGCCCTCGTACACGAACGCGAGCCATTCGTCTTCGCCGACGTCGGATGACCCATTGGGGCAGAGGCCTGACCAGGCGAGTCGTGCCGCCTGCAACCTCACATCCAGCGAGTGCCGTCCCTGGCTCTCGTCGTAGAGGGCGTCTGCGTAGGTGGCGGAGCCTTCGACGAGCTGGAGCCAGGGCCGATGTGCGGGGTGGGAATCAGGTTAGCCGTCTCGCTAACGACTTCGGTGTCGTCGAAGGGGGGAGGCCCCTGCAGGATGTGGAAGTATTCGTGGGCAAGGCCAGCCGCGTGCACGGAGCTCGGGCGGGCAGATTTCGAGCACGATGGCGACAGCACCGAGCCGAGCGGTGCCGCCGCAGGTGGACAGCGGACCCACGTGGAACAGGTCCCTCGGGAGGCGCTCGCGAAGCAGGGCCAGGTCGTCGCTGATGTAGAGGGTGAAGTCGGAGGTGACGGCTCCGAAGTGCTCGTGGAAGAAAACCTGGATGGCCATCAGTTCGCGCCGGAAGGTGGCCTGCTCGTCGGGCGCGGCGGCCAGCGGGAGCACCGTGATGGCGAGGGCGAGGTGGCCAGAAGGCATGAGGGGCAGAGGCTACCGCTGACGCGCGATCGCCTTGCGGCGATCGCGCGTCAGCGGTAGCGAAATTGCGTTTTTTTGGGGGGGGTTATGTCGTGGGTTCGGCATAGCGAGGGGGTGGGGTGGCGCCGGCGACGCGCCAGGCGAGGTAGTGGTGGAAATCGACGACGACGCGTTCGAGGGGGACGAGCCGTCCGCCGTGGGAGCGCTCGCAGATGGCGCGGTCTTCTTCGAGGAAGGCGGTGGCGTAGCCGTTGGAGAGGGCCCGCGTGAGCGGAGCGGGTGAGGGAGCCCTGGAAGACGAGCGATGCGGTCGGGCTCTGGGGATGGACGATGATCCAGTCCCACGAGTCTTGCGTGACGACGCCGACGAACGAGGGCGGGATGGAGACGAGGACGTAGCGGTCGCCGCTCGAGCCGCTGTCGTAGAGCCAGCTGAGCATCTTCCCCCAGAAGCCCTCGCCACCCGGGACGATGGCGCCGCCGGTGAGGGTCCAGGGGGCGGAGCCTTCGATGTAGTAGGCGCCGCGGGTGGGGGTGGTCTTCTCGAGCGTCTTCTCGTGGACCTTGAAGAGGTGGTAGCTCTCCATGCCGTTCTCGACGATGAGCTTCCAGTTGGCCTGCCAGGTCTCGGGAGTGACGTTGGGAGCGGCTGCGGTGAAGGAGTCCATGTGGAAGGGAGCGAGGTGCGGGGCGATGCCGTCGAGACGCTCGGCGAGGGGCGGGACGGCGGGCGAGAGGCAGACGAAGACGACGCCCATCCAGACTTCGACGCGGAAGGCGGGGAGGCAGTGCTCCTCGGGGTCGATGTCGGCGCCCTGGCTGTAGGGCGCGCCGCGGAAGGCTCCCGAATCGCTGTAGGTCCAGGCGTGGTAGGGGCAGACGATGGCGTCGCGCTCGAGGCGGTCGGCGCCTTCTTCGAGCAGGAGCGTGCCGCGGTGGCGGCAGACGTTGGAGAGCGCTCGCAGCTGGCCATCGGCGCCGCGCAGGAGGATGACGGGCTCGCCGCCGATGTCGAAGGAGAGGTAGTCGCCGGCGTTCGCGAGCGAGGCTTCGGCGCAGACGGCGACCCAGTCGTCGTGGAAGATGCGGTCCTGTTCGAGGTCGAAGAGGGCTTCGTCGTGGTAGGCGGCGAAGGGCAGGGCGCTCGCTTCGCCGCCGGACGCCGCGACAGTCTGCAGGAGCGCGAGTGCTGCTTCTTCGTCCGTCATGACGGGGCGACTGTACGCGGTTGCTACTGATCGCAGTAGGTGGCGAGGAGGGCGGCGTGGGTGGCGTCGCCGGCGCTCCCCGGAGTTGACGTGAAAAAGCTGTCGGGCTCGGCCATGCTACGCGCTGGCGGGTGGCGCGAGGCGGCTAGTCGCGGGCGGGGGGTGGGGGCTCGGCGGGGCGGGAGAGGCGGAGGCGGAGGGCGGAGGCGGCGCCGATGAGGGGTTCGGTGACACCGCCACCGTGGGGCGGGGGTGGCGGGGTGGGGCCGGGGACGGTGGTGAGGGGGAGGACGGGGCTGGCGTCGTAGGCCATGGGGGGGAGGGGCTCCTCGCGGAAGAGGAAGTGGTTGACGAGCGCGAGCAGCCAGCCTGCGACGGCGACGATGAGGCCGAGCGCGCCGACGATGAGGAAGTTGCGTTCGGGGACGTCGAGCATGGCCTGGACCATCGTCTGCAAGTCCATGAGGAAGGCGTCGCTGGAGCCGAAGCGGTCGAGCAGGTAGCTGCCTCCACGGGCGAGGATGTAGCCGGGGGCGGCGGCGAGCAGCACGGCAAGGCCGAAGGAGGTGAAGCGGGAGAAGCCGCGGTTGAGGGCGATGGTGGTGGCGCCGAGCACGGTGGCGGCGATGAGGCTGCCGATGAGCAGCCAGCGGGAACGGTCGTGGGTCTCGCCGGTGAGGAAGCCGATGAGCTCACGGATGACCATGTAGGCAGAGAAGAGGTCGGTCGATTC
The DNA here is from genome assembly GCA_965200565.1 of Tepidiformaceae bacterium. Classification (GTDB taxonomy): domain Bacteria; phylum Chloroflexota; class Dehalococcoidia; order Tepidiformales; family Tepidiformaceae; genus UBA2991. The sequence continues at coordinate 1,876,719 of OZ241349.1, read as the reverse complement.
TTCACCGGTGCTCTCGAAGGCGTCGAGGCCGGAGGTGAAGACGAGGCGGGCGGAGCGTTCGAGCAGGAGGGTACGGATGGTGGGGGCGTCGGCGGTGAGGGCTTCGACGCGGCTGAGGGTGACGGGGATGGGGTAGCCGGGCATCTCGAAGATGGGTTCGGAGGAGGAGCTGGCCTCTTCGCGCAGGAGCGGCAGGCTCTCCTCGATGAGCTGGTCGATATCGGTGAGGGAGGCGATGCCCGTCTCGAGCAGGTGCCGGGCGCGGTCGGGCTGGGTGACCTCGTAGACGCTGAGGGAGGCGAGGAAGAGGAAGAGGGCGATGGCGAAGAGGCCAGCGGCGAGCCAGGAGCCGCCGCGTTCGCCTTCTTCGTAGGCCTTGCCGAGGACGCGTTCGCTGACGGGGCCGTGGCGGGGGGGGCGGGGGAGTCTCAGCATCGCGGGTGGCCTAGCGATCCTGCACGACGATGGTGCCGGCGAGGCGGTCGTGGAGGGCGCGGTGGTGGCGATCGACGACCGCCCAGAGCAGGCCCGCGACGCAGGCGAGGAGGCTGAGGGCGAGGAGCAGGGCGACGGCGGCGGGGGTATCGCGCAGGACGAAGGCGAGCAGGCTGCCGAGGCCGAGCAGCAGGACGTAGCTGAGCATGCCGATGACGCGGGCGAGGGCGCCGAGCAGGCCCAGCCGTGCGCCGTCGGAGCGGACGACCCTGATGCGCATCATGGCGCCGCCGGCGGTCTTCCCCCAGAGGGCGAGGCTGAGGAGGAAGTAGAGCAGGCAGGCGGCGGGGACGGCTCCGACGAGCGCCCAGAAGAGGCTGATGGAGCCGCTGGAGGCGTTGATGCGGTCGAAATCGGAGGAGAGGAGGAGGTTGATGGAGCCAGCGATGATGAGCAAGCCGGCGATGAAGAAGAGGGCGACGGCGTCGATGGCGGCAGCGGCGACGCGCGTCTCGAAGGGGGCGTAGTAGAGACGGCGCGGGGAGGGCTGCGAGAACGCCCCTGCGGAGGCTGATACCGGTCCTGCTGCCATGCGTGCTTCATTGTAGCGCTGTCTCGCGGTAGCGCCGTAGCGCCCCACCTGCGTGCGGGCTGCGGGGGCGGGCGGGCGTGGGGACTCACTACACTGGCAGGGTGAAGCGTTTGAAGCGTGTACGTCTGGCGGGGCTGGATCCGGGGCCGGCGGAGCTGCGCCCGTGGGCGCCGTCGATAGAGGCGCTGGCGCCGACGCTGGCGGGGCTGATCGCGCTGGTGGTGCTGGTGGTGCTCGGTCTTTTCCTCGAACGGGGGGCCTTGGGGCGGTACGAGTACGCGCTGTGGCGGTGGGAAGCGGGGAATCTGACGACCTCGGTGTTCGTGTTGCTGGGGGCGGGGGAGGAGCTGGATGCGAGCGCGGAGGCGGAGCGGCTGGCGACCTACTTCGCCCTGACGAGCGCGATCCGGGCGGAGTTGCAGGCGGCGGAGCCGGATGAGGCGCTGGTGGCGCAGCTTGTGAGCGAGCGGGCGCTCTACGAGAACGATGTGGAGCGCATCATCGAGGGGTACGTGACGGATGCGGTGGCGGCGGCGGGGCTGAGCCGTCCGCTGCCGCTGTTCGGCGGGGTGGAGGTGTTGTGGCCGCCAGTCGACCTGGAGCTGACGAACCCGCCGCAGCTGCTGGTGCGATCGCCGCGCGACGAGATTCGGCGGGAAGGCGACACGCTGTTGAAGTCGGGGCTGACGCTGGAGGAGGTGGAGGCGATCGAGGCGCGCGTCGACGATGGGGAGACGGTCTCGGTGGTGGTGGCGATCGGGGGGCTGGCGGCGTACCCGGCGATCGTGCGGGAGGACCGGGCGTACGACACGGTTGTGCGTCTGACGGCGCACGAGTGGGTTCACCACTATCTGGCCTTCTACCCGCTGGGCCTGGCGTGGGGGAGCCGCGAGGGCACGACGCTGAACGAGACGGTTGCGGACCTCGTGGAGCGGGAGCTGTGGCGCATCGTGCAGGAGTTGCATCCGGTGAGCCTGCCGGCGGGCGCGGACGGGCGGGCGCCGCCACGCGCGCAGGCGACGGTCTCGTTCAGCGAGGAGATGCGGGCGCTGCGGCTGGCGGTGGATGCGCTGCTGGCGGAGGGACGCGTGGCGGAGGCGGAGGGGCTGATGGAGGAGCGGCAGCTGTATCTGGCGGAGAACGGGATTCTGATCCGCAAGATCAACCAGGCGTACTTCGCCTTCTATGGGTCGTACGCGAGCCTGCCGCAGTCATCGGACCCGATTGGGCCGAAGGTAGAGCGGGTGTGGGAGGAGACGGGCGACCTCGCGACGTTCCTGGCGCTGGTGCGCGAGGTGCAGAGCGTGGCGGAGCTCGACGAGGTGCTGCGCGGACTGGGAGTCGACCCGTCGACGATCACTGTGGAGGGGGCGGGCGGGTAGGGGGAGGTGGCTGGGGACGGAGGAGTCGAACCCCCACATACGGATCCAGAATCCGCTGTCCTACCATTAGACGAGTCCCCAATGGCCGTCATTGAGCCTAGCACGGCTGAGCGTGGGCACTCCAGCGGGCGGGGGCGGGTGGGGTTGCCTTCACCCTTCTCCCGTGGCACACCGCCGTCCGTGAGCGTCAGGATTCGCCGGAGACGATGGCGTTGAGGGCGAGGAGCGCTTCGAGCGTGTCCTGGACATGCAGCGGCACTGCGAACTCGCGCGGGATGAGCGGGCGGTTGATCGCCGCGAAGAAGAACTCCCGCGCCCTGCCTGGCGCATCCTCCTCCTTGAGCAGGAGCAGCCCGTAGTTCGCCTGACGTACGAGCCGTTCCGCCACCTGTTCGTGTGAGGGGCCCGGCTCCTGCGGCGAGCCATCGTCCATGCCCAGCGCGATCGGACGCGTGCTCTCGTGGAACGGCCCCTCGCCCACGTACGAGATTCGCATGTACGTGATCACGTGGCCGTCTGCGCTTTCCTCCGTCAGCAGGCCTCCCAGACGCTCGAACCGACCCCGCATCGTGGCCTCCTGTCCGCCTCACTTCGATCGTTCCGGGTCTTCAGGGGTGAAGGCAAGCACATGCCTTGGTCGTGGGAAGGTCGCCCGCGGGGCCGGTGCTGGCCCCGCGGGGTGCGGCTCGTGGCCGGGCTTGTGGCGCTAGACGGTGTTGGTGCCGCCGTCGACGCCGAGGGTCTTGCCGGTGACGTAGCTGGAGCGGTCGCTGGTGAAGAAGAGGACGGCTTCGGCGACTTCTTCGGGCTGGGCCATGCGCCCGAGGGGGAGCGCGCCGCCTTGCTGCTGGAGCTGGCCGATGCGCTGCAGCGACTCGGTCATGGGGGTATCGATGGGGCCCGGGGCGACGGCGTTCACGCGGATGCCGTGCTGGCCGAATTCGGCGGCGAAGCACCGGGTGAGCATGATGACGCCGACCTTCGAGACGCAGTAGTCCATGATGCCGGGCGAGGGGGCGTAGGCGGCGATGGAGGCGAAGTTGACGATGGTGCCGCCGTGGCCTTCCTCGACCATCTGGCGGGCGGCCTCGCGGGCGCAGAGCATGACGCCGGTGAGGTTCACGTCGATGACTTTCTGCCAGCGCTCGGTGGGCTTGACGAGGATGCCGGCGTTTTCGGGATGGAGGAAGGGGTCGCTCTCCTCTTCGCCCTCGACGTAGTTGGCGTAGGAGATGCCGGCGGCCGTGACCATGGAGTCGAGGCGGCCGTACTGGCCGACGGTCTCGGCGACGAGGGAGACGACGGCCTCCTCGCTGGAGGTATCGGTGTGGATGAAGGAGGCGCGGCCGCCGAGGTCTTCGATCTGGGCGGCGGTCTGGGAGCCGCCTTCGTCGTTGACGTCTGCGATGGCGACTGCGGCGCCCTCACGGGCGAACATGAGGGCGGTGGAGCGCCCCATGCCGGAGCCGCCGCCGGTGATGATGGAAACCTTGCCGTCGAGTTCTCCCGCCATGATTCTTCTCCTTCTCAGGCAGATGGTGCGTTTTGACGCCGGGGCGTCGACGGGCGCAGCCTACGCCTTTGGGGGAGGATTCTCAGCATTCGCCCCACGAATCTGCGCTTCACCGCGACTTCCGCTCATGACTTCCGTGTGACTTCACCATGACTGCTTCTGTGTACGAGACGGCTGACGAGGCGCTGGAGGGCGTCGCCGACGGGGCGCGGGTGATGGCGGGCGGCTTCGCCTCGGCGGGGACGCCCACGAACCTGATCCTGGCGCTGCAGCGGCGGGGGACGCGGGAGCTGACGCTCATCGCCAACAACATCGGGCTGGGGGACCGGCTCGACGACCTGTGCGAGTCGAGGCAGGTGGCGAAGGTGATCGCGACGTTCGCGATTCGCGCGTCGGGGTCTCGTCAGAGCGCGTTTGAGGCGCAGTACCGTCGGGGCGAGGTGGGGCTGGAGCTGGTGCCGCAGGGCACGTTCGTGGAGCGCATCCGCGCGGGGGGCGCGGGCATCGGGGGGTTCCTCACGCGCACGGGCGTGGGCACCGAGGTGGCGGAGGGGAAGGAGGTCGTGACGTGGGAGGGGGAGGAGTGGCTGCTGGAGCGTCCACTGCGGGCCGATGTGGCGCTGCTGAAGGCGCATCGCGCCGACCGGCTCGGGAATCTGGCCTACCGGCTGGCGGGTCGCAACTTCAACCCGGTGATGGCGACGGCAGCCGACCTCGTGATCGCCGAAGTGGAGGAGATCGTGGAGACGGGTGAGCTCTCGCCTGAGGAGATTCAGACGCCGGCGGTCTACGTGGACCGGGTGGTGCGCTGCGACCCGGTGGAGGTGCGCTGGGATGGCGGCTGAGGGGAAGGCAGGGCTGACGCGTGAGCTGATCGCGCTGCGGGTATCGCAGGAGCTGGTGAGAGGGAGCGTCGTGAACCTCGGCATCGGGTTGCCGACGCTGGTGGGGGCGTTCACGCCGCCTCACCGGGGCATCCTGCTGCAGGCGGAGAACGGCGTGCTGGGCTACGGCGGCTTCGATGAGGAAGCGTTCGACGCGGACCTGATCAATGCGGGCGGGCAGCCCATCCGCCTGAACGCAGGGGCGAGCTTCTTCGACAGCGCGGACTCGTTCGCGATGATTCGGGGCGGGCACATCGACGTGGCGGTGCTGGGCGGGCTGCAGGTCTCGCAGCGGGGCGACCTGGCGAACTGGTCGCTGCCGGAGCGGGGCGGGGGCAGCATCGGCGGGGCGATGGACCTGTCGGTGGGGGCGCGCCGCCTCATCGTGGCGATGGCGCACACGACGAAGGACGGGGCGTCGCGCATCGTGCGGGAGTGTTCGTACCCGCTCACGGCTCGGCGCTGCGTGGACCTGATCGTGACGGATCTGGCGGTGGTGGAGGTGGGGCAGGCGGGGCTCGCCCTGCGCGAGGTGGCGCCGGGGTGGACGCCTGATGAGGTGGCGGCGCGCACGGAGGCGCCTCTGGCGGTGGCGCCGGACGTGCGGGAGATGGCGCTCGGCGCCTAGGTCAGCGTCAGCACCTGGGGGAGCGCGTTCAGGCTCGCCGGGGCGGCTTCTTCACCCCGACTTCAACCAGAATTCACCCCGAATCGCTTCAACCCGCCCTCCCGGCAGGGCCGCGACTAGCGCAGCTTGCGGAAGAAGGCGCGCAGGTCGTCGATGACGAGGTCGGGGACTTCGGCGGGGGCGAAGTGGCCGCCCTTGGGCTGCTCGGTCCAGTGGATGACGTTGGCGTTGGCCTCGGCAGCGGCGCGGGGGACGAAGATCATCTCCTTGGGGAAGACGGGCATGCCGAGAGGCACGCGGCGGGAGGCTTCGGGGTCGCGCACGGGCTGCGGGGGCGTGCGGAAGGTGTGCCAGTACCAGCGCGAGGTGGTGACGAAGCTTTCGGTGAACCAGTAGATGCTGACGGTATCGAGCAGGAACTGGCGCGAGAAGGCCTGCTCGACGTCGCCGTCGTTGTCGCTCCAGTTGCGGCGCCGCTCGACGAGCCAGGCGGCGAGGCCGGCGGGCGAATCGTGCAGGGCGAAGGCGAGCGTCTGGGGGTCGGTGGTGTGGACGGCGATGTGGGCGAGAGCGGTGGGCCAGCGCTCATCCATGACGTCCCAGCGGTGGCGCTCTTCGGGGGCGAAATCGTCGCGGCTGGTGCGCATGGACGGCCCCATGAGGGTGCCGACGAGCTGCTTCGTGCTGCCCGGCTCGGGGAGGTTGTCGGGGGCGCCCGTCGCGGGCAGGGAGGGGAGGGTGAGGTAGACGCCGAGGACGCGTTCGGGGTAGCGGTAGCCGAGCGTGCCCGAGAGCATCGCGCCGAAGTCGCCGCCACCGGCGGCGAAGCGCTCGTAGCCGAGGACGTCGGTCATGAGGCGGGCCCAGAGGTCGACGGCCTTGCTGGTCTGCAGGCCATCGACGCGCAGGGGGGTGGAGAAGCCGAAGCCGGGCAGCGAGGGGACGACGACATCGAAGGCGTCGGCGGGGTCGCCCCCGAAGGCGGCGGGGTCGGTGAGTGGTCGGATGACCTGTTCGAAGTCCCAGAACGTCCAGGGCCAGCCGTGGGTGAGGATGAGGGGCATGGGGTTGGGCCCCTTCCCCTTCTCATGGATGAAGTGCAGGGGGACGCCCTCGAAGTCGATCTGGTAGTTGTTGAAGGCGTTGATGCGGGCCTCGGTCTCGCGCCAGTCGTACTCATGGCGCCAGGAGTGGAGGAACGATTCGAGGTACTCGCGATTCATCCCGTAGCGCCAGTCTTCGTTGGCGAAGTCGGCGGGGAAGCGGGTGTTATCGATTCGCTGGTGGAGATCGGCGATCTGCTCGTCGGGGATATGGACGGTGAAGGGGGTGGGGGTGGGGGTCATGGCGGTAGGCCTCCGGGAGTGGGGTGCGCGCAGCGCACCTTACAGGGGTGGGGCGTGGGTGGGGGCGAACAGGGAGGGACTTAAGCTAGTATCTGGCGGCCTATTTCTACTAGGCGCCATCTGATCATTCGGTATTGCTATGACGATTGATGAATTCGATCTTCCTGCCGGCGAGCTCTCGACGCTCTCCGGGTACAGCACGTCTGATGAGTTTCTTGCAACGCGCTTCCTTCAAGGTGTCGACATGTGTACTGCCTGGACCTTGCGGTCCACCAAGTCGTGGCCACGCTGCCGAAGCCTGACCCAACGAATCTTGACACGAGCCCCAGCGTAGCCACTGAGTTCGCAGGCTATCTGCGCAACAACTCACGCTGGGGCACAGCGCCTCTCGTGCTCGAGAGCACCGAAGACGCCTTTGTGTTCACGACGCTTGAGGAGATCGGTGCCACCGCATGGGGAAAGCTCACGCTGCCACGACTCGTGGGGAGCAGCCTGAAGGTTATCGAGGGGAACAGCCGCCTGCTCGGTCTGCAGCAGGTTCTGGAAGACCTCTCCCAAGAGCTCGACGCGGCCCGTAGCGGCCGCACCTCGGGGAGCGACGCGGAGACGCAGATTGCCACCATCAACAGGGAACGCGAACGGATCGCATCCGAGCGAGTGGCCCTCCAGATCGTTGTGGTCGCAGAAGGGGATGCGTTCGAGCAATTCAGCGCGACTGAGCAGGATAGCGGGCGCTCACAGGGTCTCCTGGCAAGGCTGCTTCACCCCAGAGGCACAGCCTCACCGATGCACATGGGGCAGCACACCAAGGCGCTCACAGCGGACAAGCGGAAGGCAGAAAGGGAGCGTGACGACGCTCTCGCCAAGGTGAAGGACCTTACGCGAGACCTCTCCGAGGAGAGGGAGGCGAGAGAGAAGGCGGAGCAGGAGAGAGAGGACTTGCGCGAGCAGTTCAGCCTGCTTGCGAGCAGGCCGGTCGCGCCAGCGAAATCAGAAGAGACCGAAACAGAGCCTCCGACGATTACTTCGGTTGCTGAAGCGGTTCAGGCGGCACGTGGCCTGCCTGGCCTGCGGTTCCTCGACAGCGCGGACAAGACCGCTCAGGAATCACCATATGAGCGTCCGGAGGAGGCCTATAACGCCTTCAAGATAATGAGCGGCCTCGCTGCAATCCGAGACGGCTTGGGGATGAAGATGGAGGACTATCTTGCCAACGCAGGGGTCGAGTACGCGCCGCACCTCGGACACGAGGGAAGCCCCACAGCAAAGCTCAAAAATAAGAAGTACACGTTCGACGTGGACGGGACAGACACGATATTGCGCGAACACCTGAAATTCGGCGTATCTCGGGAGCCGCGCCATTGCCTGCGTATCTACATGAAGTGGCATGCGGGTGAATGGGTCATCGGACACGTCGGGAAGCACTTGTAGACCAGCATGAAGGGGGATTTCATGACAACCGCCCTGGAGAACGACATCGACCTGCTCGACGAAGACGAGGCGCTCAGCGGCTTGGAAAACCTGTCCGGGTACAGCGACTCCGATCAGTATTTGGCGACGAAGTTCCTGCAGGGTGGGCGTGACGTGTACTGCATCGACCTGTCCATACCGCAGCTCGTCTCGACGTTGCCCAAGCCTGATCCATCTCACCAACTCGATGGCAACCGCAAGTCAACACCAATCATGCGCAGGGGTTCGCAGCCTATGTGCGCGAGAACGAGAACTGGATCATTCCGCCCCTGCTCTTGCGCGCACCCACTGGAACTTTCACGTTCGAGTCCCGAAAGAACATTGGCGGGACCGAATGGGAATCCTGACACTCCCGCGTCTCGCGTCGCACGATCTCAAGTTCGTGGACGGGCAGCATCGCATCCTCGGGTTCCATCTGGCGTTCGGTAACCAGAACGAGGAGATGGATGCCGCGAGGGGCAAACTGGCGACGCTACAGAAGCGTGATGACGCAACAGCGCAGCGACAGCAGCAGCGGCAGGTGGCGAAAATCACTACAGAGCGCCAGCGCTTGGCGGCAGAGCGGGTCTCTGTGCAGATCGTGATTGTCGACGCCGAAGAAGAGTACAATCAGATGTTCGTCGACATCGCCGAGAACGCCAAGGGGATCACTCAGGCTGTGAAGAGGACGTTTGACAGCCGTGACATCGTCAACCGATGCCTGCCATCCGTCATGGATCACGACCTCTTGAGAGGACGCGTCGATACTGACAAGGACCGCATAGTAGGCAGAAACGAGAACCTCACAGGCGTGAAGCACGTAGCGGACATCATTCGCACCGTTCAGGTCGGAATCAGTGCACGCATCACCAAGAGGCGCGAGAGCGAACTCACCGAGGCTCAGCTTATCGACGACGCCATGGCGTTTCTCGATACCCTCATGAACGGCTTCGACGACCTGTTCAAGGTTGCAGAAGGCACACTCACGCCCATTCAACTTCGCCAGCGAAGCCTTCTCGGCTCAGTCACCATGCAAAGGGCCTTGGCGGGCGTCTATCACGAGCTACGGCTCAACCCTACCTACAACCAAGTTCTCCCTCCGGTTGACCCCGAGCAGCCACACAAGGTCCGCGCTCGCCGCCCACGGAGCGACGCAGAGGTTGCCCGCTTCTTCCAGAGCCTCGCACCTCATATGTCGGTTCCGATTCAGGAGGACAGTATCTGGGCGACACAGACTCAACAGTTCGAAGTCGGAGCCATAGCACCAGGAGCACGAGCCCAGCAGATAAAGGCATTGATCTCTACTGTCCGCAACTGGGCAATCGACCCGCCAGAGTGGCTCTAGCCCTCTACCCGCAAAGGAAGGTAGCCCCCGCCCCCCCTCACACCTCGGCTAGCGCTACCTCCGCGCCTTCCTGGCGGGAGCGGTGGGTGGCTTCGATGAGACGCATGTAGGCGACGCCGTCGGTGAAGTTTGTTAGTTCGACGGGGGCGTTGCGAAGGATGGAGTCGACGAAGTCTTGCTCGACTTGCCAGGCGCCGGCGGTGCCGGCGTCGGGGGGGAGGGGGGGTGGGGGGGCACCGAGGGGGGCGTAGGCCATGGTGTCGTCGGGGCGCCAGTGGAGGGTGCCAGCGGAGCCGTAGATGCTGATGCCGTTGGCCTCGGGGGGTGCGGCGTGGAGGACGGTGGAGACGCGGTAGGTGACGCGTCCGCCGCTTTCGAGTTCGGCGAAGACGCCGAGGCTGTCGGGAACGTCGATGGAGGTGCGGTCGCCGGTCTCGGCGTTGGTGCGTTGGCGGATGTTGGTGGCGCCGTGGGCGAGGACGGCGCGGGTGGGGCCGAGCCAGCGGGTCACGATTTCGGTGTAGATGCCGTAGGCCATGACGTTCATGCCGGAGAGGTCGGTGCGGTCGCGCCAGTGGAGGGGCTGGGCGGGGTCGAGGGAGGCGCCGCTGAGGACGGTGACGTGGACGTCGCGCACGTCGCCGATGGAGCCGTCGGCGAGGAGGCGTCGGATGGTGCGCCAGCTCTTGAAGTCGAAGGGGGCGGGCACGAGCTGGGCGACGATGTCGGGGTGGGCCTCGCTGGCGGCGAGCATCTCGCGCGCTTCAGCGGCGTTCATGGCCATGCGCGCCTCGCAGAGGACGTGCTTGCCCGCTTCGAGGGCGGCGATGGTCAGGTCGCGGTGCTGGTAGGGCCAGGTGCCGATGCAGACGGCGTCGATGTCGTCTGCGGCGAGGAGGGCGGCGGGGGATGGCTCGACACGGGGGATAGCGAACTCGTCGGCGACGGCGCGGCTGCTGGCTTCGCTGCGGTTGCAGACGGAGACGAGCTCAACTTCGCCCGTCTCACGGAAGCCGGGGATGTGACGCAGTTTCATGTTGCCGCCGGCGCCGATGAGGCCGACGCGGAGGGGTGTCCGGGGTGAAGTCGAAGTCATGCTGTCTGCTTTCTCCTGTCTTCTGCTCAGCGGCCCTGCCAGCGGGGGTCGCGCTTCTCGGAGAAGGCGCGGGGGCCTTCGCGGGCGTCTTCGGAGTTGAGCACGGCGCGGCTGACCCAGTCGCCGGTGCGGTAGGACTCGTCGATCTGGAGCTGGCGCCACTGCTGGGCCATGAACTTGCTGCCTTCGACCGAAAGGGGTGCGTTGGCGGCGATCATGGCGGCGATGGCTTCGGCGCGGGGCATGAGGGCGTCGGGTCGAGCACTTCGCTCACGAGGCCCATGCGGTGGGCCTGGTCGGCTTCGATGCGGTCGCCCGTGAGGAGGATGTACACGGCGTCGCTGAAGGGGATGAGGCGGGCGAGGTGGTGGATGGCGTAGCCGGCGAGGATGCCGCGCTTCACCTCGAAGAGCCCGAACCAGGCCTCGGTGGAGCAGATGCGGATATCACAATCGAGGGCGCGTTCGAGGCCGCCAGCGATGCAGAGGCCGTTGATGGCGGCGATGAAGGGCTTGCGCGAGCGGGAGAAGGGGAGCGTGGTGGCGGGGTCGAAGGTGCGGCGGGGGGCGTCGGCATCGCCGCGGTCGACGTTGCGCTGGTTCATCTCCTTGAGGTCGGCGCCGGTGAGGATGCCGGCGCGCATCTCGGGGTCGGCGTCGAAGTCGGCGAGGGCGGCGGTGAGGTCGGCCATGAGGGTGCCGCCGAGGGCGTTGAGGCGCTCGGGACGGTTCATGGCGAAGACGGCGACGTGGTCGCGCTTCTCGTAGAGCAGGTCGGGCATGGGTCGCCTCCGGGTGGGTAGCCTCCAGCGCTGGGGGGCGTAGTCTCGCACGGACAGGCGCGAGTGGCGCGAAGGAGCGAACCTGATGGCTGACGAGATGGGCATTTTCGAAGTGATGTACAACTGCCGGGCGATGCGGCGGCTGAAGCCGGACCCGGTGCCGGAGGAGCTGCTGCTGAGGCTGGTGGATGCGGGCAATCACGCGCCGACGGGCTCGAACGTGCAGAACGTGCGCTGGATCATCGTGCGGGACGCGGAGAAGAAGCGTCTGCTGGCGGAGCAGAACCGCAAGCACATCACGGCCTACATGGCGGCGGACCCGGTGGTGGAGCTGCCGCACCATCCGCAGGCGAAGCGCGACCGCATGCGCGAGGCGGTGGTCTGGCAGATGGAGCATTTCCACGAGATCCCGGCGCTGGTGATCGCGTGCCTGGAGTTCTCGGAGGCGCAGGCGGACCCGACGCGCGCGGGCGGCGGGGGCTACATCTGGCCGGCGGTGCAGAACGTGCTGCTTTCGGCGCGCGCGCTCGGCCTGGGGGCGACCCCGACGACGCTGGGCCTGCGCGATCGCGACGTGGTGAAGGAGATCCTGGAGCTGCCCGAGACGGTGGAGGCGTACTGCCTGGTGCCGGTGGGCTACCCGATGGGCAACTTCGGCCCGGTGACGCGCATGGCGGTCGAGGACACGGTCCACTGGGACACGTGGTAGGGATTGCTTCGGGGCGGGGGAAGCGGGAAACTTTCTCCAGCCTGAACTGACTCTGCAGTCCATCGGCGGGGAGCAGTCACCCTTGCGGATGGCCACCCTCGCGCTTGGCGCATCTGTAGGATGCCGTGTCGCAGTGGAAACGGGAGGGCTTGTTGTGGCTTCGGACTTTGACTTCTTCGACCCGGCGTTTCAGAAGGATGTGCATCGGACACTCCGCGCGCATGCGCGCGGAGTGTCCGATTGGTATGCGGTGACGCGGGAGAAGGATGTTCGGGCGCTGCTGCACGACTGGAAGAACTGGACGAGTGAGCTGGGGCCGGGACTGGCGCGGTCGGGGGGCGGGGTGCTGGTGAGCGTCGACCCGCCGGAGCACACGTTCGACCGGCGTCTGGTGAATCGGGCGTTCACGCCGGCGAGCCTGCTGGCGATGGAGCCGCAGATCACGGAGCTGATCGACGAGATCATCGATGGCTTTGTGGAGCAGGGTGAGGGCGATTTCATGCAGCTGCTGGCGGTGCCGATGCCGCTCATCGTGATCGCGTGGCTGCTGGGGCAGGATCCGGATCTGGTGCAGCAGATGCGTCCGCGGGCGGACGGGGTGATTGCGCCGAATGCGCTGGAGCAGGAGGAGCTGGCGCGGCAGATGCGGGAGGCGGCGGAGGCGGAGGGGCGTGAGGGGGAACGAGCGAGCAGCCGGCATGCCCCGCAGGAGGTGCAGTACTTCCTGGGGAAGATTGCGGAGCGGCGGGCGATGCTGGCGGCGGGGGAGGAGATGCCGCAGGACACGCTTACGTCGCTGGTGGCGGCAGAGCTGAACGGTCGCACGCTGACGGACGACGAGATCGTGGGGTTCATGGGTTTCCTCTTCATCGCGGGGAGCGCGACGACGACGCAGCTGATTGGGAACATGATCTACCGGCTGCTGCAGCATCCCGACCAGATGGAGTTGGTGCGGAACAACCCGGATCTGCACGACACGTGCGTCGAGGAGAGCCTTCGCTACGACGCGCCCGTGAACGGGCTCTTCCGCACGGCGGTGGAGGACACGGAGTCTCTGGGGGTGGAGGTGCCGAAGGATACGAAGGTGCTCTGCATGTTCGGGTCGGCGAATCTCGACCCGGAGATGTGGGAGGAGCCGGAGAAGTTCGACGTGACGCGCGACTACGAGGACCTGAAGCTGCACTACTCGTTCGGGCAGGGCATCCACTACTGCATGGGGGCGCCGCTGGCGCGGGTGGAGGCGAAGGTGGCGCTGCGGCTGGTGCTGGAGCGTCTGCCGAACCTGCGTCTGACGGGGGAGCCTGAGGAGATCAGCGCGCCGGTGCTGCATGGCGTTGAGACGCTGCCCGTGGCGTGGGATGCTCCCACGCGAGGCTGAGCGAAGGAAGTTGAGCGGCTGAGTCGAAGCGTAGAAGCACGGGAGCACCAGTCCACAAGTCCGCAATTCAGGCCAAGACGCAAAGGGGGCGATGCGATGCAGAAGCTGGTGATCGAGCGGCGGATGTGCTTGAAGTCGGGGCAGTGTTAGTACCTGCAGCCGACGCTGTTCGAGCGCGATGCGGAGAACTGGCCCGTGGTGACCGCGGAGGCGCCATCGGGGGAGGAGCTGGAGCAGGCGCAGGACGCGATCGAGATGTGTCCGGCGCAGGCGATCAGCCTGGTCGAGGAGGGTGATGAGTAGCGATGGCGCTGGTGCTGCCTGAGGCGGTGAAACGGGACGTGAACAGCGCCTTCGCGGAGGGCCATCCGATCGTGGTCGCGGGGGTGACGGCGGCGGGTGAGCCAACGATGAGCTTTCGCGGCACGGCACAGACGCTGGGGGACTCGGCGATCGCGTTCTGGACGCGCGATGCGGCGGGAAGCACGCTCGTGGCGTCGCTGGCGGAGCATCCGGTGGTGGCGCTGGTCTATTCGAACATGGGGGAGCGTCGCTTCTACCAGTTCACGGGGCGGGCGCGGCTGAACGACAACCCGGAAATCGACGCGGTGGTGTACGAGCAGTCGCACGAGCTGGAGCAGCAGCGCGACCCCGAGCGGCTGGGGAAGGCGATCGTGGTGGAGTTGACGTCGGTGCGGGGGCGGGGCGTGGACGGGCCGTTCCTGCTGGAGGCGTCCGCGTAGGCGGGCACGTCAGGGGGACGCCATGCCGTATCCGCATGTTTTCTCGCCAATCACGATCAACGGGCTGAAGATCAAGAACCGCATCATTCGCTCGGCGCACGGGACGGGGCTGAACGCGGGTGGGTTGCAGGTGCTGGTGGACTACCACGAGGCGCGGGCGAAGGGCGGCGTGGGGCTGACCATCCTCGAGGTGGCGACGGTGCACCCGTCGACGGCGTCGTCGCTGCTGGCGTTTCGCCCCGAAATCGTGGGGGACTACGAGCAGCTGGCGGAGGCTTCACACCGGCACGGGATGAAGCTGTTCCAGCAGCTGTGGCATGCGGGCAATAACGCCATGACGCTGACGGGCGGGCCGCCGTGGGCGCCCTCGCGGGTGATGGGCGCGCAGGCCACGGTGCTGCCGCTGCCGATGACGAAGGGGATGATCGATGAGGTGGTGGAGGCGTACGCGCGGGCGGCGCAGCACTGCAAGGAGGGTGGGCTGGACGGGGTCGAGATTCACGGGGCGCACGGCTACCTGCTGACGCAGTTCATGTCGCCGGTGACGAATCTGCGGGAGGACGAGTATGGGGGTTCGTTCGAGAATCGCATGCGCTTCCCGCGGGAGGTGATTGCGGCGGTGCGCTCGGAGGTGGGGGAGGACTACCCGCTGGGCATCCGCCTGACGGCCTCGGAGGGGGTGACGGACGGCATCGGGCCGCAGGAAAACCTGGAAATTGCGCTGGCGCTGGAGGAAGACGGGCTGCTGGACTTCTTCGATGTCTCGGTGGGGAGCTACTACAGCTTCGACCAGTTCATCGGGGGGATGCACGAGCCGCACGGCTACGAGCTGGAACGCAGCACGGTGGCGACGAAGGCGCTCTCGAAGCCGACGATCGTGACGGGGCGGGTAATGACGATTGCGGAGGCGGAGGCGATCATCGCGAGCGGGCAGGCGGACATGGTCTCGATGGTGCGGGCGACGCTGGCGGACCCGGACATCGTGCGCAAGGCGGAGGAGGGTCGCGAGGCGGACACGCGTCCGTGCATCGGCTGCAACCAGGGCTGCATCGGGGGGCGAACGGGGCCGCTCATGCGCTTCGGCTGCACGGTCAACGTGGGCGCGGGGCAGGAGGGACGCTTTGGGGACGACCGCATCGAGCCGGCGGATGAGTCGAAGCGGGTGTTCGTGGTCGGGGGCGGGCCGGCGGGCATGGAGGCAGCGCGGGTGGCGGCGCTGCGGGGCCACCAGGTGACGCTGTTCGAGGCGACGGACCGGCTCGGGGGGCAGATTCAGGTGGCGCGACAGATTCCCCACCGCGAGGAGATCGGCGGGATTGTGGACTGGCTGGAGGGGCAGCTTCGCAGCCTCGAAGTGGACATCCACCTGAACACGAGCATCGACGCGGCCCAGTGGGACCGCTGGCATCGCTCGTTCGAGTGGCTGGAGCACGAGCGGCCGGACACGGTGATCGTGGCGACCGGATCGACGCCGCGGGTGGACGGCTTCCAGGCGTTGCGTCCGACGGAGCCGCCGACGGGGCTGCATCTGCCGCACGTGTGGTCGTACTACGACGTGGCGGAAGGGAACGCGGACGCGGAGATCGTGGCGGGGAAGGCGGCGGTGGTGCTCGACGATGTGGGCCACTACCCGGCGGTGGGGGTGGCGGAGAAGCTGCTGGAAGCGGGCCTGAGCGTCGTCTTCGTGACGCGGCACCTCTCGCTGGGGACGGCGGTGGCGGGGGCGCTCATGCAGGAGCCGGCGCTGCGGCGTCTGACGGGTCACGCGAGCGGCTTCCGCCTGATGTCGCGATCGCATCTGGCGGAGGTGACCGAGCAGGACGTGCTCATTCGCAACCTCGATGCGGAAGTGGAGGAACGGGTGGCGGCGGGCGTGGTGGTGCTGATGTCGGGGAACGTGCCCAACACCGAGTTCGCCGAGGCGATCGAGGGGTATGAGGGTGAGGTGGAGGTCGTGGGTGACGCGCTCGCGCCGAGGTGGCTGGAGATGGCGATTCACTCGGGTCACTACGCGGCGCTGTCGGTCTAGGCGGGTGGGGTCCAGGCGGGTGCGGGTAGCGACTACGGGCGACGCTGCTAGTGTGTACGCGCAACCGTGACCGTTTCTGATCCGCAGGCATCGCAACTGATCGACCCGGGCTCGCTGCTGGCGCGCATCCGCTGGGTGATCGCAGGCGCTCTGGCGCTGGCGGTCGTGGCGGGAGTGGCGTGGAGCGCGCTGCAAAGCAGGGCAACGCGGAGGTCGATGCCGCCGCACGATTTCTCCGAGTCGCCAGGGCTGCCGTTGGGGATGATTGGGGGGCCAGCGCCAGACGCAGTCGCGCCGGTGGCGCCAGTGGCATCAGTTGCACCACAGCCGTCAGCGGCGGCAGCGGCGTCAGTGGTTTCGTCGCAGCCACCTTCACGCCAGTCGTCGCCGCCTTCGCCGCCGGCGCCACCTTCATCACGACCGCCTGGCCGGGGGTCGTTCCTGTTCGACCGGTGGCCGCGCTTTGCGTGTCGGCATCCGTGGCGGGTGCTTGCGGGGGCGGTGGTGTTCGTGGTCGCGGCGGGGGTGCTGTGGGGGGCGTTCCGGGGTGAGTTTGGCGGGGGTGGGTTCACGCTGCCGGGGGCGGAATCGCAGGCGTTGTATGACCTGCTGGACGAGCGCTTCACACTGGAAGCGGGTGAGGCCGCGGAGGTGGTGGTGAAGGCGGATGCAGGGGTGGAGTCTGACTTTGTTCGGGGGGAGGTGGATGAGCTCCTGACAGAGCTGGAGGGCTTGCCGGAGGTGCTGGCGGTGGTCTCTCCCTACGAAGCGCCGGGGCGCATCTCACCGGACGGTGAGATTGCGCGCATCACGGTGCGGTACGAGACAACGTCAGACAGACTCGCGAACAGCAGCATTGACGCACTCTTCGAGTGGCGCGATGAAGTCTCGCGGGAGGGGCTGCAGGTCGAGTTGGGCGGACCGGTAGCGCTCTCGGGGGAGCGGGGGGCGCCGGGGCACGCGGAGCTGGTGGGGCTGGGAGCGGCGGTGATCATTCTGCTGATTGCGTTCGGCTCGGTGACGGCAGCGGGGCTGCCGATCCTGACGGCGCTGCTGGGGCTGATCCCGGCCTTCTTCCTGATTGGGGTGGGCGCGTCGTTCCTGAATTTCGCCGACTTCACCACGCAGTTCGCGGCGATGATCGGGATTGGCGTGGGAATCGATTACGCGCTGCTGATCGTGACGCGCTTCCGCGAGGGGCTCGCCAGGGGGCTGGCCGTTCCCGATGCGGTCGCGCTGGCGTCACGGACGGCGGGGCATTCGGTGCTGTTCGCGAGCTTCTGCGTGATCGTGGCGCTGATGGGGCTGTGGGCGATGGGGGTGCCGCTGCTGGCGCTGACGGCGATGGGGCCGGCGGTCTCGGTGGCGATGGCGGGGTTGGTGGCGCTGCTGGTGCTGCCGGCGTTGCTGGGGCTGGTGGGGCATCGCATCAACCGACTGACGGTGCCGGGGCTGCGCACGGAAGCGATCCAGAGCGAATCGGGGATGGGCTACCGGCTGAGCCGCATCGTGCAGCGGGCGCCGCTGCTGTGGCTGATTCTGGGGGTGGGCCTGCTGCTCGTGATCGCGATCCCCGCGCTTGATGTGCGGCTGGGCTCGAGCGATGCGGGCAGCAACCCGACCTCGGTGACGACGCGCCGGTCGTACGACCTGCTGGCGGAGGGGTTCGGGGTGGGCTTCAACGGGCCCATCCTCATCGGTGCGGCGCTGGAGCATGAGGCAGAGGTGGAGGCGTTCTCCGCGCTGCCCGCACAACTGGCGGAGTGGACGAACGTGGCGAGCGTCTCACCGGCGATCCTGAACACGGAGGAGCGGGCAGAAGCGACGGCGGGCACGATTCACCTGATTCCGAAGAGCGCGCCGCAGGATGAGTCGACGGACGACCTCGTGCACGACCTGCGGCGGCAGCTGCCGGTGATGCTCGCGGGGACCGGCGTGGAGCCGTTGGTGGGCGGATCGACGGCGACGTTCATCGACATCGCGGAGCGCGTGCGGGAACGCATCCCGGCCTTCCTGGGGGCGGTCATCGGGGCGAGCTTCCTCCTGCTGATGATGGTCTTCCGATCGCTGCTGGTGCCGGTGAAGGCGGCGCTGATGAACGTGCTGGCGGCGGGGGCGGCGTACGGCGTGGTGGTGGCCATCTTCCAGTGGGGCTGGGGGGCGAGCCTGATCGGGCTGGAGGGCACGGGCCCGATCGAATCGTTCCTGCCGATGATGATGTTCGCGGTGCTGTTCGGGCTTTCGATGGACTATGAGGTGTTCATCGTGAGCCGCGTGCGCGAGGAGTACCTGGCGACGGGCGACAACGCGGAGGCGGTGGCGCGGGGCCTTTCGGCGACGAGCCGCGTGATCTCGGCGGCGGCGGCGATCATGGTGGCGGTCTTCCTGAGCTTCGCGCTGAGCGACCAGCGGGTGGTGAAGGAGTTTGGCGTGGGGCTGGCGGTCGCCATCTTCCTCGACGCGACGCTGGTACGGCTCATCCTCGTGCCCTCGGCCATGCAGCTGATGAACAAGGGCAACTGGTGGCTGCCAGGCTGGCTCGACCGCCTCCTGCCGACGCTTGATCTGGAGCGAACGAGCGATGCGGAGGCGGAGCGCGGCGAGCGCATGGATGGGGCGAGCGTGGCGGAGCCGGCGGCGGGCGGGAAGTAGCGCCTCGCGACTGGCGGCTCCGTATAGTCGCAGGCATGGCAGATGGGACGGAACGCGCGGGCACGGTCCTGACGGTTGTCTCGGACTTCGTCTGACCGTGGTGCTACCTCGGCCTCGGTGAGGTCGACCGCTTGAAGCAGGAGTACGCAGGCGTCGAGGTGCAGTTCGCACCGTTCCTGCTGGATGCGACGGTACCGCCGGAGGGACGGCCGCAGGCGCCACCATCGGGGTCGGGGGAGCGGAGCGAGGCGCGAGCGTATCTGGAGGGGCGTGCGGAGGCGGCGGGGGTGCACTTCACCCAGGGGCGGACGCATCGGTCGAGTTCGCTGCTGGCGCATCAGGCGGCGGAGTTCGCGGCGGATCACGAGGGAGGGGCGCTGGCGGCGACGTTCCACCGCGCGGTGTTCGAAGCGTACTTCGAGGAGATGGCGGACATCGGCGAGGTGGAGACGCTGGCACGGCTGGCGGCAGGGGTGGGGCTGCCTGCGGATCGGCTGCGGGAAGCGCTGACGGATGGGGTGTATCGGGAGCGGGTGGATGAGGCGGTTGCGGGGGCGCGGCTGGCGGGGGTGCGGTCGGTGCCGACGTTCATCTTCGATGAGGAGTACGCCATCGTGGGCGCGCAGGAGTACCGCGCCTTCGAGGCGGTGATGCACGAACTGGGGCGCGAACCGCGCCCAGGCAGCGAAGGGGGAAGCGATGAGTGACGAGACACCGCGTGTGCTGGGGACGGCTGGGGGCAGCGAGCGTCCCGACTGGCCCGCCATGGAGAGCGCCATCCGCCAGCTGGCGGTGAACTACGCGCTGGGGACGGACGCCATCGGGCGGGACGAGCCGGAGGTGGGCCGGGCGCTGTACCAACAGACGTTCACGGCGGACGCGGACATCTCCATCGCGGGGAACGCGGAGACGCAGCGCACGGGGCCGGAGGAGTGGGTGGAGTTCGTGGAGGGCACGTTCCGCGGGGCGGGACACGTGGCCACGCAGCACCTGATCGGGAGCGTGAACATCGTGCCGGGCGAAGACGGGACGAGCGCGGAGATGTCGACGTACATGCACGCCTCGCACGTGAGCCCGGATGGGGACGTCCTCCTCGTGATGCTGACGTATGTCGATGAGGCGGTGCGGACGGCTGAAGGGTGGCGCATCGTGAAGCGGGTGCTCTACCCGCTGGCGAGCTGGACGCAGGAGGCCTGAGCGCAGGGCCGCTTCATCGCTTCGTGGCTTCTTCGCACCCTGCTTCTTTGCTACACCTTCTTCGCTGATCCTCTCTCGCTCGAACCTATCGCTTCATCCTCATCCAGCGTGCTCCCCATCGTGGGCGGGACGGCGTAGGCTCGGCTGCCCCGCGGCATGCGGGGAAGGAGGCGGGTCATGCCCTCGGAACTGTTTGAACGGGGACTGGCGATACGGCGGGAGGTGCTCGGGGACGAGTACGTGGACCGTTCGCTGGCGCAGGCGGACGACTTCACCATGCCGCTGCAGGAGCTGGTGACGGAGCACGCGTGGGGGGCGATCTGGGGGCGGCCGGGGCTCACGCGCAAGGAGCGCAGCCTGC
This sequence comes from Tepidiformaceae bacterium, assembly GCA_965200565.1. GTDB lineage: Bacteria > Chloroflexota > Dehalococcoidia > Tepidiformales > Tepidiformaceae > UBA2991. The sequence goes on along the minus strand of OZ241349.1, from coordinate 1,856,199 downwards.
TCAACCTGGGGATGCTGACGGCGCTCAACCGCCCGCACGAGCTGCGTCTGCACGTGCGGGGGGCGCTCAACAACGGGCTCACGCGGGAGGAGATACGGGAGGTGTTGCTGCAGGCGGCGGTCTACTGCGGGGCGCCGGCGGCGCTGGACGGCTTCCGCGTGGCGCGTGAGGTGTTCGCGGAGGTGGACAGCGATGCCTGAGCAGACGAGCGCAGGCGCCATCAGGCGCGTCGGATTCGTGGGGCTGGGAAACATGGGCTGGCCCATGGCGCATCTGCTCGCTCCCCACTTCGAGCTGACCGTGCTGGACGCGCGTGACGGGGTGGCGGAGGCGTTCGTCGCGGAGCACGACGGCGCCACGGCAGCAGACGATCTGGCGGCGCTGGGGGCGGCGAGCGAGGCCGTCATCACGATGCTGCCGGACGGCGACATCGTGCGGGCGGTGGCGGGGGAGCTGGTGGCGGGGCTGGCGCGCGGCAGCGTGCTGATCGACATGAGCAGTTCGGCGCCGCTGGGGACGCGTCGCCTGGCGGAGGATCTGGCGGGGCACGGCGTGGCGCTCGTCGACGCGCCCGTCTCGGGGGGCGTGGTGCGGGCGGTGGACGGCTCGCTTGCGGTCATGGTGGGGGGCGATGACGTCGAGATCGCGCGCTGCCGGCCGGTGTTGGAGCACCTCGGACGCGTCATCTACGAGGTGGGGGCCGTGGGCGCAGGGCACACGATGAAGGCGCTCAATAACTTCTGCTCGGCCTCCTCGCTGGCGGCAGCCTGCGAGGCGCTCATCGTGGGCGATCGCATGGGGCTTGATCCGGCGCAGATGGTGGAAGTGATCAACGCCTCATCGGGGCGGAGCTCGGCCACGGAGGGGCGTGTCGCGGAGGAGATTCTGAGTCGTGACTTCAGCGCTGGCTTCACCGTGGGGCTGATGGCGAAGGACGTCGGCATCGCGGCGGGGATTGCGGAGGGGCTTGGACTGCAGGCGCCCATCCTGGCGAGCATGCGCGACGTCTGGCGCGACGCGGCTGACGTGCTGGGGGGCACGCCGGGCGTCTCGGAGGTGGTGCGGCTCTGGGAGGAATGGAACGGGGGCGAGCTGGGCTCGAGCGGGGAGTAGGGCTGCACCGCCGTATCGCTGCGTCGGGGCGCTCAGGTATCGCCGAGGTACGCCTCCTCGAGCAACCCTTGACGGTTTCGTCGACCTGGTCGGGGGTGGCCACGTTGACGACGTGGTAGAAGCTGGCGCCGGTTTCGACCACCTTGCGGGCGATGCGGGGGTGGTCGAGCTTGCGCGGCAGCAGGAAGCAGAGCGCCACCCAGCGCCGCTTGGGGCGCAGCTGCACGAAGGCGCGCCTGCGCTTGAAGAAGATGCCGACGGCCAGCGGTTCGATGTGGATGTCGTCGTAGGGGGCCAGGTGCTCCCGCACCGCCTCGAAGACGGGGCGCTCGTGGGGCGGGCCGGTGGCGAAATACTCCTCGAGGGTGAGGGCAGGAGCGCAGTCGTGCGACTGCCTGCTTCGCCCGAACTCACGTCCACAATCGGGGCACTGCCAGCGGGGCATGGGATCGGACTAGGCGCCGCCTGAGAGGGCGTTGGCGGGGGGTGGGGTGGCGCGGCCGGTCCAGCGGGATGCTTCGGCGTCGGGGGCGCCGATGCGGAGGGCGGCGTAGTGGCCGTCGTGCACGGCGCGCTCGATGGGGCGGGGCGCGAGCGCGTCACCGATGACGACGACTTCGCCCTCGAAGTCGTCGAGGGTGGCGGCGAGGGCGCGGTTGGCGATGTTGCCGTTGATGACAACGACGCTCTCGGCGGCGTACTCGTGGTCCTGGCCTGAATCGAGGCTGCGGAGCGTCACCGAGCCGTCTTCGATGCGCAGAAGCTGCATGCGGGGCACGAGGGTGAAGCCGCTGGGGTGGTCGGTGAGGCGGCGGAGGGCGGGGTCGCGCATGAGCGCGCCGACGGTCTGCGGGCCGATGCCGGTGTGGGCGCTGGCGAAGGTGACGGCGACGCCCTTCTCCAGCAGGTACTCGGCCACGGAGATGGCCTCGTAGTGGCCGACGTCGTCGAAGATGAGGGCGGTGGCGCCTGCGCGCAGGTCGGCTTCCTCGCTCATGACCTGCCAGCTGGTGAAGACGTTGTTGCGGTCGATGCCCTCGACGGGGCTGGCGGGGCGCGCGGCCTGGAAGCCGTCGCCGCGCGGGACGGAGCCGGTGGCGACGACGACGGCGTCGGGCATCTCGCGGTCGATGAGGTCGCGGTCGACGCGGGTGTTGAGGCGGATATCGACTTCGCGCTTGCGCAGCTGGGCTTCGCACCAGTCGACGTCCTTCCCGAATTCGTCGCGGGTGGGGGCCTTGCGGGCGAGCTTGACCTGGCCGCCGAGGGAGTCGCTGGCCTCGCAGAGGGTGACGTGGTGGCCGCGCAGGGCGGCGACGCGGGCGGCTTCGAGGCCGGCGGGGCCGCCGCCTGCGATGAGGACGCGTTTGCTCTCTTCGACCATGGTGATCTTGTCTTCGCCGAAGCGCAGCTCCTGGCCGGCGCCGACGTTGACGACGCAGCCGAAGCGCATGAGCGGGCCGGTGCTGCCACCGATGCAGCCCTGATTGCAGCCGAGGCAGGGGCGCACGTCGCTGACGCGGCCTTCCTGCGTCTTCCACACGATATCGGGGTCGGCGATGGTGGCGCGGATCATGGAGACCATGTCGGCATCGCCGCGGGCGATGACGGTATCGGCTTCCTCGAGGGTGAGGATGCGGCCGACGATGAAGCTGGGGGTTGAGAGGGCGCGGCTGGCGGGGGCGCTCCAGGGGAGTTCGTAGCCGTGCTGTTCGTGCATGCCGCCGATGAGGCGGTCGAAGTCGAGGTAGCCGGCGGTGGAGATGCTGAAGAGGTCGATGAGGCCGGTGGCTTCGAGGTCGAGGGTGATCTCCTTGCAGTCCTCGGGTTCGAGGCCGCCGGGGACGCCTTCGCGGCCGCTGAGGCGGACGCCGATGATGAAGTCGGGGCCGGTGGCCTCGCGGATGGCGGCGGCGACTTCCTTGCCGAAGCGACGGCGGTTTTCGGGGCTGCCGCCGTAGGCGTCGGTGCGGTGGTTGGTGGTGGGGGAGAGGAACTGCATGATGAGGAAGCTGTGGCCGTAGTGGATCTCGACGCCGTCGAGGCCGCCTTCCTGCGCGCGGCGGGCGGCGGCGGCGTAGGCGGCGACGGTTTCGTCGATCATCCCCTGGCTCATCTCGATGGGGATATCGCCCTGGCCTTCGGAGGCGCGCAGCTGGCGCACGCTGGGGATGGCGGAGGGGGCCCAGGGTGGGCTGCCGTCGAGGGGGACGGCGTGGGCGCCGGAGTGGAAGAGCTGCTGCAGCATGACCATGCCGTGGGGGTGGACGGCCCCGGCGAGACGCTGGTAGCCGGGGATCATGGCGTCGGAGTAGGCGGGCACGCCGCCGGGGCCGGAGGCGGGATGGACGGAGGAGGCTTCGAGGATACTCATGGCCACGCCGCCGCGGGCGCGGGCCTCGTGGTAGGCGATGAGGTCATCGCTGACCTGACCGCGGCCGAGCCCCGTGCCGTGGGCGGAGCGCACGACGCGGTTGCGGAACTCGGTCTTGTTCACGGTGATGGGGCGGAAGACGTGGTCGAGGGGCATGGCGCGCCTCCTGCGCTGGCGTTGCGAGTCTACCTGCGGCTGACGCCGTCGGGGGTGCTACTTGCGCACGGAGGCGCCGAGGATGGTGTCGGGGACGTCGCCGCCGCTCGCGCGGATGGCGGCGGCGATGGCGTCGGCTTCGCCCTGATTGTTGGCGACGCGCTCGGCGACGGCGCGGGCGTGGGAGCGGGCGGGCCGCTCACGCGAGCCCTGGAAGGGGGGCATGACGTAGCGGGCGAGCAGCTCGTAGTGGTTGCGCATGCGGTCGGGCGGGGCGAACTCGTTCCCCATGAGGAGGATGCCGCCGAAGCCGCCACCGCTCTCTTCCCAGAGGCGCTTGAGGCCCGCGACAACGTCATCGGGGGAGCCGAAGAGGGCGCCGCTGTTCTCCACGCACCAGGCGGCGTAATCCTCGGGGGCGCCGTCGTAGGCCGGGGCGGGGCGCCCGAGGGTGCCGGCGAAGTAGTCGAAGTCGAACTCGTGGAGGCCCACGGAGATGTCGCGGCAGGCCTGCTCACGGCTTTCGGCGACGTAGATGCGGGTCATGATGCGGTAGTTGCGGCGGTCGAGGGTGTGGCCGTGCTTGGCGGCGGCATCGAAAGCGGTTTCCCAGATGTTCTTGAGGCCGGGGCCGATGGGGCGGAAAGAGGCGCCCGAGAGGATGCCGACGCCGTGCTTCCCCGCGACGGTGGCGCTGCCGGGCGAGGAGGTGGCGGTGATGAACACGGGGATGCCGCTCTCGTGGTAGGGCTGCAGCTGGCAGGCGGCGTTGCGCAGGGAGAACCAGCCCGGGCTGTCGTGGGTCACCTCTTCGCCCCGCAGGAGTCGCAGGACGACGCCAAGGCCCTCGTCGAGGCGGGGTCGGAGCTGGGAGGCCTTGAGGTTGAGCTGGGCGGTATCGGGGGCGGTGGCGCCGGGGCCAAGCCCGAGGATGACGCGCCCGCGGGTGAGCTGGTCGAGGAGGAGGATGCGTTCGGCGAGCATGTAGGGGTTGTGGTAGCCCATGGAGATGACGCCCGTGCCGAGCTTGATGGATGTGGTCTCCTGGGCGACGTGGGCGATGAAGACTTCGGGGCTGGAGATAGGCTCCCAGCCGCCGGAGTGGTGTTCGCCGATGAAGACGTCGTCGTAGCCGAGTTCGTCGAGCCACTGGATGGTGCGGACGTCGCGCTGCAGGGTGAGGGCGATGCTGTCGCGCACAGGGTGGTAGGGGGCCATGAAGAGGCCGAACGTGAGGCGCCAGGGAAGGTTCATGGGTGTCTCCGTTGGGGTGCAGGATACGCGAGCGGGGAGCGGGGGCGGATGGAGGGATGCTACACTGGCACAAGTACTCGACGGGGAACTCTCGATGGTTACGGAAGCGCAGAACCGGTATGCGGAGATGGTCGCGGAAGCACGCGAGGCAGCGGCAGTGTTGTCGGAGGAGGATCGCGACCTGCGTCCGATTGCGTTCAGGAGCGTGCTGGATCATCTGCTCGGGAACGGAAATGGCGTGGCTTCGTCAGAAGCGACGAAGCCCAAGCGGGAGGAAGAGCCGATTGACTCGTCACTGGCGACTGAGGAGTTGCGGGTAGCGTCAGCCGCTCGCTATTTCCACATCGAGCCTGCCCAGGTCCGGGAAATCTTCGACCTGCGTGGCGAGGAACCGGAACTAGTCGTTCACAGCAGCAAGTTGGCGAGCAAGAAAGCGGAGGCGGTGCGGGAGATTGCGCTCCTGATCGGCGGAATACGAACAGCGACAGCCCTCGAAACTGGGACCAGTCACATTCGTGACGCAGCAAAGGCGTACAACAAGTTCGATGGGAACTTTATGAAGATTCTGGGCGAGATGGACCGGATTGCAGTGCTGGGCAAGCCACAGTCACCCAATCGCCTGGTTCGTATGCGAGTCATCGGCGCCGAGGCCGCACGGCCTCTGGCGCAGAGGCTCGTCGCTTGATGGATGCTGACGACTCCCTCAACCTCACCAATCTCCACAGGGAAACTGAACTGGCTCACCCACTGTTTCTTGATGGGCACTATCCGGACGCCGTCCGCAAAGCTGCAGAGCGCTGGCTCAATCGTGTCGCTGAGATAGCAGACCACCCAGATCGTCCTGAGATACAACAGAGGTTCGGATCGGACCTCGTCAACTGGGTTCTCTCGCCGAAGCGTCCGCTCATCTCCTTTCCTATGGACAGTCCTAGAGCGGAGCGGACTTTTTTCAGCGGCTACCACTCCCTTGGCCTTGGGCTCACACTGGCGGTCCGCAACGTCATGACACACGCCGACCATTACCCGCTTGCTCAAGCAGAGGCCTACGAGTGGCTAGGGTTCATTAGCGCCATGCACCGTCATCTCGATAGGGCGTATCAGATAGCGCCATCTGAAGTCGCTTCATCCGAAGATAATGCCGACTCGGATAAGGGAGGGCAGGGCGAAGACGCCTAGGGAGTCACCCGATTTTCGGACGCTTGACTGGCAGGAGGGGAGTGGGGGCGACTATTCTGAGGTCGCGGAGGAGCCATGGCGGAGGCGAACGCACAGTCCCTTGAAGTGCTCACGGTCGGCCACACTGGCGCTCTGCGTGACTTCGTGGCGCTCGTCGAAGGGCATGGCGTGGATGTGCTGATTGATACGCGCTCTAACCCATACAGCCAGTGGGTGCCCCACTGGGCGCGGGAGAGCCTGCAGGACGCCGCACGGAATGCCACCTTCGATTATCGCTGGATGGGCGATTCGCTCGGCGGCAGGCCCGCGGGACACGATCTCTATCGCAGTGACGGAAGCGCTGACTATGAGGCGATCGCACAAACACGGCGCTTACGGCGCTACCAAGAGGGCATTGAGGATGTGCTGACCCTCGCGCGCGACCGGGTCGTGTGCCTGATGTGCGCAGAAGAGGATCCGATTGAGTGTCATCGGCGGCTGTTGATCACGAAGACGCTTCTTGAGCGGGGCATCACGGTGCGACACTTACGGAGGGACTGCACGATCGAGAGCGAGCCAAAGGTGCAGGAGCGGTATACCCGCAAGCATCCACCGCAGAGTGTGTTGCAGATATGACAGAAATCATCACTGACGAATCCAGACACACCGATACGGGTGAACTGGTTGGCACAAAGACGCTTTACACGATCGGCTTCACCAAGAAGACGGCGGAGGAGTTCTTCACGCTGCTCCGCAACGCGGGTGTGAGCCACCTTGTCGACATCCGCTTGAACAACCGCTCGCAGCTGTCGGGGTTCGCGAAGGGGCGCGACCTTGCGTTCTTCGCACGGGAGGTGGCAGGCATCGAGTACCGCCACCTGCCCGAGCTCGCGCCGACGCAGGAGTTACTCGATGGCTTCAAGAAGCACGGCGGGATCTGGGCGGAGTACGAGGCTGGCTTCGCGCGGCTGATGGAAGAGCGCGACGCCTACGCGCAGTTCGACGAGCGGCTGCTGGAGGAGCGTCCGTGCTTTCTCTGCAGCGAAGCGACACCCGAGCACTGTCACCGCAGGCTGGTGGCGGAGGGACTGCAGGCGCTGACGCCAGGACTGCAGATTGAGCACTTGCAGTGAGCTTCGAGTTTCTCTGCCTGGCGAACTCGAGGAAGGGTGGCGGGCGTTGGTTGCGGGCATCGTGCCTGGCGAAGGATGGGTGCGCCCCGTCCCAAGTCGCGAGAGCCGTACCGTCCCTAGAGGTTGGGCGAAACACTTTGGATTGCTAGACGTCGTGCAGGTCGCCCTGCACAAGCGTGTCCCTCTTGACCACCAACCGGAGAACGTAACGCTCGGACCAGATGGTTTCTCGGACGTGCGCGAGCACAACCCTCCACGACTCCGAGGGGCGCTGGAAGAGCTACTGGAGACTCGTCCTGAGCTGCTGGAGCGTGGGGAGCCTGACAGAATCCCTTTCGCAGATCTGCAGCGAAGACCGAACGCGGGCTCACTCGCACTTATTGAGCCTGAAGACGTGACATTCATCAGGCGCTCTCCCTCGGGACGAACACAGGTACGCTGCGAATTCAGCTTGGCCAAGAGGCCGCTCAACCTTGCTGTGACGGATCCCAAAGTTGAGCAGACGTTTGTAGCCAAGACCAATGGCAGGTACGAAAGGAGCGCGATAGGGATCGCTGCGAATCAGCGTGTGCTGCTCACTATCAGCTTGGGTGAGCCCATGAAGCCCGGTAGATCCCAAACAGAATTCTGCTACAAGCTGGTGGCCGGCGTCATCGTCCTGGACCGCTGAGCGCCCCTAGCCGCCGGGGTTGAGGCGCGACAGGAGCGCCGTCAGCTGGGTGAGGCGGGGGGTGGGGACGGTGAGGGAGGCGGCTCGGCGGGCGGGTTCGGCGAAGATGGCGTCGACTTCGATGGCGCGGCCTTCGAGATAGTCGATGAGGGTGCTGGGGCGGTAGGGGCCCATGACGTCGGTGAGGGCGAACATGCGCGCGATGACGGCGTCGCCGTCGATGCGTTCGGGGCTCGAGCGGGCGGTGAGGTCGGCGTTGCCGGCGGCGACGACTTCTTCCATGAGAGCGCGGGCGGCCGCGCGCAGGACGGGGTCAGTGACGATGGCCTCGGTGGTGACGCCGCCGGCGGCGACGGTGAGGCCGTTGAAGGGGACGTTCCAGCAGAGCTTCTCCCAGCGGGCGCGGTGCAGGGAGGGGGCGGCGGTGACGTCGACGGTGGCGGCGCGCCAGAGGGCGAGGGCGTGGTCGAGTTCGGCGGGGTCATCATGGAGGTGGGCGATGGCTACCTGGCCATACTCAAGGTGATGGATGACGCCGGGCTCGCCGCGGTTGAGGCAGGTGAAGGCGAGGCCGCCGAAGAGGCGGTCGGTGGCGAGGGCGTCGGCGAGGCGCTGTTCGATGCCGAGGCCGTTCATGATGGCGAGGACGCGCGTGTGAGGGGCGAGGCAGGGGCGGATGAGGGCGGCTGCGTCGTCGAGGGACGTAGCTTTCAGGCCGCAGAGCACCCAGTCGACGGGCCCGATGTCGTCGGGGTGGCGGGCGATGGTGGGGCGGTCGAGGGTGAAGTCGCCGCGGTGGGATTCGATGCGCAGGCCGTGGCGGGCGACGGCGTCGTAGTCGCGACGCAGGAGGAAGCGGACATCGTGGCCGGCCCGGGCGAGGCGGGCGCCGTAGTAGGAGCCGACGGCGCCCGCGCCGATGACGGCTACGCTGGCCATGAGGCGTTTTCTAGCGTGCGAGCAGGGTGGCGTGGGGGGCTCGCTGCGGGGTGCCGTGGCCGGCCAGCGACGCTGGCGGGCGAGGTCACGCGGGGGTGGTGTCGGGCTGCGTCACGCCGATAGCTTGTCGGGGCAGGCGGTGACGGGGCAGCCTGCGGCTCGGCGGGCGGGGTCACGCGGGGGTGGGGGCGAAGCGGCGACCTGCGAGCGCAGCGGCGCAGGGCTTCGTGACGCCGGCCGCTTGTCGGGGCAGGCGGTGGAGGGACAGCCTGCGAGTCGGCGGGCGGGGTCACGCGGGGGTGGGGGCGAGGCCGCGGGGGACGCGTGGGGTCTCGACCTGCTGGATGGCGCGCAGGATGTGCTGGAAGCGCTCGCGCTGGGCGGGGGTCTCGGTGGGCATCTCGAACTGGACGCGGCTGGCGTACTCGCGGTGTTCGCGCACGAACTCGGGGAGGTTGTCATAGGTGGAGGTCTGGGCGAACTCGCGCAGGACGTCTTCGGGGATGATGGTCTTCATCTCCTCCCACTTGCCCTGCAGGGACATGGAGTGGAGCTGCATGCCGAGGTCTTTCCAGCCGTGCACGCGCCAGACGTGGTGGTAGCTGCGGGTGGAACCGTAGAAGGAGATGGGCTGGCGAAGGTCCTCGAGCTTCTGCTCGATTTCGGCTTCGTCCTCGCCGAAGACGGCGAAGCCGCCGCCGGTGATCTCGATGTCCTGCCAGCTGCGCCCGCCACGTTCGAGGCCGATGGCGACGTTGGGGAGGAAGACTTCGCGCATGTAGCGGTCGGTGGTGAAGCCGTGGGGGAGGACGCCATCGGCGACTTCGCCGGCGACGCGGGTCATGCCTTCGCCGACGGCGGCAAGGAGGACCATGGGGCGGGGGTAGCCGCTGGGGCCGGGCTGGAAGAGGGGATTCATGAGGGTGAACTGGTAGGTCTCGCCGACGTAGTCGGGGGTTTCGCCGCGCTCGAAGGAGTCCCAGATGGCGTGGAGGGTGCGGATGTAGTCGCGCATGCGGGGGGCGGGGGCGCTCCAGGGCATGCCGAAGCGGCGCTGGATGTGGCCCTCACCTGGCTGCCGAGACTGAGGGAGAAGCGTCCGCCGGTGGCCTGCTGGAGATCCCAGGCGCCCATGGCGAGGACCATGGGGGCGCGTCCGAAGGCGATGGCGAGGGTGCCGACTTCGATGCGTTCGGTGGCGAGGGCGGCGGCGGTGGCGAGGACCATGGGGTCGTGGGCCATTTCGCCGGTGCCGGCGTAGTCGTAGCCGAGGTCTTCGAGGCGTTTGGCGGCGGGGCCGACCTCTGCGAGCCAGGTTGCGGGGTAGCTCAGGCCAACTTTCATGGTTCCCTCCTCCGTCCAGGTGCAGTGGGAGGCTGATCCTACCGCGCGGGTGGGGCCGTGTGCGTCCCGGGATGCTAGAGCAGGCGTGGGGTCAGGGCCTTGCCTGTGACGGGATCGGTGAGGGCCAGGCAGGTGGGGGCGCATCCCGCGGAAGTGGTCGGCGATGGACCAGAGCTGGACACGCGGATAGCGCTCGGCGCCGACTTCGATTTCGCCCAGCTCGCTCGCCTCTGCACGGGCCTGGGCGGAGTTCACCGGTTCGAGCGTGATGAAGACGCCCACGGCAGCCTCGTCGCGTTCCACGACGTGCAGGAAGTCGCGCAGGTGGGAGAGGCTGAAGGTGGCGCTGCCTTTCACCTGCGCGAGTGCGAGGCGGCCATCGTGGTTGGCGGGCTTGTCGAGGAGCGTGCCCCGTCCGTCGATGCCGCCATCGCCGACCTTGCTCTCGTTGGGGGCGAAGCCGGGGATGCGGGTGACGGCCCACGCCTCGAAGTCGAACGGCTTCTCGGCGGCGAGCTTGCGCGCGCTGTCGAGGTCGCGGGGGATGCCGAAGGTCTCAGCCTTGATGCCGCGGGGCTTGAGGCGGCGATGATCTTCTCGAGCAGGGCGCGGGGCTTCTGGGTGGGGTAGCCGAGGTACTCGCCGCCGTGGGAGTTCCAGATAGTGAACCCTTGTGGGTCGAGAAAGAGACTTTGGGGCGGGGTGCCACGATCCGAAGGTGAATAGCGCTTTAGTTGGGGCCAGAAGCCACGCTTTGGGTGGTGAATCAGCCCTGCTTCGTCGAGGACATCGAGGCGATCGTAGACGCCTTCGATCTTCCTGTAGTCAGGGATGAAGTGCTGCTCGATGTATGCGGCATAAAGGCCTGTCTTCGGAGGCGACCAACACCTCCCGCGTGAACGAACGTCATAGCCACGCCATGGCTGCGTGCTTGGAGCATCGGTTGACGAGCCGTGAAGCGGCCCTGTGAGGTTGTCCGTGAAGTAGCGCCCACGCTCATCAACGTGCGGGTACTTCTTGAGTATCTCTTCCTCAGTCCTCGGAACAGTGATGGCCTCACCGTCCCAGAAGGGACGGTCGCCAGTGGTGTAGTAGAGCAGGTGGTCGAGGATGCGGCCGTAGCGCCTCGAGTCGTTGTGCGAGTTGGCACGACGTCAGGCGAGGTGATTGCGAAAATGCTTCGGGCCGAAGATCGCGTCGAGCAGGACCTTGAGGTAGTGGACGGCAGTGTCGTCGCAGTGGAGGTAGAGCGAGCCCGAGTGGCCTCCCTGCTCGACCGTCGTGAGGAGGCGACGCATCTCGACGAGACGCTCCCCCATGTAGGCAAGGTAGGCGAGCATGCCAGAAGGTCCGAGTAGTCGTTCGAAGGCGGGGAGGACGTCGTGGAGCGGATGGCTGACGGCGGCGGTGATTTCGTTCAGCCGGCGGACGGCTTCTTCGTCCCATTTCCAGGTATCGCTGAAGCCACGAACCTGCGCGGGGAGGCTCTGGGAATCAGTACCTCCCCCCGAATATTATGTTGCAATCAGCGTTGCTGTTGAACGGCGGATCGAGGTAGATGAGGTCGACGCAGCCGTCGGGCCAGCGGCGCATCCAGTCGAGGCAATCGCCGTAGTAGAGCGCCTGGGGCTCGAGCGCGTCGGGCATGGGCGCGGACTATACAGACGGCTTCGCTCGTTCAGGCGCACGAGGGGGTGGGGGTGGGACGTAGACTGGGCGGAGACGTCCCATTTCCGAGGTTCTGTATGGCTGCCAGCTACGACGAGATGTACGCCCGTTCGCTTGCCGAGCCTGATGCCTTCTGGGGGGAGGCGGCGGAGGAGATCTTCTGGCAGCGGCGCTGGGACAAGGTGCTGGACCGCTCGCAGGCGCCGTTCTACCGGTGGTTCACGGGGGGCGTCACGAATACGTGCTTCAACGCGCTCGACCGGCACGTGGAGGGCGGGCGCGGGGAGCAGCTGGCGCTCATCTACGACAGCCCCATTACGGGGGTCATCGAGCGGTTTACGTATCGGGAGCTGCTGGAGCGGGTGGCGCGCGTGGCGGGGGTGCTGGCGGGGCTGGGGGTGAAGAAGGGCGACCGCGTGCTCATCTACCTGCCGATGGTGCCGGAGGCGGTGGTGGGGATGCTGGCGTGCGCGCGTCTGGGGGCGGTGCACTCGGTGGTGTTCGGGGGGTTCGCGGCGCATGAGCTGGCGGTCCGCATCGACGACGCGACGCCGAAGGTGGTGCTGGCGGCTTCGTGCGGGATCGAGCCGAGCCGCGTCGTCGCCTACAAGCCGCTGCTGGATGAGGCGATCGATCAGGCGGATCACAAGCCTGAGCACTGCGTGATTCTGCAGCGTCCGCAGGTGGTGGCGGCGATGGTGGAGGGGCGCGATCTGGACTGGGCGGAAGCGGAGGCAGAGGCGGAGCCGCAGGGGTGCACGTGGGTGGAGGCGACGGACCCGCTCTATATCCTCTACACGTCGGGGACGACGGGGATGCCGAAGGGGACCGTGCGGGATAACGGCGGGCATCTGGTGGCGCTGAACTGGAGCATGAGTCACGTCTACGGGGTGGAGCCGGGGGAGGTGTACTGGGCGGCTTCGGATGTGGGCTGGGTGGTGGGCCACTCGTACATCGTGTACGCGCCGCTGATTCACGGGAATACGACGGTGCTGTTCGAGGGGAAGCCGGTGGGGACGCCCGATGCGGCGGTCTACTGGCGGGTAATCGCGGAGCACGATGTGAAGGTGCTCTTCACCGCTCCGACGGCGTTCCGCGCGATTAAACAGGCGGACCCGACGGGAGCGCTCATCGAGCCGGAGCAGATTGCGGGGCTGCGGACGCTCTTCCTGGCGGGCGAGCGGGCGGATCCGGACACGGTGCAGTGGGCGGAGGAGCGTCTGGGCGTGCCTGTCATCGACCACTGGTGGCAGACGGAGACGGGCTGGCCGATGTGCGCGAATCCGGCGGGTATCGAGCTGATGCCGGTGAAGCATGGGTCGCCGACGAAGGCGGTGCCGGGGTGGGATATCCGCGTGCTGGATGAGCAGCACGAGGAGGCAGCGCGCGGGGAGATCGGGGCGCTGGTTGCGAAGCTGCCGCTGCCGCCTGGCAGCCTGCCGACGCTGTGGCAGGCGGAGGAGCGGTACCGCGAGGCGTATCTGGAGGAGTTCCCCGGGTACTACAAGACGGGCGATGCGGGTTACATCGATGAGGATGGCTACGTGTACGTGATGACGCGCACGGACGATGTCATCAACGTGGCGGGGCACCGCCTCTCGACGGGGCAGATGGAGGACGTGCTGGCGGCGCATCCGGACGTGGCGGAGTGCGCGGTGGTGGGGGTGGCGGACGCGTTGAAGGGTCAGACGCCGCTGGGGCTGCTGGTGCTGAACGCGGGCGTGGAGCGGGAGCACGGGGCCATCGAAGGGGAAGCGGTGGGACTGGTGCGGGAACAGATCGGGCCCGTGGCCTCGTTCAAGACGGCGATCGTGGTGCCGCGCCTGCCGAAGACGCGTTCTGGGAAGATCCTGCGGGGGACGGTGCAGAAGATCGCGGACAGCGAGGAGTATCGCGTTCCCCCCACGATCGACGATCCGGCCATCCTGGCGGAGATCGCGGAGGCGCTGCGGACGGTGGGCTACGCGCAGGGTTAAGACGCGCGTTGACCGCTCCTTCACTGCCTTCTTACCTGCTGCTTACCGGCGGATTGCTGGTGGCTTGACGGGCGATTCCCTCCCTCGAAAAGGTGAAGGGGAGGCGCATGAGCCGCGCGGAGCAGAACAGTGGCGGGAAGCACGTCGAGCCCACTGGAGCGGTCGATTACCGCTCGCATTGCACGCTTCAGCGCGCGCTTTCGCTGGTATGTGCTGGCGGCGTGGGGCGGGGTTGCGGTGGGGGCGGCGGTGCTCGCCTTCAACATCGGCGACGTGCTCACGACGGACGACTCGATCTCCGCGAATGCAGAGTCGGAGCGGGCGACAGCGCTGCTGGAGGAGCGGCCACGGGGGCCGGAACGGCCGCAGGTGTTCGTGCTGGTGCGGGCGCACGGGAGCACGGTCGATGGGGCGACGTTCGAGGCGGTGACGGGGGCACTGCTGGGGCGCATCCGCCTGCTGGAGGGGACGGTGCTCGAGGCGACCAGCTACTACGAGACGGGGCTCGAGCACTTCGTCTCGGCGGACCGCGCGACGGCGCTCATCCCGGTGACGCTCTCGGGGGCGGTGGAGGATGCGGGGCGGACGGCGATTCCGCTCATCGAGCTGGTGGAGGAGTTCGCGGCGCCGGCGGGGCACGAGGTGTTGCTGGCAGGGCGGGGGAGCATCGACCACACGTTTACGGAGACCTCGGAGCGCGACCTGCGACGGGGGGAGGGGATCGGGGCGCCGATAGCGCTCGTGATCCTGGTGGCGATCTTCGGGGCGGCGGTGGCGGCGGGCATCCCGCTGATCGTGGCGGTCGTGGCGATCGTGACGGCGTTGGGGGTGGCGTTCGTGGTGGGGCAGGGGTTCCAGCTGTCGTTCTTCGTGGTGAATATGATCACGGCCATCGGGCTGGCGGTGGGGATCGACTACTCGCTCGTCATCGTCCAGCGCTTCCGCGAGGAGCGGCTGCGCGGGCTGGCGGTGAACGAAGCGATCGTGCGGGCGGGCGCGACGGCCAATCGGGCGGTGCTGTTCTCGGGCGGGGCGGTGGTGATCGGGCTGCTGGGGCCGCTGCTGGTGCCGGGGAACGTTTACCGCAGCCTCGGGCTGGGAGCGATCTCGGTGGCGGTGCTGGCGGTGCTGGCGTCGCTCACGCTGCTACCGGCGTTGCTGAGCGTGTTGGGCGACCGCATCAACGCGCTGCGCATCCCCTTCCTGCCACGGCTGCGGCTGCACGAACGGAACAGCGCGAGCGCGTGGGCCTTCATCGTGCGCATCGTGATGCGGCGGCCGCTGGTCAGCCTGACGGTCTCGATCGGGCTGCTGCTGGCGGCGACAGTGCCGGCGTTCACGTTGCAGTCGGGGGTCTCGGGGGTCTCGACGCTGCCGGAGGGGAGCGAACGGCGGCAGGCGTTCGAGATTCTGCAGGAGGACTTCAGCGCGGGGCTCGTCTCGCCGGTGGAGGTGGTGGTGACGGCGCCGGACGTCTCGTCGCCGGCGGTTGTGCTGGCGATCGGACGGCTGTCGGAGCTGATCGAGGAGGATGCGGTCTTCGACAGCGCGAGCGTGATCACCAACGACGCGGGGGACCTGGCGCTGCTCTCGGCGCTGCTGACGATCGACCCACGCGGGTCGGAGGCGCACGAAGCGGTGCGACGGCTGCGGGGCGACTACATCCCGGAGGCGCTTGCGGGCAGCGGGGCGATGGCGCTGGTGACGGGTCCGACGGCGGAGGAGGTGGACCTCTTCGAAGTGATCGCGCTGTACACGCCGATCGTGTTCTCGGTGGTGCTGGGGCTGAGCTTCTTCCTGCTGCTGGTGGTGTTCCGTTCGATTGTGGTGCCGGTGAAGGCGATCATCATGAATCTGCTCTCGGTGGGGGCAGCCTACGGGCTGCTGGTGTTGGTGTTCGAGCACGGCGTGGGGAACGAGCTGCTGGGCTTCCAGCAGACGGGGACGATTGAGGCGTGGCTGCCGCTGTTCCTGTTCGCGGTGATGTTCGGGCTGTCGATGGACTACCACGTGTTCCTGCTGAGCCGCATCCGCGAGCGCTACGGGCTGACGGGGAGCAATCGCGAGTCGGTGGCATTCGGGGTGCGCTCGACGGGGAGCATCATCACGGGGGCGGCGCTGATCATGGTAGCGGTGTTCGCAGGCGTGGCGGCGGGCGACCTGGCGCCGCTGCAGCAGACGGGCTTCGGGCTGGGGGTGGCGGTGATCATCGACGCGACGATCATCCGATCGGTGGTGGTGCCGGCGAGCATGGCGGTGCTGGGGCCGGTGAACTGGTATCTGTCGCGCTGGCTGGAGTGGCTGCCGCAGATCCGCATCGAAGGGGAGCTGGAGAACGGGACGGCCCCGAAGGCCGGGTAAGGGGCGCGTCGGGGCCGTCTGGCAGGCTCAGCGAGGGTTGGAGTTACGGCTGAGGGGGTGGTGGAGCCTTCGGTCGGATTCGAACCGACGACCTACGCATTACGAATGCGCCGCTCTGCCAACTGAGCTACGAAGGCGGCTCCCGGTATCTTAGCCCGCCTTTGGCCCTTGCTCGAACGGCGCTTGCCCGACGAGCCCTTGCCTGGAGGCGATGGCGATGCGGCCTGCTTCTCGAGGGCGGCGACGCGCGCTTCGAGTCGGTCGAGGCGCTGTTCGAGGCGGGCTTGCGTTTCGTCCTTCCCAAAGTCGCGCTCGAACTGCGCAACCAGGGCGAGGAAGCGTTCCCAGCGGCCGGGCTCGGCGCGGATGCGGGCGGGACAGTTCTTCCCCGACCAGTGGTGGTGCTGGACGATGCCCTTCGCCCCGTGGCCGTCGCGACGAAGGCGGGCGGTGAGCCAGGCGGCGTTGCGGTCGGCGGCGGCTTCGTCGATGCCCTGGTGCATGCGGATTTCGAGGCCGATGGAGGTAGTGTTGCCAGGGCCGCTGCCGCCGTCGCCGGCGTGCCAGCCCTGTTCACCCCAGTCGAGCGACTGCCAGACCTCGCGGTCGTCGATGGTGGCGTGCCAGGAGTGCGGGGCTTCGCGGGCAAGCCAGCGGGCGTGGGAGCGAGCGTCGGCGCCGGGGCTGGCGTTGCCGGTCTGGTGGATGGTGATGAAGGCGGCCTTTTTCCCCGCGAAGGGGCGGTTGGGGCGGTTCTCGGTGCGGGTGAGGCGGTGCTGGCGGATGGGTGGGGGCGTGAAGGCTTCTGGCGTGGCTGTCTTCGCTTGCATCGTTGTCATGGGATGAGGCTGGCAGGGGGCGGGGCGAGGTGGGAGGCGGGGGTGTCACCACGAGCGGTGCGCGGAGGGAGCGGGGCTCGTCGCTAGTCGAGGGAGGCGAAGGCGACGGCTGCGGCGCCGAGGAGGCCGGCGTCTTCGTCGAGTTCGCTGACGCGGACGGGGGTGTTGGCGGCGGGGCCGTAGGCGAGCGAGGCCATGGCCGCGCGCAGGGGGGCGAGGAGGAAGTCGCCCATGCCGAGGAGGCCGCCGGAGAGGGTGACGAGGTCGGGGTTGAGCACGTTGACGATGCTGCCAAGCCCGATGCCGATGGTGTGGCCGCCGTTGCGTATCTCGGCGATGGCGGCGTCTTCGCCACGGGCGGCGGCCTGGGCGAGGTCGCCGGCGGTGGGGGCGCGGTCGGCGGCGAGAGAGGCGAGGACGGGAGCAGCGCCGCTTTCGACCAGGCGCTGCGCGCGCTTGCCGAAGGCGACGCCGCCGGCGATGGCCTCGAGGCAGCCGCGGGCGCCGCAGCCGCAGGGTGGCCCGGCGGGGTCGAGAACGATGTGGCCGATTTCGCCAGCGAGCCCCTGGGCGCCGCGGTAGAGGCGCCCATCGACGACGAGACCGCCGCCGATGCCGGTGCCGAGGGTGGCGTGCAGGAGGTGGCGGGCGCCGCGTGCGGCGCCGAAGCGGTATTCGCCGAGGGCGGCGGCGGCGGCGTCGTTCTCGATGGAGACGGGGAGCGCGAGGCGCTCGGCGAGCGGGGCGGTGAGGGTGAGGTTGCGGAAGGCGGGGATGTTGGGCGAAACCATCACCGCGCCGCGTTCGGCGTCGATGAGGCCGGCGGCGGCGATGCCAAGCGCGGCGGGGGCCGGGGAGCGCGGCTGCGGACGTCGGTGAAGAGGGCGGTGATGGCTTCGAGGACCGCTTCGGGGGTGGCGGTCGCGGGGGTGCTCACTTCGTGGCGGACGAGCACCGCTCCGGTGTCGTCCACGAGGGCGGCGCGCAGGTTGGTGCCACCGAAGTCGCCGGCGAGCACGGTGGGGTTCATCTCCGCACTGTACGTGAGCAAGCGCCTTCACTGGAATGCACTGGAAGACCGGGCGGCACGGCTCTGGACAGATGTGGTGGGCGCGCGCAGGCTGCTTCGTGCATGGAGGCATGGATGGAGGCGTGGCAGGAGCGGCTGCTGGCGGAGGCGCGATCGGGCGTGCTGGGCACGATTGCGCGGGACGGGCTGCCGCAGCTGGTGCCGGTCTGCTTCGCGTGGGTGGGGGGTGCGATCGCGATTGCGATCGACGAGAAGCCGAAGCGTGGCGGGACGCTCGCGCGGGTGCGGAACCTCGAGCGCGATGCGCGGGCGACGCTGCTCGTCGATCACTACGAGGATCGCTGGGAGCGGCTCGCGTGGGTGCGGCTGGAGGGGGAGGCACGGGTGCTGGCGCGCGGCGAGGAGTGGCAGGAAGCGCTGGAGGCGTTGCGGCGGCGGTATCCCCGCTATCGGGCGATGGCGCTGGAGGAGCGACCGCTCATTCGCCTGCAGGTGGCGCGCGCGGTGGGGTGGCGGTGGCAGGATGGGGGAGAAGGGGGCACGTCATGCGAATCGGCTTGATGGTGGAAGGGCAGAACGACCTCACGTGGGAGCGCTGGCTGCATATCGCGGCGCTCACGGAGCGGCTGGGGTTCGCCTCGCTGTTCCGCTCGGACCACTACTTCACGGGGAAGCGGCAGCTGCAGTCGCTGGAGGCGTGGCTTTCCTTCGCGGCGATCGCGCGGGAGCCGCATCGCTACCGCTTCGGGGCGCTGGTCACGCCGATCACGTTCCGGGAGCCGGTGAACGATGCTCGCATGGCGGCGCAGGTCGACCTGCTCAGCGGGGGTCGCTTCGTGATGGGGCTGGGGGCTGGCTGGAACGAGGCGGAGCATCGCGCCTACGGCCTGCCCTTCCCCCCGATGAAGGAGCGCTTCGATCGGCTGGAGGAGGCGGTGCGGCTGATGCGGACGCTGTGGCGGGAGCGTCCGGCGTCGTTCGCGGGGCGCTTCTACCAGCTCGAGGAGGCGGCGTACCAGCCGCAGCCTGAGGCTGGACGGCCGCCGGTGCTGGTCGGCGGGGCGGGGGAGCGGCGCACGTTGCGCATCGTGGCGGAGCACGCGGACGAGTGGAACTGCGTGACGGTGACGGAGCCGGAGGGGTACGCACACAAGGTGGAGGTGCTGGAGCGGCACTGCGAGGCGGTGGGGCGGGACCCTGCGACGATTGCGCGATCGATGATGGCGTTCCCTGTCGCGGGGCCGAACGAGCGCACGTTGCAGGCGATCACGGCGAAGACGCTGGCGCACTTCGGGATCGACGAGGATGCGTCGCCACGCGTCTTCCTGGGGCGCATGGAGGGGCGCGGGGTGCTCAGCGGGACAACCGACGAGGTCGTGGAGAAGCTGGGGCAGCTGGCGGAGTTGGGGCTGGAGGAGATGGTCCTGCAGCACATCGACTTCGACTCGGACGAGGGGCCGGAGTACTTCGCCTCGGAGATCGCGCCGCAGGTGGCTGCGCTGTAGGGGAAACGGCTAGCGATCTGCGACTAGCGCTCCCGCGTGGGAGGCGTGTAGGAAAAGCCGAGCTTCCCCAATTCGGCGGCGAGCGCCTCGGCGGTGATGAGCCCGGCGCCCCGGGAGACGACGACGCCTTCGGCGTCGATGAAGTAGGTGGTGGGCATGCCGAGCAGGCGGTAGTGGGCGGCGATGGCGCCGTCCTCATCGAGGATGGCCGGGTAGGCGGCGCCCAGGCCGGTGAGCATGGCGACGGCGGTGGAGGGGCGCTCCTGGAGGTTGACGCCGAGGAAGAGGACCTTGCCTTCGAGGGCGGCAGCGGCGGCCTGGAGGTCGGGAATTTCGGCGCGGCAGGGCCCGCACCAGCTGGCGAACCAGTTGAGCACGATCGGTGTCCCGCGGAAGTCGGAGAGGCGCACGACGCGGTCGGGGTCGCGCGCGTTGCGGAGGGCGAAGTCGGGGGCGCGTTCGCCGATTTCGGGGCGGTGGTCATCGAGAACGCCGACCTCGCGGCCGGGCTCGCCGAGGGAGGCGGAGGTGGCGGCGTTGAGGGGGGGCGCGGAGACGGTCGCGGTGGAGGAGGCAGCGTCGTCGCTAGTGGTGGAGCCAGCGTCGTCGCCGCCGCCGCAGGCGGCGAGGGCGATCAGGATCGCGATGGCGATGGCGGCGAGGATGAGGCGGGAGAGGAGGGAAGGGCGCAGGCGCGGCCACAGCGCGTTCACGTCGTCTCGGGACATCGTCCAGCGGTGTCGGTCGTGCGGGTCGCGTCCCTCACGTCTGTGCATCGCGATCTATGGTGCCACTGCGGCTGGCGGGGCGCGAAAGGGAGCGGTAAGGGTGTGGGGTTCAGGCGGCGCCGTCGGGCGGCGGTTTGGGGTCGGGCCTGGGGGGAGGGTCTTCATAGAAGATGAGGCGGCGGATCGTGGTGCGGGCCAGTTCCCCGAGCGGCGGGCGTCCGCCTTCCCCCTCAGTCGGGTCGTATTCGCCCCGCATGACGGCGGGGTAGATGGCCGAGAGTTCGGCGCCCAGGAGGAGGATGTTGGCGCTGAGGAAGACGAGGAAGAGGAAGGCGACCAGGGCGCCGAGGGAGCCGAAGACGACGTCGTAGGTGGCGAAGTTGCTGAGGTAGAAGCCGAACGCCTGCTTGGCAATTTCGAAGAGGATGGCGGCGAAGAGGGCGCCCGGCAGGGCGCTCTGCAGGCGGATGTATTTCGCGGGGACGAGCCAGTAGAGCAGGGTGAAGGCGAGGAAGGAGATGACCGCCGGCACCAGCACCCCGAGCACGTCCCAGCCGTAGCCGAGGGCGCCGGCGAGGTCATCCAGAAAGCGTGCGTCCTCGGTGGCCTGGCGGACCACGCGGATGGTGGTGGTGACGCCGAAGGAGATGAGGAAGATGCTGCCGAAGACGGCCATCATGGCGACATCGGTGATTTTCTGGCGGATGAATGGGCGGTGGCCGGAGAGGTCGAAGGCGATATCGAGGGAGCGGCGGATGACGGCGAACATGGCGCTGGCAGCCCACGCCAGGCCGGCAAGGCCGACGAGCCCGAGGATGCCGCTGGACGTGCCACTAAGCTCGTGGACGGCGTCTTCGACGCTCTTGGCGCCATCGGCGTCGACGGGCAGGAGGCCGGTGAGCTCTTCGATCAGGCGGCGTTCGATGTCGTGGTCCTGCAGGACGAATCCGAGGATGCCGATAGAGAAGATGACGAGGGGGAAGAGGGAGAAGAGGACATAGTAGGAGATGGCGGCAGCCATCTGCGGGCAGTGGTCATCGAGGAAGCCGCGCACCGTGTACCACGTGAGCAACCAGAGCCGCCGGAAGGACACCATCGGCCTTCACTGTACGACACGCGGGCACGGGAACGGCCCTGTAGCTGTTCTCAGCGGGGGCGGGGGAGCAGGGCGGGGTCGTAGCGATCGCCGGCCTGGCCGCTGGCGATGACGGCCTCGAGTTCGTCGCGGGAGTAGCCGAGCAGGTCGAGGTAGGCCCACTCGTTGTGTTCGACGAGGGCGGGGGCGGGCAGGCGGATGGCGTTGGGGGTGTTGGCGAGCCTGAAGGAGAAGCCCGGGTAGCGGTGCGTTCCCACCCCCTGCTGGTAGACCTCCTGGAAGAAGCGGCGGGCGTTGAGGTGGGGGTCGGCGTGCGCATCGAGGGCGTCGAGCAGGGGGGCGGCGCAGACGTCGCGGGACTGAAGGGCGTGGAAGAGTTCGTGCTTGTCGCGGGTGGCGGTGCGCTCGGCGATGGCGGCGTCGAGGGTGGCGCGGTTCCGGAGGCGGGCTTCGGCGGTGGCAAAGCGGGGGTCGGCGGGGAGGGCTTCCGCTTCGCCCCCGAGGACCCGGCAGAGGGCGGCGAATTCGGCGTCGGTGGCGACATCGATGGCGATCCACTGGTCGTGGCCGCGGGTGGGGTAGGCGTCGTGGGGGGCGTTCCAGGGGTGGGTGTTGCCGAGGGCGGGGTGGACGCGTCCGTTCATGCCGCTCTCGAGGAGGAAGTGGCCGAGGACGGGCAGGAAGGATTCGGCGAGGGCCATCTCGATCTGCTGGCCTTCCCCGGTGCGCTGGCGGTGGCGCAGGGCCATGGCGACGGCGAGGGCGCCGTGGACGCCGGCGAGGGCGTCGGAGGAGAAGCTTCGCCGGTGAGTTCGGGTTCGCCATCGGGGTAGCCGCGCAGGAGGGTGTGGCCGATGGTGGCCTCGGCGTGCATGCCGAAGCCACGGTAGTCGTGGTAGGGGCCGGTGAGGCCGTAGGCGGGCATGCGCAGCATGATGAGTTTGGGGTTGATCTGGCGGAAGGCTTCGTAGCTGATGCCGGCGCGGGCCGTCGTCTGGGGGACGTTGTTCTCGATGAAGACGTCGCTGCGGGTGATGAGGCGACGGATGGTCTCGCGGCCTTCGGGGGCCATGATGTCGCAGGTCATGGAGCGCTTGTTGCGGGCGCCGACGTTGAAGCCGGGGTTGCGGTTCCAGGGGTCGTCGCGGGCCTCGAAGTTGGGGTAGGTGCTGATGATCTGGCCCTGTTCCGCGACCTGGCGGGCCTGGTCCGGCGTGAGGATCACCTCAGCGCCACGGGTCGCGGGCTGCATGCGGTTGACCGGCTCGACGCGGACCACTTCGGCGCCCCAGTCGGCCAACAGCTGGCTGACATGGGTGCCCGCCCAAACGACCGTGACCTCGGTGACGCGAACGCCTTCGAGGTGGAGGCGGCGGGCGGGTGGGGTGGCGGGGGCGAAGGGGGGCTCGGCGTCGTGCTCACCGAGGAGGGGGGCTCGGCGGGCGGGTGGGCGGGGTGTGGCGGACATGAGGAAGGGGCGCGAGGGGTAGCGGAGGGGGCCGGTCGCGGGGTGGTCGACGGTTTCCCAGACGCCGCGATCGCGGAAGTGGGGGTCGTCGAGCAGGTCGCCGGTGGTCTGCAGAGGGCCGCAGGGGAGGTGCAGTTCCTGGGCGAGGGGGATGATTTCGCGCTTGTTCCGCTGGCTGAGCCAGGCGCGATAGGCGCCTTCAATCTCCTCAGCGAGGTCGGGGGGCATGAGGGCGGGGGCGGCGGCGATGTCGGGATGGTCGAGCAGGTCGTCGCGCTCGATGAGGCGGAGGAGGGCAGGCAGGCGGGGCCCGGCGCCCATGAGGTTGATGTAGCCGTCGGCGCAGGG
Source organism: Tepidiformaceae bacterium (assembly GCA_965200565.1). GTDB lineage: Bacteria > Chloroflexota > Dehalococcoidia > Tepidiformales > Tepidiformaceae > UBA2991. The sequence continues at coordinate 1,833,042 of OZ241349.1, read as the reverse complement.
GCGCACGCCCATGGCGACGCGCAGGGCGGGGGCGGTACGGCCACCGCCGACGCCCGCATAGGAGGCGGCGAGCAGGGCGGAGGTGCGGCGGTCGCGGGAGCTGGCCTGGCACTCGGCCACGGCGACATCGATCCAGTCGCCCGAACCTCCTCCTTCAACCCGCATCCGCACAAGCATGGCGGCGAAGGCGGCGGTGATGCCCGCGTGGTAGCCGGCGAAGTAGCCGGCCAGCTTGCGGGGTCGGTGGCGTCGAGGATGCGGGAACGCTTGTTGGTGTGGAGGTGGAGGAAGAGGGCGGAGCGTTCGGGGTGGGGCTGGTCGTCGGGGAAGGGGCCGAAGCGGCGCAGGGGGTGGCCGGCGGGGTGCTCGAGCGTGAGCACATCGGCGCCGTAATCGGCGAGCAGCTTGGTGGCACAGGCGCCAGCGACCTCACGGGAGAGGTCGAGGACACGGATTCCGTCGAGCGGTCCAGTCATGCGAGCCCTGCGGCGGGGAGGATATAGCGGGGCGGGGCGGTTGCGGGGGGTGGGGGTGGGGGCGTACGGTGCCGCGCATGAAGTATGAGGACCTGTTTCACGTCGGAATCATCGTGCCGGACCTGGAGACGGGGCTGGCGGAGATCGCGAATCGCTTCGGGGTGACGTTCCCCGACCCGCCGCCTACCTCGGGGGCGGATGTGCTGGTGAAAACGTCGGCGGGGGAGATGCGGGCGGAGGTGATCGGCGTCTACTCGGCGGAGGGGCCGCCGTACCTCGAGGTGATCAGGGCGGTGCCGGGGACGGTGTGGGAGGCGACTGAGGGGTCGCGCATCCACCACCTGGGGGCGTTCGTGGACGACCTCGACGACGAGGTGGCTCGACTCAAGGCGGAGGGGTTCGATGTGGAGGCGACGCTCGATGTGGGTGGCGGGATGATGGCGGTTTCGTACATGAACAGCGCGCTGGGGGTGCGTCAGGAGCTGCTGCCGGGGCATATGCGCGAGGGCATGCTGGCGAATCTGCGGGGCGAAGGCGGCTAGACGTGATCAACTACGACGACGTCTTTCACATCGGCATCATCGTGCCCGAGATCGAGGCGGGTATGGAGGAGATCGCGAAGCGGTTCGGGGCGAGCTGGCCGCGTCCGCCGGGGGCGGCGAATGTGCGGGTGCGGACGAAGGCGGGGGTGCAGGTGATGCAGTCGCGCTTCGCCTATACGGCGGAGGGGCCGCCGTATATCGAGCTGATCGAAGGGGTGCCGGGGACGGTGTGGGAGGCGGGCGAGGGGTCGCGCATCCATCACCTGGGGGCGTTCGTGGACGACCTCGACGCGGAGATCGAGCGGCTCACGGCGGAGGGGGCGGACCTGGAGATGGCCTCGGTGGACGAAGCGGGGGAGCGGGTGCTGGGAGTCACCTACATGAACAGCGATCTGGGGGTGCGGCTGGATCTGCTGCCGTCGGCGGGGCGGGAGCGCATTCTCTCGGTGACGAAGCCGGAGTAGCGCGGGCGGGGCAGTGGTGGGCGGCGCTAGCGGGCGTGGCCGAGCCAGACGGCGATGCGCCAGCCGTCGTCGCCTTTGGCGAGGACGTAGGAGGCCTTGAAGCGGACGTAGGGGTCGCCGTTGAGGCGGTAGCGGCTGCAATCGACGGTGACGAGGGCGGAGGTGGGGCTGGTGAGGGTGACATCGACGGTGTGGAGGACGCTGTGGTGGTAGTCCTCGGGGAGGGCGGCGTGGGCCGCGGCCCAGCGGGCGTCGGACGCTTCTTCGGTGGCGATGAGGTTGACGCGCCCGCCGCCGATGCCGAGGGAGGGGACGTTGCAGTAGGGGCGCATGCGGGTGGGGTCGTTGGCGTGGTAGGACAGGCCGAAGGTGTCGCTGTACTCGCGCACCCAGGCGGCGAGGGCGATGGCTTCGTCGATGTCGGCGGGGTCGGTGGTGATGTGGGTGTCAGGCATGGCGCTCTCCGGATGCGTCGTGGCGGCTTGCGTCGTACGTCGTGCGTGGGGACGCGACGGTTTTCGCGTCAGGGGGTGATGAACTGTTCGACCTTGTGGGTGTGGTGTTCGGCATCGATGGTGCGGACGGTGCGGGAGCGGCTGCGCATGACGAGGGAGTGGGTGCGGGCGCCGGAGCGGGTCACTTCGACGCCGCGCAGGAGGTAGCCGGTGGTGATGCCGGTGAGGGCGAAGAAGCAGTCGTCGCCGCCAACGAGGTCGTCGAGGGTGAGGATTTGGGTGAGGTCGAGGTCGTGGGAAGCGGCGAGGGCGCGGTCTTCGTCGTGGCGGGGCCAGAGGCGGCACTGCATGTCGCCATCGAGGGCCTTGATGGCGCAGGCGGCGGAGACGCCCTCAGGGGAGCCGCCGATGCCGAGGAGCATATCGACGCCGGTGCCGTCCATGCAGGCCATGACGGCGCCGGCGGCGTCGCCATCGGTGATGGAGATGATGCGGGCGCCGGCGGCGCGGATGTCGGCGACGATGTGGTCGTTGCGGGGGCGGTCGAGGATGGTGACGGTGACTTCACTGAGGGGGATGCCGCGGGCGCGGGCGACCTGATCGAGGTTCCAGTGCACGGGCGCGGCGAGGTCGATTTTCCCCTTCGCTTCGGGGCCGACGACGATCTTCTCCATGTAGAAGATGTCGCGCGGGTTGTACATGGCGCCGCGGGGGGCGGCGGCGATGACGCTGACGGCGTTGGCGCGTCCGAGGGAGAGGAGGGTGGTGCCGTCGATGGGGTCGACGGCGATATCGACGCGGGGGCCGCTGCCGGTGCCGACTGCCTCGCCGTTGTAGAGCATGGGGGCCTGGTCTTTTTCGCCTTCACCGATGACGACGACGCCGTCGATATCGATGGTGTTGAGCATGGAGCGCATGGCGTCGACGGCGCCGCCATCGGCGCCGTTCTTGTCGCCGCGGCCGGTCCAGGGGACGGCACCGAGGGCGGCGGCTTCGGTGGCGCGGGCGAGCTCCATGGAGATGTTGCGGTCGGGGGAGGTGGTCACGGATTCACTCCGAGCTGGTCGGCGACGGGGGTGAGGGCGTCGGCGACGAAGAGGATGTGCTCGTCGAGTTCGACGCCAAGGTCGGCGGCGCCGTTGCGGAGGTCGTCGCGGCTGACGCTGCGAGCGAAGGCCTTGTCCTTCATCTTCTTCTTGACGGAGGAGGGCTTGAGGGTGGCGAGGGATTTGCCGGGGCGCACAAGGGTGCAGGCGATGACGAAGCCGGCCATCTCGTCGGCGGCGTAGATGGCGCGGTCCATCTCCTGGGTGTAGTCGAGGCCGAGGAAGGGGGCGTGGCAGAGGATGGCGTAGCGGATGTCGTCGGGAACGCCGCGGGCTTCGAGGAGTTTGGAGCCTTCCTTGGGGTGCAGTTCTTCGGTGGGGTGGATTTCCCAGTCGAAGTCGTGGAGGAGGCCGACGATGCCCCACTTCTCCTCGTCCTGTCCGAGTTTGCGGGCGTAGGCCTGCATGACGGCTTCGACGGCGATGCCGTGCTTGCGGGTGCGCTCTTCCTGCGCGAACTCGGCGAGAATCTCCCAGGCGCGGTCACGCTGCACGGTGGCCTCCGCCGCCAATGCTACACCCCCTGCCTTCCACCCCCCGCACAACCGCTCTCAGATGGGGTGGGCGGTGAGGAACTGCACACCGCGAGCCAGCACTTCGCCCGTGAAGACAGCCCCCACGCAGATGTAGAGGAGGCCGGTGGCGCTCTGCATGGAGCGAATCTGGGCGGTGCGCAGGGCGAGGACGGCGAGCACGAAGGCGAAGACGAGGCCGACGGCGATGCGTATCCAGAAGAGGGGGTTGGCCAGGATGCCGCCTTCGATGGGGTTCGCGGGCGTGGGGGTGATGCGCTCGGGGATGGCGGTGTTGACGATCAGGAGCAGCACCTGGATGGCGATGGCGACGATGAGGATCCAGGCGAGTTCCCGCAGGGGGCGGCCGGGCAGGGAGCCTTCGGTGAGGTACCAGTGTCCCCACGTCATGGAGGTGGAGACGGCGCCCATGGCGAGCGTGCCCGCCAGCAGGGCGAGGAGCACGCCCGCGTAGCCCCAGACGGGCGGGGCGAACATGGCGGCGAGGAAGGCGACGCAGACCACGCCGACCACCGAGCCGCCAATCGCCACGATGCGTCCGATGGGGTCCCAGCCCATGAAGACCAGGAAGGCGTAGAAGGCGGATGTGCCGAGGACGACGAGCAGGAGGGTCTGCATGGGGCCGTACCAGTCGGCGTCGATGAGGTAGCCGTCGACATCGAGGCCGGGGGCGAGGGAGGCGGTGGCCCAGTAGCCGAGGCCGGCGACGACGGCGGCGAGGAGGGTCATGGTGAGGACGAAGCCACGGGTGACGCCGCCGCGCAGGTCGGCGGCGAGGGTCACCCAGAGGCTGCCCACGGCCAGTTCGATGAGGATGGTGAGGAGGGTGTAGGGGAGCGCCTCGGCGTTCACGGAAGGGAGTGTAGCAGTGGCGCGGCTTGGGGCCCGCGGGGGCGGCTCTCTCGATAGGCGCCCGCCCCTTCGCTATCCTGCGCGGCGGAGGCTCACATGAACGGGCAGGTGGTGCTGATCACGGGGGCGTCGCGCGGGTTTGGGGGCGAAGCCGCACGGCGCATCGCGGCGCGCGGCAACACGGTGGTGGCGACGATGCGGAACCCGCAGCGGGACGCTCCCGCCATCGTCGCGGGCGGGCTGGAGGAGCGCATCACGCCGGTGCGTCTGGACGTGACGGACGCGGAAGGGGTGGAGCGGGTCGTGGGGGAGGCGCTGCAACGGTTCGGTCGCATCGACGCGCTCATCAACAACGCGGGCTACGGGCTGTACGGGCCGATCGAGGAGCTTTCGGAGGAGCAGGTGTGGCGGCAGATCGATACGAATGTGCTGGGGCAGTGGCGGCTGGCGAAGGCGGTGCTGCCGGCGATGCGGGCGCAGGGGGCGGGGAAGATCGTGAACGTGAGCTCGCTGGCGGGGCGGGTGGCGGGGGCGTGGCTGGGCATGTATGCGGCCTCGAAGCACGCGGTGGAGGGGATGTCGGAGGCGTTGCGCTTCGAGGTGGGGCACACGGGGGTGCAGGTGTGCGTGCTGGAGCCGGGGATGTACGTGAGCGACTGGCAGACCTCGAACCTGGATGTGGCGGCGCCACAGCGGGAGGGTCGCAGCGCCTACCAGGAGACGGTGGAGGCGGCGCTGGAGGGGTTCCGGGCACGGGCGGCGACGCGGCCCGGGTCGGGGTCGGTGGGGGCGGCGCTGGCGGATATCGTCACGCTGGAGCAGCCGCTGCCGTTGCGCTGGCCGGTAGGGGAAGACAGCACGCATCTGCTGGAGGCGCGCGCAAACACGACGGAGGCGGAGTGGGAGGCGTTGCGGCGGGGCTCGACGCTGCGGACGTGGCGGCGGCCCGGGGAGTGGGGCGGCGTGGAGCGGGACTGGGGCGGCGAGAGCGTGGTGCTGATCACGAACGCGGATGCCGCGGTGGGGGCGCTGGCGGCTCGGGAGTGCGCTTCGCGGGGGGCGCTGGTGGCGGCAGGGATGCCTCCCGCCGCGGGAGCGTCGGCAGCGGACGACCTGCGGCGGGGGATGGAGGAGCGCATCGCGACGTTCCCACTGGACGTACGCGACCCGCAGGGGGTGGCGGCGGTGGTGGAGGGGGCACGGGCCCGCTTCGGGCGCATCGATGTGCTGGTGACCGGGGCGGGGGCGGGGCTCGCGGGTCCGCTGGAGGATCTGGGCGAGGAAGAGTGTCGGGGGGTGCTGGAAGCGTGCTTCCTGGGGCAGTGGCGGCTGGCGAAGGCGGTGTTGCCGGGGATGCGTGAGCAGGGGTGGGGGAAGATCGTGAACGTGGGATCGCTGCTGGGGCAGATCGCGCAGCCGTTGCGGGGGATGGAGGCGGCTTCGCACCACGCGCTGGAGGCGATCTCGGAGGCGTGGGCGGATGAGGTGGCGCCGTTCGGCGTACAGGTCGCGATGCTGCAGGCGGGGCAGTATCGCAGCGAGGGGCTGGCGGTGTGCGCGGCGGTGCGGGAGGGGGGCGGCGCGTATCAGGCGGGGGTGGAGCGGCGGCTGGGAGAGGTTGGGGCGGTGGCGTCGGGGCGGCCCGAGCCGGACGCGGTGGCGATGGCCATCGCGGACGCGGTGCAGCTGCAGCAGCGGCTGCCGATGCGCTGGCCCGTGGGGGAGGACGCCGTGCGGCTTCTCCCCATGCGTCGCAGCACGCCCGATGAGGTGTGGGAGCGGGATCGTCGAGCGGAGGGGTGGGGGCTTCACTCCTGAGGAGCTGGTGGACGGAGCCTAGGGGGCGACGAGGCGGTAGACGCGATCGCCGACGAAAGTGATGACGAAGAGTTCGCCCTCGGCGGTCTCCGCGAAGGAGACGACGGAATGGATGGGGTCGTCCCAGAGCAGCAGCGGCTCGAAGTAGCCGCCTGCGGCGGCGGTCTCGGCGGGGATGGCCCAGATGTCGCCGGTGCAGTAGTCGCTGTAGAGGTACCAGCCTTGCAGCGCGGGGATGGCCTCGCCGCGGTAGACGTAGCCGCCGGTGATGGAGCAGCCGACGTCGTGGGAGTACTCCGCGACGGGCAGGATGAGGTCGGTGCGGTCGCATCCCTGGGGCGGGTCGAAGCAGCGGGAGCCTTCCATGGTGTTCCAGCCGTAGTTGCCGCCACGCTCGATGATGCTGACCTCTTCAACATCCCGCTGGCCGACATCGCCTGCCCAGAGCAGGCCGGTCTCGGGGTCGAAGCTCATGCGCCAGGGGTTGCGCAGGCCGTAGGCCCAGATCTCGGGGCGGGCGATGCGGTCGTTGAGGAAGGGGTTATCGGAGGGGATGGCGTAGGGGCGCTCGGGGGAGGCGTGGCGCACGTCGATGCGGATGATCGTGCTGAGGTGGGTGGCAAGGTTCTGGCCGTGCAGGTGGGGGTCGTTGGCGCTGCCGCCATCGCCGATGCCGAGGTAGAGCATGCCGTCGGGGCCGAAGAGAACGGTGCCGCCGTTGTGGTTGAAGTAGGGCTGATCGATTTCGAGGATGACGAGCTCGCTGGCGGCGTCGATGACGAAGGTCTCGCCCTGGCCCTCGGTGGCGAAGCGTGAGAGACGGGTGATGCGGGGACCTTCACGGCTGGGGCTGTAGTAGGCGTAGAGGTAGCCGTTTTGGGCGAAGTCCGGGTCGAGGGCGATGGAGAGCATTCCCTCTTCGCTGCAGCAGGTGGTGGCGTCGCGGTGGTCGAGGACGGTGCGGGGTTCGGTCGTGAGGCCTGCGTGGGGGATGGCGAGGACGCGGCCTTCCTGGAGGACGAGGAGGTAGAGGCTGTGGTGGGGCACGTCGACCAGATCGATGGGCCGGTCGTACCGGGGGAGGCCGGGGAAGGCGGGGATGAGGGTGGCGGCAGGGGTGTCAGGAGCGGGAGTGGCCGGTGGGACAGTGGCGGTGGGAGAGGGAGGGACGGGGGTAGCATCGGGAGTGGCGGTCGGGGTGGCCGGGGTCGGGGTGGCGGTGGGAGGAGGCGGGGTCGCGGCGGGGTCAGGGGTGGCCGGGGACGACTCGCTGCTACAGGCGAGGGCGAGCGCAGCAGCGAGCAGGGTGCAGGGGAGGAGTAGCAGGGCGGCGCGCAGGCTCAAGCGTGCAGGGCCTCCGCAGCCACATCGAGGGCGGCGCCGCTATCGGCGGCGAAGCCGTTTTCGCGAAGCAGGGTGCCGAGGGAGGAGAGAAAGAAGAGGACGTTGCCGGGGGTGGAGGCTTCGCCCATGAGACCCACGCGCCAGACGCGCCCGCGCAGGTCACCGAGGCCGCCGCCGACTTCGATATCGAAGCGTTCGAGCAGGGCGCCGCGCACGGCGGCGTCCTCGATGCCCTCGGGGATGTTGACGAGGGTGAGGACGGGGAGGCGGTGGTCGGCGTCGGAGTGGAGGGTGAGGCCCATCGCCTCGATGCCGCGCTGCAGGGCGAGGCCGTTGCGTTCGTGTCGCTCCCAGCGGGCTTCGAGCCCCTCTTCGAGGACGAGCGAGAGGGCGCGATGGAGGGCGTAGGTCATGGAGATGGGGGAGGTGTGGTGGTAGGCGCGACGGCTGTCCCAGTAGGCCTCGAGCATGCCGAGGTCGAGGTACCAGCTGTTGGCGGGGGTCTCGCGGGCCTGGACGGCGCTCCAGGCGGCTGGGGAGAGGGTGAGGGGGGAGGCGCCGGGGGGCGCGGAGAGGCACTTCTGCGTGCCCGAGTAGGCAGCGTCGACGCCCCAGGCGTCGAGGTCGACGCGCACGCCACCGAGGGAAGTGACGCAATCGAGCAGGACGAGGGCGCCGTGCTCCTTGCAGAGCGCGGAGATGGCTTCGACGGGCTGACGCACGCCGGTGGAGGTCTCGGCGTGGACGACGGCGACGAGCTTGGCGGGGCCGGCGCGCAGTTCGCGCTCGATGGCCTCGGGCGGGATGGGGGAGCCCCAGGGAGCGGTCACGATGGAGACCTCGGCGCCGGTACGGGCGGCCATCTGGGCGATGCGGTCGCCGAAGTAGCCGCAGACGCCGATGATGGCGCGGTCGCCCGGCTGGAGCAGATTCATGACGGTGGCTTCCATGCCGCTGGTGCCGGTGCCGGGGGTGGCGAGGGTGACGTCGTTGGAGGTGCGGAAGAGCTGGCGCATCATCTCCTGGCATTCATCCATGATGCGGATGAAGGCGGGGTCGAGGTGGCCGAGGAGGGGGAGGCCCATGGCGGCGAGGACGCTGGGATCGGCGCCGCTGGGGCCGGGGCCCATGAGGACGCGACGGGGTGGGTCGAGGGTGGGGATCTCGGTCATGGGGAGATGCTAACGGGTGCGGTGCCTATGGGAGCGTTGCGGGGGGTCAGGGCCCTTCGCTGACGGCGATGGTGACCTCGCGGCCTGGGTCGAGGGCGGCGCCGGCGATGGGGGCCTGGTCGAAGATGGTGCCGAGGGGGTACTGCTCGTTGGACTCGCGCACGACTCTGGCGGTGAAGCCTGCCTCCTCGAGGGCGAGGATGGCGACTGCCTCCGTCTCGCCGACGAGGTTGGGGACGATGCCCCACTGCACGTCGAGGCCACTCTCGGTGGGAGTCGCTTCAGGCTCAGGCGTTGCGGTCGCTTCGACGATGGGGGTGGGGGCGGCGCTCTCGTTGCCGTTGCCGAGATTGACGATGGCGAGGGCGCCCACGACCACGATGGCGGTCACGGCGATGGCCACGATGAGCACGAGGGCGGTACGCACGAAGGGCAGCTGCGGGGGGCGGAAGCGTCGGGCGGAGGGGACGGCGCCGATATCGACACCGATCATGGGCTCGCTGGGGAGACGGGAGCGGAAGATGGCGGAGGGGCCGCGGGCGGGCCCGGGCGGCGAGCTCGCGGGGGGCGCGGGGACGGGGTTGGGCGTGGGGGCCTGCTGGGGGTAGCGGGCGAGCAGGGGGGCGGCCTCGATGCCGAGGTACTGCGCGTAGGAGCGCAGGAAGCCACGGGCGTAGACAGGGGCGGGGATGATGTGGAAGGCCTCATCCTCGAGGGCCTGCAGGTAGTGGCGGGAGATGCGCGTATCGCGTTCGGCGTCGTCGAGGGAGAGGCCACGCGCGGTGCGGGCTTCGTTCAGGCTCTCACCGATGCCGAGGCCGCTCATGCAACGCTCCGTGCGGGGGAAGGTCAGCCGATGTCGAGCGCATCGAGCTGGTGACGCTTCACCTCGGCCATGACACGGGAGCCGGTAGCGCTGTCGGGCTCCACGACGGGCAGGCGGGGCTCGCCGATGGGGACGCCGAGCTGGCGGAGCACGTAGCGGATGGTGCTGGGGCTTCCGTTGAGGAAGCAGGCGTCGGTGAGGGGCACAAGGGGGCGGTGGATGGCGGCGGCGGCGGCAAGGTCGCCGGCGAGGACGTGGTCGAGCAGGGCGCGGTGGCTTCCGGCAACGATGTGGGCGGTGACGCTGATGGCGCCGTAGGCGCCCATGCACCAGAGGTGGAAGTTGTCGTTGTCGTTGCCGCTCCAGATGCGGAAGTCGGGGCTCGCCTCGATCAGTTGGGCGGTGGAGTGGAGGTCGCCGTTGGCCTCCTTGTTGCCGACGATGTTGGGGATTTCGGAGAGGGCCAGGAGGGTGTCGAGGGTGAGGTTGACGCCGGTGCGGCCAGGCACGTTGTATACGATGACAGGCAGGCTGGTGCTCTCGGCGATCTGGCGGAAGTGTTCGATCATGCCGCTCTGGGGCGGGCGCAGGTAGTAGGGGGCGACGGCGAGGATGGCGTCGGCGCCGGCGGCTTCGGCGCGACGGGCGAGGGCGATGGAGTGGCGGGTGTCGTTGGTGCCGGCGCCGGCGACGACGGTGCCGCCTTCGCCCAGCTCCTGTTTGGTCTCTTCCCAGAGGCGGGCTTTCTCGTCGTCGCTGAGGAGGGGGGCTTCGCCGGTGGTGCCGGTGACGACGACGCCATCGTTGCCGGCGCGCACGAGGGCGGCGGCGAGGCGGCGAGCGAGGGCGAAGTCGACCTCACCCGCGTCGGTGTAGGGGGTGACCATGGCGGTGAGCAGGCGGCCGATGGGAGGCATGGTGGGCATCCGCTCCAAAGGTGGGCGTTCTGTGGCCGTTCAGTCTATCGCGGGGGAGACGGCTCCGCCTACACGGGCGGCTCTCCCTGCTGGTCGGCGCCTGGGAGGTGGGCCCGGAAGGTGCGCCCGGAAGGTGGGCTAGAAGGGGAGGGCGAGCTGGCCCCAGGGGCGGAAGTGTTTGCTGAGGAAGCGCCACTGGCGCTCGTCGCCGTAGTTGGAGCCGGCTTCGCGACCGTAGAGCTGGTCGGCGGGGGAGGCGAGGCGCTGGTAGCGCAGGCGGGCGACCTCCTGGCCGTCGTCGAGCATGAAGGGGACGTCGTGGGCGCGCACTTCGAGGACGGCCGGCAGGCCGTTGGGCACGCCGCTGCCGAAGCCGGGGTCGAAGAAGCCGGCGTAGTGGGTGCGCAGCTCGCCGCTGGTGGGCTCGAAGGCGACCATCTCGGCGGCGAGGTCGGCGGGGATGGCGATCTGCTCACGGGAGCGGAGCAGGTAGAACTCTTCGGGTTCGAGCACGAGCTGGCGGGAGGGCCAGATGGGCTCCCAGAAGTCGCGGGGGATGTGGTCGCGCTTCTCCAGGTCGAGGAGGGCGCTGTTGTTGCGTCGCGCCTTGAAGCCGACGGGCAGGATGCCTTCGTTTTCGCCCACGGGCTCCAGGGGCGAGGGACGCAGCTGGATGCAGACGGTCTCGTGCGCGGCGGAGGGGAGGTCGACGGGGGCGGGGGCTTGGCCGTCGCCATCGGGGTTGTCGACGAGCAGGCGCAGCTGGTTGAGGGGGAGGCCGGCGTGCACTTTCACGAGGAAGGAGCGGGAGAAGACTTCGAGCCAGAGTTCACCCTCGTAGCCGCGGGCGATGTCGTCGAAGCGGTGGGAGTGGTCGGTGAGGACGCGGGTGAAGACGTCGACGCGGCCGGTGGAGCTCTTGGGGTTGGCGAAGGCGCGCACATTGTCGGGGAGGCGCAGGCGTTCCATGAGGGGGATGAGGTAGGGGCGGTTGGGTTCGAGGATGCCGCCGGAGCGGATATCGATGCCGCGGTCGAGCTTCAGTTCGTTGAGGCGCTCGCGCACGGTGCATTCGCCGGGGAGGAAGCTGGAGCCGATGCGGTAGGCGGTGGGGCCGAGGAGCAGGTCGAGGCTGGCGGGCTGGAAGCTGCTCTGGGGGATTTCGACGGCGGAGGTGGCGATGATGCCGAGACGCTCGGCCTCGCGCAGCTGCTGGCGGGGGACGACGCCGGGGGGGAGGTCCCAGTGCGCGGGCCAGGTGGGGGAGGCATCGCTGGAGGGGGACGGCGTGGTATCCGCCCAGGGGGCGGCGGCCTGCTCCATGCCGGCTGCTTCAACCATCGGGCGGAGTGTACGAAGGCTGGCGCGCAGGGGGCAGCCTCGCAGCGAGAATCTTCACAGTCGGGGACCGTGCGGGGACCGTGCGCCCCGGGACGGCAAGGAGTTCAGGAGCGTCAGGAGAGGCGCTGGGCGATGGCTTCCTGCAGTTCCTTCATCTCGGGGTAGCGGCCGATGGCCTGCTTGGAGAAGACGAGGTCGCCATCACGGAGACCTCGAAGGCGCCGCCATCGCCGGGGATGAGGGTGAGCGAGCCAACCTGCTCGGCGAAGAGTTGCAGCAGTTCCTGGGCCGTCCACGCGGCCCGTGCGGTGTAGTTTCAGGGGACGCAGTAGACGATGGAGATGGCGAGGTTGTGTTCGACCATGGGGAGGGTCTCGAGGTCCGGTGGTTGCTCATGGAAGCAGTGTAGCGCGGAGGGCGAAGGGGGCGCTTGCGCGCTGCTATACTGCTGCTGCGCGAAGTGGCCACGAACGAGTGCGTCGCGATCCCAGGGGAGGCACTTTATGACAACCATCCTCGACCCCACGGACGAACGCGTCCCGGTTCGGCGCGCGCTCACGCAGCGGCCGGAGGCGATTCGCGGGACGGTCGCGCTGCTGGACATCTCGAAGCCGCGTGGCGATGTGCTGCTGGATCAGCTGGAGGTGCTCCTGGGGGAGCGGCTGCCTGAGGTAGCGGTGAAGCGCTACTCGAAGCCGACCTTCACGAAGCCGGCGCCGGAGGCGTTGCGGCAGGAGCTGGCGCGGGAGGCGGACTTCGTTATCGAAGGGCTTGCGGACTGAGGCTCGTGCACGACGTGCAGTGTGCACGACACGACCTGGCTCGAAATCAACGGCATTCCCTCGGTGTTCATCGCCTCGGATGAGTTTGTCGAGGCGGCGGAAGCGCAGGCTGAGGCGCTGGGGCTGCCGGAGGTGCGGCGTCTGTTCGTGCCGCATCCGATTCAGGATGCGAACGACGATGAGATGCGCGCCAAGGCGGATGCGATCGTGGATGAGGTGATCGCGGCGCTGGTCGACTAGCGGTTCTCGCGAGCGAGTTCGCCCTGCCTCAAACGAAGCGGGCGCTCCGGTGCGACTTTGGGGCGACTTTGTGCTGCGTTTTTCGCGCAGGGCGTGTGACGCGCTAGACTGGATGCATGGTGAAGCTCGGCTTCATTGGGCGCATGGTGGGCGACTCGAACGAGCGCGAGGTGAAACGCCTCGGCTCGAGCATCGACGCGATCGAGGAGCTGGCTGAGGAGTTCGCGCAGCTCTCGGACGACGATCTGGGGGGGATGACGGAGGAGTTCCGGGCGCGGCTGGCGAAGGGCGAGACGCTCGATGACCTGGCGGCGGAGGCGTTCGCGACGGTGCGGGAGATGGCGTGGCGCAAGGTGGGGGAGCGCCCCTACCCGGTGCAGCTGATGGGCGGGCTGACGCTGCATCAGGGGAAGATCGCGGAGATGAAGACGGGCGAGGGCAAGACGCTGACGGCGATCGCGCCCCTCTACCTGAACGCGCTGGCGGGCAAGGGCGCGCATCTGGTGACGGTGAACGACTATCTGGCGCGTCGCGATGCGGCCTGGTACGGGCCGGTCTTCCACGCGCTGGGGATGAGCGTGGGCATCATCCAGAACAATCACATCCAGTATCTGTACGAGCCGGGCTACGAGGCGGGGGAGGATGGCGGGGGGCTCGACGAGCTGCGCCCGTGCGAGCGTCGCGACGTATACCACACGGATGTGACGTACGGGACGAACAACGAGTTCGGCTTCGACTACCTGCGCGACCACATGGTGCGCAATCAGGAGCAGAAGACGCAGCGGCCGCTCTTCTTCGCGATCGTGGACGAGGTGGACAACATCCTCATCGACGAGGCGCGCACGCCGCTCATCATCAGCGGGCAGGCGGAGGAGGCGAGCGGGACGTATCAGCAGTTCGCGCGGGCGGTGCAGGGGCTGCACGCGGAGCTGGACTACGCGATCGACCAAAAGGCGAAGCACGTGGCCCTGACGGAGACGGGCATCGCCAAGATCGAGCGGGCGCTGCGGGTGGACAACGTCTTCGGCGGAGACCCGCGGCTGGCGCGCCATCTGGAGGCGGCGCTGGACGCGGAGTACCTGAAGCGGGCGGACCGCGACTACGTGGTTCGCGACCGCGAAATCGTGATCGTGGACGAGTTCACGGGGCGCATGATGCCGGGGCGACGCTGGAGCCACGGCATCCACCAGGCGGTGGAGGCGAAGGAGAGCGTGCCCATCCAGCGGGAATCGCTGACGCACGCGACGATCACGTTCCAGAACTACTTCCGGCTGTACGAGAAGCTGGCAGGGATGACAGGGACAGCGGAGACGGAGGCGGAAGAGTTCGCGAAGATCTACAGCCTCGACGTGGTCGCCATTCCCACCAACAGGCCGATGGTGCGGGCGGACCACGAGGACATGGTCTACATCAACGAGAAGGCGAAGTTCGCGGCGGTGGTGGAGGAGATTGTGGGGATGCACGGGCGGGGGCGGCCGGTGCTGGTGGGGACGACCTCGATCGAGAAATCGGAGTATCTGGCGGCGTTGCTGCGGCGGCGGGGCATCGACCACGAGGTGCTGAACGCGAAGCAGCACGAGCGCGAAGCGAACATCGTGGAGGACGCGGGCGAGCCGGGAGCGGTGGTGATCGCGACGAACATGGCGGGTCGCGGGACGGACATCAAGCTGCGCAAGGGCGTGACGGAGGCGGGTGGGCTGCACGTGATCGGCACGGAGCGGCACGAGTCGCGGCGCATCGACAACCAGCTGCGGGGGCGCGCAGGGCGGCAGGGCGATCCGGGATCGAGCCGCTTCTTCGTCTCGTTCGGGGACGACATCATGCAGCGTTTCGCGCCGGACTGGGTGCCGGGGATGCTGGAGAAGATGGGGATGACGGAGGACGTGCCGCTGGAGTCGCGCATGGTGACGCGCGCGATCGAGCAGGCGCAGCAGAAGGTGGAGGGGCATAACTTCGACATCCGCAAGCGGCTGGTGGAGTTCGACGACGTCATCAACGAGCAGCGGGCGGTGCTCTACGAGGAGCGGGACAAGGTGCTGGAGGGGGCGGATACGCGCGCGAACGTGTTCTCCTTCGTGACGGATGAGGTGGACGACATCGTGGAGCGCAATCAGGAGGGGGGCTTCGACGCGAACCTCGTGCACACGGCGCTGGGCGAGATCATGCCGGGGGACATCCTGCCGCCGGTGGAGGAAGTGGAGGAGCAGGAGGATGGCATCGCGGACGTGGCCCTGGACCGCATCGAGGACCGCTACGAGGAGATCGAGGAGGCGGTGGGCGAGGACGTGGCGCGTTCGCTCGAACAGTGGCTCCTGCTGGAGTCGATCGACTACCACTGGCGGGAGCATCTGACGGCGGTGGAGGAGGTGCGGCAGAGCGTGGGGCTGCAGGCGTATGCGCAGGTGGACCCGCTGGTGGCCTTCAAGCGCGAGGGCTACGACATGTTCCAGCAGCTGCAGGGGAACATCCGGCGGCAGGTGGCGCAGACGATCTTCAAGATGCGGGCGAAGGACCTCCCCGCGGCGCCGCCAACGAACGGCATGGTGAGCGGGCGGGGGCGGCAGGCAGGGCCGCCAACGGGAGCGAACGGCGCATCGGGGAACGGGAACGGGGCAGGCGCGCGGGGAAGCAACGGCGCACGGCAGGGACGGGTGGCGGTGGCGTCGGCGCCACGCGCGGGCGGCAAGAAGATCGGGCGGAACGACCCGTGCAACTGCGGCAGCGGTCGCAAGTACAAGAAGTGCTGCGGCAGGCTCGCGTAGGCGTCCTGGCGAGCGACGGGCCGTGAGCGTTCTCGCGACGCTGGGGATTGGAGCGGGGGACGTGGAGGTGCGCGCGCTGCTCATCGACCCGCCTGATGACGTGTTGGCGGAAGCAGGCGGGCTGCGCCCGCGCCCGACGGTGGCGAGCTCGGTGATGGTGGCGGAGCCGTCGTTGCAGCTGGTGTGGTGGCCGGAAGGGGAGGAGGACCTGGGTGAGGCCAGCCTCAACCGTCTGGGGTGGATGCTGGGGGCGACGGGCGGGGCCGGGGAGGCGTGGGTGGTGGTCGAGGGGGAGGGTCCGGGGCTGAAGGGGCCGGGGCTGGAGGCGGTGACGGCGGCGGGGATGGTGGCGGGGGAGGCGCGGGCGGTGGAGGAGGCGGACGAGGGGGCGGTCGCGCTGTGGGTGACGTCTCCGGAGCAGCATGCGGGGTAGGCGGGGGCCGCGAGCGAGGCCACGTACCGCTACCATCGGGGCATGGCGCCGCTCACCGTGCTCATCCCCGTGAACCGGCTCGACCGCGCGAAGGGTCGGCTGGCGGGGCTGCTCACGCCGGGGGAGCGAGCGGAGGTGGCGCGGCGATCGCTGCGGACGGTGCTGGAGGCGGTGGCGGAAGCGTCGCTGGAGGCGGTGGTACTCACGGCCGACGGGGCGGTGCGGGCGGCGGTGGCGGGGGAGCGGGTGCGTCGCGTGCTGCTAGAGGAGCCGCAGCTGCAGGGGCTAAGCGAACAGCTCGAGGGGGCGCTGGGGCGGCTGGGCGTGGAGGAAGCGCTCATCCTGCACGCGGACCTGCCGCTGGCGACGCCAGAGGCGCTGCAAGCGTTCGTGGCGGAGGCGCCACCAGCGCCGTCGGTGGCGCTGGTGCGGAGCGGGGATGGGGGCACGAATGCGATGCTGGTGCGTCCGCCGGGGCGGTTTGCGTTGCGCTACGGGCGCGGGAGCGGCGATCTGCACGAGGCGGGGGCGCGGGAGGCGGGGCTGGCGGTGCGGCGGGTGGAATCGCCCGAACTGGCGCTCGACCTCGATACGCCCGAGGACGTGCGGCGGCTGCTGGCGTCGGAGGAGGGGTGGGGGTGCGCGGTGGGGCAGTACCTGGTGGAGATTGGGGTGGATGGACGGCTCGCGGAGGGAGACTGATCACCCGCCTTAGCGATTTGACTCGCGTTGGCCGATTTCACTCCGTAGACTGCCGCCCCAGACGCCTCAAGGAGACTCCCGCCTTGGCCATCGAAGTGACCCTCCTTTCGCACACGGAAGACCCGCTGAAGTCGCTCTACATGGCGTACCGCACCTGCTACAGCACGCTCACGCCGCGGCAGGTGGCGGCGCGCATCGACGATGAGCGCATCTCGCACGAGAAGATGCACGACTTCATCGTGGAGCGGCTGAAGACGGGGCATGCGAGCCCGCTGGAGCAGGTCTGGTTCGAGTTCGGCATCTCGGGGGTGTCGCGGGCGTTCAGCCACCAGTTCGTGCGGCATCGGGTGGGGATTTCGTTCGAGCAGCAGAGCCAGCGGTACGTGACTTACGAGGGTGGCGAGTTCCCCTACACCGTCCCCAAGAGCGTCGAGAAGGCGGGCATGTCGGAGAAGATGGAGGAGCTGTTCGGGAAGGCGGGGGCGCTCTACGAGGAGCTGGTGGAGGCGGGCGTGCCCGCGGAGGACGCGCGCTTCCTGCTGCCCAACGCGACGAGCACGAACTTCAAGATCACGGTGAATCTCCAGAGCCTGCTGCACATCTGCGATCTGCGGCTGTGCACGCGCGCGCAGTGGGAGTTCCGGCGGGTGGCGGCATTGCTGCGGGCAGAGGTGGCGCGGGTGGCGCCTGACCTGGGGCGCTACCTGCAACCGAAGTGCGGCGAGCTGCGCACGGGCTACTGCGACGAGTCGGAGAAGGACTGGGAGGCGTGTCCGATCGGGCGGGTGCGTCCGCACAAGGACGCGCTCTTCCGCCTGTACGACCAGTACCGCAAGGGCGAGCTGCAGCCGTTGCGGGAAGAGGACTGGGACGCGATCGAGGGGATCGGCGCGGAAGCGGCGGAGGCTGCTGGCGGGGCCTGATCGCAAGCGGCCCGCGGGTTCGCTACGCTAGAAGCATGAGCACGCGCGCGATCGAAGTCCGTGACCTGGGGCTGACCCGCTACGGGGAGGCGCACGAGCTGCAGCGCCGCCTGCAGGCGGAGCGGGTACAGGGCGAGGGAACGGATACGCTCCTGCTGACCGAGCACCGGCCAGTCTTCACGCTGGGGCGCAATCACCCCGAGCCGAGCCTGCGGGCGACGGCGGAGGCGGTGCAACGCGCGGGCATCGAGGTGGCGCAGACGGAGCGGGGCGGGGACATCACCTACCACGGGCCGGGGCAGCTGACGGCGTACGGCATCATCGACCTGAAGCGCTGGGGGATGGGCGTGGTCGACTACGTGACGGCGCTGGAGGACACGATGTTCGGACTGCTGGAGGAGTGGGGCGTGGAGGGCCACCGGCACGAGTGCGCGCGCGGCGCCTGGGTGAAGGACCGCAAGATCGGCTCGGTGGGGCTGCACGTGCGACGCTTCGTCTCGATGCACGGGGCGGCGCTGAACGTTTCGCCCGATATGACGCACATCGCGCTCATGAATCCGTGCGGCATGGCCGATACGGAGATGACCTACCTGGAGGCGGAGGCGGGGCAGCCGGTGGCGATGGCGGACGTGAAGGACGCGTTCGTGCGCGAGTTCGAGCGCGTGACGGGGTGCGAGACGCTCGTCGGCGCCGTCACGCGCGTTGTGGCGGGTGCGTAACCGCTTCGAGCAGCTGGCGGGTGGCTTCGGCGACCTGCTCGATGGCCGCTTCGAACGCTTCCTGGTTGCGTCGTGAGGGCGCGCGGAAGCCGCTCACCTTACGCACGTACTGGAGCGACGCCTCACGAATCTCGTCGTCAGGGGCGAGGCCGTCGGGGCCGCGCAGCCGCTTGATGCTGCGACACATGGGGTTCGCTGCGCTCCCCGCCTAGCCGTCGGGGGCGGGCGGGCGCTCGGGGCGGCGGATTTCCACCCAGGCCATCGCGCCGAGGAAGCAGGCGACGGTGACGCCCAGGAGCACGCCGATGGTGATGGAGAAGCTGTCGCGGAGGCCGTCGGGGCCGGTGGTGAGGGCCGCGCGCCAGAGGTCGAAGCCGGTGAGGGCTACAATGATGAAGAGGAAAGTGAGGCCGGCAGAGGCCGCGAGCCAGGCGCCGCGCAGGAACAGGTAGGTCATGGCGATGCCGCCGATGGCGTAGAAGGGAATCGTCATGGGGACGACCCAGTCGCGCGCCTCGGTCCAGCTGGCGCGGGCCTGGAAGGCGAGCGCCACGAGGGCGGCGGCGCAGAGCGTCCACACGAGCAGGATGACGAGCATGCGCATCTGACCCTGGCGGTCGACGGGTATCCAGGGACGGTCGCTGCGGCCGTGGACGTCGGCGTCCTTCTCGGTCTCGATGGGTGCGGCGGCGGTGAGGTCAGCCATGTGGGCGATTCTGGCGGTGCGGGGGCGGGTGGGCAAGTGGGGGAAGGGTGGCGGGCGGGCGTTTCGGGGGCGCGATCGCCCGCTTCGGGGGCTCCCGCGCTATAGTCTGGGAATGCAGACCCCCCCCCCGATGGTTATGGAAACTTAAACTGCTCGAATCGAACCCTCTTCCACGGGGATAACCTCGACTTTCTCCGTGGCCTCAACAGCGAATCCGTCCACCTCATAGCCACTGACCCGACCTTCAACAAAGGGCGGGATTTTCATGCCACGCCGGATTCGGTGTCGGCGGGGGCGCGCTTCCAGGACCGCTGGCGGTGGGACGAGGACACCCACCCCGACTGGCACGACGCGATCCAGGACGAGTACCCGGCGGCGTGGGCGGTCATCGACTGGTCGCGCATGACGTACGGGGACGACATGGGGGCGTTCCTGTGCTTCATGGGGGTACGGCTCATGGAGATGCGTCGGGTGCTGCGTCCGGACGGGAGCATCTACCTCCACTGCGACCCGACGGCGTCGCACTACCTCAAGACGCTGATGGACGCGATCTTCGGGCGGAAGCAGTTTCGGAACGAGATTGCTTGGCAGCGGACGAACGCCCACAACAGCGCGCGACGCTATGGCCCAGTCCACGACATGCTCCTCTTCTATTCGAACTCCGACGCGTACCACTGGTCTGACCCTCGGCTTGAGTATTCCGAGGAGTACATCGAGCGTCACTACCGCCACACGGATCCCGACACAGGAAGGAGGTTTCAGCGTGTAGACCTAACAGGCTCAGGGACACGAAATGGGGAGAGTGGGCTACCGTGGCAGGGGGTCAATCCAACTGCCGTTGGCCGCCACTGGGCGCTCCCTGGCGCTGTTCTCACCAAGCACGACATCAACGCGGGCACCGTCCAGCAGAAACTGGACGCACTCAATGCGGCCGGAGCGATCTACTGGCCAGAGAAGTCAAGTGGGAAACCCCGGTTGAAGCGCTACGCAGATGAGCTTGCGGGGCTTGCCATCCCCGATGTTTGGACAGACATCAATCCCATTAGCGCACATGCAATCGAGCGGATGGGCTACCCCACCCAGAAGCCGCTGGCGCTGTACGACCGCATCATCAAGGCGAGCAGCAATGCGGGGGATGTCGTGCTGGACCCGTTTTGTGGGTGCGCGACGACGCCGATTGCGGCGGAGCGGCTGGGGCGGCAATGGGTGGGGATGGATATCTGGGAGGGGGCGCACGAGATCGTGATCAAACGGCTGGGGCAGGAGGGGTTGGCGGGGCCGGATAGCAGCCCTGAACGGCTCATGACGTTCGGCGATATCACCTACACGACCACGCCTCCCGTGCGGACGGACGACGGTGAGGTGGCGGCTCCAGACCTGCAGCCCAACATCCAACGGTCGCTGCCGAAGTGGCGGCGTCTTTCGCACAGCCAGATTCGGGGCTACCTGGAGGAGGCGCAGGCGCACGAAGGTGGGGTGATCTGTGGGGGCTGCGGGCGCGTGCTGGAGCGGGAGTTCATGCAGCTCGACCACATCATGCCGCGCAAGGACGGGGGCGCGAACGACATCTCCAACCGCATCCTGCTGTGCGGGCCGTGCAACCGTCGCAAGGGCTCGGCCTTCACGCTGAGCGGGCTGCGCAAGCAGAACAGGAGCAATCACGTCGGCTGGATGCGAAACGGGGATCTCGCCGAGATCGCACAGCACAACGCGCAGGAGCGGGCGGAAAGGGTGCGCATCGAGCTGGGGTAGCGGGATTGCAGTTCGCCCCTGCGCCGGTCTCGGGCACGGTCGAGGGGAGGGGAGCGGGGTTACCGGTGGATAGGTGCGGCTCCGCTTTCCCTCGCGGCTAGAAGTCGTCGGGGCACCAGGGGGCGGTGGGGGAGGCGAGGAGGGTGTCGGCGAGCTGGATGGCTTCGGGGGCGCCTTCGATACGGCTGGCCTGGGCCAGCACGGCAGGGCTGGCGCCGCCGAGGTAGCAGGCGGCGAGGTCGGCGGCGGCGAGGGTGACGTCGGGGGTGGCGTTGGTGGGACGACAGGTGGCGACGCCGCCTTCGGCCACCAGTTCGAAGCGGCCCTCGGCCCACGGGCCGAAGGGGTCGTGGACATCGAGCACGAGGCGGCCCTCGGCGGTGTAGGAGCGGCCTTCGAGGGTGCGGGGGACGTCGAGGATGCGCAGCCAGAGGTGGTCGCCGGAGGTGCGCTTGAGGCGGCGGGGGTCGGCGAGCATCCAGTGGAGGGGGTCATCGAGGGGGCGGTTGCGGGCGGTGATGGTCTCGACGAGGTCGATGCCGAAGAGGTAGCGCCAGAGGGCGGCGGTTGCGGAAGTGGTGGTGGCGACGAGCTCACGGACGGTGATGGCGCCGCTGGGGATGCCGTCAGGCCAGGCGCTCTTGGCGTTGTAGATGGCGTAGCCCTCGGGGCCCTCGGGGCCGGTGTATTCGACGTACAGGCGCTTGCCGAAGCCGTCCTCGGCCTGATCGCGCTCTGGGACGGAGAAGCTGGTCCAGTGGGTGGCGTCGCGGGCCAGCATGGCGGGGCGGGTGGCGCGGACCTGGTCGTAGAGGGCAGGCCAGCTCTCACGGGCGACTTCGGGGGTGACGAAGCGGACTTCGCCCTCGGGCTCGGGCACGGAGGGGTGGAAGGCGGTGTGGCGGCGGTCGATGCTGAGGCGCTGGGCAGGGACGGCGAGGCCGTAGCCGAAGCGTCCGTAGATAAGGCTCTCGGAGGCGAGCAGGGCGGCGAGCGGTTCGTCACGCTCATGCAGGTCGTCGAGCTGCAGCCGCATGAGTTCGGTGAGGATGCCGCGACGGCGGTGGGTGGGGGCGACGGTCACGCCGGTGACGCCGGCGGTGGACAGGCTGCCGCCGGGGACGCTCATCTCGAAGGCGACGGCGTGCGTCTTGCCGACCATCTCTTCGCCGTCGAGGGCGATGAAGCCACGGTCGAAGTCGAAGATGGGGCGGATGACGTCGGCCCAGAACGAGCCTTCGCCCAGGTCGCCGAGGAATTCGCGGCTGGTGATGCGGACCCAGTCGTCCCAGTCGGCCTCGGTGGGGATGCGGTAGGTGATGGCCATGGATCGAGTATGGGCGAAACGCGTCGCTATGGGACAGGCAGGCGCAGGCGGCGGGCGGTAGGCTTGGTGCATGGGTAGCAGCGCGAGCGAGGGCACGGTGGCATCGCTGCCGCAGTCGGTGGGGAGGCTGGTGGTGGGGGACGGCCTCGACGCGGAGGGGGTGGCGGCGGCGCTCACGGGGCTGGCGGAGGCGGGGGCGCGGGTGGTGGTGATCGAGATCGAAGCTGCTGAGGGGCTGGCCGGGTGGACGGGGGAGCGGGTGCGGTGGCTGTGGCGGGACTACCCGCTGCCGGCAGTCTGCGCCTTTGAGGGGCGGCTGGCTGGCGGGGCGGCGGTGCTGGCGCTGGGCTGCGACATCAGGGTCTGCGGGGAGGGGGCGGTGGTGGAGCTGGCGGGGCTTGGGGGGGAGGCGTTGGTGGCGGCGCGGGCGCGCACACTGCTGGGTCTGGGGGAGGGAGCGAGCCTGCCGGCGCGGCTGACGGCGGGGGAGGCGCTGGAGCGGGGGGTGGTGTCGCGGGTGGGGGCGTCGGGGGGCGCGGGGGAGGTGGCTCGGGGGGCGGCGGAGGCGGTGGCTGGGCGGGGCCCAATCGCCACGCGACTGGCGAAGGAGGCGGTCTGGCGGGGGCTCGCGATGCCCCTGGAACAGGGCCTTCGCTTCGAAACGGATTTGACCTTGCTCCTGCAGGCGACCAAAGATCGGGCAGAAGGGGTGCAGGCTTTCCTTGAGAAGCGCGCACCGAACTTCAGAGGGGAATAGCGCATGATCGTCTTGCTTGAAGAACCGGAGGCGTGGTCACTGATGATGCTTGTCAGCGCAGTCGCGATTGACAACGCGGACATCTCCTTCGAGGGGAAGGAGGCGATCCGGCGTTGGCGATCGGAGCACGGGGAGGGGTCTCCCCTGCTGGAAGCGCTCACGGATGCGCTCAACGACCGCCTGGGCGAGAAGCTCGATGAGAAGTTCCAGCGGCGCGTGAAGAGCAAGGGCCGCTACGAGACGGTGCGGAGGTAGGGCCATGGTTCAGGTCACCTATAACGACGACGAAATCAACGAGCTGCTGATCGAGCTGGTCAACCGCATGGCCGACGAGGCTGAGCTGAGCACGAAGGATCGCGCCATGCTGAAGCGCTGGCGCTCCTCGGAGATGAAGCTGGGCAGCGACGAGCTGGACGACCTGGTGCGGAAGGCGAACGAGGATTTCGAGAAGAATCTCTCGATGCGGGAGAAGAGCGCGATCCGGCGGCCGGACTGGCGTTCGTAGGCGGGGCGAGGGTTCGTTTCGCTTCCTCCCGCTTCCCTCCTGCCGTCGCTTCTGCCCGTCGGGGGGCTGATTCTCCTACACTGCCTGCATGGCTGAGGCGGTGCTGTTCACGATCGACGAGCGGGGCGTGGCGACGATCACGCTCAACCGCCCGGAGCGGCTGAACGCGATCAATCTGGCGATGCGCGACCTGCTGTTGGAGTACCTGCAGGCGTGTCGCGACCACCCGGATGTGCGGGCGGTGTGCTTTCGCGGGGAGGGGCGCGCCTTCAGCGCGGGGGCGGATATCTCCGAGTTCGGCACGGCGCCCAGCCTGTGGGCGTCGCGTCAGGCGCGCCATGAACGCGATCTGTGGGGGCTGTTGCTGTCGCTGCCGATGCCGCTGGTGGCGGGGTTGCACGGCTACTGCTTCGGGGCGGGGCTGGAGCTGCCGCTCTGCTGCGATGTGCGGGTGGCAGCGGAGGGGACGCGCTTCGCCCTGCCGGAGGTGACGCTGGGCTACATCCCCAGCGCGGGGGGTACGCAGACGCTGCCACGCACGATTCCGCCAGGGGCGGCGGCGGACCTGATCCTGACGGGGGAAGCGGTGGGGACGGAGGAGGCGCTGCGGTGGGGGCTCGTCTCGCGGGTAGTGGCGGAGGACGAACTGGAGGGGGCGCTGGAGGCGGAGATTGCGCGCTTGCTGGCGGAGCCGTTCACGCCGCGACGGCCGCAACTCTGAGGGGCGGCGGGGCTGGCAGAGGGGGCGGGATTCGCGCGGCTCGCGGGGCGTCGGTAGAATCCGCTTCGCTACGAGCGATTCAAACCTTTGCGACACGCTTCCCCGGAGGGAGCATGAACACGATCGAATTCCTTCAGATCTCCGCCGCCGTTGTGCCCGAACGGGAAGCGTTGGTGGAAGTGGGCGGCGCGGGACGCCGCCTGACGTACGGGGAGATGCAGCTGCAGGTGACGCAGCTGGCGAACGCTATCCGCGGGCTCGGGGTGGAGCAGGGCGGCAAGGTCGCGGTGATGGCGCAGAACAGCGTCGACTTCGTGGTCACGTACTACGCCTGCGCGATGCTGGGCGTGACGCTCGTGCCGTTGAACTATCGCTCCAAGGACGAAGAGCTCACGCACATGATCAACGTGAGCGCGGCGCAGGCGCTGTTCGTCTCGGAGCGCTACCTGGAGCTGGTGAACCGCATCCGCCCGACGCTCGAGCACACGGGTTCGTTCGTGAGCTACGACGGGCCGGCGGAGGGTTACCTCACCTACCGCGATCTGCTGGCGGGGGCCGAGGCGGAGGACACCTGGGTGGATGTGGACGACGACCAGCCCACGGTGCTCATCTTCACGAGCGGGACGACGGCGCTGCCGAAGGGCGTGATGGTCACGTACCTCGACATGACGGCGTACGTGACGAACACGATGAACCCGGCCGACCCGGAGGTGCACGAGAAGACGCTGGTCTCGGTGCCATTCTTCCACATCGCGGGAGCGACGGCGATGATCTCGTCGATCTGGGGCGGACGCACGATGCTGGTGCTGCCACAGTTCTCACCCGAGGGGTGGCTCTCGGCGGTGGGGAATGAGGGGGCGACGCACTCGATGGTGGTGCCGACGATGCTGAAGCGCATCATGGAGCACGAGACGCTGGCGCAGACGGACCTCTCGCGGCTGCAGTTGATCACCTACGGGGCGGCGCCGATGCCGTACGAGGTGGTGCGACGCGCGTGCGATGTGTTCCCGCCGCAGGGCGTGGGCCTGATGAATGCCTACGGGCAGACGGAGTCGACTTCCACCCTGACCTTCCTGGGGCCGGACGACCACGATCTGAGCGTCGAGACGGAGTTGCGGGAGGCGCGCCTGCGTTCGGTGGGGCGGCCCATGGACGATGTCGATATCGGCATCATGGACGAGCGCAATGCGCTCGTGCCGACGGGCGACGAGGGCGAGATCTGCGTGCGCTCGGACCGCGTCATGAAGGGCTACTACGAGCAGGAGGACGCCACGAGCAGCGCGATCATCGATGGCTGGCTGCACACGGGCGACGTGGGGCGCATCGACGACGGCGGCTACCTGTTCATCACGGGCCGCAAGAAGGACCTCATCATCCGTGGCGGGGAGAACATCTCGCCGGGCGAGGTGGAGAACTGCCTCGAGGACCATGAGGAGATTGAGGAGGCGGCGGTGATCGGGGTCCCGGATGTGGATTGGGGGGAGGTGGTGAAGGCGGTGGTGGTACCGAAGCCGGGGGCGGCGCTCACGCCGGAGGGCGTGAACGCCTATTGCAAGAGCCGCATCGCGTCGTTCAAGGCGCCGCAGTACCTCGCCCTGGTGGACGAGTTGCCGCGCAACGCCATGGGCAAGGTGCTGAAGATCGACCTGCGCAAGCAATACGGCGCAGCGAAGAACGACAACGTATGAGCGCCATCGACTCCGGGGGGCAGCCAGTGAACGTGCAGGGTGAGCAGGAGCGGAAGGGCCGGCGCTTCAACGTCAGCGTCCTGGGCGTGGCGGTGCCGGTCGCGGTGATCGCGGCGATCGGGGCGCTGGAGACGGCGCAGACGGAGCGGGCGAGCCGCGAGGTGTTCTTCAACATCCAGGGCTTCGCGCTGATGTACTTCATCTTCGGGGTCTCGGTGGCGATCATCCTGGGGGCGTTCGTGCAGCGGCTGCGGGTGTGGCGTCTGGGGCACGGGACGAACGTGTTCACCAACCTGGGAGCACGGCTGATGAACGCCATGACGCTCGGCGCGGGCACGGCCCGCGTGAAGAACGACCGCTATGCGGGCGTGATGCACATGTGCATCTACTCGAGCTTCGCTGTGCTCACGCTGGTGACGATCCTGCTGGCGATCGACGACTACTTCCCGCTCATCTTCCAGGTGGGCGGCGAGCACGCCTTCCTCGAAGGCTGGCTCTACCTGGCCTACAGCCTGCTGGGCGACGGATTCGGACTGATCGGGCTGCTGGGCATCGGCATGGCGGTCTTCCGCCGCTTCGGGCCCGCGCCGGAGAAGCTGACGTGGGACCGCCGGCAGGCCGAAGACGCGATTGTGGTGGGGCTGCTGGGCTTCGTGCTGTTCACCGGCTTCCTCGTGGAGGGGCTGCGCATCGGTGGGCATGAGATTCCCGCGGGGAACGAGAACTGGTCGTACTGGTCGCCAGGCGGCTGGGTGATCGCGAAGATCGTGGGCTCGGCGAGCGAGAGCGCGCTGCTGAACGCGCATCAGGTGTTCTGGTGGATTCACGTGGTGGGGGCGTTCGGGCTGCTGACGCTGATGGCGCTGACGAAGTTCCGCCACATCGTGTTCGCGCCGATCAACGCCTTCCTGAAGCGTCCGGCGGGGTCCGCCTACCTGGCCCCGATGGGCGATTTCGAGGAGCTGGTCGAGCAGGGGAAGAGCCTGGGCGCGGGCAAGGTGCAGGACTTCTCCTGGAAGCAGCTGTTCGACGCGGATACATGTGTGCGCTGCGGGCGCTGCACGGAGGTCTGTCCGGCCTACACGGCGGGGCAGCCGCTTTCGCCGATGGCCATCATCCAGGACCTGAAGTCGTACATGAACCACGCGGGACCGCTGCTGATCGCGGGGAAGGATCCGGCGGAGAAGGGGGAGGGGGAGCTCGTCGGCGACTACGTGAAGGACGAGTCGCTGTGGGCTTGCCGCACGTGCATGGCCTGCGTGCAGGAGTGCCCGGTGCTGATCGAGCACGTGCCTACGATTGTGGATATGCGCCGCTACCTGGTGATGGAGCAGGCGCGCATCCCGGGGACGGCGCAGGAGACGCTTCAGAACATCGAGCAGCGGGGCCACCCCTGGCGGGGCACGCAGCTCACACGCGAGACGTGGATGGAACAGCTTCGCGACGAGGGCATCGACGTGCCCATCTTCGACGGGTCGCAGGAGTACCTCTACTGGGTGGGCTGCTCGGGGGCGCTGGTGGAGCGCAACATGCCCATCACGAAGTCGGTGGTGCGGCTGCTGTTCGAGGCGGGGGTGAGCTTCGGCGTGCTGGGCCAGCAAGAGACGTGTACGGGCGACCCGGCGCGTCGGTTGGGCAGCGAATTCCTCTACGCGACGCTCGCGGAAGGGAACGTCGCCTCGATGAACGAGATCGGGGTGCGACGCGTGATTACGGCGTGTCCGCACTGCTTCAACACGTTCAAGAACGAGTACCCGGACTTCGACGGCCACTGGGAAGTGACGCATCACGCCGAGTTCCTGCAGCTGCTGCTGGCGCAGGGCCGCCTGCAGCCGAAGGAGATGAGCGGCGAGACGATCACGTATCACGACTCGTGCTACCTGGGTCGCGGGAACGGCGTCATGGACGCGCCGCGTGACGTGCTCAAGCAGATCGCCGGGGGGAATCTGGTGGAGATGCCCCGCAGCCGCGAGAAGGGGCTCTGCTGTGGCGCCGGCGGCGGCAACATGTGGCTCGAGGAGCAGGGCACACGGGTGAACCACCTGCGCACCGCGGAGGCGGCGAACACGGGCGCCGGCATCGTGGCGACCGCGTGTCCGTTCTGCATCCAGATGTTCGAGGACGGCATCCCTGCGGTGCAGCCGGACGAGGGGACCCGTTCGATTCAGGCGTTCGACATCGCCGAGCTGCTCGAGGTGAGCGTGGCGCCACCGCGTGCCGCAGGCGAAGGCGCCATCCCGCCGGGGGTCGCGGGCTAGGCGGCACGGCGGCACTCCCGAGCAACGAAGGCGCTACCCTAGAGGCAGGAGGCGTCGCATGGAGTTCGTGTTCGACGAGAAGCGCGCCGCGCAGGCGGCCGCGTACCTGCTTCGCCTCCACGGCGCGCCGATGGCAGCAACGAAGCTGGCGCAGCTGCTCTACCTGGCGGACCGCCGAGCGTTCGTCGAGGTGGGCTATCCGATGACGGGGGACCGCTTCGTGGCAACGCCGCACGGGCTGGCGCCGGGCCGCATTCTCGACCTGCTGACGTGGGGTTGTCGCGATGAAGACACGCCCTGGGCGGCACACGTCTCGCCGCCCTCAGGCTACTGCGTGACGGCGAAGGGCTCGCCCGCGAAGGAAGCGCTCTCGGAGTACGACGGTGAGTTACTGGCGGTGGTGCTGGAGGAGTTTGGGGGGATGGAGCAGTGGGAGCTGGCCGACTACACCCGCACGCTGGCGGAGTGGGTGGAGCCAGAGGGCCGCGGCTGCACGGCAGCGGTCGACCCACTGGTAATCCTGCGAGAGGCGGGCTACGCGGAGGATGAGATCGCGGAGGCGAAGCAGTTGGCGTCCAGCATCCATTCGGTACAGACGCAGTACGGCATGGATAGTGGACCCAGGGAATAGCTTCTTCGACGACGGGCACCTCTGGATCGTTCTGGCGAAAGCCAACGCGCAAGGGGCAGTACCCATCGTGAATCTGACGACGCACCGACCTGAGCGAAGGCGCAGCCGCTGCGGGGAGCACTGCGTGCTGCTCTCCCCGGGCGAGCACCCATTCGTCCGGCACGAAACTTGCGTCTTCTACCGGGCAGCCCACTTCAGCTCGGAGCACAAGCTCGACGAGCACCGAGCGAGCGGCGTGCTCGACCTACGCGCACCGCTGACGGGAGACCTGCTCACCAGAATCCAGGACGGGGCGCTACGCTCGCCCCTGGCTAATGAGGCGGTGCGACACGCCATCACGTCCGACCGAAGCAGAGGCGATGCCGCGACCGACGCTGGTACGTAGCGGCTAGGATGGGCGCGTGAGCGTTTCTGAGCCGCACAGCTTCGTTCACTGTGCGGATGGGGTGGAGGTGGCGCGGGGGATGGCGGGGGAGTCGGTCGATCTGGTGTACCTCGACCCGCCCTTCAATACGGGGAAGCGGCAAGCGCGCGAGCGGCTGCGCACCCGGCGGGTGGGGGAGGGGGAAGGGGACCGCACGGGCTTCGGGGGACGTCGCTACGAGACACAGCGGCTCGGGGCGTCGTCGTTCGACGATGCGTTCGACGACTACCTGACGTTTCTGGAGCCGTTTCTGGTGGAGTCGCGGCGGGTGTTGAAAGCGAGCGGGTCGCTCTACCTGCATCTGGACTATCGCGAGGCGCACTACGCGAAGGTGCTGCTGGATGAGGTCTTCGGGCGGGAGTGCTTCGTGAACGAGATCATCTGGGCCTACGACTTCGGCGGGCGGCCGAAAGACCGCTGGCCGGCGAAACACGACACGATTCTCTTCTATGCGAAGGACCCGGCGAAGCGCTTCTTCGACCAGGATGAGGTGGAGCGCATCCCCTACATGGCGCCGGGGCTTGTGGGCCCGGAGAAGGCAGCGCGGGGGAAGTTGCCGACGGATGTCTGGTGGCACACGATCGTCCCCACCAACGGCAAGGAGCGGACGGGCTACCCGACGCAGAAGCCGTTGGGGGTGCTGAAGCGGATCGTGGGGGCGTCGTCGCCGCGCGGGGGGCTGGTGGCGGACCTGGTGGCGGGGAGCGGCACGACGGGGGCGGCGGCGCTGGCGCTGGGGCGGCGTTTCGTGCTGGCGGACATCTCGGAGGAGGCGGTGGCAGTGATGCGGGAGCGGTTCGCAGGGGAGGCGGGGGTGGCGTTCGTGGGGGGTGAGGGCGGGTAGGTGGCGGCTTCGTGTGGAGGCGCGCAGAGCGCGTCTCGCCAACCAATCGCCTGGGTGGGACGGCTTCTCCATTCCACAGCTTCACCCCACGGGGCGGGCGAGGGGGTGGGGGAGCGGGTATCATCGCGCGGCACACGACAATCGGAGGTGGCGGGCATGGTGCGCGCTGAGATCATCGAGCGGCAGAACGAGATAAAGCAGACGCCGATGCTGGAACGCATCGAGGGGATGCGGGAGCTGTTGCTCAAGGCGGGCGACGAGGCGCAGGAGCTGCGCCACCTGCCGGCCTGGGCGGCGAAGGAGATGGCGGCCCAGGGCTTCTACCGCTTCGCCCTGCCAACGGAGCTGGGTGGGGAGGATGTGACGGCTCGCGAGCAGATCGAGAACGTCGAGGCGGTCTCGGCGATCGATGGGTCGGTGGGGTGGTGCACGCACATCAACTCGGAGATCAACGGGCTGGTCGTGCGACGCATGGACCGGGATCTGTGCGACAAGATCTTCGACGACTGGGATGCGCTGGTGTGCTCGGGGCTGGGGCCGCCGAACGGGCCCAATCCGGGGCGCACGGCGAAGCGCGAGGGCGATGGGTGGCGGCTCAGCTACCAGGGCTCGTTCGCGAGCGGCTGCCACAACGCGACGTGGAACTTCGTGATGTCGCCGGTGGTGGTGGATGAGGCGACGGGTGAGGGCGCGGAGCATTCGTTCATGGTGCCGCGGGGCGAATTCGAGATTGTCGATACGTGGGACACGGCGGGGATGCGCGGGAGCGGCAGCCACGATGTGCGCATGGACGGCACCTATGTGCCGCCCGAGCATCTGCTGCCGGCGCGTCCGCTGGCGCCGAGCGAGCAGTGGGACAATCCGACGTTCCGTAACCCGTGCCACGCCGTCTACAACAAGTCGGCGGTGGCGCTGGGGGTGTGCAAGGGAGCGCTGGAGTCGTTCGTCGATCTGGCCATGCAGAAGACGCCGTGGGGGCTGGCGACGCCGTTGAAGGACATGCCGCAGGTGCACTACCGGCTGGGTGAGGCGCAGGCGACGTACCTGGCGGCCCGCACCTTCGTGCTGGAGACGCAGGACGCGCTGGAGGCGCATCTGGGGCCGAAGCCCGCTGATGGGGGGCGTCTGGAGCCGGAGTGGGACGTCTTCTGGCCGGCCTACCTGGCCTGCGCGCACTCGGCGCAGGCGGTGCGGCATGTGGTCGGCATCCTCAACAACACGGCGGGGACGACGGGCAGCCGCATAGAGAGCCCGCTGGAACGCAAGCTGCGGGATGCGCAGCAGTCGGCCACGCACGCGTTGATCTCGTGGCGTCACTACGAGGACATCGGCAAGACGTTCGTGGGGCTGGATCCGGCGGCGAACTACATGGAGCTGCGTCGCGCCTAGGGGCGGCCTTCACCCACCTCAGGAGCGAGAGGGGAGCGGCATGGTACGAGCGGAGATCCTTGCGCAGCGCGATGCCATCAGCGCGACGCCTGTGCTGGAACGCATCGCGGGCCTGGAGAAAGCGATTGCACGGGCGGGTGACGAGGCGCAGGAGCTTCGCCACCTGCCTGACTGGGCATCGCAGGAGCTGGGCGCGCAGGGGCTCTACCGCAGCGCCGTGCCGCGGGATCTGGGCGGAGAGGAGGCCTCGGCGCGCGAGCAGATCCAGGCCATCGAGGCGGTCTCGGCCATCGACGGGTCGGTGGGGTGGATCGTGCAGATTCGCTCGGAGACGAACGGGCTGGTGGTGCGGCAGATGGAGCCCGACCTGTGCGACAAGGTGTTCGACGACTGGGACGTGGCGGTCTGTGGGGGGTTCGGCACGCCACGGGGGCCGAGCCCAGGCAGCCTGGCGCGTCGCGAGGGCGACGGCTGGAGGGTGACCTACCAGGGGGCGTTCGCGAGCGGAGTTCACAACGCGACGTGGACGTTCATTATGCCGCCCTTCATCCCGGATGAGGCGACGGGTGAAGGCGCGGCGAACTCGTTCATGGTGCCGCGCGACGATTTTGAGGTTGTGGACACGTGGGACACGGCGGGGATGCGGGGGAGCGGCAGCCACGATGTGCGCATGGAGGATGTATTCGTCCCGCCTGCACACCTGCTGCCGGGGCGTCCGCTGGCGCCGAGCCGGCAGTGGGCCGGGCCGACGTTCCGCAATCCGTGCCACGCCGTCTACACGAAGTCGGCGGTCGCGCTGGGGGTGTGCAGGGGGGCGATCGATTCGTTCGTCGAGCTGGCCATGGAGAAGACACCGTGGGGGCTGGCGACGGCGTTGAAGGATATGCCGCAGGTGCACTACCGCCTCGGCGAGGCGCAGGCGACGTACCTGGCGGCTCGCACGCTGATGCTGGAGACGCAGGACGCGCTGGAGGCGCACCTGGGGCCAAAGGCCTCGGAGGGCGGACGCCTGGAGCCTGCGTGGGAGGTCTACCGGCAGGCCTATCTGGCGTGCGTGCACGCGGCTCAGGCGGTGCGGCAGGTGGTGAGCATCATCAACAACACGGCGGGGACGACCGGCAGCCGCATGGAGAGCCCACTGGAGCGCAAGCTGCGGGACGCGCAGCAGGCGGCCACGCACACGCTCATTTCGTGGCGCCACTACGAGGATCTGGGCAAGACGTTCGTGGGGCACGACCCTGCGGTGAACTACATCGAGCTGGGCCGCGCCTAGGGGCGGCCTTCACACCCACAAGCAGCAGAGCAGGAGCAAGCAGATGGCAGAACGCGAACCACTGGATGTGCTGGAGGCGATTCACTCGACGCCGGCGCGGCGCTACCTCGGGTCCGACCCGATTCCCGACGAGATTCTGTGGGAGATCCTGGATGCGGCCATCCGCGGGCCGACGGGTGGCAACTCGCAGATCTGGGGCTGGGTGATCGTGCGCGACGAGGCGAAGAAGGCGCAGATCGCGGAGTGGTGGAAGGGCGTCTTCGAGGTGACGTACGGGCGCGCCGATCCGGCCAAGCTGGAGGGTGGCGGCCGCGTCCAGTTCCTCGATTTCGACAAGGTGGTGCAGGCGGAGACGGGGCTGGACGCCTCGGGCTTGCGTTCGGTGACGTACCTGGCGAACCACATCGGCGAAGCGCCGGTGCTGGTGATTCCGGTGCTCACGAATGTGATCGGCGGGCCGGAATCGACGAGCCGCGGGATCACGTACGGCGGCTTCATCTTCGGGGCGATCCAGAATCTGGCGCTGGCCGCGCGCGCGCACGGCATCGGCGCGCCGCTGACGACGTTCGGGACGGGTCCGCAGCTGGACGAGCTGCTGGGCATTCCCGAGGGATCGACGGGGGTGGCGATCATCCCGCTGGGCTACCCGATTCGGGGGCGCTTCTCGCAGCCGCGGCGGATGCCGGTGGAGCAGGTGGTGCACTTCGACAGCTGGGGCAACCAGCAGGAGCGCCCGTAGACGCCGGTAGCAGCAGGCAGCAAGCAGGAGCAGGAGGCTCAGTCCTGCCCGATTCACCCACACCGGCATCGGAGATCGTCACGCTGGAGCGTCCGTCGAGGGCGTGGCGCTCATCACGATGTCGAACCCGGCGATCAACAACCACGGCTCGTGGGAGGGTGTGGAGCAGCTGGGGGCAGCACTGATCGAGGCGCGCGAGGGCGGTGCGCGGGTGGCGGTGCTGGCCTCGGGGACGCCCGGGCACTGGTACGAGCACGCCTGGCTGCGCGACCTCTGCAATACCGTCACCGGGGAGCCGACGACGGGCACGGGCGGCGGCTGGGGCGTCTGCCTGCAGGAGCTGGCGAAGACGCATGTGGTCACAATCGCCGCCATCTCGGGCGACTGTTCAGGCGGCGGCGCGGAGCTGGGCTGGGCCTGCGACCTGCGCATCGCGGAGGAGCAGGCTCGCTTCGGGCCGCCAGAGGTGCAGATCGCGCTGACGACGGGCATCGGCGGGACGAGCCGTCTGGCGCGCATCATCGGACGCACGGCGACGGCGGAGCTGGTGCTGGACGGGACGCCGATGACGGCGCAGCGCATCTACGAGCTGGGCGGGGTGAATCGCATCGTGCCGGAGGGGAGGTCGGTGGAGGTGGCGCTGGAGTGGGCCGACAGGCTGGCCGAGCGGCCGGCGAAGGCGCTGGCGACGCTCAAGCAGATCCTGATCGACAACGACGACCTGGGGCTGACGGAAGCGCTGACGAACGAGCAGCGTCTCTTCCAGACGGTCGTGGGCACGGAGGAAGCGATCGCGACGATGGGCGCGATTCAGGATCGCTTCGATGCGGGGGGGTCGATCGAGTCGGTGTACGGCTCACCGCGGCCGTAGGGTGGTGGCCGCAGGGGTGGTGGCTGGTGGGCGATACTGGATTCGAACCAGTGACCTCTGCGATGTCAACGCAGCGCTCTAACCATCTGAGCTAACCGCCCGTGGAGTGCTCAGCCTAGCGCGTTTTCCCGTCACCTGCTTCTCCCCCTTCCTCGCCGATTCTCCGTCGTGCTCGACTGATCGGGCGGGCTGGCTATACTCGAAGGTGGACAGTCACAGAGAAAGAACGGCGACGACCGGGACGAGTAACCGTCACCCTTGCAGAGAGCCGCGCCCTGGCTGAAAGCGTGGCGCCCCGACGGCGAATACCACCCGCGAGCCTGCGCCCGACGCCAGCGATGGTCAGAGGCGCGCACGGTTGGCCCCGTTAGCGGCCGCAGATGAGCCCGCGCCGTCGCGTGCGGGGAATCAGGGTGGGACCACGGACCGCGCGCCGTCCCTGAAAGGCGCAGGACACGATGTCCGGAGGGTTCCACGATAGCAGAAGCGATTGAATCCACGGTTGAGCTTGAAGCGCTGACGAGTGATGAGCGCCTGGCGCGTATGCGTCACTCGGCGGCGCACGTGCTGGCGGAGGCGATGGTCGAGCTGATGCCCGAGGCGGAGCTGGGCATCGGGCCGCCCACGGCAACGGGCTTCTACTACGACTTCCGGCTGCCGCGCGCGCTCACGCAGGACGACCTAAAGTGGCTGCGTCGACGCATGCGCAAGTCGATCGGACGCCGTCTGCCGTTCCGCATGGAGTCGATTACGCGGGGGGAGGCGGAGGAGCGCTGGCAGGGGCAGCCGTTCAAGCTCGAGCTGCTGGCCGAGCTCGAGGACGGCGCCATTTCGCAGTGCACGCACGGGGAGTTCACGGACCTCTGCCGCGGCGGGCATGTGAACCACACGGGCGAGATTCCCGCCTTCAAGCTGATGAGCATCGCCGGGGCGTACTGGCGTGGGGACGAGCAGAACCCGCAGCTGCAGCGCGTCTACGGGGCGCTCTTCGAGACGCAGGAGGACCTGGAGGCGTACGAGCGTCAGCTGGAGGAAGCGCGCAAGCGCGACCACCGTCGCGTGGGGCGGGAGCTGGGGCTGTTCACCTTCTCCGACGATGTGGGGCAGGGCATCCCGCTCTTCCTGCCGAAGGGCGAGATCGTGCGGCATCTGATGGAGGGATATGTGCGCGAGATGCAGGAGCGCACGGGCCACCAGCATGTGTGGACGGGGAACGTGGTGAAGAGCACGCTCTACGAGCGTTCGGGGCACCGCCAGCACTACGCGGATGCGATGTTCCCGCCGATGGTGGACGGCGAGACGGAGTTCCTGCTGAAGCCGATGAACTGCCCCTCGCACATGACGCTCTTCAACGCGCAGCCACACAGCTACCGCGACCTGCCCCTTCGCTACGCGGAGTTCGCGACGCTCTACCGCTACGAGAAGTCGGGTGAGCTGAACGGGCTGACGCGGGTGCGTTCGCTGACGCAGGACGACGCGCACATCTTCTGTACGCCCGAGCAGATCCAGGAAGAGTTTGCGCTGGCGCTGGGGCTCGTGCGGGAGGCGCTGGAGACGTACGGCTTCCGCGAGTATCGCGTGGCGCTCTCGCTGCCGGAGATGGGGGGCGGCAAGTTCATCGATGCGCCCGAGCAGTGGCGGCAGGCGGTGACGGCACTGCGCACGGCGATGGAGGTCTCGGGACTGGAGTTCACGGAAGAGGAAGGCGAGGCGGCGTTCTACGGGCCCAAGGCGGACTTCCTGGCGAAGGACGTGCTGGGGCGCGAGTGGCAGCTCTCGACGATTCAGGTGGACTTCATCCAGCCCGGTCGCATGGGCTGCGTCTACACGGGCGAGGACGGCAAGGAGCACACGCCGGTGATGCTGCACCGCGCGGTGACGGGCTCGACGGAGCGCTTCCTGGGAGTGCTGATCGAGCACTTCGGGGGGGCCTTCCCGCTGTGGCTGGCGCCGGTGCAGGCGACGATCATCCCGATTGCGGACCGCCAC
The DNA here is from genome assembly GCA_965200565.1 of Tepidiformaceae bacterium. Taxonomy (GTDB): domain Bacteria; phylum Chloroflexota; class Dehalococcoidia; order Tepidiformales; family Tepidiformaceae; genus UBA2991. The sequence goes on along the minus strand of OZ241349.1, from coordinate 1,796,761 downwards.
CACGCCTATGCGGAAGAGGTGGCGTCGACACTGCGCGAGTCGGGCTTCCGGGTGGAAGTGGACGCACGCAGCGAGCGCATGAACGCCAAGATTCGCTACGCACAGCTGCAGAAAACGCCCTACATGCTCGTCGTGGGCGATCGCGAGGCGGAGGCGGGGAGCGTCTCCGTACGCGTTCGCACGGGCGAGGACCTGGGCAGCGTGCCACTGCCGGCGTTCGTGGAGCGCATCACCGGGGAGCGCCAGACGAAGGCGATCGCGCCGTAGGCGCGAGCGGGGGGCGTCAGGGGTTGGGGGCGTAGCGGATCAGTTCGAGGCCGGCGATGCCTGCGAAGTCTCGGTCGTGCGATGCGAGTGGACAGCCCAGCATGATGGCGGTGGCGGCTACCCACGCATCCGAGGTAGCAATGCGGCGTCCTGCTCGTTCACGCGCGATTCGCAGGGTGACCGAGAGGTCCACCATCTCGGCTGTTGGCCAGACAACCTCGAACTGTCGGAGGTGTTGGGCAAGCGCGTTCCTCCTCTGGGCTCCCCAGTTGGCCCGAGCTGCTCCGAACCACGACTCTTCCAGCGTTTGGAACGAGATAACCGCTCGGTGTCCTGCGATCTCGTCACGGTAGAAGGCGGACTGTGCTGTGTCCCTGAGGAGCATGGATACGACGGAGGTATCGAGGACGACAGCGGGAGCGGGGGGCATCAAGCATCCCGTCCTTCACGGATAGCCTGATCGAAGGCCTGCCACTCCTCCTCGCTCAGATCGATGGTGACTATCGAGGCTGGGTCGAAGACTTTGGCGTTCGGATTGTCGCGGAACGCTTCCAGATCAAGCGGCTCTGATGCGCGCGTCTCAAGGATCTTTTCTACTGCAACGCGCTGCCAGTCTTCCCCCTTGAAGGTGCCCTGGCCGTGAACCTCCACATACTGTGTCGCGAGTCTCTGCATCTCCTCGCCGAAAGACGCATCAAAGGAGAGGCGCACAATATTGCCTGTGGCGTCGTGGAGCTGGGCGGTCCCCTTGTCCCAGTTCACCTCTCGCAACCAGCCATACAGGAGGGCCGCCTCCGAGTCGGTGTGGGTGGGCTGCCTGCGTTGCCTCCGGACTTTCTGCGTCACGCCCTGCCTCCTGAGGGGCGTGCGGCGCCAGGGCCGCACACCTTCACGACCAGTATGGCCGCTGACTGGCTGCTACGCCTTTTCCTGCGTTTGGCGCACGGCGCCTTGGCAGCGATGGCGCGATCGCGCCTTTCGCCGCCACCGGCAGCGAGGCTAGATGCCGTTGGTGTTCAGATCCTTGAGGAAGTCGTAGGTGCGTTGGGGGGAGTCGGGGTCGTCGGGGACGGGCAGGATGGCGCCGTTGTAGTCGGTCACGCCGACCGATTCGAGACGCTTCAGCTGCGCACGCACGCTCGCTTCGTCGCCGACGACTGCGAGGTCGGCGACGCCGCTGGCGCCTTCCGCCTCGATTACCTTCCGGTAGGAGTAGATCTTGCCGTAGACCTCCCACACCTTCGCGCAGGACGCACGGGCCGACTCTTCTTCGTTGGTGACGGCGATGGGGATGCCGGCGATGATGCGGGGGGCCGGGCGGCCGGCGGCGTCGGCGGCCTTCGTGATGGTGGGGACGGCGGTCTGCTCGATGTAGCTGGGGCCGCACCAGAACATGCTGGTGCCGTCGGCGAGCTCGCCCGTGACCTTGAGCATGCCCGGGCCGAGGGCGGCGATGAGCACCTGCGGGCGGCCTCCGCCGGGGACGTCCAGCTGGGTGAAGGGCGCGTTGTTGAGCTGGACGCGGTACTCCTCGCCCTTGTGGTTGACGAGGTCGCCGTCGAGCAGGGGGTTGAGCACTTCCAGGTACTCGCGCAGATGGCGCACAGGCGTCGCCCAGCGCAACCCCTGCCACCCTTCGACGATGAATTTGTGGCTCAGGCCGAGGCCGAGCACGAAGCGTCCGCCGCAGGCCATGTTGGTGGTGAGGGACTGCTGTGCCATCACCATGGGATGGCGGGGGTAGGTGGGGACGACGGCGGTGCCCAGCTCGAGCGTGCTGGTGGCGTTGCCCGCGAGGGCGCAGATAGTCATCGCGTCGTGGTTGAGGTGGTTGCCGATCCAGCCCGACGAGAAGCCGTCGGCTTCGAGCTGCTGGTAGGGCTTGACGATCGCCTCGACGGTGGGCTCGCTGCTCCCACCGGGCGGCCTCGTGATGATTCGCATACTCATCTGCGCTCCTCCTGCCGCCCTCACTGCCTGTGGCCGGGGGCGGGCCGCCATACTACCCCCGCGGGCAGGACTTTGTAGGAAGGCTGCGGCGCTCTACGCTCAACAGGTGGAACGTCCGGACATGACCGCCAGCTACTGGCAGGGCGATCTCGTACGCCTGCGCGCCCTCGCCCTTGCGGATGTGGACGCGTGGCTGGCGGAGGACACCGACAGCGATGCGATACGCGCGCTCAACTTCGGCATGACGCCACCGAAGTCGCGCGCCATGGCCGAGGAGTGGGCGCGCACCTACGCCGATTTCGGCAAGGCCGACGACTTCCTCTTCTTCTCCATCGAGACGCTCGCGGGCGAGTATGCGGGGAACATCAACATCCACGGCATGGACCACCGCAACGGCGTGTTCGAGACAGGGACGCGTCTCTTCCGCGCCTTTCGCGGACGTGGCTACGCGCTGGAGGCGAAGCGAATCGTCCTGCGCTATGTGTTCCACGAGCTGCGCTTCCAGAAGTACCACCTGCGCTGTCTGGAGACGAACGCCGCCATCATCCGCCACGCGCACCGCCTCGGGTGCCGTGAGGAAGGCCGCATCAGGCGGGCGGCGTACACGAACGGACGCTATCTCGATGTGCTCCACTTCGCCCTCACCCGCGAGGAGTTCGACGCCACGGCCTGACCGCCGCGGCGTCTCTGCTCGGCCCGGGCGTCACCACTTCCCGCCTCCCGCTGTGCGGTAATGCAGGCCGCCTGCCGCGCACCCGCTACACTCCCCGCGATGAGCCCTGACGCCGACGCCGACGCCGACGCCACCGCCTTCCGCGAGGCCGCACGCGCACTGGCGCCGCTCGTCGCGGAGGCGGTGGAGGCGCTGGGGGACGCGTTCCGGCGCCTCGATCGGGGTTCGATGTGGGAGTTGCAGTCCGGCCTGCGGCCGCTGCAGGAGCGCCTCGAGGAGGCGCTCACGGCGCTGCGCGAGGCGCCGCTGCCGGAGCGCTTCCGGCCCGTGCGCGACCAGATCGCCAGCGCCGCCGACGATGCGCTTGAGGCGCTCAGCGCCTTCACCCGCCCGGTCCCCCGCGAGCAGCGGTCGGGGAACGCGCTCGCCAGCATGCGCGGGGTGGCGCGTGCCCAGGAACGGCTCTACCCGCTGCGTATGCTCGACCCGGCCATCGGGCATCTGTTCGCCGAGCCTGCGGTGCGAGACGACCTCGATGCGCTCGATGCGAACCGCGCTGAGCCGGGCGCGGGCATACAGCGCAGCGGCCCGGACGACGATCCCGACGCGCGCGGCGAGTTCCACCTCTATGTGCCTGAATCGCTCACGCGTGACGAGCCGCGTCCGCTCGTCGTGGCGCTGCACGGTGGCATGGGGCACGGGCGCGACTTTCTCTGGACGTGGCTGCGCGAGGCTCGCAGCCGTCGCTTCCTGCTGCTCGCGCCCACCTCGATCGGCCCCACCTGGGCGCTGATGGGGCCCGACGCCGACCGCGGGCGCCTCCTGCGCTCGGTCGAGTTCGTGCGCGAGCGCTTCGACGTCGATGGCGAGCGCATCCTGCTCACGGGGCTGTCGGACGGCGCGACGTACGGGCTCTCGACGCTGCTCGGGGGCGAGACGCCCTTCACCGCCATGGCCGCGGTGGCAGGCGTGCTGCACCCGAAGAACGTCCAGGACGGGGCCGTTCCCGGGGCGCAGGGGAAGCGCATCTCCATCACGCACGGGACGCGCGACTGGATGTTCCCGGTCGCGCTCGCGCAGGCCGCCCGCGACGTCCTCCGCGAGGCCGGCGCGGACGTCCGCTACCACGAGATCGCGGACCTCGCCCACGCCTACCCGCGCGAAGAGAACGCCGCCATCCTGGAGTGGTTCGACCCGACGCTGAGGGCGTGAGGGGGTGGGCGATCAGGCCTGACAATCTGGCTGACAACATCGCGGACAGTTTCGCGCGCGCTTCTTCCCTTCCATGCCCGAAAAGATCAATATTCGCAGTCGATTTCACGATGTCATTGTCGGACAATCTGGCTGACAATCTGCCTGACAATCTGATGGACAGCGGGAGCGCCAAAACGGCCATGCAGGGGGCTACGCCCCCGCGCCGAACGGCGTCATTCGGTTACACCAAAGGAAGTGTCGCAGTTCCAGGTTTGGGGCCGCCGCCGTCGGGGCTACTCTTCGCCGGGGGGGAGTTCTTTCGCGGCTTGTTCGTAGCGGCGGGTGGCGGCGCCGATGTCGGGCTCGGAGCCCATGGCGGCGTCGACTTCGGGGCCCCAGGTGGACTCGGCCTCCGCTATCTTCGTGGCGAAGCTGAGGTGGTGGGCGAAGCCGCTCATGATGCGGCGCATCTGCGGCTCGGCGTCCTCGGGGCAGGCGGGGCAGGGGGGTGGCTCGACGTCACCGGTGGCGCGACGGCGGAAGACTTCCTCACGTGTCCCGCAGCGCCTGCAGACGAACTCGTAGAGCGGCATCGCTTCGCGGACCGCGCCTACTCGCCGATGCCGGATTCGGCGAGGTATGCCTCGGCCGAGAGCGCGGCGGTGGCGCCGTCGCCGCAGGCGCTCACGAGCTGTCGGGCGGCCTCGATGCGCAGGTCGCCGGCGACGAAGAGGCCTGGCACGGTGGTGCACATCTTGAGGTCGACGTGGGCGTGGCCGCCCATATCCAGATCGACCAGGCCCTTGAGGACGTGGCTGTTGGGGGTCTGCCCGATGAAGATGAAGACTGCTCCCACGGGCAGGATGCGGACGTCGCCCGTCTGCAGGTTTCGCAGCTCGGCGCCTTCCACCACGTCGCCACCGACGACGCGCTCGACGACGGTGTTGGTGATGATTTCGATCTTCTCGTTGGCGTGCACGCGCTCCTGCAGGAGGGCGCTGGCGCGGAACTCCTCGCGCCGGTGGACGAGCCAGACCTTGGTGGCGTAGCGGGTGCAGAAGAGGGCTTCGTCGAAGGCGGCGTCGCCGCCGCCGACCACGACCATCTCCTCGTTCTGGAAGAAGGCGGCATCGCAGGTGGCGCAGTAGCTCACGCCGCGGCCGACGTACTCCTCCTCGCCGGGCACGCCGAGCTTGTTGTAGTCCGCTCCGGCGGTGGCGATGACGGTATGCGCCTCGATGGCGCCTTCGCTTGTCTCGACGAGGAAGAGCTCGCCTTCGCGCGGGGTGATGGCGGTGACCTCGTCGTAGCGCAGTTCGGCGCCGAAGCGCTCGACCTGCTGCACGAGGTTGACGGCGAAGTCGGCGCCGTTGATGCCCGTGGGGAAGCCGGGGTAGTTCTCGACGAGCTCGGTGGTGGCGATCTGGCCACCGGTGATGAGGCGCTCGAAGACGACGGTGCGCCGGCGGGCGCGGGCGGCGTAGAGCGCAGCGGTGAGGCCTGCGCCACCGCCGCCGATGATGGCGATCTCGTAGAGCTCGCGCTGGTCCGCGCTCATGCGTCCGTCCTCGGGCGGGTGTGATCCCGCGGCCGCGTGTGGGTGTTAGGCGATGGCTTCTTCGAGGCGCTTCTTGAGGTCACTCTTGGGGCGGAAGCCGACGATGGTGCCCTTCAGTTCGCCACCCTTGAAGATCAGCAGCGAGGGGATGCTGCGGATGCCGTACTCGGAGGGGATGGAGGGGTTTTCGTCGGTGTTCATCTTGTAGAAGCTGACGCGGCCGGAGTATTCCTCGCCGAGCTCTTCGACGATGGGGGCGACCATGCGGCAGGGGCCGCACCAGGGGGCCCAGAAGTCCACCAGCACGGGCAGGTCGCTCTTCATGACGTTCGTCTCGAACGTCGCGTCAGTCACTTCGGGGGTTGATGCCATGCGGTTGTCTCCTTCGCCGGGGGGCCGGCTTCGCTGCAACGAACTCGTTTCTGCCTCGCTGCGGATGGCGCAAATCTGACCATCCGCAACGGGAATCGCTTCCAGCGTAGCACCCGACAGGCGTTCGGGCTGTAAGGATGGCTACGCGTTTGGCAGGCGCTTCGCGAGTTTGCGCAGGCTGTGCGTAAATTGCCGCGATTGGAGCCCCTTGCTACCATCCCGCCCGAGGTTTCGCCCCATGAGTGGCTCGCTCGCACTCGTGCTCAACCAGAACTACGAGCCTCTGAATGTGTGCAACGCACGACGGGCCATCGTGCTGGTGCTGCGGGGAAAGGCCGAGGTCATCGAGACGGCGAAGGGTGTGATTCATAGTGCGAACCGGCATTTCGCCCTGCCCTCTGTCATCCGCATGGTGTACTACGTTCGCCGTCCGCGGCCGAAGCTGCGGCTCTCGCGCAAGGGCGTATTCGCCCGCGACGGGTGGGCCTGCGCCTACTGTGGCCGCACGGGCAGAAAGCTCACGCTCGACCACGTCGTCCCCCGCTACCGTGGGGGCAAGCACACCTGGGACAACCTCGTGACCGCGTGCAAGCCGTGCAACCACCGCAAGGCCGGGCGCACCCCTGGCGAGGCCGGGATGCGGCTTCACACCCGTGCCCGCGAGCCGCGCGTGGCGGTCTACCACAACTACCTGCAGCATGTGCGTCAGTATCAGGACTGGGTGAAGTTCATCCCGGGCGCCGAGACGGCGAAGGCCGCCGGCTAGATGCCCGAACTTTCCGCGGAGCAGATCCTCGAGGAAGCGCTGCGAGTCGCCCGTACCCAGTTCGGGGGCACGCTCGCCACCATCCACGCCGACGATGGCACGCCCTACCCCGCCTTCGTGCTCTTCCACCTGACCGATCAGGGCGAGGTGATTTACGGCAGCGTGACGGAGTCGCAGCACACGCGCGATACGGTGGCCACGCCCGAGGTCGCGTTCCTGATCGACAATCGCGACGTGCTGGGGCGGGACTGGCCCGCCTTCGACCGGGTCACGGTTGAGGGGATGGCGGAACGCATCGAGCGCGATGATCCGCGCTACGAGGATTACTTCCACCAGCTCACGACGGAGCCGTGGATTCCGGCGGGGACGCGCTCACGGCAGGCGAAGAACTGGCTTTCGGCCTACTTCACTACCATCGGGGAGCTGTACCGCATCGCCCCCCGCCGCATCACGGTCATCCTCGGCCTGGGCCCCGAACGCCACACGCTCGACTTCGACTAGGGGGTCGGCAGGGCGAGGAGCGTCGCGGCTTCGGAGGGGGTGGCGGGGCGTTTGCCGGCTCGCTCGATGACTTCGAGCAGGGCGTGGAGCAGGTCGAGGTTGGAGGGCTCGTCGGGGCCGGCGTAGTCCTCCAGGCCGATGCGCACATGACCGCCGCGACGGATGGCGAGTTCGGCCATGCCGCAGGCCACGACATCGTCGGCGCGGGCGGCGACGGACCAGGGCAGGCCTGTCCCGGCGAGCATGTCGAGGTAGGCCTCGAGGGCGGCGGGGGTGGGTGGCAGGCCGGTGAGCGCGCCCTGCCCGCCGAAGTAGAACTTCACCAGTGCGCCGGGCGGGATGGCTCCGGCTTCGTGCTCGGCGAGGGCGAAGCGGAGGAAGCCCGGTTCGAAGATAGAGATGGATGGCCCAAGGCTGTGGTGGGCGCAGGTGTCGAACATGCGGCGCGCGTCGGCGAAGGTGTTGAGGTAGGTCGCGTTGATGTCGGCGGGGCGTCCGTCGGGGCCGCGTCCGCCAATGTTCACCGAACCGGGGTCGACGAGCCCGATGCGGAGCACGCCCGCCTCGGCGAGGGCGGGGATGTGGGCGTAGCGGCGCTCGAAGGTGGTGTGCGGGCCGCCGCCGGGCATGGTGGGGTAGAGGAGCGCGTCGGGGTACTCGGCGAGGATGGCGGTCCAGGCCTCGAGGTAGGGGGCAGGGTCGTGATCGGGGGCGTCGCCGACGACGGGCTCATCGTTGTGGTTGTGGACGATGGCCGCGCCCGCCTCGAGGCAGCGCAGGGCGTCTTCGACGATCTCGGGGGGCGTGCGTGGCGTGTTCGCGTTGCGCGATTTGGGCGTGCCGCCGTTGATGGCTGCTTCGATGATGACGAGTTCGGAAGGATCGGTGCTCATGACGTGGCCGCTTCTTCCCCACCATCTTCCCCACCAAGCCAGCGGGCCTGCCAGCCCTCGTCGGGCTGCTCCTGGGCGAAGGGCCACGACTCGCCGAAGCGCTCGCGGTAGACGACCGCCTTCACGGGCTTGCGGCGCAGGGGGCCGTGGTGGTCGGTGGGGTAGCCGATCGGGAGGAGGCAGTAGAGCTCGTTCGAATCGGGGATGTTGAGCAGTTCGCGCAGTTCGTTGCCGGCGCGCATGGGCAGGTTGAAGACGGAACTGCCCAGTCCGAGCCCGCGCGCGGCCAGCAGGAGGTTCTGCACCGCGGGGAAGGTGCTGCCGCCGGGGGTCGAGTGGCGTCCCTTCAGGCCCAGCACGGCGATGATGGCGGGCGCCTCGTGCAGGTGGGCGACGAGGTGCTCGACGCTGCGCAGGGTGAGCCGCTGGGTGCGGGGCAGGTCGTCGATTTTCTCGGGGTGCGCGGAGAGGTCGGGCTGGTAGCGACTCCAGCCCTCCTCGGCCCAGCCCTGCATGCGCGCCTTGACTGCCGGGGCCGTGATGACGATGAAGCGCCAGTCCTGTGCGTTCTGGCCTGAGGGGGCGCGGATGGCGGCGTCGAAGAGCTGGAAGAGCACCTCGTCGGGGATGGGGTCGGGGCGAAAGCGTCGCAGCGCCCGCATGGAGTAGATGCTCTCGAAGAGCCCGGGATCCTGTTCAGTGGCCATGGGTGATTGCCCCCGCGCCGATTCTAACGGCCTGCTTGCCACAGCCCCGTCGCGCGTACCGTACGATGCCCCCCGATATGGATGCCGGAGCGAGCACCGCCGCCGACTGGCCGATCGCTGTGGATCAGGCGCTGCACGGGCTGCGTCAGGAGCCGGACCTGGTCCTGTTCTTCGCCAGCTACCACCATTCGGAGCGCTACCCGGAGATCGTGCAGACCATCCACGAGCGCCTTCGCCCGGGGATTCTGCTGGGCTGCTCGGGGCAGGCCGTCATCACGACGGGGCGCGAGATCGAAAACGCTCCGGGGCTGACCCTGCTCTCCCTCTCCCTTCCTGAAGCCGCGCTCAGCCTGAAGCGCGTCACGCAGGCCGACCTCGATGGCGGGACGCCCCTTCCCGATCTGATCCAGCCCGACGGGGACGACGTGAACGCGTGGGTCGTGCTCACGGACCCGTTCACCATCAATTCGGAGCAGCTCGTGGAGGCACTCGCGGAGGCGTATCCCGCCACCCCCATTCTTGGCGGCATGGCCTCGGCCTTCCCTGGCGGGCAGAGCGCCTACCTGTTCGAGGGAGAGGGGCTGGCGGCTGGCGGCGCGCTGCTGCTCGCGGTGGGCGGAGGGTGGACCATCCACCCGGTGGTCTCGCAGGGCGCTCAGCCTATCGGCGAGTCGTGGACGATCACGGAAGCGGACCGCAACATCGTCGCGAGTATCGGCGGGCGCCCCGCGCTCGAGGTGCTGACGGAGACGCTGCGCGCGCTGCCGCCCGACGTGCAGAGTCGCGCATGGCGCAACCTGCTGGTGGGGCTGGCGATGGACGAGTATCGCGACGAACTCGGGCGCGGCGACTTCCTCATTCGCAACCTGCTGGGGGTGGACCGCGAACGCGGGGCCGTCGCCATCAACAATGAAGTGCGGGTGGGCCAGACGCTGCAGTTCCAGCTGCGCGACGCCGAAGCCGCGACGGAGGAGCTCGATGCGCTCCTGCAAGCGGCTCGCGAGGCCACGAACGGCGAGGCGGCGGGCGGGCTGCTGTGCGCCTGTAACGGTCGTGGCCAGGGCATGTTCGGCACGCCCGACCACGACGCCACCAGCATCGCCACGCAGCTGGGGGCGGTGCCCATCGCCGGGCTCTTCTGCAACGGCGAGATCGGGCCCGTGGGCGGTCTCTCGTTCGTGCACGGCTTCACCGCCAGCCTGGCGCTGTTCGTCCCCACCTCGTAGCGGGCTGGCGCGTTGACGACGCGCGGTCGGCGACCTACGGTAGGTGCAGCGAATCCACAGTTGCGATGGTGAAGCTTGTGCAAGAGCGACTGGCAGACCGGGGGAGGCGAAGCCCTGTGCACAAGGTGTACCTCGAGGCGAAAGGGCCTGACGGGCAGCCGATCGAAGGCGCGACCGTCCTGGCTGCCTATCCGGATGGTCGCAGCCTGAGCGGGAAGACAGACAGCGACGGTCACTTCCTGCTGCGTCTGTATCGCACCGACCTTGAGATGACCGTGCTCGCCGCCGCCGAGGGCTACCTGCCGTTCCAACTGAAGACGGTACCCGGCGACAGGGAGTGCGTCCTGGTCGAGCTCGAACCGTCGCCGGATGATCGCCGTGCTGCGCTGTTCACCAAGTCAGCAGGACACCTCAAGGGACTTAGCGGGCGCATCGAGCCCATTCGGGATCCTTACGCCTATCCAGGGAAAGACGGCTACCTCTATGCTGACAACATCGCCATCGATGGAACGCTGACACCTCCAGCGATTCCCTTCATTGAAGGGCAGCGATTTGAGTTCCTGGACATCTATGGAGTGGAGACGATGGTGCGCTTCCTGGTGGTCCGTGGCCAGTTCTCACTGATCGAGTACACGGAGCCAACAGCCTTCCAGGGGTCTGGTGATGGCAACAGCTGAACGGCACCACGCAATCAGCGACCAGTTTCTTCGGCATGCCGAAGATGAGTTCGCCAAAGGCGATCTCCTGCAGGCATCAGAAAAGGCGTGGGGCGCCTTCGCTCACTGCGTAAACGCCATCGCCCGCGAAAGAGGCTGGCGTAGTGGATCTCATCAGGGTCTCGTCAGGAATGCCAGAAACCTGATCAAGCGGGAGCCAGACCATGCTGAACGCAGACACAGGCTCATTCGGTCAGTGGAGTCGCTGCATGCGAATTTCTACAACGACAATGAGGATGCAGCTGCGGTCCGCGAAGGCATCGAAGATGCTCGAGAGCTGGTCGAAACGCTTCCGCGGCTGGCGAGCCTGCCCGACCCGGACGAAGCCGAGCGGTAGCTCAGCTGTCTCGCGCTGACGCTCGGCCGGTGGCGTTAGAAGGGGCGGGACTCGATGTGGGTGTAGAGGAGGGAGCGCCGGCGGATGCGCCAGCCGGCGGGCTCGCGCACGCACTCGTCTTCGTAGGTGCCGTGGATGACGGTGTTCGTACCGGCGGGGTTGGTGGGGACGGCGTCGGTGGTGTCGGGGGGTTGCTCCTCGCCCTCGGGGGGGCGGGTGTGGGTGGCCTGCAGGTAGCTGCGTAGGCGCGCCTTGCCACCGATTCGTTCGCCATCGCCGCTCTCGATGGGGGGCTCGTCGATGAGGACGAGGGGGGGCGCGATGAGGTGCTGGGTGCCGCCAAAGGAGCCGAGGGCAGCGGCGCAGAACTCGGCCCAGCCATCGGCGCCGTGGACGTTGACGGCCTCGGCGCTGAGGTTTTCGAAGATGAAGTCTTCGGCGAAGGCGTCGCGCAGGAGGGCCTGGCCCTCGGCGTAGAGCGCGTCGTCGCTGCGGTTGCGGGCGCGTCCGAGCATGTCGAGGGCGTGTCCGTAGCGGATGGGGAGCTGCATCAACTCAACGTAGTCGGCGGTCTCATTGGCATCCATGGGCGGCATTCTAGAGCGTCGCGCTGAGGCGCGAGTGCGGGGCGAAGCGGGCGGACGGCTTCAGCAGCGGGGGCCGGTGAGCGCCTCGCGGGCATCGAGGTAGTCGAGATAGTCGAGTTCGCCGGGGGAGTGGCCTTCTTCGGTGAGGATGGCGGCGGCTTCGGCGCGGTGCTGGGCGCCGTGAAGGAGGACGTGCAGGATGCCCGCGCCGAGGATGTCGCGCCCGCCGCCGACGGGGCCGATGAGATGGAGTGGGCCTGTCAGGTCGGCGTCGTGCAGGGAGGCGAGGAAGGCGCGCGTCTCGGGCTGGAGCGTGCGCCAGCCGCGGGCGACGTGGGCGATGCTGTCGGGGGTGAAGCGGAAGAAGCGTTCGCGGCGCTGCCAGTTGGTGAGCCAGTAGCCCTCGGCGGTGACGATGTGGGCGAGCGTCTCGAGGAGGCTGGCGCCGCCGGGACGCGGGGTCTCGGCGCGGTCCGTGGGGAGCTCCAGGGCGCGGGCGAGGATCTGGTCCATGGACCAGGCGTGGTGGTCGTAGATCTCGCGCAGGCTCTTGGCGGCCATGCCCGCCATTCTAGGGGAGCGGTATGCTGCGGGTCGTTCACCCCCACTAGTGGGGGAAGGAGGCGGGCATGATGGCGTCGCAGCAGCAGGTTCCCGTGGGGTTCGCGCTTCCCCAGGTTTCGCCCACCGAGCCGGTAGATATCGCACCCATCGGACGGATTGCGCGGCGGGCGGAGGCGCTCGGCTTCGAGAGCCTGTGGACGCTCGACCAGGTGCTGGGCGGGAGTCGCAACCTCGAGCCGGTGAGCCTGCTCTCTTACGTGGCGGCGCTGACGGAGCGGGTGCGGCTGGGGACGGCGGTGTTCGTGCTGCCGCAGCACAACCCCGTGCAGCTGGCGAAGGATCTGGCGACGCTGGACGTGCTCAGCGGGGGACGCGTGGATGCGGGCTTCGGCATCGGCAACGACGATGCGAGGCACAACGCGGCCTTCGGCATCCCGTCGGGGCAGCGGGTGCGGCGGCTGACGGAGTCGCTGGCGGTGATGCGGGCGCTGTGGTCGGAGCGCAAGGCGACCTACGCGGGCGAATTCTTCCAGCTGGAAGATGTGCGCATGGAGCCGAAGCCGGTGCAGCGTCCGGAGCCACCGGTGTGGTTCGGCGGACGGGTTGCGGCGGCGCTGCGGCGGGCGGTGCGGCTGGGGGACGCGTGGATGGGGCCTGGCTCGTCGAGCATCGCAGACTTCGGCGGGCATGTGGCGACGCTGCGGCAGGCGCTGGAGGAAGCGGACCGCGACCCCGCGAGCTTCCGCATCTCGAAGCGGCTCTACCTAGCCATCGACAGCGATCGGGAGCGGGCGGAAGGGCGGCTGCGGGAGTGGTTCGCGCATGTGTACGGCAGCGCGGACCTCGCCAATCAGGTGGCGGTGTGGGGCCCGCCCGACTACCTCGACGAGCGCATCGCGGAGGTCATCGAGCTGGGGGCGGAGCACCTCCTGCTTCACCCCGTGTTCGACTTCGACGAGCAGCTGGAGGCGCTGTCGGGCTGGGCCGGGGGCTGAGCGAGCGCCATCAGGGCAGGCCGTCGGATTCGCGTCCCGGGCGCAGGCTTTCAGGCGCGGACGGCGGGGATGATGTCGTGGGCGAGGGTGTCGATGCCCTCGAGCACGGCCTCGAGGCCGCCGCCGGGGCGTCCGAAGCGGCGCGCGGAGGCGATGATGTGGGTGAGGCCGGCTTCCCCGAACTCACGCAGCTCGCCGACGACCTGCTCGGGGGTGCCGACGACGCTCTGGGCGCGTTCGTGGTCGCTGAGGGTGGCGCGGTGGTCGGGGTCATCGGTGAGGTTGATGCCGTGCAGCATGGTGAGGGGCATCTCCGCGCCGTCGCGTCCGTGGGCTTCGCAGCGCTGGAGGAGACGGGCGCGGTGGTCGGCGAGCTGGTGGGGCCGCAGGCTGATGCCGAGCCAGCCGTCGCAGCGGGCGGCAGTGCGTTCGAGGGCGGCTTCGGTGTTGCCGCCGACGAGGATGGGCGGATGGGGACGCTGGTGCGGCTTGGGCGTGACGCTCACTTCGTTGAAGCGGTAGTAGCGGCCGTCGAATGAAGCGGGGTCGTTGGCCCAGACTTCCTTGAAGACGTCGATCTGCTCGTCGACGAGGGCGCCGCGGTGGTGGAAGGAATCGAGCTGCAGGTTCTCGAACTCGTCCTTCATCCAGCCGACGCCGATGCCGAACTGGACGCGACCGCGGGAGAGCTGGTCGATGGTGGCGACGATCTTGGCGGTGTGAACGGGGTGGCGGTAGGGGAGGATGATGACGCAGCTGCCGAGCTGCACGGTGGAGGTGCGGGCGGCGGCGTAGGTGAGGACGGAGAAGGCGTCCCACCAGGGGCCCTGGCCGGCGGCCCACTCGCCGGTGAGGTTGTAGGGGTACTTCGCGCCGATGCTGTAGGGGAGGAGGATGTGGTCGATGACCCAGATGGAGTCTAGGCCGACTTCCTCGGCCTTGTCGCAGACCGCATCGATAGCCTCGGTGCTGGCGAGGGAGCCGATCATGGGGAGGACGACGCCGAATTTCAGGTTGGGCATGGCGGGGAGGATACGCTACGGGTTCAGGTCGAGGTGGCCGCGGATGGCTTCGTCTATCTCAGCCATCAGGTCGGGGGGTACGTGGCCGATGCTGGCGCCCGTGCGGGTTATGGAGATCGCACGAATCTGATCTGCCTGTGCCACCGAATCGTCCGGGAGCCCTGTCGCTTCCGACGGAAGAAACACTTGCCAAGGGTAAACGCGTTCGGTATGGCTCGTAACGGGGATATTGGTGATGAGTCCCCGTCCCAGTCTTGTAGTGGTGCGATTCACGTTGTCGGTCGTGATAACCACAACAGGGCGGCGCTTCGAAGCCTCCGGGCGACGAACGGGATCGAGCGTGGCCCAGACAATGTCACCACGCTGCATCAGGCTCATCCTCAAGCCCATCGGCCAGGATCACATCCCAGAGCGCACTTTCCTCTTCATCCCACCACTCACCGTAGTACTCGGCATAGAGGCGCTCGATTTCGGCGTCACGCAGGAGTTCGACGGCTTTGCGAATAACGGCAGAGCGAGAGAGCTCACCGTTCTCGGCGATCTGCTTGTCGATGAAGGCGATGTCCTTCTCGGAGAGGCTGATGCTCAGCTTCATACCGCTGATGCTACCATCGGTAGCATTATCTGGGAACCGTGATGTTGCTGGAGGCGGTTCCCGGCGGGGAGCCGGGGCCGTAGGCTTGCGGCATGAGCGCGGAGCGGCGGGCGGGTGAAAGGCGTAGTGTGAGGACGGGCCAGCCCGCCAGCCCGCCAGCCCGCCAGCCCGCCAGCCCGCCAGCCCGCCAGCCCGCCAGCCCGCCAGCCCGCCAGCCCGCCAGCCCGCCAGCCCGCCAGCCCGCCAGCCCGCCAGCCCTGAATTAGGTCGCGCGCGGAGCGCGGTTCCGGGCGGGGGCGTCCTTCACCTTGGGGACTGCCTGGAGGTGATGCGTGGCATGCCGGACGCCTGTGTGCGGACGGTCGTGACTTCACCTCCCTACAACATCAAGAACAGCACGGGGAACGGCCTCAAGGACGGGCGAGGCGGGAAGTGGCCGAAGACCGCACTACAGGCAGGCTACGACGGCCACGCCGACGCGATGCCGCACCACGAGTACGTCGCTTGGCAGCGTGACTGCCTCACAAAATGCTGCGCCTCCTCCAGCCTGATGGGGCGATCTTCTACAACCACAAGTGGCGCGTGCAGGGCGGGCTCTGGCAACGGCTAGGCGACGAGATTACGGGTGGGTTCCCGGTCCGCCAAATCATCATTTGGCAGCGGGCTGGCGGCTTCAATCACAACCCCGGGTACTTCCTGCCGAGCTACGAGGTCATCTACTTCATCACCGCGAGCAAGGCGACGAAGGTCGCGAGCGAGAGCCGCGGGCTGACGGACGTCTGGCGTATTCCCCAAGGTAGCGGTAACCCACACCCTGCTCCCTTCCCCGTGGAACTAGCGGCGCGCCGCATCGAGGCGATGGGCGCGGGTCCAGTGCTCGACCCCTTCATGGGGAGCGGAACAACTGCGATCCCGGCGGAACAGCTGGGGTTGGAGTGGGTCGGCATTGAGAAGTCGGCGGAATACGTCGACATGGCACATGAGCGAATTGAGGCGGCGCGTCGAGCCGGAGGCGACTAATGTCAGACGATGAACTCTTTGAGCGACTAAGGGAGGTAATCGGAATGGGCTGGCTGGAAATGCCAAAGGGGAAGGGATACGGCGGCCCGGGTGCACCAGGGCGTGTCCTAGAAGAGTTGCTTGGCGTTGATGGGGGCAATCTTGATATCCCTGACGCAGGTAAGTGGAGATTAAGTTCCACTCAGGCAACACGCTGCTGACACTCTTCCACAAGGAGCCGCAGCCCAAGAACCATCTGAAACGAATGGTCCACCGCTTCGGATGGCAAGATCAGAAGGAGCGCACGAGTTTCCGTCATACAATCCATGGCCGATCTAGCATCGCAACTGACCTTGAGTTCTATGTGGCCAACGAGAGCGGGCGCATCACCCGTGCGCAACGACACCGTAAGCGACATGGTCTGGCCATGGTGGTCGCACGACACACTCATCAATGCCTTTGCGGCGAAATGCCGCCGCTTGATCGTGGTCCAAGGCAGGAAGCGGAACCGTCGCACTGAAGTCGAATTTCAGAGCGCACATGTCTACGAAGAACCACACATTACGCTCTTCATCGAGGCCATAACGAAAGGGACCATCGCGATCGACTTCGATGCCCGCACGACGAGTGGGAACGGCCTTCGCAATCACGGAACTAAATTCCGTATTCGCTGCGAAGACCTAGGCCGCCTCTATCAGAGTCACCGCCGCCTCTGAGAACCACCAGCGCGCTACCATGGTGGGGTGACGTTGGGGTTGGCGCGACGGCAACTGGTGTTGGTGGGGCTGGCGCTCGCGGTGGCGGCGGTGGTGTCGGTGGTGGGCTTCCACGCGCACTCACATGCGCATGGCGATCTGCGGGTGATCGACGCGGAGGGGAACGTGCAGGTGGTGGGGGCGTGGCGGTTGGGGTCGGCGGAGGGTGGGGAGCTGCCGGCGGTGGCGAGCGGCGACCTGCGCTTCGAGCTGACGAATGCGGACGGGGTGCGTCACGACTTCGTCGTCCTGCGCACGGATGTGGATGCGGCGGACCTGCCGGTCGACGGGGGGCGGGTCGACCTGGCGGAGGTGGGGGACGTGGTCGGGGAGATTGAGACGGTGCTGCCAGGGTCCTCGGGAGGGCGCACGTTCACGCTGCCGGCGGGGCGCTACGTGCTCTACTGCAACATCGCGGGGCACTACGAGGGCGGGATGTACTACTCGCTGGTGGTGGAGGACGTTCAGGGGCCGACCGGTTAACTGAGCGGCGCTCGCCCTGCGGAGCAGCCCCTTCCCGAGTTCAGCCAGCAGCCTGGCCCGACCGACCGCCGTTCCTGTGGGAGTGGGCGCATCGGGTGTGGCGCGTTCGCTCCCCCTCGCCGACTTCTGACTACAATCGAGTATGGCTCCGACGCGCGAGGCGCTGATTGCCGCGTTCGCTGAGGCTGGTCACGAGCTGTGGCTGGCGGGGGGGCAGGTGCGCGACGAGCTGCGTGGTGTGCTTTCACCACCAGGGTCGCCGCCGGGGGTGAGCGATACGGACTTCGCCACGAGTGCGCTGCCGGATGTGTGCGAGCGCATCGGCCAGGAGTTGGGCACAACGGTCACGACGGTGGGGCAGCGCTACGGCACGACGGGGGTGCTGCTGGAGGAGGGGTGGGCGGAGATCACGACGTTTCGGGGGGACATCTACACGCCCGGGAGTCGCTGGCCAGATGTGACGTTCGGGCAGTCGATCGACGAGGACCTGGCGCGTCGCGACTTCACCGTGAACGCGATCGCGAAGGACCCGCGTACGGGCGAGCTGCGCGATCCGTTCGACGGGCGGGGCGATATCGAACGGCGTCTGCTGCGGACGCCGGGAGAGGCGCGGGCGCGCTTCGCGGAGGACCCGCTGCGCATCCTGCGGGGGGCGCGCTTCGTGAGTCAGCTGGGCTTCACGCTGGAAGGGGAGACGCGGGAGGAGATGGGGGAGTCGGTGGGGCTGCTGGAAACGCTCTCGCAGGAGCGGGTGACGGCGGAGATCGAGCGTCTGCTGCGGGGGGAGGCGCCGGCGGCGGGTCTGGAGGTGTTGCGCGAGATCGGGGCGCTGCCGGTGGTGCTGCCCGAGCTGGCGGGGATGCCGGGATGCGAGCAGAACCGCTTCCACCGCTTCGATGTGTGGGGCCACACGACGGCGACGGTTGAGGCGATTGCGGTGGACGGGCAGGACGCGGCGACGGTTTCGCTGCGGCGCTGGGCGGCGTTGCTGCACGACGTCGGCAAGCCGCCCGTGCGTCATGTGAAGAAGAACGGGGAGTGGGGCTTCTACCGCCACGAGATCGAGGGGGCGGAGCTGACGGAGGCGCTCACGGAGCGGCTGCGGCTGGGCAAGCGCGAGGGGGCCACGCTGGCGCTGCTGGTGCGGCGTCACATGGACCGTCCCGACCCGGCGGACGGGCGGCTGGTGCGACGCTTCATGCGGCGTCTGGATGGGCACTGGCGGGACTTGCTGGCGTTGAAGCGGGCGGATAACGCGAGCCATACGTACGTCGACGACGCGTACCACGACGACCTGGAGGCGGCCTGCGAGCGGGTCGAGGCGGAAGAGGCGTCGCTGCTGCGCGCGGAGAGCCCGCTGGATGGTCGCGAACTGATGGCGCTGCTCGACCGCGAGCCGGGGCCGTGGATCGCGCGTATCAAGGAGCGGCTGAGCACGCTCGTGCTGGATGGCGAGCTGGCGCCGGGAGACAAGGATGAAGCGTCGCGCATCGCGCGTCGCATGGGCGGCACGGCGGCGCTGCTGGCGGAGCACGAAGCGGTCCCGGCCACGGGCTCCCACACAGTCAACAGGGAGGGATCACCATGACCGACGCATCAGACGCTTTGGACCTTTCGCATCTCGACCTCGAGCGGCTGGAGAAGCTGGGGGAAGGGTACGAAGCGGAGATCTTCGCGCTGGAGGACGGGCGCGTGCTGCGCCTCTTCCGGGAGGGGCGCGATCGCAACATGGAGCCGGAGCGGATCGCGATTCCGGCGGCGTTGGCGGGCGGCATCCCGGCGCCGGAGCTGGGCGAGGCGGTGGTGGTCCAGGGGCGCACGGGCACGGTGATGGAGCGCATCGACGGGGAGAATCAGCTCGACCTGGTGGCGGCGAAGCCGTGGGTGCTGCGGGGTGAGGGGTTCGCCACGGGGCGGCTGCACGCGCAGCTGCACCGCATCGCCGCGCCGGCGGGGCTGGAGACGGTGGCGCAGCGGGCGCAGGAATGGATCACGAGCGTGGACACGCCTCCCCACCTGGCGGCGCTCGCGAGCGAGACGCTGGAGGGTCTGGAGGGGGGCGACCGGCTCTGTCACAGCGACTTTCACCCGGGGAACGTCCTGGTCGAGGGTGGCGGGCGACGGGTGGTGATCGACTGGGGCTTCTGTTCGGCAGGGCCGCCAGAGGCGGACGTCGCGCGATCGTTGGTGCTGTTGCGCACCGGCGAGCCGCTCAATCCGGGGGTGGTGATGCGGCTGATCACGCGCTTCTTCCGCCCCATCGGCCTGAACGCGTACCTGCGGGGCTATCGCAGCGCAGGCGAACTGGACATGGCGCTCGTGCGCCGCTGGATGATCGTGCGGGCGATCGAGCATCTCTCGATCGTGCGGGCGATCGGGCCCGAGGACGGCTCGATTCCGGACCCGCTGGAGGTGGTGGAGAAGCTGATCGCGTCGCTTCAGCGCGAGGACGGCTCGGGGAGCGGCTGACGCCTAGCGCCAGGCGCGGGCGATGAGGCCGCCGCCCAGGATCTCCTCGTCGCGGTAGAAGGCGATGGTCTGGCCGGGGGTGAGCGCGCGCTGGCGGCGCTCGAAGCACACCGTGGCGGCGCTGCCGTCGGCCGCAAGCAGGCGGGCGGGGGCGGCTTCGGCCTTGTAGCGCGCCTTCGCGAGCAGAGGCTCGCCGGGGGGCGGGGGCGCGTCGGCCACCCACGAGACTTCGTCGAGGGCGGCGTGATCGGTGAAGAGGTCCGCTTCTTCGCCCACGACGACGACGTTGGTAGCGGCGTCGATGGCGGTGACGTAGCGGGGCTCACCGAGCGCGACCCCGAGGCCCTTGCGCTGGCCCACGGTGAAGCCGGTGACGCCTTCGTGCTGCGCGAGCACGGCGCCTGCGGCGTCGCGCAACTCGCCCGGGCGGGGCTCGACCCGCTCGGCGACGAAAGCGCGGTAGTCGTTGCCGGGGACGAAGCAGATGTCGACGCTGTCGGGCTTCTCCGCGACCTCGAGGCCGACGCGGCGGGCGACGTCGCGCACCTCGTCCTTGCGCAGGGCGCCGACGGGCAGGATCAGGCGGGCGAGCTGCTCCTGCTGGAGCATGTAGAGCACGTAGGACTGGTCCTTGTGGTCGTCGACGCCCCGCAGCAGGCGGTGGGGGGCGGCGCCGTTGCCGTTGCCGTGCTCGACGCGGGCGTAGTGGCCAGTGGCGAGGAGGTCGGCCTCGAAGGCGGGGAGGCGGTCGAAGAGGGCGCGGTACTTGATGTGCTCGTTGCAGCGGGCGCAGGGGTTGGGGGTGCGGCCGCTGGCGTACTCGGCCACGAAGGGGTCGACGACGTGCTGACGGAAGTCTTCCTCGAAGTTGAGGACGTAGTGGCGGATGCCGAGCTGGCCGGCGACGCGGCGGGCGTCGTCGATATCCTCGACGCTGCAGCACTGCTGGTGGCCGCGCAGTTCGTCCGGGCGCTCCTCCGTCCAGAGGCGCATGGTGACGCCCACGACGTCGTAGCCCTGCTCGACGAGGAGGGCGGCGGCGACGGAGCTATCGACGCCGCCAGACATGGCGCAGACGACACGGGGGGCGTTCACGGCTGTGCTACCATCCTTGCGTCCGCAGCAAGCGGATGGAGCGCGCGCTGGAACCCGAGCCTCTCGCCCACCGCATCATCGATCTGCTCTCCGAGCTTCAGGCTGAGGACATCGTGCTGCTGGATATCAGCAAGACTTCCAGCTTCGCCGACTACTTTGTGCTGGCGACGGCGCACTCTCCCCTTCAGTTTAGCGCCATCGTGGAGCGGGTCGGGCACGAGCTCAAGGAGGCGGGCGTTCCACCCCGCCACCAGGAGGGGCGTCGCGAGAGCGGCTGGGTGCTGATCGACTTTGCCGACGTGATCGTGCATGTCTTCTCGCCGGAGAAGCGGGAGTACTACGGGCTGGAGGAGCTCTGGGGGCGCACGACGCCGGTGGTGCGCTTCACGGGGTAGCGGTGGCGAAGCACCGCAGCACCCCTTCACACCACACCAGAACACGACACCACACGGAGGACGGAACGATGGAGTATCGACGGCTTGGACAGTCAGGCTTGCAGGTCTCGGTGGCAGGGCTAGGGTGCAACAACTTCGGCATGCGCATCGACTATGGGGCAGCGGAACGGGTCACGCAGGCGGCCATCGATGCAGGGGTGACGCTGTTCGACACGGCGGACGTGTACGGTCGGGGCGCTTCGGAGGAGATGCTGGGGCGCGCGTTGGGGTCGCGTCGCCATGAGGTGGTGATCGCGACGAAGTTCGCGATTCCGATGGGGGAGGGGCCGATGCAGCGGGGCGGATCGCGCAGCTGGATCATCGAGGCGTGCGAGGCGAGCCTGCGGCGTCTGGGGACGGACTACATCGACCTCTACCAGATGCACGCTCCCGACGACGGCACGCCCATCGAGGAGACGTTGCGCGCGCTCGACGACCTGGTGCGGGCGGGCAAGGTGCGCTACCTGGGCAACTCGAACTTCCGCGGCTGGCAGATCGCGGACGCGCACTGGACGGCGGAGACGCACCACCTGACGAAGTTCGTCTCGGCGCAGAACCACTACAACCTGCTGGAGCGGGGCGTGGAGGCGGAGGTGGCGCCGGCGGCGGAGCGCTACGGGCTCGGCATCCTGCCGTATTTCCCCCTGGCGAGCGGCTTCCTGACGGGCAAGTACCGTCGCGGCGAGGGCGCCGCCGAGGGGACGCGTCTGGCGGCGTGGGGTCGCGCGGAGAGCGTGCTCACGGAGGAGAACTTCGCCGTGCTGGATCGCCTTGAGGGCTGGGCGGGGGAGCGCGGTCACACGGTGCTGGAGCTGGCCACAGGCTGGCTCGCGTCCCAGCCCCAGGTCGCGAGCGTCATCTCGGGCGCGACGAAGCCCGAGCAGCTGGACGCCAACGTCGCCGCCGCCGAGTGGCGCCTGACCGCGGACGAGGTCGCGGAGGTGGCGGGGCTGGTGGGGTAGGGGGCGGTCAGACTACGGCGGGGAAGACGTCCGCTGCCGAGACCAGATGGAGAAGTTCGGTAGCAACGCCCAGCGCGCGCTCGTCTTTGGGAACGCCTTCGAGTTGTGCGTGTGAAGGGTCGTTAGGCTCTGGTCGGTGAATCGCCTCCAGCGCACAGCCGTCTATTGCGTTGGCCGCCATGACGGCCTGACTGACGTTCAAGACTACGAATCTTCCCGACGGTCCAACTCCGTAGTCTTTCTGCTTGAAAGCCTCCCTGATTTGGTCAACGGCATGCGCCATGTGTTCAGCATCGAAGAATTCCAGCCAGTTGACCGAGAGTCCTGTCTCCCCCGACCGCTCATGGAATCCTTCGACTGTTGGCAGGTCGGTCTCCGGGTTCATCCTGCTGCCGCCGCAGTATCGCGCCACATGGTCACCCGGTGGCAGTACGTCCCCATCCATCCCCTAGGGCCACTCCAACGCTGGGAGAATCTGCGGCATGACCTCGCCATAGGGGAGGATGCCAGTCAGGCGACGGCGGTCAGGGACCGTTGCGGGCGCTGAATTCGCGATGAAGTGGACCCTGCCGTCTTCCTGGAAGCCCATCACCATCAGTCCCCTGCTACCCACTCTCCACTCAGCCTGCACCTTTCCGGCATGCGAGATGCTGATTGCTGGCGTGGGCAGATCTGCACATTCGGCAAACATGCTTACGAACGTCAGAACGGACCCCTTCTCCACGGTCCAGTCCTCCTCTTCCTCTTCAAGCAGGACCACCAGCCTCGTCAGGCGCTCCGCCACATCGGAGCGGCCTGACGCTCTGAGCCCCTCTTCCGCGATGCTGACGATGTCCTCCCGAGTGAGCGCATCACTCGCGTCGGTTTCACGAGCAAGCATGGCACCCTCCTTGAACAGCATCTGTGCGTGATCCTGTGGCCTGCGAAAAGGTCGATGAGTCCCCAGCCTCGTCGCAGAGGATGGGAGCCTCCACCATTGTAGATCGCTTCCGTCGGCAGGGGGCGAGCGGTTCGTTGGGGGCGGCTGGTACACTGGGGGAGCGCTGCTGAAGCAGCAGAGGAGCCGTGCGTTTTGGCCTACGTCGACAAGCAGATTGCCTGCCGCGACTGCAACGAATCATTCACGTTTACCGCGGGTGAGCAGGAGTTCTACGCGAACAAGGGGCTGCTGAATGAGCCCACGCGCTGCCAGCCGTGTCGCCAGGCGCGGCGCTCCAACCGCAGCTCGCTCGAGGAGATCGACGGCTACGTGCGCTACGGCAACTTCGCCAGCTTCGGGGGGAAGACGCCTCGCCAGATGCACCCGGCGGCCTGCGCCGACTGCGATCAGATGACGGAGGTGCCATTCCAGCCGCGTGGCGACCGCCCCGTCTACTGCAGCCACTGCTACAACAAGATTCGCCCGCCCCGACAGGAAGCGCCCCCGCTCCGCGACAGTCGCTAGCGCCGAGGCTCCCGTGCCCGGCGACGACATCCGCC
Organism: Tepidiformaceae bacterium; assembly: GCA_965200565.1. Classification (GTDB taxonomy): domain Bacteria; phylum Chloroflexota; class Dehalococcoidia; order Tepidiformales; family Tepidiformaceae; genus UBA2991. Next base: position 1,773,162 of record OZ241349.1, on the reverse strand, counting down.
TGACCCAACTCCGCCGCATGCTCGGGGAGCCGTTCGCCGATCTCGGTGCGGCGAGCGCGGCCATCGCGCGCGACCCGAAGCGCCTGGCGGAGGCGCTCGTGCGCGAGGCGGCGGCGAGCGACGACGTCTCGAGCGTGGAGTCGGCCCAGGGCTACCTCGAGGCGCGCCTGGCGAGTCTGGGCGAGGTAGCGCCGGCGGAGGCGCTGGCGGAGGTACGCGCCGCCATAGGGGAGGCGCTCGCCGCCTGGGCGTGACCGAGGGGCGGCGGTAGCGGATACTGACGCGCGGCCGGACTGGCCACTTCACCACGTTCTGCATCAGGGAGGCGTTTGATGCCCCGACATCCGAATGAGGCGCTCTTCGAGGGCGAGCCGCTTATGCCCATCATCCCCGTCTGCGAGCACTTTGCGGGAACGGAGGTACGCATCCAGAAGGCGTTCGAGCTGCAGCAGCAGATGGGCGGCGTCTTCGATATCACGATGGACCTCGAGGACGGCGCGCCGACGGGCCAGGAGCGCGAGCACGCGGAGATGGCGGCGCGCATGCAGACCAGCGACGCGAACCACTTCAACATGGCGGGGATCCGCATCCACGACTACACGAACGAGCACTGGCGCGAGGATGTCGAGATCGTGGTGGGCGAAGCGGGCAACCGCGTGGCCTACCTGACGATTCCGAAGAGCACGGCCGCGAGCCAGCCGGCGGAGATGATCGACTACATCCGCGAGCGCACGCAGCGGGCGGGCATCGACCGCGAGATTCCCATTCATGTGCTGGTGGAGACGCACGGCGCGCTGCACGACGCCTGGGAGCTGGCGGGCTTGCCGAACGTGCAGGTGCTCGATTTCGGGCTGATGGACTTTGTCTCCGCGCACCGCGGGGCGATTCCGGCGGCGTGCATGCGTTCGCCCGGCCAGTTCGAGCACCAGCTCATCCGTCGAGCGAAGGGCATCGTGGTGGCGGCGGCGCTGGCGCACGGTGTGGTACCGGCGCACAACGTGACGCTGGAGCTGCGCGATGCGGACGTCATCCACGGCGATGCGCACCGCGCACGCACGGAGTTCGGTTTCATGCGGCAGTGGTCGATCTATCCTGCGCAAATCGAGCCGATCAACCGCGCGATGGCGCCGGAGACGCCTGAGGTGGCGTTGGGCGAGGCGATCCTGCTGAAGGCGTTCGAGGCGAACTGGGGACCGATCCAGCACGAGGGCGACCTGCACGACCGCGCGACCTACCGCTACTACTGGGAGGCACTGCAGCGGGCTCGCCTGATGCACGCTCCCATTTCGGACGAGATCGAGCGGCTGTTCTTCAGCGACGCGACGGCCTGAGGGCGCTGTGACGCTCTACCTGATCCGTCACGGGCTGGCTGCGGCGGGGCTGGACGACCTCGACCCAGGACTAGCACCGCTCGGCCACGAGCAGGCGTCGACGACGGCGCAGGCGCTGGTCGCGAGGGGCCTTGCGCCCGCACGGCTGGTGGCCTCGCCCCTGCGACGGACGCGCGAGACGGCGGAGCCGATCGCGAAGGCGTTCGGGCTGGAGGCGGAGGTTCGCGAGGAGGTGGCGGAGGTCTTCGACCCGTCCACGCCCGCGGAGGAGCGCCAGGCGACCATCGGGCCGTTCATGGCGGGGAACTGGAGCGAGCAGGACGAGACGCTGCAGGCGTGGCGTGCTCGCGTCGTGGAGACGCTGACGGACTTCGGGAGTGCGGACGGCGACGTGGTGGTTTCGACCCACTACATCGCCATCTGCGTGGCGATCGGTGAGGCGACAGGGGACGACCGCGTCGTGCCGGTGAAGATCGCGAACACGTCCATCACGACGCTGGAGGTGCGCGAGGGCAGGCTCGTGCTGGAGAGCGCTGGCTCGATCGAGCACCTCGCGGAGGAGCAGGTCACGGGCCTCAAGACGGCGCTTCCGGGCGGCCCGTAGGGCCGCGTTCGCGTCAGGCGGCTTTCCCCCGATGGCTTTCCCGTAGGTGGGGGGCGTACTAGGCTTGGGGTGCAAGCGATTGCCGGAGACCGCAGGTCCCTCGGGGATAAGCCGAGATGGCGCCTGCCGAGGCGATGCGCGTGGCGTGGTTGGTCCGTTGTGGATGGCACGCCTGTTCGCTTCCCTCTCTCTGCACGCTGGACTGGAGTGTGATTCGTGCCTGCCGCGAAGAAGGTGGCGCTTGTCGCCGATATCAAGCAGGACCTGGAGCGCGCGGAGGTCGCCATTGGGAGCGACCACAGCGGGCTCGATGTGCAGGCGTTCCAGGCGCTGCGTCGTGCGATGCAGCCCGCCGAGGTGCGCATGCGCGTAGTGAAGAACTCGCTGGCGAAGCTGGCGGCCGAGGAGGTGGGGCGGCCTGAGATGGCCGAACTGCTGAAGGGGCCGACGACGCTGACGCTCGGCTACGGCGACCCGGTCGAGCCGGCGCGCCTGCTGATGGACTACCTGCGTGAATCGCGCACGGAGCTGACGATCCACGGAGGCTGGCTCGAGGGGCAGGTACTCAGCGCAGCGGAGGTGGAGGAGCTCGCGAAGACGCCTCCACGCCCCGAACTGATCGCCCAGATCGCAGGCAAGCTGCGATCGCCGGTGCAGAATCTGGCGGGCCTGCTGCAGGCGACGCTGCGCGACTTCAACGGCCTCATCGAGGCGCGTGCCAACCAACTCGACGAGGGGGAAGCCGCCTGACGCGGCTTTTCCTACCACCGATACCAAGCACCAACCAAACCGAGGGGAATAGCAATGGCCACCAAGATTGAAGAAGCCCTGGAGATCATCAAGGGCATGACGCTGCTCGAACTTCGCGACCTGAACAAGGCGATCGAAGAGGAGTTCGATATCACCGCTGCGGCGCCGATGATGATGGCCGGCGCGGCCATGCCCGCCGCAGGCGGCGATGGCGCGGCTGCGGCCGAAGAGAAGACGGAGTTCGACGTCGTCCTCAAGGACTTTGGGGAGAAGAAGATCAACGTCATCAAGGCCGTGCGCGAGGTCGTGAGCGGTCTGGGCCTGAAGGAAGCGAAGGAGCTCGTCGAGGGCGCGCCCACGAAGGTGAAGGAAGCCGTCGCGCAGGACGAGGCCGATTCCATCAAGGCCAAGCTGGAAGAGGCGGGCGCGACCGTCGAGATCGAGTAGCGCGACACCTCCCGGCCTTCCCCTTCACCCCCTGAACTCCGCAGGGCGGCTTCGGGGCGCCCGTGCGGATTCAATCAGGCTTCGGCAGTGCGCGCCCTGCATGCCCGGCGAGGTGTGCGGCTGCGGCTGTGGCTGTGGTCGCCTGGCCAGACCTAGACGCCGGCGTAGCTGTGCAGGCCCGTGATCCAGAGGTTGACGCCGAAGTAGGTGAAGAGCATCAGCGCCCAGGTGGCGATGAGCCACCACATGGGGTCGGGGCGCCAGCTGCGGCGCAGGCGTGGGGGGATGAACCAGCGGATGATGGGGGCGCCCGCGACTGAGCCTTCGCCGGCGCGGGCATGGAAGTAGGCCGCCAGCGCAAGCAGGACGACGAGTGCGCTCGTCTCTTTCGGGTCCCAGCCCCAGTAGCGTCCCCAGGCGCTGTTGGCCCACCACGCGCCGAGGGCGATGCCGAAGGCGAGCAGGGGGAAGCCGACGAGCACGGCTCGATGGGCGAGGTCGCCGGCGGCCTCGCCGCCGGGCAGGGCGGCGAAGCGTCGACCGTCTTCGCCACCCTGGATGAGATAGATGGCGGCGCCGCTGAAGGCGACCGTGAGGACGGCGTAGGAGACCATCATGACGCTCACGTGGAGGGTGAGCAGGGGGCCGTTCTGGAGGGCAGGGATGAGGGGGATGACTTCATCGGGGAAGAAGGTGGCGACGACGAGCAGGGCGGTCACGATGGGGAGGGCGAGCAGGCCGAAGCGTCGCACGCGTACGGTCCGTTCGAAGGCGAGCCAGGCGACGGCGACGCCCCAGGCGAGGGCGACGGTGTACTCGTAGAGGTTGGAGAGGGGGGCGTGATCGACGGCCACCCAGCGCGCCACCAGCGAGCCCGTCAGGGCGAGCGCGGTGAGCGTGGCGAAGGCGGTGGCGAGGCGTCCGAGGCCGGCGTTGGGGATGCCCGCAGACTCGGAGAGGGTCACGGCGCCGGCGTCGGTCTGGGCGCTGAAGCGCCTCACGAGGAAGGAAGCGCTGGCGCCGTGCGCGACATAGGCGAGGGACGCGATCGCGGCGAGCACGAGTCCTGTCCAGAAGAGGTAGCTCGCGAGTGCGACCATGCCGGGCATTGTATCGCGAGCGGGAGAGCGGGCCCGGGCGGCGAGGCAGTGGGGCGACGGTGGGGCGACGGGACTTCAGTAGAATGCGTCGCGATAGCCACAGCGGCTTCCGGCCGCGGCAGGAAGGGACACGATGGCAGCGAACGGCAAGCCCCACTTCGGCGTGAACGTGCCGCAGATCAAGCGCAGCTGGGCGGAGGCGAGTGAGGCGGCACAGGAGTTCGAGTCGCTCGGCTTCGACTCCATCTGGGTGAACGACCACCTCTACGGGCCGCAATCGCCACAGATTCCCATCCTCGAAGCATGGACGACGGTGTCGGCGCTGGCGGCCATCACGGAGCGCGTCGAGATCGGCACGCTGGTGACCCCCGCTGGCATGCGCAACCCCGCACATCTGGGCAAGATGATCGCGACGGCGGACGAGGTGGCGGGCGGGCGCATCATCCCCGGGCTGGGCGGCGGATGGATGGAGCGGGAGTTCACCGATTTCGGGATGCCCTTCCTCTCGACGCGCGAGCGGCTGCGTCAGCTCGAGGAGACGGTGGTGCTGCTGAAGCGGATGTGGAGCGAGGAGGAGCCGCTCACCATCGAGGGGCGGCACGTGCGGGTGGAGAATCTGGTGTGCGAGCCGAAGCCGCCCCGGCGTCCACCCATCCTCATCGGGGGAGCGGGTGAACGGGTCACGCTGCGCATCGCGGCGCAGCACGCGGACATCTACAACAACCTCGCGGGGCACCACGCGAACCTGGCGCACAAGGTGTCGGTGCTGCGCGAGCACTGCGCCGACGTGGGCCGCGACGCGGACGAGATCACGGTGAGCCAGCAGTGTCTGGTGACGATTGCGCCGGACGAAGCGTCGGCGGCGCCGATGATTGAGCGTGCACAGCGCATCTTCGGGGGCCATCTGGGCGACCCGACTGGCCCGCTGGCGCTCTCGGGCAGCCCCGAGCGCATCCGCGACCAGATCGCGGCCAACCGCGAGGCCGGCTGCGAGATGTTCGTCATCGAGTTCTTCGGCCGCGACACGCGCGAGCCGGCGCGTCTGTTCGCGGAGCGCGTGCTGCCGTACGTGTAGGGGTGCGGGTGCGCGCTATGCGCGCAGTCGGACCCGCACAACCTCGACGTCGACGGGGATGGGGTCGCGTGCGAGGGGTTGCGGGCGGCGGAGGGGCGGTAGGCTCGCGGGGTGTAGGGGGGTGGCGGGAGTGCATGGGAGTCGAACCCACCCCTCGCCGCGCTGGCGACGAGGCTACCGTTTTGAAGACGGCGAGGACCACCGGGCCCTATCCACTCCCCCGGACGCTCCATCCTACCCGTCGGAGCGCGGGGTGGGCGGTGTACTGACGCCTGCGGGTGAGGGGTTGGGGTAGGTAGACCGGAAGTATGAGCGAGAACGGCAAGTCCGAAGAGAGGCGACAGGCGCCTCCGCCCCTCCCTGAACGCCCACTGCCGCCCGACTGGGCCGATCGTGGCCTGAGTCCCGGGCATTCGCCCCTAAAGGGCGAGGGTCGACCATGTGAGGCTCGCACCGACTAGCGCGAACAGCACTCCCCTACGTCCATCTGCGGGTGAGGGACTGCGGTATCGCCAACGCACCCGGTAACGTCAACGCAACCGGGGTAAGATGGAAGCATGAGCGTGAACAGCGACCGCAAGGTGGAGCGGCCTAAAGGGTACCCCCCGCCTCCGGAGCCCAAGCGTCCGCTGCCGCCGGACTATGCTGAGCGGGGCAGGGATCCTAGGCCAGGCTCGCCCAAGCAAGGGTGGCTCCAACGAGCCCAATCTCTACGGTCGCAGCTACAAGCGCTGCTTTGAGTGTGATGTCCTTCCTGGCGAGGATGCGGTTGTTGTGCGCATAGGCAACGGCAATGTCCTTCATGAGTGCCGTCTTGATCTCCAAGACTGGTTCATTCCAGTAGGACTCCCACAATTCGTCGGCCTGAAACGACAGGCGGTGGCGACGGATCCAAGTGCTGTAGACGACCATCGCTGCAACGACCAGAAACGCACCTACCGCTAGGCTGAGCAGGACCCCCGCACCAGCCGGCATATCCTGCCTGCTCCAGAGACCAACACCTGCGAGACCGATCACAACAGCGCTTGACGAGAAGAGCGCGAAGGCCTTGTTGTCGAGTGAGTCGACGGCCTCGAGCTGGCGTTGGGGGGCTTCGCGGGTGTAGTTGAAGAGGAAGTCGAGGGTCTCAGGGGGGACCCGGGCTTCGCCGGGGGCTGCGGGGTCGGGGGATTCCTCGTGGGACATCAGACGTCGAGGTTCTGGACCTCTTTGGCGTGGGTCTGGATGAAGCGGCGGCGGTGGCTGACGTCTTCGCCCATGAGCTCGGAGAAGATGCGGTCGGCCTGGGCCGCGTCGTCGATGGTGACTTGCATGAGGATGCGGGACTCGGGCTGCAGGGCTGTCTCCCAGAGCTGGTCGGCGTTCATCTCGCCGAGGCCCTTGAAGCGCTGCACGTTGCCCTTCTGCTTCTTGCCGCGCTGGAAGTCGGTCAGTTCGGCGTCGGAGAAGAAGTAGTGGGTGGTCTTGCCTTGCTGGAGGCGGTAGAGGGGGGGCTGGGCGATGTAGAGGTTGCCGGCTTCGATGAGCTCGATCATGTTGCGGAAGAAGAAGGTGAGGAGGAGGGTGCGGATGTGGGCGCCGTCGACATCGGCGTCGGTCATGATGATGACCTTGTGGTAGCGCAGCTTGGTGATATCGAAGGTGTCGCGGATACCGGTGCCGAGGGCGGAGATGATGAGGCGGATGGCTTCGTGACCGAGCATCTTCTCGGGGAAGGCTTTCTCGACGTTCAGGATCTTGCCGCGCAGGGGGAGGATGGCCTGGGTGTGACGGTCGCGGCCCTGCTTGGCTGAGCCGCCGGCGCTGTCGCCCTCGACGATGAAGATTTCGGACTCTTCGGGGTCGCGGCTGGAGCAGTCGGCGAGCTTGCCGGGGAGGTTGCCGCTCTCGAGGGCGCTCTTGCGGTGGACGAGGTCGCGGGCCTTGCGGGCGGCCTCACGGGCGCGGGCGGCGGTCTGGCCCTTTTCGATGATGCGGCGGGCGTCGGAGGGGGCCTCTTCGAGGTACTGCCCGAGGGCGTCGCTGAGGGCGCTCTGGACGTGGGCGGCGACTTCGGCGTTGCCGAGGCGGGTCTTGGTCTGGCCTTCGAACTGGGGTTCGGGCAGCTTCACGGAGACGACGGCGACGAGGCCCTCGCGCACGTCTTCGCCGCCGAGGTTGGCGTCGCCTTCCTTGAGGATTTTGGCCTTGCGGGCGTAGTCGTTGAGGACGCGGGTGAGGGCGCTGCGGAAGCCGGTGAGGTGGGCGCCGCCATCGATGGTGTTGATGCCGTTGGCGAAGGTGTAGACGGATTCGTTGAAGCCGTCGTTGTACTGGATGGCGCACTCGATGAGGTTGCCCTCGATTTCGCGCTCGACGTAGACGGGGCCGTTGAGGACGACGCGGTCGCGGTTGACGTGGCGCACGAAGCTCTTGATGCCGCCTTCGAAGTAGTAGTTCATCTCGCGGCCGTCGCGCTCGTCGTAGAGGCGGAACCAGGTGCCCTTGGTGAGGTAGGCGTACTGGCGCAGGCGGTCGGCTTCGGTGGCGAAATCGAAGGAGGTGGAATCGAAGATGTCGGCGTCGGGCTTGAAGGAGATGGTGGTGCCGGAGTGGCGCGCTTCCTTGAGGGGGGAGGGCTTGAGCTTGTTGAGGGCTTCGCCGCGGGCGTAATCCTGGCGGTAGACCTTGTCGCCGTGGCGCTTGCCCTGGGCGTCGGCGTCGGGGACGACTTCGACCCGCATCTCTTCGGCGAGGGCGTTGACGACGCTGGCGCCGACGCCGTGGAGGCCGCCGGAGACCTTGTAGCCGCCGCCGCCGAACTTGCCGCCGGCGTGGAGGACGGTCATGACGGTCTCGACGGCGGTCTTGCCGGTCTGCTTCTGCACGCCGACGGGGATGCCGCGACCGTTGTCGCTGACGGTGCACCAGCCGTTGGCGTGGAAGGTGACCTCGACGCGGTCGCAGAAGCCGGCCATGGCTTCATCGACGGCGTTATCGACGAGTTCCTTGACGAGGTGGTGGAGGCCGGCCATGTCGGTCGTGCCGATGTACATGCCGGGCCTGCGGCGAACGGCCTCAAGGCCTTCGAGCACCTGGATGTTGGCGGCGGTGTAGGTGCTTGGGGTGGCTTGTTCGATGGCCATAGGCTCCCTTGTGGGGCCCCGCGCGAGCGCTCGGAAGCACCGCTGGGGGAAATGCTAGGACTACTTTGCCATTTTACAAATTACTGACCGACTCCGCCACTCGCACAGGGGCTGCCTGTGCGCCTTTTCTGCTGCCTGGCGGGGAGGGGCGGAAGGGGGTGCGGCGCTATACTGGCGCGGCCGTTCCGGGACTCCGTGAAGGGGCAGCGGGAGGGCGTGGACGCGCGCGAAGCGGCGTCCCGGGAGGGGCTGACGGAGCGCATGGGACTGCTCGATCGGTTTCGCGATCGCGGCTTCGAGCGGCCGGACCCACCGGAGCGGGTGACGCTGGAGGCGATCGGGTGCGTGCGCAACGAGGTGGCGAAGCCGCGTCCGCACGGCTGGGAGAAGGTGGTGAGCCGCATCGAGCTCGCTGCCGGGTACGCGGAGCAGGTGCGGGGGCTGGAGGAGTACAGCCACATCATCGCGGTTTTCTACCTGGATCTCGCCGCGGACGCGCCGGAGAAGCCGGCAACGCTGACCGTGGAGGGGGTGGCGACGGGTATCCTCGCGACGCGCAGCCAGCTCAGGCCCAACCACCTGGGGGTCGCGGTGGCGGAACTGCTCGACGTGGAGGGGACGGTGCTGACGGTGCGTGGGCTGGACGCGATCGACGGGACGCCGGTGCTCGATGTGAAGCCGTACCTGCCGCAGTACGATGCCGTTCCGAAGGCACGCATCGCGGGCGAGTGAGGCGCTTGCGTTCAATGATGAGGCGGGCGCATCCCTGCTGTTCACCCGCTGATCACCGCAAGGCCGCACCATGGCGGCATGACGACCGCACCTGAAGCAGACACACGAGTACGAGTGACAACCGAACGAACCATCGACCTTGAAATCGCGCACAACGTCCGACACCTCGGGGGGCACCCCACGGCCGGGGGACAGGAGACGGGCGCCAGCGACCTGTTCCGCGGCGGCAGCCTCCACGAGCTGACAGCGCGTGGGCAGAAGATGCTGCGCGACCTGGGTGTGCGCGTGGTGGTGGACTTTCGCTCGGAGACGGAACAAGAGAACTCTCCGACGCCTGCTCTGGAGCGGCTGGGAATCGAGGTGGTGGCGGCGCCGGTCTTCACAAGCGACGCTTCGCCGACCGCGCTGGCGCAACGGGACAACTACCCCGGGCATGCCGCGCTGTACCGGCAGTTCCTCGCGGGGGGCGGAAGCGCCTACCGCACGCTCTTCGAGACGATCGCCCACACGGAGGGCGGGGTGCTCTTCCACTGCGCGGCGGGGAAGGACCGCACGGGTGTAGCGGCCGCGATCCTGCTTGAGCTGGCAGGCGTGCCAGACGCGGCGATCGCGGCGGATTACGCGCGCTCGACGAAGGAGCTGGAGCCCTTCCTCGAGCAGCGCATGATGAGGTTCGAGGAGTACGGCATCAGCCCTGAGACGGGGCGCAAGATGATGAGCGCGCCGCCGGTGGAGATGGAAGCGACGCTGGACTTCATCCGCGGGCGCTGGGGCTCAGCAGCGGGTTACCTGGGAGCGATGGGGGTGGATGCGGCGACGGTCGCGGCGGTGCGGGCGCGCATGCTCCGAACGAACGGCTCTGTTCGCTAACAGCCTGGAAGGTGGGAGAGCGCGCTGCCCGGTGGGCGCTTCGCCCTGCCTGTCGCGTCAGGAGTCGGGCGGGGTGCGCTGCTCAGCCCGTAGCGCTGAGAGCTGCTCCTGGATGGAGTCCAGCTGGGCGCGCACCTCACCGATTTCATCCTGGGTGGCCTGCTGGCGATCCTGCACCAGGAGGGCGACCGTCATGGCGCTGATGACGGCGAAGTTGATGATGCCGTAGACGGTGATGATGCCAGCGATGATGCGGCCCGCGAGGGTGAGCGGGGAGTGATCGCCGTAGCCCACGGTCGTCATCGTGATGAAGGCCCACCAGAAGGCGGAGAGGGGGGTGTTGATGTGGGCGTCGTGCCCGCTGACATCGCGCTCCAGCAGCCAGACGAGGGTGCCGCCTGCGACCATGACGACGACGAGCATGACGGCGAGGAAGGCGATGCCGCGCTGCTGGAAGAAGCGGGTGAAGAGCGAGACGTTGACACCCATGGCGACGGCAAAGCGGAGGACGGGCAACGCGCGCAGGAGGCCCAAGGGCCGAACCATGGGCAGCACCACGAAGAGCACTTCGATGGGGTGGGTGCGGATGTAGGTGAAGCGGTTGGGGGCGACGATCACCTTGGCGATGAGGGCAAGGGCGAAGGCTCCCCAGATGATCCAGTTGCCGAGGTCGAGCCAGTCAGTGATGCCCTCGGAGAGGTCGATCAGGGGAGGCAGGAGGAGGAGGGGGAGCATGGCCACGGCCAGCAACATCAGCGGGATATGGGTCAGGCGCTCAAGGCGGTCCAGGCGCTCCTGACTCTGAACAGCAACCATTGCGTACGGAACCTGGCGTTAGAGGTGGCGGAGAGGGGGAGATTCGAACTCCCGGTACATTGCTGCACACCGCTTTTCGAGAACGGTACCATAAGCCACTCGGACACCTCTCCATTGGCGAGTCTAGCAACTCGCGCTATTGGGCGCGTCGGCGCCGCACCGGAGGCCAGCCTGTGGAACGCTCTCGCTCTCCCTTTACCGTCGCCTGTTGCCAGGTACGAGCCTTCGATCTGGAGGACGCGGAGGAGAACCTGCAGGGGCTGCTGCAGGCGCTCGATGCGGCTGGCGAGGCAGGGGCGCAGCTGGTGGCGTTGCCGGAGTGCGCGTACCCCGCCTACTACGTGCGCGACGCCGAGCCTTACGCGCGGGCGGGGGTGCGCCCCTTCGCGGAGGTGGCGGCGCTCTTCGGGGCGAAGGCGCGGCAGTACGGCTACTGGCTGGCGGCGGGCATGGCCGTCCCCCACGAGGATGGGACGCTGACGAACAGCGGCGTCGTCTTCAACCTGGAAGGTGAGCTGGTGGGGCGCTACGACAAGAGCTTCCTGTGGCACTTCGATACGTTCTGGTTCGAGCGGGGGGAGGCGTTCCCTGTGTTCGACGCGGGCTTTGCGCGCTTCGGCGTGCTCATCTGCGCCGATGGCCGGCAGCCCGAGATTGCGCGGTCGCTGACGGTGAACGGCGCGGAGGTGATTCTCGACCTGACGGCGTGGGTCTCGTGGGCGAGCAGCGTGGAGGAGCTGAGCACGACGCAGTGTGAGTATCTGATGCCAACGCGGGCCTTCGAGAACGGCGTGTGGGTGGCAGCGGCGGACAAGTGGGGGGCGGAGGATGGCTCGCTCATCTACGCGGGGCGTTCCTGCGTGATCGATCCGCAGGGGCAGACGCGCGTAGCGGCAGCGAGCACGGGCAACACGGTGGTGACGTACACGATCGACCCGGCCGACCCGGCGGAGGCCTCCGCATCGGCGACGCCGCGGCGTCCGAGCCTGTACGGGCGGCTGACGGAGCCGTGGGAGCGCTCGCCGGCGAAGGCGCTGCTGGCGGAGCCGCTCACGTCTGCGGAGGAGAATCGGCGTACTGCTGTCGTGCCCGCTTCGGGCGAGCTCTTCTCCACGAGTGATCTGATCGCGCGCTACGAAGCGTTGCGGATGCAGAACTGCGATCTGGTGGTGTTCGGGGGGGAGACGGGGAGCGAGGGGTGGCAGGCGTCGCTGCCGGCGATCGAGCAGGCGGTGCGCGCGCACGGCGGGGCCGTGGCCTTCGCGGTGGCGACCAGCGGGTGCACGCAGGAGCAGGTGGCCGTGCTGGTGACGCCCGACGAGACGGTCGAGCATCGGGCCACACACGGGCAGGGGATCGACCTCGGGGAGACGGGGGCGCCGCTCACGCGGACGGAGGCGGGCAACGTGGGGCTGCTCTGCGGGGAGGAGGGGCTGGTGCCCGAGGTGGGGCGCTGCCTGGCGCTGGAAGGGGCGGATGTGCTGGCGTGGCCGAGCTTCGGCGCTCACCCCATGCACGAGCGCATCGCGCGCACGCGCAGCGACGAGAATCGCGTCTACACCGCGGCAGCCTGGCTCGATGGGGGCACGATTACGGCGCCGACCGGCGCGCCGCTGACGGCGGCGCCGGCGGGGACGGGCGTGGCGATGGCGGCACAGGTGAACCGCACGCAGGCGCGCTGGAAGGATATGGCGCCGGGGACGCACGCCCTGCGCGATCGCGTTCCCCATGCGTACGGAGCGCTGGTCGCCGAGCGGTAGCAGGCTGGCGCGTCAGGCGGACGGCGTCAGGCGGCTCAGGTGCCGCGGGGCTTGATCACTTCGACGGTGAGCTCGCTGGGGATGGAGGCGCGCGTGACGGAGAGGCGCGCCTTCTGCTCGGCGGTCGCGCCGGCTTCGCTGAGGAAGCGGTCGAGGGGGTCGAGCGGGGCCTTCTCGAGGGTGGTGTGGTAGTTCATGGGTACGACGATGTTGGGGTCGATGCGCTGCATGAGGTCGGATGCGGCGGCTGCGTCGAGCGAGCCGCCCCCGCCAACGGGCATGATGAGGACGTCAACGTTCTCGAAGCGCTCGAGGATGGTGGCGTCGGGGGCAGCGTCGGGGAGGCCGAGGTGGACGATGGTGACGCCATCGATTTCGCAGGAGTAGGCCATGGTGCGGCCCTGGCCGTCCGCACGGGGGATGGGGATGCCGGTCACGAGGATGCCACGCACCTCGTACTCGCCCGGGGCTGTGAATTCGCACGGTTCGCCCTTCACCCCCTTCACGTTGCTGATGTCGGGGTTGTCGGGCGAGCTGAGGGTAACGATTTCGGCGGTGGGGCGGTTGAGGCTGTAGCCGGTCGCTGAAGCGACGGGGTCGGTGACTATTCCGCCTTCGCGCCCGCGCAGGCGGAAGCAGGTGCGTCCGATCCAGGTAATCTCCACCGAGCGCAATGGTAGCGGTGGGGGGCGAAACGTGAAAGGAAGCGGCCAGCGCTGACGGCTAGCGCTGCAGGAGGAGGCTGGCGTTGGAGCCGCCGAGGCCGAGGGAGGTCACGAGGACGCAGTCGAGACGCTCATCGCGGGTTTCGCGCACGACGCTGAGGTCGGAGCGCTCAGGCGGCTCGCGGAAGCCGGCGGCGGGAGCGACCTGCTGGCGGCGCATGGCTTCGAGCGCGTAGACGGTCGCGAGCGGGCCACTGGCGGCGAGCGTGTGGCCGAGGGCGCCGGCGGGGGCGGTCACGCTGGCGTAGTAGACGTGCCGCCCGAAGGTGCGGGTGAGGCCGACGGCCTCGGAAGCGTCGCGGTTGGGGCGTCCGTCGGCGCAGGAGGCGATGTGGTCGACCTGGTTCTGCAGGTAGCCGGCGGCGCCGAGGACGGCCTGCAGGGAGCGTCCCGCTTCGGCGGGGTCGCTGGGGTCGAGGGGCTCGGCGAGGGGGTCGAAGGTGCGGGTAGCGGCGGCGATGCGGGCGTGGATGGTGGCGTCGCGCTCGCGGGCGTGCGCTTCGGCCTCGATGACGACGCAGGCGGCGCCCTCGGCGGGGGTGCAGCCGTCGGGGTGGGCGTCGAGGGGGTGGGCGTCGGCGGGGGCGATGAGGTTCTGTTGGGCGAGATGGTCGAGCACGGGCGCTTGCAGGGCCTGGGCGGCGCCCGCAACGACGACGTCGGCTTCGCCCCGCGCAACGATGGCAGCCGCCTCGGCGATGGCGGCGAGGCCGCTCGCCTCGGCGCCAGCGAGGCTCACCACGGCGCCACGCACGCCCAGCGTGCGCGCCACGAGCTGGCCGTACGGAACGAACAGCGTCGGCTGGCCGGGAGCGCGGAAGGCGAGGCCGTCGGAGACGGCGAAGCGGCGGGAATCGGCGATGCCGGCGGTGAGGCCGGCGGCCTCGACGGCCTGCAGGGCGGCGTCGAGGCCGATCATGGAGCCGCGATCGAGGAAGTGGGCGAGATTGCGGGGGATGCGCGGGTGGGGGCGGTAGTTGTCGGGGATGGGGCCCGCGCGCCAGGTGGCCGGGCCGTCGTCAGGCGACCAGTCCGTCGCGGGGGAGCGGGCGGCGGCGAGCGCTTCCCACATGGCCTCGACGCCACTGCCGAAGGCAGTCACGGCCCCGTAGCCGGTGATCACCGGTTCGGCGGAGACGCCTGTCGGAGGCGTGGCGGGGAACTGTGGCGAGTCGCTCAGCTAGTCAAGGTCCTCATCAAGGAAATCGTCGATGCCGGCGTTGCGACGCATCACGACGAGCCCCACCGAAGCTGCGACAACGAGAAGAACGAGGAGGGCGAGAATCGGCTTCATACCGTGGACAACCCCTTTCGAATCCGGAATGCGGTTGTGTGGGTTGAATTATAGCAAGCAGTCCGCCGCCAGTGCTCGCGCCGGCTCAGGAGGGGGCGGCGTTGCCGGTCGCGCCGAGGAATTCGCCGAGCGCGCCTTCGAAGGCGCGTTGCGCGACGAAGGGGGCGCCGGCGCCGCAGTCCAGCGTGACCAGGCGTGCCGCGGGGAGCGTCTCGGCGAGCAGTTCGGCAGCCGTGACGAAGGGGTTTGCGGCGCCCGCCACGACGAGCGTGGGGACGGCGAGCGTGGCGAGGCGGGGGAGGGCGGCATCGCGGCGGGCGCGCGCTTCGTGGGCGGCGGCGAAGGCGTCGGGGTCGATGCGCTGGTAGCGCAGCCGCGTGGAGGTGCGCAGGTAGTCGCCGGTGTGGGCGGTGGCGGCGACGCGCTCGATGCCGAAGCGGCGGGCGCGACGCCCCTGCTCGGCGCGGAGCGCTTCGGCGGCGCGCAAATCGTCGCCGTAGGAGGGGTGGTCGGGCACGGGCACGACGTCGTTGAGGACGAGGCGGGCGACGCGCGCGGGGGCATCGAGGGCGAGCTGGAGCGCGACCTCCGCGCCGAAGCCCGCGCCGACGACGGAGCAGCGCTCGACCTTGCAGCCGTCGAGCAGGGCGATGAGGTCGGCGGCGTAGTCGTGCATGGCGGGGGGTTGCGTGGTGGCGGGGTCGGGCGCGCCGCTTTCGCCAAAGCCGCGCAGGTCGGGCGCGATGGTGCGGAAGTCGGCGGCCATGGCGGTGGAGAGCGCCTGCCAGGCGCGACGGTCGTCGGGGATGTCGTGCAGGAGGAGGGCGGCGGGGGCGTCGGGCGAGCCGGCGATGTCACAGGCGAGGGGCCAGCCCTCGCGGTCGCGCTCAGGCACGAGCGGCGGCGATGAGGCTCACGAGGCGGTCTCGCAGACGGCTCGCGCAGGAGATCACGGCTTCCGTCAGGCGCTGGCTGAAGCCGATGCGGTCGAGGTAGGCGACGACGAGCCAGCAGACGGCGACGACGCAGCCGCCCGCCACCATATCGAAGAAGAAGTGGTTCCCCGTGACGACGATGGCCCACCACATGATGACCGAGAGGGCGACGGCGAAGGCGCGCAGGAAGGGGTTGCTGGTGTTCACCCAGATGGCGGCGGAGGCGAGCGCAATCCAGCCGAAGTGGAAGCTGGGGAGAGCGGCGAAGTCGTTCACGAAGGGAGCGGGCTGCAGGTAGACCACGTCGGCGCCACCGTGGACGGTATCGACGAAGCCGAAATCGATGCCGGAGAGGTGGATGAGGCGCGGCGGGGCGGTCGGCAGCAGCCAGTAGGCGGCGATGCCCACGACGCCGGAGAGGAGCATGACGTTGCGGATGAAGCGGAAGCGTGAGGGGTTCTTGATGGCGAGCCAGATGCCGATGGCGGCGAGCACGGGGTAGTGGCCCCAGGCGTAGACCTGGTTGGCGATGGCCATGAGCAGGTCGTACTGGAGGAAGACTTCCTGCCAGTGCACTTCGGTGAAGATGCCGAGGCGCTTCTCGAGGTCGACGATCTGGAGGCCACGGCTAAGGGAGGCCTCGAGGTCGTCGGGACGGCCGCCCCGCACGAAGAAGTAGATGAAGAGGGCGCCGATGGTAGTGAGCATCTCCACAGTGGCGATGCCCAGGCGGTTCATATCGAGGTACCAGGGAAGTGGATCGCTGGCGTTACGGGGCAGGAACTGGAGTCTCTGCATCGCCTCCCTCCAAGGCCTGATGCGTCTGCTGGATCGGGATCACCCAAGAGGTTACCAGCGACACTGAGTCGCTTCAAGGTGTCGCGTCGGGGCAACGCTGTGGCAGCGTTTCCGGATGGCGTGTGGGGAGGCGAAGGTTCAGGGATGGTGTGGCTCGCCGGTTGCGGTCGCGGGGGGAAGCGTTAGCATGGGGAGCGATGGCTGACACGACTGGTTCTGACCCCCTGCCCCTGATGGAGAACGACCCGGACAGCGAGCCGATGCTCGTCTGCAGCCCCTGTGGTCTTCGCTACCAACCGTCGAAGTCCACGAGCGACCTGCGTCTGACGTACTGCAGCATCCTCTGCGAGATCGGCGATCTCGGCTTCAGCATTGCCGGTCTGGAGCACATGCAGCGGCAGCCACAGGCGATCGAGCCGCCCGCTGCCGACGAGGTCATCGAAGGGCTGGATTTGCAGCCGGGCGAGCCGGCAGTCGTCGACTAGCCCCCGCGCACAGCGCCGCCCAGCCTTGAGCCTTTCCCGCTTCCCTATCCTTCCTTCCCTATCCTCCCCCTATCCTGCTGACGTGACCGGGATGACGATCTCGGTGCGCCACTGCGTGGGGTCGGGCTGTTCCGTGGGGTTGGTGAGGTAGAGCTCCCAGGGGGGCGCCGCACCGACCAGCCCCTGCTCCTGCACCCAGGTCTGCAGGGCGGTCCAGGTCTCGCCAAGGGTTTCGTAGGAGCCGATGTGCAGGGTGGAGACCGCATCGCCGGCGGGCAGCTCGCAGGATTCGATGGGCCCGGCGCCAGCCATCGGCTCCAGCACGGTCATGCCGCACTCGAACTCCCACTCCTCGCCCTCCATCGAGAGGTAGCGGGCGAAGGGTGGGCCGGCTGGCGCGGTCGCGCTGGTGGCGACGAACATGCCCAGGGCGGTGAGGCCCTCGCTCATGGCGGGGCCCAGTTCGCCTGCGGGCGCCTTCTTGCGGATGACGACGGCGTGTTGCGCTTCGAGACGCTTCTCGGTGACTTCCATTTCCACTCCCAATGCCGTGACTTGCAATTCCGTGACGACGGCTCCTGGTGACGGCTCCGTAGGTCGGTATGCCTTCGTACGCTACCATTCTGATGATGAAGCCATACGCCATCACGGTTGTCGGGGGAGCCGGCATCGTCGGCCGCGAGTTCCTGCAGGTGCTGGATGCGCGCGAGATTCCGGTCGGCCGGCTGCGGCTGCTGGCGACGGCGCGATCGGCCGGCTCGGAGATCGAGTTCCGGGGCGAACGCGTGACCGTGGAGGAGACCTCGCCGGCGGCGTTCACCGCTGAAGACGAGATCGTGTTTCTCTCGGCGAGCGGGGACGCGTCGCGGCAGTACGCGCCCCTGGCGCGCGACCGCGGTTCGTTCGTGATCGACGATTCGAGCGCGTTTCGCATGGACCCCGAGGTGCCGCTGGTCATCCCCGAAGTGAACGGGGAAGCGTTGGCCTCGCACCGCGGCATCGTGAGCCAGCCGAACTGCACGACGACGCCGATGGTGATGGCGCTCTACCCGATTCACCGCGTGAATCCGCTGCGTCGCATCGTGGTCAGCACCTACCAGGCGGTGGCGGGCGCGGGCGCGGCGGCGGTGGAGGGGCTGCGCACGGAGACGGTGGCGGCGCTTGAGGGGCGGCGCGAGCCCTCGGGCACGCAGAAGCGCGAAATCGCCTTCAACGTCGTACCCCAGGTGGATGTCTTCCTGGAGGACGGGGCGACGAAGGAAGAGACGAAGATGGTGGATGAGACGCGCAAGATTCTGAACGCGCCCGACCTGGCCGTGAGCGCGACCTGCGTACGCGTTCCGACCGTCTTCGGGCACGCGATGGCGATCTGGGCGGAGTTCGAGCGTCCCGTACGGCCGGAAGAAGCGCGCGAGGCGATTCGCACCATGCCGGGGGTGCGGGTGATCGACGAGCCGGGGCACGATCTCTACCCCACGCCGCTCGACGCAGCGGGGAACGACGACGTGCTGGTGGGGCGCATCCGCTCGGACAGTTCGTGTCCGGGGGGCATCTCGCTGTGGGCGGTGACGGACAGCATCCGCAAGGGGGCGGCCACGAATGTGGCGCAAATCATCGAGGAAGCGGACCGGCGGGGGCTGGTGAGGCCGGCGGGGCGATAGCCAATAGGCAGCCTGCCCGCTAGGCTAGCGGCGTCATGGCGCACATACAGCTTCGAGACATCGTCACCTTCTACGAAGAAACGGGATCAGGCCCGCTGCTCGTCCTTATCGCGGGGCTGGGCGGGCACTCGGGGTTGTGGTCGCCGCTGCAGCGCGCACTGTCGCTGCGCCGGCGCGTGATCACCTTCGACAATCGTGGCGCGGGGCGCACGAGCGCACCCGACAAGCCGTACTCGATTGCAGGCATGGCCGACGACGTCGCCCAGCTGCTGGAGCGGCTGGAGGTGGAGCAGGCGAGCGTCGTCGGCTACGGCATGGGCGGAGCCATCGCCCTGGAGCTGGCGGCGACACAGGCGGAGCGGGTCGAGAGCCTCGTGCTGATCGGCACTGCGGCCTCGGTGGGGGGTCGCCAGCGACTCGTGACGGAGGGGTGGGTGGCCGCGCGGCGCTCCAACCTGAGCCGCGAGCAGACCTTCGCCCTGACCGCGCCCTGGCTTTACTCGGCTGATCTGCTGGCCAACACGGAGAGCCGTCGGCAGGCGGTCGAGAGCGGGGCGAACGACCCCCATCCGGCCCAGGACCACGCCTACGCCCGCCAGGCGCAGGCGTTCCTCGCATACGACGCGAGCGCCAACCTGAGCGAAATCGCCCAACCGACGCTGGTGATCGCAGGCGAAGAGGACATGCTTGTCGACAGCGCGGCCGTATCCGCGCTCGCCGACGCGCTCCCGAACGGCACCCTGCAACAGCTGGGGGGCGGTCACGCGGGTCTGGTGGAAGAGCCGGGCGCGTACACCTCAGCGATCCTGGATTTCCTGGGCGCGCCCGTCGCAGCGGGGTAGGGGCGGCGGTCTAGTCGCTGCCAAGCTCCCACGCACTCCCCTCATCCATCCCGAACACGAGCGTGCCCGTCGCCAGGTGCGCGGGCTTCACCTTGCTGACCTCATCGGGGGCGCAGCCCTCACCTGCGAGCGATTGCTGATGAGGAGCTCGGCGATGGGCTGGCGGGCGTTGCCTTTCGAGTTGATGTTGCGGCCCATGGGCACTTCCTCGACTTCGTAGCGCTCGTAGAGGGCGTGGATGTCGGGGTGGCTCGAATTCGAGAGGAGGGCGGGGACGCCGCGGGCGGTGAGGTCGTCGAAGGCGGTGCGGAGGCGTTGCTGGTCCTCGATGCCGAAGCCGTCTCTTGTGTAGCTGGTGAAGTGCGACGTCGCGCTGAGGGGTTGGTAGGGGGGGTCGAGGTAGACGAAGTCGCCCGGTTGGGCGCGGGCGCAGGCTTCGGTGAAGTCGAGCACATCGAGGGTGGCGCAGGCGAGGGCGCGGGAGGCGGCGCGGAGGGCTTCTGCGTCGAGGATGCGGGGGTTGTCGTAGCGGCCGTGGGGGACGTTGAAGCGACCCTTGCGGTTGACGCGGTAGAGGCCGTTGTAGCAGGTCTTGTTGAGGAAGAGCAGGCGGGCGGCGCGGGTGACGGGGGTGCGGGGGCGGCGCTTGTCGCGGATGTCGTAGTAGCAGGCGGAACGTTGGGAGTGATCGTGGGCGAGGTAGGCGGTGGCGTGCCGGGCAAGGGCGGCGATGACGCCTTCGACGTCGTCGCGGATGGCGGTGTAGGTGGCGATGAGGTCGGCGTTCGTGTCGGCGAGGGCGGCTTCGCGGACGGCTCCCGCCTCGTGCAGGGCGAAGAAGACGGCGCCGCCGCCGAGGAAGGGTTCGTGGTAGCGACGGATGCGATCGGGGGCGAGGGTGGCGTGCCGGAGGACGCGTTCGGCGAGTTTCGCCTTGCCCCCGGCCCACTTCAGGAACGGCTTCGCCACGGGTTCATTCTAAACAGCAAGCGCTCGCCGGCCGCAGCGGAGTCGCGGAGGCTTCGCTCAGAGGCCCTGGAGGCTCAGAGGCCCTGGAGGCGGCCGACGGAGACGCCGGCGGTGCGCTTGATGGCGAAGTAGCAGGCGACGAGGAAGGCGACGCTGAAGGGCAGGCCGACGGCGCGGCTGATGAGGACGTAGGCGTTGGTGTCGAGTTCGCCCAGCAGGAAGATGCGCAGGATGCCGGTGATGATGTTGATCGTCATGAAGGCGAGGGTGAGGTAGACGAAGACGCGGTGTTGCGGATCCATGGCGGTGCGCAGGGCAGGAACGCCCTGGCGGGCGACGGCGCCCACAATCGGCTTGCCGATGGCGATGCTGCCGAGGCAGACCGCGACCATGATGAAGTCGGTGTAGATGTTCTGGGCTGCGAAGGCCTTGGCGCTGCTGGCCGCGAGGCCGACTATGGCCGAGCCGGAGACGATGAGGAAGCCGAGCACGACGATGGCGCGGATGACGCCGCTATCGTGATTCGTGACGAACACGTAGAGGGAGGCGAGGAAGGAGCCAACGATGGCGACCTGGATGCGCCACAGGTCTTCGGGCCAGAGGCTGTTGAGGACGAGGAAGACGATGAGTGGGAAGCCGGTCCAGAAGATGCTCCAGTCGATGGAGCCGAAGAAGCCGGCGGCGTCGCCCTTGAAGAGGCGGCTGATCTCGGGGAGGTCCGGGGATTGCGGTGCAGCGTCGGGCTTCGCTTCTGGTTCATCCATGGGTGATCCCCGGTCCCACGGGAATCAGCATACGACACGCGTCTGAAACGCTCTGACGCGGGCGGGCATCGCGCGGGGCGTATCATCGCGCCCGTCGCGAGGGAGGGATTCGTATGGCTGCGCTGGACGGGATGCGTGTGCTCGACATGACGCAGTACGAGGCGGGGACCTCGTGCACGCAGCTGCTGGCTTGGCTGGGAGCGGATGTGGTGAAGATCGAGGCGCCCGGGCGGGGCGATCCGGGGCGCGGGGTGGCGGCGCCGGGCGGGCTGCCGCAGTACTTCCTCAACTACAACAGCAACAAGCGCAGTATCGCCATCGACCTCGCCAGCGCAGAAGGGCGCGACCTGCTGCTGCGCATGGCGCCGCAGTTCGATGTGTTCGTGGAGAACTACGGTCCGGGCGTGATCGAGAAGCTGGACCTGACGTACGAGGTGATGCGGGAGGTGAACCCTTCCATCATCTACGCGCGGCTGAAGGGGTTCGGGCTGAGCGGTCCGTACTCGGGCTTCCCCGCGTACGACTGGGTGGCGCAGGCAGCGGCGGGCACGTTCTCCGTGACGGGCGAACGCGACGGCCCACCGGTGCGGCCGGGGCCCACGATCGGCGATTCAGGCACGGGCGCGCAGCTGGCGCTCTCCATCACGGCGGCCTACGTGCAGCAGCAGCGCACTGGCGAGGGGCAGTTCATCGAGATTTCGATGCAGGAGGCGGTGACGCTCTTCATGCGCACGCTGGGGCTACGCGACTGGGGCACGGCGCCGCAGGAGCGCACGGGGAACCGTCGCGGCCCGGGCACGGACGTCTACCCCTGCAAGGGCGGCGGCACGAACGACTACCTGTTCGTGATGGTGGTGACGACGGCGCAGTGGGACGCCTTCTGCACGACCATCGGGCATCCGGAGCTGGTGAGCGACCCACGCTTCGAGACACAGCGTGGGCGCTTCGAGCACGCGGCCGAGTTCTACGATCTGGTGGCGGCGTGGACGGGCGAACGGACGAAGTACGAGGCGATGCGCGAGTTGGGTGAGGCGGGCGTGCCCTGCTCGGCCACGCTCGACACGTACGAGCTGTTCACCAACCCGCATCTGCAGGAGCGCGGGCTGGTGGAGGAGCTGGAGCACCCGGTGCTCGGCTCGGTGAAGGTGATGCGCATGCCGGCGCGGCTCTCGGGCTCGAAGGTGCCGCTCGTGCCCGCGCCGATGCTGGGCGAGCACACGCGCGACGTTCTGGGCGAGCTCGACTTCGCGGAGAGCGAGATCGAGGCGCTCTTCGACCAGGGCGTGATCGGGTAGCGGTGGTGGCAGCGGTTCGGGGACTTCACTCCGCCACCCTCTTCGTCGCGAACATGGAGCGAGCGGCGGCGTTCTACGTGGACGTGCTCGGCTTTGAGGCGGGGACACGCTACGCGCGCTCGCAGATGCTGCAGGCGGGCGACTTCCGACTGCTCCTGCACATCAGCGACAGCGGCCAGGCGGACGAAGACGGCGAGCACGCGGCGGGGGAAGAGTCGAGCCTGCACCTTCACCTCGCGGTCGACGACATCGACGCCTTCCACGAGCAGGTGTGCGCGCAAGGCGCCTCGCCTGAAGGCGCGCCGGAGACGAAGCCGTGGGGGCTGCGCTCGTTCGAGGTACGGGATCCGTTCGGCCACGTGTGGGAGTTCGTGCAGGAGGCAGGCGGGGCCGCCTGAGACTGGGGAGGCTTGGCGCCGGGGGCGAGGGCACGCGGCGAGCGAGTAGGATCGCGCCATGCCACGAATCAATGCCTACCTGGTCGCCAACGCCCGCTTTCACGACACGGATTACGCCCGCCTGGAGCTGCTGAAGCTGCTGGCCGAAGACGACGACGTACGCGTGCGCGTGGCGGAGTCGTTCGCGGACACGGAAGCGATCCGCGCCTCCGACCTGCTGGTCACCTACACCTGCGACCTTCGCCCCGAGCCGGCAGAGGAGGAGGCGCTGCGCGCGTTCGTGGAGGGCGGCGGGCGCTGGGTGGCGCTTCACGCGACGAACGCGCTGCTGGACTTCGGGCCGGAGGGCATCGTGGCGCCGCGCATCTGCGATACCTTCATGGAGACGCTGGGCAGCCGCTTCATCTCACACCCGCCCATCCAGCCGTTCGAGGTGACGGTCTCCGCTCCGGATCACCCGCTGGTGGCGGGCATCAAGCCGTTCGAGGCGTCGGACGAGATCTACCTGTGCGAGTACTCGGAGGGCATCACGCCGCTGCTGGAGACGCGCTTCAGCGGGACGTTCGAGGCGGGGTACGTCGAGAACGACTGGCCCGACGACGAGCCGCGTCTGATTGCGTACGTGCGGGAGCTGGGGGCGGGGGCGGTGTTCTACCTGACGCTGGGTCACTCGTGCGGCAAGTACGACATGCAGCCGATGGTGGAAGAAGCGCCAATCGTGCGGGGCTCCTGGGAGCTGCCGGTGTTCCGCGAGCTGCTGCACCGTGGCGTGGAGTGGGCGAAGGGGCGGGAGTAGGGGTCGGGTGGCGGGTGACAGGTGACCGCCACTGAGCGCGTCGCCACACCGATCAACGCCCGAACCAAATTGAAAGCGCCCCCGCTCAGGGAGCAGAGGCGCCGGTGCTGGAATGCAGCACCCACTGGTACGAGTGTAGCAGCCTGAGGCCAATCACCTCACTGCTCACCGCGAATCGCTGACAGAGACAAAGCCGAGAAAGAGGAGCACTGCCTGCTCCAGCTCATACAGGTCCTCATCGTCGAGGCGTCCTACTTGTCGGCCAAGGCGTGACCTGCGAACCGTCGAGAGCTTGTCTGTCATGGTGAACGAGCGCTCCGCCAGCCCGTTGCGTGTGGTTGGGTCGACCTGGATGCGAACGAACGGGGCACGCTCAGGCTCAGTGGAGAGTAGACAGACAGTGACGGACTCGATGTCAGCGAATCGGTCGGCTTGCAGGATGACCGCAGGTCGCGGTTTGGCGGTGTAGTCGCCACTACCGGCGACGGTCCAGATGTCGCCTCGTTTCACTCAGGGCTTTCCTCGTCGGAGAACATCTCGTTGATGGAGTCGACGAAGGCCTGGTCTTCTTCGGCGTGAGGGCTGTTCGCCAACGCCAGGGACTGACGGTGCGCCTCGGCGGCGAATTCCGGCGTGCTGGTGTCGGGCAGGTTGTACCTGGCGCGAAGCCGTTCACTCCGTGCGCGACGGAGCTCACTGATTGAGTCTCGAGTTGGCGTGTCTGACATCAGCGAGGCCCTCCGTCATTCATATGTTACAGGTGACCTGTTCCGAACGACAGTGTCAACGGCGCTTCGACTTCGTCCCGACCGCCCTCAGGCCATCATGGCGCCGTCGACGGGGAGGAAGACGCCGCTGACGTAGGAGGCTTCGTCGGAGACGAGGAAGGTGACGACGTTGGCGATCTCGTCGGGGGAGCCGAGGCGGCCGCCGTCGAGGGTGGGGCCGGTGCTGCCGCCACGGCCGCCGACGGGCTCGTCCTGGTCGCGGTAGAGCTCGGCGGCTTCGGCGGCGGCGGTGTGGAGCATGGGGGTATCGATGGTGCCCGGGCAGATGGCGTTGACGCGCACGCCGTGCTGGCCGTAGGCACGGGCGAGGGAGCGAGTGAGGTTGATGACGCCGGCCTTGGTGGAGCCGTAGAGGCCCTGCATGGGCACGCCGTGAAGGGCGGAGACGGAAGAAGTGTTGACGATGGCGCCGCCGCCCGCGGTGATCATGTGGCGGACGGCGTAGCGGCAGCCGAGCAGCACGCCGCGCAGGTTGATATCCATCATCTGGTCCCATTTCTCCATGGGGTCGTTGATGGAATCGAACCAGAAGTGGACGGCGGCGTTGTTGTGGAGGATGTGGAGGCCGCCGAGTTCGTTCACGGCGTAGGCGCTGATGGCCTGCCAGTCGGCTTCGCTGGCGATGTCGGCGTGGATGTAGTGGGCGTCGCCGCCGGCGGCGTTGATGGCTTCGACGGCGGCGTGGCCGGCCTCGTCGTCCACGTCGGTGGCGATGACGCGGGCGCCTTCGCGCGCCCAGCGCCTGGCGACCGCCTCTCCCATACCCATGCCTGCTCCGGTAACGATTCCGACTTTGCCTTCGAGGAGCATCTTCGCCTTCCTCCTGCTGTGTCGCGGTGGCCGCGCACGCCCAGCCTACGCCATCAGGAAGGCGCGGGACGCCAGTGGGCTGCATCACTCTGCTACGATTCGCGCTACAGAGGCCAGAACGGCCTCGCTTCTCTCACTGGAGGCTCACGATGACGGAAACCCTGACCGGCACGAATCGTTCTGCGGGCGTGCCCTACACCCAGCTCCTGGCGGAAGACAGCCACCCGGTCCCTGACTACCTGCTGCGCGACGCGCCGCTGGCGGAGGGGCAGCCGACGCTGGTGCCGGTGGAGCGCTACACCTCGCGCGAGTGGCACGACATCGAGGTGGAGAAGCTCTGGAAGCACGTCTGGCAGATGGCCTGCCACGAGGACGACATCCCCGATGTGGGGGACTACCTCGTGTACGAGCTGGCCCACCTCTCCTACCTGGTGGTGCGCGTGGCGGAGGATGAGTTCAAGGCCTACCACAACGCCTGCCTGCATCGCGGCCGCCTGCTGCGGCAGGAGGACGGCAAGAAGGCGCGCGATCTGCGCTGCGCCTTCCACGGCTGGACGTGGAACCTCGATGGATCGCTGAAGGAGATTCCCTGTCAGTGGGACTTCCCCTATGTGAATCCGGATGAGCAGTCGCTGCCAGAGGTGAAGGCGGCGCGCTGGGGCGGCTTCGTCTTCATCAACCCCGATCCCGACGCGGAGCCGTTCGAGGAGTTCGTGGGCGATCTGGAGAGCCACTTCACGCTGCTGCCTTACGAGAAGCGCTACAAGGAGGCGCACGTGGCCAAGGTGCTGCGCTGCAACTGGAAGGTGGCGCAGGAGGCCTTCATGGAGGCCTACCACGTGGTGGCGACGCACCCCCAGATTCTGGCGGGCATCTGCGACGCCAACTCGAAGTACGACGTGTTCGGGAACTACGCGCGGGCGATCACGCCGAACGGCGTGCCCAGCCCGCACCTCTCGAACGTGCCGCAGGAGGAGCCGCTGCCCGACACGAGCCCCTTCAAGATGCGCCACCCACTCACGGGCGCCATCTACGACACGCAGGAAGACAGCACCGTGCTGGTGACCGCACGGGACGGTCGCACCGGTCTCTTCACCGACGGTGGCACGTGGATCAGCGGCGAGCTGGGCGAAGCCGACCCGCACATGTGCCAGTGGCTGGCGGGCCGCCAGCTCGAGGCCGACGACGAGGCCTGGAGCCGCCGTCGCGGAGGCGACGACGGCGTCAGCCCGGCGCAGCCCGAAGAGGCGGAGGTCGCGAGTGGCGGCGACGAGCTGGACCAGCGCATGGAGCAGATGACGGCCACCCCCTCGAACGGCGCTTCGGTGCGCGAGATCGGGGCGGCGGCGATCCGTGAGGGGCTGCGTCCGGTGCTGGGCGACCTGATGGACAACGTGCCCGACGCGGAGCTGAACGACAGCATCTACTTCACGCTCTTCCCCAACTTCCATCCGTGGGGGTCGTTCAACCGCATCGTCTACCGCTTCCGCCCGAACGGGAACAATCCCGACGAGAGCATCATGGAGTGCCTCTATCTGGCGCCCTACCCGCAGGACGGGGAGCGCCCGCCGGCTGCGCCCATCCATTGGCTGGGCGTCGACGACGACTGGACGGAGGCGCCGGAGCTGGGGATGCTCGCGCGGGTCTTCAACCAGGACACGTACAACCTGCCACGGGTGCAGCTGGGCCTGCACGCGACGAAGAAGGAGTACGTGCAGTTCGGGAACTACGGCGAGACGAAGATCCGCCACTTCCACCAGCTGCTGGAGCAGTGGGTCTCGCAGGAGTAGCGAAGCGACGCCGGAGCGTCACGACAACGCAAGAGGGGGCGGCTTGGCCGCCCCCTCTTGCGTGTCCGGGTCTGGCGGGATCGCTTGCGGCTTGGCATGATGGTTGCATGAGCGAGCAGGAACGTCAGGAAGCGGCAAGCACGGAACGTGCGGACCGACCGAAGCGGATTGAGCTTCCGCCGCCATCGGAGAAGCCGCCCCACAGGATGACGCAGGGATTTCCTCCTCCTCCTCTCAAGGGCGATTGGCGCGAGACAAGATCAAGTAAGCACAGCAGCGACCAGGGTGCCTCCGAGGACGGTGACTTCGAGCAGGAACAACGAGAGCTGCCGGTTCACGAGTCGGGCGATTTTGGCGACCACCGTCTCTGTGTAGGGCAGAACGGAGCCTGCGAACTCCCGTGCCGCCCACAGGGCAAGCTGATCGTCGCTCCAGCGTGACGTTCCGTCCTCCACAAGTTCCTGAAACGTCTCGATGTTCGGAGCGAAGGCGGAGGAAGCTGAGCGCTCTGCGGTAACCGCACAGACTGCCGATGCGACAAAGAGCAGCAGCGCGAGGCCGGCCCTTGCGGCAAGTCCTGCATGCACATCCGAGATAGCCAGCAGCGCTGCTGCTGCGGTCAGCGCCAGCGCACCGACGCCCAGGTAGGCGCGGGACTCCTGGCGCAACTCGTCGATGGAGCTGACCTGGTGGTCGTTCAGGCGGACCAGTTGGTCGAGGAGGAGGCGGGCGCCGGGAATGGGAGGCGCGGACGCGGCCTCTTCGCTTGTCATACGCGAACAGTACTGTACGGAATGGTTACGCGTATGTGGGACGCGTCGGGCGAGCGAGCTGGCTCGGCGGGGGAGCGGCTTGGACTAGCGGGCGGTGTAGCCGCCGTCTACGGGGAGCACGACGCCGGTTACGAAGGAGGCGTCGTCGCTGGCGAGGAAGGCGGCGGCGGATGCGATCTCCTCGGGCTCGCCGAGGCGTCCGAGGGGGTGGAGCGATTCCAAGTGTCGCACCGCCTCCTCGTACTCCAGCGCCTCGCTCACCATCGGCGTGCGGATGTAGCCGGGCGCGATCGCGTTCACGCGCACGCCGTGCGTGGCGTAGATGAGCGCAAACTGACGCGTCAGGCCCACGACACCGTGCTTCGCCGCGATGTATGCGCCCGATCCATCGACCGGCGGGAACTCGGTCACGCGGTCGCTTACCAGCCCAACCAGTCCCGCGATCGAGGCGGTGCTGATGATGGCGCCGCCGCCCCGCTCCGCCATGAGCGCTCCGCCGTGACGCAGCCCGTAGTAGACGCCGCTCAGGTTGATGGCGATGGTGATGTCCCACGCCGCGCGCCCGATACCGGCGTTGTTCATGAGCACGTCGAGCCCGCCCAGCTCGCGCACGGCCGCCTCGCAGGCGGCCTGCACCGCATCCTCATCGGTGACGTCGACCTGGAGCGCGGCGCTGGAGCCGCCTCCCTCGGCGATGGTGGCGGCCGTCTCCTGCGCCGACGCCTCGTTGAGGTCCGTGCAGAGCACGGCTGCGCCCTCTGCGGCGAAGCGCATCGCTGATGCCCTGCCGATGCCCGAACCCGCGCCCGTCACGAGCGCGACCTTTCCCTCAAGGCGGTCCATGTCCATGAGCGTCCCCTGGCCGCGGTGGCGGCGACTGGCGACCGATTCTAGACCGCTCGGGGGAGGCGTCGGCAGGGCGGCACGCGCGGGGCGTACGATGGCGGCCACCCCGAACGTGGAGGGCGCAGCGTGGCAGAGTTGAACGGCGGACAGATCATCGCGCGGCAGTTGAAGGCGGCGGGTATCGATACCGCCTTCGGTGTCGTGGCGGGCCCCATGATCGAGGTCATGGCGGCGATGGAGCGCGAAGGCATCACGGTGGTGAACTGTCGCCACGAAGTCTCGGCCGGCTTCGCCGCCTCCGCGTGGGGATGGGCGCGGGGAAAGCCGGGGGTGCTCGTCGTCGGCTCCGGCCCCGCACTGACGAACGCCGTCACGCCCATGTACGTCGCCACGGAGAGCGCCATGCCGCTCGTGGTGCTGGGCGGCTCGTCGGCGAGCAACCAGCGTGGTCTGGGCGCCTTCCAAGAGGCCGATCAGGTCGCCTACGCAGCGCCCGCCTGCAAGTGGGCGACGCAGGTCGATAGCCAGGCGCGCATCGCCGAGTACGTGCACCTTGCCCTCGGACGCGCCCTCAGCGGGCGCCCGGGCGCCGTCTACCTCGACTTTCCCGCCGAGCTCATCCGCACGCCCTTCGAGGAGGAAGCGGTCCAGTGGCGCGCGAGCGATCCCGACATCGCCGCTCCGCACCCCGACCCCGTCGCCCTCGAACGCATCGCGACCATGCTCGCCGAGGCGGAACGCCCGCTCGTCATCATGGGGAAGGGCGCGGGCTGGGCGGATGCGGGCCTGCCCCTGCAGCGGCTCGTCGACCGCGGCATCCCCTTCGTCGCGTCGCCCATGGGGCGGGGCGCGATTCCCGACGACCACCCCATGTTCATGAACGCCGCCCGCTCCGCCGCCCTCAGCGGCGCCGATGCCGTGCTCATGGTGGGCGGACGCTTCAACTGGGTGTTCCAGTTCGGACGCGCGCCCCGCTTCGCCGAGGGCGTCCGCATCGCCCATATCGACATCGTGGCCGAGGAGTTCTACAGCGGCGCGGAGGTCGAGACGGGCATCGTGGCCGACTGCGCCGTCGCCGTGGACCAGCTCAACGGCCTGCTCGAGGGGCGCAGCCTGCGCGTCGCCGCCACTGACTGGGTGGGGACGCTGGCCGAGGCGCGCACGCGCAACGAAGCCAGCTCCGCCGAGGCGATGGCCTCCGACGAAGTGCCGATCAACCATTTCCGTCTGCTGCGCGACGTGCGCGACAGCCTCGACCGCGACGCCACCGTGACGGTCGACGCCGAGCTGACGATGGGCGTGGCGCGCGCCGTCATGCCCAGCTTCGGCTCACGCCTGCGGCTCAACTCGGGCACGACCGGCTGCATGGGCACGGGCCTGCCCTACGCGCTCGGGGCGAAGCTCGCGCGTCCCGACCAGCAGGTGGTGGCGGTGCTCGGCGACTACGCCTTCGGGGCCGCCGCCATGGAGGTTGAGACGGCCGTGCGGGTGGGAGCGAACATCGTCATCGTCGTCTCGAATAACGGCGGCATCGCGGGGCACTCCATCCAGGACCGCCAGTTCGCCCCCGACGCGCCCCCCATCGCCGCCCTCCTGCCCGTGGCCTACGAGAAGACGGTGGAGATGGTGGGCGGCTGGGCCCGCCGCGTCGAGGACCCGGCCGACATCGCTCCCGCCGTGCAGGAAGCGCTCGCCGCCAACACCGTCGCCCTCGTCAACGTGCTGACGGACCCGAAGGGTCGCCGTTCGGGGTCGGCGTACCTGGGCTAGGGGGCGGCTCACAGGTGAAGGGGTCGCGGCGCTGAGCCGGCCCCTTCGCTTCTCCTTGCGCTAGACCGCCCGTGCGGCAGGGGTGAACCCATCCCACGCCATGCCATGATCCGGTGGAGGCGGACATGGGCCGCGCCAGATGACGCCCTCTCCGTAGCGGTCGCGCAGGGCGATGACGGTCTTCGCGAGACGGTCCGCCGCGAAGGTTTCGCCCAGCTTCAGCTGCCGTGCAGGCGGCGCCAGGTTCATCACCCCGATCCCGATCAGGCGCACGGGGCGTCGCCCCTCCTGCTGCCAGACCCGCTCGAAGAGGTCCGTTCCGATGGCGGATATCTCGTCCGCCAGCGCGATCTGGTGCAGCTCGGTGCGCGAGCGTGTGAGCGTCTCGAACGGTGGGAAGCGCAGCTTCAGGACGACCGTGCGCGCCGCCAGCTCATGGGTCACGAGGTCGCGCGCCACGCGCTCTGCCTGCGTGCGCAGGACGGCTCGCAGGAGGGAGCGCTCGCCCAGATCGCGCCCGAAGGTCGTCTCGCGGCTGACGGACTTGGCCACGCTCGGCTCCGCCAGCACCCGCGCCGTGAAGAGCCCTCGGGCGCGCAGGTGCAGATCCTCTCCCGTCTTCCCGAAGCGCGCCCGCAGCGTCTCTGCCGGGTAGGCGGCCAGATCGCCGATCGTCTTCAGCCCCAGATGCTTCAGGCGCTCTTCCAGCTTCGCCCCCACCATGGGCAGCTCACGCAGCGGGCGCGGCGCGAGGAAAGCCGCCTCCTCACCCGCCCCCACCACACAGACGCCGTCGGGCTTGGCCGCGTCGCTCGCCACCTTCGCCACGAGCTTGTTCGTGGCCACGCCCACGGAGGCGGCGAGGCCGACCTCGGAGCGCACCCGCTCGCGAATCATGCCCGCGATCGTGATGCCGTCGCCGAAGAGTCGTCGCGAGCCGGCCACGTCGAGGTAGGCCTCGTCCGTGCCCACCGGCTCACAGTCGGGGGTGAAGTCGCGCAGGATGGCGTGAAACTGTTCCGAGGCGGGCTCGTAGAAGGGGAAGTCGACCGGCAGGTAGGT
The DNA here is from genome assembly GCA_965200565.1 of Tepidiformaceae bacterium. Lineage (GTDB taxonomy): Bacteria > Chloroflexota > Dehalococcoidia > Tepidiformales > Tepidiformaceae > UBA2991. The sequence goes on along the minus strand of OZ241349.1, from coordinate 1,741,751 downwards.
CGCCTGGGGGCAGAGGCGCCGCGCGCGCGCCGTCGGCAGGCCCGAATGGACGCCGAAGGCGCGCGCTTCGTAGCTGGCCGTGCTGACGACGCCCCGAGGCCCGATGCCGCCCACCACCACGGGCGTCCCCTGCAGGTCAGGCCGCCGCAGGATCTCCATCGAGACGAAGAAGGCGTCGAGGTCGACGTGCAACACACCTGGCGAACGCATGCTGCTCCCTGCCGTTCTCCCGAAATGGGGCGGCAAGGATAATCAGAACGTACGTTCGCATCAAGCGGGGAGAGTCAGGCGTCTACCGGTGGGGGAGTGGGGGGAGGGGGCGCGCCACAACTCACGAGCAGGCCTTCGGGGGAGTCGGTGAGACGCACCCCACGGTCCGGCGGCTGGGGTAGGATTGCGGCCCTGTATCCAGACCGCGCGCTCCGCAGGGCGATTTCGGCCGGAATATGCCATGACTCGACAACGGAACACGTTCACCCGCATCTCATCCGCAGCGATTGGGGCGTTCGCGCGCGACCAGCTGCAGAACGCGGAGCGGGAGCGTCCGCTGGTCGTCATCAGCGTGCCCCGCGGGAGGAGCGGCTACCTCGTCTCGCCGTCGGTCGTCGCGCAGCGGCTCGGCGACCGCGCCGATGTCATCGCGCTGGCCGAGGGGAAGGTGGGGTGGGAGCTCTCGAAGATCGTCGGCGGACGGCTCTCCTGCTACTGGGGCGCGGTTCGCCTCTACTGGCCAGGCTTCGACCCGGCCACGAGCAAGGCCTACGAGCATCCGGTCTGGCTCTCGCGACGCATCGAGTCGCTCGGCGACGACCGCGTCATCGACGAGATCGCCGAACGCATCGCCGAGCGAGCCACCCGCCCCGTCCCGGCCGTTCCCCCCGTCGCACCGCCGGTCGAGCCGCCCCCGATCCACGTCGACCCCCCACCACCACCTCCCACCGTCGTCCCCATCGACACCGAGCGCGATGCGGAGCGAGAGCAGGAGCTGGCCACGTTGCGCCAGCGTGTGGAGCAGGCGGAATCAGAGCTGCAACGAACCAGGAGTGAACTTCGTGACGCGCACGAAGACCTTGAGGCTGAACTGGCCGCGCGTGATGCCGCTGAGAAGGAACGCGACCTCACTCGCTCGGATGTGCAGAGGGTGCGGAGCGATCTCGAAGCTGCACACGAAAGTCTGTCGACCGAGCGAACCGCTCGCGAGTCGATCGAGGAGGAGCGAGACAAGGCTCGGGTCGACGCAGCATCGCTCGAGCGTGAGCGGGACCATCTCGCCGAGCTGGTCGAGATGTCCGCTGATTCAGTCCGCGACCTGAATCAGCAGCGGATCACGCTTGAGGAACAGGTGCACCACCTCGAAGGGGTGGTCGGCGCAGAGGCGGAGAAGAGGCGTGAGGTTGAGGAGCAGTCGCAGGTCGCCCTGGAGGAACAGGAACACAGACTGCGGGCCCACATCGAACAGGCCGAGAGCGATGCTCAGGCCAGTGAACGCGAGCGCGAGACCATCGCCGAGCGTCTGGAAGCAGCCGAACAGACTCAGAGGGAGCGTGTCGCCGAAGCACTCCGCGAGCGTGATGAGGCCGAGGCGCGCCACTCCGCTGCCACCGAGCGAATCAAGGAACTGGAAGCGGAACGCGCAGCTCTTCGCAAGCGTCGTGAGACCCAAGGCGACGACGAGTCGCTCCAGAGCGAGCAGGACCTCGAGGAGCAACGGCAGCGTGCCGACGCTGCCGATGAGGCTGTCAAGGCTGCGCGGGAGGCGCTCGCCCGGCGTCTGGGAGAGGAACGCGAGAAGCACGCAGGCGAAGTCGACTCGCTACGGGAGAAGCGCGACAAGGATGTCGCGGATCTGAAGAAGCGGGCTGATGCGACCGAGAGCCGCTTGCAGGGTCGCATCGACACGATTTCCAGGCAGCGGCAGGAAGCGGTGGATGAGAGGCGTAAGGCGAACGATGCAGCGTCAGGGCTACGCAGGGAGACAGACAGACTCCGCGCTCGCGTGCAAGAACTCGAAACCGGTGAAGAGATTGCAGAACTGAGGGCAGAGCTTGAGCGGCAACAGTCGAGTCACAAGCAGACCGAGGCGGTCTGGCAAGGAAAATTCGACGGACAGGAACGAATTGCCGCAGACAGGGCAAGACAGATACGCCATCTCAAGGCTGTGCTTGAGGCACGAGGGGACCTCCCGCCAGAAGAGGAGGAACCGGAGCAAGAGGAAGTGTCTTCAATGGAAGACGCTCTCCTTGTGAGTAGCGATTTCGACCACCTCAACTTCCTCGCGAGTGCGTTCACCTCGGCCGAAAAGTATCCATTCCGACACCCGCAGAAAGTGTGTGAATCCTTCAAGATTCTGAGCGAGTGTGCTGAGGAGCGACGAGGAGTGAAGGGACTGGGCAAGCCGATACGGGAGTGGCTGCCTGAAAAGGGAGTCAGGTATATCCAGCACGAAAGTGACACCAGGGAACACAGGCTTGAAGCGAAGCTCACGTTCGACGTTGAAGGGGACACGCTGCTGATGAAGGAGCACCTGCGGTTTGGGTCCGGGAGCAAAGAGCAGGACGCGTTGTGGGTTTACATGGCGTGGCGCGACGATCCGGGCGAGTGGGTAATCGGCCACGTAGGTAACAAGATTCTCTGAACCCCGGCTAGCCCTACCCCCGGAAGATGCTGACCAGTAACGCTTCGGGGGCGTCGATGAGACGCAGGTTGGTTGTGTCGGCGATCAGGTCGAAGACTTCGAGTGTGGTAGCGCCGAGGAGGGCAACGCCCTCGTCGCCGAAGACGACCGGTGCGTTCATCTCGCGCCCTTCGATGTGGAAGCGAGCCTCGCCGAGGTCGTAGGTCTTGCGTGTGCCATCGGCGAGTTTGAACGAGCGTGTGCGGTCACGCGGGATACCAAGGCCTTCGAGGAACGAGGCGGGCAGGAAGGAGTGGGCGGCACCGGTATCGACGACAGCGTCGATCTCCCGGAATTCACCGCTCGGGGGCTTGGCAACGCGAACGGTGACCTGGAACGATCTCACAGCGCCCTCCCGGTTCTTGTCCCACGACCTTACTGGCTGGGCAAGTGGCTGGCATATCTCTACCCCGGTCAGCCCCCACCCCACGCCCCTCCCCGCTCCCCCGTACAATCGTCCTATGCCTGATACACCTCTCCCGCACCTCCGCCTCGCCCGCGACGACGAGCTGCCCGAACACTATCGGGAGCGGGCGAACGACTTCACCCGTGTCTTTGGGCACAACTCGCGGCTGTTCGACGCGTGGAATGAGTGGTATCGCCCGCTTATCCGCGATGGCGCGGTCCCCGCGCGGCTCAAGGAGATGGTGCGCCTGCGTGTCGCCCAGCTGAACGCCTGCGACTTCTGACAGGCCGCCCGGCTTCCCCTGTCAGGGGAAGGTGACACCCTCGAGGAGAGCACGGTCAGCCGCATCGCCACCTGGGGCGATGAAGATTTCTCCGACGCGGAGAAGGCGGCCTTCCACTACGCCGAACGCCTCTTCATCGACCATGCCAACATCGACCGCGAGCTGTTCGATGAGCTCGCGCAGTACTACACCGAGGAACAGATCCTCGAAATCGGCTGGGCGGTCATCAGCTACCTTGGCTATGGACGTCTCATCCATTCCTTCGGCCTGAAGCCTTCCTGAGGAGAACGCCATGACCTTCGACCCCGCAGTCTTCGACCCCGACGCCGTCACCCCCGAGACGCAAGCCTTCCTGCAGATGATGAAGGCCATGCGCGAGCAGATGCCCTCCATGGAGAACACGGAGATCACAGAGCTGCGACGCCTGATGGAGGAAGGCGGGGGCGCCATTCCCCTCGCGCCACCCGTCGAGCGTGCCGAAGACCGCGAGGTGCCCGGCATGGGTGAAGGCGCCTGTGTGCGCATCATCCGCCCCGAGGGCCGCATGCCCACGGGCGTCTACCTCGATATCCACGGCGGCGGCTGGGCCCTCGGGCGGGCGAAGATGAGCGACCAGCCCAACCTCGCGCTGGTGGAGAAGCTGGGCGTGGCCACGGTGAGCGTCGACTACCGCCTCGCGCCCGAGCACCCGTATCCCGCCGGCCCCGACGACTGCGAAGCCGCCGCCGTCTGGCTCGTCGAGAACGCCGCCGCCGAATTCGGCAGCGAGCGCATCCTCATCGGCGGCGGTTCGGCGGGGGCGCACCTCGCCGCCGTCACGCTCCTGCGCATGCGCGACCGTCACGGCTACACGGGCTTCCTCGGGGCGAATCTGGTCTATGGCGTGTACGACCTCACGAAGACGCCGAGCCAGCGTCACGCGTCGGACGAAGGTGGGCTGACGGCCTCGGCCATCGACGGCTTCTACAGCATGTTCATCCCCGACGCGGACGCGACGGACGCCGATGTTTCGCCGCTCAACGCCCACCTCCACGACATGCCCCCCGCGCTCTTCACGGTGGGCACGCTCGACGCCCTGCTGGACGACTCGCTCTTCATGCACATGCGCTGGCTGGCGGCGAACAACCGGTCCGAGCTGGCGGTCTACGCTGGCGGCCCGCACGGCTTCGACGCCGCTCCCATGGGCATCGGGCTGCAGGCCACCAGCCGCGCCCACGAGTTCCTGCGCTGCTGCCTGGGGTAGGGGAAGCAGGGGCTCAGGCGTCCAGCCCCAGGCGCTCGGCCATCGCCTGCACCTCGTCGATGACCTCGATCAGGGTGGGGAGCTCTTCGCGCGAGAGCAGTTCGAGGGGCTTCTGGTTCTGCGTCAGGAGGTCGTACTCATGGCGGTGGAACTCGTCAGGGCCGTACGAGTTGTCGTAGCGCAGCAGGTTCCTCTGTGGTGGAACGTACGCGCGGTAGTTGTAGCGATACCCACGCACCTCTAGCTGATTCCGCCGATTGCGGCGGGGCGCAAGCAGCTTCTGGATCGAAACGACGACTCCACGTTGGCAGATGACGTTCCCCTCCAGTCCGATGTGCTTTCGTGGGTCCGGAGGGCGGATGAACTCAGTCTGGTCTTCGATTACGAAGGCGTGCCGTTCGAGGGCGGCTCGATGGATTGCGACGTATCGGTCGTATCTGAGCCAGCCGTGCTTCTCTCGATCGCTGCGAAGTCCTTGAGTATGGAATCCGCCATCAGCCAATCACAAATCTCCGCAGTCTCGCGCATGGGGTCCTTGCGGACAACCTCTCGCATCTCTGCTGTCGACATCTCGTAGCGCATCTCGAAGATGCGAATCTGCTCGCGCAGCTTGGGTTCGATGTCCACGACCGGAAGGTCATCGAATGCATCGCTTCGTTGCTTCGGACGTTTCTTCGCCAAGGTCATCGTTTCTCTATCCTACAACACAATCTCGCCGCCGCCTGCGAGGGCGACGGCGGCGCGAAGGCCGGGGCTCTCCGCGGGCGTGATGTGGATGCCTGCGACCTCTTCGCCCAGCCAGGCGCGGATGGCGTCGGTGTCGCCCGAGAGCTCGAGCCAGGCGAAGCCGTCCGGCGCGACGCGGTGGGGTGCGTCGCCGGCGGCGGGGTGCAGCTGTGGTGGTACGTCCCAGTCGATGAAGAAGGGACGCGAGCAGTCGGCCATCGCCTCGGCCAGGCCGGCCAGCCGCCACGTGAGGGTCGCCCCGCCGGGGGCGTCGCGCGACATGGGCAGGGGGCGCACTGCTAGGCGCTCGCTGAGCGCCGTGAAGGCTGGCCCGTCGGCACGCAGGCAGCACGCCGCCTGCCGGTCGCCCTGAGCCGTCTGATCGCGCAGCCAGCTGCCCATCGGGCCACCCTCTGCCTCTTCGGCGTCGACGATGCCCATGATCTCGATGTAGGTGGAGCCGAGCGGCACGATGCGGTTGCCGGTGCCGTGACCCGCGTGCCTACCGCCCGCCACCGACGCCAACCCGTGCTCCCGCTCGAGCCGTGCGGCGCAGGCGTCGATGTCGGCGGTCGCGAGGATGACGTGGTCGAGTGCGAGGGCAGCCATGCAGGCCATCGTAGCCAACTCGCACCTGTCCCGCGCCCCCGCTTGCGAGCGAGTCGCGGGGGCGTCAGGATCAGGGCATGAACGAAGAGATCTACCGCGAGATCGCCCAGGCGCTCGACCGCGAGGAGCCGGTGGTGCTGGCCACGGTCGCGCGCACCCGCGGCTCAACCCCGCGCAAGACAGGTGCGAAGATGGTCGTGCGCACCGATGGCTCCTTCTTCGGCACCATCGGCGGTGGCTGCGGCGAGGCGGAGGTGTGGCAGGAGGCGATGGAGGTGCTCGAAGACGGCGCCCCCCGCATCGTCACGGTCGACCTCACCGAGCCCACGGACGGCGAGGACAAGATCTGTGGCGGCGTGATGGACGTGTTCGTCGAGCGCCTTTCCTGATCCCCGGCTTCATCCCGGGCTTCAACGGGACCCGCGTGGTCTGGCGGCGTGAAACGGACCCTTAACCCGCGAACCCGTGCGGGCGCTTTCCCGCATTGGCGCATCCTGTATCATAGGCAGACTGATTCCTGTGGCGACTGTCGCAGGACGAGGGAGGGCGTCATGCCTGGACCGTTGATTATCGGCCCGCTTGGGCCGCTGGAGCTGGCGATTATCGTCGGCGTCATTGTGCTGCTCTTCGGCGTTGGCCGGATTAGCAACCTGGGGCGTGATTTCGGCTCATCCATCCGTGAGTTCCGTCGCGCCGTGCGCGAAGACGACGAAGAGGGCGAGGGCGCCGAGCAGAGCGCGCCCGTGGCGCAGGCCCAGACGCAGGCGCCGCCAGCCCCGCCACAGCAGCCGGTCCAGCAGGCCACCCCGCCTTCCGAGCCGGCCAGCAACGACACCCCCAACCGCAACGTTTTCTAGGCGGCGTTGGCCCTCGCGGCGGGTGTAGCCCGGAACGCTTGCTGCCAATCACAGGAAACAGTCATGCGTAACCCGCTGCAGGCTATCGTGCTTAAGTTGCGGCGCAGTAACGGCCACCGCGCTCCCTCCGGGCAGCCTGACTCTACCAGCGACGCCCTCAACCCCGAGCCCAATGGACATGCGGAGGGGCGAACTGCGCTCAGTGCCCGGGAGTACCCAATCCTCGCTGCGATCTGGAACAACGATGAAGACGCCATCTACGACACCTTGTAGCCTCGGCGTCCTCTCCAGCGTTCGGGAAATTCCGGGCTAGCCTCCGGCCTGCTAGCCGCCGGCGACGGCGGGGACGATGCTGACTTCGTCGCCATCGGCGATGGCGGTCGCGAGGCCTTGTTCGAAGCGGACGTCTTCGCCGTTGATGTAGACGTTGACGAAGCGGCGCAGCTCGCCTTCTTCGTCGAGCACGCGCTCGCGGATGCCGGGGAAGCGCGCTTCCAGGTCTTCGATGCAGGATGAGAGCGTGCCGGTCGCTCCGTCGACGGTGGCGAGGTTGCCGGTCAGGCCGCGGAGGGGCTGGGGAATGAGCACTGTTGCTGCCAAGGTGGTGTCTCCGTTTCTGGTGGCGCTGGCGCCTAGCCTTCGATGACGTCGCCGGTGATGGGATCGACGCGCACGCCGCGGCTCTCTGTCCAGGCGACGCCGCGGGCGATCTCGTCGGGCTCTCCCTCGAGTTCGAGGACGACCCAACCGGTGTGCTCGTCGACAGCCGCCATGCGGATGTTGGTGATGAGTTCGAACTTCTGCCCGATCAGGTAGATCACGGGCTCCTTGATGAGATCTGTGGGGAATGTGAAACGCAGGCGCTGGACAGCCATCAGGCGGGAACCTCCGCGCGCTCGTCGTAGGCGGCCTCAAAGCTATCCACGGTCGCGTCGATCTCGAGGCCAGCGCTGAGCTGGTCAACGACTGCATCGCCGGTCTTGAAGCCCGCGCCCGTGATGAATGCCACCACAAGCTCGTCGGGGTCGATTCTACCGCTCGCGGCCAGCTGCCTGACGCCGGCGATGGTGACGCCCCCCGCCGTCTCGGCGAAGATGCCCTCCGTCTCGGCCAGCAGGCGGATGCCCGCCACGATCTCCTCGTCGTCCACCGAGGCGCAGGCGCCATCCGTATCCCGCAGCTGGACGAGGCTGTAGTAGCCGTCGGCCGGGTTGCCGATGGCGAGGGACTTCGCGATCGTGTTGGGGCGCTGCGGGCGGAAGTTCATGCTGCCCTCTGCCCAGGCGGTCGCCACGGGCGAGCAGCCCGTCGCCTGCGAGGCGCTCATGCGCGTCTTCGGCTCATCGATGAGCCCGGCGCGCGCGAGTTCGTTCAGCCCTTTGCGAATCTTGACGAAGAGCGAACCGCTGGCGATGGGCGCGACACAGTGGTCGGGCGCGCGCCAGCCCAGCTGTTCCGCCACCTCAAAACCGAGCGTCTTCGAGCCTTCGGCATAGTAGGGGCGCACGTTCACGTTCACGAAGGCCCAGTTGTGCCCGCCCGCCAGCTCCGCGCAGAGGCGGTTCACGGCATCGTAGTTGCCGTGCACCTTCACGAGGGTGGGGCTGTAGATGCTCGACCCGAGCACCTTCGCGGCCTCCAGGTCGTCGGGGATGAGGACGATCGCCTCCATGCCCGAAGCGGCCGCGTGCGCGCTCACGCTGTTGGCGAGGTTGCCTGTGCTCGCGCAGGCCAGCTTCTCGTAGCCGAGCTCGCGCGCCCGCGAGCTGGCCACGGCCACGACGCGGTCCTTGAACGACCACGTCGGGTTGGCGGTGTCGTTCTTGATGTAGAGGTTGGGGAGGCCCAGGGCCTTGCCGAGGTTCTTCGCGTGGATGAGGGGGGTGAAGCCCGCCCCGATATCGATGGCCATCTCCGGGTCGCAGGGGAGGAATTCGCGGTAGCGCCAGAGCGTGGCCGGACGCGAGGCGATGAGCTCGCGCGAGACGGCCTTGCGGATGGCGTCGTCGTCGTACACCACCTCCAGCGGTCCGAAGCAGAACTCACAGACGTGGAGGGCGGCGAGGGGGTAGTCGTCGCGGCCACATTCGCGGCAGCGCAGGTTCCTTGAGTAGTTCATGTCACTCTCTCGTGCATCGGGTATCGCGGTGGCGGAGCCCCCCGTCGAGTCGTTGGGGGCGCCGCAGCGCGAGGCGGTGGGATCGCGAGGATGGTCCCCTACAGGACCAGGGACATGAACATTCGGCCCATCGGAGCAGACATCGTTTCTCCTCGTCGTGCGCGGGCCGGTTCCTCGAGCGCTGGCGCTCTCATCGTTCTCCCCCGAGGGGGATTCCGGCTTTGGCACCTTGCCTCCTGGGGAGACAGGTTGCCCGGGCTTCACGGGGCCGGTTCCCTCCACCCGTCTGGATAAGGGCGGCACGCAGGCACTTACGGGACGTACCGTACAGCCGATCGCTGTCAGGGGAAAGCGGCGGGGGGTCAAGCGTCTCAGCATCGCCTGAGCGCCCATCCTCTTCCCCTTCACTCCGTAGACTCACGCCCATGGAGCGCGAACGCTTCCGCGAGATCGTGGGCGAAGCCCTCGAGTCCCTCCCTGAAGTGCTGCTCGCACGCGTCCAGAACGTCGAGATCGTGATCGAGTGGCGGCCCACCGCCGCCGACCGGCAGGAGGCGGGCGTGGGGCCGCGCGCGACCCTGCTCGGGCTCTACCACGGCATCCCCCTGCCGTTTCGGGGGGAGGGCTACAACCTCGTGCTGCCCGACAAGATCAGCATCTACCAGCTGCCCATCGAGTCTGTCTGCGCGAACGACGACGAGGTGCGGGAGCAGATTCGCATCACCGTCCTGCACGAACTGGGCCACTACTTCGGCATCGACGACGACCGCCTGCACGAGCTGGGGATGGGCTGAGGGGCGGCGCCCGCCTCCCGCTTCTGTCTCAGGCGTAGCGGGCGAAGGGTCGCTGGCATGGTGGGCAGGGGCGGGCAGGATGTCCTCAATTTCGCGGCCTGACCGCGTGTGGGGACTCCCTGCTTCTTCGCCTCGCAGTCTCCTGGCATACCAGGGGTCGGCGCAGGGTATTGACCCGCCTTGAAACCCGCGCCACACTTGCGAGGTCAGGCAAGCCGCGCATAGAGGGGCCTTTGCTCCCGGTCCATGGGACCGCCCGCGAATTGACGTTGGGTCTCAAGGCGCGCCTTGCCTTTCGTCCTCCTCTGGAGCACGCCAACGGACCCTGTTCCGTAGTAGCATCTTCACACGCCGTAACCCTGAATGCGCCCCATGGGGCCTGCCCGGAACCTGCGTATCAGGCGACTGAAGTACTCGTACGTCGGGAGTTCAGGGGAAGCGCCCGGCCCTGGGACCGCTTCCCACTCCTCGCCGTACTCCGTGAACTGACGGAAGACGTTGTAGGCGACGATGTCCGCCACCTGTACGAGTTCGGAGTGGGCAGAGTCAACGAATCGGAGGTTGCCAACGAGGTGGTCGAACGCTACTCCACGCCGCAGGCTGGATCCGAGCTGCTTCATCCTGGCGTGCTGTCGTCTCAGATTTTCGCCATAGTCACGTCGATTCGGCGTCGCGCCTGACATGATGTCAATCTCGACTGAGAAGTACCCCTCCTGCTCCTCCATCTCCCTCTGAGCACGCTGCACAAGCAGCTCGTAGGCCACCGCCGGGGGATACCAGGGTTTGGCATACTCTTCCTGCATGTGCAGCTTGTCGACGACGGCAGCAATGATCCTGAAGTCAGCGTCCAGAAGGGCGGTGTAGTCGTCGTCGATGAACGAAATCAGGTCCTCGTCCGTGACGTTGAAGGCATCAACATAGCGCCTCCGTCGTTCCCGTGGCCTTCGCATCCAGTTTGACTTCACCTCAACAGCCGCGGTCCCAAAGTAGTGCTCCTTCAGTTCCTGTAGGCGTGCACTGAGCTCCCCGGCGACTGCATGTGAGATGAGCACCCCACCAAGGACGAAGTGGCGTGTGAGGCCTTGGTGATACTCGCGGGTCTCGGAGTATTCCTTCGTGCCGGAGTCGTCGATGTACAGACGGTGGGTGGAGCGGCGACTCGGGTCAGCCAAGCGCTTACGGTTCGTAGCGGGCGAAGACGAGGCAGCTGTTCTGGCCGCCGAAGCCGAAGCTGTTCTTCATGACGACGTCGGCGTCGATGCGGCGTTGGCCTTCAGGGATGTAGTCGAGGTCGCAGGTGGGGTCGGGGTTCTTGAGGTTGATGGTGGGGTGGGCGAGGCCTGTCTCGAGCGTCTTGATGGTGGCGACGGTCTCCATGCCGCCGCTGGCGCCAAGACCGTGGCCGATGAGGCTCTTGGTGGCGCTGATGGGGACGTTGTAGGCGTGTTCGCCGAAGACGGTCTTGATGGCGCTCGTCTCGGCGGTGTCGCCGGCGGGGGTGCTGGTGGCGTGGGCGTTGATGTAGCCAACATCGTCGGGCTGCAGGCCAGCGTCGGTGAGGGCTTCCTGCATGGCGCGGGCGGCGCCTTCGCCACCTTCGGGGGGCGCGACCACGTGGAAGGCGTCGGAGGTGCAGCCGAAGCCGGCGAGCTCGGCGTAGACGCGGGCGCCACGCGCCTGGGCGTGCTCTTCGCTCTCCAGCAGGAGCGCGCCGGCGCCCTCGCAGGGGACGAAGCCGTCGCGCTCGGCGTCGAAGGGGCGGCTGGCGCGGGTGGGGTCGCCTTCGGAGCTGGTGACGGCGCGCATGACGCAGAAGCCGGCCAGGCCGAGCTCGCTGATGCCGGCTTCGCAGCCGCCGGCGAGGACGAAATCGGCGCGTCCGGTGCGAATCATGAGGGCGGCCTCGCCGATGGACTGGGTGCCGGCGGCGCAGGCGGTGACGACGGTGCCGTTGTAGCCGCGCAGGCCGAACTGCATCGCCACCTGGGCGCCGGCCATGTTGCCCAGCTGCTTCGAGAAGAAGAGCGGGTCGATGCGCATGCCACCGCGCTCGTAGAGCGTGCGGGCGGCCTCCTGGATGCCGGGATAGCCGCCGCCACCGTTGCCGACGATGACGCCTGCGCGGTCGAGGTTGTGCGCGTCGAGGTCGAGGGCGGCGTCGGCGATGGCTTCACGGGCGGCGGCGACCATGAGCTGGGAGAAGCGTCCCATGCGACGTGCGGCCTTGCGATCCATGAACTCGGCGGGCACGAACTCGGGGATTTCACCGGCGAACTTGCAGGGGAATTCGGTGGTATCGAAGAAGGTGATGTGGTCGATGCCGGAGCGGCCGGCGAGCATGTTTTCCCAGAAGTCGGGCACGTTCGTGCCTGCGGGGGTGATTGCGCCCAGGCCCGTCACGAGCACACGGGGACGCGAGCGCAACTGCTTGTTCATAGGCGCTAGCGTAGCAGCCACGCATACACAGCCGCGAGTGTGCGCGCGCCCGCCGCCCGTGTCTGCTGCTACGCTTGGGGCATGGTCGACGCCGCACTTCCCAGCCATGTCGCCGCACGACGGCGCGACGGGCGCTACGAGGTGCTGCTGCACCGCTCGGTGGCCCTCATTGGGGATGAGAAGATCGAGATCAAGAGCGCGCGCAGCACGGTGCTGCTGCCGGCGCTGGGGGTGGCGCTGGGCTCGGGCGCAGGGGCGCTGATCGCGGTCGAGGCGGGCGATCTGCCGTTCGTCCTGCTGGTCGTGCTGCTGCTCTTCGCCCTCTTCACCATCCCCATCTCCGTGATGGCGCTGGTGAGCTCGGTGATCGGGGCGGACGTGGTGATCGACAAGCGCAAGGGGTCAGCTACGTGGCAGCAGGGCTACCTGGGCATGGGCGTGGGCACGCGCGAACTGACGCCTTTCGCCAAAATCGACCACCTCGCCATCACGATCGAGGGGGACGCCGCGGACCGCTGGCGCGAGGAGCAGGACGCGTTGCGTCAGTTCGCGCTGGTGCTGGTGAAGCAGTCGGGGAAGCGGCTCACGCTGGCGCAGGTGCCCGTACCAGCGGGCCGCCAGACCGAAGGCATGGATCGCACACTGGCAGTGGCGAACGCCGTGGCCTCGCTGACGGGGGCGGAGATACGGCTGCCAGAGGGTTGGGAGTTGGTCGAGCTCTCCGAGGAAGAAGCGCTGCAGGGGACGCCTGATGCCTGAGGACACGGCGCTCGGAACGCTGCTGCGGGCGAAGACGATCGCGGTGGTGGGGCTCGATACGCGCCAGCATCGGGCCGCCTACGAAGTGGCCACCTACCTGCAGTCGCAGGGCTACCGCATCATCCCTGTACCGGTGCAGCAGCCCGCGGACGAGGTGCTGGGCGAGCGCGCCTACGCTTCCCTGCGGGATATCCCTGAGCCGGTGGACCTGGTGGATGTATTCGTGCGCTCGGAGCACACCGATGCCATCGTCGATGACGCGATCGCGATCGGCGCGGGCGGCGTGTGGCTGCAGATCGGCGTGACGAACGAGGCGGCGCTGGAGCGTGCGCACGCGGCGGGGCTGGCGACGACACAGAACCGCTGCACGAAGGTCGCGCATCAGCAGGCGAAGGTGGCGGGCCTCCTGGGCTAGCGGTCGCACGTCGCGAGCCGTCGCGTTCAGCATCCGGCGCGGGCGCTCGTAGAATGCCCCCAGATCGCGCCCGCGAGTGCCGGGTCACGGCGCTGGGGCATTCGCTCCAGCTGGAGAGGCGCGGAAGGGAATGGTCGTGCTCGCGCGCGGCCACAAGACTGCCATGACAGACGTTGACGCCTTCACGCCACCCGCCGGGATGGAAGAGGTCCCGCTCAGGCTGCTGCCACACGCCCTTCGCCCCGTGCCGGTGCTTGCCCAGGAGATGTTCGAGGGGTTCATGCGAGCGTTTGGAGCGCGAGCGGTGCACCTCAACGGGTACCCCTACGCCGCCACAGGCGGGGGCGGCATGCCGACGGCAACGCTGGAGCCGCCACAGTCGAACGATGGTCGCGAGGCCTGGGAGGGACACGCGTTGCCTCGCATCCGCGAGATCTGCGAGGGACTGTGGGGGACTGACTACGAGGACTGGCCGCTCGGGGAGCTCGCCCAGGCATTGCCGGGATTCTTCACCGAGGCGGCCCGTGCCTTCGCCTACACCATGCAGCCACTGATGATCGTGGCCGGGCCCACGAGCCAGCTGCTTGTCTTCTGTGGGGAGAAGCTGGGGGAGCTGGGCGACCGTGATCGGCTGGTGGCGTCGCTGCTGCAGGGGGTGGAGAACGAATCGGCCTCGCGGGGGCTGGAGCTGGAGGCGTTGACGCCACTGGCTCAGGGTTCGCCCGACCTGCTGGCGGCGCTCCGCGCGGGAGACCTGGCGGCAGCGCGCAAGGAGGAGGGGGGCGAAGCGTTCGCGGAGGCGTTCGACGCCTATCTGGAGCGCTTCGGGCGCGGCTCACAGACGTGGTGGGAGCTGCACACGCCGACGTGGAGGGAGACGCCCGCAACGGCGCTACGGCTGATCGCTGGTTATGTCGAGAATTCTGCGCGGGGGCCGGCTGAGGGTCATGCGCGTGCAGCGGCGGCGCGGAGCGAAGCGATCGCACGCTGCGAAGCCGTGCTCACGGACGAAGGCGACCGCGAGCGGTTCCGCTCGCTCATCGCCGGCGCGGCGGACTATGTATTCGTGATCGAGGGGCGGGCGCACTGGCAGCAGAACTGCGTGGGAGCGCTTCGCCCGGTATGCCTCGCGCTGGGGCGCAAGCTGGCGGAGCGCGGGGCGTTGGCGTCGGCAGAGGACGTCTTCCACCTGCGACTGGAGGAGGTGGGGTCGCTGGTCACGAATCCGACCGCAATCCCGGAGAACGTCATCGCCACCCGCAAGGCGGAGCTCGCGGCGCAGGGGGAGATGACGCCGCCGATTACGTTGGGGCCTCCCCCACCACCGCCACCTGCGGACGGCCCTCCCAGCCCGATGATGCTCATGTTCGGCGGGCCCGCAGAGCAGACCGGCGATCCGCTCCTGCTGAAGGGCAAGGGGGCGAGCAGCGGCGTCGTGACGGGTCGCGCGCGGGTGGTGTTCAGCCTGGAGGAGGCGGAGGCGCTGCAGGAAGGCGAGGTGCTGGTGTGCCCCTTCACCGCGCCCGCCTGGATGCCCGTCTTCACCACGGCGGCGGCCATCGTCACCAATCAGGGCGGGGTGCTCTCGCACGCCGCCATCGAGGCGCGCGAGTACGGCATCCCCTGCGTGACCGGCACCGAAGCTGGCACGCAGCGCATCCCCGACGGCGCTACGGTCACGGTCGATGGGCTCGCGGGAACGGTGCGCATCCATGACGACTGAGGCGACTGAGGCGACTGAGCGGGATGTCTGAGCGCACGGGGCGTGAGGGGGAAGCGCCCGCGGAGGTCGCGGGCTACGTCTCGCCGTATCCCTACGTGCAGCGGTTGCAGGACCGCATGGACGAGATTCTCGACCGCCAGGTGCCCAACTCGGGCCGCTTCTGCGGGTTCTGCTACGCACGCCTGGCGCGGGACACCGAGCGCTGCCCCTTCTGCGGCACGGAGACTGCGGAGCGGGCGACGGTGGAGGCGGTGCCGCGTGAGGCGCTCATCATCTACCGCACGAAGAAGCGCACGGAAGAGCGGTGGGTCTACAGCGGGGCGATGATCGGGCTGCTGATCGCGGCAGGGGTGTTCGTGGCGCTGGTGGTGTGGGGGACGGATCTGGCGGGGAGCCGCAGCATCTCGCTGGGCATCGCCTTCCTCGCGCTCATCGGCGGGGGCTACCTGCTGGCGCAGCTCTTCGGGCCGCTCATCTGCGGGCAGGTTGGCTACCGACGGGGCTCACGCAGGCGCGATGAAGAGTGGACGGCCTTCCTGGCATCGCGCGATGCGGAAGCGGAGGCGGAGGCTGAAGGGGGCTAGGTCTCGACGCGGAGGAGCGCCTGGCCCTCTTCGACGGTCTCCTCGACCGAAACGAGCACGGCTGCGACGACGCCCGCCTGCGGGCTCTCGACGGGAATCTCCATCTTCATGGATTCGAGCACGAGCAGGTCCTGGCGCGCGCTGACGGCGTCGCCGGGCTTCACCAGCACCTCGAGCACGGAGCCGGACATGGGAGCGGGGACTTCAACTTCAGCCACGGCGGCACTCTACCGCGCGGGAGGGTGGAGGCGCGAGTGGGTCAGGCGTCAGGCGTACATCCGGTGGCGTCGGCCAAAGCCAGACAGACCTGTCGCATCCGCTCTTCGCTCAGGGTTCCCACATAGTCATGCAGGAGCACTTTCTGGACGGTATTGACGTTGTCGAGGCTGACGACGCTCTCGTGATCCAGTCCCTCTGCAACCCCTACGGGAACCTCAGTGGGGAGATTCCGAATCGTGGAGGTAATGGAGCCGACCACAACGCGATCGATGAAGGGAAGCACGTTCTAGCGGGTGAGAACGATAACGGGACGGCGCTTGTCGGGCTCGTTGAACTGGTAGTACCAGATGTCTCCGTGAGAGATCTGCCGGTCTAGTCGGGCCATACCTGCGCTTCTTCCCAGCCGAGCTCTTCCTCGGTGAGGGGGTACTTGGCGTAGCCCTCACGATAGCGACGGACGATCTCCTCTTCGCTGAGGCGGACTCTGCCGTTGCTCGCAAAGCCACGCCTGCCTTGCGGTTGCGAGCCATTTTGTTGGGCGAGGTAAGAGGTAACGGCTTCGCGGAGGACCGCTGAGCGGTCCTGGCCGCAGCCCTTTGCAAGTTCGTCGAGTTGCTCCAGCAGAGCCTCGTCGAGCGAGACGGACACTTTCTTCATGCCACAAGCATACCCCTTTCGGAAATCGTGGTTCGGAAGGCATGGCGCTCGCGCGGGAGCAGGCTGCTGTAGACTGCGTCAACGGGATGGCTCCCGGGAAGGGAGCGCCCGGAGCGAGTCCACCATGCCGGCTGTTGTGGTTGTTGGTGGGCAGTGGGGCGATGAAGGCAAAGGCCGCATCGTCGACCTGCTGGCCCGAAAGGCGCGTGTGGTCGCCCGCTACTCCGCGGGCAACAACGCAGGCCATACGATCGTGAATGAGTTGGGGGAGTTCAAGCTCCACCTCGTGCCGGCAGGCATCTTCTACCCCGAGAAGCTGTGCCTCATCGCCAACGGGGTCGCAGTCGACCCCGAGGTGCTGCTGGGCGAGATCTCACAGCTGCAGTCGCGGGGCATCGACACGAGCAATCTGGCGGTGAGCGCGCGGGCGCACGTGGTGATGCCTTGGCACCGCCTCATCGACCGCCTGGACGAGGAGCGGCGCGGCGCGGGCGCCATCGGGACGACGGGCAAGGGCATCGGGCCGTGCTTCACGGACAAGGTGGCGCGGCGCGGCATCCGCATCATCGACCTGCTGCAGGCGGAAGACCTGCGCTCACGCATGGACACGGTCGTGGAGTACCAGAACCGCATCATCACCGGGGTCTACGGCGGAGAGCCGATCGACTTCGACGCCTGCTTCGAGCAGTACCTGGAGTACGGCGAGCAGCTGCACCCGTTCGTCGCCGATACGCAGGCGATCGTGGCGGACGCGCTGCACGCGGGCGACTACGTGCTGCTCGAGGGCGCTCAGGGTTCGCTGCTCGACCTCGACCACGGGACGTACGAGTACGTGACCTCGAGCGTGCCCAGCAGCACTGCGGGCGGGGCCACGCTGGGGGTCGGTATCGGGCCGACGGACGTGCAGCGGGCGGTGGGCGTCTTCAAGAGCTACTGCACGCGGGTGGGGAACGGCCCCTTCCCGACTGAGCTGTTCGGCGAAATCGGCGATCGGCTGCGCGACCACGGCAAGGAGTTCGGGCGGGGTGAGTACGGCACGACGACTGGCCGTCCGCGTCGTATCGGCTGGCTCGATACGGTCGCGGCGCGCTACTCGGTGCGCTTCAACGGGCTGTCAGCGCTGGCGCTGACACGGCTCGATGTGCTCGATGGCCTGCCCGAGCTGAAGCTGTGCACGGCCTACGAGATCGACGGCGAGACCGTCGATACGCTCCCGGCGAGCCCCTCGGCGCTGCTGCGGGCGAAGCCCGTCTACGAGGAGCTGGCGGGCTGGAGCGGGGAGACATCGGGCGTGCGCACCTTCGACGATCTGCCCCGGGAGGCGCAGGTCTACATCCGCCGCGTGGAGAAGTTGCTGGGCGTGCCGGTGGACCTGATTTCGGTGGGGCCCGAGCGCGAGCAGGCGATCATCGTCAACCCCATCTTCTAGCGCTCGCGCGAAAGCGCAGCGGTGCGCTTCACCTAGGCGGTCAGCAGGAAGGCGGCGAGGGCGGCCTTGCGCTCGGGGCTGGTCATCATGGTGTCGGTGATGGCGCAGATGAGGCCGAGGGCTTCGATATCGGGGGCGAGGGCACGGTCCTGTTCGTCGATGACCATGACGTCGATGAGGTCGCGGTAGAGCGCAGCGACGCCAAGGGCGGAGACGTCGTGGCCGAGGCTTGCGAGCATCTTCGCGGCGGGCCCCTTGATCGCTTCCCCCCCGACGATGGGGCTGATAGCGATACGCCGGGCGCGGCTTTCTTCGACGGCGCGCCGCACACCGGGGACGGCGAGGATGGGCGCGATGCTCACGAAGGGGTTGCTGGGCGCGAGGATGAGCCGGTCCGCCTCGCGAATGGCGTCGAGCACGCCGGGGGCGGGCGTGGCGGTATCGGCGTCGTCGAAGCGCACGCCGGTGACCTCGGGCTCGGTGGCGCGCTGCACCATGTATTCCTGGAAGGCGAGCTCGCCCGCGGCGGTCTGCACATGCGTGGCGACGCGCTCGTTGGTGACGGGCAGAATGGTGGTCTTCACCCCGAAGGCGTCGGTCAGTTCGGCGACGATCTCGTGCATGGGGCGTCCCTCGCGCAGCAGGCGCGTGCGGTGCACGGCGGTGGCGAGATCGCGGTCGCCGAGGTTGAACCAGCGTCCGTAGCCGAAGCGGCGGAGGGCGTCGACGACGGCGAAGGTGTCGCCTTCCAGCCCCCAGCCGGTCTCGGGATTGACGACCCCCGCGAGGGAGTAGATGACGATGTCGGTATCGGGGGAGACGTGCAGCCCAAACATCTCGACGTCGTCGGCGACGTTGGAGACGACGGTGACGGTGGCGGGATCGACGACCTGTACGAGGCCCTGAAGGAAGCGGGCGGCGCCAACGCCGCCGGCGAGCACAGTGATCATGCGGGGCATTGTAGAGGTGGGGGGCGCCGGGCTCAGGGTGAGCGTGGGCGATAGTCCCGCGGGTCACGACAGTCGTCATACATCGTCTGGTCGATTGGTACCGCTGAGGATGAGGTTCGCATGGGAAAGAAACACCGCCCAGGGATGGGACTGAAGTCCTGTCCAGCAGGCGGGGGGCAGATAGCCAAGAGTAGTCCGCACTTGGGTTCGCAGGCAACGGCTTCGGAAGTCAGATGGCGCCCCCGGCAGGACTCGAACCCACAACCCCCTGGTCCGAAGCCAGGTGCTCTTTCCATTGAGCTACGGAGGCGCGCCTCCAGCTTACTACGCGGCCACGGAAGGGCCCGCTGGGGGGCGTCGCGCCACCGCGCTAAGCTGGGGGCGTGAGCACAACCTCAAACGCAGCCTCAGTGTTCATGCAGCAGGCGTTGGCGGCGGCGAGCCGCGTGCGTGGGCATACGAGCCCCAATCCGTGGGTGGGAGCGGTGCTCGTGCGCGATGGCGAGGTGGTCGGGGAGGGGGCGACGTCGCCCGACGGCGGGCCGCATGCGGAGGCGGCGGCGCTGGGCGGCGGGGAGCGGGGCGACACCCTCTACGCGACGCTCGAGCCGTGCGCGCCTTTCCCCGGCAAGCGCACGCAGCCCTGCGCGGAGGCGATCGTGGGGGCGGGGGTGAAGCGGGTGGTGGTGGCGCTGCTGGATTCCGAGCCGCGCGTGCGGGGTCGGGGGGTGGCGCTCTTGCGGGAGGCGGGGGTGGAAGTGGAGGTGGGAGACGGCGCGGAGGAGGCGCGGGCGCTGCTGCGTCCCTACCTGAAGCAGCGCGAGACGGGGCGGCCGTACGTGATCGCGAAGTTCGCCGCGACCCTCGACGGACGCATCGCGGCGGCGGGGGGCGATTCGCAGTGGATTACGGGCGAGGCGGCGCGCGAGCGCGCCCATGAACAGCGCGCCTGGGTGGACGCGGTGCTCGTGGGCAGCGGCACGGCGCTGGCGGACGACCCATCGCTGACGGCTCGCCCGGGTGGGCAGACGGCGGAGGGACAGCCCCTGCGCATCGTGCTCGACGGACGCGGGCAGCTCTCGCCGACGGCGCGGCTGTTCGCTGAGCCCGGTCCGACGCTCGTCGCAACTACTCACGAGGCGAGCGGGGAGTGGAAGCAGGCGATGGCGGCGGCGGGCGCGCAGGTGGTGGAGTGCGAGCGCGACGGAGCGGGGCTGAACCTCGACCAGCTGCTGCCGACGCTGGCGGCGCGAGGCGTGCTCTCCATCTGGGCAGAGGGCGGCGGGGCGCTGTTGGGGTCGCTCTTCGAGGGGGGGCATGTGGATGAGGTGTGGGCGTTTCTCGCACCCGCCATCATGGGCGGGGACGGCGTGGCGGCGGTGGGGGAGGTGGGGGTGACGCAGGCGGCGGACGCCATCCGCCTGCGGGATCGCGTCGTGGAGCAGCTTGGCGACGACCTGCTCGTGCGCGGTTACGCGGGGGAGTGGTCGCCGGCGCTAGCGTAGGCCGCGCTAGAGTAGGCGGCGGAAACATCCCGGAGGGAAGGCATCGTGGCGAACTGGATCGTGGTGAACGGACCCGAGATCTTCGAGACGACGCGCGAGCTGGGCTTCACGCGGCACGCCTTCAAGAGCACACGCAGCAAAATGGTGCGCCGCATCGAGCCCGGCGACGGGCTCATCTTCTACGTGACCGGTCGCAAGCAGCTGGCGGGGGCGGTGCGGGTAACGTCGCCGCTGGTGGAGGAACACACGCGCGTCTGGCAGAGCAACAAGAAGCCCGACGAGCTCTATCCATTCCGCGTCGAGACGGAGCCGCTGGTGGTGATTGGGGAGGAGCAGTGGCTCGATGCGGAGCCGTATCACGATCGCCTCACGTGGACGCAGAAGTGGCCGCGTGAGCACTGGACGCTGGCCTATCAGGGCAACCTGCGGGAGATCCCGCAGGCGGACTTCGACCTGCTCCTGGCGGACCTGCAGGAGGCCGCTCGCGCGGCGGCGGTGCAGGGGTAGGCGGCAGCGTTGCCGTTGGGCGTGAAGGGCTGGTAGCATTTCGCCCTGCCACAGGCAGATGCCTACCACGGGCTTGGGGGTGGAGGAATGGAAGAATTGCCACGTTGTCGTCGCTGTGACGACGGCGATCTCGTGCCGTTTTCGGACTTTGGCAGCCAGGGGGCGCCCATTCACTACAAGGCTTGGGCGTGCACGAACCCGGACTGCGGGTACAACATCAAGATTCGCAATGGCGATCTCTTCATCGATGAGCCGATCAACGATGGGGCGTACTACTCGGGCCGGCGCTAGGGTCGGGTCAGGAAGCGCCAGGGGCTGAAGGTCATGCCGGAACATCCAACCAGGGTCTACCAACCGCTGCCGCTCCAGGACTTCACGGGCGTGGAGGAGGAGCTGCAGCAGAACGTGCTCGTGACGAGCGTGGACCAGGTGCTGAACTGGGCGCGGCGCTCATCGCTGTGGCCGGCGATGTTCGGGCTGGCCTGCTGCGCGATGGAGATGATCGCGACGGCCATGCCGCGCTACGACATCGCACGCTTCGGGGCGGAGATCTTCAGGGCCTCGCCACGCCAGGCGGACCTGCTCATCGTGCCCGGTACGGTGACGTGGAAGATGGCGCCGGCGGTGCGTCGCGTGTGGCTGCAGATGCCGGAGCCGAAGTGGGCCATCGCGATGGGCGGCTGCGCCACCATGGGCGGCCCCTTCGCCTACGCCTACAGCGTGACGCCGGGCGTGAATGTACTGCTGCCAGTCGACGTGTACGTGCCGGGCTGCCCGCCGCGTCCCGAATCGCTGCTCACGGGGCTGATGCTCCTCCAGGACAAGATCAAGGAGGACAGCATCGGGGACGGTAGGCAGCGGCGCGATGTGGAGCCGCAGTTCCACCGCTACCTGCCCGAGGGCGACCCCATCCGGCGCGAGCTGGAATCGCTCTGGCCGCCGTACGTCGACTACGACAAGCCTCCGACCGACCCGTTCAACGACTAGACGCGGGGACTGCTTGCGACGTCCCTTCCTCAAAAGTCGAACAGCGAATAGCCCCTGCGCGGGCTGGCGCTATACTGTGCGGGCGCGGCGCTGAGGCTGCGCGGAGGGTGGGCAGCCTGTGAGTGACGGCGACCATCCCCGCGAGGCTTGTGGCGTCTTTGGCGTCTACGGGCCCGGTGAAGATGTCGCGCGGCTCACCTTCTACGGCCTCTACTCCCTGCAGCATCGCGGCCAGGAAAGCGCAGGCATCGCCACGAGCGATGGCGGGCCGGTGCGACTGCGCACGGGCATGGGGCTCGTCTCGCAGGTGTTCGACGAACAGGACCTCGCCCATCTGCAGGGCCACCTCGCGATCGGGCACACACGCTACAGCACGGCCGGCGGCTCGCTGGCGCGCAACGCGCAGCCGATCGTGGTGCACGACCTCGAGACGGATACCGAGATCGCGGTCGCGCACAACGGCAACCTCGTAAACGCGCGCGTGCTGCGCGAGGACATCGAGGCGATGGGGGTGACGCTGCGGGGCACGGCCGATACGGAGCTGATCGCGCACCTGCTGACGCTCGCGCCGACGAGCTCGTGGGAGGAGCGCTTCCACTACGTGATGCGTCGCGTGAGCGGTGCCTATTCGCTCACGATCATGACGCCGCAGTCGCTCTTCGCCGTGCGCGACCCGCTGGGCGTGCGCCCGCTCTCGCTGGGACGGTTGGGGTCGGGGTGGATCGTGGCCTCGGAGACGTGCGCGCTGGAGCACCTGGGGGCGACCATCGAGCGGGAAGTGGAGCCCGGCGAAGTCATCCAGATCGACAAGACGGGGCTGCGCAGCTTCTTCCCCATGGGGAAATCGGAGCGCACGGCCGGCTGCACGCTCGAGTACGTCTACTTCGCGCGGCCGGACAGCCGCCTCGAAGGCGGGCTGATCTACTCAGCGCGGGAGCGTCTGGGGGAAGAGCTGGCGCGTGAGCAGCCGGCGCCGGCGCACGCGGACCTCGTCATCGGCGTGCCCGATTCGGGCATCCCCGCGGCGATTGGGTTCGCGCGGGCGGCGGACTTGCCCTACCGCGACGGGCTGGTGAAGAACCGCTACGTGGGGCGCACCTTCATCCAGCCCGACCAGCGCATCCGCGATGCGGGCGTGGCCCTCAAGCTGAACGCCATGCGCGAGGTGCTGGATGGCAAGGTCGTGGTGGTGGTGGACGACTCCATCGTGCGGGGGACGACGAAGCCACGCGTGATGGAGCTGTTGCGGCGGGCGGGAGCGAAGGAGGTGCATGTGCGCATCGCCTCCCCGCCGATCGTCGCGCCCTGCCACCTGGGCGTGGATATGGCGACGCGAGCGGAGCTCATCGCGGCGAACAACACGGTCGCGGAGATTCGCGAGCACATCGGCGCGAACTCGCTCGGCTACCTGAGTGTGGACGGACTCTTGCGGGGGACGCAGCGGCCTGAGGGGTCGCTCTGCAACGGCTGCTTCACCAATCGCTACCCGACGGATGTGCAGGACCAGCTCCCGCTGGTGCCGCCAGCTGCGAACGGCTGCTGACCGACTGAGCGGTCGGCTTCACCCCACATCACGGCGTTCCCCACCTCTCGCGTTCGTGCTGCGGGGAAGGGGCTAGCGCGGCCAGCCTCCAAGGGCCAGCCAGACGGTGGCGGAGCCGGCGAGGGCGCTGCTCACCAGGAAGACGCCCGCCCAGAAGAGCGAGGCGCCCTGGCCAACGAGCCCGGGCGTGCCGCGCCGACGGGCGCTGATGGTGCTGAGGACGACTCCGGGCAGCACCAGCCCCAGCCAGGCAATGGATGAGCAGAGGAGGACGATGGCCCAGACACGCAGGGCGTGACGGGCGACGTTCTCGGCGGCGCCGTCGAAGGCGCCACCCCAGGCTGCGAGGGCGAAGGCGAAGGGGAGCAGGACGACAAGGACGATGGCCCATTGCCAGGGCGGCCCCAGCAGAACGCGCCGGGCGCCACGCGGACCACTGGTGTTCGTCATGGGCGCGATCGTACCGCTCGCATGGGATTACGGCAGGCCCCGCACATGTGCGGAGCCTGCCTGGGACTCGTCCCGGGGACGAGCAGGCTGTTGGCTGCCTAGATGATGTCTTTCAGATTCTTGGCGGCCTTGAAGGCGGGCGTGCGCTTGGCGGCGATCTGGATGGTCTCGCCGGTGGCGGGATTGCGACCCTGGCGAGCGCCCCGCTCCCGCGTCTCGAACTTGCCGAAGCCGCCGACGGACACGGCGCCACCGCTCTGCAGTTCAGCGGCGATGATGCCCTGCCCGGGGACGGTACTGAAGATTGCGTCGAGCACCTCGCCGGCCTTGGCCTGGGAGATACCGGTTTTGCCGGCGACTGCGGCTGCCATCTCAGTCTTGTTCATGCCGTCTGATCCCTCCTGGGTCCGAATTGCTAAGACACTATAGCGCATCAGCACTTTACAGTCGCGCAAGCGGGGCGCTGGAGGCGCGGGTATCATCTGCGCCTGCCAGCGGGGCCGAGCCTGCAGGCAGGTGGAGGGTCAGGCGTGCGACCGACGACCGACGAACTGATCGTGGGCATCCGCAACGTGCTCGAGGACGTGCTCGTGCCGGAGCTGCAATCGGACTGGGCGCAGACGATGGGCACGCAGATGGCGCTCATGCTGCATCACCTGGAGGGCCGCGCCGAGCGTGAGCCCGGCTTCCTCAGGCAGGAGAACGCGCGTCTGGGGGAAGCGCTGGCGAAGGCGAACGGCGTGCTCGGCGCGGCCGCGCCGGCGGCGCCCACGCCTCCCGCCGGGGAGAGCCTCGACGAGCTGCGCGAGCACAACGCCGCACTGCGCGACGCGATCACGGCGGCCATCGAGGCGGCCTATGCGGAGGGGGAGTACGGCTTCAACGACCTGCCTGCGGACCGTCTCGGCATCACGGACATCCTGATGGAGATCACGCAGGCGCAGCTGGAGTTCTGGCAGCCGATCGGGTTCTCCTATCCCGGGCGCCCGAGGAGGAGGTAGGCGATGCCGTACCAGCCTGAGGTTCGCAGGGACGAGGCCGCGGCCTTCCTCACGCATGCGCTGGGCAAGCCCGTGCAGGTGGAGGAGCTGCGCAGGCTCGCTTCGGGGCAATCGCGCGAGACGCTGGTGGTGAAGACGGACCAGCCGGACGAGCCCGAGCTCGTCTTCCGCATCGAGCAGGGTGGGGTGCTGGGCACCTCGAGCGAGCCGGAGTTCCGCCTGCTGCAGGCGTTGCACGGCGGCCCCGTGCCCGTGCCGCGTCCGCGCTGGCTGGTGGAGGACGAGCAGTGGTTCGGCTATCCCTTCATGGTGACGGAGCTGGTGGAGGGGGACGGTGGCTTCGGCTACCTGGCGGAGCCGGAGCGGGCGCAGAGCATCCTGCGCACGTACATCGCCTCCATCGGGGAGATGCACCGCCATTCACCTGAAGAGCTGGGCCTGCAGGCGATCGGCATCCCCGCGGACACGCGCGAGAGCACGCTGCAGCAGCTGGACCTGTGGGTCGACCGCTACGAGCGCTACCGCTACGTGCGGGAGCCGCTGCTGGAGGAAGCGATCGCCTGGCTGCGACGCAACATCCCCGAGCCGAAGCGTCCCGTACGGCTCAACCACGGCGATCTGAGCGCAGGGAACTTCCTGTTGCATGAGGGGAAGATCGTGGCGCACGTGGACTGGGAGTGGTCGAACCTGGGCGATCCGATGGAGGACGTGGCGTTCTTCGCCTACATCAAGGGGCGCATGTTCGGGCCACCGGAGCTGATTCTGGACCTGCTGCGGGAGGTGGAGGAGTTCGAGATCGGCGGGGATGAGCTGCGCTACTGGGAGATCTTCAACTACTTCAAGGCGGCCTGCGCGAACATCGCGACACTGAAGGTGTTCAACGAGGGGCGAAATTACGGGCTGAACATGGTGGCCATCGGCACGGGCGGGTTCCTGGGCTTCACACGGCGAACGGCGGAGGCGTTGCGGGCGGGATCGGCCTGAGCTGCCTTGATCGCGGGTGACGTCGGGAGCGCAACGCGAGCGCTGTGCAGCCTTGTCGCACGTAAGGGCGGGACTTATACTTCGTGCCGACTTACGAGGAGCAGGAGGGCTCATGAAGAAAGGACGCTTTGCCCTGTTTGCCGCTGTTGCGGTGGCAATGGTGGCATTCATCGCAGTGGCCTGCGGTGATGACGATGATAGTGGCGACGGAAGCGGCGGGAGCGACACGCTCGCAGCCGTGATCGATGCCGGCGAAGTGAAGTGCGGTACGAAGCAGAACTCCCCGCTCTTCGGCAACAAGGAGCCTGACGGTTCCATCTTTGGCTTTGATGCGGAGTTCTGCCGCGCGATCGCAGCTGCGGTCCTGAACGACGCGACCAAGGTGAACTTCGTGGACGCCTCGGACGCTTCCACGCGCTTCGAGCTGTTGGCTGACGGCGAGATCGACGTGCTCATCCGCACGACCACGATCACCGCCAGCCGCGACGCTGACCTGAGCGTGGACTTCGCCCAGACGACGTTCTACGACGGCCAGGGCTTCGCCGTGCGCTCCGATTCGGGCATCCGCTCGACGGCTGACATGGGCGGCCTCACCATCTGCGTGCAGTCGGGTACGACGACTGAGCAGAACCTGGCTGACCACTTCACCGAGCTCGGCCTGAGCTACACACCGCTCGGCGGTGGCGATGCGGAGACGCAGGACGCCTTCGTATCCGGCCGCTGCGACGTGTGGACGGCTGACACCTCCAACCTGGCATCGCGCCTCTCGGTCCTCGACAACAAGGACGACTTCACGGTGCTTGGCCAGGTCATCTCCAAGGAGCCGCTGGCGCCAGGCGTGCGTGACAACGACTCCCGCTGGAAGGACGTGGTGAACTGGGTGGTTCATGGCCTGCTCGCCGCTGAAGAGCTGGGCGTTACCCAGGGCAACGTTGGACAGCTGGCCGCGAACCCGCCGAACACGACCATTGCCCGTCTGCTGGGCGTCTCCTACGAGGGCGCGGCAGTGGCGGACCTCGGTCTGGGCATCTCCCCGCAGTTCATCCAGCGCGCGATTGCCGCGGTGGGCAACTACGGCGAGATCTACGAGCGCACACTTGGCGACGCAGTGCCACGGGCCTGCACGCTGAACGCGCTTGCCATCTCCGACAACACGAGCTGCCCGCCGGGCGTCTCGGGTATCCAGTACGCACTGCCGTATCGGTAGTCGCCAAATCGCACTGCTTCCGCCTGGCGGAAGCGCAGCACCCAACGAAGGGAGTGCCCGACGGGCACTCCCTTCTTGTTGCGCGCGGCTCGCATGAGCCGTGAGGGGGCGCGGGCGCTTGCGCGCGGCTCGGTGTGGTATCTTGCGCGCGCTTGCGAATCGCCGACGGGGGGCAAAGCGTGAAGCAACCCTTCTCTGGCTCACCGACATGTCCAGACCGGGCGCGCCCCGACGGTAGCGGGCAGGGCGGAGCGTCGCGAGCATGGCACTGAGCGCAGGAAGCCTGCCGCCCGCCGAGCCGACGCCGCTGATTCACCGGCGCAGTTTCCGTCGCCTGTTCACGCAGGGCATCTACGTCGCCATCACGGCGGTGGTCATCGCCTATGTGATCGATTCGCTGGACCTGCGCGAGTTCGGCTTCGGCTACCTGAACGAGCCGCTGGGCCTGGCGGTCGGCAGCCAGTGGCTGACGGACGTCGACGGGGTCACCAACTCGCGGATCACGATGTACTTCGTGGCGGTCTGGGGATCGCTGCGGGTGATTTTCGTGAGCATCGTGCTGGCCTCGCTGCTGGGCGTGCTGGCGGGCGTGGGGCGGCTCTCCTCGAACTGGATCGTGGCGCGTATGTCCACGCTGTTCGTGGAGATATTCCGGAACACGCCGCTGCTGGTGCAGTGCATCATCTGGTACGCGATTCTGAGCTTCGGGCTCCCGCAGATTCAGGAAGTCGTCAACATCGGGGACTCGTTCTTCCTCTCGAATCGCGGCGTGGCTGTCCCGTGGCCGGTGCCATCGGGCGGCTTCGTCGGATCGCCTGACTGGTTCGTGGGGGTGTGGGTGGCGATCCTGATCGTGCTGGCGCTGGTGGCGCAGCGGGTGCGCGCCCAGCGGCAGGCGAAGGAGCGGGAGACAGGCCAGACGCAGTTCGCCAATCGTTGGGCGTTCGGCATCTTCGGCACGGGCGCGCTGGTCTCCTTCTTCGTGCTGGGCGCGCCGGTGGCGATGGACGTGCCCTTCGTACAGGGCACGGACTACACCGAGGGGATGGTGATCAAGCCGGAGTTCGGGGCGCTGGTGGCGGGGCTGACGTTCTACACGGGGGCGTTCATCGCGGAGATCGTGCGTGGGGCCATTCAGGCGCTGCCGAAGGGCCAGACGGAGGCGGCGAGCGCGCTCGGGCTGAGCGGCTACCAGCGACTGACGCTCATCATCCTGCCGCAGGCGCTGCGCCAGATCATCCCGTCGGTGACGAACCAGTACCTCAACGTGAACAAGAACTCATCGCTGGCCTACGCGGTGCTCTACGACGACCTCTTCCGCGTGGCCACGGTGATCAGCAACAAGGCCGGCCATGCGCTGGAGATGTTCATCGTGATCATCCTGACCTACATGGCCATCTCGGTGATCATCTCGGTCGTCATGAACTTCTTCAATTCACGCGTGACGTCGCACGAGATTTAGGGAGGACGAGCGTCAGTGGCTGAAATGCCCGTGCAGCAACCAGGACGAGTGGTCCTGCCGCCGCATCGCCAGCGTGCGCGCCGCCCCTTGCTGGTGCGCGCCCGCGAGTGGCTGCTGGTCAACCTCTTCCCGTCACCGTGGGGCTCGCTGCTGACGGTGGTGACGCTGGCGGCGTTCGGCGCGCTGATCGCGTTCCTGGTGTGGTTCATCTTCGACTACGCGGACTGGAGCGTCGTCACGGTGAACCGCAAGCTGCTGTTTGCGGGCGTCTTCCCGATTGAGGAGCAGTGGCGGCTGTGGACGTCGGTGATCGTGGTGTTCAGCCTGATCGGGCTGGCCTACGGGACGTGGTCGTCGCTGGGCGTGCGGGACAACCTGTTCATCATCCTGGCGGGGGCGTTCGCCATCTTCCTGGCGGCGCATGGCGGGGCTGGCATCGGATCGACCATCTGGCTGCTGATCGCCTTCGCAGCGCTGTACGCGAGCTACTTCGCAACCATCCGCTGCTCGCGCGAACCCTCACGCATGCGCACGTTGCAGCAGCGTGCGGTGGGCGGCCTGTTCGTGGTGTCGTTCCCGGCGGTGCTGATCATCCTGATGGCGTTCGGTGGCGCGTCGGCGCAGCAGTTCGATGGCTTCGTGCTGAACCTGGTGCTGGCGCCGGCGGGCATCGTGGGCGGGCTCATCATCGCCATCCCGCTGGCGCTGGGGCGCGCCTCCAACCTGCGCGCGCTGAAGTGGACCTGTACGGCCTACATCGAGATCGTGCGCGGAGCGCCGCTGCTGGGCTGGCTCTTCGTCGCGCTCTTCATCCTCGACGACGTGATCGGCGGCGATCTGATCTTACGCACGATGGTGGTGCTGGCGGTGTTCACGGGCGCGTACATGGCGGAGTACATCCGCGGAGCGCTGCAGACGCTGCCGAAGGGGCAGTACGAGGCCTCGCACGCAGTGGGCCTGCCCTACTGGCGCACGATGCAGATCATCGTGCTGCCGCAGGCGCTGCGCATCTCCATCCCGCCCATCGTGGGGCAGGCAATCTCCATCTGGAAGGACACCACGCTGGTGACAGTCATCCTGCCGCTGCGTGAGCTGAAGGGGAACGCCGACTCCGCCATCAACCAACCGGCCTTCATCGACGACCGCATCGAGGCGTACGTCTTCGTGGCGGTGGTCTTCTGGATTGTGGCCTTCGTCATGTCGCGCGTCTCGCAACGCATGGAGCACGCGCTGGGCGTAGGCGAGCGCTAGGGCAAGAGGCAGCAAGGAGCACTCTGATGAGCAGTGAAACCGCATCGGCACCGATGTCCCGACGTGACCTGAGCGGGGCCGACGACATCATCGTCGCGGAGAACGTGGACAAGTGGTTCGGCGATTTCCAGGCGCTGGACGACGTCTCCATGTCGGTGAAGGAGCACGAGATCGTGGTGGTGCTGGGGCCATCGGGATCGGGCAAATCGACCTTCATCCGCTGTCTCAACCGGCTGGAGGAGCACGACGCCGGGCGCATCGTGATCGACGGCATCGAGATGAACGACGACGTGCGCAACCTGAACGCGATTCGGTCGGAAGTGGGGATGGTGTTCCAGCAGTTCAACCTGTTCCCGCACCTCTCCGTGCTGAGCAACATCACGCTGGGGCCGCAGAAGGTGCGGCACATGCCGAAGCTGGAGGCGGAGGCGCTGGGCATGCAGCTGCTCGAGCGGGTGGGCATCCCCGAGCAGGCGGAGAAGTACCCGGGGCAGCTCTCGGGCGGGCAGCAGCAGCGCGTGGCGATTGCGCGATCACTGGCCATGCAGCCGAAGATCATGCTCTTCGACGAGCCCACCTCGGCGCTCGACCCGGAGATGATCAAGGAAGTGCTGGACGTGATGCGCGAGCTGGCCGAATCGGGCATGACGATGGTGGTGGTCACGCACGAGATGGGCTTCGCGCGTGAGGTGGCAGACCGCCTCATGTTCTTCGATGAGGGCGCGCTGGTGGAGCAAGGCACGCCCGAGCACTTCTTCGAGAATCCGCAGGAGGAGCGCACGAAGCTCTTCCTCTCCCAGATCCTGTAGCGGGAGTTCCCGAGCAGGAACCTCGTCGCGGCGGATGGGGCAGATGCGCCCGCGTGCGGAACGGGTGCTACGCTCGTAGAGTTAGCACGCTCGCGAACATCGAAAATGCGAACCAGGAGTGAACCATGGCGCTGTCCGACTTCAATCTGATGGACCCCGAGACGCTGGAGTGCCCGTACCCCTTCTATGAGGCGTTGCACGCCGAGGCGCCGGTGCACCTCGTCCCCGAGATGGGGATGGCAGTGGTGAGCACTTACGACCTGCTCGAGGAAGTGGTACACGACCCGCTGACCTACTCCTCGGGCGTGCCCACGGGCCCGGCCGACCTGATGGGTGCCGAGGCTGAGCCGGTGGACGAGGAACTGGCGGAGCTGCGCCGCATCAATGGTCGATCGGGTGTGGCCACGCTGCTGGCGGCGGACCCGCCCTACCACGCGCGCTACCGCTCGCTGGTGAACAAGGCGCTCTCGGCGCGACGCGTGGCGGGCATGGAAGGCTACGTGCGCGAGATCGTGACGGACCTGATCGACGGCTTCATCGACCGCGGCAAGGTGGACTTCACGAGCGAGTTCGCGGACGAGCTGCCGATGGCGGTGATTGCGGATCAGATCGGGGTGCCGCGGGGGGACCTGCGCGACTTCAAGCAGCGCGCCGACCTCGCCATCGGCGGTATCGAGCGCCAGATCCCGCCGGAGGAGGAGCGCGCCGTGCTGCGCGCGGGCGTGGAGCTGCAGGATTACTTCCTGATGCGCGCGGAGGAGCGCCGCCAGAACCCCCAGGACGACATCCTGACGACGCTGGCGACCGCCGAACTGGAGTCGGACGACGGACCGCGTCCGCTCAACGACGACGAGATCCTGAGCATCCTGCAGCAGCTGCAGGTAGCGGGGAAGGAAACGACCGCGCACCTGATCGGGAGCACGATGCTGCTCTTCATCGAGAATCCGGAGCAGCTGGCGCGGGTGCAGGCCGACCCCTCGCTGATCGGCAACATGACCGAAGAGGCGCTGCGCACGGAGTCGCCAGTACGGGCGCTCTTCCGCACGACCACCAAAGAGGTGACGCTGGGCGGGGTGAATCTGCCGGAGCGCACGCTGCTGATGCTGATCTACGGCGCGGCCAACCGCGACGAGTGCACCTTCGCAGATGCGGGCGCCTTCGACGTGGAGCGTGAGAACGCCCGCAACCACCTGGCCTTCAGCGCGGGCCCGCACTACTGCATCGGGGCGGCGCTGGCGCGGCTGGAGATTCGGGTCGCGTTCGAGGAGGTCCTGAGGCGGATGACGAACTTCCGCCTGGACCCGGACCACCCGGCTCCGAAGCACGAGGTGAGCTACATCCTGCGGGGTCTGGAAGAGCTGCACATCCTCTTCGACAAGGCGTAGCGTCGCTCGCACGTCACCTCAAGGCGGGAGCGGGAGCGCTTCCGCACACAGAACAGAAGGCTGGTCGGGTTGAAGCCCGACCAGCCTTTCTCATTGCCCGAAGCCTGAGCATCCGGGCGTCCGGGCGCCGGGCCTCTGCACACGCGAGCCTGGGGTGAAGGGGAGGTTAGCACTCTCTTGATACGAGTGCTAACAGGTCCCATACCGTCACAAGCCTTCATAATAGGATTATGAGAGGAGTAGCAGAGAACATGGCAGGAATCACCCGGTACGACCCCTTCGACTCACCCCGCGAGTTCGTGGACCGCTTCTTCAACCGCGCCTTCGGCGCGATCGAGCAGGACGCCAGCGGCTTCGATGAAGGCGCCCTCGGCGTCGACATCTCCGAGACGGATGCGGAGCTGATCGTGCGGGCATCGCTCCCGGGCTTCTCCGAGGACGAGATCGACATCCAGCTCCACCAGGGCGTTCTCTCCATCAAGGCGGAGCACGCCTCGAGCGAGGCGGACGAGGACGAGCGCTACCACCGTCGCGAGCGGCGCTGGGCGACGCTCAGCCGTCGGCTCGCGCTCCCGGGCGTGCTCCACGACGCCGACGTGAACGCGGAGCTGCGGAACGGCGTGCTCACGCTGCGCATCCCGGTGCCGGCGGCGGCCAAGCCGAAGCAGATCGCGATCGCGACCGGCTAGCGCATTCAGACACCATCCCTCCCCTCGGGAACGGGGCCGCTTCGGCGGCCCCGTTTTCTGTTTCGGCGCCATCGCACCGGGCCACCGACCCACGGACAGGCCGCGTGCCAGGCGCTAGGCTTGCGCCACCATCACGCGAGATTGAGACAGGAGGGCGCCATGCGTTTGCAGGACAAGGTCGCGATTGTGACGGGCGGCGGACAGGGCATCGGGCGCGAGTACAGCCTGCGCTTCGCCGCGGAGGGCGCGTCGGTGGCGATTGCCGATATCCGCGCGGAGGAAGCGAAGGCGGTCGAGTCGGAGATCGAGGAAGCGGGCGGGGCGGCGCTGGCCATCCGCGCCGATGTCGCGGACGAGGCCGGGGCGGCGCAGATGGTGGCAGAGACGGTCGAGCGCTTCGGGCGCGTCGACATCCTCGTGAACAACGCCGCCATCTACTACGACCTGGAGCTGGCCGACGCCAGCATCGACTACCTGCGGCGCGTGCTGGATGTGAATCTGGTGGGCATCCTCGTATGCGGGCGGGCCGTCTTCCCGCAGATGAAGGAGCAGGGGGGCGGCTCCATCATCAACATCTCGTCCATCGCCTCCTACCTGTTCACGAAGCCGTTTGGGGAGGTGGAGAACTTCCCCAACTACGCGTACGGGCTTTCCAAGTCGGGGGTCGTGTTCCTGACGAAGTCGATGGCGAAGACGGCGGGGCCCTCGAATATCCGCGTGAACGCCATCGCGCCGGGGGTGACGATGTCGGAGGCGACGAAGCGGGTGCTGCCGGAGCAGTTCACCGAGATGATGCGTCAGCAGGCGGCGCTGGAGACGACGCTCGAGCCGCGTGACCTGACGGGCACGGCGGTCTACCTCGCCTCGGACGAGAGCCGCATGATGACCGGGCAGACGCTGATCGTGGACGCGGGCATCTTCGCCAACGGGTAGGGCCAACGGGTAGCGAACGGCCGGGCGAACGGCGAGTGCGGTGGGCACGCGAGCACGGTTCGCGACGTCCCCGCGGGTGGCACTCCCCGACGGCGTCGGGGAGCGCTAGACTGCGGCTATGCCTGTCAACCTCGACCTGCCCGACATCCTGCGCGACGACCACGAGGCGACCTACACGGCGCACCAGCTGGAGCCGACGCTGGCGCGTCTGCGAGCGGCCGTGCGCGATCTCGGTGAGGGCGAGCCGACGCCCCAGGCGCTGGCGTCGGCGTGGACGCGGGTGGCGGAGCTGCGGCTGCCGCGCAAGGCCGTGCCGGGGCCCGTGCTCGATGCGATCGAGGATCTGGTGGTGGCGTGGGGCAGCCATGGCATGGGCGGCATCGCGCGCCATGCCTACGGGCTGAGCGCGGACGAACTGGAACGTGAGGCGGAGCGCGTCCGCGAGATGCTGCAGGCGACAGAGGCGGCGGCCGCGAGCGCGCCGCCCGGGCCGATTTTCCTGAGCGAGTAGCGCCGTGCCCATGCCTGAGGAAGCGATCGCGTCCACCGAGCGGTGGTTTCGCAGCAGGGGCGTCCCCCACTTCATCGATAACTACAACGCGCGCGAGGACATTCTCACGCGGGCGATGCCGGTGCTGGTGCTGACCCTGCTGCTGGAGGCGCTGCTCTTCATCCAGCGGGACTTCCTGTGGTGGGTGAATGTGCTGATCGTGGTCTTCATCCTCGCGCTCATGCTGGGGAGCTGGGCAGCGCTCAACTTCGCGCGCGGGCGGCGACCACTGTCGCTGCCGGAGCGAGTGGGGTGGATCGAAGTCAGTGTCTATCTGCTTCTGCCGGGCTCGCTCGCGGCCATCCTCGATTGGAACTGGAGACACTTCGTCGAGCTGGGGGTCCTCAATGCGGGCATCCTGGGGGTCACGCTCGTCGGGCGGCTGGGCGTGGTGGTGGGGCTGTTCGCGCGGGCGCTGCCACTGCTCATGCTGGTGGTCACGTTCCTCTTCATCAACGAGGAGGTGTGGCGCGTCACGAGCCACCTTGAGACGGCGCTGCTGGGGGCCGTGGCCGGGCTGTTCGGGCTCATGGGGCTTCTCTTCCTGGCGGCGCGGCTGCCAGCGGAGATCTCCAACCTGGAGGAGTTCCACAGCTTGCAGCGCATCCGCGAACTGGTGCGCGCGACGCCCCTCGACGGTATCCCGCTGGACGAGTCGACGCTGCGGCTCGACATCCCCTGCAGAAGCACCAATGGCTGAACGCGAGTCTGGTCGTGCTCTTCAGCCTGGCGCTGCAGGTCGTGTTCGTGAGCGCGCTCATGGGGCTGTTCTTCGCCGTCTTTGGCGTCATCATCGTGAACGAGCAGGTGCTGTTCGAGTGGACGGGCCAGACCTCGGACATCCTGATCCGCATTGATTGGGTGCACGAGCTGGTGCTGACGGTGGCGCACGTGAAGGTGGTGACGTTCCTCGCCGCCTTCTCCGCGTTCTACTTCACCGTGAGCATGGTGACGAGCTCCGAGTACCGCGAGGAGTTCTTCGAGGACATCGTGCGTGACCTGCGGCAGGCGCTGGCCGTGCGAACGGTGTACGTCTCCGCGGTGGCTGGCGATCTGGATGACGACCTTCGCCAACCACTGCAAGCGGACCAGTAGTCGTCAGGCGCCGGTTGGTCAGGCGCCGGTGATTTCGCCCAGTTCCTTCCAGGGGCGGGCGCGGCGCGCGTTCCAGTGCGCCACCCAGCTATCGGTGATGCCCTGTGGGCCGTGGTGGTAGTCGACCTCGAGGGTGACCTTGCCTTCGTCGTTGAACTCGAGGCGGGACATGCCCTCGAAGGTGAACCACTTGCCGTAGTTCTCGTTCTTCTCGTCCTGGATCTGGCCGTAGGCCATCCAGAGGACGGCGACGCCGCGGTGGCCTTCGGCGACGTACAGCTCCTCGACGGGCACGCGCAGGGTGATGCCGACCTTCGTGCTGGCCCAGAACTGGCGGATCTCGTCGTGGCCGTGGAGCGGGTCGGCGTGGCCCACGATGTCGCGCATGACGGCGTCTTCGGCGAACCACTGGTCTGGTCCGTAGGGGTCGCCGCTGCCCCAGCCCCCCTCTTCGAAGAGCTTGCGGGCGGTTTCGAGGTCGTTCGGTCCGACGGGCATGGTGTTCTCCTCAGCCGCGCAGGGGCGGGCGCGAATCATAGCGCACGGGGAACACGCATGAGGGCGGATCGCGGCGAAGCCGAAGGGCTTGCGGGGCTCCCGCTACTGGTCGGCGGGGGTGAGGGAGAAGGCGGCCTCGACCTGCACGTAGTCGTCCTGGAAGAGGTTCACGATGCCACCGAGGAAGTCGCTCTCCGGCTCGAGCGCGCCGAACGGTTCGCCCACGGAGGAGGCGAAGACGCGCCAGAGGTCGAGATAGAGGAAGGTCGCCAGGTCGCTCTGCAGCCGCCCGACCGTATTGGCGAAGCGGGCATGGTCGGCGAGCCGGGGGCGTCGCCGGCACGCACGGCCTCGATGACGTCGGGGTTGGTGGTGACGATGGCGACGCCGTCCGCGACGGAGAGGGTGAGGTCGCCGGCGGCGATCGGGTCGGCGAGCAGGTCGGCCATGCGCTCGCGAGCCAGGTCGTCGTCGCTGACCTGTGCGAAGAAGGCGAAGCCGCCCTCCTCCATGTCGCCTGGACCTGGATCGTCTGGCTGCTCCGTCTCATCGGAGAACCAGACCGCCACGGCGACCTCGCGATCGAGCAGCGCGAGGAGGTCGGAGACGCGTGCGAGTTCACCCACCTCACCCTCGGTGTCGCGGAAGGCGGCGCGCAGGCGGGAGATGAGGCTGCTATCGCCCAGGGCCGCGTCGACGGCGCCGGCGATGTCGTAGGTGGAGGCGAAGAAGACCGTCTCGGCGGCGCGTAGGCGGTGAAGCGAGAGTCGCGCGTGCGCAGCAGCGGCGCGAGGGCGCCGGCATCGCCGAGCATGGCGGCTTCC
This sequence comes from Tepidiformaceae bacterium, assembly GCA_965200565.1. Lineage (GTDB taxonomy): Bacteria > Chloroflexota > Dehalococcoidia > Tepidiformales > Tepidiformaceae > UBA2991. Next base: position 1,705,188 of record OZ241349.1, on the reverse strand, counting down.
ATGCGGTACCCGTCGGCTTCGCACCGCATGACCATGCCCATGGGGCGGGCGAAGAGGTCATCGAGGCCGACGAGGGCGAGCAGGTCGGGGCCCTCGCCATTCGCGCCGGCATCTGCGTCCGTAGCGGCGTCGTTGTCAGCAGGGTCAGGATCGTCAACATCGCCGCCTGTCCCCACGCCGATGCTGGTGCTGTCGCCAACGCCTACGCGTGCGGGGTCGACGTAGACGAACAGGAGGGCGTCGCCGTCGAGGGTGTTTCGCAGGCGGCGGAAGTCGTCGCTTTCGGCGATGGAGCGGGCGTCGCCGCGGCGCCGGTCGATGACGGCCTGCACGGTCGATTCATCGGAGACGTAGACGAAGCGGTCACCGATGACGGCGAGCACGCCGCCGCTTTCCATGACCTTGTAGGCGACGTCGCCGTAGGAGCGCTCGTCGTAGCCGTCGTCGCGGCGGTCGAGGATGACGGCTTCGGCGGCGCGGGCGGCGTCTGCGCTCTCGACGTGGAAGATGGCGCCGCCGCCGCGCGAGGCTTCTTCCTTCCCCGACTCCTTGCCGGAAACGAAGAGGACCACCACGCCGCCAAGGAAGGGCTCGACCTCTTCATCCCAATCGAGCATGCCTTCCGACTCGAGGCCGTCGCGCATGGGGCCGAGGATGCTCTCGAAGATGCTGCTCCAGGCGTCCGAGTCGGGGTCGGCGTTGAGGCCGACGTAGACGGCGATGTCGTCGGGGACGAGGCTGGCGGTGGGGAGGTCGCCGATGCCGTCGGTTGGCTCGGCTGCATCGCTTTCGCCCAGCACGAGGGAGGGGGCGACGATCACGCCGATGGCGGCGACCGCGACGGACGCGAGCGCCATCAGGACGCGACGGTTGGATCTGCGCAGCGTCTCTCCACTATGGCAGGTCGCACGCCACGCGCCAGAGCCCACGCGCCAGAGCAGGGGCGCCAGCGCGCCGCTCGGCGCGGGATAATGCGGATCGCCGCTCACCGCAGACCTGAGGGTGAGGCTGAGGCGGCAGGGGAGGACGCAATGCTCGACCTGACAGGAAAGGTGGCCTTCGTCACGGGGGCGGGGAGCGGCATCGGGGAGGGGGCGGCGCTGGCGCTCGCACGAGCGGGCGCGGACGTCGCCTGTACCGACCTCGATGGCGAACGCGCCGAAGCGACCGCCGCGCAGGTGCGCGCGCTGGGACGGCAGGCGCTGGCGGCCGCCGTCGACGTGCGCGACCGCGATGCGCTGGAGGCAGCCGTGGCGGCGACCGCCTCGCAGCTGGGAAGGCTCGACATCGCCGTGGCGAATGCGGGCATCTCGCGCGGCTCCAATGTGCTCACGCTGAGTGAAGCGGACCTCGACACCGTCTTCGACGTGAACATGAAGGGCGCCTTCCTGACGGTGCAGGTCTGCGCGCGGGAGATGGTGCGGGAAGAGCGCGCCGGGCGGGTGGTCGTTATCTCGTCGGTGAGCGGGGAGCGCGCGGAGATGGGCGCCTCGGCCTACTGCGGCAGCAAGGCCGCGGTGCGCATGATGACGCGCTGCTGGGCGCTCGACCTCGCGCCCTTCGGCATCACCGTGAACAGCGTCGCGCCGGGGATGACGGACACGCGTCTGTGGGGCGCGGTGGCGACTCGGGGGAGCGACGAGCGCGCCACGCTCGAACGCGAGCTGCCCTTCGGACGCGTGGGACAGCCGGCGGATATCGGCAACCTCGTCTGCTGGCTGGCGAGCGACGAGGCGTCGTACATGACGGGGAGCTATAACGTGATGGACGGCGGCCTGCTCGATGGTCGTGGCCTGACCTTCCGCGATCTGCCCGAGCGCATCATCGCGCTGCGCGAGCAGGCGCGGTCGGAGGGCGGGGAGCGCGTGCTGGAATCGCTGGACGCCCAGGCGGAAGCGGTCTCGGAGCGCGCCGCCGGGCACCGTCGCACACACGGGCTGTTCTAGGGTTTGAAGGGGGCGCGATGCGCCGGCTTCGCTACGTCCCTGGTGGTTGATGCGCCTTCCTGTCGCAGCGGCGGGATGCTTCTGCCGGTCCCGCTCCCCGAGGAGTGGCCGTGGTCGCTGGACGACGAGCGGGAGCGTTGATGCGCGTCGCTCGCCGATCACCATTCGCCAACCGCCGTCCGCTGGTAGAGTCTGACTCCCCGACGACGGAGGTGGAGTTGTGGCAACAGAAACACGAGCAGCCCTGAGCGACGCGGAGAGCGAGGCCCTGCGCGAGCGCACGAAGGGCTTCATGGACGAGCACATCTACCCGAACGAGGAGGCGTTCTCGGCGCACGACGAGAACGCGGATGCGTTGATGCGCGACCTGCAGGGACGCGCGAAGGGGATGGGGATGTGGGCCCCGCACCTGCCCGCGGAGGCGGGCGGTATGGGCATCGGCTTCATGCCGTACGTGTATATGAACGAGATCCTGGGGCGCAGCCCCTTCGCCCCGCGCGCCTTCGGGGCGCAGGCGCCCGATTCGGGCAACGCCGAGATCCTGTGGCAGTTCGGCACGCCCGAGCAGCAGGAACGCTGGATGGGGCCGCTCGTCTCGGGCGAGATCACCTCGTGCTTCTCCATGACGGAGCCGGAGGTCTCGGGAGCGGACCCGACCAACCTGCAGACGACGGCCGTGCGCGATGGCGATGAGTGGGTGATCACCGGGCACAAGTGGTTCACGAGCGGGGCGATCAACGCCTCATTCGCGATTGTGATGTGCGTGACCGAGCCCGATCAGCCGCCGCACAGCCGCATGAGCCAGATCATCGTGCCGACGGACACGCCCGGCTTCGACATCATCCGCCCCATCAGCGTGATGGGGGACACGGAAGGGCACCACTGCGAGATTCGCTACAACGACGTGCGCGTCCCGCTCACGAACGTGCTCGGTGAAGCGGGTGGCGGCTTCCGCATCGCCCAGCGACGGCTGGGGCCGGGGCGTATCCACCACTGCATGCGCTGGCTGGGCCAGAGCCAGCGCGCCTTCGAGATCATGTGCGAGTACTCGCTCGAACGGCAGGTCTTCGGCGGGCCGCTGGCGGACAAGCAGACGATTCAGAACTGGATCGCCGATTCGTACGTCGAAATCCAGGCGGCGCGCCTGCTGACGCTGCGGGCGGCAGAGAAGATCGATACGGGCGACGAGGCGCGCGTGGAGATCTCGGCCATCAAGTTCTTCGGGGCGAAGGTGCTGCACGACGTCATCGATCGCGCCATCCAGACGCACGGCGCGCGCGGCGTGAGCGGCGACACGCCGCTCGAATCGATGTACCGCGCGGCCCGCAGCGCACGCATCTACGACGGACCCGACGAGACGCACCGCATGGTGGTCTCGCGACGCATCCTGCGCAGCTTCCGCGAGGGCGCTGGCTGGGACTTCGCGAGCCTCTAGCGGGCGGCCTGAGCGGGACAGCGCCATCATGGCGGGTACAGACGGAGACAGCAGCGTTGATACGGACGGCCTGATCGACGTCCCTGCGCTCGAGCGCTTCCTGGCGGAGCGGGTGCCAGGCGGGGGCGAGCCGCTCGTGTGCGAACGCCACGTCGTCGGCTCTTCCAACGTGACCTACTACGTCACGCGCGCGGAGCAGCAGTGGGTGCTGCGACGTCCGCCGCCGGGCCCGCTGCTTCCCACGGCGCACGACGTGCTGCGCGAACACCGCTACATCGCGGCGCTGCAGGGGCGGGCGCGCGTACCCGTACCGGTCGTCGCCTGCGACGATGAGTCGATCATCGGGGCGCCCTTCTACCTGATGGAGCGCTGCTTCGGGGCGATGCTGCGCGATGGCATCCCCGAGGCGTACGACACGCCTGCGGGACGAAGGCGGGTCGCCGAAGATCTTGTGGCGACGCTGGTGGAACTGCACGCGGCGGACTGGGAGGAGGCGGGGCTGCGGGGTCGCGCCTCGGGCTACCTGGAGCGCCAGATGCGGCGCTGGATCGGGCAGTGGGAGCTGACACAGCCGCAAACGCGCGACCTGCCCGGGCTCGACGCCATCGTGGAATGGCTGCGGGCGCGCATACCCGAGGACGCGGGCGCGACCGTCGTGCACGGCGACTACCGCCTCGACAACGTCATGTTCGCCGCGCAGGAGCCTCGCGTGGTGGCGATATTCGACTGGGAGATGGCGACGGTGGGCGATCCGCTCGCGGATGTCGGCTGGCTGCTCTCCTACTGGGGCGATCCGGGCGACCCGCCGCCCCCACCCGGCTGGGACCCTCCCACCCTCCTGAGCGCACGCGAGGGCTTCCCCACCCACGAGGAGCTCATCGCCCTGTACGAGGAGCTGAGCGGGCGCTCGATGCGGCACGTCGCCTTCTACCACGTGTTCGCGGTCTTCAAGCTGGCCATCATCCTGGAGGGGCTCTACATGCAGCACCTGCAGGAGACGGGGGCGAACCCCGACAGCGCCCGCTTCGAATGGTTCGTGCCGGTGCTGGTCGAGCGGGCGCAACGCCTCATGGCGGCGGCAGGCTAGTCCAGGCAGGAGCCCGTCCGCTCGCCGCTATTCGGGCACGACGGACTGAACCAGCTCGCGCACCTCTTCCTCCGTCCACGGGCCCAGCGCCGCCCAGACGACTTCTCCCTGCGCGTCAATCACGACGAAGGCGGGGTGCGAGCGGATGCCGTACGAGCGCGAGAAATCGCGCCCCTCGCTGGTGGTGGCGTCGACGGTGGTGAAGTCGATCTGGTCCGCGTACTCGGTCTGCAGCGCCGCCCACACGGGACGGAGAGGGGTTCAGGCTCCTCACGAATCGGTCTGGATGAGGTAGACCTGTGGACGAAGGTCGCCGTCGCCCGGCGGTGTGGCGCCGTCGGGCACGGCGGGCGGAGCGGGAGCGCTCCCGCCACAGGCGGCTGTGCCCACGGCAAGCGTCAGAGCAGCAGCGAAGGCGAGCGTTCGCATGCGTTCGCCGACTAGTCCGGGACGACGGAGCGGACCAGGTCACGCAGGCCATCCTCGTCGTAGGGGCCGCGGTCGGCGTAGGTGAGCTCGCCGCCGGCATCGTAGGCGATAAAGCCGGGCTGATAGGTGATGCCGTAGGAGCGGGCGAAGGCGACGCCTTCGTCGCTATCGCGGTCGATGGTGACGAACTGGACCGTGCTTCCGTAGGTCTCGTACAGGTCCGTCCACACGGGACGGAGCTTCGCGCAGGTGCTTCACCACTCGGTGTGGATGAAGTAGACGCGGGGCGTGCCCGAGACGAGCGGGCCGCCGGGCAGGTCGGAGGTCGGTTGCGAGGGCGGATCGACCGGCGTCGACGAGCCGCCACTGCAGGCGAGCAGGGCCGCGGCGAACACGATGGGGACGGCAAGTGTGAGCAGCCGACGCACGGTCATCCCTCCTCCTCCTGCGCCACTGATCGTACTAGATCGCGCAATTCGTCCTCGTCGTACGGGCCGAGGTCGGCGTAGGTGAGCTCGCCGCTCGAGTCGAAGACGACGAAGCCGGGCTGGTAGGCGATGCCGTGGGAGCGGGCGAAGGCGTCGCCCGCATCAGTATCGCGGTCGATGGTGATGAACTCGACCTGGGTGGCGTACTGCTGTTCCAGTTCCTCCCACACGGGGCGGAGTGCGCGGCAGCGCGCTCACCACTCGGTGTGGATGAAGTAGACCCTCGCCAGTGAGACGCCCTCCTCTTCCTCGGGGATCTCGGTGGGGCGAGGGGTGGGCGGGGGTTGGGTGGCGGCAGGGGGTGGCTGGGTGGCTTCGGGTGGGGTCGTGGCGGTGGCGGGCTGGGTGGCTTCGGGGGCGGGCGTGGTGGCGGGCCGGGTGGACTCGGCGGGGGGCGTGGTGGCGGGGTCGGGGGACGGGGCGGCGCCGCCACAGGCGACCAGCGTCACCGCCAGGACAACGGCAGCGGCGAAGGGGACCAGGCGCATCACGGGCAGGACTCGCATGAGGGCTCTATCGTCGAACAGTTCGGCATCGTGCGCGAGCGCGCAGGGGAAAGGGTGGGGAAGGACGCCCCGAGCGGGCGGTCAGCGGCGTGGCGCGTCACAATGGGGACGATGCGTGGCGGACGGCTCGTGCTGGTCATGGTCGCGGGGGCGGCCTGCTTTGTCCTGGTGTTCCAGGTCCTGAGCATGATCGAGTAGCGAGTCGATCACGATTCCCCCATTGACCGCTATGGGCGGCGGCTTGACACTCAAGCGGCGGAGGCCCCATGTCCCCTTCGGGTCCACGCACCTCCCCACACCGCACGACGACGCTGATCGCGCTCATCGCACTGCTGGCGCTGGCGGTGGGAAGCGCGAGCGCGATGGCCCGCAGCGCGACCCCACAGCCGCTCACCCCGCTCTTCCAGTCAGACGCCACCTTCTCCCCCGAGAGCCGCGAGATCACGAGCGTGATCGTGCAGAACGCCAGCTCGGCAACGGCCACCATCGGGATGGAGTTCTCCACGCCCGGCGGCCTGCCCATCGAAGCGGCGCGGCAGGTCATCGAGGACGTGCCCGGGTGGAACACGCGCACCTTCGAGCAGGCCTTCAACACGGGCCTGTTGCCTGGCTTCCGCGGCGTCGGCGTGGTCACGAGCACCCAGCCCATCAACGCGCTGCTCGTGCGGGAGGTCACCTCCGCGGACGGGCTTCGTTCGTACGCTATCCAGAACACCTCGGGGCAGGGCGCGACCCGCATGACGCTCCCCTACGTCGCCAATCAGCTGCGGGATGCGGCCAGCGGGGGGAGCATCAGCACCCGCTTCTCGGTCGCCAACAGCGGGGCCGGGGCGGCGTGCGTTTCGATCAGCTATCGGCTCATCCCGGGCAGGGGGGCGGTCGCGGCGGGGGACACCACCATGCTCGTGAGCGGCGGCGTAGTGAGCGCGACCTGCCCCGATGGCGGCATCGAGATTCCCGTGGGCGGTCAGGTGACGCTCTCACCGGAGGGCGGCGAACTGGCGCTGGCCATGCCCGCAGGGACCGTGAACGCGCTCATGAGCGTTCTCATCGACTCGACGCAGCCGGTGACGGTATCGGCGGACATCTACCGCGGGGATGGCAGCGGGGCGCAGCTGGGCTCGTACAGCGGGCTTGTCGTGGGCGAAGCGGACGCAGCCGACGACGACGCCTCCACGCAGCTCGTCATGCCGCTCGCCCAGAAGAGCACCGATGGCTACTGGACGGAGTACGCCATCACGAATCCGTGGGACGAAGCGGTCGCGGTCTCGATTCTGTACACAGGCAGGGTGGCGGGTGAGACGGGGCGGTACGGGGCGGAGATGACCTTCGAGGCGCCCGCAGGCGGCGGAATCGTCCACAGCGTGCTGGATACGGAGGCGCTGCCGGCGGGATTCGTGGGGTCGGCCATCATCAGGGCGGATCGCCCGGTGACGGCGGTGTTGCTGCGGGGGAAGATGACCGGCTTCGCGAGCTTCGTCCACGAACACACCTACTCAGCGGTGGGCGGCGTCCCTGCCGAACGGGCGACGGACTTCGCGAAGATTCCGCTGGTCTTCCGTCGGGCGCACGGCACAGACGGGAGCGACGGGCTCAACAGCTGGGTCAGCGTGGCGGTGGCGGACGGGGGGAAGGCGACGCTCAACATCGTAACCGTGAACGACCCCAGTTCGGGCGCGCGAGGCTGCAACCTGCCCTGGCTCTACCGCCTGACGACCACCATCGAGGACTCGTTCCTGTTCGACCAGAGCTCCCGCAGCGGCAGGCGCAACGGGCTCGGGGACACGCCCGACTGCCTCACGGGAGGCATGGTCATCACGAGCGACCGTCCCATCGTAGCCATCGGCGCCATCACCTCGGACCAGCAGGCGGGTGACAACGAGGGCGTGTACACGGCCTTCCCCTAGCGCTGGCCTCTGGCATCAGCGGGAGCAGGTGGAGGCGGTCGCGGTTGCGGTCGCGGTCGCGATCAGGGTGCAGGCAGGCTTGCGCCTTCTTCGGTCGGGTAGCGGGGCAGGGGCACGGGCAGGCCGCTCTCGGGGTCCTCGAGCACGAGCATGGGGACGCCAAAGACCTCCTGCAGGGGCTCCGGGCGGAATACCTCGCGGGGCGTGCCATCGAAAGCGATCTCGCCGTCACGGACGCCGATCACGCGCTGCATGTAGCGCCCCACGAGGGGGAGGTCGTGCACGACCGTGATGATCGTCATGCCCTCGGCGTTGAGGCGGCTGAGCAGGGCCATCACCTCAACCTGATGCTGGACATCGAGGAAGCTGGTGGGCTCGTCGAGGAGGAGGACGCGGGGCTGCTGGGCGAGCGCGAGCGCGATCCAGGCGCGCTGACGCTCGCCGCCGGAGAGGCTCGCGAGGGGGCGCGCTCCGAGTTCGTGGAGGTCGGCGGCGTCGAGCGCCCAGGCGACGGCTTCGTGGTCGGCGGGCGTGGCCCGCTGAAGGACGCCCTGATGCGGGGCGCGCCCGCGCCAGACGAGTTCGCGCACGGTGAGGTCGACACCTTCGGGCTGAATCTGGGGGAGGATGGCGAGGCGGCGGGCGACGGCGCGGGGGCTCATGGTGTGAATCGCCTCGCCGTCGAGGAGGACGTGTCCGGCGGCGGGCTTGAGCAGGCGGGAGAGGCCCTTGAGGAGGGTCGTCTTGCCGCTGCCGTTGGGTCCGACGATGCCGATCAGCTCGCCGCTTTCGAGGTCGAGCGTGACGTCGTGGATGATGTTGCGGCCGTTGTAGCGCAGGCGCAGCTGGCGGGTGCTGAGTTGCATCGCGTCGCCCCTTACACCTTGAACCGCACGAGATAGAGGAGGAAGGGCGCGCCCACGCCTGCGGTGATGATGCCCATGGGGATCTCGGAGGGGCTGATGACGAGCTTCGCCAGCAGGTCGGCGGCGCCCACGGCGACTGCGCCGATGAGGGCGGCGGCGGGGATGACGTAGCGGTTGTCGGAGCCGACGGCGAAGCGGCCAAGGTGCGCGCTGAAGAGCCCGACGAACCCGACCAGCCCGGCCACGGCGACCGCGGAGGCGGTCAGCACACCGGCGACGACGAGGATGGCGAGGCGGGTACGGTCGGCGAGCACGCCCAGGCCCGTGGCCACCTCGTCGCCGAGGGCGATGATGTTGAGGCGTCCGGAGAGCAGCAGGGCGGCGGCGAGGGCGGGGAGGGCGTAGGGCAGGATGGAGTGGATGTCGCCCCAGTCGGTGCCGTAGAGGCCGCCCGCGAGGAAGCCGAGGCTGGTCTGCAGGAAGGTGCGGGAGCTGGCCAGCAGGGCGACGATGACGGCTCCGAAGAAGGCCGAGAGGGCGACGCCTGCGAGCGCCAGTCGCACCGGCGAGACGGCTCCACGCCAGGCGATCACGAAGAGGAGGCCGGCGCCGCCCAGCCCACCGATGACGCAGGAGAGGGCGATGCCCCACTGCGGGATGAGGGGGTCGATGGAGATGGCGGCGGCGGTGGCGAGGCCGGAGGCGGCGGTAAGGCCGAAAATGGTGGGGTCTCCGAGGGGGTTGCGGGTGACGCCCTGCAGCATGGCGCCGGCCACCCCCAGCGATGCGCCGATAAGCATGGCGCCGATGAAGCGGGGGAGGCGTATCTGCCCCACGATGACGCCCGCCTGCGTCTCGGAGCTGGAGGCGAGGCCGCTGAGCGCGTCACCCAGGGAGAGGGTGACGCCCGCGCCGAACATCATTGTGAGCAGGCCGACAACCGCGAGCGCAAGGACGGCCGCGGCCACGAGCAGGAGGCGCCGACCAGGCAGGCCGCGCATGAACGGCGAGTGCCAGGGTGCCCGCGCCTCTGCCGTCAGCCCTGCCATCCCGGATACCTCGCGCTCGCGCTACTGTTCCGTGACTGCCGCCACGATGGCGGCGAACGCCTCAACCACACGCGGTCCGGGCGCCTGCACGAGCAGCTCGACATCCATCTCCACGACACGGCCGTTGGTATACGCATCGAGGACGGAGATGCCGGGGATGAGGCCGATCACGGTATTGAGCCGTGGCGCCGGCGCGGGAGCGGGAGTGACGGTGAAGAGATAGGTCGGGTTGTAGGTGAGCATCGCCTCGGGCGACATGCCCGTGAAGCCGGGGAAGGGGCCCGAGTCGGGCTGCTGGCTGGCGGGGTTGGCGATGCCCAGCGCGTCGAGGATGGAGCCGCCGTAGCTGGTGTCCTTGGCCGCATAGAGGCTGCGGTCGCGGTCGGCGATGAGGATGAGGGCGGAGATTTCGGCGCCGGCGAGGGCCTCGCGGGCGCTGTCGCGGGCGGCTTCGATGGCTGCCACCGCTTCGGCGGCGGCATCGGGGGCATCGAGCACCTCGCCCATCAGGGTGAGGCCGATTAGCACCTCATCCAGGCTGGCTGCGCCCGCGAAGATGACGGGCACGTCGAGCGATTCGAGCGCGGCGCGGACGTCGGGCTGGATGTGGATGGTGGAGTCGGCCACGAGCAGGTCGGGGGCGAGCGCGAGGATGCCCTCGAGGTTGGGCTGGTAGGCGCTGCCCACCGACTCCGCCTCGAGCGCCTCGGGGGGATGCGTCACGGTCTGGCTGCGGCCCACGATGGTGCCACCCACGGCGTAGACTAGCTCCGCAGCGGTGGGGCTGATGGCGACGATGGTGACCGGCTTGTCGGGGATAGTGACGGTGCGCCCGAAGAGGTCAACGACCTCGCGCGGGTAGCCGGGAGCGGGCGGGGCCTCGGTGGGCGCTTCCGTCGGGGCTTCGGTAGGCGCCTCGGTGGGAGCGGCCGTGGGGGCTTCGGTGGCGGCTTCCGTCGGAGCCGCGGTGGCGGCTTCGGTGGGGGCGGGGGTCGCGGCGGGGGCGTCATCGTCGTCACCGCAGGCAGCGGTGACGGCCACCAGCCCGACCACCAGAGCGGCGGCGGCGAGGGCCGTGGCGAAGGGGAGACGGGGGCGCTTCACCGTTGCGGCGAATTCGCGCAATTCTATCATTGAGGTCTTTCCGTTCCGAATCTGGGAGGTTTGTGCTCACATAGTAGGGTTCGTCTGGGCCTGCGGCAAACTGTCAATTCCGCCGTCTATTTCACTCGTCGGTCGTGCGCGGGGGCGCTGCATCCTGCTGGCGGTCGTTTCCTTGCCCCGGGGTAGGCTAGAGTGAAATGCAGGGCGCCCGTGGCGGAAGCCCGGCCAGCGTGTGGCTCGGACGTCGCAGGCGCTGCAATGGAAACAGCGGTGACACAGCAGCAGCCCTTTCCCGGATCAGAGTTCCCCAGCATCCCCGGCGAACCGCTCAACCTGGAGCCGATCGAGAAGGCGCTCCTGAAGATGTGCTACGGCGTGCACGTCATCGGGTCGGTCAACGCCGCGGGCGAGCGCAACCTGATGATCGCGGACTGGGCCATGCAGGTTTCCTTCAAGCCGCGCCTCGTAGCGGTCTCGATTGAGAACGACGCCCGCACACTGCGCTTCGTGCGCGAGACCGGGACCCTCACGGTCAACCTCCTGCACGAGCGCGATGGCGACGAGATCGCGCGCAAGGTGGTGATGCCGGCGGAAGGGCGCAAGATTCGCGGGCGATCGGAGGAGGCCGCGGCGGTCGTCCACGACAAGCTCGACGGGCTCGCCCACTGGCTCACACCCGAAGGCGCGCCCGTGCTCGTGGAGGCCCTGGGGTGGTACTCCTGCAGCGTCGAGCAGTACACGGAGACGGGCGACCACACGCTCGTGGTGGGACGCGTGACCGACGGCGACGTGACCCGCAGCGGTGACATCCTCACGGAGAAGGAGTTGGGCTGGGAGTACGCCGGCTGATTCGCGAGACCCGCAAGGGGCCTAGAATCGCGCCACGGAGAGGAAGCCGAAGAGCGATGCGCTACGTGAGCATGGAACAGACGCCGGACCTGCACGCGCCGGTGGCCGTGCTCGCCTTCACCGGCTGGAACGATGCCGCCAGCGCTGCGAGCAACGCCGCGCGCTTCGTCGTGCGGCGGCTGGGCGCGCGGCGCTTCGCTTCCATCGAGCCTGAGCCGTTCTACGTCTTCACGGACACGCGTCCCTCGGTGCGGCTGGACGCGGGCGGGGAGCGAGCGCTCACCTGGCCCGGGAACGAGTTCTACTACGTGCGCAACGCGGAGGATGAGCGCGACTACGTGATCGGCATCGGCGCGGAGCCGAACCTGCGCTGGCGCACCTTCACCGAAGGCTGCATGGAGCTGTTCAAGACGCTCGACGTCTCGATGGTGGTATCGCTGGGGGCGCTCATCGGGGAGGCGAGCCACCGCCGTCCGATCGACGTGATGGGCAGCGCCGCCGACCCCGAGCTGGCGGCGCGGCTCGACCTGCAGCGCTCTCGCTACGAGGGGCCGACTGGCATCGTGGGGGTGCTGCATCACGCCTTGCAGGAAGCACAGTGCCCCTCGGCGAGCCTCTGGGCGACGGTCCCGCACTACATCACCGGTGAGCAGTGCCCGCCCGCGACGCTGGCGGTGCTCCAGCGCCTGCAGCGCATCCTCGAGATCGACTTCGACCTTGAGGAGCTGAAGGCTGCGTCGGAGCGATTCCGCGAGCAGCTCGACACGACCATCGCAGGCGACCCGCAGCTGCGCGGCTACCTCGAGCGCCTGGATCGCGCCCTTGCGGAAGCGGACGCCCAGGAGGGCGCAGACGAGCCGCTCCCCGAAGCCGGCGACCTCGTCGGCGACATCGAGCAGTTCCTGCGCGAGAACTCCGGCAACGACTAGGGACGGGGTCGGCGGGCGAGGCAGGCTATGCGGCTTGCTCGCGGATCAGGTTGAGGAACGCGCGACCACCCTGGCTCTGGACGAAGGCAGGCGACGTGAGCGCCCCGAAGGCGCTTGCGGCGGCATCGATCAGCCGGTGGACGCGCGTCGGTGGAAGGATGCGAAGTGATCGTAATCAGCGTCGACCCGTCCGAAGTAGAGCACATGGGCTGCCCTGGCAACTGCCTGAACCTGCTCGTCCCCCCGAGCCTCAAGTGTCTGTCGCTCCCACTGAGACGGCGCTCTCTCGGTCCCGATGATCCACGCGGCAACGACTCGCAGATGCCAATGCCGATAACGCCGGACCTGCTCGAATTCCTCATACGGGGAGCCATCACCCAGCGGCAGCCGCGCTGCCGCCAGGATGACCTGGTGGTACACGCTGTAGTAGGCCGCTGAGACAGCCCGGCGCGTATCGGTAGGCGGAGGCAGCATGCGGAGAAGGAGGTCGATCTCGTCCCAGTCCACTGACCACGGAGGGAGGGCGGCATGCCGCTCAGCGTCTGCGCGTGCCGGATAAGCCATAAAGGGTCGATGGGCGTTGGCGGCGTGGGGCGATTCCGTGGGAAAGCAGGTTCAGTCAAGGCCGCGGCGCCTCCGCATCTCCTCGACTTCTGAACAGGTGGAGAGCCAAACGTCAGCGGGCCATCCCGGCTTTATTCCCTTCGGGGGGTTCTGTGACCGTGCGTACTCCAGGGTCGCCTTCTCAAGCGCTTCAATCTCGGCAGTTGGAGGATACGGATCCTCGACCGTCAGCTCGATGGTGACGTGGGGCAGGTCGTCGGGATCGTCGGGGGGTGCCAGCCACAACCGGTGGCGGTAGGAGCAGGGGACGATGCCGCCGATACGCTGGGCGAGCAACCACTCGCCGACGTTGCGGGCGAACTCATCGATGGGCGGATTCGTCGCGAATCTGCGTGACCATGCTTGTGCTCCGCGACGATTGTAGCACTGTGCGGAGCCCCGCAACCAGACGCTTCCCGAACCCCGCCACCGCGGCTGGCCGGCGCCAGGCCGTCAGGCACGCAGGTGCGCGGCCAGCAGCTCGGCGGTGTGGCGTGGGGTGCGTGTGGTGAAGTGGCCGATCTGCTGGCGGCAGGAGACGCCGGTGATCGCGATCGGCGTCCCTTCGGGGGCCGACTCGACGGCGGGGAAGAGGCGGTAGGCGCCCATCTCGCGGGAGATGTCGTAGTGCTCCCGCTCGAAGCCGAACGATCCCGCCATCCCACAGCAGCCTGATTCGATGAGCGAGGGGCGGTAGCCCGCGGCCGAGAGCGCCCGCAGGGTCGCCTCCGCCCCTGCCAGCGCCTTCTGGTGGCAGTGGGCGTGAACGAGCACGTCGGGGGCGTCGCCGTCCGCTTCCGGGGCGGCGAAGCGGTCGCGCACGCTGCTGTCTTCGGCGGCGAGGCGCGCCAGCAGTTCATCAAGCAGGACGGCCTGGGCGGCCACCGTCGCGCTGGCGGCGTCGTGGGGAAGCAGGTCGCGGTACTCGTCGCGCAGGGTGAGCAGGCAGGAGGGCTCGGTACCGACGATGGGGACGCCCCGTCGGGCGTAGGGCGCAAGGCGGGCGACGTTCTCCTTCGCCCAGTCCCGCGCCAGCCCCAGCTGCCCCTTGGAGATGGCCGGACGCCCGCAACAGCGCAGCCCCTCGACTACCGTAACGGCATAGCCCAACGCCTCCAGCACGCGCACCGCCGCCTGCCCCGCCTCCGGGTGAAAATATTCCGTAAACGTATCGGCGAGGTAGACGGCCTCGCCGCGCGGCGCTTCGCCCGTGCGGGCAGGGCGACGCGACCACCAGCGTCCGAACGAGCGCGGTGCAAAGGCGGGTAGCGGGCGGCGGCGGGAGACGCCGCCCAGGCGTTCCAGCAGCGCCCGCAACGGCCGAGGGCGCACGATCGCGTTCGCGAGCGGGGCGACGGGGCTGGCGAGGGCGCTCAGCAGGCGGATACGGGCGAAGGCGCGGTCGCGCAGGGGGGCGCCGTGGGCGGCGCTCGCCTGCGCCTGCACCTCGTACTTCAGCTTGGCGAAGTCCACGCCGGAGGGGCACTCGGTGGCGCAGGCCTTGCACTCGACGCACAGGTCGAGCGCTTCGCGCATGCGCTCGCTGGTCAGTTCTTCGAGTGGCAGGACGCCGTTGAGCGCCTGGCGCAGCAGGTTGGCGCGTCCGCGGGTGGAGTGCTCCTCGTCGCCGGTGACCATGAAGGAGGGGCACATGCCCCCGTCGAGCTTGCGGCAGGCGCCCTGGCCGTTGCACTGCTCCGCTGCCCGCGCCAGCCCGCCTTCGGGGCGAAAGTCGAGCTCGGTGCGCCCCTGCGCGTTCACCGTGGCGGGGCTGAGGCGCAGGTTGTCGGCGAAGGGGGGCGTGGCCACGATCTTGCCCGGGTTGAGCAGGCCCTGCTGGTCCCAGAGCGTCTTCAGGTCGCGGAAGGCCTGCGTCAGGCGCGGGCCGAACATGCGCTCGGTGAAGACGCCACGCACGATGCCGTCGCCGTGTTCGCCGCTGAGGGAGCCGCCGAACTCCAGCACGAGGTCCGCCACCTCTTCCGCCAGCCCCTCCGCATTCGCCAACCCGTCGGCATCCTTCAGGTCCACCACGGGGCGGATGTGCAGGCAGCCCACACTGGCGTGTCCGTAGTAGGCGGGACGCAGGCCGCGCGCCCGCACGAGCGCGTCGAAGCGGGCGACGTACTCCGCCAGCCGTTCAGGGGCGACGGCGGTGTCCTCCACGAAGGAGGCGGGTTTGGCGTCGCCCCGCAGGCTCATGAGCAGGCCGAGGCCGGCCTCGCGCATGCGCCACATGCGCGCCTGCTCCGCCGCCGTCTGCGCGGTGACCGCGGCGAACGCCCCACCCTCGCCCGTAAGCTCGGCGAGCGCCTCATCCAGCTTCGCCGCCACCACCTCCTCCTGATCGCCTGCGAATTCGACCAGCAGCAGCGCTCCCGGCTCGCCCTCGACGAACTCGACCAGGTGGCGAAAGCCGGCGCTCTCGCGGCAGCGCTCGATGATCGTGTCGTCCACCAGCTCGACGGCGGAGGGGCCGCGGGCGTTGACCGCGCACGGTTGCGGCGGCGGCTTCGACGACTGTACGGAAGTGCAGCGCTGCCAGCAGCTTCACCGGCGGGATGGGCACGACGCGCACCGTCGCCTCGGTCACCGTCGCCAGCGTCCCTTCCGAGCCCACGACGAGTTTGGCGAGGTTGAGCGAGCCGTCTTCGCCCACCTCGTCGAGGTTGTAGCCCGAGACGCGACGGAGGATGCGGGGGAAGCGCGCCGCCACCTCTTCCCGGTGCTCGTGCGCGAGTGCCCGCACGCCACGGTAGATGTCGCCCTCCAGCCCGTCGCGCTCGCTGCGCGCGGCCGCTTCGGCTTCGTCCAGCTCCTGCAGCGTCGCCGTCGAGCCGTCCGCGAGCACGACTTCGAGGGCGATGACGTTGTCGACTGTCTTGCCGTAGACCGCCGAGTGGGCCCCGCAGGAGTTGTTGCCGACGCCTCCGCCGATGGTGGCGCGGTTGGCCGTGGAAGGGTCGATGGGGTACTGCACGCCGTGCGGACGCAGCGCCTTGTTCACCTCGGAGAGGACCGCGCCGGGCTGCACGCGCGCCGTCTGCGCAGCGGCATCGATCTCGAGTACCGCAGCCATGTGGCGGGTGAAATCGAGCACGATGGCGTGGTTCACGGTCTGGCCCGAGAGGCTGGTGCCGCCACCGCGCGGCAGCACGGGCACGCCGTGCGCCGCCGCTACCCGCATCACCTGCTGCACGTCGGCGGCGGTACGCGGGTAGACGACCGCAATGGGCTCCATCTCGTAGATGGAAGCGTCGGTGGCGTAGAGCAGGCGGCGGTAGCGATCCGTCTCGACGTCCCCCGCGCCGCCTGCCAGGCCAGCGGCGAGGTCGCGGGCGAGCGGCTCGAGCGCCGCATCGCCACCATGCAGGAGCGTCTGCGCCTGCGTCACCGCGGGGAAAGCAGAGGGCGTTCGCCCCTCAAGTATGCGCGAGCGCCCCGCGGTCAGCGCCGCGGGAGCAGGAACGTCGGCGCCGGGCATGGCCTCAGACCGGGTCGAACTCGATCAGGAGTTCAGTTCCCAGGGCTCGATCCTGATGGCGATGGGTTGGGGGTCGGTGCCGGGCGCGAAGCGTGGATTGCTCATCACATCCATCAGCATACGGCTTCCGATCACCGTTTCCATCTGGGCCAGCTGGTAGCCGACGCAGAAGTGCTTCCCCAGCCCGAAGCCGAAGTGGCTCGCCTGGCCGTTGTCGAAGTAGCCCGCGCGCAGCGCCTTGCCCACGTAGAGGTCGGGGCGCATCACGTCGAAGGTGTCGGGGTTGGCGAACACGCGCTCGTCGCGATTCCCTCCGTAGATGGAGAGGTTGACGTAGTCGCCTGCGGGGATGGTCACGCCGTACTCGGGGAAGGGGATGTCGTTGATGGCGCGACGCGCCTGGCCGCCCGAGGGTGGGTGGACGCGCATCATCTCCGTGAAGGCGCTCGAGCAGGGAGGGGTCGTCGCGCACCAGCTCCCACTGCGAGGGGTTGGCGAGCAGCTGGCACCAGAGGTTGGCGATGGCCTTGTCGGTCGTCTCCGCGCCCGCCACGAGGATGAGGCTGGCGAAAGACTTGATCTCCTGGAAGGTCATGCGGTGGCCATCCACCTCGGCCACGCAGAGGCGCGAGAGGAGGTCATCCCGGGGGTGCTTGCTGCGCGCCTGCAGGAGCGGTTCCAGGTAGTCGTGGTACTCCTGATTGGCCTTCACGCCCGCCTCACTGATCTCGGGCGGCCCGCCGATACCGTTCATCATGGCGGGGTACCACCGGTGGAACATCTCGTGGGCGTCCTTGGGCAGGTCGAGCACATCGAGGATGACGTTCAGGGGCAGGCGCGTGGCGAAGTCATCGACGATGTCGATGAGCCCGGTCTCCGCGGCCGACTCGGCGATGCGACGCGCGTGCTTCTCGGTATACAGCTCGATGAGGGCGATGGCATTGCGCTCGATGATTGGCAGGAGCGCGTCCAGCTTCTTGCCTACGAACTCGGGGGCCACGATGTTGCGCAGCTTGTTGTGCTTTTCCCCGTCGTACTCCATGAGTGTGGGGCCGAAGGCGGCCCCGATGCCGAGCGCATTGGGTTGCGCGGAGTAGTTCTCCAGATCGCGGAAGGCGTTACAGACGTCGTCGTAACGGGTGATCATCCACTGTTCGGTGAGCGGGTTGCGGTAGACGGGGTAGTGGTCGCGCAGGATCTTGAGTATGGGGTAGGGATTATCCGCGTATTCCTGGGTGAGGAAGATCTGCGGATCGATAGCAGGGGGCGACGTCATAGCCTTCTCTTGCGGAGCGCAGACAGGCTCCGAGCGGATTCAGCGCAATCCTACCCTATCCCGGCGGTGCGTGGCGCGTCTATGACAAATTCGGATATCTCTTCACACGGCCGCAGCCCATTTTGTGATGGGGACGGGCCTCGGGGAGGCGGTGGCGGGTTGCTGCGGTGCGCGTGGGGGTGGGTTCGCGTAGCGTTTGCGAAACGCGCAGGAGTCCGCCATGCCCCTCGATCCCAACCGCGAAAGCTGGAAGCCCGGCATGCCCTGGGAACGCGCGATCGAGGACATCGAGTACATCCGTGCGCTCGGGCGGGAGATGGGTGGGGCGGAACGTATCGCGCGGCAGCATGCGGGCGGGCGCTACACCGTCCGCGAGCGCATCGAGAAGATGGTCGATGCGGGCAGCTTCGTCGAGGCGGGGCCGCTCGTAGGCGCCGCAGAGTATGACGCCGACGGCAATCTCATCGGCTTCACGCCGGGCGCCTATGTGATGGGGCTCGGCGAAATCGATGGGCGTCCGGTGGCCATCGGTGGCGACGATTTCACCATCTCCGGCGGCAGCCCCCACAACGTGCGCAAGCACCCGCGCCAGTTCATGCAGCCGCTCGCCCTCCAGTACGGCATCCCCTACGTCCAGCTGGTGGAGGGGGTTGGGCACAGCTCGAAGGCGGATGAGGCGGAGGGGCACATGGGCCTGCCCGCGGGCGATATGTGGCACCAGGCGATCGAGATGCTGCGCACGGTGCCGGTGGCGGCGGGCATCATGGGATCGGTGGCGGGCGCGCCGGCTGCCTTCGCCCTGATGTCACACTTCACCGTCATGGTGAAGGGGCAGTCGCAGATCTTTCCATCGGGTCCGCCGGTGGTGCAGCGCGCCATCGGCGAGACGCTCGACAAGGAGGCGCTTGGCGGCGCAGCGGTGCATGTGCACGAGAGCGGCCAGGTGGAGAACGAGGCCGACTCGGAGGAGGACGCCTTCGACCAGATCAAGCGCTTCCTCTCCTACCTCCCCAACACCACCGGCGATGTCGCCCCGCGCATCGAGACGGGTGACCCGCCTGATCGCCGTCCGGAAGAGCTGCTGAACATCATCCCGCCCAATCGCAAGCGTGGGTACGACGCGCGCGCCCTCATCGCGCACGTGGTCGATAACGGCGAGTTCTTCGAGATGCGGCGTCACTGGGCGGGGTCCATCATCACCGCTTTCGCGCGGCTCGATGGCTACAGCGTGGGCGTCATCGCCAGCGACCCGATGAAGCTGGCGGGGGCGATGGACGGCGATGTGGCGGACAAGTACACCCACTTCGTCGACCTCTGCGACACCTTCAACCTGCCCCTGCTGATCTTCCTCGACATGCCTGGCTTCATGCTCGGATCGCATGCCGAACGCAAGGCGACGATGCGGCGGGGTGTGCGCGCCCTCATCGCGAGCGCCGAGGCGGGCGTGCGCAAGTCGTACGGGGTGGCTGCTGATGCGCCCAACAGCGTGGGCGTGCCCGACGCGCTCAACCTGCGCTTCGGCTGGCCTGCAGGCGAGTGGGGCGGCATCCCCATCGAAGGCGGTGTGGCCGCCGCCTACCGTCGCGAAATCGAAGCCGCCAGCGACCCCGAGGCCCATCGCGAGGCCATCGAGGAGCGCCTGTTGCGGCTGCGATCGCCCTTCCGCGCCGCTCACCGCGGCGACGTCATCGATCTCATCGATCCGCGCGAGACGCGCCGCCTGGCCTGCACGTTCGTGAAGCTGGCGCAGCCAGCGCTCGCCCGCCTCGCCCAACGCCCCAAGCGCGCCGTCCGCCCCTGAGGGGGCGGCGGGTGTGGCATGATGGGAGTGAGGATTCGTGTGATCAGATCTGTGCGAGCCAGGTATTCGGGTGGTGTTTTGGAGCCGCTGGAAGCCCTCGATCTCGACGAGGGTGAAGAGGTGCTGGTAACGGTGGATGACCAGTCCCCGGAGTTTCCGAAGCGCCCCAGCGACGAACTGCTCGCAGCCGACAAGGCGTGGCGGGAGCAGCACGACTACGAAGCCCTGAAGCGGATGATCTACCTCGCCAGGGAAGAGGGCTCGAGTGAGCCTCCCAACGGGTAGCTTTGCAATACCTCGTCGACTCGGATTGGGTGATTGACTACCTGCATGGCGACGAGCCAGTCTTCAGTCGTCTCACTGAACTTCTCCCTGAGGGTGTTGGCCTAAGCCTCATAGCATTGGGCGAAGTGTACGAGGGAGTTGCACACTCCCCTTCCCGTGAGGCCGATGAGCGCGAGCTCCGTGAGTTCCTGAAGGATGTCGAACTGGTTGGCCTTGATGAGGAGGTCGTCCTCATCTTCGGCGCGGAACGGGCGCGCCTTCGGGCCGGGGGCAAACTGATTCCGAACTTCGACCTGCTCATCGGCGCGACGGCGCTGCGCCACGACCTCGTCATGCTCACAAACAACCTCAACCACTTCGAGCGCATCGAGGGCCTGACTATCGTGTCGACCCTGCGCTAGTCCGACTGCAGGGTGGCAGGGGCGAGAGCCGTCGCGTCAGGCGGCGGCGAGGGGGCCGAGGGAGCTGATGGCCTTGCGGATGCGCTCCGCGTGCTCTTCGTCGATGCCGTCGAAGGAGACGCCCTGGCTCACGAACAGGAATTCGTAGGCGAACACGCTTCCGGCCTGGTCCACGTGGCGGTACCGCGCCTCATCGAGCCGCTGGCCACCGCCTTCGCCACCCTCCGGCTCGTGCAGAACGAGGAACACGACATCGGCGTCTGAGTCATAGCGAACCTGCACGCTCATCCTCCTCGCTGTTCCGGACGACCATCACCGTGATGACGAGTTGAGGGTCGGTGTTGCGAGCGAGGAACGCACGCAGTGTCCTTCCACCCACCTGGCCAGTGTACTCATCAGCAGTGACGCCTTCGGTCATGGTATCAGGCATGCTCAGCAGTTGCTCCAACTGTTGCCGTGTAACTCCCAGCTCGATCATCCGCAGGACGGCGTGGTTGGTGAGAGCGAGTCGCATCGCAACTCATCATAGCAAGTGTTGCTATTTCACAGTGCCTCTCGTTTGCGGTGACACCGCCAGGATGTTCGGCGCCCTGAGCATCGCCTAGCCGGCGGCCACCGCCTCACGGGCCTTGGTGAAGGTGAGGTTGAGCTCGTAGAGGCCGAGCATGATGCCGGGCTGGTGCTTGAAGTCGTTCTTGCCGGTCGCCAGGCGAATCTCGTCGATGCGGTCGAGCATCACGTCGACGGCGATGTTCTGCTCGAGACGCGAGAGGCCTGCGCCGGGGCAGCCTCGCGGGCGGATGGAGAAGGTGAGGTGCTTGCCCGGATTCTTGCGGTCGAGGCGAATCTCGTCGGGGGCGGGGCAGAGGTCGGGGTCGCGGTTGGCGGCGGCCCAGCGCAGATGCAGCAGCGAGCCGGCGGGGATCTTGACCCCGCGAATCTCGGTGTCGCGCGCGACCATGCGGCCGGAGAGGCCCTGCGTGGGGGCGTAGAGGCGCAGGGCTTCCTCCACGAAGAAGCGCACCTTGGAGCGGTCCGCCCGCAGCTCTTCCACGATTTCGGGGTGCTGGGCGAGCAGCATCGCCTCGGAGGTGAGCGCGTACTGCGTCGTCTCGTTGCCGCCGATGTGCATGCCCGAGACCACGCTGATGATGTCGCCGTCGCTGAGGGGGGCGCCCTGGAACTCGACCTGCGTGAGGAACGTGATCATGTCCTCTTTGGGGTTGCGACGCTTCTCGTCGATCTGCTCCTGGATGTAGCGGTTGAAGGCGACGAGGGCGCGGGCGTTGTCCTCTTCGTCGGGGTCTTCCATCTGGCTCTTGGGGCCGAAGCCGTAGACGAAGCGGCGCACCTGCGCCTCTTCCCACTTCTTCGTCATGGGCATGTCCTCGAGGGGGAAGCCGAGGATGGTGGAGATGACGGCCTGGGGCAGGGGCGCGGCGAACTCGGTGACGAACTCCACCTCGCCCTTGTCGATCCAGTTATCGATGAGGCGGTTGGCGTGGGCGGTGATCATGTCGCGGTGCTGGAGTGCGCCCGACGCTCCCACCCACGGCTCGGTGAGCTGCTCGCGGTGGGCCTTGTGCGAATCGATATCGGGGCGAAGGCGCTCGCGCGCGGTGACGACTTCGCCGAAGCCCTCATCCTCGAATATCTCGTCGTGAATCTTGCTGGTGCCGGATGAGCCCGGCCCTGTTCGTGTGGGGAAGAGGTCGGGATCGCGCACGACGCGGCGGATGTCCTCGTACTTGGTGAGCACGTAGGCATCGGCGCCGAGCTCATAGCCCTGGCCGGGAAGGCGCAGCACGGGCGCGTCTTCCTGCAGGATCTTGTAGGAGTCGTACCAGTGCTCCTGCGAGCCGGGCGCGAAGAGGTCGACCTCATCCACGCTCATGGGGCATGCCGCCTGGGGCATCTTCTCGAAGTCTTCGCGGTTCGCAGCCATCAGGGCACCTCTTCTCGCGGCGCCGGGCTGCGGTGCTCCGACCCGGACGTAGCGGGAGTATAGCCCTTTGGAACGCGGACTGACGTGATCTCCCCGCAGGAGCGCGCGTCGCGGGACGCCTAGCGCGCGGCGCCACCCGAGACGGTCAGCAGGGCGCCGGTGGTGAAGCTCGAGGCTCCCGAGGCGAAGTAGAGGGCGGCGCCCACGATCTCCTCCGCCTCACCACCCCGCGCCAGCAGGATGGTGCTGGCGGCGCGCGCCTCGAACGCCTCCATATCCCACGCCTTCGAGATATCCGTGAGGAAGGGCCCCGGGATGATGCAGTTCACCCGCACACTCGGCGCGAAGGTGCGCGCAAAGGCGACGGCGAGGATGTTCAGCCCCGCCTTCGCGGCGGCGTAGGGAATGGCGTTCACGCCCGGGCTCTGCGAGGCCGTGCTGGAAACCATGATGATGGAGCCGCCGTCCCCTGCGGCCATGCGCGTGCCGATGTTGGCGGTGAGGCGGAAGGGACCCTTGAGGTTGACGGCGAGCACCTTGTCGTAGAGCGCTTCGTCCACGTCGTTCACGTGCTCGTAGAGGGGCGACATGCCGGCGTTGTTGACGAGCACGTCGACCCGCCCGAACTCGGCGTAGGCGGCGTCCGCGAGCGCGTCCACCTGGTCCCACTCACCTACGTGGCAGGCGACGGGCAGGGCGCGACAGCCGGTCTCGGCGCGCACCTCTTCTGCCAGCGCCTCGCAGGAGGCCAGCTTGCGGCTGGCGATGACGACGTTCGCGCCGGCACGCGCGAAGCTGCGCACCATGGCGGCGCCGAGGCCGCGGCTGCCGCCGGTGACCAGCGCCACCTTCCCGCTCAGGTCGAACAGTTCCGCTGCCTCGCTCATGGCCGCTCCTCTCGCTCTCGCCTTACACGCACGCCCGCGCTTCATCCCCGTGCTTCATTCGACGGGGAGTCAGGCGTGGTGGGGTGTCGGGCGGGGATGATACGGCCCCACCCTGGCCATGGTGGCCCCGCCCCTAGCCGTGGTGGGAAGGGAGATCGCGCCAGGAGACGCGACGGCGGGGCACAAGCGGGCGCACCTCGTCCCAGCGCTGGAAGACGGTGAGCGCTCCTGCCATGAAGGCCTGCAGCGCGTCGTCGTGACGCTCGCTGCCCTTAGGCAGGCGCTGCGACTCGCACCAGGCCTCGGCCCACTCGACCACCATCTCCCCGAGGCGCTCACCTGCGTCGTGGTTGGAGTCGTCGTTGGCGCTGCTCTCAGCCATCGGCCTGCTCCCGTGCTGCCCGTGCGGGGCGTTGTGGGCGCAGTGTACGTCGCGTCGCAGCGCTGGCCAGCGCGCACGGGTGCACGCATGGGCTGGCTGGTGGACTGGTTGCGGAGTGTGGATGGTTCGTAGAGAATCGCCCGAATCGCGCGAGCGGCGTGTTGCGCCGTGTCGCGCCAAGGGGGATGGGAGACGGAAAGGGGCCTGCCTCCAGGGCGGCCACCGTTCCAGGTCAACGACTATGACCGGTTACATCATCCGCAGACTGATAGCCGTGCCCTTCATGCTGTTGGGCATCTCCTTCGTCCTGTTCATGCTGCTCTACCTGCGCCCGGGGAGCGCCGCCTTCGCCGCTGTGGGGTCGGTCATGTCCGACCCCAAGGCCTTCGAGATCTTCGAGGAGAAGTACGGGCTGAACGACCCCTGGTACGAGCAGTACGGCGACTGGCTCTGGAACATCCTCAGTGAGGGCAGCTTCGGCGACGCGCTCACGCCGCCACAGGACAGCGTCACCGAGCAGCTCATCGAGCGCCTGCCCAACACGATCGAGGTGGGCCTGCTGACGATCGTCATCGCGGCCATCTTCGGCATCAGCGTGGGGGTGCTCTCGGCTGTCAGACGGAACAGCCTGATCGACTATGTCTCCCGCGGTGTCACGATCGCGGGTCTGAGCGTGCCCAACTTCTGGATCGCGGTGCTGCTGGTGACGCTGCCAGCGGGCTGGTGGGGATGGAGCCCGTTCGCCTTTGA
Source organism: Tepidiformaceae bacterium (assembly GCA_965200565.1). GTDB lineage: Bacteria > Chloroflexota > Dehalococcoidia > Tepidiformales > Tepidiformaceae > UBA2991. The sequence goes on along the minus strand of OZ241349.1, from coordinate 1,680,779 downwards.
ATGGGTGACCTTCACCCAGGATCCGGCCAAGAACCTCTCCATCGTGATCTGGCCGGCGATGGTGCTGGCCCTGGCCAGCGCGGCGGGCACCGCCCGCCTCGTGCGCACCTCGATGCTCGAGGTGTTCTACTCCGACTACGTGCGCACGGCCCGCTCCAAGGGGCTGCGCGAGGGGAGCGTCATCTGGAAGCACGTCTTCCGCAACTCGCTCATCCCCGTTATCACGCTTATCGGCCTGCAGACTGGCGCAGTGCTGGGTGGTGTGGTCATCGCCGAGCTCATCTTCGGCATTCCCGGTCTCGGCCGGCTGACGCTGGAGGCAGTGCTCGCGCAGGACTATCCGCTCGTACTGGGCTCAATCATGATGTTCTCACTGGTGTTCATCATGGTGACTCTCATCGTCGACGTGCTCTACACGGTCGTCGATCCGAGGATTCGGTACTAACAGATGAGTCAACAAGAGACGGCTGCCGCCCCTGCCCCCGCTTCCGAATCGGCCCTCGCGCTTGAGTACGCCATTCCCCCACGCCAGCGCTTCAACCCGCTGAAGTGGGCCCGGCGTGAACCGTTCGGCGCATTCGGGCTGCTCCTCATCGTCCTCGTCGCGGTCGGCTCGGGCGCTGCGCCCCTGCTCTACACGACGGACCCCCAGGCCTTCGCGCAGGGCGCTCCCCTGACGGGCCCCTGCATCAACTGCTCCTCCACCGATGTGGATCACCGTGCCTACAACGAAAACACCAACTGGCGTGAGCACCGCTTCTTCGGCACCACCTCGCGCGGCCGCGACCTCTGGTCGCGTGTGCTCTACGGCGGGCGCATCTCCCTCAAGATCGGTGTCGCCACCGTACTCGTGGGGACGCTTGCCGGGACGGCGCTGGCGCTGGTCTCGACGTACGCAGGCGGTGTGGTGGACTTCTCGGTGGGGCGGCTGGCGGACATGATCATCTCGATCCCCGGCATCCTCCTGGCGCTCACCCTGCATACCGCCATTGGCAGCGACTTACCGGACTTGCCGGCGCTCACGCGTGAGGAGTTCACGCTTGTCATTGCCATTTCTGCGTTCTTCTTACCGGGTACCTACCGCATCATGCGGGGGATGGTCCTCGAGCTGCGCGAGTCGCAGTACGTGGAGGCAGCGCAGGTGGTGGGAGCGAACAGCTTCCGCATCATGTGGCGACACATCACGCCCAACATGGTGGGGCTGGTGATCGTGATCATCAGCATCTCCCTGCCAGCGGCCATCCTCACCGAGGCGAGCCTGAGCTTCCTCGGCCTGGGCGTTGAGCGCGGGACACCATCCTGGGGTGCTGATCTTTCGGGCGATTCGCGACAGTTCTTCCAGCAGGGCTGGTGGCTGGCGATCTTCCCCGGCCTCGCCCTCTCGATGACGGTCTTCGGTTTCAACATCTTCGGGGATTCGCTGCGCGATACCCTCGACCCTCGTCTGCGTGGCCGCATCTAGCCGGCGTCGCAGGTAGCCCCAACCGCCTTGTTTCACCTAACGGAGGTGTGATGTAGCCTACCTTTCAAGCGCCTCGGAAAGGCGTAACCAGCCTCAGGAAATTCAGGAGGGAACTCGCGTATGCGCGACAACGAGAACTATTGGAGGAGGTTGCGGCGGCGTCCGGTAAGCCGCCGAAATTTCCTCGTCGGCAGTGGCGTGGCGGCAGCAGGATCGGCTGCCATCCTCGCTGGCTGTGGCGATGATGACGACGACGACGGTGGATCCGCGCCGGCAGCCACTGAGGCGCCCGCAGCCACCGAGGCGCCCGCAGCCACGGCTGCTCCCACCGAGGCCCCCGCAGATGAGGTGACCCCGGTTCCGACCGAGGCTCCCGCCGCTGGCGGCCCGCGGGCGGGCGGCACGCTCAAGCTATGGAAGACGGCGGAAGACGCAGGCCTCGACCCGGCGGTCTTCCACCTCAACAACACCGAGGTCATCTACTCCACGATGACCCAGCCCTACACCTACCAGCCGTCGAAGAACACCATCTCGCGTGACGGCATGGTCGCCTGGGAGCAGGTCGACCCGACGACGTGGGTGTGGACCATGCGCGAAGGCATGAAGTTCCACAACGGCGACCCTGTGACCAGCGAAGCCGTTGCCTTCAGCTTCCAGCGTCTGCCGGAGCTCTACTCGGCCCTCGGCGCCACGCACGTGACCAACACGGGCTTCACCTTTGTTGATACGTTCGAGGCAACCGACGAGCTGACCGTGGTGGAGAACTGGAAGTCCCCCAACGCGGATGCGCCGGTCTACCGCGCGCGCCACTACTACTCCTTCGTGAACCCGCGCATGGTCGACGAGTTCGGCGCGCTCGAGGGCACGATCGAGCTGGCGGACGGCTCCACCAAGGACATCTACAGCATCCAGCAGCTGCCGGTCGGTACGGGCAGCGGCCCGTACACGCTCACCCGTCGCGATGCCATCGGCACGCGCGTGGAGCGCTGGGCGGACTACCACAAGCACACCCCCGCCGATGACGGCTTCGTCGAGGACGGCCCGTACATCGATGCGTGGGAGACCCGCATCATCCCCGACTTCGCCGCAGCCAAGTCGGCCTTCCTCGCCGGTGAGCTCGATGTCTACGCCGACATCGATCCGCTCGAGCTGGGCGACTTCGAGGGCAACGACTCGGTCTCCGTCATCGAGTTCCCTGCGGGTGGCTACGCCCACCTGGGGATGGACGGCGGCAAGTTCCACGACAAGCGTGCGCGTCAGGCGCTGCAGAAGGCCTTCGACTACGAGGGCTTCATCGCAGCCATTCGCCCCTTCGGTGGCCGCTACCAGGGCCCCGTGGCGAACAGCCTCCCGCAGTACGCCCTCTCGCAGGAAGAGATTCAGTCGTACTACCGCCACGACCCGCAGGAAGCGCAGCAGCTCTGGGCAGCCGCTGAGTTCCTCACCCCGGTCGACAGCCTCAAGGTCTTCATGGCCACAGGTAGCTCGCTGCAGCAGCAGATCGGCGAATTCGCCGCGCAGTCGCTGGGCCAGTCCCTTGGCATCGAGACCGAGGTGGAAGCGGTCGACAACAACACCTGGGCGGCTCGTGCACTCGAGCGCGCGCAGGTGAAGGACTGGGACCTGCTGGCCTACGGTCTTGGCACCTCGGGCGGCACCACCGGCCTTCCCAACGACTCGAACCTCATCCACTACGACCCGCGCGGCTACGGCAACAGCGCCTTCAACCACAGCCTGGCCGAGGACCTCGATCCTCGCCCGGAGATCGTCGCCGATGGTACGGAGATGATTTCGCTGCTGGAGGCCCAGGAGCAGGAGACCGACATCGAGGCCCGCACCGTGCTGCTCAAGGAGCTGCAGCACTGGATTCTCGATCGGCACTGGTGCAACTGGTCGCTGCCGCCTTCCACCGTCTCGTTCTACGGCTTCAGCTCGCGCCTGCGCGACTTCGCCCCGAACGACTGGCTCAACTTCTACGACCGCCGCCGCGAGTCCATGTGGCTCGACGACGCATAAGCCTTCCCACCGCGGAAGTAGCAAAGGCCCGCCCTTCCGGGGGCGGGTCTTTCGTTTAAGGACGTGAGCAGGAGCGCTACCGCGAACGTTGCCAGGGAGCGTTACCAGGGAGTGCGGCCGCTGCTGCGGTGTGGCCGCTTGCCCCCTTCCCTTGACCACGCGGTTATACTGCCGCGCATCCGATGGATTTGTCGGGAAGGGGATTGTTCCATGCGCGATAACGAGAACTACTGGAAGAGGTTGCGGCGACGGCCTGTCAGCCGCCGGAGTTTCCTCGCCGGGAGCGGGGTAGCGGCAGCGGGGTCCGCTGCCATTCTTGCCGGCTGCGGAGACGATGACGACGATGCGCCCGCCGCGACGGCTGCGACGGCCACGGAGGCGCCCGCCGATGCGACTGAGGCGCCTGCCGCCACGGCTGCGCCCACCGAGGAAGTGACACCCGTCCCCACGGAGGCCCCGGCAGCCGGTGGCCCGAAGCGGGGTGGCACGCTGCGGCTGTGGAAGCCGGAGCAGGACGCCGGCCTCGACCCGGCCGTCTTCCACGTCAACAACACCGAGGTCATCTACTCCACGATGACCCAGGCCTACACCTACCAGCCCTCCAAGAACGTGTTCGCCCGCGACGGCATGGTCGCCTGGGAGCAGATCGACCCCACCACGTGGGCGTGGACGATCCGCCCGGGGATGAAGTTCCACAACGGCGACCCGGTCAACGCTGAGGCGGCCGCCTTCAGCTACCAGCGCCTGCCTGAGCTCTACTCGGCCCTCGGCGCCACGCACGTCACCAACACGGGCTTCACCTTCGTCGACAGCTTCGAAGCGACGGACGAGCTGACCATGGTGGAGAACTGGAAGTCGCCCAACGCGGACGCGCCCGTTTACCGTGCGCGTCATTACTACTCCTTCGTGAACCCGCGCATGGTCGAAGAGTTCGGCGCGCTCGAGGGCACGATCGAGCTGGCGGACGGCTCCAGCAAGGACATCTACAGCATCCAGGAGCTGCCGCTCGGTTCGGGCAGCGGCCCCTACACGCTCACCCGCCGCGATGCGGTGGGCACGCGCGTGGAGCGCTGGCCGGACTACCACAAGCACACCCCCGCCGATGACGGCTTCGTCGAGGACGGCCCGTACATCGATGCGTGGGAGACCCGCATCATCCCCGACCGCACCTCCGCGAAGGCGGCCTTCCTCGTGGGCGAGCTCGATGTCTACGCCGACATCGATCCGCTCGAGCTGGGCGACTTCGAGGGCGTCGATACCGCTTCCGTGGTCGAGTTCCCGCCGGGCGGCGTGGCGCTCTGCGGCATGGACGGTGGGAAGTTCCACGACAAGCGTTCGCGCCAGGCGCTGCAGAAAGCCTTCGACTACGAGGGCTTCATCGCAGCCCTGCGCCCCTTTGGCGGCACCTATCAGGGCCCCATCGCGAACGCACTGCCGCAGTACGCGCTCTCGCAGGAAGAGATTCAGTCGTACTACCGCCTCGATCCGCAGATGGCTCGCCAGCTGTGGGCCGCGGCCGACTTCGAGTATCCGGTCGACAGCATCAAGGTCTTCATGGCCGCGAGCGTCCCGCTGCAGCAGCAGATTGGCGAGTTCATCGCCCAGTCGCTGGCGGAATCGCTGGACATCGAGACTGAGGTGGAAGCAGTCGACACCAACACCTGGGCGGCTCGCGCACTCGAGCGTGCACAGGTGAAGGACTGGGACCTGCTCGCCTACGGTCTTGGCACCTCGGGCGGCACGACTGGCCTCCCCAACGACTCCTACCTCATCAACTTCGACCCTCGTGGCTACGGCAACAGCGCCTTCAACCACAGCCTCGCCGAGGACCTCAGCCCACGCGCCGAGATCGTCGCCGATGGCACGGAGATGATCGGCCTGCTGGAAGCGCAGGAGCAGGAGACGGACGTCGAGGCTCGCACGGTGCTGCTCAAGGAGCTGCAGCACTGGATTCTCGATCGGCACTGGTGCAACTGGTCGCTGCCCATCTCCTCGGTCTCGTTCTACGGCTTCAGCTCGCGACTGCGCGACTTCGCCCCGAACGACTGGCTGAACTCCTACGACCGCCGCCGCGAGTCCATGTGGCTGGACGACGCCTAGGCGTCTGGCCCGGCACCCGAGCGCTCCCTGAGCGCTCACCACACCAACGAGAGGCCCGCCCTTGCGAGAAGTCGCAGGGGGCGCGGGCCTTTTCGCTTGCTTTCCGCTGGCGCCGCCAGCGGCGCGGTAGCATCTCTGCGTGAGCCGTCCGCTACTGCCCGTTACCTTGCTTGCGGTGGCCCTTGCGGCCCTGCTCCTGCTGGCGTGCGGCGACGACGCTCCCTCGATGCCCGCCGCCACGCCTCCTGCCGCTGCGGGGGAAGCGGCGACGGCGTCCGGCGGCGACGACGACGCGTGCCCCTACGCCCAGAACACCCCTCCCGACGGGAAGGTCGACATCGTCCGTCCGGTGCAGGACTTCTGCCGCGACTGGCCCGACCAGGACTGGTCGCGCCACACGGTGCCCTTCGCCGAGATCGTGCGGGGCTGCTTCGGACGCGACTGCATCCTCGCCCTCGATGCGCCCGGCGTCGTCACCAGCGAAGGCCCGTACGGCATCGCCACCTTCGCCTCAGTCGGGGAGGTCGACTACGAGGAGAACCTGCCCGTCGCCGTGCTTCGCCTGGGGGAAACGGTGCGCGGCTACCCGCTGCACATCCTCACCGTGCACGAGATCGTGAACGATGAGGTGGACGGCATCCCGGTGGTCGCCTCCTTCTGCCCGCTCTGCCACACCGCCCTCGCCTTCGACCGCCGCGTGGAGGGCGCGGTGCTCGATTTCGGCGTCTCCGGCAACCTGCGCCACTCCGACCTGATCATGTACGACCGCCAGACGGAGACGTGGTGGCAGCAGGCCACGGGCGAGGGCATCGTGGGCCATCACGCGGGCGCCTTCCTGCGCCCGCTGCCGATGAGCGTGCTCTCCTTCGGCGACTTCCGCCGCTCCTTCCCCAATGCCGACATCCTCACGGAGGAGACGGGCTTCGGCGTCTCCTACGGCAACAATGCGTTCATCGGCTACGACAGCAAGGCGGTGCCTCCGCAGTTCTCGCGCATCGTCGATGGGCGCCTGCCCGCCCTCGAACGCGTGGTGACGCTCTCGCAGGGCGAGACCAACGTCGCGGTCGCCTTCTCGACGCTGGAGCAGGTTGGCCTGGCGAACGTCGACCTCGCGGGGCGAAGCGTCGTCGTCTTCTGGGCGCCGGGGACCGCCTCCGCGCTGGATGAGATCGAGATCGCCGCCTCGCGGGACGTCGGCAGCGCGGCCGCCTACCTGCCCGAGGCCGACGGCCGCGCCCTCACCTTCACCCCCGACACCGCCACACGCGGACGTTTCCGCGACGCGGAGACCGGCTCCGTCTGGGACGTGACGGGGCTGGCGATCTCGGGCCCGCTGGCCGGCTCGCGGCTGCCTCCCGTCGATCACAGCACGCAGCTCTGGTTCGCGTGGGCCGCCTTCCACCCGGGGACGACGGTGTGGGAGCCGCCATCCTGACCCCTCACCCCCGACCCCTGCCCCCTGGTGTGGGGCGAATGCGGACGCGCCTGATCCTGTGAGCGGGTAGGCTAGGCGGGCTTGTTCCCCAGGAGGTTGTCATGGAATTCGGCGTCAACTACGCGCCCACGCACTACAACGCGAGCCCGGTCCTCGTGGCCCGTGAGATTGAGCGGGTGGGGTTCGAGTCGTTCTTCGTGCCCGAGCACTCGCACATGCCCCTCGCGACGGACTTCCCCCTCGCTCCCGAGACACCGATGGGCTACAAGAGCATGTGGGACCCGTTCGTGACGCTTGCCGCCGCTGCCGCCGTCACGGAGCGCATCAAGGTGGGCACCTCCATCGCCCTCATCCCGCAGCGCGACCCCATTCACACCGCCAAGGAGGTGGCCACGCTCGAGCACATCTCCAACGGACGCGTGGTGCTCGGCATCGGGGCGGGCTGGAATGCTGAGGAGATGGAGGCGCACGGCACCGACCCGGGCACCCGCTTCCGCGTCATGCGCGAGAAGGTCGAGGCGATGAAGCTGCTCTGGACCGAGGAGGTGGCGGAGTACCACGGCCGCCACGTCGAGCTTCTGCCCAGCTGGCAGTGGCCCAAGCCGATCCAGGATCCGCATCCGCCCATCCTCATGGGCGGCGCCGGCCCCAACGTCCTCAACCGCGTGGTGAATTACTGCGACGGGTGGTTGCCCGCCGTCCACTTCCAGTTCACCGAGGACCTGCGCGGCCGCTTCACCCCGATCGAGGAGTTCGCCGATGAAGCGGCGAAGCTGCAGCGGCTGGCCGAGGAGCAGGGCAAGCCTCGCCCCCAGATCCAGTGCACCGCCGACGTCCTCAACTACCTGCCCCTCGGCCAGCTGGAAGAGATGGGCGTCACCCGCCTCATGATGAGCCTCGGCGGCTTCCGCGGGACGGGTGAAGTGCAGGACGAGGACGTCCCGGCAGCGATCGAGCAGCTGCGCGAGGAGCTCGACGACAGGCTCAAGGGCCAGGCGTAGGCGTCAGGCTCAGGCGTCGGGCGCGGCTATCTCGATGGCGCCCAGCGCCTTCGCGGTCTCCTGGCAGGTCGAGACGTAGGCGGCGGGCCCGACGTCGCCCTCCACCATGGCTTCGCCCAGCGCCCGCATGAGCGTGGCGAAGACGCGGAAACGCAGCCCCTCGCGCGCCTGCCACGTGCGCGACACCTCATCCCGCTCGTGCATCGCGCGCAGCTCGGAGGGCAGGTAAAGGCCCGACCCCTGCGCCAGCCGGTGCGTCGCCAGCACGGCGTGCGCGCGCGGGTCGACGTGCGAGCTGTGGGGAAACGTATCCGCGTTCATGATGGGGAAGCGCTCGAAGGCGTCCTTCATCCACGATTCGGCGCGGGCTTCCGCCTGCTCTGCCGCGCGGATCGCGTCCTCCGCGTCCGCCAGCTCCACCCCGACCGCGTCGGCGTCGCCGAGGCGCTCGCTGAGGAAGCTCAGCGTGCCCTCGCCACCCGACTCCGCCAGGCGCGCTTCCAGGTCTTCGAGGAGCGTCATCGTGTCACTGCCTCACTGCCTCACCGCCATGCGTCGGCTTTCGTGCGCCCGCAAGGGCCGGCTAGAGCGCACGGGCTCGCGGGGCGACTTCGCTGGCGAGGTACTCGGGAATCTCGTCCGCATCGAAGTCGAACTGCTGGAACTAGATTTCGTTCAGCCCCAGATCGGCGAACCGTCCGAGCGAGTCGACGATCTCGTCCGTCGTGCCACCAACCGCTGCCGCAGGCGCGACCGCCGCGCCTCCGAGTCCCTTGCTCGCGAGCACGCTGCGGATGCGTTCGAGGGCAGGTTCGTTCGGCCCGACGAGGCCGAACGTCATCATCGAGCGCTTGATGATTGCGGGGTCGCGCCCCATCGCCTCGCAGTGGCGCTCGAGCGTCTCGCACTTGGCGCGGTAGTCGTCGAGGGGCATGGCAGGCGTGTTCCACTCGTCGGCGTACTCGGCGACCAGGCGCAGGGTGCGCTTCTCACCGCTTCCCCCGATCAGGATCGGTGGGCGTCCCGCTGCGGGCTTGGGCAGGCAGTCGACCGAGTCGAGGCGGTAGTGCGCACCCTCGTACGAGGCCGGCCCTTCACCCCAGAGCGCGCGCAGCACGCCGATGCCCTCCTCGAGCCGCTCGAAGCGCTCGCGGGTTGGGGGGAAGTCGAGGCCGTAGGCGGCGTGCTCGGCCACGTTCCAGCCAGCACCCAGGCCCATCACGAAGCGCCCACCGCTGAGCAGGTCGATCTGTGCGGCCATGCGGCCGAGGTTGGTGGGGTGGCGGAAGGTGATGGGCGTGACGAGCGGCCCGAAGCGGATGCGCTCCGTCTCCGCCGCTGCGAGGGTGAAGGAGAGGTAGGGGTCGAGGCTGTCCTGCTGGTGGTCGGGCAGCATGAAGTAGTGGTCCGAGCGGAAGACGGTGGGGAAGCCCAGCCGCTCGGCCGTGGCCAGCATGCGCCGCCAGTTCTCCCAGTTCAGGCCGTGCTGACCCTCGACCATCAACCCGACATCCATCGCCCGACCCCCCTCCTGAGTGCCGCGCCCGCAGTGGCGCCCGACGCCCGTCTTTAGGTGACGATCTTGCGGCGGGCGAACTTCCACTCGTCGCCGTCGCGCACGATCTCGTCCTCGTAGATGGCGGTGAAGGCGGTGGAGTTGTCGGCGGTGTTGATGAGGTTCAGGTAGGACTTCATGGTCGCGCTGTCGCCCTCGCCGCAGATGACGAGGTTGCTCACGTGGTGGCGCACGGTGGGCATGGCGGTATTCACGCCCTGGGCGAACTGCAGGAGCGCATCGCGTCCCTGCGAGGTGCCCTGCGGGGACTCGATGGCGCCGTCGGCGGTGAAGGTATCCGCCCACTCCTCTGCGTTGTGCGAATCCGTTGCGTGGCAGTAGCGCGCGCTCAGATCCATGATCGCGAGTTGGTCGTCTGCTGAGAGCATCGTTCTCCTCTTTCCCTTGCTGTGTGCTGTGGTGTGTGGGTGTCGTCCCCGGCGTGCACGCGATCGCTGCGCGGCCTTGCGGGGAAGGGGATGCTCGCAGGTTGCCTGTGGCCCGTCAACGAAGGGCGAGGCAGCTTCGCCGGCACCGCCGCCTGGCGGCGTCCTGTAAGGTTGCGCGGCGTGCCCTTGCCCGCCGCCCTGTTGCTGGCGGATCGGATGAGACAGGAGGGCACGGCTCGGAGGAACCAGTGGTCAATTTCGGTGTGTTCATGTTCTGTACGGCCAACACGATGCAGCCCGCAGAGCTGGCGATGGCCGCCGAGGACCTCGGCTTCGAATCGCTCTACTTCCCCGAGCACACCCACATCCCCATGCGCCGCTGGACGGGCGAGCCCCGCAGCCGTTACGGGACGGTCACCATGAATCGCGAGGGCATCCGCCCCTACGGGCGCCCTTCCGAGGCCGACACCTTCACCTTCGATGAGGAGTACCTCAGCCTCTACGACCCCTTTATCGCCATCGCCACCGCCGCCGCAGTGACTGAGCGGATCAAGTTCGGCACCGCCATCTCGCTCATCAACCAGCACGACGTGATCACCTTCGCGCGCGAGCTCGCCTCCCTCGACCGGCTCTCGCAGGGGCGCCTCTCGATCGGCTTCGGCGGCGGCTGGTTCCCCGACGAGATGGCCGACCACGGCATCCCCTTCGAGCACCGCTGGCAGATCGCGCGCGAGCGCATCGAGGCCATGCGCGAGCTGTGGACGCAGCCACATCCCGAGTACCACGGCGAGTTCGTCAACTTCGACAAGTGCTGGATGGATATGAAGCCCATGCGTCGCGGCGGACCGCCCTTCCTGCTCGGGACCAACTCGAAGCCTGCGCACCGCCGCGTGGTCGAGTACTGCGACGGCTGGCTGGCGCCTCCGGGCACGCCCGAGATGCTGAGCGAGGGCATCGAGCGCATCCGCCGCATCGCCGACGAGAAGGGCCGATCGATGGACACCATCGACCTCAACGTGCTCGGCCAGGTGACCGACGAGGCCCACGCCGAGAGCCTCATCGAGATGGGTTTCGACCGGCTCATCATGTGGATTCGCATCGCCACACCGACCGACGTCATCCCCCAGCTGGAGCGCTACGCGCGCATCAAGAACGCCTTCGAGGGAGCCTGACGCCCCTTCCCGCAGAAGCCAGGAGCACCTTCAGGAGCATCTCATGCCCATTCACCTCGACATCTCGGACCACATCGCCGTCGTCACGCTCGACAACCCGCCTGTGAATGCGATGGCCGCCGACTGGGACGTGCCCGCAGTCTTCGACGCCATCTCGGACAACCCCGATGTGCACGTGGCCGTGCTCACGGCCGCGGGCGACCGCGCCTTCTGCGCGGGCGCCGACATCAAGGCGCGCGCCCGCGATCGCGACCCCGACAGCCCGCCCCCGGCACCCACACCCTCGGGCACGGGCAACCGCCGCGTGCGCGAGATGTTCTATTCGATCCAGGAGTGCGCGGTGCCCGTCATCGGCGCCATCAACGGGCCCGCCCTCGGCGGCGGGCTCGCCATCGCCGCCTCCTGCGACTACCTCATCGCCTCCGAGAAGGCCAAGTTCGGGCTGCCCGAGATCGACGTGGGCCTGCTTGGCGGGGCGCGCCACTTCATGCGCCTCCTCAACAACTGGGGCCTGGTGCGCCGCCTGCACTACACCGCCGAGCGCCTCGATGCCTACGAGGCCGAGCGCCTCGGCATGGTGGTGAAGGTCGTGCCGCATGAGCAGCTTATGGAAGCGGCCATGGAGGACGCCCGCCTCATCGCCGCCAAAATTCCGCTGGGCATCCGCCTCGCCAAAGAGAGCCTGCACCTCATCGAGAACATGGACGTGAAGAACGGCTACCGCTTCGAGCAGACGCGCACCGCCATCCTCACGAAGACCGAAGACGCCGCTGAAGCGCGCAAGGCCTTCGTGGAGCGCCGCCCGCCGCAGTTCAAGGGGAGTTAGGCGCCGGCGTACCGCCGACTCCACTGGTCCAGGGCATCTTCAATCACTTCAGGGGGGAAGCGATTCGCACGCATCTCGTCCAGGTCACCGTCCCAGCCGGTGCCCTGCATCGCCAAGGCCTCCTCCAGGGAGGCGCGCTCTGCGGTCATGGTGCGAAGAGCAAGGTTCACGGCATCACTCTGCGTCTGCAGGCCGTAGAGGCGCATGAGCTCGGCTCAGGCCTTCTCATCAAGGTCAATGGTAGTGCGTGCCATACATCTACCCTACACCATGTAAGCGGTGGGCTGGCATGCGTGCGCCAGCGAGTCCGCTACCAGATGACCTGCTCCTCCACGAGGCGCTCGTACTCGTCCGCGCTCACCCCCAGCAGCCCGCGGCAGACCTCTTCGCTGTGCTCGCCGAAGAGCGGGGCGGGGCCGTAGTCGTAGGAGGTGTCGCTGTAGCGGCCGGGCAGGCCGGCCACCTTGCGCGGGCCCACCTCGGGGTGGTCCATCTGCACGTAGAGGTCGCGTTCGGCCATACCCTCATCCGCCAGCAGTTCGTGGGGGTCGAGGCAGGGGGCGGCGGCGACGCCCGCCGCCTGCAGCGTGCGAGTCGCTTCGTAGTGGGAGCGTTCGCGCGTCCAGGCCGTGATCGCTTCATCGAGTGCGTCGTGGTGCGCCTGACGCGCTGCGAGGGTGGCGAAGCGGTCGTCGTTCGCCCAGTCGGGCTTGCCCAGCACTCCCGCCAGGCCGCGCCAGGCGTCGTCGCTCTCCACCTCGATCGCCACCCACTTGTCATCGCCGCTGCAGCGGTAGACGCCACGGGGCGCGTGCGAGGGCGAGCGGTTGCCGGGGCGCTGCGGCTCCCGCTGGTTCATGGCGTACCCCATGATCGCCTCGGGGATCATGGTGGAGACGATCTGCGCCATGGAGAGGTCCACATACTGGCCCACACCGGTGCGGTTGCGTGCGTGCAGCGCCGAGAGCGCGGTGAACGCCATAACGGTGCCGATCATGAAGTCGGGGTAGAGCCCGCCCAGGCCAGAGGGCGGGCCGCCCTCGTAGCCGGTCAGGTGGGGGAGGCCGGCGTAGGCCTGCACGTTCGGGCCCCAGCCTGTGGCGGCGCGGTCGGGCCCTTCCTGCCCGAGGGGCGACGTGGCGATCATGACGATGCCGGGGTTGATCGCCTTCAGCGCCTCGTAGCCGAGCCCCATCTTCTCCATCACGCCCGCCGCGTAGTTCTCCATGACGATGTCGCTCTGGCGCACGAGCTCTTTGGCCAGCTCCAGCCCCCGTGGGGTGGAGAGGTTGAGACGCACGCTCTTGCGGCTGAAGTTGAGCGAGTTGAAGACGGCCCCGCGGTTGATGCCGGGGACGCCGTCGGCGCCCGCGCCCAGGTTCTGGCGGTGGAAGTCGAGGCGGCTCTGCGACTCGATGCGGATCACTTCCGCGCCCAGGCTGCCCAGCCACGAGGTGGCGTAGGGGCCCGCCAGAATCCAGCCGAAGTCCGCGACGCGCACGCCCTGCAGGGGGCCGTTGTTTCCGTTCCCACTCATCCCGCTCATCCCCCTGCCTTCGCTTCGCGGCACGCCCCTGCGGCCGTGAGCGTGGCGAACTGCTCAGCAGAGCGCCCCAGCTCCCCGCACACGACCTCGCGCGTGTGCTCGCCCAGCAGGGGCGCGGCGCGGCGCACGGCCCAGGGCGTCTCGGAGTAGATGCCGGCGCCTCCCGGCTGGCGCTGCGCGCCTGCCTGGGGGTGCTCCACGTCCACGAAGAAGCCGCGCGAGGCGTACTGCCGCGATCCCAGCACCTCCTCCATCGTGTTTACGGGGAAGCAGGCGATGTTGCGCACCAGCGCCATCTCGTAGATCTCCTGCTTCGTGTGCTCCATCAGCCACTCGACCGTGAGCGGCTCCACCACGTCGGCGTTCTGCACGCGCCCCATGGTGGTGGCGAAGGCCTCGCTCACCGCCCAGTCGGGGCTGCCCATCATGTCCACCACGGCCCGCCACCAGTGGTCCAGCAGGAAGGGTGCGAAGGAGACGTGCCCGTCCTTGCAGGGCATCACCCAGGGGAAGTTCGCCTTCTCGCGCGAGATCTTGGGCTCCTGTCCGTAGCCGAGGGCTGCGATGGGCATGCGCGTCATGGCAGCGACGGACTCCATGGTGGAGACGTCCAGCAGCTGGCCCGTGCCGGAGACGGCGCGGTGGAAGACGGCGATGAGCGCCATCGTGGCGGCGGTCCAGCCGGTCAGGTAGTCGCCCTGGTCGCCGCCATCGACGAGCGGGGGGAAGGCTTCCGAATCGGTGATCTCGTTGTAGGGCGTCTCCCGCCCCATGCCGCCCACGTGGAAGGCGGTGAAGGAGGAGCCGTGGTAGTCGCGATACGGCCCCATGAGCCCGTAGGGGCTGAGGCAGACCATGATGAGGCCGGCGTTGCGCGCCTGCAGCCCCTCGAAGCCGAGCCCCAGCTCCTCGTAGGAGGCGGGCGGCAGATCGGTGATGAAGAGGTCGGCGCTGGCCGCAAGATCGCGCAGCAGCTCACGCCCCTCCTCGCTGCTTACGTCGAGGCTGACGCCGCGCTTGTTCGTGTTCAGGTAGAGGAAGCGCCCGCTGCGTTCGGGATGCGGCTTATCGCCGGGGAAGGGGCCGGCGTGGCGGCTCGCGTCGCCCCCGGGAGGCTCTACCTTCACCACATCCGCTCCCAGATCGGCGAACGCCTTGGCGCAGAAGGGCCCCGTGATGCCCTGCGCGTACTCGACCACGCGCAGGTCGCTGAGCGCCCCTCCGGCTGTCGCTCCCGAGGCGCTGGTCACGACTGCGAGGACTTCTTGGCCGCTTCCTGGTCGCGCTGGTACTCCTGCATCACCTGGCGGTTGCGGGAGGAGGTGCCGAGGATGGGCGGGATCAGCTTCGATCCCTCTTCGATCAGGCCCGCTTCCGCGCAGAGCGCACGGAAGAGCGAGATCATGCGCTCCCGCTCCTCGGGCGGCTCGAACTCGCGGAAGACCGAGCGCATCTTCATGTCGCTCGCCTTGTTCACATCGGGCACCGCCTCGAAGACCAGCTCGTAAACGGCGTGCAGCAGCTCCTGGAGCGCCTCGTGGTACTGCTCTTCGGACTCGCTCTCCTGAATCTTGCGGAACCGTTCCGTCGGCCCATCCGCTTCATCGACCAGTTCGAGCAGCCTGAGCGCGTGCATGGTGCGGTCGACATCGATGAAGGGGATGCCCACGTGGTGCAGGTCGTCGGGGCTGAAGCGCCGGGGGAAATCGCGCAGGCGGTAACGCCGGATGACGCTCAGGACGTTGACCATGCCAGCGGCGGGAGCCGTTGCATCGGTTGGGTGTGCCATCTTCGCCTCCTTCGGGCGGCCGCTCGCGAGCGGGTTACGGGTTAGCGATCGGGGCCGTACAGGTACTGGTCGAGGGCATAGTGCATGGCGCGGATGCGGCGCTCCTCGCTGTTGAGGAGGATGCCGCTGAAGCCCTGGGAGTGGTAGGACTCCTGCACGATCTGGGCCTGCGCCATGTCCTGCTCCAGCGCCTCGAACAGCTCCGGGTGGTTGCGGGCCGTGCCGTACACCGTGGCCGGGCGGCGCGGCGCCGGCGCTCCCTCGGGTACGCGCGCATAGACCTGGTAGTCCCAGTAGCACTTGTTCGGGTTGGTCGGATGGGGGCGCGGGCGGAAGAAGAGGAACGACCCGTAGGTGAGGTTGAAGGTGAGGTTGGGGAAGACCATGTAGTGGAAGTTGTCCACCAGCTGCTCATCGACCAGCAGGTCGAAGTTCATGCCGATGCGGTTGCCCCATTCGCGGCGCGCCTGCGCCATGAAGGGCGGCAGCTCCTGCGCCTTGCCCTCGAAGGTATCGGGGTCGACGCCGCAATCCTCGAGGTTGGCGCGCTGCTGACGCGTCAGCTGATGGCGGTCCTCGTAGCCGAAGCGTTGCGCCAGCTCATCCGTCCAGCTGGGGTCGGGTGTGCCCATGCGGATCAGCTGACGGCTGTGCTTGCCGTCGTCGTACACGTCGAGCGGCGTGGCCAGGTGGTCGAAGTACTCCAGCAGCTGCGGGTGCAGGGCCGGCAGGTGGTAGATCTCGGCGAACTGGTCGACTGCGAACTTCCAGTTGCATTCCCATTCCAGCACGTAGTCATCGACGACGTGGTACTGGTCGAGGCGGTAGGGATCGAGGTGGGAGGGGATAACGCCGAGGAACTCGTGGAGCGTCTCGGCCTCGGGGTTCATGTTGAACCAGACCCATCCCGCCCACGTCTCGACGCGCACCTCGGACAGCTGCTGCTTCTCCTCGGGGATGCCGTTCACGAAGTGCTGGCGGTCCGGCACGGTGTGCAGCTTGCCCTCGATATCGAAGGTCCACAGGTGGAAGGGGCACTGGATCTGCTCGGCGTGGCCGATGCCCACGCTGGGGCGCAGACGGCTGCCACGATGGGGGCAGATGTTGTAGTAGCCCTTCACCTCGCCTTCGGAGGTGCGGATGAAGATGAACGACTCGCGTCCGATCTCGTGCACGAAGTGGTCGCCCACTTCAGGGATATCGGAGAGCGGCCCCGCGTTGAGCCACACCTTCGTCCACATGCGCTCCCATTCGAGCTCAGCGAATTCGGGTGAGATGTACCGTTCCGTCGGGATCAGCTCGGTGCCCATGTCGGGCTCGTCGGTTCGGCCCGTGGGCGTGGGAGTTGGGCGGTGTTCAAGCACCATCGGGTTGGGCCCCCCATGCAGGAAATTGCGCCCGCATAGTGGCGCAATTCGACCGTGCTGGTCAACGCATGGGCGCCCCGTCGCTGCTTCCGCGCGATGGGGGCGGCAATTCGGTACGATTGTCGCGCAGCACGGTCCGACTGCGGTTGTGCGGCCTGCTTCGCACCGCAGAATCTCGCTAATCCACCCGAGGGAGGCGCCGATGGCCACGATTGAAGAACTCGAGAAGCGCATCGAGTACCTGGAGGCGGTCGAGGGCGTCCGCCGTACGGTCTACGAGTACCTCCTCCTGCACGACATCCCCCATGTGGTCGAGGACCTGATCTCGCTCTTCACCGAGGACGCCATCCTCGATATCAGCGGCTACGGCGAATCGCTCGAAGGGCGCCTCGTGGGGCGCGAGAACATCGGCGACCTCTACCGCCGCCTCGATTCGGGCGGCGTCGCCGCGGGCAAGCACACCACCACCAACGTGCACATCGAGATCGATGGCGACGAGGCGACGGTCATCAGCTACCTCGACGTCGGCTCCCCGGCAACGCCGACCGTCGCGCCCGGCGGGGGCATCTACCAGGAGCGCCTGCGCCGCGAGGCGGACGGCCGCTGGCGCTTCGTGCACAAGCGCATCATCGGCACGGGTGAGCAGACCGTGCACGCCGCCATCGACCACGACTTCCCCGGCACCGGGGCCTGGCGCGGGCGCGGCTAGGGCGAACCGCCCACCGCACCGCAAGGAACAGCATGGAATTCGGCTGGAACGAGGAACTCGAAGCCTTCCGCGGCGAAGTGCGCGACTTCCTCAACGAGTTCGATACGCCCGCCCTGCGCGCGGAGCTCGCCGCGCGTACCGAAGGGCAAGCCCAGGGCCCGGAGCAGACGCGCCTGCGTGAGGCGCTGGAAGCGCGCAGCTGGGTGCGCATGTGCTGGCCCGAGGAGCTGGGCGGCGAGGGCAAGTCACAGTGGTTCCAGTTCGTCCTCACCGAGGAGTTCGCCCGGCTCGAGATCCCCTACGGCATCGGCTTCGGCTCGATGGTCGGTCCGGCCGTCCACCGCTTCGGCACCGAGGCCCAGCGCGAGAAGTACCTGCCTGGCATCTGGGGCAACGAGATCACCCTCTGCCTCGGCTATTCCGAGCCGAACGCGGGCACGGACCTCGCCGCCCTCGAGACGCTCGCCATCAAGGACGGCGATGAGTGGCTCATCAACGGCCAGAAGCTGTGGACCAGCGCGGCCGATACGGCCTCGCACGTCTGGCTGGCCGCGCGCACCGATCCAGACGCGCCCAAGCACCGCGGCATCTCCACCTTCATCGTGCCCATGGATACGCCCGGCATCTCCGTGCGGCCCATCATGACGATGTCGGGCGGGCGCACGAACGAGGTCTTCTTCGAGGACGTGCGCGTGCCCAGCGACGCGCTCATCGGGGAAGTGAACCAGGGGTGGTACATCATCGCCAACGCGCTCGACCATGAGCGCGTCTGGATCGGCGCGGGCGGCGGCCTGCGCCACACCTTCGACCGCCTGCTCGCGCACATCCGCGAGAATCGCCCCGAACTGCTCAGGGACGACGCCGTGCGCCGCCGCCTCGTCGAGCTCGAGCTGGACCTCGACGTGATGGAGGGGCTGGTGCTCACGAACGCCTCGATCGTGGCGGGCGGCGATACGCCCACGATGGAGGCCTCGATGTCCAAGATCTGGACCTCCGAGCTGCGCTACCACATCAGCAGCGTGGCCATGGACCTGCTCGGTCGCGAGGGGGCGCTCACGGAGGAGACCGGCGAGCTTGCACCGCTCGGCGGCGAACTCGATCGCACCTACCGTGCCTCGCCCATCCAGCGCTTCGGGGGCGGCGCCAACGAAGTGCAGCGCGACATCATCGCCCGCCGCGGCCTCGGCCTGCCGCGGTAGCGAGCACCAGATGGACACCACCCTCACCGAAACCCAACGGCTCCTGCGCGACTCGCTGCGCGACTACCTCGCCAGCGAAGTGCCCTTCGACCACATCCGCCAGCTGGAAGGCGAGGGCGGGACCGACGAGGCCCTGTGGGACTACCTCCAGGGCGCCGGCTTCCTCACCCTGCCCTTCTCCACCGAACACGGCGGGGAGGGTGGCGAACTCGCCGACGCCGCCATCCTGCTTGAAGAGCTGACCCGCCGCGCCTGCATCATCCCCTTCATGGAGACGACCGCCGCCGCGCTCGCGATCGAGCGGCAGGGCGATGCCGCCCTCGCGGACGAGATCGTGCCCGGCGTGCTCGCGGGGCAGGTGACGATTGCGCCCGCCGTCGCGCCGCCGCGCACCCCGGAGGGGGTCCACATCGCGCGCGTCAGGGACGAGGCGCTGAGCGGCGAGGCGGCGCTCGTCGACTACGGGGCGAATGTCACGCACCACCTGGTGGAGGCGGCCTCGGAGGATGGCGAGGCTGCGCTCTACCTCGTCGAGGCCCGCGCAGCGGGGGCCTCCCTGACGCCACAGCACACCATCGCCCGTACGCCTGTGGCGACGTGTACGTGGGAGGGCGCGCCTGCGCGCCTGGTGGGAGGCGCCGAGGCGGTGGCATTCCTGCGACGTCTGGGGCGGGCGCTCTGCGCCGTGCAGTGCCTCGGAAACGCCCAGCAGGCGCTCGACATGACCGTCGAGTACGTGGGCATGCGCGTCCAGTTCGGTCGGCCGATCGGCTCCTTCCAGGCGGTGCAGCATCACTGCGCGAACATGGCCATGCAGACGCTCGGGGCGCGCTTCCTCGTCTATCGCGCCGTCTGGAGCCTCGATCAGGGCATCGCCAGCGATCGCCAGATCGCCAAGGCCAAGGCGCTCGCGTCCCGCGCGGCGACGGAAGTGACCATGCAGGCGCACATCCTCTACGGCGGCATCGGCTACACCGAGGAGTACGACCTCCACTTCTTCAGCCGTCACGGCAAGGAGCGCGCGCTCGCCTGGGGCAGCCCCGACGAGTGCCTGCGACTCGCTGGCGACACGCTCGACGAGGTGCAGCCCTGGCGCTAGACCTCGTCTGCGGCCGCGAAGTCGCCGAAGGCGATGTCGACGCCGTCACCGGCCACGTCCCCGGCGGCGCCCCCGAGCGCGCCAGCGGCACGGGCGCCAAGCGCTTCTACCGGGGGCACTGGTACTACTTCTGCTCGCTCGAATGCCGCCTTGCCTTCATGGCCACGCCCGACGAGTTCATCGAGGCCTCTCGCCAAGCCTGAGCCTGCTCCTGCACGACTGAGCCGCCTGCTCACCCACCCCTGCCAGTCGTGTACGCTCCCCCCGCCGCTCTCTGCACGGCCCGGAAGGACTGCCATGCCTCAACTGTTCGGTGTCGATGTGACCGTCGACGAGAACGTCATGATTCCGATGCGCGACGGCGTGCGGCTGGAAGCCGACGTCTACCGTCCCGCCGGCCCGGGACCCTTCCCCACACTCGTCACCCGCTCCCCCTACGGGCGCGGTCCGGGTGCGCGTCCGGGCACGGGCGCCGACTTCTGGGTGGCGCTCGGCTATGCCTACGTCACCCAGGACTGCCGTGGACGCTTCGGATCCGAGGGCGACTACACCCCCCACCTCACCGAAGGGCCCGACGGCTACGACACGGTGGAGTGGATCGCGGAGCAGCCGTGGTGCGATGGCAACGTCGGCATCGTGGGGCAGTCCTATCTGGGGGCGGACCAGTACCAGCTGGCCCCCCACTCGCCGCCCCACCTGAAGGCCATGGCGCCCGTCTCCGGCACGGCGGACCACCGCCAGAGCTGGACGCGCCACGCGGGCGGCGCCCTTGAGCACGGCTGGATGGTGCCCTACTCCCTCCTCAAGGGCCGCAACACGCTCGAGCGCAAGGGGCTCACCGGGGCCGAGATGGAGACGCTCGAGGCGTACCTCGACCCGCCCGAAGAGCACGGCTTCTTCGCCCAGCCCCTCACCCCCGAGGGCTACGCCCACGTCCCCCTGACGGACTGGATCGAGCGCATGAAGGACAGCGCTCCCTACTTCGCCGACTACCTCAACAACCCCGACGACGGCCCCTTCTGGTGGGAGATCAACGTGCGTCGCGGCTTCCACACCGTCGATGTACCGATGTTCCACTTCGGTTCCTGGTACGACATCTTCCTGGAGGGCACGCTCGCCGGCTTCGAGGGCATCAACACCCTCGGCGGGCCCAACGCGCGCGGCAACCAGCGCCTGCTCGTCGGCCCGTGGGGTCACATCGGCTACTCCCTGCCCACCAGCGGCGGCACCGGCGATCTCGACTTCGGCCCCGAAGCGGAGATCGACTTCATGGAGACGCAGAAGCGCTGGTTCGGCCACTGGCTGCGCGGCGAGGACACCGGCATCATGGAGGAAGAGCCTGTCCGCATCTTCGTGATGGGCGAGAACCGCTGGCGCGACGAGCAGGAGTGGCCGCTCGCGCGCACCGCCTACACCCCGTGGTACCTGCACAGCGGCGGCTCCGCGAACAGCCTCAACGGCGACGGCAGCCTCTCCCCCGAGGCCCCCGGCGTGGAGCCCCCCGACCGCTACGTGTACGACCCCAACGACCCCGTCCCCAGCCTCGGCGGGAACAACCTCATCATCCCCCGAGGGGCCTTCGACCAACGCCCCGCTGAAGTACGCGACGACGTACTCGTCTATACCAGCGATACGCTCAGCGAGAACCTCGAGGTGACGGGCCCGCTGCGCGTCACCCTGTGGGCCACTTCTTCTGCGGTCGATACGGACTTCACCGCCAAGCTGGTGGACGTCTACCCCGATGGCTACGCGCAGAACCTGCAGGACGGGATGATTCGCGCGCGCTACCGCGATTCCGCCAGCAACTCGAGTCTGCTCACGCCCGGCCAAGCCTACCGCTACGAGATCGACCTGTGGGCGACGAGCCACGTTTTCCTGGCGGGGCACCGCATCCGCATCGAGATCAGCTCATCCTGCTTCCCCCGCTTCGACCGCAACCCCAACACGGGCACCCCCGTCGAGAGCGAGGGCACGCTCGTACCGGCGGCCCAGATGGTGCTGCACGACACCCATCACCCCTCCCACATCACCCTTCCCGTCATCCCGCGGTAGGGGGTTTGATCGAAGTTACCCCGTCTTACCCGGGTTATCCCAGTGAGATAACTTTGTTCAATCTCCACGCCGCTAGAGCGTCAGCGTGAGCGGCAGGGCGATGCTCCAGCAGGGCGGCGACGACGATGACGGTGAGGGTGAGGGGGACTCTTCCTGTGACCGTTACGCCCTCAACCGTGGCGCTGGTCATGACAGACCACGCGACCAGGGCTCCCAGCGGCACGTGCAGCCAGAACGCCAGCGCGAACATGCCCACGACGCCTGTGCGCGGGTAGATGAGGACGAACGGCCAGACCGCCACCAGGAGCAGAATGCCGGCGCTCTTCAGCAGCAGGCTGGCGAGCTGGACGAGCGGATCCTTGCCGAAGAAGCCGATGGCGATGCCGGGCAGCAGGATGAGGACGCCGATCAGGAAGACCGTGCCGGCCATGCGGACCGCCCTTCGAGCGTCTCAGCCCGGGATGCGCGAGGCGCTAGCGATCGGGGCCGTAGAGGTACTGCTCCAGGGCGTAGTGCATCGCGCGGATGCGGCGCTCCTCGCTGTTGAGGAGGATGCCGTTGAAGCCCTGCGAGTGGTACGACTCCTGCACGATCTGCGCCTGCGCCATGTCCTGCGCCAGCGCCTCAAACACCTCGACGTCGCGGGCTGAGCCGCGGATCGTCTGCGGGCGAGGCGGCACGGGCGTGCCCTCCGGCAGCCGCACGAACACCTGGTAGTCCCAGAGGCAGATGTTCGGGTCCGTCGGATGGGGGCGGGCGCGGAAGTAGGTGAGCGAGGTGCCGCCGATGTTGAGCGTGATGTTGGGGAAGATCATGTAGTGGTAGTCATCGATGAGCTGCTCGTCGTGCAGCGCCGAGACGTCCACGCCCATCTGCTCGTAGAGCTCGCGGCGCGCCTGCATGATGGCGGGGCGCACATCGTGCACGCCTCCTTCGAAGGAGTCCTTGTCGATGCCCGCCGCCTCCAGCTGCTGCCACTGGGAGTCGGTGATCATCTCCTTATCGGTGTAGCCGTGGCGCCGCGCCATCTCGTCGGTCCAGGCCCCGCCATCGGGATAGCCCTGGCGGATGAGCTGGCGGCTGTGCTTGCCATCGTCGTACACATCGAGGGGCGTGCCTGCCGTGTCCCACCACTCGATCAGCTGCGGGTGCAGCGCCGGCAGGTGGTAGATCTCGGCGAACTGGTCGACCGCGAACTTCCAGTTGCAGGCCCACTCCAGCTGGAAGTCCTGCACGAGGTGGTACTCCTCGAAGTGGTAGGGGTCGAGGTGGGAGGGAATCACTCCCAGGAACTCCGTGAGCGATTCCGATTCGTGGTTCATGTTGAAGAAGAGGAAGGGGGCCCACACGTCGACCTGCACCTCCGCCAGGTGCTGCTTCTCCTCAGGGATGCCGTTCACGAAGTGCTGGCGGTCGGGGACGGTGTGCAGCTCGCCTTCGATATCGAAGGTCCACAGGTGGAAGGGGCACTGCAGCTGCTCCGCGTGGCCGACGCCGATGCTGGGGCGCAGGCGGCTGCCGCGGTGCGGGCAGATGTTGTAGTAGCCCTTGAACTCATCCTCGCCCGTGCGGATGAAGATGAACGACTCCCGCCCCAGCGTGTGGGTGAAGTAGTCCCCTACTTCGGGGATATCGCAGATGGGCCCCGCGATGTTCCACGTCTTCGTCCACATGCGGTCCCATTCGAGTTTGGCGAACTCGGGGGAGGTGTAGCGCGTCTGGTCGATGAGGCCAGTCCCCATATCCGGTTCGTTGACCCGCTCCAGGGGCGTCATCGGCATTGGCTGCTGCGTGACCATCTGGTCCTCCGTACCCCCATGGGGGTGTATCCGGCGTGATCGGTGTGGCCGCGATCGTGACAGCACCCTACAGGCGCGTCAATGCCGTCCGCGTCGATGCCTCGCGAGTAACCGTCACGAGTGCGCGAGGGCGACGCCATCCGTACGATGCGAGGCGCGCCATCCTCCCGTCGCGGGGGAGCGCCCAGGAGCACCGCTATGCCCGTCGTCGGAGTCGTCGCCCGTTTCACCGTCCAGGCCTCGAAGGCCGAAGAGTTCGCGCAAGTCATGAACGACGCGATCGTCGCCCCCAGCCAGTCCGAAAAGGGCTGCATCCGCTATGAGCTCTGGCAGGACAACGAGGACCCCACGCTCTTCGCCATGGTCGAAGAGTGGGAGAGCGATGATGACCTGAACGCCCATCTCGCCGGCATGGGCAACCGCCAGGGCGGCCCCAACCTCGGCGACTACCTCGCGGGCCCGCCGGAGGTGCGCCGCTTCACGAAGACTGGCTGAAGCGGCTAAGGCCGGCCAGACCGGCTAGGCGTCGCGCATCGGCTTCATCACCTCCTCGACGAACCGCAGGACCGGTTCGGTCGAGGTGGGGTGGCCGAAGTCGCAGGTGAAATGGCGGACGCCCAGCTCGCGGAAGCGCTCGAGCGTCTCGCGCCACGCCTCCGACTCCTGGCTGTTTTCGGGGAGGCCCACCTCGCGCGTCACGCTGATGGTGATGTCCGCGGGATCGCGGCCTGCCTCTTCGGCGGACTTGAGCACGATGTCGCGCTTGCGCGTCCAGTTCTCCTCCCACTCTTCGCGCGGCCACCAGAAGGTGTTCCAGCCGTCGGCCAGACGGCCCACCATGGGCAGCGAGAGCTGCTCGCCCTGCGCGCCCACCATGATCGGGATCATGGGGTCGGGGCGTGGCGGCGCCTTCGCATCCTTGATGGTGTAGTAGCGGCCTTCGAAGCTGGGCGACTCCTCCGTCCACATGAGGCGGCAGATCTTGATCGTCTCCTCCAGCTGGCGGATGCGGGTCGCGGTTGAGGGGAAGTCGTAGCCGTAGCGCTCGAACTCTTCGCCGCGCCAACCGGCCCCGATGCCGAGGATGAAGCGCCCGCCGGAGAGGGTCTGCAGGGTGGCCGCCATCTTGGCCGTGAGCGCGGGGTTGCGGTAGCCCTGCCCCATGACGTGGTGGCACAGATGCACGGTGGGGAACTTGGCCGCCAGCCACGTCATCGTCGTCCACGACTCGAGGAACGGGTCGTTCTCATCGGCGAAACCGTAGAAGTGGTCCGCCAGCCAGACGCAATCGAAGTGCTCGAAGGCCGTCGGCAGGATGTTCCGTTCCTGGTACATCACGATGGGCTCGTGGTTGCTGTCGGGAAGGCCGATGACGGGGGATACCCATCCGAAGGTGAGATCGTCAGTCACGCAGGTGCTCTCCTTGTTTCTCTCGCCCGTCTGTCCTCGCCGCGCCGTTGCGGGGGCGTTGGTGGGGCGACGGGCAGGATACACGAGCAGTCTCGCGATCGCCGTTCATGGGGCCCGCTTGCGCCGTTCACCTCACCCTTCACCCTGCCGCCCTGCCCCCTGCAACAGGTTAAGGTTCGCGAAACCCGCCCCGCGCCTCCTGTCGGAGGCTCGGAGGCTGGCGCGAGGAGGACTGCCGTGCGAGCGCTCGTCTACCGTGGTCACAAGCGTATCGAACTCGAACAGGTGCCCGACGCGCAGGTGCCCGCACCCGATGGCGCGCTCGTGCGCACCACCAGCTTCGCCATCTGCGGCTCCGACCTGCACGGCTACCACGGCCCCGTCAACGAGGAGCGCATCGGCTCCACCATGGGGCACGAGGCGATCGGCGAGGTGGTGGAAGTCGGCCCTGACGTGCGCCGCGTGCGCGTGGGCGACCACGTCGCCGTCTCCGCCGTGGTGGGCTGCGGCCGCTGCGAGGCCTGCCAGAGCCTGCTGACGGCGCGCTGCCCCAACACCGTCGGCCGCGTGCTCAACCTCGGGCAGGCCGAAGCGATCGCCGTGCCCGCCGCCGATTCCTCCCTGCTCCCCATCCCCGAGGGGGTGAGCGATGAGCAGGCGGTGCTGCTCACCGACATCCTGCCAACCGGCTACAAGGGGGTGCGCGGGGCGGATATCCAGCCGGGCGGGACGGTCGCGGTGGTGGGGGCGGGGCCCGTCGGCCAGATGGCGCTGGAGACCGCCTTCCTTTTCGGCCCCTCGAAGGTGTTCGCCATCGACCAGGCCGCCTACCGCCTCGAAGAGGCCGCCCGCCTCGGCGCGATCCTCATCGACGCCAGCGAGGTCGACCCCGTCGAGGCGGTGCTGGAGCAGACCGGCGGCAAGGGCTGCCAGCACGTCATCGAGGCGGCCGGCCCGCAAGCGACCGTACGCATCGCCTTCGCCGTTCTCGCGCACGGGGGCACGCTCTCGCAGGTGGGCGCCACCGCCGACCCAGAGATGACCGTCAACCTCATGGCGGTCTTCGGGAAAGACCTGACCTATCGCGTGGGACTCGTCTCCCCGCAGTTCGCCTGGCCCGAACTCGTCCCCCTGCTGCAGGAGGGGAAGATCCACCCGGAGCGGGTCTTCACCCACCACCTGCCCATGTCCGACGGCCCCCGCGGCTACGAGATGTTCGACCAGCGCGACGACGGCGTGATCAAGGTGATGCTCGACCCCACCCGCTAGCGTCCCGGCGACTAGCGCTTGAGGAAGCCCGTCCAGCGTGGGGGTGCGTTGGGGCGCGGCCCGCCGGGCGGGTCGAGGTCGGGCCAGAAGCGCGCCATGAGCGTATCGAAGCGCCACCACAGCGCCGCCGTCGCGACCCACATCACGCCGCCGCCGATCCAGACCGCCGTCAGCAGCTGGCGGATGGCGCCCTCAGCGGAGGGAGGGCTCACGTCACCGACGCCTCCGGTTGCGGTGTCCTCGACGCGCAGGAGGAGGCCACCCGCATCGGCGGCGTTGATCAGGTCGAACTGCGCGATCACGAGCGTCACCATGGGGACGATGAGCGAACGTGCCATCCCCACCAGCACCGCCGTGGCCGCCGCCATGCGGATGTAGCCGTTGCGTTCGAGCAACCACAGCCCCGCCAGCAGGTTGATGGCGCCAGGCGCCGCCAGCAGGAGCGCCGTGCGCCAGAAGTCGAAGTAGTAGAAGCACGACTGCGCGATCAGCCCATCGAAGCGGCAGAGCTCGCCGCTGGGCAGTCCCAGCGCTTCCGCCTCATGCTCGCCGCCCAGGGTGAAGAGCAACAGGGCGCTCAGGGGGAGCGTCACGACGGGCGTCACACTCAGCCACAGGAAGGGTGACCGCTTTCGCAGCCACCGCCACCGTTCGCCTTCAGGCATCCTCACGCGCTCCCACGATCTCGATCGTAGTCTCATCGAGGCCTGCAAGCAGGGGGTAGAGGCGGTGGGGCTCGTGCGGCAGCGTCAGCACCACCTCGTCGCTGGCGGTCTGCGGCCACGGATCGAGGTGCGCAGGGGCGGCAGCGCCCACGTCCATCCCCAGCCAGCGCTCCTGTTCACGGTCGTAGAGATCGGTGCGTCCGAAGGAGATGAGGGCAGGGTCGTCGGGGGAGGGCACGGCGCCGCGACGGTCGGGGTGCTCGAACCAGTGGGTGGAGGCCCGCGGCGGATCGGGCAGCGGCTCCACCTGCAAGCCATCTGCGCTCACGAGGCTGTAGCCCACCTTCCCCCCGATGCGCGACTGCACGATCAGGCCCGACGAGTCGGCCAGCCAGCGCGCCCCACCGAGCGTATCACCGTAGTTGAGCCGGGCCGAGCGGATGCGGAAGCGCGTGCGCCCCGTCTCGCCATCGATGACGAGCACCGAGCTGGGCTCCTCGAACGCCTCGGGATGCACGCCGGGGATGGGCAGGATGCGCTCTCCCGCCACGAGCGCGCCATCGGGCGAGGGAAACATCAGGTCGACCCGCACGCGTGTGATTTTGCGGTGCTCGCCTTCCCAGCCCAGACGGGCCAGGAAGCTCACGAAGGTGCCGTAGCCAGGCGTGCGCGGTGGGCGTGTGGGCCAGAACGAGTACGGCATGAAGAACGATTCGCCATCGCTCGAGCGCGACGCTTCATGGAAGAGGATGCGCTGCAGGGGCGTGGGGCGCTGCGGCCCGAACACGATCTGCGCTTGCGCCGTTTCGCCGTCCAGCATGAAGAGCGCGGGGTACTGCTGGGCCTGCTGCAGGGCGAGGAACACCCGTCGCCCGCCCGGCTGGAAGATGGGCGGGGCCGATGGCAGCCGCGAGCCCTGCAGGTCGAACTCCGCCCGCAACTCCAGCGACGCGTCCGTGAGCAGGTAGCGCCCCTGCTGCACGAGCATCTCGTTCTCTTCCCCATCCACCTTGCGGAAGAGCGCTGCGTCATCGGAGAAGCCAACCAGGCGCAGCTTGTCCTTCGGCCAGACCCACGAGCGCCCGGAGACGCGGTCGTGCATGGCGCCTTGCGCCGCCACGAAGCGTCCACCTTCGCTCACGCGGTAGGCGGGCGCTTCATTGCCCTCCACCTCGGTGAGCTGCCAGCCGGTCACGCTGCCGGCGTCCGCGCCGCGCGTGCGCATGAAGAAGATGCCGTGCTCCTCTTCCAGGGGTGCGCCCGGGTCGGGCGTGAGCTCGGTGAAGACGCCGCTGGCGGGCCGCAGAACGGAGAGCGGTGGCGGGACGGGCGTGAGCGTGGGCGGGACGGGGATCTCGCGCGCGGGGCGAGCGACGCCCTGCGACGACTCGCCCCCGCGTGTGGCGAGGAAGGCGCCGCCTGTCGCCAGCCCGGCGACGCCGGCGGCTCCCAGCGCCAGCAGCGAACGTCGCGAGAGCCCACGGCGTGGCGGGCGCTGTGCCGGCGTGGCCGGACGCGGCTGCGGCGCCGCAGGCGTCGCGCTGCGACGCGGCTGGCGCTCGCGCTCCGCGTCGGCATCGGACGAGCGCGACCAGTCGGCGTCGCGGGCGACGGGCCGTGCCGCCACCGGCGGCAGGGCCGTCGCATCGTCGGCGTCGGGCGTTTCGGGTGCGGCGACGGGTGTCGCGCGGCCGAGCATGCCGATGCGCGCGTGCGCGTCGGGGACGCTGATGCCGAGACGCACCGCGATCTCGGCCACGGGCGTGCCCTGCTCCAGCAGCTCTTCCAGCAGCCGCGCGGTCGCCGCTGCGCCCTCCGCCGGACGCGGGCCCGTGGACCGATCGTCGTCAGCCATGCGCTCGGATCCAGTCTAGCCCAGCCGCGCGGCGAGCCTGCCTGCCCGCGCCATCGCTGCGCCTTCGCTCAGACAGAGAGCTTGCCCCACTCCCCGCCGTTCAGGTCCGCCGGTCCGCGGTAGAGCGCTTCGAGGCGACGCGTCTGGATGTACCACTGGCCATCGATACGGGTGTAGGTATCGAAGTAGCAGAGCGAGTTCATCGTGCGGCCTTCCTCGCGGTTGAGGAATTCGCCCATGTACCAGCGCCCGCTGGCCGTATCGCCCGTGACGTCGTCGATGACGCCCGAGTAGACGTGCATGTAGACGTTGGGGATGCTCGCCATGATGCGCGTCCAGTCGGCCACGACTTCTTCGCGCCCCTTGCGGGTGGTGCGGGTCGTCCACTCCCCGTCCGGGGTCCAGGTATCGCCCCACGCCTCTGCATCGAAGCGGTTGACCGCGTCCACATAGCGTTCCGCCAGCTGGCGGAGGGCGGTGTAGTCCTCAACTGTCGGTGCACCCATGCTGTCGCTCCTCTCGTGGTTCGCAGGATCGCGGGCGCGAGCCTACCGCATCGCGATTCGGTTCGCCCCACGCCGTGCGGCAACGCGTAGCATTCCCCTCCACTTCTCCACCGGTTCAGGAGGCTTCCCATGACCGACACACGCGCGTACGAAGGCATGATCGCCGAGACCATCACCGTTGCAGGCGATGGCGGCGACCGCATCCATGCCTACTTCGCCCGCCCCCTGGGCGCGGGGCCCTTCCCCGCCATGCTCCTCTTCCACCACATCCCCGGCTGGGACGAGTGGTACCGCGAGACGACGCGCCGCTACGCCCATCACGGTTATGTCACTATCTGCCCCGACCTCTACTTCCGCGACGGCCAGGGCGAGCCTGAAGACGTGGCCGCCAAAGTGCGCGCCGAAGGCGGCGCTCCCGACGACCGCGTGGTGGGCGACGCCGACGGCTGCATCGCCTTCCTGCGCTCCCTGCCGTATGTGAGCGGCAAGGTCGGCGTGATGGGCACCTGCTCGGGCGGGCGGCATTCTGTCCTCGTCGGCAGCCGCAGCAGCGGGGGCGTCGACGCCATCGTCGATTGCTGGGGAGGCAACGTCGTCACGCCCGCAGACAAGCTCACGGAGCGGCAGCCCGTCGCCCCCATCGACTACACCGCCGACTTGCAGGCTTCCATCCTGGGGCTCTTCGGCGAGAATGACTTCAGCCCCACGCCCGAACAGGTCGACGAGCACGAGGCTGCGCTCAAGCGTGAGGGCAAGGAGTACGAGTTCCACATGTACCCCAACGCGGGCCACGGCTTCTTCTACTACCAGTATCCCCAGGCCTACGCCGCCGAAGCCGCGGTCGACGGCTGGGAGAAGATCTGGGACTTCCTCGGTCGTCATCTGGGCGGTCAGGGCTAGCGGCAACGGAACGAGGCAGGAGGAACGCCATGTGCACGATGATCGCGGAGAAGGTTCAGATCGCCGGGAGCGGGAAGTCGCACGACCGCTGGTTCCCCATCCGCCAGACGTACGTCTCGTACGACCACCCCTTTCACCTGCAGCGCGAGCACGCCCTCAACCTCGACTTCGTGAACGAGTCGCTGGGCACGGGCGCGCGCGTCGCCGTCGAGCTCACGCCCCACGACGCGCGCGAGCTGGCCACCACCATCCTCCGCCTCCTCGAGGAAGGCGCCCGCGCCGAAGCCGGCGGCTGAGGCGCTGGGCCATGAGCGCTGAACAGTCCGCCATCACGCCGCCGCGCTCGCTGGAGGGGCTGGCGGCGCTTCTGCCGACGTTCGAGGCAGCGGGCTTCGTCTTCGCGACGGTGGAGGGGGGTGATGAAGTCGAACCGGGCGTTCGCACCATGCCCTGGTCTCGGCTGTCCGACGAGTCCCAGAGATTCGTCGAGGTTGCGTATGAGGACGGGTGGGTGACAGGGGAGGTCGACTGGAATGCATGGATGGGCACGCCGGAGGGGGAGCGTCTGACCAGCGACCGGAGTGCTATCGGGGGAGCCAGCGTGGAGCAGCTGCAGTGCCTGCTCACCGCGCTCGTGCGCGGGGATCGCTTCGCGGAGGGGCTGCTGACCGCCATCCTGCAGCGGGTCGAGACGCTGCGGCGCGAAGCCGACGAGGGAAACGCCGACGCCTGACCAATCACCTCCCGAGAACAGCGTGAACGACGACGAGGGGCTGTTCGGCCAGAGTCTGCGCCCGTGGGCCGCCTTCACCTTCCGCGACTACCGCTTCCTGTGGGCGACAGGGCTCTCCACCATCGTCTCGCGCTGGATGCGCATCCTCGTCACGGCCCAGTGGCTGTTCGAGACGACGGGGTCGCCGGCGCAGCTGGGGCTCATCGGCGGTGTGCAGCTGGTGGTCCAGATCCCCGCCCTGCTGTGGGGCGGCGCGCTCGCCGACTACATGAACCGCAAGCGGCTGGTGGCCATCGCGCACGCCATCACGCTGGTCGTGCTGCTGGCGCTGGGGCTGCTGAGCGTGGCAGGAGCGCTCTCGGTCTGGCAGGTGTACGTCGCCATCGCCATCACCGCTGCGACACAGGTGGTCTCGCAGCCGGCCGCCTCGGCGCTCACCCCGGCGGTCGTGCCGCGACGCCACGTGATGCTCGCCATCACGAGCGACACGGCCACGATGAACGGCGGCTCCATCCTCGCGCCCCTGCTCTTCGCAGGGGTGGCCGAGGGGCTCGGGCTGACCGCCGCCTTCTTCGTCGCGGCGGCGACGACCGCGCCCGCCGCCGTCCTGCCGCTCTTCATCCACGCACGGGGGCAGGTGGAACAGGCCCCCGAAGGCTCGACCGTGCGGCGCGTGTGGGACGGCTTCCTCTTCGTCATCCGTCACCCCATCCTGCCGGGGCTCTTCCTGCTCGATATCGGCATCACGGTCGTCTCCTTCTACCGCGAGATCCTGCCCGTGCTGGCGAAGGGGCTGTTCAAGGGCGGCGCAGGGGCGGTGGGTGTGCTCGGATCGGCGAACAGCGCGGGCGCGGTGGCGGGATCGTTCGGGGCGCTCTTCTTCGCGGGCTACCGATCGAAGGGGATGCTCGTCATCTACTGCTCGCTCGCCTACGCGGTGGTGCTGCTCCTCTTCTCGAATGTGACGACGCTCTGGGCGGGAGCCGCCACCATCGCCATCCTCGGGGCGGCGGATGCGGTCACGGTCGCCATCCGCCAGACGACGGTGCAGCTGACGACACCCGACCACATGCGCGGGCGCGCCTCCGCCTTCCTCGTGCTGGCCGCGCAGACGGCGAACAACATCGGCACGCTCTGGGTGGGGCTGTGGGCTGCGCTCATCGGGGCGGCGGCGACGATGAGCCTGGGCGCCTTCCTCGCCTTCGGCGCGACGATCCTCATCTGGCGCGCGTGGCGCCCCCTACGCGACTACCGCTACCCCTGAGGCCCGCGCCTTCCCCTGGAGCAGGAGCAGGCGGGGTGGACCACCCCGCCCCTACGACCCCGCCAACCGGGTGTCGATGCGCTGCACTGTGGACAGAATGAGGTCCAGAACCTCGTCGTGATTCGTCAGGCGCCTTCCCTGGTCCATGAGGATGCTGCGTATTTCGGCGAACTGAGCATCGTGGGCCTCTAGCCTGGCGCGCAGTTCGGCGAATTCGCCATCGTGTGCGCGCAGCTGGTCCCGCAGATCCGCAAAGGCGACATCGTGGGCCTCCAGCCGCTCCTTGATGAGCGCGATGTCATCCGCGTTGCCCAGGACGACCTTCTGCAGGTCACCGAGCAACGAACGATAGTCCTCGAAGATCTGCTTCAGGCCTTCCAGCTCTGCCCCCACGTGCTGGAATTCCGCCGAATGCGCTGCCACCGTTGCTTCCAGTTGCAGCAGCTTTTCGAGGATGTTCGCCAACAGGTCTTCGTTTGATGACTCAGGCATATGCTTATCCTACCACCCTTCGGCCTGACGCTGCCCCTGTACACTTCCTGCATCCCACACCGAAGGCGGAGCGAATGCAGATCGGCGCCCAGCTTCACAACAACGCCACCACCTGGCAGGACATCGCCACCGTGGCCCGCGCCATCGACGCGGGCCGCTGGTCCAGCCTGTGGGTGTACGACCACTTCTTCCCGCCCGTCGACAATCTCGGCAATGAAATCCCCACCTTCGAGGCGTACGCCCTGCTCGCCGGGCTCGCCGCCACCACGGAGCGCGTGCGCCTGGGCACGCTGGTGACGGGCAACACGTACCGCAACCCCGCCCTCGTGGCGAAGATGATCGCGACCATGGACGACATGAGCGACGGCCGCATGAACGTCGGCATCGGGGCGGCCTGGTTCGAGCGCGAGCACACCGCTTTCGGCTGGGACTTCCCGCCCTTGAAGGAGCGCAGCGACCGACTCGAGGAGGCGGTGCAGCTCATCCGCCTGCTCTTCGACACCGAAGGGCCGGTTACGTTTGAGGGGCAGTACTACCAGCTCGACGACGCGCCCTTCGCGCCGAAGTGCATCCAGCAGCCGCACGCTCCCATCATGGTCGGGGGCGGGGGCGAACGTCGCACGCTGCTCACCTGCGCCCGCTACGGCGACATCATGAACGTCGACGCCCCGCCACACGTCGTGCGTCACAAGATCGACGTGCTCGAGCGCCACTGCGAGGCCATCGGACGCGACCCATCGGAGATCAAGAAGACGATCCAGCTCACCTGCGTGCTCGTGGACGACCCGCAGAAGGCGGCCATGTGGCGCGAACGCTTCGGCGGCGAGATGACGCCCGAGGAGCGCGAGCGCGACCTCGCCATCGGCCCGCCCGAGCGCATCATCGAGGTGCTGCAGCGCTACGAATCGGTGGGCGTGGAGGAAGCGATGCTGGTGCGCATCCCCAACAACCCCGCCCTCTACCAGCGCCTCGACGCCGAAGTGCTCAGCGCGTTTGCGTGACGGGCCTGTCGCGGCTTGAGCGCCTGGGGGGAGCGCCTGTAGCCCTGGCGGACGGCGTATCCTGTCCCTTCACGCAGGAGGCGATGTATGACGGCAGGACAGGCGGCGGCTGAACGCCTCAAGAGCGCTATCGACCCGCGGGAGTTCGACACGCCCGAATTCCGCAAGGACCCCTTCCCCCTCTACAAGCGCCTGCGCGACTACCGCCCTATCTTCCGCGACCGCTTCCACGGGCGCTGGGCGCTCAGCCGCTACGACGATATCGTCGCCGTCTTCCAGGACAACGAGCGCTACGACCGCGCGCTCTACAAGCCCGACGGCCCCTACAAGTTCGGCGAACGCTCGGTCTTCGGGCCGAACATCCTCGAGTATGGGAACAGCCAGCGGCACCGCTGGATGCGCAACATCGTCGCCGACCAGTTCGTGGGGAATCGTCTGCAGGGCTTCCTCCCTTACATCGAGCTGATCGCGCGCGAGCTGCTCGACACGATCTCGCAGAAGGCGGCGGATGACATCGCGAAGGGCTTCGCCGATGTCGGGGAGGTGGAGCTGGTGAGCCAGTTCTCCAACCAGTTCCCGGTGCGCGTCATCTCCAACATGCTCGGCCTGCCGCGCCACGACGAGGACACGTTCGTGAGCTGGTACCAGCGTCTCATCGCGGGCATGGGATCGGGGCAGTACTACGTCGATGGCATCCACGCCCGCGACGAGATCTGGGACTACCTGGAGCCGATCATCGAGGAGCGCACCCGTAACCCGGGCGACGACCTCGTCTCCCGCATCGTCACGGCCGAGCTGCAGGGCCAGCGCATGAACGTGGAAGAGGTGAAGGGCTTCGTCGCCCTGCTCCTGGCCGCCGGCGGCGATACCACGGACAAGGCCATCGCCAACATGTGGTACCACATGCTCTACACCCGCCCCGACCAGTTCGGGGAGGTGCGGCAGGACCACTCGCTCTGGACGAACGTCTTCACCGAGATGATGCGCTACGACCCCGTCGTGCACGTTCAGGGACGGCGCACCACCTGCGAAGTCGAGCTGTACGACGAGGTGCTGCCCGAGCGCGCGCCTGTGACCCTCCACCTCGCGGCGGGCAACCGCGATGAGCGTGTGTTCAAGGACCCCGATACCTACGATATCTTCCGGGACGATCTGCACATGGGTCGCGAACTGCGTTCCGGGCGTTACCCCGATGGCCGCGCCGGCCATCTCGGCTTCGGCATGGGCCAGCACTTCTGCATGGGCTACGCCATGGCCCGCCAGGAAGCGATCATCGCGAGTACGCGCCTCTGTGAGGCGATGAAGAATCCGCGTCCCAAATTCCCCACGCACGAGGGCATCACCGGACCCGCCATCAACGAAGGCGGCTTCCGCGCGCCTCGCGAACTGTGGGTCCAGTTCGATGTCGCCTGAGCGACGCGCTCACGCTTCACCACCGTCCATTCACCAGCACCGCAGGAGAACCGAACAGCCATGAAGTCAGAAGTTCACCCCCTCAGTGGCGCCACCTACACCGAGCTCGGCGAAGGCAAGGTCCGTGTCGAGAAGGCGAAGAAGTACGGCGTCTTCCGCTGGGACGGCCACCACCTGGAAGGCGACCTGACGCACGCCGATCCGCACCTCTTGCAGTGGGTCGGCGGGCCCGAGCTGCCGGCCGGCGCCGAGGAGAACGATCCGCGTCGCAGCGCCCGCATGCGCATGGATCGCGACGCGGCAGCGGCCGAGGCGCAGTACGCCGGCGGCACCGCCCTCGCCGGCGAAGTCGACGACACCTTCACCCGCTACACGGGCGACCCCGGCCGCGAGACGTCCGCCGGCCCGCGCTCCTCCGGCATCTCCTTCATGGAGCTGCTCGATGGCGACCAGTACCCCGAGCGCATCCCCGAGACGCTGCGCATGGAGCATTCGCTCGAGGGCGGCGTGCGTAAGGTGCCCACCGAGCGCTACACCAACAGGAAGTGGCACGACCTCGAAGTCGAGCGCCTCTGGAAGAAGGTCTGGCAGTTCGCCTGCCACGTCGACGACATCCCCGAAGTCGGCGATTACATCGTCTACGACATCGCCCACCTCTCCTATCTCGTCGTGCGCAGCGGTGAGAACGAGTTCAAGGCGTACAACAACGCCTGTCTGCACCGCGGACGCCAGCTGCGCGAGTTCGACGGCAAGCAGGCGACAGAGTTCCGCTGTCCCTTCCACGGCTGGTGCTGGGAGATTGACGGTTCACTGCGCGAGATCCCGTCGGAGTGGGACTTCCCCGAGGTGCGCGAGGATGCGGATCACCTGCGCGAGGCGCGGGTGGGGACGTGGGGCGGCTTCGTCTTCATCAACCCCGATCCCGACTGCGAACCGTTCGAGGATTTCCTCGGCTCGCTGCCGAAGCACTACGAGAAGTACGACTACGAGAAGAAGTACAAGCAGATGCACGTCGCGAAGGTCGTGCGGGCGAACTGGAAGGCGAATCAGGAAGCCTTCATGGAGGGCTACCACATCGTCGCCACGCATCCGCAGCTCATGATCTACGGCGGCGACGGGGCCAACCATCAGTACGACTCGTTCGGGAACTGGTCGCGGGCGGTCACGATCGCGGCGAAATCGAGCCCGCACCGCAGCATCCACCCGGACCGCGACGAGATCTTCGAGACCCGCCACAAGATGGCCGACATGATGCGCGAGAACCTGCGCGAGACGATCGGCGACCGCGTCGACGCCTACTGCGACGCCGAGCTCATCGACGGGCAGTACAACAACCTCTTCCCCAACTTCCACCCGTGGGGCTCGTTCAGCCGCATCGTCTACCGCTTCCGCCCCTACGGCGACGACCCCGACATGAGCATCATGGAGGTCATCTACCTCGCGCCCTGGCCGGAAGGGAAGGAGAAGCCGCCCGCGGCCCAGATCCACTGGCTCGGGCCTGACGACCCGTGGACGGACGCCCCCGAGATGGGCGGGCTCGCGCGCGTGCTCAACCAGGACAGCTACAACCTGCCCAAGGTCCAGAAGGGCCTCAAGGCGAAGGTCGACCCGTACATCTACCTCGCTGCCTACGAGGAGGGGAAGGTGCGTCACTTCCACCATCTCTACGACCAGTGGGTGGCCTTCGACGACGGCGAGTAGCCGCCGATAGAAGGCGAGCCGAAGCGAGCACCATGCCCCTGCGGCGCTGCAAGTTCTGCCTCAACCCGCCGCTGCAGGAGGTGGCGGTCTCCTGGTGGGTGGATGACCCCGCGGACGTGCGCCGCGAGACGATCTTCCTGTGCCGCAAGCACCTGCAGCGCGTGCGCAAGGCGGGCGACGCCGGCCACGAGCACAAGGGCGTCCGCTACCGCACGGGGTTCTGGTAGGCTCCCCGCACCAGCTGCGTGAGGCGTGAGCGAGCGCCAGACCAACGCCGGTTGCCCGGTCCCCGTTCGCCGCTCGTGCCCGCCACTCGCCCGGAGGTTACCATGCGAGAAGCCGTCATCGTCTCTACCGCACGCACACCCATCGGCAAGGCCTACCGAGGGGCCTTCAACGACACGCCATCGCCTACGATGGCCGCTCCCGTAGTGAAGGAAGTGGTCGCGCGGGCGAAGCTCGACCCGCAGGAGATCGACGATGTCGTCGTCGGATCCGCGCTGCAGCAGGGCACCCAGGGCTTCAACGCCGGGCGCCAGATCGCCGTCGCCGCGGGACTGCCCGTGAGCGTCTCGGGGCAAACCATCGACCGCCAGTGCTCATCCGGCCTGATGGCCGTCTCCATCGCCGCCAAGCAGATCATGGTGGACGGCATGGAGACCGTGCTGGCGGGCGGCATCGAGTCCATCAGCCTCGTGCAGAACAAGCACCAGAACGTCTACCGCGCGCAGGACCCACATGTGCTCGAAGCGACGCCGGAGATGTACATGCCCATGATCGGCACGGCCGAGGTCGTCTCGAAGCGGTACGACATCTCGCGCGAGGCGCAGGACGAGTACTCGCTGCAGAGCCAGCGTCGCACCGCCGCCGCCCAGGATGCGGGCCTCTTCGACGACGAAATCGTCGCCAGCCACGTGACCAAGGTGGTGGTCGACCGGGAGACGGGCGAGAGCAGCCATCAGGAGGTCACCATCGACCAGGACGAGTGCAATCGCCCCTCGACGAACGCTGAGGGGCTCGCTGGCCTGCCGCCTGTCATGGGCGAAGACGGCTACATCACCGCGGGCAACGCCAGCCAGCTCTCCGACGGCTTCAGCGCATGCGCCCTGATGGAGGCGAAGGTGGCCGAGCAGCGGGGCCTCGAGCCGCTCGGCTACTACCGCGGCATGGCCGTCGCGGGCTGCGAGCCCGACGAGATGGGCATCGGCCCCGTCTTCGCCGTGCCCAAGCTGCTGGAGCGCACCGGCCTCAGCATGGACGACATCGACCTGTGGGAGCTGAACGAAGCGTTCGCCTGCCAGGTGGTCTACTGCCGCGACCGCCTCGGCATCCCCGATGAGCGACTGAACGTAAACGGCGGGGCCATCTCCATCGGCCACCCGTACGGCATGAGCGGCACGCGCATGGTCGGGCACGCCCTCATCGAGGGAAAGCGCCGTGGCGCGCGCTACGCCGTCATCACCATGTGCGTGGGCGGCGGCATGGGCGCCGCCGGCCTGGTCGAGGTGGCCTGAGATGGGCTCCTGGCTGGTCGGCGACATCCTCGAACGGAGCGTGCTGCTCTACGGCACGCGTCCCGCCGTGATCGATGGCGAGGTGCGACGCACCTACGCGGAGACGGCTGAGCGCATCCGATCGCTGGCCGCGGGCCTGCTTGCCATCGGCGTCGAGCCGGGCCAGCACATCGGCATCCTCGCGAACAACTCGCACCGCTACTTCGAGACGTACTTCGCCGCCCACTACGCGGGCACGCCGCTCGCGCCCCTCAACATCCGCCTCTCCGGCCCCGAGCTCGAGTTCATCATCAACGATGGCGACCTGCGCGCGCTGCTGGTCGGACCCGAGTACCTGGAGCTGCTGGCTTCATTTCGCGCGAACCTCCCCCACCTCGAGCACATCATCGTGCTGGGCGGGGAGGGGAACGCGCCTGCGGGGATGCTCGACTACGAGGCGCTCGTGGCGGGCAACGACCCCATCGCCGCGCCCGCGCGCGACTGGCGAGAAGACGACATGATCAACCTCTGCTACACGGGCGGCACCACGGGCCTGCCCAAGGGCGTCATGCTCTCGCAGCGCAACGTCGTCTCCAACGCGCAGCACATCCAGATGACGTTCGCCTTCCGGGACACGGACGTGTGGCTGCACGCCGCGCCCATGTTCCACCTCGCCGACGCCTGGGCCTGCTACTCGGTCACCGCGGCCGGTGGCGCGCACACCTTCATGCCCGGCTTCGCCCCCGAGCCGTTCCTCGCGACGGTGCAGGAGCAGCACGTGAGCGCGACCATCCTCGTGCCCACGATGATCAACTTCGCCGTCAACCATCCGTCCGCGGGCGACTACGACCTTTCGTCGCTGCGGGTGTTGCTGTTCGGCGCTTCACCCATGCCCACGGACCGCATCCTTGCCGCGCGGGAGCTCTTCGGGCCCATCCTCTGCCAGGCCTACGGGATGACGGAGACGGCGCCCCTGCTGACCGCCCAGCAGCTCGAATGGCTCGATTACGACAGCCCTGAGGGCGTCGAGCATCTGGCCTCCTGCGGGCGGCAGGTGCAGGGCGTGGCCGTTCGCGTCGTCGACGAGCGCGGCGAGCCGGTGCCGCCGGGCGGGACGGGCGAGATCATCGCCCGCGGGCCGAACGTCATGCTCGGCTACTGGAACCGCCCCGACGAGACCGCCGCCGTCCTGCAGGACGGCTGGATGCACACCGGCGACGTCGCCCGCATCGACGACGACGGCTTCATCTACATCGTCGACCGCTCGAAGGACATGATCGTGAGCGGCGGCGAGAACGTGTACACGACCGAGACGGAGGGCGCGCTCTACGAGCACGCAGCTGTGCTCGAGGCGGCCGTGTTCGGCATCCCCGACGAGCGCTGGGGCGAAGCGGTCCACGCCGCTGTAGTGCTGCGTGAAGGGGCAAGCGCGAGCGAGTCCGACCTGATCGAACACTGCCGTTCGCTCGTCGCGGGCTACAAGTGCCCGAAGAGCCTCGAGTTCCACGAGACGCCGCTGCCCAAGTCGGGCGCGGGCAAGATTCTCAAGACGAACCTGCGCGCGCCCTGGTGGGAGGGCTACGAGCGGGGCGTGAACTAGGTCGCGTCGCCGGCAGCATCCGCCGCGCGCGTATCTGTGGGGCGCGGCAGGGGGTTCTCGCCGATGAGGTGGTCTTCGACCGTGCGCCCCTGCTCGAGGTCTTCCTCGATGACGCGGTCCAGCGCGGCCATCTCCAGGCCCGCGTACCAACGCCCCTCGGGGTAGACCACCCCAACGGGGCCGCTCTCGCAGACGCGCAGGCAGCCGACCTTGGTGCGGCAGATGGGGGTGGCCTCGGGACGCGCGTTGAGGTGCGCGACCGCGTTCTTGAGGTGCTTCCAGGCGGCGCCGCCTTCCTCAGGCGTGCAGCAATCGGGACCAGTGCAGATGAGGATGTGGCGGCCGTAGCTGCCGACGCCGTGCAGCGCGGCCTCGCGGCGCGCCGCCTCGAGGTCGCTGGCTGCTTCGCCGCTGCCCGACTCGTCGCTCATGGAGTGAGCTTAGGCGATCTGCGTCGCATGGGCAGGGGCGGACGCGCCAGGCAAGCGAAACCCCCGCCGGGGCGGGGGTTTGCTTCCATAACGCGGGGAGGCGACTACAGGCGCAGCTTGCCGTGCGAAGGCTGGCGGCGGCGCTGCCGCTGGGGCAGGGCCGCTTCCTCGGCCGCCAGGTCGATTGGCGGGCGAGTCAGCACTTCGTGGACGTAGCCGCACATGATGCAGCTGCCGTAGGTGCCGTGCCAGTCGCGCTCCACGATGATGGAGCCGCTGCACTTTGGGCACGTCTTGGGTGGGGCCTCTTGCAAGGCAGGCATGGGGAACTTCTCCTGGGTTCCATGAGGCAAGAAGAAACAGACCTCGAAGCGAGCAGCCTGCTCGCCAGGCCTTCCACGTGCATACGGGGTTAGCTGACGGGTTCGGGCGGAAGGTTGCCCTAGGGACTGGAGATTGTGTCCCATTCACCCCGGGAAGGTGGTTCCCCCGCTGCGCCATCGGCGCACTCTGCAGGTTGTTCGGCTTTCACCGAGCGCATGTCCCCTGCGGGACCCCACGAACCTAGCAGCCCGCGGATCAGGCTGTCAAGCACTTTGGGAAGAAATTCACAAGGCTTTACCAAACATCGCCCAATTCACCCCTCACCAGCCCTCCTCACCACTCGAATCGCCCCGTAACGGGCGGTGCGAGGTCGCAGGGGTCAGGCGGCGACGAGCGCGGGCACGATGAGGGCTCCAGCCGCGCCCAGCCAGACCGCGAGGGCGAGGCCGGTCTCGCCGGGAGCGCTGCGGCCCCCGCCTCCGCGCGAGGCCAGCGCGAGGCCCACGATGAGCGCCGCCAGCGCCGCCCCGCCAGCGACCTCCCAGCCGGCGTTGCCGCCTGCCAGGGGCCTCACCACCAGCGCCGCTGCCAGCGGCAAGGCCGTCGCGACCAGCAGCCCCGTCACCGCGCGCGCGGTCGCCTGGCGGCGTCCCGCCACGGCCACGCCGATGGCGCCGAGCAGCGCCCCATGCCCGCGTATCCGTCGATCCGCAGGGGCGGCACGGGCGGGAAAGGCCACGGCCCACCGCCGATCGCCAGCGCGCTCGCGCGCAGCGTGCCCTGCTCGATACGCAGGGCCATCAGGCTCCGGGCTTCGTCGTCGCCGGCGAGGAGCAGCTGCGGGAGGTCGGCTTCGGCCACTTCGACGCGGTCGAGGCGGTCGCGGTAGAGGGTCAGGTCATAGGAGGCCTGGGCCTGGAACTCGTCGAAGGCGGGGATGACGCCGAGGTCGCCTGCGAACTCGAGGTAGCGCGGCAGATCGTCCCGCGCGACGACGCCCAGCTCCGCGCGCACGCCCACCAGCAGCGCTCCGGTCGCGACCACGCCCACGAGCGCGGTCCAGCCGAAGGTGTAGACCCAGGCGGGCGCGAGGGCGTTGCGGGCGGTCTCGCGCAAGGGGCCGAGGGGCAGTGGGGCGGGGCCAGCGTCGGAGTCGGAGGGGGGAGCGGCTTCGCGGGCGCGTTCATCGACCGTGACGGCGTTGAGCGCGCCCGCGCCGAACCAGCGCAGCGCGCTGCCCGCGGGGGGCGAGCGCGAGCGCGCCCGCCGCGGCCAGCGCGAGCGCGAAGGGCGCGGTGGCGGTGGGGCTCACGCCGGCGATCTCCACCTGCCAGCCCAGCGCGAATGCCCCCACGAGCGCAGCGCCAATGAGGAGCGTGAAGACCGCACCTGCGCCCATGCCGCGCGCGTTGGCGCCGCCACCCACGAGGGTGCGTCCGGCGATGAAGAGGAGCAGGCTCAGGGCTGCGCCCAGCAGCGCGGCGCCTGCGAACCACCAGCGGCCTTCATCCAGCAGCAGGAGGGGTGTGAGGAAGCTGAGTGCGGCCGTGAGCGTGGCGGCGAGCGAGTAGCCGACCGTGACCGCTCGCCCGGCGTTGCGCAGGATGCGGGTGAAGAAGGGCAGCCAGATGGCGGCGAGCGTGGTGGCCGCGAGCCCGAGCGCGAGCGCCACCAGCGGCGCGACGAGCCAGGCGGTGTCGTCGGTGAGGCGTGCGAGGGGCGCGCCGAGCACGAGCCCGGCGGCGCCGCCGGCGGCGATGAGGGCGAGCGTCTCGGCGCCCGTGACGGCGCTGGCGGCGGACTCGGTGGCCTCGCCCTCGGGGCCTTCAGCGCGACCGCGTCCGCTCGGCGCCAGCAGGCGCGCGACGAGCGCGGTGAGCGCCGCGCCCGCGCCGGCGCCCAGCGTGAGAACGGCCGCTTCCGTGTTGGGGATCTCGGCAAAGCGGGTGGCGAGCCCGAAGAGCCCGGCCACGCCGCCGATGGCGAGCGCCGCGCCAGCGAGCGCGGGCGCGCTC
This sequence comes from Tepidiformaceae bacterium, assembly GCA_965200565.1. Lineage (GTDB taxonomy): Bacteria > Chloroflexota > Dehalococcoidia > Tepidiformales > Tepidiformaceae > UBA2991. The sequence continues at coordinate 1,638,191 of OZ241349.1, read as the reverse complement.
CCGGCCCGCAGCGTGATGGCGAGCGCCTGGCGCAGGGTGCGGTCGGCGGCGGTGGCGGCGCGCTCGCTGGCACGTTCTCCCAGCGTCTCCCCCGCGATGGAGGTGGCGACGGCGACGGCGGCGCCACCGAGCACCGCCAGCCCGGCGATGGCGCCGGCGGTTATGTCGTCACGGGCGAGCGCCAGGAGCGCGCCGATGGCGGCAGCCGCGGCGCTCGCGGCGGTCAGGCTGAGGGCGAGGAAGCGCCACTCGAAGGAGCTCTCGAGGTCGCGGGTGGGGGCTGCCGCCTCGTGCACGCCCTCGGTGGGGCGTGAGCGCAGCAGGATTTCGAGCGCGAAGCCCGTGGCGAAGAGGACCGCGACGCCGGCGGCGAGCGGTATCGCGAACTGCGCCACGATCACCGCTCGCCTCCTCTCCGCCCGCCCTCGGCGTGAAGCGTGGGACGGCTACGCTTCTGCTGCTAGATGAACAGCGGCCCGAAGACCACCGCCACGATCGACATCAGCTTGAGGAGGATGTTGAGCGAGGGGCCGGAGGTGTCCTTGAAGGGGTCGCCCACGGTGTCGCCCACGACGGCGGCCTTGTGCGCTTCCGAGCCCTTGCCGCCGAAGTTTCCTTCCTCGATGTACTTCTTGGCGTTGTCCCAGGCGCCGCCTGCGTTCGCCATCATGATGGCGAGCATCGCGCCTGCAGCGATCGAGCCGATGAGCAGGCCACCCAACGACTCCGCGCTGATGACGGCGCCGACGAAGATGGGAACGGCCACGGCCAGCAGGCCGGGGATGATCATTTCGCGCAGGGCGCCTGTGGTGGAGATGCTGACCGCGCGCTCGTAATCGGGCTCGTCGGTCCCCTCCATGATGCCGGGCTTCTCGCGGAACTGACGCCGGACTTCTTCCACCATCGCCTGTGCGGCGCGGCCCACGGCGCCCATGGAGAGCGCCGAGAAGACGAACGGCATGAGGGCGCCGATGAGGATGCCAACCATCACCTCCCAATCGAGGAGGTTGAAGACTTCCACGCCCGTGGTGATGGAGTAGGTCGCCAGCAGGGCCAGCGCCGTGAGCGCTGCCGAGCCGATGGCGAAGCCCTTGCCCGTGGCCGCGGTGGTGTTGCCCAGCTGGTCGAGCGCGTCGGTGCGCTCGCGCACTTCGGGGTCGAGGCCGGCCTGCTCGGCGATGCCGCCGGCGTTGTCGGCCACGGGGCCGTATGCGTCGGTGGCCAGCGTCACGCCGAGGGGCGCGAGCATGCCCACCGCCGCCAGGGCGATGCCGTAGAAGCCCGCGAACTCGTTCGCGAGGATGATGGCGACGACGATCGTGATGAGCGGAATCGCCGTGGAGAGCATGCCCAGGCTCATGCCGCCGATGATGACGGGCCCGGAGCCGGTCTCAGCCTGCGCGGAGAGGTTCACCGTCGGGCTGTAACGGAACGGCCCAAGGGCGAAGCCCTCGGAGGAGGTGAAGCCTTCCGTCACCGTGCCGATGATCTGGCCTGCGATGAGGCCAACGAGAATCGCCCAGAAGAGGTCCCAGGGCAGGTCGATGACTGCGATGGCGATGGCCGCGCCCGCAAGCACGAGACCCGAAGCGCCGTAGACGCCGGCGCGCAGCGCCCAGAGCAACCGTCCCTGGCTGGCCTGTTCGCCTGTGCGGACGAGGAAGGTGGAGAGGATGGCGGCGATGATGCCGGTGCCCGCGACGAGCAGCGGGAGCATCACCGCGTCGCCCTTGAACGAGTAGTCACCGGTATCGAAGAGGCCTATCCCCCCGGTGTACTCCACACCCGCGATGGCGATGGCGGCCAGCGCCATGGTCGCCACGATGGAGCCGACGTACGACTCGAACAGGTCGGCGCCCATGCCGGCGACGTCGCCGACGTTGTCGCCGACGTTGTCGGCGATGGTGGCGGGGTTGCGGGGGTCGTCCTCGGGGATGCCCGCTTCGACCTTGCCCACGAGGTCGGCGCCTACGTCGGCGGCCTTGGTGTAGATGCCGCCGCCGACGCGTGCGAAGAGGGCAATGGAGGAGGCGCCGAAGGCGAAGCCCGCCAGCGGCACCGCGCTCTCCCAGATGAGGTAGAGGATGGCGAGTCCGAGGATGCCCAGGCTCACCACGGTCATGCCCATGACGGTGCCCGAGTTGAAGGCCACGCGCAGCGCCGGGTTCAACCCGTCCTGCGCCTTGGCGGCGGTGCGCACGTTCGCCTTCACCGCGATCGTCATGCCCAGGTAGCCCGCGCTGGCGGAGAGAATCGCGCCGATCAGGTAGGAGATCGACATCGCCGGGACGGACTTGTCGAAGTCCCAGAAGGAGCTCTTGAGCGGTTCCTTGTCGAGCACGTCGAGGTCGATGAAGACGAGCAGGACGACGAAGACGGCGGCGACGAAGACCGCCAGCACGGTGTACTCACGTCGCAGGAACGTCGCTGCGCCGAGCTGGATGGCGCGCGCGATCGACTGCATCGTCTCGTTCCCCTCGTCCTCCCGCACGACCGCGAACACGCGGAAGGCGGAGAAGAGGAGCGCAAGCACGCCCGTGATGATGGCGAAGATCAGGATCTCCATGGTTCCCCCAAGAGGCAGATGCTGAAGCAGGCACGTTCAGCAGCGAAACCGCCACGGGGCGGGGCGCTCAGCGAACGAACCGTTTAAGCAGGCCGAACGCACTCTAGCGCTCCGCCCCCGTGCGTTCAATGTGAAGATTTCGTAAAGACGCTGCGCAAGGCCGCAGGGCGACGCGACGCGCGTGCAGGGCGTCAGTCGCGAGCGGGAGTGGCGCGACGCTGCACGATCGCCATCGTGAGGTCTCCGCGGGTGCGTTCGAGGATGCCGCGCGTCTGGTCGGTGGTGCGGCGCAGGCCGCCGGTGATGGCGTCGGGGAAGTCGATGGTGACGAGCAGGGCGTAGACGTCGTCCATAGCGTCGAGCAAGGCCTCGCAGCCCTCGAATTCGCCCTGACGCAGGCGGTCGAGGATGACGCGACGCAGCTCGCCCACGGCCTCGGCCACGCCGTTCAGCCAGGCCGCCGCGCTCACGCCCAGGTCCTCGGGCGCGGGCAGGGGCGTGCCGGAGACGAGCGCGAGCGTGGCCCGCGCCTAGGGCGTACTCCTTCTCGGCGTCGTGCACGAAGCCCGCATGCTCGATGTCGGGGTGGCCGCTGAGCGCGCCGAAACCCTCGTCGGCGGCGGTGCGCGCGGCGTCGAGCCGCTCCCGGGCGGCAGCGAGCTCGCCGCGATGCGCCTCGCGGATGCTGCGGGCGCTCGCCTGGATGAGCGCGCGTGAGGCGCGCAGGGCCTGCTCGCGGGCGGCGTGCTTCTCCTGCAGGTGGGCGACGATGCGGGGGGCGATCTGCGCCAGCGCGGAGGTGTCCGGGCGGGGATGCTCCCCGTCCGCGCTCACAGGTTCTTGACCGGGTCCGGCAGGTCGCCCTCACGCGCGGCGTCGATCATCTCGCGTGCGCTCTCGGGCATATCGACGCCGTACTCATCGAACCGCTTCTCCACCCACGACCCGATCTGGCGCGGGTCGCGCAGCTCCGCCTTGTCGCCATCCGTCGCCGGATCGCCGTAGCGCTCCAGCACGTCCGCGCGCGAGTAGGTGCGCGAGAAGCTGGAGACGAGCCGCTGGGTGTTGGCGCTGCCGCAGTCCTCGCAGTCGGCCTCGGCCTTCGGGTCGGGCTTGCGCGAGAAGAAATTGGTGATGTGCGAGCAGTCGTCGCAGCGAAATTCGTAGATCGGCATGACCCCCCGATCCTAGCACGCCTGCCTGCCCATCCTGGGCGCCCTGTCGGGGCCGCCAGCGCAGGCGGGGCCGCCCCCACTACTCGTCGGGAGCGTCGGGGATCTCGAGCGCGCGGAAGTGCTCGGTATGAGCGACGGCGTTGCGACCATCGATATCGAGGCTGACGAGGTCGATGCGCACCCACTCGGGGTCGAGGCCGTGCTCCTCGCAGTACTCCATAGCGCAGCGCCACATGCGCTGCAGCTTGCGCGCATCGAGCGACTCGGCTGCGGTGCCGCGCTCCGCCCGCCGCGTGCGCACCTCAACGAAGGCGACATCCTCGCCATCGCGCGCGATGAGGTCGATTTCGCCGCTGGGGGTGCGGGCGTTGCGGTCGAGAATCTGCAGTCCCGCCGCCTCGAGGCGGTGTGCGGCCACACGCTCGCCGAATTCGCCCAGCTGCCGGCGTCGGTTCACAGGTCGAGCCGGGCCTGGGCGAAGGGCGCCCAGCTCAGGCGATGCGCCTCGCAGGGGCCCCGCCGCTCAATGGCGAGCCGGTGCCCCGCGGTCGAATACCCCTTGTTCTGACAGAAGCCGTAGCCGGGGTGACGTTCGCAGAGCGCTTCCATCCAGCGGTCGCGCGCCACCTTGGCCACGATCGACGCCGCCGCCACGGAGACGCTGCGGGCGTCCGCCTTGGGCTCCACGCGCACACGCGGCAGGGGAAGCGGGAGGGCGTCGGAGATGACGAACGCGGGCTCGTGGGGAAGCGCTTCGAGGGCGCGCAGCACGGAGAGCCGTCGCGCCTGCATGATGCCGAGACGGTCGACTTCCCCGCTCGTCGCCCAGCCGATTCCGAACGGAATCGACTCCTCGATCTCGGCCGCCAGCTCGTCCCGCGCCGCCGCAGTGAGCATCTTCGAGTCGCGCACGCGTCGGAACCAGGGGCGACGGTCGTCCGGCGTGAGCAGCACCACCGCCGCCGTGACCGGCCCTGCGAGCGGCCCCACCCCCACCTCATCCACCCCCGCCACGGTGGCGGCGCCGTCGCGCCAGGCTTCCCGCTCCCAGCGCAGGGATGGGGTGCGGGAGCGCGTCTGCCGCTTGCGTTCGGGAGGCGTGGCGGCGCGCGTGCCCGCCACGGCTAGCGCGTGGCCCCGTCGCGGACGCGCGCCAGGGCGCGCAGCGCGTCGTCCAGCGCGGGCGGCTCGGGTACGTCGCGGAAGTCGCGCCAGCGGTGGTAGATCTCGGCTGCGGCGCGGTGGAAGCCGTCGGGCAGGTCGGCGGCGGCGAAGGTGTCGGCGATCTCCTCCATCTCGCCCGCGAAGCGCCACGCCTTGGCCGCGCTTCCCAGCGCTCGCGCCTCGCCTTCGGCCGCCAGCTGCGGCTGTGAGATGGCCCATTCGTCCCGCAAGGCCGTGGCGACGCCTTCGTGATCGGCGAGCGCGAGAACGGCCGCCAGCAACGCGGTCGTGCCCTTCGTGTAGGCGGCGTACGCCATCTTCAGCGCCGACGCTGCCCCTGGCTCGGCGCCGATGGCGATCGCCTCGAGGGGACTGCCGTCGAAGCGAGCGGCGACGCTCGCCGCTTCTTCTCCCGACAGGTAGAGCCGCGCGACGCCCGCCTCCCAGGCGGGCGGCCCGATGATGCCGCCATCCACGAAGGCGCGCGCGCCACCGCTGCGCACCGCCTCCCCGATCGCCTCCGCGCGCGCCGGCGAGACCGCGTTCGCATCGACGTACACGCCGGTGAAGCCGCTCTGCGCGACGCGTTCAGCCAGCGCCAGGGCTGCGTCGGGCGGACAGACGCTGATGAGCGTCTCGCACGCGCTCGTGAGCTGGTCGATTCCCCCCACATCCTCGAGGCCCGCCGCCGCTGCCCGCTCCTGCGTGGCCGCGCTGCGGCCCTCGCTCGCCCAACGCACGCGGGCACCCTGCCCCACCAGCGCCGCCCCCACGGATGCGCCCATGGCGCCCGGGTGCAGGAGCCCAATGGCGGCGGCGCCAGCGGCTCCGGCGGCGCCTGGCTGAGAGGCCACGAGCTAGTCCTCGTCCTGCGGCAGCTTCCCGGGAGTGGCCACGAGCAGCCCTTCGAGATGGGTGTTGTTCTCCGTGATCAGCTCGTCGAGGTGCTCGATGCGAGCCATCGCCGTCTGCACTTCCGCCAGATCGCTCTTCACTTCCCCGGAGACGAGCTGGGGGTAGAGCGCCTCGCCGATGGCCAGCTTCTCGCGGCGCACGCGCGCTTCGAGGCGGCTGGCGCGCATCTCGAGCTGTGCCCGTCGCGCCTGCTTCTTCGTCGCCTCGGCGGTCGCGGTTGCGGCGTCCCACACCGTGTCACGGACCCGATCCACCCAACTCATCGCGCCAGTATAGAGCGCGCAGGGCCGCCAGCGCGGACGCGCCTGCGGCGCTTCATCGGCAGCGGTCTGTAGGGGTCTGGTGGCGTTCAGGTGCGTGTGAGCGAGGCCTCGTACGCCTGCGCCATGCCTTCGAGCACGCTGTCGGTGAGCCCGAGGATGCTCTCCATCGCCTCAACCGCCTCTTCCGGCCCCTGTTGCCCCTCGGCGGCGATCTGGGGCGCGATCTCCTCGAGCGAGTGGCGCAGCGCGTTGAACGCCATCACCGCATCCGTGAGGGTGACGCCCGCCGCGACGAGGGTGCGCCCGTACTCGCCGCCGATGCTGCGGGCATCGTCGATGAAGCGCTCCGGACGGGTGCGCGAGGAGACGAAACGGGCAAAGAGGTCGACCAGCTGCCGCCCGATGAAGCGCAGCCGGTTGACGGTCGCTTCATCCAGCCCGCGGAAGGCGTCCATGCTGCGGCTCTGGCGCCGGCGGCTGAGCCGACGCTTCACGCGCGCCACCGCCAGCTCGCTGATGCGGTCGGTATCGACGAAGTTCGCGGATTGGGCATGCTGGGCGAGGAACTGATGCACGTCCTCCTCGAGGATGCGCCGATGCCCGCCGTTGGTGCGGTAGGAGCGAATCACGCCTGCATCCGTCCAGCGACGCACGGTGGAATGGCTCACGCCCAGCAGGCGGCTGGCCTGACCCAACGACATCCACTGCTGCGATTGCGTCGCTTCGCTCACGAAACCTCCCAAACCTCGCCCAGCATAAGCCGCTCACGACCCGCGCGACCACCAGGCGAACCACCGCGAGGGTCTGTGTGTGCGAGCAGGGGCGGATAGCGCCTGAGGGATTGCTGCCGCATCCTCTTCCCATGCGGGTGGTGCAGAAGTTCGGCGGCACATCGGTGGCCGATGCGCGGCGTATCCGGCACGTGGCGCGTCAGGTGTCGCGGCGCGTGGGGGCGGGCGATGAGGTGGTGGTGGTGGTCTCCGCCATGGGGAATCGCACGGACGAGCTGCTCGACCTCGCGCTCTCGGTCGCGCCCGAGCCCGATCCGCGCGAGCTGGACCAGCTGCTGGCGACGGGCGAGCACATGTCGGCGGCGCTGCTGGCGATGGCGCTGAAGGCGATGGGACAGGAGGCGGTGGGGCTGACGGGACGACAGGCAGGCATCTTCTCACGCGCGGCACACGGGGCGGGGCGCATCCAGTACATCGCTGCGGACCGCATCGAGGAGGAGTTGGGGGCGGGCTGCATCCCCATCGTGGCCGGCTTCCAGGGCGCCACCGAGGACCTCGACTACGTCACCCTTGGGCGGGGTGCGAGCGACCTCACGGCGGTGGCCCTGGGCGTGGCGTTGGAGGCGGACCGCTGCGAGACGTACAAGGACGTGGAGGGCGTCTTCACCGCCGATCCCCGCACCGTCCCCACGGCGCGGCGTCTGGCGGATGTGCGGTACGAAGAGATGCTGGAGATGGCGACGCAGGGCTCGCAGGTGATGCACAATCGCGCCGTCGAGCTGGCGGCGGTGAACGAACTCCCCATCCTGGTCGCCTCGAGCATGGTCGACGCGCCAGGCACGCTCATCCATGGAGGGGCACTGATGGAAGAACGCAATCGCGTCCGCGGCGTCGTCGCCGATCGGGACGTCGCGAAGGTGACGCTGCGGCAGGTGCCGGACCGCCACGGCGTCGCGGCGCTGGTATTCGAGCCGCTGGCGGAGGCAGGCATCAGCGTCGACACGATCGTGCAGAACGCCAGCGCCCACAACCTGACGGACCTCACCTTCACCATCGCGCGGGACGACTTGCGCCGCGCGGAGGGGCTGATGGACGACATCAGCACAGCAGTGGGGGCGGACGGCTACGTGGCGGCGACGAATCTGGGCAAGGTGAGCATCGTGGGGGCTGGCATCCAGACGGAGCCGGGCTACGCGGCGCGCATGTTCCGCACGCTCGCCGACGCAGGCGTCAACATCGACCTGATCACGACGAGCGAGATTCGCATCACCTGCATCGTGCACGAAGAGAACCTGCGCGACGCCGTCAACGCCCTACACGAGGCCTTCGCCCTGGATCGGGCGTCGGGGGCGTAGGGCGGAAGGGTGTAAGGGCGCTGACGGCTCCTTCGCTTCACCCCCAACGCACCCCCACACGGCTTGACAGGGGGTGTACGGTGGATGGGAGCACTCGCCAAGGAGGTCGCACGTGTACCACGTAAAGACTCACCTCCGCTACGGAGTACTCATCGTGCAGCTTTAGGGCCCGCTGAGGCGGGCCGCGACAGACTCTGGCAGGCCCCGGGAAACCGGGGCCTGTTCTGATCCCGGCTTCGCCGCGTCTCCACGCTCCACGCTCGAGGCGGCCAGGGAGTGTGGGGGATGAGTTGGCTCTGGCGGCGCAACCGCTAGACTCGCGCCATGCGCATCGCCATCGCCTCCGACCACGCCGGCTACCAGTACAAGGAAGCGATCAAGCGCTTCCTTGGGGAGCGCGGCCACAAGGCGGTCGATTTCGGGACGGATTCGGAGGAGTCGGCGGACTACCCGCGCTTCATCCGTCCCGCGGCGGAGGCGGTGGCATCGGGGGAGTGCGAGCGGGGCATCGTGCTGGGCGGTTCGGGGAACGGCGAGGCGATGGTCGCGAATCGGGTGGCGGGGGTGCGCTGCGCGCTCTGCTGGAGTCGCGAATCGGCGGAGATGGGGCGGCGTCACAACGACGCCAACGTGATCTCACTGGGCCAGCGCATGGTCTCGCTGGAGACGGCGCTCGAGATCGTGGCGGTCTGGCTGGAGACGCCCTTCGACGGCGGCCGTCACGCCCGCCGCATCGCCCAGATCGACGAGTAGCCTACGCGCCGCTGAGCTGGACCTCGATCCGCTGGACGGTCGAGAGAATGGTACCCAGAACCTCATCGTGGTTCGTGAGGCGCCTCCCATGTCGGCCATGAGCTTGTGTGGTTCTCCATGAGTCGGGCGTGATCCGCCTGATTCTGGTCATGCTCGGCCATGAGCCGGGAGTGTTCCGCGGTTGTGTCCCGTACCTCAGTGATCTCGGCGGCGTGACCTCGCAAGGCTTCCTGCATATCGCGCAACAGCAGGCTGTGGCTGCCCAGCATCTGCAGGATGTCGTCGACGTTATCCCCCAGGCGTTCTGAGGATCTCTAGCTCCCTTGAGTGCGCTGCCAAAGTCGCGTCGTGCTGGACCAGTTTGGCGAGGATGTCCTGAACCAGCGGCTTGAGGTCTTCGTCGTCGTTGGAGGGCTCGGTCATGCGCACACCCTACCACCTTTTCAGCATATATGTCAAAATGAACTATATAGTGTACGAAAAGGTCTTCGCGACAAATCAGAATAATGCCACCCTGGAGAGCCTGCGGGCACGTGTCGGCGATCTGGCGGGTACCTCAGCAAGGACGAATTGCGCAGCTCGCTGCGCTACTGTCGAGCGAGATTGGAAACAAGGTTGTAGATGAACCAGCCGTTGATCTTGCTGAATCCCTCCGGCCTGGCGCGGGCGCTGTCGCGCATGAATCCGAGACCATCCTCATACGGCTCGAATGCCACGATCTTGTCGTAGCGCACGCGGAAGCGCTCCCGCGAACCAGCGAAGTAGAGGTGCTTCGCCGTCACTCCCAGCATTCCCGAATCCACCTTCTTGAAGGAGGACTTCGATACCGGCCGTCCACGGAATGCCCCAGGCCGCAGGTATATGCCCTTGGCCACGCGTACGCTCATTCCCATCGACTGGCCTCGAAACTCTCGCTCGACGACCGTCTTCATGTATCTCGCATTGGTCACGAACACGAGGTTCTCGCCCCTCTGCAGGTTGAAGGGGACTTGGACGTCAGCAACATTCAGCTCGATGCCGACGGCGTTACCTTCAAGCACGGCACCCAGGATGCGACCCTCGTTGATCTCTTGCGCACGGAATGACTCAGCGACCCCGAAGGGCTCGCGGTAGCTAGCGAGCGCCGCTTCCTCCGCGGCGTTGATGGCGGAGCCTTCAAGCACCGCCTCGATACTCGCTGAGTAACCTTGGTGAACGATATCCGACCGCGTCGGGGGGTTCAGGCGCGAGCGCTCGAGAGCCGCTGCGAACGTGTCGAGGCGATCGAGATGGATCGCCGCGTCCTCGGCGTAGCGACGGAGGACATCGGCTTCTTCGCTACACTCGCGATGCTTCAAGCGCAGGAAGCCTGCTTCTGCACCGCAGAGGCGGCATTTCACGGGAGCGTCCTGCCTAGTCGAGGCGCTCGAAGATGGTGGCGATGCCCTGGCCGCCGCCGATGCAGAGGCTCACGAGGCCGTAGTGGCCGCCGGTGCGCTCCAGCTCATGCATCAGCTTCACGGTGAGGATGGTGCCGGTCGCGCCGACGGGATGGCCGAGGGCGATGGCGCCGCCGTTCGGGTTCGTCTTCGCCGGGTCGAGCGAGAGTTCGTTCGAGCAGGCGCAGGCGACGCTTGCGAAGGCTTCGTTAAGCTCGATGCAGTCGATCTGGTCGAGCGTCATGTCGGCCTTCTCCAGCACCTTCTGCACAGCGGGGATGGGGCCGCTGCCCATGATGGAGGGGTCGACGCCGGCCTCGGCGCGGGCGACGAGCCGCAGGCGAGGCTTCACGCCGAGGGCGTCCGCCTTGGCGGCGCTCATCACGACCGTGGCGGCGGCGCCGTCGTTGATGCCGCTGGCATTGCCGGGCGTGACCATGCCGTCCTTCTTGAAGGCGGGGCGCAGCTTGGCGAGCTGGTCGGGCGTGCTGGCGCGGGGGAACTCATCCGTATCGAAGATGCGCTCCTCGCGGCGCTCGCGCACCGTGATGGGGACGATCTGGTCCTTGAAGTAGCCCTGCTCGATGGCGTTGATGGCGCGGCGCTGGCTCTCGGCGGAGAACTCATCCTGGGCGCTGCGGGAGATCTCGTACTCTTCCGCGAGATTCTCCGCGGTGAGGCCCATGTGGTTCCCCTCGAAGGGGTCGCTGAGCAGCTTGATGATGCCGTCCTCCACCTCGCCGTGGCCGAGGCGGTAGCCCGAGCGTGCGTTGCGCAGGTAGAAGGGCAGACGCGTCATATTCTCCGAGCCGCCCGCGACGACGACGTCGGCGTCGCCGGTCTCGATGTAGCGCGCGGCGGTGTTGATGGCCTCGAGGCCGCTGCCGCAGAGGCGGTTGATATTGACGGCGGGCGTCTCGATGGGGAGGCCGGCCTTGATGCCCGAGTAGCGCGAGAGGTAAGCGTCTTCGGCCACCTGGCCGACGATGCCCATCACCACCTGGTCGACTTCACCCGCCTCGACGCCGGCGCGGTTGACCGCCTCGGCGATGACGGTGGAGCCCAGATCGGCTGCGGGCGTATTGGCGAGTGAACCGTTGAAGGTACCGATAGCGGTGCGAACGCCGCTGACGAGGACTACATCTTCCATGACGAACCCTTCCCTGGGACGGCGGCGCGGTGCCGCCGGAACTGCGCCCGCCATTGTAGCCCTTCCTGCCCTGCGGGGTTCGCGGGCCGAAGCTCGACGGCCTGATGCGCTCATCACTTCACAGTGTGGACTGATTGGCGTGTCTGCGTTGCTCGTGCTCCCGGGCCTTGCTCCCCGCCCGCCTACTGGCCGGCTACCGCGTCGCTGACGTGCTCGGCGCCGTCGACGTGGAGGGAGACGCCGGAGATGAAGCGGGCTTCGTCGGAGTGCAGGAAGAGGGCGGCGTAGCCGACGTCCCAGCCGGTGCCCATGCGGCCGCCCAACGGGATGCGGCTGTTGCGTCGCGTGATGAGCTGTTCGCGGTCGGCGCCGGCGGCGACGCGCGGCTCGATGGCCATGGGCGTGTTCATGGCGCCGGGCAGGATGGCGTTCACGCGGATGTTGTCGCGGGCGTGCTGGGCGGCGAGCTGTTCGGTCAGGGCGAGCAGGGCCGTCTTCGTAGCCTTGTAGCCGAGGAAGGGGTAGGCGTGGCGCGCGGCCATCGAGGAGATGTTGACGATGGAGCCGCCGCCCCGCTCGCGCATGGCGGGAATGGCCTGGCGCGAGGCCAGCCAATGGCTCTTCAGGTTGAGGGCCACGATGCGGTCGAAGCCCTCCTCGCTCATCTCCATGGGGGAGGCGTCGCCCGCACCGACACTGGCGCCGACGTTGTTGTGCAGGATGTCGAGCCCGCCGTAGCGGGCGACCGTCTCGGCGACCAGGGCGGCGAGCCCGGCCTCGCTGGTGGCGTCAACTTCCGCAGCGGTGGCGACGCCGCCTTCTCCTGCGATCAGGGCGACGGTCTCGTCGGCGGAGGCGCGGTCGCGGTCGGCGACGACAACGCTGGCGCCCTCGCGGGCGAGCAGGATGGCGGTGGCGCGCCCGTTTCCGATGGTCGCGCCGGGCGTCTGTCCCGCCCCTACGACAATCGCAACCTTGCCCTCGACTCGACCAGCCATCGCGGCCTCCTGCTGACCGCCCACGCGGGCGGGAGTGGCGTTCAGGCTGGACGTGGGCGCGAGTTGGCGTACCCTTCCCCTGCTGAACACTTCTCAGGATAAGGAGCCTGGCTTGCCAGTTTCACTGATTGAACGCGTCGCCCTCGTGACGGGCGCCGGCCGCGGGGTCGGCCGCAGCATCGCCCTCGACCTCGCCCGCCATGGGGCGAAAGTCATCGTGAACGACCTCGGTGGCACCCTCGACGGGGAGGATGAAGACATCTCCGTGGCCGAGTCCGTCGTGCGCGAGATCGAGGCCGCGGGCGGAACCGCCGCCGCCAACACCGGCGACGTCACCAGCTACGAAGACGCCTACCAGATGGTGAAGCAGGCGGTCGACACGTGGGGCCGCCTCGACATCGTCGTCTCGAACGCGGGCATCCTGCGTGACCGCGCGCTGCACAACCTTCCCGAGCGGGACTGGGCAAAGGTGCTGGCCGTCCACCTGAACGGTGGCTACAACCTGCTGCATCACGCCTGGCCCGTCTTCCGCCAGCAGCACTACGGGCGGGTGGTGCTGACCACCTCCAACTCGGGCTTCCTGGGGAACTTCGGGCAAGCGAACTACGCCGCCGCCAAGGCCGGGCTCATCGGCCTCATGAACGTCGCCAAGATCGAGGGTGAGAAGTACAACGTGGTGGTGAACTGCCTCAATCCGGGGGCAGCCACGCGCATGACGACCTCCGTGCGGGAGATGGACCCCGAGCGCATGGCCGCGATGAGCCCCGACCTGGTCGCGCCGGCGGTCACCTTCATGGCGAGCGACGCCTGCACCACGAGCGGGATGGTGATCAACTCCGGCGGAGGCTCGTTCGGGCGCGCCGCCATCGTGCAGAATGAACGGGTCGCCCTCACCGACGCCACCGCCGACGACGTGGAGGCGCACTGGAACGAGATCACGAGTCTCGAGGGCGCCGAAGTCTGGTGGTCGGTCCGCGAGACGCGGGCCGCCCACGAGGCGGCGAAGGAGGAGTAGCAGCATGGAAGTCTGTGGATTTGCCTGCGCAGGCTGGGCGCTCATGGGCGTGGGCGCGCTGCTCGCGGCATCTGCCTTCCTGCCGCAGCGCTGGCTGCCCGGGCAGGGGTAGAAGCGCCGGGAGAAGCGCCCGCGCACAAGGCGGAATCTCGCTAGAATCATTGCGCCGCAGCGCGCGACGGAGGTGTGCTCATGAGACCGTTCATCCTGGTGCATGGACCGCTGATCGGCCCGTTTACGTGGGTCCCGGTCGCCGCTGAGCTGCGCAAGCTGGGCCACGAGGTGGTCCTCCCCGCCCTGATGTCGCCCGCTGCTCGCGAGGGCACCTACTGGGAGCACCACTGCAACGAGTTCGGGCTGGAGATGCGGAACGTCACGATGGACACGAGCGAGGCCGTGCTGGTCGGCCACGCCGGCGCGGGTCCACTGCTGCCGAAGCTGGCCGAAGAGCTCGCTGGCGGCCCGGCGTCCTATGTGCTGGTCGATTCGGACCTGCCGCAGGACGGCGCCAGCCGCTTCGATATGTTCCACAACGAGGCGAACATCGAAGAGTTCCGGCGGGCGGCCGTCGAGCCGTATTCGCCACGAGGCCGCCTCTCCCCCCAACCCGGCATCGAGGCCTCGGACGAGACCGTGCGCGAGTGGCCGCTGGACCTGCTGCGCGAGGCGCTCACCGACACGCCCAACAACATGGCGGACGTGCAGTCGACCGTATTCGCAGGCAAGCGCCCAACGCCCATCACGGTGATGGAGGAAGCGCTGCCGGTGCCATCAGGCTGGCCCAACGCGCCCACCGGCTACCTACACCTCTCGAAGACGTACGACACCGTCGCCGCCGCTGCCGGCGAACAGGGCTGGCCCGTGCGCTCACTGGCATCGAGCCACGTGCAGATGCTGCTTGAGCCCGAGGTATTCGCCCGCGAGCTCGCCTCGTTCGCGGAGGAAGTCGCGGGTTAAGCGGGCCAGGCGCGGGCCTGTATCCCGGTGGAGCAACGCAGCCCCGAGCAGGAGCAGGGCCTTTCGGACATCCTTGCGAAAGGCTGCATCCTGGGCGTCCTGAACGGCATGACACTCTTCTGGCGGGTGATGCTGTGGGGCTGTCTGGGCGCGATCCTGCTGTTCGTCATTCTCGTCATCGCCACGGGTTGCTCGGTGGTCTTCGATATCGGCCCCGAATAATCACCCAACCTGTCCCCTGATCAGGTTGAGGAAGGCGCCCCCGCCGCGGCTCTGCGCGAAGGCATCAGAGTCGAGGACGCGGGAGGCGCTGGAGGCGGCGTCGATCAGGCTTTGGACTTGCCCACGTCCGAACTCTGCAAAGTGATCGTAGTCGGCCTCAGTTCGCCGGCTCCAAAGGATGCGAGCTGTGCCCGCGACCTCCCGAACCTGCTCGCTCATCCGAGCCGCCACGGTCTGTCGCTCCCACTCGGATGGCGGCTCCCTGCGCCCAAGAACCCACTCTGCAACCGACCGCAGGTGTCGGTGCCGATAGCTCCGAGCCTGCTCGAGCTCCGCAAGTATTGACCCATCAGCCAGAGGCAGCCGCGCTGCTGCCAGGGTGGCAGCGTGGTACACGATGTAGTAGGCAGCAGAGACGGCACGACGGAGGTCGATGTCGCTGGGTGGGAGACGCATACGAAGGAAGAGATCCCTCTCGCCCCTGCTCCACGAACCAACGAAGGAAGGTGTCCCGCTCAGGACTCTCGCATGATGAATGAGCCCAACAGGGTCAATCGGAAACGGCGGTTCGGGGCGTGTCTCTGGAGTGTCAGACTCAGTCAAGGCGCCGACGCTTCTCCGTCTCCTCAACGTCCGAACACGTGAAGAGCGTGACGCTTACCGGCCACCCTGGGTGTAGCCCCGACGGGGGCTTCTGCGACATCGCGTAGGCCACGGTGGCTCTCTCCAGGTCCGCCGTCGCAGCAGCCGGCGGGTACGTATCCTTCAGCTCCGTGACCTTCACATCCGGTGAGTGCCAGTCCTCGACCGTCAGTTCGATCGTGACGTGTGGCAGGTCGTCGGGATCGTCGGGGGGAGGGAGCCACAAGCGGTGGCGGTAGGAGCAGGGGACGATGCCGCCGATGCGCTGGGCGAGCAGCCACTCCCCAACATTGCGGGCGAAATCATCGATGGCGCGATCGTCGCGAACCTGCGTGACCATGTTTGCTTTCCGTCACGATTGTAGCACCCTGCGAGGGCCCGCAGTAGTCCCTGTCAAGGCTCCAGAGCCTTACCCCGCCTGTTCCCTGATCAGGTTGAGGAAGGCGCCTCCGCCGCGGCTCTGTGCGAAGGTAGCAGAATCGAGGACGCGGGAGGCGCTGGAGGCGGCGTCGATCAGGTTATCGACGTGGTTTGGGTGGAAGGACACGAAGTGGCTGTGGTCGGCATTGGTCCGCTCATCCCACAGCGTGCGAGCGGCGCTGGCGACTACCTGAACCCGCTCATCACCCCGAGCTACCAGGTCTGCGTCGCCTGAATTGGTGGCGGCTCCCTGTCCCCGAGAACCCACTCGGCAACCGACCGCAAGTGGCGATGCCGATAGTTCCGGGCGTGCCGGAACTCCTCCAGCATGGACTCAGCACCAAGAGGCAGCCGCGCTGCTGCCAGGGGTGGCGGCGTGGTACACGCAGTAGTAGGCCGCAGATACAGCCCTGCGCAGGTCGATGTGGGTCGGTGGAGGACGCATGCGGAGAAAGAGGTCTCTCTCCTCAGCAGTCCAGGGGCCGGGAAGGGGTAGGGGAGTGCCGCTCAGCAGCCTCGCGTGCAGGATGAGCAGGGAGGGGTCAAGAGCCGACGGGGGTGTGAGACGTGGTTCCGGGGTGCCAGGCGCTGTCACAGACCGCGACGCCTCCGCATCTCCTCAACCTCTGAACACGTGGCCACCCGCACAGCAGTGGGTCGCATTGGCTTTATTCCAGGCGGAACATCCTGTGACAGCGCGTAGGACCGGGTAGCTGCCTCCAGAGCCTTGATCTCCCCGGGGGACGGATACGGATCCTCAACAGTCAAATCTATTTCGACGTGTGGCAGGTCGTCGGGATCGTCGGGAGGGGGCAGCCACAAGCGGTGGCGGTAGGAGCAGGGGACGATGCCGCCGATGCGCTGGGCGAGCAGCCACTCCCCAACGTTGCGGGCGAACTCATCGATGGCGCGATCGTCGCGAACCTGCGTGACCATGTTTGCCTTCCGTCAAGATTGTAGCACCCTGCGAGGGCCCGCAGTAGCCCCCGCGTCGTCTTCGTCGCTCCCCTAGGCGCCGAAGTCCCAGGACATGCCATCGCGGTAGCGGCGGAGGACGTTCTTGGCGATGACGATGCGGTGCACCTCGTCGGGGCCGTCGAGGATGCGCAGTGTGCGCGCGCCCCGATACATCCCCTCCAGGGGTGTGTCCGTGGAGACGCCCTTCGCGCCGTAGACCTGGATGGCACGGTCGACGACGCGCTCGAAGGCGGCGGGCACGGCGATCTTGATGGCGGAGATATCGGTGCGCGCGTTCACGCCGGCGTCGATGCGCTCGGCGCAGTGGATGGTCATCAGGCGGGCGCCCTGGATGTCGATGTAGGAATCGGCGATGAAGCCGTGGATGAACTGCTTGTCCTGCATGGGGCCGCCGTGCACGTTGCGGGTCATCACGCGCTGCATCATGAGGTCGAAGGCACGCCACATCTGGCCGATGGAGTTCATGCAGTGGAAGACACGCCCCGCGCCGAGGCGGTCCTGGGCCGCCTGATGCCCTGAGCCCGTGCGCCCCAGCTGGTTGGTGAGGGGCACGCGCACGTTGTCGTACTCGATTTCGCAGTGGTCGCCGTCGTGCCCCCAGACGGGCACGCTGCGGATGATGTTGAAGCCGGGGGTATCGGTGGGAACGATGATCTGCGTCATCTTGTCCCGCACCGCGCCCTCGCCGTCGTCCTGCTCGGTGCGACACATGACGATGGCGAAGTCGGCGCGGTGGGCGCCGGAGGTGAACCACTTGCGCCCGCTGATGACCCACTCATCGCCGTCGCGCACGGCGCGAGTCTGGATGGAGTAGGGGTCGGAGCCGGGCTGGTCGGGCTCGGTCATGGAGTAGCAGGAGCGGATTTCGCCACGGATGGAGGGCTCCAGCCAGCGCTGCTTCTGCTCCTCGGTGCCGTACTTGATGAGGATGGTCTGGTTGCCCGAATCGGGCGCGACCACGCCGAAGAGGGGGTTGGAGAAGGGGCTCCAGGCGAGCACCTCATTCATGTAGGCGTGGCCGAGGAAGCCGACGCCCATGCCGCCGTACTCCACGGGCAGGTGCGGCGCCCACAGGCCGTCCGCCTTCACGCGCTCCTGGATGAGCCCGCGCAGGTCCGTCGCTTCCGGGACGTCGCGGCGGAGCAGGTCCTCGTTGGGGATGATCTCCTCGGTGACGACAGCGGCGGTGCGCTGCCGGATGTCGTTCACTTCGGAGCTCAGGGTGGGGATGGGGGCAACGGCCAGCGTCGTCGGTTCCATGCGATGCCTCGCCTTCGGAGGGATTGGGGCAGTCTACGGCGCGCGAGCGTGCCGCTCGACTAGGCCTCGTCGTCTGGCTCGTCTGGCTCGTCTGCAGCATCAGTGGCGGGGGGTGACTCGCTGCGGCGGCGCGACTGCTGCCACTTGAGCGCTGCATAGATGGCGGAGAAGGCGAGGGCTGCGGCCACGAGCGCGAGCATGAGGATGAGGTACCAGCGCGGGTCGTCTTCCTGCTCGATGGTGACGATGAGCTGGGCGCTCGGGCCCGTCTCGGGTGAGAGGCCACTGGCGGTGTAGTTCCAGTCGTCCGCGTCTCCGAGCGTGTCCGCGTATTCGAGCAGGTCGCGCAGGTGCGATGCCTGCACCACGAGCGTGAGCGAGATGACGTAGTCGTCGCCGTTGCGGCTCTCGGAGCGGGAGGCGACTGAGCCCTCGAACGACTCGACCCGTTCGCGCAGCAGTTCGGCGGCTTCGGCGGGGTCGTCCGTCTCGATGCGGATGTCGGCGTTCGTGCTGGCAAAGGCGTAGAGGTAGACGCTGAGGCGGGCGTCGGGCGCGTCGCCTGGCGGCTGTTCGCCAATGGCCGAGAGGTTGCGGTCAGCGGCGACGCCGAGGGTGGCGGCGTGGTCCATGAGTTCGTCCAGGCGGGCGGGCTGCACGTAGAGCGTCATTCCACGGTGTACTCGCTGTTGCGCTGATACTCGCGTGTGTCGCTGACGTAGCCGCCGAGCGCCTCGACGCGCTCGCGCAGCGAGCCGGCCGCGCCTGCAGGATCGGCGGCGGCGATCGAGATGGAGCCGTAGGGCGGCTCAGAGAGGAAACGGGCGGGCAGCTGCAGACGCACGCTGATGAGCGCCGTCGCCACCCGCTCGGCGAGCCCGCGCTGCGACGCCTCAAGCCGTTCGATTTCGGCGCGCACTTCGCCCAGGCGGTCCTCGATATCGATGACGTCCCGCACGGTCTCCGCGCCCCGCAGGAGCTGCAGGAGGCGGGTCTCCTGGGTGCGCAGCGCCGTCAGCCGCGCCGCGACGTCGCGCGTCTGCGCGGTGACGTCGGTGGTGGTGACGCGTTCATCGGTGACGCGCCCAAGGCCGCGCAGGGCGTCGAGCGCTTCGTCCAGGCGCTCGACGGGGACGCGCACGCTCACCCAGGCGCTGCGGAAGCCGCCTTCGCCCGAAATCGACGTCGAGACGGCCCAGCCAGCCGTCGACGTTGCGGGCCGTCGCCTCGACGGCGCGAGCGCCGCTGTCGATGTTCTCCACCTCAAGGCCGATCTGCGTCTCGACGATGAGGTCACGGCCGTCCTGGGCGGCTGAGTCGTCGGTATCGGCCGGGGCGGACGCGGGGCCCTCCGCAATGCCGCTGGCGGGCTCGGGCTCGCCCTTCGCCTCTTCGCTGTAGTCGATCTCGACGGCGCCATCGTCGGCGGCAGCGTAGCCCGGCTCGATAGAGCCGCGGGAGCTGGCAGACGAGTCGTCGTTGCTGTCGCCGCCACAGGCGACGGCCGCGAGCGCGAGCAGCAGCGCTACCCCAGAGACGGTGAGCCAACGCATGACGAATCGCTTCATGGGCCCATCGTAGCGCGGGGCAGCCAACAGACACGCTCCACGGTAAAGGCCGGGCGAAGAGTCAGGCGTGGTGTTCGATCCAGCGGCCGCAGAAGAGCAGCAGGTCGCCGCTTCGCACGGAAACGCTTGCAGGCGACGCTGCGATTTCGTTGTGGACGCCGTACGCGCTGAAGTCGAGCGTCGCGTCGTGCAGCTCCCAGCGCAGGCCCGTTGTGGTCACGCCCTCGCAGCGCCCGATGGCGACGAGCGAGACGACCGTGCCGGGCTGCCCCTCCACCACCGCCTCGCCATCGACCAGTTCGATGGCGAAGCGCTCGTCGATCAGGCGCACGCGCGCCCGCCGCCCGAAGCGGACGAGCACGCTGAGGTTGGCGAGTGCGTGGTCGGCGCGACCGCCGCTCGCGCCGATGATGTCGATGGCGTCGCAGCCTGCGTCGAGGCACCACATGACCGCCTTCTCGAGGTCGGTCGCGTTGGGGTCGGGGTTGGGGTGGATGCGGTCGGGGGGGATGGCGGTGCGGGCGTCGCCGAGGGAGTCGAGGTCGCCGATTACGACGTCGGGCATGAGGCCGAGGGCGAGCGCCGCTCGCGCGCCCCCATCCGCGGCGACGACGAGCGCCGCCCCCTCGCGCGCCTCCGCGAGCAGCGCCGCTGCTGGCGGTTCGCCGTTGGCGATAATGAGGGCGCGCATGGGCACGCATCGTAACGGGGAAGCGTCACAGGGCGGTAGCGGGGACGGCAGCGCCGCCAGCATGACGGGGGCGGCACACCATGCCTGAGCCGTTCGCCCTTCGCCCACTGCAGGCAGGCGACCTCGAAACCGCGACGGCGATCGAGGAAGCGGCAGGACTGCCCGCGCGCTCGCAGGGGGCCCGTCGCGCCGACCTCGACGACCCCCGCACGCAAGCGGTGGTGTTGGAGGCAGGGGGCGAGGTCGTGGGGCTGGGGAGCCTCTGGCTCGCGCCCGACGTGGCGCACATCACCTCTGGGGCGGTGCGGCAGGAGTGGCGCCGGCGGGGGTGCGGCCGCGCCCTCGTCGAGGCGCTCGTGGCGTTGGCAGATTCGCTCGGGGCGGAAGCGGTGACGCTGGAGCTGGGCGCCTCGAACGCGGCCGCCCGGGCGCTCTACCGGGCGTGCGGATTCGAGGAGGCAGGGGAGCGGCGCCGCTACTACGCCGACGGCGAGGACGCGCTCATCATGACGCGTGTGCTGGAGCCTGCTGGCGACAGGGGCGAATAGCGTCGCGCGCGGGTAGAATCGCACGCATGCCTGCAACCGCAGCCGATCAGGCCCGCATCGAAGCGCAGCTGGCGCTCATCCCGCGCCTGCGCGGCACCGGCCCCAACCCCTTCGAGTACGACCAGTGGAACGCGCGCACCGTCGAGATTCTGCGCAGCGCTTTCGGCGACGCCTCGGACGAGGTGACGCGCTACCTGCAGGAAGTCGGCGAGAGCGGCCGCGTCGCCGGCGTGCGCGGCAACGCCGCCAACATGACGCTCAACATCCACGGCCAGTGGGGCATCCTCGAGCGCCTGGAGCGAGCGGAGTCGCTTCTGCGGAGCCTGGCCGCAGGCTAGGCGGCGCCGCCTCAGGCGGGGAAGGCCCGCTGAGCGTCGAGCGCCAGAGGGCCGCCTTCTCCAACGTGACGCCATCCCCTGCGAGACGACGTGCACCTTCTCCACCACCCCGACCGCTGACCCCTAAGCGGGAAATTGGTAGAATGGGTTAACGATTTCCCCCACCGCCGCGTCCGTCCGGAGTCCCGCGTATGTCCATGGAAGAAACGACCACCATCAGGCCCATCGACCTCGAGCAGGAGATGCGCACGAGCTACCTCGATTACGCCATGAGCGTGATTGTGGCGCGGGCGCTGCCGGATGTGCGCGACGGCCTCAAGCCGGTGCAGCGGCGCATCGTCTGGGGCATGTTCGATGGGGGGGCACGCGCGGGGACGGCCTACCGCAAGTCCGCGGGCATCGTGGGCGACGTCATGGGGCGCTACCACCCGCACGGCGACAGCCCTGTCTACGAGGCGATGGTGCGGCTCGCGCAGGACTTCTCCATGCGCTACCCGCTCGTCGACGGGCAGGGGAACTTCGGCAGCGTCGATGGCGACCCGCCAGCCGCCATGCGCTACACCGAGGCGCGCCTCGCGCCGATCGCGGAGGAGCTGGTCGCCGATATCGACCAGGACACGGTCGATTTCGAGCCGAACTACGACGGCCGCTACGAGCAGCCCGTCATCCTGCCCTCGCGCCTGCCGAACCTGCTCCTGAACGGCTCCTCCGGCATCGCGGTGGGGATGGCGACGAATATCCCGCCGCACAATCTGGAAGAGATCCTCGATGCGGCGGTGCTGCTCATCGAGAACCCGCAGGCGACGCTCGACGACATCCTCGAGATCGTGCAGGGGCCCGACTTCCCCACCGCCGGCGTGGCGCTCGTGGGGAAGGACCGCGAGCAGATTCGCCATGCCTACGGCGAGGGCCACGGGCGCGTCACCATGCACGCCCGCACGACCGAGGAAGAGGGCAGCCGCGGGCGCACCCAGATCATCATCACCGAGCTGCCCTACCAGGTGAACAAGGCCACGCTCATCGAGAAGATCGCCAATCTCGTGCGCGAGAAGAAGATCGAGGGCATCGCCGACCTGCGCGACGAGAGCGACCGCGACGGCATGCGCGTCGTCATCGAACTGAAGCGCGAGGGCTCGGTCCAGCAGATCAAGAACCTGCTCTACAAGCACACCGCCATGCGCTCCACCTTCGCGATCAACATGATGGCGATCGTCGACGGGTCGCCACGGCGGGTCGGGTTGAAGCGCGCGCTCGACCTCTTCCTCGACCACCGTCGCGACGTGATCAGGCGGCGCAGTGAGTTCCAGCTGCAGAAGGCACGGGACCGCGAGCACATCGTCGGCGGCCTGCTGAACGCCATCGACATGCTCGACCAGGTGATTGCGTGCATCCGCGGGGCGGAGTCGGCGGCGGTCGCGCTGGACCTGCTCCAGCAGGACCCGTTCGACTTCTCCGAGGTGCAGTCGCGGGCCATCCTCGACATGCAGCTGCGCCGGCTGGCCGCGCTCGAGCGCCAGCAGCTGCAGGATGAGCTGCAGGAGCTGATCGAGCGCATCGCGTGGCTCGAGGACCTGCTGGAGAACCCCCGCAAGATCGACTTTCTCATCAAGGACGACCTGCTGGAGCTGCGCGAGGAGTACGGCAACGGCCGCCGCACCGAAATCGTCGAAGCCGACCCGGCCACGTTCGATGAGCGCGACCTCGTGCCGAACGAGGAGTGCGTCATCACGCTCAGCCGCCGCAACTACGTGAAGCGCACCCCGCTGCGCGAGTTCCGCAGCCAGCGTCGTGGCGGGCGCGGCAGCCGTGGCGCCACCGTGCGCGACGAAGACGCCGTCATGAAGCTGGTCGTGGGTGACACCCACGACCACATCCTCTTCTTCACCGATCAGGGGAAGGTCTACCGCCTGGACGCCTTCCAGATCCCCGATTCAACCAAGCAGGCCAAGGGCACCTTCATCACCAACCTGATCGAGGTGAGCGACCAGGAGCGGGTAACGACGATCCTGATAGTGAAGGACTACACCCACGACCTCATTGTGCTGGCCACGCGCGAAGGTAAGGCGAAGAAGACACCACTCGAAGAGTTCGAGAATGTGAACCGCAATGGCAAGAAAGCCATGCGCCTCGACGAGGGGGACGAGCTCATCTCCGCGCGGCTTGCCCGGGGTGACAGTGATCTTGTGCTCGTCTCGAGTGACGGCCAGGCGATTCGCTTTGGCGTCAACAAGCTGCGCAGCGCCAGTCGGACGAGTGGTGGGGTCAAGGGGATGCGGCTGCGCAAGGGTGCCTACGTCATGGGGGCAGAAGTAATCGAGTCAGACGACCAGCAGCTGCTCGTGATCACCGAGCGAGGGTTTGGGAAGCGCACCAACCTCGATGAGTACCCACACAAGGGGCGTGGGGGAATGGGCGTGCGCACGCTCAATATCACGCCCAAGACCGGGAATGCGGCCGCCCTGCGCCTCGTGAAGCTTGATGAGGAACTGATGATCGTGTCTGAGGAAGGATTCATCATCCGCACAGATGTGGAATCGATTAGCGCGATAGGACGAAACACACAGGGTGTCACGGTGATGAAGGTCGATGAGGGCGACCGCGTCGCGACCATCGCGAACTTCGCCCCGGGGGAGACGGTGCGCAGCACACCGCGCGGCACGCCCGTCCCGCCACGGCACACGGCTGAGCCGAGCGAGGCGGAAGCGACAACCGATTCGGATGAATCGGCGGAGCCACCAGAGGCGAGCGGCTCAACGGAGCCCGAAGCGGTGACCGAGGCAGTCGAGCCAGAGGCGTCTGCGCCGGAGACGCCCGAGCCCGAAGCGTCTGAGCCGGAAGCATCCGACTCGGAGCCGGTGATTGGGGGCGCGCCCTCGACGCCGGAGGGCACGCAGGGGTCGCTGCTGGACGAGCCACCGTCGTCGAACGGGAGCGGGCCGCAGGCCTGAGGGCCTGCTTCGCCTCAGTCCAGGCCGAAGAGGGCGTCGAGGCCGACGATGAGGCCTTCGGCCTCGCGTACGGCGTGGACGGCAGCGAGCACGCCCGGCATGAACGAGTCGCGTCCGGTGCTGTCGTGGCGCAGGGTGAGCGTCTGGCCCAGGCCGCCCAGCAGCACCTCCTGATGTGCGACCAGCCCCGGCAACCGCACGGAGTGCAGGGTGACGCCGCCCAGATCGCCGCCGCGTGTGCCGGGCACCGTCTGTGCTTCCGCTTCGACGCGCTGGAAGGGCTCGCCGCGGGCCTCGACCATCTGCTCGGCGGTCGACTTGGCGGTGCCGCTGGGGGCGTCGACCTTGCCGGTGTGGTGAAGCTCGATGATCTCGGCGTGGTCGAAGAAGCGCGCGGCCTGGCGGGCGAAGGCCATGAGCAGCACCGCGCCGATGGCGAAGTTGGGCGCGACCACGACGCCGACCTTGCGCGCCGCGGCCTCCTCGCGAAGCTCGTCGAGGAAGGCCTGGGAGAGGCCGGTGGTGCCGATCACGAGCCGGATGCCGCGTTCGAGGGCGGCCTTCGCCAGCACGGGCGTCCAGGCGGCGTTGGAGAAATCGACCACGACCTCCGGACGGTGGGAGTCGAGCGCGGGGGCCGCCTCGCGGGAGAGGGGCAGGCCTTCGCAGGAGTCGCCCTCGCCGAGCGCGTCGATGAAGGCGAGCGGTTCGGTGGTGGGGTCGGCGGTGGCGGCGAGCGCCACCTGGCGGCCCATCGAGCCACTTCCGGAGATGACTATGGGGATGCGGTCCATGGCGGGCGATTGTACGGCCCAGTCGCCGTCGGTGGGGGCGCCCGCCGGGGCGGAGCGCCTGTCGCGACCGTGCTCACTTCGTACTTACTTCGTACTCACCTCGTCTCGCGGTGCGCGCTTCGCACGGGCCCTCCGTTGGGGAAGCCCAGGGGGTGACAGCGGGCGTTTGCCGCGAGCGGGGGACGGCCCTATTCTGCCGCCCATGAGTGGGGAGTCGGACTGGATGACGCGGCGGGCGGCCAACGAGCAGGCGGTGAAGCTGGCGGCCGCGGGGCGGTGGCAGGAGGCGGCAGCGCTCAACCACGAGCTGCTGGCTCGCTTCGGCGACAGCGCCGAGGTCTGCAACCGGCTGGGCAAGGCGCTCACCGAACTGGGACGCATCGACGACGCGCGCCTCGTCTACGAGAAGGCGCTGTCGCTCGACCCGATGAACGCCATCGCGCAACGCAACCTCGATCGTCTGGCCAAGGGGCGGGAGACGGCAGCCGCCCCGGAACCGGCCGCCCGCATGCAGCGCGGGACCTTCATCGAGGACGTGGGGAAGGCGGCGGTGGCGCGGCTCGATGCCATCAGGCCCGAGGCGCTGGGCACGCTCGACGCAGGCGACAGCATCGACCTGGAAGCGCAGGGCAACGGCGTCAACGCGCTCGCGCCGGGAGGCGACTACGTGGGCATGGTGGAGGCGCGGGTGGGGCTGCGGCTGGCGCGGCTCATGGGCGGCGGCAATCGCTACGCGGCCACGCTCGTGAGCAACGACGACCCGCCCCGCATCATCGTGCGCGAGACGTACCAGCACCCCTCGCAAGCGGGCAAGGTGAGCTTCCCCAAGTCGAACATCAGCGCCGTGCGCGCCTGCACGCGTCGCAACTTCCTGCGCGAGGACGTTGATGACCTCGCGTCCGAGAGCGAGCGCGACCACGATGACGACCACGATGGCGAGCGGAGCGACCGCAGCAAGGCCAGTCGCGCCGACGCCCTTCCCGAAGAAGGCTGGACCGAGACGCGCATCGACGACGAGGACGATGGGGGCGAGCAAGCAGACAAGGACGCGCCCAAGGCGGCCGCGCGCCCCGCGGCCGCCGACCATGTGCCTGAACTGGACGACTTCGAGGACACGACGACGACGATGAGGAGGAAGGCCATGACTTCTCCTGAACCCCACTGCGCAGTACCCGACGCGACCGGCAAGCGCGTGCTCGCACGCCTGCACGCGGCTGCCGAGGCAGAGATGGAAGCGTTCCTGCGGCAGGCGCAGCAGACGCCGCAGCGGCCAGCTCCCGGGCCGCGTCCCTTCGACGCAGAAGGGGCGGCGGCGCTCTACCGCGACAAGTACATCTCGCTGGAGCGGGAGCAGGGCAACCTGCTCTACCTGCTGGCGCGGTCGCTGGGGGCGAAGCGGGCAGCCGAGTTCGGTACCTCCTTCGGCGTCTCCACCATCTACCTGGCCGCGGCGATGCGCGACAACGGCGGCGGGCTGGTGCTGGGGAGCGAAATCGAGCCCTCCAAGGCAGAGGTGGCGCGCGCAAACCTCACCGAGGCGGGGCTGGCTGAGTTCGCCGAGATACGCGTGGGCGATGCGCGTGAGACGCTCGCTGATCCGGGCGGAGCGCTCGACCTCGTGCTGATCGACGGCTTCCCCAACCTGAACCTGACGATGCTGCAGCTGCTCGCGCCGCACATCCGCCTGGGCGGCATGGCGCTGGCCGACAACGTGGGCTCCTTCCCCATCGAGATGGCCGCCTACGTCGCCTGGGCGCAGGACCCGGCCAACGGCTTCGCCTCCACCACGCTGCCCCTGCGGGGCGGCTCCGAGCTCTCCCTGCGCGTGGCGCCGCCGCCTGCACGCGACTGAGTCACGTCGCGAGTCGATTGAACGTAGGGCAGCCGCCTTCCTACGATGGCGGGCAAGCCTGTGACCACGGGCGGTTCTCGCGAGGCGCTCTGACGCCCGTCCCGCGCCGTCTGCTACCCACAGCCACCTGAGCCGGCCTGCGACCGGACTGTGAGGACCACCATGCCCCCCGCCCTCATTGAGGCGCGCGGCCTTGTGAAGCGCTTCGGCGATTTCGTCGCGGTGGACAACACCTCCTTCGAGATTCGCGAAGGGGAGTGCTTCGGCGTGCTCGGGCCCAACGGCGCGGGGAAGACGACCACCATCCGCATGATCACCGCCACTTCACCCATAACCGACGGCGAGCTGCGCGTGGCGGGACTGGATGTGCGCACCGACCCGCGCAAGGTGAAGGGCGTGCTCGGCGTCGTCCCCCAGGACGACAACCTCGACCCCGACCTCTTCGTGCGCCAGAACCTCGAGGTCTACGCCCGCTACTTCGGACTCGACCGCGAGACCGTGCGCCAGCGCATCGACGAGGCGCTCGAACTGTTCCAGTTGGACGACCGCGCGAAGTCGAACGTGGATGACCTCTCGGGGGGCATGAAGCGACGCCTCACGATCGCTCGCGCGCTGGTGAACGATCCGCGCGTGCTCATCCTCGACGAGCCCACTACGGGGCTCGATCCGCAGGCCCGCCACCTCGTCTGGCAGCAGCTGCGGCTGCTTAAGAACCGCGGCGTGACGATGCTGCTGACGACGCACTACATGGAAGAAGCGACGCACCTCTGCGACCGGCTCGTGATCATGCATCGCGGCAAGATCCTGATCGAGGGACGGCCGTACGACCTGATCGAGGAGGTGGCGGGGCCGCAGGTGCTCGAGCTGCGCCTGCCCCCGCAGGAGCGCGACGCCCTGCTGGCGGAGTTCCCGCAGGACGACAGCCTCTCGGTGGAAGAGGTGGAGGACATGACCTACGTCTTCGGCGGGGGCCAGGCCTCGGCGCTCGCGGCGCAGCGCGTGGGCGACCCCCACCGCGCCCACCTGCGCCCCGGGAACATGGAGGACGTGTTCCTGCTGCTCACGGGAAGGGGGTTGCTCGATTGACCGCGATGCCCTTCACCCCTGATGTCTCCATGGGCGCCTTCCGCGTGTGGCAGCGCAACCGCGACGCCACGCTGCACAACTGGTTCACCGAGTTCCTGGGCATCGCCATCGAGCCGTTCGCCATCATTCTGGCGCTGGGGCTGGCGCTGGGCCGCTTCGTCGAGCTGGAGAGCGGCGAACGGTACGTCGAGTTCCTCGCGCCCGGCCTGCTGGCCCTCTTCCCCATGTTCGCCGCCACCTTTGAGTGCGCCTGGGGCAGCTACGTACGGCTCGAGATGCAGGGCACCTACGAATCGATCATCGCCACGCCCATCAGCGTGGACGACGTCATCACGGGCGAGATTCTGTGGGGGACGACGCGATCGCTGGTGAACGGGACGTACATCCTGATCGTGGCGCTCATCCTCAACCCGTGGCTGAACATGATCGATTCGCCCTGGGCGATTCTG
Organism: Tepidiformaceae bacterium; assembly: GCA_965200565.1. Taxonomy (GTDB): domain Bacteria; phylum Chloroflexota; class Dehalococcoidia; order Tepidiformales; family Tepidiformaceae; genus UBA2991. The sequence continues at coordinate 1,609,935 of OZ241349.1, read as the reverse complement.
GTCATCCCGGTGGGGATACTGCCGGGCCTGCTCTTCAGCTCGATCTCGATCGCCTTCGCCTCGATCGCGCGGGCGATGAGCCATTTCGCCTACTTCTTCACGCTCGTCATCAACCCGATGTTCTGGTTCGGCGGCGCCTTCTTCCCCTTCGAGGACCTGCCCCGCTGGGTGCAGATTGTGGGCTGGTTCGTCCCCCTCAAGCACGTCGTCGACATCTACCGCGGCCTCATCACGGGTGACCTTGAGTGGTCGATGCTGGGCAGCCTCGCCTGGCTCGCCGTCGCGACGGTCGCCTTCTACTTCCTCGCCGTCAGGATGATGCGCCGCCGCCTCATCCACTGAGCCTACAGGCGGGGGAGTGGGGGGAAGGGGCGGGCCTGTTCGTAGGCGTACGAGGCGCGCAGCACGAGGTCGTCGCGGTGGCGCGGGCCGACGATCTGCAAGCCGCAGGGCAGCCCTGAATCGGTCAGGCCGGCTGGCACGGACGCGGCCGGGTGGCCGGTGAAGTTGAACGGGTAGGTGAAGGCGATGCCGTTCGCCTGCTCCCCCTCAATCTCCCGCGGAATCGGCCCCGATGGCGCGAACGCCTCCGTCGGAAGCGTGGGTGTGAGCAGCAGGTCGTACCGCTCGAAGAGGCGCGCCGTCCACGCCACCAGCTCCCCGCGACGCCGCAGGAATTCCTGGAAGTCCGACGGCCCCACGTCCACCGCACGGTCGAGCTGGCGCACGTAGCGCTCGGTGAACCCGTCGTGACGCGTCGAGTAGTTCTCCCACTCCAGCCCGAGCGACTGGAAGGCGGAGACGCGTGCCCACCAGCCGCCCATCTCCGCGATCGCGTCGTCGTTCTCCTCCACCTCGTGGCCCATCGCGGCGAACGTCTCCGCCGCCGCCCGCACCTCGCGCAGGACGTCGCGCTGCACGCGCGTCACGCCCAGCGTCTCGTTGAAGGCGATGCGCAGCTTCGGCAGCGGCTCTTCCAGCGTGCCCGCATAGGAGACGTCGGGCGCGGGCAGCGACTCCGGATCCGCGGGGTGCGGCCCGGCGACCACGTCGAGGTAGATGGCGGCATCGCGCACGCAGCGGGTGAGCGGCCCGTAGCAGCTGATGCTGAGCCACGAGGGCAGGCGGCGCGGTGCGATGGGCGTGCGCCCCTGCGAGGGCTTGAGCCCGTAGAGCCCCGTGTAGCACGCGGGGATGCGGATCGAGCCGCCCCCGTCGCTCGCCGTCGCCAGCGGGGTCATGCCCGAGGCCAGCGCCGCCGAAGAGCCACCGCTCGACCCGCCCGGCGTGCGCTCCTCGTTCCAGGGATTGCGCGTCGCCCCGAAGAGTTCGTTATCGGTGAAGGGGATGTGGCCGAACTCGGGCGTGTTCGTCTTCCCCACGATGATCGCGCCCGCTGCCTTCAGGCGCGCCACCAGGGCGTCGTCGAAGTCCACGCGGTTCTCGCGGTAGAGGCGCGAGCCGAGCGTGGTCACGAAGCCGGCGGCGTTCTCGAGGTCCTTCACGCCTGTGGGCAGCCCCGCCAGCGGCCCCGCCTCCTCGCCCTCCGCCAGACGCGTCTCGAGCGCCTGCGCTTGCCGCAGCGCCCCCTCCCCATCCACCTCCACGAAGGCGTTCAGGCGCGGGTTGAGCGCCTCGATGCGCGCCAGCGAGCGCTCCATCAGCTCGACGGGTGAGAGATCCCGCGCCCGCACCTTCGCCGCCAGCTCGTGCGCCGGCGCGTAGTCGAGGTCGAGGTCGTCGTTGCGGGTATCGCTCGTGTCGGTGCTGCTCATCACGCTCTCCTCGAGGCTGCTGCGGAAGCGGTAACCGTGTGGTGACGACTGCGCGCGGTGACTGCGCGCGGTTCGCCTGAGGTGTCGCTCAGCCGCCCTGCATGTTGATGCGCAGTTCGAGCGCGTCGCCGTCGGCGAGGGGGGTGTCCAGCTGCGACTGGACGTCGTTGATGACGGCCAGTACCGCCTCCTGATCGCGTTCGTTGAACCCCTCGTCGGCGAGTATCGCCTGCGCCGTGAGGCCCTCCCGCCAGTCCACCGTGAGCGTCTCACGCTGCGACTTCGAAAGGTTCTGGAGTGTGGGGAAAAGCTTCACCGTGACCGCCATCTGCGCCTCCGCTCGCATTCTACCCGCAGCCGCTCCGCACCCCGCTCCCCCGCACCGCGACGCTGATCTACGATCAGCACCATTACGGAGCGCGCCCCATGCTCGTCCTTGCCATCGAATCCTCCTGCGACGAAACCGCCGCCGCCCTCATCGAGAACGGCTCCACCATCCACAGCACAATCGTCGCCAGCCAGGTCGACCTGCACGCGAAGTACGGCGGCATCGTGCCCGAAGTCGCCAGCCGCGAGCACCTGCGCCAGATCACGCCCACCGTGCGCGAGGCGCTCAGCGCCGCCGACTGCAAGCTCGACGACATCGACGCCGTCTGCGCCACGCGCGGCCCGGGGCTGGCGGGGGCGCTCATGGTGGGCTACAGCACGGCCAAGGCCATCGCCTTCGGACGCGACCTGCCCTTCCTCGGGGTGAACCACCTCGAGGGGCACGTCTACGCGAACTGGCTCATGGAAGGCCCGCCGCCCACCTTCCCCGCCCTCTGCCTCGTCGTCTCGGGCGGCCACACGGACCTCATCCTCATGCGCGAGCACGGCCAGTACGAGCGCCTCGGCGGCACCCTTGACGACGCCGCCGGCGAGGCCTTCGACAAGTCAGGGCGACTGCTCGGCCTGCCCTTCCCCGGCGGCCCCGCCATCTCGAAGCTGGCCGCCACCGCCGGCGCCTCTGTCCTGAAGCTTCCCCGCGCCTGGCTGCGCGGCACGAGCAACTTCAGCTTCAGCGGCCTCAAGACGGCCGTGCTCCACGCCGTGCGCGAGGAGCGCGTCACGCCCGCCGAGATCGCGTGGGAGTTCCAAGAAGCGGTCGTCGACGTGCTCACGGGCAAGGTCTCGCGCATCGCCCGCGAGCTTGGCGTGTCCGAAGTGCTGCTGGCGGGCGGCGTCGCCGCCAACGGGCGCCTGCGCGAGGAGATGCAGGCTCGCAGCCCCGTTCCCGTGCGCATCCCCCCACCCTCCCTCTGCACCGACAACGCCGCCATGATCGGCGCCGCCGGCGGCTACCGCCTCGCCCTCGGCCAACGCAGCCCTCTCACCGAAGACATCTTTAGCACGAACGATTGGTCGCGCGTCTGACACGCATCGCCGGAGCCACACCGACTGCTGTCCTCACCCTGTCGCGGACTGCACGAACGACTGGTCGCGCATCTGACGCTTCACCCGCGCCGCAACGCCTGCCTGTCAGGCCGCTAACGGCTAAGGAGCGATCCGCGTAGACTCGAACGAAGCCCTGAGGCCCCTGGAGAGATCATGGTCTGGTTTGTCAGTGTCGCTATCGCCATCGTCCTGTGTGGTGTCGCCTTCCTGTTCGGACGGGCGATGCGCAGCGAGGCGGAGCCGGGAAGCCCCGAATCCGACCGTGGCCTCATCGTGATCGTGCTTTCGATCATCGTCTTCGTCATCTGGGTGGGCGCCCATACCGCCCTCACCGCCCTCAAGACGATCGAGGCCGGCAACGTCGCCGTGGTCTACCAGTTCGGCGAAATCGTCGGGCAGCGCGGTGAAGGTCTTCAGGTGATCGCGCCGTGGCAGGAGATTCGCACGCAGGACATCCGCGTCCAGCGCCAGCGCTTCGATAACGTCAGCGGCTTCTCCGCCGAGACGCAGGACGTGATCGTCTCCGCGACCGTGAACTACCAGGTCGACCCGGTCGCCGTGCAGGAGCTCTACCGCACGGTCGGGCCCAACTGGTTCGATACGCTGGTCGAACCACGCATCAACCAGTTCTTCAAGGCCGAGACGGTCAAGTACAACACGGTCGACATCGCCCCCAACCGCGAGCAGATCCGCATCGCCGTGCAGGAGAAGCTCGACGCCGACCTGCGCCGCTTCTCCATCACCATCACCGACCTGCTGATCGACAACATCGACTTCAACGAAGACTTCAAGCGTTCTATTGAAGAGAAGCAGATCGCGGCCCAGAACGCCCTCCGCGAGCTGGAGCGCATCGCCCAGGCGGAGAACGAGGCGCAGCAGCGCATCCGCGCCGCCCAGGGTGACGCCACCGCGGCCGAGGAGCGCGCCAAGGGTGAAGCCGCCGCCACCATCGAGCGCGCCCGTGGTGAGGCCGAGGCCATCCGCCTGCGCGCCGAAGCCCAGGCCGAGGCCAACACCCTGCTCGACGCCTCCCTCTCCGAGCAGGTGATCCAGTACATCGCCGTCGACCGCTTCTCGCCCAACGTCGATATCGCCCTCATCCCCTCCGGCGAGGGCATCCTCATCGACCCCTCCACGCTCGTCGGCTCCGCCTCCAACAGCAACGACTCCGCGCCCGCCGCGCCGTCCACGTCGGAGCCCACCTCCACGACCGAGTAGCAGGGAGCGAGTAGCGGGACGGTCGCCTGCGCGACGTGCGCTAGTCGCGCAGCGTCGCCAGGCGCAGCACGTAGGTCGTCACGCCCACACCGACCGCGGCGAGGACGATGTACAGCCAGACGGGCGGGTCGATCAGCCACGCCGAGAGCGCCAGCCCGCCCCACAGCATCACCAGCGTCACCGCCTTCACCCCCACCGTCGCCCCTCGGCGTTCCGCGTAGTCGCGCAGGTAGCGCCCGAAGAAGTGGTTCGTCATGAGCCAGCGGTGCGCCCGCTCCGACCCCCGCGCGAAGCACGCCGCCGCCAGCAGGAAGAAGACCGTGTGCGGCAGCAGCGGCAGCACGACTCCCAGCACGCCGATGCCCACAAAGAGCGCGCCCAGCGCCACGTACAGCGCCCGCATCGGCCCCGACCGCACCACGCGTGAGGGCGAAGACGCGGGATCGGGCGATTCGGGCGAACTTGCCGCCGGCGCCGGCGTCTCGCTCATGACCCGCGCTTGGGACGCCGCCAGCGCGTCCAGTCGAACGGCTCGACGCCGTCCTCCGTGAGCTGCCAGATGGACGCCTGCGCGCGCCCGTCTGCGATGTCGAGGTAGCCGATCGTGCCCAGCTGCGTCTCCAGGTTGTGCGGGTAGGTGGGCGAACCGGGATTCACGCACAGCACGCCGCCAATCTCCTCCACCGCCTCCACATGCGAGTGACCGAACACCACCACATCGAGGTCCGTGCGCCCGAAGTAGCGCTCCATGGCCCGCTCCACCGTGAGGTAGGGGGGCGATTCGGGCACGGGCATGTCGTGCACCAGCCCGATGGAGACGCCCTCGAAGTCGAGCACCCACGTCTCCTGCAGGAGCGGGTGGTCGGGCTGCACCGCGCGCCCGCCTGAGCCATCTTCCCCGTTGCCCCGCGCCGCCCACAGCGGCGCCACCTCCGCCAGCTGGTCCAGCAGCCACACCTCGTGGATGTCCCCCGCATGCAGGATCGCATCGACCCCGGCGAACGCCGCGAAGGCCTGCGGCCACAGCTCTGCCCGCGATTCCGGGATGTGCGTGTCCGAAATCAACCCGATGCGCATCCCTGCCAGTTTACGCGCTGCGGGCTGGCGTCTCTGTGTTTGAATTAGCACTTACGTTCTGATACTGTTCGATCATGTCCAGTCAGCTAGCTCTGCAACCCACCCTCCTCGGTCACGAAGGCCCCTCCTTCGACCCGCACGTCCCTCTGGCCCGCACCGACCTCTCCCGGGATTCCTGGATCGACCAGGCCCAAGGCTTCCTCGACGGCCACCAGACGCTCTTCGACACGCTCTCCAACGACACCCGCTGGCACGGACACCGGCGCGTCATGTACGACCGTCTGGTCGACGTGCCCCGCCTCGTCGCCTCCATCCCGCGCGACGGCCCTGGCCACCCGGTCATCCGCGAGGTGGCCGACGCCCTCGCCGCGCGCTACGGCGTCACCTTCGACCAGGTCTCGCTCGCGCTCTACCGCGACGGACGCGACAGCGTCGCCTGGCACAGCGACAAGGTGCGGCGCGAGCGCCGCGCGCGGGCGCTCGTCGCGACGCTTTCGCTGGGCGAGTCGCGCCGCTTCCTCATCAGGCCGCGTGGCGGCGGCCCCTCGATCGCCTTCTCCGCCGGTTGGGGCGATCTGCTCGTGATGGGCGGCACCTGCCAGCTGCACTGGGAGCACTGCGTCCCCAAGACGCAGCAGGCCGGCCCGCGCATCAGCGTCATGTTCCGCAGCAGCGCCGACTTCATCCGCTTCTAGCTGGCGGGCCGGGCAGCGCGTGCTCTGGCGGGGTACGGGCGTTGCCCGCCCCTTGCTCGTCCGCCTCGCCCGCCACTGCGCAGACGCAGCTTCGCCCATGCCTGCAAGCGCCTGCCATGCATGGCAAGAACATGAAAGGTTTTCAAGCTCTGACCATGCTTGCAAGCCGCCCCACCACCCGGCCACCTGAAGCCTGATCGCTACTGTAACGATTTAACAGTAGAGATCAGGCTGGCTTGCGAGATGCTGGCGCTAGCCCTTGAACTGCCAGTAGGCGGTGGGGTCGTAGGTGGAGCCCTTGCGTTCGAACAGGCCCGCTTCCTGCAGACGTCGCAGGTAGCGCAGCACCGTTGGTCGTGAGTGCCCGAGGAGGTCGATGGCTTCCGAGGTCGTCACTCGCCCCTGCTGCATCACATGCTCGACGAAGCGTCCTGAGCCTGGAGGCAGCAGGTCGAGCATGCGTGCCGCCGTGGGATCGGCCTTGAACGTGACCTGTACTGAGGCGGGGCCCTGTTCGTAGAGCGGCTCAGGGAGACCTGCGCGCTGCATCTCCTCGAACATGCGGTTTACGCCTTCGCCCAGCTCGCGCCCGTACCCGAAGTCGTTGAGTGCACGCGCGATCGATGGATTCCGGGCGAAGCGTGTCTCGCGAATGCTCTCCACGCGCACCAGCCCGGGGAGGCGGCCCGGGCTCTCCACCTCAACCCGATCCTGGAAGAGGGAGACGCGGATGTGGTCGCCCCCGAGCGAGTAGGAGCGGTGGGCGATGGCGTTCACAATCGCCTCGAGCCATGCGGCCTCGGGGATGACCGTGGTGGCGCCGAAGCGCCCATCCTGACCCAGGCGAATCGCCTCAGGGAGCCACTCCCTGACGAGCGCGCTGGCCTCCGCGATCTGATGGACAAGCGGCCCCTCGATGCGCCTGTCGCCCACCACGTTCGCCCGCGCGCCCGTCTCCCGTCCCCGCCCTTCGTAGCGCAGGATGCGGATGGACGCCTCCGGGTACTGCTGTTGTGGGTGTGTTCCCAGCACGAGCAGCCCTGCCACGGTTGCACGCGTCTCGCCATCCTGCCGGGTGGTCAGCTTGCGAGCGGTCAGGGCGGAGCGGCTCGATGCCCCGACCGCCTGGAGGTACCGCTCCACAATGGCATCGTCCAGCTGGTCGATGCCGGCGGCGCTCACTCGGCCATCGAAGGCGGCATCGCCCTTGTCGTAGCGCAGCTCCTGCGCATCGATCGGACCGAGCTTGCGGGTGGAATCCCCCACGCGCAGGAACGTCTCACCTCTGGCGTTTGTGTGGACCTGCTCGCTCGCCTCGGTCTCGAGAAGCACAACCGCATCCTCTTCCCCCTCCGCGTTCTGGCAGGGGACTACCCGAAAGTCGTGCCGAATGGGCGGTTCGGTGAAGTTTAGAGCTGCCTGCCGCCAGTCGTTCATCTTTCCGCTGGCGTTGACGCCTTCGATGCGCCCATCGTCGGCGATGCCCACGACGATACGGCCACCCTCGGCATTCGCGAGGCCCACCAGCACATCGGCAAGATCGCGCGCATTGATGCGGCCGCTCTTGCGTTCGAACCACTGGCTCTCAGGGCGACTGGCGAGGTCGCGCACGTCCTCGGCTGGCGGCATCCCGGGCAATCGGGTCTGCTCGCGCCTTACATCGTCGGACCTGCCGTTTGGCACCTTGTCGTTACTGTAACATTTTAACAGTAGTAGCAAGGTCCCCCCACAGCCCTGCGACTCGCTACCATGCCCCTAACCCAACCAGGAGGCAGGCCATGCCCCGACTCGATGATGGAGGCGCCGGCTTCGCCGGCATCTACAGCCAGCACCCCGAGCTGTGGGAGGCGTTCCAGGTGCAGTGGGGCGCGCTCTGGGAGTACGGCTCCCTCGAACCACGGCTGCGCGACCTCGTCCGCATCAAGTCCGCCACCCTGCACGACTGCGACTTCTGAGCGCCCGCTCGCACTGCTGCGGCGCAGCAGGACGGCATGGATGAAGCGTTGATCGGCGCCGCCATCGAGGCCCCGCCCGATTCCGCAGACGCAGACGCAGACCTCGAGCCCCGCATCGCGCTCGCCATGCGCTTCGTCGAGTGCTGGATACGTGACGACGCGCGCTCCATCGACGACGCCTTCTTCGCCGAGCTGCGTGAGCAGTTCAGCGACCGCGAACTGCTGGAGCTGGCCATCACCACGGGCACGGTCGAGCTCTCGCACAAGTTCAACACCGCCTTCGGGGTCGTCCCCCGCCACGACGGCGACACCTACCAGGTGGGCACGCCAGGCGCGCCGCAGTACCTGCGCGACCACCTCGCCACGCTCGGCATCGAGTCGCCCCGCACGAAGGCGGACGGCTAGCGTGCCACCTGCGTCGCCTGTGACCGTCCCCGAACTGCTCGCGGTCGGCGCAGCGAGCGCTACCGCCGTGCAGGGCGCAGGGGGCCGCGACGCGACCTACGCGGACCTGCGTCAGACGGTCGAGCGGCTGGCTGGCCAGCTGCGCGCAGCGGGCGCTTCGGCCAGCGGACGCGTGGCCCTCGTGCTCCCCAACGGGCCGCCCATGGCCGCCGCCTTCCTCGCAGCCGCCAGCGCCGGCGCCGCCGCTCCCCTCAACCCCCGCTACCGCGCGGAGGAGCTGGCCCTCTCGTTCGGGGAGCTTGGGGTGAAGGTGGTCGTGGCCGCCCCCGGCGTGGAGGAGATCCCCGACCTGCCATCCGTCCGCCGCCTCGACCTGCGGGGTGAAGGCCTCGACCTCACGCTCGTCGAGAGCGGCGGCGGCGCTCCGATCGTCCCAGTCCCCGTCCCGCCACCCGCACCCGACGACGTCGCGCTCGTGCTGCAGACGTCCGGGACGACCGCCCGCCCCAAGACGGTGCCCCTCACCCACGCCAACCTCACCGCTTCTGCCGCCACCATCGCCGCCTCCCTCGCGCTCGACGCGAGCGACCGCTGCCTGATGGTGATGCCCCTCTTCCACATCCACGGGCTCATTGCGGGGCTGCTGGCGCCCCTCTCGGCGGGTGGCGCCATCGCCTGCCCGGGCGATTTCAACGCCTTCCGCTTCTTCGAATGGCTCGAGACGTTCAAGCCCACGTGGTACACGGCGGTCCCGACCATGCATCAGCTCATCCTCGCCCGCGCCGAGCGCCACGCAGACGCCATCGAGCGATCGCGCCTGCGCTTCGTGCGCTCCTCCTCCGCGCCCCTGCCGCCGGTCGTGCTCGAGCGCATCGAGGAGACGTTTGGCGCGCCCATGATCGAGGCCTACGGCATGACCGAGGCCACCCACCAGATGGCCACCCAGCCCCTCCCGCCCGCCGTACGCAAGCCCTCCGCCGTGGGCCGCCCCACCGGCGTCGAGATCGTCATCCTCGATGCGGACGGGCGGACGCTCGCCTCCCATGAGCGGGGCGAAGTCTCCATCCGTGGCGCGGGCGTGACCGCCGGCTACGAGGCGAACCCCGAGGCCAACGCCACCGCCTTCACCGCCGACGGCTGGTTCCGCACCGGCGATGAAGGCTACCTCGACGAGGACGGCCACCTCTTCCTCACCGGCCGCCTGAAGGAGCTCATCAACCGCGGTGGCGAGAAGGTCGCCCCGCGCGAGGTGGAGGAGGTCATCCTGCAGCATCCCGCAGTGCGCCAGGCCGTCTGCTTCACCCTTCCCCACGCCACCCTCGGCGAGGATGTCGCCACCGCCATCATCCGCGAAGACGGCGCCGAGCTCGACGAGGCCGCCGTGCGCGACCTCTGCGGGCAGCATCTCGCTCCCTTCAAGGTGCCCCGCACCGTCGTCTTCGTCGACGAGATCCCCGTCGGGCCGACGGGCAAGCTGCAACGCATCGGGCTCGCCGAGCGCCTCGGCCTGGCCTGAAGCGCGTCCCGCCGCTCCGCCCCTCTATACTCTCGTCCGCACCTCAACCAACGGACACTGGAGCTTCCCCATGCCTGACTACGAAAACCTCCTCCTCGACCGCGTCGGCACCGATGGCCGCGTCGGACGCATCACCCTCAACCGCCCCGAGAAGATGAACGCCCTCTCGCAGGAGCTACTCTTCGAGTTCAACGAGGCGCTTCACGGCTACGAGGCGGACGACAGCATCCGCGTCATCATCATCAAGGGCGCGGGTCGCTGCTTCAGCGCCGGCTACGACCTCACCCCGCCCCAGGGCCGTGGCGCCGACGCCGTCGTGCGTCGCCACCGCGCGGTCGACGACGAGGGCCGCCGCCTGCTGTGGAACATCCGCACGGGCATGCAGCAGATCACCGATATCCAGATGTACTACTGGAACATGGCCAAGGTCACCATCGCCCAGCTGCACGGCTACGCCCTCGCCGGCGGCTGCGAGATGGCGATGATGTCGGACATGGTCACCGCCGCCGAAGACGTACGTATCGGCCATCCCGGCGTGCGCGGCCTGGGCGTCGCCCGCAACGGCGCCATCTTCCCGCTCGTGCTCGGCATGCGGAAGGCGAAGGAGCTCTACTACACGGGCGACAACGTCACCGGCCGCGAGGCCGAGGAGATCGGCATGGTCAACTACGCCTGGCCCGCCGACGAGCTCGAGGAGCGCACCACCGCCTTCGCCGACCGTATCGCCAACCTCAGCGCCGACCACCTCGCCGTGGCCAAGACGAGCATGAACCGCTTCTACGAGAACATGGGCATCTACTCGTCCATCCGCAGCTCCACGGACCTCGACGCCGCCGGCCAGTTCACCGCCCAGGCCTACGAATGGCAGGACCGCACCCGCCAGGCGATGCAGAGCGGCGGCGGCCTCAAGGAAGCGCTCGACTGGCGCGACGGCCCCTATCGCGACTACCGCGCCAGCGACCGCTAGCCGCTCGTCGCTCGCCCCTAGAAGGGAAGCCCGCGCTTGCCCAGCAGGTCGCGGGCGAAGGTGACGCGCCCGAGGTGCCCGTTCGCGTGCCCGATGAGCCCGTGGCCGATCGCCTCCATGCGCGAAATCTCGCCCCACGGGCGGAACAGCTGGAACGTCGTCAGGTACTCGTCGCTCATGGCCGCGATGCGCGGCACGACCGCCTCCCGCAAGGCCTCCGTGTAGCGGTCGAACTCCTCCGCTGAGGGGAACACGAGGTCGTACGCCTCATCGGGCGTCAGATTTGTGCCCTGCTCGACGCGCGGCAGGCTCCACGCCTCGTCGAAGCCCTGCGTGAGCCACACCGGCGTCTCGCGGTCGAAGGCGAAGTGGATGATGTTGTCGATCGTGCGCTGCACATGCCACACATCGAAGCCGATCGAGTTCGAGCGTCGTCCCTGCGTGTCGTTCAGCTGCTCCACTGTGAGGTCTGCGACCGCCAGCCTGGAGTAGTCGAGCACGCGCTCGACGAGGTGCGAGAACTGCGCCTGCATCGTCGCCTCGACGCCCATGCCGGGCAGGTTTCCGGGGCGCGTGGGCTGTCTTCCCTGCGTCATGGCGTGTGCTCCTTCAGGAAGCGGCGGATCTCCTCCACGGTGTCCGCCAGCTTCGCCTCGCTGCGACAGTCCACGTCGAGGCAGCGGGCGTTCGGCACGTCGCGGCAGATCTGCTCGGCGATGCTGGTCGGGTGGAAGACGTCGCTGCCGGGCAGGATCAGGAGCGGCGTCTCACACGTCCGCACCCACGCTTCTTCGACGCTGAAGTAGGGCGGACGGTCGGGCCAGATGGCGTCCGCGTACGCCTCGATGAGCGAGACGTATGCCTCCGCGCTCATGCCCCCGATCTCCGCGCGGAAGTCCGCATCGTCGTGGATGCGTCGCGCGAACGGCCCGGCGGCGTTATTCGCCATGAAGACACGGTTCTCCAGCGCCGACTCCACCACGGCCCCCACGCCCTGCTCCCGCGCCAGCGCGAGCGTTGGCTGGAACATATCCATGAAGGTGGCGATGGAGTTCGTGTGGTTGAGCCCCACCGGGTCCTGCCCCACCCCTGCGCTGATGCGCCCCGGCGCCTCCTGCGCGATGCGCAGGATGAAGGCGACGCCGATGCAGCCACCGAACGTGTGCGCCTGCTCGATGCCGAGGTCATCGAGCACGGCCAGCTGGTCCGCGGCCATGACGTCGTAGGGCGCGGGCACGGCCGGCGCGGGGCTCTGCCCCGCATTGCGCTGGTCCATCCCGATCACGAGGAAGTCGTCGGCGAACGCCTCCATCGGGTTGATGGCGCTCACCGACCAGAAGTCGATCTCGCTGTTCACCCCGCCCGGCGCGAAGCAGAGCAGCGGATACCCCGACCCAACCGTCTCATAGTGAATCGTGGCCCCATCAGGCCGCGCAATCTCAGGCATACCCCACCTCCGTCGCGCGATTCTAGCGGCCCCCGCGCGGCGGCAGGGCGCTAGAGCGCCTGGAAGAACGCGGGCTCGACGGTGACCTGCTCGACCTGCTCCGTGCGCACGCCGACACTCAGCTCCTTGAGCAGGTCGCAGAGCGCCTCGCCGTCGACCAGGACCGATACTGCCATTTCGTGGCTTCGTGGCACCTGAGGAGTCATATCTGCGCCCCCTACTGCAGTGGCGTGCCGGTGATCGCTTGGTGGGGGGGCTTGCGGGGGCCCAGTTCGACGGGGACGCCGACCCAGGCGCCGACGTTCTCGCCGGTGCGGCCATCGGGGCCTTCGCGCAGGATATCGAGCAGCTGGCCGGCGATCTGGGCGGGCGTCATCCAGCTGGCGACCGCCTCGGGGGGTGGGTCGCCGTCGAAGAGGCCGCGCAGCATGGGGGCGTCCGTGGCACCCATGCAGAGCGCGTTCACGCGCACGCCGTGCTCGGCCAGCTTCTGCGACCACGCCTGGGTGAGGCCGTTGAGCGCCCACTTGGAGGAGGCGTAGAGGTCGGTGCGGGGCGGATTCGTGCCCTCGCTGCGGGCGGGCAGCACGTAGTAGGTGCTGATGTTGACGATGTTGCCGCCGCCGCGCGCGATCAGGTGGGGCACGCAGGCGCGCCCGAACATGACCGCGCCCTTCAGGTTCGTCTCCATGATCAGGTCCCAGTCCGTGAGCACTTTCTCCCAGTCGTCAGTCACGAGGCTCTCTGTCCAGCGGCCGGCGTTGTTGACGAGCAGGTCGAGCCCGCCGCCAGCGCCCACGGCTGCCGTCACCACCCGCTCGACGGCGGCGCGCTGCGAGACGTCGGCGACGATGCCCTGCGCGCTGCCTCCGCGATCGCGGATGGCGGCGGCGGTCTCCTCTACCGTCTCGAGCACGTCGCAGAGGGTGACGGTGGCGCCTTCGGCGGCGAGCGCTTCGGCGAAGCCTGCGCCGAGCCCCCGCGCCGAGCCTGTGACGATGGCGGACTGTCCTTCGAGGAATCCCGTTGCGCTCATGCCGAAGCCTCCCGGTAGATGTAGGGCGATTGGCCCGCAGGGGGCAGTTCGATGGGGTGCCCCACGGCGATGTTGATGTTCTCCCCCGTACGCCCTTGCGGCCCTTCCTGCACCAGCTCGATGAGCAGGGCGGCGAGGTCCTCGGCGCGCATGGCGTTGTCGAGGATACCCGATCCCGGATTCTGCTCGTGGAAGGTGCGCACCATGTGCGAATCGGTCGCGCCCATGCAGAGCCCGTTCACGCGCACGCCGTGCTCCCGCAACGCCTTCGACCAGGGGATGGTGAAGCCGTTGATGCCCCACTTGGAGGCGTCGTAGAGGTCCATATCGGGGCCGCCGCCAGTGGGGCGCGGCCCCTGCCCCGCCCACACACAGTTGGGGGTGACCTCGGGGCTGCAGGGGCGAGGGTTGGGCGTGCCGCAGGTGCAGACGTGGTCGCTGCTGATGTTCACGATGTTGCCGCCGCCGCCCTCAATCAGGTGCGGGATGGCCGCCCGCCCGAAGAGGTAGACGCTCTTCAGGTTGGTGGTGATGAGCGCCTCGTAATCGGCGAGCGTCTTGTCGAGGTCGTCGGTGGCGGTGCTCGCCTGCCAGATGCCGGCGTTGTTGACGAGCACGTCGAGGCCGCCGAAGCGCTGGGTGTGTCCGTCGACCACGCGACGGACGTCTTCGGGCACGCCCACATCGGCGACGAAGGCCTGTGCGCGCGCGCCGCTCGCGGCCTGCAATTCGAGGACGAGGTTGTGCACCTCGCCGCGCACGTCGCAGACGGTGACGTTGGCGCCTTCCCCCGCGAGTGCGCGGGCGAAGGCGTTTCCCAGCCCCAGCGCCGCTCCGGTGACGATTGCCGACTTGCCTTGCAGAAGCCCGGCCATAGTCTTCCCTCCTCGCGCACGGCTCATGCGCTCGTGCGCGCGCATGATAGCCACCCTGCCGCCACCCCTGCGCGCTTGCTGCATCGCGGGGAGCGGTCCGCTAGGCTCGCAGCATGCTGGCCGCTCTTGCCCGCCTCTTCGAGCCACGCCTCGTCGTTCGACGCAGCCTGCCCGTGGCCGCGCCCCCCGAAGCCGTCTGGAAGGCGCTCATCGACCTTCCCTGCTGGCCCATGCGCGACCGCTACATCCGCTGGATTCGCCCCGTGGGGGAACCGCCTCCCGCCGACGGGCGCTGGTGGAAGGTGGGCAGGCGGTACCGCGAACAGGTGCGACGCGGCCCCTTCCTGCCGGTCTTCAACCTCACCGTGGTGGAGGTGGAGGAAGGGCGGCGCGTGGCCTGGACCGCACGCTACCTCTGGGTCGACGCCTTCCACGCCTGGGAAGTCGAACCCGCGAGCGGCGATGGCGACAGCGATGGCGAGCGCGCCATCCTCACGAGCGAAGAGACGTTCGTGGGGCCGCGCGTGATCATGGGCATCGCGCGCGTCGTCTTCCGCATCTTCACGGTTGAGCGCATGACCGATCAGCAGCTGGCCTTCATGGCCGGCGACGCGATCGCCGCCAGCCGTTAGCCCTCAACCAGCCTTAGCCTTCGTCCTCGTCCCGTCTGAAGTGGTAGACCGCGTCCTGGCGGTCGCGACGGCCGGAGAGCCGCCCGCCTGCGGGCGACGCGCTCGCCTCGTCCACCGCATCCATGCGCCGCCAATCGATGACGATCTGGCGGGCGGCGGTGCGCCACTCGCCGTTACGCCGCTCGAAGCGGTCGAGGTAGCGCAACCCGACCACGCTGTCGTGGTCGGGGCCACCATCCTTCCCCGCGATGCGGTGCCACGCCTGGCAGTAGGTCTCGGTGTGGGCGACATCGCCGTCCAGTTCGATGTGCATGTTGCCGAGGAAGTGCTGCGTCCCCACGAAGTCGAGCAGGCGCGTGCGCAGGTAGGTGATGAAGCCCTCGACGTCGCCCTGGTACTCACCGTGGTCGTCGAAGGCGTCGGGGTGGTAGACGTTGCGCAGGTCGTCGAGGTCCATGCGGTCAACGGCGCGACAGTAGCGCGTGAGCAGATGCCTGATGGCGCGCTCGTCAGCGGCGTCGCGGATGGCCTGTTCGAGGTGGTTGGTGTCGTTTCCCATCGCCATGCGCGCGATTCTGGACCGCACCCCCGTGCCCCACAACCCGCCGCCGGGTGGGTGGTGGGTGGGGTGGGAGCGATGAGCCGTAGTAGGCTCGCGCCTGTGCCTGACAGCGAGGCCGCTGACGCTGACCTCTACGCCATCGACGCTGCCTTCTACGACGCCATCCATGGGGAGGGCGGGGAGGACCTCGACTTCTGGCTGCCGTTTGCCGCTGAGCATGGTGGCCCGATTCTGGAGGTGGGGGCGGGGACGGGGCGGATCGCGCTGCTGCTGGCGCGCGCCGGCCATGCCGTCACGGCGCTCGACCCCTCTCCCGCCATGCTCACCCACGCCCGCCAGCGCGCCGACGCCGAAGGGCTCGCGCTGACCTTTCTCGAAGGCGGCCTGCCCGGCGCGCCCTTTCCCGCTGCCGCCTTCCCCACCATCATCCTGCCGAACGATATCTTCCTCGCCTGCGGGGCGGGCGAGGGCGGACAGGCCGCCGCGCTGCGCGCCTGCGCCGCTGCGCTCGCCCCGGGCGGACGACTGGCCATCGACGTGGCCGGCCCGGGCCACTGGCTCGAGCCCGTCGACGCCGAGGCCGACGCCGACGAGCCGATCCTCGCCTTCAGCGGTGAGCTCGGGGGCGAGCGCCTGACGGTCTGGCACATTCGTCGCGACGACCTCGCGGCGCAGACGCGCCACCTGCGCGTGCGCTACGAGCTGACCGCAGCGAACGGCGTGGTGCGGCGTCTTCAAAGCGAGCATCTCCTGCGCTACGTCACGTGCGACGATCTGGAGCGTCTGCTGCGCGATGCGGGCCTGCGCGCGGTCGATCGGTGGGGCGATTACGGGCTGGGAGCATTGACGAACGCCAGTGAACGACTAATTGTTATCGCCGAACACGCCGATTTCGCGGAAGGGAGCGATCGGGCCACGCCTGAGTGAGATGAAGCCACGTATCGCGATCGACGCCATGGGCGGTGATTTGGGGCCAGCCGAAGTCGTGCGGGGCGCGCTGCGCGCCGTCGCAGAGCTCGATGTCGACGTCACCCTCGTGGGACGCGAGGAGGAGGTGCGGGCGCAGTGCGAAGCGGCGCCCGCCGGCCTGCGCTTCGTCGACGCCCGCGACGTCATCGGCATGGGCGACCACATCGACGCGGTCAAGGCCAAGCCCGACGCCTCCATCAACGTGGGCATGACGCTCGTGAAGGAAGGCGAGGCGGACGCCTTCGTGACGGCCGGCAACACCGCCGCCTCCTTCGCCGCCGCGCTCCTGCGCATCGGACGCATCCACGGCATCGCCCGCCCTGCCCTGGGCATGGTCGTCGCCACCGGCGACGCCGGCCTCACGATGCTGCTCGATGTGGGGGCGAACGCCGATTCGCGCCCCGCCCACCTCATCCAGTACGCGTATATGGGCGCGGCCGTGATGGAGCTCTCGCACGGCGTGCATGCGCCCCGCATCGGTCTCGTCTCCATCGGCGAGGAGGATTCGAAGGGCAGCCAGCTCGTGATCGAGGTGAACCGCGCCCTGCACGCCAGCGACCTCAACTTCGTGGGCAACATCGAGGCTGGCCAGATCCCCCGCCACGTCGCCGATGTGGCGGTCATGGACGGCTTCACCGGCAATGTCTTCATCAAGACGGTCGAGGGCGTGGCGGAGGTCTTTTTCGACGAAATCAAGCGCGCGGTGCAGCTGCGGCCATGGAATCTCGTGGCGGGCATGCTGCTGCGCCCGGAACTGCGCAAGGTGCAGCGCCGCCTCGACTACGCCGAGTACGGCGGCGCGCAGCTGCTCGGCATCGATGGCGTCGTCTTCATCGCGCACGGACGCTCGGACGCACGCGCCATCGTGGGCGGCATCCGCGCCGCTGGCGAAGCCGTGCGCAAGGGCGTCCTCACCCACATGCGCGAGATCGCCGAACGCTACCCCGCCCGCAGCCTCACGGCGGCGCTGGCCGCTGCCACCAACGACGACGGCGACAGCGATGGCGACAACGATGCCGATGGCAGCACGGAGGCAGGCGCGTGAAGACCAGCTTCTACGAAGCGGACGAGTTCACCGGCAGCAAGGGCCGCCACTGCGCCACCATCGAGTCGGACTACCGCTGGGAGAAGGGTGACGAGGTCTGGCTGGAGACGGCGGACGAAGGCCGCCTGAAGATGCGCATCACCTGGGTGGTGGTGAACGTCGCCGCCGACGGCACCGTGACGCGCGAACTGCTCGGCCTGCGGCTCTAGCGGCAGCGCCAGCGCCTGATCCGCCGCTTACAGGTCGAGGGCGGCCCACTGTTCGCCCTCGACGTCGATGCGGGTGGGGACGAAGCCGATCTTGCGGTAGAAGCCGCCCGCGTTGCCGTCTTCGGTGCGCCAGCTGGTCTGAAGGCGGGTCACGCCGGGGCGGGTGCGGGCGTGGGCGATGAGGATGTGCATAGCCTGCCGGCCGAAGCCCAGACCCTGGTAGCGGGCGTCCAGCATCATGCGCCAGAGGACGAGGTAGCCCGCCTCGCGCGGCTCGGCGCGCAGGCTTTCGTCGTGCAGCATGAGGAAGCCCACCGGCTCTTCGTCCGCGTAGATGGCGCGGAACCAGGCCGCCTGCTCGAAGTGCGCCTGCGCGATGGAGCGTTCGTTCGAGGCCACCAGGTGGCGCTGCGCCTCCGCCACGCGCAGCGCCAGCACCGCCTCGGCGTTGGCGGCGTTCACTTCCCGCAACGTCACCAGCGATTGACGCGAGGGCGTCATCGCGCGGCCTTCCCCGCGCCTGCTGCTGCCGACGACGCCACCGTTTCCAGCGCGGCGGCGATCTCTTCCCGCACCCACGCCTCCTGCTCGACCGCCAGACGCGCCCGCAGGGCGTCTCCCGCCGCTGCGCTGCCGTCGTCGTCGCCGCTCGTCCCGGTGCGGCGGGCGATTGCGCCCAGCGCCGAGGCAGCGTGACCCCGCACCAGCGCCGCCCCGTCCCCGAGCGCCCCGATGAGCGCCGCCACGTCCTCCGCCGTGCCCACGTTGCCGAGGGCGACGCAGACGTTGCGCAGGAAGCCGTCGCGCGTGGCGCGTTGCACGGCGCGGCCACGAAAGCGCTCGCGGAAGGCGGCGTCGTCCAGCGCGAGCAGCTCCGCAAGTGGGGGGAAGGCGTCATCGGCGTGCGTGGGGGCGAGGTCGGGGTGGGTGGCGTCGTTGCGTGCGCCCACGGGGCACGCGTCGAGGCAGTCGTCGCAGCCGAAGATCCAGTCGCCGAAGCGCGCGCGCAGATCGCGCGGGATGGGCTCGCGGCTCTCGATCGTGTGGTAGCTGATGCAGAGGCGCGCATCGAGCACACCCCCGTCGGGGGCGATGGCGCCCGTGGGGCAGGCGACGATGCAGCGCGTACAGGCGCCGCACGTCTTGCGCAGGGGCGCGTCGGGCGCGATGGGGAGGGTCGTGGCAATGGCGCCGAGCAGCACCCACGGCCCGAAGCCGGGGGCCAGCAGCATGGTCGACTTCCCCAGCCAGCCGAGCCCCGCGCGCGCCGCCAGGGGGCGCTCCAGCAAGGGCCCGTAGTCGACCGTCCAGCGCGTCTCCGCGCCCAGCTCCTCGCGCATGGCGCGCGCCAGCCGTCGCAGCTTCGATTCGAACAGGCGGTGGTAGTCCCGCCCGCGCGCATAACGCGCGATGCGTCCGCGGGCGCGGCTCTCGCGTCCATCCTCTTTCGCATCCTTCGCCACAACCGGATCGGGGGCGTGACCCGTGATCGCGAGCAGGGCGACGCTCTGCGCGCCCGCGAGGAAGGCGCGCGGGTCGGCGGCGCGCGTGATCCATTCGTCCGTCATCCAGTGCAGGTCGGCGAGGCGCCCGGAGGCGCGCGCCTCGAGGGTCGCCCCCCGCGCCTCCGCCAGGGCCGTGGCGGGGGCGAAGCGAACCAGGTCGAAGCCGGCGGCGGTCGCCAGCGTCTCGATGCGCGCGCGTGCATCGGCTGCTTCGCTTGTGGCGTCCGTCCCTGCTTCCACCCCCACAGCAAACCGCAGCGGCCCGCCCGCCACAAGCCCGCTGCCCGCAGGAGAGGCGAGCGGCAGACTGTTCGGAACAGCCTTGACGATAATCACGGGGCGTTGTTCAATAGCGCGAACATCCGTTCGCGAGGCGCGGCATGAACGATCTCTCAGTCAAGCAGACGCAGATGATGGAGTTCATCCGGGACTTCATCGATGAGAAGGATTACCCCCCGTCCATCCGGGACATCCAGTTTGGCTGCAGCATCAGCAGCACCTCGGTCGTCGATTACAACCTGCGCCGGCTCGAGGAGAAGGGGTTGCTGCGGCGCGACCGTGAGGTTTCGCGCGGGATTGAGCTGCTCGATGGCCGCCGTCGTGGTCGCACCGTCGATGTGCCCGTGCTGGGGGCGATCGCCGCCGGCCAGCCCATCCCCGTCCCCTCCAGCGATCGCTGGGCCAGCGACGTCGAGGACACGGTCACGGTCACCGAGGAGATGGTGCACGGGCGGGAGAACGTCTTCGCCCTGCGGGTGAAGGGCACCTCCATGATCGAGGACCTCATCGACGATGGCGACATCGTCTTCCTCGAGCCCGCGACCACCGCCGAGAACGGCGAGAAGGTGGCGGTCTGGCTCGAGGATCGGGGCGAAGTCACGCTCAAGCGCTTCTATCGCGAGGCGGACCGCATCCGCCTGCAGCCCGCCAACTCCACCCTGGAGCCCATCTACGCGGACCCGGAGAACGTGAGCATCCAGGGCCGCTTCATCTCGTCCATCCGCCCCAGCGGGTAGCCAGCGCGCGGCGCGCGCGAGACAATCGCGGCAGCAGTCTCGCCATGGCCGAGCCACTCGTCCGCATCAAAGACCTCTCCGTGCGCTACCGCATGCGCGACGACACCGCCTACGCGCTCGACCAGCTCTCGCTCGAGATCGAACGTGGCCAGATCTACGCGCTCGTGGGCGAATCCGGCTCCGGCAAGAGCACCGTCGGCCTTTCCCTGCTCAACCTCCTGCCCGACGAGGCCCAGATCCTCGGCGGCGAGGCGCGTTTCGCTGGCAGGGACGTCCTCACCATGCCCGAGGACGACTTGCGCGAGATTCGCGGCCGCCACATCACCATGATCTTCCAGGACCCCGTCGCGGGCCTGAACCCCGTCATCTCCATCGGCGACCAGGTGTCGGAGATTCTGACCGCGCACCTCGCGCTGCCGAAGCGCGAGGCGAAGGCCTTCGCCATCGAGATCCTGGCGCAGATGGGCCTGCCCGACCCCAAGCGCGTGGCCCGCTCCTACCCCTTCCAGCTCTCCGGCGGCATGTGCCAGCGCGTCATGATCGGCATCGCCACCACGCTCAAGCCGGACCTCATCATCGCGGACGAGCCCACCGCCTCCCTCGACGTCACCATCCAGGCCCAGATCCTGTACCAGCTGGAACAGCTCTGCCGGCAGCAGGGGGCGGCCATGCTGCTCATCACGCACGACTTCGGCGTCGTCTCCCAGGTGGCCGATGAGGTGGGCGTGCTCTACGCCGGGCACCTCGTGGAGACGGGCCCCGTGCGTGCGCTCATGGCGGCGCCGCTGCACCCCTACACGGACGGCCTGCTGGCCGCCCTCCCACGCCTCAACACTCCGCCGCAGGAGGCGCTCGTGGCCATCCCCGGCGCCCCGCCCAGCCTCAGCGAGCCCGCCCGCCACTGCGCCTTCATCCCGCGCTGCCGCAAGGCGCTGCAGCACTGCCGCGACGCCGGCGTGCCGCAGGTGACCGCCTTCCCGGGCGAACGCGACCGCGCTGTCGCCTGCTACAACCCCATGTGGATGAGCCAGGCCTGACGCGGCGCGCCGCGCTCGTCAGGAGGCGCGGCCGCGGCTGGCCCCCTGCGGCGAGAGCATGAGCAGGCGTGAGACGGCGATCTCCAGGGCCAGTTCGTCGCGCATCTTGCCGAGCTTGATGGCGCGGTCCGCGGCCACGAGGATGTCGAAGGCCTGCCGCAGGCCCTCCGGCCCGAGGCGTCGCGCCCGCCGGATGGCGGCGTCGCGCAGGTTGGGCCAGGGGCGGCCGATGGCCTTGCCGATCTCGTCCGGGCGGGCGCCGTCCTCCAGGAGGTCCACCACCTTGGGGAGGGGGCGGTAGGCGGCGGCCAGCTGCGCCAGAAGGCTGTTCACGCTCTCGCCCCGCGATCGCAGGAAGCGCAACGCCTGCAGCGCCTTCACCGTCTCGCCATCGAGGACGGCGTCGATCAGCTCCCAGATGGTCGATTCGCGCTCGCCACCGCAGAGGACGTCGATGTCGTCCACCGTGGCGGCGCGGCCCATCGTGTAGAGGGCCAGCTTCTCCAGTTCCCTCGCCAGTTCGAGCGTGTTGGGGTGGAGGGTGGCGAGCAGCTGGGCGGGATCGTCCTCGCGCGGACGCCGCCACTCCTCCTCCTGCGGCAGGGCGGGCACGGAGCGTCCCCGCTGGAACGACACGCCCTGCTCCTGCGCTTCCTCCCGCACGAACTGCGCCAGGTCCCTGCGCTTCAGCTCGGGGAAGTGCTCCACCTCCACGTCGCCCAGCTCCTGCAGCCGTTTGAGCATCGTGTTGCGGCGGGCGTCGAGGGCGCCGTCCACGAACACGAGCACCGTGCTCTCGGGGATGCCTGCCGCGAGCCCCTCCAGGAGCGGCGTGAAGGCAGTGATGCGCGTCGTACGCCCGCCGCCGCCACGCGCCCCGCCACCGCCTTCGAAGCGACCCAGCAGTCCCTCCACGATCACGGTGCGGCGGGGTGAGAGGAAGGGCACGGTGAGGGCGGGGCCGAGGATCTCCTCCGGCTTCGCATCGCGCCCGTCGAGCAGGGCCACATCGGCGGCGGTGGCGGCGTCTCCGGCGGCCTCGGCGCGCAGCGCCGCCAGGCGCCGTCGCAGGCGAAGCTCATCCTGGCCGTAGAGCACGGTGATCATGGCGCGTGCGGGTGATGATACCGCTCCGCCCCTTCCTCGCCTTGGCCGTACAATCGCCGCTGGCGCGCGGTTCTGTGCGCACTGCAGGA
The DNA here is from genome assembly GCA_965200565.1 of Tepidiformaceae bacterium. Taxonomy (GTDB): domain Bacteria; phylum Chloroflexota; class Dehalococcoidia; order Tepidiformales; family Tepidiformaceae; genus UBA2991. Next base: position 1,587,364 of record OZ241349.1, on the reverse strand, counting down.
GGAATCCCATGGAAGCGAAGGCAGCCCTGATACGTGGCCCAGGAGCGCCCCTTGAAGTCCAGACCGTGACGGTCGATGAGCCCGGCCCCGGCCAGGTGCGCGTCAAGCTGCACGCCTGCGGCCTCTGTCACACCGACCAGTCCGTGCTGCAGGGCGTGCTGCCCGCCATGAATCCCACGGTCATGGGGCACGAGGGCGCAGGAATCGTTGAGTCGATCGGTGAAGGCGTCACCACCCTTACGCCCGGCGACCACGTGATCATGACGACGACCGCCTTCTGTGGGCGCTGCCCGCTCTGCGTGGAGGGTATGTACGCCCAGTGCGAGCGCATGCCCCTCAACATGGGCGGCAACACTCCCTACCACCTCGACGGGCTCGATCTCGTGCCCTTCGCCTCGATTGGCGGCATGAGCGAGTACACCGTCGTCGCCGAGAACACCGCCATCAAGATCGACGACGACATCCCCCTGCTGAGCGCCTCCCTGCTGGGCTGCGGCGTGATCACGGGCGTGGGGGCGGCCATCAACACCGCAGCCGTGCGGCCGGGCACCACCTGCGCCATCTGGGGCTGTGGCGGCGTCGGGCTGAGCGTGCTGCAGGGCTGCCTCATTGCCGGGGCCTCGATCGTCATCTCCATCGATATGAACCCGGCGAAGCTCGAGTTCGCCCGCAACCTCGGCGCCACGCACGTCATCGACGCCTCCGAGGGGAACACGCTCGAGCAGGTGATGGCGCTCACCGGAGGGCGGGGCGTGGACTACGGCTTCGAGGCGATCGGCGTGGGAAGCGCCATGACGGAGGCCTACATGGCCACCCGCCGCGGCGGCACCGCCACGATCGTGGGTGTGGGTCGCTTCGACGACACCTTCTCGCTCTCGGCCGGCCTCTTCGCCGTCACGGAGAAGACGCTCAAGGGCTCGTTCTGCGGCGGTGGCGCCAGCGTGCGCGACTTCCCCCGCATGATCGACTGGTACCGCGCGGGCAAGCTCGACCTCGACTCGCTCGTGACCACCACCTACGACATCGAGAACGCGCCCCAGGCGTTCGATGACATGACGGCGGGCAAGAACGCGCGCGGCGTCATCGTCTTCTAGTCCGGTCTTCTGGTTCTGCTTCTGGTTCCAGGGGCCGTTCAGGGGGCCAGCGGCGCAGGCGGTCTAGCTGGCGGCGCTCGACTCGCGTGAGTCGGGCGCGGCGGCATCCTCGCCCTGGCCTGCTGGCGCGTTCTCTTCGATCCAGTGGTCGACGCGGCGCCACTGGGCGTGCAGCCAGGCGGTGCGCGCCTCCGTCTCCTCCGGCACCTCGTGGCGGGAGACGCGCCAGAAGGCGATGCGCACCTCGCGCCGCAGCAGCCCGCCCGAGAGCACGGCGCGGTAGCTGCCGCCCTCCAGGCCCGTGTGCGCGCAGAAGACGACATCGGCTTCGGGCGCCCGCTCGAGCAGGGCCAGCGCGCCCGCCACCTGTGGCGGCAGCACATGGCGCAGGGTGGCCGCATGCTGCGCCTCCTCCTCGTTGCCCACGCGCCGCAGCCGCGCAACGGCGTGGGCCAGCCGCCGCGGCGTGAAGAGCGCGCCTTCGGGGAAGACGAGCACGCCTTCGCGCGGCTCGAGGTTCTCCCCCAGCGCCGAGATCTTCGCGATCTGCCGTAGCCCCTGGCGCGATCCCACCGTGAGGAAGGTGCTGCGCAGGCGGTGCCCCACGAAATCGATGCAGGGGTCGCGCAGCAGCCACGAGTTCATCACCCAGCGCAGCCACATGCCGTGGCGCGCCTCCAGGAAGACCAGCGGCAGCAGGTTGTCGACGGGCGAGACGTGCCGGCAGAAGACGATCACCGGCCCCTTGGCGGCATCGTCGTCGCCCTCCACCACCACGCGCATCTCGAAGAGCCGCACGATGCTCCAGAAGACCCAGCGCACCCACACGCGCGCGAACCAGTGGTGCAGGCGCAGGCGGCGGTGCTCGCTGCCCTGACCCAGCAGCCAGAGCGGGATGAACAGCAGCAGCCCGAAGGCTTCCACCGCGAGGTAGGCCCAGAGCGTGAGGATGCAGCGCACGAAGACGGTCCCGCGCCGGCGCGCCAGGTCGCCGGTGAGGGCCACGATGAGGAAGATCGGCGCTCCTGCCGTGTTGATCAGGAAGGATGCGATGTAGACGGGCACGGTGACCGTGCGCCGCGCGTAGCGGACGGCCAGCCGCTCGCGTCCCATCTCACGCCCGCTGGCGACACGGGTGATGCGTGGCGGGGGCCGTTGGGGCGGGGAAGTCGCCGTGCTCACCAGCAGTAGCCTAGCGAACGCCGCCACTGTGCGCCCTGTGCCACTACGGATACGATCGGCTACAGTCGCGCTATCGGGACCGCGAGGAGGCAGGCGTGTCGGCCGCCGACGAAGTTCACAGCAGGCTGCGGGAGCGTGCCTCCGCCACGACGGCTGCTCCTGCGCTCGAGCCCATGCGCCTGCCCATGACGCGCTACGTCGATCCCAACTTCTACCGCGTCGAGCGGGGCGAGATGTTCGGGCGCGCCTGGCTGCTCACCTGCCGCGTGGACGAGATCGCCAGCCCCGGCCTCTACCTGACGTGGGAGCACCTGAACGTCCCGCTCCTCATCGTGCACGCCGTGGATGGCGTGGTGCGCTGCTTCTACAACAGCTGCCGCCACCGTGGCGCGCCTGTCGTGCGGGCCGCCCGCGGGCGCAACCGCGCCCTCCGCTGCCAGTACCACAGCTGGACCTACGACACCTCCGGCAAGCTCGTCTCCGTGCCCGACGAGCGCGATTTCGTCGACCTGCAGCGTGAGGAGCGGGGCCTCGTGCCTGTCGCCTGCGAGATCGCAGGCGGGACCGTGTTTGTGAACGAAGCGCCACGGATGGACGTGCGCAGCTGGCTTGTTCCGCTGGGGCGGGAAGTCACCAATGTCGACTTCTCCTCCCTGCGCACGCTCTCGAAGCACTCCATCACCATCCCCGTGAACTGGAAGCGGGTGATGAGCGCGCTTCTGACGCTGCCCATCGTGCCCCCGCGCCCGGGCCTGCCGCCCCTCATCACGACGGAGCCCGATGTCACCTCGCTGCCCGGCGCGAACGTGCGCATCGTCGCCCCCTTCGACGAGGCCAGTGCGGCGGCGTGCGGTCTGGACGACCCGCTGGCGTGGTCCATGCTGGAGGATGAGGGCCTGCCAACCCTGCCCGGCATCGACCCCATGCTCTCCTCAACGGTGAGCACCTTTGCGCTCTTCCCCAACACGCTCTACACCTTCACGCCCAGCGGCGTGCTCAACATGACCCTCTGGCCGAGCGACGAGCGCACGACCCTGGTGGAGGCCGTCTGGATCGCTCCCGGTTGGGGTGAAGAGGATTCGCCTATCGACACCCCCGCCTGGCAGCAACGCATCAAGTGGATAGAGACGCTCCTCGCGGACGTCGCCGCGTCGCTCGATGGCGCCCAGGCCGAGATGGAGGATCTCCATCGCCGGGGCCTTCCCCTTGAGGAGGACTCGGAAGTCTTCCGTCGGTGGAACCGGACGCTCAATTCGCGCCTGCAGCTGGTGCTGCCACCGAAGTACTTCGATCCGTCGGAGCAGCTCGAGATCCGCTAGGGCGCCACGGCCGCATCGATGCGCGCCAGCAGGTCCGCCTCGATCGGGCCCATCGCTTCCGCCTGCAGGCACTCCGCCAGCTCTGCGCGGTTCTTCACACCGAGCACGACCGTGGCGACTCCCTCCATCGTGAGGGCGTAGCGGTGCGCCAGTGAAGCGGGCGATTCGCCCACCTCGCGCGCCAGTTCGCGGAACGGCGCCGCCCGCCGGAAGTCGACCACCTCGGGGTGGTCGTGCGGCAGGTCGCGGTCGATGGCGTCGGTGAGCGCGCCCGCCTGCACGGCGCGGATGCCCATGACGCCCACGCCGTGCTCCCCTGCCGCGGCGATCAGGTCGCGCGGGCGGGGCTCCTCGTCGTAGGCGCGCATCCCGCCGGGCGAATCGAGCAGGTTGGTCACGCACTGGATGGCTGCGGGCGCGGGCTCTTCCGCCAGCGTCTCCAGCAGGGCGGAGGGCACGCCCACGCCGCTCACGCCCCACGCCCCGATGACGCCTTCCGCCACCATCGCCTCGAAGGCGGGCCGCACCGCCTCCACGAAGAGGCTGCGGGGCGTGCCCCGCCCCTCGAAGCCGTCGGGCACGACCATCCCGTGCAGGAAGAAGAGGTCCACGCGCGAGAGGCGCAGCCGCTCGAGGCTCGCCGCCAGGGCGCTACGCAGGGCTCCCGCCACCTCGCCGGCGGGCGGGTTTCCCAGGTGGTACTTGGTGGAGATGCGGACGCCGTCGGGAAGGCGCCCGCCGCAGGCTTCACCCACGACGCGCTCCGCCTCGCCATCGCCGTAGCCGGGCGCCACATCGAGGAAGGTGATGCCCCCATCGATCGCGGCGCGCACGGTCTCGACCGCTTCCTCGCGCGTGGTCGCACCCCAGACTCCGCCCGTACCGCCGCCGCCCAGGGTGAGTGCGCTGACTGGTCCAAGCGTCCCGAACGTTCGTTGCTGCATGGGGCGAGTCTACCGGCTCAGCGGCCTTCTGCTGTTCGCTGCCCGGCAGTCGCGCTCGCGACGGTGGCGATGCCTGCCCGCTGCAGCTCCGCGAGGATGCGCGGGCCTGTGTCGGGAGAGGGGTCGGCGCGATACGTCATGATTGCCACCCCGTCGATCAGGTCTTCCTGCGCCAGCGCCGCCAGGATATCCCCGAAGACGCGCCACGCCTCCTCCTCCCCCATCTCGATTCGCTTGTGCAGGTCGTCCGGCACGGGGACGTGCACGCGCTCGCTGAGGGCGTCGAACGATTCCGGGGTGAGGAGTGGCATCGCCATCGCGATCACGCGTACCTCGGGCCGTTCCGTCTTTACCACGTCGGCGGCTTGCAGCAGGGCCTCGAGATCGAATACGGGCTCGGTCCAAATGTGGCTCACGCCGGCGTGCAGCTTGGCCATCAGGTTGCGGCGCGCCCGCGGGTCGTTGTCGTGCTGGTTGAGGGCGGCGCCGACGTCCATCCCGGGCGCCTGCTCGCGCACGAGGCGGATGGTCCCGCGCACGGACGAGCCGGGCGTGGGCGGGGCGTGGGCGCCTTGCAGGCAGAGCACATGGGTGATGCCTCCCGCCTGCGCCCGCGCCACATCGGCCTCGATGCTCTCGCGCGTGCGCCCGCTCGTGGTCAGATGCCAGACCGGCTCCAGGCCCGCCCGCCGAAGCTCCAGCGCGGCATCGAGACTCGATTGCCGTCCCGGGCGCTGGATCACGTTCACGATGTGCGAATGCGCCTCCAGCAGGCGCGCGCGCCGCATCAGCACTGCCGGCTTGGGCGTGCGCGGCGGCAGGATCTCGAGCGAGACAGGAAACGCCCCGCTCGCGATCGCCTCGTCGAACAGCATCGACTCAGGCTGTTGCGTCGCCCCGTCCGGGTCCGATCGTGTCACTCGCGAGTTCCTGTCACGCTCTCCCCCAGGACTGCTGATCGTGCGGCTGCGACGGCGTAGAGGGAACCGGTCACGCAGATGAGGTCCGTTGGCGCTGCCTGCTGGCGCGCCTGCGCGATTCCGTCGGCCACGCTGGCGGCGGTCTCCACATGCGGGGTGAGCGGCGCCAGTTCGGCCGCCAGCGCGGCTGGATCGCGCGCACGGGGTGAATCGAGCCCGCAGCACCAGATGCCGCTTGCCAGCCCCGCAAGCTTGAAGCCGATGCCGCGCACGTCTTTCTCCTGCATCGCGCCCAGCACGAAGAAGCAGCGTCGCCACTCGAGATACTCGCCAAGGGCCTGCACCAGCGCCGACGACGCCGCCGGGTTGTGGGCGCCGTCGGCCACCAGCAGGGGGCGCTTCCCCATCACCTCAAGCCGCCCGCCGACACGCGTACGCGCGATGCCGCCCGTGATCGCGTCTTCGCTGATGGCGACGCCACGTGCCCGCAGCTCGTGCGCGACCGCGACCGCGGTGGTCGCGTTCACGACCTGGTGAGCGCCCAGCAGGGGGGTGCGCATCTCGTACGAGCCGTCCGGCCCGTGCAGCAGGAAGGATTGCCCGAAGTCGTAGCGCTCGAGCACCTCGGCGCTCCACTCGTCTTCCACCAGCCGCAGGGTGGCGCCCACCTCGCGGCAGCGATCGCGCACCACCTCGACGACGGCGGGGTCGGGTTGGGGGGCGAGCACACAGGTGGAGCGTGGCCCGATGATGCCCGCCTTGTCCCGCGCGATGGCGGTGGTCGTCTTGCCGAGGATGGCGGTGTGGTCGAGCGCGATCGACGTGATGACCGCGATCTCGGCGCCGTCGAAGACGTTGGTGGCGTCGAAGGAGCCGCCCAGCCCCACTTCCACCACCTGCCAGGCGTCGCGCTCCAGCTGCTCCCGCGCGATCCAGTGGAAGAGCGCGGTGAGCACGCCGAAGGTGCTCATTTCGCTGCCCTCCTGCGCCTGCTCCTCCACCACCGCCGAACGGATGGCGCTCACGCCCGCCGCCAGCGTCCCCATCGCGACCGGTTCGCCGTCGATGCGGATGCGTTCGGCGTAGGAGTGCAGGTGCGGGCTGGTGAAGAGCGCGGTGCGCGTGCCCGCCGCCCGCAGGACGCCCTCGGTCATGGCCGCCACGCTGCCCTTGCCGTTTGTGCCCGTCACGTGGACCGTGCCGCGCCCGCGCTGCGGATCGCCCAGCCGCTCCAGCAGGGCGCGCATGGTGGAGAGGTTCATCGGCGGGCTCGCCGATGCGCCCGCATCCCGCTCCATATCCATGAAGGATTGCAAGAACGCGATCGCCTCTCGTTCGTTCATGACGCCATTCTAGATTCGCTGTGCCATGCTGGCCCGACTGCGATGACGAATCCGCCCAATCTGCCGGCGCAGCCTAACCAGCCCACCTTCGGCGCGCGCTTCGAGCGCGCCAGCGCGCTCATCGATAAGGCCAACGCCGCCGATCCGGTCACCATCGAGGTGGATGGCCGCGCGCTGCCGAAAGAGCTGACGCACGCGCGCATGCTCACGCAGTGGGTGAAGCGCCTCCTGCCGCAGCCGAGCGAGGAGTTGCTGCTCGCCGCCCGCGCCCACCACATCCGCCGCTGGGAGTCGCCCCGCGACGGCTTCCCTGCGGGGCGACGGGGCTACCTGCGCTGGCGTCGCGACCTGCAGCGTCGCCACGCCAGCCACGCCCGCGCCATCCTTGAGGAGGTCGGCTACGACGAAGCCGCCATCGCCCGCGTCGAGCGGCTCATCCGCAAGGAGACCGCGCGCAGCGATGCCGAAGGGCAGGCTTTCGAGGACGGCCTCACGCTCGTCTTCCTCGAAACACAGCTGCACGACTTCGCCGCCCGCACCGACCCCGCCGCGCTGGAGGAAGTGATTCGCAAGACGTGGCGCAAGATCAGCCCCGCCGCGCGCGAGCACGCCCTGCACGCCGACCTCGACCCCGCCGACCGTGCCCGCATCGAGCGCGCCCTCGCCTGAGCCAACCTCCTACAATGGCTCCATGGGCTCCATGCCGACGACCTCCCCCGCCGAAGCCTTCGCACGCGAACTGCTGGAGGCGCGAGCCGACCGCTTCGCCCCGCTGATCGAGGACGCGCCCCCCGCGCTGCGGCTCGCGCAGGCGGCCAGCGCCCGCCATCTGGCGACGCTCGTGAGCGCCACCCGCGCCACCTACGTGCTGCTGGTCGGCGGCGGGCCCGCGCCCATCGAGGTCGACGAGGAAGGCGGGCGTGACGCCGCCGCGGTCGAGGCGCTCTCCGCCAGCCTGGCGGCCTACCGCGTGCTCCATATCGCGGGCGCGTTCGGGCACACGGGCCAGATCGTGACCGTCGAGCGCAGCCCCCGTGTGGCCGACGGTATCCGCGCGGCCGCCGAGCGGTACGCCTTCGCCGAGCGCGTGCGTGTCCACGCAGGCGACCCCCTCGCCGTCGTGAGCGCCCTCAACGGCCCCCACGACCTCGCCATCCTCGCCGGGCGCGAGGGTGAGTACGAGCGCATGCGCGAAGACCTCACCCGCCTCATCCGCATCGGCGGCGCACTCACCGTCGTCGGCGCGAGCGCGCTCGCCGAAAGCGACGACGGCGACGACGCGGACCCCGCCGACGCGCCCCGGGGCGGCTTCCTCACCCACCTCGCCACGGACGAGCGGTACCTGCTCAGCACGGGGCTCGATTTCGCTGGCGTGATCGCCGCCCGCATCCGCTAGCGCGTCGCGTGAGCGAACCGTCCCGCCGCCGCGTTGCCATCCCCACCGAGTCGGACATCTCGCAGGAGCGCCGCGGCTGCTTCCGCATCGCCGCCATCCTGGGCGTCGTCATCGGCCTTCCCCTCGGCATCCTCGGCGTGCCCGCCGCCCTCAACTTCTTCTTCGACGAATCGACCGTCCTGCTGGGCAAGACGCACGACGACCAGCAGGTCGTCCTGCGCATCGAATCGGTCGAGGTGGACGCCTCCGCGCCCCTCATCGCCATCGCCCTGGAGGTCGGGGTGAAGGAGGGGGCGGAAGAGCCCAACTGGTCGTTCGAGCTGGAGATGGGCGATGGCGAACGGCTGCCCCTGCGGGGCATCGATCGGCTCATGGGCGGTGAGCATCTGATCCTGCGACTGCGCTTCATCCCCGTCCCCGGGCAGACGCTGGAGCCGCGCGTGCTCCACCTGGAGGAGCCCGACGTCCGCTTCGAGCTGTATGAGTCCGAGGGGCACTGAGCGAAGCATGAGCGCTTCCCCCGCGACGCTTCCGCACTACCTGCGCCCGGGGCTGCGCGCCGTCTTCATCGGCTACAACCCCTCCCACTACTCCGCTGAGGCGGGGCACTACTACGCCCGTGCGACTACGCCCGTGCGGGGAACGTCTTCTGGCGGCAGCTGAACGAGAGTGGCCTGCTTCCCCGCGACGCCGCTCCCGCGGACGACGCCGCGCTCATGGACGAAGCCGGCATCGGGTTCGTCGACCTCTGCCCGCGCCCCACCGTGCGCGCCGACGAGCTCACTCCCGACGAGATCGCCGACGGCGCGCGACGTCTGCTGGGCCAGCTGCAGGCCTGCCAGCCCACGTACGCCGTCTTCAGCGGGCGCGGCATCTACGTCCACTTCGCGCGCCACGCCCTCGGCCTGCCGCGCGCCGCCCTCACCGGTCGCCCCGACGGCGTCCAGCCCGAGCGCATCGGCGACGCGATCCCGTACGTGGTGCCCTCTTCCAGCGGACTCGCGAGCCGCTGGCACCGCGAGCGTCTTGCCCTGCTCCAGGAGCTGGCCCGCCTGCTCGGCCCGCCGCATCCGCTCCCCGCTTCGGAGTGAGGGCGCCACCGCCGCCGTTCGCCGTTCACCCCGCCTCCCCTAGCGTGCGGTCCGCTAGACTCTCCCGACGCAGCAACGCACCACGCAGCGACACACCCCGGGAGGGTTCACATGACATCTGAGTCCACGCCAGCGCGCGCCGTCGCGCAGATGCTCGACTTCAACGCGAAGGTCATCGAGGAATTCCGCGCCAACGGCGGGCAGGTCACGGGCCGCTTCGCGGGCGCGCCCCTGCTGCTTCTCACCACCACCGGCGCGAAGAGCGGCGAGCAGCGCACCATCCCGCTCGTGCACAGCACCGATGGCGACGACATCGTCATCATCGCCTCTTACGCGGGCTCCCCGAAGCACCCCGCCTGGTTCCTCAACATCCGCGCCAACCCCGAAGTCACGATCGAGCTGCCCGATTCGACCTTCACGGCGACGGCTCGCATCCCCGAGGGCGAAGAGCGCGAGCGCATCTTCGCCCAGCAGGCGGCGAAGATGCCGCAGTTCAACGAGTACCAGCAGAAGACCACCCGCCAGATCCCCGTCATCGTCATCTCCCGCCCATAGGGAGCCGAGACGACGGCCTCTGCCCGCCAGCGAAAGGAAGCGCCATGCCCCGCCCACGCATCCTCACCGCCCTCGATGAGTGGCCCCGCCACCAGACCATCGACACCTTCGATTCCGTCGCCACCGGCGCCACCGAGTGGAGTGACGGCTACTGGTTCTGCTTCGGCGACCCCGCGGGCGAGGTGAACCTCATCACCGCCATCCGCCTCTACCACAACACCAATGTGATGGACGCCTACGCCATCTGTGCGCTCGACGACGGCAAGCAGTACAACCTGCGCGCCAGCCGTCGCCTGCGCCCCAACATCGACGAGCTCGAGGTGGGGCCCTTCTGGCAGGAGATCATCCGTGGCCTGCGCACCCTGCGTCTCGGCTGCCGCGAGAATCCGCATGGCATCGAGTTCGACATCCAGTGGGAGAGCAAGGCGCCCCCCTACGACGAGGCTCCGGGCGTGCGCTACTACGCCGATGGCCGCCTCGCCGCCGAGCGCTCCAACTACATCCAGTCCGCCGACATCGCCGGCTGGATCAAGATCAACGGACGCGAGTGGAAGTTCGACTTCGGCGACGGCTGGGCGGGCACGCGCGACCACTCCTGGGGCAGCGGCGCGGGCACCGGCACGGGCGGCAAGCCCAACCCCTACATCGCCCCGCCCCTCGCGCCCCCCGAGCGCGGCAGCTTCTCCGCCGACGGCATGCGCCATTGGGCCGTCGTCAACATGCCCGACCGCTGCCTCTACTACGCCTTCCGTCTGGGCGAAGATGGCCGCTACACCGCCTCCGGCACCGGCCGCCAGGCCGAGCCGGGCGTCCACTCGTGGGTCGAGTACGCCTACGATTCCGGCAAGGAAGGCTTCGCCTACACCGACGTCTCCATCGAGGACCACGAGTGGGAAGACGGCTTCCCCCGCTTCAAGCGCGGCCGCCTCAACCTCACCCGTCCCGACGGCGGCGTCGATCGCTTTCAGCTGGAAGTCGTGAGCGAGCCCGTCTACATGCGCGCCGGCGGCTACGCCGACGGCTGGAACGACACGCTTGGCCGCGGCGTCTACCGCGGCGAAGAGGTGGTCGAGGGCGAAGTCTGGGACATCTCCCACCCCGTCAAGGTGTACGACACCGACGGCAACGAATTGCCCCAGCTGAGCGGTGGCGGCTCCTACGCCGAACTCTCCACCGTCTACACCAACCTCGACGACCCGTCGGACACGGGCGTCGGCATCCTCGAGTGCGTCATCATGACGGAGTTCGAAGGCGTCAAAGGCCCGTAGGGCCGCGGGGGGCGGAGCCAAGGGGGACAGAACCAGGAACGGTTTGTGGAACTGAGCCAGCTCGCAGATGACTTTGCCACCGGCCTTAAGGCTGCTGACCAGCTGCGCCCTATCGCGATCAACCGGCGGACGAAAGAACCCTTCCAGCCTGGCATAGGACCACATAGCGAAGAGCCGGCGATACGCCTCGTACTGGAGGAGATGCGGAACGCCCACCCAGCTCGCTACAGCTCAGTCGCGTTTGGCATCAACTACCCGAATATCTCACGCCAGAAGTGCGATCTTTCCATTTCACAGGGGACAGACGAACTCTTCATTGAGTGCAAACTCCTGAGGATGCTCGGGGATAACGGGAAGCTGAACGACAACATGCTCATGCACATCCTCTCGCCCTACCCACAGCATCGCAGTGCGCTGACGGATTGCGAGAAGTTACGAACCTCCGGTTTCGAGGGCCGCAAGGCAGTCTTGATCTTCGGGTATGAAGGCGATGACTGGCCGCTCGAGCCGGCAATCACCGCGTTCGAGCTCCTGGCAGGTCGCGATGAGCTCCTCGGTACACGTCACAGCGCGACCTACTCGGGTCTCTGCCATCCCGTTCATCAGTCTGGCGCTGTGTACCTCTGGGAGATTCTTCCCACGGTCAGCTAAGTGACCAGGATGGTTGGCTCTACGCCGAGCAGCTATTCGCACAAGGTCCTCAACCGGTATGAGGGACGGTCGTCACAGTAAGGGGAGCGGAGCCTTCCCCGACAGGCTCGATTCCACCGCCTGAGCCTGACAGGCGAGCCCCGCCGACTCGCGGCACGTCGCCTGCTGAACTGGCGTAAGGGGGCGGTTCGGGGTGGGGCGGCGCGCAGCGCAAGCTGGTGGGATGGCCGAACCTCTCTGGGCGCCCCTACCCGCAGCGGCGCTCCCTGCCGCTTCCCCGCCGACCGCTGCCCCCACGAGGCGCATGCGCGAGCGTCTGAGCGAAGGACGCCACAGGAAGCGTCACCATCTGTTCAGCAGGGGGCACGGGACGCGCAGCCTGCGTCGCCTGCGGGTGAGGCGGTGCGTGGGCGTGACTTGCGCGCGCTCGGCTGGTGGCTCATCGAAGAGACTCTGGCGGGACGCATCACCCCGCCGGAAGCCTCCGCCGTGAACCGCATGATGCACACGCTCCTGCAGCTGGGCCCCACCCCCGAGGCGGACGACGTCGCGCTCCAGGACGTGGCCCTGCGCGGGCTGCTCATGCACGGCCTGCCGCCGCGTACCGCCGAGGAGTGGCGGCGCGCCGCCGAGGTCTTCGATGACGACGCGCTGGCGGAGTTCCGGCGCTGGCCCGCAGCCAGCGGGGACGCATCGCCACATGCGCAACGGCACACGCAGCCACCGCACGAGCGGAGTGAAGGAGGTGCGAGGGAGGATGGGGACGGGTTGGCTCGCCCGGGGGCGGACTAGTTTGCCGGCTCCGCATCCGTGCCGGAGTCGTCGCGAATCCGGGTGGCCGTGCTTGCTCCGCGACGCTTGCGGCACTGCGAGAGGCCCTGCAAACCAGACCCGCCTGAGCCCGGCGCAGCGTCCCGCCGCTTGCGGTTGAGGCGCATCGGCGCGAGACTGGCGGAACGATGTCCGCTGTTCGTGCGGCCAAGGTGGAGTGCGCCAACGCCCCGGTCTCGCCGGGGCGCAGCCTCGCGTGAGCCCCGCGTGACGGCTTCGACGACGAACGGCCCCCACAATCGCCCCCATCGTCTGCCCGATTGAACGCGCTGCACGCGCAATCCGGCCCCAGCACTCCCCGGAGGAACTTCCCTGATGGCTCCTGAGAAAGTCCATATCTTCGACACCACCCTGCGCGATGGCGAGCAGTCCGCCGGCATCGCCTTCACGCCCGAAGAGAAGCTCGAGATCGCAAAGCAACTCGAGCGCCTCGGCGTCGACATCATCGAGGCCGGCTTCCCCTGCTCCACGCCGGGCGACCTGGAAGCCGTCCAGGCTATTTCGCGCGAGGTGCGCGGGGTGACGATCTGCGCCCTCGCACGCGCGGTCGCCAGCGATGTCGATACCGCGTGGGAAGCCATCCGCGAGGCGGCAGACCCACGCATCCACGTCTTCATCAACAGCAGCGACATCCAGATGGCGCACCAGCTGCGCAAGGATCGCGAGCAGGTGCTGACCCAGGCCGAGGCCATGGTGAAGCACGCCGCCACCTACACGAGCAACGTGGAGTTCAGCCCCATGGACGCCACCCGCTCGGACCCGCACTTCATCCACTCCATCGTCGAGCGCTGCATCGATGCGGGCGCGACGGTGATCAACATCCCCGATTCGGTCGGCTACGCCATCCCCTCGGAGCTGGGCTCGCTGTTCGACCAGATTCGGGAGAACGTGCCCAACATCCACAAGGCGCGGCTCAGCTTCCACGGCCAGAACGACCTCGGCATGTGCACGGCCAACACGATGACGGCCATCGAGCACGGCGCGCGCCAGGTCGAAGTGACCATCAACGGCATCGGTGAGCGCGCGGGCAACACCTCCCTCGAAGAGGTGGTGATGGCCATCAAGACGCGCAAGGACTACCTCGACGACGTCGACTGCGACATCGACACGCGCGAGATCTACCGCGCCAGCAAGCTGGTGGAGCGGCTCTCGGGCATGCCCGTGCAGTGGAACAAGGCAGTGGTGGGGAAGAACGCCTTCCGCCACGGCTCCGGCATCCACCAGGACGGCATCCTCAAGCTGCGCGAGACGTGGGAGATCATGGATCCGGTCGAGATCGGCATCCCCCAGGGCACGCAGCTCGTGCTGGGCAAGCTCTCCGGGCGCCACTACTTCAAGCAGCACATCGAGGGGCTGGGCTATGAGCTCACTGACGAGGAGCTGAACCGTGTCTTCAGCGCCTACAAGGAGCTCGCCGACAAGAAGATCGAGGTGGACGACCGTGACCTCGAGGCGATCGTGAGCGAGACGCTGCAGAGCGCCTCCGTCGGCGGCGACACGTGGCGCATCGAGCAGGTGCAGGTCTCCTGCGGCGACTCCGCCACGCCGACCGCCACCATCCGCCTCGTCTCCCCCGATGGCGACGTGCTCACGGACGCCGCGACAGGCACCGGTCCGGTGGACGCCGTCTACCGCGCCATCAACCGCATCACGGGGCTCTCCCCCGAGCTCACCGAGTTCCGCGTCAACGCCGTCACGGAGGGCATCGACGCGCAGGGGAAGGTCATGATTCGTATCGAGGACGAGGACCGCACCTACACCGGTCGCGCCGCCGATACGGACATCATCGTCGCCAGCGCGAAGGCCTATATGACGGCCCTCAACCGCATGGTCTACGTCCTCAGCCGCCGCGAAGGGGCGGCCGTCAATCAGTAGCCCACCGCATCCCGCCGCCGACGCCACCTGCGACGCCACGCCCCGGGAGACGCCCTCGCTGCGTCTCCTGCGGCGCGGGGGAACGGCCTGGGGATGACTGGGAATGAAGACGCAGACGAAGACGTGACGAAGGCCCCGCTGCCGGCGCACGCCACCGCATCGCAGCCCTCCCTGCAGCGACGACGACCGTCGCGGGCGGTGATGCTGCTCGGCGCGGTGGAGCTGGTGCTGGTCGCGCTCCTGCTGCTGAGCGCGTGCACGCGCGACAAGTCGCGGCTGACCTCGCCGTCGGCGCGGGCGCTGCTGAGCGTGACAGCGCCCACGCTGCTCGCCTTCGCCCCGGCGTCGACGCCACCCACGCCCGTGGACGCGCCAGAAGGCTGGGCGCTGACCGTCGACCTCGCCCGCTTCGGCAAGCTCGAAGACGGCACGCCCGCGCTCGCCATCCTGCTCGACCTCGACAGCGAAGCCGGGGCTGCCATGGACCTCTGGTTCTCCGACGACGGGGGCGTGCTGGCCCGCTGGTCGGGCGGCGTGACGGAGGACTACCGCGGCGACGTCTGCTTCCAGCTCCCGCTCGTGAGCGAGGACGGCGAGCACGCCCTTCCCCTGGCCGGCTCGACGGGCCACACCCTCACGGTCGCGTTCCTCGACGCGTCGGGCGGCGTCATCGTCTCGACGACGCGGGGCGTGGCCAGCTTCGTCCCGCAAGTGAGCGGCGCCTCCCCCGGCGCCTCCGACGTCTTCCGCGACCTGCTGGCCTGCCCGTAGGGGTGTGTTGGGGGAGGCTGGAAATATGCGGACGTACCACTTCACCCTGATCGTGGAAGGGACAGACTTCGCAGGCAGCGACGTCGTCAATGCGGTCTACGAGGCCGGGTGTGACGACGCCACGGTCGGCGTGCGCAACGGTGTGCCGTGCGCCGACTTCTCCCGCGAGGCGCCATGCCTTGAGGAAGCGGCCCTCTCTGCCATCGCCGATCTCGAAAGCGTCGAAGGCATCGCCGTGCTTCGTATCGCCGCTGCCGGGCTCCACGGCACGATTCCCCGGGAAGACGTCAGCAGGTCGCGCGAGGCGTTCCGGGGCTAGCCCCACAACCCACCACCCACACCCCCACCCCTCCCTGCGGTAGGGTGGCGGGGTGGCGATTCGGGTGGGTGAACTGCAAGCGCTTTGGGGGCTCGTGCGGGCGCGCTTTGCGGCGTACGAGCTGCTCCTGCCGGGCGACCCTTCCTTCATCTGTCAGCCGCACGCCTGCGACGCGTCCTGCTGCCGTAACTTCACCGTCGCGCTGGGGACGCGGGAGGCGGAGGGGTTGCGGGAAGCGTCGGGCTGGAGCGCCGCCCGCTCCCTCGAGAGCGAGGACGGCGAGCCGATCGCTTTGCCGCTCGTGACGCCGTTCGTGCTGGGTCGGCGCGACGGGCACTGCGTCTTCCTGGGCGACGATCTGGCCTGCGGGCAGTACGAGGCGCGCCCCGACGCCTGTCGCTCCTACCCGCACCAGGTCCTCTTCGTCGACGGCGACAAGGGGCGTGCGGGGCAGCCCTCGACTCAGGCGGGCATGCAGGCGCTCGACGCGGTCGTGGCGGGGCGACGGGTGGAAGGGGCGACGCCGCTGCTGCTGCGTCACACGGAGTGCCCGGGCTTCACCGGGCCGCTGCTGGCGGAGGGGGAGTGGGCGGCGCTGCTGCGCGAGACGTACGGGCGCTCGGTCAGGGCATCGGGCGAGGCATCAGTCACGGTGATAGAGTCGCCGCCATGAGCCCGCGACGACTGCAGCTCCCCGACGTGCGCAAGGCCGTCACCCGCATCAGCGACGACGCTATCGCGGTGCGTCGCGACCTGCACCAGCACCCCGAGCTCTCGTGGAAGGAAGAGCGCACCCAGCGCGTCATCCTCGAGCGTCTGGCGGGGCTCGACGTGGAAGACGTGCGCCCCCTCGCGAAGACGGGCGCGACGGCGCTCGTGCGGGGTGGCCGCGCGGGGCCCTGCGTGCTCTGGCGGGCCGACATCGACGCGCTGCCTGTGCCGGAGAAGTCGGGCGTGCCCTTCGCCTCGCAGAACGAGGGCGTGATGCACGCCTGCGGACACGATTCGCACGCGGCCATCGCCCTCGGGCTCGCGCAGCTGACCTCGGAGGCGAGGGAGTCGCTGGCGGGGAGCGTGCGCTTCGTCTTCCAGCCCGCGGAGGAGGCGTCGGGCGGGGCGGCGCTCTGCATCGAGGAAGGCATTCTGGAGAAGCCGCACGTCGACCGCTGTCTGGGGCTGCACATCAGCGCGGACGTGCCCGTGGGCGAGATCAACGTGGCGGCGGGTCCCTTCTTCGCCGCGCCCACGAGCCTGCGCATCGAGATACAGGGTCGCGGCGGGCATGCGGCTTCGCCCCACCAGTCGGTGGACTCGGTGGTTGTGGCGGCGCACGTGATCACGGCGCTGCAGACGGTCGTGAGCCGTTCGGTCTCGCCGCTGGAGACGGCGGTGCTGACGATCGGCAAGCTGGAGGGCGGCTTCCGCGGCAACGTCATCGCGGAATCGGCCCAGCTGCGCGGGACGATTCGCACCTATCGCGAGCGGGTGCGGGCGAAGATGGTGGCGCGGGTGGAAGAGGTGGTGGCGGGCGTGTGCGCGGCCTTCGGGGCGACGGCCGAGGTGCACCACCGCACGAGCTGCCCGCCGCTCGTGAACGACGAGGCGGTGACGGCCTTCGTGGAGGCGGAGGGCGAGCGCTACTTCGGACGCCCCGCGCACGCGACGCCGGGTATGGGCGCCGAAGACATGGCCTGCTTCCTGGAGGAGCGTCCGGGCTGCTACTTCTGGCTGGGCGCGCGCAACGAGCGCAACGGCGTCGCCGGCCGCCACCACGACCCCGGCTTCATCATCGACGAGCGCGCCATCCCGCTAGGGATGGAGTTCGGCCTGCGCCTCATCGAAGGCTCGCTGCGCGAGCTGGGTGCGGGTTAGGGGTGGGAGTTAGGGGAGACTCGCGAAGTCCCACCCATCGGGTGAACGCATGCGGTGCAGGTGGGGGAGCAACTCTGTGGGGTTGAGCCCGAGGGACTCGAGGTGGAAGCGGTCCAGTTCGGCGATTAGGCCGGGCTGGTACTCGAAGAAGTCCACGTTGGGCCACTCCTTGCCAGCATTCTTCTTCGCTTTGTGGGAGTGGGGAATCGCCTCGACAAGCGCTTGCCCGAAGGCCAGCGCCCGGTTGCGCTCCTCACCCTCAAGCCAGGCGTCAGGAAGAGTGAACCTTGAGTAGTCCGAGACCTTTACGTCGAAGACATCGCTGAACATGCGCCACCAGGCATAGCCCACGTGGCCGTTGAGGGCAGCAATCACCAAGAGACGCATTCCCTCGGCGGGTAGAGGCATGAGCACTTCTCTTGTCGGACTTCGCGTGCCGGGTGGGAGAGCGCTTACGAAGTAGCCAGCCGTCGGAGGAAAGGAAAGACTGCAGGGATTGGCTACCTCATTCGCCTGACTACGCAGGCTGTCGATAGTCAGCTGCTGGGCAAGGATTCGCTCAACCATTCTGGCGATGGGCTCGCTGGGGATGCGTGGCCAACTCTCACCAAGGAACGTCCCTTCCCTGTTCACCACCTCGATACCTGAACGACGCGGCAGCACATCGGCACGATCATCGACACCCCAGCGCAGGACGGCTCGCTGCGAAGAACGGTGGGCTGCGCACCCCGAACAGCGGTCAGAATCGTCGCACGCTGCCGGTTCTTCCAGCCCTTGAAGAGGGGGTGCTGGTTGAAGATGGTGTCGGGAATGGTGTCGTAGTGGCGGGTGGCCACTGAGCGGCAGCGTTCCTCAAAGACGGTGCGAAGGGTGCGCTGCCGCTGCCCGAAGGCGATGCTGAGTGGCACGACGAGCGTGACCACGCCGCCCTCCGGGCGTGCGAGCGCAAGGGCCGCCTCGCAGAACAGGCTGTAGACGTCGTTGACGTTCGTGGTCCGGTAGCCGCGAGCCTTGACCGCAGACTTCCCCACGCCCGCATCCTTGAGCGAGTCGTACGGCGGGTTGCCGATGACGACGTCGAAGCCTTGCCAGCGATCCTCGTCCTGCGCGAAGAGCAGGCGTGCGTCGACGCGCGCAGTCTCATCGTGGTCCAGTTCCAGCAGGGGGAAGTCCGCGAGCGCTTGCAGCTCCATCGCCGCCGTCGTGACGAGCATCGCGGCGTCGACGTGCTTGCGAAGCTCGTCGCGAGCATCCTGGTCGCGCCGGCGAGAGCGCCGTTTTGCAGCTTCACCACTCGCATCTGGCCACGTCTGCCGCACTTCCGCGAGGCGACGAAGCGCCCGCTCCAGCGCGTCACGTGGCCACTCATCGGCCGCAGCCAGCGTCCTCTCGGCCGCGGGCGCGAAGGGATCGTAGTCGTCGCCGGGATGCGTGAAGAGCGTATCCGCGCAGATGATGCGCGCCTCGAGGTTGGGGAGCGGGCCCTGCTCGTCCTTGTGGCGCTCGGCGTGGTGGAGCGCAATGAAGAGGCGCAGCCGGGTGATCTGGCTGCCAGCGGGTTGAGGTCTTGCCCCATGAGCTGATTGGTGATGATAGAACGGGTCTGGTCGGTGTCGTCCAGGTGGAGGTTGTGGCGGGCGGTGCGCAGCGCCTGGAGTGTGGCCAACAGGAACGCCCCGCTCCCTGTCGCAGGATCAAAGACGCGGAGTTCCTCGATGCGTCGGAGCAAGCGCCCGCGCGCTTGGTCGGTAAGGTCAGGCATGGCGGCATCGGGATTGCGGAACAGGTCGAGAAGCGCCTCGTCAGCAGTCCAGTGGTAGCGGACGAGCAGATCGAAGATGCCGGGCGACTCCTGCTCATCGCCCCATTAGCAGGCCTCCGGGATGGACAGGAGGTCATCGCCCATGCGCGGCTCGAACAACGAGCCGTTGAGGAAGGGAACCTCCGCAAACTCGGCGATCGCGTGATCGCGACGCTCGTGCGGCTCCGTGTTCAGACGCTCCTCGAAGAGGAATCGCAGGACCTCCCGGTGGTAGTCCTGAATGCCGTGATCCTCCCGCAGGCCATGCGCGAACAGTGGGACTGGAATCGTGCCGTTCTCCCTGAGAATCCAGACAAAGAGGATGCGGATGAGGTGACGTAGCAGGATGTCGTGACGCCGCCCGCTCGACAGGGACCCGCGGAAGATGCTGTCGTCGTGGCGCAGACGCCGCATCCACGAACGCACCTGCCGGTAGAAGTCACGCTGCAGGGGCTGGACGTCGAGGGCATCAGCGAACTTCTGCGGGTCGACCTCGTCGAGAGGGAGCAGGTCCACAATCGTGGTCGCTGCGCGCCGGACCGTGGGCGGGAGCAGCGCTGGGTCAAAGGGCTGGGTCATAAAGACCTGCCGCTTCAGGGCAACCACGAGGCGCGCGAGGGCGGGGCCTTTGGGTGGGGACTGCCAGACCACAACGACTGCCGCGCTGGCAGGAGCCGCGCTGGCGAAGATGCGCGCGCAGCGGGCGGCTTCGGTGCGGCCGAGCCCAGGTGCGTTGGAGCTGAAGCGAACGGCAGCAACGCGCACGTGGCGGTCGAACAGGGGAGCCTGCCCCTCACCAGCATGGCTGGCGGCAGGACCATCGCTATGGGCGTGGATGAGCCAATCCGTATGGACCTGATCGCGCTGGATGCCCTTCAGGGTTGCGGGGTCGACTTCTGCATAGGTGTGGGAATCACAGCCGAGCGCACGCAGCACCCCTGAGGGGGAGTTCTCATCCAGCGCCCCAGCGAGATCGCGTTACGCGATCTCGCTGGGGCGCTGGCGTTGTCGACGCGTCGACAACGCCAGACGATCGATCAGCTCCCTCAACGACTCCCGGGAGACCTCTTCTCCAAGGACCAGGGGGTCGAGATCGAACTTCTGCTCGATCTCGACGTCTCCATCATCCGCCTTGCGGTACAGCCACCAGCGCAGCCCGTCAGTCAGCGCTCCCAGCGTGTCTCGCACCCCGGCCGGGTGGTCCCGCAGGTAGCGACGAGCCTGCCGCACAGGCGACCCCGCCCTGTCTGTCGAAGGCGCCCGCTCGAAGTCGGCGCCCAACGGCTTCGCCTCCACGATGGCTCGGGCCGGACTGCTCTCGTTGACCGGCTTGTGGTACAGCACATAGTCGGGGCGGTTCCCGCTATCGCTCTCCTCACGCCGGATATGTGCCCGCGGGTAGAGGAAGTCGAGAACGGGATCGATGAGATGCTGCCGCGTATCCGCCTCTGACCGATCCGCCAAGCCAACGAGCAGGTCATGCCCTTCACGCAGTTCGTCGAGAAGAGCGTCGGTGTCAGCCCCTGCAGCGCCTGCCACCACCCCCTACACCCCCCAGAGGCGGGCGGCGTTGCCGACGACGATGGCGCGGGCCTGGTGCTCGGGCAAGGTGTCGAAGAACGACTTCACCAGGGCGCGGCTCTCGCCAAGCGTGCTCTCGGGATGCGGATAGTCGGCCGACCAGAGGACGTGCTCGTAGCCGATGTCGTCCAGCAGCTTGAGGCCCGTCGGGTCGTCCATGAAGGTCGCGTAACACTGGCGGTACCAGTAGGCGCTCGGCGGCTCGGCCAGCTGCGGCTTCATCTCGCTCTCGAACTGGCGGTACGTCTTGTCGGCGTCGTAGAGGGCGGAGGGGACCCAGGAGATGCCGCCTTCGGTGAAGATAACGTTCATGGCCGGGTGGCGCTCCAGCGTCCCCGAGAAGGCCAGCAGCGACCAGAGCCGTCGGAAGGGCTGGAAGCCGGTCGTGAGGTAGGTGCCGAGGGCGCCACGACCGCGGTAGTTGAGGTTCTCGCCGATGTGGAAGGAGAGGGGGATGCCGCTCGCCTCGATGGCGTCCCACATGACGTCCCACTGCGAGCCGTTGTACCAGACGCGTTCGGCGCGGGGGTAGGAGGGAATCTGCATGGCGCGGTAGCCCCACGCCTTCAGCTTCTGGATGTAGTCGGCGGTGCGCTCGGGGCTGTAGATGGTGGGCAGGATGCCGACGCCGTAGAGACGCCCGGGCATGCCCGCGCAGAACTCGGCGAGGCCCTCGTTGTAGGCGTCGTAGGCGGCGATCATTAGCTCTTCGTCTTCGAGCGAGAAGAGCGCCATGGAGACCTGCGCGAAGATGAGGCCGACGTCGAGCCCTTCGGCGTCCATATCGGGGACGCGCTGCTCGATGTCGCCCATGCCTGGACGTCCCTGGGTGAGCAGCAGGTTCTGGCCGACGGAGTCGAGGTTGCGGCCCTCGCACTCGAGATGCGTGCCCGTCTCGTCGCGCCAGACCTTGGGGGCGCGGTCGCGGTATTTCGCGGGCATACGGTCGACGAACAGGTCAGGCGGTTCGAGCCAGTGGTCGTCGGCGGAGATGACACGCGTGCCGGCGGGAGGCTGCCAGTCGGCATCGGGGATGGTGCGGTCGATGGGCCAGGCGATGGGGGGAATAGCGATCGCGGTCATGGCGCGCTCCAGGGATGGGTCGTGGGTTGTGGGGAAGGATAGCGAGCGCGGGAGGGGTTGGTAGCGGGGGGTGAAGGCGGGGGGCAGGGGGAAGCAGCCGGCGGACGCCTCACCTGAGGTAACGAGCGCGGCCACGACGACTACGTCGCCAGCCTCGCCCTCTGCCTCCACGCCGCCGAGACCGCCGGCGCCCCCGCGTGGCCACAGGCCGCGCCCGCCGCTGAGCGCGTCGTGACGCACCCGCCGCGCGGGAGGGGTGAACCGCAGGGCGGCTCCGGTCAGCCCCCTACGCCGCCCACTCCGCTGCGGGAGAGGCGTCGATGGGCGTAGACTGGCAGCACCTATCACTTGCAGGAGCGCAGCGCCATGCCTGAATTCGATACCGTCATCAAGGGTGGGACGATCTTTGATGGGCAGCGAACGCCCCGCTTTAGCGGCGACATCGGCATCAAGGATGGCCGTATCGCGACTATCGGCGGGAAGATTCATACCTCTTCCGCCGGGAAGGTCATCGACGCCAGTGGGCTGAATGTCGTGCCCGGCTTCGTCGACCTGCATACGCACTACGATTCGCAGGTCTTCTGGGATCCGTGGTGCACGATCTCGGGCTGGCACGGCGTCACCTCGGTCGCCATCGGCAACTGCGGCTTCGGCTTCGCCCCGTGCAAGCCGGAGGACCAGGACCGCGCCATGCTCACGATGTCGCGCAACGAGGCGGTTCCGCTGGAATCGATGCGCGAGGGCATGCCGTGGGACTGGGAGACGTATCCCGAGTTCCTCGACAGCCTCGATCGCACGCCCAAGGGCGTGAACATGCTCAGCTACATCCCCCTCAACCCGCTGATGGCGTACGTGATGGGCCTGGATGCGGCCAAGAGCCGCCCCGCCAACGAGGCGGAGATGGCGGAGATGCATCGCCTCATGAAGGAAGGCCTCGAGGCGGGCGGCTGTGGCTGGTCGGCGCAGATCGGCGAGAACGATGTGCAGCGCGACTACGACGGCACGCTCATGATCACGAATCTGATGACGCAGGACGACCTGCTCTCCTTCGCGCGCGTGCTGCGCGACGTGAGGCGCGGCTTCATCCAGTGCATCGGCGCCAGCCAGGACCTCACCGAGCGGCTGGCCGACGAGAGTGGCCGCCCCGTCATCTGGAACGTGCTCGCGGTGTTCACCGACCAGCACGGCATCGCCATGCCCGGCTACGAGCAGGCGATGGAGTGGCTGGATGAGTGCAACGCGCGTGGCACGCGCATCTTCGGGCAGGCGCTCACGGCGGAGAACAACTTCCAGTTCACCTTCGAGGAGTGGAACCTGTTCGATTCCAGCCCCGCCTGGCGCGAGATGACCCTCGGCACCGTCGAGGAGCGCGCTGTGAAGATGGCCGACCCCGCTATGCGGCAGGCCATCAAGGACGAGGGCGGCGACTGGGAAGGGGGCGGCGCGGGCGTCGTCCTCAACTTCAACGACCTCATCGTGGGTGAGCTGCACAAGCCCGAGCTGGACAAGTACACCGGCTGGACCTGCGGCGAAATCGCCAGGGAGCGCGGCGTGCACGTCATCGACGCCATGCTCGACATCGCCCTCGAGGACGACATGAAGGCGCTCTTCGTGACGGCTCCGCAGAAGATGGATCTCGACGCCATGAAGAAGATGGCCACCTCCGCCTTCGCCCTGCCGGGCGTCTCCGACGGGGGCGCGCACACGAAGTTCATCACGCTCGGACGCTACCCCACGGAGTACCTCTCCCTGCTGGTGCGCGACCACGAGATGATGGACCTGGAAGAGGCGCACTGGCGGCTGAGCGCCTATCCGGCGCTGGCGGCGGGCTTCCGCGATCGTGGCACCATTCGCGAGGGCGCGCCCGCCGACATCGTCATCTACGACCTGGAGAACCTCGATATGGGGGTCACGGAGAAGGCGTACGACTACCCCGCGGGGGCGTGGCGCCTGGTCCGCAAGCCACACGGCTACCGCCACATCATGGTCAACGGCGAAGAGACGTTCGTGGACGGCGAGTGCACAGGCGCGACGAGCGGCAAGCTCCTGCGCCACGGCTCCGCCTAGGCGAGCGCGTCAGCGCCCACAAAGCGAGTGGGGCGCCCGATGGGCGCCCCGCTCGCTTTGTGGGTGGGGTGCGACGGTCAATCCTGCGCAGCGGCACGCTCCTGGTTGAGGGCGAGCAATCGCACGAGCACCTCGTCGTCGCTGAGGTCGGGGGGCCAGCCGTACGCGTTGAAGACGGCCTCGTCGAGGCGGCGGTGGGCAGTCTCGAGCCAGGCAGGGCGCTCGTTGTAGAGGTTCGTGAGCGTGCGACGCCGCAGCTCCTCCTCCCCCACGAGTGGCCCCTCGGGGTTGAGCCACCCCTCACGCAGCTCGTCGAGCCGCCGCGCCGCCTCCGCGATCTCACGCACGAGCGGACTCTCGTCCGGCTCGTCCCCCGGCGGCCACGGCAGGGGGAAGGTCTGGAAGCAGGTGGTGTTGTTATAGGCGGGGTCGTTCCCAACACCATGTCGGGACGACAGGCTTAGCGCCCACAGTTCGTGCACTCGAGAGTGAAGGACACCGAAGAAGTAGTCGTCTGCGCGCGCAAAGACAAAGAGGCGAGAATCGGGGAGCGTCGGGGGAGTGACCCAGCGGAAGAGACGGTGCTTCGCTACGCGCGGTGTGACGATGAAGCGCCGCAACGGCCCCAGCGCCCGCCGCATAGCGGGACGAGGGGCTGCGTGCATCCACCACCTCTCGCGAGCCTGCTTGCTGGATCGGGCCTCTTCTCGAAATGGCTGTACATGTTCCTTGACGTACTCGAACGGCGCCTCGTACAGCTCAGCATCTTCTCTGGAGGTTCCCGGTGGGAAGTCGATTATCCACATCCCACGATGATTCCCCACCACATCATCCCCGTTCATCCATGGACGAACGACCTCACCGTTGCTGCGTCCATCGGGGTTCGGCGAGGCCAAGAGTTGGTGGGCGTGGGCCACGGTGACGTCGAAAGGGCCTTGCTTGATGTCGCCCTGGAAGGAGAGCCCGTTGTTCTCTCGAATCTTGGCTGCCTGTGTCAGGTCAATGCCGCTCGTCAGATTCGCGTTGATTCCTTCAACCGGCTTCCCATCAAGGCAGCGTCGCGTCTCTGAGCCGTCGTCAAAGCCGACCATCGCAACTCGATCATCGGCACCATCAACTACCCCCTCACGATCGGATTCGGCGAAGAAGATGTCGCCGGACTCCCTGATGCGGTCCAGGACTTCACGGCTTCTGCCCTTACGTATCGCTTGAGTTGCGAGCAGGCCAGCGCGCTTGACCTTGCCGTCGGCGACCATCTGCCGCGCCTTCTCGTGCTAGTAACAGCAGAGGTCAGCGGCGTGCGGTACACGTCCCTCCCAGACATCGAACATATCGTCCACGTACGCATCGCCAAGTTCGGTACGCAGTCGTTTCCCGCCGAGGAACGGGGGGTTGCCGACGATGACGTCGGCGGAGGGCCATTGGGCCTCGTGTGGAAGTGCTTGTTGTGATAATCGATGCCTTCGGCCTTCGGCCTTCGGCCTTCGCGTCCAGAGCCTCAGGGTCAGCGTCAGGCGGCTCTGTGCTCCGCCCCCGGTCCACAATCGCGTCCATCAGGCGGATGGCACCGAGCTTCTCAAGCACTGGCTCTGACCATCAAGGTCAACTCAGCGGCCGGCAGCATCTCGTCAGACACCCGTGTGCTGATCCGCCACGAGCTCTACTGTGGCACGACCAAGTGCACCAGCGCCGAGTACCGGATTGCCTACAAGGCCAGCCGATTCGTGGACATCATCAACCAGGACTAGCGGGCCAACGGCAAGCGACAGCGGGAGCCATCTCTTCGTATCCGCGGCTCTGCGGACATCGGGGAGATGGCTTCCGTGTGTCTGGCGGGGCGCTGGTGGCGCAGAGGCGCCAGGGCACTAGCCCTGCGACTCGTACACGTCGGTCTCGGGGAAGTAGTCGGACCAGGCGAACCAGAAGACGACGAAGCTGGGCAGGGGCTCGAGGCGGCTTCCGGCGAGTTCGCCCGAAAGCGCCTCGCCCGTGAGCACGGACCAGACTGAGCCGGTTTCGAGGTCGCGCACCATCGCACCCGCGCCTTCCGCTTCCCCACCATCCGCATCAGCGTCGGCGTCGGCGTCGGCGTCGGCGTCCGCGGGCGCCAGCGCCTCGAAGGTAAGCTCGCGGCCGTCGAGGGTGGGGTCGTAAGCAAGAGCGCTGCCGGCGTCGTCGTCCCAGAGCACGAGCACGGGCTGATTGCCGATGCGGTCGTGGATGACGGGGGTCTCGGTGAGGGTGCGGTGGGGGTAGGCCTTGCGCCCCTGCGGGAGCACCACGCCGAGCACCAGCTCCTTGGTGAAGAGGCGGTCGTCGCGGTAGCGCTCCCCGATGACGCCGGCGCTGGGGGTGAAGTAGTACTCGAGGTAGGAGTCGATCACGAAGCCGCCCTGGTCGAGCACGGTGGTATCGGGGTGCAGCTCCCGCCAGCTCTCCCAGTGCACGAGCACGGCGTGCACCACTTCGAGGGTCTGGCCTGCGAGCGGGCCCGCCACCGCCTTCCCCAGGAACTGGCTCCAGAGGCTGTCGGTCTCCCGGTCGAACATCACGAGGGCGTTCATGATGAGCTTGCCGGAGATGCCGAAGGTGAGCTGCTGGTCGCCGACGTCGCGGGCATACACGATACCCGTAAAGCAGAGCGGTCACCAGGTGACCGCGATGGCGCGGCCTCCCAGCATGTCGTTCACGATTTCGTGGCCGCTCAGGAAGGCGGCCCCGTAGGCGCGATGCTCCCCCTCGATGGAGACCCCGATGACGAGGTCGGTGGGGCCGAGCTGCTCGGCGGCGACTTCGGCGGAGACGATGCGCGGGTTGTTGATGGCGGGGATGGCGTCGGGCGGGAGCAGCGTCACGATCTCGAGGTCGTCCTCGTCGAGGGGCGGCGCGGGCGTGGCGGTCACGGGCGTCGCCGTCGCCGTCGCAGTCGCAGCCGCACCGGGGGACGCGGTCGCGGTCGCAGTCGCGGCAGGCGGCGACGCTTCCCCTTCACCCGCTTCCCCACCCGCCCCGCCGCCACAGGCGACGGCGATCGCGGTCACGACGAGCAGGAGCGCTGTCGCGACGAGCATCACGGCCGGGGAGCGGGGGCGTCGAAGGCGGGGAGCGCGCATCACGCACTCCATACTAGTCGCTCACCGCAGGCTGGGCCGCTCGTCGGCCGCGGGGGCGGGCCCATCTGCGCGCGTTTACGGCTCGTAGGTGGCCTGCGGGTAGCTGCCGAAGACCTTGAGCATGGAGGTCATGGCGCGCAGCCCGTCGAGGGCGGCGGCGCACAGGGGGTCGCTGGCGTGGCCCTCGAAGTCGATGAGGAAGATGTACTCGCCGAAGGTGGCGCGCGTGGGGCGGCTCTCCATCTTCGTACAGTTGATGCCGCGGTCGGAGAACTCCGCCAGGGCGGCGGTGAGCAGGCCCGCGCGGTCGCCGGCGAACTCGAAAGCGATGGAGGTGCGGTCGCGGCCGCTGGGGGGCAGCTCGCCCGCCCCGATGACGACGAAGCGGGTGGCGTTGTTGCGCTGGTCCTGGATGCCGGGGGCGAGCACCTCCGCCCCGTAGAGGCGGGCGGCGCGTTCGGTGGCGATGGCGGCGGCGCCCCGCTGGGCGACCGCCAGCTCGACCGCCTCGGCGGTGGAGAGCGCGGCCGTCTGCTGGGCCTGTGGGCAGTGCCCTTCGAGGAAGGCGCGGCACTGGCCCAGCGCCTGCGGGTGCGAGTAGATGCGTTCGATCTCTTCCAGCGCGGTGCCCGGCGCGACCACGAGGTTGTGCTCGACGTGCACCAGCAGTTCGCCCTGAATCTTGAGCGTCGTCTCGTGGATGAGGATATCGAGCGTCTCCGCGACGGAGCCGTTGAGCGAGTTTTCGATGGCCATCACGCCCGCGTGCGCGTCGCCCGATTCGACGGCGCGGGCGACGGCGGCGTGGGAGGGGCAGGGGAGGAGGGTGGCATCGCGGCTGGCGTGGCGGCGTGCGGCTTCCTCCCCGAAGGTGCCCGGCGGGCCGAGGTAGGCTAGCGTCACGTCTGCGGCCACGGGCTCAGGTATCGAACCCGTGCGCGCGCCCGATGAGGGCTTCGCGCAGGCGGTCCTTGCTCTCGGCGCGCGTCACCACCACGAGGGCATCGCCGGCGGTGAGGGTGGTATCGGCGCCGGGCACGCGGGGCACGCCCCCGGAATCGATGATGAGGGCGACGAACGAGTCCTGCGGCAGGAGCAGGTCGCGGGGGGTGTAGCCCACCACGGGCGCCGTCTCCGAGAGCCGTACCTCCACCAGCTCCAGGCCCTGGTGCAGCTGCATCACGGACACCATCGAGGTGACGGGCAGCTCCTGTTCGATCTGGGAGAGGATGGCCTCCGTGGCGGAGACGGTGGTCTCGATGCCGCGCTTCTCGAAGAGGGTCGCGTTGGAGGGGTTGTTGACGCGCGCGAGCACGCGCGCCGCGCCCCGGTAGCGGGCGATTTCGCAGACGACGAGGTTGTCCTCGTCGTCGCCCGTGACGGCGGCGACGAGGTCGGCGCGGGCGATGCCGGCGCCGTCCAGCACGGAGGCCTCGCAGGCGTCGCCGCTGAGCACGGCGCCTTCGAGCAGGTCGTTCAGTTCGGCGGCGCGGGCGGCGTTCTGCTCGATGACGAGCATCTCGTGGTCGCCATGGACCAGCTCCTGCGCGAGGTAGTACCCCACCTTCCCCCCGCCCGCGATGATGACGTACACGGCTCAGGCCGACGCAGACTGGAGCAGCATGGCGAGCATCGCCTCCGCTCCCGCGCGCGTGGGGCTGTAGGTCTGCAGCCCGAGGTGGCCGAAGATTTCGCCGCGCTCCGGATCCTTGACGCGGCAGATGACGTGCTGCACTTCGAATATCTCGTGCGCGATCTGGCTGGCGAAGAAGTTGCGGTTGTCGCCCTGGGTGACGGCGATGAAGGCGTCGGCGTCGCGTGCGCCAGCGCGATCGAGGGCGGCGGCGTCCATGCCGTTGCCGACGGCCTTGCGCCCGCCAAAGGCGTCGGGCAGGCGGCGGAACTGGCCCGCATCGAGGTCGAGCACGGTGACCTGGTGGCCATCCTCGTCGAGGCGCGCGGCGAGCGCGGCGCCCGTGCGCCCGCAGCCCATGATGAGGACGTTCACCGCCGCGCCCCCGCCTGCCAGCCAGCGGACGTGGAGGTGATGGTCGAGGGCGACGCCTCCATCCGCTCGCGCACGATCCAGACCGCGCAGGAAGCGTGCGCGAGGACGTAGCTGGCGGTGGGGCCCAGCTCGAAGTGGCCGAGCAGGGGCGTGCTGCTCACGCCCAGCAGGATGACATCGACGCCACGCGACTTCGCCTCGGCCACGATGGTGGCGCCGGCGGCGCGCGCCTGCAGGAGGTCGTCCTCGAGCACGAAGCCACCGCCTTCACGCTCGGCGATGGCGCAGGCGCGCCGCAGGAGCGCTTCGCCGCTCTGCGCCTCCAGCCCGATATCGGCGGCGACGGGCAGGCTGCGCTCGACCTCGATGACGTGCAGCAGGGTGAGGCGGCCCTTCGTCTGGCGCGCCAGGGACGCGCCAACGGCGACCGCCTCAAGGCTGGCCGCATCGTTCACCACGGGCGCCAGGATGGAACGGAATCCCGCCATACGACGCGTTCCCCTCTTGCGACGCGAGAGAATACTGAAGCGGACCAGCAGGCGCTACTCGCGCCGCTGCCTGCGAAGCATCTCCCGCAAGACTTCCAGCGTACAGCAGAGTCGCGCAGCGGGGAGCGTCTGCGGCAGCGCTTCAGCAGGCCTGCTGCCAGGGTGGTGGCGGGGCTGCGTGGCTTGTGCTGGCGCGGCGGCAGGCGGAGAGGCGCGCAGGGGAGTAGAGTGCGGGGCCGGGCGCTGTGGCGAGCAGGCGCAACGATCGCCATAATGGGCGCCCAGCCGCTGCAAGCGGCCTGAAGCACGAGGGAGAGCGCAATGGACAGCACCGACTTCTACCTGGCCCCGATGACGATGAGCTACTTCTTCCTCGAAGCGCTCGAGAAGAACGGCTACGCCTTCCCCAAGGGCTGGCGTTCGCAGCAGCAGAACGTCGAGGCGCTGCTGGAGGACGGCAAGATCGTGCGCATCAACGTCGGCCCGTCCAACGAGATCGTGGTCGAGGACATCACCGAGGAAGCCACGAGCGCCTAGCGCCTGATCGCGCCGCTGCCCCGCGTCGGAGCCGCAACGGCGCCGGGGGCTGATCGCCTCGCGCCCCACGCCTTCGCACCCACCACCCTGCTTTCGCGTATCCCGTCGCGCCCCGCGTGGCCGTAACCTTCACAATCACGCTATCAACTTCTCTTCACCTTTCGTATTGAATAGTCGCCATGATCGTCCTATACTGCTTTCAGCATGGCGAAGAGTTTCTACGAGATTCTGGGCGTCTCCCGCAGCACGGATGCGAAGGAGATTCGCTCCGCGTACCGCAAGCTCGCGCGCCGCTACCACCCCGACGTCAACCCCAACGACGCCAGCGCGGAAGCGCGCTTCAAGGAGATCCAGCGCGCCTACGACGTGCTCTCCGACGAAGACTCCCGCAAGAAGTACGACAAGTACGGCGAGCGCTGGGAGCAGGCCGACCAGTTCGAGGAGATGGAGCGCCAGCGCGCGCACGCCGGCTTCGGTGGCGGCGGCTTCTCGGTCGACGGCCTGGGCGATCTGGGGAGCGTCTTCGGAGGGCTCTTCGGGGGTGGGCCACGGGGCCCACGCCGTGGCCAGGACGTAGAGCTGCCGATCGAGATCACGCTCGAGGAAGCGGCTGCCGGCACCACCCGCATCGTCACGCTGCAGGGCTCCGAGGCGTGTGGCGTCTGCAGCGGCAGCGGGGCCGTGGCCAACACCCGCTGCCAGGGCTGTGGCGGTCGCGGCGAGACACCCCGCCCGCGACGCCTTGAAGTGAAGGCGCCGCCGGGGGTGCGCACCGGCTCACGCGTGCGCATCGCCGGCGAGGGCGGGCAGGGGACGGGGGGCGGCCCTGCGGGCGACCTCTACCTGCTCGTCACCGTGCGCCCGCACGCCTGCTTCGAGCGTGATGGCGACGACCTCACCGTTGAGGTGGCGACTCCCTACCTCGACGCCATCCTCGGGGGTGAAGTGGAAGCGCCCACGCTATCGGGGCGGGTGATGCTCACCATCCCGCCGCTCACCCAGAACGGGCGTCGCTTCCGTCTGGGGGGAAAGGGCATGCCCGTGCTGGGCCAGCCCGAGCAGCGCGGCGACCTCTTCGTGCGCCTGAGCGTGGTGCTGCCCGAACAGCTCAGCGAGCGCGAACGCGCCCTCATCGAAGACCTCCGCCAGCAGAGCCAGACCACCACCGCCCAGGCCGCCAGTAGCCGAGCCAGCTAGCCAGAAAGGAGCAGCCCGTGCCCCGCCGCAGAACGCCCACCGGCCCCCTTCCCGACGACGAGCCCTGCTACGTCATCTCCATCGCCTCGCGCCTCGTGGGGCTGCACCAGCAGACGCTGCGCTACTACGAGCGGGCGGGGCTCATCCGGCCGCACCGCACGAGCGGCAACATCCGCATGTACTCGAACGCCGACATCCAGCGCATCCGTCAGGCCCAGCGCCTCATCGAGGAGCTGGGGGTGAACCTCGCCGGTGTGGAGGTGGTGCTCCGCATGAGCGACCAGCTGCGCACGCTGCAAGCCGAACTGGACGAGGTGCGCGCCGAGCTCGACACCCTGCGCCGCACACGACTGCCGGCGCCCGCCATCGACAGCGAAGGGCGTCCCACCCGCTAGATTCCATCCGTACCGCCCATCCCACAAGACCCCGCGCCCGCGGGGCAGGAGAAGTGACCCCATGATGCGTCAGGACCGATTCACCGAGCAGGCCCAGCAGGTGCTGGCCGCCTCCCAGGAGGCCGTGCGCACACGCCGCCACAGCCAGTGGGGCGTGCCCCATGTGCTCTTCGCACTGGCCGAACTGGATGGCGGGTTGGCGTTGCGCGTGCTCGAACAGCTCAAGGTCGACCTCGCCAGCCTGAAGGCGCGCGTCGACCAGGTGCTGGGCGAACAGCCTCGCCTCCAGCAGGAGGTCGTGCAGATTTACACCACGCCCGAAGTGGTGCGGATGCTGGAGGTCGCGAACGCGGAAGCGGAGCGGCTGAAGGACGACTACGTCGGCGTCGAGCACCTGCTCATCGCCATCGCCGAGAACGAGGAGAGCGGCATCGCCGGCCTGCTGGCCGGCTTCGGCGTAACGAAGGAGGGCATCTACCGCGCCCTGCGCGAGATTCGCGGCCGCGCGCGCGTCACCAGCCCCACCGCCGAAAGCAGCTACGAGAGCCTCGAGCGCTTCAGCACCGACCTCACGCGGCTGGCCGGCAGCGGCAAGCTCGACCCCGTCATCGGGCGCGAGACCGAGGTGCGCCGCGTGATGCAGATCCTCAACCGTCGCACCAAGAACAACCCCGTCGTCATCGGCGAGGCAGGCGTGGGCAAGACGGCCATCGTGGAGGGCCTGGCGAAGCGCATCGCCGATGGCGACGTGCCCGAGAACCTGCGCGACAAGTCGGTGCGCGCGCTCGACATGGGCGCGCTGCTGGCGGGCGCGAAGTTCCGCGGCGAATTCGAGGAACGCCTCAAGGCCGTCATGGAGGAGGTCCGCCAGAGCGAAGGCGCGGTCATCCTCTTCATCGACGAGCTGCACACCGTCATGGGCGCAGGCGGGGCGGAAGGCGCCATCGACGCCAGCAACCTGATGAAGCCGGCGCTGGCGCGGGGCGAACTGCACGCCATCGGCGCCACCACGCTCGACGAGTACCGCCACATCGAGAAAGACCCCGCCCTCGAACGCCGCTTCGCCCCGGTGTACGTGGACGAACCCTCGGAAGAGGACACCATCGCCATCCTGGGCGGGCTGCGCTCGCGCTACGAAGACCACCACAAGGTGCGCATCAGCGACGACGCGCTCGAGGCGGCCGTGCGGCTCTCCGCACGCTACCTGACCGAGCGGCATCTCCCCGACAAGGCCATCGACCTCATCGACGAGGCCGCCAGCAAGCACGTCATCGAGGCGCAGGAGACGGCCCCTGAGGTGCGCGCCATCGCCCGCCGGCTGGAAGCCCTCGCCCAGGAGGCCGACGAGGCCATCACGCAGGAGGACCACGAGCGCGCCGCTCGCCTCCGCCAGGAGACGCTGCAACTGCAGGAGGAGTACGCCAGCCTGCGCGCGCAAGACGCCGCCGACCGCCCCGCAGAGGCGGTCATCGGCTCGCGCGACATCGCCGCGCTCGTGGGACAGATGACGGGCATCCCCGTGGCTCAGCTGGAGGAGCGCGAGAGCGAGAAGCTGCTGCGTCTGGAAGAGACGCTGCACGAGCGCGTGGTGGGGCAGGACCGCGCCATCGAAGCGCTCAGCGACGCCGTGCGACGGGCGCGGGCGGGCCTCAAGGACCCGCGTCGCCCAATCGGCTCGTTCATCTTCCTGGGGCCTACGGGCGTGGGGAAGACGGAGCTCGCCAAGGCGCTCGCACAGTGCCTCTTCGACGACGAGGAGGCGATGATTCGGCTCGATATGTCCGAGTATCAGGAGCGCCATACGGTCAGCCGCATGGTCGGCTCCCCACCGGGCTATGTCGGCTACGAGGAAGGTGGCGGGCTGACCGAACTGGTACGCCGCCGCCCCTACCGCGTCATCCTCTTCGACGAGATCGAGAAGGCGCATCCGGACGTGTTCAACACGCTCCTGCAGATCCTCGACGACGGGCGTCTGACGGATGGCCACGGGCGCACGGTCGACTTCCGCAACACCGTCATCATCATGACGAGCAACCTGGGCACGGGCACGCAAAATCGCCTCACGCTCGGCTTCACCCAGCGCAGCGAGGGGAGCGGCGCGAGCGAGCAGCTGCGCGCTTCCGTGGAGCGCGCCTTGCGCGAGCGCTTCCGCCCCGAGTTCCTCAACCGCATCGACGACACGATCGTGTTCGAGCCACTCACCGAGCGGGAGCTGGCACGCATCGTGGACCTGCTCATCGCCGAGGTGCGCGAACGGCTCACCGAGCGCGAGATCGCCATCTCACTGACGGAGGCCGCGCGCGAGGCGCTCGTGCAGGAGGGCTACAACCCCGAGCTGGGCGCCCGCCCCCTGCGTCGCACGGTCGAACGCCGCATCGAGAACGAGCTCGCGCGCCGCATCCTCGCCGGCGAGATTGCAAGCGGCCAGCACATCACCATCGACCACGCCGCCGACACCTTCGCCTTCACGGTCGGCGACCGTGCAGGCGAGGCGGCGGTCGCGGGCTATGGGCGGCGTAGGCCGGCCCCGTTTGACGCGCACAGGCCGGGCATGCAACGGTGATCGCGGTCTTGGGGTCGCTGATAAGAGCCCCATGGGGCTCTTCCCTCCGGGGATAGGCGACCCGCTTTTCTTCCCATGCCTCCCGGCGCCCCCACTCCCTGCGCGTTGACAAACGTCTCCAGGCATGCGACGGTGATCGTGGTACTAGGGTCGACCGATAAGAGCCCATGGGGCTCTTCCCTCGAGGATAGGCGACCCGCTTTTCTTTAAATCAGTAGTAGAACTTAGATCCACGCTGGAACAGATCGTACTCAGATCCTATCTTCCTTTCCAGCAAATTGTACGATCTCTCATCGCCCCTCTCCCACTTGCGGAAGATAGCCCACGAGCAGTAGTCGGCGATCTGCAGACCGTTGTCAGTAGACGAAGCCCAGCTCGCCGTTCGAATATCACTATCCGGAAAAGCGTCCTTCAATTCAGCGATCACACTTGAGACTTGCTCGTAGAACAACTGCTGTTTATTTCGAGATCCAATGATCGGAGACACAACGAGTATTTCATTACCGAAGGAAGATAGCTTCGGGAGTACAGACCTCATGTGATAGAATCACGCATATCGGTAGAACTCCTCGTCTGTCGGCCTGATTGAAGGCTCCGCCTTCCTTTTCTCAAGGATCGTGGCGTCCACCCGGAATTGATGCGGCTCGATAGCGCTGAAGACTCGGTCTCGAACGGCCTGACGATCCTCGGTGGCATGGAAGGGGCCGAGGGGCTTCTCCTGATCCCAGGCGAACTGGTACCGGAGCGCCTCCAGGTCGGCGCAGGCCTGGCGATCGTCGAAGAAGGAGACGGTCGTCAGGACGAAGTAGCGGGTCGCTCCGGGACTCGAGCTGAAGTCGAAGTTGCCCGATTCGTCTGCGAAGACATGGATGCGCGCCACCGCAACGTATTCTCTCGACAGACAAGTACCTGTCAACCATCTCCCCGGCCAGCTAGCCGGGGGCGGGGGCGATGTCGGCGCGGACGCGGCGCAGGGCGGGGGTGGCGATGGCGATGAGGCCCGCAAGGATGAGGCAGCTCCAGCCCAGCACCTCGAGCACGATGGGCAGGCCTGCCTCCTGCGCGATCGCGCTGATGGGGAAGGTCAGCATCATGGCGACGCCCTGGGTGAGGGGCAGCAGGCCCATCACCCGCCCGCGGAAGCCTTCCTCCACCGCCTTCTGGATGATGACGGCAGCGCTTACCGACGAGGCGGCGAGGGAGACGCCGAGGATGACGTTGGTGCCGGCGGTGATCCAGATCGAGCGGGAGTAGGCGAACACGATCGCGGCCACGGCGAAGCCGATGGCCGCCAGCACGAGCGTGGAGCCGCGACCGGCGATGTTGGGATGCTGGGCGAAATACATGGAGCCGGCCACGGCGCCGCCGCCCCAGCCGAAGGCCATCAGGGCGAAGCCTTCGCCCCCAATCTCGAGGATGTCCGTCGCCCAGATGATGCCGAGATTGCCTACGCCCGGCATGCCGATGCCGTTCATCACGAATATCAGCCCCACGGCGGCGAGGATGACCACGTGCTTCCAGGTGTAGCGGATGCCCTCGGCGACGGCGCGGAACATCTGGTTGCCGGCCGACCCGATGCTGTCGTAGCTGAGCAGGGCGATGAGGGGGATGATGAAGAAGTACGTGACCAGCGAGGCGCCGTAGAGCGCCCCCGGCCCGAAGACGCTGTTGAGCACCGCCGCCAGCGGGATGGTGATGGGAATCATGATCTGCTGGGCGGCGGAGTTGAGGCTGATGGCGTTGGGGAGGTCGTCCATGCCCACGATGGCGGGCATGCTCGCCTGGCGCGCGGGGTGGTCGATGGCCTGCGTGGCGGACGCGAGGAAGGTGAAGCCGAGCACGCCAATGAAGGTCGCCTCGCCGAACGGCGTCGTCAGCATGAGCAACGCCACGAAGCCGTTGAGCACGAGCGAGGCCGATTCGCAGCCGAGCAGTACGTGTCGCCGCTGGAAGCGGTCCGCGATGGCGCCTCCGATAAGGCTGAACAACAGCGTCGCCACGCCGCGTGCGCCCAGCAGCATGCCCGTGTAGATGATCTCGCGGTCGGGGTAGACCTCCTGCACCCAGAAGATCTGGGTGACGAAGTGCAGGGGCCCCACCAGCCCCACCAGCACCGTGCCCGCCAGCAGCAGCTGGAAGTCGCGGTAGCGGAAGGCGCGGAAAGCAGGAGCACTGCGGAAGGCGCGGAGCATGGAGGTCGAGTCTACGCGCCAACACGCTCACGCCCCCGCCGCAAGAAGCCAGGAAGGATGTGTGGCGACAGGCGCGCTGCGAACCCTCAGGTAGCATGGAACGAAGGTGTTCAGGGCACGCAGGACTTCCTTGAGGCAGATGCACCAGAGCGGCGTGGCCGTGCTGGCGCTGGCGCTCCTGCTTGCGGTCGGCATCGTCGCCGTCGCCGGGACGACGCCACCAGCGCCGGCGCAGGCGCACGACGTCGAAGACGTCCACGTCAACATCGACCTGCGCATCTGGCAGCGAGCGGACAACCCCGACCGCCTCTACCTCAGCGGTCGCGTTGCGGGCGGCGCGTGGGGCACACTCGGGACCGTGCGGCTGGTCGCGGAAGCACTCGCGCCCAACCCGGGCGACGAAGGCGCCAGCGCCTCACTCCGTCGCTACCGCATCGTGACGCTGTGGGCGCCGCTGCGCGCCGAGGGCGTCGAAGGCCCCAGCGCCCGCATCGAGGTGCGCGTCGAGCGCGACACTCGCTTCCTTGCGAGCGCGACCGTGCACATCCGCGGCGAGGGCTACACCTGGAGCGAAGCGGAGCGCGTGGTGCTGCCGCTGGTGCGGCTCCACCCCAACGGCTACCGCTTCGGCGACCTCTTGCGCGAGTTGCCGCTCCACCTTCCCGCCGAGGAGCACCTCGACCTGAAGCACCTCATGCTCGGGCTCATCAACGAAGCGCGCGCCGGCTACGGCCGCGCACCCCTGGCGCTCGGCTCCAACGACGCCGCCCAGCTGCACGCCGACGCGCTGCTGGAAGGCTGTGCACTCTCCCACTGGGGGCTGGACGGCCTCAAGCCGTACATGCGCCATACGCTCGTCGGCGGCGTGGGTGCGAACGCGGAGAACGTCTCCGGACTCTCCTACTGCATCACCGCGGCGGACGGCTACCGCGCCATCCGGAGCCTCGAGGACGAGGTGCGCGAGTCGATGGAAGGCTTCCTGGCGAGCCCGGGCCATCGCAGGGCCATCCTCGGACGCTGGCACACGCACGTGAACATCGGCCTCGCGTGGGACGGCTACAACTTCCGCGCGGTGCAGCACTTCGAGGGGAACTACGTCGACTGGGAGCAGCCCCCCACGATCGTGGATGGCGTGCTCTCCCTCGCGGGGCGCACGTTCAACGGCGCGGGCTTCGGGGAGTCTTCCCATCCGAGCGTGCAGGTCTACTTCGACCCGCCCCCTGGACCGCTCACGGCAGGGCAGCTCGCCCGCACCAACAGCTACGGGAGCGGCCCGCTCGTGGCTAGCCTGCGCAGACCACTTCCCCCCAACTGGTTCTACCGCACGGAGGCGTTCGCCTGGACCTACCAGAGCTGCTCGCTCCCCACCGACTTCCCCGCGGACGCGCCCGCGCCGCGCTCGCCCGACGAGTCGCGCACGCTTCACACGGAAGCGCGCGCGCGCTGCGCGAATGCGGACGTGCTCGACCTCACCGTGCCCTGGATCACCGCCACCGAGTGGTCGGCCAGCGGCGACGCCTTCTCCCTGAGCGCCGACCTCGCGTCCGTGATCGCGGAGCACGGCGCGGGCGTCTACACCGTGCTCGTGTGGGCGCCGATCGAGGGGACCGGCGCACGGGCCCCCATCTCACAGATCAGCATCTTCCATGAGGTGGAGCCGCCTGAAGGCTACTGGCAGCACCGCTAGGCTGCGGCTTTCCTCACGCCTGCTGTCTCTGGAAAAGCGCCGCGCGATCGGCCAGAATCGGCGCGCTTCGCACTGGAAGCGTCGCACCGGACATCACCGAGAACATCACAGGGAACATCACAGGGGATACCACAGGAGGAAGGCCATGCTGCTGGAAGGAAAGGCTGCCGTCATCACGGGCGGGGCTGTCGGGATTGGACGCGGCATCGCCGTGGCGCTGGCGGAGAACGGCGCGGACGTCGCCAGCCTCGATATCGACGCCACCAACAACGCGGAGACGGCCACGCAGGTGGCCGCCACCGGCCGCCAGGGGCTCGCCATCGATTGCGATGTGGCGGACAAGACGCAGGTGCGTCGCGCCATGAACAGCGCCCTGCAGCGGCTGGGGCGCATCGACATCCTCGTGAACAACGCCGCCATCTACTCGGACACGACGCTCACGGGCGGGACGTACGAGTCCCAGACGCTCGCCTACGAGCGTTCGATCGACATCTGCGCGATGGGCAGCTTCTACTGCGCGCGGGCGGCGGTGCCCGCCATGCGGGCGGTTGGCGGGGGGCACATCCTCAACGTCATCACGGAGCACATCAAGGAAGGCCACCTGAT
The DNA here is from genome assembly GCA_965200565.1 of Tepidiformaceae bacterium. Lineage (GTDB taxonomy): Bacteria > Chloroflexota > Dehalococcoidia > Tepidiformales > Tepidiformaceae > UBA2991. The sequence goes on along the minus strand of OZ241349.1, from coordinate 1,548,615 downwards.
GACCGGTGGCGCCGCCAGCGGCTACGACTGCGCCAAGTGGGTGCAGTGGCGCCAGGTGGAGACGTGGGCCGTGGAGCTGGGCGAGCACGGCATCCGTGTGAACGGCCTCTGTATGGGCGCCACCGATACGCCCATGCTGCGCGCCGTCTCCGTGCCCACGGCGGAAGCAGGGATGCGTCCCGCGGACGTCGGCCAGGCGGTCATCAACATCCTCTCGCACGGCGCGGACGGCCCCACCGGGCAGTCCTACCTGTTCGGCACGTCGGGGACGCCGCGCGCCCAGAGCCTCGAGGAGATCGCGGCCCTCGCCCCCGCCTGATCCATTCGCCACGACCGCGCCCATTCCCCGCGCCCATACGTTGGCCGCAGACGTTGACAGCGCGAGTAGGATGAGACGTACCGACGAGCGGGCTTGCAGGCCCCTCACCGCACCGTTCACGCACGCACACAGGACCGCAGGGAGTGTTCGCAATGGTTCTCCAGTCCGTCGCCAGCCAGACCCCAACCGAAAAAGCGTCCGAGCCCACCCTCGGCACCGACCTCATCCCCAAGGAGCGCTACATCTCCGAAGAGTTCATGGCGCTCGAGTGGGAGCGCATGTGGACGAAGGTCTGGAACATCGCCGGCCGCGTCTCCGATATCCCCAACGTGGGTGACTACTTCACCACCGAACTGGGGCCGGAATCGTTCCTCATCGTGCGCGAAGCCGAAGACAAGGTGCGCGCCTTCTACAACGTCTGCCCGCACCGCGGGAACCAGATCCGCAACCCCGGCATGGGCCACGCGGAGTCGTTCCAGTGCGCCTACCACTTCTTCGAGTTCAACCTCGACGGTTCGAAGAAATTCGTGCCCGACGAGGACACCTTCACCCAAGGCGTCCCGCAGGAGACAGCGCTCGTGGAAGTGCCCTGCGACACGTGGGGCGGCTGGGTGTGGTTCAACATGAACCCCGAGGCCGAGCCGCTCATGGAGTTCCTGGGCGAAATCCCCGCCCACCTCGACCCGTACCACTTCGACGAGCAGTACCTCGTACAGGACCGCACGATCGAGTGGGATTGCAACTGGAAGACCTCCGTCGACGCCTTCAACGAGGTCTACCACGTGCAGGGCATCCACCCGCAGATCCTCGAGAACATCGACGACATCCACGTGCAGATCGACCTCTACGAGCGGCACAACCGCTACCTCGTGCCGTTCGGCCTGCTCAGCCCGCGCTACCCCAACCAGACGGAGCTGACAGGCGCCCTGAAGGAGATGCTGCGCGGCGCCGGCATCGACCCGGAGACGTTCGAGGGCGGCCCCGCGGACGTGCGCCCCGCCATCCAGGAGGCAGTCAAGGAGCACGCTGCCGCCCACGGCATCGATCTCTCCGACCTGAACGACGACCAGCTCACCGACGACTACCACTACTACCTCTTCCCCAACATCACGCTGAACACGCACCACTCCGGGGTGATGCTGTTCCGCCAGCGTCCACACGCCACCGACCCCAACAAGATGTACTACGACCTGCAGAACTACGTACGCATCCCGGAGGGCGCGGAGCCGCCGCCACGGCCCGTGCACACCACCCACAAGCACGGCGAGATCTCGCTCGGGCTGGGCCTCGATCAGGACTCGTACAACCTGCCACGCGTCCAGAAGGGCATGAATTCACGCTCCTTCAAGGGCCTGCTCATCAACTACCGCGAGCGCCGCATCCGCCACATGCACAAGGTCATCGACGACTACCTCGAGGGGCCCGACCGCTAGGGGGCCGGTAGACCACCGATCTCCAGCCAGCCCCCTTCACCCCCTTCCCTCCCCCTGCGCGTTGCGGGGGCGGGCGGCAGGCCGTAGCGTGCCGCCCGCGAGGAGGGTGCGCGCATGCAGGAGTTCACTGGCAAGGTCGCTGTCATTACGGGAGGGGCGAGCGGCATCGGGCTCGCCATGGCCGAGCGCTTCGCCGCCGAGGGCATGCGCCTCGTCCTCGCCGACATCGAGGAAGAGCCGCTCGAAGCAGCCGCCACACGACTGCGTGAGAGCGGCGCCGAGGTCCTCACTGTCCCCACCGACGCGGGTGACGCCGCCTCCATGGACGCGCTCGCCGAGCGCTCGCTCGCGCACTTCGACGCCGTCCACATCGTCTGCAACAACGCCGGCGTGGGCGCACGTGGCCGCATGTGGGACCTGAGCGTGAACGACTGGGAGTTCGTCCTGCGGGTGAACCTGTGGGGGGTGATTCACGGGGTGCGCGTCTTCGCTCCGCATCTCGTCGAGCAGGATGAAGGGCACATCGTGAACACCGGCTCGATGGCGGGGCTCGTCTCCGTCTCGGGTACGGGGCCGTACAACGTAAGCAAGCACGGCGTGGTGACGCTCTCGGAGACGCTTCACGCGGAGCTGCAGGACGCGGGCTCGAACGTGGGCGTCTCGGTGCTCTGCCCGGGCATCATCGCGACGAACCTGCGCTCGTCCGAGCGGAACCGTCCCGCCCACCTGCGCGACCTCGACCCGGAGGCGGTGCAGGCGCGCACGGAGAACACGCCTGGCTTCAACGACCCGGTGCGGCTGAAGGCGCTCGCGCCCGAGTGGGCGGCGGAGTGCGTGCTGGAAGGCATCAAGGCAGACCGCTTCTACATCCTCACGCACGACGACCCCGAGGGGCAGATAGTGCGCCGCCACGACGCCATCCAGAACGACGGCACCCCCGCCGTGGTGCGTCCCACTGTCTTCGCCGGCGGCCCCAGCGAGCGGCTCTGGTAGGGCGGCGGGATGGCGAAGCACGACGACGAGCAGCTCCTCAACGGCGAACTGGCACGCCTGCTGCGCGACTACGGCCTGGCCGCCGACGCCGAGCAGCGTGAGCGCGGCAAGAAGATGGACGTCGTCGCGACGGTGGACGGGCTGCGTATCGTGCCGGAGGCGGAGACGGGCGGCAAGCGCCAGGCCCAGGCCATCAAGTACGCAGACGCGCGCCTGAAGCAGGGCCTCACGAACCTCGTGTTCGCCGTCTGCTACCCCGACGGCGCGACGGTCCCCGCGCTCGCCGACGCTACCCTGCAGTGGACGCTGCGCACCCGCATCGAAGGCGGCGGCGAGGCGCGCGAAGGCGAAGCCGCCAACGCCCAGTGGTCCGCGGGCGGTATCGCCCAGCTGGCGAACGCCGTACGGCTCGCGCCGGGCGCCATCAGCGACGCCGACAGGGTCGCGCAGCAGCTCTCCGAATCACTCGATGCGGCGGTCAACCGGCTCAGCCCCGGGATGCGGCGCGCCCTTGCCCAACGGCTGGATCTGCCCCGCACTAAGGAGAGCCGCAGCACGCACGACGACGGCTACTTCACCGCCGCCAAGCGCGGCCTGCTGGTCGTCGTGACGGCCTTGCTCTTCCACCACCGGCTGGCCGAGCACCTGCCCACCGAGACACCCGACGGGTGGGGCGGGGAGTGGCCGCCCGCCACCCCCAACGCGTGCGCAGCGCTCGCCGCCACCACCATCCAGCGCCACATCGAGGCGTGGCGCGCCATCCTCGCGGTCGACTACCGCCCCGTCTTCCAGACAGCCACGGCGGCATTGGACGCTGCCCGTGACGCCCGATACCGGCCATGTGGTGCGAGAGCTTGCCAGCGTCGTCGGCGAAATTGCGGGGCGAACGGCGGGACTTCGCCACGACCTGCTGGGTCGCATCTTCCACCGGTGCTCGATACGGCGCGCTACGACGGCTCCTACTACACCTCGACCGCCGCCGCGACCCTGCTCGCCGCACTCGCCATCCGCAAGCAGGACGCCGACTGGAGCGACCCCGACGCCATCGCCAAGCTCCGCATCTGCGACCCCGCCTGCGGCACCGGCACTCTGCTGATGGCGGCTGCGGAGCGCATCCGCGCGCTTCGCACACAAGGCGAACCGCTTCACCCCGACGCCGAGGCCCTGCTGGGCGAGGCGCTCGTCGAGGACGTGCTCTGGGGCTACGACATCAACCTCACGGCCACGCACATGGCCGCCAGCACCCTGGGCATGCTCTCGCCGAAGACGCAATTCCAGCGCATGAACATCCACCGCACGCTGGTGGGGGTGGCTGAAGACCAACCGTATCTCGGTTCGTTGGAGTTCCTGTCAGGTCAACCACGTCTCGCTGCCTGGCCCGCTGCGTCTCAGCAAGTTGATACGGGCGAACCCGATCCACCACCCGCGATGGACCTCGTCATCATGAACCCACCCTTCACGCGCGATAGCTTGCGCCATGATCAATTCAGCAAAGAGGACGAGAGGGCCATCAAGGACAGGGAGAAGCAGGTGCTGGCGGGCCAACCCTATCGAGCTGCTGCACGCCTTCACTCATCGGGTGGCATGTTCACAGTGCTCGGGGAGCGGATGCTCAAGAAAGACAACGGCTTCCTGGCCCTTGTGCTTCCCTCTGTCGTCGCAACTGCCCCAGGGAACCATGCTGTCAGGCGGTACCTTGCATCACAATTCCACGTCGACGCAGTCGTGACCTCCCATGACCCGGAGCGGATCTACTTCTCCGAGAACACGACAATCGGCGAGGCGCTGGTCATCTGTCGCCGCTGGCCAGAGGGAGAAGCTAAGCCTCCCACCCGCTTCGTCAACCTCGTGGTGAACCCTGCCACGCCCCTGGCAGCACTCCGCGTCGCCAATGAGGTGGAGTCGGGGGAGGGGTGGTTCACAGTCCAACACAACAGAGCGGAGCGCATGGCTACTGGCGACTGGGACGCTGCAAACTTCTTCGCCCCGTACCTGAGTGAGGAGTAGCCCTCACTCAGGTACGGGGCGAAGAAGGGATCTTTAGCGTTATGTCATATAGACGACATCGCGACCGTCGGCCCGGCGGGCCAGCGCATCCGCGACGCCTACGGCAAGTCCGACATGCCAACAACTTCTGGGCGGCGCGCGCTCTGGCATCACAAGACCGACGTCTTCAGCGAGCCCAAGGAAACAAAGCGCTCGCTCGCAGACAAGTACTGGGAGCAGCGTAGCCATCTCCTCTTGCCACACAGACTTCGGCTGAACCTCGCTCGTGTTGGAAGCGTCATGCTCGACTCCCGAGCGGTCGGCTCAATCTGGACGCCATGTCGAACGACGGCACATGGGAGACGGCCGAAGCACTCTGCGCCTGGTTCAACTCTACCCTTGGCCTTCTCGCCATCTACGGAGGAAGGGACGCCAACAAACCCTCGTACCCGCAGTTCTCCCTTGACACGCTGCGCTCACTCCCCGTTCCGGACTTCCGCGTGCTGGGGGACGGGGCGCGTGATGCGCTCGCGGAGGCGTTCGAGCGGCTGAAGGATGAGACGCTCGCCCCCTTCCCCCAGATAGCGCAGGACCCCGTGCGTCGCGCCATCGACGACGCCATCACGGAGGCGTTGGGCTTCGACCCGGAGTGGGTCGCGGGCATCCGCCGGGCGCTCGCGGAAGAGCCATCGGTCACGAACAAGCGCTGGGCCGGGCTGGGCGGGGACTAGCGGCCCTCCGCCTCAGTGGCGAGTGTGGCGATGATGGTGGCGATGGTGGGGTGGGTGCCGACGGGGGCACTGTAGCGGACGGCCAGGGGCTCGCTGGCGTGCTCGTCGGCCAGCTCGCCGACGTGGAAGCCGTCTGAGGCGAAGAAGGGGACGACCGTCGCGCGGCGGCCGCGGGCGAGGGTCGGGAGGGCGGCGAGGGTGGGATCCTGGTCGGTGTAGAGGGCGGCGACTTCGGTGAAGCGTCCCCGGGCGCGCACGCGCTCGACCTGATCGCGCACGGCTTGCCCCGAGGCGGCGTTGCGACGCGTCCCGTGGCCGAGCACAAAGAGCGCATCGTCCCCCGTCGCGCCCGCCTCCAGCGCACGCTCGATGATGAGGTCGGCGAGGGCGGGGTGAACGCCCACGGGAGGGGTCAGGCGCAGCGTGCAGCCTTCGCGCTGCGTCACGGGGCCGTCGAGCCCCAGCTCGGCGGGGATGACCTCGCTCGTGAAGTAGCCCTCCGCCATGAAGACGGGGACGACGGTGACGTCGCTCGCGGTGGAGCCATCGAGGGCGCGCACGAGGGCGGGCTCTTCCTTCCAGAAGCCGACCAGCACCTCGTCCCAGGCGCCGTCTGCCGCGAGGCGGCGGGCCTGGGCGCGGACCGCTTCGCCCGACCGCTCGTTCAGATGCGAGCCGTGCCCCGCGAGCAGCAGCGCCCTTCCCGTCGTCCCTGCGGCCGTCATCAGCTGCTCACGTGAGCGCTTCGGTAACGGCCTCGACGAGGGCGTCGAGCGAGGGCTCGGCGGCCTCGCGGTCGACGCGTCCGAAGCACTCGCGCACAGCCTCAGTGGTGCCCGGGCCGATGCTGATGAGCGACGCTTGCGCGGTACTCGCGTCGGCGTCGTCGCCGAGGGCGGCGTGGAGGTTTCGCGCCGTCGAGCTGCTGGTGAAGGTGATGGCCTCCGCCTCACGCACCGCCTCCAGCTGCCAGGACGCGAGGGGAACGGGGCGGTTTTCGTAGGCGGTCACGGCGCGCACGGCGAGGCCGCGCGCCTCGAGGGCGTCCTGCAAGGCGGGGGGCGCGAGCGCCGACTGGAAGATGGTGACGCGTTCGCCCGCGGCGGCGGGCAGGTCGGCCAGGGCGGACGACCACGCCCGCTCCGGGACGAAGTCGGCGCGCAGGCCGTGGGCGGCGAGCGCGGCGGCAGTGGCCTCGCCCACGGCGGCGATGCGCCGCCCGGCGAGGGCGCGCGCGTCGCGGCCGGCGGCGCGCAGCGTCTGGATGGCCGCTTCGACGCCGTTCGCGCTGCTGAACGCCCACCAGTCGGCAGGAGCGTTCACCGCTTCCACGAGGTCGGGTGAAGCGGCCCACGAGACCAGCTCGATGACAGGCGCTTCTGTGACGAAGGCGCCCGCGGCTTCGAGCATCGCCACCAGATCGCTGGCCTGCGTGCGGGCGCGCGTCACGACCACATGACGCCCGCCGAGCGGCCCCGCCTCGAACCAGGCGAGTTCGCCCGCCAGCTCGGCCACACGTCCCACCACCGTCACGAGGGGCGCGCCCACACCCGCCTCCACGACGCGCTCGGCGATGTCGCCCAGCGTGCCCGTCACGAGTCGCTGGTCGGGGCGCGTGCCCCACTGCACGGCGGCGGCGGGCGTCTCGGGCGGGCGGCCGTCAGCGACGAGACGGCGGGCGCATTCGCCCAGCGTCTCCGCGCCCATGAGCAAGACGAGCGTGTCGACCGCGGCGGCGGCGCGCCAGTTCGCCTCGCCGCCTGCGTCGTCGTCAAGGCTGCGGGCGTTGAGCACGAGGAAGGCGCCGGCGAGCCCGCGATGGGTGACGGGGATGCCGGCGTAGGCCAGCGCGCCGATGGCGGAGGTGACCCCCGGCACGACGGTGCAGGGCACGCCCGCGCGCTGGCAGGCGAGCAGTTCTTCCGAGCCGCGTCCGAAGACGAAGGGGTCGCCGCCCTTGAGACGCACGACGCGCTTGCCCTCGCGCGCCCGTGCCAGCATGAGCGCCTCGATTTCGTCCTGCGTGGCGCTGTGCGCCCCTGCGCGCTTGCCGACCGCGCACCGTTCGGCGCTGGCGGGCGCCTCGCGCAGGAGGGCGTGCGGCGCGAGCGCGTCGTAGAGGACGACTTCCGCGCGGCGCAGCGCTTCCAGTCCCGCCCGTGTGATAAGCCCGGGGTCGCCCGGACCCGCGCCCACGAGCCACACGCCCCCGGTGGCGGCGGGGTCGGGCTGGCTGGCGGCGTCAGTGTCGCTCGTGGGCACTCGCTCATCCCTCCGCACGGCTCCGCTCAGTACACGGGCTCCGCCCCATTATGGCAGAGATGACGGGCGCGAGCGGTGCGATGGCGCATCGCGAGACGCCATCGGCCGCTTGAGCAGCTCAGGAGCGACATGAGCGATCCGCAGCAGCACTTCTTCGAGTCGCAACGCCTGCGGCTTTCGTACTGGAGCTGGGGACGCGAGGACGCTTCGCCCCTCATCCTGCTCCACGGCGGACGCGACCACGCCCGCAGCTGGGAAACGCTGGCGGAGGCGTTCGCCGCCGACCACTACGTGGTCGCAGCCGACCTGCGCGGCCACGGCGATTCCGCCTGGTCGGAGGGCAGCGAGTACCCCACCTCGCAGTACGCCGTCGACCTGCTCACGCTGCTGGACCGCTTCGAGGAGCCCGTGCGCGTCGTGTGCCACTCCTTCGGCGGTCAGATCACGTTTCTGGCGGCGGGCGCATACCCCGAGCGGTTCGCCTCCATCGTGGCCATCGAGGGGCGCGTCCCCGGGCTGTTCGAGGAGCCGCAACCGATGACCCCCGCGCGCTTCCGCTCGTACGTCGAGCAGCGCCGCTCGCTGGAGACGCGTCAGGTGCGCCGCTACGCAGACCTGGCCAGCGCCACGCAGCGCGTGCAGGAGATGAACCCACGCCTTTCACCTGAGCAGGCCCGCCACATCGCCACCCACGCCGTGCGCGAGGCGCCAGAGGGGAGCGGCGAGCTGGTGTGGAAGTTCGACAACTGGGGGCGTCCGGGCGTGCGTCGCGACGAGTTCACACTCGCCGAGATGCGCGGCTTCCTGGGCGCCATCACGTGCCCCGTACTCTTCGTCGCCGGCGGCGACTCCGAGATGAAGCGTCGCATCGACCCCCAAATCGACGCCTTCGCCAACGCCCGCCTCGTGACGGTGGAGGGGGCCGGCCACTGGGTCCACCACGACGCTCCCGAGCACATCATCGCGCTCGCCCACGAACATTTTGGGGCGGGGGCGGGGTGAAGGGGGCGGGCTGGGCGGCGCTGGGCAGCGATGCCCGTGATCTTCGCCATGCTGGCTGGCCGGTCGGTGATGAGCTGGCAGTGGATCGCGAATGACGCTTCATAGGCGAGTGGCCGAGTGCTGAGCTGTTCGAAGCCGGTGAAGCGGTAGCGGTCAGGCTTCAGCACGGCGAGAGACAGGTGGTCGGAGTTGAGGAAGTACATCTCCCCGTCGGGGCACTCAGGTGACGCGAACACAGGGATTCCGAAGAAGCAGGCATCCCCATCTTTCGGGAACTCACTCATTCCAGGGCCACGGCGGTGCTGGTCGAACAGGGGACGGTAGCGCTCAAAAATCGTGGGCGTCGTCCAGATGCCGTCGGGTTCGGAATTCAGCCCTGCCACGCACGCGTCGCACGCCTGCTTCATGCCATTGGCGCCACTCACCGTGAGTGGGCCACCACAGGCGAACTCGTTCGCACGCCACCCCGGGGTGGTGGCGCGGTCGATGCCGGCGTAGGTGCCCGTCTAGTCGACGAGCGCCTGCAGCCCCACAAGCACACCTTCCCGGCGAGTGCCGTCGCCCCAGAGGTCCGTGGCGACCTGCGACGCGAGCGCCTGCCGCGGCGATGTAACGGCGTTCTGGAGGGCAGCCTCACTGCCTCTCACCAATCTCTCGTCCCACCGGATACCCTCCTGAAAGCGAGCCATCTGGAACGTTGCAGTCTCCTAGGTCGAGGCACTTCGTAACCTGTCGTCCCCACGAAACCCACCGCCAAAGCCGGAGGGGGAGAGGTCGACTGGCAAGAGAATTGAAGGTTTTCGGCTTCGTACACCGCTCGTCGAGCGAGCTGCCATGTCATGCCTGCCTTCTTCTCGTGAGCCTCTTCCAGCCATTGCAGGAGGAGGATGGACGCCGCGAGGTCCTTTGCGACGGAGCGCTCGCTCAGAGTCTCCCGAACGCAGTTGTTGACGTCTTCGAGTGGCGGGGCGTCGCGTGTCATGGGGATGCTCCTTAACTCCTAGCCCTCAGAGTTCCTCCCCACCCTGCCATCTCCACCGTACAACAAGCGCGCTCGTTTCAGTCGCCCCACCCCTACCCCTCCGCGTTGCGGGGGAGGTGGGATGGCGCCTTCACCCTAGGCGGTGATGCCCGTGATCTTCGCCATGCTGGCCGGACGATCCGTGATGAGCTGGCAGTGCAGGGTGAGGTGCGGCTCCTGGACAAGACGGTTCGGTGCGCGCTCGAAGCCGGTGAAGCCGTAGCGGTCAGGCTTGAGCACCGCAAGGGACAAGTGGTCGGAGTTGAGGAAGTACATCTCTCCCAATGGGCACTTCGGCGTCCAGTACACAGGCATGCCACGGAAGAAGACCTCCCAGCCAGTCGTGATGTCCCCGTTCTGGGAGGCGCCGTCGAGATGCATGGCTGCGAACTCTGAGCGGAACTGTTCAAAGATCTCGTAGGTGGTCCAGATGCCGTCGGGCTCGGAGTTCAGCCCTGTCGCACACGCGTCGTACGCACGCTTCAGTGCATCAATCGTGAGCGGCCCCCCGCAGGCGAACTCGTTCGCGGCCCACTCGGGCTCGGTGGCGCGGTCGATCCCTGCGTAGACACCGTTGGCCCTGAGCGCCCCTCCCAAGCCGATGAGCCCGCTCCCACCTTCGAGCCAGAGGTCAGTCGCGACGCGCGACACGAGTGCCTCTCGAGCCGATGCAAGGACTCGCTGGAGCGCACTCTCGCTGTCTCCCGCTACGACCGCGTCCCACTGGAAACCCTGCAGATAGCAAGCCGTCCGGAAAGTTGCAGTCCCATCACGCGTGCCAATTCGCAGCCTGTCCGCCCCACGAAATGCACCGCCAGAGTCGGAGGGGGGAAGAGGACAGGCACCTGGAATTGATGGCCTTCTACTTCCGACACCGCTGGTCGAGCAGGCCGCCACATGCCTGTCTTCGTCTCACGAGCCTCATCCAGCCACCGCAGGAACGGAATGCGCTCCTTGAGGTCCTTTGCGACGGAATGCTCGCTCAGCACCTCGCGGGCGAGATTGTTGATGTCTTCGAGTGACGCGGAGTTGCTTGCCATGAGGAGCCTCCCTGAACCTTCTCTCTGCATCCCCTAATCGAGAGTGGGGCTCCTCAGCAGGCCGACCCTTCGGTCAGACTGCCCACACCCGCGGAGGGATCGATCTCTATCCACAGTACCACGCCCACCGACCACCTCCCCCCCGCGTTGCGGGGGGAGGCGGGATGGCCGTACGCTCGCGCGGCAACGGAGGGTGTGTGGAAAGCACGGATCGCGAGGCGGAACGCGACGAGGATCTGTTCGCCATGCTCGACGAGATGGGCGTGCGCAGCGCGCGCGCGCTGGGGCTCGACCATCCGGGCGTGGTCGCGCTCTGCGACGCGCATCGGCAGCTCGAGGCGGGCCAGCCCGGGCTCGCCATGCACACGCTCGAGGTGGAGCTGGGCGAACCGGAAACGCCCCAGCCTATCGAGATCGGCGCGGCTGCCTTTGTCTTGCGGGGAAAGGCGCACGAGGCGCAGGGGCGCGCCTACCACGCGCGCATCGACTACGACCTCGCCCTCAAAATGCTCCCCAACCTGCCCTTCGCCAGCGAAGCCATGCGCCGCATCGACCGCGACGGCTGAGCGGCGCATCGGCGGCGAGCCTCGCGACAGCAGCCCCGGCACCGTTGCACTGGTGACAGCGCCACCGCCCACGCCCGTCCTGACCAGGCCGTAGAATCGCGCGACCACGCAGCGGAGGCGACGCCATGGTGCGAGCCGAGATTCTCGAGCGCAGCAAGCAGCTCCAGCAGACCGATCCCCTCGAGCGGTTGGGTTCTATACGGGAGGGGCTCAAGCAGGCGGGCGATGAGGCGCAGGAGTTGCGCCACATCCCGTCCTGGGCTTCCAACGAGATCGCCGACCAGGGGCTCTACCGCTTCGCCCTGCCCATCGAACTCGGCGGCGAAGACCTACTCGCGAAGGAGCAGATCGAGATCGTGGAGGCGGCTTCGGCCATCGATGGGTCGGTGGGCTGGTGCGTGCACATCAACTCGGAGATCAACAGCCTCGTGCTGCGGCGCATGGATGTCGATTTCGCCCACGAGTACTACGACGACTGGCGCATCCTCACCTCCGCAGCGACGGGCCCGCCGCTGCAGCACTCACGCGCGCGCGCCGTGGAGGGCGGCTGGCGTCTGCAGGCCCAGGGCTCCTTCGGCAGCGGCTGTCACAACGCCACCTGGACGCTCGTGCACGTCGGGGCGATCGGCGTCGCCACCGACGACGAGGGCGGCTCATCCGAACGCGCCTTCCTCATCCCGCGCGGGGAGTTCGAGATCGTCGATACGTGGAACGCGGCCGGCCTGCGCGGCTCGGGCAGCCACGATGTGAAGATCGACGACGTCTTCATCCCCGAGCGGCACACGCTGCCGATGGACCTCTTCAGCACCTGCGAGACGTTCCCCAACCCCACCTTCCGCAACCCCATGCAGGCCTACTACAACAAGGGTGCGGTCGCCCTCGGCGTGTGCCGTGGCGCGATCGACGACCTCATCGACCTGGCCAAGACGAAGACGCCCTGGATGACCACCACGCTGCTCGGCGATCACCCCGAGATTCACTACAAGCTGGGCGAAGCGGAAGCGACGCTGCGGGCCGCGCGCTCCTTCCTCATCGACGCGCAGACCCAGCTCGAACAGCACCTCGGGCCGCTGGTGAAGGACGGCGGCCTGCCGCGTCCGGAGTGGCCGCAGCTGCAGAAGGCGTACCTCTCCTGCGTGCACGCGGCGCAATCGACGCGGCACATCGTGGATACGATTCACAACCTCGGCGGCACCACCGCGAGCCGTCTCGATTCACCCCTCGAGCGTCGTCTGCGCGACGCGCATCAGGCGGCTTCGCACGCGATCATCTCGTGGCGGCACTACCGCCATCTGGGCAGCACCTACCTGGGCCACGAGCCGCCCGCCTTCAACGTCATCACGCGCGCCTGAGGCACGCATTCGTCGCGGGCCCCGGGAAGGGGATGGGGAAGGGCGAGCAGGCTTCGCCGCAGGTCAGGAGCGGTGCGAGCGGCCGGGGCCCTTTGGCCCGAACAGCCTGCCAACGACGCCCCCGAGCAGGGGGCGGAGGGGTCCGGGCAGGAAGCGCCAGGCGATCGCCTGGCCGGCGAGCCCGCCGACCTGGCGAATCTCGTCCTCGTGCTCGCGCACGTACTGCGCCGCCTGCTCGCCCGCGTGGCGAATCTCATCCTCATGCTCGCGGACGTAGTCGCCCACCTTCTCCGCCGCCTGCTTGATGTCGTCCTCGTGCTCGCGCACGTATTGGGCGGCGCGCTCCGCCGCGCGCTCGGCGGCGGGGCGGACGGCGTCGAGGGCGTCGTGCGCGATGCGCTCCGCCTCCGGGCGAGCGGCGTCGACGGCCTCTTTCGCGACCTTCGCCGCGTGGCGGGCGTGCTGCTCGGCCTCGGGCTGCGCGTCGAGGGCGGCGTCGTACGCCTTGCGCATGACGCGTCCGAAGGAGCGTCCGAGCCGCTCAGCGGCGTCTTCGCCAACGGGGCGCTTGTCAGGCATGGCGTCAGGCATTGTCCTTCAGGCGGCGAGAAGCGCAAGAGGGCAGCTCGGTCAGCACGCTAGCTGCCGCCACGGATGCGGGGGTGATGCGACGCAGGAAACCGAAGCGGGGCTCACCGGGACGCTGCGAGGGCCTGCGCGAGGTCGTCATCGTCGGGATAGCCTTCGCGGGCCGTTATCTCGCGCACCCCGTGCGGGTTGTGGCGGCGAATTGTCTCCGCTGAACGGCCTTCCCAGGGGATGCCGAGCAGGTTGCCGACGCCGATCCCCACCATCAGGCCGCGTGCCCTTTCGAGCAGCTCCGGGGCTACGGCATCGCTGCTGCCGGGACTCACCACGCGGCGCTAGTCGCCGCCGCCGCGGATGATGCGGATGATGCGGCGCAGGAGGCCGAAGCGGGGGCCGCGGGGGCGCTTCGGGGGGCGGTGCCCGCCCTCTGATTGCTGCTTGCGAAGCAGCTCGTGCGGCTGCTGGGCCAGGTCCTCAAGGCCCGGCGGCAAGACCGGGCCACCACCAAAATCCTCCATCGTGCGCCCTCCCCCGCCACTGTACAGGCTGGCGGGAGCGCCGATCGCCCCGCATCGCGCCTCAATGCCTCATCATCGCCCCACCGTCACCCCAGCAAGGCGCCTGCAGCGCCCCACGGGTTGACAGAACGGCGTACTATCTGGCGCACGCCAGACGTCGGAGGGAAGCAATGGTTCAGGAGCAAGTCGGCAGCATCACCCCTATGGAGAAGGCCCCCGAGCCCGCGCTCTGCACCGACCTCATCCCCAAGGAGCGCTACACCTCCAAAGAGTTCGCGGACCTCGAGTGGGAACGCCTCTGGACGAAGGTCTGGAATATGGCCGGCCGCGAGTCCGATATCCCCAACATCGGGGACTACTTCACGACGGAGCTGGGGCCGGAATCGTTCCTCATCGTGCGTGAAGCCGAGGACAAGGTGCGCGCCTTCTATAACGTCTGCCCCCACCGCGGGAACCAGATCCGCAACCCTGGTATGGGCCACGCGGAGTCGTTCCAGTGCGCCTACCACTTCTTCGAGTTCAATCTCGATGGTTCGAAGAAGTTCGTGCCCGACGAGGACACCTTCACCCAGGGTGTCCCGCAGGACACGGCGCTGACCGAAGTGCCGTGCGACACGTGGGGCGGCTTTGTGTGGTTCAACATGAACCCCGACGCCGAACCGCTGCTCGAGTTCCTCGACCCGGTTGCGCAGCACCTCGATCCGTACCACTTCGAAGAGTTCTCGATCGTCGCCGACAAGACGGTCGAGTGGGATACGAACTGGAAGGCCTCAGTCGACGCCTTCAACGAGGTCTACCACGTGCAGGGCATCCACCCGCAGCTGCTCGAAGGCCTGGACGACATCCACGTGCAGATCGACCTCTACGAGCGGCACAACCGCTACCTCGTGCCGATGGGCCTCGTCAGCCCCCGCTACCAGAATCAGGAGGAAGTGACCGACGGGCTCAAGGGGCGGCTGCGCAACGCAGGCGTGGACCCGGCGGAGTTCGAGGGTCGCAGCGCCGAGGTGCGCCCCTTCCTGCAGAAGCGCGCCCGTGAGGTGGCCGAGGAGCAGGGGCTCGATGTCTCAAGGCTGAACGACGACCAGATGTCGGACGACTACCACTACTACATCTTCCCCAACCTCACCTTCAACACGCACCACGGCAGCTTCGGCTTCTTCCGCCAGCGGCCGCACGCCACCGACCCCAACAAGATGTACTTCGATATCCAGAGCTACGCGCGCCTGCCGGAAGGCACGGAGGTGCCACGCCCCGTGCACACCTCGCACAAGCACGGCGAGATCTCGCTGGGGCTGGTGATGGATCAGGATTCGTACAACCTGCCGCGCGTGCAGAAGGGGATGAATTCACGCTCCTACAAGGGGCTCCTCATCAACTACCGCGAGCGTCGCATCCGCCACATGAACAAGGTCATCGACGACTACCTCTTCGGGCCCGACCGCTAGGCGGCGGGCCGGGGAAGGCGAGCGCGAGCGATGGATATCGGACTCGTCGCGGGGCCGTGGGGCGTCACCTTCGAGGAGACGCTCGGCTCCGTTCGCGCCACCGAGCGCTACGGCTTCGCCTCCTACTACCTGGGCGACCACTTCTACACGGTCGACCAGATCGACTCGCTGGAGCCGTACCTGCTCTTCGCGCTGATGGCGCGGGAGACGGAACGCATCCGCTTCGGCTCGCTGGTGACGCCGGTGATGTTCCGCCCGCCCTCCAACGTGGGGCGGCTGGCGGCGCAGCTCGACCTGCTCAGCGGGGGGCGCTTCGTGCTGGGGCTGGGGGCAGGCTGGAACGGGCCCGAGCACACCACCTACGGCATCGACTACCCCTCACTGGGCGAACGCTTCGACCGTCTCGATGAGTACCTGCAGGTGCTGCGTGGCATGTGGGGCGAAGGCCCCGCCGACTTCGACGGGCGCTACTACCAGCTGCACGGGGCGCAGGCGCTGCCCAAGCCAGAGGCGGACCGCCCGACGGTGCTCATCGCGGGGACGGGCGAGAAGCGCACCCTCAACCTCGTCGCCCGCTACGCACACGAATGGAACTTCGTCGACCTCACGCTCGACGACTACCGCCACAAGTGCGAGGTGCTGGCCGCACACTGCGACGCCGCCGGCCGCGACCCCTCCACCATCCGCCACACCATGACGACGATGGGCATGATCGGCGCGAGCGACGAGGAGATCGAGGCGGCCACGCTCCTGCAGATGTCGCGCATGCCCCCGCCGCCGGGCGTCACCCCCGCGGACTACCGCGCGATGCTGCGCGCCAACGGCGCCATCATGGGCTCGCCCGACGAGATCGTGGATAGCCTGGGACGGCTCGCCGAGGCGGGCGTGCACGAAGTGCAGTTCGTCTACTTCGACCTCGCCTCCGAGAGTGTGCCCGCCTGGCTCGCCTCCGAAGTCCTTCCCCAGGTTTCTTAAGATCGCGCGGGGCCGGTATCGCCTCGCAGCAAGGGTGCCCGCGATCGGGGCGGGTGGTGTCGGGGCCGGGGCTGGGGATGACGGGGGGTGATTCGCGCGTAACCCCATTACGCCCCGCAGCACGGCGGTCAGCAGCGCGATTGAGGCCAGGCGTCTAGGCGTCCGTTGACTCTGCTCCCCAGGCGTCCCAGCCGGGGGCGGCGTCCCGCGCGAACAGTTCGATCTTCTTCTGCTGCGGGAACATCTCCGAAATGCGCTGGCGCACCGCCTCGGGCTTGACCGAATGCGGCCCGCGCGCGCTGCGCACGAGCTGCCGCACGTTGCGCGCCCCGCGCGGGCGCGGGATGCGTCCGTGCTTGAAGACCAGGCACAGCTCGCACTGGCTAAGCGTGTAGAAGCCCGGGTTCACCCGTTCCTTGTCCCACACGAAGGCGACGGTGGCCCACTCGAAGCCCCACGCCCTGCCCAGCTCGATGGCCTGGTCGAGGTGCGGATTCGTGGCCCACAGGAAGAGCAGGCAGTCGTCCGCCGTGATGGAGGGGACATCGAGGCCCTTCAGCTGCGCGAGCGTGAGCGTCTCGTAGTGGCGGACCGCGCCACCCGTATCACCCGACCCCACTCCCGCGTGCTGGAGCTGGCCCTTGTAGTCCCACGGGGGGTCGGCGTAGATGACGTCGTAGCGGGTGGTGGGCAGCGCGGCGTAGAGAAGGCCCCGCGGCTCTGATCCCTGCGGCGGCGGCTCAGGCTTCAGCTCTTGCGCCAAGTGGCTCTCAGGCTTCGCTCAGGGCTGGTTGACGGTGCGCTGCGAGCCGCGACGCACCAGCTCGTGGCGCTTGATACGCCACTGTCCGTCGTCACGCACCATGTCGTCCACGTAGGTCGCCCAGAGCGTCATGATGGCGTCGGGGTCGTCCTTGAGGAAGTGCGTGGCCTGCACCTCGGTGCGCACGTGGGCGGTGTCGCCCTCGAGCGAGACGATCACCTGATTGCCCATCAGGTGCTGCGTCCCGGGGAAGTTCTTGAGGGCGTCGATGACGTAGGCGAGGTAGGCGTCCGCCCCTTCCATCGTCTCGGGGCCGTAGCCCACGACGGTAACGTCGTCGGTGAAGCAGGAGCGGTAGCGGTCCATCTCACGGTCGTCGACGGCGGTGCCGTACTTCACCATCACATCCATGAGGGCGATGCGGTCGGCGAGATAGCGGGGGTCGTCGTATGGGGCGTCGGCGGGCATAGGCAGGCTCCCTGTGCGGTGGGGGCGGATTCTACGCACTCACGGCGGCTCGATGCGCCAGGCGCACTGGCTAGCGGTTCGGGGGTGGGACTCCGGGAATCCAGCCGCGATCGATCGCTTCCAGGAAGGAGAGCAGCGCGAGCAGGATGGCGCTGATCAGCGCCGAGCTCCAGTTCCCCGCCACCAGCTGGATGATGAGCAGGAACACCAGAAAGGCGATCAGCGCGAGGCGCACGTAGCGCCACATGCGGCTGAAGCGCATGGCTCGTGACTCCTCTGGCTCTGCCATGCCCCCAGTGTAGCCCGTCCCGCGACGTGCGGGTGGCGGGCGATCTGTCAGAATCAGCCTGTGGAAGCGAAGGCGGGGAAGGCGTATGGATTCGTGCTGCGCGAGGGCGCGCAGGGGCGCGAGCTGCTCGTGTTCGAGCACGCGGGCATGCCCGAGGCGGGCCTGCAGGTCCCGGGTGGCACCATCGAGGCGGGCGAGACGCCCGGCGAGGCGGTCGCCCGCGAGGTGCTGGAGGAGAGCGGCCTGCCGCTCGAGGGCTGGCAGGAAGCGGCCACCTTCGACCACGACGGTCGGCGCTGGCACTGCTTCGTGACGGCTCCCGCCATCCCTTTGCCCGACACCTGGCGCTGCGAGCCGCTCGGCCCGGAGTCAGCGCAGGGCCTGCGCTTCGAGTACCGGTGGACTGCACTGGAAGGCGGCGAAGCGCTCGCGGGTGCGCAGGAGCAGGCGCGCCAGGCGGTCGCCGCCTTCATGCGCGCAGCGGACTGAAGCGGCGCGGCTGACGCCTTCACCCAGTACTCCCTGGCCGGGGCGCGACGCGCGATCTGCGATACTGAAGGTGGAGGAACTCGAACCCCGGAGGTTTCCCTGCATCCATGAATGGCATCAAGACTGGCTTCCTGCTCGCCGCCCTGACCGCCCTGCTCCTGCTCATCGGCTACGTGATCGGCGGCTTTGGCGGCCTCATCGTGTTCCTCGTCATCGCCGGCGTCATGAACTTCTCGGCCTTCTGGTGGAGCGACAAGTTCGCCCTGCGCATGGCCGGCGCGCGCCAGATAACCGCCGACGATGCCCCGCGCCTGTTCGCCATCGTCGAGGAAGTGGCCTACCGCGCGAGTATGCCTATGCCCAAGGTGTTCGTCATCGAGAACGCCACGCCCAACGCCTTTGCGACGGGGCGCAGCCCCGAGAAGGGCGTCGTGGCGGTGACGACTGGCATCGTGCAGCTGCTCTCGGAGCGCGAGCTGCGGGCCGTCATCGGTCACGAGATGGCGCACGTGAAGAACCGCGACACGCTCACCAGCTCGATCGTGGCGACGGTGGCGGGGGCGATCTCGATGATCTCCTTCATGCTCATCTTCTTCGGCGGGCAGCGGAACATGTTCGCCGCCCTCGCCATCATGATCCTGGCGCCGCTCGCGGCCAGCATCATCCAGTTCGCCATCAGCCGCACGCGCGAGTTCGCCGCCGACGAGACCGGCGCCCGCATCGTGCAGGACCCCGACGCGCTGGCGAGCGCGCTGGCGAAGCTGCACCAGGGCGTGGCCATGGCCCCCATGCAGGAGACGCCCCAGCAGGAAGCGGTGGCGGCGCTCTACATCGTGCACCCCTTCGCCGGGGGCGGCATGTCGAAGCTGTTCAGCACGCACCCGCCGCTGGAAGAGCGCATCGAGCGCCTGCGCCGCATGCGCATGAGCGTCTCCTGAGGCGTACGGGCTAGCGCGGGGCGCTCAGAAGACCAGGCGTGAGCCGTCCGGCGCGGGTGCGTCCGGGCTGCACCCCGCTTCGCCCGCCCCCAGCCAGCGCTCGAGGTCGACCGGGGCGAAGCCGTGCACACGCTCGAAGTCTTGCGGGGCGCAGAGGTGGGGCGGGGCGCGCTCGCCGCTCGGCAGTGCCGTGAGCTCGGCGCGGAAGACGATGGCGAGCTCCCAGCCGTCGTCGCCATCGCGTGAGATGACGTCGACGAGGCGCAGGTCGGAGAGGGCGCCGTCGCACCACTCGTCCACGATGGTGGCGGCGATCTCGTAGGGGTTGGCGCCCTGCGGGAGGGGCGTCCAGGGGAGCCAGCGCTCACCGGGCGGGGAGGCAGGCGTCTCGACCAGGAAGGCGACCAGCCGGCCCTCCAGCACGGGCGCGATGTGGACCGAAAGCAGCACGCCGCCCGCTCGTGCAGCCATCAGCGAGGCCCCGGGAGGCGAGCGCGCACCAGCATGGGCGCGAGGGCAGGGAAGCGCAGCGCCGTCACGCCTTCACCGCCATGAGCCATCAGATGAGGCCGGCGAAGAGCGAGTCGTCCTCGAAGGGGCCGACCGCGGCGATAGTCGCGTCCTCCGCGGCGAGCAGGTCGCGGCCGACGCGCCGCAGGTCGTCGAGCGTGACGGTTTCGATGAGTGCCACTACCTCGTCCACGGTGAGCACTTCGTCGAGCACGAGCGCCTGCCCGCCGATCCAGGCGGCCACGGCGCGGGTGCCTTCCATGCGTAGCTGGATGCGGCCCGCGGCCATGCGCTTGCCCTTCGTCAGCTCCTCGTCGGTGATATCGCGCAGGAAGCGTTCGATTTCGGCGCGCGCGACCTCCAGGGTGAGGCGCGCGTTATCGGGGTCGCAGCCTGCGTAGACGGTGAAGGCGCCGGCATCGCGGTACTCGCTCAGGTAGGAGTGGACGTCGTAGACGAGCGCGCGTTCCTCGCGCAGTTCGAGGAAGAGGCGGCTCGACATGCCTTCGCCCAGCAAGGCGCTGAGCAGGCCGGCGGCGTACTGGTCATCGTGGCCCAGCGGGAGGGCCGGGTAGGTGAGGCAGAGGTGGGCCTGCTCGGTGGCCTTTGTGCGCACGGCGATGCGGGGGCGATCGCCGCGTGGCTGCACGGGCAGCCAGCCCTCTGGTTCGCCCACGGGTGCGGAGCCGAGCCAGCGTTCGGCCGCCTCCACCACCGCCTCGTGGGTGATGTTGCCGGCGACCGAGAGCACGAGGTTGGAAGGCACGTACTGAGCGCGGAAGTAGCGGTTCACCGCCTCGAGGGGGAGTGCGCGCGCCGTCTCGACGGCGCCGCCGATGTTGCGTCCGAGGGGCTGGTCGGGCCAGAGCGTCTCGTCGGCGAGGATGCCCGCCAGCTCGCCCGGGCTGTCTTCCACGCCCGCCAGCTCCTCGAGGATGACCATGCGCTCCTTCTCGAGCTCGAAGGGGTCCATCTCCGGGGCCGTGACCATGTCGGCGAGGATGTCGATCGCTTCGGGCGCGGCCCAGTCGGGCGTCTTCGCGTAATAGACGGTGAGTTCGCGGTCGGTGGCGGCGTTGTGCACGCCGCCGGCGGACTCGACCGCCTCGGCGATATCCTGCGCGCTGGGGCGGCGCGATGCGCCCTTGAAGAGCATGTGCTCGAGGAAGTGCGAGAGCCCCGCTTCGGGGTCACGTTCGTAGCGGCTGCCCGCGCCCACGTACACGCTCACGGTGGCGGAGCGGGTCTGCGGCATCTCGCTCGTGATGACGCGCAGCCCGTTGGGAAGCGTTGATCGTTCGAACACCTGGTCCCGTTCCCCCGTCAGCCAGCTGGCGCTTCGAGCGTGCCGGTCACTTCCATCATCGATGGCGGGCGCGTTGCGCGATAGCCGCTCATTCGGCATCGATCGCTGCGTCGTCGATGGTTGCATCGGCGAGGGCGGCGGCATCGCCGTCGAGTGCGGAGCCCTCCCAGAGAGCGGCCTGCGCGTTGGGCCCGACGCTCGCGGGCAGGGGAAGGCCGAGGTGGCGGTAGGCGGCAGCCGTGGCCAGACGCCCCCGCGGCGAGCGTCGCAGCAGCCCGTGCTTGAGCAGGAAGGGCTCATGCACGTCGAAGACGGTATCGGACTCCTCGCTGATGGCCGCGGCGATGGTCTCTAGCCCCACGGGGCCGCCCTCGAACTGCTGGATGATGGCGAGCAGCAGGCGGCGGTCGTTCACATCGAGCCCGAGCGTGTCCACCTCCAGCAGGTCGATCGCCTCGCGCGTCGCCTCGAGCGTGGCGATGCCGTCCGCGCGCACGTCGGCGTAGTCGCGCACGCGACGCAGGATGCGGTTGGCGACGCGCGGCGTGCCCCGCGAGCGGCGCGCGATCTCCCCGGAGGCCTCGTCCGCGAGCGCCGCCCCGAGCAGCGCCGCCGAGCGCCGCACGATCGTCGTGAGCGCTTCCTCTTCATAGAAGTCGAGGCGGTAGACCGAGCCGAAGCGGTCGCGCAGGGGAGCGCTGATCATGGCGTAGCGCGTGGTCGCGCCGATGATGGTAAAGGGCGGCAGCTGCAGGCGGATGGAGCGCGCCCCGGGCCCCTTGCCGATGACGAGGTCGATCGCGAAATCCTCCATCGCCGGGTAGAGGATCTCCTCGACCGCGCGGGCGAGGCGGTGGATCTCGTCGACGAAGAGGATGTCGCCTTCCTTCAGGTTGGTGAGGATGGCGGCGAGGTCGCCGGGGCGCTCGATGGCGGGGCCGCTGGTGGTGCGGATGGGCGCGCCCATCTCCTCCGCGAGGATGTGCGCGAGGGTCGTCTTGCCCAACCCGGGCGGGCCGTAGAAGAGGTGGTGGTCGAGCGGCTCCTGCCGCTTCTTCGCCGCTTCGATGGCGATGAGCAGGACTTCCTTTACGCGCTCCTGGCCGGGGAAGTCGTCGATGCGGCGCGGTCGCAGGCTCTGCTCCGCCTGGCGCTCGTCCTCCCCCTGCAGGGCGCCATCGACCGTGCGCTCATCAGTCACGAGAGGCCACCATGGGCACAGTCTACAGGAACAGATGTTCGCGGCGACCGCGCTCCTGTTTCTCCCACCGTGTACAACTGCCACAGTCAGCCCGGCTGACGGAGGGAGCGGGCCCCGCAGGCTCGCGCCCCACATGTGATAGACGCGTATGCGTACAGGAGGCCCCCATGAGTCCGAGACCGAATCCCCGGAGCGCGAACTGGCTCCTCTTCCTCTTGCTTGGCATCGTCCTCGGTGGGGCGGCAAGCGGCCTCGGTGTCGCCTTCGCCCAGAACTCCGGCGGGGCGAACACGGTCGCCGTCGACGTGACCGTCTGGCGATACATCAACGATCCTTCGCTGCTGTTCATCAGCACCCGCCCCGAGGGTGGTCGCTGGCAAACCCGTCAGCAGGCGCTCGACATGTCCCTCGTGAGCCGCTCGGGAAGCTTCCACCAGAGCGAGAGCGTGCGCGTGGAGGTGCCGCTCCCCGAACCGCCGCCAGAGCGCTGCGACACCTCACGCGCGCCGTGGTCGTCATTCAGCAGCGCCGCACGGGAGGAAGCGCGGGCGCGGGTGCGCCTGGAAGATGGCACCTTCATCGGGCGGTACACGGGCGTGCAGCGCACGCAGGACGGCATCCAGGTCGACCACATCGTGGCCCGCAGCTACGCCTGCGAGGCCGGTGGCTTCGACTGGAGCGATGAGCAGGTGCGGCGCTTCCTCAACGATCAGGACAACCTCGCCGTCGTCGCCAGCAGCGAGAACACGCGCAAGGGCGACAAGGGCCCGGCCGACTACCTGCCCGCCCTCAACCGCTGCTGGTACGCCGCCCGCTGGGAGACGCTCGCGGAGCGCTACGCCATCACCCTGCCGGCGCGCGACCAGGCCGCGCTGGACCAGATGCTGGCCGAGCCCGCCTGCGAAGGCTGGGTCGATGACGACCTCTACACGCCCGACCTGACGCCCACACCCACGCCCACGCCGACCGCCACACCAACAGCGACACCGCCTGCTGGCATCGTCTACGCCTCCTGCGAGGAGGCAGAGGCCGCGGGTGAGGAGCGCATCAAGGGCAGCAAGGGCAATCGGTGGGGCTTCCCCAAAGCGCTCGTCCCCAGCGCCCGCGACGGTGACGGCGACGGCGTCGTCTGCGAGAAGTAGCGCGCGGTCGCTAGCGCGGCGGCGGGCCGGGCGGCTTTGGTCAGCAGGGGGATGGCAGTCAGGCGGGAAAGCCACGGTTCGCCGCGCTCCTGTACGCTACGATTCCGCTGCGGGGCAGCGCCCCACGAGACTGCGTAACAAGAGAGAGGCAGAGAGGCCATGACCGATATCGCCAGCCGCGGATACTCCAACCCCGACGTGCTCGTCAGCACCGACTGGGTCGCCGAACACCTCAACGACGCCGGCATCCGGATCGTCGAATCGAACGAAGACCAGCTCCTCTACCCCGCGGGGCACATCCCCGGCGCCGTTCAGGTCGACTGGGCAGCGGACCTGAACGACCAGCTGCGCCGCGACTACCTCCAGCGGGAGGGGTTCGAGGCGCTCATGTCGCGCAGCGGCATCTCCGCCGACACCACCGTCATCTTCTACGGCGACCGCAACAACTGGTGGGCCTGCTACGCCTACTGGGTCTTCCAGCTCTTCGGCCACGGCAACGCGAAGGTGATGGACGGCGGCCGCCAGAAGTGGGAGCAGGAAGGCCGCGATCTCGTGCGCGAAGTGCCCACCTACGCGGCCACGAACTACTCCGCCCCCGATCGCGACGACGCCCCCATCCGTGCCTTCCGCGACGACGTGCTCGCGCACCTCGAGGCGGGTGGCCAGCTGGTCGACGTGCGCAGCCCGCAGGAGTACTCGGGCGAGCGTCTGCACATGCCCGACTTCCCCAACGAGGGCGCCCTGCGCGGCGGCCACATCCCGGGCGCCCGCAGCATCCCCTGGGCACGCGCCGCCAACCCCGAGGACGGCACCTTCAAGACTGCCGCCGAGCTAAGCGAGATCTACCTCAACGAGCAGGGCCTTTCGCCCGGAAACGACACGATCGCCTACTGCCGCATCGGTGAGCGCAGCAGCCACACCTGGTTCGTGCTCACCCATCTGCTCGGCTTCGAGAACGTCCGCAACTACGACGGCTCCTGGACCGAGTGGGGCAACCTGGTGAACGTGCCCATCGAGAAGTGAGCGCCGACGGCATCCCCCAGGCCCTCAATGACCTGCTCGACGAGTTCTCCTTCCTCGAACGCGGCGAGCGGGTCGACTACCTGATCGAGTACGCCGACCAGTTCGAGAACGTGCCCGAACGCATCGCCACGCGCCCCTACCCCGAGGAGCGGCGCGTGAAGCGCTGCGAATCGCAGGCCTACGTCTGGGCGGAGGACGTGGAGGGCGGCACGCAGCGCTACTACTTCGCCGTGGAGAACCCGCAGGGCATCTCCGCCAAGTCGTTCTGCGCGATCCTCAACGACACCATCGCGGGCGCGGACCTGGAGGAGGTGCTGCGCATCCCCGGCGATGTCGTCTTCGCTATCTACGGGCGCGAGATCTCGATGGGGAAGGGCGAGGGGCTGCTGGGCATCCTCACGGCCGTGCAGGGTTTCGCCCGCGAGGCCGTCGGGCGTCGGTAGCGCCCACGCCAGCGCCCATGCCCGAGATCCCCGACCTCGAAGCGATTCGCGGCTTCCTCAACGAACGCCTCCCCGGCCAGAGCGTCGAGGCGGTCGAGGTGAAGATTCCCCACGTCGTGCGCACGGGGGCGAAGGCGCTGGCGGAGGCACTCCCCGGCGACGCCTTCGGGGAGACGCACCGGCACGGCAAGTTTCTGCTCTTCACGCTCGCCTCGGGGCGCGTGCTGGCCATCAACCCGATGCTCACGGGGCGCTTCCAGTACGCCCCGCCCGAGGCCAAACGCCAGGGGCGCACCTGCCTGCGCCTCTCGCTCTCGGCGGGGGTGGAGCTGCGCTACGCCGACCTGCGCGTGATGGGTCGAATCTACCTGCTGCCCGCGGACGAGTTGACGGCCATCCCCAACTGGAGCGCCGGCGGTCCCGACCTGCTCGACCCCGCCCTCACGGAGGAGGTCTGGCTGCAGCGCATCCGCAAGTACCGCGGGCGCATCAAGAACATTCTCACGAAGGCGGAGTTTGTGCAGGGCGTGGGCAATGCCTACAGCGACGAGATCCTGTGGGAAGCGCGCATCAACCCCTTCACCGCCCGCACCGACCTCGACGATGACGACCTGCGGCGCCTCTTCAGCGCCTCCCGCGAGGTGATGGCCTGGGCCACGCCGCTCGCGCGTGAACGCATGGTGAAGGGCGAGACGCTCGACTACGCGGAGCGTCGCGACTTCTTCCGCGTGCACCGGCTCGGCGGGGAGGCCCACTGCCCGCGAGACGGCGCGAAGATCACCGATATCGAGGCGAGCAAGAAGGTGACGAGCTTCTGCCGCACCTGTCAGCCCGGCGGCCCCGCCTTCTCGTAGCCACGGCCCGCAGGGGGGCGGCATCAGCGGCGGCGCGCAGGGATCACTACACTGCCCTCATGGAATCACAGCCGGAAACGCAGACGCAGCCCGAATCCCGCTACGTCAACTCGCAGCGCGTGCGCCTGCACTACCTCGTCTGGGGCGACTCGCAGAAGCCGCCCCTCATCCTCCTGCACGGCGGGCGCGACCACGCCCGCTCGTGGGACCGTACGGCCAAGGCGCTGCTGGACCGCTACCAGGTGTTCGTGCCCGACCTGCGCGGCCACGGCGATTCCGAGTGGGCGCTCGGCGGCAACTACTCGATCATCGACTACGCGCTCGACCTGCACGCCGTGGTGGGCGAAATCGGGCGCACGCCGGTGACACTGGTGGCGCACTCACTGGGGGGCAGCATCGCCCTGCAGTACGCGGGCACGATGCCGGAGCACGTGCGGGCCATCGTCAGCATCGAGGGGCTGGGGCGGCTGCAGTGGACCGGTCCCGAACACCGCCCCGCGCACGAGCGCATGCGCGACTGGCTGGGCGACATGCGCGAGCTGGCGGGCCGCGAGCCGCGCATCTACCCCACCTTCGAGGATGCCGTGACGCGCATGCGCGAGGCCAACTCCCACCTCTCACCCGAGCTCGCCCGCCACCTCACCGAGCACGGCGTGCGCGAGGTGGAGGGCGGCTACCTGTGGAAGTTCGACAACCACGTGCGTTCCCGCTCGCCCTACGAGTTCAACATGGAGGACGCCCGCGACATCTGGAATCAGATCCGCGCGCCCATCCTCTTCATCCAGGGGGCGGAGAGCTGGGGCGCGCAGGAGATCGCCGCCGACTTCAGCGCTTTCCACAACTACCGCGCCGTCACCGTCGAGGACGCCGGCCACTGGGTCCACCACGACCGCTTCGATCGCTTCCTCGAGCTCGTCCGCTCGTTCCTCGCGGAAGCGGAGTAGCGGCGACGTCGCCGGTTCATCCTTGCCACGCTATTCTTTGTGCATGGAAGCGACGTACCACGAAGACTCGGACATCCTGCATGTGACGCTCTCTGACGAGGAGCCGGGCGCGGCAGTCCGACAGGAGTACCTCGACGACCTGCGCATCATCGACTACTCGGCAGCAGGAGACGTGCTGGGTATCGCATTCGTTGCAGCCTCTGAGGGCATCAACCTGACCGGCGTCCCCTCTGCCTCGCTGGTCGCAGAGCTCATCGACCGTGGCGACCATCGCCTCAAGGTCCTGACCTGACACCTTGCGAGCAGGTCCCAATCTCCATCCCTCGCCAGCAGCCCGCCCGATATGCCCGCAACGCGGGCCTTTGCTATTCTCCCCTGAATGTCGAACCGTCAGGCACGCCGCCAGCAGAACCGTCAGGCGCGACGGCAGGCGACCTCGTACCGGGGTGGGCGCTCGCGGGGCGGCTCGCAGGGCGGTGGCAGTGGGAGCAGCGGCGGGAGTGGTGGCGGTGGCGGTGGCGGCATCATGGGCGGACGCGGCCCGAACTTCCTCAACCAACCCTTCATCATCGGCGCGATCCTGCTGGTCGTGGCGCTCGCCGCTGTGCTCGTCTGGTTCGCCCTGCGCGATGGCGGCGAGAGCGAACAGGCCACGGGCGACGTCGCCACACTGGACCAGGCGCTCGCCGACCTGCCCAAGGAGGTGCAGCGCGGCAACACCCTCGGCAGCGACGACGCGCCCCTGAAGCTGGAAGTCTTCGAGGACTTCCAGTGCCCCTTCTGCCTCCGCTTCACGGTCGACATCGAGCCCTTCCTGGTGGAGGAGTACGTGAAGGCGGGGCTGCTGCAGATCAAATTCCGCCACCTGCCCGTCGTGGGGCTGGAATCGCCCAGGGCTGCGGTGGGAGCCTCCTGCGCCGCTGAACAGGACCGCATGTTCGAGTACAACAACCGCCTCTTCGCGGCGCAGGCCGCGGACGACTTCAGCGCCGATGACGGCGTCTTCGCAGAAGACAACCTGGTCACCATCGCCGGGGACCTGGGGCTCGATACGGAGGCCTTCGCCGACTGCCAGGCGCGACCCGACGCGCTCAGCCCGGTCTCAGGCGATACGGCGCTGGCGCAGTCGCTCGGCTTCCGCGGAACGCCCAGCTACCTGCTCAACGGCTTGCCGGTGAATGCCCCACCCTCCAGCACCGACGGCTGGGCCACCCTCCTCGACGACCTGCTCGAGACCATCCAGCAGGAAGACGAGGCCGCAGACGAGGAAGCAGAGCCTGACGCAGCCGACACGCCGGCCGACGAGACGGACTCCGCTGACGGCGAAGACGAGGGCGCCGCCGACACCGCCGAAGACGATGGCAGCTAGCCCTTCGCCCACGCCGCGGGGCTCGCACGGCCCCCGCATCTGGCTCCCGCTGGCCGTGCTCCTGACCGCCGCCGTGGCCGTGCTGGCCGTCCTCCTCATCCTCAACGGCAACGGCAACGGCGAGGGCGACGCAGCCGCGCCCGCCGTCTGTGAGCCGGGGACGCCCGGCTGCGAGCTTCGCCAGCCGGTGCACTGGCACGCCGACTTCGCCCTCTACATCCGGGGCGAACGCTACGACTTCGACCAGGCGCGTTTCATCTCGGACGAAGAGGTGGAGCGCAGCGAGAACGTCCACATCCACCAGCCGCGCCCCAACCTCGTACACGTGCACCGCGAGCAGACCACCTGGCGCGAGTTCTTCACGTCACTCGGCTTCGAGCTGACGGATACGTGCCTGACGCTCCCCGATGGCGAACAGCTCTGCGAGACGGAGACGGAGCGGCTCTCCTTCATCCTCAACGGGGTGAAGCTCGATTCGCTCGCCTTCGAGGACATCACCAACATCGACCGCGCCCTCATCTCCTACGGCAGCGAGAGCGACGACGAGCTGCTGCAGCAGTTCGCGCTGGTCACGGACGAGGCTTGCATCGTGGGGCTGCAGTGCGCGGAGCGCGTGCCCCCGGAAGGCATCGAGGACGAGCCCTGCCGGGGCGGCAGCGTCTGTAACTAGGGGGCCTGGCGCTCCTGGCCGTCCCCGCCCGTCTTTGCTCCGCCTGCGTTCCCGCAGAGGCTCAGGAGAGCGATCAGGAGAGGGCCAGCACCACCATCGCCACCGGCCATGCCAGGGCGAGCAGCCCTGCGACGAGCAGGTCGCCGATCAGGGAACGCCGCAGCCGCGGGCTCATGCGATCGGTTGCTTCGGTCTTCGTCTTCGTCTTCGACACAGCCAAAGGCCCTTCCCTGTCAGCGTACACCGCTTCGGGGGAAGGGCCTGTCGCAAGCCTTCAGCGAAGATCTCCGCGAAGCCAGCGGCTGGCGGTTCGCTCTGTCTCCCGGACTACTGGCTGCCGGGAGGCTCGTCGAGCAGCCCGAAGAGGAAGGCTGAGCCCTGGCACTCAGGCACGTTCCCGGCCTGGGCCCTGAGCAGCATGCGACCCTGATCGGGAAGCCCCTCGAACGCGAATCCCTGCTCGAACAGCTCCTCGAAGCGGGCCTGATCCGCAGCGGAGACGTCCTCCCCGGGCGTCGAGCGAGGAGGCCACGTGGTCGAGAATCACCAGCATCTCGGCGAAGCGCGAGACGGTGTTCGCGTGAACGGCGGCCACGATGGCGGGCGGGTTGATCGCGCCCAGTTCCGGCACCAGCTGATGGAAGCCTTCACCGAAGAGTTCGAAGAAGCCCACCGGGTCGTCGATGGCGATATCCGTGACGTGGCGGCCAAGGGGGACCACCGTCGCGTGGACCGTCTCGTCGTAGTGGGCGCCAACGAGGCAGAGTTCGAGCAGGTAGGCCTCAAACTCGGGGTTGGAGGGTACGTTGCCGGCAGGCGCGTCGCCGCCGCCGAGGAGATCGAGATCCTGGAGCAGGGCGCCGGGCCCGTCCGTGAGGAAGAGCGCGGTGTGCTCAGTGCAGCCGGGGACGCTTGCGGCTGCGCTGAGCAGGCGCTGGCGGACATCTTCCGACACCTCAATGGACGGACCCCCACCGCTACCATCGAGCGTACGACTCGATGTCAGTGGATCAAGGGGGGCCGCGGGAGGCTCTTTCCTAAAGCTTTTCGACCTGCAGGAAGTCGAGTTCGACGGGCGTTTCCCGTCCCAACATGCTGACGAGCACGCGCACCTTGCCCTTCTCCGTATTGATCTCGTCGACGGAGCCGACGAGGTCCTCGAAGGGGCCGGCGGTGATGCGGATGCTCTCGCCCACCTGGAAGCCGACGCGCACGCGTGGCTGCTCCATGCGCATGGCGCCGAGGATGTTGTTCACCTCGTCGAGGGTGAGGGCCACTGGCCGTGGCATGCCCTCGCCGAACTCGGAGCCGGTGCTGACGAAGCCGGTGACGCCGCTGGTGTCGCGAATCATGTGCCACAGGCGGTCGGACTCGGCGTCCTCTTCCTCGAGCGTGAGCGTCTGGATGAGCACGTAGCCCGGGTAGAGCTTGCGCTTGACGGTGCGGCGCTGGCCGTCGCGAATCTCGATCTCGTCCTCGGTCGGCACGATCACGTGGAAGACGCGGTCGCTGGCGTCCATCTGCTTGACCGTGGCGAGGATGGCCCGGCGCACCTTGCCCTCGTGCCCGCTGTAGGTGTTGACGAAGTACCAGGAGCGGCCTTCCGCGCTGATCTCCTCGTCGCTGATCTGGTCCTGATCGTCGAGGTCGTCGCGACGCGTGCGCCGTCGGGTGCGCTGCTGGCCCACTTCGTCGGGGCCGGCCTCGGGGAGCAATTCGGGGGTCGGAGTGCTTTCTTGCAGTTCCAGGGTGTCCTCGATTTCCGCTAGGTGAAGAAGAGCTGTTCGATGATCCACCCGAACAGCAGGTCGAACGCGCCCAGGACGAGGCCAAGGGCAATGGCCACGACGGCCACGACGATGGTGAGGTAGCGCGTCTCGGCGAACGTCGGCCAGGTGACCTTGCGCAGCTCGGAGATGACATCGGCGACGGCGCGCGGCTGCAAGCGCTTGAGGAAGCCGAACGGATCCCAGCCGCGCTGGCGGGGGGTCAGGCGCGGGGGCGATGGCGGGGGCGGTTCGGCGACAGCCGTGGCGGACGGGGCAGGGGGGCTCCCGCCGCCCTCTGCGACCACCTCTTCGCCGCCGGAGCGGCGGCGGTCGCGAGCGCGCCTGGTGCGCGAACCACGTCGGCGTTGGGCGCGAGCCATCTCCCTACCGTGTCTCCCTGTGCAGTTGGTGCTTCCGGCAGCGCGGGCAGAACTTGCGAAGCTCCAGCCGATCGGGGTCGTTGCGCCGGTTCTTCTGGCTAGTATAGGTGCGCTCGCGGCACTCGGTGCAGCCGAGCGTGATGATCAGGCGGTCGCCTTTGGAGGCCATCGTTCGTCCTTCCCGTGCCTACTCGAGCACCTTCGTGACGACGCCCGCACCAACTGTGCGACCGCCTTCCCGTATGGCGAAGCGCAGGCCCTCTTCAACCGCTACCGGCTGAATCAGCTCCACCTTCATCGTGACGTTGTCCCCGGGCATCACCATCTCCGTGCCTTCGGGCAGCCCGATGGAACCGGTGACGTCGGTGGTCCGCACGTAGAACTGCGGGCGGTAGCCCTGGAAGAACGGGGTGTGGCGTCCGCCTTCGTCCTTGCTCAGCACGTACACCTGCGCCTCGAAGCGGGTGTGCGGGTTGATGGAGCCGGGAAGCGCGAGCACCTGGCCGCGCTGCACGTCGTCGCGGTCCATGCCCCGCAGCAGGCAGCCGACGTTGTCCCCTGCCTCGCCTTCGTCCAGCAGCTTCTTGAACATCTCCACGCCGGTCACCACCGTCGTACGGGTGTCCTCAAGGCCGACGATCTCGATCTCGTCTCCCACATGTACGCGTCCGCGCTCGATGCGTCCCGTGACGACGGTGCCGCGCCCCTTGATGCCGAAGACGTCCTCAATAGGCATGAGGAAGGGTTGGTCGAGGGCGCGTTGTGGCTGCGGGATGTACGAGTCCACCGCGTCCATCAGCTCCTTGATGGAGGCGTACTCGCCTGCGGACGGATCCTCTGATGCGGATTCGAGCGCTGCCAGCGCGGAACCACGCACGATGGGGATGTCGTCGCCGGGGAACTCGTAGCTACTGAGCAGCTCGCGCAGTTCGAGCTCGACGAGCTCGAGCAGCTCTTCGTCTTCCATCATGTCCACCTTGTTCAGGTAGACGACGATGGCCGGGACCTCGACCTGGCGGGCGAGGAGGATGTGCTCGCGCGTCTGCGGCATGGGGCCGTCGGGCGCGGCCACGACGAGGATGGCGCCGTCCATCTGCGCGGCGCCGGTGATCATGTTCTTGATGTAGTCGGCGTGGCCGGGGCAGTCGACGTGGGCGTAGTGCCGTTCGTCGGTCTCGTACTCGACGTGCGCAATGGCGATGGTGATGCCGCGTGCGCGCTCCTCGGGAGCGTTGTCAATCGAGTCAAACTCCCGGAACTCGGCTTCGCCCTGCAGCCCCAACACTTTCGTGATCGCCGCCGTCAGCGTCGTCTTGCCGTGATCCACGTGGCCAATCGTGCCTACGTTCACGTGCGGCTTCGTCCGCTCAAATCGCTCCTTCGCCATCGCGAATCCTCCACGCGGGGTAGTAGTAATGCGCCGCCGTTTGCATCATCGCGCGGCACACCCTGGAGCCCTCATCCAGATTTGAACTGGAGACCTCGTTCTTACCAAGAACGCGCTCTGCCGACTGAGCTATGAGGGCCGATTTCCGCCTGTAGGCTCTGATAGTAGCGGGTTTGCCGTTGTGGGGGAGTGGGGGCCGGCCGCACGCGAGCGCGCGGCCTCCCTGCCACTGCCTGCCCAACGGCTGGCGGACCCGCCCTAGGAGAGACCGCGGCGCTCCATCTCGCGCGGGAGCCGTTCGGCGTCGGCGCTGAGCAGGGGGCCGCGCTCCTCGTCCGTGAGCGTACCTGCCGTGTCCTTCGCCATCTTCCCGCCATCGAAGAGGATCCACTTCTCGGGGACCACTTCGAGGATGACGCGCAGGGGCGAATCAAGCCGCTCCACGAAGGCCATGGCCGATTCCTCGTCGGGGCTGATCTTGCGTGCGAACTCGGGGTAGAACCAATCCTTCGTCTCGCGGTCGTCGTGGATGATGCAGTGGCCCTTGGCCGTAGCCGCGCCACCGGGCGCGCCCGAGCCGGGCGCCGCCGCGGCGCCGCTCACAATCACGGAGACGCGCGGGTCGCGGCGCATGGCGGCGACGCGGTGGCGGTGCGCGCCACAGGTGATCCAGAAGCGTCCGTTCTTCCAGAGGAAGGCGTGGATGACGCCCACGGGCCAGCCGTCGCGCGTGACCCAGTTGAGCGCGCACTCGCCTGCGTGCGTCAGCAGCGATTCCAGCTGCTCGTCGTCGAGGGGGTAGCCAGAGACGGTTTCGTGATCCTGTGCGCCTGCCATGGGGAAGCCTCCATCCGCTGTATCGGGAGCAGTGTTCAGCGTTCGTCGTCGGGCGTGTGCGGGGGTGGCGTCGGCCAGCCCGCGCGCGCCGCCACGAACCGTGGCAGAGCGCGGCGCGCGCGTCAACGGGTTGGCACTGCTACGCTCGCTGCATAGAACGACGTTACAACTGGCAGGGAGGCTGAAGTGGGTATTGAAGCGCTCACCCACGACGACGCGGGCAACCTCGTCGTCCCCACGACGAGCGAGGAGTGGAGCGAATGGGTCTCCGCCTCGCTCACCCGCAACTACGTGCTGGAGAACCCGCTCATCGACTGGCTCGACCGCTACGGCGAGGAGCGCGGCTTCGTCCGCGATGAGGTGAGCGAGGCGCACGACTTCGGGCGCTTCATCATGAACAAGGGCATCGCCTTCGAGCAGGCCGTGGTGGAGCACCTGAGCGGGCTCATCGAGGTGCGCACCATCCTGCCGGAGGACTCGACGCGAGAGATGCGGCAGGGCCTCGAAGCCGCCGAGGCGACCTTCGCCGCCATGACCGAGGGCGCGCCCATCATCGCCCAGGGATCGCTGCGCGACCCGCAGACGCGCACCTACGGCGCGCCCGACCTGCTCATCCGCAGCGACGTCATGGCGGAGCTGTTCCCCGGCTCGATCTCCGCACAGGCGACGGCCGTCGCCGCCCCCGACCTCGGCGGTCGCTTCCACTACCGCGTCGTCGATATCAAGTGCTCGACGCTCAGCCTGGCAGCGGGCGGCGAGCTCGGGAACAGCGGCTCGAGCCCCGCCTACAAGGTGCAGATCTACCTCTACAACCGCGCCCTCGGACGGCTGCAGGGCTACTGGGCGCCCGAATCCTTCGTGCTCGGCCGCGGCTGGACCCAGACGAGGCGAAAGGTGACCACCCGCAGCGACAACTGCATGGACCGCCTCGCCCCCATCCCCAACAGCTACGCCTCACGCAAGAGCGGGCCGCTCGCCACACAGGCCGACGCAGCCGTCGAGTGGGTGCGGCGCCTGCGCCGCGAGGGCGCCGACTGGAGCCCCCTGCCCGAACCATCCGTCCAGGAGCTGCGCCCCAACGCCACGGGCGAAGGAGGCGAGTGGGCGAGCGCGGTGAAGGAGATCGTGCAGCAGAGCGAGGACCTGACCCGCCTCTGGTGGGTGGGCGCGCAGCGGCGGGACGAAGCGAACGCGACAGGCCTGCTGCGCTGGACGGACCCCCGCGTGACCCCGGACAGCCTGGGCCTCACCAGCCCCGATACGGTGCGCACCCTGCAGGCCCTGCTCGACGTCAACCGCGAACCCGGCGAAGCCGTCCGCCCTGCCCGCATCGAGGCCGCCCGCAACGAGTGGATCGAGCCCACGGCCGCGGAGTTCTACGTCGATTTCGAGACGGTTGGCAACCTCGACGACGACTTCTCCCGCATCCCCGAGCAGAACGGCCAGCCCATCATCTTCATGGTCGGCTGCGGGCACCTGGAGGAGGGCGAGTGGCAGTTCGAGTGCTTCATCGCCGATCGGCTCGACCAGCCCTCGGAGGGCGCGCTCATCGACGCCTGGTTCGAGCACATGATCGCCGTGCGCGACCGCCTCGCCCCGGGGATCGACCCCGAAAGTCATCCACTGGGCGCCGCACGAGCGGCTCACCCTGGAGGACGCCTTCGACGCCGCCGTTAAGCGCCACGCGGCCACGGGCTGGCGCTTCACCCGGCAGGGCAAGCCGTGGCCGCACCCGAACTGGTTCGACTTCCTCAACCGCGTGGTGAAGGCGGAGCCGGTCGTCGTGCGGGGCGCGCACGCCTTCGGGCTGAAGGCGATCGCGAACGCGATGCACGAGCTCGGCCTCACGCAGACGCAGTGGGAAGACGGCCCCACGGGCGGGCTCGAGGCCATGGTGGGCGCGTGGTCGTGCGAGGCCGAAGCGGCGCGCAGCGGCGTGAGCATGCGCGCACTGGACCTGATGCAGGGCATCGAGCGCTACAACGAGGTCGACTGCAAGGTGATGATGGAGATCGTGCGCGTGTTGCGTCGCAGCCACTAGCCACAGTCATTAGCTGTGCTCGCGCGATCGCGCAGCCGCGCACACGAGGCGCATGCTTCCGCCCGAACGGGGGAAGAAGCTGGTGGAGGGGGCAGGATTCGAACCTGCGTACCGCTCTGCGGGGCAGATTTACAGTCTGCTGCCTTTAACCACTCGGCCACCCCTCCACCTGATAAGCCCAGGAGGGGACTCGAACCCCTAACCTACTGATTACAAATCAGTTGCGCTGCCAGTTGCGCTACCTGGGCAGGGGAACGACCCGCCCATGGGGGCCGCGTGGCGCCACCTCAGCGATGGCGCCCTGCGAGTATCGCCCCGCATCCTCTCTCCCGCAACAGAAGCGCCGGCGGCGCCACCACCATCTCCCCGAGCGACACGCCCCCCTTGGCGCTCCGCCACCCCCGCGCCAGCCTCGCCCACACCACCTGCGGGAGAGGAACAGCATGAGCACAGATCCGGCCACAGATCCGATCATCGGCGGCGAAGGCGTCGCACCGGCAGACCACGACAGTGCGGCAACGGAAGCAGAAGCGGACGCGACGCCGCACACGCCGCCCGCCAGCAGCGACACGGCGGACCAGCCCACCGAGGCGCCCGCCGAAGCAGAGGACGTGTACGTGCCCGAGGCTGGCCTGGTCGTCGACGAGGTGGCCGAGCTCCTGCGCGAGGCTTTGCTCGCCGCCCACGACGACCTCTCCCGCGACGACCTCAGCGGCGCGACTCCGGAAGAGGTGCGCGATCGCTACCTTGCCTCCCGCCAGCGCCTCGCGGAGGAAGCGGAAGCAGCAGCAGAAGCGCGCGAGGCGGAACTGATGGCGGCCGGCTCGCGCGTGCCGGCGGGCGCTCCCGGACGCTTCGCGCCGGCGCCCGCCACCGCCTTCGAGAAGATCCGCGAGGGGCTCGTACGGCTCGACTCCTAAGCATCGCGGTCGACGGGGCCGAGGCGCGGGGCTAGCATCGACATGGCAGCCCCACGGAGGCACTGCGCAGATGAACGTCGCCATTCTTGGCCTGGGTCGCTTCGGCACACAGCTCGCGCGCGAGCTCGCCTCCCTGGGCGTGGACGTGCTGGGCGTGGACCGCCGGGGCGGGCTCGTCAACGACATCGTGGAGACGGTGCTGCTGGCCGCCGAGGGGAACGTCGAGGAGGTTGAGTTCCTCGAGTCGCTCTCGTTGCACAGCTACGACTCGGTGGTGGTGGCCATCGGCAGCGACGTCGCCACCAGCGTGCTCGTGACGCTCACCCTGAAGCAGCGCCTGCGCCTGGGCCACGTCGTCGCCAAGGCGAGCTCGGACGAGCACACGCGCGCGCTCGAACTGGCCGGGGCGGACGTGGTGGTGAATCCGGAGCACGAATCGGCCCAGCGCCTCGCCCACACGCTCGGCAGCCGCGAGATCACGGACTACATGCCGCTGGGCGGCGCGCAGGGCATCGCCCGCGTGCGCGCGCCCTACTCCGCCACGGGCCACTCCATCGGCGAAATCGACGTCTCCAGCCGCTACAAGGTGTTCCTGCTGGGGCGCCTGCGCGACAACTCCATCACCTTCAATCCCAACCTGGACGAGATCGTGAAGGCGGACGACTTCTGGATCGTGGCGGGGAGCGACGAGCAGCTGCGCGAGCTGCAGCAGTAGCGCCCACCCACCTCGCACCCTTTCCCCCACGCCCGGCCACAGACAGCAAGAAGCCGCCCGATTCGGGCGGCTTCTTCGGTCCCGGCGGAAAGGAGAAAACGCCGGGCGTATCGCCTGGGCGGAGCTAGGCCGCCCGTGTCATGCGGTGCTCCTCGTTCGTGATGAAGTCACTTTCGGAGAGCCAGTTCTTGAACTCCTTCACCGCTCCACACTCGTAGCAGTGGCCCTTGCTGACGGGGCCTGCCGGCTCATCGATGCGCCAGCGGTGGAAGTGCTGGGCCGTCGAGGCGGTGCTGGTGGTGCTGTGCTTGCTCATAACCAAACCTCCGTATGGTTGACTTCGTCGGGCCAAGGCCCTACGCTCCTGAAGAAGAACCCCCTTTACTATCATTTCCGAAGTTCTGGTACGAGTGTAGCAGGAGTATCGGGAACGTCAACAACGAGGCGTTAACACTTCATTCTTTCTTTACCATGGCATCCGCGCCCCAAACCGCGCCGACGGCGACACCGGCAGAGCAAGCAGGTTCATGCCCCGATCGAGCAGTTCAGGTCCCCGCAGGTATGACCATCCCTGCCTCATCGCGCAGACGCTCGATGTGCTGGGCGACCGCTGGACGCTGCTCGTCTTGCGCGACCTGATGACGGGCCTGCGGCGCTACACCGACATCCTGCAGAACTGCCCGGGGCTCTCCCCCAACGTGCTCGCCGATCGCCTCAAGATGCTGGAGCGCGAGGGGCTCGTGCACCGGCATTACGAGCGCGGCCTGCCGCCGCGCGTCGAATACACGCTGACCGAGAAAGGATGGGATGCACGTCCCGTCCTTCTTTCGTTGGTGGAGTGGGGGATGATCCACGCCACCCGTTTCACCCGCCAATCCGTCGGAGAAGCCATCCCGACGGATTTTGCCGTCCGCATGATCCCCACCTTCGCCTTCCAGCCGGAGTCCGCCGCAGGCACGCACGTCTCCCTCCTGCTCGAGATCGATGCCGACGACTGCGAGGACTGCTCGGCCTGGACCTTCGTCGTGGAGGACGGCCGCCTCACCCCGCAACGCGGCGCCGCCACCGCGGACATCCAGCTTCGCACCGACACCATGGGCTTCTACCGCTTCTTCCGCGGCCACGAGCCCTCCACCTGCGGCGAGGTGCACGGCCCCATCGAGCAGATACGCGCCTTCCAACGCTGCTTCGAGCTCGCTCCCCCCATCGGCGCCCCCGGCGCCTGACGGCGTCCTACTGCGTGACCACCTCCAGGGTGGCGTAGCCGAAGAGGACGGAGAAGGGTTTGCACCAGACGATGGCGCTGCGGAACTTGTTGATGTCGACGTCGGGGGGGATTTCGTAGCTGAAGGCTCCGTCCGTCGCCTTCAGGTCGCCAAGCTCGATGGCTTCCACCTCATAGTCGTCGGGGCTGGGGGAGAGCATCACGACGAGGCCGGGGCCGTTGCGCACGGAGAAGTTCTCCACCCGCAGGATGTAGACGCCCGGCTCGGTCTCGAGGATGAAGGCGTCGCCGCGGGCGAAGTGGAAGTCGTCGGCGCCGATCCACTCGCCGAAGGCGTAGAGGGTGGCGGTGGCGCCATCGCTCTCTCCGCTACCGCCGCCACCAGCGCCATCACCGCCGCCTGAGGCGGCTTCGCCGCCGCCTGAGGCGGCTTCGCCGCCGCCGCGATCAGTGGAGGTGTCGTTGTCGGATGTGTCGGGCTCGGAACTGGCGTCGCCGTCGCCGTCCGCATCGGACGGCGCTTCGGTGGCGGTGTCGGGGGGATCGGCGCTTCCGGAGTCGTCGTCGGCAGGGCGGGTGATGACGGAGCGGTCGAAGTCGGGGCCGGCTTCCTCGAGGAAGCTGCGCTCCCAGAGGGGCGAGAGCAGATACCAGCCGACGGGGATGCCAACCGCCAGCAGCACGACCGTCACGCCGCCGGTGATGTAGGGGTGGCGCATGAGCGGCACGTAGAGGCGCAGCTTCCAGGCAGCCGCCAGCGCCGCCACGATGGCGACGCCCACGATCGG
The DNA here is from genome assembly GCA_965200565.1 of Tepidiformaceae bacterium. Classification (GTDB taxonomy): domain Bacteria; phylum Chloroflexota; class Dehalococcoidia; order Tepidiformales; family Tepidiformaceae; genus UBA2991. The sequence goes on along the minus strand of OZ241349.1, from coordinate 1,509,910 downwards.
CAGGATGATGAAGCGGTTGGGGTAGATGTACTCCGCCCCGAAGTGTTCCAGTTCGCCGAAAATCTCACCCATCGCGCAACTCCTGACGCTCAGTCTATCGCGGGCATTGTGGCGCGCGACGCCCGCTTCTTTACCTTCACCCCGACCTTCACCCCACTCCGCCTCTCCGGTCAGAAGCGGCGGAGAGGGAGCGAACCCGACCCCGCCTGCCTGCCTCGCCTCTTCACAAACGTCCCCGAAGCACCTATGAAGAAGCCGATGAAGGACAGGCCCGCCGCGGGCTCGGGAGCGAGCGATGAAGCCAACCGTCGACCACGACCGCTGTGAGGGGCACGCGCGCTGCGAGGAAACCGTCCCGCAGGTGTTCCGGGTGGACGAAGACGACCTCAGCCAGGTGCTCGTGGAGGTGGTGCCCGAGGCGCTGCGTGAGCGGGTGGAAGTGGCGGTGAAGGTCTGTCCGCGGCAGGCCATCACGCTGGAGGAGAGGTCGTGAGCGGGAGTGAAGCGCTGAGCCTGGAGACGCTCTCCATCACCGATACGCAGCGCTACGTGGAGCGGGGCTACCCGTGGGCGGAGTGGGACCTGTGCCTCGGGAGGCGCCCGTCTACTGGTACGACCGCCCTGATGTGGACCCCTTCTGGGCGCTCACCACCTACGAGGACACGCTCACCATCTCGAAGCGCTCGGACATCTTCATCAGCACGGAGCGGCTGCTCATCTTCCCGCGCACGCAGGAGGAGTTCTCGCGGCGGCGGGAGGAGCTGATCGCCCGCTACGGCCCCGAGAAGGCGCGTCGGCGCTACACGCTCAGCTTCATCGATATGGACGACCCCGAGCACGCCTCCTACCGCAACCTCACGAATCGCAGCTTCACCCCCCCCGCGCCATGCGGCTGCTGGAAGGGCACATCGCAGAGCTGGCCGAGGCCTACGCGAGCGGCTTCGCCCGCCAGCTGGTGGGCGCGGTGGCGGAGCAGGGGGAATGCGACTTCGTGCACGACCTCGCCGTGAAACTGCCCATGGCCGCCATCTTCGAGATGCTCGGCTTCCCGCGGGAAGACTGGGAGGAGCTCTTCGGCATCAAGGAGATCGAGTACGGCTCCGACCGCGAACTGGCCCTCTCCGGCCTCTCGCCCGAGGAGCGCGATGCGGAGCGGCGTGAAGCGAACCGCGCCTCCACGGCCTACCTCTTCCCCTTCGTGGAGGCGCGCAAGGCCGCGGGGGCGGACAGCGACTGTCTCGTGGACGTGCTGCTGCGCGCCGAAATCGATGGCCGCCGGCTGGAGGACGACGAGATCTTCTCGTATGTGAACCTGCTCATCGCGGGCGGGTTGGAGACGACGCGCAACGCCACCACCGGCGGCGTGCTGGCCCTGCTCGAGCACCCTGACGAGCGCGACCGTCTGGTGGCGAACCCCGATCTGCTGCGCACCGCCGTGGAGGAGATCCTGCGCTGGACGTCGCCAGTCATTCAGTTCGCGCGCGTCGCGACGGAGGACTTCGAGCTGCGCGGCCACACCATCCGCGCGGGCGAGACGGTGGCCATGTGGTATCCCTCCGCCAACCGCGACGAGGCCGCCTGGGACGAGCCCTACCGCTTCGATATCACGCGCGACCCCAACGACCACCTCGCCTTCGGCGGCTTCGGCTCACACTTCTGCCTGGGGGCGAATCTCGCCCGCTGGGAGCTGCGCGGCATCTTCCGCGAACTCCTGCCGATTCTGCCCGAGATGGAACTGGTGGGGCCGCCCTTCCGCCAGGACAGCCTGCATGTGGGCGGCATCGTGAAGATGCCGGTGCGCTATCGCCCCGTCGCCGCCCGCCCCGCCTGACCAGCGCGTGGATCGCATGAGCGCCACGCACCACGGCGACACGGACCGCTACGACTTCCGTGCGGTCGACGCCTCCTCGTGGGAGGCGTTCGAGGCGCTCTTCGAGGCGCCGGGCGCGCCGAAGTACTGCTGGTGCATGGTCTTCCGCACGCCCCCCGACGGCGTGGTCACGCGCGACAACGCCTCGCGCAAGGCGGAGATCCAGCGCCGCATCGCCGCCAACCAGCCCGTCGGCATCCTCGCCTTCGCCAGGGAGGAGGACGCGGGTGAGCCCGTGGGATGGTGCTCGATCGCGCCGGTGGCGACCTTCCAGCGGCTGGGGAAGGCGGTGGAGACGAGCTGCCACGGGGTGTGGTCGCTCACCTGCTTCTTCGTGCCGCGCCGGCTGCGCGGCGAGGGGCTTGCGCGACGGCTGCTGCAGGCGGCCATCGCCCACGCCCGCGATCGCGGCGCGCACACCCTCGAGGCGTATCCGGTCGACCCCGATTCGCCCAGCTACCGCCTTCTCGGCTTCCTCCCCATGTTCCGCGCGGCCGGCTTCGAGGAGGTGGAGCCTCTGGGGAAGCGCCGCCACGTCATGCGGCTCACGCTGCGCTCACCGCGCCCGTCTGAGGTTGTGGCAAGCACAGATGGCGGGAATGGGCAATACTGCACGTCACCAACCATCATCAGCGAAACATGTTCACCGAACTTCGTCAGGCATTCGACCGCTACCGCGAGGCCTACCGCCTGTATACCGCGTCGTTCCAGGCAATGCGGGAAAGCCGAAGGATCGTGCCCGGCGGGCGCCTGAACACCTATCAGCGCGAGCTTCGACTCAAAACCATGGCCGCCATCGAGGAGTGTGACCGGCGCCTGCTCGCGCTGGAGCAGGCGACCCGGGCCACAGCGCGCCTGCTGCCGTCCCCGCTCGCGAACTCCACGCTGGCCGATCTTGGCGTGCTGGCCTCCGACTGGGAGGAGAGCAAGGCCCTCTTCCACGAGTACGACGAACTGTGGAGGAGGTGGGAGGGCTAGGCGCTCACGGCTTCGCTCACCCCTCGAGGCGGTCGAACGCCTCCAGGATGGGGGCGAAGCGGCCCTCCACCATCGCCTTCTGCTCCTTGTGCGTGACGATGTAGGGCGCGTCCCGGCGGACCGCGTCGAGCACGAGCGCTCCCACCACCATGGGGTCGATGGGCGCGGGCGCGAAGGGCGTCTCGTCGTCGCCGTAGTCGACCGGGCCGCCGTGCTCCTCGGGGCGGTTGCGGTCGGACTGCATGATGCGGGTGCGCACGCCGCCCGGGCAGAGCACCGAGGCGCTCACCTGCGTCTCCGCGAGGTCCAGCCGCAGCGATTCCGTGAGCGCCACGACGCCGAACTTGGAGACGTTGTAGGAGGAGATGCCCGGGTGCGACACCAGCCCCGCGATGGAGGCCGTGCTGACGATGTGGCCGGGCTCGTCCTGGTCCACCATGCGCTTCAGGAACGCCTGCACGCCGTAGAGCGCGCCCAGCAGGTCCACCCCGATGACCCAGTCCCAATCGGCCTCGGTCGAGTCCTGGATGGGGCCGAAGGCGACGACGCCGGCGTTGTTGCAGAGTATGTGCACGCCGCCGAACTCGTCGAAGGCGCGGTCGGCGAGGTGCTGTACGGCGGCGCGGCTGGAGACATCCGTCTCGACTACGAGGCAGCGCACGCCCCGCGCCTCGATCTCGGCGGCCGTGCTCGCGGCCGTCTCCATCTCCACATCGGCGAGCACGATATTCATGCCCTCGCCGGCGAATGTGAGCGCCATGGCGCGGCCGATGCCGCCTGCGCCGCCTGTCACGACTGCTGTCTTGCCCCGAAATTCGTTCACGATGGGTACCTCCGCTGCGGGGGCAGTCTAGCGGAGACGGTCCCCTCCGCGCCCCCTGTGGGATAATCCGCGGGCTAGAGACGTGAGGGCATAGAGATGCGACGAGCCAGAACCACCATTGCCATCATCGCCATGCTGTCGCTGATGAGCGTGATGATCGCCGCCTGTGGCGGGGATGACGACGACGGTGGCGATGCGGCCACCCCCGCAGCCACCCCGGAGGCGACCGAAACGGCTGCGGCGACATCACCAGCAGCCGCCCCCTCCGACGGGTCTGCGGTGGAGCTTCGGCTCGGCGCCGTGATGCCCGAAACGGGCTCGCTCGCGAATCTGGGCGTGCCCATGATCGAGGCCATCCGGCTGGCGGTGGAGGACGTCAACTCACAGGGCGGGAATATCCGCTTCACACTGGCCGACTCGGGCACCTCCCCCTCCACCGCGCTCGAGGCGGTACGCCGCCTGCTGGGTGAAGGCGCCCAGGCCATCGTCGGGGCGGCGGCTTCGGCCGTCTCCCAGGGCTTTATCCAGACCCTCTTCGATGAGCAGACGCCGCAGTGCTCGCCCTCCAACTCCTCGCCCGTCTTCACCGACCAGGAGAACGCCGACTACTACTTCCGCACCAGCGTGCCCGACACCGCCATCGCCCCCATCATCGCCGATGTCGTGATCGCGACGGGCGCCTACCGCGTCGCCATCATTGGCCGCGCCGATTCCTGGGGGAATGCGCTCGACGAGCTGGTCACGGCCAACCTGGAGGATCAGGGCGCCGAAGTCTTCTCCGCCCTCTACGACCCGGAGACACCGACCTACACCTCCGAGGTCGACCGCGTGGTGGCCTTCGGGCCCGACATGGTCATCAATCTCGGCTTCGAGTCGGACGGCACCGCCACCGTGCGCCAGCTGCTGGAGTCGGGCATCGGGCCCGAGCGGCAGATGGCGGCCCACGGGCTCTATACGCCCAACCTCTGGGAACTGGTCGATTCCTCCAACCCCTCGGTGCTCGATGGCATGCTGGGCATCTCCCAGAACGCCACCAAGGGCGACGAGTCCTTCAAGGAGCGCCTGCAGGCCCGCGCGGGCGACTACATCGCCTACGGCGCCGAGGGCTACGACTGCGTCATCCTGCTGGCCCTGGCGGCCCGCGTCACGGGCAACCCCGATGACGGCGATGCCATGATCGCCAGCGTGCAGAGCCTCACCCACGACGGCGTCGAGTGCCACAGCTACGGCGAGTGCGCCGCCCTCATCGATGCCGGCATGGATATCGACTACGTCGGGCAGAGCGGGCCGCTCAACTACACCGCGGCCGGCGACCCGACGGTCGCCTCCTACGCCGTCTTCACCTGGGAGAACGGCGGCGAGGTGGTGCGCCTGAGCGTCGAGACGGTGGACCTGGCGGCGCGCTAGCAGCGCGCCGGCCCTTAACGCGGCCTAACGCACCGGACACTGCAGCGGGCCATAGTCAGTCGCAGGGGGTTGCATGAGCACTCGGTCGACGGCGGGAACAGCAGGATTCCGATGGCTGCCCGGGGGGCGGACGTGGGTGATCTATCTCATCTTCGCGGCGCTCTTCGCGGCGCCCTTCTTCGTCTTCACCATCGGGGGTGTGGAGGTCAATCCGCGCGAGACGCTGCAGGGTGCGGGCGGGCCCTTCATTGCTTTCTCCGCGGGCGTGCTCTCCTTCCTCTCGCCCTGCGTACTGCCGATCGTGCCCATCTACCTCACGAACCTCGCGGGCGCGACGGTGGAAGCGGGTGAGGTGCGCGCCAGCCGCCGCAAGACGTTCTCCCACGCCCTCGCCTTCGTCATCGGCCTGAGCGCGGTGTTCATCGCGCTGGGCGCCAGCGCGGGGCTCTTCGGCGTGGCCCTGCTGGACTACCAGCCCGAGCTGGAGACGGCAGCGGGCATCCTGCTGATCGTGCTGGGCTCGCTCCTCATCCCCTCGTTCGGACGGAAATCGACACCCGTGGCGGGGATCGCGCTGGCGCTCACGGCGGCGGCCTTCTTCGGCATCGTCTGGCTGGCCGAGCTGCGCGATGAGCCGTGGCGCATGGCGCTGCTGGCGCTGGGCGGGCTCGTCGCCTGGGCGAAGTACGCCGGCTTCATCCAGTTCAGCCTGCTGCAACGCACCCTGAAGGCCGACTTCGGCGGCAGCCGCAGCGTGGGCTACACGCGATCGGCGCTGGTGGGCGGCGGCTTCGCCATCGGCTGGTCGCCCTGCGTGGGGCCCGTGCTGGGCTTCATCCTGACGCTCGCCGCCACCTCCGGCGACGCCCTCACGGGGACGTACCTGCTGGCCTTCTACTCAGCCGGCCTGGGCATCCCCTTCCTGCTCGCCGGGCTCGCCGTGGGCGACGCCACGCGCGCCGTCCGCAAGATGCAGCGCTTCATGCCGGCGGTCTCGGTGGCGAGCGCGGGCATGCTCATCGCGCTCGGCGGCCTGCTGCTCGCCGGCACCGTCACCAACCTGAACGAGTACTTCGACCTCGGCCTCGCGGAGATCAACGAGGGCCTGTAGGCGCGCGCATGGCCTCGGGCGGGCTGCGTCAGGTCGCCTGACTGACATCCCCCTGCTGGGCGTGCTGCGCGGAACCCGTCACCCTTGCTGCTTCCGCTCCACGCCCCCGAATCGCGCACGCGGCGCGTCCGTCTGATGGTTCTCCTGTACGCTGGCGGGACGCCCCATGAACAACAGTTTTGCTTCCATCCTGCGCATCGTCGCCCAGCGGAGCCTTGCCAACTGGCGGCTGCTCGCCACCGTCATCTTCGGCATGGTGCTCGCCGCCGGCCTCATGTCGAGCGTCATCCTCTACTCCGATGCCGTGCGCGACCTCGGCCTCAGCTTCACGCTGCGCCAGCAGGAGCCGCTCGACCTGCACCTCAAGGTGGTCAGCAACAGCCAGCCTGCGGAGCCGCAGATCTACCGCGAGCGCCGCGATACCACGCTCTCCCTGCTGCGACGCTATTCGGGCAGTCTCATTGAGGAGACGGGCCTCTACGCCCGCTCCTCCACCTTCTTCCTGACCGAGCCGGGTACGCCCGTCGACTACGAAGACGACCTGCGCGCCCGCGCTCACTTCCTCTTCTTCTCCGCGGTCGAGGAGCACGTCACGCTCGTTGAGAGCGCACCGTTCGCCGCCGCGCCGCCCACCACCGACCCCACCCAGCCACCCGCCCTCGAGGTCTGGATAGGCGCGGAAGCGGCACGCGGGCTCGGTGTCGGGGTGGGGGAGACGTTCGACCTGTATCCCTTCTGGCGCGACGACGTGGAGCCCATCGCCATCACAGTCGCAGGGCTCATCGAGGTCAACGACCCTGCTGAGGAGTACTGGTTCGGGAACGCCCACCGCCTGCTCGTCGATACCACGCGCTGGCCCACCTTCCCCTTCGTCATCGATGAACGCGCCTTCATCGAGGTGATCGCGCCCTACCTGCCCTCTATCGACGGGACGTTCGAGACCTTCGCCTTCATCGACCCCACGCGCATCAACAACCGCAACGCGGAGCAGGTGGAGCTGAACCTGCGCGCGCTGGAGCGCGCCATCCGCGCCGAGCTCGAACTGTCCGTGCTCAGCTCGGAGCTGCCGGACGTGATCGCGGAGTACCAGCAGAAGCTGTTCTTCACGCGCCTGCCCCTGTTCGCGCTGATGCTGCTCATCGTCGGCATCGGGCTCTACTACCTGGTGCTGGTGGCGACGATGGTGGTGGAGCGGCAGGCGGGCGAGATCGCGCTGCTCAAGAGCCGCGGCGCAAGCCTCGGCCAGATCATGACCGCCTACCTGATCGAAGGGCTGGCGCTGGCCGCCTTCGCCATCGGGCTGGGGCCGCTGCTGGCGGCAGGCGTGATCCGTCTGCTGGGCCCGACGCCGCCCTTCGCCGACCTGAGCCAGGGCGAACTGCTACGCACGACCCTCACCGCCGAGGCCTTCGGCATGGCCGCGCTCGGCGCCGTGCTGGCGCTCGCCGCCCTGCTCTGGCCCGCCTACCGCGCCTCACGGGCGAGCATGGTGCACTACAAGCAGAGCCTCGCCCGCCCCACGCGCCAACCGCTCTTCCTGCGCTACTACCTCGACCTCGTGCTCGTGGCGGTGGGCGCCTTCCTCTTCTACCAGCTGCGGCAACGTGGCTCGCTCGTGACGGAAAACCTCTTCGGGGACCTCTCCGCGGACCCGCTTCTGCTCGTCTCGCCGGCGCTCTTCATGCTCATGATCGCGCTCGTCTTCCTGCGGCTCTTCCCGGTGGCGCTGCGCGTGGCCTCGTGGGCGCTGCAGGGGCTGAGCGGGGTGACGGTGCTGCTGGGGCTCTGGCGGATGGTGCGAAACCCGCTCCACTACAGCCGCCTCATCCTGCTGCTCTTGCTCGCGACTTCAGTGGGGATGTTCGCGGCCGGCTTCCGCGCCACGCTCAACCGCAGCTTCGAGGACCGCGCCGCCTACGAGGCGGGGGCCGCCGGCCGCATCGTCGATATCCGCGCGCCCGAACGCCTCTCCCCCGAAGCGCTGGAGGCCTACTTCAACGGCCTCGACGGGCTCGATGACGCCAGCGCCGCCGCCCGTCTGGAGGTCGACTACGTGCCTGAAGCGGGCAGTTCCACACGCGCGAGCCTGCTCGGGGTGGGTGAAGGCTTTGCGGACGTGGCCTTCTGGCGGACCGACTTCCGTGGCAACCTCGACAAGCTGCTCGCAAGCCTGCAGCCTCCCGACGAGGCCGAAGCCTTGCCCGATGGCGCCGTCGTGCCCGCGGGATCGCGCGCGATCGGCATCTGGACACACGTCTCCCTGCCCGAGCGCGCCGCACGCCCGGGCGTGCGCCTGCGTGACGAAGACGGCCTTCTCTACGAGTACCTCTTCTCCGACCCCATCGACGAGGTGGATGGCTGGCTGCTCTACGTGGCCGACCTCACCCGTCCCTCCAGCCCCCGCGACAGCCCCCCGTCCCTCGACGCGCCCCTCGAGGTGGAGTCCATCTTCTTCAGCATCCGCCGCTTCACCGCTGCGCCCGGGCGCGTCTCGGCCGTGCTCGACGACCTCACCGTCTACCCCGCCGGGGGCGGACGCGAGGACGGCGTGGTGATCGAGCCGTTCGAGGCGCTGGACCGCTACCAGTCGCTCACGGGCGCTTCGGGGGCGGCGCAGACGACCATCACGCGCGCCGAGGTGAGCAACGAACGTGGCCGCTACGCCGCCCAGATCAGCTTCAACTACGACAACTTCTCGGTGAGCGCGGTGGGGCTGCAGCTGCTCCGCTCACCCGAGCCCCTGCGCGTGATCGCGAGCGAATCGTTCCTGCAGGCGATCGAGGCCAGCGAGGGCGACACCATCACCGTGCGCGTCAACCGCCAACTGCTGCCGGCGTTGATCACGGGCACCTTCGAGCTCTTCCCCGGCTTCTTCCCCAGCGGGCGCGACCACCTGCTCGTCACCGATCTCGCCACCTTGCGCAGCGCCGCCGCGGGCCTGCCCCGCATCGCCGGCGACGTCAGCGTGAACGAGGTGTGGCTGGGAAGCGTGGAAGGCGTGGACCTCACCGTCGCCTGGCTGGAGGAACAGGGCGTGCGCGCGCGCGGGACCTACGACCAGGCCGCCATCCTCGAGCGCGAATCCTCCGACCCGCTCATCGCGGCCAGCTGGGAAGGCATCCTCTTCCTCTCCTTCGGAGCGGTGCTGCTGCTCACGGCGCTCGGCTTCATCGTCTTCTCCTACCTGGCGGCGCAGACGCGTTCGCTCGAATTCGCCATCCTCCGCACGATGGGCTTCTCCGGGCGCCAGATCGTGGGCGTCGTCGCCTTCGAGCAGCTCTTCGTGATTGTGGCCGGTGTGGCGGCGGGCACAGCCCTCGGCTTCCCCCTCGGACGCCTCATGATCGGCGCCCTCGCGCTCACCGAGGACGGCAGCGACGTAGTCCCACCACTGCTCTCGCAGGTAAGCTGGGGAACGGTGCTCACCGTCTACGGCCTGCTCGCGCTCGTCTTCATCGCCACCGTGGCCGCCCTTGCGCGGCTCTACTCGCACCTCGCGCTGCACCGCGCCCTGCGCATCGGCGAGCTGTAGGAGGGATCCATGAGCACGCTTCCCGCCAGCCCCGACACGAGCGACACCGCACCCCCGTACATCGTCTGCGAGGACCTCTTCAAGATTCACAAGAGCGACGACCTGGAGGTCGTGGCCCTGCGCGGGCTCGACCTGAAGGTGCGCGCGGGCGAACTGATGGCCATCGTGGGCGCCTCGGGCTCGGGCAAGAGCACCCTGCTCAACATCCTCGCCGGACTCGACCAGCCAAGCGCCGGCCGCGCCTTCGTGGGCGGCCGCGACCTGCTCACCATGAACGAGAGCGAGATGGTGCGCTACCGCCGCAGCGCGGTCGGCTTCATCTGGCAGCAGACGGGCCGCAACCTCATCCCCTACCTGACCGCCCGCCAGAACGTCGAACTGCCCCTCATGCTGGATTCCACCGACGCCGGCGACGCCCGCGATCGCGCCACCGAACTGCTCGAGGCGGTCAACCTCAGCCATCGGCTCGACCACCACCCCGAGCAGCTCTCGGGCGGCGAGCAGCAGCGCGTCTCCATCGCCGTGGCGCTCGCCAACCGCCCACCCCTCCTGCTCGCCGACGAGCCTACGGGCGAGCTCGATGCCATCGGCGCGGACAGCGTCTACGAGGTGCTGGGCGACCTCAACACGCGCTACGGCGTGACCATCATCATCGTCACGCACGACCCGGAAATCGCCTCCCGCGTGAACCGCGTGGTGGCCATCCGCGACGGCCGTACGAGCATGGAGATCTTCCGCCGCGTCGAGCAGAGCGGGGGCGTCACCCAGGTGGTGCACGACGAGTACGTGCTCGTCGATTCAGCCGGCCGCCTGCAGGTGCCACGCGAGTTTCTCGACCGCCTCAGCATCAGCGAGCGGGCCAAGCTCTTCCTCGGCGAAGGCCGCGTGGAAGTGCTGCCCGATACCGTCCGCCGTGTCGCTTCCGCATCACCGGCTTCGTCGATGCCGATGGAGGACCGCTGATGGCAGGCGCAGGCGTCGAGCTGCGAAACGTCTCCCGCCGCTTCGAGCTGGGCGCGGAGGAAGTGTGGGCCGTGCGGGACATCAGCCTCTCCGTGGCGCCGGGCGAGTTCATGGCCCTCATCGGGCGTTCGGGATCGGGCAAGACCACCCTGCTCAACACCATCGCCGGGCTCGACCGCCCCACCAGCGGCGAGGTCGAGATCGATGGCGAGCGTGTCGACCAGATGGGCGAATCCGACCTCATCGCCCTGCGCCGCGAGAAGCTGGGCTTCATCTTCCAGTCGTTCGGGCTGCTGCCGCTGCTCTCCGCGCAGGAGAACGTGGAGCTGCCGCTGCGCATCGCAGGCGTGCACCGCTCGCGACCGGGCCGCGCACGCGAGGTGCTGGAGCTGGTCGGGCTCGAACGGCGCGCCCACCACCGCCCCTACGAGCTCTCCGGCGGCGAGCAACAGCGCGTCGCCATCGCCCGCGCGCTCGTCACCGAACCGACGCTCGTGCTCGCCGACGAGCCCACAGGCGAGCTCGATTCGGCCACCGCGACCGCCATCTTTACCCTCATCCGCGACATCTGCCGCGAGCGCGGCGTCTCCATCATCACCTGCACGCACGACCGCCTCGTGATGGAAATGGCCACGCGCGTGGAGGAGCTGGAAGACGGACGCATCGTGGCGGACCACCGGGGCGACGTCTGGGGGCGCATGCAGTCGCGCGAACGCAGCCCCTTCGCCGCGCCCGAGGGCGAAGCGCAGGAGAGCCAGTCGCTGCCCTCGCTTATCGGGGCGGACACGCGCAACTTCGGCCAGCACGCGCCAGAACCCGCCACCCCCACGCCCGAAGAGCCCGACGACGCCGTCGAGGATGCCCCCGACGACCGCTGGTCGCGCCCGGACTAACGCAGGGGCCGCAAGCAGCCCCGCCCGCCACCACTCCCGCGAGCGGGGCGCACTCAGGTAGACTCTCCCCATGCCAGTCTTTCCTTCCATCGAGTGGTTCCAGGACGCAGCCGACCGCCTCAATGCGTCGGGCAGTTTCCAGCGGCTCGGCAGCTGCGACACCGCCATGGGTGTGCAGGTGGGCGAGCGCTGCTTCGTCATCACCTTCGAGGCGTTCTCCATCATCGGCACGGCCGAAGTCCCCTGCGACTCCCCCGGCGACCTCGACTTCACCCTCGTGCAGACGCCCGAGGCGTGGCAGGCCATGCTCGAGAACATCAAGGAGCACGGCGAAGCGGAGGACCTCTACACCCTCAACTCGCTCGACCTGCAGAGCATGGAAGGGCTCGCCCAGGGCGAGGACTACACCCGCCGCGACCTCTTCTACCGCTACAACCAGACCTTCCAGGAATACTTCGATATCTCCGCCGAGATGGACACCACCTACGCCTGAAGCGGCTCCCTGACCACCATGCACTGACCGCCGGCTAGCGGCGCGCACGGCGCCGGCGTTGCGCCTTCGCCGTCCTTCGCGCGGACGCGGAACGCTTGGCGGGTGGGGGTGTGGCGGGGCCTTCTTCGAGAATGGGGTGGAGCGCCGCGATGGCCTGCACGAGGCTCTCCGCCACCTCGTGCGCGAGGGCCGTGGTGAGCTGGTCGAAGGGGAAGGGGCGGTGCAGCCGCCGCCACGAGGCGGTCCACTCCTCCAGCTCCCAGACGGGGCCGAGCTCGCCCAGCAGGTCGGCGGCGCGCGAGGCGAGCAGCTCCACCCACGCGTCGTTCGCTTCGAGGTCGCCCTCGAAGTGCAGGCCCGCCTCCACCACGCCCCGCCGCATCTGCAGCTGCAGCTCGAAGTGCACACGCGGATCGCCGAAGTGCAGCTGCAGCATCGTCCAGCGCACGCGGTGCTCGGGCGCGGGGACGCTCGACGGCAGGCCCTTCAGGACGAGGTCCTCGCAGAGGAAGACAAACTCGCGCACCTTGAGCGTCCCGTCCCGGTTCGGCATCGCCCCACTGTAGCGAACCACCGCGCACCCGCGACCGCGAGGCTCGCCCGCCGCCGCGCTACACTCCCCAGTGCCATGAGCTCTACAGAGGACCGCGACGAAGGCGCCACGGTGGTGGCGGAGGCGCGCGACGTCGCCGAGGCGCGTATCTGGGTCGACGCCCTTCACGACGAGCAGATCCAGGCGGCCTTCGTCGAGCGGGGCGCGGGCAGCGCCCTCGGCGGGGCGAGCGTGTTCGGCTCCTCCTACTCCGTGCTCGTGCCTCGCTCGCGGCTGGGGGAAGCGCGCACCGTCATCGCCGAGCTGGGCGGCGCGAGCGCGCTCGTCGCCTACCGCAGCGCGGGAGAAGAGCGCGCCCGCGCGCGCCGCGTGTTCGCCACCGTCGCCGGCGGCGTCCTGCTCCTCGCCGCGATGGCCGTCGTCCTGCGCTTCGCCCTCGGCTAGCGAGTCAGGCCTTCACCCACACCCGTCTCCCACCGCCACGTCAGCACCCTGTGCGGACACGTACTACACCCGCCCGCCAAAGCCACCCGATCGGGCCCAAATTAATCGCCGAGGATGAGGGTGAGGACCTGGGCGCGGGTGCCGCGTGGCACGGTGAGGGTGAGGCGGTCGCCGCGGTGGAGGACGGTGTCGCCGGTGGGTGCGGAGGTGTGGCCCATGCGGCCGACCGTGAGCACGCGGACGCCACGCGGCAGGCCTGCCTGCGCGAGCGTCTTCCCTTCTACCGGCGCCCCCGAGGCCACGGTCAGTTCGATGGTGCCGATCTCCTCGTCCACGGGGGTGAGGGGGCGAACCTGTTCGCGCACGGCGCGACGGTAGGAGCGCACCAGCGCGCGGGCGTCGATGGCGCCGAGCACGGGGCCGTCGGGGCCGTCGAGCACGGGCAGCCAGCGGCGTTCGTAGCTGGCGAGACGGTCGAGCGCTTCGTCGAGGGGCATGTCCGCGAGCACCACCGTGGGGATGTCGCGCACGAATTCCGCGACCGGCGCGGCTGCATCGGGCGCGGTGCGTAACTCTTCCGCGATCAGCTCGCCCACCAGCCTTCCGCGCTCGTCCACGACGGCCGCCTGCGTGCTGCTGGCCGCCTCCAGCATGGCGACCGCGCCCGCCACGGTGACGTTGTCGCGCACGGTGGGCAGGGGCGTCACCGCGCGTTGGGCGGGCAGGGCGTCGAGCAGGGGGAAGGCGAAGCGGTGGCGATGCGCTCGCGAATCCGCGCGGGTGGCGACCTGGCTGCGGTAGACCGAGGTGTTCCCCACCATCAGCGTCGCCACCGCCACGGCCACCATGGCCGGGGCCAGCAGCGAGAGGTTCCCGGTCATCTCCCCCACCATCAGCATCATCGCGAGGGGCACGTGGGCGACGCTCCCGAAGAGCGCAATCATGCCGATGATGACGAGCGGGGCCGGGTCCTCGGGGAAGCCGGGGAGGTCGTGGAAGAGCCTCCAGAAGAGCGCTCCCAGCATCGCGCCCGCCACCATACCCGGCGCGAAGATGCCCCCCGCCGCGCCCGACCCCACCGTCAGCGAAGCCGTCACGATGCGCAGCAGGGGCAGCGCGATGATGAGCCAGAGGGAGTAGTCCATCACCTGGTCGGGGGTGAACGAGCGCTGCACCCAGCCGTACCCGATGTGAATCGCTTCCGGCGCGGCCATGGCGATACAACCCACGAGCACGCCGCCGATTGCGGGCTTCACCCATCGCGGGCCCGTGAGCCGCCGGAAGGTGTCCTGCGTCCACTCCAGCGTGCGCGCGTAGAAGATGCCCAGCAGCCCACAGGCCACGCCCAGCGCGAGGTAGTAGGGCAGCTCCTCGGGATTGCTGAAGGAGAAGCCCGCCGTGCCGCCGAAGATGGGCGTGTACTCGAACCACGCCCCGTAGACGGCGAAGGCGACGATCGCGGAGATGAGCGAGAGCAGCACCGCGTCCGCCTCGAAGTCGTCGCGGTAGAGCACCTCGGCGGCCATCATGGCGCCGCCCAGGGGAGCGCGGAAGATGGCGCCCACGCCCGCACCCATGCCCGCCACCATCGCTCGCCGGCGTTCTGCCGGGTCGAGCCCCAGGCGATCGCCGATGTAGGAGCCGATTCCCCCCGAAATCTGGGCAGTCGGCCCCTCGCGACCGGCCGCCCCACCGCTCCCGACCGTGATGGCGGAGGCGATCAGCTTCACCGGGATGACGTGCCAGCGCATGCGCCCGCCACGATGGTGGAAGGCATCGATCACCTGGTCGGTGCCTGCCCCCTCAGCCTCGGGCGCGAGCGAGTAGACGAGCAGGCCCGAGACGAGCCCGCCCAGCCCCACCACCAGGGGCAAGGCCCAGATGCGCGTGGGCGAGACCGGCTCGCCGCCGCCTTCCCCAAACGGATGCGGCGGGGCGTAGCCCGTCAGCTCCGTGAGGATGTAGCGGGTGGCAAGGTCGAGGATCTCGAAGAAGAGGATCGCGCCGATGCCAGCGGCCAGGCCGATGAGCCCGCCCAGCCAGAGTGAGCGCACGACATCCTGGGTGGTGACGCGTCCAAGTCGGCGGCGCAGGCGGCCGCCCGCTCGTCTTCTCCAGCGACGCCCCCGCCTGCGACTCGCGCGCACGGGCCAATCGTACGCCCCATCCCCGCCACGGCCACCTCAGCGCCAGGCAGGCAGCGCCACAGGCACGCTTGGTGCTAGTGCGGCGCGTCCTTGGGCGAGTCGCCGACCTCGCGACCGATCTCGTTATAGGTGTCGACCACCGAGTGCGTATCGATGATGCCCACCAGGGAACCGCTTCCCTCCACTACCGGGACCCATTGGCCTTCGTCGCCGATCCGCAAAAGGGCCTGATCGAGCGGTAAGTTGGCCTGCACGGTAGTGCGGATGCTGGCCGCAAAGTCCCCCACGGGGGCGCCCGCATCGGGCGCAGCGCGCAGCCCTTCCACGCTGAGCCCGCCAACCGGCCGGTTGGCGTCATCCACCACCACCCCGCGGTCTCTGCGCCCACCCGAGAGCGCTGCCAGCGCTTCGCCCACGGTGAACGTCGAAGGCACCGTGGGCACGACGACCACCGCCTGCCGCGCCGTGATCGTATCGAGCAGGGGCACCGCGAAGCGGAAGCGGTGGGCGGGTGAATCGGAGCGCGAGTTCACCTGACTGCCGAAGACCGTCGTGTTCCCCACCACCAGCGTCGCCACCGCTACGGAGACCATCGCCGGGGCCAGCAACGAGAGGTTGCCCGTCATCTCACCGACCATGAGCATCATCGCCAGGGGCACGTGCGCGACGCTGCCGAAGACGGCGATCATGCCGATGATGACCATCGGCGCGGGCTCCACGGGCATGCCGGGGGCATCGTGCAGGAGCCGCCAGAAAAGCGCCCCGAACATGCCACCCGCCACCATGCCGGGCGCGAAGATGCCACCCGCCGCGCCTGCCCCGATCGAGAGCGACGCCGTGAGGATGCGCAGCAGGGGCAGCGCGATGATGAGCCAGAGGGAGAAGTCCATCACTTCGTCGGGGTGGAGCATGTGCTGCACCCAGCCGTAGCCGACGTGAATCGCCTCCGGCGCGAACATGCCGATGGCGCCGACTGCGGCGCCGCCGATGCCCGCCTTCACCCACGTCGGGATCTGGTGGACGTGGTGGGCGACGTCGTGGACGATGGCGAGGCTGCGCTGATAGACGAGGCCGAGCACCCCACAGGCCAGGCCCAGCAGCAGGTACCAGACCAGCTCCTCGGGATGATCGAACTTGAAGCCCGCCGTATCGCCGAAGAGCGGATCGAAGCTGGTGACGGCGCCGAAGATGGAGAAGGAGACGATGGCGGAGACGAGCGAGAGCAGGACGGCGTCCGCCTCGAGGTCGTGCTTGTAGAGCGATTCCACGGCCATCATGGCGCCGCCCAGGGGGGCGCGGAAGACAGCACCCATGCCCGCGCCCATGCCCGCTACGAGCGCCCGCCGGCGGTCCTCGACGCTGAGCCCGAGCCCGCCCGCGATGTTGGAGCCGAGCCCGCTGCCGATACTCGCCGCGGGCCCCTCCGAGCCCGCCGCCCCACCGCTGCCGATGGTGAGCACGGAGCCGAGTAGCATCGCGGGGACGCTGCGCCAATCCACCTTCCCCTCGCGGTGGTGGAAGCCGTATATGGCATCGTCCATGCCGTGCCGCGGCGCCCCCGGCGTGAAGAACGTGAGCACGGCGCCCGAGGCCAGCCCGCCAAGGCCCACCACGATGGGCAGCAACCAGGGGCGCGTGGCGTCTTGCACCTCTTCCCCGCCTTCCCCGAAGGGTTGCGGCGGGTGGTAGCCCGTCAGCTCGAGCAGCACGTATTCCGTCGTCAGCTCGAGCAGCTCGAAGAAGATGATGCCGACGATGCCTGCCGCGATGCCGACGATGATGCCAAGCCACAGGGCGCGCACCATCTCGGCCTTCGTGAAGCCGGTTATGCGTCTGGGCAGGCGGTCCCGGATGAAGCTGGCCATTTCAGGGTGTCATCGTACGCCTGTCGCCCGCCGCTGCGTACCCCTGTTCCGTGAGCGTGATCGTGAGCGCCACAGACAAGAGTGCGCGGCCCCGGTCAGGGCCGCGCACTGCTGTGGTTGGGTGCTGAGGACTGGCGCGCTACGCCTTCTGGGCGCCTCTGGGGACGAGCCGTCGGATGGCGAAGGCGCGAGGCTGAGCAGGATCATCCGCACGATCATCCATTTCAGGCTGCCGGAGCGCAGCAGCGCCAGCATGGGGCTAGTACTCCTCCGGCATGGGCGCGGGCGCCGCAGCCATCATCGGAGCCTCTGCCACCAGCGACTCGGTCGTGAGCACCATCGCACTGACGGATGCGGCGTTTTCCAGCGCCGAGCGCACAACCTTCACCGGATCGACGATGCCCAGTTCGAACATGTCGCCCCAGCGGTCGGAGGCGGCGTCCCAGCCTTCGCTGGCGGTATCGCGCCGCTTGATGCGGTTGACGATGACGGAGCCTTCCAGGCCGGCGTTCTCGGCGATCGTCCAGCTCGGCCCTTCGAGCGCCTCGGCAAGCAGCAGCGCGCCGGTGCGCTCATCGCCATCGAGCGTCTCGGCGAACTCTTCCACCGCGGACTGGGCGCGGATCAGGGAGACGCCACCACCGGGGATGACGCCTTCCTCGACAGCGGCGCGGGTGGCGCTGAGCGCATCCTCGACGCGCGCCTTCTTCTCCTTCAGCTCGATCTCGGTGGCGGCGCCCACCTTGATGACGGCGACGCCGCCGGCGAGCTTGGCCAGCCGCTCCTGCAGCTTCTCGCGATCGAATTCACTGGTGATGTCCTCGATCTGCGCCTTCAGCTGCTTGATGCGAGCCTGGATGGCCTCATCGCTGGCCTGGCCCTCGATGATGGTGGCCGCTTCCTTGCTGGCCACGACGCGACGCGCGCGGCCGAGGTCGGCCAGGGTGGCCGTCTGCAGCTGGCGACCCATCTTCTCCGTGATCATCTCGCCGCCCGTGAGGATGGCGATATCTTCCATGATGGCCGTGCGGCGGTCGCCGAAGCTGGGGGCGCGCAGCGCGAGCACGTTCATCGTGCCGCGCATCTTGTTCACCACCAGCGTGGCCAGCGCCTCGCCCTCGATGTCATCGGAGATGATGACGATGTCCTTCGTCACCTGCAGCACCTGCTCCAGCAAGGGGAGCACGTCCTGCACGGCGTTGATCTTCTTGTCCGTGATGAGGATGTAGGGGTTCTCGATGACGGCTTCCTGGCGGTCCACGTTCGTCACGAACTGGGCCGACTGCCAGCCGCGATCGAGCTGCAGGCCGTCCACAAACTCCGTCTCGAAGCGGAGCCCACGCGATTCCTCGACGGTGATGACGCCGTCCTTGCCGACCATCTCCATCACGTCGGCGATGATCTCGCCGATCTCGGTGTCGTTGCCGGAGATGGAGGCGACGTGCTGGATCTGCTCCTTGCTGAGCACGGGCTCAGCGCGGGAGCGCAGATCGTCGATGGCGGTGGCGAGGGCGCCCTCGATACCGCGGCGGATGGACATCTGGTGCGAGCCCGAGGCCACCACCTTGATGCCCCCGCGCACGATCGCCTGGGCCAGCACGGTGGCGGTGGTGGTGCCGTCGCCGGCGATGTCGTTGGTCTTGGTGGCGACCTGCTTGACCAGCTGGGTACCCATGTTCTCGAAGGGGTCTTCCAGCTCGATCTCGCGGGCCACGGTGACGCCGTCCTTGGTGATGACGGGCGGTCCGTAGTTCTTCTCGATGACGACGTTGCGGCCGCGCGGGCCGAGCGTCACCTTGACGGCGTCGGCGAGGGCGTCGACGCCCTCCTTCAGCTGGCGGCGGGCAGCCTCATCGAAGAGCAGATGCTTGGGGGCCATGTATCAGGTCCTTCCCGTGCGCTCCCTTAGGAGACCAGCTTGCAGAGGATGTTCTTCTCTTCGAGGACGATGTAGTCGATGCCATCGATCTTCACGTCCGTGCCCGAGTACTTGGCGTAGAGCACGCGGTCGCCAGGCTCGAGGTCGACGGCCTGGCGGGTGCCGCTGTCGTCACGCTTGCCGGGGCCCACGGCGATGACTTCGCCCTGCTGCGGCTTCTCCTTGACGGTGTCGGGGATGATGATGCCGCTGGCGGTTTCTTCTTCCTGCTTGAGGGCCGTCACGACGATGCGATCGGCGAGGGGCACAAGCTCGGTCTTCGTGGCTGTCTTTGCGGGCATGGAGTTCCTCCAAATGCTTTCTGATGTCGCTTGCTTAAGGCGCGTGCCGCGCAGATTAGCACTCCTGGCGCGAGAGTGCCAGCGGTAGCCCGCTCCGCCCCGCCCGGAGGCCCTACCTTTCCCCAAACGTGAGGGTGTGGTAGCGTCGCAAGTTCGAAGGAGTATCGGATTGGGCGTCATCTTTCGCATCTGGAGCTACGCAATCCCCTACTGGAGGATGCTCACGATCGGGCTCTTCTCCATGGTGGGCGCGGCCGGGTTTGGTATGGGCTCGGCCTTCCTTGCCCAGATCGCCGTCGATATCGGCCTGAAGCCGGTGCTCGATGGCGCCTCCATCACCTTCACCGGCAGCCGCGGCACGCTCGTGCTGGCGGCGCTGCTGGTCGTCGGCTTCGCCATCGCGCGTGGCATCTCCGCCTTCACCCAGACGTACATCAGTGAGAGCCTCGGCCAGCGCGTCGCCTACGACCTGCGCAACGCCATCTACGACACGGTGCAGCGGCTCAGCTACGCCTACCACGACTCCGTGCAGACGGGCCAGATCATGTCCCGCGCCACGCAGGACGTGGAGGCCATCCGCATGTTCATGTCGATGGCCTCGCTGCGGCTGCTGATGATCATCCTCATGATCATCGGGGGTGTGGGGGGGATGTTCTGGTTCCACTGGCAGCTGGCCCTCATCAGCTGCATCACCCTGCCCATCATCGGCTGGCGCTCGTGGGCGGTGCAGCGCGTGATGCGCCCCCTCTGGCTGGAGATTCAGCAGAGCGAGGCGCGCATGACGGAGGTGGCGGATGAAGGGCTGGGAGGCATCCGTGTGGTCAAGGCCTTCAGCCGCGAGCCCGTAGAGGCGGCCAAGTTCGGTCGCGCCGCCGAGGAGCAGCGCGACCTGCAGCTCAGCCAGGCCACCCTCATGGCGCGCCACGCCCCCCTGCTGCAGGGCCTGGCCGGCGTGCAGGTGGCGGCGACGGTGGGCATGGGCGCCTGGTACATCACCCAGGGCAGCCTCACCGTGGGCGAGCTCATCCTCTTCCTCGTGGCCCTGCAGCTGCTGCAGATGCCGGTGCGCATGCTCGGCTTCATGATCACCTCCTTCTCCCGCGCCATCGCCGCGGGCACACGCGTCTTCGAAATCCTCGATGCGCGCTCCGCCGTGCAGGAGCGCGAGGACGCCGAGCCGCTCGTCGACCCACGCGGCCATGTGCGCTTCCGCAACGTCTCCTTCGGCTACGACAACGTGAGCGCCACCCTGCGCAACATCGATATCGATGCCGAGCCAGGCAAGATCATCGCCCTGCTCGGCCCCACGGGCAGCGGCAAGTCCACGGTGGTGAACCTGCTGCCCCGCTTCTACGACGTGACCGAGGGCTCCATCTCCATCGACGGCACGGATATCCGCAACTTCCAGCTCGAATCGCTGCGCAGCAACATCGGCTCAGTGCAGCAGGACGTCTTCCTCTTCGTCGGCACCATCCGCGACAACATCGCCTACGGGCGCCCGGAGGCGACGCAGGAGGAGATCGAGACCGCCGCCAAGGCCGCCCGCATCCACGACTTCATCATGAGCCTGCCCTACGGCTACGACGAGTGGGTGGGCGAACGCGGCGTCACCCTCTCCGGCGGCCAGCGCCAGCGCGTGGCCATCGCGCGCACGCTCCTGCTCGACCCGCGCGTGCTCATCTTCGACGACTCAACGGCGAGCGTGGATACACAGACCGAGTTCCTCATCCAGCAGGCGCTGGCGACGCTCATGGAAGGGCGCACCACCTTCGTCATCGCCCAGCGCCTGCGCACGGTCATGCGCGCGGACGAGATTCTGGTGCTCGAGGACGGCGAGATCGTGCAGCGCGGCACGCATGAGTCGCTGCTGGACGAAGAGGGGCTCTACCGCTCCATCTACGACCTCGAGCTGCGCGACCAGGAAGAAGCGCTGGGCGACATCGCCGGCAGCGCCGCCGCGAGCGCCGATGCCGATGCTGCACCATCCGCCAGCGCCGAGCCAGCAGCTGCCGAAGTCGCCGCTGAAGGCGCGCCCGCCGGCGGCAGTGGAGGCGCCTCCTAATGGGCATGTGGGGCGGTGGCATGGCCGGAGGCTACAGCTCCGGCATCGGCGGCCAGCGCGGCATGATGCGAGGCAATCGCGGCTCGGACGGCTGGGACGAGGAGTACCTCGGCAAGCCCTACGACGCCGAAGTCGTGCGCAAGATGATCCCCTACCTGCGGCACCGCCGCCGCGCGCTCTTCATCGCCTTCGCCTGCATGCTGCTCGTCTCCATCTCCATCTACGTGCCCGCCTTCTTCATCGCCCGGGCCACCGAAGACGCACTCACGGGCAACGCCGGCCGCATCCCCGTCTGGGCGGGCATCCTCGGCGGGCTGGGCGTCCTCGGCTGGGTCGCGGGCATGACGCAGCAGCTGATCATGGCGCGCGTCGGCACCCAGCTGCTCTTCGACCTGCGCTCGAAGATGTACGAGCACATGCAGGGCCTCTCCCTCTCCTTCTACGACGACATGGAAGTGGGCCGCATGATCAGCCGCCTCACCAGCGACGTGACCGTCATGCAGGAGCTGCTGAGCACGGGCTCGCTCACCTTCGCCGCCGATATCGTCGGCATCGCCATCGCCGTCACCCTGCTGTTGAACGCGGACTGGGAGCTGGCGCTCTACACGCTCGCCGTGGTGCCGCCCCTGATCTTCGTGCTGACCATCTGGGCGCGCTACGCGCGTGAAGCCTTCATCAACGTGCGCATCCGCATCAGCCAGCTCTACGGCAACCTCGGCGAGAGCCTCGCCGGCGTGCGCACGGTGCAGTCCCTCAACCGCGAGGGCGAGAACGCCAAGCGCTTCGACGTGATGAACCAGGAGAACCGCAACGCCAACATCTGGGCGGGCACGCTCACCGCCGTGGTCGTTCCCCTGATCGAGCTCTGCATCGCCATCTCCACCGCGGCCGTGCTCATCGCCGCGGGCTGGCGCGCACTCGGCTCCGGCTCCCTGCCCAGCGACGAAGCGGCCACGATCGTGGGCGCCATCGTCCTCTTCATCCTGCTCATCCTTCGCTTCTTCGAGCCCATCCGCGACCTGGTGATGCAGTACACGATGCTGCAGCGCGCCATGGCCGGCGGCCAGCGCATCTTCGAAGTGCTCGAGACCGTCCCCCGCATCCGCGACCGCGACGACGCCATCGAGCTGACGGACGTGAGCGGGCGGGTCGATTTCGCCAACGTCAACTTCCACTACGTCGAGGGCGTGCCCGTGCTGCAGGACTTCGACCTGCATGTGGAGCCGGGCGAGACGATCGCGCTGGTGGGCCACACCGGCTCGGGCAAGACGACCGTCACCACGCTCGTGAGCCGCGGCTACGACGTCTCCGGCGGCGGCATCCTCATCGACGGGCACGACGTGCGCGACATCAAGCGGCGCTCGCTCACGCAGTTCATGGGCGTGGTGCTGCAGACGCCCTACCTCTTCAGCGGCACCATCCGCGAGAACATCGAGTACGGGAAGCCCGGCGCCACCGACGAAGAGATCGAGGAGGCCGCGCGCGCAGTCGGCGCCCACGACTTCATCTCGCGCCTGCGCGGCGGCTACGACCACGAGCTGCACCAGCGCGGCCAGAACATCTCTGTGGGCCAGCGCCAGCTGCTCAGCTTCGCCCGCGCCGTGCTCGCCTCACCCCGCATCCTCATCCTCGACGAGGCGACGGCCTACGTGGATACGCAGACCGAGGTCATCATCCAGCGCGCGCTGCGCAACCTGCTGCAGAACCGCACCTCCTTCGTCATCGCCCACCGCCTCTCGACCATCCGCGAGGCCAGCCGCATCGTCGTCCTGGAGAACGGGTGCATGGTCGAAATCGGCACCCACGACGAGCTGCTCACCCGCGACGGCGTCTACGCGCGCCTCTACAAGATGACCTACGAGCGGGAGCAGGACGCCTCCCTCGGCGAAGACGAAGCCGTCATCCGGCGCCGTCGTGGCGACCTCGGCGAAGCGGCGCCCGAGCCTGCCGGCGGCGGCTCCTAGCGGGCGCATCCCGCGTTCGGAAACACGACGGCTTCTGTACGGAACCGCGTCGGCTCACTCGCAGCCGCCGTCGCGCCCCACCGCCACCTGCGCCCGCTTCCGAACACTGCCGCACGGCTCCCGCACAGAACCCGTCCCCCCTCGCCACCGCCTCAGTCCCGCTGCGACCGCGCGCAGGCCGGGAAACCGAACGCTTCCGCACGGCTCATCATCTTCATCATCACCCCATCACCCTCTACCCTCTGGAGGGAGCAGGATGAAGCCCGATGTTCGATAGCGTTCGGATTACCGTGGCAGGCGGGACTGGCGGGGACGGCGCTGCCACCTTCCACCGCGAGAAGTTCGTGCCCCTGGGCGGCCCCGACGGCGGCGATGGGGGGCGTGGCGGACGCGTCTTCCTGCGCGCCGTCGATGACGTCTACACGCTGGAGCACTTCCGCAGCCGTCGCCGCTTCCGTGCAGGGGATGGGGGTCCCGGCGGGCCGAAGCAGAAGTCAGGCCCCCAGGGCGACGACCTCACGCTCGATGTCCCCGCCGGCACCGTCGCCTTCGACGACGAGAGCGATGAGCCGCTGGCCGACCTCGCCGAGCCGGGGGAGACGGTGCTGGTGGCGTGGGGCGGTCGTGGCGGCTGGGGCAACAAGCGCTTCGCCACCAGCACCAACCAGGCGCCCCGCTACGCCCAACACGGGCACGTCGGCGAGTCGGTCGACCTGCGGCTCGACCTGCGCCTGCTCGCGGATGTCGGGCTGCTGGGCCTGCCCAACGCCGGCAAGTCGACCCTGCTCGCGGCCGTCTCCCACGCCAACCCGAAGATCGCCGCCTACCCGTTCACCACGCTCGAACCGATGCTGGGTGTGGTTCAGGTCGGCTACGAACGCTTCACCCTGGCCGACCTGCCCGGCCTCATCGAGGGCGCGAGCGAGGGCTACGGGCTTGGCTTCGAGTTCCTCAAGCATGTGCGCCGCTGTCGCGTGCTCCTGCACGTGGTCGATTGCAGCTCGCTCGACCCCGTCACCGACTACGAGCTGATCGAGTCCGAAGTGCGCGCCTACGACGACGCCCTCGCCGACATCCCCCGTGTCGTCGCCGTCACGAAGGCAGACCTCGACGACGAGATCGCGCGGGACGCCGCGGCCACGCTGGAAGCGCACATCGGGGCGCCCGTCGCCACCATCTCGGCGCAGGAGGAGGCCGGCACCGCAGCCCTCACCGCCCAGCTGATGGCGCTCGTCCGCGAGGAGCGGGAGCGCGCCGCCGCCTGCCCACCCGACATCGTCCCCGTCGTGCGCCCCCAGACCGAGGAGCGCTACACCGTGGCGCGGCGCGGCCCCGGGCTCTACGCGGTCGAGGGGCAGCGCGTCGTCACCTTCGTCGAGATGATGGACCTGGAGATGGAGGGCGCCCGCGACGAGGTCGACCGTCGGCTGACTCGCTGGGGCGTGGCGCAGGCGCTGCGCCGTGCGGGCGTGGTGGAAGGCGACACGGTGCGCTTCGGCGTGGTCGACCTCACCTGGCGGGAGTAGCGCCGGGAGTCGTGCAAGCGGCGCGGCGGCAGGGTGCGGGCTTCGCCCATAGAATGGCTCGTCTGCGAAGGAGGCCGCCATGTCCGAAACCGTGCGCTACGAGACTGACGGCGCTGTCGGCGTCATCACCCTGAACCGCCCCGACGCGCTCAACGCCATGAGCGGTGAGCTGCTGGATGCGCTCGTCGCGCGCGGGCATGAAGCCGCCGGCGACGAGGCCGTGCGCTGCGTGGTGGTGACGGGCGCGGGACGCGCCTTCTGCTCAGGCGGCGACCTCAAGGGCATCGGCACGGGCGACGGGCTCGATCCGCTCGCGAGCACCGCCCAGCTGCGTCGCTTCGAGGAGATCTCGCGGCTGCTGGCGGAGATGCCCAAGCCCACCATCGCGGCCGTCAACGGAGCCGCGGCGGGCGCAGGCTTCGCGCTGGCCCTGGCCGCCGACCTCCGCCTGGCGGGCGAAGGCGCGCGTTTCGTTACGGCCTTCGGACGCGTCGGGCTGACGGGCGACTTCGGGGGGAGCTGGCAGCTGCAGCGCCTCGTGGGGATGGCGAAGGCGAAGGAGCTGTACCTGCTCGGATCGCAGGTCGACGCCGCTTCGGCGCTGCGCCTGGGCATCGTCAACCGCATCGTCCCCGATCGCGCGCTGCAGGAGGAGGCGATGGCGTTGGCGCGCAGCCTCGCCGCCGGCCCCACCGCCGCCTTCGCGCGCATGAAGCGCAACTTCGCCTACAGCGCGACCCACACCTTCGACGAGACGCTCACGTTCGAGGCGGGCAACATGATCGCCGCCTCGCAGACCGAGGATTTCCAGAATGCTGCCGCCGCCTTCCTCGAGCGCCGCACCCCCGAGTTCCAGGGCCGCTAGCCGAACCCGGCCCCGGCCGGCGTTCGTTCGTCGCTAGCCCGCTGCGGGGAGGGCGGCTTTGGCCGCCCGCAACACGCGGAAGATGGTGCGGCGCGAGAGCCCGAAGCGCGTCGCCAGCTCGTCGACCGAGAGCTTCTGCTCGCGCGAGAGCCGCACGATGGCGGCGTCGCGGCCGGAGCGCAGCATGGCGGGTGCGCCGCTGGGCTCTTCGTAGCGGCAGCGTGGCAGGGGGCAGCGCAGACACGACGGGTAGAGGTCGCAGCCGCTGTCGCGGTATCGGGTGTGCTCGGGCAGCGCATCGATGCGTGGCCGGCGGGTCTGGCTCTCGTCCAAGGGGCTCCACCTCCTCACGGTCGGGAGGCAGAGTAGAACTATTGTTTGCTTTCGTCAGCAGGGGGATGTCAGTCAGGCGAGAAAGCCGGAGAACCCCTGGCAGCGCATGGCAGGCGTTGGCCGAGCGTGAATCCATTTCCGCGGAGGCGCTTGAACGCCGCGAGCGCATCCCCGAAGAGCGCTCCACCCCTGACGCCCCCTACCCCCGCAGCGCCTGTGAGGCGCAAGACCGCTACCCTGTGCGGGTATGGGAAGCCTCCCCGTTCTCTGGGCGTTGCTGCTGCGCCACAGTGCGGCCAACTGGCGCATGCTGGGCGTGCTCGCGCTGGGCGTGCTCGTCGCGTCCACGCTGCTCGCCAGCGCGCCCATCTACGCGCGCGCCATGGCCGACCTCGGGCTCAAGTTCACCGTGCGCGACGAATTGCGGGGCGAACCCACCATCCGCGCCGGCATCCAGACGCAACAGCTGGCCACGCTCGACTCGCTCGCCGTGCGCGAGACCGTCGAGCGTCGCATCGATGAGCGGCTTGGCTGGTTCGAGCGGGACCGCTCGGTGGCAGTGGATTCGGCGGTGCTGACGATCGGGTTTACGGGCGAGGAGCCGCGCGCGGGCACCACGCTCGGGCGGCTGCACGCCTTCGAGGGCTTTGGTGAGCACGTCACGCTGGAAGAGGGTCGGCTGCCCATGCCCACCGGCCCCGACGGGCCGCTTGAGGTGGTGATGGGCACGCGCGCCGCTGCGGTGGCGCGCCTCGACCCGGGCGATTCCTTCCTGCTGATCGAAGAGTTCGACAACTGCGACCGCATCATCCCGCAGAACCTCGAGCCGCAGCTGCCCTGCGACCTGCAGACGCTGGTGCGCTACTCCATCCCCGCGGTGCTTACGGGCATCATCTCGATCGATGAGCCAAGCTCGTCGTTCTGGTCGCGGAGCGGGGAACGCTACATCCGGCCTGCGACGCCGCTGGCCGATTCAGGGCTCGTCGTGCCGATGCTCGCGCACGTCGATGCGGTGCTTGGTGACCTGGCGGGGCGCTACCCGGGGCAGGTGGTCAGCCTGCGCTGGAACGTCTTCGCCGATATCGACCAGCTCGACCAGGGGAATTTTGAGCAGGCGCGCGACAGCATTACCGGGCTGAATGACGACCTCCGCATCTACGAGGGCTACGCCACCAGCCCGCTCACGGTGACGCTCGACGCCTTCGGGCGGAGCGCCGACTTCCAGCGCGCCCCGCTCACGATTCTGCTCGTGCAGATTGCCGTCATCGCGCTCTTCTACGTGGGGCTCATCTCGGTGACGGTGGTGGAGCGCCAGAGCGAGCAGATCGCGCTGTTGCGCGGGCGCGGCTCAAGCACGGCCCAGATTGTGGCGCTGCACGCGCTCGAGGGGCTGGCCCTGGCCCTGCCCGCGATCATCGCCGCGCCCTTCATCGCGGGCGGGGTGACGGCGCTGCTGGGCTACACCCCCGTCTTCAACGACATCTCCGGCGGCGATCTGCTGCCCGTCACGCTCGACCCGATCGCCTTCCCGCTGGCGGCGCTGGGCGCGGTGCTATCGATCGTGGCGCTGACGGCGCCGGCCTTCGTGGTGGCGCGCCGTGGCCCGCAGGGGCAGCGGCGCGCGCTGGCGCGGCCTGCCGTCGGCCTCATCCAGCGCTACTACCTCGATGTGGTGCTGGTCGGATTCGCCCTGCTGGCCCTCTGGGAGCTGAACGAGCGCGACTCCGTCTACACGCCCTCCTCGACGGGCGGCGTTTCCAGCGATCCGCTGCTGCTGGCCTCGCCGGCGCTCATCATCGCGGCCTCGGCGGCGGTGCTGGCGCGCGTCTACCCGCTCGTCCTGCGCGTGATTGCGCGGCTGACGGCGTGCGTCGCGAGCGTGGCCGTGGCGATGGGGCTCTGGCAGCTCGTGCGCCGCCCGGGGCCGTACACGCAGCTGGCGCTCCTGCTGATGATGGCGGTGGCCGTGGGCATGTTCGCGGCCAGCTACACGAGCACCACCGAGCGCTCCTACGAGGACCGCGCACGCTTCGCCGCAGGCGTCGACCTGCGCGGAACCGCCAACGACATCACCTTCCTGCCCGCCGACCTGACGCGCCTGGAGGCGGAGATGGCGGAGGTCGAAGGCGTCGACGCCGTCACCGCCGTGATGCGGCTTGCGGGCGAATACGCCACGCCCAACAGCGCCGGCCCGCCCGTGACCGTGCTCGGCGTGGCGGAGGGCGCGGGCGACCTGCTCTGGTGGCGCGACGACTTCGCCGAAATGCCCCTGGAAGACCTCCTCGACCGCGTCGACAGCGGTGACATCCTGCAGGGCGTCCCCATCCCGCCGGGATCGACGGAGCTGTCCGTCTGGCTCAACCCCACCATCGAGCGTGGCGACGTGACCATCTGGGCGCGCGTGCGCGACGCCGACGGCCGCCACGACCTGCTGCCCTTCGGCAAGCTCGGCTTCCGGGGCTGGCAGGAGCTGCGTGCGCCCATCGAGAGCTCCGGCTTCCGTCCGCTGGCGGAGCCGATCTCGCTCATCGCGCTCACCCTCACGGAGCCCATCAACCAGTTCAACGCCAGCGACGACCCCGTCTTCATCGACGACCTCTCGGCGATCGATGCGGACGGCTCGCTGGTGCTGCTGGAAGGCTTCGAGGGAGTCGTGCGCTGGGAGGCCATCCCCAGCGCGGAGCGCTTCACGGATACGCTGCAGCTGAGCAGCGTGGAGGCGCGATCGGGGTCGCAGTCGGCCCGCCTGGGCTTCCGCCGCGGGACCACCGGGGAGCGGCGCGGGCTCTTCCCCGCCGATCGCGGCATCCCCCTGCCGCTGATCGCGAGCGAATCCTTCCTCGAGCAGCACCGCCTCGAAATCGGCGATGAGGACCTGCTCGAGATCGACGGCATCATCGTGCCCTTCGTAGTGCGCGGGGTGTACGAGCGCTTCCCCACGCTGCCCACCCTGGACGGCCCGTCGGTGGTGCTCAATCGCGACCACCTGCTGCGCTGGGGGCCCATGGTGGAGAGCGCGCCGGGCGACCTCTCCGTCGCGAACGAAGTGTGGCTCTCCGTCGCGCCCGACGCCGACCGCGAGCCGATCGAGGATGCGCTCGGCGAGTACGGGATACGCCGCCTCGTCGATCAGGAAGCGGCGCTCGAATCCGCCCGCTCGAACCCGCTCATCGCGGCCAGCGGGGCGGGCATCCTGTCCGTCTCCTTCATCGCGGTGCTGGTGCTGGTGGCGGTGGCGCTGCTCGTCTCGCTCTGGGTGGCGGTGCAGCGTCGGCGTGTGGAGTTCGCCGTGCTGGGCGCCATCGGGCTGACACGTCGCCAGGTGATGGGCGTGCTCGGCCTGGAGTACGCGGTCGTGGGCGTGGTGGGGGTCGCGGCGGGCGTGCTCGTGGGCCAGTTCGTGGGCCAGCGCATGCTCTCCTTCCTCGATGTGACGGAGGCGGGCCTGCCCGTCGAACCAGGCTTCGTGCTGCAGACTGACTGGACGTTTGTGGTGGCCGGCGCGGCGGCGGTGGCGGTCGTCTTCGGCGCTGCGTTGATCGGGGCCGTGCAAGCCCTCGCCCGCAGCTCCGACGCTGCCGCCCTGCGCACGGAGTAGTCGCGCAGCGGTCAGCAGGGTCGAAGTTGAAGGCAGGGGTGCTGGGGCGAAGCCGGGGTGAAGCGCCTAGCGGGCGCCCTGGGGCGCGACCAGGATGGCCTCCGCGTTGGCGGGGCTCATGCCCGCGGGCGCGCGTGTGGCGATGCGGTCGCCGCCCGCGATGGGGCCGTCGTACGGCTCGACGAAGAAGAGGTTGGCGTGCGGCTGGATCACAACGGTGATGGGGCCGTCGGGCCCCGCGAGGGTCACCTCGACGCTGACGCCGTCGTCTGCGGTGGACTGCTCGGGCGGCGGGCCGGCGGCGATGCCGCCCGCCGGGGCGACGCCTTCCAGCCGCCGCCACACCGTCCGCGGCACCCACTCGGGCCGCGCTGACGCCGACGCATCAGGGGTGACGCGCTCGATGCGCCCCCAGAGCACGACTTGCTCGAGCGGATTGCTCACCAGCTCCGCGCCCGTGAAGCCCGCCGCCGACCGCGCGAGGCCGTCCGCGCCGGGAGCGCCCGGCTCCGTCAGCGCGATGACCTGGCGGATGACGGAGTTGCGCACGGGGTCGCCTTCGCCGATGAGGAGGAGCCACTGACCCTCTGCCAGGCGCGATGGCGGCCCGGGGACGAGCGCCTCCAGCGTGACGCCTTCGCGCAGGGTGACGCTGAGCGCCTCGCCGTCGATATTGGCGGGCAGCAGCGTGAGCCTCGCGCCGTCGGCCTCGCGTACGTCGAAGGTGGCGATGGGGTAGGCGGGCGCGGGCGTCGCGAGCGGGCCGGGCTCGGTGGGGGCGTCGCTGCTGGCCGACTGCGAGACGGTGAACGCCGCGATCCCGCCCCCGACCAGCAAGGCCAGCACGATGGCGGCAGCCGTGAGCGGCGCCACCAGGCGTTGTCGCGAGGGGGCGGCGGGTGTGGGAGGTTCCCCGAAGGCCATGCGCCAATGATAGCGGTCGCGGGCATAGTGGCCGCGGCTGCGAGCGCTGCCTTGTGTGCTGTGGTGGGGCGCGCTCCCGCCGGCGGGCCGCTAGCGAGCCTTCGAGCCGCCGTCCACGGGGTAGAAAGCGCCGGTGATGAAGGACGCCTCCTCGCTCAGCAGGAAGGCCGTGAGCGCGGCCACCTCATGGGGCTCGCCGTAGCGGCGCATGGGTATCGTGGCCGCGACATCGCGGTGTCGCGACTCGGGGTTGTCGGGGTCGGCGCCGCGCTCGATGGAGCGCATCATGCGCGTCTCGATGGGCGCGGGGCAGATGGCGTTCACGCGGATGCCGTCGCGCGCGAATTCGAGCGCGGCCGTGCGCGTGAGGCCGATGACGGCGTGCTTGCTCGCCCCGTAGGCGGCGAGGTGCGGCGTTCCCCCCAGCCCCGCCGTCGAAGCGGTGTTGACGATCGAGCCGCCCCGCTCGCGCATCACCGGCGCGACCGCCCGCATCCCCAGCCAGACGCCCTTCACGTTCACCGCCAGCACCTGGTCGAAGACGTCCTCGGGGTACTCCGTCAGGGGCGTGACCACGCCCTCGATGCCAGCGTTGTTGAAGAAGCCGTCGATGCTGCCGAAGCGCATCACGGCCTGCTGCACGTACTGCTCGTGGTCGGCGGCGCTGGTGACGTCCGTGGGCACGGCGATGGCCTCGCCGCCGACCTCCTCGACGGCGTCGATGGCGCCTGCGAGGTCGCTCGAGGGGAGGTCGACGGCGACGATGCGCGCGCCCTCGCGGGCGAGACGTACCGCCGTCTCGCGCCCGATGCCGCCCGCCGCCCCCGTGATGACGGCGACCTTCCCCACGAAGCGCCTTCCCATCTGTTCGCTCTGGTTGGTGTCGTGCTCGCTCATGACGTCCCTCCCGTGGGCCTGGCCTGCGGGTCGTAGTGTAGGAGAGCGCGGGGCTGGATGGTGGAGGTGGCTGGTTGAGTGGGGAAGGCCGGCGCTGACTGGTAGGGGCAGCGGCGCTATTCTGGGGACGTTCGGGGTGTAGCTCAGCCAGGTAGAGTGCTTCGTTCGGGACGAAGAGGTCCCCGGTTCAAATCCGGGCACCCCGACCATCTCCCCCCTTTCTGTTCGCGCTGGACGCCGACCTGCAGATTCTGCTGAGCGAGCTGCCAGATCTCGAATTGCCGCCAGCGGTGCTCGCCATCGGCGCGGCGGAGCTCATCGAGGAAGTCTCGCAGGGGAAGATCACGGGTGAAGAGGACCGCTACTCCAAGACGGACCTGTGGGACTTCAACGCCAACCTCGAGGGCTCGCAGGCGCTCATCACCCTGCTCACGCCAGCGCTGGAAGAGGCCGACCCCAACCTGCTGGCCCGCATCAATGCCGGCTTCGCCGAGCTGAACGAGACGCTCGCGACGTTCCGTGACGGCGATGGCTGGGTGCTCTACTGCCAGGAGAACGACGACTACCCCTCGTCGCTCTGCTCGGGCACGACCGTCTCGCAGGGTACGGTCGACCTGCTCATCCTGCCCGAGGGCGGGGGCTTCTTCTTCACCCTGCCGGGCGTGCCCGGGGAGGGGCGCTTCCTCGCCGACGGCCTCTTCGCCCGGGCCTAGCGGCGGCCGCGGGGCAGTCGCGCGAGGGCGGTGGCGAGGCGATCGCGCAGCTCGCTGGCGATGGCGGCGAGCGCTTCGTTGCCGCTCGCGCCCAGCGTGACCGTGGGGTCGACCGCCGTCACGACGATCTCCTGCCCCTCGCTGTGCTCGCGCACGGCCACGCTGCAGGGGAAGAACACGCCCGCCTCCGCATGGGCGTCGAGCGCGCGACGCAGCACGTCGGGGTCGCTCGCCCCGAGGATGGAGCAGGCGCCACCGGCGGACTCGCGCGCGTCGAAGACGGTGGCGATATCGAAGCCCTGCTCGCGCAGCGCTTCCTTCGTGCGGTTCAGCCCCTCGATGAAGTCGTAGGCGGCGGTGCGGCGCAGGGCGAAGGGGCCCCGCTCGACTGCTGGTGCGTCTGCTCTCTCCGGCATGGGCGGATGGTAGCAGGGTGGCTCGACGTCGGGGAGCGTTTACGCTTGGGGCGTGCCCCTCGCCCGCCGTTCCCGGGGACTGCTGTTCATCGCGCCGCTGCTCGCGCTGGCGCTGCTGGCAGGAGCCTGTGGCGAGGACGCCCCGCGTGTCGAATCGGAGACCATCGCGACCGTCGTGCCAACGTCCCCGGCGGAGGCGTCGCCCACGCCGTGGGCCGTCGCGACCGAGCCCGCGACGTTCGTCTCGCCCGAACTGCTCGTCTCCATCGAGGAGGTGGCGCAGGGGAGCGCCATCCTCGTCTCCGTCACGGGCAGCGTGAGCGAAGGGGAGGTCAACTTCCTCGGACGCCGCCACGCGCTCACGCAGGGCGAATTCAGCAAGTACGCCTTCGTCGGCGTGGATGTCGCGGACCCGGCGGGCGAACACGTGCTGCAGGTTCTGCTCACGCTCTCGAACGGCTCGATGGGGTCGCTTGAGCGCACCATCACGGTGCGGGAAACCGAGTGGGACGTCACCACCATCTACTACCAGGAGGGTGAGGGCTCGACCGTGCTGGACCAGGACGAGCGCGAGAACGCACTCCTCGCCGAGGCGTATGCGCAGGAGACGCCTGGGAAGCTCTGGGATGGCGGCTGGCAGATCCCCGTGCAGGGCGGCATCTCGAGCCAGTTCGGCGAGCGCCGCTCTTTCAACGACGGGCCCGTCTCCGGTAACCACGGCGGCACCGATTTCGGCGCCGCCGAAGGCACCCCCGTGGTGGCGACGAACAGCGGACGCGTGTCGCTCGCGCGGCAGCTGGCCATCCGCGGCAACGTCGTCATCATCGACCATGCGGGCGGCGTGCTCTCCGGCTACGCCCACCTGAGCGCCTTCGCCGTGGCGGAGGGCCAGCAGGTGGAGAAGGGCCAGCTCATCGGCTACGTGGGCAACTCGGGCCTCTCCACCGCGCCCCACCTGCACTGGGAGATATCGGTGCACGGCGTCCTCGTCGACCCCATGCGCTTCATCGATGGTCGCAACGGGTTCTAGGGGGAGAGGACGACGATGCGGCTGCGGGTAGAAGTCGAGGGTGAGCCAGCAGGCGACGGCGACGCGAGCGTGCTCCCCGGCGAAGGCGTGACGCTGGTGGCCTTCATGTCGTTTGCGGCGGTGCGGGGCTTCGGCGCGCGCCACCCGCTGATCGCCCTCGCCGAGCGCGTCGCCGACCTGGGCGTGCGGCTGGGGCCGCTCACCACCTTCTACGAACGCCACCCGGAGGACGCGGAGGACGAGGCGAATCTGGAGCGCGCCTGGCAGGAGGCGCTCCCCCTGGCCACGAGCCTGGAAGCGCTCGTCGCGGCGCTGGCCGACGACGAGCGCGCGGCCACCTTCGTACGCCGCGCGGACGCCGCCACTCTCCCCGAGGAGGCGCGTGCGCTGCTCGCCGTGGCCGAGCGCGCAGGGCGCGCCAAGCGCCGCGTGCGCCTAACCTACGAGCTGTGATACGTCGCCGTCGCGAAGCCATCCACGCGCGCGACCGCTGGCTTGCGGGCCCGCAGGGAGCGCTCGCCCGCATCCTCAACTCACAGGCGGGGTGCGCAGCGCTCTTCCCGCGCGCGGACGCGATGATCGAACTGCTCCAGCTCGACCGCGCGCGCACCTACCTCGATGTCGGGCTGGGCGGCGGCGCCTTCGCTGAGCTGCTGGCCGCGCGCGCAGGCTCACCCGCCAGCCCTGTCGTGCTGGACCTCTCGTCCAACGGCGGTGACGTCGACCTGGTCGCCTGGCCCGAACGCCTGCCCTTCCGCGACGCCTCCTTCGAGGCGATCACGGCGCTGCACCTGATCCGCGCCCTCGACGACGATGCCGTGCACGGCTTTGCTGAGGAGCTTTCGCGCATCCTGGCGCCGGGCGGAGCCGCCTTGCTGGTCGAGTTCGCCCCCGTACGCTGGTCGCCGCTCGACCGCTTCCACCGTCTGGTCGTCTCAGGCGGATGCGCGCAGGTGGACCTGCGCGGCTGGGGCCGTCTGGCGGCCCTGCTCACCGAATGCGGCTTCGACGCCATTGACCTGGTCGAGCTGGGCCCCTTCGCCCTCCCCCCCATCCCCCGCGTGAGCGTGCTCGTGCGGCGGGCTGGCTAGCGGGGGGGTCAGCCCCGCGCTTCCAGCGTGCCTTGGCGGTGGGCGAGGCGGTTGAGGCGGCGGTTGAGGCCGGCGAGCACTTCGTAGTTGATGGTGCCGATGGGGGCGGCGATGTCGCCGGCGGTGATGGTGGCGCCGCCCTGTTCGCCGAGCAGCACGGCTTCGTTGCCGCGCGCGACGCCAGGGCCGGGGACGTCTGTCACGTCGATGAGGAAGTGGTCCATGCAGACGCGTCCGACGATGGGGCAGCGCTGCCCGCCCGCCAGCACGTGGCCGCGATTGCTGAGGGCTCGCTGCCAGCCATCGGCGTAGCCGATGGGGATGAGGGCGATGCGGGAGGGCCGCGGGGCGCGCCAGGTGAGCCCGTAGCTCACGCCATCGCCGGTGGGCACGTCGAAGACGCGCGCGAGCCGCGCCTTGATGCTGAGCACGGGGCGCAGCCCCGGGTTGGGGGTGTTGGCGGGCAGCGCGCCGTAGACGCCCAGCCCCGGACGCACGGCCTCGTAGTGAAACTCGGGGTGACGGATGGTGGTGGCCGTGTTGGCGATGTGGCGAATGGGCACGGGCCCCGCGAGGTCCACCGCTTCCTGCACGACGGCCGCCTGTGTGGCGGTGAAGGAATCGTCCTCCTGGTCGGCGTTGGCGAGGTGGGTCCAGATGCCTTCGAGGGTGACGCCTTCGAGGTCGCGGATGTGGGCGGCGAGCGCGGCCAGCTCGTCGGTTCGAAGGCCGAAGCGGTGCATGCCGCTATCGACCTTGAGGTGGACAGGCACGGGAGCCTTGCCCGCGTCCACGGCGGCGGCGGAGAGGCGCTCGGCGAGCGCGGGGGTGTCGACCGTGAGGGTGATGTCGCGGGCGACGGCGATGTCGGCGTCTTCGGGGAAGGAGTGGCCGAGGACGACCACGGGTCGCGTCACGCCGGCGTCGCGCAGGGCGAGCGCTTCGGGCAGGAAGATGGCGCCGAAACGCTCGATGCCGGCTGTTTCCAGCGCGGGCGCGACGATGCTGGCGCCGTGACCGTAGGCGTTCGCCTTCACGACGGCGATGACGGTGGCGTCGCCGGCGAGGCTGCGCAGCACGCTGGCGTTGTTGGCGAGTGCGTCGAGGTCGACTTCGATCCAGGCGTTGAGCGCCCTGGTGGCGTCGCTGAGGGCGGTCTCGCTGGTGTCGGGACTGTTGGCGGCCACCTTGCCCCCTCGTGCGCGGGCGCTGCGCTTTGACCTGCCTGCGCGGACAGGCCTAGCATCGAAGCTGTGGACGGCAGACGCAACCGTCGCAGCGCCAGTGGGTTGAGCGGCGTGCGATGCGGCGTGCTGGTCGTCCTGCTCGTGGCGGTGACGCTGGCCGCCTGCGGCGGCGACCCGGCCCCTTCCCCCACCGCCACCGCCTCCCCCACGCCCGCTTCCCCCCAGGCCTCCCCGCCACCGCCCGAGACGCCCCCCGCTCCGCAGACCGCCACCCCTTCCCCGCCGTCCCCGACCCCTCCAACCACCCCACCACCCCCTGCCGCCACCACGCCTGCCCCGACTCCTCCCCCAGACCCATCCGCCACCCCGGCGACTCCACCGCCGTCGGCCCCGCCCGAGTCGTCCGAACCGTCAGCGCCGGCGGCGCCATCGGTCGCGTCGCGTATCGACGACGCCTATGCGCTGTTGCAAGGGGGGCGCCCCGCCGAGGCGAGGGGGGGCGTTCGCACGCATCGCGGACGATGCTTCGGGCGCAGCGGCGCGGTCGGCGGCGCGGCTGGGTGAGGCCGTGGCCACGTACGCGCTGGGGGACGTCGAGCGAGCGCGGTCGGTGCTGCGGGTGGCGTTGGCGCTTGCGCCTGCGGGCTCGCCGGAGGAGTTGCGGGCGGCCTACCTGCTGGGGGTGCGGCTGAACGAGGAAGGCGCGCACGAGGAGGCGGTGGAGACGCTGCGGCCGTACGCCGTGCTGGGCACGGGCCTGGCGCTGACGCCGTTCGTGGTCGCGGAATACGCCAGCGCGCTCGCCGGCCTCGGCGAAATTGCTCGCGCCGAGAGCGTCTGGGACCTGCTGCTGGCGACGCCCACGGTGGGGCAGCTCCTGCGCACGCCCATCCTGCAGCAACGCCTCGAACTGGCGATCGCGGCGGAAGACCTGGAGGGGCAGCGCCGCTGGCTGGGCGAACTGGTCGCGGTGACCGGCAGTCCGATGCTGCGGCAAGCGCTCGCGGCGGTTGGCTTCCTGCTGGGCGATGTGGCGCTTTTCGAACAGCAGCTGCGCGCCATCATCGTGGAGAGCCCGTGGAGCGAGGAGGCGGTCTCCGCCGTGCAGGACCTGCGCACCGCCGGCTTCGCGGTCGACCCCGGCGATGAGGGCTTCGTGCTCTACCGACAGCGCCTCTACGCGCAGGCGCGCGCAGTGCTCGGCCCCGCCAGCGAGGACCCGACCCTGACGGGAGAGGCGCTGGCCTACCGCACCTACTTCCTCGCGGCGTCGTACGAGGACGACGGCTTCCCGCTCGAGTCGGTGCCGCTCTACGACGCGGTCGCGGCGAATCCGCAGGCGGGCGCTATGCGCATCGGGCGCGCTACTGGGCGGCGCGCGCGTTGGAGAGCGTGGGGCAGTTTGACGAGGCGGCGCTGCGCTACGGCGTCGTGGCGCAGGAGCAGGGCAGCCCGTTCGCCGCGGAGGCGCGCTTCCGGCAGGGCTTCGTGCGGCTGCAGGGCGGCGACGCCGCGGGCGCGATCGCCGTGTGGGAGCTGAGCGGCGGCGGCGACGCTCGCACCCTCTTCTGGCTGGCCCGCGCCTACACGCAGGAGGGCGACGAAGCAGGGGCGAACGATGCCCTCGCCCGTGCCGCGGCGGCGCAACCGCGCTCCTTCTACGGAATCGAAGCGCGTCGCGCGCTCGGCCAGGAGGCGCTGGGCGACGGTCGCTACGGTCCCCTCACGCCCCCGCCCGCCATCGACTGGGAGGGTATCGCTGCGTGGTTGGCGTCGCGGCGACGATCCAGCAGGCCGCGGCGGCGACGAACGACCCCTGGACGCTGCTCTCGCTGGCGCGCACGGCCTGGCGGGCGGGTCTGCCGCAGCAGGTGAACGCGCTGGCGTGGGAGATTCAGTCGATACTGGGCATCGACAACGAAGCGCTCCCGGACGAGCTTGCACGGCTGCGCTACCCCCTGCCCTACGCCTCGCTCCTGGAGGAGCACGGCCGCGCGAACGACCTCGACCCGCTCCTGCTGGCGGCGCTCATCCACCAGGAGAGCCGCTGGAACGCGGGCGCCGTCTCCATCGCCAGCGCCATGGGCCTGACGCAGGTCATCCCGCCGACGGCACTCGACATCGCAGCCGCGCTCGGCGTCGCCCCGTTTGCGCTGGACGACCTCTTCCGTCCCGAAGTCTCGATTCGCTTCGGGGCGTACTACCTCGGCGTGCAGGTGCGGGAGCTGGGCGACGTGCACCATGCGCTCGCGGCCTACAACGGCGGCCCCAGCCAGGCGCGCCGCTGGGCTGCGGTCGCGCCCTGGCCGCCGGTCGACTTCGTCGAGGCGATCACGTTCTCCGAGACACGCGCCTATGTGCAGGTGGTGATGGAGCACTACGCCTGGTACCAGGCCCTCTACGGAGGGGCTGGCGGCTAGCGGCGCGGCGTCGTAGCGTTAGGCGTCCGAGGAGCAGATCGTGTCGCCAAAGCGAACGTATCAACCGCACAGCCGCCCCCGCCGCCGCCGTCATGGTTTTCGCCGGCGGATGTCGTCACGCTCGGGCCGGGCGGTGATCAAGGCGCGGCGCCTCAAGGGCCGGAGGCGGCTGGCGCTCTAGGCTGGCTGCGATAGGAGCGCGCGTGCACTCGCTACGGCGCGCAGATTTCGAACAAGCGTTCTCATCTGGGAAATCCGTGGGTGGTCGGACGGTCGCGCTCAAGCTCCTGGAGCGCGGTGAAGGGCCGGCGCGAGTGGGTCTGGCTGTCGGCAAGCGTCTCGAGAAGCGGGCCGCCCACCGCAACCGCGTGCGACGCCGCCTCCGCGAGGCGCTCCGCACCCTCCCCCTGCGCGACGGCTACGACGTGGTAGTCCTGGCCCAGCGCCCTGCGATGTCGATGGCGTTCGCCCCACTCTGCAGGGAGCTGCGGCGTTCCCTCGCCCGCGCCGGACTGCTCGAGGAGCCGACTTCGGCATGAGCTGGCTCCTCATCGGCGCCATCCGCGTCTACCAGGTGACGCTCTCAGGCCTGTTCGCCGGCAGCTGCCGTTTCGAGCCGAGCTGCTCCCGCTACGGCGAAGAGGCCATCCGTCGACACGGCGCTCTCCGCGGCGCCTGGGTCACCCTGCGACGCCTCTCGCGCTGTCGCCCCGGTGGCGGCTACGGCTATGACCCGGTCCCCGAGTAGCCCGGCGGTGACGTTTCACGTGAAACATCCGGGGGCGAGAGGCGTCGTGGTTCACGTGATTGCTTCACGTGAACCAGCGGCTTGTGCGACCGTGACGCGGTTTGCTGCTAGGATGCGGCGCATGCCTCGGGCAGTACCGTTTGCCCTCGTCATCCTGCTGGTTGCAGTGTTCTCGGCTGCGTGCGTCGGCTTCTCCGATCCGCGCGGCTGGGCGGAGCCAGCCTTCGAGGGCGATGAAGTCTACGTCTTCCTGGACCGCCAGGAGCTGGTCGCCGTCACGCTTGACGAATTCGGTGGCGAGTACCGCTGGCGCTTCCCCGAGAGCGATATCGCCATCGAGGACGATGTCGACCTCGAAGCCGTCTATGGACGACCACTGTTCGTCGGGGACCGCATTATCCTTGCCGGCTTCTCGGGACAGCTGGTCTCGATCTCCAGGGGTGGGC
This sequence comes from Tepidiformaceae bacterium, assembly GCA_965200565.1. Classification (GTDB taxonomy): domain Bacteria; phylum Chloroflexota; class Dehalococcoidia; order Tepidiformales; family Tepidiformaceae; genus UBA2991. The sequence continues at coordinate 1,470,391 of OZ241349.1, read as the reverse complement.
GGCTGGCAGGGGAGCGAAGCTGGTGGCGCGACGACGTCGACGGGAGCATCGTCGGGGGCGCCGTGCTGGCCGGTGATCGCATCGCCTTCGGGACCACCGAGCGGCGCCTCTACATCCGAAACGTCAATGATGGCGGGGCTGCTGAGGCGTGGGCGCTCACCGGACGCGTGCTCGGGAGCGAGATCTGGTCGCAGCCGGTGGTCGTGGGTGATGTGCTCTACGTGGGCACGATGGACGGCATCCTGCACGCCTTCAGCCTGACGACGGGCGAGGAGCTGTGGACGTTTGAAGCCGGCGGCGCGATCGCTGACCTTGCCGACCTCGGGAACGGGCTGCTCTTCGTTCCGACCCTGGGAGGGCAGGTCTGGCTGGTGGAAGCTGCGAGCGGCAGCACCCGTGGCAGCTCCTACAAGGCCGACGGCTGGGTCTGGACGACGCCTGCTGTGGCCGACGGGATCGCCTACTTCGGCGATTTCGGCGGCACGGTGCACGCCTTCGACCTGGGCACGGGGCGTGCGCGCTGGACGTACGATGCCGGTGAGAAGGTGAAGGCTCGACCGGTCGTGATCGACAACCGCCTGGTCGTCGGTGACGAGGATGGTGTGGTGCACTTCGTCGATCTGGCCACCGGCAACGCACTGAACGCCATCAAGATCGATGGAGCAGGGAAGATACGATCAGGTTTGGTGGAAAAGGATGGTTTTGCGTGGGTGTTCGGCACGGAGGGCAAGCTCTACCGCGCCGACCCCGCGACGCTCACCGTGATTGAGCGTGAAGTGCGAGGCCGGCCATGAACGGTCAGGTCGTGAGGCGCGCGCTGCTGGGCGTGGTGCTCGTCGGCCTCGTCGCGCTCATCTTCGCCATCGCCACCTTCGGCTTCACGCGCACGTTCACGGTCGGCTTGCTTGACCCGATGATCAACGTGCTCATCGTGCTCAACAACGTGCTGTGGGGCAGCTTTGGGCTGGCGGTCATCGCCTTCACCATCCTCGTGCGACTGGTGACCTTCCCGCTGACGCTGCGGCAGCTGCAGCAGACGCGCGCCATGCAGGCCCTGCAGCCCCGCGTGCAGGAGGTCCAGAAGAAGTTCACCGATCCCAAGCGGCGCCAGGAAGAGATGATGAAGGCCTACCGCGAGGCGGGCGTCAATCCGCTCGGCTGCCTGGGCCCGCTGGTGATGCAGTTCCCCGTCCTGATTGCGCTCTTCTATGCCATCCGGCAGACGCTGGCCGTCTCCCCGGAGGCGCTGGACAACCTCTCCAGCCACCTCTACTCGTGGAGCTACATCCAGAGCGCGGTGCCCCTCGAAGAGAGCTTCCTGGGGATGAATCTGGCCGATCCGAACTGGATCATGGTGGCGCTCGTGGGCCTCACCACATGGGCGCAATCGAAGACCACCGTCATGGTGTCGACGGACGAACGGGCACGCATGCAGCAGCAGATGATGCAGTGGATGCTGCCCATCATGTTCGTCTTGATCTCCTTCAATTTCCCCAGTGGCGTCAGCCTCTACTGGGTCGTTACGTCCGTCGTGAGCGTAGGCTTCAACGTGATTACGTATGGCTTCGCTCCGCTCAACATTCCCCCCATGGTGGCGCCACCGGCGCCCCGCCCGGCGGCCGCGGCCGCAACACCCACCTCAGCATCTTCGGAGGGCGAGGCTCGCTCACGCTCCAGGCCCTCCCGTGAATTAAGGACATCAGCTCATGCAACACGCCGAAGCAAGCGGAAAAACCGTCGACGACGCGCTTAAGGCCGCCGTCGCCAAGCTCAACGCCACCAAGGAAGAGGTCGAGTTCGTCGTCCTCGACGAAGGCCAGCGCGGCGGCCTCTTCGGTCGCGGCGCCCGCGACGCCGTCGTGCGCGCCACCCTGCGCGCCGACGGCCCCGACCCCGACGCCAGCACCCCCGAACCTCCCGATACCTCCATCCCCCGCCGCGCTCGCGGCCGCCCACGGGGCGGCAGCGGCGGCCCCGCCGCCAACCGTGAACGTGGCGACCGCGACCGTGGACGTCGCGGCGGCCGTGGCGGTCGTGGTGGCCGCTCGCGTGGCGGCAGCGGCGGCCCCGGCGGCGGCCGCGAGCGCGGCGACCGCGGCGACCGCAACGGCGGACGTCGCATGGAGCGCGCGCCCGAGCTGACCGAGCAGGACTTCTTCGGCGAAGGCTCCCCGCCTCCCGCGCGTGAACCGTCGCGCCGCGGCTCCGGCGGCAGCGGTGGCTCCGGTGGCGGTGGTGGCTCGTCCCGCCGCAGCCGTCCGCGACGGCGCCGAGAGGAAGAGGAGATCGCGCCCGATATCAACGCTGAGGAGGTCGATCTGGCCGCCGAGGTGGTCGATTCCATCCTGCAGATCCTCGAAATCGACGCCGAAATCAGCATCCGCGAGCCCGTCACCGCCGGCGACGGGCTGGGCAGCGCCCGCGCCGTCATCGATATCTCTGGCGACGACCTGGGCATGCTCATCGGGAGGCGTGGCGAGAGCCTGATGGCCTTCCAGTACGTCGTGAACCTCGTCATGACGCGCCGCTTCCCCGGTCGCGGCTCGGTCACCATCGACGTCGAGCAGTACCGCAGCCGTCGCGAGGAGCAGGTCGTCGCGCTGGCGGGGCGCATGGCCGACCGCGTGCGCGAGACCGGTGATCCGATCACGCTCGAGCCGATGTCCGCCGCCGAACGCCGCCTCGTGCACCTCTCCCTCGCCGAAGACCCTGAGCTGGAGACGAACAGCACCGGCGAGGGGGAGAGCCGCAAGGTCGTCATCAGCCTGATGGAGGAGTGATGCGGTGAGCCCCACGTCCGCGCCGCGACCAAGACTGGTAGTTGTCGGAAACGTGACCGAGGACCTCGTCGCCTCGTCCGACCAGGCTGACGGTGCGGACGGCGCAGGCGACGCTCCCCCGGTCTGGACTGCGGGCGGGCCCGCGCTCTACAGCGCCCGCGCCGCCGCCGCCCTCGGCGCCGACGTCACCCTCGTCAGCCGCGTGCCCGCTGGCTACGACACCGCCGCCCTCGAGGGGCTGACGGTGGAGGCGCTCCCCGCCGAACGCTGCCCCCGCTTCGAGAATCAGTACCCCGACGGCGGCGGCCGCCGCCAGGTCCTGCACCAGGCCGGTGAGCCCATCGCCAACGACGACCTGCCCGCGGGCCTGAGTGGCAGTGGCGACGCCGGGGTCGACGCGGTTATCGCGGCGCCCGCCTTCAACGAGATGAGCGCCTTCCCCGCCCTGGAGGCGTCGGTGCGGGTCGTCTCGCTGCAAGGGGCCTTGCGCGATGGCATGGCCAGCCGCCCCGTACGACGCGCCCCCTACGCGCCCTCACGGGCGCGCGCCCTCCTCACCCCCGACGCCGTCGCCATCTTCAGCGTTGAGGATGCGGACGACCCGCCCGCCCTCGCCCGTGAGCTCTCGCGTCGGGGCGTGGCCATCGTCACGCGCGGCGATCGTGGCGCCTGGCTCTACCGGCGGGGCGCGCGCAGCGACCTGCCCGCCTTCCCCGCCCACGCCGTCGACCCCACGGGCGCGGGCGACGCCTGCACCGCCGCCTTCGCCGTGCGCATGGTGGCCACGCAGGACGTGCTGGAATCGTGCACCTTCGCCATGGCGATGGGCTCGCTCGTCGCCGAACGCAGCGGTCTCATGGAGATGCCCTCGCAGAGGGACGTCGAGGCGCGCATGAAGCAGGGGAGATGAATGGCGTGTGAGATAATTGCTGTGGTGAACCAGAAGGGTGGCGTGGGCAAGACCACGACCGCCGTCTCGCTCGCGGCTGCGCTCGGGCGCACGGGCCAGCGTGCGCTCCTCATCGACATGGACGCCCAGGCGAACGCCACCAGCGCCGCCGGCCTGACCGCCGTCGACGGCCCCTCCATCTACGAGGCGCTCATGCAGGAGGCGGAGCCGCGCGACTGCATCGTGTCCCTGCCCGAGGAGCAGTTCGACCTGCTGCCAGCCACGCCCGAACTCGCCGGGGCGGAGGTCGAACTGGCCCCCGCCATGGCCCGCGAGCAGCGCCTCGCGACCATCTGCGAGCCGCTCACGGGCGACTACGACTGGGTGCTCATAGACTGCCCGCCCTCGCTCGGCATCCTCACCGTGAACGCGCTCACGGGGGCCACCAGCGTGGTCGTGCCGGTGCAGTGCGAATACCTCTCCATGGAGGGGCTGGCGCGCCTCATGGAGACGCTCACGCTGGTGCGTCGCAACCTCAACCCCGATCTGCGCACCCTCGGGGTCGTGCTCACCATGCTCGACCAGCGCACGCGTTTGGCGCGCGAAGTCGCTGCCGATGTGATGGCGCACTTCCCCGGTGAAACGTTCAACACCGTGATTCCGCGCGCCGTCCACATCGCGGAGGCGCCGAGCCACGGGCAATCCATCTTTCGCTATAGCCCGGGAAGCCGCGCCGCCACTGCCTACCAGAAGCTGGCGGTCGAGCTGACCGAACGGGTGGGAGTGAGCGCATGACACAGCAACGACGTGGCCTGGGACGCGGGCTCGACGCCCTTCTGCCCCGCGGGGACGCGCAAGACGCGGAGGCGTCTGAGACGCCGCCCGCGGAAGCCCCCCGCGCGCCCCTCGAAATCGATATCGACCTGATTGCGCCCAACCCCGAGCAGCCGCGCACCAACTTCCCGCCCGAGCAGCTGCGCGAGCTGGCCGACTCCATCCGCGAGCACGGTGTGCTGCAGCCGCTCGTCGTGAGCGTCGAGGAGGCGGGCGGCTACCGGCTCATCGCGGGCGAGCGACGCCTGCAGGCGGCGCGCCTGGCCGACCTGCCCGCCGTGCCCGTCGTCGTGCGCGAGGTGGACGGCTCGGAGCTGCTGGAGCTGGCGCTGGTGGAGAACATCCAGCGCGCCGACCTGAATCCCATCGAGGAGGCGCTCGCCTACCGCCGCCTGATCGAGGAGTACCACCTCACCCAGGAGGAAGCGGCGCGCCGCGTCGGCCGCAGCCGCGCCGCCGTCGCCAACGCCATCCGCCTCCTGCAGCTGGAGCAGGAGATCCGCCGCAGCCTCGTGGCGGGCGAGATTCGCGAGGGGCACGCCCGCGCCCTGCTGGGTGCTCCCGAAGGCTCGACGCGGCTCGCCATCTGGCGCGAGACCGTGCACCGCGGCATGAGCGTGCGCGAGACCGAGGCCGCCGTGCGCCGCGCCCTCTCGCCCCGCCCCCCGCGCATCCCCCCCTCCACCCCCGGCGCTCACCCCGGCGATCTGCGCGACCTCGAGACGAACCTGCGCCGCTCGCTCGGGACACGCGTGACCGTCTCCCCGCACCGCGGCGGGGGCGCGCGCATCGTGGTCGAGACCTACAGCGCCGAAGAGCTCGACGCCGTCACCACCCGCCTGCTCTCGCTCCAGGACGACTAGGGGCTGAGCGGGCGCACGTCTGCGTTTCGTCCGGACCACCCGCCCTCCATGCCAACCGCCCTGTGGGGGCGTAAGGTGAAGTGACACCGCTGTGAGGAGGCTTGGAGATGAGCGCTGAAGCACGCCTGCGCGAGCTGGGAATCGAACTGCCCGAAGCGCCCGTGCCCGCCGGCTCCTATGTGCCCGCCCGCCCGCACGGCGACCTGCTCGCCGTCTCCGGCCAGATCCCGGTGACGCCCGGCGAGCCCGTGCCCACGGGCCACTGTGGCGTCGACGTCACCGTGGAGGAGGGCGCTGCGCTCGCGCGGCAGTGCGCCCTCAACGGTCTCGCCGCCGCGCGCACGGCCTTGGGCTCGCTCGACCGCATCGCCGGCGTCGTGCGCGTGGGGGGCTACGTGGCCGCCCCGGCCGACTTCACCCAGCATCCCGCCGTCATCAACGGCGCCTCCAACCTGCTCGTCGAGGTGTTCGGCGATGCGGGTCGCCATGCGCGCGTCGCCGCGGGCATGGCCAGCCTGCCCCTGGGCGTGCCCGTCGAGGTGGAGTTCCTCTTCGCCATCGCTCCAAGCCCCGACGAAGGGTAGCGCGCGCTCGCCCCTGCGCCTTGCAGCGTGTGATGCGCGGTGGGGTAAGGTGGAAGGGGCGCCTGCCCCGAAGGATGTGCTCGTGAAGGTCGCCATCACCGGAAGTACCGGCCTGGTTGGTCGTGCGCTCGCCGCCAGCCTCGAAGCGCGTGGCGATGAGGTCGTCCGCATCAGCCGCGGACGCGCCAACAACGCTGGCGCCGACTGGTCCCCCGCCGAAGGCTGGATTCGCGAGGGCGCCTTCGCTGGCTGCGACGCCGTCGTCCACCTCAGCGGCGCCTCCATCGGCGATGGCCGCTGGAGCGCGCAGCGCAAGGCGGAGCTGCGCTCCAGCCGCATCGACAGCACGCGCCTGCTCATCGAGCACCTCGCTGCCCTCGACCCGAAGCCGAGACGCCTCGTCGTAGCCTCAGCCGTCGGCTACTACGGCGATCGCGGCGACGAGACGCTGACCGAACGCTCGCCCCGTGGCCAGGGCTTCCTCGCCGACCTCACCGTCGATTGGGAGGTGGAGGCGGAGAAGGGGAACGCCGCCGGCATCCCCACGGCCATGGCGCGTCTGGGCGTGATCTTCGGCGAAGAGGCATCCGCCTTTCGCCGCCTGACGCTGCCCTTCCGCTTCGGCGTCGGCGGCAAGCTGGGGAGCGGGAAGCAGTGGATGCCCTGGGTCACGCTCGACGACTCCGTCGCCGCCATGCTGCACCTCCTCGGGAACGAGACCACCGGGCCCGTGAACGTGGTCGCCCCCGTGGCGACGACCAACGCGGAGTTGACGAGCGCGCTGGGGCGCGTGCTGCGACGCCCCGCCTTCATGATGGTGCCGCGCTTTGCCATGACCATCGCCATGGGCGAGGCGGCGGGCGCACTGCTCTTCGCGAGCCAGCGCGTCGTACCGGAGCGGCTCGCGGCGGAGGGCTTCGAGTTCACCCATCCTGCTGTCGAGGGAGCGCTGCGAGCGCTCCTGCGGAAGGGGTAGGCCGATGGCCATCCACCGCCTGCGGGCGCGGCAGATCGTCCCGGTTCTGCTGGACGAGGCGTGGGAGTTCTTCTCGAACCCCATGAACCTGCGCCGCATCACCCCGCCCTGGCTCGACTTCTGGCCGACCTCCGTGCCGCCCGAGCGGATGTACCCCGGGCTCATGATCACCTACCAGGTTCGGCCCATGTTCGGCATCCCGCTTTCCTGGGCGACCGTCATCAGCCAGGTCGAGGAGAACAGGCGCTTCATCGACGAGCAGCACATCGGCCCCTACAGCCTCTGGCACCACCAGCACGACTTCTTCGAGGTGGAAGGCGGCACCGAAGTGCGCGACGCCGTCACGTACAGCCTGCCCGCCGGCCCCTTCGGCGATATCATTGCGCGGCGTCTCGTGCGCCCGCGCTTGCTCGAGATCTTCAACTACCGGCGTCTGGCCGTGCGCCGGCGGCTGGGCCCTCCGCCGGGGGTTGAGCACGTGAGCAGGCCCGATACCGAGGGCGATGAGATATTCCACCTGTTCATGGCGCTGAAGCACGCGCGTCACGCCGCCGCCCACGTTGGCGCCGACGCTGGCCACGGTGGTGGCGACGACGGGCGGGCGCAGGGGCACGGCTCAGAGAGGGAGTGATAGATGGCCATTCACCGCTTGCGGACCCGACAGGTCGTCCCCGTTTCGCTCGACGAGATGTGGGCCTTCTACTCGAACCCGCGCAATCTGGCCCTCATCACCCCGGATCTCTACGGCTTTCGCATCACCTCCGACCCGCCTGAGCGGATGTATCCCGGCCTCATGATCACGTTCGAGATGCGCCCCCTGCCGGGCGTCGCCATCGCCTACTCCACGGTCATCACCCACGTTGAGGAGCGGGTGCGCTTCGTCGACGAGCAACGCTTCGAGCCCTACAGCCTCTGGCATCACCAGCACGAGTTTCGTGAGGTGGAAGGCGGCACCGAGGTGCTGGACGACATGCACTACCTCTTCCCCGGCGGCCCGGTCGGCGATCTCGTGGCGCGATACATCATGCGGCCCCAGCTGCACGACCTCTTCCGCTTCCGTCGCGACGCCATCCGCGAGCGCTTCGGCCCCCCGCCCGCCTCCGCCTGAGCCTTCACCCAACCTCGAGGACTTCGGGGTGAAGGGCGCAGGCCTGGCTCAGCGATCGCTGATGTCGCGGGCGATGAGGTCCTCCACCTGCTCGCGGCGCTGCAGCACGCGCGCCGCGCCATCGCGCACAGCGATGACTGGCGGGCGCAGGGCTGCGTTGTAGTTGCTCGACATGGCGAGGTTGTAGCCGCCGCTCGCGGGCAGGGCGATGAGATCGCCCGCCTGCAGCCGCGGCAGCTCCGCGTCGCGCACGAGGATGTCGCCGCTCTCGCAGTACTTGCCCGCCACGGTGACCGTCTCGCTGGCGGCCTCGAGGGGCAGGTCGACGGGGACCGACTCGTAGCCGGAGCCGTACATGGCGGGGCGGATGTTGTCCGCCATGCCGCCGTCGACGGAGACGTAGGTGCGCACGCCCGGGATCTCCTTGCGCGCCCCCACGGCGTAGACCGCCACCATGGCGCGCCCGATGAGCGAGCGTCCCGGCTCGATGTGCAGTGAGGGCGCCTCGAGCCGGTGCTCGGCCAGCGCGCGCTCGAGCGAGCGGGCCACGCGCTCGGCGTACTCGGCGATGGCGGGCGCCTGCTGCTCACGCGTGTAGGCCAGGGCGAAGCCGCCGCCGGGGCTGTACTCGTCGAAGGCGAAGCCGTGCGTGTCGCCCATCTGCGCGGCGAAGGCGCACATCACGTCGCTCGCCTGCTCGTACGGCTCCACCTCGAAGATGGGCGAGCCGAGATGCACGTGCAGGCCGCGAAGGTCGAGGTTCGGGGCGGCCAGCGCCTGCGCCACCGCCCGCTCCGCGTCGCCCGTGGCGATGGCGAAGCCGAACTTGGAATCGAGCACGCCTGTCGTCGTCTTGGCGTGCGTTTGCGGGTCCACGTTGGGTGAGACGCGCAGCAGGATGGCCTGACGCGTCCCCTGCTCCCCCGCGATGCGGTCGAGCTCGGCCAGCTCGTGGAAGTTATCGACGACCACGCGTCCCACGGCCTCGCCGCTGACGGCGGCCTCCAGCTCGTCGGCGCTCTTGTTGTTGCCGTGGAAGTAGAGGCGCCCGGAGGGGAAGCCGGCCACGCGCGCGATCGCCAGCTCACCCCCGCTGACGACGTCCATCCCGAGCCCCTCTTCGGCCACGATGGCGGCCAGGGGCAGGCTCAGGTACGCCTTCGCCGCGTACAGCACCGAGACCTCGGGCCAGCGCGACTCGAACTCGCGGCGGTACTCGCGAGCGGTCTCGCGGAAGTCTTCTTCGTCGAAGACGTAGAGAGGCGTGCCGTACTCGGCGGCGAGGTCGCGCAGGTCGCAGCCGCCCACGCTCAGCCGTCCGGCGGGGGAGAGGGCGGCGGTGTGGGGGAGCACGTGGCGGTAGGGGAGGGCGTCGAGGGTGGTGGTGGCTGTGGCGTCAGGAGGCATGACTGCGAGTATACGGACACGGTTCGCTCAGACAGCCCGCGCCCGCGCCGTGGCCCCCGCGCCGCTATCTGCGATACTGCCCCCAGCATGGCACTGGAATCGGAGGCCGAGCCCACCCTGCGCGAGCGCTTCGCCAGCGGGCGGCGGCGTTCCGCCTTCTACGCGTCCCTGGCGGGTGGCGGCGCGGGCATCATCGCGACCGGTATGTGGATTTCGACCCAGCTCGGCATCGCGGGGGGAATCGTGGGCGGCCTGCTCGCCTACGGCATCGTCTTCGGTTACGAAACGCTCATGTGGCGGCGGCACCATGGCTCCTGACACCTCCGACCAGCCTGACGCAGACGCCACGCGTCTCTCCCACCTCGACGAGCGTGGCAACGCGCGCATGGTCGACGTCTCCGGCAAGGCGGTCACGTCGCGGGAGGCGGTGGCGGAGGGCGTCGTCGTCATGCGCGCCGAGACGCTCGCCCTCATCCAGGAGGGCGGCTTGCCCAAGGGCGACGTGCTCGCCGTGGCGCGCGTCGCTGGCATCCAGGCTGCGAAGCGCACGAGCGAACTCATCCCCATGTGCCACCTCCTTCCCCTCTCCGCCATCGCCATCGCCCTTGACCCCGCTGAAGCTGACGGCGACGCCGCGAGTCTGCGCGTCGAGGCCACCGTCCGCACAGAAGGCCGCACCGGCGTCGAGATGGAAGCGCTCACCGCCGTCAGCGTCGTCTGCCTGACGGTCTACGACATGTGCAAGGCGGTCGATCGCGGCATGCGCATCGAAGGCGTCCGTCTGCTGGAGAAGCGCGGCGGCAAGAGCGGCGAATGGCTCGCCGACACCAGCGAAACGGACTAGCCGCTAGAAGATCGCCTGGAAGAACCCACCGATGAGGACGATGGCGAGGATGATCGCCCCGGTAACGACTGCGATCAGAATCAGGACGCCGCAAATGGCCACGCAGCCATCGGCGCAACCGAGGGTGAGATCGCCCGGCTTCGATTCCTGCTCAGCCCCTAGTCCTGCTCAGCCACCTAGTCCGACCAGATCGGCTCGCGGCCGTAGGCTGCGATGACGTGGTCGCAGCGGCTGGACCTGCCGTTTTCGGTCAGGCGCTTCCAGGCGGCGCAATTTCCGTCGTCACAGTCGAAGAAGGCGTCCAGGCAGGCGCCTGTCCCGCGTTTACTGCGGTCGGTATTCGAACCCCACGCCTCTGCGGTGGGGGTAGGCGTTGCTCGTGTAGGGGTTGGTTGGTAAGGGCCTCGTCGGATAGGAGGTGCTGGGGTAGGGGTAGGGGTTGCTTTCGAGTCTGCCTGTGCGCGGCTGCTGCTCCAGACCCCATCGCTTCTCCTGCTATCGCTCGAGCTTGAGCCGCTGGTCGAACTTCCGCTGCTTCCGCTCTCTTTGGAGCTTGACCCGCTGGTGGAGCTGCTACTACTGGCGCTCGAGCCGCTGGTCGAACTGCTACTACTGGCGCTATTGCTATCTGTGCTATCAGAGCCACTACTGCTGGACCTGGTCGGTTCGTCGCCTCCGCCACAGGCCATGACGCTGATGGCGAGCACGAAGACGCTACTGACCGCTACGGCCAAAATATTTTGCGTGGTTCAATAGAGAAGCCCCCTTGTGGTTGGGATGGCGGTGGACTCCGCACGAGCCATCGCTGTCCAGTGTGAGCCACAAGGGGGCATGAAGAACGCCCTCCCATATTCCCACGCGGGGCCACGACTCGTGCGGAGTCGCTCCCGATGGTGGGGGAAGGCGTTCAGAAGTGCAAGAGGCAGCGAATCCCGGGTACAGAATATTTTCGTGGTTTAAAGAGAGGCCCCCTTGTGGTTGGGATGGCGGAGGACTCCCGCACGAGTCACCGCTGTTCAGCGTGCGCCACAAGGGGGCTTCAATCGCTCTCCCCATGTTCGTTCCCCACGTTCCCACGCAGGGGAAGGCTCGAGTGGAGCCCGCGACGCCCGCCCCGCCCGACTCAGCCTGCGGCTTCGCCCCAGATGCGCGCGATGGCGCTGGCCACGCCCTCTTCGCTGGCGGTTTCGGTGACGAGGCCGGCGATGGCCTTCAGCGAAGGTGGCGCGTCGCCCATGGCGACGCCCAGGCCGGCGAACGCGATCATGGGCGCGTCCACCTCCGTGTCGCCGAAGGCGACCGTGGCGGCGGCCGGGATGCCGTAGCGGTCGCAGAGACGCTCCAGGGCTGCGCCCTTGCCCGCGCTCGCATGCGTTACGGCGGTGATCGCGCGGCCCTCGCTCGTGAGGGCGCGTTCGGCGCGCAGCCCCCACTGCTCCACCACCGCCTCCAGCGCGGGAAAGGCGGGGTCGTCGGGCTCGGTGTAGGGCGCCATCACGAAGGTTTGTTCCAGCGAGGCATCGCGCAGGTTCGTCACCGGCGTGACGACGGAGGGAGCGGGCGCGGAGACGCCTGCCGGGAGCCGTCGGTACGTGCCCGTGACGGTGCTCGCCATCGTGCGCCAGTCCTGCTCGTCGCACAGCTGCGCGATCGCGCGTGCGGCCTCGACGGGAAGGAAGGCCTGGGCGATGGGGTTCCCGTCTGCGTCGCGGATGTCCGCGCCCGCCGCAGCGACCACGCACGCGAGCGAGCCCGCCAGCGGGGCGATCGGCGGCAACGCAATCTCGTAGGGACGCGCGGTCGCCACGGCGACCACCACACCCCTCGCCACGAGCCCCGTGACCGCCGCGATCGTCGCGGGCGTGAGCTCCCCGCCCGGCCCGATGAGGGTGCCGTCGACATCGAAGCAGGCCAGCCGGTACGGCGCCTTCCCGGTCATGTGCTGGCCCTCATGCGCGGTTGCTCATGCGGGGTGCTCGGCTTCCTCAAGCAGTCCATCCCGTCTCAAGCTGAGGAACTGATTCTCCGCGATGATGACGTGGTCGTGCAGGGGGATGTCCAGCAGGTCGCCCGTGGCTGCGATTTGGCGGGTGAGGACGACGTCGCGGACGCTCGGCTCGGGCCGCCCCGAGGGGTGGTTGTGGGCGAGGATGATGGAGCGCGCTTCCAGCATGAGCGCTTCGCGAAAGATGTCGGCGGGGCGGAAGGGGACGGATGCGACGCTCCCCTGCAGGACGAGCGGCGTTCCCAGCAGTCGTCCCCCTGTATCCAGGCTGATGACGTGCATCTCCTCGCGGCTGCGCCCCTGGAAGTGCCCGCGCAGATACTCGAAGACCGCCTCGGGGCGTAGCAACAGCGTCCGCACGCGCCTTCGAGGCGCGACATGCGCCGCCCCAGCTCGATGGCGGCGCTCAGCTGCGCCGCTTTCGCCGGGCCCAGCCCGCGTGTGCGCTGCAGCGTCTTCGCGTCGGCGCTCAGCAGGCCACGCAGGCCGCCGTGGGCGTCGAGCAGCCGGCGGGCGAGGTCGATGACGTTCTCTCCACGCGTGCCCGAGCCCGTGATGAGGGCGATGAGCTCCGCCTCGCTGAGCACATCGGGCCCGTGGTTCAACAGCTTCTCGCGCGGGCGCTCGTCGTTGGCGAGGTCGTGGATGGTGCGGTATCCGTGGCCGCTGTCGTCTTCGGGCAGCGGGTAGGAGGTGTCGCTCACTCGCGTTCAATCAGCAGGGGGTTGGATTCGGCTGGCGTCGGCCCGGGCGGTTCGTCGGGCGGCTCCTCCTCGCCCTCGGGACGGTCGATCTTCTCGATGGAGGCCGCCAGCATGGAGGCGGGGAAGTACTCGATGCCGACGTAGTCGCCCTGCTTCACGAGCAGGTGCTGCACGCGGTCGGCGCGCAGAATCTTGTCGTTATCGATGCGCACGTAGTGGCTGCGGCTGATGACGAAATCGAGCCGCCACCAGTGGCGTGTGATGGAGCCTGTGAGCATCACCGTGCCGCCGACCAGGTCGCGGATGGCCTGCACCCCCTGGAAGCCGAAGAGCACGCTGAAGACGAGGAAGACGGCCGGGATGGCCCAGCCGCTGCCGTCGCCGAGCAGCTCATCGAAGAAGAAGTAGAGGCCGAAGCCGAGCGCCGCCGTCGCCAGCGGCGTCCAGAAGGCGGCGGTGCGCTTCAGCGAGCGACGCGCCTTGCGCAGCCGCTCCGCCCGTTCCTGCTCGGGATCTGCGTTCATGGTCACGGGTACGGCACCAGGATGATCTGGCCGACCTGGAGCACGTCCTGGTCGATGCCCGGGTTCGCCTCGAGGATCTCGTCGAGCGTGAGGTCGTAGCTCACGGCGATGCCGAAGAGCGTCTCGCCCTCCTGCACGGTGTGCTCGAAGGTGGTGGCGCCGGGCTCGGCGGTGGGCGTCGGTTCCTCCGGCGTTCCGTCAGTCGGCGCTTCCGTGGGCACGGGCGTGACGGGGACGGGGGTGCTGGTGGGCGCATGCGTGGCCGTGGCAGGAGGCGGCGTGGGGGGTGCGGGCGTGGGCGTTGGCTCGATCGTAGCTCCGGGGCGAGCGGGGGCGGCGCTGCTCTCGTTCTCAGGCGGGCGCAACACCAGAAAGAGCGCCAGGAAGGAGCCCAGCACCAGCGCCGCAATCGATCCGCGATAGACCCACGCGGAAGGGGCGGCGCGCTCGGGCGGTTCGACAGGTGGCGCGGTTCCAGGGTCGTCGCTCACACACGCGAGCGTACCACCCACCGCGCCCAAAGCGCCCGCTTGGGCCCGTTCACGCCCGCCGCGAGGCGCGCGCGTCAGGGGTGGCGAGGGCGCCCGTGCATGCGTCCGCAGGTTGGTGCGGAAGGCGGAGAGCCGCCCTTCGCCCCACCGACGGAACTGCTCCGCCGCCTCGCCCGTCCCGAGCAGGTTCGCCAGCTCGTCGGAGAGCGTCGAGCCATCGGCGTCGAGCGTGTGGCGGGCGAGATACTGCACGAACGCGCGCTCGCCCTTCGGCGGCGCCGGCAGGTCGAGCGAGATCGTGCCCGCCCACACGGTGAAGGGGACGTAGCGGCGGGGGAAGGCGCCATGCGGCAGCTCTACCGTCTCCACATCGAGGAAATCGGGCAGGGCGCTCGTGGCCAGTGTCGTGCTGCCTGGCGTCGTCGCGACCGTCGCGCTGGCTTCGCGGGGTGCCGACATGTTCAGCTCGGAGAGGGCGCGGCTGATGTGCTGGTCGAGTTCTGTATCGGCCCAGCGGGTCGCGTCAGAATCGAGGTCGCGCAGGTGGGTGCGCACACGGGTGCGGATTTCGGCAAGATTCGTCATGGGCGCACCATGGCGCCATCCCCGCCAAGCGCGAAGGCAGCGCTGTCACTGGCGCGGCCGCTGGCCTCTCAACCCGAGGCGACGAGCCGGTAGCCCACGTTGCGCACAGTCTCGATGAACGTGTGGCCGTGAATCTCGATCTTCGAGCGGATGCGGCGGATGTGGACGTCGACCGTGCGCGCTCCCCCGAAGTAGTCGTAGCCCCAGACGCGGTTGAGCAGCTGCTCGCGCGTGGAGACGCGCCCCGCGTTCATGGCGAGGTAGCGCAGCAATTCGTACTCCTTGAAGGTGAGCACGACCGCTTCGCCAGCCACCGTTACGCGGTAGTTGGTGAGGTCGATGGTGAGCACGCCGCAGCGCACGAAGTTCTCCGCATCGATGCCGTGGCGGCGGTAGAGCGCACGCTCCACGCGACGCCGCAGCTCGCCCGGCGCGGCGGGCAGCACGAGGAAGTCGTCGGCGGGTGAATCGAAGGGCAGACGCGCCAGATCGCCGGGGCCGCAGACGGAGATCAGGATCAGTTCGTGCTCGCTGCCGGCGGCTGTCAGCTGGCCGGCGGCGGCGTTGGAGAGGTCGCGCAGGTCGAGCAGGAGCACGCTTGCGCTGCTGTGCTCGACCTGCCCCGGGCGCGCCGACTCGAAGGCCGCCACCTCCATGCCCGCCTCTTCCAGCTCCGCCGAAAGCGCGAGCAGATCGGGTTGACCGCTGACAATGAGGACGCTGTTCACGCCTTCCAGTATAGGCAGAGAGGCCCCGAAGCCACCGACCGTGCTCGCGCGTCTCGCGGCTGGCTGGCTAGGTGACGGGCTCGATGACTGCGGACATGCTCCCCACCGAGCGCTTCATGAGCGGGTCGGGGCCGTAGGCATGAATCTGCTCCTGCTTGAGCAGGCACTCTTCCTTCGCCCCTGTCATCACGATCGCCTGGCCCTCATGGTCGACCACCGAGGCGATGCCGAGCCCCTTCTCGTACGAATAGCCGAAGAGGTCGCCCAGCATGAGGATGACGTACTGGTAGGTGTGGCTGTCGTCGTCGAGCAGGATGAGATGCCAGGGGGTTTCGAGCTCTTCCTCGACCTCCTGCTGATCGATCACCTGGGGCACGGTGGGGGTGGTCACGCGGGGCACTCTAGCGAGCGCTGGCTGGCGGCGGCAAGCATCCCCCAGGTATCGAGCGGCGGGAGGTTCGCAAGGAGGCAGCGGACGGCTCGCTGCCACGCGGGGCTTGGCGCTCTGCATGCCCTCCCGCCACGGTCGCTGCACCACTTTCCCCAGGATCCCGCCCGTGACCGCTGTCCCCCTGCCCCTCCACCTGCGCACCCTCGACCACGACCGCTTGCGACGCTACCGCCAGCACCTCGCCTTCTATGAAGGCGACCAGTGGGCAGGACGCGCCCGCCGTGGCGAACGCCGCCTCGTGCTCAACTACGCCCGCGCCTTCGTCGACAAGATCACGAGCTACCTGTTCGAAGGCCACTCCCTGCAGATTCACCCCCGCGACCGCCTCGATACCGCCGCCGCCGTGCGCGCTCGCGCCGCCGAACACGCCTGGCGCGCCATCGACTCGGCCAACGGCCTCTCGCGTCTCGACTTCGAGACCGAACTCGATTGCGCCGTGCTCGGCGACGCCGCCTACAAGGTCACCTGGGACGTCGACGAGCGCCGTGTGCGCATCTCCGCGCCCGACGTACAGGGCGTCTACGTGTGGCGTCGCCCCGACGACAGCGCCAGCATCGAGGCGGTGGCCTCGCAGTACTCGGCGGTCGAGGCGCCGCAGCCGCCCGCCTCCCTCCCCCGCACCACCACCGTGAGCGACCACCTCGTGACCGAGTACTGGACAGACGAGACGTTCGAGCTGTGGCGCGGCGCCGCCCTGGAGCGTCGCGAAGCGAACCCGTACGGCTTCATCCCCTTCGTCGTCTTCCCCAACGTGAGCGAGCCGAAACAGCCGTGGGGCTCGAGCGACGTGGGCGCGCTCGCCGAACCGAACCGCGAGCTGAACCGTGCCTTCAGCCAGCTGAGCCAGATTATCGAGCTCTCCGGCAACCCCATCGCCGTGCTCGAGGGCGTGGCCGGCTCGGAGGACATCAGCGTGGAGCCGGGCGCCGTGTGGGAAGTGCCCGAACGCGCCCGCGCCTACCTGCTCGACCTGCTGCAGGGCGGCGGCGCGGCCCTCCATCGCGACTACATCGACCTCGTCTACCGCACCCTGCACGACCTCGGCGAATCGCCCCGCACCGCCTTCGGACAGAACCCGGCGGGCCTCAGCGGCGTCGCCCTCAACGTCGAGCTCGACCCGGTCGCGCGCAAGGTAGCGCGCAAACGGCTCATCCGCACGGCCGCCTACGAACGCCGCGCACGCATGGCCCTGCGCCTGCTCGCGCGCTACGAAGGCCTGCCCATCGAAGGCCTTGAGGCGGAGGCCGTCTGGGGCCCCGTCCTCCCCGCGGACCTCTCCCGCCAGGTCGCCGACGAGCGTTCGCTGGTCGAATCCGGCATCCGTTCCCGCCGCACCGCCGCCGCCAACCTCGGCGACGAAGACCCCGAAGCCGAGTGGCGCAAGGTGCGCGAGGAGGCGGGGAGCGGGGCCTAGCGGAGCGGGGGCTAGGGGAGCGTTAGGGGGCGGCGACGAAGTGCGGGGTGGCTCCGGGGCATCAAGAAGCGAGCGGCAACGAGGGACGAGGAGCCGCTAACCGATGGTCCGGTCATGCCCTGAAGGGGCTTCCCCTTCCCCGCTCGTCATGTGTGCCCCCTAGAACGGCTTGAAGATGGCAAGCCAGGCCATGAGGGGGACGCTCAGGACGAGCGTCGTGCCGAAGACGAGGGGGACGCGGTCGTCCAGGATCTCGCGTAGCTCGTCGGTGATTTCGTTGCGCTTGGCTGCGATGAGGGCGGCGGTGCGCGCGCGGCGCAGCCCGAAGCCCATGAGCGGCAGGCAGACCAGCCAGAAGAACACAAACAGGCCCGTCAGCGCGCCCAGCCAGGCGTCGCCCACGAAGTCGTACTCGGCTACGCCCCAGAAGAAGCCGGTCGCGCCCGAGAGCATCGCGCCGGGCAGGAGCACGCGCGTCTCGTTGTTGGCCGCCTCCACCAGCGCGTACATCTGGAACTGGACGTCGTCCGAGAGCCAGGCGCGGACGATCAGCGGGTAGGTCGCGCCCAGGCCCGCGCCCATCCAGAGCAGGGCGAGGATGTGAACGATGCGCCAGGCGTCCATGAGAGCGGCTAGCGAGCGGCGCTCGTGGCGGCGCTGGCGGCGGCGGCATCCGACGCTTCGGCGCTGCGCTCGCGCTGCTCGAGGGCGACGCGCACGAGCGTGTCGAAGAGCGGATGGGGGCGGTTGGGGCGGCTCTGCAGCTCGGGGTGGAACTGTGTGCCCAGCATGAAGGGGTGGTCGGCCACCTCCGCGATCTCGGCCAGCGCGCCGTCGGGCGAGGCGCCCGCGACGACGAGGCCGGCCGCCTCCATCTCATCGCGGTAGCGGTTGTTGAGCTCCCAGCGGTGGCGGTGGCGTTCGTTCACGAGATCGGTGGCGTAGCTCTCCGCCGCCTGTGTGCCCTCCCGCACGCGACACGGGTACCAGCCCAGCCGCATCGTCCCGCCCTTCGCCGTCACGCCCTCCTGCTCCTCCAGCAGGCTGATGACGGGGAAGGGCGATTCCGGGTCGAACTCAGTCGAGTTCGCTCCCTCCCAGCCACAGACGTTGCGGGCGAATTCGGTGACCATCACCTGCAGGCCGAGGCAGAGCCCGAGGTAGGGCACGCCCTGCTCGCGGGCGTAGCGGGCGGCGGCGATCTTCCCCTCCCAGCCGCGCTCCCCGAAGCCCCCGGGCACGATGATGCCGTCGACGCCCGCCAGCACGGCCTCGGCAGGGCGCGCCTCGAGGTCTTCGGCGTGCACCCAGCGGATGCTGATCTCGGTGTCGTGGGCGACGCCTGCGTGCACGAGCGCCTCCTTCACCGAGAGGTAGGCGTCCTGCAGCTCGACGTACTTCCCCACGATGGCGACCTCGACCACGCTGCCGGGATTGCGCTGGCGCTCCACCATCGCCTCCCAGGCGGTGAGGTTGTGCGCGCGCGCATCCAGCCCCAGCCGTTCGAGCACGAAATCGCCCAGCCCGTGGCCCTCCAGGATGAGCGGGACGGCGTAGATCGTGTCGACCGTCTCCAGGGGGATGACGGCGCGACGGTCGACGTCGCAGAAGTCGGCGATCTTGTCGCAGATAGCGTCGGGCACGGGGTGGTCGCTGCGGGGCAGGATGGCGTCGGGCTGGATGCCCATGGAGCGCAGCTCGCTCACGGAGTGCTGCGTGGGCTTCGTCTTCAGCTCGCCCGTCGCGCCGATGAAGGGCAGGAAGGTGACGTGCACGCTGAGGAAGTCCTCGCGCGCGGCCTCGTGGCGAATCTGGCGCATCGCCTCGATGAACCACTGGCCTTCGATGTCGCCCACAGTGCCGCCCACCTCGCAGATGATGACTTCGGCGTCGCTCTCGGCGGCCGCGAGGCGGATGCGTTCCTTGATCTCGTTGGTGAGGTGGGGGACGGCCTGGATGGTGCCGCCGAGGTAGTCGCCGTCGCGCTCGCGTTCGAGCACGGTCTGGTAGACCTGCCCGCTGGTGACGGAGCAGGCGGCGGAGAGGTCCTGGTCGAGGAAGCGTTCGTAGTGGCCGAGGTCGAGGTCGGTCTCGGCGCCATCGGCGGTGACGAAGACCTCGCCGTGCTGGTAGGGGGACATGGTGCCGGGGTCGACGTTGAGGTAGGGGTCGAGCTTCTGCACGGTGACGGAGATGCCGCGCGATTTGAGCAGCCTGCCGATGCTGGCGGTGGTGATGCCCTTGCCGACGCCGCTGACGACGCCGCCGGTGACGAAGATGAATTTGGCGTTGCCGTAGGTGGCCATGCCACTCCTGCGATCGGGGTGCTCCGCGAATGCTACGAGCGCCCCTCGGGGCGCGTCAACGAAAGTGGGCTGCGAAGTGGCCGCCAGGCCGTGCGCCTTTGCCCCGGCAGGGTGGGCGTGGGCGGGCTTCCCGGAGCGCCCGTGGAAGCTCCCGAGAGGCCCCACGCCGCCGCCATTAACCTTTCCCGCCTTCGCGCGTTGTTAGGACTATGTTGCGCTCAGTGAGAGCGGCTGCCTATGCTCGCATGCAGTGGTGGGAGCGCGCCGGTGCGCTGGCGCGCCAGGGGAGCACGTGTGGATTCGATGGCCCTTCGCGAGCTGACGCCCGATTTCGACGAGCGCAAGGCCGTCGAACAGGCGCAGGCTGGCGACGAAGAAGCCCTCAGCACGCTCTACACCTTCTATTTCCCGCGCGTCTATCGCTACGTCTCGGGGCGCGTGCGCTCCACGCAGGACGCCGAGGATGTGACCGAGGAAGTCTTCCTGCGGGTCGTCACCAACCTCAGGAAATTCGAGTGGCGGGGGCTGCCCTTCGGGGCGTGGGTCTTCCGCATCGCCCGCAACGAGGTGGTCTCGCACTCGCGCCGCAAGAAGCGCTGGGGCATCCCCGCGCCGCTCTCCGAAGCCATCCCCGATGCGCGCCAGGACCATGTGGCCGAGCTCGAACTGCATACCACCATCCAGATGGTGCGCGACGCCACCGCCAAACTCTCGCCGGCCCAGCGGGACGTCATCAATCTGCGCTTTGGCGCGGGGCTCTCCGTAGCCGAGACGGCCGAAGTGCTGGGCAAGACCCAGAACAACGTGAAAGTGCTGCAGCACAAGGCTATCGCCCGCCTGCAGGGGATGATCGGTAAGGAATGATGCGACTGCTTCAGCTGCTGCCGTTCCTGCGCCGCACCCCCGATCCGCAGGCTGCCTGCTTCGAAGAGGCGCTCGCCCTCTACGAGCAGGGCGAAGCGATCGCGGACATCCTCGCGCGCTACCCCGCCGAGGATCAGGCCTGGCTGCGCCCCATGCTCTCCACGGGCCAGATTCTCCACAGCGCGCTGCAGGAAGAAGAGGCCAGCTACTACTTCGAAGGCTCGCTCAAGGCGAAGGTGCTGGCCGCCGCGCGGCCCGTCATCGGGCAGGTGGAGGAGCCGCCCGCGCCCATGCCCGAGCCGGGACGCTTCAGCCGCTTCGGCGCCGCCGTGGCCTCGGTCGCGGTGCTGGCGGTGGCAGGCATGCTGGGCGTCATCAGCCTCGGCTTCATCACCGCCGGCGATTCCGTGCCGGGCGAGTGGAACTACGGCTTCAAGCGCGCCTCCGAGCAGGTGCAGGTGCGCTTCGCCAGCGGCGATGAGCGCATCAACGTGCACATCCGCCAGGCGCAGGAGCGCATCGACGAGATCCAGACGCTCGTCTCGCGCGGGGACCTCAGCCAGGGCCACATCAACAGCTTCACCGAGGAGCTCGACGACATCCGCGAGATCGCGGAGGAAGAGCCGCTCGATTCGCTCCAGCAGGCCAAGGTGCGCACCCTCGGCGAGACGGCTGAGGCCGTCCTCAGCGAGACCGAGGAAGACCTCGCACCCGCCGCCGAGGAAGCCATCGACCACGCCTACGCGGTGGCCGCTGCGGTCGGCGGCGGCAGCGCTCGCCCGCTCGACGAGACGCCTCCCGACGGCGCGGCGGCGAGCGACCCCGAACCCGCAGATGAACCGTCCGTGGCCGACGAACCGGGCGAAGAACCCGCTGGCGAAGAGCCTGCCGCCGTCTCGGAAGAGCCGGCCGCTGACCCGGACGACGGTGGCGCCGTCGCGACCGCCGGCGATGGTGGCCAGGCGTCCCCGGGTGAAGGCGATGCGTCAGACGACGGCCCGCCCGAGCCCGTCGAGCCCGGCGAAGGCACCGTCACCACCGGTGTCGACGGCGACCCTGAGCCGCTCACCGATCCCGATGAGTCCGACGACGAGACGGACGAAGACGAAGACGTCGCAGACGCCGAAACCGGCACCGAGCCGGCGCCCGACCCGGAGAACTAGTCCGTCCCCGGGTGAGCTGTCCCGTTCCCATCCTTCCTCGCATCTCCTGAATCGCTCGTGCGGCTGCTGCTTGTGCCGGCGGGGAAGCGGCAGGGCACGGCGCTGCGGCCCTACGGCATCTCCAGTACGTCGGCGGCGGTCATGTAGATCCAGTAGACGCGGTAGGGGTAGAGCCCTGCGAGGTCTTGCTGCTGCGGGGCGCCGGCGATGTAGGACGTCCACGTGCCGCTGATGTTGTCGTAGTGGCGCACCTGCGTGTAGCGCCCCTCCACGCCCGCGAGCGCGTCTTCCACGGCGCTCGCGGGGCCGGTGTAGACGAAGGTGTTCCAGCCTGCTGCCAGGGGGACCTCACGCGCGCCCACGGGCCCGGGGTTGGCCGCCTGCACGATGCCGTCCTCGCTGTAGACCCAGACCGCATCAAAGCGGGAGAGCCCATCCAGCGTCCGGGTGAAGGCGGGCGCGTCGGGGAAGTAGAGGCGCATGACGCCTTCGCCGGAGCTCGTATCCCAGCGGGCGGCCGCCTCCCAGCCACGCGGGAAGACGCGTCCCGCTTCGGGGAAGGAGCGGTCTGGCCCGAGGTAGGCGACGAGGTTCCAGCCACGAGCCAGCTCCTGCGTCACCGTCGCGCCGGGTGGCGGCTCGATGGCGTTCAGCTCGAAGCCCTCGACCAGCAGCGATTCGTTCTGTTCGCCCCAGGCCAGCCGTCCGGCGGTGCGCTCGCCGATGCGAATCTCGACCTCGCGTCCGGGCGCGCCACAGCCCGCAATCTCGCCATCCGCCGCGATCCGCAGCGAATAGCTGGCGAGCCCGTCTTCCGCTTCGCTCACGGTGGCGCCGCAGGCGACGTCGTCGACGAAGGCGCGCACGGGCGTCCCCGGCGGGGCCGGCTGCCAGTCCATGAGGGCCGTACCGCTCAGCGTCATGGGGACGCGGTCGAGGGCGGCGCGTACGTTCACGAGCCCCGCGCCCGCCCAGTTGCCCCCGTGCGGCGCTCGCGCGGCGGGGGTGGCGGAGTCCTGCACGATGGCGATGTACTCCTCCATCGTGAGGTCGGGGTTGCGCGCCATCACCAGGGCGAAGGTGCCCGTCACGATGGGCGCCGCCCAGCTCGTCCCGACGGGCAGGATGCCGTAGCCGTAGGAGCCCAGATCGGAGCGGATCGTGCTCACGATGCCGCTGCCCGGAGCGGCCACGTCGACGCCGCCGCCGTAGGAGCTGTAGGTCGCCCAGGCGTTCCCCCGTGCGGGGTCGCTCGCGCCCACGCCGATGACGTTCGGGTATTGCGCGTAGGCCGCGGGGAAGCCCAACCCCAGGCCCGCACGGTTGCCTGCGGCGGCCACGATGATGAGCCCGTCCGCGAGCGCGCGCTCGATCGCTTCGCGCAGCACGGGGATATCGGCGGCGGTATCGCCGGGCTCGCTCGCGAAGCTGATGTGGATGATGTCCGCGCCCATCAGGCGGGCGTAGTCGATGGCCTTCGCCACGTCGCTCATGAAGCCGTTGGGCGTCGTGCCATCGGGGCCGCAGTCGAGCACCTTGAGCGTCATCAGGCGCACCTGCCAGGCCACGCCCGCGATGCCGCGACGATTGTCGCCACGCGCCCCCACGATGCCCGAGACAGCGGTGCCGTGCGAGCCGATGTAGTCGTCGCCGGGGTCGTCGGGGTCGTTGATGGTGCCGTGGTCGTCCTGCACGTCGCCCGATGGCTGGTTGGAGGCGAGCGAATAGCCGCACTGCAGCACGCTGCGTGGCGTGAGCGTGACGAAGCGGCAGCCGTAGCGGTCGTCCACACAGCCGTTGTTGTCGTCGTCGATGCCGTCGTTGTCGTCGTCGTCCGGGTTCTGCCAGAGATTCCCCACGAGGTCTTCGTGGGTGAGGTCGATCCCCGTATCGAGCACGGCCACCACGATCTCGTTCGCGTCCGTGGTGATGTCCCAGCCGGCGTCCGCCGCGAGCGGGCCCAGGTAGAGCGCCTGGTGGCCGAGATAGAAGATGTCGTTGGGCGTCACCGCCGCGTGCACGAGCGCATCGATGCTGGCGTCGAGCACACCCGGCTGCCGTTCGAGCCAGGCGCGGTACGCGGTGGGGTCCTCGCCTGCGGGGACGGCCAGCTGGCGGTAGCCGCGCCCCTCGGGCGTCTCCGCGGCGGGATCGCCGCCCGCCAGGCGCACGCTCACCCACTGATCGCTGACGGAGGCGTTTGCGCCTGTGCCCGGCTCGCTGCGCGCGCTGCCCGATTGCGCCGCCACGAGCAGGACGCCCAGCGCCAGCACGCCCAGCAGGGCAGTCAGGCGGCGCGCCGGGAAGCGTCCCCTCACGCGTGGGCCGCCGGGGTGGAGGTGGAGGAGAAGACTCCTGGCAGGACTGCGCCCCCTGTGTCGTGCTCGCCAGGCCGCCAGCCCCTGCTGGCCCTGCTTCGCGACCCCGTCTGTGAGACACGACGTGTTGACAGTGGCAAGGTGTACTGAGTGTAGGCCAGTCTCGGGAGTGCGTCTTGCCAGCGGGCGCGTCAGCGCGGCGAAGGCAGCGCACCGCAGCGGCTGGCGCGAGGGGAGAGCGTATGGCGCGTCAACGGCCCAAGCCACGAGCCACCCCCGACGACCTCGCCTTTGGCGTGCACGCCTGCGAGCAGGCGTTGCGACAGGGCCTGGTGAAACGCCTGCAGCACCTCGCCGACGCCCCGAACCGGCGCGTGGCGGCGCTCGCGGAAGCAGCAGCCGCCCGCGACGTCCCCGTCGAGGCCGTCGACGGCGATCGGCTGGCCGAGTTGACGGGTGGGGGCGTGCATCAGGGCGTGCTCGTGCGCCTGCGGCGGCTCCCCACCATCTCGCTGCCGCGGCAGGCGCAGGCGCCCTCCCTCGCGCTCGTGCTCGATGGCGTCACCGACCCGCAGAACACGGGCGCGGTGCTGCGCGTGGCCGTGGCGCTGGGCGCGGAGGCAGTGGTACTGCCGCCCCGACGCGGCGCGCTGCTCACCCCGGGCGTACATCGGGCCAGCGCGGGCCTCAGCTTCCACGCGCCCGTAGCCGCCCCCCAGAACCTTGCCCGTGCCGTGGCCCAGCTGAAGGAAGCGGGCTACTGGGTCGTCGCTGCTGCCCCCGGCGAGGGCGCCGAAGACGCCACCGCCTTCGACTGGCCCTCCTGTACCGCCCTCGTCCTCGGCGGCGAGGAGCGCGGCGTGAGCCGTCTGCTGCGCGAGGTCAGCGACTTCCGGGTGGCGCTGCCCATGGATAGCCGGGTGGAATCGCTCAACGTTGGCGTCGCCTGCGGCGCGCTCGCCTACCTCTGGCGCGCCCGCTGGCCGGTGGCCGTCCCTGAAGCCGGTGAAGCCGCCGCCGGTGAAACGGAACCTAGAACGTGATGCGCCGCAGCTGCTCGCCGCTAATCACGTAGCCGTAGCCTTCATACATGGTGAAGGCGGTCAGATTCTCCAGGTCCGTGTGCTGGTACTGACGCAGGAAGGCGCCATCGCGCCCGAGGATGACGATGCGGTCGGCGCTGGCGTCGAGCAGTGCGATCTCGCCGGCGAGGCCCTGGGTGTGCGGCGTCGCGCCCGCGGCCAGGGGCTGGTCGATGCCGCTCTGGGTGAGCATGAGCGTGAATTCGCCGTCGATGCGGTGCACCGTACCGTTGGCGTCGGTGGTGAAGATGACGCCGTCGGCCTCCGCCTGCAGGTGGCTCGCGGCGGTCAGTTCGGCCGCCTGCCGCACGAGCGTGGGGGGCGAATCGAAGCCTGAGGGGGTGGCGGCGAAGCGGTAGATCGCGCCCGCCGGCGCGTCGAGCACGAAGAGCGCCTCGCCCGTGAAGCTCATGTCCGTAATCGTGAGCCCGTCGGGCCGCGCGAAGCCCATCTCCGCCACCCAGCCCACCGAGCTCCACGCCCAGAGCGATCCCGTCGCATCCGCAATCAGCAGCGTCGCGCCGCCCACCTGCGCCTCGCCGGCGTAGGCGATGCGTACCGGCGCCAGGGGCGTGGCCTCGCCGGGGGTGACGATGACGCTCGTCGCGCCGGTCGAGAGGTTGATGCCGATCACCTGGGAGGCTCGCGAATCGAGCACGTAGGCGAAGCCGCCGCCGATCACGAGCTGGCGCGGGGCCAGCGCCGTCTCGCCGAAGTCGCGCAGGTCTGCGAGTGGGCGGATGTCGTTCGGGGCGATGATTGCGTCAAGCGCCGCCAGTTCGCGTGCGACCCGTTCCAGCAGGGGCGCTGTCTGCACGCGGCCACCGTCGAGCTCGGCCGCTTCCAGCAGGATGCCCTGCGCCCGGATGAGCGATTCGCGGCGCTGGTCGGCGCGATCGACCACGCTGGCGGTGGTCATTTCGCGCTCCGCCTCGGCGAGGATCTCGGAGAGGCGCTCTTCCCCCCCGCTCTCGGTCAGGCCGGGCATCGCCGTCCACACCACCAGTGCGATGAGCGCGATCGCGCCCGCCACGATGAGGAGCCGTGGGGGAATCGCGAAGCGGCGGGCGACGTCGCCGCCGCGCCCGCCGCCGCCACCGCGCCTGCTGCCGCCCATCGTGGAGCGCACGCGGATGACTGATCCGCTTCCCGCCGTGCGCGCGCCGGGCGCGGGAATGGGGATGGCGGTGGGCGCGGCGCTGGCGCTGAAGCTGGTGAGCTCGGCGCGCCGGTCGGCTGCCAGCTGGCTCACCGGCGGCGCATTCGTGTGGTGCGAGGCGAGGGTGGGGGGAGGGCCCTGGCGCGCGCGAGTGACTTCGTGGAAGGGGCGCGCGCCCGACGTGGCGCTGCGACTGACCGGCGGGAACTGCCGCCCGATGGCGCCGTCGCCCACCGCCTTCGCGAGGGGCAGAATCTCGAACGCCGCGGGCAGATCCTGCGAAAGTCCGGCCGTCCGTGAGCGCGCATCGCGCTCGCTGATCTGCTTGCGCGCCTGCTCCAGCTCCACGTCCTCCGGCCCGCTCGGGGTGAAGAGGCTCGGCTGGAAGTCGGGCGCCTCGCTCGCGACCGCCGCCGCTTCGCCCCCGATGACCGGCCCTTCATCGTCGGGCAGGTCCGTGACCGCGGGCGGCTCGGGCAACGGCAGCGCCTGATCGCCCGCTTCGGTGACGCCTACCAGCAGCACGGCGGCGTCGCGCAGGTGGGTGATGCGACGGTAGAGGTTGGGCAGCACCTCGCCCAGCGACTGCGCGAGGATGCTGCCCAGCAGGTCCTCGCCCAGCGCTTCGGTGATGTTCGTGGTGACCAGCAGGACGCGGTCGCCTGGCGCCAGCGTGAGGGAAGTCAGCTGCGGTTGCCCGGTCTCGAGGCCGTCCATCGGCTCGGCGTGTTCGGCGTCCGGTTCGTAGATCGTGAGTGTGGCGCCGGAGGTGCGGAGGATGCTGGCCGGTCCGCGCGTGGCCAGCACGAAGCGATCGCCCTGCCGCGCCAGGCAGGCCAGCCCGAGGCCGACGCGGTGCTGCGAGGTGCCCCGCGTGTTCCATTCCCGCAGCGACCGCTGCGCCTCGCTGTAGATCGCGATGAGCCCGCCCGTGAGGCTCAGGTCGATCGCCTTCCAGGTGCGCTCCGCCTGCGCCACGAGGTGGCCGGCGAACTCGTTGGCGGCAGGCGTGGTGCCCTCGGCGAGGGCGAACAGCTCAGCGCGTGCTTCGCCCCGCCCGTTCTCCTCGGCGATGCCGATGGTCGCGCCACGTTCCTGCGCCTCGTGTCCGACGATGGCGAATTGGCCGATCTGCAGCGGCTCGTTCAGGCGTTCCCCCTCGTGACGCGCCACGGTCCCCTCGTGACGCCCCCGGGTTAGTGCCCCGGGCTCATGCGCATAGTGCGACCTGCGTGAGGCGCAGAGGCCGCACGCTCGCACAACTATACGCGAACCCTTTGAATCCTGAAGGATTACGTCGACTTTGCCAGCGCGCCCAGCAGTTCGCGCGTGCGCTCCGCCGCGGCCGGGTCGCTCCCCAGCTGGAGCGCGCCGGCCAGCATCTCGTTCACCCCGAAGCCCGGCAGCGTGCGGATGCGCTCCGCGACCGCTTCCTCGCTCCCCTGGATGACGAGCGCATCCGACATCGCTCGCGAGAACGTGCCGTCCGAGGCTTCGGGGAAGCCGGCGTCCTGCCACATGGCGGAGTAGAAGGGCAGCCGCGGGTAGAAGCCGAGCTGCGCCTGGGCCGCTTCCCAGACCGCCTCCGCATCCTCCGAGACGACCACGGGCACATGCGCCACCAGCGCGGGACGCTCGCGACTGGCGGCGTCCGCCCCTTCCTGCATGGCGGGCACGGCCACGTTCTGCAGATGGGCGAGCGGGCTCACCCAGGAGATGGCGCCGTCCGCCAGCTCGCCGCACAGCCGGTAGGCGTTGGGCCGCAGGGCCGAGGCCAGCACCTGCACCTGCGTCGGAGCCTGCAGCTGCGCCTCGCAATGCAGGCGGTCGCCGTGAAACGCCACCTCCCCCTCCTTGAGGATGGCGTTGAGGATCGTGAGGTACTCGCGCAGGTGCTGCAGGGGCCGTACGAAGTCGAAGCGGTAGGTGGCCTCGACCGCCGGCTTGTGGCTCGGGCCGAGGCCCAGCTTCAGGCGTCCCGGGGCGAGCTGGTCGACCACCACCGCGCCCTGCACGACCGCCAGCGGGTGGCGGGGGAAGGTGGGGATGATCGAGGTCCCGAAGCCGATCTGCTCCGTCGCGCCTGCCACTGCCGAGAACACCGCGAGCGGGTCGGGGGCGGGCCCGCCGCTCGTGAGCCAGGCGGTATCGAGCCCCGCCTGGTCCGCCGCCACGATGCCATCGATGAGGCCGCCGGCATCCCGCGCGAGGATGTGCATGCCGATTGTCAGGTTCTCCACGGTGTTCCTCCGGGCCCCACGCTCAGGGAGTGATGGCCACGAGCCATAGTAGCGCCCTTCCCCTGCACCTGACCCCGCGGCCACCGCGATGTCCCCGCACGGCAAGGCGTTCCCGCGCGCCGCCCCGCTTCCCGGGACAGCGACATGCCCCCCCTCGGCCCTCTCTGGCTTCCCCGCGAACATCGCTGCACCACATTTCCGGGAGGAAGCAATGCGAATCAGTCTGCTCAATCACGCGAAGGCGGTGACGGTGCTCCTGCGCGCCGCCGCCGGACTCGCCCTGCACGGCCTGCTGCGGCCGCGAACCGCCTGCGCCATCGAGCGCACGACCGGGCGGGTGGCGCGCACGTGACCAGCCGCGACCAGGTCGCCGTCGGCCGCAACATCATCAACGTCGTCTCCGTGCTCGCGCTGGTGCTGCTGCTCTCGCTGTCGGGCCTCATCGCCCTCGGCGTGGTCGATGGCGACGCGGGCGTGCGCAGCACGCTCACGCACGTCTCCGAGACGGTCCTGGGCGTGTTCATCGGCCTCGCCGCCGGCCGCCTGACCAGCAACGGCTCAGCGGGCCCCACCGGCTCGCCCGGGTCGATGCGTTCAGTCGGGCCGGGCAGTTCCATCGGTTCGGTTGGCTCGGTCGGTTCGGAAGAGCCGTCGTCGCCGGGCCACTGACGCGACAGGGGTAGCGGCGTGCTCCCGGGAGCACGCCGCTACCCCGCTCCGCGCCTCGCGCGAGTACCCTTGAAGCACCACACGCGCAGCGACAGCAGCAGGGGGTGCGTCATGGAGAAGCTGGTCGATGGCGATCTCGGCATCGTGCGGGCAGGGCCCGCCGGCTTTGGCAACAACATCTATATCGTGATCGATGAGGCTTCCGGCGAAGCCGCCTTCATCGACGCTCCCGATGAAGTGGAGAAGAGTGTCGCTGCGGTCGAGTTCGCGGGCGTCGAGCCCTCCACCATCCTGCTCACCCACTCCCACCCCGACCACACCGCCAGCATCGCCGCGCTCAAGGAGCGCTACGGCTGCCGCCTCATCGCCGACCCCCTCGAGCCCTGGATCCCCGAAGGCCAGCTCGACGAAGCCATCAGCGATGGCGATACCGTGCGAGTGGGCGGGCTCGCCTTCGAGGTCGTCTCCATCCCCGGCCACACGCCCGCCAGCATCGCCTTCATCCACGGCGACCACGCCTTCGTGGGCGATACCCTCTTCCCTGGCGGCCCGGGCCATTCGCGCTCGAACGAGCTGCTGCAGCAGGAGATTGAGTCGATCACGACCCGTCTCTACACCCTCCCCGACGAGACGACCGTCTGGCCCGGCCACGGCGGCGAGACGACGATCGGCGCGAGCAAGGCCGAGTACGCCGTCTTCGCCTCCCGCGACCACGCCCCCGACCTCCACGGCGACGTCGCCTGGCTCGAGTCGTAGGGGCGGGGTCAGGCGCTCAGCGGTTAGTCCTCGAATAGACTTTCGGCGATGGCTACGCAGGTGGCTTTGGTGATGTAGGGCGCCAGGCAAGCGAGGTAGTAGTGGCCACCGGTCGAAGTCGCCGCACTCGCCCCCGGGGACGCATCAGTTGCGTTGAAGCGCAACGTCTCCACATCCGTGCGCAGGCCCTCGTAGGTCGTGACCACGCTGCCCGTCTGCCCCGAGGCCCCGTCTGCCGGCGCCTCGAAGGCTGCCCAGCTGCCCGCCGTCGCCACCGCGCCGGTCGTGTCGAGGCTGTTGTAGGTGCCGACCGGCGCACTCGCCTCAAGCACCGTTGCGAGGTACGTCGCGAACACCACATCATCGTTTCGCAACGTGATCGTGACCGTACCCGCCGAACAGCCCTTAAGCGTGATGCTGGCGTCATCGTTGTAGAAGGCGCTGTCGTTCTCCGCTCCCGGACAGGAGTTGTCGTGCGAGAGATTGCCCGTATCCCCGCTCGCATTGAGCACCACCCGCACCCCCTGCGCCGCGTTCAGGGTGAAGGACTCGGTGCGTTGACCGTGAACGAGGTCGGGACAGGCGAGAGGCTGGCCCCCCCGACAACCGACTCAATAGTCGCGAGGGTGGCGTTGGTGCCCGTCTGCCGCAGGAGCAGCGTCACGGCCCCGTCGGAGCAGCCCCGCAGGTGGACCGTCTCACCTGCGCTGAGGCGGCGGACCTCCTTGCTGGCGGTCGCGGGACAGGAGCCGGCCAGCGTCACGGCGTCCGTCTGCTCACCCTCATTGAGGATGAGCTTCACTGCGGGGAGGTTGGTCTGGAGGGTGAAGGCCACCGCCTCGTTGCGGGGCGGGACGGCATCGCCCGGATCGGGCATGAGGCGCGCGTAGGGGTCCGGGGTGGCGGCTGCTTCAGGTGTGGGGCTCGGAGAGGCGACCGGCGGAGGCGTGGGTGAGGGAGTGGCCACGCTCTCCACGGTCTGTGGCGGACCCTCCCCCTCTGCACCCCGCTTCCCATGGCTCGAAGAGGGCGAGCAGGGCGACGGCGAGGGAGAGCGCTGCGAACGCCACCGCCAATCCTGGCAGCAAGGTCTGTCGATGTCGTTCGCTCCACGCGCGCACAGATTGCCCTTGCTTTTGTATGAGAGATAAAAATACCATCCCTGTCAATCGCACCCCCACAAGCGCGCTTGCCGCGCCACTGCTACGATCGAACGTCATGACAGTTGTTCCGGGATCCGGTGTCGATGAGGCGCGCATCCGTGCGGCGGTGGTCGAGCTGCTCGAAGCGGTGGGCGAAGACCCCACGCGCGAGGGGCTTTCCGATACCCCCCGTCGCATCGCGGAGATGTACGCCGAAATCTTCGATGGCCTCTCCGTCGACCCGGTCGAGTACCTCAAGGTCGGCTTCGAGGTCTCCCACAACGAGATGGTCATCCTGCGCAACATCCCCTTCTATAGCATGTGCGAACACCACCTCCTGCCCTTCCACGGCGAGGCGCACGTGGGCTACCTGCCCGAAGGGCGGGTGGTCGGCATCAGCAAGCTGGCGCGCGTGGTCGAGGCCTACGCCCGACGCCCCCAGATCCAGGAGCGGCTCACGGGCCAGGTCGCGGAGGCCGTTATGGAGGCGCTCGCCGCCGACGGCGTCGCTGTCGTAGTCGAGGCCGAGCACCTGTGTATGACGATGCGCGGCGTGCGCAAGCCCGGCAGCCGCATGGTGACGAGCGCCATGCGCGGGCAGTTCAAGCGCTCCAGCGTGACGCGATCGGAGTTCCTCGCGCTCGTGCAGGGGCCCAGCTGAGCGTCGGTGTCCGAGCCACTCGCAGCCGGCGGGACCGCCTTCGACGCGGAGGCCCTGCCCCTCATCACCGCCGAGCCGTTTGAATCGCTCGCGCCCGAGTGGGAGGCGTTGCATCGCGCCAGCCCCGCCGCCCTGCCCTTCTCCCACCCACGCTGGCACGAGGCGTGGCTCCACCACTGCGGCCGCGACGCCGTCCCCGTCTTCCTCGCCCTGCGGCGGCCTGTGGGGGAAGAAGGCGGGGAAGAAGCAGCAGAAGCCGGCGAAGAGACGCTCGTGGGCGTCATCCCGATCGACGCTGGCAGCGGGAGCGCGCGCTTCCTCGGCGACCCCGACCTGAGCGACCACGCCGGCGCGCTCATCGCGCCGGGCCACGAGGCAGGCGCCGCCGCCGCCCTCACTGAGTGGCTCATGGAAGACCTCACCCGCGAGTTCGAGGGCTGGGGGGTGCCTGCCAGCGGCCCGCTGCATGCGGCCCTCTTCGCCGCGGCCGACCGCTACGGCTGGAGCGCGACCGAACAACCCGAGGCGGTCACGCCGACGGTCGCGCTGCCCGCCAGCTGGGAGGCGTACGTGGCGTCGCTGCCGAAGAAGCACCGTCACGAGCTGCGTCGCAAGCTGCGCAACCTCGAGCAGGCGGGCGAAGTCGGCTTCGTCTCCGCCACCGAGCCATCCGATATCGCCGAGGCGCTGGGTGGCCTGATCGCCATGATGCGCGCGAGCCGCGAGCAGAAGGCCGCCTTCCTCACCCCCGCCCGCGAAGCCTTCTTCCGCGACCTCGCAAGCGGCCTGGGCGCGCACGGGCTGGCGCGCATCGCCACGCTCACCCTCGACGGCACGCCCGTCGCGCGTGTCTTCGCGCTGGAGGGCGGCGGCGCCACGCTGCTCTACAACAGCGGCTTCGACCCGGCCTCCGCACCGCTTGCGTTGGGCCTGCTCTCGAAGGCACTGCTCGTGCGCGACGCCATCGAACGTGGGCGCGACACAGTCGACTTCCTGCGCGGCGAGGAGCCCTACAAACGCCACCTGGGCGGCGTCCCCCGTTCCATCGTCACAGTGCGGCTCAGGAGCGTGTGAGAGGTGCCTGCCTGGTATTGTCATTTGGCAAACGATGCGGTACGGTGCCTCTCTGCAGTGAGGTGACGCGTGGCGAAGGCTGTCCATGACACCGTTTATTTCAAGGTCACCGTTCGGTCTTTTGATCGAGGGGGCCACTGGGTGGCGAAGACGACGCAGACCGGCATCTTCACCTACGGCGCCACTCGCGAAGAGGCGGAGACGCTTAACGGCGAGGCGAACGAGCTGGCTATCCGGCGCATGAAGCAGGAAGGCATCGGCGCCCTTGAGCGCTTCCTGAAGGCAAGAGGGATCGAGTATCGCATCGGCGGAAGTGCCTTCCGCGCTACTGAGGGATCTCAGACCTGCTGGGCAACAACCGCAACGAACGAACTCGCTCGTGCCGCCTAACCCATTTCTGGGTTTCGCGCCGCTGTCCTGCGGGTGATTGGCTATGTCCGCGAGTGGGGAGATCCCGAGAGCATCCAGCTCTTCGTCAAGTACGACGATGACGATGGCGAGTCGAACGTGGTGATCCTGCAGGACAGTGAAGCACTTACCGCCGAAGACATCGTCGATTCCCTGCGGGAGCAGGGGGTCGACATGGATCGGTTCTTCCGAGTCGTCGATGAGCTCTCCGAGGACTAGCGCCCGTACCCACGAGAAGTGGCGTTGACTCCCCGAAAGCTGTAACGCATGCGCCTGAGCATCGAACTCGACGACTCCCGCAGCCTGCTCGACCTGATGGAAGCCCGCGAGTAGCGCCCCCGCCTCCCTCCCGATCCGCCAAGTCGGCAATTCGCGCTACCCTGATCCTGAAGCAATGCGAATCGCGCAGGTTTCCTACCACACCAACCCACTCGCTCCGCTTGGCGGCCGCCAGACGGGCGGGATGAACGTGTACGTGAGCGAGCTCGCGCGCGAGCTGGCGAAGCGCGGCCACCACGTCGATATCTTCACCCGCCGCGAGGGCGAGGCGCCTGAACTGACGCCGCTCGCCCCTAACCTGCGGCTCGTGCAGCTCACCGCGGGGCCGCCCGCGCCCCTCGAGAAGGAGCTGCTCACCCCCTTCGTGCCCGCCTTCAGCGCGGAGCTGTCGCGGTTCGCCGCGAGCGAGGGCGAGCGCTACGACCTCGTCCACAGCCACTACTGGCAGGGCATCGCCGCGGGCGAGCCGTTCGCGCGCGAGCAGGGCGCGCCCCACCTCGTCATGTTTCACACGCTGGGCGAGGTGAAGAACCGCGCGCGCGTCTCCGAGGAGGAGCCGGGCGAGCGCATCCGCCGCGAACGCGATCTCGCCGCCTCCGCCGACGCCATCATCACGGCCAGCGTGCACGAACACGACCTGCTCGCCCGCCACTACGACGCCGACCCCGCGCGCATGGTGAGCATCCCCTGCGGCATCGATACCGACCTCTTCCACCCCCGCGATCGGGAGGCCTGCCGCCGTGCGCTCGGCATCGAGCAGGACCGCCCCGTGCTGCTATGGGTGGGCCGTCTTGAGAAGCTGAAGGGCGTCGATATCCTCATCGATGCGGTCGCGCAGCTGGAGGACCCGCACGTCCTGCTGCTGGTGGTCGGGGGCGATGGGCAGGCGCTGCGTGCCGAGCTGGAGGCGCAGGCGCAGGCGGCGGGGCTGGCCGAGAGCGTGCGCTTCACGGGCGCCGCCCCGCACGACGACCTGCCCGCCTGGTACAGCGCCGCCGATGTGTGCGTCGTGCCGAGCTACTACGAGAGCTTCGGGCTGGTGGCGGTGGAAGCGATGGCCTGCGGCACGCCCGTCGTGGCCTCACGCGTGGGCGGGCTCGTCTCCACCGTGACGGATGGCGTGAACGGCTACCTCATCCCCTGGCGCTGCCCCGAGCCCTTTGCGGAGAAGCTCGACGTGCTGCTTCGCAACCCCGAGCTGCGGGCCAATTTCGCACGCGCGGCCAGCGACTCGGTGCAGCGCTTCCGCTGGGACGAGATCGCCCGGCGTATGGAATCCCTCTACGAGGACGTGATCGCCACGCCCGCGACCACCCCTGCGCCTGTCACGACGCCTGTCACCAAAGACCCGAGCGAGGAGAAGGCCGGCCGATGAGTATCTTCAGGACCGTAGGGCGCTGGTTCCGTGGCGACAGCCCCGATCCCGCCCCCGCTACCCCGGACCCGCCCGCCCCCGAGCGCGCGATGGTCGTCATGGCCCACCCCGACGACGCCGAGTTCGTCTGCGGAGGCACGGTGGCGAAGTGGTGCGCGGAGGGCGTCGAGGTCGTCTACGTCGTCGTCACCGGCGGCGACAAGGGCACGCACGACCCGCTGATGCACCCCGAAAAGCTCGCCGCCATCCGTGAGGAGGAGCAGCGAGCCGCCTGCCGCGCGCTGGGCGTGAGGGAGTGTGTCTTCCTCGGCCATCCCGACGGCCACACCATCGATGAGGAGGAGCTGCGCGGCCAGATCGTGCGCCTCCTCCGCATCCATCGCCCCGACGTCGTCATCACCTGGGACGCGTTTCGTCGTGGCTTCAACCACCGCGATCACCGCAACGTCGGCATCCTCACCG
Source organism: Tepidiformaceae bacterium (assembly GCA_965200565.1). Taxonomy (GTDB): domain Bacteria; phylum Chloroflexota; class Dehalococcoidia; order Tepidiformales; family Tepidiformaceae; genus UBA2991. The sequence goes on along the minus strand of OZ241349.1, from coordinate 1,435,246 downwards.
CCGACGCCATCTACCCGCTCGTGCGCGACCGTCTCTACTACCCGCGCGACGAGGAGGACGGCTTCGCCTCGCACGAGGTGAACGAAGTGCTCTTCGCCGGCAGCGAGGACCCGGACTTCACCGTCGACGTGACGGCCCATTGGGAGACGCGTCTCGAAGCGGTGCTCTTCCATGCCAGCCAGATCGGCGGGCGCACGCGCGAGGACTTCCTGCGGATGCGCCAGGAGATGATCGCGCGGCAAGGCCACGATCGCATGGAAGAGCGCTTCCGCCGCTGGTCCATCCGCCGCTCCCCGCCCCCGCCGCGCGAAGCCGCCAACCCCCAGCCGCGCGCGTAGGCCACGAGGTGACCTCAGCGTCCAGGCAGCCGCCCGCCGTCCTACCCGGCCTGCTGCTCGTGAACCTGGGCACGCCGCGCAGCACCTCCGTAGCGGATGTGCGCGCCTTCCTGCGGGAGTTTCTCTCCGACCCGTGGGTGCTGGATATGCCCGCCCCAGTGCGCTGGATGCTGCTGCGCTTCATCATCCTGCCCTTCCGCCCGCGCCTCTCCGCCCACGCCTACCGCTAGATCTGGAGCGAACGTGGCTCGCCCCTGCTCGCCCACAGCGAGGACTGGCGGGAGAAGGTGGCAGCGCGGCTGGGCGAAAGCGCAGTCGTCGAGCTGGCCATGCGCTACGGTGAGCCCTCCATCGCGGACGCCCTCGCGCGTCTTGCCGCGCGTGGCGTGAGCCGCATCACCGTCTTCCCCCTCTACCCCCAGTACAGCGGCGCGGCCACCGAGTCATCGATCGAGGCGGTGCGCGACGTGGCCGCGGAGGCGGGCATCGCCATTCCCCTCGATATCGTGCCGGCCTTCTTCGACCATCCCCGCTTCCTCGAAGCCAGCGTCGAGGCCATCGCCCCCACGCTGCAGGAGGCGAATGCGGAGCGAACCGTCTTCAGCTTCCACGGCCTGCCCGAGCGGCAGGTGCGCAAGGCCGACACGAGCGGCTCGCACTGCTTCGCCACGCCCGACTGCTGCGACGACGAGTCCGCCCTGCACTTCTGCTACCGCGCCCAGTGCCTCGCCACGACGCGCCTCCTGGGGGAGGCGCTCGTCATCCCCGAGGAAGAGCGGGTGCCCGCCTTCCAGTCGCGCTTCGGCCGTGACCGCTGGATCAAGCCGCACACCGACCGTGAGCTGGCGAGGCTGGGGGAGGAGGGAGTGCGGCGCGTCGCCGTCATCACCCCCGCCTTCGTGGCGGACTGCCTGGAGACGCTGGAGGAGATCGGCATCCGCGGCGCCGCGACCTTCGAGGAACACGGCGGCGATCAGCTCACCCTCGCCCCCTGCCTGAACACCATCGAAATCTGGGCAGACGGCGTCGTCGAGATCGCCAGCGAGACCACGCCGGCGCTGGACGGAAGCTGACTCCTTCAAGCCGCAATGCGCCTAGCTGGTCGCCTCGAAGCCCGCGGACGTCCCGCGCAGGTGGACGGCGCCGCTGTGGATGACGACCTCGCGCTCGGCTGAGGCGACGGCCGTACCCAGACGCCACCCCTCGACCCCGCAGGCGGCGCCGAGCGCGATGGCGCGCTCCGCCTCTCCCTCCGGCACGACCGCGCAGAAGCCTGCGCCCATGTTGTACTCGGCGTACATGGTGGCGGTGTCGAGGCCCGCGAGCCGCTGGATGACGGGGAAGATAGGCGGGACGGGCGGAAGGTTCTCGATGGTGAAGCCGGCGTCCGCTTGCAGGCGTCGCAGGTTGAGGAAGCCGCCCCCCGTCAGGTGGAAGAGCGCGTGCACGTCCAGGTCCCCGAGCAAGGCCATCGCCAGCTCCACGTACATCGCCGTCGGTTCGAGCAGCTCTTCGCCGAGGGTGCGCCCGAACTCCTCGACGTGGCGGTCGAGCGCCCAGCCCGCTTCGCGGAAGGTGCGCCGCGCCAGCGTGAGGCCGTTGCTGTGGATGCCCGAAGAGGCGAAGCCGATGAGCGCGTCGCCGGGCGCGACCGTAGCGCCGGTGAGGATGCGGTCGGGCGCGACCAGCCCTGCGCACGTCCCGCCGAGGTCGAAGGCGCGACCGGGCATGGCGCCGCGCAGCATCTCGGGGATGCGCGCCGTCTCGCCGCCTGCGATGGAGATGCGCGCCTGTCGCGCGCCTTCGCGCAGGCCCACCGCGAGCTGCGTCAGAAACGCCTCATCCATCTCCTCCACCGCCATGCAGTCGACCATCGCGATGGGCTCGGCGCCGACGCAGACGATGTCGTTCGCGTTCATGGCGACGCAGTCGATGCCGACCGTCTCGAAACGGCCCAGCGCCTGTGCGATGAGCGCCTTCGTGCCGATGGTGTCGGTGGCCAGCGCCAGGGCTTGCGGACCGCCTGTCTCGATGACGGTGGCGTAGTGGCCAAAGCCGAGCAGGGGGCGCGCCCGTTGGGAGAAGGAGAACGTCTCGGACAGCAGGCGCAGGCCCTCGGGGAGGGTATCGGCGCCGGCGTCACCCCCAGTCACGTTCACGCTCGCGGGCTCACGCCCGCACGCTACCACGTTCGCGCGTGCTGGGCCTGCCCAAGACGTAACATACCTGTAACACGGCTCCGTTAGAGATACGCGCCACTGATCAGGAGACCGTCCTGCCACCGCATGCGGCTGGCGGGCCCGTGGGGGGATACGCGTGGAAATCGATACCGGCAATACCGCCTGGATGCTGATGGCCTCGGCCCTGGTGCTGCTCATGACACCAGGCCTGGCCTTCTTCTATGGCGGGCTCACTCGCAGCAAGAACGTCCTCGGCACCGTCATGCACTCCTTCATCGCCATCGGCGTGGTGGGCGTGCTTTGGGTCGTGCTCGGCTACTCGATCGCCTTCGGCCCCGACCAGGGGCTGGGCCTCATCGGCAACCTCGACCACTTCGGTCTGCGTGGTGTCGGCGTTGAGGCAGACAGCACGGGCGTACCCGCCCTGCTCTTCATGGCCTTCCAGATGATGTTCGCCATCATCACCCCCGCGCTCATCACGGGCGCCTTCGCCGAGCGCGCGCGCTTCGGCCCGTTCCTCCTCTTCATCGCCCTTTGGTCGCTCATCGTCTACGCGCCCGTGGCCCACTGGGTCTTCGGCGTGAACGGCTGGCTCAACACCTTCTCCGGCGATGGCGTCTCCGAGACGATCGGCATCAACGGCCTCGACTTCGCCGGCGGCCTCGCCATCCACGTGAACTCCGGTGTGGCGGCGCTGGCTGCGGTGCTCGTCTTCGGCAAGCGTCGTGGCTACGGCGTCGACGCCATGGAGCCGCACGACATCACGATGGTGGTGCTGGGCGCGGCCCTGCTCTGGTTCGGCTGGTTCGGCTTCAACGCGGGCAGCGCGGTGGGCGCCAACGGCCAGGCCGTCTACGCCTTCGTCAACACCAACGTGGCTGCTGCCGCCGCCGCGCTTACCTGGACGCTCGTGAGCTGGCGGATGACGGGCAAACCGAGCGTGGTAGGCGCCGCCTCCGGCGCCGTTGCTGGGCTTGTGGCGGTCACCCCTGCCTCCGGCTACGTGGAACCCATGTCCGCGCTGGCCATCGGCTTCGGCGCTGGCGTGATCTGCTACTTCGCCGTCCGCCTGCGCGAGCATATCCACTTCGACGACTCGCTCGACGTGGTCGCCATTCACGGCGTGGGCGGCCTCTGGGGGGCGATCGCCACCGGCATCTTTGCCGTCTCCCTGGGCGGCACGCTCGCCCCCGAGTTCCGCGAGGGCCTCATCGCAGGCGAGTGGCGCCTGCTCTGGGACCAGCTCGTCGGCATCGTCGCGGTGAGCGCCTACTCCTTCATCCTCACCTACGGCATCCTGAAGGTGCTGGATATGACCTTCGGTGTGCGCGTTGATCCTGATGATGAGGAGATCGGCATCGACATCTCCCAGCATGGTGAGCGCGCGTACCAAAGCGATGAAGCTGGTATCGCCATCCCGCTCATCGTGGGCGAACCTCTACCGGAGCCCGGCGAATCCGCTGCAGCGAGCGACAGGAGCGAATCATGAAGAAGATAGAGGCCATCATCCGTCCGGAGCGCCTCCACGATGTGAAGGTCGCCCTCGACGAGCAGGGCTACCACGGCCTGAACATCATCCCCGTCACCGGGCGGGGGGCGCAGCGGGGCATCGCCCATCAGGGCCGCGGCGGCGAGACCATCGTCGTCGACCTGCTGCCCAAGACGAAGCTCGAGATGGTGGTCACCGATGACCGCGTGGAAGGCGCCATCACGGCCATCCTCGAGGCGGCCGGCACGGAGAACATCGGCGACGGCAAGATCTTCGTCATCCCCGTGGATGAGGCGATCCGCGTCCGCACCGGCGAGCGGGGCGACATCGCCCTCTAGTGGGACACGTCGGTTACCAGTTCGTGAACTGTAGGCGCGCTCGCCTCCCTGGAGCCGTTCGCGCCCACCGTTCTGATGCCGCCGCCGTATACTGAGCCCGCCATCCACCGGGCCAGCTCACGGGCAGCCCGTACCCGAGTCTGAACCGAACACCGAGGAGAAGTAACCAAACCATGACCCCTGAGGAAATCCAGCAATACATCGACAACAACGACATCGCCATGATCGACGTGAAGTTCACCGATCTGTTCGGCAACTGGCACCACTTCTCGATCACCGCCCACGAATGGGGCCCCTCCGCCTACGAGGAGGGCTTCGGCTTCGACGGTTCCAGCATCGCTGGCTTCCAGGGCATTGAGCGTTCAGACATGATCCTCATCCCCGACCCGGCCACGGCTGTGCTGGAGCCGTTCGCCGAACACCCCACGTTGAGCATCAACGCTGAAATCAAGGTGCCCCTCACCGGCGAGGACTACCACAAGGATCCCCGCCTCCTGGCCAAGCGCGCCGAGCAGTACCTGCGCGATTCCGGCATCGCCGATCAATCCTTCTGGGGGCCTGAGGCCGAGTTCTTTGTCTTCGACCACATCCGCTACGACACCGCGCGCCACAACGCCTTCTTCGAGATCGACTCCGTCGAAGCCGCCTGGAACACCGGGTCGGAAGATATCGACGGCGCCGCCCTCGGCTACAAGACCTCCTACAAGGGCGGCTACGTCCACGTCCCCCCGCGCGACACCCTGCAGGACCTGCGCACCGAGATGGTGCTGAAGATGCAGGAAGTGGGCATCGAAATCGAAGCGCACCACCACGAAGTCGCCACCGCCGGCCAGTGCGAGATCGACATCAAGTACGGGCCCCTGGTCTCCATGGCCGACGACCTCCAGTGGTACAAGTACATCGTCCGCAACGTCGCCCGCAACGCGGGCAAGGCGGCCACCTTCATGCCCAAGCCGATCTTCGAGGACAACGGCAGCGGCATGCACGTGCACCAGTCGCTCTGGCGCGACGGCACGAACCTCTTCTATGAAGAGGGCGCCTACGGCGGCATCTCCCAGATGGGCCGCTACTACATCGGTGGCATCCTCAAGCACAGCGCCGCCCTGATGGCCTTCTGTGCGCCCACCACCAACTCCTACAAGCGCCTCGTGCCCGGCTATGAGGCGCCCAACGTGATGGTCTGGAGCGCCCGCAACCGCAGCGCCGGCGTGCGCATCCCCGTGCTCTCCAACAGTGCCGCCTCCAAGCGCATCGAGTTCCGCTCGCCTGACCCGACCTGCAACCCGTATCTCGGCTTCCCCGCCATGCTCATGGCCGGGCTCGACGGGATCCGCAACCAGATCGACCCTGGCGATCCCGTCGACAACGTCGACCTCTTCGCCGTCGACCCCGCCGAGTACGGCTACCCCGTCCTCCCGGGCTCCCTCGGCGGCACGCTGGACGCGCTCGCGGACGACCACGACTTCCTGCTGGAAGGCGATGTCTTCAGCGAGGACCTCGTGCAGACCTGGATCGACCGGAAGCACGAGAACGAAGTGAATGCGGTCAACATCCGCCCGCATCCGCACGAGTTCGCGCTCTACTTCCACGCCTAGCCGTCCGCCTCAGCTGGCAGCCGGCCTCGCGCTGGTCGCAAACTGAAGCACCGAGCACCGAGCGCTGGCCTCCGGGCCAGCGTTCCGCCTTAACGCCAACCCGCAAGGAGCATCCCGTGCCCATCCCCGCCCCCGACCGCTACACCATGCCCCTCGGCGATGCCATGTACACCATGCGCGCCATCCGCCGCTTCCGCCCCGACCCCATCGAGCCGCGCGACCTGCGCGACCTGCTCGACGCCGCTCGCCAGGCCCCCAACGGCGGCAACGCCCAGGCCTGGCGCTTCCTGCTCGTCACCGACGCCGACAAGCGCGCCCGCCTGGGCGAGCTGTACGAGGAAGCGTGGTGGGCGAAGCGCAAGGACGAAGGCATCAGCGGTCCGCAGGACATCCCGCCGGGCAAGGGCGTGCGCCAGTCGGCCATGCGCCTTTCGGGCGAATTCGGCAGCGCCCCCGCCGTCGTGCTCATGTGCGCCACCGGGCACGGCCCGGCGGCGGCCCAGCACGTCATGCCCGCCACCCAGAATCTGCTGCTGGCGGCGCGCTCGATCGGCATCGGCGGCACCATCACGACGCTTCACGCCGTGGTCGAGGAGCGCGTCCACGCCCTCTTCGGCATCCCCGACGACGCCCAGGTCGTCTACTGCGTGCCCCTCGGCTATCCGCGCGGACGCTTCGGGCCGCTCACCCGCAAGCCCCTCGCCGAAATCGCCGCCCTCGACTCCTGGGATCAGCCCCTCGAGTAGGGGCGACTGGAGGAGCTGGATCTGGCAGCCGGCGTCAGTGAGAGTCGGGCCGCGGTTGAGCTCGACCGCCTTCGCGAATGTGAGCCAATAGGGGGCTGCCCCGTCCTCGTGGGGGTAGGCGAACTGCACCGGGCGTGGCATTGCTCGCCCAAGTCGGAAGCCCCGCTGCGGGTCGAAGTCGGGAATGTAGTCGCGAAAGAGATTGAGGAGCATCGAGGCGAACTCGGGCCCGTGCGCCGCGTATTCGCTCGCGACCAGCGAGTGCGCCGCCTCATGGAGGACCGTCCAGCGCGTGAGCGCCCACGACGGGGGAAGCGCGACCGTATGTGAATCTCGCAGGTAGGCCGCTCGTGTTCTGCGGCGGGTGCGCGTGATGAGGGGACATAGCCTCCCAGTCCGTGGTCCGCGTAGACCGTGTTGAGCAGGGCCTGGCACCTGGCGACACTCAGCTGATGCGGTGGCTGGTCCCGCCGGAGCCGTGCTTGCCACGCGTACACGGTGCTCCTTTGGAAGTCTCGTGGGCGGTGCAGAGTTCGCACTACCTTCCCTACCCACCTTCCAGGTCCACCATCGCACGGTGGGCACGGGACGCTAGCGCGACGCGACCGACCTGTCAACGCCCCTGCTACTCCGTGAACGCGTCCTCCAGGAGCACGTCTCCGAGGCGCTTCACGAAGCGGTCGCTGCCACGCTCCAGGTTCCAGCCGCGATCCTCCAGCAGGCGCTGCAGGTGCCCGGTGCGCTCGGTGAACGGCAGCTCCGCCGTGTGGGAGCCGTGCTGCCCCGCCCACGTGGCGGCGCGCTCGACCATCCACGCATCGAGCCCGCGCCCCTCGTAGCCGGCCGCCAGCACAGGCTCGCGGATGGCCGCCACCCCTCCCGCATCGCGCGCCTGGATGACGCCCACGACGCGGTCGCCGTCGGAGGCGACGAACCAGCCCGGCCGCGTCCCCTGCTCGAACGGCCACGGGTCTTCGTCCGCGAGTGCGGCGATCGCTTCCGCATCGCTGCGGCGCTGCTCGCGCACGGTGAGCAGCGGCAGCCGCCGCTCGACCGTGAGCACGGCGAGCGTCTCGCCGCGGAACGCTTCGTTCACGCGTCCGATGGGCAGGTAGCCGAGCGCGGCGAAGTAGTCGGCCAGACGCGGCTCGTCGGGGAAGCGCCCCCGCACGAGCCGCAGCCCTCCGTCCTGCGCGCGCGCCTCGACGCCTCGCACCAGCGCCCGTCCCGCCCCTGCCACGCGCGAAGCGAGCAGGTCGAACCCCGCGATCCCCTCCTCCGCCTCCCCCAACCGCACCGCCCCCGCGAGCGGCCCGACGTCGCTCCCGGCGCCGCCGTCATGCGCTCCTGCTTCCGCCAGCAGGAACGCCTCGCCCGTCTGCATGCGCACGGCGATCTCGCCGGCGGTCGGCGGTTGTGGCTCGGGGAAGCAGGTGTCGCTTCCCGCGAACGCTTCCACGAACAGCTCCCCCAACGCGTCCGCATCGTCCACATCCGCCACGCGGATGCCGAAGCGCGAGCGCGTCACGTGCCCCTCCCGCAGGCCGGGGAGCGTTGGGCGGCAGGCGTCTCAGTTACCGTGGCAGACACGATGCCCGTGATTCTACCGATGCATCCAGACAGCGCCGGGCAACGCCGCTGCCCCTTCGCACGCACGAGCGGCGGCGCGTCCTCTATGCTGGAGGTATGCCCGAGCAGTACGTCGCCACGGACAAGCGCACCGGTCTCGAAGTCGCCGTTACGGGCGAGTTCCCGAACCACCACGACGATCGCATCCGTATCGCGCGTACGACCACGCTCTTCACCCGCCTCATGGCGACCATTCTGGGCAACACCAGCGAGAGCGAGCGCCGCGAGCAGTTCGTCGCCATCGAGACGCAGCTGGAGCTGGCGGAAGCGCTTATCCGCGGCGACCTCGAAGAGGTCCAGCGGCTGCTGCAGCAGACGATGGAGCGCATGGGCATCGGGCCCGACCAGCTCGATGAGGTGGCGCGACGCATCATCCGCGAGTTTGGCGAAGACGGCCCGCCCGACCTCGGCAGCCTCAACGATCTGCGCTCCGACCCGCCCCCACCGCCTCCCCTCGACGATGCGCCCCCCGACCCCGACGACGACCGCCCCCTCGACGACCGCCTCTAGCCCACGTCCCCTCTTCCCTGCTCCGCGTCCCCGCCTCAGACCGCCTCGATGGTGGCGGTGAGCCCGCACGACTCGAGCGACTCGCGGTAGTGCTCGGCCGCCTCTTTCGGGCACTCAATCACCGTCGCCGCGCCCTCGTGATGCGCTTCGAACATGATGGCCGTCGCGTCCTCAACGGTGAGGGACGGCACGCTGCGCACGAGTGAGGCGACGACGTGCTCCATCGTGTTGTGGTCGTCGTTGTGCAGGACGACTCGCCAGGGCGGGACGAGCGCGCGCAGCGTCTCCTCATCGACCTCAACGTCGACGTCGATCTGCGGGAGCGCTGGCTCGGCCGGGTTTGTGGCGCGAGCGGGCCTGGTCCCGGACACAGTGACGGGCGAAGTCAGGGGTGAAGTCACAGGCTCGCTGACCGCGGCGCGAGCTTGCCCAGCGCGAAGGCGGCGCGCTCAACCGTCGGGAAGACGGCCAGCCCCGCGCCGATGAGGTCGTCGCGCACGGAGTCGATGAGCGTGCGTTGCCAGTCGACGGTCATCTCCGTGGCGCCCAGCACGACGGCGATGGGGATGGGCGCCTCCGCGACCGCCTCGCGCAGGCGGGTGCAGGCGTGCCGCAAGCGCTCGGCCGCTTCGGGCCGTCCGAGGAACCACTCTTCGCCCACATTGGCGATGCCGAGGTCGTAGGCGCCCGAGCCCGCCATCAGGGCGAGCAGGCGGTTCGCGGAGAAGCCGCTGCCCGCGAGGATCGACTGGTCGACCGGGTTTCGCACCCAGTCCGCCAGCGCCGGGGCGCGCTCGCGCACCCGATCGCGCACGCTGTCGGGCAGGGTCGGAAGGGTGAGCCCTTCGCCCGCGCAGGCGTCGGCCGCCTGCACGCTGCGTCCGCCGCCGCCACCCGCCACGGCCGCCCGTCGTCCGCTCGGACGCTCGAGCAGCGAGGCCGCGACCAGCAGGTCGAGCAGCTGCTCCTGGCTGCGCGCCTCGATGGCGCCCGCCTGCCGCAACATGCCCGACCAGATGGCCGCTTCGCCCGCCAGCGCGGCGGTGTGCGACGCGGCAGCGCTGGCCCCCACCGCCGACCGCCCCGCCTTCTGGATGACGACCGGCTTGCGCGCTGCCGCCTTGCGCAAGCCCTCGAAGAAGCCGCGCCCATCGGCCACGCCCTCCACGTAGGCGCCGATGGCCTCGGTCGCGGGGTCGTCCGCGAGCCAGGCAAGCAGCTCGCCGGGGGTCAGGTCGAGCCCGTTGCCGTAGTTCGCCACCTTGCTAAATCGCAGCCCCCGCGCCGCCCCTCGGATGACGACCTCGACGGCGTTGTTCCCGCTCTGGCTGGGCAGCGCCACCCCGCCCGTCGCGCGGGGCAGGTCGGGGCGAAAGGCGATGCGTCCCGCCGGGTGGTAGACGCCCATGCCGTTGGGTCCGAGCAGGCGCACGCCCGCCTCCCGCGCCTGCGTCGCGATCTGCGTCTCCAGCGCTGCTGCGCCTGCGTCGCCCGTTTCGCTCAGCCGTCCGGTGAAGAGGTGGAGGAAGGGGATGCCCGCTTCGCCACAGGCGGCCACTACCTCAGGCACGCCGTTCGCGGGGATGCAGCAGATGACGAGGTCAACGGGCGCGGGGACGTCCCCCAGGGTGGGGTAGGCGCGGTAGCCCGCGATCTCGTCTGCGCGCGGGTTGATGGGGTAGACCTCGCCCGCGAAGTCGAACTCGCGCAGCGCCCGCACGTAGTCGTGCCCCGCCGAATCGACGTTCGTCGAAGCGCCCACCACCGCCACCGCTCGCGGCGCAAACAGTCTTTTGAGATCGGGGGCGGGTGGCATCGTGCGGCAAGTGTAGCCCGATGCCTGACGGGCGACGCGCTTGCGGGACGCTTCAGGGGGCGGGTCGACGCGGCGGTGCTCTGCGCTGGACGGCGGCGTCGCGTCTGCGAGCGAGCGGATGGCCACCCGCTACGCTCACGCCGCCCAACCCGCTACCCTGTAGGCCATGGCTTCACCGATGGCTCACAAGCCCGACTGGCTGCGTGTGCGCTTCCCCACGGGAGGTCGCTACGAGCGGCTGCGCGATCTCATGCGCGAGCAGGAGCTGCATACCGTCTGCGAAGAGGCGCGTTGCCCCAACATCGGCGATTGCTGGAATCGCGGCACCGCCACCTTCATGATCCTGGGCGACACCTGCACCCGCTCCTGCGGCTTCTGCGCCGTCACCACCGGGCGCCCCGAGGCGCTCGACCTCGGAGAGCCGCGACGCGTGGCCCTCGCCATCCAGCGCATGGGGCTGCGCCACGCCGTCATCACGAGCGTCAACCGCGACGACGTGGAGGACGGCGGTGCCAGCATCTTCGCCGAGACCATCCACTGGACGCGTCGCCTCTCGCCGGGGACCACCATCGAGGTGCTCATCCCCGACTTCATGGGCAACTGGGACGCCCTCGCAACCGTGATCGATGCCGCCCCCGAAATCCTCAACCACAACACCGAGACGGTCCCCCGCCTGTACGGGCGCGTTCGCCCCAAGGCCCGCTACGAGCAGTCGCTCGAACTGCTGCAGCGCGCCAAGGCCGCCGCCCCCGAGCGCCTCACCAAGAGCGGCGTCATGGTCGGGCTGGGTGAAACGAAGGACGAGCTGCTGGACGTCTTCGCCGACCTGCGCGCCCACGACGTCGACATCCTCACCGTGGGGCAGTACCTGCGCCCCACACAGAAGCACCTCCCGCTCGAGCGCTACTACCACCCCGACGAGTTCACCGAGCTGGGCGAGGCGGCGAAGGCGCTCGGCTTCGCGCACGTGGAGTCGGGCCCCCTGGTGCGCAGCTCGTACCACGCCGAAGAGCAGGCCGCCCCCGTCCTCCCCCTCCGCCCCCTCTCCGCCGCCGACGAACCCCTGCCCCTGGTGTAGGGGCCATGCCGGACGCCGCCACCTCTACCGTCCCGAGCCTCCGGGCCCGCATTGGCGAGTACCTCGCGGGGAGCATCACGCTGCAGCAGCTCGACGAGTGGCTGTTCCCGCTCATCTGGTGCGATGCTGGTACGCCCGAGGTCCTCGACCTCGCCTGGAGCGTGGATCTGCTCCTCATGGAAGCGTCCGGTGGCTATCGCACCGACGAAGAGCTTCAGGTGGAGCTGCGCTCCCTCGCCACCCCCTCCGTCCCCGCCTGACCCCTCAGCCCCGCACGAGTGCGGGGATGTCGCCCAGACGTTCGGCGACGTGCACGCCGGCGGTGCGCAGCATGGCGGACTTGGCAGCGGCGCTGTCTTCCTCGCGCTGCACGAGCGCGCCCGCGTGACCAAACCGCACACCCGGCATCTCCGCCATGAAGTCGCCCGCGATGAAGCTCACGATGCGCAGACGCGTCCCTGCCTCGCGCTCGTGCAGCGTCTCGACCAGCTCCGCCTCCGCGGGGCCGCCCGGCTCGCTGAAGGTGACGACCGCCTCGGTTTCGGGGTCCGCTTCGAAGAGGGGCAGGAGGCTGGCGAAGGAGGAGCCGGTGATGGGGTCGCCGCCGATGGAGATGGCCGTGGAGACGCCCAGGCCGTGCTGGGCCAGCAGGCTCGCGATCTCGGTCGTCATCCCTCCTGAACGGGACATGATGCCGATGCTTCCGGGCACGAAGCTGCGCGCCGTATCCGCGGCGGGGCCGCCCACGCTTCCCACCTTCGTCTTCCCCGGCGAGATGAGGCCCATGCTGTTCGGCCCGATGATGCGTACGCCCTCGCGCGCCGCCAGCTCCACGATCTGGGCGGCGTCGCGACGCGGCACGCGCTCCGTGACGATGACGACGAGCGGGATGCGGTAGGCGATGCACTCGAACGCGGCGTCGCGCAAGGCTCGTGGCGGCACCGCGATGACGGCGGCGTACGCCCCGTGCGCCGCCACCGCCTCCCGAACAGTGTCGTAGACGGGTATGCCGTGCACGTCGCGCCCCCCGCGCCCGGGCGTCACGCCCGCCACCACCTGCCCGCCGTAGTCGAGCGTGTCGCGGGTGAAGGAGACGGCTTCGCGGCCCGTAATGCCGAGCACGAGGATGCGCGTCGTGGCGTCCACGAGAATGCTCACGCGGGTCCTCCGATGGGCAGGGTCACGTCTTCACTGCGCCACAGGTACCAGCACGCGACCGTCGCCCAGGGGCGCCAGGGCGCCCCGAGCCGCTCGATCTCGTCGGGTGAAGGCGGCCCTTCGAGGTGGTAGAGGCGCTGCATGGCGCGGTTCAGCCCCACATCGCCCGTGGGCAGGACGTTGGGGCGCTGCAGCTGGAACATGAGGAACATCTGCGCGGTCCAGCGCCCGATGCCGCGCACGGCCGTCAGGTGCGTGATGATCTCCTCGTCGTCCCACTCCCCGAAGCGCTCGATGCTGAGCCGCCCCTCGGCGAAGTGCGCCGCCAGATCGCGCAGGGAAGCCGCCTTCGATCGCGAGACGCCCGCCCCCCGCAGGGTCTCGTCGTCTGCCGCGAGCACCTGCGCCGGTTCGGGGAAGAAGCCGTCGACGGTGGCTTCGGTGGGGTCGCTGGCTTCGTCGGGGCGGAAGAGGTCGATGAAGCGGCCCAGAATCGTGCTCGCGGCCTTCCCGCTGAGCTGCTGGAAGACGATCGAGCGTGCCAGCGCGTGAAACGCGGACGGCTCCGGCTCACGCAATCGCGGCGGCCCCACCGCCTCGATCACGAGCGGCATCACCGCGTCAGCCTGTCGCAGGTGCGCGACTGCCCGTTCCGTATCGATCATCGCTGCCACGCAGGCACGGTAGCCCCTGCTCGCGCGAGACGCGACTGGCCGGGCATAACGCAATGCGTCCTGCTCTCAGAAGGGACGCCTCGATGACTGTCGCGAAGCTTGCCCCCGTTCATCCCGGAGAGATTCTGCTCGAGGAGTTCCTGGCCCCCCCTCGGCCTGAGTCAGTATCGGCTGGCGAAAGACATCAGCGTGCCTCCCCGACGGATCAACGAGATCGTTCACGGCACACGCGCCGTCTCCCCTGACACAGCGTTGCGGTTGTCACGCTACTTCCAGCTCTCCGAGGGCTTCTGGCTGAACCTGCAGGCGCAGTACGACCTCGATGTCGAGCGAGACCGCCTCGGGGACCGTCTGGATCGGGAAGTGAAGCCCCACCGCGGCTAGCCGCCGCCCGCCCTGCGCAGCACCGCCGCTGGCGCTCGCAGGCGCCACGCGTCCTGCAGCAGTTCGCCCAGCTCTTCGCGGTCGATGGCGGCGAGCCGTACCTGGATCCACGGGTGACGTTCGTAGTGAGGGGTCCAGAAGAACTTGGCCGGCTCGGTTTGGGCGAGCGCTTCGCGCTCATCCATCTCCATGCGCAACACGAGCGATTCGCCGTCCTGGTGCAGGCGCGCGAAGAGCCGATCGCCGACGCGGAAGCCGGGCGTCCCGTAGGAAGGCTTCTCCGTCGTCTCGGGCAGGGTGAGGGCGAGCGTGCGCACATCTTCGGGAGTGACCACGCGCGAAGCGTACTGGCTCGGTACACTCGCGCGCAGCGGCGGGAGGGCCAGCAGCATGACGCTTGAAGGGAAGACCGCGCTCGTCACCGGCGGGTCGCGAGGTATCGGCTACGCCATCGCGGAGGCATTCGTCCAGGAAGGCGCGCGCGTCGTCATCAGCGCGCGCGGTCGCGAGGCGCTCGACGCCGCCGCACGGCGCCTCGGCCCCAACGCCATCGCCATCCCCTGCGATATGGCCGACCCCGACGCCGTGCGCGCCCTCGTGGAGGAAGCCAGCCGCCTCGGGCTCGTGGATGTCCTCGTGAATAACGCCGGCATCAGCCCCTTCTACAAACGCGTCGAACACACCACTCCGGAAGAGCTCGACCAGCTCATGGGGGTGAATCTGCGGGGCGCGTGGGGGTGCAGCATCGAGGTAGCCACACGCCTCTTCGAGGCGGGGCAGCCCGGCAGCATCATCAACATCAGCTCCATGCTCGGCCTGCAACCCGATCCCCGGCAGGGGGCCTACGCCGTGACCAAGGCCGGGCTCATCCAGATGGCGAAGGTGTTCGCGCTCGAATGGGCTGACCGCGGCGTGCGCGTGAACGCTATCGCCCCGGGCTGGACGGAGAGCAGCCTCACGGACTCACTCTTCGAGAGCCGCCACGGCGAGCGCCTCCTGGGCGATGTGCCGCTGGGGCGCTTCGCCACCCCCGAAGACATCACGGGCGCGGCGCTCTACCTCGCCAGCGACGCCAGCAGCTACGTCACCGGCGCTGTCATCGCGATCGATGGCGGGCGCTCCCTGCGCTAGCCGCGATGCCCGAACCCCAACTCCTGTCGCCCGCACGACAAGAGGCCGCCATCGCCTTCGTGCTCGCGTCCGCCAAGCCGCTCGACCAGGCGCTCTGCCGCTACCACTTCCGCGGCGGCGATTAGCAGTCCGTGGTCGCGGAGCTGGCTACGCTGCAGAACGCGGACGGCGGCTTCCACGGCATGGAAGCGGACTTCAGCAGCGCAGCCTCCTCAGCGCTCAGCACGATCCGGGCGCTGGAGATCCTCGACGAGATCGATGCGGAGCGTCGCTCCCGCATGGTCGCCCGCGCGCTTGCCAGCCTGCGGGCGGCCTACGTCCCTGCCTGGCGCGCGTGGCCCCTCATCGCGCGCCACGACAACCGTGCGCCGCATGCTCCCTGGTGGCAGTGGAGCGACGACTTCGAGGAGAGCTGGGGTTTCTTCGTCGATAACCCGCGTCCCACCATGGCCGCGCTGCTGTGGCGCTTCCCCGGGCACACCGCCGCCGCCTTCCGCGACGCCATCACGGAGGCCGTCGTGGAGCGCGCGACCGAACTCGAACCCGCCGCCGTCCAGAAGGATGCGCTGGGGTGCTACGTCCACTTCGCCACCAGCGACGCCGTCCCCCGTGCCGCCCACGAGCCGGTGCTCGCCCGCCTGCCCGACCTGGTGGAAGCGACGCTCGTGACCGATCCCGCACAGTGGGGCGGCTACGGTCTGCAGCCGCTCGATGTCGCGCCCACACCCGAGTCGCCCCTCGCCGCCGCCTTCGCGAGCACGTCGACCGCCACCTCGACCACCTCATCGCGACGCAGGGGGAGGATGGCGCCTGGGGCCCGCACTGGAGCTGGATGGGCACCTTCCCCGAAGCGTGGGAACAGGCGCAGGTCGCCTGGAAGGGTGTGCTCACCGTCACCCGCCTGTGCCAGCTGGCCGCCTTCGGGCGGCTCGGTTGAGCGGAAGCCAGGCCCTTCGGGCGGGGGAACGCAGGGGGGCTGGCGCTTCTTATGCAAGTGGTACTTGAGTAAGGAGCCTCCCCGCCGGACATACGCAAGCATGCTTGGGTACAGACCGCCGTGAGGCTCCATACTAAAGTATTACTTTAGTATGGAAGGTGATCGCCCGTCATGTGAAAGCAGGCTTGCGTACAGGTCGCCGCTTTGCTCCATGTTCAAGCACCACTTGAATATGGAGGCGCCTCCGCTCCGCGCCCAGGCAGGCTTGCCACGCACGGCCAGCGGCGGGGTCACCCGACGCCGTACTCGGCCAGCACGCGTGCATGCGCCTCACCGGTCGCGTCATCGCCCGCGCCGTCGCTGAAGAGGTCGGCGTACTCGGTGTAGCGGTAGACGCGGTGGCGCGCCTGCCCCGTGACCTCGTCGAGCACCCCCAGCTGCTGCAGGCGCGTGACCAGGTTGTTGGCCCCCTGGTAGGTGACCCCGAGCAGGTCCTGCGCCTCGGGGATGTCCATGAGCGGGCGGCGGTAGAGCGCCTCGAGCAGGCGCAGGCCTGTGCCCGTGTCCCGCCCCAGCTCCGCCACCAGCAGGTCCCGGTGGCGCTCGCGCAGGTGGACGATGCGCCGCGCCGTCTCCGTGGCGTCGATGGCGGAGGCGTGCACGGCCCGCAGGAGGAAGGCCACCCACTCCTCCCACGCGCCATCCTCGCGCACCGTCTGCAGCGCCTCGTAGTAGTCGCCCCGGTGCTGCTTGAGGTAGTGCGAGAGGTAGAGCACGGGCTGCTGCAGCGCTCCCTGCTCGCAGAGCAGGAGCGTGATCAGCAGCCGCCCCACCCGTCCGTTGCCGTCGAGGAAGGGGTGAATCGTCTCGAACTGGGCATGCGCCATGCCCGTGCGGATGAGCAGGGGCAGCTCGCGCTCTTCGTGGATGAAGCGCTCGAGGGCGCCGAGGGCGGCGGGCACCACCTGGTGCGGTGGCGGGACGTAGATCGCCTGCGCCAGCGAGACCCCGGCAGGGCCGATCCAGTTCTGGCTCTCGCGCAGGAAGCCGGGCTGCCGCTCGCTCCCCGCGTGCCGCTCAGCAGGCGCTCGTGCATCTCGCGGATCAACCGCACGGAGACCGGCAGCGTGCCCAGCCGCGCGAGCCCGTGGTTCATGGCGGCGACGTAGTTCACCACCTCGCCCACGTCGTCCGGCTGACGCGAGCGCAGGATGCGCGCCTCCGCCGCGAGCAGGTCGTCGAGCGAACTCTGCGTGCCTTCGATCTGGCTGGAGAGCACCGCCTCCTTGCGCACGTACATGGCCACGAACAGCTCCCGGCTGGGCAGGATCTGCGTCGAGCCATCGAGCCGCCCCAGCGCCTGCTCCGCCTCCGCCGAGAGGGTCAGCAGCTCGGGCGTGAGGTCCAGCGGCGGGGTGGGCGGCAGGGGCGCCGGGATGAAGGCGCGGTAGCCCTGGGGATGCGGCTCGTAGTGGCCGGATCGTTGCGAGCGTGCCTGCTGCGTCATCGTCCTGTCCGTCCTGTGCCTCACGTCACACTGATGCTAGCTTGCGTATGGCGTGTGAGTTGCCTCCATACTCAAGTATCACTTCAGTATAGAAGCAAAACCCGCTCCGCATGTCAACGCTTCGAACACGACGCGCTCCGACCTGGCCCAACTTGCCCGCTTCCCATCCGTGGTGGCGTAGGTCAGGATCAGGGGGCCGCACCCCTGCGGCTGGAGGCGTCCGTGGCGAAACCTGTTGCCCTCATCACCGGAGCCAGCCGTGGCATCGGCAAGCAGCTCGCCATCGACCTCGCGCGCGACGGCTACGACCTCGTCGTCTGCGCGCGCTCAACTGCCGACGCCCCCGCGAAGCTGCCCGGCACCATCGACGAGACCGCCGACCTCGCCCGCCAGCAGGGCGCGGAGGTGCTCGTCGCTCCCCTCGACGTACGCGATGAAGAGGCCGTCGCCGCGCTCGCCGACGCGGTCTACGAGCGCTTCGGGCGCTGCGACCTGCTCATCAACAACGCCGCCATCGGCGTGCCCGGCGCCACCCTCGAGAACTCGACCAAGCGCTGGCGGCTGGCCACCGACATCAACGTCCACGGCCCCTTCTACCTCATCTACTACTTCTGCCCGCGCATGCGCGATGCGGGCGAGGGGCGCGTCATCAACATCTCTTCGGGCGCTTCGGTGAACCCCGGCTTCCGACGCATCAGCTACACCACCACGAAGCGTGCCCTCGAGGCGATGACCGAGGGCTTTGCCATCGAGCTCGAGGACTCCGTCGCGGTGAACTGCATCCGCCTCGAATTGGGCGTCTGGACGGAGGGCTACGCCTACACCCTCGGCGACGTCGACCGCTCGGAGTTCGAGGACCCCGTGATCATGTCCGACGCCGTCCTCTGGATGGCGCGCCAGCCGCTCGACTACACCGGTCAGGTTGTCACGATCGCGGACCTGCGCGAGCAGGGCGCGGTGCGCCCCCGCACGAGCGCCGGCTGAGGAAGCGCGGCTCGCGCCGCCAGCCTGCTAGACTCGCACGCCCACACGCATCACGCCGACGAACGACGAATCTGGAGCACCGCCATGCGTTTCACCCACGACACCGATGTCGAGTCCTTCCGTGAGGAAGTGCGGCAGTTCATCGCCGACGAGCTGCCCACGGAGGAGGAGCGCCACGAGCGCGCCCGTCGTGGCGGCTTCGAGACTAACGCAGAAGAGTACGACTACGTGATGGGCTTCCAGCGCAAGTTGGCCGACCGCGGCTGGCTGGCGATGGCCTGGCCGGAGGAGTACGGCGGCGGTGGCGCCTCCCACATGCGCCAGCTCGTCTACAACGAGGAGATGTCCTACGCTGGCGCGCCCGTCACCAACATGGGCATCGCTTGGGTGGGCCCCTCGCTGATGCTGTACGGGAGCGAAGAGCAGAAGCAGAAGTTCATCCCGCCCATCACCTCTGCGGAGCAGTGGTGGTGCACGCTCTACAGCGAACCGGGAGCAGGCAGCGACCTCGCCGCGCTGCAGACGAGCGCCGTGCGTGATGGTGACGACTACGTCATCAACGGGCAGAAGATCTGGACCTCCGGCGGCCACCTCGCGGACTGGGGATGGCTGGCCGCACGCACCGATGCCGACGCTCCCAAGCACAAGGGCATCTCCATGCTCATGCTCGACATGAAGTCGCCCGGCATCACCGTGCGGCCCCTCATCAACATGGGCGACCAGCACAGCTTCAACGAGGTCTTCTTCGAGGATGTGCGCGTGCCCGTGGCCCAGCGCGTGGGTGATGAGAACCGCGGCTGGTACCACCTCGCCGTGGCGCTCGACTTCGAGCGCAGCGGCATCGGCGCCTACGCCGGCGGACGCCGCACGGTCGAGCGGCTCACGCACCTGGCGGCGGAGCATCGCGACCTGTGGGCGAACCGCCCGCAGGTCCGCAACGAGCTCGCCGACCGCATGGTCGAGGTGAACGTGGGCACCTTCCTCGCCTACCGCGTGGCCACCATGCAGGCACAGGGGCTCGTGCCGAACCACGAGGCCAGCGCCAGCAAGCTCTTCGGCAGCGAGCTTGGCCAGCGCATCGCCCGCACAGGCATGCACGTCCTCGGGACGGCCGGACAGCTGCGGGGCGAATCTGCGCGTGGGGATGTCGACCAGGCGCAGGCTTACCTGCAGTCCGCCTCGGGCACGATTGCCGCGGGCACGAGCGAGATTCAGCGCAACATCGTGGCCACGCGCGGCCTCGGGATGCCGCGAGGCTAGGCTGCCCGCCTCGCCCCGACGCTTCGTCCTTCCCGCGCCTTTCCCGATGGCGTCCGGGGGAAGGGCCGTCGCGCCCTCACCCTGCTAGACTCGCGGCACATTGCGCAGCACGCACGAGTCTGGAGCATCGCCATGCGCTTCACCCACGAAACCGATGTCGAGTCCTTCCGCGAGGAAGTACGGCAGTTGATCAGCGACGAGCTGCCCTCTGAGGAAGAGCGACATGAACGTGCCCGTCGTGGCGGCTTCGAGACCAACGCGGAAGAGTACGCCTACGTGATGGACTTCCAGAAGAAGCTGGCCGACCGCGGCTGGCTGGCCCTCGCGTGGCCCGAGGAGTACGGCGGCGGCGGCGCTTCGCACATGCGCCAGCTCGTCTACAACGAGGAGATGTCCTACGCTGGCGCACCCGTCACCAACATGGGCATCGCCTGGGTCGGCCCCTCGCTCATGCTGTACGGCACCGAGGAGCAGAAGCAGCAGTTCATCCCCCCCATCACCTCGGCGGAGCAGTGGTGGTGCACGCTCTACAGCGAGCCCGGCGCGGGCAGCGACCTCGCCTCCCTGCAGACCACCGCCGTCCGCGACGGCGACGACTACGTCATCAACGGGCAGAAGATCTGGACCTCCGGCGGCCACCTCGCCGACTGGGGCTGGCTGGCTGCACGCACCGATGCCGATGCCCCCAAGCACAAGGGCATCTCGCTCCTCATGCTCGATATGAAGTCGCCCGGCGTGACCGTGCGCCCGCTCATCAACCTCGGCGACCAGCACAGCTTCAACGAGGTCTTCTTCGAGGACGTGCGCATCCCCGTCGAGCAGCGCGTGGGCGAAGAGAACCGTGGCTGGTACCACCTCGCGGTGGCGCTCGACTTCGAGCGCAGCGGCATCGGCGCCTACGCCGGCGGACGCCGCACGGTCGAGCGCTTCACCCGCACGGCGCGGGAGCATCCCGCCCTCTGGGCGCATCGCAACACGCTCCGCCACGAGCTGGCCGACCGCGCTCTTGAGGTGAACGTGGGCACGTTCCTCGCCTACCGCGTGGCCACCATGCAGGCCCAGGGGCTCGTGCCGAACCACGAGGCCAGCGCCAGCAAGCTCTTCGGCAGCGAGCTCAACCAGCGTCTGCAGCTCACGGGCATGCACATGCTGGGCATGGCGGGACAGCTACGGGGCGAATCCTCACGTATCGACTTCGACCAGGCCCAGGTCTTCCTGCGCTCCGCCGCCAACACCGTCGAGGCGGGCACGAGCGAGATTCAGCGCAACATCATGGCCACCCGCGGCCTCGGCCTGCCACGGGGCTAGGCCACGCAAGCCTGCTACCCTTTCCGGAAGGGAAAAGGGGAAGCCTGCAATGGTGACCGATGCCGCACCCGCGGTTGCGATTCCTGAGCGGCTGACCGCCGCCTGCTACTGGTACGCACAAGCGGACCGGCTTGCGCGCGTCCCGGCGGGTACGTCGAAGCGCTGGACTCGTGGCTACACGTACCTGGCCGCTGATGGCACTCGCGTGAGCATGCCGCCCGTGAGCAAGGCGGCGCCCGCTCCCGCGCCAGAGCTCTCCTTTGCTGAGCTTCTTGAGGTAGCGGCCATCCACCGCCTGCGCGAGTGTGGCCTTCCACTCCCCGCGATCAGGAAGATCTTCACCACCTGCCAGGACGTGTTCGGGTCGGAGCATGCGATGCTCTCCGAGCGCTTCCGCGCGGAAGGGCAGGCTGCCTTCGTGCAGGCGGTGGACGATGCCCTCGCGCGCGAGCCGTGTGGGGAGAAAGCCTGGGACAAGGCCCTCGGCCCCTTCCTGGAGATGCTCGATTACCAGGATGGTTGGGTGCGGCGCTGGTGGCCCGCTGGCCGCTCCACGCAGGTCGTCATCGATCCCGATTACGGGTGGGGTGGGCGGCCGGTGGTGGCCGGGACGGGCGTGCGCACGGAGATCCTGCTGGAATTCAGCGAGGCTGGCGAAACGCGCGAAGAAGTCGTGTACAACTTCGGTGTCTCTGCGGAGTCGGTGAAGGACGCGCTCACGTACGAGCGATCCCTGACTGCGTGATCTTCATCGACCGCTCAATCCCTCGCGATGTCGCTGAGACCCGCGCTCGCTTACCGACGAGCCGATCATCTACCTGGATGATCGCTTCCCTCCTGATACACCCGACCCTGAGTGGCTCGCGGTTGCAGGGCAGGAGGGCTGGCTCGTCATCACACGTGACAAGAAAATTCGCGTTCAGCCCAAAAGAGCGGCGTGCCATCGAGGAGAACCGTGTTGGCTGCTTCATCCTCGGGTTGCGCAAGAACCTGACGATCAGGGAGTGCTTCGACATGGTGGCGCCTTTCTCGGAGATATGCAGGTGCTCTTCGCGGAGACGCAGCGCCCGTTCGTCTTCGTGGTGAACGTGGATGGGGAGATGCGGCGGGCGCTGTAGCGCCCCGTCACTCCGTGACGATCGTGACCGTGTTCGGCTGGCGCACCAGCTTCGAGAGGGGGCAGCGCTCGGCGGCGTAGGTGTGCAGCTTCGCCAGCTGCGACGCGCTCGCGTCGGGCGCTTCCAGCGCCACTCGCGCGGTCACGTCGAAGGGTGTGTCCGGGTCGTCGCTCTCGATGCCGAGGAAGTGGGCGTCGTTGTTCGCCGACGAGACCGTCACTTCGACGCGGTCGACGGGGATGTCGAGCGAGGCGGCGGCGATGAGGTAGGTGTGTGTGAGGCAGGTGCTGATGACGCCGCAGAACAGCTCCGGCGAGCTCGGCCCGAGGTCCCACCCGCCGAAGTCGGGCCCGGAGTCGCCCGTCAGGCGCCAGTCGCGCATCTGCAGCTTGCGCGTGCCTGTGGCGTCGTCCGCCACACAGGTCGCCGAGACGGTCTCGCGCCACTCCTGCGCCTGTGGTTTGGCCGTGGCGGCCGCGCGCATGGCGCGCGCCTTCTGACGCAGGTAGTGGCGCAGCCCGCGCTCTTCCGCTTCGCCCCTACTCAACGGATTCCCTACTTCGGGCCTTCGCTGCGTCGCTAAGGTCGACGCCGAGGGCGGCCAGCCTATCCCGGACCAGATCGGCGAATTCCCACTGCTTGGCAGTGCGGAGGTCAGCACGCACCGTGACGAGAAGGGATACGAAAGCCTTTCCGCCCTCATGCTGATCCGGCCCTTCGCTGAGGCTGAAGCCGAGACTGATCAGGCCGTCTTCAATTTGTTCTGCAAATTCCCCCTGCTTCGCATCGCGTAGCAATGAGTGAACCTCGGTGCACAGTTCGAATAGTGTGATTGCGGATGGCACCACAGTGACTTTGGCGTTCACCTCTACCTTTTGCGTGCGAAATACCCAAATGAGGCCAAATCTAGGAAGGTCGAAGCCAAGCACTCCAGTCAATTTGAGCAGCATCTTCTGTGCGGCACCAACGTCGCGGCCAGCGTCGCGGGCGCGGTTGATCGCGCGCACCAGATCGAAGAGCGCGGCCAGGGCACGTGGCGTGTTCAGGTCGTCGTCCATCGCCTCTACAAAACGGTTTTCAGTCTCTGTTGGGTCGAGAGGGTTACCCCTGCCTTCGTTCCCGAAGGCTGCCAGAAGCAGGCGCTCAAGGCCGGCGGTTGCAGCTTCTAGTGCCTCATCGCTGTAGGTGAGCGGCGTGCGGTAGTGGCTGGTGATGATGAACATGCGCAGCGCGTCTGCGCCGTAGAAGTTCAGCACGTCGTCGATGCCGATGAGGTTGCCGAGCGACTTCGACATCTTCTCCTCCTCCAGCTGGAGGAGGGCGTTGTGCATCCAGATGGCGGCGAAGGGCGCCTTGCCCGTGAACGACTCGCTCTGCGCGATCTCGTTCTCGTGGTGGGGGAAGATGAGGTCCGCGCCACCCCCGTGGATGTCGATCTGCTTGCCGAGGCAGCCCATCGACATGGCCGAGCACTCGATGTGCCAGCCAGGCCGCCCCGGACCCCAGGGGCTCTCCCACTGCGGCTCGCCCGGCTTCGCGCCCTTCCACAGGGCGAAGTCGAGCGGGTCGTCCTTGAGCTCGCCCGGGTCCACGCGCGCGCCACTGCGGAGGTCGTCCACGTTGCGCTTCGAGAGCTTGCCGTAGTCCGCCTTCTCGCGGACGCGGTAGTAGACATCGCCGCCGGAGGGGTAGGCCGCCCCCTTCTCCACCAGCCCCTCGATGAAGGTGATGATGTTCGGAATCTGCTCGGTCGCGCGGGGGTACTCCGTGGCGGGCAGCACATTCAGGCGCGCGAGCTGCTCCAGGTACGCCTGCGAATGCTGCTCGGCCAGCTCCGCCACGCTCGCGCCCGACTCACTGGCGCGCTCGATCAGCTTGTCGTCGATATCGGTGAAGTTCTGGATGTGACGCACGCGGTAGTCGCGCCATTCGAGATAGCGGCGCAGCACGTCGAACACCACCGAGAAGAGCGCGTGGCCGAGGTGCGACTCGCTGTAGGGCGTGATGCCGCAGACGTAGAGGCGTACCTCATCCCCGATGGGGGTGAATTCGCGTTTCTCGCCGCTGAGGGTGTCGCGCAGCCTGAGCATCGGTCAGGAGCGGGGCGGCGCTTCCGCGGGGGAAGGCTCGTCGGCGTGGTGGTCGTCGTGCAGTTCGTCCATGTGCTCCTTGAGGTGGTCGATGAGCTGGTGCAGTTCGTCCACCCGCTCGTCGAGCTGGTTGAGGCGTTCCCACTCAGGGTCGGGTAGACGTTGCATGACGCCGTTTGAATCGTCGTGGAAGGAGACGATGTGGCCGGGCACGCCTACCACCGTGGCCATGGCGGGCACATTCGTGATGACGACCGAGCCAGCCCCGATGCGGGCGCGCTCGCCGATCTCGACTGCGCCGATCACCTTCGCCCCCGCGCCCACCACGTTGCCGCCGCGCAGTGTGGGGTGGCGCTTCGTGCGACGCGTGCTCGTCCCGCCCAGCGTGACCCCCTGGTAGAGCGTCACATCAGGCCCGATCTCGGTCGTCTCGCCGATGACGACGCCCATGCCGTGGTCGATCACGAAGCGTGGGCCGATGGTGGCGCCGGGGTGAATCTCGATGCCCGTGAGGAAGCGCACGACCTGCATGATGCCGCGCGGGACCAGCGGCAGGCCGCGACGGTGGAGCCCGTGCGCGAGCCGATGCGCCAGACGCGCATGGAAGCCCGGATAGAAGAGCACGACCTCGATCGCGCTCGAGGCGGCGGGGTCGCGCGCGATCGTCGCGCGGATGTCATCGCGGATTTCGCTGAGGAAGGACATGGGTTACGAGTTTGCTACCTCTCGGGGTTGGGCGGCAGGGCTGTGGTCGGGGCGCGCTAGCGGCGGCGCCCCGCCATACAGGTACAGGTGCAGCCTCTCGATGCGCCATCCCAAGAGTGCGTCATGCCTCTGAGCGTACGTCAATCCCGCCCCACGGGGAACGCGAGGCGCAGGTGCATCACAGCAACCGCGCCTGGTCGTTGTCTTCTTCTCTATCGGCCCTGCCTTGCTCAGCCACAGCTGCTAATTGAAGGCCCAAGGCTGCTAGTTAGGTGTCATTCGCCCCGCGAAAAACGGAAATCGCCCTCCGTTCGCCCCTATCGCATGGCATTGCAGGTGATCGCCGGAAGCCGTCGCCGCTCCCTTCCCTGCCCCGTCCGCCTGCCTGCGACTGGCGACCGCGGGCGGGCAGGTGGGGCGCGCTGCGGTAGACTGGCGGCATGTGGAAGACGATCGGGTTGCTCGGCGTCGTGTGCCTCGGGTTTATCGGGCTGTTGGTGGGCCTCTCGCTGGGCGGCGCGGGCTAGAAGGCGCGCGGAGCGCGCCCGATGCATGACGGTCCGGTTTCGCGCCATCTCAACCGGCGGGTGAGCCGTCCGCTGGCGGCCGCGCTCGTGCGCACGCCCCTCACCCCCAACGCCGCGACCGTGCTCACGCTGGCCTTCTCCTTCGGCATGGCTGCGCTCGTCGCGCTCGGCTACAACGTGGCGGGCGGCATCGGCATCCAGATCGCGAGCATCATCGACGGCATCGATGGCGACCTCGCCCGGCTCACGGGTCGCGAGTCGCGCTTCGGGGCGGCGCTCGACGCCATCGCCGACCGCTACGCCGACGCCGCCATGCTGGGCGGCATGACCATCTACGCCGCGCGCTTCGAATCGTGGCCGCAGCCGGAAGTGGTGGGGGCGCTCGCGCTGGCGGGAGCGCTCACCGTCAGCTACAGCCGCGCGCGGGCGGAGGCGGAAGGCCTCTGGCCCTTGACGACGCCCTCGGGGCCGTGGGGCGTGGGCGGGCTGCTCGCGGTGCTGGGCACGCGCGACGTGCGCCTGCTGGCGGCGGCCATCGGCACGGTCGCGGGTTACTGCTACTGGACGCTGGTGGCGCTGGGCATCGTCAGCGCGTTGACGATCCTCGCGCGGCTGGCCGTGGCGCGCTTCACCCATGATGCCAGAGCGCGCGAGCGGGAGCGGGAGGCCTCGGCATGACCGCCGCAGAGCTGCACGAGGTGGGCCCCGGCCTGACCGTGGCGGAGGCCTCGCGACGCCTGGAGGCGGGCGAGGGCAACAGCGACACGACCCGACAGCGCAGTGACTGGGATGTCGTGCGCTCGAACGCCCTCACCTTCTTCAACGTGATGCTGCTGGTTATGATCGTAGCGCTGCTCATCGTGGGGGAGTTCCGCGATGGGCTGTTCGTGGGCGTGGTGGTCTTCGCCAACGTCGTCGCCTCGACCTACCAGGAGCTGCAGGCGACCCGCACGCTGCGCTCCCTGGTCGCGCTCACCGCCCCGCGGGCGGTGGTGGTGCGAGGCGGCGCGGAGCACGAGATCGTGGCGGAGGACGTCGTGCGCGGCGACCTCGTCCGCCTGCGCCCGGGCGACCAGGTGGTGGCGGACGGGACCGTCGCCGCGCTGGCGGGAGAGGTGGATGAATCGCTCCTCACGGGCGAATCAGACTCGATCCGCAAGGCCCCGGGCGACGAGCTGCTCTCGGGTTCGTTCTGCGTGGCGGGCGAGCTCTACTACACCGCCGAACGCGTCGGCACCGAGGCCTACGCGCTCAAGCTCACCTCCGACGCGCGCCAGCTGGTACGCCGCATGACGCCCCTGCAGATTCACCTCAGGCGTCTCCTGCGCGTGCTCGTGGGCGCGACCATCGTGCTCACGCTCGCGCTGCTCATCTCCTACAGCGTGGAAGACCGCGGGCTGACGGAATCGCTGCGCGCCACGACCGCCACCGTTACGACGGTCGTGCCCGTGGGCCTGCTGCTGGGTATGACGGTCGCGTTCGCGGTAGGAGCGGTGCGGGTCTCGCGATCGGGCGCCATCGTGCAGGACATCCAGGCGGTGGAGGCGCTCAACTACGCCGACGTCGTCTGCCTCGACAAGACCGGCACGCTCACCGCCAACCGCCTCACCGTAGAGGAGCTGCGCTGGGCCTCGGGCGTCTCAGGGGTGGAGGGATGGCTGGGAGCGTTCGCTTCCGCCACCGCCGAGGAGAGCAAGACGGCAGCCGCGCTCGCAGAGCGCTTCGCGGCGGGGAAGAACGCCGCACTGCCCGAAGAGCAGGTGCCCTTCAGCTCGGCGCGACGCTGGAGCGCGGCGCGTCTGGCCGCCGGCCCGGAGCGGCGCGCCTTCGTGCTCGGCGCTCCCGAGGCGTTGCTGGAGGTGGGCGGTGAGGGTGAGGACCTGCGCGTGGCCTACGCGCAGGCGACTGCACAGGGGCTGCGCGGCGTCGTCTTCGCTGAGGTGGCCGCCCTGCCCGACGCCGACGAGCCGCTCGAGGGGCTGCGCCCGCTCGCACTCATCACCATCGGCGACGTGCTCCGTCCCGAGGTGAAGGAAGCGTTCGGGCTGATGGACGAGCTCGGCATCGAGCCCAAGATCATCAGCGGCGACAACCCCCACACCGTGGCCGCGCTGCTGCAGCAGCTGGGCATCGAGACGCGTGGCGGCGTCATCTCCGGCACCGAGCTGGAGGCGCTCGAGGGCGAAGCGCTCGCGCAGGCCCTGGCAGAGCACAGCATCTTCGGACGCATCTCGCCCCAGCAGAAGCAGGGCATCGTGGCGGGCCTGCGCG
Organism: Tepidiformaceae bacterium; assembly: GCA_965200565.1. Lineage (GTDB taxonomy): Bacteria > Chloroflexota > Dehalococcoidia > Tepidiformales > Tepidiformaceae > UBA2991. The sequence goes on along the minus strand of OZ241349.1, from coordinate 1,407,473 downwards.
AGCAGGGCCACTTCGTCGCCATGGTGGGCGACGGCGCCAACGACGTGCACGCCCTGCGCGCCGCCGACATCGCCGTGGCGATGGAATCGGGCACGTCGACCGCGCGCGGGGTGGCGGGCATCGTGCTCATGCGCGACTCCTTCGCCGCCCTCATCAAGGGTGTGCAGGAGGCGACCTTCGTGCTGGGCAACTCGGCGCGCCTGAGCAAGCTCTTCATCACGAAGAGCGTGTACGCCTACCTGCTCATCTTCGCGACGAACCTGCTCGGGCTGGATTTCCCCTTCCTGCCGCGTCACGGCTCGCTCACAGCGATGCTGGCGCTGGGCATCCCAGCCATCTTCATCTCCATCAGCATCCCCCCACCGCGCGCAGGCAAGGACTACCTCAACAATGTGCTGCGCTTCGCCCTGCCCGCGGGCATCTCGCTCGCGATCGTGGCGATGATCGTGCAGTTCGCCGTGGAGTGGCTCTTCGGGCAGGGCGTGGAGGAATCGCGCACGCTCGTCTCGCTGGTGATCGGCTTTACCAGCATCGGCTTCATGATCGAGGTGCTGGGCTTCGAGGGCGCCTCCTTCCGCAGCCTCACGCGTCCCGTGCTGACGCTCTTCCTCGGAGGCCTGCTCGGCTTCGCCCTCGTGCTGACGGTATACACCCCCTGGCTGCGCGACTTCTTCGATTTCTCCGCGCTCAACGCCGGCGAGTGGGCGGTCGTGGGGGTCGGGACAGCGGCGGCGCTGGCGGGCCAGTACTACGTAAGCCGCCACTGGCGCTCGATTCTCGCCTTCATCCTCGCCTCCGGCGGCGAACGCCTCCGCGGCCGCGAGGCGTAGCGGGCTGGGGGTCGGGTGGGGTGGCGCTGCCGGGTATGACGTAGTGGGGTATCGACTATGACAGAGCGGCGTAGCCGCTATGCTCCCGTGACGTTGACACCTCCCGGACTGGTCGGGAGAACCCAGCCTCTACCTACAAGGGACAGTTGTAATGGATATGACAGAAACGCAACCCCACTGGCGCTTCGCGCGCATGACCCCCGCCCAGATTAATCAGGATCCGGTCCAGGGCGAGTTCTTTAGTCGGGAATCGGATTTGCCTGGACGACTCGTGCGTGAGGCGAATCAGAACTCGCTGGACGCTGCCCGTGACGGAGAGACGGTCCGCGTTCGTTTCCGCTTTAGCGGGCAGAGGAACGCACTCTCGCCAGAAGCGGCAGCCCCGTACCTGGAGGGTCTCGAGAAGCACGTCGGTGCGATCGCCGACAAGAAGGACGAGCAGCAATCGAGTACGAGGATGAGGATGAGGGGGACGAGGTTTATGCAGCCCGCGATGCGCAGCAGTGCTTTGGGGCAGATATGGACTACCTGGTCGTGGGGGACTTTGGGACTACTGGTCTGACCGGGGACATCGACGCGAACAGCGAGAAGGAAGAGGGCAACAACTTCTGGGGCTTCTTCCGCAGCATCGGTATCTCTTCCAAGGGGGAAGATGCCGCTGGCTCCTGGGGTCTCGGGAAATGGGTCTTCCCCGATGCTTCCAAAATCAACGCCTATCTGGGGTTGACGCGACGGGAGCATGAGGACAACTGGCTGCTCATGGGGATGACGCTGCTCAGGACGCACCACCTGGGTGAGAATCCTGCGGACAAGTACCACCCCTACGGATTCTTCGCTGCTCATTCGGGCACTCGTGATGAAGAGTGGTTCAGCAGCATCGCCGTGCAGCGCTGGGACTTCGGCACGGTGGCAGCGATCACACCCCCGTCCGACGACGAACGCCGCATGACGGATGTCCCCATGGGTGCGACCTTCCGCATCTTCGTGGTCGCCACCAATGGCTCGGGGAGGCTGCTGGGGCACGCCCCCAGAATCAAGCCCGTGATGCCCCTCAACTCGCTCCTGCCGCTGCAGGAGGACGACCTGGGCGACGAGGCCTGGCGTGTCGACTTCACCCAGGGAGTCGGGAATCCCGTCCTGCTGGTGAACAGCGCCATCCCCGGCATCAGCGAGATCGTGCGCCACGACCCCGAGTTCCGCTCACTCGTGATGCCGGAAGTCTTCCGCATCATCCTCATGCGCATGATCTTCGTCGAACAGGCGAATGCAGAGGATGAAGACGGTGATTGGGCGGACTGGTTCGCCATCGCCCGCGCCTACCTGCCTGCGGGCACTCCCCCCAATCTGCCCAAGACGGGTCCCGTGGATACCGACAACCTCGACGCCGCTCACGAATGGATCGGCGCCGTCGTGAACGCGCTCGCCAACAAGCCGCTCGATGCGGCAACTCCTACAGGGACGCAGTGGGGAGCGCGACATGAGCGGCGACGACGTCCTCACCACCCTGCGGGAGACGCGCGACACGCTTGCGAAGCCCGACGCGCCGCGTCGGGTGGACTTGCGCCACTACATCATGCCCGGCTCCGAGGCGTGGATGGCCTTCGTCAACGCGCACGGCGGCATCCCCGGACGCCGCGTGAAGCAGCGGACGATGATCGAATGGCTCGATAGCGTCATCGCCGAAGTCTCCGGCGTCGCCCCCGAGCCCGTCGAGGCAGTCGAGACACTCGCTGCGGCCGAAGAGCGTGCCGCATCGCCCGCCGCGAAGCCGCCCGCCGAGGCCCCCGCGCGAACTGCTTCTGCGGAGTCGCAGCCCACCGAAGCGCCCGCGCCGTCCGACTCGCGGCCCGCCAGCGTTCGCGTAGCGAGCACGCCGCCCCGGGAGGGGACGCGCTTGCGCGCGCTCACTGCCGCAGGCATCGAGCGGGCCCAGGCGTTCCTCGCCGAGCTGCGTGAGCACCCCGAAGGCGACCGCACGCCTCCCGACGACCTGCTCTACGGCGACCGCTACAGCCGCCCGCCCGTCGCGGACGTCTACGTTGAGCCGCGTGCCTTCACGACACGCCTTGAGGCGGGCGAGTACCTCGCAGACGCGCTCCAGCATGTGCCGCGAGCCGTGCTCGATGACGAGGGAGTGTGGCGTGGCTGGGGATGTACTACTTCACGGGAACCGTCAGGGTCAGGGACGGGCTCGCGCAGCTGCACGCCGATGAGACGCTGCTCTTCTTGGGCGGCCGCGCGGCGCAGCGACGCTATCGCTACTATCTCTGGTCGGCGTGGCGCTCCTGGTGGCTGCACGAGCAGCACGGGCACGAGGTGGACTTCTTCCTCAACCAGCCCGTGACTGACTTTGGCAACATCGCCAGAGCGATTCTGGGAACCTCGCGGGTCTACAACTCGGTCGGGGTCGTGCCGCTCATTCTTCGCCTCTACACCGACGGTGAGAAAACGCACGTTGGCTTCGGCGACCAGAAGGGGCGTCCCGGCAACCTTCGCCGCCTGCCTGCGGCGCTCGACCAGCTCGAACTGACCTACGACGTCTACGGCATGGACCCGGACGCGCTTCTGGAGATCCTGCCCGAGCCCTTCCATGCGTGGGCAGCACGATGAGCGCCGACGACGTCCTCGCCACCCTGCGCGAGACACGCGACACGCTGGTGAGGCCTGACGGGCCCCGTCGGGTGGACTTGCGCCACTACATCACGCCCGGCTCCGAGGCGTGGATGGCCTTCGTCAACGCGCACGGCGGCATCCCGGGGCGCCGTGTGAAGCGCAGCACGATGCTCGAGTGGCTCGACAGCGTCATCGCCGAAATCTCAGGCGTCGCCCCCGAGCCCACCGAAGCAGTCACTACCCCCGAGGAGGTGGTCGAGACTCCGTCGGTTGAGTCAGCTGAGCCGGTCACGCCGCCCAGCGAGACACCGCCCGCCGAGGCGGCTGCGCCAGCTGACGAGGCCAGCGAGCAGCCCGTGGAGCCGAGCGAGTCAGCAAAGCCCCCGGTCGAGGAGACAGTCGCTCCGCTGGACCCGCTGCCCGCCAGCGTTCCCCCAGCGGACACGCCATCCGCCGGGACGCCGCTGCGGGCGTTGAACGCGGAAGGTATCGAGCGGGCACGCGCGTTCCTCGAGGGCCTGCGCGAGCACCCCGAAGGCGATCGCGCCCCGCCCCACGAGCTGCTCTACTCCAACCGCTACAGCTGCCCCTTCCCCCTGGACGTGCGCGTCGAGCCGCGTGCCTTCCATACGCGTCGCGAAGCCGGCGAGTACCTCTCAAGCGTGCTCAAGCCGGTTGAGCGCACCGTGATCGACAACGCGGGCGTGTGGTCGGGGCTGGGGATGTACTACTTCTCCGACATGGCGCCGGAAAATCTCTCTCCCAACAACATGACCATCATCTTCGAGTCGGGCGAGCACACCTCGAACGCAGGGCGGTCAGAGCTGCAGCGGTATCGGAACTACCTCTGGGCCTCGTGGCGCCTCTTCGAGCAGCATGGCGACAGCGCTGCCTTCCTGCCCGACCAAGACATCACGTCGTGGGATGACCTCTCCCAGCGCTCATTCGGCTCGCGCCTGGTGTTCAGCTCGGTCGGAGTCGTCCAGCTGATCCTGCTGCTGTACACCGAAGGGGACAGGAAGAAAAAGGGGTACAGCCTTGACCGTGGAGGGATGCGGCACCTGCTTCGCACGCTCCCCCAGCTCGAGCTGACCTACGACGTCTATGGCATGGACCCGGACGCGCTCCTGGAGATCCTGCCTGAGCCATTCCACACATGGACAGCACAATGACCACCGATGAAGTCCTCACCACCCTGCGGGAGACGCGCGACACGCTTGCGAAGCCTGACGCGCCGCGTCGGGTGGACTTGCGCCACTACATCACGCCCGGTTCCGAAGCGTGGATGGCCTTCGTCAACGCGCACGGCGGCATCCCCGGACGTCGGGTGAAGCAGAAGACGATGCTGGACTGGCTCGATAGCGTCATCGCCGCAGTCTCAGGCGTCGCCCCTGAGGCCGTTGACGAATCGCATCTGACAGAGGTCATGCCGCCCGCAGAGGCGGTCGAGCCGCCTGCCCCGCCTGAGGAAGCGCCGCCGGAAGCGAGTGATGAGCCGCTTGCACCACCTGCAGAAGCGCAGCCAGAAGTACCGTCCACAGCGGCCATCGAGCCGCCTGTTCCGCCTGCAGCAGCGCCGCCGATGGAGCGAATGAAGCCCCCCATGCGCGCCACTCCCCCACCCCCGGTGGCTCCACGCATCACGCTACCCGGCAGGGTTACCGTCACGCCCAGGCAGACGGATGGCGAGCCGCTGCGGGCGTTGACGGCAGAGGGCATCGAGTGGGCGCGCGAACACCTTGAAGGCTTGCGCGAACACCCCGAAGGCGACCCCACACTGCCCCGCGACCTCCTGCACAGCGACCGCTACTCCCGCGTCTTCCCGGGGACTGTGCTCGTCGAGCCACGCGTCTTCACCACACGGCGCGAAGCGGGGGCGTACCTCGCCGAGGTCCTCGCTCCTGTCCAGCACCTCATCGCGGACGATGATGGCGTCTGGTCGTGGCTGGGCATGTACTACTTCGCAGAGTCGTTCGCGCTGCGAACCAAACGCACGCGACCGCCCGCCAGCGAGGTGTTCGTCTACCGGCGGGATGACGGCTCACGCTCGTATCAGCGACGGTACAAGCACTACCTGCGCTCGTCGTGGCTCCTGTATCGGCAGCATGGCGAAGAGGCGGATTTCTTCCTTGATGAGGACATCACGACGTTTGGCGACCTGGTCGATCGAGCCTTCTCCAACTCCAGAGTCTTCACCTCACGCGGGTTCATGCCGCTGCTCATCCACCTGTTCACTGCGGAGGGGAAGCTCAAGACGGATACCCGCGACTCCATCCGCCACCTGATGCGCATCCTGCCCCAACTCGAATTGACGTACGACGTCTACGGCATGGAGCCGGATGCGCTGATTGAGATACTGCCCAGGCCTATCCAGGAGTGGGACGAGCCAGCGGTCGCGGAGGCGTAGCCGCCTCCGCCTGGCCCCGCCCGCCCCGCTCCGCGCTCCCTACCAGCCTCGCTTCGCGAGGACTTCGTCCTCGGGGAGGCTGGCGACGGAGAGGCCGCGCATGGCGCTGCCCAGGCCGCGGCTTACCTCGGCCAGCAGGGCGTCGTCTTCGTAGTGCGTGACCGCCTGCACGATGGCTTCGGCGACGGCGGGTGGGTTCTCTGACTTGAAGATGCCGGAGCCCACGAACACGCCGTCTGCGCCCAAACGCATCATGAGGGCAGCGTCGGCGGGGGTGGCGACGCCGCCGGCGGCGAAGTTCACGACCGGCAGGCGGCCTTCGTCGCGTATGCGCTTCACCAGCTCGACCGGTGCGCGCAGCTCCTTGGCAGCGGTGTAGATCTCGTCGGCGGAGAGGTTGCGCAGGCGGCGAATCTCGTCCTGCACGGTGCGCATGTGGCGCACGGCCTCGACGATGTCGCCCGTGCCCGCTTCGCCCTTCGTGCGAATCATGGCGGCGCCTTCAGCGATGCGTCGCAAGGCCTCGCCGAGGTCGCGACAGCCGCAGACGAAGGGCACGGTGAAGGCGTGCTTGTCGATGTGGTGGGCTTCGTCGGCGGGGGTGAGCACTTCTGATTCGTCGATGTAGTCGACGCCAAGCGCCTGCAGGATGGACGCCTCGACGAAGTGGCCGATGCGCGCCTTCGCCATGACCGGAATCGTGACGGACTCGTTGATGCGCGTGATGATGTCGGGGTCGCTCATGCGGGCCACGCCGCCGTCCTTGCGGATGTCGGCGGGGACGCGTTCGAGGGCCATGACGGCGCAGGCGCCGGCTTCGGCGGCGATTTGCGCGTGTTCCGGGGAGACGACGTCCATGATGACGCCGCCCTTGAGCATCTGCGCGAGGCCGCTCTTCACGGCCCAGGTGCCGCGCTCGCTCGCTCCGTTTTCGCTCATCCCGTCTGCTTGCTCAGCCATGGCGCTCCCCCTGCCGACCACTCCGCTGATCGGCTCCCTCTAGGGTAGCGAATCCTGACCTTCGGGGCGCTAGCGGCGACGTTAGCGTCGACGCACCAGGGTGAGGCCGTCGCGTACGGTGAGCATCACGCACTCGATGCGCTCATCGCGCACGAGGCTTGCGTTGAGCGCGCGGATGGCGGCCGTATCGTCGTCGTCGTCGGTCTCGTCCAGCACGCGACCCGACCAGAGCACGTTGTCGAAGGCGATGAGGCCGTCCTCCGCGAGCTTGGGCAGCACGGCCTCGTAGTAGGCGGGGTAGTTCGACTTGTCGGCGTCGATAAAGACGAAGTCGAAGGGGCCATCGAGCGCGGCGATCGTGTCGAGCGCAGGGCCGAGCCGCAGCTCGATGCGGTCGCCGTGCGGGCTGCGGGCGAAGTTGCGGCGCGCGATGCCCGCGTGCTCTTCGCTGATCTCGCAGGTGATGAGGCGTCCGTCCGCGGGCAGCGCCTCGGCCATGGAGAGGGCGGAGTAGCCGGTGAAGCAGCCGATCTCCAGCACCAGGCGCGGCTGCTTCAGCCCCACGAGCAGCTTCAGCAGGCGCCCTTCGAGCCGCCCCGTGAGCATGCGTGCGCGTTCGCCCAGCGCCTCCGTCTCGACCGCGACCTGTTGGAGCAGATCGGGCTCGGGCGTGGTGCTGGCGCGGGCGTACTCCTCGATCCCGGGGCGAACGAGCGGTTCCATGATGCGGCGACCTCCGCTGGCGAGGCGGCTATGAAGTGACGCTAGACGTCCTGCCGCCAGATCATCGGCTCGGCGCCCGTCATCAGGTCGCTCAGGGCGGAGAGCTCGACGCGCCACGGGGTGAGCTTGAGTGCGCCGAACTCGGGGTTCTCGATGGTCTGGAAGAACATGGCGGGGTCGTAGCCGACGGGCGGTGGGGTGTTCTTGATGAGGTCCCAGACGCGCTGCTTCTCGGCGGGGTCGTCGTCCCACTCGGCCTTGCACTCGGCGTAGATCTGCTGCTGGCCCAGGGGGTTGCCGGCGGGCAGGTCGAAGTAGGTGACGGAGACGTACGGGTTCTCCGCGATGTGCTTCGCCTTGAGCGACGTGCGGCCCGTCGCGATCCAGCCCGTGGAGCCTTCCCAGACGGGGTGCAGGATGCGCGAACGCGGCCTCCCCTTGCGGTCGGTGGTGGTGACCACGCACCACACGAGGCGGTTCACCCGATCGTTGAACTTCTCGGCAATCTCGTCGAACGAACTGACATCCATGGCGGTACCTCCGGTGTCCATCAGGGTGGACGCGAAGGGCTAGGATACCCGTTCACCCCGTTGGAGGGGACGATGCCGATCTACGCCATCGGGGAGAAAATTCCCGACATCCATGAGAGCGCCTTCATCGCGCCCACGGCCACGGTCGTGGGCGATGTCCGCATCGAGGCGGGCGCCTCCGTCTGGTACGGCGCCGTCGTGCGGGGTGACACCTCCCATGCAGTCATCGGCAAGGGCGCGAATATCCAGGATGGGGCGGTGGTGCATGGTCGTGCGGGCGTGCCCGCGCTCATCGGCGAAGAGGCCTCCATCGCCCACAACGCGGTCATCCACGGGGCCACGATCGGGGCGCGGGCGCTCATCGCCAACGGCGCCCAGGTGCTCGACGGTGCGGTCGTGGAGGAGGGAGCGCTGGTGGCGGCTGGCTCGGTGGTGCTGGCGGAGGCGGTCATCCCGGCGGGCATGCTGGCGGCTGGCACGCCTGCACAGGTGAAGCGCTCCATCACGGGCACGCCCTCGCAGGAGTGGGTGGAGAACAACCCCGCGCGCTACGCCCGTCTCGCCGCCGAGCACCTCGCAGGGTTAAGGGAAATTCCGTGGGACGGGGGCACACTGGAGCAGCAATGACGACCGTCCCGACCCTGCCAGGCGCGTCAGTCCCGGGCGCCCGCCTCGCCACTGAGCCTCCGACGCCGGGCTGGTACGCCTCCCTGCCGCTGGTGCGACGCCTGCCCGTGGAGTGGCAGCCCAACCCGCGTGTCTTCCTGACCATGCTGCCCGTGCTCGTCTTCTACGGGCTTACGAAGGTCGCGCCTGCGGAAGTCGCTATCGGCGGCGGCTTCGCTGCGGTCACGGTCGTGTTCCTGCTCACCCGCGAGACGCCGCTGCTGCGGCTCATCGCCATCTACGGCTACATCGTCACGGCGGGCTCGGCGCTGGCCGGCATCCTGCTCACGAGCGAGAAGGCGTACCTCGCTGCGGGGCCCATTGGCGACGCCCTCATCCTGCCGCTCTACGCGTGGACGCTGTGGCGTGGCTGGCCCCTGATCGGCGCCATCGGGCGGGAGATTTCGCCCCGCATGGTCGGCCCCCTGCCCGTCAATGCGCCCATCTTCGTGCGGCTCACGGTCATCTGGGCTGCCTACGAAGCGACGAAGGCGCTCGTGCTCACGTGGATGCTGCTCAACCTCTCCATCGGCGATACCTGTTCTACGGCCGTCTCTTCGGCTGGCCCACCACAGCCGCGCTGGTCTTCATCTGCGGCAGCTTCGTCCTGCGCGAAGCGCAGCGCTACCGCGAGGCGGCGTCGGCAGCTGCGTCCCCGTCAGCGTCCGGGTCAGGGTCGGCGTCGGTGGCGAGCAGACCGGCAGCGGCGCGCTCGTAGCCCAGCGGGCTGACGGCCGCGTGCTTGGCAAGGGCGTGCACGTCGCGCCAGGCGCGGGCGAGTGGTGAGGCGGCGTCGAGCGCGGCCGAGCCGCCCGCCTCGAACAGCAGGGTCGCGGCGCGCGTGGCGCTGGCCGTGGCATGGATCGAGGCCAGCGTGACGCGAGCCGCGGCTTCGCCCGCAAGCGCTTCGCCCCGCGCGACCAGCTCCCAGCTGGAGCGGACGACTTCAAAGAACCAGGCACGGCCGGCGCTCACGAGCGCCTCCGCTTCACCCAGACGCACCCTCGCGCCCTGACGCTCGCCAAGCGGCTCACCGGTGTAGAGCGAGCGGCGTGAGCCGGCCAGCGTCTGAAACTCGTCGATTGCATGCCGCCCGATGCCAAGCGCGACCGCCGCAAACGACGTCTCCGCGTGCGCGGCGAGGGGTAGCGGTAGAGCGCTCCGCGCTCGAAGGGCCAGTCGGCGAAGACGTCGAACGAGCGGCGGAACGGCACGAGTCCGCCCTCCACCTGGAAGTCGTGACTGCCAGTGCCGCGCATCCCCGCCGGGTCCCACGTCTCGACGATCTCCACCTCGCTCGCGGGGAACGCCATTGCGCGGATGACGGGCCCGTCGCCGCCGTCCGCGGGACGTTCGCCCTCGATGATGCAGTTGGCGGTGAAGGTGGTGGCGTGATGAGCGCCGCTGGCGAAGTTCCAGCGCCCTCCCGCGAGGTAGCCGCTATCGACGGGCCGAGCCGTCCCGCCGGGCTTGCCCGAGCCGGCGATGAGCGCCTCGCGCGGCCCGAGGACCTCGGCCGCCGTGGCCGGTTCGAGCGCGCCCGCGAAGAGCCCGCCGCCCGATCCGATGGTCACCGCCCAGCCGAACGAGCCATCGATGCGGGCGGCCGTCTCAAACACCTCGAGCGCGTCCTGCACCGCCAGCTCGACATCGCCGAGCGAACGCGGCAGGTAGAGCCGAAACAGCCCCGCCTCCACGATGCGCTCAACGACGCTGTCCGCCACCCGAGCCTCCCGCTCCGCCCAAGCCGCCTCCGCCCCCACCAACGGAGCCATCTCCCGCAACGCATCAAGGAACGGGGCGGTGGCGTTCATGCAGGAAGGGTAGCAGTCAGGGCTGCATCGTTCGCAAAGCAAAGTCGTGGTAGAATTAGAACATAAATTCTAAGTCATGCAGGGGTGGCAGACGGTGAGCGCTTCATCGCCCATCGAGTGGACCGAAGCGACCTGGAACCCGGTGACCGGCTGCACGAAGGTCAGCCCTGGTTGCGCGCACTGCTACGCCGAGACGTTCGCCGAGCGCTTCCGTGGCGTGCCCGGGCACCCGTACGAGCCGGGCTTCGACCTGACCCTCCGCCCCGAGCGACTTGAGCTGCCGCTGACCTGGCGCAAGCCGCGCATGATCTTCGTGAACAGCATGAGCGACCTCTTCCACGAGGAGATCCCGACGGAGTTCGTCGAGCGCGTCTTCCAGACGATGACAAGGGCCGACCAGCACACCTTCCAGGTGCTCACCAAACGGCCCGAGCGCGCCCGCGAACTGGCGCCGCTGCTGCCCTGGCCGGCGAATGTCTGGATGGGCGTCTCCGTCGAGAACCGCCGCTTCCTCCACCGCCTCGACACGCTGCGTGACATTCCCGCAGCCATCCGCTTCTCCTCGTGCGAACCGCTCCTGGGCCCGCTAGACGCCATCGACCTGACCGACATCGGCTGGGTCATCGCAGGCGGCGAGTCAGGCCCACGAGCACGGCGCATGAAGCCGGAATGGGCCTGCGCCCTGCGAGACGCGTGCGTCGCGCACGACGTCCCCTTCTTCTTCAAGCAGTGGGGCGCCCACAACGAGCGCGGCGAGCGGGTCGGCAAAGGCCGCGCGGGCCGCGAGCTGGAGGGTCGGGAGTGGGGGCAGCTGCCTGGGGTCGCGTGAAGAAGGGGGTCGCACGGCGACCCCCTTCGTGATGAGTACCACTGATTGGCGTGCAAGCAGTGGGAGCTGATGCTTCAAGTATAGGCCTGCACGCCCCTCCCGCTCACCCGCCCGCAACCCCCTGCCGCCCCGCCCCGCTTGCCGCCCCTACCCCTCCCGCTTATCTTTGTGGCGCAAATCACAAGGCCTTCGGGGGTGGCCTGCCTGTCCGCTCCTGCGCGCCTGGTGACGCTTCAACGCCAGAAGGCAATAGCGAGGCCATGAGCTTTTACGACACCTGGTCCGCAGTCCTGATCGCCGTCGTTGTCGGCTTCTTCCTTGTTTTCTCGGCGCTGGTGGGGGCGCGCATGCTTGGCCCCTTCGCCAAGGAGCGCGGCAAGGGCGTCTCCTACGAGTGCGGCATGCTCCCCATCGGGCGCAACTGGACGCAGGTGCACGTGCGCTACTACCTCTTCGCCATCATGTTCCTCATCTTCGATGTGGAGACGATCTTCATCTTCCCGTGGGCGGTGGTCTTCCTCGGCCTGCCCAGCTACGCCTTCTGGTACATGTTCGTCTTCATCGTCGTGCTCAGCGCCGGGCTGCTCTACGCCTGGCGCCGCTGCGTGCTGGAGTGGCGATGAGCACCGAAGAAGCCACACCCGCCACCGACGGCCCTGCGATGCCGGCCTACGTGCCCGATTTCGGCAACGAGGCCGACCGCCTCACGCCTGTCGCCCTGCCTGATCAGACGGCGGCCTACCGCATCCTCATGCCGGGCATCCTGCAGACGGGCGTCGATACCGTGCTCGCCATGAGCCGCAAGAGCTCGCTCTGGCCCATGACCTTCGGGCTGGCCTGCTGCGCCATCGAGATGATCGGCACCTTCATGAGCAATCACGACCTCGACCGCTTCGGCATCGTGCCCTGGCCCAGCCCCCGCCAGAGCGACGTGATGGTCGTCTCGGGCACGGTCACGAAGAAGATGGCCCCCGCCATCAAGCTGCTCTACGAGCAGATGCCCAACCCCAAGTACGTCATCTCCATGGGCGCCTGCGCTACCAACGGCGGGCCCTACACCGAGTACGACCGCGTGCTCCAGGGCGTCGACAAGATCATCCCCGTCGACGTGTATGTGCCGGGCTGCCCGCCACGGCCGGAATCCCTGCTCGATGGCTTCCTGCGCCTGCAGGAGAAGATCATGGAAGAGAAGAGGATGATCGGGTGAGCGAGGCGGCACAGGCGGATACGCCGGACCTCGCCTCCCTCGTGCGCGAGCGCCTGCCGGCGATCCCCTTCGAAGCATCCGAAACGAAGACGTACCTCGACCTGCGCGTCGAGGCCGGCAACCTGCTCGCTTTCATCACCGGCCTGCGCGACGACTCCGAGCTCGCCTTCGACCTGATGCGCAACATCGTCGCCCTCGATATGGAAGAGGCGGGCCTCGAGGCGAAATACCACCTCTACTCCTTCCCCCACGGCCACGCCGTGCAGGTGTCGGTGGCGGCGCCCGTTCCCTCGTGCGAGCTGCCCTCGCTCACGGGGCTCTACCCGGCGGCCAACTGGCACGAGCGCGAAGCGGCGGAGATGGTGGGGCTGACCTTCACCGGACACCCCGACCCCCGCAACCTCCTGCTCGAAGAGGACCTCCGCATCCATCCCTTGCGCAAGGCGCACCCGCTGCAGAAGGCGGAGATCCTGCAGGGCATCGAAGACGGCCCACCCGGGGTGGAGGTCTAGATGTCGATCTGGCCCGAAGAGCGCGTCGCCACCGCCGAACATGACCTCGATACGGTCGACATGACCGTCAATGTCGGCCCGCAGCACCCCGCCACCCACGGCGTCTTCCGCATGGTGCTGACCGTCGACGGCGAACGCGTGGTCGATTGCGAGCCGTACATCGGCTACCTCCATCGCGGCCTCGAGAAGCTCTCCGAGAACGCCGACTACCGCCAGGCCATGGGCTGGTGGGACCGCACCGACTACCTCGCGGGCATGTGCTGCGAAGGCGGCTACGTGATGGCCGTGGAGAAGCTGGCCGGCATCGAGGTGCCGGAGCGCGCGGAGTACATCCGCGTGATGATGATGGAGCTCTCCCGCATCAACTCACACTTCATGTTCCTGGGCGCCTTCGGGGCGGATGTGGGCTCCTTCGGCACGAGCTTCACCTACGCCTGGCGCGAGCGCGAGCGCATCTACGACCTCATCGAGGAAGTGACCGGCGACCGCATGTTCCCCACCTACTTCCGCATCGGCGGGGTCACCATGGACCTGCCCGAGAACTTCGAGACGCGCTGCCGCGAGGTGCTCGCCTCTATCCATCAGGGGCTGGAGGACATGGACGGCCTGCTGACGGGCAACGAGGTGTTCGTGGAGCGCTGCCGCGGGCTCACCCCGGTGACGCCTGAGCAGGCCATCGCCTGGGGCTTCACGGGGCCGATGCTGCGCGCCACGGGCGTGCCCTGGGATATCCGCAAGGCCGAGCCCTACAGCGTCTACCCGAAGATCGATTTCGAGATTCCCATCGGCGTGCAGGGCGACGTCTTCGACCGCTTCCATGTGCGCCTGGCCGAGTGCTACCAGAGCGTGCGCATCATCGAGCAGTGCCTCAAGGACATCCCCGACGGCCGGGTGCTGGCGCCGAAGCTGCCCAAGACGCTGCGCATCAGCGACGGCGAGGTCTACATGCCCACAGAAGGCACGAAGGGCGAGTACGGCGTCTACCTCCTGGCGAAGGGCGGCACGCAGCCGTACCGCGCCAAGCTGCGCTCCCCTTCTTTCTGCAACCTCTCGGCCCTGCGCGACCTCGTGGTCGGCACCTACGTGGCAGACGCCATCGTCATCCTGGGCTCGCTGGATATCGTGCTGGGTGAGGTGGACAAGTGAGCTTCGGCGAGGCGTTCTTCGGACTGAGCTGGCTCGATGCCATCATCCGCATCGTCGTGATCGTGGGCCTGATGACGATCGTGGTCGTCTACCTGACGTACGGCGAGCGCAAGGTGGTGGCGCGCTTCCAGATGCGCCTCGGCCCCATGCGCACCGGCCCGATCGGCATCCTGCAGGGCTTCGCTGACGCCATCAAGCTGCTCATCAAGGAAGACGTACGCCCCCGCAACGCCGACCGCTGGGTGTTCGAGTTCGCCCCCTACCTGACCTTCATCCCCGTCTTCCTCGTGCTCGTCGCGCTGCCCTTCGCGCGTGACTGGGGCGTGCGCAACCTGGCGCTGGGCATGTTCTTCGTCTTCGCCGTGCTGGGGCTGAACATCGTGGGTGTGCTCATGGCCGGGCTGGGCTCGGGCAACAAGTACGCCCTGCTCGGCGGCGTGCGCGCCGCCGCGCAGATGATCAGCTACGAAATCCCGCTCGTGGTGGCCCTGCTGGCGGTGGCCATGGTGGCGGGTACGCTCGACCTGAACGCCATCGTGGGCATGCAGGACGAACGACCCTTCATCCTCATCCAGCCGCTCGCCTTCGCCATCTTCTTCGTAGCCATGCTCTCCGAGCTGCACCGCGCGCCCTTCGATATCCCCGTGGCCGAATCCGAGATCGTGGGCGGCTTCTTCGTGGAGTACTCAGGCATCCGCTGGAGCATGTTCCAGCTGGCGGAGTACGCCTCGCTGTGGGCCTTCAGCATCTTCGGGGCGGCCATCTTCCTGGGCGGCTGGCAGTTCCCCTTCGGGTTGGAGTGGGGCTGGGGCTGGCAGCTCTTCCTCACCTTCCTCAAGAGCCTGCTCATGATCACCCTCATCTTCTGGGTGCGCGTGACGCTGCCCCGCCTGCGCATGGACCAGCTCATGAGCTTCTGCTGGAAAGCGCTCATCGAGGTGAGTTTCGCGCTCCTGCTGGTGAACGGCCTCTTCCTCTACTACGGCTGGCCGGAGCCCATCCTGGCGGCGGTCAACTGGGTAGGGGCGATCGTCTTCCTGGGCGGCATCTACCTGCGCGCCGTCCGCAAGCCCTCCACGAAGAATCTCGTGGGCAGCTACAAGCATGCTGAGGTCCCCAACCCATGATCGGCATCCTCAAAGGTCTCGCCACCACCCTCTCCACCTTCGGCCGCAAGCCGGTCACCATCCAGTACCCCGACGAGAAGCGCGAGCTGCCCGAGCGGCAACGCAGCTTCCCCGTGCTCACATGGGACTTCGACCACGATGAGCCCTTCTGCACGGGCTGCAACATCTGTGTGCGGAATTGCCCCGTCGATTGCATGACGGCCGTCATGCACGACAACCCCAAGCACCCCGAGGGCACCAGCGACCGCCGCAAGATCATCGAGAAGTTCTGGATCGACTACGCCCGCTGCATGCGTTGCAACATCTGCATCGAGGTCTGCCCCTTCGAGGCGATCGCGATGGACAACACATGGGAGGGCCACGAGCACTCCGCCTACGACCGTCGCGACCTGCATATGGATATCGAGGACCTGCTCGACGCCAGCAAGAGCGGCCGCCTCGTCAACCCCTTCCGCCCGCTGGACAACATCGAGGCGAACGCGGCCGAGGCCGAGGGCAAGGACGCGCCCGATGCAGGCTTCGCGGGCGCACGCCCTGAGGCGCGCGCCGCCCAGGCCGAGCGCATCGCGCAGGGTCTCGGCGCGGCCATCCAGGAGCGTGAGCCCGAGGTGCAGGAGGCCGCGGCCAGCGCTGCCACCGCCGGCATGAGCGCCGAGGACGAGGAAGCGGCTTCGCTCTCGCCGCGCAAGCTGCGCGCCCGCCGCATGAAAGCGGAGCGCGAAGCGCGCGCCGAGCGCGAGGCGGGCGAGGTCAGCGCCGAGACGATCGCTTCGCTGCGCCGCTACGGCAGCGAGCTGTACACCGAGATCACGGGCGAGGAGCTGCCACCCATCGGCGCGCCCCCACCGGCCGCCGCCGCTCCTGCCGCTGCCCCGGCCGCCCCCGCCGGCGACGTCGGCGACCCCAACTCCCCACGCAAGGTGCGCGCTCGCCGCATGAAGGCAGAGCGCACCGCGCGCGAGCATCTGGAGAAGGGCGAGGCCGTCCCGCCCGAGACCCTGCAGCTGCTGAACGACACGGAGAGCTCGCTCTACAAGGAGATCACGGGCAGCGACCCCGCTCCCGCCGGCGCCGCCCCGGCAGCGGCCCCTGCCGCCGCCGCAGCGCCCGCCGCTGGCGTCCAGGGCGACCCCAACTCGCCGCGCAAGCTGCGCGCCCGCCGCATGAAGGCAGAGCGCACCGCGCGCGAGCATCTGGCTCGTGGCGAGGCCATCCCCGCCGACGTCCTCGCGACCATTGAGGAGCTCGGCGGTACTGTTCCCACCGCCGACGGCGCGGACGGAGGGGGCGGCAGCGCGTGATCACCGAGATTCTCTGGTGGGTCTTCGCGATCGCCATCGTGGCGGTCTCGGCGGGCGTCGTGTTCGCCCGCTCGGTGCTGCACTCGGCCATCTTCCTCATCCTCAGCCTCGCGGGCGTGGGCGCGATGTACCTCTTCCTCACGGTCGAGTTCATCGCCCTCGTGCAGTTCCTCATCTACGGCGGCGCGGTGACGGTGCTCATCCTGCTGGCGCTTATGCTGACGCGCATGGGCAGCTCGGGAGATCCTGAGCCGACCACCGGCGTGCAGGCGCCCTTCGGCGCCCTCGTGGCGCTGGGCCTGATGGCCACGCTCATCGGCGTGGCCGTCTCCACGGCCTGGCCGGGCGACCTGGGCGATTCACCGGCGGCGGTCTCCATCGAGACCATCGGCGAAGCGCTCTTCCAGAACTACGGCGCCCCCTTCATGATCATGGCGGCACTGCTGCTGGTCGCCTTCATCGGCGCGATCGTGATTGCGCGACAGGAGGACGGCGACTAGTGGTTCCCATGGAGAACTACCTCGTCCTCAGCGGGATCCTGTTCTCGCTCGGCGTCTACGGCGTCCTCGCACGTCGCAACGCCATCCTCGTGCTCATGAGCGTCGAGCTCATGCTCAACGCCGTCAGCCTCAACTTCGTCGCCTTCGCCGCCTACCTCGACCCGAGCAAGGCGACGGGTATCATCTTCGCCGTCTTCGTGATCGCCGTGGCCGCCGCCGAGGTTGGCCTCGCGCTCGCCATCGTCATCCGACTCTTCCGCAACCGTTCGACCGCCAACGTGGATGAGGCGGCCACGATGCGATGGTAGGAGTGGCAGGAGCGCGACATGGCTGAGCACGCCTGGATACTGGCAGCGATCCCCGCCATCACCTTCGTGGCCCTGGCGGCCACGGGCCGTCGCCTGCCGCGCCAGGGCGACTGGGTCGCCGTCTTCTGCGCGACCTCCATCTTCGCCATCTTCTTCGCCGTGCTGGCCAGCTTCCTCACCAAGGGCGATGGCGCCTGGCCCATCCTCAACAGCATCGACTGGACGAGCATCGGCAGCTTCAACCTGCGCATGGGCATCGCCGTCGACCAGATCACGATCGTGATGCTGGGCGTCATCACCACCGTGGCCCTGATGGTGAACATCTTCTCCGTAGGCTACATGAAGGGTGAGCCGCGCTACTGGTGGTACTTCGCCGTCCTGCAGCTGTTCGTCGCCTCGATGCTCATGCTCGTGCTGGCGGACAACCTGCTGCTCCTCTACGTCGCCTGGGAGCTGGTCGGCCTGAGCTCGTTCCTGCTCATCGGCCACTACTGGGAGAAGCGTTCGGCGGTGGAGGCGGCGAAGAAGGCCTTCATAACCACGCGCGTCGGCGATGTGGGCCTGCTCATCGGCATCATTCTCTTCTGGGAAGCGACCGGCACCTTCAACATCCTCGAGATCATCCAGCATGTGGAAGAAGGCACGATCGGCGGCACGCGCCTCTTCGTGACCGTGATGTTTGTCTTCCTCGGGGCCATGGGAAAGAGCGCGCAGCTGCCCTTCCACGTCTGGCTGCCCGACGCCATGGAGGGCCCCACGCCGGTGAGCGCGCTCATCCACGCGGCCACCATGGTCGTGGCGGGCGTCTACCTCGTGGCGCGCCTGCTGCCCGTCTTCGAAGCAGCCGGCGACGCGCTCCTGGTGGTGACGCTGGTGGGCCTCATCACGGCGCTCTTCAGCGGGGCGGTCGCCTTCGTGCAAACGGATATCAAGAAGGTGCTCGCCTACTCAACGGTGAGCCAGCTGGGCTTCATGTTCGTGGCCCTGGGAGCGGGATACGTGGGCGCGGGCATGTTCCACTTATTCACGCACGCCTTCTTCAAGGCGCTCCTCTTCCTCGGCGCCGGCTCCGTCATCATCGGCGTGCACCATCACCAGGAGATGCGTCAGCTGGGTGGGCTCTGGCGCAAGATGCCCATCACCGCCGCCACCTTCCTCATCGGATCGCTGGCGCTGGCGGGCCTCTTCCCGCTGGCGGGCTTCTGGAGCAAGGACGAGATCCTGCACGTGGTCGAATACCGCGGCGCCTGGGCCTTCCTGCTCATCTCCATCGCCTCGATCATGACCGCCTTCTATACGACGCGGCTCTTCATCCGCACCTTCCTCGGCAAGCCGCAGGATGAAGAGGTCGCCAGCCACGCACGCGAGACGGGCCCGCTGATGACCCTCCCGCTCGTCTTCCTCGCCTTCCTCTCGGTGGTCGCCGGCTTCTTCATCTTCAGCGACTTCGGCGACGCCCTCGGCTTCCCCGGCGGCTTCACCGAGTTCGTCTTCGACGACTACCCCGAAGTCTTCCAAGTGGACTGGGGCCTGGTGGGCCTCTCCACGGCGCTCTTCCTCATCGGCACGTTCGGGGCCGGCTGGCTCTACTGGAACGGCCGCCTCGACTACTCCACGAGGCTGGCCGCGTGGCAGCCGCGCGTCTACGAGATGCTGCAGCGCAAGTTCTACTTCGACGACCTCTACCAGTTCCTCATCGACCGCGTGGTGCTCGGCTTCAGCTACCTCGTGAGCTGGTTCGACCGCTTCGCCGTGAACGACACCGGCGTCGACGGCTCGGCCACGATGACGGGCTACGCGGGCTTCCTGCTGAAGCACCTGCAGACGGGCCGCGTGCCCAACTACGCGATGGCGATCGCGGTGGGCGTAGTCGCGCTCGCCCTCATCAGCCTGGCGGTCGGGAGCTAGGGCATGGACGAAGCACAAGGCTACGTACTGCTCAGTGCGCTCGCGTTGCCCCTGGTGACGGCGCTGGCGCTGCTGATCGTGCCCGGCGCCAACCGCATGGCCGCGCGCCACCTCTCGGCCGTCACGGGCGCCATCCTGCTGGGCCTCTCCGTCTACGTCTTTGTGGCCTACCAGGCCAACGGCGACATCCTGCAGATGCGCCTGCAGTGGGCCTGGATCGAGAACGTCGGCTTCCTCGGCGAAAACGGCATCTCCCTGCACCTCGGCGTCGATGGCATCTCCTCCCTGATGACGCTGCTGACGGGCGTGGTGGCCTTCGCCGGCACGCTCATCGCGTGGAAGCTGGAGTACCGCGCCAAGGACTTCTTCATCCTCTTCTGGGTGCTGATCTCGGGCGTCTACGGCACCTTCTTCGCGCTCGACCTGTTCTTCTTCTTCTTCTTCTACGAACTGGCGGTGGTGCCGCTCTACCTGCTCATCGGCATCTGGGGCTCGACGCGCAAGGAATACGGCGCGATGAAGCTGACGCTGATGCTGGTGGGCGGCTCGGTCGGCATCTGGATCGGCATCTTCGCGGTCGTGCACGAAGCCGGGCTGGGGACGTTTGACCTGCCCACGCTCTGGGAAGCGGGCCGCAGCGGCGCGCTCAGCCCCGAGTTCCAGAAGATCATCTTCCCCTTCTTCGCTGTCGGCTGCGGCGTGCTGGCGGGCCTCTGGCCGCTGCACACGTGGTCGCCCGACGGCCACATGTCCGCGCCCACCTCGGTCTCGATGGTGCACGCGGGTGTGCTGATGAAGCTGGGCGCCTTCGGCATCATCCGCCTGGGCATCCAGATCCTGCCCGAGGGCGCGGAGTTCTGGATGCCGGCGCTGCTCGTGCTGGGCACCATCGGCGCGCTCTACGGCGCCATCGCCGCCCTCACCCAGCGCGACTTCAAGTTAATCAGCGGCTACAGCTCCGTGAGCCACATGGGCTACGTACTCATCGGCCTCGGCACGATGCATGAGGTGGGCCTCACGGGCGCCTCCCTGCAGATGTTCAGCCACGGCGTGATGACGGCCCTCGTCTTCCTCCTCATCGGCGCGCTCTACGACCAGGCCCACACCCGCGACCTGAAGGACTTCGGCGGTATCGCCAAGGTGATGCCGTTATGGGTGATCGCCTACGTCATGGCGGGTCTGGCCAACGTGGGCTTACCGGGCCTCTCCGGCTTCACCGCGGAGTTCCACATCTTCGTGGGCGCCTTCCGCACCTATCCGGTGTTTGGCGGGCTTGCCATCCTGGCGGCGGCGATCGCGGCGGCCTACATGCTGCGTATGTTCGCCACCGTCTTCTGGGGGCCGCTCAACCCACGCTGGCGTGACCTGAAAGACCTCTCGCCGCTCGAGATGGTCGCTGCGGCCCTGCTCATCCTCTCGATGCTGGCGATGGGCCTCTGGTGGTCGCCCTTCACCGACCGCCTCGCGAACACTGTCGTGAACCTTCCGGGGGTGACCAGCTAATGCGTGACTTCACCCTCTTCATCCCCGAGTACATCGCCGTTGCCTCGGCCGTCCTCATCCTCGGGGCGGAGCTGGTCTGGCCGAACATCCGCAAGGAGTACCTCTCCTACGCGACGGCCGCGGGCGCGCTCGCCTGGCTCATCGCCGCCATCCCCTACATCGGCGACAGCCCCGGCGATTTCGAAGGCCTGCTGCTCACGGACGACTTCACCACCTACTTCCGCATCCTCGCGGCAGCCATCGTGGCGGCTATCGCCCTCTTCTCCGCGCACTACCTGCGCGACCGCACGAGCACGGCCGGCGAGTACTACGGCCTGCTGCTGGTGGGAGGCACGGGCATGGTGCTGATGGCGGCCTCACGCGAGCTGCTGACGGCCTACATCTCGCTCGAGCTGCTGAGCTTCTCGCTCTACGTCCTCGTCGGCTACTTCAAGCGCGACCGGCTGAGCAACGAGGGCAGCCTGAAGTACATCCTGCTGGGCGCCTTCTCCAGCACCATGCTCCTCTACGGCATCAGTCTCCTCTACGGCGTCACCGGCACGACCAGCTACGACGGCATCGCCGAAGCCCTGGCCGGGCGCGACGGCGGCACGGACGCCGCTGTCATCGTCGGCATCATGCTGATCATCGCGGGCGTGGGCTTCAAGGTCTCCGCGGCGCCCTTCCACATGTGGGCGCCCGATGCCTACCAGGGCGCGCCCCTGCCCATCACCGCCTTCCTCTCGACCGCCTCGAAGGCGGCCGGCTTCGCCCTCATCCTGCGCTTCTTCACCGGCGCCCTGGTGGTCGATGCGGTTGAATGGCGAGCCGCCATCGCCGCCCTCGCGGCCATCACCATGACGGCCGGCAACCTGCTCGCCATCCAGCAGTCCAACCTGAAACGGCTGATCGCCTACAGCTCCATCGGACAGGTGGGCTACATGCTGGTGGCCATCGCCGCCATCGGCTACGGCGACGCCGCCACGGGCCAGAGCGCCTCCAGCGCGCTTTTGCTCCACATCGTCGGCTACAGCGTCTCCACGCTCGCGCTCTTCGCCGCCCTCACGGTGCACTACAACCGCACGGGCGACGACAGCATCGCCGGGCTGCGGGGTCTGGCCGAGACGCAGCCCTTCCTGGCGCTCGTCATCACCGCCTCGCTCTTCTCCTTCGCGGGCCTACCCATCTTCGCGGGCTTCGCGACGAAGCTGCTGCTCTTCCAGGCGAGCGCCGGCAACGGCCTGCTCTGGCTGGTGGGCCTCGGCGCGCTGAACAGCTTCGTGAGCCTCTACTACTACCTGATGGTGATGCGCCAGATGTACCTGTTCGACCCGCCCGAGGGCCAGACGCGCACGCGCGCGCCCATCCTGCTGGGCGGCCTGGCGGCGCTGCTGCTGCTCGGAGTCGTCTTCATCGGCGTCTACCCGCAGCCCGTCTTCGAGGCCACCGATCGGGCCGCCGCCGCCCTCTTCGAAGTGAGCGCCTCCGGCCTCGTCCGCCTCCCCTGACGCCCTGACGCCTCGACCTGAGCCGCTTCCCTGACACCCTGACCGAGCCGCGTGCCTGCGGCCCCCGTGCTGGCGGTGGCGCTACTCTTCGACGATGTCCGCCAGGTTGATGGTGTCGTCGTCCGCGTCCGCGTCGCCGTAGACGCCCGCCGGCAGCCCCTTCCACACCGTCACGATGAAGTCCTCACGGTAGGGGTCGGCGGTCATGGCCAGCTGCTCATCGACCGCGTCAATCAGCTCGCGGATGCGGTCCTCGCTGGCGTCGGGCGTGGTGCAGAGGGTGGCGTGGATGTTGGGGGCCTGCAGATGCAGGTCCACCCGCCCGACGATCTCGCCGTCGTCGAGCACGGTGTAGCCCTCGGAGTGCGGCGTGCGCACCTCACGGTCGAATCGAATCATGGGTAACACTCCTGCTGGTTCCGGTTCCGACGATGCTCGCTGGTGATGTTGAGCGAAGGCCGCTCGTCTGTGAGAAGAGGCCGCCCGACTGCTCCGCGCTCACCGGTGGTGTTAAGCGAAGGCCGCTCGACTGCTGCGCGCTCGCTCATTTCGGACGCACGTGGCCGTCGCCGAGGACGTGCCACTTGTAGCTGGTGAGCTCGGCCAGACCCATCGGGCCGCGAGCGTGCATCTTCTGCGTGGAAATGCCGATCTCCGCGCCCAGCCCGAACTGCGCGCCGTCCGTGAACTGCGTGCTCGCGTTCACGTAGACCACCGCCGCGTCCACCTCGTCGGTGAAGCGGCGGGCGTGCTCATAACTGTCCGTAATAATCGCCTCGCTGTGCTGGCTGCTGTGCGCCGCGATGTGCGCAAGCGCATCCTCCAGCGACGCCACCACCCGCACGCCCGCCCGCAGCGCCAGATGCTCCACGTCCCAGTCGTCCGGGCCCGCCACCTCGACCTCGAGCCCGTCGACCCCGACCCCCTCCAGCACCGCCAGCGCGGGCGCGTCCCCGAGCAGCGTGACCGTGCCTGCCCAGCGCTCCCCCAGCGCCCGCAGCAGCTCGGGCGCGACCGCCTCGTGCACGAGCAGCGTGTCGAGCGCGTTGCAGATGCTGTAGCGCCGCGTCTTGGCGTTGTCGACCACGGTCAGCGCCATCGCCAGGTCCGCTTCCGAGTCGACGTACGTGTGCGAAACCGCCGCCCCGTGCGCCACCACCGGCATGGTCGCCGTTTCGCGCACGTGCTCGATGAGCGCCCCGCCTCCGCGCGGCACCACCAGATCGATGACGTCGTGCATGCGCAGCAGCTCGTCGATGTGCGCCCGATCCGGATCCCGCACCACCTGCACCGCCGCCCCCGACCCCTCCAGCGCGTCGCGCAGCACGTCGCCGAGCACCGCGTTGCTGTGCACGGCTTCCTTGCCGCCACGCAGCACGCTCGCGTTCCCGCTCTTGAGGCAGAGCGTGGCCACGTCGATGGTCACGTTCGGACGCGATTCGTAGATGCACGCCACCACGCCCAGCGGCACTCGCCGACGCGACACCTGCAGCCCGTTCGGAAGCGTGCGCGCGTCGATCGTCTCCCCGATCGGGTCGGGCAGCGAAGCCACGTGCCGCGTATCCGCGGCCATGCCGCGGATACGCCCCGCATCCAGCGTCAGCCGCTCGATGAAGTAGTCCGCCAGCCCCGCCTCGCGGGCGGCGGCGAGATCGCGGGCGTTTGCGGCGAGAATCACGCCCTCGCGCTCCTCGAGCAGCGTCGCGATCGCCTCGAGCGCGCCGTTCTTGGCGTCTGTGGAAGCGAGCGCGAGCCCGCGGGACGCTTCCCGCGCTGCCTCCGCCTGCTCGCGCACCGGCGAGAGAGTCGCTGTCATGCCCTCAGTGTAGTCCCTGACGCCGTAGGAGCCCCAGAAGGCGTCGCTGCGAAAGCCTCCCTGCGGAAGCGGCTCTGTTGCCTGTTGCGCCGCCGCGCGCGAGCCTATGCGAAGGATGGGCGCGGGACTCCCCCAGGAGCCCGAAGCCCGAGGCGGCTCTCATGCTCCTCGCACTCGATATCGGCAACACCTCCGTCCATATCGGCCTCTTCGAAGGCGAAGAGCTTGCCGCCACCTGGCGCGTCGGCGTCGAAGCGGAACGCTCCGCCGACGAATACGGCGTCCTCATGCTCAACCTCCTCAGCACCAACGGCCTCTCCGCCGACGACGTCGACGCCAGCATCATCGGCTGCGCCGTGCCACCCCTCCTGCCCGCCTTCCAGCGCGTCTGCTCCCGCTACTTCGGCGTCGACGCCATGGTCGTCGGACACGGCCTCCGCTCCGGCGTGCGCATCCTCTACGACAACCCCCGCCAGGTCGGCGCCGACCGCATCGTCGATGCCGTCGCCGCCATCGAGTTCTACGGCACCCCCGCTATCGTCGTCGATTTCGGCACCGCCACCGTCTTCGACGCCATCACCGCCGACGGCGACTACCTCGGCGGCGCCATCGCCCCCGGCATCGGCATCGCCAGCGAGACCCTCTTCAGCCGCGCCGCCATGCTCTCCCGCGTGCAGCTCGAACGCCCCCCCTCCGCCATCGGACGGAACACCACCCACGCCCTCCAGTCCGGCATCCTGCTCGGCTATGTGGGGCTGGTGGAAGGCATGGTGGCCCGCTTCCAGGAGGAGCTCGGCGGCGGCGCCAGCGTCGTCGGCACGGGCGGCTGGGCGAACGAAATCGCCGCCGAGACCGATGTCCTCACCACCGTCGACCAGCACCTCACCCTGCGGGGCCTGCGGCTTCTCCATGAGCGAAACAGCGCCTGACACGCGCTTCCGCGAGCGCCCCCTCGAGGGCCGCACCATCGCCCTCGGCGTCACCGGCAGCATCTCCGCCTACAAGGCCGCCGATGTCGCCAGCAAGCTGCGCCAGGCCGGCGCCAGCGTCGAAGCCCTCCTCACCGAAGCCGCCACCCGCTTCATCGCTCCCCTCACCTTCCAGTCCCTCACCGGCCAGCCCGCCATCGTCGATATGTTCGAGACCGCCGAAGCCGAGGCCCACGTCGAAGTCGCCCGCCGTTGCGACGCCTTCCTCATCGCCCCCGCTACCGCCGATTGCCTCGCCCGCCTCGCCCACGGCAGCGGCGGCGACATGGTCACCCTCACCGCCCTCGCCACGGCCGCCCCCATCATCGTCGCCCCCGCCATGGATTCGCAGATGTGGGCGAACGCGGCAGTCGTCGCCAACGTGGCCACCCTCGTCGATCGCGGCGTCGAAGTCGTCGGCCCCGAAGAGGGCCGCCTCGCCAGCGGACGCACCGGCGCCGGCCGCCTCGCCGCCACCCCCGCCATCCTCGGCGCCCTGCGCGCCGCCCTCGGCCGCCGCCACGGCGACCTCTGCGGCCGCTCCATCGTCGTCACCGCCGGCGGCACCCAGGAGCCCCTCGACCCCGTCCGCTTCCTCGGCAACCGCTCCAGCGGCCGCATGGGCTTCGCCCTCGCCGCCGCCGCACGCGACCGCGGCGCCAGCGTCGCCCTCGTCACCGGCCCATCCGCCCTGCGCGCCCCCTACGGCGTCGAGCGCGTCGACGCCAGCACCGTCGAGGAGATGCTGGAAGCCCTCCAGCCCCGCACCGAGCGCTGCGACGCCCTCCTCATGGCCGCCGCACCCGCCGACTTCCGCCCCCGCCAGGCCGCCGACCAGAAAATCAAGAAAGCCTCCCTCCACGCCGACCACCTCACCCTCCCCCTCACCGAGACGCCCGACATCATCGCCTCCCTCCCCGGCGGGCGCGTCCGCGTCGCCTTCGCCGCCGAGACCGAGAACCTGCGCGAAAACGCCCGCGCCAAGCTCGCCGCCAAGCGCGCCCACCTCATCGTCGCCAACGACGTCACCGCCGCCGGCAGCGGCTTCGGCACCGAGACCAACGAAGTTACCATCCTCCACCGCGATGGCCAGGCCGAACGCCTCCCCCTCCTCAGCAAGTACGTCGTCGCCCACGCCATCCTCGACCGCGTCGCCGCCCTGCTGTAGCCAGGGTGAAGGGGGGAGGGGTGAAGCGCTACGCGAACACCTTGAACGGGTGCCCACCCTCCTCGGTGAGCGCCCCCACGCGCTCCGCCAACGGCACACCGGCCAGGTCTACGCCGCCGCTCGCCCCGATGAACTCGACTCCCACAACCGCCCTCGCCTCCGGGTAGTCCACGATGCGCACATCGTCCAGGCACTCCTGCCGCGCGCACGGAGCATCCGTCAGGCGCACAGACAGCGTGTCGCCATCCCGGTCGCAGGTCGCTCCCGTCATCCCGGCCCCTCCCCTGTTGCTCTCACGACGAGATGCTGTCACGACGAGCTGGGGATTCGTCCCCTCCGCCACATACCCCTTAAGCCGCCGGCCCCTCCCATGTTGCTGTCACGACGCCGATGAAGATCGTAGCAGGGCGAGCGCCAGATGGCGCCGGACGGCTGATGTCGTAGTTCGTCAGAACCTCATCGATGGCCTCCCCAGGAATGTTGCGCTCGCGAATCCTGGAGCGAGCGTGAGCTGTGGCGCCCGGACGCTGGACGCTATCCAGGCCGGCCTTGCGCCACCTGAGCAGTAACCCCCCGCACCCCCACCGTTAACCTTTTCCCCTCCGACGCGTTCTTCCCCCCGAACACGCTTTGCGCGCAGGGGCTCCGTGGCCCCTCGTGCAGCGAGTCGCGTTTGATCGCTCGGCCTGCGCGCAGTAGGCTCTCTTTCAAATCGCTCGTTTCCTTCCACGGAGAAAGGAGGCCGCCTTCCCCCGCTGAGCCAGGCGCGCGCGCAACAGCCCCCACTACCAACACAGGGCCAGCGCGGATGACGCGACACGCGAGGGATCGCCCAATCCAACACGCACAGGGGAAGGCCCGGACCCGCCTGGAGCCTTGCGCCAGGCACTGGCGGCAGACGCGCGGGCAGCCCCACACACGGAAGTGGACCCTCCAGTCCACCTCCCAGCTGCCCGCTCCGGGCGAGTCCGGAACACGAACCGGCCCCATTCTCCTTATCGAGGGGGCCATCACGAGAGAAACGAAACCAACCCAGAAAAGGGGAACAAGATTTTGAAGAACCAATTCATGAGCGCTCTCGCTGGCTGGAAGAGCGCCGCGCTCCTGGCGCTCGTCGCCGTGATCGCGGGGGTCGCCTTCTCCGGCGTCCTCAACAACTCCCAGCCCGCTGACGCGCAGGGATCTACGCCTGATGGCTCGGTGTATCCAGGCGGAGAGTCAACGCTAACTTTCTCCAATGGGGCGAACGCCTTTGACAACAATGAGCTGGTACTTATTCAGATCAGTGCTCTGAGTACTGCAAGCGCCACGCTCCCCGGGGGAGAGCAGTCGATCATCTGCACCATAGATGCTAACGGCAATGTTATCGGTAAGGACTGTGTCCTGAGTACCGACAAAACTGCTCTTTCCGTCAAGCTCAAAGTCGATAGTGATTCACGGACCGGGTTTGTTCTGGTAACAGGCGTAAAGCTTGTTGTTGACCCAGGCCCCGTTGGTCAGGTAGTCGTTGCCGTAAACCTGTCTCCTGTCAGCCAGGCTGTGAAGTTCACGGTTGTCCAGGTTAGCAATGGGTTGATCCCGGTGGAATATGATCCAACCAATCCCGATCCTGCTGATCAGGAGGTATTCCGCCTGTCGGCGCAGAATGCCACTAACAAGAACATTGACGGTGTGACGTTCACAGCAACGGTGACACGGGGCTTTGTTGTTTGCCCGGGTGGCACCCCGCCGAACAAGCAGGTGAGCGTAACTTGTACGACTGCGGCTTCTCCAGACGCCGTAGTACGGGTTCGTAGTGCAGGACGCACAGGTCTTGGGACGGTCACCATTAGACTCAATGACTCTAGCCTTCCTGCACAGACTAAGGACTTCACTATCCACGGTCCTCCTGCAATCCTGTCTGTTGACGTGGATGACGCTTCAGTAAGCTTGGCCGCAGACAACGGCGCTATTGCCAATTTCTATATAACCCTTACGGACAGCGCTGGTGTGCCTATCGCGGGCGAGGGGTTCACATGGTCAGCAAGCACTCCTGTGGGAAGCAACCCCGATGATTGGGCGGAGCGACTGAACTTCAAGGGTCAGCTCCCGCCTCTCTCAGGTAGTCTGCTTGTTCCTCATTGCTCTTCCGGTGGTGGTACTAACGTTGAGGGGACCTGTGTGCTTTCCGTGAAGGGTTCGTCCCCCTTGGCTCTCGGCGCGCACACTTTCACCTTCACGCATGGAAGCGGGGCTACGGCACTGACTTACCCGATCACGATTAACGTGGTGGGCCCGGCTGCGAATATTGACCCGGATGCTCCGTCCCGCGTCGACCCGCTGGGTGTGGCAACGATCACGGTGTCGGTGACGGATGCAGCTGGTAATAATGCTGCCCCGACTGACGTGGTGATTCGCCAGGTTGAAGGCCAGGGTCTCATTGAGGGCCAGCAAGATACCGGTTCTGGTTTCGCGGGCTCGGTCGCTGAGGGCCGAACCTCAGGTGGCGAAGTGACGTTCACTTACTACGCGCCTTCCACCGCTGGTACCGCGGTCTTCCGCATCTCGGCCAAGAATAATCCTGGTCTTCGTGCCGCCGACCCGGTGGTCATCACCGTTGGTGACGCGAACCCGTGGGGCGCCACGCTCGTGTCTGGCTGGCAGAACGTCGCCTGGTCCGCCGGCTCGGCTTCTATTGCTGACGCCGACCTCGGTGGCGCCAACATCACCGCCATCTACAGCTGGAGTAACGGGACCTGGTCCTTCTACTTCGCCGACGATGCTGCTGCCGGGCTCAATACCCTGCGGAACCTCGACAGCGGCGCGGCCTACTGGGTATACGTACAGTAGTCATAGGCCTCTATGCGTCTCCCCTCCCCGTCTCCAGTTCGGTGGGGGCGGGGGCGGGGAGACATCTATGCATAGCGGCCGCGACTGCAACGTGAACGCAGAGGGCAAGCAAGGAGCAACAGCATGAGCAAAACGTACAAGTGGCTCGGCGGGGGTCTGGCGGCAGCGCTGCTGCTCGGCCTCGCGGGCCTGTTCGGCGGGGCACAGGCCGATGCCCAGGAAGGGCCGCCCCTGCCCCCCGCCATCTTCAGTGGCGAGGTGAGCATCGATGGCGAAGCCGCCCCGGCTGGCTCCATCGTCACCGCCTGGGCCAACGGCGAAGCCTGTGGCACAGGCGGCACCGTGCGCAGCAGCGGCGGCGTCTCCAGCTACACGCTGGAAGTGCCCGAGGACTGCGGCAACGGCGCCACCATCTCCTTCGCTGTCGGCGGCAACGTCGCCGATGAATCAGCGGAGTGGAACAACACCAGCGCCCAGATCGTCAACCTCACCATCTCCACCGCTCCCGTCTGCCCCGGCATGGACGATGGCATGATGATGGATGACGGCGACGACATGATGGGCGGCGAGCCCTCCGAGCCCATGGAGCCCGAAGAGCCCATGGAGCCCGGCATGGACGACATGGACGACGACATGATGATGGACGATGACGACTCCATGATGATGGACGACTCCATGGACTGCCCCGACGAAGAAGCACCCGACCTCGGCGACACCGGCACCGGTCTCGCCGCAGGAACGAGCGCTCCCCTGGCCGCCATGCTTGGCGTGATGGCCATGGCGATCGCCCTCGGTGGCTTCAGCTACGCCCGCCGCAACCGCTAGCCCCCGCTAGCCAACGGCACGAGTCGGGAGGGGCCCTTCGGGGCCCCTTCCGCACGTCCAGGGGGTGCGGTGGTGGGGGGGGCATGCGGCGGCGTCAGAGACATCCTCGAGAAGCTG
Source organism: Tepidiformaceae bacterium (assembly GCA_965200565.1). Classification (GTDB taxonomy): domain Bacteria; phylum Chloroflexota; class Dehalococcoidia; order Tepidiformales; family Tepidiformaceae; genus UBA2991. Next base: position 1,377,379 of record OZ241349.1, on the reverse strand, counting down.
ACGGAGCATGACGTCCTGCTGGCGACGCACTCCGCCGAGCTGCGGCACCTCGGCGAAGAGGTGGAGCGCCTGTGGGCGGCGTTGCAGCCCATCGTGGACACGCTGCCCAACTTCGCGACGAAGCAGGACCTGGCTCAGATGGCAGTCGGCATCATCGAGTACATCGACCAGCGCTTCACCGACGAGCTTGCCCCCATCCGCGCAGAGCTCGACGCCATCAAGGCGCGTCTCGACCGCGTCGAGGCACGTCTCGACGGCCAGAACCGCCTGCTGAGCGCGATCGCGATCAGCTCCGGCGTCGACGACCCGGAGTCGTACCTCGAGGAAGGCTGAGCGGCCCCTTCCCCTTCCCCCCGACCCCTTCCCCACCGCCCGAACGGCCTGCCTGCGGCACGGCGGTGCTACACTTTCTAGCCTATGCCACCGGCGCAGCAGGATTTCTACGAGACGCTCGGCGTCGCGCGCGATGCGTCCGCTGATGACATCAAGCGGGCGTACCGGCGGCTGGCCCTGGAATTTCACCCCGACCGCAACTCCAGCGCGGGCGCGGACGACCGCTTCAAGGAGATCAACCGCGCCTACGAGGTGCTCTCCGACGCCGACAAGCGCAGCGCCTACGACCGTTTCGGTCACGCCGGCGTCGATGGCGCAGGGGGGCCGTCGGGTTTCGACGGCTTCTCCTCGTTCGAGGGCTTCGGCGACATCTTCGACGCCTTCTTCAGCGGCGCCTCGCGGGGCGGGCGGCGTCGCGGCCCGAGCCGTGGTGCGGACATGCGCGCGCACCTCACGCTCACCTTCCAAGAGGCCGTCTTCGGCACCGAGCAGGAGCTGAACTACACCCGTCTGGAGCGCTGCGAGGACTGTGAGGGTGTGGGCGCGGTGCCCGGCAGCGAGCCCGAAGTCTGCCCCGAGTGCAACGGTGCGGGCGAGATTCGTCGCGCCCAGCAGAGCGTCTTCGGGCAGTTTGTGAACGTCTCCACCTGCGGGCGTTGCCGCGGCGAGGGTCGCATCATCATCAGCCCCTGCGTCGTCTGTCGGGGGCGCGGCCAGGTGGAGCGATCGCGCCAGATCAGCGTCAAGATTCCCGCCGGCGTCGACGACGGCCAGCAGGTGCGGCTCACGGGCGAGGGCGAAGTGGGCGAGCGTGGCGGGCGCGCGGGCAACCTGTACGTTTCGCTCAGCGTGAGGCCGCACGAACACTTCGAACGCCTCGACCACCACCTCTTCTACGACCTTCCCCTCAACCTCGCCCAGGCCACCCTGGGGACGAACCTGCGCATCCCCACGCTCGAGGAGGAGTGGGACTTCGAGGTGCCCGCGGGCACGCAGAGCGGCGACGAGTTCGTCGTGCGCGGCCAGGGCGTGCCGCACCTCAACAGCTCACGTCGCGGCGACCTCATCGTGCGCGCCACGGTGGTCGTCCCCGAAACGCTGACGGACGAGCAGCGCGCCCTCTTCGAACAGCTCGCGGACCTGCTGGGCACGCCGTCGCTGCCACGCCAGCAGAAGAGCTTCCTCGAGCGCCTGCGCGACGCTGTCGCGGGCTAAAGGCTGCGGAGGCCAGGATGACGAGCCTCTGGTGCGAACTGACCGCCACGCCGCCGCCGGGCCTGCAGGAGACGGTGGCCGCCTTCATGCGCGAGGTCGCGCCCACGGGCCTCGCCATCGACGAACCGGTGGACCTGCTCGGCCCCGAGGAAGGCTTCGCGCGGCGCGAAGGCGAACCGGTCGCGCTGCGAGCCTACGTACCCGGCAGCGAGCTGGGCGGCGTGCTCACGCAGCGCCTGTGGGAGCGGCTCGCCGCCTTCCCCGAAGTCGAGCTGACGGCTCGCCCCCTGCGCGAAGAGGACTGGTCGGTGAGCTGGCGGGAGTTCTTCGGGCCGGTCGTGGTGGGGCGCATCGCCATCGTGCCGACGTGGGTGGCGTACGAGCCCACCCCGCGCGAGCTGCTGGTGCGGCTGGATCCCGGCCAGGCCTTCGGCACGGGCCACCACGAGAGCACGCGACTCTGCCTGGCCGCCCTCGAGGACGCCGTCCGCCCCGGCGACCGCGTCGTCGACGTGGGAGCGGGCTCGGGCATCCTCTCCATCGCGGCAGTGAAGCTGGGCGCGGCACACGTCGACGCCTTCGAACTCGACCCCATCGCCGCGGAGGCCGCGCAAGCGAACTGCGCCGCCAACGGCGTCGCCGCGCAGGTGACCCTGCACGGCGCCTTTCCCCCCACCCCCGAGACGACAGAAGCGATGACGGAAACGAATACGGGCGCGCCTGTCACGCCGCCCGCCGACCTGGCGGTCGCGAACGTGAGCGCGCGCGCGGACATCGCCCTGGCGGGCGTGCTGGCGGCGTCGCTCACGCCCGCGGGACGGCTCATCGCGAGCGGCTTCCTCGCAAGCGATCGCGAGGCCGTGATCGCCGCCTTCGCCACGCACCGCCTGCAGCCGGCCAACGAGCGCGAGGAGAACGACTGGACGCTCCTCGCGCTGCGGAGGGACGCCTGATGGCGAACCTGCCCCGCATCTACCTCCCGCCGCCAAGCGCCCCGGCCCCATCGAGGTCACGGGCGAGCAGGCGAAGCGGCTGACCGGCTCGCTGCGCCTGCTCGCGGGCGACGAGTTCCTCGTCTTCTCCGGTCAGGGCCGCGAACACCTCGCCCACATCGACACGGTCGCCCGCGACCACGTCGACGCAACCGTGGGCGACATCACCCGCCAGGAGCCGCCTCTCGCCCGCACGATCGAGGTGTGGTGCGCCAACGTGCGCCCCAAGCGCATGGATTGGGCCATCGAGAAGTGCGTGGAGGCGGGCGTGAACGTCTTTCGCCCCATCGTCACCGAACGCTCCGTGCGCGGCCGGGCGATTTCGCAGAAGCGCCACGAGCGCTGGGAGCGCATCGCCATCGAGGCGATGGAGCAGTGCGGACGCCTCTACCTCCCCATGATCACGCCCGCGACGCCGCTCATGACGGCGCTGCAGAGCCGCTGGGGCACGCTCGTCCTCGCGCACTCCGACGGTGTGCCGTGGGGTGAGGCCGTCGAGAGCCTGCCGCAGCGCGGGCGCCTCGCGCTCGTGATCGGTCCGGAGGGCGGCTTCAGCGATGAGGAGCTGGCACGGGCGAAGGAAGAGAGCGCGCTCCTGGTCTCGCTCGGGCCGAACGCCTTCCGCACCGAGACCGCAGCAGTGGTCGCGACCGCGCTCGCGAACGCCTGACGCCTGACGCCTAACGCCTAACGCCTGACGCCTGGGAGTCGCTGCGCTCCTCGAGGATCTCGCGGGCGCGGGCGAAGACCGCATCGAACATCTCCTGCGTGAGGCGGCCCGTCGACGTGTTCCGCTGGCTCGGATGGTAGGAGTCGAGCAGCACGCGGCCGTCGGGCAGGGGCGCCTCGGCGAGGTGCCCGAAGCGCGGCCGCGGGCGCATCCCGACGAGGTCGCAGGCGGCGTCGTGGGCGAACGCGCCCAGCGCCACGATCACACGTGCCTCCGTGAGCAGGGCAAGCTCGTGACGGGCGAAGGGGAGGCACGCGTCACGCTCCTCACGCGTGGGACGGTTCGCCGGGGGCGCGCAGCGCACGATGGCCCCGATGTAGGCCCCTTCCAGACGCAGCCCGTCGTCGAGCCGCATGCTGGTGGGCTGGTTGGCGAAACCGGCGCGGTGCAGCGCCCCGAACACCCAGTCGCCCGAACGGTCGCCGGTGAAGACGCGTCCCGTGCGGTTGGCCCCGTGTGCAGCCGGCGCGAGCCCGACGACATAGAGGCCGGCGGTGGCATCTCCGAAGCCCGGCACGGGGCGTCCCCAGTACGTCCAGTCGCGGTAGGAAGCGCGCTTCTCGCGCGCGACCTGCTCCCGCCAGTCGACCAGGCGCGGACAGGCAGCGCACGACGTGATCTCGTCGTTGAGGGAGGCGAGCGCCGCGGCGCTCACGCCTGACGCGGTCGTTGGCGTTGGCGGAGCCGGCGCTGGCGACGCTTGCGGCGCAGCCGTCGCGCCGCCAGCGGCAGCGCGAGCCACGTCGCGCCCACGCCCGCCATCGCGACGAAGAGGTGGCGGCGGCGCTCGGAGGTCATCCCGCTGAGGTTCGCGGCGAGCTGTTCCAGTCCGCGCCCCACCTCCATCTCCCCCTGGGAGAAGACGAACGTGTCCTGTTCGGTATCGGGGCCCTCAAGCGGGCCGTCGGGGCGGGCGGGATCGTGTTCCACGGGAGCCTTATACCACAGCGACCACGGCCACAGCGGCCACAGCGGCGTACGGCCGCATCAGCGGCGGCCTTCGCGCTCGTCCGCGAGCAGTTCGAAGATACCCATCACATCAGTCTGGTCGACGACGACATCGCCAGCCGCGGCGACCTCTTCGGGCGTCTCGTCGCTGGCGATGGCGATGACAAGCGTGCTCACGCCTTCATCCGCGAGCATGCCCACCGCTTCAAACATGGGTACGTCGGTGATGTCGTCGCCGAGGGAGATGATGCTGCGTGGATGGTGGCGCTCGACGAGCGTGTCGATGGCCCAGCCCTTGCCCGCACCCGCGGGCAACACCTCAAAGACGAAGCGTCCACGCAGTACGGTGAGCCCCGGCGGCACCACTTCCAGCACCTCTTCCAGGGGCACGGCGAGGGATGCATCGGCGCGGTAGTGGAACGCCACCGAGCGCGCCTTGCGTTCCACCAGCAGGCCCCTCCCGGCGAAGCGCGACTCGAGGTTGCGGGCGAGCGATTCGAGGTTGCGCGACTGTTCCGCGAGCCGCTCGTTGAGCACCACGCTGGGCGGACGGAAGATGGCGGGGAACGATGTCTCGTGCCCGTGGCTCGCCATGAACTCGACCCCCGGCACGGGCACCAGAGCCTGTGCCGTCGCCAAGTCGCGACCCGTCACGACCGTGAGCTTCACCGTTCCCACCAGCCGCCGCATGGCGGCGAGCGTGGCCGGCGGCACGGCGGCGTCTTCGGGGCGCGGCACGATAGGCGCGAGCGTGCCGTCGAGGTCGCTCGTCACAAGCAGGGCGCCAGAACCGTGAGCCATCTCACGCAGGCGACGCAGCAGGCTTTGATCCAGGCTCATCCGGCCAATACTCCCACGCTCGTTACGCGCCTTCCAGCGCCCCCAGGAAGGCGCTTCCCCAGGCGCGCGCGTCGTGTTCCCGCACAGCCGCCACCAGGCGGTCGCTGATTCGCCCCGGCTTCCCCGCCAACGCCTCCCGCAGGGCCGCCGCTGCGCCCTCCGCATCCAGCGGGTCGAAGGGGACCAGGCCGTCGGCCTCGTGGCAGGCGTAGGTGGTGCAGACGCCCGCATCGCGACCCGCCAGGATGACGCCCCGCGACGCCTCCGGGCGTGATGCCTGCGCGATGGCCGCCTGCAGCGGCACCAGATTCATCCCGTCCGCCAGCGAGGCGGTGAAGACGACCGACGCCTCCCGCAGCAGCGCCACCACCGCGCTCCACGCCAGCGCTGCGCGACTCTGCAGGAAGGGCAACCCGCGCGCCTCCGCCAGCCGCTCCGCCTGTGCGGCCAGACGGTCGCACTCGGCCTGCAGCGCGTCGTAGGCGGCGACGCCTTCGCGCGTGGGCGCGGAGAAGCCGGCGTAGGCGAAGCGCGCACCGCTCTCCAGCGCCGCGCTCACCGCGGCGAGCCGTTCGGGCACGCCTTTCGTGTAGTCCGCGCGCTCGAGCCCGACGACGAGCGGCAGCGCTCCGTCACCGCTGGCGACGCCTGCGGGGAGCGTGGTCGCGGTCGCCTCCGCGATCGTCGCGAGCGACTCCGTCTCGATGCCCACGGGGAAGGCGGCGATGCGCACCAGCCGTCCGTCGACGTGCAGGTCGGGGCCTTCCTCGCGGGCGCCGCAGAGCCGCGCGGCGGCTTCGCGCAGCCGCACCGCGTCCGCTTCCGTCTGGAGGCCGACGAGGTCGGCGCCGAGCACGCCGCTGAGCCATTCGCCGACGTGCGCGCGCACGGGCGGGGGCAGGAACGGCTCGGCCACGGCGAGCGAGGGGAAGGGGGTGTGCAGGAAGAAGCCGACGCGTCCGCCATAACCGCCCGCGCGCAGCAGCGCGGGCACGAGCGCGAGCTGGTAGTCGTGCACCCAGCAGACTTCGCCGCTGCCCCCGGTGTCGACGCTGGGGTGGGCGGCCTCTTCGAGGGCGGCGGCGGCGAAGCGACGGTTGACGCGCTCCCAGGCGCGCCAGTGCGCCTCGTCGGGGGAGGTGGGGGAGGGGTAGGCGGCGGAGCGGGAGGGAAGCGGCTCGCGCACGAGGTGCAGCAGCGGCCAGAAGAAGCCGTTCGCGACCTCCGCGTAGTGGCCGCGCCAGTCGTCGTCGCCGAGGTAGAGGCGGCGGTGGCGGATGGGGCCCGCGGGCGTCTCGATGAGCTCACAGCCGTCGGCGTCGGTCCAGGCGCGGTCGTGGTGGCCGCGCCCGGCCCCGATCCACGTCGTCCCGCCCCCGCCGTCCCCGTGCACGTCGCCCTCCCACGGGACGAGCACGGGTCGTACCGCCTCGACCAGCCCACCCGTCGCCACCACGCTGCCCGCAGCCGCCGTCGCCGCCGCGTCAGGCGGGGCGTGGTGGTCGAGCAAAGCGCGGTTCGCGAGGATGAGCATGCTGACGCTAACGGTAGCAGGCAGGGGCGAAGTACGGCGGTAAGCGTCGCAGGCGCGGTGGGTGAGGGAGGGAGAGGCCTCAGCCTTCCTGGAGGTAGGACTCCGGGTTGTCGACGCCGGAGTTGAGCGCGATTGCGATCAGCAGGCGCGTCATGCCGTCCATGCGGCTTTCCGCGCGGTCAAGGCGCGGCTCCAGGTGCTGGATGATGGCGACCGTCATCTCCTGCATGTCCTGCTTGGTTGCCAGGTTCGGCCAGTCGTCCACCATCGGCTGCAGCGCCTTCCACAGGCTCTGCACCGCCTCCCACAGGCGCTCGACCTCCTCGCCGAGGTGCCGCAGCTCGGCGGAGTGCGTCGCGAGCAGGACGTCGTGCTCCGTCAGCTTTGCGAGGATGTCTCTGACGAGACCGGCCAGGTCCTCGTTCGATGGCTCCGTCATGGCCCTGACCGTAGCAGAGAAAACAGGGCTGACAAGCGGGTTTTCGAAGGAATTTGCTGAATAAATGAAAATGGAATGGGATCCCCCGCCAAGCACCCCAAAAGCGTATAGCCTGACCCCCTCGTGGCGCCGCCTCCGGCCGTCGCCGACGGCGAAGCGTGCCTCGCCGACGGGGTACTCCTGCTCGCCTGGGCGCGAGCCGTGCGCGACGAATGCGGCGCCGAGCCCTCTACAGCACCTCGTGGGAGAACGCCGCCTCCCGATCGGTGGCGCGCGCACTGGGCTTCATCCCCTTCGCTTCCCACTTCTCCATCGCCTGACCATCTGACCACGCTCGCGCCCGCGCGCCGCTGCCCCCTCTAGACTGTGCCCGTGCCACGCATCCCCGACGCCCACCTCGAGGCCTACGAGCGCTTCACGCTCGCCCCCTCGCTCGTGCGTCAGACGCTCACCGATATCGACCCCGCTCTCCTCAACCGCCGCCCGCCCGCGCAGGACTGGTCGATGCGCGACGTCGTCATCCACCTCACCGATGCCGAACTGGTGCGCGCGGTCCAGTTTCGCCTCGCCCTGACGGGCGACGAGGCTGCCCTCCCCGACCTCCCCACGTGGGACGCCGACCGCTGGAAGCGCAAGCTGCTCTACGTCTTCCGCGATGCCGAAGCGGCCCTCAGCGCCTTCCAGCAGACCCGCTTCGGCGCCACCGAGCTCCTGCGCGAATGCGCCCCCGAGGCCTGGGAGCGCGCCGCACGCCACCCCGAACACGGCGCCGTCACCGTCGGCGAACTGCTCGCCCACGCCGTCACCCACGACGCTGAGCACATCGCCCAGCTGCAGGCCCTCCGCGGGGATCGCGGCTGAGGGTCGGGATGCGGGCGCAAGAAGCCGAATGAGCCGAATGAAGACGGGGACTGCGCCGCTGCGCTAGCCCCAGACTTCGTCGAGCTGGGCGTCCTCGATGTCGAAGACCGAGGGGCCGTCGGGCATGGGCAGCGGCTCGTCTTGCAGCCACTGGGGCAGGCGGCCGTGCTCGCGGTTGAAGCCGGCGCGGCGGTTGAACTCCCGCTCCGTCTCGATCGCCGCCCGCGACTGCTCCAGCAGATCCGCTTCCGTCACCGTCTCCCCGAAACGCTCGCTGATGAACGACGCCATATCGCCCGGCAACGCGTTCGTGAACAGGCAGACGCCGACCGAGTCGGTCGCCATCATCACCAGCTGCTCCTGACGGCTCTGCTTGACCAGCGTCTCCACCGTCGCGCCCCGCGCCGTGACCATGCCGGCGGTGTGGTCGGCGCCCTGCGGACTCGTGCTGTAGGTGATGCCCATGCCCTTCAGCGTGCGCGGCTCCCAGGCGGGCAGCCCCTGCCCCTTCACCACGGGCACGCGACCGATGCCGAAGGTGGCGGCCACGTGCGCGGTGCCGTTCCCCACGATGCGCCCCATGGGCGTGCCGGTGCGAATCTCCTCGAGCAGCGCCTTCGTGCCTTCCCAGTCGCCCCAGTCGAGCACGCCTGCCTCCATCGCCACGCCGATCGCGTTCCCCACCTCGATCGTGTCCAGCCCGATGTCGTCGCAGAGCCGGTCGAGCTCCGCCACCGCGTCGGCGGGGCCGATTTCGAGGTTCGAGCCGAGCAGCGCGATCGTCTCGAACTCCAGGGCGGTGGTCACGTGCTCGCCGTTCTCATCGTTGTAGAGGATGGCGCACTTGATGATGCAGCCCGCCATACAGGGCAGCATCTTGCCCCCGCGCTCCTGGCCCAGCTCCTCGATCACCTGCCCGCTGATCGAGTCTGCCTCCTCCCAGCTGCCCTTCTGATGATTGCGCGTGGGCATGGAGAGCACGTTCTTGCGGTTCACGAATTTGATCACGCCCGCCGTGCCGAAGCGGCCGATGTTGTGGACGCGCGGGTCCTCCAGCACCATCTTGCTGAACTTCACCACCTCGCCCTTGAACTCCGCCGCGTTCTCGCCGGGCACCGTGCGCGCGCCGCCGGCGTCGTCCACCACGATCGCCTTCAGGCCCTTGGCCCCCATCACCGCGCCCGGGCCGCCCCGCGCCGCGTGGCGCGTCGGACGCCCCTCGGGGTCCGTCACCGCCACCGACGCGCTCGCCAGGCGATGCTCCCCCGCCGGCCCGATGGTGGCCGCCGCGCGCGTGCGCAGCGCCTCTCCCGTGAGCTCGTGGTGAAGGTCGTAGTTGCTGCGCCCCGCCAGGTCCTCCGCCGAGGAGAGGCGCACGCCCTCCGCATCGATATCAAGCCGCTTCCAGCCGTCGGGTGAAGCGCCCGTGACGACGATCGCCTTGATGCCGAGCCGCGCCAGGCGGTGCCCCAGCTGCCCACCCACGTTCGCTTCCTTCGTGCCGCCCGTGAGCGGGCTCTTGAAGCCGAAGCTCGTGCGTCCGCTCGTGGTGACCGCCGTACCTGACAGCAACCCGGGCGCGATGAACAGCTTCGCTCCCTCGCTCAGGGGGTGGATGCGGGCGTCCGTCTCCTCCAGCAGCATGCGCGCGGTGAGCGCTCGCCCGCCCAGAAGCGCATACGCCTCAGGCGCGCGCTCGTCCGTGATAGCGCCCGTGCTCATATCCACGCGGATGATGTGGTCGATGGCCATCCCCCACCCCGTTCCTGTCGTCTGTCTGGCTGCCTGATTGGCGGAATCGCTATCGTAACGCAGCCCGGTTACAGGGGAATGGCGCCCTCCCGGAGGTCGCGAGCCATGTTCGAAGAATCGCGTTTCGCGAACACATCCCGGCAGGTGTGTTACAGAACGCGCGTTTTTCGAACATATAGGGGGTGATGTGTTATAGAAATCCGAATTCTGTAACACGTTCGACTCCACGTGTTACACAAATCACCACTTCGCGAACACCTCCCCCGCCACCCGGTGTTCTGTTCGAAAAGCGAACATGACTCCCGCAGCGTGTTTGAAAAATCGTAATTTGCTAACATGCTCACATGGCCACCCTGCAGCAGACCTACGAGATCCCGCCGCTGCCACCGCCTGCCGACTTCGAGACGGTTGCGGCCTTGCGCGCCCTCGCCAATGCGCACCGGCGCCTGGCGGAGGTGAAGGGCCGTGCTCACTCGCTCCCCAACCCGGGTGTGCTCATCGACACCCTTTCCCTGCAGGAAGCGCTCGACAGCTCCGAGATCGAGGGCATCGTCACCACCAGGGACGAGCTCTTCCAGGCGTCCCTCTTCCCCGTCGCCCGGGACACCGCCGCGAAGGAGGTCGCTCGCTACGGGGCGGCGCTCAGACTCGGCTACGAGCAGATGCGTGAGCGAGACCTGCTCCTCACCACCAACCTGCTCATCGACCTCTACCGCACCATCATCCTGCGTACGGATGGCCTGCGCGTGATCGCCGGCACTGCGCTCTTCAACGAGGCGAGCGGCGAAGTCGTCTACGTGCCTCCGCAGGAGGCCGACGACATCGTGCGACACATGACCGCCCTCGAACGCTTCATCAACGACGACGCCGCCTGCGATCTCGACCCGCTCATCAAGATGGCCATCATCCACCACCAGTTCGAGAGCATTCACCCCTTCTCCGACGGGAACGGCAGGGTGGGCCGCATCCTGAACGTGCTCTACCTCGTGCGCAGCGGTCTGCTCGACCTCCCCATCCTCTACCTGAGCCGCGCCATCAACCGCTCGCGGGGCGAGTACTACCGTCTCCTGCAAGCGGTGCGCGAGGAGGGCGCCTGGGAGGCGTGGGTGCTCTACCTGCTGAACGCTGTGGCCGAAACCGCACGGTCCACGCTCCGCCTCGTCGTCGGCATCGATGAGCTGATGCTGGCGATGAAGCACGAGATGCGTGACAAGCTGCCACGGCTGTACTCGCAGGACCTGCTCAACAACCTCTTCCGCCATCCCTACACGAAGATCGAGTACGTCCAGCACGACCTGCAGGTGACCCGCCAGACTGCGTCCCGCTACCTCGACCAGCTCACGAACGAAGGCTTCGTGACGAAAGAGCAGACGGGGCGGGGCAACTACTACGTCAACCACCGGCTGGCGGCCCTGCTCGCCACCGACGGGGAGTGAAAGGAGGACGCGCCATGGCTCCGATGGAAGCGATGGAAGGACCCACGCCCGCCGCCCTGCAGGGCTGGCTGTGCCGCCTCGACGGCTACGAGCAGTCCGACGTGCTCGCGCTGCAGCCAGTCGAGGGCGGCGCCTCCAACGTCATCCTGCGGGCGACGCTCGCGAACGCGCCCCTGCCCGCCGTGCTCCTGCGGCTGCAGCGCGAGCGTGGCATCTTCGAGCCGTACGACGTCGTGCGCGAAGCGGAGGTGCTGCACCGCCTCGCGCCCACCGCCATCCCCGTCCCCCGCGTCGTGGGCGTCGAGCGCGACGCGAGCGCGCTGGGCGCGCCCTTCGCCGTGCTGGAGTGGATCGACGCGCCTCATATGGGCATGGCCGGCGCGCACGGCTCGTTCAGCGCCTACGTGGAGATGATCGCCCGCATCCACGCGCTCGACTGGCGCGCCCACGGCCTCGACGCGACCCTCGCCGTGCCCGCATCCGCCGCAGCCGCCACCCGCGCCGAGCTCGACGTGATCGCGTCGCGCATGGCGCGCTTCCCCGGCGCTGAGGCGCCCATCCTGCAGCGCGCCCTCGAGACGCTGCGCGCGCACGTCCCCGAAGGCGCCCCCATCGGCTTCTGCCAGGGTGATATCAACGTCTTCAACCACCTCGTGCGCGGGGGCGAAGTCGTCGCCGTCGTCGACTGGGAGCAGGCGCGTCTGGGGGACGTCCGCAACGACGTCGGCCAGGTGGTCGCGCTCTCGCACCTGAAGGGCGAGCCGTTCGGCCCCGTGCGCGACTCCTTCTTCGTGCAGGCCTGCGAACGGGTGCGTCCCGAAGGCGCCCTCACCGCGATGGAGTTCTTCCGCGCGCGCTGGCTCTTCGAGCTGGGCGTCATCTACCACGGCTGGCTCGCCTTCAACGACACCGCTCCCTGGTACGCCTGGGAACACCTCACGGGCCTGCTCACCCGCTCCCTCGAGGAAGTCGAGCGCTCCCCTCGCTGAGGAGCTGAAGAGCCGCAGCGCCACACGCCTGTGAGCGCCCATACGCCCGTGCGCACTTTGTTAATGGCCCTTTAATCGTTTCTTCCTACGTTCGCGTTTGCGGCAAGTCCCGCTGCTGTTCTTCTTGTGTGCGAGTGAATGCGAGTGACACTGCTGCTCCGTACTGATGTCGCGATGACGACTTTCGAACCGCTTCCTGCCGATGTGACCCGGTGGCGCTCGTAAACTCCACCGAGGGGGCCGAACTCGCGCGTGCGCTGCGCAAGCGGCCCTTCCGCCGCCCTGGTGAGAACCTCATCCTCCTCGCGCTCGTCCTCTGTGCGCTCGTCTCCATCGCCACCACCTTCGCCATCATCTACGTCCTCTTCTCCGACGCTATCGGCTTCTTCCGCGAAGTCTCCTTCTGGCACTTCCTCAACCCCTCCAACGAGTGGCAGACGCTCTTCGCCCCGCGCAGCTTCGGCGTCTGGGAGCTCGTCGCCGGCACGGTCAACGTCACCCTCTGGTCGATGCTCATCGCCCTCCCCCTCGGCCTTGCCGCCGCCATCTACCTGAGCGAGTACGCCCACGTACAGACGCGACGCTTCCTGAAGCCGCTGCTAGAGCTGCTCGCCGGCGTCCCCACCGTCGTCTACGCCTACTTCGCGCTCACGTTCATCTCCGACGATGTGCTCCTGCCCCTCTTCAATGACAACGTCTCCTTCTTCAACTCGCTCTCCGCCAGCATCATGCTCGCCGTCATGATTCTGCCCACCATCGCCTCCGTCTCCGAGGATGCGATGGCGAGCGTCCCCCGAGACCTGCGAGAGGCCGCCTACGGCCTCGGCGCGACGCGCCTGGAAGTCGCCTTCCGTGTCGTCTTCCCGGCGGCCATCTCGGGCATCATGGCGGCCATCCTGCTCGCCATCGCGCGCGTCATCGGGGAAACGATGATCGTGGCCGTGGCCGCCGGCTCCACCCCCCACCTCAGCCTCTCCCCCCTGGAGAGCATCCAGACGATGACGGGCTACATGCTGCAGGTGGCGCTCGGCGATGCCGCCCGTGGCACCACCGACTACACCTCCCTCTTCGCGGTCGGCGCCCTCCTCTTCCTGATGACGCTCGTGCTCAACGTCGGCGCCCAGATCATCGTGCGGCGCTTCCGCGAGGCCTACGAGTAATGAGTACGGTCGAATCCACCCCCACGCCTCCTGAGCGGCTTCGGCTGCGCGCCGAAGGGGCCGTCGCCCGACGGCAGGCGTGGTCGCGCGCTTCGCGCTGGCTGCTCTTCGGCGCGACCGTGCTGGGACTCGTCGTCCTCGTCATCCTCGGCATCGACAACGCCATCATCGGCATCCCCGCGCTCGATTGGGACTTCCTCACTAACTACCCCTCGCGCTTCGCCGAGCGTGCGGGCATTCGTTCCAGCATCCTGGGGTCCGTCTGGGTGCTCGTGTTTACGGTCCTGCTGGCCATCCCGGTCGCGGTGGGATCGGCCATCTGGATGGAGGAGTTCGCCCCCCAGAACGCCTTCCTCACCACCGTGCGCCTCAACATCGCCAACCTCGCGGGGGTGCCCAGCATCATCTACGGCATCCTTGGTCTGGCCGTCTTCGTGCGGCTGCTGGAACTCGGCCCGAGCATCCTCGCGGGCGCCCTCACCCTCGCCTTGATGATCCTGCCCATGACGGTCATCACCTCCGTGGAGGCGATCAATCAGGTGCCGCCCAGCACCCGCGAGGGCTCGCTCGCTTTGGGGGCGACGCGCTGGCAGACGGTCTGGCACCACGTCCTGCCCGGCGCCATGCCCGGCATCCTCACGGGCACCATCCTGGCCGTGGCCCGCGCCGCCGGCGAGACCGCCGCCCTCATCATGATCGGCGCTTTCACCTTCATCGCCTTCGACCCCGACCTCCGCTTCAACGGCCTGCTCGATTCCTTCACCACCCTGCCCATCCAGGTCTACAACTGGACGATTCGCCCCCAGCCCGAATTCCGCGCCAACGCGGCCGCGGGAATCATCGTGCTGATGATTGCCGTCATCGGGCTGAACGCCCTTGCGCTGGTGGTCCGTGACCGCCTGCGCCGTACATAACTGGGAGCGAACAGCGTAGGATGCGAGGCTCCTGATGTCGGTACGAATCCAATCCTCCACTGCGACAACGGACGAGAGCGCCCGCGCCGCGCTGCGCGGCACGCCCGTCGCGCAGCACAAGCCGTCCTCCAACGTCGCCCGCCCCGATGGGGAGATCGCCTTCTCGCTCTCCGAACTGAGCCTCTGGTACGGCTCCAAGCAGGCCCTCACCCGCGTCGGCTTCGAGATTCCGCGCAAGCAGGTGACCGCCCTCATCGGCCCCTCCGGCTGTGGCAAGAGCACCCTCCTGCGCTGCCTCAACCGTATGAACGACCTCATCCCCGGCGTCACCATCGAAGGCGACGTCACCTACCGCGACGCCGACATCTACGGCTCCGATGTCGACCCCGTGGAGGTCCGCCGTCGCATCGGCATGGTCTTCCAGAAGCCCAACCCCTTCCCCAAGTCCATCTACGACAACGTCGCCTTCGGCGCCCGCGTGAACGGCTTCCGTGGCAACCTCGACGACCTCGTGGAGAGCTCGCTCAAGCGTGCCGCCCTCTGGGACGAGGTGAAGGACGACCTGAAGAAGTCCGGCCTGGCCCTCTCCGGCGGCCAGCAGCAGCGCCTCTGCATCGCCCGCGCCCTCGCCAACAACCCCGACGTCATCCTCATGGATGAGCCCTGCTCCGCCCTCGACCCCATCGCCACCCTGCGCATCGAGGACCTCATGCGCGAGCTGGCCAGCGACTACACCATCGTGGTCGTCACCCACAACATGCAGCAGGCCGCGCGCGTCTCCGACTACACCGCCTTCATGCTCACCGACGAAGAGATCACCGGGCAGCTCATCGAGTATGCTTCCACCGAGACAATGTTTACGCAGCCAGCCGACCAGCGTACCGAGGATTACATCAGCGGGCGCTTCGGCTAGGAGGGGGCTGCCATGGCCAGGGAACTCTTCCAGAAGGAGCTCACCGAGCTTCAGGACGATGTGCTCATCCTCGGCTCCATGGCCGAGAAGGCCGTCATGGAGAGCGTCCAGGCGCTCCGCGACGGCGATCTCGAGTGGTCCATGCGTATCGCCGAGGAAGACCTCGTCATCAACAAGAAGCGCTTCGATATCGAAGAGCGCGCCATCTTCGTCATCGCTTCCCAGCAACCCCTCGCCAGCGACCTGCGCGCCGTCATGAGCGCCATCATGATCATCACCGACCTTGAACGCATCGCCGACCACGCCGAGGGCATCGCGCGCATCAACCTCCGCCTAGGCGAAGCCGAGGAAGTCCCCCGCCGCATGGGTTACATCCCCGCCATGGCCGACCGCGCCATCGCCATGCTGCGCGACAGCCTCAACGCCTACGTCAACCGCAACGTCGAGGAGGCGCGTCGCGTCTGCGACGCCGACGACGAGGTCGATCGCCTGCAGGACGCCGTCTACGACGAAACCTTCCGCGGCATGATCGCCAATCCGGCCATGATCGAGCGCAACACCTACTACCTCTGGACCGCCCACAACCTCGAGCGCATCGCCGACCGCTGCACCAACATCTGCGAGCGCGTCATCTACCTCGTCACGGGGCGCATGGAAGAGATCAACATCTCGAAGTACTAGCCCGCGGATGAACGCGGGGGCGGGTCGGGCCCCCGCGTTGCCCATGCGGGCGGGCTGGCGGATACTGGGCGAGCCCGCCGTACAGGCGGGCAAAGAGTCTCTGCCGGCGGGGCCCCTGGCGCTCGCGGGCAGGCAACGAGAATCAGCAACATGGCCAAGAAAGTCCGCGCAGTCCTCACCCTCCAGATCGAGGCGGGAAAGGCGAACCCCGCCCCGCCCATCGGCCCCGCCCTGGGCCAGCATGGCGCCAACATCATGGAGTTCTGCAAGGAGTACAACTCCCGCACGCAGTCGCAGGCCGGCAGCATCATCCCCGCACAGCTCACCATCTTCGAGGACCGCTCCTTCTCCTTCGTCCTCAAGACGCCCCCCGCCGCCGACCTCCTGCGCAAGGCGGCCGGCGTGGAGAAGGGCGCAGGCGCTTCCAAAATCGAAATGGCCGGCGCCGTCACCTCCGCCGATATCCGCCGCATCGCCGAAACCAAACTCCCCGACCTCAACGCCAACGACATCGACGCCGCCATGAAGATCGTCGCTGGCACTGCCCGCAGCATGGGCATCGCCGTCGAGGACTAATCCGAGAAGACCGAGACCGAGACTGATCCGGAGCATCCATCCAATGAAGCGTGGCAAGCGGTTCGCGACAGCGAACGAGAAGATCGACAGCAACGAGCGCTACTCCCCCGAGGACGCCCTCGCCCTCGTGCGCGAGACCGCCACCGCCAAGTTCGACGAGACCGTCGAACTGCACCTCCTCACCGGCCTCGACCCCCGCCACGCCGAGCAGCAGATCCGCGGCAGCGCCGTCCTCCCCCACGGCCTCGGCAAGGCCGTCCGCATCGCCGTCTTCACCGAGGGCGAACCCGCCCGCGACGCCCAGGAAGCGGGCGCCGATATCGTCGGCAGCGACGACCTCATCCAGCAGGTACAGGACGGCTTCACTGACTTCGACGTCGCCATCGCCACCCGCGAGATGATGGGCAAGGTCGGGCGCCTCGGCCGTGTACTCGGCCCGCGTGGCCTCATGCCCAACCCCCGCTCCGGCACCGTCGTCGCCCCCGAGGACATCGCCCGCACCGTCGCCGAAGCCAAGCGCGGCCGTGTCGAGTTCCGCCTCGACCGCCTCGCCAACATCCACGTCCCCCTCGGCAAGGCCTCCTTCGAGACGGAGCAGCTGCGCGACAACATGGCCACCTTCATCGAGGCCATCAACGAAGCGCGCCCCGACGTGAAGGGCGCCTTCATCCGCTCGGTCACCCTGACGAGCACCATGGGCCCCGCCATCCCCGTCGACGTCAACCAGGCCCTCGACCTCAAGTCCGCCTGACGCCCGGGCCTCGCTTGCGGGAGCGGGGGGTGGGTCGTAGCGTGAACGGATGAGCGAAATCGCGCTCTTCGTGCCCTGCTACCTCGCTGCGCTGCGCCCCGACGACGGCGGCCACGCGCGCAACGTGCTCGAACGCCTCGGCGATGAGGTGAGCACCATCGTCGGGCCCTGCTGCGGGCAGCCGGCTTTCAACAGCGGCTACCGCGCCGAGGCGAAGAGCGTCGGGCGCGCGCTCCTGCGGGCGGCCCGCGGACACCGCACCGTCGTCATCCCCTCGGGCTCGTGCACGAGCATGGTGCAGCACTACCTACCCGGCCTCTGGGCGGGGCCGCGCGGCGCGAGCATCGAGCGCATGAGCGAGCGCTTCGTCGAGTTCGGCGCCTACGTCGCCGCGCACCCCAACGTGGCGAGCCTGCGCCTGCAGCTCGCCGGCGCCGTCGCCTGGCACGACTCCTGCCACGGCCGACGCGAACTCGGCCTGACCGAGGGCGCGCTCGACCTGCTGGAGCGAATCGAGGGGCTCGATGTGCGACGCCTCCCGCACGAAGCCGAATGCTGCGGCTTCGGCGGCACCTTCACGGTGAAGGAGCCCGAGGTCTCCGTCACGATGGCACGCGCCAAGCTGGCCGACGTGGCCGCGCAGGGCGCGCGCGTGCTCGTCTCCGGCGACCTCTCCTGTCTGGCCCACCTCGAGGCCACAGCCCGCGCCGATGACCAGCCCCTGGAGACGTGGACGCTCGCCGAACTGCTCGATCGGGCGCTGACGTGAGCGGCTTCCGCGCACGTGCGCAGGCCGAGATGGGGGCGAAGGCGGGGCCGCCCTCGGCCACGCTCTCGCCAATCCTGCGCAAGCTCGTGGCCGACAGCCGCGCGCAGATCGGCGCCGCCAGCCCGCACGACGCCCGCCGCCGCGCGCAGGAGGCGCGCGCCTACGCCGTGGCTCATCTCGAGGAGCTGCAGGATCAGCTGCGCGAGTCGTGCGCCCGTCAGGGCATGGGCTACCACCGCGCCGCCACCGCCGAGGAGGCGGTCGCCATCGCCTCGCGACTGCTGGGCGACGCCAAACGCATCGCCAAGTCGAAGTCGATGGTGGCGGAGGAGGTGGAGCTCACCCCCGCCCTGCGCGCGCAGGGGCGCGAGGTGCTGGAGACGGACATCGGCGAGTACATCGTCGATATCGAGGGCCGCGGGCCCAGCCACATCACCGCGCCTGCCCTCCACCTCAACCGCGCCCGCATCCGCGAGATGCTCGTCGGCTCGGGCATGGACCTGCCCGACGACGACCCCGTCCGCCTCTCCCGCGCCGTGCGCGACGTCGTGGCCGACTTCTTCGCCGACGTCGACGCCGGCATCACCGGCGCGAATGCGGTGGTCGCGAGCAGCGGCCGCATCGTCATCGTGGAGAACGAGGGGAACGTGTCGCTGGGGGTGAGCCGCCCGCCCCTGCACATCGTCATCACCGGCCTGGAGAAGGTGGTGGCGGACGAAGAAGCGGCGATGGCCGTGCTGCAGGTGCTCGCCCCCAGCGCGACCGCCCAGCCCCTGACCGCCTACACCCACTTCCTTGGCGGCCCCGCAGAGGGGCAGGAGCGCCACCTGATCGTCGTCGATAACGGCCGCTCGCAGATTCTCGCCGACGAGCGCTACCGCGACGTCCTGCGCTGCATCCGCTGCGGCGCCTGCATGAACGCCTGCCCCGTCTACACCGCCGCCGGCGGGCTCTCCTACGGGTCGCCGTACATGGGGCCCATCGGGGCGGTCGTCTCGCCCCTGCTCTGGCGCGACGGGCGCCACGACGACCTGCCCTCCGCCTCCAGCCTCTGCGGGCGCTGCTCCGAGGTCTGCCCCGTGGGCATCCCCCTGCACCGCATGCTGCTCGACCTTCGCGCCGACGTCGTCGAGTCCGAAGCAGCGGAGCCGGAGCCCGACGCTGGCGCGAGCGCCGGGACGAAGGCGAAGCGACGCCTCGAGCGGCTGGGCTGGAAAGCCTGGGCGCTCGCCTTCGCGGGCCGACAGGGCCGCCTGGCGAGCCGGCTCGGGCGAATCGCCCTGCGCGCGGGCGGCATGCTGCCCGACCTGCCGGGAAGCGACCCCCGCTCCCTCCCCGCCACCCGCCCCGCCCGCGACCCCGCCATGCTCGTGCCCCTCGACACCATCGACGTCGAGGGGCAGGGTGGGGATGACCCCGAACCCGACCTAGACCCGCCCCCCGGGGACGTCGCCGCCCGCTTCCGCGAGCGCGCCGCCACCGTGGGCGCCACCGTCACCGCCGCCGCCGCGCCCGAAGCGGGCGACCGCCGCGTGCAGGCCACCGCCGCCGTCGCCTCCACCGGAAGCGTGCTGCTCACGGACGCCGCCGCGGCGCGAGCGCCGCTCATGGAGGCAAGCCGCATCGTCGTGGCCGTGGACGAGGCCGGGGTCGTGCCCTTCCCGCAGGACTTGGCCCCGCTCATCGCGCAGGCGGGCGACGCCCTCATCCTTACGGGCGCGAGCCGTACGGCGGACATCGAGAAGCGCATCGTGCGCGGCATCCACGGGCCCCAAACGCTCGTGGTCGAGGTCGCAGGGGCCGGGCAGGGGGGAATGGCCGACCCGGCCCCCTCACCAGCGAGATCAACCGCATCCGCACCCGCCAGGTGAAGCCCGCCCCCGGGCCCTGGATCGACCACTGTGGCACGAAGGCGACCGGCGCCTGCTCGAACGGGTACACCGTCGCCGTCGGCGCAGGCAGCACCCACGACGTGCTCGTCTACCACGCCAACGGCTCCGTCGGTCGCGCCGACCGGCCCGAGACCCTGCGCACGCGTTTCAGCAACATCACCGTGGGCGATTCGCCCGTGAACTTCCCCTTCCCGCCCGGGAACCTTCCCCCCATCACCATCCCCACCCCGCCTGCAGACCCACCCGCTGACCAGCCCGTGGGCATTTCCCCCGTGGCACGCCGCCCCTCTTTATTGCCCCCGGCCACCCCTCCGACCCGCCCTCCGACCCCGAGGAGATCGTCGAGCTGCCGCCCGTCGAGGTGCCCGCGGAAGAAGAGGAAGAGGAGCCGCTCCAGACGCTCCCGCAGGAGTCCTCCGAGGGCATCGAGTACGAGGTCAGCGGCAACACCCTCACCATCACCAACACCAACAGCGATGACGGTGACCCGGTCGCCTACGACGACTTCCACCGCATCGACTACCGCCTCGTTTCCGCTGACGGACGCACCACCACCCTGACCACGTACTGCAACGACAATCATCGCGGGAACGCCAACTGCTCAGCCCTCAGCGCGGACAACACCGACGGCAACCAGGCCATCGCGCTGACCATTTCGCGTGGCGGGAGCTACGCCGTGCAGGTCTACCACGAGAACGGCTCGGCAGGGGACTCGGCCAGCCCGGTCACCCTGCGCACCGAATTCACCGTCACCGTGGGCGAACCCTCCACCCACAAGATCGTGACGAACCCCTACTCGGATGTGCTGCACCTGCGCCCCTACGAGTTCCACAACTCCGGGCAGTACACGGTCTCGCTGTACCAGCTCGCCAAAACCAGCAACGCAGCGCCCGCGGGCGACGTCACCGTCACCATCGACACGCCCTCCGGCGTGACGGCCACGCCCTAGACGCTCACCTTTACGACCGCCGACTGGTACCGCAAGCGCGGCAACAGCGGCTTCCACACCCTCGACCAGACCGTCACCATCACCTTCGATGACAGTGCTGCAATCGATCAGGATCTGCGCATCACGCACTTCACCGGGCCAGCCGAGGCCCTCAACCCCGCCGGGCTGGAGTTCTCCGCGCGTACGAGCTCGGTCGACCTCTACATCGCCCCGGCGCAAGACGTCCCCGTCGTGAGCATTTCCGCGAGCAGCCTCAACCTCGTAGCCGCAGATGGCCGCGCTGAGGGCAGCTATCAACTGAAGATCAACTCCCAGCCCGCTGCCGACGAGCCGGTCACGGTGCACATCACCGTCCTGGAGGTCGACCTCAGTGACCCGGACAACCCACAATTGGTGCCGCCGGGCCGCGCGCTTCAGATCGTGCTATCCGGGAAGTACTACACCGACGCCGTCACCATGGCCTTCACCGCAGACAACTGGGGGCGGCCGCGAACCGTCGATTTGCTGTCCCGCGGCGCCGCCGATGGCACACGCTTTGTGGTGCAGCACGAATTCCGCTGCGGCCAGAGCAAGTGCCATCCCAACAAGTACCGCTTCTTCCGCTACCCGAACATCACGGTGACCCTCAGCGACTAGCGGGAGCGCTCCCGGGGCAGGCCAGCCGCAAGCGGCTGCCTGCCTGCCCCGGGGCCGAACGATAAGGCCCCCACCCTCAACAGGCGGGGCCCTTTATCAGGCCTTTAACTTTGGCCTTGCGCATATCTGTGACTGACCTACCATCTCTTGCGGCGTTTGTGCAGGAATTCACGAACACCTGTTACGCCGGGAAAAAGGGACCGAACGAAACGACACCTCCCCAGGCGGTTCACCCTGCACAGACCCGACCACAACCCCCGAACGGAGACCTGCTCGTTCATCACCATGCCCACGCGTGCCGCCACAACGAGACGAGCGGCCAAACTCGCCCTCCTCGCCATTGCGCTCCTCATCGCCACGCTCGCGGCGAGCGACACCTTCACCGCCAGCGCCCAGAGCGAATCGAAGGACGGCATCACCCTCTCTTCCAGCGACAACACGCTGACCGCGAGCAGCAGCGGCGACGGCATCAACCGCATCCGCACCCGCCAGGTGAAGCCCAGCCGTGGCGGTTGGGTCGACCACTGCGGCACGCGCGCGACGGGCGACTGCTCGGACCCGCACACCGTCAGCTTCGACGGGGCGAGCACGCACCACGTGCTCGTCTACGACGTGAACGGCTCGCAGGGCCGCGCCAACAAGCCCGACACCCTGCGCACCCGTTTCAGCAGCATCGCCGTGAGCGACGCGCCACCGCCGGTGAGCGCCCCTCCCGCCGACCCACCCGCCGATCCACCCGCCGACCCACCCGTGGGCATCCCCGAGCAGCCCGCCGATCCTCCCGAGGATCCTGAGATCGTCCCCGATCCGCCCGTCGAAGTGCCCCCGCCACCTGAGGAGGATCCCCCCGTCGAGATTCCCCAGGAGGTCGAGCCCTCTGACCCCTGCCCGGATGCCTTCCCGGCAATCGACACCACCGACCCGTGCGTAGACGAAAATTACAATCTCCGCCCGGAATCCACGTTGTTCCCGCTCATTGTCCGGCGAACCCGGATCGTCAGGGACGGCATCATGCTGACGATCTACAACGGCGAAAACGTCAACGGGCGCTTGAACGACGTCATCGTGACGCAGCGGAGCACTGCCGCCAACGACAAGGTCACCCGCATCACCACCAAGCCCCAGGGCTTCAGTAGCTACCTCGACTCCTGCAACGACGCCCCGCAACGGTATGTGCTCGGCTGCGACTTCACCGAGAATGACGCCAGCCACAACGAGTACACGCTGGCGCTCCGCGTCGACGGCCGCTTCGCCGGGCCTCGCGCGGGCGGCTACTGGGGCATCAAGGTCTACCATCCAGGCGGGTCGACGGGGACTGGCGCCGACGCGCACACGGTGTTCACCGAGGACGAGATCTACATCGGCAACCCGTCGCCGAAGACCATCTACATCGAGAACGACACGCTGCACATCATCAACCCCTCACTCGTCCATCCGGAAGAGAACATGGTGCGACTTCCGATTCAGCTGGACCAGCGCATGGTCTACGACTCAGGGACGCCCACCGGGGACATCACCGTCACGGTCACAGTGGACGATGGAGCAACGGTCGATACTGACCCCAACACAGCCGGCAACCAGAACACGGTCACCTTCACGCCGAAGGACTGGGCCAAGAACGATCGCAACAGCGGGGCGAGCACCGTCAAGAAGTATGTGATCGTGACCGTCCCCGGCAGCGCGCTGGAGGGCACGGGCTACCGGGTCAGGTACTCAGCCCCGATGCACAGCGATCCATTGCTCCGCAATGACGTGCTGGTCGATGAGATTGGGTGGGGCACCTGGCTGCGCATCGACGACCCCGGTGTCCAATTCAGAATTGCTGAGGAATCAATAGCCTTGGTTGGAGCGAGACTGACCAGTGCACCCGCCGATGGTGAAATTGTGACGGTAGAGCTCCAACCCCAGGGTGCGCGTTGAGGACCTCAGCGATCCGCGTGGCTACCGCTACGAGGATGATGACAGCGTGTTTGTCTCTGAACATACGACCGCTTCGTTCACTCTCACGAGCGCAAACTGGAACGGTGATTACCGATTTAGCCTGTACGGCGACGTCACTGAGAACACCAACACAAGGGTGTGGCTCGAGGTGACAGTCACCTGTGAAGCCGCTGGCGGCGGAGCCTGTGCAGATACGTACCGTACGCCCTTCGAGTACTCCCTGGGTGAAGGCTTCGTCGAATCCTCCTTCCTGGCCCTCGAAGTCACATGGAACGGCAGAATGGAGTAGCCGCTGTCCCAGGGCAGCCTGACGAAGCGCCTCCCCCGTGTGGGGAGGCGCTTTGCTGTGCGGGAGTGGCGGCGGCCGTCGCGAGCCGTCAGACTGGCGTCCCCACCACACCCACACCCCCACCCGGGGAGGAGGCCAGGCCACATGGACGCACGGGAACTGCTTCGCAGCCAGTACGCCTTCGCCAACGAAGCCATCGAGGGCGCCATCGAGCGCTGCCCGCCCGAGCTGCTCACGAAGACGATCGCAGGCGCGCTCACCAACCCCATCGGCGCCACCTACGCGCACACCGTCATCACGCAGGACCTCGTGCTCGTGCGCGGCCTGATGGGTCGCGCGCCCGTCTACGAGGAGGGCGGCTGGGGCGAGCGGGTGGGCTTCGCCCTGCCCGAGAGCCCGGTCATCTCGCAGGAGTGGTCGCAGGCCTTCCGCTTCGAGCTGGCCCCCCTGCGCGAGTACGCCGCCGCCGTCCGCTCCACCGTCGACGCCTACCTCGAAACCGCCCCCGACGACGACCTCCAGCAGGAGATCCCGTTCGGCCCGACGCCACAGCCGAAGCTCTGGGTGTTCGGCACGCTGGGCGCCTGGCACGTCGCCTCCCACCACGGCGAAATCGCCGCCCTGCTGGGGCTGGAGGGCCTGCAAGGCCAGGCCCTGTAGGGGCCGGCGGGGGGGCAGGGGCAGCTGCTTGCGTCGCGACAATGGCTCGTGCTAGGGTCTATCCACTGGGTTGCGCCCCCGGCAGGACTCGAACCTGCAAAAGACCTTGCGAGAGACCTAACCAATCCATTTGGCTGGGGCGTACACATAGTCTAGCTCCATTCATTTCACGCCACAACCTCGTGCATTCCCACACGTCCGATCCGGCGGAGCGCGCCACGGAGCCTCCCCAACCCTCCTCCTGACAGGGGGCGCCCATCCGCTCGCAAGCCGCTCGCGCCGCCACGCCACGTGCCCTACCGTAGAGTCATGTTCTTGCGTCCTTCCCGCATCGGTTCCATCGGCGGCATCGCCATGGAGGCGCACCCTTCCGTCTACCTCATCCTCGGGGTGCTCACCTACCTGCTCGCCACGAACCTCCTCCCCGACCTCTCCGGGGGCTGGAGCACGATCACCTACTGGGCCGTCGGCTGCGCCTCGGCGGTGCTGCTCTTCGTCACGGTCCTCATCCACGAACTCGCCCACGCTGTCGTCGCTATTCGGCGGGGCTTGCCAGTCGAACGCATCACGCTCTTCATCTTCGGGGGCGTCTCCCACCTCTCGCAGCAGCCCCGCAGCGCGGGTGAGGAGTTCGCTATCGCCGTGGCCGGTCCCATTGCCAGCCTCGTGCTCGCGTTCGCCAGCTTCGGCTTCTCCTACCTCATGCGCAGTGTGAACGTGCAGCTGGAGGCGATGTTCACCTACCTCGCCGCGGTCAACCTGCTCATCGCCCTCTTCAACATGGTCCCCGGCTTCCCCCTCGACGGCGGACGCGTGCTGCGCTCGATCGTCTGGCGCACGAACCGCAGCTTTCCCCGCGCGACCCGCTTCGCCTCGGGCGCGGGCCAGGTCGCCGCCTGGGGGCTGATCGCGACGGGCCTGTTCTTCCTCTTCAGGGGCGATTGGCTGATGGCCATCTGGGCGGGCATGCTCGGCTGGTTCTTGCTCAGCGCTGGCCACGCGGAGGTCGATGGGGTGCGCCTTGATCTCCTGCTCAGCCGCCTGCGCGCCCGCGACCTCATGCCCCCCGCCTTCGTGCGGGTCATCCCCGGCGCCTCCATCAGCTCCGTCGCTAGCGACTACCTCGCCGGGGAGGACGATCGCGCCACCTCGATGGTCGTGGCCAACGGCGACCAGGTGCTCGGCGTCGTGAGCGTGCGCGACTTCTCCCGCATCCCCGCCGAGGAGTGGGGCATGACGTCGGTGCAGCGCGTCATGACCCCGCGCAAGGAGGTCGAAGTCATCGCCGCCGACGCGCCCGCCAGCAACGTGGTGCCGCTCATGCTCGAACGCCGCCTGCACCACGTCCCCGTCCTCGAGGAAGGCCGCCTGATCGGCCTCATCATCCGCGACGACTTCTTCAGGCGACTGGAGGCGGCCGAAGCGGTCGCCCGCCACCACGACGACGACCCCGACTCCGACTCCGACCCCGACGATGCCCCCACGCCGCCCCCCTCCCCCTCCGACGAGGACCGCCCCTCCACCAACTGACGACGCACCAGCGCCTGGGCGTCGACGGACGCGCCAGGGCGCTACGGCAAGGGGCGTCTCGCCCACGTCCACCAGACGGCCCACGCACGCTTATCCGTCCCGTCGCTGAGCTGCAGGCCGGTGCCGTTCAGCACCGCCGCTGCGCCCCGCCGCGGCTCCGCGGGGTCGCGTTCCGCCACCCAGACGACCGTGCTGAAGCCGTGCCGCTCCGCTTCTTCCAGCAAGCGCTGCAGGTAGCGCTCCTGCTCCTCCTCCGAGCCCACCCACGAATGCCCTTCCACCCCCGTCGAGGCGTACCCCGCCTCACTGATCAGAATCTCCCCCGCGAAGCGCGTGCGCAGCTGCCGGTAGTAGTCCTCGGGAATCTCCTCCACCTGGGCGATGGCGGGCGAAAGGTACGGGTAGGTGGAGAAGGCGAACGCGTCGATGCGCTCCCCAAACGCGTCGATCGCCTCCCACTGGGGCGCGTGCTGTCGCGTGTGGATGCCCAGCAGGTCCTCCAGCTGGAAGGTGGGGAAGACCCTGATGCCCGGGCGGATCGACTTCACCGCGTCGTACGCTCGCACATACGCCGCCAGAAAGCCCTCGAACTGCGCCGGCGAGCGTGCCCGCAGCATGTTGATCTCCACGCCAATCACGAGCGATGCAGGCTCGTAGTTCGTCGCCACATAGACGGCGAAATCGACGAGCG
Source organism: Tepidiformaceae bacterium (assembly GCA_965200565.1). Lineage (GTDB taxonomy): Bacteria > Chloroflexota > Dehalococcoidia > Tepidiformales > Tepidiformaceae > UBA2991. Next base: position 1,350,958 of record OZ241349.1, on the reverse strand, counting down.
CCTCCTGCACGTCCTCCCGCAGGAAGCCGCCCGCCGCCTCCGTGCCTGCGGGCAGCCCCGCGATGCGCTCCCGCTGGGCGGCCCCGTCCGTCGGGTCGATGGCGAAGAGCAGCGAGAGGCCGTACTGGCGCACGAGCCCGCGCTCCAGCGCCATCAGCGCATTCGTCCCGTCCGAGACCTCCCCATCGTCGAGAAACTCCTCCCACGGCGGCACCCGCGCGATGCTCACCACCTCGGCGTTGCGCGCGGTGCCGGCGATGGTGCGGATGAGCTCGGTGCGGGTCGCTTCCACCGGCTGCGCGCCCAGCCCCAGCTGCAGCTGGCGCGGCGCTCCCTCGCTGGGCGGTCGCGTCACGGGCGGGCCGGGGGTGGTGTCGCTGGCGGCGTCCCCGCTACAGGCAATGCCAAGCGACACTGCTACAATCAGGAGCGCGGGGAACAAACGCGAGCATTGCATGACGCTACGCCGCTTTCTTCTGGCGTCGGTAGTCCTGGGTATTGTCGCAGGTGGCGTGGTCGGTGGTATTCGCACCCTCCTCCAATCGGGCGAGGATGCCCCTGCGCCCGCTGCTTCCCCTGCCGCCACCGCCACTCCCGCCCCCGCGGAGACCGCCCGCACCGTCGCTGAGCGCTACGCCGCCGCCTGGGAAGCGGGCGATACCCTCACGATGTACGCCCTCCTCGCCCCCCAGACCCTGGCCGCCCTGCCCCGCGCGGACTTCGTCGACGCCCACGACCTCTTCCGTCAGGAGGCGGCCGTCAGGGCCATTTCGGTGTCCGTCGACGGTGAAGGAGATCAGCACATCACGTTCCGCGTCCGCCTCGAAACACACCACTTTGGCGCCCTTGAGTACGCCACCACCGTCCCCTTCACCCGCTCCCCCTCCGCTCCCCCACGCATCGCCTGGACGCCCGCCCTGCTGCACCCCGCCCTGGGCGCTGGCGGCGTCCTCAACGGCGACGTGCGCCGCCCCACCCGCGGCGCCATCTACGACCGCAACGGCCAACCGCTCGCCATCACCCTGCAGGTCCGCATCATCGGGCTCGACCGCAGCCGCGTCTTCGACCGCGACGACGTCATCCAGGCGTTCGTCTCCTTCGGCTTCGAGGAAGAGGTGGTCGAGGCCGCCTTCGCGAGCACCATTCCCGCCAACCAGCGCGTCGCCCTCGGCGTCGTGCCCGATGAGCGCGTCGAAGAGGCGGCACGCTTCGTCGAAGCGGTGCCCGGCGCCGTGCTCTGGTTTGAAGAGCGTCGCGTGCATCCCCTCGGCCCTGCCGCCGCCCACGTGGTCGGCTACACCCGCGAGTACACCGCCGAGGAGATCGCCGCCCGCCCGCAGGAGCTGCTTCGACCGGGCGATCGCCTCGGGGCCATCGGCCTCGAGGCCGCCCTCGACGCCCGCCTCGCGGGGCAGGCTGGCGCCCGCCTCGAAGTGCTCGGCGGGGATGAAGCGGTCGTCCTCTACGAGCGCCAGTACGTCTCTGGAGCCGACATCCACACCACCCTCGACGCAACCGTCCTGCGAGCTGCGCACGACGGCCTCGCGGGCCATCGCGGCGCCGCCGTCGTGATCGACGTCCGCACGAACGCCATCCTCGCGCTCAACAGCTCCCCCTCCTTCGATCCGGACGCCTTCGAAGCGGGCGACGTCACCACCCTCGCCGAACTGACCAGCAACCCCGACTTTCCCCTCAACGACCGCGCCACCCAGGGCCTCTACTCGCCCGGCTCCACCTTCAAGCTCGTCACCGGCGCCGCTGGCCTCGAGGACGGCTCCTACGCCCCCGCCGACCGCATCTTCTGCGGCGCCGTCTGGTATGGCGTCGACCCTCCCCGTCGCAACTGGGAGGGCGAACGGGGCCTGCTCACTATCGCCGAAGGCCTCATGCGCTCCTGCAACCCCGTCTTCTACGAGATCGGGCTCACCCTCTACAACGAGTCCCGCGGCGCGCTCCCGGACATGGCGCTCCTCTTCGGGTTCGGCGCCGAGACCGGCATCGAGGGGCTCTACGAAGATCCCGGCCTCGTCCCCGACGCCGAGTGGAAGGAAACCGTCCGCCGCGAGCCCTGGTACCCGGGCGACGCCGTCAATCTCAGCATCGGACAGGGCGACCTGCTCGTGACGCCGCTGCAGCTCGCCAACGCGTACAGCGCCTTCCTCAACGGCGAACTGCGCACGCCCGTCATCCTCGCCGACGCCGAACCCGTCGTGCGTCACGCCCTCGACCTTCGCCCCGCCAACGCCGCCCACCTGCGCGACGGCCTCGAACTCGTCACCACCACGCGGGGGACGGGCGGCTGGGCCTTCGCCGCAGCCGGCTACCCCGACTTCGCCGGCAAGTCCGGCACCGCCGAGGAGGGCGACGGCCAGGAGCACGTCCTCTTCGTGGCCTACTCCCCCCGCGAGATCCCCGACTACGCCGCCGCTGTCATCTTCGACGACGGCGCCACCGGCAAGACCCTCGCCGCCCCCCTCTCCCGCGACCTCATCCTCGCCGCCTTCAACGCCCCCGCCCCCACTCCCGCAGCGGAAGAGTAGAGGACGGCAAAACCGCCCCCTGGCTCTACCCCGAGCCGGGCGCCCCGGCCCGCGCGGCACGTTGAGGCGGGGGGTGCCGCCGGGGAAGAAGCGTCCTCACACCAGCCTGCGAAGAGGCGGCGAAGGCGCAGCGCGCTAGTCGAGCGCCTTGATGGCCTCGAGCAGGGCGGGGACGACTTTCTTGTAGTCCTCGACGATGGCGAAGCGCGCCGTCTGCACCATGTTCGCGTCCGGGTCGCGGTTGATGGCGACGATGTTCTTCGAACCCGACATGCCCGCCATGTGCTGGCTCGCCCCGCTGATGGCGATGGCGATGTACAGGTTCGGCGTCACCGTCTTGCCGGTGAGGCCCACCTGCTGCGAGGGCGGATACCAGCCCAGGTCGCAGGCTGCGCGGCTCGCGCCCGTGGCCCCGCCCAGCAGCTCCGCGAGCTCTTCCAGCGTCTCGAAGGCCGAGGGATCGCCCAGCCCGCGTCCGCCCGAGACCACGACCTCCGCGTCTTCGATGCGGATGCCCGTCGTCTCGGCCGCCTCGGTGGAGATGACGCGCATGCGCTGCTCGCCCGTCTCCGTGATGGCGGTGGTGGAGCCGCTGCGGCTCGCGTCCGGCGCGAGCGCGTCCCACGCCTTCGCCTTCAACGTCGCGACCTGCGTCTCGCCCCGCCAGGTGACTTCGGCGTTGGCGTTGCCGCCGTAGCAGCTGCGCGTCGCGCGCAGGCGCCGGTCGTTGAGCGAAAGCGCCACGCAGTCCATGGCCACGGCCGTCTCCAGGCGGAAGGCCAGCAGCGGGCCGAGGTCGCGCCCGAGGCTCGTCTGCCCCATGAGCACGATATCTGCGCCCGCCGCTTCGCGTGCGGCCAGCGCCGCGCCCACGCCCGTATCGGCGTAGCCGGGATCGAGCGACCCCGCAGGTGCGAGGTAGACGGCGTCCGCGCCGTGCTCGAAGAGCGACTGCGCGAGCGACTCGTCGCCCGCCACGAGCGCGCTGACGTCGCCCGCGCCGTTGTCGGCCAGCGTACGTGCCGCCGCGAGCAGTTCGAACGAAATCGGGGCGACGGCCCCGTCGGCCGTCTCTGCGATGATGAGCGTTCCAGACATCGCTGTTGTCCTTACTTTCCTGGCTGGATGAGTTGGCCTGGCTTCTGCCGGGCTAGATGAGCTTGGCTTCGCGCAGCTTGAGCGCGAGCGTGCGGGCCTGCTCTTCGGGAGAGTCGCCCTCGATGATTTCGACGTTGCTCTCGACCTGCGGGATGTAGAGCGCTTCCAGCTCAAGCCAGCGGTTCTCTTCGCCCGCTTCGTCATCCTCCAGCTCGAGGTCGTCCGCCGACCAGACCGTCACGTCCTTCCGCGCCGCCATCATGATCTGGCGGAGCTGCGGGTAGCGCGGCTCACCGAACTCGTTGGAGATGGAGACCACCGCCGGCAAATCCACCTCGACCGTCTGGAAGCCGTCGTCGAGCACGCGCTCAACCTTCAGCGTGGAGCCGTCCAGCTCGATCGACTTCGCGATCGTGACGCAGGGCATCTCCAGCATCTCGGCCACGCCCAGCGGCGCGACGCCCATGTCCCAGTCCGCCGAGGCGCGGCCCATGAGGACCAGGTCCACATCGCCGATCTTCTCGATGGCGCGCGCCAGCGCGGTGGCCGTCTGGAAGTTGTCGATGTTTTCGAAGTCGGGGTCGCTCAGCAGGACGCCTTCGTCGGCGCCCATCGCGAGCGCATGCTTGATGGCGTCGCGGGCGGTCTCTTCGCCCAGGCTGACGACCGTGATGGTGCCCTCGCCGGCCGCGTCCTTCAGACGCAGCGCGGCCTCAGTCGCCTGGGGGTCGTAGGGGTTCACCACGGGCGCGATGCCCTGGGGCGGAATCACCCGCTTGGCCGCCTCGTCGATAGCAAACTGCGAGGCCGGCGTCTCCGGGTCGGGGATCTGTTTGACGCAGACGACAATGTTCACGCTGACGCCCACTCCTTTAGCTTGTTGAACAGGTCAGGAATCGATAGGCGGCCACGAACGGACCGCTGCGCCAGCGTAGCACAGCGCTCCCGCTCGTGAAATTGGGCACGCACGGCCCCCTTCCCTACCACCTGCTCCCCCCGATGAATACCCCTGACGCATGCTCCTGACGCATGCCACCGGCGCCCCCAACGACCATCGCGCGCCACGTGACGATTGTGTTTCGAAACATCCCTGCAACCGCGTCGCAATGTGGGGGAAACCATCGCTTCATACGTTCTTCAGCGCTCTGCCTCACCTGGCAGCAAGGAGGAATTCATGAAGCACGCCCTGTCGGCTCTGCGCCGGCCCACTGCACTTCTGGCGGGAGGGTTGCTCGCCCTCAGCATCGTCTCCGTCGTCTCAGCTCACGACGGAGACGATGCTGCGATCGAGGACATCGTCGGCGCCGTCGACACCGCCTGGCTGCTGATCGCCGGCTTCCTCGTGTTCTTCATGCAGGCCGGCTTCGCCATGCTCACCGCCGGCTTCGTCCGCTCCAAGGAGACGGCGAACATCCTCATGAAGAACATGATCGACGCCTGTGTGGGCGGCATCTCGTTCTGGCTGGTCGGCTGGGCCTTCGCCTACGGCGTGAGCGACGCCTCGAACCAGTTCATCGGCCTCGGCAACTTCGCCCTCAACGAGTTCGACAGCTACGCCGACTGGTTCTTCCAGTTCGCCTTCGCCGCCGCCGCCGCCACCATCGTGGCGGGCGCCCTGGCCGGACGCACCAAGTACTCGGCCTACCTCATCTACACCGTCGTCATCACCGGCTTCATCTACCCCGTCGTCGTGCACTGGGGCTGGGATACGAACACCTGGATGGGCGCCTTCACCGACGCAGCCGACGGCCCCTGGCTCGGTAACGGCTACGTCGATTTCGCCGGCTCAGGCATCGTCCACACCGTGGGCGGCATCGCCGGCCTCATGGGCGCGATGGCCGTGGGCGCGCGCCTCGGCAAGTACGGCCCCGATGGCGAGGTCCGCGCCATCCCCGGCCACAACGTCTCCATCGCCACCATGGGGATGTTCATCCTCTGGTTCGGCTGGTACGGCTTCAACCCGGGCTCCACGCTCGCGCTCTCCGGCGGAGGCGCCTCGCTGGCCGCCAGCGTCGCCGTCACCACCACCCTCTCCGCTGCAGCAGGCGGCATCACCGCCATGCTCTGGTCGCGCTTCCGCACCGGTCGCTACGACACCGGCCTCACCATCAACGGCATCCTCGCCGGCCTCGTGGCCATCACCGCCGGCACTGCCACCGTCGACCCCTGGGCCTCGGTCGTGATCGGCGCCATCGGCGCGTTGGTGATGTACTACGGCGTCCAGCTGCTCGATAGCGTCTTCCATGTCGACGACCCGGTGGGCGCTGTCTCCGTCCACGCCTTTGCGGGCATCTGGGGGGTCATCGCCGTCGGCCTCTTCTCGTCGAAGGCGGGTATGGAAGCCGCCGGCTACGTCAACTTCGAGAGCCACTACGGCCTGCTGCTTGGAGGCGGTGGTGAGCAGCTGCTCATGCAGATCATTGGCATCGCCGCCATCGTCGCCTGGACGGCCGTGACCGCCGCTATCCTCTTCCTCGCCATCAGGTTCACGATCGGACTGCGCGTGAGTGAGGAAGAAGAGATGCGCGGGCTCGACCTCATCGAGCACGGTGTCGATTCCTACCCCGACTTCGGCCCATCAGGCTCCGGCATCTTCGGGTCGTCCACGTGAGCGTTCCCCCGGTTCGCCACCACGCCCCACCATCGACACGTCCCGAAAGGAGTTCCCGGTGAAGAAGATCGAAGCCATCATCCAGCCCGCCCGCCTCGAGCGCGTGAAGGACGCACTCGACGAGCTCGGTTTCTCCGGCGGCATCAGCGTCTGGGAGATCAAGGGCCACGGCAAGCAGCGCGGCATCGCCGAGCAGTGGCGTGGACGCGAGTACCGCGTCGAGTACCTCTCCAAGGTGCACATCATGCTCGTCGTCGCCGACGACAAGGCCGAGCCCGTCATCCAGGCCGTGCTCGAGAACGCCAGCTCCGGCGAAATCGGCGACGGCAAAATATTCGTCAGCGACGTGCAGGACGCCATCCGCGTTCGCACCGGCGAACGCGGCAACGACGCGCTCTAGCGCGCCTCCGCCAGCAAGCCGTCGAGCAGTCCCGAGGGTCGGGCGCACACCGCGCCCGACCCTCTCAGCGTCTGCCGCCAGCGCGCAGCGCGCGCTCCACGATGGCCTCGGCGAGCCCCGCGAAGATGCGCTTGTGGATGGGCCACAGCGCGTACCAGTAGAGCAGCCCTGCCGCTCCCGCCGGGTGGAAGTGGGCAGCCGTCACGATGCGTGACCCCTCCCCCACGGGCGACACCTCAAACTCGAGGATGGCGATGCCGGGCAGCTTCATCTCCGCCAGCAGCGTGAGCCGCCGCTCCTGCTCCACTCCCACCACGCGCCAGAAGTCGATGGCGTCGCCCGGACGCACCTCGCTCGGGTGGCGGCGGCTGCGCCGCCGGCCCACGCCTCCCACCAGCCGGTCGAGCCAGCCGCGAAGATTCCAGAGCCAGTTCGCGTAGTACCAGCCGTTAGCCCCGCCAATCGCCGCGACCACGCGCCAGACCGCGCCCGCAGGCGCGTCGCTCGTGCGCTCCACACGCTCCCCGCGGCTGTAGAAGGCGATCTCCGCGCGATGGTCGCGCATGGCGAACGAGCCCTCCGTCCAGCGCGCCGGCAGGTCCGCCGTGCGCTCGGCCTCGAGGGCCGCGCGCACCGCTTCCTCGTACGTGTGCAGCTCGAGGGGGATGTGCTGGTGAAGGTCCGCGTCAGGCTCGACCACGAGGTCGTGGCGAAGCCCGTCGATCAGCGGTCGCGCCACGCTCGACGGCACCGCCGTCACCAGGTCGAGCCAGTAGGAGGAGAGCCGCGGGCTGAGCACGGAGACGGGCACGATCAGCAGCCGCCTTCCTACCACCTGCGCGAACCGCGTGAGCAGGTCCTCGTAGCGCACCACCTCGGGCCCGCCCACATCGTAGGTGTGGTCGCCCGCCGCCTCGTGGTCGGGCAGGCGCACCAGGTACGCGATCAGGTCGTCCAGCGCGATCGGCTGCGTGCGTGACCGCACCCAGCGTGGCGTCACCATCACGGGCAGGTGGTAGACGAGGTCGCGGATCACTTCGAACGCCGCCGATCCCGCTCCCACCACGATCCCCGCCCGCACCTCCGTCACGTTGACGCCGCCCGCGCGCAGCGCCTCGCCCGTCTCGCGGCGCGAGGCGAGGTGGGCCGAGGCGACGCCTCCCGGCTGCAACCCGCCGAGATAGACGATGCGCCCCACTCCCGCCGCTTCCGCAGCGCGCCGCACGTTCTCCGCGGCCCGACGATCCCGCTCGGGGAAGTCATCCCCCGAGGCCATCGAGTGTACGAGGTAGTAGACGAGATCGACCCCCTCGAGGGCGTCCCCGAGCGTCTCCGGCGCGAGCGCGCCGGCCCGCACCACCTCGACGCCCGCCCACTCGCGCGCCTCAAGCGTCTCGCGACGTCGCCCCGCCGCCCGCACCTCGTGCCCCTGCGCCACCAGCGCCGGCACGAGGTGGCTGCCCACATACCCCGAAGCGCCCAGCACCAGCGTCTTCGCCACACCGACCCCCTTCAGCCGTCACATCCAGCGTAGCGGGCGGCATGCCGCTTGTGGCCGTCGGCTACTCCTTGCCGAGCGACTCATCCGCTGGCCTGTGTAAGGGGCTTAAGGGAGACAATGACCGAATCAACCCGCCCGCACCCTGCAGCATGATGGTCTCGCCTGTGGTGTGAAGCGCGACGAAGTCCGTGATGCCGCTACGACTGCACGTCTGGTGGGGGAGATAGTTGAGCGCAAGAGGGGCGCCGTAGCGGAAAGTGGCTGTCTGGTGACGCGCGGGTGGCAGGGATTTGGGTAAGCTGGAAGGGTGGTAGCGCATAGGGGATTCGAACCCCTGATCTCCGCCTTGAGAGGGCGGTGTCCTAGGCCGCTAGACGAATGCGCCGCCGCCCTCAGCCTAGCGCAGGGCTGGCGGACGGGGCAAGAATCGAAGACATCATGAGTCGCCTCCCCGCCCCCTTCGCCGCCGCCCTCGCACTGACGCTGCTGCTCGCCCTCACGCTCGCCGCCTGCGGCGGGGACGCCCCCGCCCCCACCCCGACCACCACCCCCGCCGACCCCTCCCCCGCCGCCTCAACCCCTGCCCCCGAGCCGTCCCCGTCCCCCGCTGCCTCCACCCCATCCCCCACGCCCGCCTCGTCCCCCACCGCCGAGCCGTCCGCCACCCCAGCTGCCACCCCAGCCGACCCCGGGCCCCTCTCCCCCGCGATGCGCGACCTGCTGGAAGAGGTCGCCGCGCTGCGCGGGCTGGAGCCGCCCCCCACCATCGACGTGCGCACCGTCTCCCGTCGCGAGGTCGCCGACCTCTACCGCGAGCTGCTTGAGAGCGAGCGCGAGGACCTCGACAACGAGACCGTCCTCTACCAGCTCCTCGGCTACCTCGAGCCCGACCAAACCCTCTGGGACATCACCATCGCCGCCACGGACTACGTCGCCGGCTTCTACTCCACCGAACACAAGGCGCTCTGGGTCGTTACGAGCGCGGACGAGCTGGTCGACCCCGCGCAGCTGCGCTTCCGCGCCCGCGAGACGCTCGTGCACGAGATCATCCACGCCATCCAGGACTACCACTTCGACCTCGACGCGCTCAGCGACGAGCTCTCCCTCGACGCCTTCCTCGCCTTCATCTGCGTCGTGGAAGGCGATGCCGTCATCTCCACGGACGCGTGGAGTGAGACGGTTCAGCTGCTCCCCGGCGGCCTTAGCCGGGGCAGCCTCCTGCTCTTCGGGCAGCTCGACCAGGTGCGAGGCGTCCCCATCCCCTACCTGCGCGAGCTCTACTTCCCCTACACCGTGGGCGCGTCCGCGATACAGACATACGTGGCCCGAAACGGCCTGGATGCGCTCAACGACCTGCTGGTCAACCCGCCTCCCGCTACGACTTCCATCCTCCACTTCCAACTGCTCGGCACCGATTGGGAGCCGGTCGCCGACCTCGACCGCCTCCTCCCCGTCGACGCCATCAGCCAGAGCCTCGGGGAAGGCTGGAGCGAGCGCGAGGCAGGGGTGCTTGGCGAATTCCACCTCGTGAACTACCTGCTGGTGGACTCTCCCGTCCCCGAATGGCGCCACTCCACTCACGAGCGGGCCCAGGAAGAGGGAGAAGGCTGGCGCGGTGACGCCTACCGCATCTTCGAACATGAGAACGGCGAGGACCGCGTCCTCACGGTCGTTGTGCGCTTCGAGGACGCCGTCGAGGCGGAGCAGTGGGAACGCGCGCACGCACGCGCCGTGCTCGGGCACGCCGAGTATTTCTACGAGGCGCCCTACTCGCTCAGCATCCGCAACGATGGCGCCGTCGTGGCGCGCGCCGCTCCCGTGGGCGATACCGTCTTCTTCGCCATCGGGACGAGCATCGAGGCGGCGAGCGCCGCGCTCAGAGCGCTCATCGAGGAGTAACGGACGGGGCGAATCGAACACGTCATGACCACGATGCGTCTCACCGCCGCCACCCTGACGCTGCTGTTCAGGTGCGAGAGCTGCCCGTGCCCTTCCTGCGCCAACTCTTCTTCCCTTACACCGCGGGCACTGACGCCATGCGGGCGCTGGTCGAGCGCGAGGGGATGGAGGCGCTCAACGACCTCTTCGCCAATCCGCCCCCTGCCACGACGGTCATCCTGCATCCCCATCTGCTCGGTACCGACTGGCAGCCGGTCGCCGACCTCGACCGCCTCCTGCCCGTCGACGCCACCAGCGCCAGCCTCGGCGAGGGCTGGAGCGAACGCGAATCAGGCGTGCTGGGTGAATTCCAGATCAGCAACTACCTGCTCGCGGACTCCGTCGTCAACGAGTGGGACGGCATCCCCTACCCCTCCGAGGGCCTGATCCTCTCCTCCGCCCTGCAGGCTGCAGCGGGCTGGCGTGGCGACGCCTACCGCATCTTCGGACACGAGAACGGCGACGACTCTGTCCTCACGGTCGTGGTGCGTTTCGCCGACGCCGATGAGGCGCAGGAGTGGGAGCGGGGGCACGACCGTGCACTCAGCACGATTAGCGAATCGGTGGTCGACGGGCCCTTCACCTTCAACACCCGCCCCGATGGCGCCGTGGTCGCGCGTCTGGAGCCCGTGGGCGACACGGTGTTCTTCGCCATCGGCACGAGCAGGGAGGCGGCGCGCGCTGCCCTCGCACCGCTCATCGAGGGGTAACAGGCGGGACAGGTCGGGGAAGAGCGGGAAGGGCTAGTCCGAAGCCGCCTCGTCCTCGTCTTCGAGGTAGGCCGCGAGGCCGGAGTGCAGGCGTGTCCGCTCGAAGCCGGCGCGATGCAGGTTGGCGGCGTACTCCTCCACCTGGCGGCGGCGGATGGCGTGTAGCGCGGCCTCGCCCTTCGCCACCTGCTCGGGCTCGCGCCCGCCGCCCAGCAACACCACCAGCGGCTCGCGCACGGTCGTGTCGTTCCAGTCGCGCGCTAGCCGTACTTCGGCCTTGGCGAAGTAGCGCTGGTGCTCTTCGCGACGGTCGGGCATGGCCGTGAGGAACGCTTCCATGCGCTCGATCTGGTACTGCATGATTCGCTCGCGATCGCTCGCGACAAGCGCGTAGAGGTCGCGTTCGAGCTGGTTCTGGGCGAACTCGCTGGCCGCGTGGAAGAACGTGAGCAGGGCGCTGTCCTGCACGAACAGGTAGGCCAGCATCTCGGGGTAGCTGCGCGCCTCGCTGGCCCCACGGATGAGGTCCGTCGGCGCCTGCAATCCCAGGCCGCCACCGTTCGCGAGCGCGCGCTTGCGAAACGCCTCCGCATGCTTCGCGAGGTCGTAGATGACGCTCCCCATGAAGAGCTTCATCTCCACGAAGCCGTAGCTGATCTCGGGCAGCCAGCGCCCCAGCACGGTCGCTTCGGCGTAGGCGCGTTCGCTCTGTTCCGTCATCACCTGGCAGATGGCTCGCTCGACGTCGTCGGGAAGTGCCTCCAGGCTGCGCCAGCCGAGGTCCGTGGCGGGCGCCCAGCGATCGCGGATTGCATCTTCGTAGAGGTCGGCCACGCAGGGCGCCCACACGACCGCCTTCTCGAAGATCGTGTAGCCCATGTCTTCCTGGCCGAGTTGCGGATTGGAGCCGCGCGCGATCTCGGTGCGGTCCGTCCACAGGTCGGGCACTTCGCCGTAGGAGCCGACCATGATGTCGCCCACGGTCAGCCCCTCCTCGGGGTCTGACGGGGTGGCGCGGACGCCCCACTCCGTCGGCGCCGACATCCACCCGAGGTCGGGCTCCAGCGGTTCGCGGTCGAGGAAGCCGGCGGCCTGCTCGTCGGTCAGTTTGGCTGCCAGCGCCCCGACAAGCGTGCCCTCGTTGTAGCCGTGGCCGAGGGCGCGATCGAGCAGGCCTTCGTCCCAGCCGAGCGCCTCTGCGGCGGCGCGCATCTCCGCGGTGATTGGGCTCGCTTCAGCCTCGGCCATGCCCGGCTGCCCTAGTCGGCGTACGCGGCGAGGGCCGGACCGAGCCGCTCGCGGCGGTCGCCCAGGCCAGCGACGTCGAGGCGGTGCAGGTACTCCCGCACCTGCCGCCGGCGCAGCAGCATGAACTTCGCCACGCCTTCATCGAACTTGTCCTTGCCGCCCCCGAGCAGGATGCAGAGCGATTCGAACACCGGCGGGAAGGTCACGTCGCCGCTGCCGCCGCCCGCCGAGGTCTCCTCTGCCTTGTCGAGGTAGTGGTGAATCTCCTCACGCCGCTCCGGCGCCTGTGCGAGCGTGTGCTTCAGATGCATCACGCCGAAGGCGAGGTGGCGCGACTCGTCCTGGGCGGCCATGCGGAAGATGCGCTTGTCCGCCTGCGTCGGGCCGATCAGCTCGCCCATGCGGAACATGGACTGCACGAAGCCCTCCGCCTGCACGTGCATCAGCACCGACATCTCGGTGAAGTCTTTCGCGTCGATGAGGTTGCGCAGGCCCAGCCCCGCGCCCTGCTGCAGCAGCCCGCCGCCGTTGGCCAGCGCGCGCTTGCGGAAGACGTCGGTGTGGCGCGCCTCATCCATGATCTGCGTCATCAGGAAGAGCCCGACCTCGAACTCATCCCCGCTGATGGCGGGAAGCCACTGGCCGGGCACGTCGCCCGCGATGAACTCCACCTCGGCCAGCATCGTCGCCACCTGGCAGATGGCGCGCTCTTCTTCGTCGGGCAGCTCGTGCAGCGTGTCCCAGGGGATATCCGTGGCGGAAGACCACTGCCGCTGGATCGCCTCCTCGTAGAGGGAGAGGCACTGCTCCGCCCACACGTCCGCCTTGGTCTGGTAGGTCAGCCCCATGCGGTGGGCGTCGGGGCGCGCGTGCGCGCCCCGCAGGCGGGGCGTCATGTCGCGCGGCAGGTCCTCCTGCGAGGCGTAGGCCCCGGTATCGATGGCGTCCAGGGTGAGCCCCTTCTTGGTCGGCTCAGCCGTGGTGGGCTCGTCGTACAGGTCGAGCCAGGAGAGATCGAGTTCGGGCATAGCTGGCGCTGCAGTCATAACGGTTCCTCACGCTGCGAGTCTGGCTCTCCAGTTTACGAGAGCCCACACGCAAATAGTAGTGGCAGCGGCGTCAAGACAGGAGGCGTGCTTACGTGGCACGATCCCCGTATGCCGAAGCAGGTCGTCAACGTCGCCAGCGACGACTACCTCAGCGCCATCTACCGCCTCAACCACGACGAGGGCGAAAGCGTCATCGCCGTGCGCCTTGCCGATCGCCTCGGCGTCACCCCGCCCTCCGTGGCGGGCATGCTCAAGCGCCTGCAGCGCGACAGCCTCGTCTCCATCAACCGGCGCAAGCTGATCGAGCTCACGCCCGAGGGCCTGCGTCGCGCCGAACGCATGGTGCGCCGCCACCGTCTCGCCGAATGCCTGCTCACGAGCGTGCTCAACGTGCCCTGGTGGCGCGCCTACGAAGAAGCCCACCTGCTCGAGCACGGCATCTCGGACGTCACCGAACCCCACTTCATCGAGACGCTCGGCACGCCCCGCCACAGCCCCTTCGGCTACCCCATCCCCGGCCTCGCCCCCCCTGGCACGCTCTCCATGACCACCCTCGCCGACGTCCCCGAAGGCGATCTCGTCGAGATCGAGCGCGTCTTCGAGGAGGAAGAGCGCCTCCTGCAGTTCTTCGACGAAGAAGGCATCCGCCCGGGCAGCGAGGCCCACCTCACCTCCTCCGAGCCCTACCGCGGGACGGTCACGATCACGATCGACGGACACGAGGTGGTGATGGGCGCCCAGGTGGCGGGGCGGGTCTGGGTGCGTGAAGGCGAAGGGGACGCTTCCGCGGCCGACGCCTCTCTGTGAGCCGCCTTACAGCCCGCGCTATCGCCGTTGGGAATAGCGACAGGCTATACTTCGCATAACTCTCGACTGCCCGATTGGTCGTTCGCCAGAGACGACCGACGTGGGACCGACCATGCGATCGGGCGGTCGAATGGGATGATCGCTATGTCCAGCTCCACCGATACCCCTTCCTTCACTATTCCCACGGAATACGCCGAGGGCTACGCCAAAGCGCGTCTGATCGACCCCGAGATGGCCGACTGCTACGTCGAGCACACCATGGTCGGCGATCCCCTGGCGGATGCAGTCGTCGAGGCGCTGGAAGCGCTCGATCCTGCCGAGGCGCAGCAGGTCATCCAGGCCGGTATGGACCAGGACGCCGATGCCCTCAGGCAAGCCCCCGACGCCGTCCGCGAACTCTTCGCCGTCGTCGATAACCCACCCTCCTCGATCGAATACGACCCCCGCCGCGCGCTCCCCGGCATGCGCGCCTTCCATCGCTACTCCGATATCTTCTTTGTGGGGCTCGTGCTCAAGGGCGTCATCTCCGGCTTCTCCACCGGCGTAAGCAAGATCTTCTACATGCGCGGACGCACCCTCTCCAACCTGCGGCGAGTCAAGCAGAACACCCGCCATCTGGTCGAGATCACCCTCCCCGACGGCCTCGACCGGCAGGGCGACGGCTGGAAGCTCTCCGTGCGTATTCGCATCGTGCACGCCCAGATCCGGCGCCTCGCGCTCACCTCTGGCGAATGGGACGTCCCCGCCGACGGCATCCCCGTGCACGCTGCCCACTGCGCCCTCGCCGCCACCGGCTTCTCCGCGGTGAACCTCGCCGCGGTGCGTCAGCTCGGCTACGACATCAGCGACGAGGAAACCGACGGCTTCATGCACATCTGGCGCTACGCCAGCTGGCTCATGGGCATCCCCGAGACGATCCTCTTCGATGGGTATGAGGACGCCATCCACACGAAGGATATCGGCCAGATCTGTGAACCACAGACCACGGAAACGGCCATTGCCCTGGCGCACGGCAACATCAGCGTGGTCCCTGACCTCATGGGCATCACCAACGAAGGCCAGAAGAAGCGCATCACGAGCGCCCTCTTCCGCACCTCGCGCGCCCTGCTCGGCAACGAGATGGCCGACCATCTGGAATTCCCCAAACAGACCACCATCGGCGCGCTCGCGATGGTACGGATGCAGCGACGCCTGCAGCTGCTCCTCGGCAGACTGCCGGGGAACAGCTCGCACCGCTTCAACAACTTCTCGGGTCTGCTGCAGCGCTCCGTCTACGACGACGCCGGCATCAGCTACACCATGCCCGACGCGCTCATCGACGCCGAATCGCGAGACTGGTAGCCGCAGCAGCGCATCGCGCATGAAGCGCCGCTTCCGGGCGAGGCTTCCGCTGGCCTGCGCGTAGCTCCAACCCCCACAGGCGGCCCCCACAGGCGGCAGAGAGACGGCGAAAGCCGTAGGATGCGCTCGCCTGCCGCATGCAGCGCACAGGAAAGGGAGTTGCCATGGCTGAGTACGAAGGGCCCATCCCCATGCCCACCCCCGAAACCCAGGACTTCTGGGACGGGGCACAACGCGGCGAGCTGCGCCTCCAGCGTTGCGATACCGACGACTGTGCGAAGGTCATCTTCCCGCCGCGCCCCTTCTGCCCCGAATGCGGCTCCCGTGCGGTCTCCAGCTTCACCGCCAGCGGCCGCGGCAAGCTCTACAGCTACGTCATCAACCACCGCCCCCCGCGTGGCTTCGGCCCCGACCCCCACGCCATCGCCATCGTCGAACTCGATGAGGGCCCGCGCATGATGAGCAACATCGTCGACTGCGATCAGACGCCCGAAGCGCTCATCCTCGATATGCCCCTCGAAGTCGTCTTCACACCCGTCAGCGATGAGATTTCGCTGCCCAAGTTCCGCCCGGTGGGAGGCTAGTCATGGAGTCCAATTCCGTCGCCATCGTTGGAGCCGCCGAGACCACTGAGCTCGGCCGCGTCCCCGGCCTCTCCAAGATCCAGCTGCACGCCGACGCCGCCCTCAACGCCATGGCCGATTGCGGCATCGGCCCGGGCGACATCGACGGCGTCGCCACCGCGGGCGAAGCGCCCGCCGGCATCGCCCACTACCTCGGCATCACCCCCACCTGGGTCGATGGCACCTCCGTCGGCGGCTGCTCCTTCATGCTGCATGTGCGCCACGCCGCCGCCGCCATCAACGAGGGCCTCTGCGATGTCGCCCTCGTCACCCACGGCGAGAGCGGACGTTCCCGCGTGGGCATGGACCGCTTCGGCGGCGCCCCCGCCTCCCTCCCCGGCCAGTTCGAGGCCCCCTGCGGCCTCAGCGGCCCGCCCTCCATGTTCACCCTCGGCGTCCTGCGCTACATGAAGGAGACCGGCCTGACGCACGAGCAGCTCGCCTCCGTCTCCGTCGTGCAGCGTGAGTGGGCCGCCCTCAACCCGCGCTCCACCTTCAAGGACCCCATCACCGTCGACGATGTGCTCAACTCGCGCATGATCGCCTACCCCTTCCGCCTCCTGCAGTGCTGCCTCGTCACCGATGGCGGCGGCGCCCTCATCCTCGTCTCGAAGGAGCGCGCCAAGGACTTCCCCACCAGGCCCGTCTACCTGCTCGGTACCGGTGAGAGCGTCGAGACGCCCATGATCAGCCAGATGGAGGACATGACCACCTCCCGCGCCTTCCGCGTCGCTGGCTCCACCGCCTTCGCCGAAGCCGGCATCACCCACGACGACGTCGACCACGTCATGATCTACGACGCCTTCGCCCATCTCCCCCTTTACGGCCTCGAGGACCTTGGCTTCGTGGGGCGGGGTGAAGCGGGCGCCTTCATCGAAGCGCGCAACACCGCCCCCGGCGGCCCCCTGCCCGTTAACACCAACGGCGGCGGCCTCAGCTACATGCACTCCGGCATGTACGGCATGTACGCCCTGCAGGAGAGCGTCCGCCAGATGCGCGGCACCGCCCCCGCCCAGGTGCCCGACGCGAAGATCAGCGTCTGCCACGGCGTCGGCGGCATGTTCATGGCCTCCGGCACCATCATCATGACGAACGAGGCGTAGCGACTCGCCTGCGGGCGGCCCGCGCTCAACGCCCAAGGCTCAAGGCTCAAGGGGGAACGGCCATGCGCGAGAACACCGTCAAGGCACGCTGGCGGGCGGGTGAAGTCGCCTACGGCGGCTGGCTCTCCCTGCCCAACTCCCTCAGCGCCGAAATCATGGCCCAGGAGCCCTTCGACTACCTCTGCATCGACATGCAGCACGGCGCCATCGACTACCAGGTCGCCCTCACCATGCTGCAGGCCATCAGCACGACCGACGTGATGCCCTTCGTGCGCGTCCCCTGGAACGATCCCGGCATCATCATGAAGATGCTCGACGCCGGCGCCATGGGCGTCATCATCCCCATGGTCAACAGCGTCGAGGAAGCGAAGCAGGCCGTCGCCGCCTGCCGCTACCACCCCGAAGGCGTGCGCAGCTTCGGCCCCCTGCGCGCCAGCCTCTACGCCGGCAGCGACTACTTCGCCCACGCCAACACCGAGATCGCCTGCATCCCCATGGTCGAGACCGAGCAGGCCGTTGCCGCCCTCGACGACATCCTCGACGTCCCCGGCGTCGACGCCGTCTACGTCGGCCCCGCCGACCTCAGCATCACGCTCGGCCAGCAGCCCGGCATGGCCAACGAGGGACGCTTCGAAGAAGCTCGCCAGCGCATCGCCGCCGCCTGTCGCGAGCACGGCGTCGTCGCCGGCATCCACGCCAACGCGTCGCTTGCGGCGAAGCACGCCGCCGCTGGCTTCCAGCTCGTCACCATCAGCACGGATCAAGGCGGCATGCGCGCCGCCGCCCACGCCGACCTCCGCCTCGCCCGCGAAGGCTCCTGACGTTCGCGACCAGCTGGTCGTCCGGACCGGCTAGCCGCCCTGCCCCAACTCCCCCGCCGTCGTGCGGTCTGCCGCTACGTCGGCGAAGGACGTCGTGCGGGGTGCGACCTCCGCGCCCGAACGCACCCAGTACGCGCGACCGTTGCGCGCTACCGCCGGCTCCTGCCCCTCCATCAGGTCGCGGGCCATGCGCAGCATCATGCGACGGAACTCGATGATGGCGACGTCCGTCGTGCCCAGGTGCTCCTTCGTCCGGTCGTAGATGCGCCCCTGGCTGTCCTGGATGCACGCATCCTGCTCGGAGATGCCCTGCACCCCCGTGTAGCTCGTCGTGCGCTGCGCCTCGCGGTCGATGAGGTAGTCGTTGGCGCGATTGCGGATGGGACGGTACTGCTCGTCCACCAGCGAATGGACGCTCGCCTTGCCGCCGGTGATGACAGCCAGCTCCTCCTCCGTGATGGGACGGTCGGGATTCCAGGTGTAGGTGTAGATCCAGCAGCTCTCGTCGTCGATCGGCACCCACGTCTGGCCGTTGATGTTCTGCCCGCGCTCCGCGCCCGGCGCGAGGCTGTGGTTGGGCGCGAGGAACTGCGTGATGCGCCAGTAGAAGCTGTCCTCTTCCGCCAGGCGCCTCCCCCCGATGACGAAGCCGCCCTCCGTCGGCTGCAGGCTGAAGCGCGGTGAGCCGTCCGCCTTCATGTAGCGCAGCGCCGCGGGTGCGTCGGGTGGCAGGTCCACGAGCATGTGCAGGAAGGAGAAGTGCGCCGTATCGATAGCGCCTTCCACCGACTGCGCCCAGTTGCACTCCTGCAGCTTCTTCGAGACGTAGCGATGGCTCTCGGGCACGTGCGCCCACTCGAACTGCGGCAGCTCCGGCAACGGCAGCTCCGACGGCCCCAGGTAGGCCCACAGATAGCCGCCCCACTCCCGCGTCGGGTAAGCCGTCAGCCCCACCTTCTCACGGAACTGCGATTCCGGCGGCTCCGACGGCATATCCACGCAGGCGCCGTTCACATCGAACTTCCAGCCGTGGTAGACGCAGCGCAGCCCGCACTCCTCGTTCCGCCCCCAGAACAGTTCCGCCTGGCGGTGCGGACAACGCCCCTCGATCAGCCCCACCTCCCCGTTCGTATCGCGGAAGGCCACCAGCTCCTCGGCCAGCACCGTCACCCGCACCGGCGGACAGTCCGCCTCCGGCAGCTCCGACGCGATCAGCACCGGCACCCAGAAGCGCCGGAAGAGGTCGCCCATCGGCGTGCCCGCGCCCGTGCGGGTCAGCAGTTCGTTGTCGTGTGCGCTCAGCATGATGTGTGCGGCTCAGTCTACGCCCGTCGCATGCCGCGAGCGGGGGAAGCGTGACGACGTCGTCGGGGGGTGGAGGTGGGGAAGCGGGCGGTTGCGAACCTGAGCCCGTTTTGGGCTATACTCAGTTCACTCTGCAAAGCCTAGAACCCAATGGTCGGTATCTGGATTCAGGCAACACGCGCCTCCTTGCGGTTCGACTATTGGGTGCCGGTGGCTTTGCAGAGCACGCCTATCCCACGCCGCAAGGGGGCCACCCATGCCAATCCTCCCCGGTCACAACGTGCAGCGCCGCATCACCATCCGTGGCGGCTTGATCGGGCTGCTTGAGGGCGATTCGCTCAGCAGCGCCACCGGGCGCGCCATCTATGGGCTCAACAACGAGGGCTACCGCGTCGCCTTCCTGATCCAGGACCAGTGGAACCTTGCGCGAGTGCTGCTCAACACGCTCGTGACCGTCGTCACCCTGGGCGTCGTGAGCAGCCAGCCAGGCCTCCTCATCGTCGGCGAACGCGCCGCCACCGATGGCGCGCGCCCCTGACCCCCACCCGAAAGACAGCCTTCCCCCACCGTTCGAGGAGCCGGTATAGCGCGCAACCGGCGCTAGCATAGTCCTCACGGGGCCCCGATACGGGGTCCCGTGGGGCTTGCTCTTTCAGGGCGGACCGGCAGACGCTCTCGCCCTAGACGCCGCCGTACTCCTGCGGATAGCGCCACGGGCGCTCCGGCTGCTCGGCTGTCTCGTCCAGTGTCCACATCGGCAGCGAAAGGCCATCGGAGACGTCTGCGAAGACCATCCGCATGCGGCTGCCGATGCCGACCTGGCGCACCAGCTCCGGCGGCGCGAGGTCGCCGTCGGGCGTGGCCAGATTGCCCGCCACGCGCAGCGCCTCGTGCTCGCTCGGCTGCCCCTTCTGCGTGTCCAGATCGACGATCAGGATCTGGTAGGGCGCCTTCTCCCGGAACTGCGGCTGAATCGCCTGGTGCACCTCGCCGTACGAGTGCACCGTCCCTTTCCCCTCCACGCGCGTCCACGTGAACTCGCGGTTCTGGCACCACGGACACCCGGTCCCCGGCGGGTAGCGCAACAGGTCGCAGGCCGTGCAGCGTTGCAGGTGGAAGTCGTGCTCGGCGCAGAAGCCGAAGTACGCCAGATTCTCGTGATCGAGGTCGTTCACCGTGAGGTGGAGGCCGCGGTAGTCGCCTTCGCGCATGGCCCTATCCTTTCCGCATCACGAGCGAGGAGCCGGTGCCCGGCATCGCCCAGCCCAGATTCATCGAGATGTTCGCGTCGCGTACCTGCCGGCAGCCGCCCTCCGAGTAGTCGTAGGTGTGCTGCCGCTTCCCCTGGTCGTCCAGCGGGCAGTAGCAATCCACCTCGCCGCGCAGCTGCCGCACGTTCTCGATGATCATGTTCATGCCGTGCGTGTAGCCCTCGCAGAGGTGTCCGCCGCTCGTGTTGTTGGGCCGCTCGCCTCCCAGCCGCATGATGCCGCTGCTCACGTAGTCGCCACCCTCGCCCTTCTTGCAGAAGCCGTAATCCTCCAGCTGCAGCATCGAGGTGAAGGTGAAGGCGTCGTACGCGCCTGTCAGGTCGATGTCCTCCGGGCCCACGCCTGCGTTCGGCCAGATGATGTCCTTGATGTAGTGGCCCGCCACCGTCGAGATGGGGCCATGCTGGAAATGCATATCGATGCGCGGCTTGCAGACGCGTCCCGCCACGGCGAGGATGCGCGCCGGCGTCTGGCGGTAGTCGTAGGCGCGCTCCGCGCGCGTCACGATCAGGGCCGTCGCGTTATCCGTCTCCACGCAGCAGTCGAGCAGGTGCAGTGGCTTCACGATCATGCGGCTGTTGAGTACGTCGTCGACCGTCACCCGCTGCTTGTAGTACGCCTTCGGGTTGTTAGAGGCGTGCTCGCTGTGGATTACCTTCACCATAGCCACCTGCTCGGGCGTCGTGCCGTAGTCGTACATGTGGCGCATGAAGCTGGGGCTGAAGTTCTGCCCTGCGCTGAACCAGCCGTACGCGGCCGTGTGCAGCGCATCCCCACCGACCGGCGCGCGTGCCCGCGCTCCCGTCCCCCCGATGCGGACCTGCGAGTAGCCGTTCATCGAGCGGAAGACGACCACCGTCTTGCACATCCCCGCCTCGATCGCGCCGATGGCCAGCCCGATCAGCGCCTCGCTGCTCGAACCCCCTCCATAGACGTCCATGTAGAAGTTCAGACGGATGCCCAGGTCCCCCGCGATCATGGGGGAAGGCGTCGAGTCGTTATTCGAATACGACATCATGCCGTCGACTTCCGAGGCAGGGATGCCGGCGTCCTCCATGGCGTTCTTCACGGCCCACGTGCCGAGCGCGCGCGTCGTGAGGTTGGAGCCACGCGTATAGGTCGTCTCCCCAACCCCGATGATGGCGTACTTGTCGCGCAGGAACTTCGGCGCAGTGGCGTCCACATCAGCGCTCATCCCAGTCCTCCTCCTGATGTCGCCCGCAGTCTAGCGCGGGGAAGCAGGCGGCGGGGCTACTGGCGTTGTACGATCCCACTGGAGCGACTACACCATGACAACCGCCGAGACCAACCTGCTCACCGCGAACGACCTGCTGCGGCTGCAGGGAAGTGGAGTGCGCGGCGAATTGATTCGGGGGGTTCTCTGCGAGAGCATGCCGACAGGACATGACCATGGGAAGATCGTGGTCAGGCTGAGTGCCGCGCTCTTCAACTTCATCGAGCCACGAGGCATGGGAACCGTAGTGGCCTCCGACTCCGGCGTGTGGCTCGAACGCGACCCCGACACCGTCCGGGAGCCCGATATCGCCTTCACGTCGGTCGAGAAGCGCCCGCTCGACGCCCACATCAGGGGCTACGCAGAGGTCGTCCCCGACCTCGTGGTGGAGATCACCTCCCCGAGCGACAGCCGGCGCGAAGCCCACGACAAGGCGCGGATGTGGCTCAGCCACGGCGGGCGCCTCGTGTGGGTCGTCGATCCCGAGACTCGCACGGTCGACGTCCATGCCCCCGCTGCCCCCGTCACCACCCTCCTCGAAGGAGACTCCCTGAGCGGTCACGACGTCATCCCCGGCTTCACCTGCCCGGTACGGGCCGCTTTCGGACCCGAGGCGCGTTGACACCACGAAGTCGTGCGCCGCGCCGGCCCCTCTGGCGCGGGCGAGCGCGCGGCGGGCGCTACTGGCGGTTGAGCCAGCGGTAGTGGAGTTCGCTCGCTTTGGCGGTGAGGGTGGGGAAGAGGTCGGCGAGGAGGTGGGAGAGGCGCAGGAGCGGCTGGGTGTGCACTTCCACCCCGGGGCGGCGCCAGGAGTCGACGATCGCGCGGGCGACCCGGCCGGGCGTCTGCACGGGGCCCAGCGGAGCGGGCATGTATTCGGGGGAGAAGGAGGGGGCGCTGCTGAAGAAGTGGGTGTCCGTGCTGGCGGGCAGGATGAGGCTGACGCTCACGCCGGAGCCCGCCAGTTCGCCCCGCAGCGCCTGCGTCAGGCCCGTGAGCGCAAACTTGCTGGCGGCGTAGGCGCCGTGATACGGCCAGCTGCGCTTCCCCACGATTGAGCCCACGTTCACGATGTGTCCCGCCCCCTGGCGTCGCATGCAGGGGAGCGTCGCGCGGATGGCGTGGTGCACGCCGAGCACGTTCGTCTCCAGCAGATCGCGGAAGGCGTCGTCGGGGGTGTCCTCGATGCGACCGTAGAGCCCGTAGCCGGCGTTGTTGACGAGTACGTCGATGCGCCCGAAGCGCGCGATCGCGGCTTCGATGAGGGCATCGACCTGCTCGTGCTGGCGGACATCGCAGGGGTGGGCCAGCGTAGCGACGCCGAAGCGGTCCTGCAGGCGCTCGGCGAGCCGCTCCAGCCGCTCCTGCGATCGCGCCGCCAGCACAAGGGCGGCGCCCTCGTTGGCGAAGCGCACTGCCGTGGCGCGCCCGATGCCGGAGCTGGCGCCCGTGACGACCACAACAGGTGGGGAAGCCATCACACGAGCAGGTCGTCGCCGAGCGGCACGGTATCGCGCGCCACCCGCGCCACGACGGGGACGCCCGTTCGCAGGGCGCGCAGCGCCGGGCGCAGGGCCAGCGCCAGCCGCGCGCTGGTGAGCCAGGAGCCGGGCCGCAGGGCGAGGCTCAGGCCGATGGCGAGGTCGCTCGTCTCGCCGTTCCAGCTGTGCAGGGGGGCAGGGAGCGTCATGGCCGCAGGGTCGATGACCGCGCGCAGGGCCATCCAGCTGACTCCCTGTTCGGCGGCGATGCGCGCGAAGGCGGCCGTCTCCATGTCGACGCCCGCCGCTCCGTGGACGTTCCAGAGGTCGCGCTTCGCCTCGCTGGTGGCGGCTGGCGTGGCCACGGTGAGCAGGTTCGAGCAGACGAAGCGCGAGCCCTCGTTGCGCAGGGCGCGACGGGTGCTGGTGAGGGTGGTGGTGGGCGGCTCCTCGCTGGAGCCGTCTTCGGAGAGTGCCGCGCGCGCGAGGATCAGGTCGCCCGCGCCGAGCGACGGGTCAAGCCCGCCGCAGAGGCCGGCGATGAGCACGCTCTCCGGCTGCGCTTCGCGCAGCAGGTCGGCGAAGGCGCGTTCGCCCGCTTCGCCCGTGCCCGTTGCCTGGCAGCCCGAGCCGATCGCGCGCGCTTCGCGCGTCGTGGGCGCGACAAGCAGGAGGCTCACGAACTGCCGCGGCCGCCCATTGTGCCGAGCGCCGCGCGGACGCCTTCCAGGGGGCTTGCCATGGTCGCGCCCACGGCGGTGGCCTCGTAGCCGCAGTGCGCCATGCAGTTGGTGCAGCGCGCGTCGCGGCCGTAGCCGTACCGCTCCCACTCCGTCTCCTCCATCAGTTCGACGAAGCTGGTGGCGTAGCTTTCGTTCATCAGGTAGCAGGGGCGCTGCCAGCCCAGCACGCTGCGCGTGGGGTTGCCCCAGGCGGTGCACTGCATGGCCCGCTTGCCCTGCAGGAAATCGAGGAAGACGGGCGTGTGGAAGAAGCGCCAGCGGCGCCGGTCGGGCGAATCCAGGATGTTGCGGAAGGTCGAAATCATCTCGGGGCGCTTCAGGAAGACGCTCTGGTTGGGCGCCTTCGGATAGTCGTAGCCCGGCGAGACCATCATCCCATCGACGTTCAGGTCGTCCATGAGGAAGTTGAAGAGGTCGCCCATCTCCGTGGGTGAGCTGTCGTTGAAGACGGTCGTGTTGGTGCTGACGCGGTAGCCCTGCTCCTTCGCCTTGCGGATGGCGGCGACGGCCTTGTCGAACACGCCCTCGCGGTCGACGGCCTTGTCGTGCTGCTCGCGCAGGCCATCCATGTGCACGCTGATGGTGAGGTAGGGGGAGGGGCTGAGCTTGGGCAGCCAGCGGTCGAGCAGAATGGCGTTGGTGCAGAGGTAGACGAAGCGCTTGCGCTCGATGAGCCCCTCCACGATCTGGTCGATCTGGGGGTGGATGAGCGGCTCGCCGCCAGCGATGGAGACGACTGGCGCGCCGCACTCATCGGAGGCTTCCCAGCACTCTTCCGGGGAGAGGTAGGTGTTCAGAATCTCTTCGGGGTGCTGAATCTTGCCGCAGCCCTCGCACTCGAGGTTGCAGCGGTAGAGCGGCTCAAGCAT
Organism: Tepidiformaceae bacterium; assembly: GCA_965200565.1. Taxonomy (GTDB): domain Bacteria; phylum Chloroflexota; class Dehalococcoidia; order Tepidiformales; family Tepidiformaceae; genus UBA2991. Next base: position 1,326,265 of record OZ241349.1, on the reverse strand, counting down.
GAGCACGAGCGGATAGCGCTCCCGGCGGAGCAGCTTCTGCGTGAGCAGATAGCGGCTCACGGCAAAGGCTTGGCGAAGGGGGATGCCCATCGATGTTTCCTCTTTCTTTACCGAGGCTGGCGGCAAGCATAAGCAGTGCGCGCGTCAACGGCTACGTCCCCGCAGCCTCCCGCCCTCAGCCCACGCCGCGCATGACGGCGTTGGCAGCGGCGAAGCCACTACGCACGGCGGACTCCATCGTCGCGGGCCAGCCGGTATCGGTGTAGGCGCCCGCGAGGAACAGGTTGGCGAGCGGCGTACGCGCACCCGGGCGCCGCAGTGCGGGCGCCGGCAGGAAGGTCGCCTCAGGCTCCTTTACCACGCGGAAGCTCGTGAGTGTGGCCTCGCGCGCCGCCGGCAGCGCCGCGCGCAGCTGCGGCAGCAGGTGGTCGCAGACCTGCTGCGGGGTGAGGGCGAAGAGCTCGCCCGGCGCGCTCACGGAGATGATGAGGTGCTGCCACTGGCGCTTCTCGTCGCTGCCGTCGCCGTCGGCTTGCGGATGGCCGCGGTTGAAGAGCCACTGCACATCCGATCGGATGAAGGCGGCGAAGGGGAAGTCGGCGACGGTGCGGTCGAACCAGAGGTGCAGGTTCATGATGGGGGCGGGCTGGAAGGCGCGCAGCGTGGCGAAGGCGCCTTCGTCGTGCAGTGACGACGGCAGCAGGGGCAGCAGCCGCCATGGGGGCAGCGCACTCACGACGGCGTCGAAGGCGCGGCGTTCGCCCCCGCGCAGGAGCAGCGCCGCGACACGTCCATCCTCCACCTCGACGCGCTCGACGCCGCCACGGAACGAGACCGTGCCGCCCTGCCGCTCGATGGCGCGGATGGCGGGCTCTACGTGAAGGGTCGAGAGGCCCACGGAGGAGACGGCCAGCGCCGCCGCCCGCGGATCCTTCTGGAAGCCTTCCTCGATCACGAAGAGGGACTGGCTGGCGCTGGCCTCGTCGGCGCGGCAGTTGAGCGTGGGAATCACAAGGAAGTCCCAGAACTCCCGAATTGTGTCCGCGCTCTGGCCGCGTTCGCGCAGCCAGTCGCCAAACGTGATCTGCTCAAGGCGGGCGCGTTCGTACACAGGGAGGAAGCGGATGGCGAGGAAGGCGCGCACGACCTGCGCCTTCTGGCGCCAGGTGAGGTGGCGGTAGCGCAGGAGCGAGGGGGCAAGGTGGAGGCCGAGGGGCAGGTTGGCGGCGCGCAGATCGGAGCGCCGGCCGACCTCGTCGAAGACCGTCACGTCGAGGCGCTCCTGGCGCTCGGAGAGGTCGAGCGTGCCCAGCCGTTCGAGGAAGGCGCGGTAGGTGGTGGTGCACTCCATGAAGAGGTGCTGGCCGTTATCGATCTCGTCGCCCGTTTCCTCGTGGTGGAAGGAGTAGGTGGCGCCGCCCGCCCAGGGGCGGCGTTCCAGCAGCTCAACCTCGTGGCCGTGCTCGGCGAGCTCCAGGCCCGCAGCCAGCCCTGCGAGCCCCGCGCCGATGATGCCGACCTTCATGCGCTGGCGCTGACGCTAGCTCGAGCCCGAACGCGCCGGCCCCTGCAGCATGGCGGAGCCCCACAGGCGCGCGATGGCGGTGGCCTTCTCGCGACCGCTCAACCGCACGCGCTCGGTGAGCACGTCGTAGTCGCGCGCCTCGATGCGCTGCAGCAGCTCGAAGTAGACGCCCTGCAGCACGTTCACGCACATGCGCGAGCGCACGTCGAGCAGGGGCAGCAGGTGGCGGCCGCGACGGAAGTAGCGGTGCGCTCGCTCGCCCTGGGCCGCCATCATGGCGGTGAAGCGCTCGTCGTAGGTGCCGGCGAGGATGTCGTCGGGGGTGAGGTTGTGGGCCTGCAGTTCGTCTGCGGGGAAGTAGACGCGGTCGCGCGCGGCGTCCTCCTTCACATCGCGCATGATGTTCACGATCTGCAGGCCGATGCCCATGCTCGTGGCGAACTCCTCCGAACGCGGGTGCGGTTTCGCCCCGAAGATGGAGACGCAGATGTGGCCCACCATGGAGGCCACGCGGTAGCAGTACTGCTTCAGCTCGGGCCACGTCTGGTAGCGGCTGATGGTGAAGTCCATCTCCACGCCGTTGACCAGCTCCTCGAAGTGCTGGCTGGGCATCTGGAAGCGGTCCACGGCATCGCCCAGGGCGATGAAGAGCGGCCCCATGCGCTGGCCTTCGTAGCACTGGTGCAGACGCTCCCGGGCGAGCCCCAGTTCGTGCTCCTGGCGCCCGCGGTCCGTCAGTTCATCGGCGATGTCATCCACGTAGCCGCTGAAGGCGTAGGCGGCGTAGATGGCGTTGCGCTTCTCCTCCGGGAGGATGGTGAAGGCGTAGTAGAAGTTGGAGGCGCGGTCCTTGGTGTAGGCCTTGCACCAGTCGTAGGCATCCTCGGGCGTAAAGTGCTCCTCGCCGTGGGCATCGAGCTCTGCCAGCACGTCAAACGCCATCGCGAACCTCCTCCTGCGGGGTCAATTCCTGAGCGATCTCAGAATCCGAGCGCGACGCGCGCGCCGTTTGTTAGCGCCAGCCGCACCTTGGTCGCCTTGGTGACGCGTGGGCGGGCGCTGAGCGTGTCGTAGCCAGCCGCCTCGATGGCGTTGAGGATGGCCTCCCCGCCGAGGCGGTAGAGGCGCAGGTCGGTGCGCACCGATCGCGAGACGCGCCCCTCCAGCTTGCGTCCCTCGGCGAAGCAGGCGCGTGCGCGCTCTACCTCGAAGCGCATCAGATCGCGGAAGCGCTCGTCGAAGCGCCCCTCGATGATCTGCTGGTCGTCACAGCCGAAGCGCTGCAGGTCTTCCTGGGGGAGGTAGATGCGGCCCTTCTGGATGTCGACGGAGACGTCCTGCCAGAAGTTGGCGATCTGGAGGCCGATGCAGGTCTGGTCGGAGAGGGCGATGCGGGGGGCGTCGTGGTAGCCCAGCACGGCAAGCACCATCTGGCCGACGGGCGTCGCGGAGTAGCTGCAGTAGGTGAGCAGCTCGTCGTACGTCTCGAAGCGGGAGACGCGCTGGTCGATGCGGTTCGCCTCGATCAGGCGCAGGAAGGGGTCGAGCGGAATCTCGCAGTCCTCAATCGTGCGCGCGAGGGCGACGAGCAGGGGGCGGCGGGGATTGCCGGCGACCGCGTCACGCAGGTCGTGCTCCCACGCGTCGAGCAGGGCGAGGCGGTCGCCCTCGGCTTCGTCGCCAAGGTCGTCGGTGTAGCGGCAGAAGGCGTAGACGGCGAAGAAGTGGGGGCGCAGCTTGCGGGGCAGGAGGAAGGAGACGACGGTGAAGTTCTCGTTGTGGCGGCGGGCGTACCGTTCACACCAGCGGTAGGCCTCACGCGTGGGGGTGCGCTTGACTTCCCGGCGACGCAGGCTCTGGTTGGTCTCGGTGGTCATCCCAAAGGGTCCGTCCCGGGCAGATGCAGGGGGTTGCCGTCGCGCATGCGACGGTAGCGTCCGAGGGCCCAGAGTGGCCAGTAGACGCGGTAGAGGTGGTACTTGAGCATGAATTCCCCCGGGAAGCCCGTGCCGGTGAATTCTGGTTCTTCCCACTCGCCGGTGTCTGTCTGCGTGCGCACAAGGTAATCGATGCCCTGCACGATGGCGGGATGCTCGGGGGGCGCGATGGCCAGCAGCGCGAGCAGCGCCCACGCCGTCTGTGAGGCGGTGCTGGGGCCCTGACCGCGCAGGTCGGGGTTCGTGTACGTCTCGCAGCTCTCACCCCAGCCGCCATCGGGCTGCTGGTGTTGCTGCAGCCAGCGCGACGCCTGCTGCAGGCGCTTGTCCGCGGGGTCGACGCCGGCGGCGACGAGGGCGGGCGCCACGGCCCCGAGCCCATAGATGTAGTTCACCCCCCAGCGGCCCCACCAGGAGCCATCGGACTCCTGCGTGTCCCAGAGGTAGTCGAGGGCGCGCTCCATCATCTCGTCGTCGGGAGAGGCGCTGTCGAGGGCGAAGGCTTCGACGATGTGGGCGGTCACGTCCTCGGTGGGCGGGTCGAGCATGGCGCCGAAACCGGCGAAGGGGATCTGGGTGAGGAAGTCGGCATCGTTATCGCGATCGAAGGCGCCCCAGCCGCCATTGCGGGACTGCATCACCCGCAGCCATTGGCGAGCGCGTTCGAAGGGCGCTTCCTTGCTGTTCAGGTTGAGCAGGCGCAGGGCGATCAGCACCTCGGCGGTGTCGTCCATATCGGGGTAGAGGTCGTTCGAGAATTCGAAGGGGAAGCCCCCTGGCTCGACGCCGGGCATCGTGACCGCCCAGTCGCCCAGACTGCTGACCTCGTGGGCGATCATCCACTGGCCCGCCTGCAGCAGCGATTCATCGTCGGCGGGCACGCCTGCCTCGCGCAGCCCCGTGATGGCCAGGGCCGTGTCCCACACCGGGGAGATGCAGGGCTGCACCGTGAAGGTATCGCCACGCTTGAGGGCGAAATCGCCAAGGAAGCCGTCGAGCCCCTTCTGCATCACGGGGTGGTTGTTGTCGTACCCACGGCACCTGAGCGCGATGAGCGAGTAGACCGATGGCGGCTGGATCGCGCCCCAGGTGCCGTCGGCCTCCTGATGGTCGAGGATCCAGCGCTCGCACTCGTCCAGGGCGGTGGAGCGCAAGGGCTTCCACGACAGGCCTTCGTGCACCCGCAGCACCTGATCGAGCACGAGGAAGGCGTTGCGCCAGGTGATCGGCCAGCGGTCGCGGCTGAAGCGGATGGAGTGGCGGTGCTCCGGGTCGAGATAGAGCTCGTCGATGGCGGCCTCGTCGGGAATGGGCACCACCGGGCGGTACGCCCACACCACGAGGATGGCGACGATCGTGGCGCGCGCCCAGGAGGAGAACTTGTAGATGTTGAGAGGCGCATTGGGCGGCAGCAGGATCGCCTCCGGCGGCATGGCCGGCATGGCGGACCACTCGAACTGCCCGAAGAGCGAAAGCCACAGCTTGGTGAAGATGCGGGTCGCGCCGACGCCTCCGTTCGCACGGATGAACGCGCGCGCGCGACTCATCTCCCCGCACTCGGGGTCGACTCCCGCAAGCTTCAGCGCGAAGTAGGCCTCCGTGGTGATGCTGACATCGCCCGGGCCGCCCCAGTAGATGGCCCAGGAGCCATCGTCCAGCTGCAGGCTCAGCAGGTAGCGAACGATGCCCTGCTCACGCTCGGGCTCGGTCGTGCCGAGGAAGCGCTCCAGCAGGAGGTGTTCGGCGGCCATGGTGGCATTCGACTCCAGCTCGGCCCACCAGAAGCCATCCTTGTCCTGCTGCGAGAGGAGGTGTTGCACCGCGCGGTCGATGCAGACATCGAGGCTGGTGTGGCCGCTCGGCGGCGTCTTGGGGGAGCGGCCCTGGTCGAGGGAGGCTGGCGCGGTCACTGAGCCTCCACCAGCGTGCGCAGCCGCTCTTCCACCTCGTCAATGGAACTATCGGGCGTGGAAGCGCCGGCAGTCAGGCCGACGCGCTCTGTCCCGGCGAACCACTCCCATTCGAGCTCGTTCGCGCTCTCGACGTGGTAGGTGCGGGCGCCTTCGCCCTCGCATACCTGGCGAAGGTGGCGTGTGTTGGCGCTCTTCTTCCCCCCGACCACCACCATCACGTCGACCTCGTGGGCGAGCTCGGCGGCGGCCACCTGCTGGCCCGTGGTGGCGTGGCAGAGGGTGTTCACGACGAACATCTCGAAGTTGCCCTCGCGCTGCAGGAGCATGAGGTTGGCGACGAATTCGGCGAAGTCCTCCATCTTGTGGGTGGTCTGGGCCATCACGCCGATCTTGTTGGGGAAGCCCCCGGGGAAAGTCTCGATGACCTCCCGCAGGTGGCCGATATCGGAATGCTCCACCACCGTGAAGCGGGAACGCCCATCGTGGTCCAGCGCCCAGCCGATGATGCCGCGCACTTCCTTGTGGCCAGGGTCGCCGAAGATGAGGGCATGGCGGTTCTCGCGCACGAACTTCTGGGCGAAGCGCTGCGCGCGGGTCACCACCGGGCAGGTGGTATCGACGATGCTCAGGCCGGCGTCCTCGAGGTCGCGCAGGACGCCTTCACCCACGCCATGGGCGGTGATGGCGATGCGCCCGCCTCCAACACGTCCCGCGGTGACGGAGCCGAAGTCGCCCTCCACCTCGTCAGGGCCCGGGAGCTGGTGCACGCCGGAGCGCTCAAGCTGCTCGACGACATGCGGGTTGTGCACGATTTCGCCAGCGCTGGCGATGGGTGCTTCCGGGGAGGCCTCGTCGGTCATGATCTGGACCGCGCGGCGCACGCCCATGCAGAACCCCATCTCGCTGGCGCGAATGATCTCAACCACGCCTGACCCCCTTCACGCTCTCGCTCTCGAAAGTAAAGTCTTGGTAAAACTATACGCCAGTCAGCGGCGCGCTGTGTCCACCACAGCCCGCCCTGACTAGCGCAGTTTCACGGCCGTTCCGTAGGCGAGGATCTCGGCGGCGCCCTGCATCACCGAGGAGGTGGAGAGGCGCATCGCCACGATGGCGTCCGCACCCATGGCCTCCGCCTCATTGGAGAGACGCACGAGCGCCTCGCCCCGGGATTCGGTGAGCAGGTCGCGGAAGGCCTCAATCTGGCCACCGGCGAGGCTCTTCAGGCCCGCCATGATGTCGCGGCCTACGGCGCGGGCGCGCACCGAGTTGGCCGTGACCAGCCCCAGGGTCTCCGCGATCTCCCGTCCGGGGACGGTGTCGCTGGTGGTCATGATTATGGCGTTCTCCTGCCGCCCGAACGGGGGCGACGGGATGATACGGGATTGCGTCGGGGGAAGGCCGGCCGCGGGGTGTCGCTCGGCCTGCGTTCGAGGCTAGGCGAGCTTCACCGCCGTGCCGTGAGCGAGCATTTCGAAGAAGTCGCCATCGTGGGATGTCTCGTAACTCATGCCGAGATGGCGTCAGCGCCTCTGTTGCGGGCGGCTTCGGCAAGCAGATCGAACGCCTCCGCACGGCGCTGTGCCAGCATGGCGGTCTGCTCGCGTCTGGCCTCCTCTTTCTTCAGTCGCATTCGCACGTAACCCCCATCGCTATGCGCGCCAATCACGTTCCCCGTCACAACTCCAAGCGTCCTGGCGATTTCGCGTCCGGGAACGGTCTCGACGGTGGACATGATCATGGGGCCCTCCTGCCGCCCCAACCGGGGCGACGGGATGATACGGGATGCGTCAGGGCAAGGCCGGCAGCGGGGTATCGCTCGTGCTGGCGCTCCCGCCTAGCGCAGCTCCACCGCCGTGCCGTAGGCAAGCACCTCGAAGTGATACGGGTCGGAAAGCATGTAGAGGCTTCCGAAGGCTGCCGAGCTGCGCATACCGACGATGGCGTCAGCGCCCCTGCTGCGGGCAAACTCGGTGAGCCGCTCGATCGCCTCCGCACGGATATCCTCCATGTGCGCAGCAGTTGCGCGGTGCCTCCGGAGTACGGAAATCTTGTCGTATTCTTTGTAATCCATACCGGCGCTGTCTGGGGTCGTATATTCCACATGCTTGCTGTCTCCCATCGCGTTCGCCATCACAACGCCGAGCGTCTGGGCGATCTCGGGTCCGGGGACGGTGTCGATCGTGGACATGATCATGGAGCGCTCCTGCAACTCTGGAACTCAAGTGGATGGCGGGATGATAGCGGGCGCCGCTAGTCGCCGAAATCCAGCGTCTCAAGCAAGTCGACGCCCTGCAGGAAGAGGTCGACCGACTCACTGAACTGGTCGGGCAGGATGGAGAGCACCACGGGCGCGCCATCGAGCATGCGCGTGGCGATGAAGGAACGGTCGATGTGTGAGCGGGCATCGGGCTCGGGGAAGATGACCAGCGCGACGAGCAGCACCTGGCAGATCAGTACGCCCTGCAGGAAGCCGAAGGCGGCGCCGGCGACGCGGTCCACCGAGCCGAGGTTGAGGATGTCGACGCTGCGCCGCAGCAGGTAGCCGATCAACTGGCCGGCCACGATCACGCCGATGAGGATGGCGAGGAAGGAGACAAGGCCGGCCACGAGGACGTTGTCCACGATGGGCTCCACCTTCGGCACCATGTCGTCGTAGAAGAGGCCGGCGATGGGCACGGCCAGGATGAGCGCCACCAGCCCGACCAATTCCCGCAGGAACCCGCGCCGGTAGGCGCGCCAAGTCAGAAACCCGACCACCACAATGATGCTGAGCGAAACCCAGTCCACAAACGCATGCTACGTGAGGCCCTCCCTAGGGAATCCTGGGCGAATCGCGGTGCTCACGGCGGGCGCCCGTACAATGGCGCCATGCGCCCCGACCTGCTGGATCTGCTCGCCTGCCCCCTCTGCAAGGGGGCGCTGACGCTCACCGTCACCGATGTCGAGGAAGCGGGGGGCGAAATCCTCACGGGGAGGCTCACCTGCGCCGCCTGCGACGAGGCCTACCCCATCGAGGACAGCATCCCCAACCTGCTCCCCCCCGAGCTGCGCGACCAATGAGCGACGCCCCCCACCACGCCGCCGAACCGCCTCCCCCCGTCCCCACGCCCCCGCTGCACTGGACGCAGGCGGTGAATGGAGGCGGGCTGCTCCTGCTGGCCGCGATCGCGGGACTGGGCGCGCGTGCCTGCCTGCGCCTGAGCTGGCTGCTCGCCCCGCTCGCGCTGGGACTGCTCGCGGTGGCGGCGCTGGCGGGCTGGGGCGCGGCGGTGCACCTCTCGGGAGGCGCGCACATGGACGACCACCCCTGGGTCTAGGGGGCAACGCCTTACTGGACGCTCTCGCGCTCGACGGGTGGCTGAAGGCGCACGTCCGTGCGCACGTGCTCGGCTGTCTCGACGTGCCGCAGCAGGGTGGCGGCGCGCTCACCGAGCACGGGCAAGGGGCCGTCCACCACTTCCGCAAGCGGCAACAGCACGAACGCCCGCTCGCTGATGCGGGGGTGGGGAAGCGTGAGCGTCTCGCCCGCGACTTCCTGTTCGCCGCAGAAGAGCAGGTCGACGTCGATGGGGCGGGGACGCCAGCGCAGCGTAGGGCGTCGCCCCAGCAGCCGCTCGACCTCCTTCGCCACCGCGAGCAGCTCGTGCGGGGGGAGGGCGGTCGCGACAACGGCGACAGCGTTGAGGTAGCGTGGCTGGTCGGCCGGGACGGGCGGCGTCTCCCACACGGATGAGACGCGCACCGCAGGCGCTCCCCGCTCGCCCAGCAGATCGAGGGCCGCGCGCAGGTTGGCGACGCGGTCGCCCAGGTTCGAGCCGAGCGCGAGCACTGCTGCTGCTTCTGTCGCGCTGTCGGCGTCTCGCTTGGGGCTCACGGCGCGCGCCAGCGGCCACGGCTGATGGCGTCCGCCACCGCCGCGACCTTGCGCATCGCGTCGACGTCGTGAACGCGCACGATGTCGACGCCGCGCGCGATAGCGATGGCGACGGCTGCCGCCGTGCCTTCGAGCCGTTCCTCGACGGGCGCGTCGAGCACCAGCCCGAGGGTGGACTTGCGCGAGGGGCCGAGCAGGATGGGCTGGCCGGCGGCGGTGAGCTCGTCCAGGCGGCGCACCATCTCCAGGTTTTCCTCGGGCTTCCAGCCGAAGCCGAAGCCGGGGTCGAGGACGATGCGCTCGCGCGGGATGCCCGCAGCCTCGGCGATGGCGAGGCTCTCGCTCCACCCGTCGAGCACGTTCGCGACGACGTCGCCAGGGGCGCGGCCGCGCTGGTTGTGCATGGCGACGAGCGCGGCGCCGTGCGCGGCCACGACCTCGGCCATGCGAGCGTCGGCACGCAAGCCGTTGATGTCGTTGACCATGTCCGCGCCCGCCTCGAGGGCGGCTTCGGCCACCTCGGCGTGCTGCGTATCGATGGAGATGGGCAGGTCGGTGGCGGCGCGGATGGCGGCGACGGCGGGGATGGCGCGCGCCGCCTCTTCGGCGGGCGTGACGGCGATGGCGTCGGGGCGGGTGGACTCGGCGCCCACGTCGATGATGTCCGCGCCCGCCTTCGCCGAAGCATCAGCGAGGGCGGCGGCGGCGTGGGCATCGGCGCCGATGCCGTCGCCGCTGAAGGAGTCGGGCGTGACGTTCACGATGGCCATCAGCCAGGTGCGTTCGCCCCATGCGAACGTGCGCCCGCGCAGCCGCAGCGCAGGAGCAGGGGCGTCGTCGTCGGCGTCAGTGGTGGAAGCGGAGGCGCGGATGACGGGCTCCTACGGGTCGAGCGTGTAGTCCTGCTCAGTGGCCGCCCCGTCCTCGATGTGGAAGACGCGCACATCGGGACGATCACGGTCCGCGATGCTGACCACAATGTGGATGTAGGGAGGCCCGAAGAAGGTCCCCATCATGCGGATATCGGTGGGGCTGGGGCGCGCGGGGCTGCCCGTGTGCGAGTGGTAGAAGCCCGCGAGCGAATCGCCCGCGGCGTCGAGCGCATCTTCGATGCGGCGCTGCTCCCGGAAGTCGATGCTGAAGCGGTAGGGGCTGGCCTCGGCGTTGACGGCACGATGCAGCACCGTGACGCGCCCTTCCTGCGCCCCGATCATGCCGCAACACTCATTCGGCGCCTCCGCGAGGGCGTGCGCGACCATCTCATCGAGGTGTTGCTGGCGAAGGGTGATCACCGGGGCCATCGTGTCGTCGTTCCGTTCGTCCGTTCTGCCTGGTCTCGATCCTGTGGCGTCCCAGTCTACCGCCGCTAGCTCGCGTAGCCGTCGGCGCGCAGGCGGCGCCAGACTTCGCCGCTGGCCGAGTAGCGTTCCATCAGGTACGGGTAGACGGCCTTCACGCGGAAGAGCGCTTCCATGCACTCCTGCGCGAGGTGACGGTCGAGCACGGTGGGGTGGGCGTCCGGCTCGACCACATCGAGCGCGATGCCGTCTTCGTAGCCGCCCGGCGCGGCGGGCATGCCCGCGGGCTGCTCGGCGAGCACGCCCGCTTCCGTGAGTGAGGCGATGGCGTCGCGCAAGCGCGCGCGGAAAGCGTCGCTGACGCGAACGCCTGCATCGTCGCGGTCGCCGCCTTCGACATGGCGTTCGGGGGCGTCTTCGAGCCGGCCAAGCACGCGCGCGGTGACGACATCGACCCGGAAGCCGTCGTCGCCCGCCAGTCGGGCGGGCGGCAGGCCCGCGCAGAGCACGCCCAGCAGGGCGCGCTCGATATCGTCGAGGCGCTCAGGCGTGAGTGCGGGCTGGCTGGTCTGGTCGCTCGGGTTGCTCATCGTGGGGATCGTAGCAGAGGGTGGGCGGTCTTCCGCTGCGGGAGCCTGCGGAGTGCGTGCTACGATCCAGGTACCTCCCCGCTCGCACTCGGAAGGCTTCGGAAGGCTGCTGATATGGAAGCGACAGCGATAACGGTCCGCGTACCCGCCACGAGCGCCAACATCGGCACCGGTTTCGACTGCCTCGGGCTGGCGCTGGACCTCTTCGCCTCGATCACCGTGACCTTCAGCGAAGCGCCCCAGCTGCCCACCAACGACGTGGGCGAGAAGATGACGCTCACCGCCGCGCGCGCCACCTACGAGCGGCTTGGCAAAGCGGTCCCGGCCGGTTTGGCGGCGCGCTACACGGTCGCGATCCCGCTCGGTCGGGGGCTTGGCGCAAGCGCCGTCGCGCGGGTGGCGGGCGTGCTCGCGGTGAACGAGCACGAGGGCCGCCCCCTCAGCCAGGACGACTGCCTCGAACTCGCTGCTCGCCTCGAGGGTCACGTCGACAACGCCTGCCCGGCGCTCTTCGGAGGCGTGCAGGCGTGCGTCCCCACCGACGACGGCTTCGCCCGCGTGCGCTGCCGCTACCCCGGCGACCTGCAGGTCGCCCTCCTCATCCCCGACCACTCCATGCCGACGAAAGAAGCGCGCCGCCTGCTCCCCGACAGCTACAGCCGCGCCGACGCGATCCACACGAGCGGACGGCTCGGCTTGCTCGTCGCGGCGCTGGCTGCGGGGCGCGTCGACCTGCTCGACGAAGGCACGCAGGACCGTTTCCATCAGCCCCAGCGCTCGGCCCTTTTCCCACCCCTCTTTGACGTGTTCGAGGCGGCGAAGGGCGCCGGCGCGCACGCCGCCTGGCTGAGCGGCGCGGGCAGCAGCGTCGCCGCCTTCACCCCCGATTCCGCGAGCCGCGAGGTGGCGAAAGCCATGCTGGCCACGCTCGAGGGAGCGGGCATGTCGGGCCGCACGCTGGTGACGCGCATCGCCACCGAAGGGGCGGAGGTCTCGACGGTCGAGATGGTCGAGCTTCCCGATCCCGGCGTGGGCTTCGCGGGATAACAGGCGGGACGAACGCGATCGGGGGCTAGTCGAGGCGCAAGGGCGGCCAGGTGTCGTGCAGGAGGAGCAGGTACGCCTCCACGCGCAGGCTGTAGCGCACCGCGCCGACCGTGAAGTCGTAAAGCGGCGCCGGGTAGCGTCCCCCCAGCGTGACCGTGAGCCAGGCGATCACGCTCACCACCGTGAGCAGCACGTTCAGGACGACGAGCACGGGCAGGTGGGGAAGCAGGAGCGGCAGCCGCAGCGCGATGCTGACGCGGTCACGGCGCTCGGGCTGCGGCGGAATGGCGAGGTGCGCCTCGTAGTCGCCGTAGCCGAAGGGCGGAAACTCGTCGCGCAAGAGCACCGCATAGGCGATGGCGTTCGCGCGCCAGCCCAGGAACCAGGTGGCGACTTCCCGCAGACCCCGCGGTTGGCGTCCACGCACGAGCAACGCGATCCATGAGGCAATCGTGGTGAGCAGGGCCAGCACGCCGAAGGCCCCGATCGAGAGCGGCACCGTGAGCGGCGCCAGCCCCACCACCACGAACACGGGCGCGACGACCATCCCCAGCAGGGATGGTCCGCCCGTGAAGAGGAGGTGGGGAAGGGCGAAGAGCAGACGCAGGCCGCCGGAGAGACGCCGTCGGGAGGCATACGCCGGCTCCACCGCGAACGTGACCGGATGCGCCGCGCCATCGCTGCCAGCGAGCACGTCGCCATCCTAGCAGCGACACAGCGGGCGGCGTGAATGGCGCGCGCGCAGGGCGCGTGTACACTCGATTGTGATGCCCTCGCCCTTGATCGCCAGGCGGCCGGGCGGCACTCCCCCGAGGGATGCCACCCGGTGATACGCAGCCATGTCACCTTTACGCATGCGAATACCCTGAAGCGCACGCTCTCTTCGCTGGGCGAGCGCGAGTTCGCGTGGTACTTCGCCGGCAACGCCGCCTTCTTCATGGCCATGCAGATGCAGTTCGTGCTGCGCGGGCAGCTCGCCTACGACCTCTCGGGCGGGCGACCGTCGGCGCTGGGGCTGGTCACGCTGGGGGCCGCCATCCCCATGATCTTCGTCGCCCCCATCGGCGGCCTCATCGCGGATCGCGTGAACAAGCGCACCCTGCTGATCGTGACGCAAACAGCCGCGGCGCTCGTGAGCCTGATGACCTGCGTGCTCATCCTCACGGGGCTGATGGCCTACTGGCACCTCTTCCTGCTGGCCTTCTCCGCAGGCGCCATCTTCTCCCTCAACATGCCCGCACGGCAGGCGCTCGTGCCCCTGCTCGTGCCGCAACACAAGCTCATGAACGCGGTCTCCCTGCAGATGAGCGGGATGAACCTGACCCGCATCATCGCGCCCGCGCTGGCCGGCCTGCTGATCGCGCCGCTGGGGGTGATCGGCGTGGGAGCCGGCGGCGGCGTGGGCTGGGTCTATCTGCTCACGACCCTGCTCTTCGTCGTGGCCGTGGCCTCCGAGTTCCGCTTGCCCGAGCACGGCATGCAGGCGAACTCCGACGACGAGAACTTCATCGAGGGCCTGCGTGGCGGCTTCCGCTACGTGCTGGCTACGCCCGTCATCCTGATGCTGCTGGTCGCGGGCACGCTCATGCCCTTCTTCGCCTTCCCCGTGCAGATCATGCTGCCCAACTTCGCCGCGGACGTGTTCGGCTTGAGCGGCGGCACGGGCTTCGGGCTGCTCATGGCGGCCGGCGGGGTGGGCGGCCTCATCGGCACCATCATCTCGGCCAACTTCGACAGCGTGCCCCAGAAGGGACGCATCATGTTCGTGGGCGCCCTCATCATGGGCGGCTTCCTCATCGCCTTCGGCTCGACGAACGTGTTCGTGCTGGGCATGGTCTTCATCGCCGCCAGCAACGTCGGGCAGATGCTCTTCATGTCCTCCAACAACACCGCCGTGCAGACCATCACCCCCGAGGACCTGCGCGGCCGCGTGATGTCGATCATGATGATGTCGTTCGGCGTGATGCCTATCGGCGTCCTGCCGATCACCTTCGCGGCGGACGCCATCGGCCCCCAGACGACGGTCGTGATCGCCTCCTTCGTGCTGCTGGGGCTGCTCGCGATCGCATTCGTGGCCGTGCCCCAATTCCGCAACCTGCGCATCAACGTGCGGGAGCGCGCGGACCTCTCGCCCGTGCAGGCGGCGACGCTCGTGGCGGAAGGCAAGATCACGCAGGCGGAAGCGGACCGCCTCACAGGACGCACGCCGCGTGCGCCAGCCGTCTCGCCCAGCGTGGTGGCGGCGCGCCTGCGGGAAGAGCGCAAGCCGGAAGAGCGCCTGCCGGAGGGGGCGACACCCGCGCCTCCGACGTCGTCATGACCACGCTGAGTGTGCTCGACCAGTCACCCGTGCGGCTCGGAGGCACGCCCGCGCAGGCGCTCGCCGAGACGGTGCAGCTGGCGCAAGCCGCCGACCGCCTCGGCTTCGAGCGTTACTGGGTGGCGGAGCACCACAACACCTCCGCCCTGGCCTCGACCGCGCCCGAGGTGCTGATCGGGCAGATCGCCGCGCACACGAGCCACATCCGCGTCGGCTCGGGCGGGGTGATGCTGCCGCACTACAGCTCGCTCAAGGTGGCGGAGGCCTTCCGCCTGCTGGAGACGCTCCACCCCGGACGCATCGACCTCGGCATCGGGCGCGCGCCCGGGAGCGACGGACGGACGGCGCGGGCGCTCGCGCCCGTCGGCGTGCCCATGGACCTGCGCGAGTTCCCCAACCAGCTGCTCGACCTCTACGGCTTCCTGGCCGACGACTTCCCCCCCGACCACGAATACCACGGCATCACCGCCATGCCCCGTCCCGACTCCATGCCCGACCTCTGGCTGCTGGGCTCGAGCGATGTGAGCGCGGGCTACGCGGCGGAGCTGGGCTGGCCCTTCTGCTACGCCCACTTCATCAACCCCCACCGCGCAGAGACAGCCTTCGACGCCTACCGCAAGCTTTTCGCCCCCTCGCCCGTCGAAGAGGCGCCACGCGCCTCGATCGCAGTCTCGGCGCTGGTGGCGCAGACGGAGGAAGAGGCGGAGCGGCTCAGCTGGAGCCGTTGGGGCTGGCGGCTCATGGGCGGCGCCGGCGGCAGCGGCATCCCCACGCCCGAAGAGGCGCTCGCCTTCGACTACAGCGAGCCCGAGCGCGAGTACCTCGAAACGCTCAAACACCGCTCCCTCTATGGCGACCCCACACAGGTGCGTGACCGCCTGCTCGCCATGGGCGAGCGCTACGGCGTCGATGACTTTGTGGTGGTGACGATTACGTACGACTTCGGGGCGCGGCTGCGCTCGTACGAACTGCTGGCGGAAGCGTTCGCGCTCGAAGCGCGGCCAGACGTCGGCCAGGGCTAGCCCTGGCCTTTGGCCGCTACTCCCCGATCACCACGGTCCAGGGGCGGATGCGCCACGCGGAGACGAGCCCGTTGGCGACGTAGGGGTCGGCGGCCACGAAGGCTTCGATGCGAGCCGCATCCTCGACCGTGAAGATGAAGGCGGCGCCGTCGACCGGGTCCGCGAAGGCCCCCGCCATGAGCAGTTCGCCGCGTTCGTGGTAGCTGGTGGCGAGGGCGAGGTGGTCGGAGCGGAAGGGTGCGCGCTTCTCCACGATGCCCTCCACGTAGTCGTAGAAGAGCACGAGACGGGTGGTCGGCATGGCTACTCCTTCCCCGACTGAGACCGGCGCAGCAGCGCGAGGAACGCCTCATCGCCGTTGAGGGCGGCGAAGGAGGCATCGGCGGCGGCTTCGGCAGCGTAGGCGGGCTGCAGCGCGAGGGCGGCGCGCAGGTGCTGGAGGGTGTTGTCGCGCTCCCCGAGGGCCGCGGCGGCGCGGGCCGCGCCGTACTGCACGGAGGCATCCTCCGGGACGAGGAGCGCCGCCTCCCGGAAGCTGGCAAGCGCGGCGGCGGGGTCATCGGTCTCGAACTGCGCCTGCGCGAGGTTCGCGATCACGACGGCGTCCGGGGTGAGCGCGAACGCCAGCGCGAAGTCGGCCAACGCGTGCTCAGGCTCGGCGCGGTAGAGATGCAGCATGCCGCGATTGTTGAGGGCGTCCGGGTCGTCGGGGGTGATGGCGAGCACGGCGTCGTAGTCGGCGAGGGCGTCCGACAACTGGCCGAGGCGAGTCTGGGCGGTGGCGCGGTTGTAGAGGGCCTCGGGCAAGCCCGGAGCCGCATCGAGGGCGCGCGTGTAGCGCTCGCTGGCGAGCTCGTACTGGCCCACGTTGAAGTACACGTTCCCTTCCTCGACGTAGGAGGCGGCGCTACGGGCCCGCTCGACCGAAAGGCCTTCAAGGCCTTCAAGCCCCTCGAGGCCGTCCGAGCCGGATGGCTCGTGTGCTGTGCCCTCTTCCATGCGAAGGGGGGTGAGATTGGAGATGAGGCGGCGGAGCAGCAGGGCCACGATGGCGACCAGCACCAGCACAACCGCGAGGACAGCCAGCGCCCGGACGAGCGGATTCACGATGCATCCTCATCTGCGGCTTCGGCCGCTCGCTCCAGTAACGCCTCGGTGACGGCCGTGAGGCCGCTGTAGGCGTAGACGACGTAATCGCGCGGGTGCAGCGTGAGCGGGCGCTGCTCCTCCTTGCGCGCGGTCACCGGGTCCCACGAGCCGGTGACTTCCACGGCCTCGTGGTCGACGCCGAATTCGAGCTCGTACAGTTCACCGTCTTCGCCGACGACCACGCAGCCGCGTTCGGGGTCGGCGGCCGGCCCCGGGTCGCATTCGATGGCGTTGGTGAAGAAGGCGTTGGGGAAGGAGGGGAAGGGACGCAGCTCGGCGCTGGCCTCCTTGAGCAGCGTTTCGAGCTCGACGGCGGCGCGCTCGAGCACACGGTCGGCCTGCGTCTTGCGCGCGAGGCTCTGGCGTTCGGCTTCGCTCATCGGCATGGGCGTTCGCGGCTCCCTCTCCCGCTCATGCTACGACCCTCGCCCCTCGCGACGCATCCCGCGCCTCATCCTGTGGCAGCGGGCTTGCTAGACTACGCACGGAGGGCCGCCATGACGCGTCGCCGTCTGACTCGCGAAGACCTCGCCGTGGAGACGTGCTGCTACGTCTGCGATCCGACGAACGCGAGCGGCCTGCACATCGACTACTCGCTCGACGAGGAGGAGGGGCGGGTGCACGCCCGCTACACCCCCTGCGAAGCGCACGAAGGCGCGCCCGGGGTGATTCACGGAGGCGTACTCGGCGCCATCCTGGACGATGCCACCGCGTGGGCAGTGAACACGCTCAGCGGCTCCTTCGGGCTCACGCGGCGGGCGCAGATCGAGTACTCACGCATGGTGCGCGCGGGCCACGACTACGACGTGAGCGCCTGGGTCGACGAAGCGGATGGGAAGCACGCCACCGCCGCAGCCGAGCTGCGCGACGCGAAGGGACGGGTCTGCTGCGCCACGCGAGCCGAGTTCTCGCTCATCTCGCACGAGGAGGCGCAGGCGCTCTTCGGTCGGCGGCAGCACACGGATGCTGGCGAAGGCGATGCGGGTGAAGGTGAGGGAGCGGGCTGATGGCGCCACGCGTCCTGCTCATCCACGGCTACCTCTCGTGCCCCGAGGCGTGGGCGCCGCTGCAGCGCGAGCTCGCAGGCGAAATCGAGACGTTCGCCCCAAACCAGGCGGGCTACGGCCCCGCCGCGGACCCCTCGGACTACACGCCTGACGGTCTGGCGGAGGCCTTCGACGCCACGCTCGATGCGTTCCAGCCTGACTACCTGCTCGGCCACTCGATGGGAGCGCTGGTGGCCCTGCAGGTGGCGATCCGTCATCCCGGGCGCTTCCGGCGCGTGGGGCTGGCTGGCCTGCCCATCTTCAACACGCTCGACGACGGGCTGCGCTTCACGGGGGTGAATAGCCGCGTACGGGACCGCTTCCTGCGGCATCCGGAGCGGGGGCACATCATCTGCGGGCCGCTTCACGCCTTGCGCCACCTGTGGGCGCCGATCCTGCACCTCGCGCGGCCCCAGGACCCGCTGCCCATGCTGCTGCGCATGTTTAACCACAGCGAAGCGGCGCACCGTGGTGGCCTGCAGAACGTCGTCTTCGCCGGGCACGCACCGACCCTGGCAGCGCGAGTGAGCATGCCCGTCACGCTCTTCCACGGCGATCGCGATCGCGTCACGGCAATCGATCCGGTGCTGGCGCTGGCGCGCGAACGGGGCTGGCCCTTGCGCATCGGCCACGGCGTCGGCCACGAGGTCATCTTCGCGCAACCGCAGGGCGTGGCGCGCTGGGTGCGCGAGCGTCTGGTCGCCCGGGAGGCCGTTCCTGTCCAGGGGGAGTCGCCTACACTGGTGGGAGTGCGACTGGGCGAAGGCGCCAGCTGATTCGTTGCGCTCGCACGGGCGCGCACCCAAGCTCCTGGAAGCACGTCGGGCAAGGAGAAACGGGCATGGAAAACACCCTGCACATCATCGCAGTCTGGCTGCACGTCCTCGGCATCGCGCTGTTCGTGGGGCCGCAGTTCTTCCTCGCCTTCGCCTGGGTTCCCGCCTCACGCGCCATCGAGGACCTGCCCACACGCGTCGCGGCGATGCGCACGATCACCACGCGTTTCGGCTACATCGGCGGCGTCGGGCTGGTGCTCATCCTCGTCGGTGGCGCCTACCTGATCATGACGTGGAGAGGGTACCACAACATCGAGGAAGGCGTGGCCTTCTTCGACCTTCGCTACGGACCGCTCTTCGTCATCAAGATGGGCATCCTGATGGTGATGCTGGTGCTGGTGGGCCTGCACATGTTCGTCGTCGGACCCGGCCAGGTGGACGCCATGGAAGAGCGCGCCCAGGGGAAAGACGTCCCCGAAATTCGCCTGCGACGCCTGCGCATCACCTCCATGGCGCTGAGCATCACCGGCCTCCTCCTCACGCTCGTCATCATGGGCCTCGGCGTCAGCCTCGGCGCCGCCGAATACTCCCTCAAGGATTTTTAAGGTCGGGGACGGCTGGAGAGGGCTAGCCACTGCGCCCGATAGGGAGCGGCTGAGAGGACTTGGCGGCTGTTCGAGTGGTGCCGGGTGAATAGCGCCTGAGTCTGACGACGGTCGCCCGATGGGGACCGATGACGGAGCGGAGGCGCTGGAGCGCCACGGACGGCTGTGGCAGTCTGAAGGGGTCGGGGCGCTGCGGTGGGGTGGGGCGTCGCCCGGGGAGTCCTGCCATGCGTATCGCGATCGTCGCCCTCTTCGCGACCGTCATCCTGGCCGCCTGCAACGGCGACTTCGACCCCACGCCCACACCTGCCCCCACCGCCACCGAGCCTCCCGCCGCCGCCACCGAGACGCCATCCCCGCCCCCGCCCTCCACCCCCATAGCCACCGCCTCCCCCACCCCTGCCCCGACCCCTTCACCCACGCCCACCCCCCCGCCGACCGCCACCCCGCCGGCCGAGCCGTCGGGCGACCCCGCCGTGGCGGAGACGCTCGCGCGCGGCGCTGCCTACTTCCTCTACGAGGCACGGGGTGGAGAGAGCCTTGACGAGGTGGCAGCGGCGACGAGCAGCACAACCGGAGCCACACTGCGCGACCTCAACGAACTCGGCGAGGGGCTGCTGGCGGCCGCCCAGCCGGTCGCCATCCCGAACGAATACGCCGACGGCCAGCTCATACCCCTCGCGTCGCTCGAAGCGTACCTCGGCATCAGCGATGCCGAGCCCGGCCTGCAGCTCCTGCGCCCCTCCACCGACCTCATCGACGGCTTGCTGGGGCGGCTCGCCCTGCACCGCGTGACGCTCGTCGGCCCCGACAGTCCCGAGGGCGCCGGCTACGTGCTGGTCTTCGCGCAGACGGACCGCTCGACGCTCAAGGGCGGCGTGCTCGACCCCGACGTGCGCGTCTCGGGCCTCTCGTTCTCGATTGCGGGCGGGAGCCTGGCCACCGCGACTGGCGGGGCGGAATCTCGCGCCTTCTACCGCGCCGGCGTGCGCTACGTCGTCGAAGACCTGGACCGCTCAGGCCCCACCGCAGACCAGATCGCCGCCCTCCTCACAGAGTGAGCCAATGCGGGAAACATTTCCCATTCCTACTATGCCTCGCTGGAGTATGCGCCTGTGGCAAGCGTACCGGTCAGTGACCCCGTTCCCATCCCCGGCGCCCGCCTCCTCCTCGACCAGCTGGTCCGCCTGAGCGACTACCAGGCCAGGTCGATTGAGGCAGTTCTGGGGAAGTCGCGGGCGTACCTGAGTGTGAGCGCCCTCGCGATTACCGCACTGGCGGCCCTCCTGGCCACCTCGGATGTGCACCTCGGGCTTGTGGCAGGGGCGGGGATTGCGCTCGCGCTCTTCGTCCTGTCTGCCATCTTCGCGCTTGCTGGTGAAGAATCAGCATCTGTGGCGTACCCCGGGATATTGAGACTCTCCGGGATGTGGTCACGGGCGAACATTCCGATTGGAGTGAGGAGCAGATCATCCTGTGGACAGCCAGGGAATTTGAGGAGTCGATTGTGCCGACAATGGAGCGAATCCTCGGGTCAATCGTGAAGCGCGTGCAGTACCAACTCTACTTGTTCGGGGCTGAGGTCGTAGTGCTGGCAGGCGTCTTAATCGCTTCCGTCGCTACTTGAGCTTGCTTCCCGACCCTTCAACTGCTGAGGAATGTGAGCCAATCCAGCGTTGACCTTGAAGGGCGGCTTCTCGGATCGTGGCGGGAGTTTCACCTTCGAGTATGGCCTGGCAGCCTTGCGTCCGTTCTCTTACGCGCTCATGCAACTATCATGCCAAGCCGCAAGCGATTCCGCCAGACCTCCTGTGTTTGACTCGTTCACAGGGCGCTGCTTCACTAGCCTCAGAGGCGTTGACGGAGACAGGTAGCGTCCCTGTGCTGCACTCAGCGAGCCCCGGTTGGTGTGAGGGGGCGTCGCAGCGGGGCGTGAATATCCCTCCCGAGCTTCCGGCCGAACGCCGGCACGCCGGCCAGTAGACCCGGACGGAACGAGCCCGCCACAGCGGGCCGCCCACCGTTAGCAGGGCGGGAGCGTGATGGCGCTTCGCAGAGCGCCCGCCTCGTGCGGGAAGCAGGGTGGTACCGCGGGTTTGGCCCGTCCCTGAGTGCAGAGCCGCTTCAGGGGACGGGCTTTCGTCTGTCCTGAGCATTGGCAGACGCGCAGGCGCGAGCGCCGCGGAGGCCCCCATGTCCCAGCTTTTCCAGCCAGTCGACGCAAGCGTGAGCTTCCCCGATCTCGACCAGGGCATCCTCGAGTTCTGGAAGGAACACGACATCTTCCGGCGCAGCATTGAGGAGCGGCCCGAAGAGAATCTCTTCGTCTTCTACGAGGGACCGCCGACGGCGAACGGGCGTCCCGGCGTGCACCACATCATGCCCCGCGTGATCAAGGACCTGTTCGCGCGCTACAAGACGATGCGCGGCTACCGCGTGCCTCGCAAGGCGGGCTGGGATACGCACGGCCTGCCCGTCGAGATCGAGGTGGAGAAGGAGCTCGGCCTGCGCTCCAAGCCCGAGATCGAGGCCTACGGCATCGCCGAGTTCAACGCGCAGTGCCGCCAGAGCGTGGGCCGCTATGTGCGCGACTTCGAGGACCTGACGGAGCGCATCGCCTTCTGGGCGGACATGGAGCACCCCTACGTCACCTACGAGGACGACTACATCGAGAGCGGCTGGTGGATCTTCAGGCAGCTGTGGGAAGGCGGACTGCTCTACCAGGACTACCGCAGCACCCCCCACTGCCCGCGCTGCGAGACCAGCCTGAGCGACCACGAACTCTCCCTCGGCTACCGCGACGACGTGCCCGACCCCAGCGTCTTCATCAAGTTCCGCCTGGGGGCGGAAGCGCGCGCACGCCTGGGCCTCGCCGATGGCGCGCCCGTGAGCATCGTGGCGTGGACCACGACGCCCTGGACGCTGCCCGGCAACACCGCCCTGGCCGTGATGGAAGACGTCGGCTACGGCCTCTACGAGCACGAGGGCGAGCGGCTCATCGTGGCGGAAGTGCTGGCAGAGCGGGTGCTTGGCGGAGGCAGCGCCTCCGCCGCGACGTTCCGCGGCGCAGACCTGACCGGGCTCGTCTACGAGCCGCTCTACCGTCCCGAAGACCTCGGGCTGACAGGCGTCGTGCGCCGCTTCGACGGGGACGGTCGCCTGCGACCCCTGGAGGCGGGCGAGCCCACGGAGGGGCTGCGACGCGTGCTCGTCGCGGACCACGTCTCGCTGGAGGACGGCACGGGCATCGTGCACATCGCCCCCGCCTTCGGTGGGGAAGACTTCGAGGACGGCAAGCGTCACGGCCTGCTCTTCTCACAACCGATCGATACGCACGGCACGATGGCAGAAGGGCTGCCCGGCGCGGGACGCTTCGCCAAGGAAGCCGACCGCGACGTCACCAGCGACCTGCAAGAGCGCGGCCTGCTGCTGCGCAGTGAACGCATCGAGCACACCTACCCGTTCTGCTGGCGTTGCGATTCGCCTCTGCTCTACTACGCCAAGCCGAGCTGGTACATCCGTACCACGCGCGAGCGGGAGCGGCTGCTGGCGGGCAACGACGGCATCAACTGGCAGCCCGACCACATCAAGCGGGGGCGCTTCGGCAACTGGCTGGAGAACAACATCGACTGGGCCGTCAGCCGCGAGCGCTACTGGGGCACGCCCCTGCCCTTCTGGGTATGTGAGTCGTGCGAAGCGGTGACGGTGGTGGGATCGCGCGAGGAGCTGGCCGAGCGTGCCGTTGACCGTGCCGCCGCCGAGGCGCTGGACGACCTCCACCGCCCCTACATCGACGCCATCGCCCTGCGCTGCTACGTGGAGGGGTGTAAAGGGGAGATGCGACGCGTCCCCGAGGTGGCCGACGCCTGGTTCGACAGCGGCGCCATGCCCTACGCGCAGTGGCACTACCCCTTCGAGAACACCGACGCCTTCGAGCGCCAGTTCCCCGCCGACTTCATCTGCGAGGCCATCGACCAGACGCGGGGCTGGTTCTACACGCTGCACGCGGAGGCGGCGCTGCTGAACGCGGCCGGCGCGGCGCCCACGCCCATCAGCTACTGCAACGTCATCTGCCACGGCCACATCCTCGATGAGGACGGGGCGAAGATGTCGAAGAGCCGCGGCAACGTCATCGAGCCGTTCGAGCTGCTCGATGAGCTGGGGGCGGACGCGGTGCGCTGGTACATCTACGCCTCCGCGCCCGTGGGCTCGTCGCGACGCTTCAGCGTGCGCCTCATGCAGGAGAGCCTGCGACGCTTCCAGCTCACGCTTTGGAACGTCTACAGCTTCTTCGTCAGCTACGCGAACATCGACGGGCTCGACCCGCGGGAGCGCCCGGCGGGCGACCTGCCGGAGCTGGACCGCTGGCTCCTGAGCGAGCTGAACGCGCTCAACGAGCGCGTCACAGCAGCGCTGGACGAGTACGACCCCACGGCCGCCTCCCGCGCCATCGAGACCTTCGTGGACGACCTCTCGAACTGGTACGTGCGGCGCTCACGCAGGCGCTTCTGGCGAGGCGTCTCGGGCGACGATGCGGACAAGCGCAGCGCCTACTTCACCCTCTACACGGCGCTGACCACGCTGGCGCGCCTGCTGGCGCCCTTCACGCCCTTCCTCGCGGAGGAGCTGTGGCGCAACCTCGCCTGCTCGCTCGGCAACGACGCGCCAGAGAGCGTGCACCTCGCGGATTGGCCGCAGCCGGTGGCGCTGGAAGCGGACGGCGACGTGTTTGTCGACGCCTCGCTCAACGCGGAGACGCAGCTCGTGAAACGGGTCGCCTCGCTGGGGCGGGCGGCGCGGGCGAAAGCGGCCATCAAGGTGCGGCAACCGCTGGCAGAGGTGCTCGTGCGCACGCGCGAGCCTTCCGAAGCGGCCACCCTGCAGCGCCACCAGGCGCTGCTCCTGGAAGAGCTGAACGTGAAGGCACTCGCAACCCTCGAGGACGAGGCAGGCATCGTCACCTTCGAGGTGAAGCCCAACCTGCCGGCACTGGGGCCGCGGCTGGGACGTCAGCTGGGCGACGTGCGCTCCGCGCTGGCGGACCTCGATGCGGAGGAGGTGGCCGCCGCCGTGCGCGCCGGCCAGAGCGTCACAGTCGCGGGCCACACGCTCGCCCACGATGACTTCCTCGTGGAGATGCGCGAGCGCGAGGGCTTCGCCGTCGTGAGCGAGGCGGGCTACACCGTCGGCGTGAACACGACCATCACCGACGCACTGGCCGACGAAGGGCTCGCGCGCGAGCTGGTGCGGCGCATCCAGGACCTGCGTCGCGATGCCGGCTTCGAGCTGAGCGACCGTATCACCACGTGGTGCGCGGGCGGCGATGGAGCGACGCTCGCGCGCGTCGTGGCCGCGCAAGGCGCCTACGTGCAGGACGAAACGCTCTCCGCGGATCTGCTCCTCGAAGCGCCCCCCGACGACGCTGACGTCCACCGCACCACCTTCACGCTTGACGGCGTTGAGGTCGTGGCGGGCGTGCGGCGGCAGGAGGCGTCGCGATGACGGCCCCGCGAGCCATCCTCTTCGATATGGATGACACGCTCCTGGACTGGTACAGCGCCGTCCACAACTCGTGGGACGAGGTGTGCGGGGACTTCGCGCGGCGCCTCGGCGGGGACGCGACGAGCCTGCGCGAGGCCATCCGCCGGGAGAGCGCTCTCTTCTGGGAGGATGAAGAGGCGGTGGCCGAGTACCGCGTGCGGCCCATCGACTCGCGCAGCCGCATCGTGCGTCTGGCGCTCCTTTCGGAGGGGCTCGATGAGGCGTTCGCGGACGAGATCGCGCATCGCTCGCTGCGCGGGCTGCAGGAGCGCGTGACGCCCTTCGACGACGCCATCGAGACGCTGGAGGCGCTGCGCTCGCTGGGCTATCGCCTGGGCATGGTGACGAACGGCGCATCAGACACGCAGCGCGAGAAGATCGCGCGCTGGGAGCTGGAGCAGTACTTCGACGAGATCGTGATCGAAGGCGAGGCCGGGCGTGGGAAGCCCGATCCAGCGGTCTTTCGGCAGGCGCTCGCGGGCACGGGCGCAGCGGCGCACGAAGCCTGGATGGTGGGCGACAACCTCTACGCGGATATCGCCGGAGCGCGTGGCGTGGGCATCCACAGCGTGTGGATTCACCGCGATCGGCTACAGTTCCCCGAAGACCCGCCAGCGCACCCCGACCGCCGCATCGGCACCCTGCACGAGCTGTCCGCTGCCCTGGAGGGCCTCCGCGCCTGAGGTCCGTGAGGGCTTGCTTACAGTGATCAAGTCCACGCTGTCGTAGAATAGCACGGTCCTCGCCGGGTTTGGGATCGTTGCCATTGCGCTGGGCGCGGCAGCATTGGTCGTGGGCATTCTCGCGCTCCAGCAGAGCGAAGAGCCCAACCGGGAAACGGATAGACCTACGCAGGCCAACGCACCGGCCTACACCGTTTGGTTCGTGAACGAGGCGCTCGACTTCTACGAAGCCAACGGCCTCGACGCGACGCTGGAGCGCTACAACTCAACCGATAGCGTCGATGGGCCGTGGTACATCTTCGTCACCGAAGGTGACGGCACCGTCATCGGGCACTACAACAACGACCTGCTCGGGGACACGCTCACCGGGCCGCTGGGCACCGACGTCACCGGCTACGACTTCGGGGCAGCCATGATCGCCGCCGACGAGAACGGTCGCTGGGTGAGCTACGTCTTCACCAATCCGGCCACGGGTGAGCAGCAGCGCAAGCACTCGTGGGTGATCAAGCGCGACGGCTACCTGTTTGGCTCGGGCTGGTACGAGTTCACCAGCTACGAGTAGCGCGAGCGGCGGAAGCCTCCGGCTTCACGCCACCGCATCGCAGCGAACATCGGCCCCAACCTCCTCGAAACGAGAGGTTGGGGCCGATGAGTTTCTGTGGGGTTCGGAGAGGGAGTCGGAGTCGCGGCGGGCCGAGTGCTGAGCCTTACGGTTCGAGCACGATCTTGCCGAAGTTGGCGTTCGCTTCCATGTGCGCCTGCGCGGCGGCGGCCTCCAGCAGCGGGTAGACGCTGTCGACGATGACCTTGATGCGACCCGTGGCGATGTGCGGCAGCACGCTCTTCTCGAAAGCGCGCGTGGCCTGCGCTTTCTGTTCGAGGGGGCGGGCGCGCAGGGTGGTGCCGCGCACCTGCAGGCGCTTCATGAGCAGCGGCCCGATGCTGCCCTGCTCGGCAGCAGCGCCGCCCATGAGCCCGACCAGCACCATGCGGCCCTGACGCGCGAGCGCGCGCAGGTTGCGTTCCCAGTAGGCGGCGCCGATGACGTCAAGCACGACATCCACGCCCGCGCCATCGGTCGCCTCGAGCGTCGCCTCGGCGAAGTCGCTCGTGCGGTAGTTCACGCCCACGTCGAGGCCGAGCGCCGCCGCCCGTTCGAGCTTCTCATCGCTGCCGGCGGTGCCGATCACCTGCGAAGCGCCCATCGCCTTCGCGATCTGGATGGCGGCCACGCCCACACCCGACCCGACGGCATGGATGAGCACGCGTTCGCCTGCCTGCAGGTTGCATTGCAGCAAGGCGTCGTGGGCGGTGATGAAGACTTCGGGGGTGGCCCCCGCTTCCTGCCAGCTGAGCGAGTCAGGAACCCTGATGGCGAGGCGCTGGGGCACGCTCACGCGTTCGGCGTAGCCGCCGCCCGCCAGCAGCCCCATGACGCGGTCGCCCACGGCGAAGCCTTCGACCCGCGAGCCCACTTCGAGCACCTCGCCGGCGTACTCGAGGCCGGGGATGTCGAACTCAGGCTTGGGGCCGGGCTGTGGGTAGTTGCCCATGCGCTGCAGGATGTCGGCGCGGTTGAGGGCGCTGGCGCGTGCGGCCACAAGCAGGTCGTCGGGGCCGGCGACCGGGTCGGGGACGTCGCGAAAGACGAGCACACCACCCGCGTCGGATTGCTCGATGACGATCGCCTTCATGCCGCTGCTCCGCTCCTGCTAGTCCTCGTCGTCGGGGGGCATGGCCATGCCGAGCGTGTTGAAGCCGCCATCGACATAGAGAATCTGGCCGCTGATGTTCGCGCCGGCATCGCTGGCGAGGAAGGCGGCCGCCGCGCCCACATCCTCAATGGAGATGTGGCGGCGCAGGGGCGTGACCTGGGGGAAGACCTTGAAGAGGTTGCGGAACTCGCCCACGCCCGCCGCCGAGAGCGTGCGCACGGGCCCCGCGCTGATGGCGTTTACGCGCACGCCCTGTGGCCCCACGTCGGAGGCGAGGTAGCGCACGGCCGACTCGAGGGCGGCCTTGGCCACGCCCATCACGTTGTAGCTCGGCATCATCTTCTGCGAGCCGTGGTAGGAGAGCGTGACGACGCTGCCGCCGTTCGGCATCAGTGGCAGGGCCGAGCGCGTGAGCGCGACGAGCGAGTAGACCGAAAGCTCCTGCGCCAGCAGGAAGCCGTCGCGGCTCGTCTCGACGAAGGGGCGGCCGAGGTCCTCGCGCTTCGCCCCCACAATCCCGTGGGCAACCGCGTCGACCGTGCCGTAGCGGTCGGCGAGCTTGTCGAAGAGCGCCTGGATCTCGTCGTCGCTGGTGGCGTCGCACGGCTCGACGAAGTCGCAGCCGATGCTTTCGGCGAGGGGACGCACGCGCTTCTCCATCGATGGTCCGTAGGAGAGGGCGACGCGTGCGCCGGCCTCATGCATCGCCTTGACGATGCCCCAGGAGATGGAGCGTTCGTTGGAGACGCCGCTGATGAGGGCAGTCTTGCCTTCCATGCTTGTCATGGCTGGCAAGACTAGGCGTCGCGGGGAGCAGCGGCAAACGCTTCCCGCCACGCGCTCGCCGCAATGCTTCGCCCCTGAGCGGTGTGGGCCGTACGATACCGGCGATGGACCTCTCACCCATTGCCCTGCTGCTCACCATCACGATCGATATCGACCCCGACATCGGCGAACTGTTCGGGCTCACGATCACGTGGCACGGGCTGTTCACGGCCATCGGCATCATCGGGGGCGTGAGCCTCGCGGTGTACTTGGCGAAGGTCGATGGCATCCCCTCCGACGTGGGGCAGGAGCTGGCCCTCGTGTCGGTGGTCTGCGCGCTTGTGGGCGCGCGACTCTTCTTCGTGTTCGAGCACTGGGACCAGTTCGAGAACGACCTCGCGGCCATCGTGCTGGACATCACCGAGGGCGGCATCACGCTCTATGGCGGGCTCATCGGGGGCGTGCTGGGAGGCGTCATCTACGGGCTTGTCCAGGGCTGGCCCATCGGCATCGGGCTGGATGCCGCCGCCCCCGGCATGATTCTGGGGCAGGGCATCGGCCGCATCGGCGATCTCATCAACGGCGAGCATCTGGCCACCGCCAGCGACCTCCCGTGGGCCTTCGTCTACGCGCATCCGAACACGCTTGGTGAAATCGGGCAGTCGGTGCATCCCGCCGCCGGCGGCTACGAGCTGCTGGGCGACTTCCTCATCCTCGCCGTCCTCCTGCTCGTGGCGCGACGTGTGATCAAGGTGCCCGGCTGGACGTTCTGTACGTACGCCATCCTCTACTCGGTCATGCGCTTCGGCCTCTCCGAGTTCCGCTTCGATGAGCAGACGGTCGATGGCGTGCCCGTCCCGCAGATCGTGGCGGCCGTCATCATCGGCATCGCCATCATCCTGGCGGGCGTGCTCGCCCGCTATCCGGGACAGATCACCGACGCCTGGCGGGAGCGCGTCCTCGGTCCGCCTCAGGACGACGCCACCGACGACCGCGACGACGACAACGACAACGACGAGCCAAAGCCCGAGCCGTCGCCCGCATGAGCGCGCCCGCCGGCGCCGTCACCCTCTACACACGCGCCGACTGCCACCTCTGCGACGAAGCGCGCGCGACGCTCGACGCGCTCGCGGGTGAGCTGGGCTTCACCGTCGAGGCGGTCGACATCGACGTCGACGCTGACGCGTCGCTGCGCAAGCGCTACGGCGACGCCGTCCCCGTGATCGCGCTTGCGGGCGAGGAGATCGCCCGCGCCCCCATCAGCAGCGGGACGCTGGAGGCGACGTTGCGGGAGCGCTATCGGTAGAGGTCGTGGTGGCGGATGTACTCCGCCACCGCCGCGGGCACGAGCGAGTCGAGTGGTTTCCCCGCCCGCGCCTGCTCCCGCACAAGCGTTGAGCGAACCGCGAGCGGCGGCATCTCGACGACGATGACTGCGCCGTCGTGGTCTGACAGCGTCTCCACATCCCCTGCGCCGTCCGCGCCCTCCACAGGCGCGACGGCGAGGCGGGCGAGCGAGCGGATAGCGTCAGGCTCGCGCCAGGAGGCCATGCCCGCGAGCGCATCGCCGCCGAGGATGAGCATGAGGTCGTCCACGCCCTCCGCGTGCAGCTCGCGCAGCGTATCGACCGTGTAGGTGGGGCCGTCGCGCGCGATTTCGCGGTCGTCGAGGAGGAAGTGGGGGCTGTCGGCGATGGCGAGGCGCGTCATGGCGAGGCGGTGGGCGGCGGGCGTGACGTCGTGTTCCGTCTCCGCCTTCCACCAGGGATCGCCCGCGGGCAGGAAGCGCACGCTGTCGAGCGCGAGCTGTTCGCGGGCGCATTCGCCCAGCAACAGGTGCCCCAGATGGGGCGGGTCGAAGGTGCCGCCAAGGAGGCCGACCGGCATGGGACGAGTGTAGCGGCTGGGCCGTTAGCACTCTTGGTAGGAGAGTGCTAACATAGCTGGGCAAGGTTCACAATGGAGTTATCAGAGCGAAGGGCCAGAATCCTCGCCTTCGTGGTCGAGGACTACGTTCAGGGCGCGCAGCCGGTCGGCTCCGCGGCCCTCGTCGCGCGCCATGAACTCGACCTCTCCAGCGCCACCGTGCGCGGCGAGATGGCCACCCTCGAGGACGAGGGCCTGATTACGCATCCCCACACCTCCGCCGGCCGCGTGCCCAGCACGCTCGGCTACCGCACCTACGTCGGCTCGCTCATGGGCGAGCGTCGCCTCTCCCGCGAGGAAGAGCTCACCATCCTCCACCAGTTCCACCAGAGCGCCGTCGACCTCGAGCGCTGGCTGGCGCTCTCGGCGAGCGTGCTCGCCAATTCGCTGCACACCGCCGCCATCGCCACGCCGCCGCACATGGTCGACGTGCGGCTCAAGCAGCTGCAGCTGGTCGAGCTCACGGAGGAGAGCGCCCTGCTCGTCGTCGTCCTGAACGACGCAGCGGTGCTCCAGCACACCCTCGAGTTCGCGGAGACGACCACGCAGGCGCAACTCACGCGCCTCGTCGGGCAGTTGAACGAGCAGCTCTCCGGCCTGAGCGCCAGCGAGATCGAGAAGCTTCCACGACCGGCCTCCCCCACCGAGCAGCTGGTCGTCGACCACGTGGTCGCCTTGCTGCGCCAGGAAGAGGACGCCTCCAGCGAGCAGCCGCGCGTCGAAGGCGTGCGCGAACTGCTGCGCCAGCCCGAATACGAGGGCGACAGCGACCGCCTGCTCGACACGCTCGAGGCGGTCGAGGGGTCGCGCCTGCAGCGCGCCATTCCCGCCAACGCGCTCGGGGAGAACGACGTCGCCATCGTCATTGGCGACGAGAACCCGGCGGAGCCGTATCGCGACATGAGCTTCGTGCTCTCGCGCTACGGGCCCCGGGGGGGCGCGGGCGGCCTCATCGGGCTCGTCGGCCCGACGCGACTCGACTACCCCGACGCCGTCGCCCACGTGCGCTACGTGAGCGACGTCCTCACCGAGCTGATGCGGCGCTTCTACGGCGACGCCAGCACACCACCGACATCCGAGGAGACCCGATGAGCGACAGCTCCATGAGTGAAAACGAAGAAGCGCCCCGCTTTGTCGACAAGCGCGCAGCCTCGCGCCTCGAGGCGGACGCCGGCGAAGCCGCCTCCGCCTCTGCCGAAGCCGACGCCGCTTCCGCAGCAGCGCCGCAGGAGGTGCTGGAGCGGCTCGCGCAGGCGGAGGCGCAGGCCCAGCGCTTCGAGGAGAGCTGGAAGCGCGCCGCCGCCGACTTCTCCAACTACAAGCGGCGCGTCGAGCAGGAACGCTCCGACCAGGCGCGCCTCGCGAGCGCCGCGCTGGTCATCAACCTGCTCCCCATCCGCGACGACTTCGGGCGCGCAATGGAGACGATCGACAGTACGCTGGCGGGGCTCAACTGGGTCCAGGGCGTGCTCGCCATCGAACGCAAGCTGGAAGCCCTGCTGGAGAGCATGGGCGTGACCGAGGTGGCCGCCGAGGGCGAGGTCTTCGACCCCCGCGAACACGAAGCGGTCGGCCGCGCGCCCGGCCCCGAGAACATCTGCCTGCACGTGCTGCAGAAGGGCTACGCCCTGCAGGGCGCCGTCATCCGTCCCGCCATGGTCATCGTGGGCGACGGCAGCGAAGCAGACGCCCCGGGCAGCGACGCCAGCACCACCACCAACGCCAACGAGCACACAAGCGGCCAGGCCGCAGCCACAGACCGGAGTCAGGAGGACTCATAGATGCCGAAAGTACTGGGGATCGACCTCGGAACCACAAACAGCGCCATGGCCGTCATGGAAGCGGGCGAACCCACCGTGGTGCCCAACGCAGAGGGCACCCGCACCACGCCATCGGTGGTCGCGCTCACGAAGTCGGGCGAACGGCTCGTGGGCCAGGTCGCCAAGCGCCAGGCCATCACCAACCCCGAAAACACCGTCTACAGCATCAAGCGCTTCATGGGACGCAAGCACAGCGATTCCGAAGTGCAGCGCGGGGCCGGCTCCATGCCGTACCACATCGGCGCCGCCAGCAACGGCGACGTGCGCGTGACGATGGGCGAAGGCGACCACAGCCCGCCCGAGATCAGCGCCATGATCCTGCAGAAGCTGAAGGCCGATGCAGAGGCCTACCTCGGCGAGACCGTCACCGAAGCCGTCATCACCGTGCCGGCCTACTTCAACGACGCCCAGCGCCAGGCCACGAAGGACGCAGGCCGCATCGCCGGCCTCAACGTGCTGCGCATCATCAACGAGCCCACCGCCGCCTCCCTCGCCTACGGCCTCGAGAAGAAGGCCGACGAGGTGATCGCGGTCTACGACCTCGGTGGCGGCACCTTCGATATCTCCATCCTCGAAATCGGCGATGGCGCCTTCCAGGTGCTCAGCACCAACGGCAACACCCACCTCGGCGGCGACGATTTCGACGACCGCATCATCGACTGGATGGTGGACGAGTTCCGCCAGATGGAAGGCATCGACCTGCGCCAGGACCGTCAGGCCCTGCAGCGCCTCAAGGCAGAGGCGGAGAAGGCGAAGATCGAGCTCTCCAGCGCCCAGCAGTCGGAGATCAACCTGCCCTTCATCACGGCCGACGCAAGCGGCCCCAAGCACCTCAACCTCACCCTCAGCCGGGCGAAGCTGGAGCAGCTGGTGAGCGACCTCCTGCAGGGCACGCTGGAGCCGGTCAAGAAGGCGCTCGACGATGCCTCCAAGGCCGCCGCGGACGTCGATGAGGTGGTGCTGGTCGGAGGGCAGACGCGCATGCCGGCCGTGCAGCAGCTGGTAGGCGAGTTCTTCGGCAAGGAGCCGCACAAGGGCGTCAACCCCGACGAGGTGGTCGCGGTCGGCGCGGCCATCCAGGCGGGCGTGCTCAAGGGCGATGTGCAGGATGTGCTCCTGCTCGACGTCACCCCCCTGACGCTCGGCATCGAGACGCTGGGCGGCGTGATGACGACCATCATCCCCCGCAACACCACCATCCCCACCGCCCGCAGCCAGACCTTCAGCACCGCTGCCGACAACCAGCCGAGCGTCGAGATTCACGTGCTCCAGGGCGAGCGCCCCATGGCCCCCGATAACAAGTCGCTGGGCAAGTTCACCCTCGACGGCATCCTGCCGGCGCCCCGCGGCGTGCCCCAGATCGAGGTGACCTTCGACATCGACGCCAACGGCATCGTCAACGTCAACGCCGCCGACAAGGGCACCGGCCGCGAGCAGAAGATCACCATCCAGGCATCGAGCGGCCTCAGCGAGGACGAGATCCAGCAGATGCAACAAGACGCCGAGCTGCACGCCGAAGAGGACCGCCGCCGCCGCGAGCTGATCGAGCTGCGCAACGTCGGCGACAGCACCGTCTACCAGGCGGAGAAGATGCTCGCCGACAACGCCGAGGTCATCGACGAGGCGCTCAAGGCGGACGTCGAGGAGAAGGTCAAGGCGCTGCGCGAAGCTCTCGAAGCGCAGGACGACAGCGACGCCACCATGGAGCGCATCCAGGGCGCGCTCGACGCGCTCACGGAAGCGCTACAGAAGGTGGGCGAGGCGGTCTACGGCCAGCAGGGCCCCGGCGGCCCCGGCCCCGACGGCGCCGCCGGAGGCGGCTTCGCCGACGGTGCAGCCCCCGATGGCGCGGAGGAGGGTGCCGTCGAAGGCGAGTTCCGCGAGGTCTAGCGGACGACGCTGATTCGGCGCCCGCATGGTCGTCCCGGAAGCAACGCTGCGCGAGCTGGTGGGGGTCGGTCGCGACCTCTACCGGCTCGGCATGGTCAGCAGTCGCGGGGGCAATCTCAGCATCCGCGCCGGCCACGAGATGTGGATCACGGGCACGGGCACTGCACTGGGCCACCTGAAGCCACTCGACATCAGCCGCGTCTTCCCCGACGGCCAGCACGAGGCGCCCCCACCCTCCAGCGACACGATCCTGCACTGGGCCATCTACGCCACCACGCAGGCGGGCGCGATCGCACACGCGCACCCGCATCACGCCATCGCCCTCTCCTTCAACCGCGATGTGTTCGTGCCGGAGGACCTCGAAGGGCAGCTCCACCTTCCCTCCGTCCCCGTGATCGAGCAGGGCCCCCTGCAGGAGCAGCAGATCGCGGACGCCCTGCGGGAGGCGCGCGCCGTCATCCTGCAGGGGCACGGCGCCTACGCGCGGGGCGCGTCGCTGTGGGACGCGCTGCACTGGCTCACCGCGCTCGAAGAGAGCGCCCACATCGTCTGGCTGCGCCAGGCGCTGGAACGCGACTAGCGTTCAGCCATCGGCAGGCAGGCGACTCGTCAGGGAGTCGTCAGGGGGTGGCGTACCGCTTCGTCACCGTCACCGCTTCGACGGGGCAGCGCACCACGCAGAGGTCGCAGAGGATGCACTCGTCGACGTTCTCCTCGATCACGCGCGCGACGCGCTCGCCGGGCTCGCGCGCGAGGATGTCGACCGGGCAAAGCTGCACGCATTCGCGGCAGGCAGGCTGCGAGGCGCACGGGGCCTCGTCGATGCGGACGTCGATGAAAAGCCCCACCGGCTGAGCCTACCCCATCTGCCCGCTCTGCTACGATCTTCACCGGTGAGTCCCGTGACGCCCGTGACGATCGATGCGCACACGCATCTCTTCCCGCCCGAGCAGGCCCGGGCGCGCAGCGCCATCGCAGCGCGCGATGCCGGCTTCGCGGAGATCTACGCCGACCCCAAAGCGGCCATCGCAGGCGCGCCCGAACTGCTCGAGACGCTCGCAGCGGACGGCGTCGAGGCAGCGGTAGCCGCTGGCTTCGCATTCGCCGCCGAGCGCGAGGTCAGCGAGCAGAACGAGTACCTGCTCGGCGTAGCCGCAGAGACGCCGCGCATGATTGTCCCCTTCGCCACCGTCAACCTCGCCCTGTGCGGCTGGGAAGCGGAGGCGCGACGGGCGCTGGAGCGGGGCGCGCGCGGCTTCGGCGAACTGCGTCCGGGTACGCAGGGGTGGGACCCGCTGGGGGCGGACGCGCAACGTCTGGCGCTCATGGCGAGCGAAGCGGGAGCGGCGCTGCTGTGGCACTCGAGCGAGCCGGTCGGGCATCAGTATCCCGGAAAGGCGGGCGGCGTCTCGCCGAGCGAGCTCATCGAGGTCGCCCAACGGGCGCCGGAGGTGACGATGGTGGGCGCCCACCTGGGTGCGGGCGCTTCCTTCTACCTCGCCATGCCGGAGGTGCGCGCGGCCACCCCCAACCTGCTCTTCGATACGGCTGCGGCGAGCCTGCTATACGATGCGCACACCATCAGGCGTCTCGTGGAGATGGCTGGCGCCGAGCGCGTCGTCTTTGCCTCGGACTACCCCCTGCGGCGGCCCGGAAAGGAACTGACACGCGTGCTCGAAGGTCTCGACGCCGCCAGCGGCGAGGCCGTCGCCGGCGAGAACGCGCGCAAACGGCTGTGTTGAAATGACAGAAGCAGAAGCGAAGACGCACCGCCTGTTTGTCGCCTGTGAGCTGCCCGATGAGGTGCG
Organism: Tepidiformaceae bacterium; assembly: GCA_965200565.1. GTDB lineage: Bacteria > Chloroflexota > Dehalococcoidia > Tepidiformales > Tepidiformaceae > UBA2991. The sequence continues at coordinate 1,291,015 of OZ241349.1, read as the reverse complement.
CAGCACCGTCGGCGAACTGGTCGCCCAGCTGCGCGAGGAGAACCAGGGCGCCGTGCGCTGGGTCAACCCGCAAAGCCTCCACATCACCCTCAAGTTTCTGGGCGAAGTGCCGGAGCGACGCATCCCCGCAGTGAAGGTGGCGTTGCAGGAGGCGGTCGTGCGGCACTCGGCCTTCTTCCTCGAACTGGCCAACATCGGCATGTTCGGGGGGCGTGAAGGCCTGCGCGTCATGTGGGCCGCCGTCGCGGGCGACGTCCTGCGCCTGGAGGCGCTGGCCCGTGACGTGAACCGCGCCCTCTCCGTCATCGGCTTCGAGCCGGAGACCCGTCCCTTCCGCCCCCACCTCACGCTGGGACGGGTCCGCAACGAAGTCTCCACGCGGCAACGCGCGGAGATCGAGGTCGCGGTGGGCAAGATTGAGATTCCCGAGTGCGCCTGGCGCACCCCCGAGATTTCGCTCATCCGCAGCCATCTGGAGCCGCGCGGCGCCCGCCACGAGGTCGTGGCGACCTTCCCCCTGCGCGCGCCGCCACCGCAGGGCTAGCAGATCGCGGCCACCTTCACCCCCGGTGGAGCCAGGCCGGCCAGCGACGCAGAAAGGACCCGATCCATGCCAGCAGACTCCCATCCCGAGCCGAGCGAAGCAGAGGTCCGCACCTGGTTCGAGACGTGCAGCAACTGGGGCCGCTGGGGGCCTGACGACAGCGCTGGCACGATCAACCTGATCACCCCCGAGAAGCGGCGCGAGGCGGCGGCGCTGGTGAACAGCGGGCGCTCCGTCTCGCTCTCCTACCCGCTCAACACGGAGGGCGGCCCCGGCAACCGCAACCCCGCGCAGCACTTCATGCGCTTCGGCCCTGCCGCCTCGGCGGACTACATCGGGCTCGTCTTCCACGGCTACGCCACCACCCACGTCGACGCCCTCTGCCACATCTTCTGGGAAGGGAAGATGTGGAACGGCAAGGACGCCGCCGACGAGGTGACTTCCAACGGCGCCCGCACCGGCGCCGTCTCCGCCTGGAAGGACGGCATCCTCACGCGCGGCGTGCTGCTCGATATCCCCCGCTTGCGCGGCAGCGACTACGTCACCCCGGATGCGCCCACACGCGGCTGGGAGCTGGAGGCGGCGGCGGAAGCGGAGGGTGTCGAGCTGCGCCCCGGCGACGCCGTACTGGTCCGCGGCGCCCGCCCCGCCTTCCTCGCCGCCAACCCCGAAGCCGTCCCCGGCGTGCCCCCCACGCCCGGCCTGCACGTCGACTGCGTGCCCGTGCTCAAGCGGGCCGACGCCGCCATCCTGGGGTGGGACATGCTCGACGCGCGTCCCCACTCCTACCCGCTCTTCGAAGACGCGCCGGGCGGCCCCGTCCACGTCCTCACGATCGTCTACATGGGCCTGCCCCTGCTCGATAACGCCTTCCTCGATCCGCTCGCGGAGGCCTGCGCCGAGGAGGGGCGCTGGGAGTTCCTGCTCTCCATCGCGCCCCTGCACGTGCGCGGCGGCACCGGTTCGCCCGTCAACCCCATCGCGGTGTTCTGAGCAGCCACCGATTCACCCACTTCACCACGCAACTCATCCACACCACGGAGGAACCTTCACGAATGTCCATGCTTGAGAGCACCAGCGACGAGCCACAGCCCGACCGCGCCATGGTCGTCGTCGCCCACCCCGACGACGCCGAGTTCATGTCGGCGGGCACGGTCGCCAAGTGGGCGGCGCATGGCGCGGAAGTGACGTACGTCATCATCACGAACGGCAACAAGGGCAGCGAGGACCCGGAGATGACGCCCACGCGCCTGGCCGAGATTCGGGAAGAAGAGCAGCGCAACGCCGGCCTCATCCTCGGCGTGAAAAACTTCGAGTTCCTCGGCTACGAGGACGGCTACCTCGTGCACACGCTCGACCTGCGCCGTGACATCACCCGACTCATCCGCAAGTACCGCCCCGACATCGTGGTCACCTTCGACCCGACCGCGCGCTTCATGTTCGACTCCTACACGAACCACCCCGACCACCGCGCCGCCGGTGACGCCACCGTGGACGCCATCTTCCCCAGCGCGCGCGACCGCCTCACCTTCCCCGAGCTGCTCAGCGACGGCCTAGAGCCGCACAAGGTGAAGCAGCTCTGGATGGGTGCCGGCGGGAGTGGCAACGTGAACATCTGGGTCGACATCGGCGAGACGATCGAGCAGAAGAAGGCCGCGCTCGCCGCCCATCCAAGCCAGATCGGCCCCGATGTGGGGGAATTCGCCGGCGAGATGGCGCGGGGCATCGCCGCCAATCAGGACTTCGAGTACGGCGAGGCCTTCCGCCGCATCATCTTCGACCAGCCCCGCGAAGCGCGCCTTACGCAGCGGCGGGAGCAGGCGGAGGCGGAGAAGGCGGAACAGGCCGACTAGGGGTCGTCCGCCCCGTCAGGAAGCGTCCGGCAGGCGCGCCTCGGCGAAGGCGAGGATGTTGCCGTCGGGGTCGCGGAAGAAGGCCATCCACTCTTCCCCGCCGGGTTGGCCGTACAGGCCCTCCTCGTCGCGCGCGACGAGCTCCGGCTCCTGGTCGACCGTCACGTTCGCCTCGTGCAGGGCAGCAACGGCTGCATCGAGGTCCTCGACCCGGAAGTAGAGCGGTGCGCCCGGGTGATCGATGGCCCCGGGGATGGCGTCCAGCATGAGCCGCACGCCCGCGATGTCGAAGAACGCCAGCCCGGGCGGGTCCACGGTGGAGATATGCGTCGCGCCGAGGATGTCGCGGTAGAAGGCGACCGAGCGCGCGAGATTGCGGCTCGGCTGCGCCACCTGCGCGAAAGCCGTGAGCCCGATCCCGGTACGCGCTTCGCTCATGACCGGCGGCGGGTGTCGGGCAGGCGCAGCAGGTGATTGCCGCCGTCGACGGGGATGACCTGGCCGGTGATGTCCCCGAAGAGGTCGCTGGCGACGGCCAGCGTGACGTCCGCGCAGTCGTCCACGGTCGTGATGCGCCCGAGCGGCGTCTGCTCGATGAAGCCGCGGGCTGTGGGGTTGTCGTCCGAGATCTCGACGCGCGCCTCATCGATGGGCGTGCCGCCGCCGTAGTTGTTCATGGCGGTGGGCACGAACGTGGGGGCGACGGCGTTCACGCGCACGTTGTCGGGGCCAAATTCGCGCGCCGCGATCTTGGTCGCGAAGTTGATGGCCGCCTTCGCCGCGGAGTAGGGCGTGAGGCGTACGGGGATGGAGATGGCGGTCGTCGAGGTGATGTTGATGAGCGCGCCTCTGCCGCTCGCCGCCAGCGCGTTGCCGAAATGCTTCATGAAGTAGATGAAGCCGAAGTACTGGATGTCGGCCACGGCGTGCAGGTCTTCGGGGGTGATGTCCTTGATCAGGGCGCTATGCACGACGCCGGCGGAGTTGACCGCCACATTGACGCGTCCCCACTTCTCCATGGCCGTATCGGCGAGCGCCTTGAGGTCGTCGTAATCGCGTCCATCGCAGCGCACGGCGGTCCCGCCGATCTTGGTGGCGAGCTTCTCCAGGTTCTCGAGGCGGCGGGCAGCCACGATCACGTCGGCGCCGTGTTCGGCGAAGCGCTCGGCGATGACCCAGCCGATCCCGCTCGAGGCGCCCAGGACGACCGCCTTCTTCCCTTCCAGCAGCTTCATGCTTCACCCTCCGGCTCTTCTCACCCTTCGCCCGCCAGGCCCTCGTGGTGAGAAAGGCGTGGGGCGGGGGCGGTTGGGCTATACTCTCGTGCAGGATACGCGAAGGCGCGCGCCTGATCGGTGGGTGAGGCCGCCGTGGGCGAGCGCGGAAGGAGCAGACCATGCCACGCGTAAGCGAAGTCGGTGGAATGACGGGGTTCGGGGGCGTCTACGGACACCGCCCCGACCTCTTCAAGGGGTTCATGTTCAACTACGGCCTGCTGTGGTCCCACAGCACCCTCGATCCGCTCCTCAAGGAGCTGATTCGCCTCTACTCCTCCAACACCAACGGATGTCGATACTGAATCCCTGCTCGTACTGCTGCGGCGCAGCAGGAAGGCATGGACGAGGAGATGATCCAGCAGGCGCTCGACTTCCGGAACTCCGACCTCCCGGAGCGCACCAAAGTCGCCCTCGAGCTGGCAGAGGACTTCATCCTCAATCACGCCAACAGCGTCGATGACGCGTTCATGGACCGGCTGAAGGAACACTTCAGCGAAGACCAGATCGTCGAGCTCACCATCGGCATCGGTATCTGGGACGCGGTGCACAAGTTCAACAACGTCTTCGATGTGCCTCCGCCCGTTGAGGACGGCCTCTTCGTGCTGGAGCAGATGGCCGACGTGCCGCCCGACATGGCGCACCTCGTGACGCATCTGGACGGCAGCGGCAATCCCATGGATCGCTCGGAGCCCTCCGAGGCGGAAGCCGCCGGCGGCGCTTCCTAGCCCTTCGGGCTCTCCCAAGCCCTTCCCCGAGCCCTCCGCCCTCGACCCCGATTACGGGGTTGAGGGCGTGGCCGTGGGCGCGCCTTGCGTGCAGGCGGGACGCGTCAGCGCCTGCGGCGCTGGATGGCGGCGATGACGACGCCGACGAGTATGCCGCCCACGAAGAAGAGAATCAGCACCTCCACGACTGCCTCCTGCCCCTAGGCCTGGGCCGGCACGCGCGGCTCACGCATCACGAACCGTTTCGGCAGGCGCACCGTCATGGCGGCGCCGCGGCCCTGCTCGTTGCGCGCCGCCACCGTGCCGCCATGCGCCTGCACGAGGTGCTTCACGATGGCCAGCCCCAGGCCGGCGCCGCTGTCCGCGCGCGATTGCTCGGCCTTGTAGAAGCGCTCGAAGACGCGATCGAGGTCCTGCGTGGCAATGCCCGGGCCGTCATCGCACACCTCCACCGCCACGAGCGGGTGCTCGTCGCGAATCTCGACCGTGATGGTGCTGCCATCGGGGCTGAACTTGAGGGCGTTGTCGAGCAGGTTGGTGACGATGCGGACGGTGGCGGAATGGTCCGCCTCGATGGGGGGCGTCTCGCTCGGGAGCGCGTCGATGCGCACGTCACAGGCCTCGAGGCGTGAGGCGAACGCAGTCTGTGCTTCCGCCACGACCGAGCGCAGGTCGACCTGCTGCGGTTCGAGGTGGATGGCGCCCGACTCGATGCGGGAGAGGTCGAGCAGCTCGCTGGTGAGCAGCGCCATGCGTTCCGTCTGGCCGCGGATGCGGCTCAGGAAGGCGGCCTGCTCCTCGCGCTCGAGGTCGCCCAGCTCCAGCGTCTCGACGAGCGCGGAGATGGCGGCGATGGGCGTGCGCAGCTCGTGCGAAACGTTGCTGATGAAGTCGCGGCGGATGTGGTCGAGGCGGTGCACAGGGGAGAGGTCGACCAGCACGAGCAGGGCGGCCCAGCTGCCGCCCCCCGCCACGGGCACGGCCAGTGCACGCAGGGGCAGGCGCTCCTGCCCGAACGGCACGACGCGCGGCGGGGGCGTCCCCTCCCCGCTCAGCGCCTCGCGCACGAGCGCGTCCAGCTCGTAGTCGCGCACGCTCTCGATGAGGGTGCGCCCCACCACCTCATCCTCGTCCATCTCGAGCAGCGTGAGGATGGCGGGGTTGGCGTAGTGCACGTTCGTCTCGTCGTCGACGGCCATGATGCCGTCGGCAGCGGCGGCGAGGGCGGCTTCGAGGCGTGCGTGTTCGGCGGCCATGGCCTGCGAGGAGGTTTCGATCGCCTCCGCCATCACGTTGAACTCGTGTGTCAGGAGCGCCGTGGGGCCGGTCGTGCGGATCGTGCGGGCGGAAAGGCTGCCGCGCAGCGCCCGCGCCGCCTCCGCCGTCTCGCGCACGGAAAGTTCGACGGGATGCAGCTGCACGAACGCGACCAGGAAGCTCACGGCGCCCATGGCCAGAATCGCGAGCGTGAGCGCCAGGGCGCCGCCGTTGCTGAGCGCGACGAGCACGCCCACGGTGGCGGCGAGCAGGGCTGCGATACCGCTCGCGATTGCGGCGCGGATGGCGAGGTTGCTCATGGCCCGGGCCTCGCCTTCATCGGCCTGGCCCGCGACCTACCCCTCGAAGAGGTAGCCGCTTCCGCGCACCGTACGAATGCGCTCAGGATTGGCCGCATCGGGCTCAATCTTCTGGCGAAGCCAGCGCATGTGAACGTCCACGGTTCGCGCATCGCCGTTGAAATCTTGCTCCCAGACCGATTCAAGGATGTGCTCGCGGGAAAGCACCTGGCCGGGATGGCGCATCAAGAATAGCAGGAGCTCGAACTCGCGGGGCTTCATGTGCACCAGTTCGCCCCCGCGCCGCACCTCGTGTCGCACGGCGTTGACCTCCAGATCGCCACAGCGCAGCACGTCGTCCTCGGGGGGTGTCTCCGCCTTCTGCTGCGCAGGGGCGCGTCGCAGGAGGGCGCGCACCCGCGCCAGCAGCTCACGCATCCCGAACGGCTTCGGCAGGTAGTCGTCGGCGCCGGCATCGAGCCCCGCCACGCGGTCCCCTTCCCCACCGAGCGCCGTGACCATGATGATGGGTACCGTGGTGTCGCGCCGCAGGGCGCGGCAGACGCCCATGCCGTCGATGCCGGGAAGCATGAGGTCGAGCACGATCACGTCGGGCTCGTGCTCACGCGCCAGACGCAGCCCGTCGTCCCCACGCGCCGCTGTGAGGGTGTGATACCCCTCGCGGCGCAGGTGGTGCGCCATGGAGAGCAGCAGCGCTTCCTCATCCTCCACGATGAGCACGGTGGCGGCGGTGGCAGGGGCTGCAGTCATACCTCGATCGTCGCACACGCGAAGGACGCGCGCAGTGAGCGGCGCAGCGGGCGGAAGCGAGCGGCAGCGGCCAGGGCGGAAGCCGCAGCAGCGGATGTCGACGGGCCCACGTCGGGCCTGCTACGCTGAAGGCGCTCGGGTGACTGGCGAAACGCGCGGAGAACCGCGGGGGAGCCCGGGCTACACAGAGATGGCCGTTCGCCTGGGCCGGTCCGTTCGCACGGCCGGGCCTTTCGCTTCTCAGGGAGAAGCGCGGGAGGTGAGCGATGCGCGCTCTCATCGGCGTCTACGACAAGACCGGCATCGAGGATCTGGCGCGGGGGCTTCATGCGCTCGGCTGGGAGATCGTCTCCACCGGAGGCACGCGCCGCGCGATCGAGGCCGCAGGCGTGCCCGTGGCCGGCATCGAGGAGGTCACCGGCCTGCCGGAGATGCTCGACGGCCGCGTGAAGACGCTCCACCCAGCCGTCCACGCCGGCATCCTCGCCCGGCGCGACCTGCCCGCCCACAGCGAGGCGCTGGCGGAACACGGCTTCGGCACGATCGACCTCGTCGCCTGCAACCTCTACCCCTTCCGCGCCGCCGTCACGCGAGACGGCGCCACCTTCGCGGAGGGCATCGAGAACATCGATATCGGCGGCCCCACGATGCTGCGCGCCGCCGCCAAGAACCACGCCGACGTGGTCGTGCTCTGCGACCCCGCCGACTACGCCCCCACGCTGGAAGCGCTCGCAGATGGCGGCGTCGGGGCGACGACGCGACGGGATCTCGCCTGGAAGGCGTTCCAGCACGTCGCCAACTACGACAGCGCCGTCGCGGAGTGGCTCTGGGAGAGCGGGGAGGGACACGACTCGCCCGCCCCCTCCCTGAGCGTGCCCCTGGAGCGCATCTCGGGGCTGCGCTACGGGGAGAATCCACACCAGTCCGCCGCCTTCTACCGCGACGCCTCGCTGGGAGAGGAATCGCTGGGCGGCATCGCCACGGCGGTGCAGCACCACGGCAAGGAGCTCTCCTACAACAACTACCTCGACGCAGACGCCGCCTGGAACGCCGTGAACGACTTCCCCGATCCCACCTGCGTCATCGTGAAGCACACCAACCCCTGCGGCGTCGCCATGCGCGAGGACCTGTGCGAGGCCTACCGCCTCGCCGTCGAAGGCGACCCCGTGAGCGCGTTCGGCGGCATCGTCGCCTTCAACGGCCCCCTCGATGGCGCGCTCGCGCGGGAGATGCGCCAGTTCCGCAACCCGCGGGACGGCACCACGCGCATGTTCTACGAGATCGTGATCGCGCCCTCGTACACGGAAGAGGGGCTGCGCATCCTGCAGGGCAAGTCGAAGGACCTGCGCATCCTCGAGGCGCAGCCGCGTGTGCAGGGTGGACGCTCGCTGCGGCAGGTGGGAGGCGGCTGGCTCCTGCAGGACACCGACGAGATCGCCCCCGAGGCGATCGACTTCCGTGTCGTCTCGAAGGCGCAGCCCTCAGCGGATCAGCTGGCGGACCTGCGCTTCGCCTGGCGCTGCGTGAAGCACGTCAAGAGCAACGCCATCACGATCGCGAAGGACGGGCGCTTGCTGGGCATGGGCAGCGGCCAGCCCAACCGCCTCAAGAGCGAGGAGATCGCGATGGAGCAGGCAGGTGAGGCGTTGCGGGGCTCCGTGCTCGCCAGCGACGCCTTCTTCCCCTTCTCCTGGAGCGACGCCGTCGAGCGCGCCTGCGAAGCAGGCGTGACCGCCATCGCCGAGCCCGGCGGCAGCCGCCGCGACCAGGACTGCATCGACTGCTGCGACCAGTACGGCGTCGCCCTCGTGTTCACGGGGACGCGCCACTTCCGGCACTAGGGGTAGCCTGCCCGTAGAGATGAGCGGGGTGGCGGAGAGGGTGGGATTCGAACCCACGAGGGACTTGCGCCCCTACACGATTTCCAGTCGTGCCTGTTCAGCCACTCCAGCACCTCTCCGCGGGTGGCCTCGCGCTAGCGTAGCAAGGGCGCGCGGCTGGGGCTCGCGAACGACTGGCGACTGGCGCGAGCGCTAGTCGCCATCCTTCTGGCGCTTTCCCGTTCGCAGCTCCCGGTAGCGCTCCCAGAGGTCGGCCTCCTTGGCGCGGGCGCCTTCACGGCCCGTCTCGAACGCCTCGCGGGCGATCTCGAGCGTGTGCTCGAGCGCGCTGCTCATGCGTGCCCGGGGGCCTCGGCGCGAGGGATCCTTCTCGCTCACGACTTGCTCCGGAAACGACCCGCCAGCGAGGTGATCACCCCGAGCCCGCGACGCACGCCGCTCACGGCCGAGTAGGCGCGGATGATGGGCGTCACGGCGGATTCGCCGATGAACGCAAGCGTCCCGCGCAGCTCATCGACGAGTTCGCGGGCGGTATCGAGCAGGGGGATGACCTGATTGTCGACCGTGCGCTGCACGGTGAGGGCCAGCAGGATCAGAATCACCAGCAGGATGGCCGCCAGGAAGACGAGCCCCGACGCAAGGACGGCCATGCCCACGATCGCGATGTCGCGCCACTCGGACCAGCTGTCCGGGGCGGACCACGTGTCGGGCTCGGCCCGGTCGGGGAAGATGTTCCCCCCGAAATAGCCGTCCACAAACCAGCTGACGACGAGGTAGACGACGACGATCAGGAGCGCCGCCAGCACGACGGTCAGGAAGAAGCGGAAGATGCTGCTCTGGAAAAATCCACCCAGAAGGCCCTTGGCGTTCATGCCGCTGATGATAACGGCATTCGCCCCGAACCGCGCGCGGCGTGGCCCCACTCAGGCTGATTCAGGCGGGCTCCAGGTCGAAGAGGGCGAGCAGCGTCGCGATCGCATCGAGGCTGGTGGCGTAGCCCAGCAGGAAGTCGACGTAGTCGAGGTCGAAGGCGTCCCCGGGAGGCGCGCCCGTGGCCTCGGCGAGCGCGTCGAGGTACTGCTGCGCGGTCGCCTCGGTGGGAGCGGCGGGGTGGACCTCGTCGGCGTAGACGGAGGCGATGAACGCAGCGAAGGAGCGCTGCGGGAAGCCCGATTCGGGCAGCACCTCGCGCTCGTGCGGGCTGGCAAGGATGCCCAGCGATTCCGGTCGCGCGCGCCCGCTGTTGAGCATCGCCAGCGCCTCGATGTTGAAGTTGCGGGCGAGGGGTGAGGAGTCGTACGCCAGTTCCGGTCGCGAGATGAGCAGGTGGATGTAGAGGAAGACATCGATGGCGCTGGCCACAATCTCTTCCTCGAGGCTGTCGAACTGGTCGCAGTGCACGGCCTCGTGTACGAGCAGGGGCATGAGCAGTTCGAAAGGCGCAGCTTCGAGGTCGGGGCGGATGGAGATGACGCGGCGGCCGGCATCGTCGTAGGTCACGCGGGCGGCGAGCTCGGGGTTATCCGGTGGCTCCTGAAAGCCGATGAACGCGGCCGGCTCGCCAGTGCAGTTCTCCGATCCCAGCAGCGAGGCCACGGCGGCGTTGGCGAAGGTGCCGACGAGCGCGCCCAGCGCCGCCCGCACCTTCGGCGCGGGCACGATTGCCGGGTCGGCGCCGTCGTAGACCCGCAGGGCGGCCTCGCGCACGGCCGCCGAGGCGCCCCGCTTGTCAAGGTGCGTCTCGAGCGCTGCCCGCACAAGGGCGGGGTCGCGGTCGTCGGCGGTGGGGGTCTCGGGGTCGCGCACGGCCACGATCGAGAAGTCGCTGAACACGAAGACGCCGCCGGCGAGCACCACGCCCAACTCCGTGAACTCGCTCACCACGGGCACGGCCACCTCCTCGCCGCCTTCCCCGAAGAAGCTGGTATCGACGGTCAGGATCGCGCCGTTGGCGATGAGCGCGCTCACGGTCAGCTCGACGACGTCCTCGCCTGTGATCTCGACCCGTTCGATGGGCATCTCGGCCAGCGGATGGCCTTCAAGCGGAGAATCCGGCGGCAGGGAGAGGCGGAAGGCCTGGTGGAAGACGCGCAACGTGAGCGGCTCGACAGCGGAGTCGAAGCGCACGACCACACTGGAGCGGGCCAGGGGCAGGTCGTCCTCGAAGAGGCGCTCGGCAAGCGCCTCGACGGGGCGTACCAGGGGCGCGGGCGGCTCTCCACCGCCACTTCCACCCCCACACGCCGCCGCCACCACAAGTAGCAGCGCGGCGAACGCAGCGAGCAGGACGCGGCAGCGACGCATCCAGCAAGCGTACTCGGTGGGATGGAGGTGCGGCGGTGCGGTGGGGCGCTCGCGTCACGGCTCCGCGCTCGGCATGATGGCAGCATGACGCCGAACACTGCTGACGCACCGCGCCCATCGCGTAGGCGCGGCAGCCCCTGGGTCGAGCGCAAGCGCAAGCCCGACGGCAGCGAGCGCCGCTACGACTGCGTGCTCGAGTACGTGAGCCGATCGCTGGTGGTCGTGAGCTACGTGATGAAGCAGGGCGGGGCCGTCTTCGGCACGCCCATCGAGATTCCCCCCGGATCGGTCTCGTACGGCTACTTCTGGCGGGGGCGTCCCTACAGCGTCTACCGCATGCGGGATGGCGACCGCATCGTGGCGCACCGCTTCGATGCGGTTGTGGGCGTGCGCTACAAGAGGGGCGAGGTCTCCTATCGCGACCTCGCCCTCGACTGGTGGCTCACACCCGAGGGCGAACTCATCGAGGAAGACCGGCAGGAGTTCGAGGAGTTGCGCGTGAAAGGCGCCTTCCGCTCGCTCGAACTGGTGGCCGTCATGCGGGCGGAGCGCGTCATCAAGCGGGCGCAGGAGCGCCTGCTGCCCGAACTGGAAGAGCTGGAGCAGCGCCTCGGCATCCTGGAGCCGGCACAGGCGTAGGGCGCGCGGGCCGCGTCGCCCCTGTCGCCTTGAACGCCACACAGGTAGGTTCGCAGGATGCGACTCGGAATTATCGGACTGCCGCGCGCGGGCAAGACGACCGTCTTCAACGCGGTCTCACAGGGGGAAGCCCCCGTCGGGGGCTTCGGTGGCGCGAGCAAGCCCACCATCCGCTCCATCGCCGTGCCCGACGCACGCGTCGACCGCCTCTCGGAGATCTACCGCCCCAAACGCACCACCTACGCCACCGTGGAGTACGTCGACTTCCCCGCTGCAGGGGAGCACTTCGGGGCCGGCGAAGGGCTCGGCGGGCAGTTCCTGAACGAGCTCGCGGCGGTCGATGCGCTCATCCATGTGGTGCGCAGCTTCCACGACGAATCGGTCCCCCACCCGGAGGGGTCGGTCGACCCCGCCCGCGATATGAGCATCATGAATCTGGAGCTGGCCTTCGCCGACCTCGCCCTCATCGAGCGGCGCATCGAGCGCATCGACCCCGAGCTGCGCACGCTGAAGGCGGGGGAGCGGGGACAGCTGCAGGCCCTGCGCGACCTGCTCGAACGGCTCAAGGGCGAGCTCGAGGCGGAGACACCCATCCGCGCCGTCGCCCTCACGGACGATGAGCGCCGCCTGCTCGCGGGCAGCCAGTTCCTCACGGAAAAGCCGCTGCTCGACCTGGTCAACGTGGGCGAGGACGACCTCCCGCGTCGGGCCGACCTGGAGGCGCAGCTGCGTGCCGCCCACGACAGCGATGGCCGCGACCTCGCCGACCTCGTCGTTATGGGCGGCCGCTTCGAGATGGAACTGAACGAACTGAGCGAGGAAGAAGCGGCCGAGTTCCGCGAGGAGGCGGGCGTCGAGCAGAGCGGCATGGCGGAGGCGGTGCGGCGCAGCTACGCGCTGCTGGGGCTCATCAGCTTCCTCACCGTGGGGCCCGACGAATGCCGTGCCTGGACCGTCCCGGAGGGCGCCACCGCGCCCGAGGCCGCGGGCAAGATTCACACCGACCTCCAGCGCGGCTTCATCCGCGCCGAAGTGATCCGCTACGAGGACCTGATCGCCTGCGGAAGCGAGGCCGAGGCGAAGCGCCAGGGCCTGCAGCGCACCGAGGGCAAGGACTACCGCGTGCGCGACGGCGACGTGGTCCACGTCCTCTTCAACGTCTAGGGGCGGCTGACGCTACTGCTAGACGACCGGGAAGCGGGGGTTGCCCCAATCTTCGTCAGGGTGGTCGAGCATCACGTCGTGAAGATGGGGACGAGGAAGTACATGATGCGTGCCCCCTGCCGCACCTGCTCGCGATTGACCGAGCTCTGCCACGTGGCGCCGCCATGGAGCAGCTGGTTGCGCAGGATGTAGAGGCGTGAGAAGAGGATTCTGAGAATCGAGGCAGTCTCGCGGGTGTTCTGCCGCTTCATCCGGTTGTTCACGTTCCTGACGTCTTCTTCGAGGCGGTCAATCCAGGTCTCGGCATTCTTGATGTTTCGCTGAAAATTCCAGAAGAGCCAATAGACGTAGCGGTTGGCCACGAAGTCCTGAATGGGCTGCCGGAAGCGTTGCCAGACAGCCCTGTGGATGCGTTTCCCTGCTTCGAGGCGGAGGATCCTGTCGAAGTAGCCTTCTACCCGCTGCAACTCATCAAGCTCCGGATCATTGCGATCGCCGTAGATGGCGTTGAAGGCGATCCACAGAAGATGAGGGCGGCGTCGGGGTCGTCCTGCTCCTCGCTGGTGCGCTGCAGCCAGCTAGTGGCGCGGCGCATGCGCAGGCCGAAGGGGTGTTCGCGCGACGGGTGCGCCGGCAGGTAGCGCTCCCACTTCTCCATCACCTGCGTGATGGGGAGGCCCGGCGTCATCCCTTCGCCCTCGGGGCTAGTCATCCGTTCGCTCCGTCTCGCCCGCATCCGGCTCGGGCGCGTCGTCGCTGGCGGGCTCGACTTCGCCGTCTGCGTCGGCTTCCTTGCGATGCGCTGAGCGCCTCCCGAAGATGCGCGCGGCGAGGGCGTTGCGAAGGGCGCGGTACGCCTCGCCTGAAGCGTCCTCGTCGCTGCGGTCGAGGTCGGGCGGGCCGTAGCGGGTCTGTTCGAAGGCGGTGCTGAGCGCCGCTGCCTCTTCCGGCCGTTCCAGCGAATCGCCCAGGCGGTTGCCCCACTGGCGCACCGTCTCGGACTCGTCCGCCTGCAGCCCGGCCCAGCGGGAGAGCTGCTCGATGCCGCCCCACTGGCGCGGCACCCCGCTCAACCCGCGCAGCCCCCACGACCAGTACAGCCGCGTTCCCGAGGTGAACAGCAGCACCACCACGAGCACCCCGCCCACGCTCCAGATGATGACCCACGGCGGGCCCGCGCTGCGCTCCAGTTCCGTCGGCGTCAGGATTTCGTCGAACTCGATCACGCCCTCATCGAGGATGGTCTCGATGGGAAGGATGTCGACGGGCAGCGCGGGCGCGAGCTCCTGCTCCGCCGCCAGCAGGATGTCGGCCAGCGCTCCATCGACGAGGATGAGGTCGTCGGACGGGTTGAATTCGACCCAGCCGTAGGTGGGGAAGTACACCTCCACCCACGAGTAGGCGTCGTTCTTGCGCACGGAGAAGGTGCCATCGAGGTAGTCCGTGGGGTCGAGCACGTAGCCCACCGCGACGCGCGCGGGCACGCCCTGTGTGCGCAGCATCACCGTCATCGCGGTGGAGAAATAGTCGAAGTAGCCGCGCTGCAGGTCGAAGAGGAGGAAGTCGACGACGTCACGGCGCGAGGGGGCGGATCGCACGGAGTAGTCGGTCTCGAACTCGCGGATGTAGTCCTGGATGGCGACCGTCAGGTCGTACGGGTTGGTCACCTCTTCGGTGACGCGGGCGGCTTCGACGACGACGCGCTCGGGGAGGTCGTCGGGGAGCTGCAGATAGCGCTCGCGCACCCATTCGGGGTAGTTGGCGGAGTCGGCGCGAAGCTGGTTGGGGCTGGCGATGCTGACGGAGCCGGCCACGCGGTAGCGGTCGCCTTCCACCAGGTCCTGCTGGCTGCGGATGCGCTCGATGTCGCCCGCGAACGCCTCGGGTCTGTCGGTGACGGTATCGATGTTGGCGCCGAGGGGCGTGCCCACGGAGAAGAGCGTCTCTTCGCCGTCGAAGACCGCGACATCGAGGGTGGTGACGACGCGGTTGCGGTAGACGCGGCCCTGAATCTCGGCGGAGGTGGGGTCGCCCGCGTTGACCTCTTCCGAGGCGCGGTCGGAGGAACGCCAGCCGGAGCCGGTGTACTCGTCGTAGCTGGCGCCGCGCACCAGCCCGAGGGTCTCCCCGCGCACCTCGAAGAGGATGCGCGAGCCAAGGCTCACGTCCCCGCGGATGGGCAGGTTGCGGCCGAACTTGTGGAAGTTGCCGCTCCCGCCCGCGATATCGGTGAAGAAGCGGTCCAGCGGCTCGACGACCGCGTCGATCGGCTTGGTGACGTACTCGATAGCGCTGTCGATGGCGTCGGCCTGCCGGCCAAGGGGCACCTGCCAGGCGACGATCACCATGGCGATCGTGAGCACCAGCGTGAGCTGCACCGCCTGCACGCTGAGCCACTCGGGATACTCCACGCTGGAGCGATCCCAGAGCGCGAACGAGCGCTGCAGGTGCAGCCGCGAGATGAGCAGCAGCGCCCCCAGGGAGAACATGAGGAAGGCGCCGCTGGGGCGTCCGTCCGTGGTGGCGATGATGAGGAGCAGCCCCACACAGGCGGGCGCGACCGCGATCCAGGCGCTGCGCCAGCGGAACACCGCCCACGCCGCGAGGTAGGAGATGAGCACCGCCAGGGCGTGCACCATCAGCACGAACGGCAGGTTGTCGGTGCTCACATCGTTCTCGCGCACGACCAGCACCCACTCGTTCATGCGCGAGACGATGTCCTCGACGCGCGCGGCCATCGTGGCGGCATCGCCGTAGGGCTGCACCGTGAGGGTGAGGATCATCAGCCCGATGAGCAGCGCCACTGGCTGGATGACGAACTGGCTCAGGCGCGCGCGCGCCGCCACCAGCCCCAGCACAAGCCCGCCGATCACGGTCGGAGCGATGGAGGGGAATTCGCGCACCCACTCCGCCTGCTGGATGGCGATGGCGATGGCGAGGTAGACGATCAGGGCGGGGACCAGCGTGAGCCAGTCCTCCCAGCTCATGAGCAGGCGGGGCGTATCGACCACAAAGCGGCGCAGGCGCTCGCCCAGGCCCTCAGGCGTCGGTGTCGCGGTGGTGGCGTCTAGCTGCTCAGCCATGCGTCTGCTCCCACGGCGCTGCTGCTCAGGGCGAAGGCGAGGTCATCGCCCTGGGCGACCACGTAGGTGAGGATGTCGCTGGCGGTCAGCTCGCCATAGAGCAGAAGCGGGGAGCCTTCGCCCCCGAATGTGCTCGGGTCGACGAGGACGACCGCCACGCGCACGCCTCGCTGCACCAGCGACTGCACCGTCGAGAGCCAGTCGCTCTCGACGGAGGGTGTCACGATCACGAGGGTGGTGTGGCGTCCGAAGCGACGCTGCTCTTCGATGAGCAGGTTGGTGAGCGGCGCCTCTCCCACCGCTTTGGAGACGGCGAGCGCCTCGAAGATGCGCGAGAGCTGCTGCTGCCCGCGCTCAGCCTCGACCTCGTTGTACTCCTCGCCGAAGGCGAGCAGCCCCACGGAGCGGTTCGCGGAGATGTAGCGCTGGGCCACGCTGGCGGCGATGGTGACGGCGTACTCCTCGGTGCTCTCATCGCCCTCGCCCGCGTGGATGCCCCCCTGCAAGTCGGGGATGATCCAGATGTCGCTCGTGGGGTCGAGTTCGAACGTCTTCACCATGAGGTCGCCGGTGTGGGCGGTGGAGCGCCAGTGGATGCGGCTGAGCGGGTCGCCCGGGGCGTACTCGCGGATGCCGCTGGCGTTGGGGGTGATGTAGTGGGTGCGGCGGCGGAAGCGCCCCTCGCCGGGCAGGCTGGCGGGTGGCGTCTGGAAGCGGGGCAGGTCGATGACCCGGGGGTAGACCAGAATCTGCTGGCGGATGCCGTAGGTGCGGTCCGTGTAGAAGATGCCGAACGGGTCGCCGCCGCGCACCCGCAGCGGGCCCCAGTCGAAGAGGCCGCGACGCTGGAGCGTGGTCGCAACCACCCAGCTGCGCAGGCCACGCCCGGGGATGATGACGGCGCGCCGCGACTGATGGCCGGGAAGGTCGCTCGGATCTTCCAGCTCGATCCAGAGCTTGGGGATGATGCTGCGGTTGCGCACCTCAATCAGCTCCTCCGCCTCCTGCCCCACCTGCCCGCGCAGTGTGCGTCGCTCCACATTCACCTCGAGGGCGCGGGTGTTGAGCCAGGCGAAGAGCAGGGCCAACGGGATGCCCATCGCGAGCAGGTAGGCGATGCGGTAGAGCAGCCAGAAGCCCGTGCCCGTGGCGATGAAGACCGCCGCCACCAGGATGGCGAGGAACACCGTGAGCGTGCGCCGCTGCGGTGCGAACGGCCACGCCAGCACCTTGCGGACGGCTCGCCACCGCGCCTTCGACACGATCAGTCCGCCACGCGCCTAGGCGCGAGCGCGGGCGCCCGGCACGGGCACGCGCCCCAGACAGTCGGCCACCACATCCGCGGCAGTCGCGCCCTTCACCCGTGCGCCCGGGCTGATGATGACGCGATGCCCCAGCGTGACGAAGGCCAGCTCCTTCACGTCGTCGGGGATGACGTAGTCGCGCCCCTCCAGCAGCGCGCGCGCCTGTGACGTGCGGAAGAGCGCGATGGAGCCTCGCGGGCTCGCCCCGAGGTAGACGTTCTCGTGCGTGCGCGTGGCCCCGGAGAGATTCACGATGTACTGCTTGATGAGCGGGTCGATGTAGACCTCCCGCACAGCGCGCTGCAGCTGGCGAATCTCGTTCGCGTCCGTCACCGACTCGAGCTTGTCGATGGGGTGGGCGACCTGCTGCTCGTCGAGCACGGCCACCTCGTCCTGGGCGGAGGGGTAGCCCAGGTTGACGCGGATGAGGAAGCGGTCGAGCTGGGCTTCGGGCAGGGGGAAGGTGCCCTCGTACTCGATGGGGTTCTGCGTGGCCATCACCATGAAGGGCGTGGGCATCACGTGCGTCGCGCCGTCCACCGACATCTGCCGCTCCTCCATCGCTTCGAGCAGGGAGGACTGCGTCTTGGGCGTGGCGCGGTTGATCTCATCGGCGAGCACGATCTGGGCCATGATGGGCCCCGCGCGAAACTCGAAATCACCCGACTTCTGGTTGTAGATGGAGACGCCCGTGACGTCGCTGGGAAGCAGATCCGGCGTGAACTGGATGCGCTTGAAGCTGCAGCCCGTGGAGATGGCGAGCGCGCGGGCGAGCATCGTCTTGCCCACGCCGGGCACGTCCTCCACGAGCATGTGCCCCCCACAGAGGAGGGCGGTGATGGCAAGGCGCAGTTCGCGGTCCTTGCCGATGATGACTTTCTCGACGTTTTCGATGATGCGTTGGGAAACGAGCTTCGGCTCTTCCAAGATGTTCTCCGTGCCCGATCGGGCGGGCAGTTGAGTATAGCAACCCCGCCGCCTGCCCCTGCGGTTCACGCGCTGGATTGCCCGCGCTCGCCTGCGTGAGGTGAAGGGATAGACTGCCAGCATGGCAGAACGCGACTGGATCGCCCTCGCGGCTTCGCTGGCCGAACGCTTCGCCGAGCGCGCGCCCGCCCACGACCGTGAAGGCTCCTTCCCACACGAAAACTTCGCCGATCTGCGCGAGGCCGGCTTCCTCAGGCTGACCGTCCCCCGGTCGCACGGCGGCGAGGGGCTGCCGCTCTCACAATTCGTGCTGGTGCAGGAGCAGCTCGCCCGCGGCGACGGCTCCACCGCGCTCGCGCTCAACATGCACCTCATCCGCTTTGGCGCCGAGCGCGAATCGCCCACCTACCCGCGCGCCTGGTTCGACGAGCTGTGTCGCGGCGCGGTCGAGGAAGGCCGCCTGGTGAACACGGCCGCGACCGAGGAGGGGCTCGGCAGCCCCGCCGGCGGCGGCGTCCCCGAGACGCTCGCGACGCCCGTCGAGGGCGGCTGGGTGCTGGAAGGCCGCAAGACGTTCGTCACGCTCGCCCCCGAGCTCTGGTACATGCCCGTGCTGGCCCGCCTGGCGGGAGAAGGCGAGGGGGAAAGCGACGCACGTCCACGAGTGGCGGACTTCATGGTGCTGCGCGACGACGCAGGCGTCCGCGTCGATGAGACGTGGGACGCGCTGGGGATGCGCGCCAGCGGCAGCCACGACCTCGTGCTCGAAGGCGTGCGCCTGCCGCAGGAACGTTTCCTCGGCTACCGCAACCGCAGCGCGCCCAGCCCGCGCGCCCGGGCGAGCGGCATCTGGTTCGTGCTGGGCGTGGCCGCGACGACCACGGGCGTCGCCCAGGCGGCGCGCGACTACGCCGTCGGCTTCGCCCGCACCCGCACGCCCACCGGCCTGCACAGAATCGCCGCCTTCCCCGGCGTGCGTCGTCGCATCGCCCGTATCGACCTGCTCCTGCAACGCAGCCGCGCGCTCATCGCCGACGCGGCTGCCGCCTGGGAAGCCGGCCCCGACGTCGAAGGCGCCATGCCCGCAGGTGATCGCGCCGCTATCGCCAAGGTCGACGCGCTCAACAACGGCATCGAGGCGGTCGACGAAGCCATGCGCGTCGTGGGAGGCGTGAGCCTGCAGCGTCGCCACCCCATCGAGCGCTACTACCGCGACGTGCGCGCCGGCCTGCACAACCCCCCACTCGAAGACCGCGCCCTCGAACAGCTCGCCCGCCGCGCCCTCGACGAGGATTGACTGATCGCGTTCGGGTGACCCCGCCATGGAGGCATCGCCCGAAGCCCGGACAGTGGACTCTGCAGCCCGCCCGAACCGTAGCCGTCAGCCCACGCCAGCTCGTGCAGACGGTTTGAACCCGGATCGTGAACCACCGCACACAGAAAGAAACGGGAGGCGGGCACTGCCCGCCTCCCGCTCGTGGGTTGGCTGCGGATCGGTGGCGCGGCGCTAGGGGCGCACGCCCGTCAGGCGCGCCAGGGCGAGCGTGTTGAAGAGCGCCAGGCCGGCGTACCACTTCCCCGCAGGCGCGTCGCGTCCTTCGATTCGAGCGCGCCCACGCGGTCGACCGAGAGACCGCTCGGCGCGGAGAGCCCGGCGAGCGCGCCTTCGCCGAACTGCATCGCGTAGACCGTCGAGGCGTCGCGGTTGCTGCCGGACGTCTGCGCGTCGCTGATGTAGTCGTTGATGCCGATGGGGATGCCGTCGTAGTACTGCAGCATGCCGCCGAACTCGTCGCGGCCCGCCTCGAGGAAGGTGCCCGCGTTGCGCGCCAGCTCGTTCAGCTTGCGACGCGTGCGACGGCTCATGAGCAGCATCTGGGGCTTGCCCGGGCGAACGCGATCGATGAGCTCGTCGAGTTTCGCGAGGGTAAGCGTGGACCCGTTCGTGCCCATGCTCACCGTCTGGCCGCTGGCGCAGAGCCGGTCGACGCCGTCGAAGCTGTCCGAGTTGCTGGTGGCGTTCCCCGTGACGAACGTCTTGTCGAAGAGCGACTGCACGGCGCGCGCCTTGAGCTGCAGCACGGCCGCTTCCAGGTCCTGGATGTTGGAGCGCGTCTCCTTGAGGAAGTTATCGATGTCGGCGTCGCCCCCGAGCATGCGGAGGGTGGCCGTCTGCTGGGTGAAGGTGGGGGTGTCTTCGTCCCACTCGTCGCCGACGGCCCGGAAGGCAGCCGTGGGCGCACTGTTCTCGCGGTTGTAGGTGAGGCCGTTGCCCGTGATCTCGATGAAGGGCAGCCGCTGCAGGATGGGGCTCTCCTCGGTCATCGTCTCGATGACTCCGGCGAGCAGGGTGTTGTTGCTGAGTTTCGCCGCCTCGGTGAGCGTCAGCGCCATGGGTAGGTCACATCCTGGGTGTGTCCGTGATGGCGCTCACCATCGGGCCGTTCGCGGCCAGCTCCGAGGGTGGCCTGTCACCCCCGCCTCCCACTTCCACCCCCCACGCCCGACGCTGGCAGGCATGAAAACGCCCGACCCCGCCCGCCACCCGACCCGCCACCCCGCCCTGCGCGCCTACCAGACGCGCATCCTGCAAGGACTGCTGCGCGCGCTCGCCAGCACCCCCGCCGCGCCCCTCACGGTGATGATGCCAAGGCAGTCGGGCAAGAACGAGATCGCGGCGGCGCTGGTCGCCTTCCTGCTGCGGGTGAACGCCCACACGGGCGGCACCATCGTCGTCTGCGCGCCCACGCTCGACCCGCAGGCGCGCATCAGCGCCGAGCGTATCCGCGCCGCCCTCGCCGCCACCGATGCGCTCGTGCCTCCTGCCGGGCAGAGCCACTCGCGCGGCGACGCCATCCTTGCGGGTCGCGCGCGGGCCATCGTGCTCAGCGCCAGTCCGCAGGCAAGCGTGGCCGGACACACCGCCTCAATCGCGCTCATCGCGGACGAAGCGCAGGACATCGACGAGGCGTGGTTCAACCGTCAGTTTCGTCCCATGGCCGCCAGCACGGGCGCGCCCACGATCCTCTTCGGGACCGCCTGGGACGGACGCCCCCTGCTCGAACGCGCCGCTGCCGCCAACCGCGCCCGCGACGCCGCCACGCCACACGGACCGCCTTCCCACCACCAGACCGACTGGCGCGAGGTCGCGGCGGCGCTGCCGGCCTACGGCGACTACGTGGAGGCCGAGCGCGAACGGCTCGGGCTTTCCACCCCCTCTTCCTCAGCCAGTACGAACTGACGCCCGGCGCGATGGCGGGACGCCTGCTCTCCCGCGAACTGCTCGCCGCCATCGAAGGCGCGCACGACGCCCCTCGACGCGCCCCTGGCGGGCGAGCGCTACGTCGCCGGCCTCGACTTCGGTGGCGAAGGCGGTGAAGGCGGCAGCAGCGGCAGCAGCGTCGATGCCGACGCCACCGTGCTCACCATCGCCCGCGTGCAGACGCCCGCCGGCGCTGCTGCTGGCGATGCCGCTGGGGCGAACGCGCCTGTGTGCGCCATCGTGGCGCGCACCACGAGTGGCGCAGCGCGCCCTTCGCACGCGTCCTCGACGACGTGCGCGCGCTCGACTACGCCCTGATCGCCGCCGCCCGCACGGGACGCCTCACCCTCCCCCGCGACGACGGCAGCCCCGAAGCCGCCCGCTTCCGCGACGAGCTCGCCGCCTGCTCCGCCTCCCTGGTCAGCGGCGGACGCCTCACCTGGGGCAACGAGCGCGGCCACGACGACTACGTCGCCAGCCTCGCCCTCTGCCTCCACGCCGCCGAGACCGCCGGCTCCCCCCCGCATCGCCACAGGCCGCGCCACCCGCTGACGCGTCGCGTCAGGTGCGCTGCGCAGCAGCGGTGAACCTCCCGGCTCGGGTGATGCCCTAGGCCGACCCGTGGCGAAGCAGGCGGCCGGGTGTGGCGCCGGTGCAGTCGCGCTCCTCGAACGTAACTTCGCCGTTGACGAGTGTGTAGCGGTAGCCCTCCGCCTTGCGGATGCGTCGCCAGGCGCCTGCGGGGAAGTCCCACGCTTTCTCGATGGGGAGCATCTGAAGTCGCTCGTAGTCGTAGATGACGAGGTCTGCGGGAGCACCCTCACGGATGCTTCCCCGATCGCGGAAGCCAGCCGCCAGCGCGGGGTAGGCGGCCAGACGCCAGTGCGCCTGCTCCAGGTCCATGATGCCCGCGTCCCGCACCCAGCGCGCCAGAAACTCCGTCGGGTAGGCCCCCAGCGTGATGAACTTCGTGTGCGCGCCGCCGTCCGAGACGCCCGGGATGGCGACCGTCGAGTTCGCCACCTCCGCCATGGCCTGCGGGTCGGTCGGTCGCGGCGGCGTCACGAACGTCGCCTGCAGGTCGTCGGCCAGCGAGAGGTCGAGGAAGGCGTCGATGATGTGCTCCCCTTCCCGCTCCGCGATCTCCTTCAACCCAAGCCCCTCGTACCCCTTCAGTTCGGGGCTCTCCACCTCTTCCACGGTCAGTTGGGCGATGCCGGAGACGTTCGCTCCCCCGCCCGAGGCGCGCACCTGCGCTTCCGTGCCGCCGCCCGCGATGGGGCCGTGGCCGGTGTCGTACTCGTCGCGCAGGGCCTGGCGCTGGTCGGCGTCGCGCATCTTGGCCATGCGCTGCTCACGCGTCCCGATGGTGACTTCGCGCCAGACGGGGCTGGAGTCGAACAGGTTCCAGTCCTCGAGGTTGAATTCGAAGCCGACGTCGACCGTCAGCGCCTGGGCGAAGATGCGCAGGCCGCGCTCGTTCGCCTCCTCCAGCTTCTCGATCATGAGGCGATGCGGGGGCGTGTCCTGCCCGTGCTGGTCGGTCGCCGGCGCGAGCAGGTTCCAGATGACGGGCCGTCCGCTCACCGCCGCCACCTTCTCCGCCGCCTCGAAGGGGCCGCTGATCTGGGCGAAGCCGCGCCCCACCTTGCCCATCACCTCGGCGAAGAGGAGCAGATCCTCCTCCGCCATGCGGTCCGTGATCATGGGCGTGCCGTCGTAGTCGCGCTGCACGCTCTCTTCTCCCGAGAGCTGCACGGAGAAGCCGCACGCGCCCGCCCGCAACGCCTCCTCGAAGAGGCGAGCCATTTCGCCGCGCTCCTGCTCGTTGGCAGGGCGGCTCTTGGCCGCTTCCAGGCCCATCACGTAGGCGAATAGCGGGTTCAGCCCCACGTAGCTGAGCAGGTTCACGCCCTTGGGCGTGCGCTCGAGGCTGTCGAGGAACTCGGGGTACGTCTCCCAGTCCCAGGCCATGCCTTCGCGCATCGACTCCATCGGCACGGCCTCGTTGCGCGCCATCGTGAGCATCGCGCGCTCCTGCTCCTCGCGTCGCACGGGGGCGAAACCGAAGCCGCAGTTGCCGATCACCACCGAGGTCACGCCGTGCCAGCCCGAGATGCTGCACCACGGGTCCCAGTACACCTGTGAGTCGTAGTGCGTGTGCAGGTCGACAAAGCCGGGCGCCACGATCAACCCCTCCGCCTCGATTACGCGCGCCCCGTCGGTGTTGTGGATGCGCCCAATCGAGGCGACGCGCCCATCCTTGATGCCGATGTCGGCCTGGAAGCGCGGCGTGCGCTGCCCGTCGATGACTGTCCCGCCGCGGATGATGGTGTCGAACACAGGGCGCCTCCCGTCGCGGATGGCGATGCCTGCTTCACGCTCCGAAGGGTGTCCCGGAGGGCGACTCGCCAGCCTGCGTGCAGCCTACACCGCCCCTTCCCCCGTTCGCGCCCTCGTGCCGCATACTGCCCGCCATGCCCTGGGTGAACGACGAGAACGCGGCCGCCTTCACCGACCTCTACGAACTCACCATGGCGGCGAGCTACTTCGCCAACGGCCTCACCGCTCCCGCCACCTTCGAACTGTCGGTGCGACGCCTGCCGCCCGGGCGCGGCTTCCTCGTCGCCTGCGGCCTGGAAGACGCCCTCGCCTTCCTCGACCGCTTCGCCTTCACCCCCGACCTCATCGACTACCTCGCCTCCCTCGACACCTTCGATGACGCGTTTCTCGGCGCCCTCAGCCGTCTGCGCTTCACAGGCGACGTCTGGGCCGTGCCCGAGGGCGAGACGGTCTTCGCGTCAGAGCCGATCCTGCGCGTCACCGCCCCGCTCATCGAGGCGCAGCTGGTCGAGACCTTCCTGCTCAACGCCATCACCTTCCAGACGATGGTCGCGACGAAGGCGGCGCGCGTCGCCCTCGCCTGCGGCGATCGCGCCTTCGTCGACTTCTCCGCGCGCCGCGACCACGCCGCCGACGCCGCCCTAAAGGCCGCACGCGCGGCCACGGTCGGCGGCGCCACCGCCACCTCCAACGTGCTCGCGGGCCATCTCTACGGCCTCGACCTGAGCGGCACCATGGCGCACGCCTACGTGCTCTCCTTCGCGGACGAAAGCGACGCCTTCCGCGCCTACGCCCGCGACTTCCCCACCGACGGCGTCCTCCTCATCGACACCTACGACACCGTCGAAGGCGCGCGTCGCGCGGCCGCCGTCGCCAACGAACTACGGGGTGAAGGCATCGCCATCCGCGGCGTGCGCCTCGATTCCGGCGACCTCGGCGCGCTCGCGGTAGCCGTGCGCGAGGTGCTCGACGCTGCCGGCTGCGCCGATCTCGCCATGTTCGCCTCCGGCGACCTCGACGAGTACCGCATCGCCGAACTCGTGGCCGCAGGCGCGCCCATCGACGCCTTCGGCGTGGGCACGCGCCTCGGCACGAGCGCCGACGCGCCCACGCTCGCGAGCGTCTACAAGTTGGTGGAAGGCGCTCACGGCCCGACCATGAAGCGCTCCGCCGGCAAGGCGAACCTCCCCGGCGTCAAGCAGGTCTACCGCGAGCAGCGCGACGGCACAGCCATCGCCGACACCATCGCCCTCGCCAGTGAACCCGCCCCCACGGGCGTCCCCCTCCTGCAGCAGGTGATGGCCGCCGGCGACCGCCTCACCCCGCCCGAACCCCTCACCACCCTGCGCGACCGCCGCGCCGCCGCCGTCGCCCGCCTCCCCGCTGCTGCCACACGCCTCGACGCTCCCACCGACGCCTACCCCGTCCGCCACTCCCCCGCCCTCACCGCCCTCATCGAGCGCCTCGGCGGCTAACTGCTCGCCGCCACTTCACCCCATCGCCACACCGCTCGCCCAGGCCAGCGTGTGGCCAACCGCCGAAGTCGCTACGCCGACTCTTCCGGTGCGGCCTTACAAAATTCCTGGATGGCTTGGTAGACGCGGTCGAGTTCGTTGTCGCGTTCGAGGGGGTAGGTGGGAGGGGCGATGCGGACGCCCGGGAAGGCGTCGATCACTTCCTGGTGGTCGTCGATGACGTAGTCGGGGGTGAAGGGCACGCCCAGCTCTTCGAGCCGTTCGTGGTGGCGGTAGAGCGGCTTCCAGAAGCAGTCCTCGATGTGGTCGTGCAGGTCGAAGCGACGCACGATCTCCCAGCGCGGCCCGTTGCCGCTCCAGAGGTAGATGATGTGGCCTTCCGCGCGCAGCTTCTCGAACACCTCGACCACGCCCGGCCGCAGCCGCACGTCCCACGTGATGATGGTGTCGTCGACGTCGAAGAAGATGCGCATGGCGGTGATTGTGCGCGATTGCGCCGCTATCTGCCCGTGAGCCCGTGAGCCCGTGAGCCCGTGAGCCTGCTACCGCTCCGCCGCCAACCGCACCGACGCCGCGAAGATGTCGTTGAGGATCTTCGTGCGCACCTCGCCCTCGGCGAAGACGGGGCGGTACAGGTCCTCGATGACGTAGGGCACGAGGCGCACGTTGATGAGGCGCGCGTCGTGGAACGTCGCTTCCAGCAGGTAGCCCTGGGTGTGGCCTTCGAGGCGTGTCTGGTCGTAGATGAAGTTCCCCAGCGCGTAGGCGACGAACGCCTCCGCTCCCGGTTCGATGGCCTGCACGTGGTGCGCCTGATTTCCCACCACCAGCGTCGCCCCCGCCTCCACCGCCGCCCGCAGCGCCTTGATGCTGCGAGGGCTCGGGTCGTGCGTGTCCTCCGTGCCCGACTGCACCTGCACGATGACGACGTCCACCTGCTCCACCACCGCTGCGATGACGGCGCGGAAGCGCTCCAGCCCCAGCTCCGAGGCGGGGCGAAAGTACGCCGGCGAGCCGCTCGCGTTCTCGTTGCGGTAGTCGTCGTCGAGCGGGGCCGTGCCCGGGCTGTTCGGTCCCGCTTCGAGGGCCCACGCCGCCACGTCATCGAAGCCGAGGATGCCGAACGTCGTGCCTGCTACGGAGAAGATGGCCGGCGCGAGCGCCTCGTCCAGGCTCGCCCCACCTCCCACGACCGCGATGCCCGCCTCCTCCAGCAGTTCGATC
This sequence comes from Tepidiformaceae bacterium, assembly GCA_965200565.1. GTDB lineage: Bacteria > Chloroflexota > Dehalococcoidia > Tepidiformales > Tepidiformaceae > UBA2991. The sequence goes on along the minus strand of OZ241349.1, from coordinate 1,264,723 downwards.
GTGCGCAGGAACGCCCGCGACCCGCACGCCTGCGCCCCGCAGTCGAACACGTGGTTCGTCGCCACGGTTACCTCATCGAAGCCGGCCAGCGTGAGCGCCTCGATGACCTCGGGGGGCGAGCTCAGGTTGACGTGGTCGAAGCAGCCGAGCGGCTCCGCGATGTCCTGGATGCTGCCGTCCAGCGACCCCAGCGTGAGGTCTGCGGAGGCGAGGTAGTCGCCGACGGGCCCGCGCAACGCCGCTCCCCAGTCGCCCGTCGCCCGAATCTGCACGAGCGAGCAGCGCGACTGCAGGATGTCGCCCGTCGCGATCACGGTCACGGGTTGGGGAAGGGGCGGCGCCTGCTCCGCTGCGAGCGTCTCGACCAGCTGCTCGCCCGCGGTGGTGTGGGTCACCAGCGCGATCGCGTCCACGAAGGGCCACGCGTCGATGTCGCCCCGCCCGCGCACAGGATCGATGCCCTCCACCGCGATGGCCGTGACCGTCGGCACGACCTCCTCCAGCGGCACGAAGGCCCACGCCCCTGACGTAAAGGTGAGCGCCTCCAGCAGCTCCGCGTAGGTGGCGAAGGTGCGGTCGGGCGATTTCGGGGCGAAGGCGGCCAGCGCCTCATCTCCGAGTGATGGGTCGATGGCGAAGGTCTGCACCTCGCCCGGCAGGCCGCCCACCTCGGCCCAATCGGCGATGGCCCCCCTCGCTAGCGCCTCCACCTGCCAGCGTGCGAGCGCGTCCACTCCTGTCCCCATCGCGACGACGGGGACGTACCAGCGAAAAACGATGCGCTGCCCCGTCTCGTCGCCACCCAGGAACGTCACGTCAGCCGTGCCGCTTGCCTGCTCCAGATCTGCGTCCGCCAGCCGCTCGGGCAGCGTGCCCGCATAGGTGACGCGCGTGGGTGCGGTCGTCGGTGGCGTTGTGGCGGTGGGTGACGCGGCAGGCGCCTCCACGACCGAGGCGGTCGCCGTGGCCGTGTCGGTTGTCGCAGGCGGGGCCGTCTCGGCGTCGTCCGAGGCGTAGTCGACCAGCGCCATGACGAGCGCGCCCAGGCTCGCGGCCAGAATCAGCAGCGAGACCGTGAAGCCGCGCCGCGCCCACCGCTGGCGCGACGACAGTCCTTCAGGCGTGCCTGTGTCCATCTCGCCATAATCGACGCGCCCCCCAGAAGTGGTCAACGCACGTCAGCACAGCTCAGGCCGCGTCGAGGCGCGCCCGGGAGTGGCGGCGCGGGGCGAAACCGTTCACGATGCGCGCATGAGTGACTTGCCACGCCTCATCCTTGCCTCCGCCGATGCCGACGAGATCGCCGAGCTTCGCGCCCTCCTCGCCGACGCCCCCGTCGAGTGCGTCGCACCCGACGAGCCTCCCGAGGCGCCTCGCGGCGGCGACTACGCCGCTCGCGCCACGCACCGCGCCCGCGTCTGCGCCGAGGCCACCGGCGAGCGCGCCATCGCGCTCTGCGCGGGCATCGAGGTGTACGCCCTCGACCTCCAGCCCGGCGCACTCACCGAGACCTTCCAGGCAGGCGCCTCCGACGCCGACCGCTGTCAGGCGCTGATCGCCCGCCTCGCCGCGACCCCTGCCGGCCAGCGCATCGCCGTCGCCCGCGCCGCCGCCGCCCTCGCCACCCCGGGCGACCCCAACGTCGCCCTCTCTTCTTCCATCATCGAATGCGAAGTCCCCGCCGAGCCCCGTGGCGAAGGCGGGTACGGCCTCGATGCGCTCACCCAGATCCTCAACGGCCAGACGCTCGCCGAGCTCGACGACGCGGAGCGCGCCCTCCTCGGCCATCGCGGGAAGGCTGTGCAGCCGCTGCTCAAGCGTCTCGCCTGAGCCTGCTACGCCCCCGCGTCCGCTCCCGACGCCTCGTGCCAGCGCGGCCGTGGCAGCGTGCCCGCGCGATGCGCCTCGACCGCCTCCGCGATGGCGGCGTCGACGCTCGCGAGGAACGCCTCCTGCGTCCCGTCGTTGTGGAAAATGCGGTCGGCGGCGGGTGCGCGCTCACGCCAGTCCCGCGCGGAAGCCAGCCGCTGCTCCGCCTCCTCCTGCGAGAGCGAACGCGTCTCCATCAGCCGTGTCGTCGCCGTTTCCGCCTCCACCGTCACCAGCCAGGCTGCATCCGCCTTCTCCATGTAGCGGTTCTCCAGCAGGTTGACCGCCTCCAGTGCGGCGATCGCGTCCGCGGGTAACTCCTCTCGCCAGCGGTCGAGCAGCGCCAGGAAGTAGCCCGGGATGTCGCCGATGGCGGTGCGCAGCGCCTCCATCCGTTCCGGCTTGCCGAACACCATGCCCCCCAGCCCGCGCCGATCGATGACGCCGTCCGCCCCACGATCTCCTCGCCGAACTCCGCCACCACGCGCTCGAAGCCAGGTGTGCCCGGTGCGTACATGCGATGCACCTCGCGGTCCGCGTCGACGTGCAGGGCGCCGCGCGTCTCCACCAGATGCCCGCACAGCAGGCTCTTGCCTGCCGCGATCGAGCCGGTCACACCGAGTAACAAAGGCACGCCGTATTCTAGGGCGCTGCGCCCTATGGAAGCTCATGAGGCAGCCCGCGCCATCCAGCACGCCTTCCCCGAACTCGGTGATGCGCCCGTCCATCCCCTCTCCCACGGGTGGTCGCACTGGGCTTTCTCGCACGGCGACCGTGTCTTCCGCTTCCCTCGCACGGCCGACGACGCACGCCTGCTCGAAGCGGAGACACGCCTCCTCCCGGTGCTCGCCCCGAGCCTGCCCGCCCCCGTGCCCGTCCCCCGCTGGGTGGGTGAATGGGAAGGCCAGCCCTTCGCCGGCTACCCCCGCATCGAGGGCGATGCCCTCCGCCGCGTGACCCTCTTCGGACCGGGAGGCGGCCATATCGCCCGTGAGATCGGCGCCTTCCTCACCGCGCTCCACGGCTTCCCCGTCGAGCAGGCCGCCGAGGCCCTTGGCGTGCCCGTCCCCGACGTCCTCCCCACCCCCCGTGAATGGCTCGAAGAGATCCGCATGACAGTCTTCCCCCGCCTCTCCGCTACCCTGCGCGTGGCCGTCGATAGCGGCTTCACCCGCTACCTGAACGCCCGCTACGAGCCAACCCCCCGCCTCTGCCACAACGACCTTTGCTTCGACCACATCCTCGAACGCGACGGACGCCTCGCGGGCGTCATCGACTTCTCCAACGCCGCCCCCGGCGACCCCGCCATCGACTTCGCCGGCATCCTCGCCGATGGCGGCTGGCACGCCGTCGACGACATCCTGCGCTTCTACGACCATCCCCTCGACGACGGCTTCCACGAGCGCGTCGAGTTCCGCTACTGGACCGCCCCCCTCTACGACATCGTCTACGGCGTCGAGAGCGGCGAGGAGCGCCACGTCGGGCTGGGCCGCTCCGCCCTCGCCCAACGCATGCGCGAGGCCGGCGTGCTCCCCGCCTGAGCGATCTCGCCGTCGTGCTACGGTAGATCACATAACGCGTATCGCTAGAGAGAAGGAATATCGGTGAACGAGACCGTACGAGAGCAGCTCCGCGAACAGTTCAACCAGCGCTTCGAGCGCTGGGAGATCGCTCTGCCGCCCGAAGCGCTGGAATCCGACCAGGCGTCCTTCCTGCGCCACCAGGGCTGGAACATCTGGGTGCGTGCGGGTGAAGAAGACGGCCGCCAGTACCTCGACTACTACGCCTCCCACCGCATGAGTGGCGACAGCCACATCCGCCTCTTCGCCGACGGTGAGCGCGAGTCGCTGCCCACCATCCAGACCTTCTACGTTCTCCCGAAGGACGGCGACCCGGAGAAGAAGCATCAGGCGCGGGACGAGCTCTACGCCCACAACCGCGAGGTGCAGCGGCTGCTCGAGGAGAAGGGCTTCGGCAGCACCGACCACGCCGATGTGATCACCCGCGCCAACCGCTTCCTGCTGACCAACCCCGACGCCTGACGAGCCGCCTGAGATCCACAGCAGCGGCGTATCATCTGCGCAGGCGGCGGCCATGCCCACACTTCTCGACGACATCTTCATCCTCGACCTCAGCGAAGGGCCTGTCGGCGGCATGGCCACGATGGCCCTCGCCGACTTCGGCGCTGAGGTCGTCAAGGTCGAGCGTCCCGGCGGCGATCCGTGGCGCAGCCTGCCCAACGCGCCCATGTGGCTGCGGGGCAAGCGCAGCGCCGTGCTCGACCTCACCACCGAAGCGGACCGCGACTCCCTCGCCCGCCTCGCCGAACGCGCTGATGTGGTCGTCACGAGCACGCGTCCGGGCAAGGCCGAAGCGCTCGGCGCCGGCTACGAGCAGCTCGCCGCACGCAATCCCGCGCTCGTCTACTGCTCCATCACCGGCTTTGGCGCGAAGGGCCCCTACGCCGCCTACCCCGGCTACGAGGCGGTCGTCGCCGCCCGCATGGGTCGCATGCTCACCTTCAGCGGCGTGCCCCCGCGCGACGGCCCCGCCTACGCCGCCCTGCAGGCCGGCTCGCACGCGACCTCACAGGCCGCCATCCACGGCATCCTGGCCGCCCTCATGGCGCGCCAGGAGAGCGGTCGCGGCCAGCTGGTCGAGACGAGCCTGCTCCAGGCCCTCTTCGCCTACGACCTCGGCGGGCTCTTCCGCGCCCAGCTCGGCGAGCGCTTCCCCGCCATCTTCGCCAACCTCGTCATGCCCCCCATCCCCACCCTCAACTACCACGCCCTGCAGACGAAGGACGGACGCTGGCTGCAGTTCGGCAACCTCCTCGCCCACCTCTTCGACAACTACCTCACCGCCGTCGGTTTGGAAGACATCTTCGCCGACCCCGACTACGAAGGCACCGCCGCGCAGTGGTCCGAGGACGCCCGCGAGCGACTGCGGGACCGCATGTTTGCGCGCATGCTGGAGCGCACTGCCAGCGAGTGGATGGAGCTGTTCATCGAGCACGGCGGCGTGGCCGCCACCCCCTTCCAGAGCACGCAGGAAGCGCTCGACGACCCCGATCTCGTGCTCAACGGGCACGTGGTCGAGCGCGAGCACCCCACCCTCGGGCCGGTGCGCCAGATCGGCCCCCTCGCCCGCCTCACTGCCAACCCTGGCGAAGCCGGCGCCGCCGGCCCCGAGCCCGGCGAGCACACCGCCGCTGTCCTCGCCGAAGCAGAGGGAGAAGCAGCGGCCGCCCGACCCCGCTCCGCCGCTACCACCGCCCCTGCCACCCCGCCCGCCGGCCCGCCTCTGCGCGGTGTCACTGTGCTCGAATTCGCCACCGTCATCGCCGCCCCCCTCGGCGCGGCCCTGCTGGCCGACCTCGGCGCGCGCGTCATCAAGGTCGAGCCTATCGGCGGCGACCCCTTCCGCGGCATGGGTATCGCCTCCCTCGGCGCCGCCCGCTGCAACGGCGGCAAGGAGAGCATCGCCCTCGACCTGAAGAGCGCCGAGGGCCAGCAGATCGTGCAGACGCTCGCGCGCTCCAGCGACATCCTCATCCACAACTACCGCCCGGGCGTGCCCGAACGCCTCGGCATCAGCTACGAGACGCTGAAGGCCATCCGTCCCGAGCTCGTCTACGTCTCCGTGAACGGCTACGGACGCCACGGCCCCGGCGCGCACCGCCCCTCCACGCACCCCATCCCCGGCGCCGGTCTCGGCGGCGCGCTCCTGCAGGCGGGCGAAGGCGTCCCCGCCGTCTGCGAGAGCCTGCCCGAACTGCGCGAGACCGCCCGCCGCCTCTTCCGCGCCAACGAGCTCAACCCCGACCCCAACACCTCGGTCGTCGTCGCCTCATCCGCACTGCTCGGGCTCTACGCCCGCCGCCGCTTCGGCCACGGCCAGGAGGTCTTCGTCGATATGTTCGGGGCGAACGCCTGGGCGAACGCCGACGACTTCATCTCCTACGCGGGCAAGCCCCCGCGCCTCTCCCCCGACGCCGACCTCTACGGCCTCAACGCGACCTGGCGGCTCTACCCCACTGCCGAAGGCTGGGTCTTCCTTGGCCTCGCCACCGAGCAGGAGTGGGAACGCTTCCGCGACCTTGTCGCCCGCCCCGACCTCGACGCCGCCCGCGAGGCGGGCGACGTCGAGGTCGGCAGCGCGCTCGCCGCCCTCTTCGCCGAGCGCCCCGCGGACGCGTGGGAGGCGCTGCTCGCCTCCGAGGGGCTCGGCTGCGTGCGCGCCGACGCCGCTCCCGTGCACGAATTCATCGCCTGGGATGACCACGTCGCTGCCAACGGCATGCGCGTGCCCACGAGCAACGTCAACTACGGCCCCTACGAGCGCTACGGCCCGCTCATCGCCTTCAGCGAGAACATGCTGGAGCCGGGCGGCTTCCCCCTCGCGGGGCAGCAGGGCGACGCCATCCTCGAGGAGCTGGGCTTCGCCTCCGACGCCATCGCCGATCTGCGCGCGAAGGGCATCGTCTGGTCCGAGACGCCCGCGCCCCTCGCCGAGGCCCCCGCCTGACGATGCCCGACTCGCTCGCCGGACGCCTGCTCGTCGCCACCCCCAACATCGAAGACCCCAACTTCCGCCGCACCGTCGTGCTGCTCTGCGCCCACGAGGAGGAAGGCGCCTTCGGCATCGTGCTCAACCGCCCCGTCGAGGAGCCGCTCACGGGCATGTACGTGCACGCGTGCTGGGTCGATCGCGCCGCCGAGCCGCGCGTGTTCTTCGCCGGCGGCCCGGTTTCGGGCGGGAATCTCTTCCCCCTGGGCGCCAGCGACGACCTCCCCGGCGACCGCTGGGCCCTTCGCGTCGGCCCCGGCCTCGGGCTCGTCGACCTCTCCGTGGAGCAGGAAAATTTGGACCGCCTCTTCAGCCGCATCCGCGTCTTCGCCGGCTGCGCCGGCTGGGCGCCGGGCCAGCTCGAAGCCGAGATCGCTCGGCACGACTGGTTCACCGTCGACGCCCTCCCCACCGACCCCTTCACCCCCGATCCGGCCGAGCTCTGGCGCGAGGTGCTGCGGCGCCAGGGCGGCGAACTCGCGCGCTTCGCCACCCACCCCGACCATCCCAACGTCAACTGACTCGCTGCTCGCCCACCCCTCAGACCGCCCCGCCGGCCGCGCCTCACGCTCGCGCTGATCGCTGTAGCATGGCGCGGCATCACCACTTTCACGCAGGAGAATCCCCAATGGCTGCTTACGTGCTCGCGCAGGGTCGGGTCGTCGATGAAGAGAAGCTCAACCAGTATCTCGCCGGAGCGGGCGGCACTCTCGCCCCCCACAACGCCAAGGTGCTCGTCTACACCATGACCCCGGAGGTCGTGGAAGGCGAAGTCGAGAACAACCGCACCGTCCTCATCGAGTTCCCCGATATGGACTCCGCCAAGGCCTGGTACAACTCGCCCGACTACGCTGCGGTGCGCGGCTTCCGCATGGAAGGCGCCCCGGGCACGCTCGTGCTGCTCGAGGGCATGGGCTAGCGGGCTAGCCCGCCCCCTTTCGCCTCAGGCCTGAGGCTAGATCGCCTTGATGCCCTGGTACTCCTGGGCGAAGACGCACTCCTGCAGCCCCAGCCCGACATCGCTGGGGTCGTCGAGGTTCGTGTAGCGCGTGTACAGCTCGGCGAAGTGCCCGCCGGGCCGCTGCTTCACCTCGTTCCCCGCCATGTCCCGCACGATGACCGTGTGCGAGACGTCCCACACCTCGCCCTCCACCAGGTGGTCGCCACGGAAGACGCCCCGCCCGAGGCCGTCGTTCCAGCCGCCCCAGTAGCCGCCGCCCTGCATGTAGACGGGCTTGCTCACCGTCTCCAGCAGGAAGCGGTCGACCTCCCCGTCGGGACGCGTCAGGTCCAGGCGCGCGCTCTTGAGGCGCGGGAAGCCGTCTTCGAACTGCGTGTCCAGCACCTCGATATCGGTGTAGGCCCACCCCTCCTTGCCGGAGTCGTAGGGGTAGTCGATGCGGCTGTGCACGCGTCCCAGCTCGGGCATCTCACCGCCGCCCGTGCCCGCCGCCACGATGGTGCCGTCGGTGCGGTGCCGGAAGGAGCAGTACATCGAGCGGTCCGCGAAGCGCACCAGCGCCCACCAGCGCGCCCCCGGCGATCCCCACACCCGCATCCCTGAAGACGAACCCGAAGGCGCGGCGTGACGGTTGGGCTGCTCGCCCTCGCCCGTGTTCGCCTGCCCCCACGAGTGGTCCTTCGCCCCCACCCAGCCATCCTCCACCTCGAAGCGGTACTCCTTGCCCCCCACCTTGATCCAGCCCGAGAGGTCGCCCAGCTGCACCAGGTTCGAGCGCTCCCCCACCAGCCGTCCGTCCCGATAGGTGCGGATGCCCGGACACTCGTCGTACGGCGGCGCCGAGCTCTCCCAGAGGATGTTGAAGGAGACGCCGAACGGGTTCTCGTCCAGCCCCAGCCGCAGCGTGCGCAGCCCCGTGATGATCTCCTGCCAGAACGGCCCCACCCGCAGCTCGTCGATGTTCGGACGCAGGCGGCGCGTGGCGCGCACGTTGTACTGCTTGCCGTCGCCCGTGCTCAGAATCGAGTAGGCGTCGATCACGTTCGTGTTGTGGTAGAGCCGCAGCGCCGTGATCAGGTTGATCTCGCCATCGGGGTCGCCCACACAGTGCCAGTAGCCGTCACTCCAGCCCGGACTCGGGTTGGAGATGATGTCGAACGTATCGAGCGTCTGGTGGCGAGGCCACTCATCCAGTTCTGTGAGAACGCGGCGTCGTGCAGGCATGGGGTGAACCTCCCGGGGAGTCGTTGCGCAGAATCGTTGGCGCGCAGGATACGCCTGCCCGAAGCCGCCGCGTGAACGGGGCGCGCGCAACGCACGCATGCGTACAATCTCTCCCGCGGAGGGTTTGCCAATGTCTGAAGACGTCTTTTCCATGGAAGGCAAGGTGGTCATCGTGACCGGCGCCAGCTACGGCTTCGGCGTCACCTGGGCCAGCGCCCTCGCCGACCGCGGCGCCGACATCGTCGGCACCTCCCGCTCCCTCGACCGCCTCGCCGATACGCAGGCGCTCGTCGAAGGCAAGGGCCGCCGCTTCCTCCCCGTCGCCTGCGACGTCACCGACTACGAGCAGGTCGAGGCGCTCATGAAGGCCGCCTGGGACGAATTCGGCACCGTCGACGTGCTCATCAACAACGCCGGTATCTCCGACCTGAGCGCCTTCCGCGCCGAACACTCCGACAACGAGATGTTCCGCCAGATCGTCGACACCGACCTTACCGGCCTCTGGTACTGCTGCCGCGCCGCCTCCCAGTACTTCCTGCGGCAGGGCCACGGCAACATCATCAACCTCAGCTCCATCTTCGGCATCGGCGGCTTCGAGGGGCGCACCCCCGGCTACTTCGCCGCCAAGGGAGGCGTCACCCGCCTCACCGAGTTCCTCGCCGTTGAATGGGGCGACCGCGGCATCCGCGTGAACGCCCTCGCCCCGACCGTCTTCGATACCCCCATGACGCACGCCGGACTCGTCCAGAGCGGCGTCATGGAGATGCTCGAAGGGCGCACGCCCATGCGTCGCATCGGCCAGCTGGAGGACCTCGTCGGCCCCATCGTCTTCCTCGCCTCGGACGCCTCGCAGTACGTGACCGGCGCCACCCTGCCGCTGGATGGCGGCCTCACCGCCAGCCGTGGCTACTCCGCCGGCCCCTTCCCCTCCGACGACTTCGACCCCGAAGGCCGCGGCCACCCCCTCCTCCCCGGCACCCCCTGGCCCGACGAGGGGTAAGGGGCGCCTGCTAACCTGAGACCATGAAGCGCACCTTTACCGCCAGCGTCTGGGCAGAAGGCGACTGGTACGTCGCCCAGGCCCTCGAGGTCGACGTCGCCAGCCAGGGCGCCTCCGTCGAGGACGCGCTGGCCAACCTGCGCGAGGCCCTCGAGCTCTACTTCGAACCGCCCACCGCCACGCTCGCTCCATAGGAACGAGGTCTAGGGGCAGGGGCATTTGAAAGACATAAATCCCCAAGAAGACTTCATATCCCCCCGCCTGACGAGAAACAGCGCCTGAAGAGTGGGGTTGCAGCAGTACACTCACGACTCAATTTGGAGCATTCTCTCGAAGATGCCCATAGTGAGGAGGCAGGCGAATGTCCGTTACGACCTGGCAAGGTGATTTCCTAACCCAGCGCACGAGTAGTCAAGGGGCGGAGGATCTACTCGGGTACCTTGGAACAGAGACCGGAGATCCAATTCTGCCCGGATATGTGGGGCGGGTGTGTCTGTGGTTGTAAGACCTTTTTCCGGGCACTATTTCAGGGCCAGGGAGGACTGGTCCCCGTTGCAGAGGCCAAGCTGCGTGCCGCAGGGACGCCGGAGGCACAATCCACTCACTTGCAGTGGGTGCTTGGTTTGGGGGTTGCGGACGAAGCGAGCGGGGAGGAGGCAGGGCCTAGTCAAGCCGAAGCCCAGTTGGATGCCCAAAGCGGATCACGACGACGGGTCTGGCGAGCCTCCTTTCGCTGGTTGGCTAGTCTTCTTCAAACACTGGTAGTGGGGCTGGTAGTGGCGCTCTCCGTGCCAACGGTGCGTGACCTGATGGGGGATGTACTTCGCTTCTTCGGCTGGTAGCCCCAACCCCCTACCCCGCCGCGCACATCCGACGCGTGACTTCGTAGATCATCTGGCAGCTCAGGCGGAAGCCGTCCAGCGTCATGCGCTCGTTGTGGCCGTGCACCGTGCGCGCCAGTGAGGGCGGCGACAGGCTCCCGGAGAAGCCGTACGCAACCGCCCCCCGATCGCGGAAGACGCGGCTGTCGGTGAAGCCCGCCGTCAGCCCCGGCGTCACCACCGCGTCCTCGACCAGCTCCCGCACCACCGACTCAATCGCGGCGAAGAGCTCCGTGTCGTGCGCGCTGATGTCGGAGGAGCCCGAGAAGACGCGCTCAATCTGGACCTTTGGGTCGTCGATGATGCGCTCCAGATCCGCCTGAAACTCATCGGGATCGACTCCCGGGAGCAGGCGGCAGTCGAGCGTCGCCTGCGCCCGCCCGGGGATGACGTTGTGCTTCACCCCCGCCGTCGCCGTTGTGGCGCTGATCGTGTTCGTCAGCAAAGCGCTCACGCGGGGGTCGACGGCGGCCGTCTGCGCCAGCTCCTCCAGCGTCGTCCCGCCCTTGTAGATGCCCGCGCGCTGCAGGCGCTCGAAGTACTCCCCCAGCACGGGCGCCAGGCTCAGCTCGCGATTCCATTCCTGGATGCGTGCCAGCGCCCGCACCAGCCGATCGAGTGCATTGTCGCTGTGTGGGACCGACCCGTGCCCGGCGCGACCCTCCGCCACCAGGCGCAGCCAGAGCGGCCCCTTCTCGCCTGTCGCCACCGTGAAGACGGACCGCTTCACCCCGAACAGCTCCGTCGACCCGCCGCCTCCTTCGTTGATGACGTACTCCGCTTCCAGCGCCTCGGGATGGTGCTCTTCGAGCCACTCGATGCCCCGCAGTCCGCCCGCCTCCTCGTCCGCCACCGCCAGGAAGACGAGGTCGCGCGCCAGCGGCGTGCCCGCGCGCTTGAGCAGCAGGAAGGCGAGCAGTTCCGCCACGCCCAGACCCTTCATGTCGAGCGTCCCGCGGCCCCAGATCTCGCCGTTGCGGATGATGCCCGCGAACGGTTCTTCGTCCCAGTACTCGCGTTCCACCGGCACCACATCGGTGTGATTGAGCAGCAGCAGCGGCGGGAGGCTGCCGTCGCCAGGCAGCTCCGCGCGCAGTGAGACGCGGTCATCGCCGGCGTCGAACAGCTCGAAGGGGATTCCCTCGCGCTCGAGGATCTTCCCCAGGAAGTCGCACGCCAGGCGCTCGCGTCCGGGCGGGTTGGAGGTGTCGATGCGCAGGTACTCCTGCAGGATGCCCAGCGCCTCCTCGAAGGCTGCATCCCAGTCGACCGCGGGCGCGTCCGAGTGAGCGTTCGCGCCTGCCGTCACGCCTTCACCCCGTACACCGCCGCCGAGTTGTCGTGCAGGATTTTGCGAAGCACGTCCTCGGGCAGATCGCCCAGCTCCTGCTCGATGAAGTCGCGCGGGTAGATGGCCGTCGAGTTGGGCCCCGGCGACATGCTGGTGGGATGGGGGAAATCCGTCTCGTAGAGGATGTTGTCCGCCCCGATCTGCTCGATCGCCTTGATCGCGCTCCCCCGCTCGAACCAGAAGCAGGCGTAGCACTGACGCTTGAAGTACTCGCTCGGCAGCAGCTCCATCTCCGGGTGCTCTTCGCGACAGCCGCTGTTCACCCACTGCCAGTCCATCGCCTCCAGCAGGAACGGCACCCATCCCACCCTGCTCTCCACCGAGACAAACTTCAAATCAGGGAAGCGGTGGCAGATGCCCGACAGAATCACGTCCATCATCGCGTTCGAGTTGTCGAGGAAAATCTGGACGGTCGCCTTCGCGTAGGCCGCCTGGCGTCCGTTGTGCAGGTCGGTATTGCGAATCACGGAGGGGTCGCCTGAGCCGATGTGGAAGTTGATGGAGAGCCCCAGGTCCTGCGCCTGCGCCCAGAGCGGATCGCTGATGTGGGGGAAGCCGAAGACGTGTGGTGGCTCGTCATGAGCACGCCCTTGTGCCCCCGCGCCGCCGCCCGCCGCATCTCCTCCAGACACAGGTCCACGTCCCAGAACGGCGTCGCCATGATGGGGATGAAGCGTTCCCGCGCCGGCGCCCGTCCAGTCGGTGAGGAAGTCGTTATAGGCGCGCACGCACTCAGCCATCAGCTGCGGTTCCTTCAGGTTGAGGAAGTTGCCCGAGCCGAAGCCGCCCACATTCGGATAGACCACCTGCGCGTGGATGCCGTACTCGTCCATGCGCTGCAGCTGGGCCTCCACGCTGAAGGCGCCGTGGTCCGCCTGCGGCAACGACGGCGGATGCTTCGGCGGCGGGTCGGTCCAGCCCGCCATGGCCGCGCTCGCCGTCGGCCCCGCCGGCTGCCCGCCCATGAACCAGCGGTCCTCGTTGATCTCCGGGTCGAACTTCACATGGGGGACGAGGTCGCCCCACTTCTGCCGCGAGACACGGCTCGTCCACAGGTCCTCCGGCTCGGAGATGTGGCTATCCGCATCGATGACCTTTATCCGTTCAACGACAGCCGCCATGGCGTCCCTCCCGACGCGTCGCGCCACGCGCCGTGCCGTCAAGGATACGCGCGGCACAGGAGGGCGGGGGTGTGTGGGAGGGGTGGCGGGGCCTAGGCCGGCACGCCTGCCTGCTTGACCGTCACCTGGCCGGGGAAGAGCTTCCGGGTAATCCGCTCGACCATCGAGTAGAGGCTCTCATCGACCCCCGTGAGCGTGACGTGCTCCGCATCTTCAAGGAGACGGGGGAGAAGCCCTTGCAGGAAGGAAGGGGCCGTCGTGACGTCGCTCAGGTCGACCACGACGTTGGGTTCGCGCTCGAAGATCAACACCTCTTCCGCGAGCCGCTTGCCGCGCTCACGCGTTGAGAATGAGCGATCGTAGCGTGACATCAACACAGCCATTTCGGGGGCCTCTCGACCTCCTAGCCTACCGAAGTAAGGTGGGCATGACCACGGAAGCGAACACCAAACCTCAGTACGGAAAGGACAGGCTCACAAGGACGCCGCCACAGTCAGGCAGCTCATGTGAGAGTTGGAACGAGCCCTCAACACGTTCAATTTGCCCGGTGCGGGACATGATTGAAAGGCGCGCACCAGGGTACCGGTTGACGTATTCGAGTGTTCCTGGTAGCCCATACCCCCGAAGGCGATTCCCGGTCCCTGACACGCCTTCCTCGAAGGCCTTCTCTATCGCGGCGCACTCGTTAGCGGGCGAGAGTTCCGCAAGCGTGGCCCGAAATCCTGGCCCGAAGTCTTCGATAGCGACGTGGACACCGCCTGTGTCGCTGCGCTCGCCCTTGTGCGTCTGCGCCATCAGATAGCACGGTGAGCCATGCTCATATCCATTACCCGTGATCTCCGAGACAGCGATGTCCAGCGCAGGCTGCAGGTGATTGGTGCGTGGCTCGTCCCCAGTGCATCACCGAGATCGTTCCTGGCAGACTCCACCTCAATCTCATGCTCGATCTTCCTGGGAGGGAGGCACGGGCGGACTGAGTAGTCGGAGACAATGTCGAGAGCACTTTCCTCCACAGGCACCTCGTTATCCCGCAGCGCCTGGTAGAAGCCTATGGCCCCAAGATACGAGCGCACCTCCCGATTTTCAGGCAGGACCACCTCGATCTTTGTGCGCTGCTCGTCACCTCGAAGGCATTGGGCCAGCAGCGCGACGACCCCCACCGGCGCAATCCACTCAACACCCGACATGTCGATGCGCACCTCTGCAGCCCGGTCGGGCAGGACGAAGCAAGTGGCGTCGAGTGGCGTCCGAATCTCGGCAGGAATGGTTAGTACAAAAGGTTCAGCCGACATTCTGAGGACAGTGTACGCGCCGTCCCCACCCCCTAACCCCCCTCACGACGGCCGAAAGCAGACCAGCGTCACCCCGTCCCCCACGTCTTCGTACGCCACTTCGAGGGGCATGCCGATGCGCACGTCTTCAATGGCGCAGTTGACGATGTTCGTCGTCAGGCGCGGGCCTTCGGCCAGCTCGACGATGCCGATGATGTATGGCGCTCGCGACGCCAGGGCGGGCGTCGTGCCGCGGCGGTCGACCGTCCACGAGTAGAGGGTGCCGCGACCGCTCGCCTCCATCCAGCCGCTTGCCGCCTCGAGGCTGCCCGGGCTCAGGGGGCGGGGGTAGAAGAAGGGCTCGCCCTCGGCCGTGAGCGGGAGCAGCAGGCGATGCTCGCGCGCCGCCTCCCAGAAGGGCGCGGTCGCGGGCGTCGGTTTGGGCAGGACACGCGGCAGGTCCGCCATCAGGCGCCCTCCAGCACCAGCGCCACCTGCTCCGACATGAACCCGCCCGTGCCCGTCACGTAGCCGCGCTCGCACGACGCTACCTGGCGTGGTCCTACCCGCCCCTGGATTTGGGTGAGCGCGTCGATCACGTGCGACATGCCGCCCGCCGCTCCGCCCTGGCCCATCCCCAGCTGGCCGCCGTGCGTGTTCAGCGGCCAGTCGCCGTCGAAGCGCAGGCTGTGCTCGTCGACGAAGCGTCCGCCCTCGCCCTTCGCACAGAAGCCCGAGTCTTCGATCGTGACCAGCACCGCGATCGTGTAGCAGTCGTACATCGAAGCGACGTCGATGGCGGAGCGCTCGACGCCCGCCATGGTGAAGGCGCGGTCCGCCGCCTCCACGATGGGGATTTGGGTGAGGGAGGGCGCGTACGTGATCGACTTGTGCGTGATGCGTTCCCCGAAGCCGCTCACGACGACGGGACGCAGCCCCGTGCGCTGCGCGCGCTCCAGCGTCGTCACGATCACGCCCGCGCCGCCCGCGCAGGGCATGACGATCTCCAGCAGTCGCAGCGGATCGACCACGAGCGGCGAGTTCAGCACGTCGTCCACGGTGATGGGCTGCTCGCGGAAGATGGCCTTGGGGTTGAGCAGGGCGTTCTCGCGCGCCTGCACCGCGATCTTCGCCAGCGTGCGTGGCCCCAGGTCGTACTCGTATTGGTAGCGCTGCGCCACCATGGCGAAATGCGAGTTGGGGTTGATGAGCCCGTAGGGAGCGTCGAATTGCCCGTGCGGCGCGCCCCAGGCGTCTGCGCCCAGCATCCAGGTTCGCGCTCGGGGTGAAGCGCCCGGCTCCGGCGGTGCGGGCACGGAGGGAAGCAGGCAGAGACACGCCTCGCAGACGCCCGCCTCGATAGCCGCCGCCGCCCGCCACACCATCGCCGCCGCGTTCGCCCCGCCGAGGTCCACCACCTCCCCGAAGTTGGCGCTCACGCCGAGGTACTCCGCCACGCCTGCGGGCGTGAACATGGGCGAATCTCCCAGCCGAGTGCAGAGGATGCCGTCGATCTCGCCCAGCTCCATGCCGGCGTCGGCGAGCGCCTCGCGCGCGAGCGTGGCGTACGCCTCCAGCCCGAACATGGGCCGGTCCCAGCGGCGCTGGGGCGCCCACTCGGCCATACCGCTGATGGCTGCCCGCCGCCCGTTGCGCATCCCGTGCTCCCGCCGCCTTGCGACTGACGGCGCTCCCAGCCTAGCGGAGCGCGCTGGCCCCTGTCGCTTGCTGCTGCCGCTTGCGTTCGCGCACGACGCTGCACAAGCTGGGAGCGATGCGCATCGCCTCGCTCCTGCCCAGCGCCACCGAGATCGCCTTCGCCGTCGGCGCGGGTGACGAGGTCGTGGCCGTCTCGCACGAGTGCGACTACCCCGATGCCGCCCGCGGCCTGCCAATCCTCACCGGCCCCGCCGTCGAGACGCATGGCCTCAGCCAGGCGGAGATCGACGCTGCCATCAGCGGCCTCCTCGCCGCTGGCGGCTCGACCTACACCATCGACGTCCCCCGCCTGCGTGAACTGCGCCCCGAACTCGTCATCACGCAGGCGCTCTGCGACGTTTGCGCGGTGAGCGAGGGGCAGGTCCACCGCGTCGTGCACGAGGAGCAGCTCGGCGCGCGCGTGCTCACGCTCACGCCCCTCGACCTCGAGGGTGTCGCCCGCTCCATCGAGGAGGTGGGCGAAGCAACGGGCCGCGCGGCCGCAGGCGAGCGCGTCGCCGCCCGCTTGCGCGAGCGCCTCGCGCCGCCTGCCGCCCCTCCCGCGGCGCCACCGCGCGTGCTCGCCCTCGAATGGCTCGACCCGCCCTTTGCGGCGGGACACTGGGTGCCGGAGCAGATCGCGCGTGCCGGCGGCGAGGACGTGCTGGGCCGCCCCGGCCAGAAGTCCGAGCGCGTCACCTGGGAGGCCGTCGCGACCACCGCTCCTGATGTCGCCCTGCTGCTTCCCTGCGGCCTCTCCCTCGATGAAGTCGCCCGTGAAGCGGCGGCGCTGCGCGAGCGTCCCGAGTGGCGAGCCCTGCCCGCCGTCGCCAGTGGTGCGGTCTGGGCGCTCGATGCGGACGCCTGGTTCAGCCGTCCCGGTCCTCGCCTCGCCGACGGCGTTGAGGCCCTCCGCGCCATCCTCGCCGACCCTGTCGGCGACCACCCCGTCCCCGGCGCCCGCCGCCTGCCTGAGGTTTGAACCAGCCGCTCCAGCGCCTGCCTGGCAACCGTTTCGCTCGCCGGAACCGGACTGGCGAGGTGGCTGCGTGCGCGGGCAGACATCTTCGGGGCCAGTCGGGGAGACTCGCCCGCGGTGCGTCGGGTAGGCTGACCGCAACGGGTATGCTTGGTACCCTCGGCGCGGCCTGCCGCGGGCGCTGTCCGTTGGTTCCTTTCGCGGTTTCAAACCACACGCGCAGGATTACAGAACGACATGATGACTCAGGGCCTCGAACAGCCAGACCCGAATACCCCTGTTTGGTGGCCCCGCGCATCTCGCGTCCGCAGCACGATCCTGCGCTTCCTGCGCTTCCAGGCCGCGGGCGGCGTCGTGCTGCTTGTCACCGCCATCATCGCGCTCCTCTGGATCAACGCACACCCGTCCTCCTACCTGAACTTCTGGGATTACCACATCGAGTTCGGCCTCACCATCGCAGGCCAGGACTTCCTCATCGATGAGGAAGTCCTGGCCTGGGTGAACGACGCCCTCATGGCCATCTTCTTCTTCGTCGTGGGGATGGAGATCAAGCGCGAACTGGTCGTCGGTGAACTGCGTGATCCGCGTCGCGCGGCCCTGCCCATCATCGGCGCCGTTGGCGGCATGGCCATCCCTGCAGGCGTCTTCGCCCTGATGAACCTCGGTCACCCCGGCATCGATGGCTGGGGCATCCCGGTCGCGACCGATATCGCCTTCGTGCTCGGAGTGCTCGCCCTCTTCGGACGCCGGCTGCCCGCCGGCCTGCGCGTCTTCCTGCTCACCCTCGCCATCGCCGACGACATCGGCGGTATCGCCATCATCGCCATCTTCTATACCGCCGAACTCTCCCTGCCCGCGCTCGGCACGGCCATCGGATTGGTGGCGCTGATCGTCGTCGCGCAGCGGCTCGGCATCCGCAACGTCCCCGTCTACATCGTGCTCGGTGTCGTGCTCTGGTACGCCACGTTCGAGTCAGGCATCCATGCCACCATCGCGGGTGTCGCCCTGGGGCTGCTCACCCCCGCTCGCCCCTTCCGCGGCCGCAATGTGATGCACGATCTGGAGCACCGCCTCCTGCCCTACTCGAGCTTCCTCATCGTGCCCCTCTTTGCCCTCGCCAACGCCGGGGTCGAGATTACGCACCACGAATTCCTGGACGCCTTCAGCGATCAGCTCGCCTGGGGCATTGTGCTGGGGCTTGTGGCGGGCAAGTTCGTCGGCATCAGCGCGCTGACCCTGCTTGGCTCGCGTCTGGGCCTGGGCCGCCTGCCCGATGGCGTCAACGCCGCACATGTCATGGGCGCCGCTCTCCTTGCAGGCATCGGCTTCACCGTCTCGCTCTTCATCGCCGAACTCTCCTTCTATCCGAAGTCGCTCACGGACGCGACCGATCCCACGCTCATCCTCCTCGAGCAGGCCAAGATCGGCGTGCTCACCGGCTCGCTCGTGGCCGGGGTGGCAGGCGCGATCTTCCTCTACGTGGTCTCCCGCGTTTCGCCCACCAGCCCCGAACACGCCGCCATCGAGAGCGTCACCGAACACGCTTGACCTGCCTCCCCCTGCCGCCCATCCTGCCCGCATCCGGCACTGCGGAGGTCACCCATGCCTACTCCTCCCACCGAAGCTGAGGTCCTCTCCTGGCTCGATTCCCTCTCTAACTGGGGGCGCTGGGGCGAAGACGACGAGTTGGGCGCGCTCAACCTCATCACCCCCGAGAAGCGCCGCGCCGCCGCCGCCCTCGTGCGCGAAGGCGTCAGCGTCTTCTGCTCCTGGGAGATCGAGACGCGCCCCCAGCCCGACCACGCCTTCGGCACGCCCCAGCGCTACATGCTGGCCACCGGCCAGGGCCTCAGCGATGAACACCGCGTGGGCCCCACCAACTCGCGCAGCGCGGGCGCCCTCGAGTTCTTCGGGCTCATCTTCCACGGCTACGCCGTCACCCATATCGATGGGCTCTGCCACTTCTTCTGGGACGGCAAGATGTACAACGGCAAGCCCGCCGAATTGGTCACCTCCGCCCTCGGCGCCACCCACCACGCCATCACCGCCCTCAAGGACGGCATCGTCACGCGGGGCGTGCTCCTCGATGTCGCCGCCGCCCTCGACCGCCCCTGGCTTGATGCCGGCGAAGGCGTCTACCCCGAACACCTCGAAGCCGCCGAAGCGCGCCAGGGCGTGCGCGTTCAGCCCGGCGACGCCGTCCTCCTGCGCACCGGCTACGGCCGCAATAAGGGGGAGGTCGGGCGCGAGCAGCAGCCCGCCGCGGGCTACCCCGGCTGGCACGCCGCCAGCCTGCCCTGGCTGCACGAGCGCGGCGCCGCCCTCATCGGCGCCGATACCGCCCAGGACGTCATGCCCTCGGGCTACACCACCATGACCCAGCCTGTGCACGTGGTCTCGCTCACCGCCATGGGGCTGCACCTCATCGATAACTGCAACTTCGAGGAGCTCGCCGCCGCCTGCGAGCGCTTCGGCCGCTGGGAGTTCCAGTTCGTGCTCTCGCCCCTCCGCGTGAGCGGCGGCACCGGCAGCCCCGCCAACCCGCTCGCCATCTTCTAGGCCCCCCTTCAGGACGCCCCTGCAGACGCGAGTGGCGCGTCGCGGCCGTGATCGCCTCGACCATGCTCGTCTCGTCCGCCACCCCCTGCCCGGCGATATCGAAGGCCGTGCCTTGGTCGATCGAGGTGCGGATGAAGGGCAGTCCCAGGTTCACGCTGATGCTCTCCTCGAAGCCGTGCACCTTGATCGCGATGTGCCCCTGGTCGTGGTACAGCACGACGACCACGTCGTAGCGCCCCGCGATCGCCTGGGGGAAGACGGAATCCGCGGGGATGGGGCCGCTGGCCGCGATGCCCTCCGCCTGCGCATCGGCCACCGCCGGGCCGATCTCCGTCTGCTCCTCCGTCCCGATCAGGCCTCCGTCGCCCGCGTGCGGGTTGAGCGCCGCCACCCCGATGCGGGGCGCGGCGAAGCCCCACTGGCGAAAGTGCTCGTGCGTGAGCCTGATCGCCCGCAGTACGTTCGCGCGGGTCACGTAGGCGCACGCCTCCGCCAGCGTCTTGTGCGTGGAGAGATGCATGCAGCGCAGCGTGCCGCTCACGAGCATGGTGGCCACCTGCTCCGCCCCCGAGAGGCGCTGGAAGACCTCCTGGTGGCCCGTATCCGTGCTGCCCGCCAGCTGCCACGACTCCTTGTTGATGGGCGCCGTCACGATAGCGTCCACGCGCCCCTCCAGCGCCAGCCGGGCCGCCGCCTCCACCCATGCGTGTGAGGCTTCCCCCGCCACCACGGAGCGCTCCCCCATGGCGAAGAGCGCCTCGCGGAAGCCCCCCACCGCCAGCACCTCCGTCGTGCCCGCCTCGCCACGCACCGCCTCCGGGCGCGGCACCCCCGCAGCTCATGCGTCGAGCCGATCAGCCGCAGCGCCGCCGCCGCGCTCGTAGGCGAGCCCAGCAGGAAGAGCCGCGCCTGCGCGCGCAGCTCGTCCCGCTGCAGCGCCTTCGCCGCCACCTCCGGCCCGATGCCCGCCGGATCCCCAAGCGTGATCGCGATCAGCGGTCGCTCCGTCATGCCCCTTCTCCGTGCGTCAAGGTGAAACTGATCATCAGCGTACGCAAGTCTAGCCGCGCTGACACTTCCCGTTCTTCTGTCTAAAGCGTGGGGGAAATTGGACACACTCTGTCTGGGTGTCCAAGCGTTGGACACTCGCTGCGCTTCTGTCTAAAATATTCCTGATATTAGACAGGGTGAGGGCATGGAGACCGCCGAGTTCACGAATCCAGCAGGCCGGCTGGTCGACGTCCAGCGTGACGAGGCCGGACCCTCGTACGTTGCCTTCATCCCCGGCCCGCTCCCGCCCCGCGCCGAGGATGACGCCATCGCGGCCGTCGCCCGCGAGTTGGGAGAAGCGAACCTCGCGCTCGGCCAGCTGACCGGCATCGGCGAATTCTTCCCCAACCCGGATCTGCTGGTCCGCCCCTACCTGCGCCGCGAGGCGGTCGCCAGCTCCCGCATCGAGGGCACCGTCGCTTCGTTCTTTGATGTCGTCTCCCTTGAAGCCGGCATTCGCCCCCTGCCCGGGAGCGATACGCAGGACGTGCTCAACTACGTGGTCGCCCTCGACGCCGGCCTGCGTGGTATCGAGGGCGACGCCCTCTCGCTCGACCTCATCCGTTCCCTGCACCGCCAGCTCATGACGGGCGCCAGAGGCGAGGCCTTTAGTGGTCCCGGCGAGTTCCGTCGCCTGCAGAACCACATCGGCGCCACGAGCGAAATCACGGACGCCATCTACGTCCCCCCGCCGCCTGCCCGGATGCATGCTCCCCTCGGCCAGCTCGTGGTCTACGTGAACGCGCCCAAGCCGCGTACGCCCCCGGTCGTCGAGGCCGCCTGGATGCACTACCAGTTCGAGGCGGTGCACCCCTTCCTCGATGGCAACGGCCGCATGGGGCGCCTGCTCATCGTTCTGCTGCTGGCCCTGCGACTGCAGGTGAGCCATCCCCTGCTCTACCTCAGCCCCTACTTCGACCGCCACCGCAGCGAGTACTACCAGCTGCTGTTCGCGGTGAGCGCCACCTCTGCGTGGGAGGAATGGCTGCGCTTCTTCCTGCGTGGAGTCTCCGAGCAGGCGAAGGAAGCGGTTTCTGTGGCCCGCTCGGTGCTCGCCCTGCGCGAGGAGTGGCGCGATCTGCTCACAACCGCCGGCGCTACCCCCTCCACCCGGCGCCTGGCTGAGTTCGTGCTTGAGCACGTGGCCGTCACCCCCCGAGTGGTCGAGTCCGGCCTCGAGGTGGCGCGGCAGACCGCCTACACCTCGATTCAGGCGCTTGTCGATGTCAGCATCCTCGAGCCGGTGCCCCTGCGGCAGCGGGGCAGCCTCTACATCGCCCCGCGGCTCGTCGCCATCCTCGATCCGTAAGCGCTGTTCCGCAGGTCCTGCGCTACTCCGGCGCTACGAACCTGCGCGCACGGTGCGCGTCTCCGCGTGCGCCTCCATGGGCGAGCCCTCTTCGTAGTCGGTCACGCTGTAGTGCTGCGAGATGCGTGCCAGGATGGCGCCCGGCGGGCCGTGGTCGGGCGAGGCCATGTACTCCTCGAAATCCTCGCGGTTGGGGAACGCGCAGGCGATGCCGATGTCGCACGGCTCCCCGATCTCCTGAAAGTTCCAGCCGCAGCGATAGCCGATCGCTTTCGGGTGCTCGCTGATGGGGATGAGCTCCTCGAAGAAGGCCTTGATCTCCTCCGCAGGGGCGTCGTCCTTCAGGGTGATGGTGACGATGTGACGAATCATGGCGGTACTCCTCCGTCGTCAGTGGCGGTGCGATGCGCCAATTCCGACAGCCAGAGAGTAGAATCGCAAGGCTAGCGTCGCGCCGCCAGCGTGATGCGCCGAAAGGGAAGTCCCATGGATACCGCACTCGTCGAACGCATCAAGCAGGAGATCCTGTACGAATTCTCGCGCGAGGGCCCGCCTGAAGGCTTCCCCAAGTTCCCCGATATCCCCGCCGGACGCTACCGCAGCGAGGAGTTCTTCGACCTGGAGAAGCGCCACCTGTGGCCCAAGCTGTGGCTCTACGCCACCCGCGAGGAAGAGCTGCCCGAGCCCGGCTCCTACCAGCTCTGGGACCACCTCGACACGCCCGTCGTGCTCGTGCGCGGCGAGGACGGCGCCATCCACGCCTTCCACAACGCCTGCCGGCACGGCTCGCCCCTCTTTGACGTCCCCGACGACAGCGACCTCTTCCACTGGAAGGAGTTCGACTCCGCCGGCAACAACCTCCAGTTCCAGCAGGAGTTCCCCCGCCGCAAGCTGCCTGAAGGCATCTTCCGTTGCTGTGAAGGCCACCTCTACGACTACACCACCGGCCGCTTCGTGGGCGACAAGGCGGGCATCTCTGAGGAGCTGCTGCGGCTGCGTGAGCTGCGCTGCGAGACCTGGGATGGCTGGGTCTTCATCAATCAGGACCCCGACGCCGAACCGCTGCTCGACTGGCTGCACCCCCTGCCCGAGCAGATGGCCATGTTCCAGGGCTCCACGCTGCGCATGATCGACAAGCGCTGGACCATCATCCCCTGCAACTGGAAAGTCACCGTCGAGGCCTTCCAGGAGGTCTACCACTTCAAGCACATCCATCAGAAGGCGGGCGTCTCCGGCCTCGATCAGCGCGGCGCGACCATGGGCGTCCTGCCCAACGGCCACTCGCGCATGATCACCCCCCTCTCCAAGCGCGCGGCCGAGATGGCGGGCATGGATGACCAGCTCGACTGGCGCGTCGAGTTCGACCGCAAGTCGTTCGGCACCTTCTCTGATGGCATGACGGAGATCCCCACCGTTAACGGCATGACGCGCTGCACCAGCACCGCTTTCAGCGCCTTCCCCAACCTCGTCACCCCCGTGAGCGCCACGGGGATGCCCTTCCTCCTCGCCTGGCCCATCGATGTGAATACCACCCGCTTCGAGTGGATCACCTTCTGCGTCGATTGGGGCGATAGCCCCTCCCCCGCCGCCTCCGAGACCTGGCAGCAGCGCTTTGACGGGTTCGATGTCGTCATGGAGGAAGACACCCGCAACATGGCGCCCATGCAGAAGTCGCTCAACTCCCCCGGGCTCACGGGCATGCCTGTGAGCTACCAGGAGCGCCGCATCTGGAACTGCGCCGAGCAGGTGGACCGCATGATCGGCCCCGAGCGTATCCCCGAGGGCCTGCGCGTGCCGCAGCTGCTCGGGCCGTACGTGGAGCGCTAGGGCCAGCCCATGCCGACTACCGCCCGCGTCGTCGTGCTTGAGGGCGATTACGGCGTCTGCGCCATCCAGGAGCTGGATCTGCCCGATCCCGCTCCCCACCAGGCGGTGCTCGAAACCTACGCCGCCGGCATCGAGCACGGCCAGCTGCATCAGGTGGAAGAGCCGCAGGCGCTGCCCGTCATCCCCGGGCGCGAAGGCACCGCCCGCGTCCTCGAGGTCGGCAGCGAGGTCACCCGCGTGCAGGTGGGCGATACCGTGCTGGTGACGCCCTGGAGCGTCGATCCCGACCGCGCCCCCGATCTCCCCACCGTCGAGTTCGACGACGGCAGCGAGGCGGAAGTCGCTCCCGCCGGGACCTGGGCCACCAACCTCGTGGTCGACGAGCAGTTCCTCATCCCCATCCCCGACCTGCCCGACAAGGAAGGCGCGGCTGTCCTCGGCAACACCGCCCTCCTCGCCGCCAGCGCCGTTCGCACCGCAGGTGTGGGCGAAGGGGACCGCGTCGTCGTCTTCGGCTGCGCCGGCGTCGGCCTCTCGACCATCGCCGCGGCCAGAGAGGCGGGCGCGGGCGAGATCATCGCCGTCGCCCGCGAGGATGAGCGCCTCGAAGCGGCCAGCGCCGTCGGCGCCACGGAGACGCTCAACCTCAGCAGCGCCGCCGCCGTCGCACGACTCGCCGAGATGGCGCCCGATGGCGTCGACCACCTCTTCGACTGTCTCTACGAGTTCGAGACCGTCAACCGCCCGGGCCGCGCACCCGTGCGTGAGGGAGGCAGCGCCATCGTGCTCGCCAGCCCGGGCACGGAGGAGCGGCAGGGCGAACTCGACGCCATCTGCGCCGCCAGCGGCTACACCCTCCCCGACCCGCCCAACGCCGATGCAGACGTCCCCATGCTGCTGCAGTGGCTCGAGGACGACCGCCTCCCCATCCCCACCATCGTCAGCTTCCGCTGCACCATCGAGCAGGTGAACGAAGCCACGCAGATGCTGGAGAGCGGGGAGATCGCCGGTCAGGCGGTCATGGTCATCGAGCCGCTGCGCTAGTCCGCTTCTTCCACAAAGAGCGCCGAGCCCAGCGGCGCGAGCGCCTCGCGCAGCGAGGCTGCGCCGGCTGGCGCCGGCAGCAGGGCGGCGTAGTGCAGGTCTTCCGCCAGGAGGGCGCTGCGTGTGGCCTCGGGGTCGCCGTCGCTGTGCTCGGCCTGCCGCTCGTCTTCCCACTCGGCGAGCGAGAGCCCGGGGATGCCGTAGGTGAGGCAGGTGCCTTCGACGTCCTGGGTGTTGTGCGTGCCCATCACCAGCGAGGCCAGCTCGTTCACGTCGGGGCTGAACCAGGCCGCTTCTGCATCGAAGCGCTGGTAGGTGCGACGGTTGAGGAAGGTCATCGAGAGCGTCAGCCACGTCTCGCGGTCGGGTGACGCCAGCAGGTTCCAGCCGCCCATCGCCCGCAACAGCAGCAGCGGCGTCTCCGGTGCGAGCCCCGCGAAGGGGGCGATTGCAGGCGTGGGCGCCGCGATGCCCGTCCCCGCCACCCCGACCGCCCAGCCCCTGCCGCCGCCGCGCCACACCCGCCCCCCGCAGACCGCCTCCGCCACCTCCAGCGCACGTGCCCCTGCCGTGCCCGCCCCTTCCACCGCCCCCAGGTCGACGGCGAGGTCGTAGCCTCCCAGCGTCGGGGCCAGCTCCGCCAGCGTGAGCGCTTCTGCTGCGCCTGTCGCTGACGGTGGCGCGTCCGCGTCTGGCGCCCGTTCGAGCGTCTCGCGCACTGCCGCGCGCGCTTCCGGCCAGAAGCGGTAGAGCGCGATCATCCCGTGCCGTCTCGCCCTTCGCGGCTGCGGGCGGCCGGGGACGCTACTCGCGCTCCTTCGTCACGTCCCAGCGGTCCCAGTTCGTCACCTCGTCCACCGGCTTGCGGTTGGTCGGCCCGAAGTTCGCATCGGGGAAGCCGAGCGGGATGATGGCCGCCGGCGTCGCATCCGCAGGGATGCCGCAGCGCTCCCGCAAGACGTCGTCGACCGCCCCCTGGAAGGTCGTCATCACCGTGCCCAGGCCCAGCGCCCGCGCCGCCAGCATCATGTTCTGCACGGCCTGGTAGATCGAGCTCCCTGCCAGAAGCGACGCCGGATCGGTCGTGGGTGAAGAGATCTGGTAGATGCAGGGCACGATGAACACCGGCGCCTGCGCCAGATTCTCGAAGAGCCCGCGCGCGCCCGTCATCATCAGGCGCTCGCCCTTCGTGCCCGAGGTGATGGCGTTGTCGATCATCGACTGCAGGCCGGGATTCTCCAGCCCCTTGCGCAGCTGCGCCGAGATGGCGTCGCGCGTCTCCTGGTCGCGGATGACGAGGAAGCGCCACGGCTGCAGATTGCTCCCCGATGGCGCCTTCGTGCCCGCCTCGATGATCTTCCACACGAGGTCGTCCGCAACCGGCTCGTCGGACCAGCGGCGGATCGCCCGCTGCGTGTAGATGGCCTCCCAGATGTCGTTCGTGCCAGACCGCGCGTCCGCCATATGACGCTCCTTTTCTTGCTGCTGATACGGCTGCTGTCGCGCCGATGCCCGTGGGCAACGACGCGACGAGCGCTGAGCGATGAGCGTCTAGCCCGTCGCGACCGGCTCCTTCGCCGGGCGGATGTTCACGGGGATGGCGCTCTGCCGCGCCATGCCCGTGATCGGGTCGTACGCTTCTGCGTTGTTCACGAGGCGGTTCGTGCTGCCCCCGATGGAGCGCACGTCCTGGTCGTTCTCGGGCGTATCGCCCCACGAGTGCGCCATCGAGATGACGCCCGGAGGCACATCGTCGCTGAAGGCCGCCACCCCGAGGATGGTGGCTCGCCCCGACTCGATCTCGATGACGGCTCCGTCCTCGATGCCGAACTCCGCACCGTCGCGCGGGTTCATGAAGGCGGGGTTCGTGCCGCCGTCGCGAGCCGTGAGCCCACCGAGGTCGCGGCCTGAGGAGTTGTAGAACTCGCGCATGCGCCGGCTGATCAGGCGGTGCGAGAACTCCTCGCCAGGCTCGTAGCCTGCGCCCTCCACCAGCGGCTGCGCCCGCACCTCGGCGATCTCCTCCACCAGGTCGGCTGGCGCCACGTCGAGACGCGCATCCGTGCCCGCAGACTTCGCGCCGACGCGCACCGTCTCCCCTTCGAAGATGGCGCCGCCGTCCGCTTCCCGCACACGGTCGAGCGGGATGCGCGACTTCGCCGCCACCACGTCGAGTACCTCGTCCGTGGTCGGCTTCTTGTCCATCGGCAGCGAGCCGCCGGGAAGGTTGATCTCCGTCCCCAGACGGTGCGCGATGCCCCAGAAGAACTCCCACTCCTCCATCACGTCGTCTTCGGCCTCGACCATCGCCGGCGTGTAGTGAGCGTAGGGCTCCGGGTACCACGAGTCGGTCAGGACGGTCAGGTCAGGCCGCTCCAGCGAGAGCTTGGGCGCGATGATGTAGTCCGCCATCTTGGCCGTCTGCGACATGCGGATATCGATGCTCACGTTCAGGTCGAGGTGCTTCATCGCCTCGATCGTCTTGAGCTGATCGGGCCACGCGCCGACAGGATTGCCGCCCACGCTGATGAGCGCGCGCACGCGCCCCTCGCCCGGCTCGATGATCTCGTCGCTGAGCGCCGCAGTCGGCATCTCGCCGAAGACTTCGCCCAGACCACGCACGCGGCTCGGCTCGCCCTTGCCCCACGCGGGATTGGGCGGATTCGCCTGCGCCAGGAACGGCCGCTCGGGGCTGATGACGCCCGGATTCGGTACCACCTCGCCTTCGCGCAGATGCCGCCCGCAGAGCGTGTTCAGCGTCTGCACGAAGTGCTCCGTCAGGTTCGGATGGGGCGACATGTTCGCCCCCGTGCCGCTGGAAGCGACCCCCCGCGCGCTCTCCGCGAACATCCGCGCCGCCCGCTCCACCAGCGCCGCGGCCACGCCTGTGCGCTCTTCCACGTAGTCCAGCGAGAAGCTGTCCACTGCCTCGCGCAGCTCTTCGACATGGGCCGCGTTGCCGGCGAGGAAATCGCCGTCCACCAGCCCCTCGTCGAACATCACGCGGATGATGCCCGCCAGCAGCGTTGGGTCTTCGCCCGGCTTCACCTGCAGGAAGAGGTCGGCGCGCTTGGCCACGTCCGAGGAGCGCGGGTCGATCACGATCAGCTTCAGCCCGCGCTTCTGCGCGTCCCGCAGCCGCTTCCACGGGTTGAAGGGGGGGATGCCGCCGAACATGGAGACGACCGGGTTATTCCCGATCAGCATCGCCACGTCCGCCGAGTCGAACGACTGGCCTCCGCCCATCCAGGTGCCCGCCCGCGAGGCCGCAATCGCCTTCGCCGGCTGGTCGATCGTCACGCTCGTGTAGTACGAGGGCGACTTGATGCCCGCGTGCCAGGCGCGCGTCACCGAGAGCGTAATCGCGTTGCAGAAGGCGTAGGTGCCGTTGTAGCTCGCCACCGCACGCGGTCCGTGCTCATCAATGATGGCGCGCATCTTCTCCGCGATCTCGTCGAGTGCCTGCTCGCTCGAAATCGGCTCGAAGGAGCCATCCGGCATGCGCTTCAGCGACGTGCGGATGCGGTCCGGGTGATTGTGCTGGTCGGGCAGATGCCGCCCCTTGATGCACGTGTAGCCCCCGTAGATGGGGTCGCTCGTATCGCCACGAATCTCGATGACCTTGTTGTCTTCAACGTCGACTTCGATGGCGCAGAACGCGTGGCAAAAGCGGCAGAATGATTTCTTGGTCTCGACCATGGGGCAGCTCCCGGCAGCAAGATGTGCGCGCGAGTCTAGCACGCCAGGCGCCTGCTTCGGGCCTGTTCCACGGGGAGATTGCTAGCGGAACGGGTTCTCGTCGCCCCCTGACGGTGCGGACGCCACCGACGTGGACGCGGTCCCCTCATCCAGCCCCAGCAGCCTCAGTCGCGCCTCGTCGTAGGCCTGCTTCGCGCGCGCCTCCCGATTGAGCAGCCCCTTCAGCCGGTCCGGCGTCAGCCGCTCCCCCTCGAGCAACACCTCATGCACCCCCTCGAGCTGCTTCATCCAGGCCTGCCAGGCATGTCGATACGTTTCACGGGTCGCGTCGTCAGGCATCTCGCTCCCTCCCCCGTTCCTTGCAAACCGTGAGGCCGCGTTGCCGCAGCCTGTCACGGTCCGCTCCGTTCCACATGCGTTTGGCCACATGCGTTTGGCCTGGGCCAGGGGCTTGCCGAAACGAAACTGCAAACTTCCCCGCCGAAACATGCGGTACGAATATCGCGAACCACGTATTATCACCATATGAGTGATGCTCCGACGACCGGAATGGCCCGCCTGACCCTGCAATGCCCCGACCGTCCCGGGATTGCGACCGCCGTCTCGTCGTGCCTCAGTTCCCACGGCGCGAACGTGCTCACCGGCGAGCAGTACTCCACCGGTGGCGAAGTCCCACGCTTCTTCATGCGCATGGAGTTTCCGCTCGACGAACTCGACACGCCGGTCGCCGTCATCCGCGATGAGATGCGCGATTTCGTCGCCCCCAAGTTCGGCATGGAGTGGAACCTCTCCTACAGCGCCGTGCCCCCCCGCATGGTCATCCTCTGCACGCGCACCTCGCACTGCGTGCTCGATCTGCTCTGGCAGGTGCGCACGGGCGAGCTCGCGGCCGACATCGTCATGATCATCTCCAACCGCGAGTACCTGCGTTCGCTCGCCGAGCGCTTCTACGTCCCCTTCAAGTACCTGCCCGTCACCCCCGATACGAAGGCCGAGCAGGAACGGGAGATCCTCGACCTCATCCGCGATCGCGTCGACCTCGTCGTGCTCGCGCGCTACATGCAGATCCTCACCCCCACCTTCCTCAACGAGTACCCCCGCGCCGTCATCAACATCCACCACTCCTTCCTCCCCGCCTTCCCCGGCGCCGACCCCTACCGCCAGGCCCACGACCGCGGGGTGAAGATCATCGGCGCGACCGCCCACTACGCCACCACCGAGCTCGACGAAGGGCCGATCATCGAGCAGGACGTGACGCGCGTCTCCCATCGTGATTCCCGCGAGGATCTCATCCGTCAGGGCCGCGAACTCGAGCGCCGCGTCCTCGGCCGCGCCGTACGCTGGCACATCGAAGACCGCGTGCTCGTCAACGAAAACAAGACCGTGGTCTTCAACTAGATGGCCCCCGTACCGCGTCTCCCCGGTGGGCCCGGGGTGGCGCCCCAGCTCCGATAGTCCCAAGCGTGGATCGTGTGCCTGTCGACGAATCCGATCAGGAACGAGTCCGGTACGAGCCCGAGGAGACGCCCCCGCATCTGGTGACGCTTGGCGTGGGCCTGCAGGCTTCCATGCTCATCGTGGCGCCCGTCGTGCTCACCGTCGTGATCGTCGGCCGAAGCGCCATGCAGCCCGAGTCCTATATCACCTGGGCCGTCTTTGGCGCGCTCCTCGTGAGCGGTCTCACCACCGTCCTGCAGGCAGTGCGGGTTGGCCGTTTCGGCTCAGGCCACGTACTCGTCATGGGGACATCGGGCGCCTTCATCGCCGTCTGCCTGGCCGCTTTGGTGGAAGGCGGCCCCGCCCTCATGGCCAGCCTCATCATCGTCTCCTCCGTCTTCCAGTTCCTGTTGGCCGAACGCCTCGCCATCTTTCGCCGCCTCTTCACCCCGCTCGTCTCCGGCATCGTCTTCATGCTCGTTGCCGTCACCGTCATGCCCGTCGCCTTCGAGACGCTCATGGATGTGCCCGACGACACCCCGCAAGTGGTGTCTCCCATCGCTGCCTTCGTGACGCTGGTGACGGTCGCCTCGGTCGTCCTGCGCGGTTCGCCCGTCTGGCGCCTGTGGGCGCCCATTGTCGGCATCGTGCTCGGCTGCATCGTGAGCGCCCCCTTCGGCCTCTACGACACCTCAATCGTGGCCGATGCCCCCTGGCTTGGCCTCACGCTCAGCTCTTGGCCCGGCATCGATGTCACCCCAAGCATCGTGTTCTGGGGCTTCCTGCCCGCCTTCTTCATCGTCACCATCGTCGGCGCCATCGAGACCATCGCCGACGGCATCGGCATCCAGCAGGTCTCCCGCCGCCAGGAGCAGGCCATCGACTTCCGCGTCCTGCAGGGCGCCATCAACGCCGATGGCGTGGGCAACCTCCTTTCCGGCCTCGTGGGCACCCTGCCCAACACCACCTACTTCTCCAGCGGCCTCATCATCGAAGTCACGCGCGTCGCCGCCCGCCGCGTCGGCATCTTCATCGGCATCCTGCTCATCGCGGTTGCCTTCTTCCCCAAGTTCACCGCGCTCTTCGTCGCCATCCCCGGACCGGTCGCCTCCGCCTACATCACCGTCCTCATCGGGCTGGTCTTCATCCAGGGCATGGACCTCATCCTTCGTGACGGCATCGACCACCGCAAAGCCGTCATCGTCGGCATCTCCTTCTGGATCGGCGTGGGCTTCCAGAACCAGATGATCTATCCCAATCTCATCGGCGGCGTCTTCGAAATCATCCTCAGCAACGGCATGACTGCCGGCGCCTTTGCCGCCATGGTGATGATGCTCTTCCTCGAATACACCGCCCCGCGCCCCCGTCGCCTGAACATCGCCCTCGACCTCTTCGCCCTCGACAACCTGAGCGAATTCCTCATCTCTGTCGGCAAGCAGGCCCGCTGGAACACCGCCGCGACGCAACGCCTCACCTCCGTCGGTGAGGAGATGCTCGCCATCCTCGAAGATGAAGGCACCACGACCGCTGGCGTGCGCCAGCTCGCCGTCACCGCGCGTCGCGACGGCCCCATCATCGAAGTGGAGGTCGTGACCGCCCTCGAGGGCGTGAATATGGAGGACTCGATCACCTACCTCAGCGAGCTTCCCCCTGTCGCCAGCGCACAAGAGGTCTCCTATCGCCTGCTGCACCACTACGCCTCATCCGTGCAGCATCAGAAGTACTACGGCGTCGACATCATCACCGTCACCGTCGACCGCCGCTCCATCCACGCCCCCCAACGCGAGACCGTGCTCTAGCGCGCCCAGCGCTGCCACCCGACGCGCCCCTCTACGCCTGCCTCAGTAGCCTGCTACAGAAGCGTGTTGTAGCGTTTCGCCTTCCCCTCTGGCGTCCGGGATGGGCTGCGAATCTGCCGTTCCCGCCGGACGCACGGAGCTGAGCACTTGCGTCTAGACGGCATGGGCGGCGTCCTGTTGCGCCACCGGTTAGAAGGATATGGAAGAGCTGCTCCGGGGAGCCCTCTACGAAATCGGGCTTGGGTTGATTGCGAGCGGGGGGGCCGTTGTAGGCGCGGGCGTGATGCTCCTGGGCGCAGCGGTCGTCGCGCGCCGGGAAAGCAGGGCTCCCCGCGGCGACGCCACTCCCGACCCCACCCTCACCCCTGCCGAAATCTGGCGCCCCAAGGCCGAAGATGACCGCTGGATCCTCGTCACCGGCGCTCCCGCCTCCGGCAAGACGACGCTCGTCAATCGCATGGTGGACGCTGCACTCAGCCCCCCGGACTTCCAGCAGGGCTCCTCCCAGCGACTGCCGTGGGCGGGCGCTCCACGCATCGGTGAAGACGATGACGTGCGCGTGACCGAGCTCCCCCTGCTGGCGGACGGACGCAGACAGAACGTGCGCCTCTGGGAGCGTAGCTGGGGCGAATCCGAGCAGCCTGGCCCGGCCGCTCGTGACCTCGACGCAATCGTGCTCACCATCGACCCCACCTGCGTGAAGCAGACCGCCTCAACCTTCCCCGATGCGCTCAAGGCCGGCCCCGAGTCGGTCGATGTGAATCAGGAGGTGCTGACGCTCGATGGCGCCCTCGAGCAGGCCAGTCGCCGCGATGCCGCGACCTGTCACGTCATCATCAAAGCCGACCTCATCCGCTTCTCCGTCGACCCCGAGCTGGTCGGTCTGGTGAAGGCGGGGTCGGGCTGGCAGGAGCAGTTCCGGACATACCACGTCTTCGAGAGGCGAGGGGTCGCCGAACACCTTGGCATCGATACACAGGATCGGACCGCGATGGAGCAGGTCCAGGGAAGCCCCTTCCTCACCTATGCAGGCCGCGGGGATGCGGGCATCGGCTCGTTCGGCTTCGACTCCATCCTGGAGAACATCATCACGCAGCTCATCCCCGGGGTGAGCCAGCCAATCGGAGGCTCTGATGCCCGCTAGACGACGCGGAGGCAGACGACAACGCTCCTATTCCGCCCAGGTTGAAGCCATGGCGAAAGAGCATAGCATCGACCTGGATACCGTCGAGGGCACGGGTTCGCGGGGTCGCGTACTCATTCAGGACGTGCTGGACGCCGCCATGTCCAGCGACGACCAGATTGCAGCGGCCTCCATCCCCGAGATTCCCCCTGACGAAACTGATTCCCACAAGACGCGGACTACCAGTCTGAGGTCGATGATCAAGCTGAAGAGGTTACGAATAGCGAAGCTATGCACACTGACGACGACACCGCCCCGCCCTCCAAGAGAGCAGTCACTGGGTCAGTGAGCTGAACGGCTACGCCGAGCGCGTGGGGGCGCGAGGAGCCGGCGCCCTCGCCACATCCATCCGCGGCTATGCGAAGCGCGTCGAGGATGTGGCAGCCGGCAGGCTGCCCGGCTCAGCCGCAGCCGTCCCCCCCCGGTATCGAGCCTGCGATGGTGGACAAGACGCTCGCTGCGGGCGGCATGTGGAAGGCGTTCGAGTGGCTGCTTGAGGCCGCCCGCAACATCCTCATCTTCGTCCCCGTCCTCGTGGCCTGGCTGGAGATTCAGAGTTCCGGCATCAACAACCTTGGCGACCTGCGCGGCACAGCGGCCCTGGTCGTTGGCTTCATCTTTGCCCTGATTGGCACTCACGTCTTCCTGGTCAGCGTCATCAAGCCCATCCGTGCGCGACGCGCCGACCGCATCGCCACGGACTTCGCCGCCGCCTCACGAACGCCTCCATGGAGGCGTCCGTCCACCAGGGCACGTCGCAAGCCGACGAGATGCGAGCCAGCATCGAACGATTCGCCCAGACCGGGCGCGAGTTGGCCGCCGGCATCCAGGGCGCAGGTGATGCCCTTGGCGGAGCGAAGGAGGCCATGGATCGCATGGCGGGCTCGGCGGAGGCGCAGCGGCAGCAGATGGACGAGCTTGTCCGCCTGATGAAGCCGATCGCCGACATCGGCAACGAGCTCGGCGCGACGCAGCGCGAAATCGCCGCAGCAGCCGTCACCATGAGCGCGACCGCCGAGAGCCTCAGCAACATCGAGAAGAACATCGCGCCCGCCGCAGAGAGCCTGGGCAGCACGGTTCAGGACATGCGTGAACTGTCAGCCCACCTCGACCGCATGACCGTGGTCTTCGCCGAGCACTTCGGCCCTAGGGACGACTCCGCGCAGGCCTTCGGCGAGGCTGTCACGCAGCTGAATGTCGTCTCCAACCGCGTCGCCGGGGCGCTGGACGCGCTCCAGGAGGCCCGCGACGGAGCAGGGAGCCGCTTCAGTGGATGATGAAGGCCTCGGCATAGCAGGCTGGCTCTTCGCCGACCTCGTGCTCGTGCTCGCGCTCGTGTTCATCGCCGTCAACTGGCTCGACGACGAGGAAGACATCATCGAGCCTGCCGCCGCCGCCACCGAAACCCCTACGCCGACCCCCACCCCCACGCCCACCACGACGCCCTCGCCCACCCCAACCCCCACACCCCCACCAACGCCCACCGCAACGCCCACGCAGACCAAAGCCTGCGACTCCGCCAGCGACTTCAGCTTCGATCAGATCGTGCTGAAGGGGATGACGCGTGGTTCTGTTGATGGCGACTTGATCATCAACACAGGCCGCGTGCGAACGAGCGTCAACAAGAGCAAGGAGTTCGTCGTCCTCGACGAAGGGAACCTGGAGGATGTCCACACCGCGACCTTCCTGAAACTCCGCTACGCGAGGGGGTTCAGAATCGCGCTGGTTGAGACGTACTCCAATAGCGGGGACGGCGCTCACATCGCGCTCTTCGACGCCCTTGAGGACGTCATCCTTGGCGGCGACGGCATTCTCGCGTACCCGACCGTCCCCGACGATCGCACCGGTGCCTACCTCGCGCTGAACACCTTCGACGTGGGCGAGGTCCGCATCAACCTCTTCTTCGTGAAGCCGCCCGATGAGGACTGCCAGTAGCCGCAGCAGTCGCTACCACTCGTCCTCGCCCTGCTCGCGACGTGCGTGGATCTCGAGGTCCTCGGCAATGTCCAGCGGCGTCTCCTCGGCGTCGAGGTCGAGTTCGGGCGCTTCTGCGAGCGAGGCGCCACGCCAGTCTTCTCCAAGGCGATTTGTACGGCGGGCCACCAGCGGCCCTGCCACCAGGTAGCGCAGCATGACCGTGCGCGAGGCCAGCCGTTCGTCTGTCTGCGGCGGCATCGACGGCGCTTCCCGCCACGCGAACACGCCCAGGCGCACGAGGTCCTGAGGATTCGCACCCGCATCGGGCACTGCCAGATTGACGGGCTTGGCCTTCTCGCCGTGACGGTTGTAGACCTTCGGCTGCCGTACCTCGTACGCGCTGATGGCGACCGGCGCGAGCAGCACCACGATGATGGCGATCACGATCAGGAGGACCCAGGGGAAGCCGCTCTCCTCGGGCTCCTCCTCGATGACGGGAGGCGTCGGTGTCGGAGTGGGAGTCGGCGTTGGTGAAGGCGTTGGCGTGGGAGTGACCGTCTCAACCGGGGCTGCCGGCGTCGGCTCCGGCGTCGGGCTCACGAAGACCGACTGCGCGATGCCGCCCCTCGCCACCTTAATGCATCCCCGCCCTCTCCCAAGATCAAGGCAGAGGGTGAATTCGGCATCTCCCGGGAACGCATCCATCGTGACCGTGAAGTCACGGCCACCCTCAACGTGCTCGAGGGTGACGGTCTGCTGTGTGCTGCCGTCGATCACCACCCGGTAGGGCTGTTGTTCGGCACTGCGCGGGAAGACCGAGCCCCCGCCGACCACCCGCAGGTCGATGGTAAGGGCGCTCGAATCGGCATCCCACGCCTGCTCCCCAATCGAGAAGCGGGCAGGCTCGTAGTCGACGAATACGCGCGCATCAGGAGAGGGGGTGGACGCCTGAAGTGTCAGCTCGTAGGCGCCACGGTAGGGACGGTTCTCGAACTGCCAGCCGTGGCTGCCAGGGAGCCTGGTGAGGAGGTCCTCAGCGTTGCGGCCATCCGAACGGAAGAGGTCCCGACCGTTGTCCACGGTCGTCACTGCGTCATCTGGCAGCCCCGTCATCAGGAACTGCACCTCAACGAGCCCACCGGGGACGTCGCAGTTGTACTCTTCGCTCCCCGCGACGCGCTCGCACAGGTCGATCGTGGGGTAGGCCCCCAGAATCTGCTCTGCGAGCTCGTCCGCATCGACGCTGCGGATGACGCGGTCGCAGGGCACCGCCGGATCGAGGCTGCACCCAACCGCCCGCCGCCAGTACGGCGCGGCGCCCTCGTCCCTGCTCTCCCTGAACGCCGACGCATCCAGCACCGACGGGCAGGAGGCGGGGTCGGGCTGCGCGCCGAACGTGAGCGCATCGCTCCCCGAAGCTGGCGCGCCGTCTGTCACCAGTACCACGATGCGGCGAGCGTCGTCGGCTCGCTGACCGCCTGCGCCGGTCGCATTGGGGCAGCCCGAGTCGCGTGGAGCGGCCGCGCCCGTCGCGGTCTCCCACGCCAGGCAGAGCGCTCCCAGGAAGTCGGTCGAGCGACGCGTACTCGCGCCGTCGCGAGCGGATCGCAACAGGTCCGCCAGAGCCGTGTCCCGCACCGAGACGAGCCCCGAAAGCTGCTGTGCGTCGGAGCCGAACGAAATCGCCCCGACCTCGACGCGGCGCGGGTCGTCGTCGTCGAGCAGCCGCTGCAGCACCTCGATGAGGTTGATGACGCCGTCGTAGCGCTGCATCCCGGGATCGCTCCCGTTCGGCCCGAACATGGAGCCCGAGTCATCGAGCGCGAAGACGACCTTCGTCGCCGGCGCTTCCCCATCCTGCGCAAGCACCGCCACCGGCACGCCCACCAGGAGCGCCACCAGGGCAACAGCCAGCAGCGCCCTCCGCATCAGCTCGAGGTGGAAGGCCGGCTGGACTGCCGCAGCCAGTTTTCCCGAATACGACGTCGCTCTTCGCCTGTTAGGAGGCGTTCCATGGCTCGCTTCCAGCTCTCGTGTATCTCACGATCGCCGCCGTCCTGCATGAGGTTGAGGTCTTCCTCCAGCGTCTTGTGCATGTCCTTGCAGTCCGTCTCGACAACGCCGTAGTACCACTGTCCGACCGATGCATCCTGAAGGCGTGCAGCACGGCTTGGGGAAATGGCCCAATCTGACTTTTCGCAGAGTGGCGTTCTGAAAGAGAGTCTGCGCAGCTGCGTCAGCCTCAATGGGCCTACCGTCGAAACGCATGAATTCGCAGAAGGCGTCGAACGCGACGATGCGCTCACGCCCCCTTCCAAATCGAGAATCGGTTACGCCGCTAACGGGGAATTCCGCGAGTGGCAGAGAGTCCCCAGCTCCGACCTTCAGGGTGACGACGATCTTGGCGTTCTCTCTGTTGCCCTCTCGCTCGAAGACCAGCTGATTCCGGGCCCGGAGGAGATAGAACAGCTCCGCATAGGTAGGGCCGTCCTGGTCGAGGTCGCTGCCGAGGAGCCGTGCGGTAACGGCGGGTTCGAGGGGCTTGGTCAACCCTCCTAGTTCAAGCTTCGTAGCTGCAAGCAGCTCCGGGAGGACCGTAAAGCAGTTACCCTTTGCTGTTGCACTGTCGGGTGCGTCGGTGAGGCCGTAGTAGGTGTCATGAGCACTCTTGGCTTCCACGGCATTGCTGATTACCCATGGAGCCCAGGGGCGCCCACCGTCGTCGGCCCAGAGATCGAGGAAGACAATCTGTTCACCAAGGGAGGAGACGACCTTGGCGGTTCTCGCGTATTGCGCAATTTCTCGTGCCTTCAAGCGGTCCAAATTAGTGTTCTGGAGAGATGTGTTGAGAGCGGCGAGGATCCCCAAGCTGCCAGCGTACATCTGCCGAAAAACAGGCACGGTGGCGGGAACCTGAAGATCAACGGAAGGGCGACGAGGGAAGCTCACGCCACTGAGCGTGACCGCGAGGTCGGCTGCGGCGGCGGTTGCATCGCCCCCTGCACAGTGAAGGAGAGCATCCTCAAAGGTGTCTGGGAGCGTCGTCCCCAGTTTCCAGTTGACCAGATTCCAGACCGCATCCCTCCAGCGGTTCTCGCTTTCCCGTTCTCTGACGCTGATGCCATCTGTGTCGTTATCCGACGTGATGGCCGCAAGCACATCGCGCACGCTCACACTGACCCCTTGCACGCGTCCCCCGTCATCCATGGCGAGTGGCTGTAGACGCAGGTTCACGGACCTGATGCGGTGGTTGGAACCGAGGGTTGCGTCGACGCGGAGTCGTTGGGTGATTTCTGCGACGAGGGGACTGTCGACGGATTGCTCATCATCCAGGCAGTCTCCAACCGTACCGAGGACGTGAGCAGGATTTGAGTCGGCCTGGGAGACGACCGCGGCAGCCTGGTCGTGAAGTCCTCTGTAGAGTGCGTCAAGGTCGTTGACTTCGCTGCGAACGGATTCGATCTGCTCCCGGAGTTCGCGGAAGAATGCCTGCTTGGGACCGGAGCCCCGAAGTTCCCGCAGAAGTCCTTGGCGAGCGCGTACGCGCTCTCTCAGTCGGTAGGCGGTAAACAGGCTCTCCTCTGCTGCCTGGCGACGGCGCTGCAGTGATGCCTCTTCCCTTCGTTTGCGAAGGGAGGCCCAAGTCACAATGCGATGCGCAAGGACGGCAGTGAAAATTACCCCCAGCCAGACCAACAGCTCGGAAACCGAAGTGTCCCCGAAGGCGCCAAAGCTGGAAATGCTCTCCCAAACAGGCTGCAAGGCCAGCCCGCCCAGGCCAACGATTGCCGCGGCTCCCAGGGCAAGGGCTCGCTGGAGCCCGGAAGGCTGGACCTTTATCTCATCAGGTTTCTCGAACTTATCGGTGAGGGCGTTAATCCTCTTGTCGAGATCGTCTACCGTGTCTCCACCCAGGAAACCGTCAGCAGCAACTCGGCTCTCAAGGTCGCGGGCATTCTGGTCGAGCTCATCAAGTCTCGGGACCACGTCTTCAATCCCATCCGGTCGTCGTCCAGTGCCCGCCTCTCCACTAAGCCAGCCGGTATCGCCGAACACCGTCTCCCGGAGCCAGCCTCCAAATGCTTGCTCTTCCCCTGTCCGCATGGTGACGATGGTGTCGTGCAGTTTCCTTTCGTTCCTGCCTGAAACATCCTTGAGCCCATCTGTGACCTGCTTGCAATAGCCAATCCACTCCGAGTTACTCGCATCGTAGTTCTGGCCGGGGATGTTCGTTCCCTTCAGAACCGCATTGTAGTTGTCGATCCCCGCTTGGCTGTGGATACGATTGATGAGGTCGTTTACCGCTGCCTGAGACGAGGGGGCAGGCGAGGGCAGCGCAAGGGAGTAGTTGCGCTGGTCGTGGAACCAGGCTCCAAGATTGCGCGTGCTGTTCGCCCCTGTGTAGTCGAGCAGAGTCACCCCCTGGGCAGGGGCGTTATCCATGAATGTGTTGCTGGCTTCCCTAAGCCGGTCATATGCAGCGACGAGGATGCGGGACACGAGCTTCCGCTGGAGAGCAGTTTGGGGTACTCGATGGCAGTAATGGCCCCAACAGTCTGGAGCGGATGCGAGCCTGTTGCGCCGTCTATCTGACCTGCGGTTGACTGATCGCTGCTGAGTACACGGAGGAGTGTGCCTGCCTCCTCAAAGGCATCACGTGGGTCGTTTCCATCGCGACTACCGAACCAGTAGACACGGTCGAAGAGCTCTCCGCCAGGGGTGTAATCAAGTCCCCTGCTGGCGATAGGCAGGCTGCGTGGCGAGAACCAGTTCTGTGGGTCCACATCTTGGAAGAAGGGGAGTTCGCGGAACATCGCATAGGTACCGGAGAGCCCCTTTGCCCTGCGTTCTAGCAGTGTTGGATCTCCGCGAAGCACGCTGTCGAAGGCAGTTGGCGTGACGGCGAGAAGATTGAGCGTAAAGGGGGGAAACCCTGCCTCTGACCGGAGCCAAAGGGCCAAGGGTATGACTGTTCCGGCCCCGGTTCCTCCGGCAGTTGATGTCACAAGGTTGATGCGAAGATCTCCATCAGTGCCCACTTCTTCGCGGATTCGCTGCG
Organism: Tepidiformaceae bacterium; assembly: GCA_965200565.1. Lineage (GTDB taxonomy): Bacteria > Chloroflexota > Dehalococcoidia > Tepidiformales > Tepidiformaceae > UBA2991. The sequence continues at coordinate 1,224,916 of OZ241349.1, read as the reverse complement.
AAATTAGGGTGCGCAGGCGGTTGCCATCGCCCGCACCGGCGATTGCCAACGCGGGATCAAAGAGCGAGGAGAAGACAGTGAGGCCGTGGCCACGAAGTGCAAACAAGCCGGCCGACGGGGCTGGGTTCTCGGCGATGCCCTTGCCGATGTCCTTGAGAATCGAATGCTCAGGAGAGAGCTGTGCGCCAGGAGTGTCATTATCCCGGGCAGGACCCAAGAGCCGACCTGGTTCGTGGGCAAGCCAGTTTCCCGCGATCTCCTCGACCCCCTCAATACTGTTTTGGCTTGGGTGTACAAAGCCACGGAGTTCCACTCCTGGACGCCGTTCAAGGTCGAGGGCGAACGCGATCGGCTCGCTGATCTGGCGTTTGTAGAAGTCGCGACTGTCCTGGATGTCCTCGGCGATGTGCTTGCCGGTCCCGCCAAGGAAGATGTTTACCGTACCCATCGGGTGCTCCTTCTATCCAACATGCCGGTTAGTCCAGATTCGCCAGTTCGGCGACCGAGATGAAGCCTGCAAAATCGCCCGGATCGTCAACGTCATCGGTGGATGGCAGGAACGAGGCGACCGCGAGCACGCTCCCGCACTCGTCGACCAGTGGCCCGCCGCTCATCCCGCGGTCCACGCTTGCGTCGGTCTGGATGAGCTCGATGCCATCGGCGAGCGTGATGGCCGAGACGATTCCCTTGCTCGTCTGCAGGGGCACCACGCCGTCCGTCTGGTCCCGATCGCTCACGCTCGACCAGGGATAGCCAAACGCGCGCACGTCGATGTCGGTGTCTTCCGCCATCGGGGAGCGGGTGAGCAGCGACTGGGGGATCGCCTGCGCCTGCAGGACTGCGAGGTCCCGCTCCGTCCCGATTCGCGAGAATGAGCCCGCCAGCTCGACGGTGGCGTTGTACGACACCCCGTCCGCCACGATCTCAATGAACGGCAGGGTGCGCCCCGCTTCGTCCTGGACGACTTGCGCCGCCGTCACGTAACGCCCGCCACCGATGTGGAAGGCTGTCCCGCTGCCGGTGTTCGTGAACACCTGCACTACCGCCCCCCGAACCGTGTCCGCAACTTCTCCGAAATCGCATTCATCGGGCCGCTGGGTCACCGCTTCGGTGGTCGGGGCGGCGTCCTCGGGAGGCGTGCCCGCCTCTGGAGGCTTAGTCGGGGCGGGCGTTGTGGGGGTGGCAGCCTCCGGGACGGTCACCCGAAGCGCCCGGCGCAGCGGCGACTCTCTTGACCGGAAGCATCACTGACAGCGAGGCCTCAACACAGGCAGCCGTGTCTGTGTTGAGTCCCACGGTGTGGGGTGGAAGCGACTCAGGAGCGAAGGAGCTGGTAGCGCGTGCGGGATTCGAACCCGCGATCTCCGCCTTGAAAGGGCGGTGTCCTAGGCCTCTAGACGAACGCGCCGTCCACCGATCGCAGTATACCGCCCGCTGGCCCACCGCCCCCGTGCGGCCCGCCAGGCGAGCCTACGGCTCGCGGTTGCCGGTGCGGTACCGCTCCGGCGTCTCGCGACGCTCGTCCCGCTCCCGCGCCCAGCGCGCGTTGCGCTGACGCATCACCTTCAGCACCTGCTGGATGACCGCGCCGCACTCCTGCCACACCTCCGCCGCCTGCGCCTTCGCCGCTGCCAGCTCCCCGGGGTCGTGCACGTAGGCGTTGTCGGGCTCGATCACCTCAACCGGGCAGGCGTCGACGCAGAGGTTGCAGTCGATGCAGCCTGCCGGCTCGATGGTGTGCTGCAGATCGGGCGTGTCGTAGTAGCGAATCGTCTCCGTCGGGCAGACGTGGCGACAGTTCCCGCAGTTGATGCACCCCGCGAGGATGCGAAGGGCCACGTTCCTAGCCCTCCTTCGTGCCCGAGCCGCGCGCTGCCTTCTTCGGCATCACCGAGGGGCGGAACTTGGCGCGCGGCGCCAGCTCGCGCAGGAGCTCGTCCTGATTGCGCTTGCGCGCCCATGCGCGCGCCTTCTCCAGCGCCTGCTCGAGCGCCTCGCGGCTGAGCACGTTGCTCGCGTCGTAGTCGATGCAATCCACGGGGCACACGGGCACGCAGGCGTTGCAGTCGATGCACTCCTCCGCATAGATGGTGTGCGTGAAGTCGTCCGTATCGAAGTAGTGAATCGTCTCCGTTGGGCACACGCGACGGCAGTAGCCGCAGTTGATGCAGAGCGCCTTGTCGATGACGTAGGTCACTCCTCGTCGTCGCTCCCGCGGATGCCGATCACGCCTCCCGCCTCCATCAGCAGCTCTTCCAGATGCATGCGCCACTCGTTCGCCCGCCGCCGCTTGCGGGGCGTATCCGCCATCTCCTCGATCTGCGCGCGCCCCCACTGGATGTGCTCCTCCTCGTCGACGAGGATCTGCCGCAGGATGCGCACCGTGGGCGCATCGACCACCTGATCGGTGGCGCGCATGTGGTAGAGGTAGTGCGTCGCCAGGTGCGGCTTCAGCACCCCGAAGATGCCCATCACCCGCAGCGTCGGGTCTTCCTGGTCCTGAATGGCCTCGATGAACGCCACGAACTCGTCGTTGGGCGGGTCCATCTTGGGGGAGGTCATGAGCGGGTAGGGGCCTTCCGCCCCTTCGGTCATGCGCAGCTCCGGCAGACGCTTGCCCAGCATGTCCGCGTGCTGGGCGTCATGGTAGGCCATGGGGCCGAATTCGACTTTGTGGTGAACCTGCGGTTGCGTGGCGATCCACTGCAGCAGGGCGCGCATCATCTCCACCTCGGCGTAGCGGTAGTGCATCAACCGCCGCGCGCACTCGTCCACGGAGAAAGCTCCGCCCAGCTTCCGTTGGGGAACCCAGAGTTCGACCATCTGCCTGGCTCGCTTCCCGCCCCGCAGGGCCTGCCGTTTGGTTTGCTACTTCAGCTCTTCGCGGGGCGTGAAGTAGAGCGCCCCCGTTTCGCACAGCTCGCAGCGCTTCCAGTCGCTGCCGTCGAGGGCCGCCGCCACCTCTTCCTCCGTCTCCCACATCGTGATCTGCTCATCCTCGAGCGTCGAGACCGAGCACTCCGGCTTCTCGCAGACGAGGTCGTGGATGACCATCGCCCGCGTGTCGCCGCAGTAGCGCTTGAAGTCGAAGGGTGGCCGCCAGCGTTTCGCCATCGTCTCGCCTCCTGCTCGCTGTTCCCCTGTCCCCAGGAGCCCTAGAGGGCGAAGTCCTCGGGTGGGAGCACTTCGTCGCCCGTATTGAGCGCCATCACCAGTTCCTCGAAGGCCTGCTGCGCCTGCATCGCCTCGCGACGCTTCGCCTCATCGCCCTCGGTGAGGCGCGGCACCCAGTAGTTGCCGACCTCTACATGCATGATCTCGTCCGCATGGTTGAAGTCGAACGCGGTCTCCCACTCGCGGTCGCCGATGTCGCGGCCCATGTCGATGAGCGAGGTGAAGAGGTTCATGGCCATGCCCTCGCCCCCGCGATGGACGGCCGCCATCGAGTTCACCATGTTCTGCTCGCCCGTCTGGGAGGTGCTGCCGTCCTCGGCGCGGTAGCCATCGGCGAAGTCGCCCAGGGTGACGCCGTGCTCGGGCATCTTCTCCAGCACGATCTCGGCGTGACGGCACTCGTCCCACGCCAGACGTGAGTTCACCAGCGCCATCTCCCAGGGCAGCTGGTCGACGCCCTCGCGCGTGGCCATCACGTAGCGCCGCGCGAACGTCTCGCCGCCGCCGATCTCGCCGTTGTACATCGCGTGCAGCAGCACCTTCGTCGACATCTTCTGCGGGTCGCGCAGGAGGATGGAGGCGAGGTCGATGCCCTTGTCGCGCCAGTCGCTGCGCTCGCCCACGGGCAGCCAGCGCAGCGGCGGATCGCGCCGCCGGTCGCCGGGCTCGAGCGCCCGGTAGAAGGATCGTTCGGTGGATTCCGTAGCGGACATCATTCCTCCCGCTGCCCCGACCGGTTCACGGTCGGGCGTTGCCAGAGCTGAGGGACAGAGCCTGCGCCAGCAGCACCGCCTAGAGGGCGAACTCCGTTGGCGCGACCACTTCGTCGCCCGTATTCAGGGCCATGATCAGCTCCTCGAAGGCCTGCTGCGCCTGCATCGCCTCGCGACGCCGGCTGTCGTCGCCCTCGGTGAGGCGTGGCACCCAGTAGTTGCCCACTTCCACGTGCATCACCTCGTCGGCATGGTTGAAGTCGAACGCGCGCTCCCATTCGGGATCGCCGATGTTGCGGCCCATGTCGATGAGCGCGGTGAAGAGGTTCATGGCGAGCCCTTCGCCGCCGCGGTGCACCGAAGCCATGCTGTTGATCATATCCAGCGAGGCGCCCGGACGGCCGTCGCCGTTGGCGCTGGCGCTCGTGCCGGTGAGGCTCTCGCCGGCCATGTAGCCATCCACGAAATCGCCCAGCGTGCAGCCGTTCTTCGCCATCTCCTCGAGCACGATCTCGGTGTGGCGACACTCGTCCCAGGTGAGCCGCGCGTTCACCAGCGCGAGCTCCCACGGGAGCTGGTCGACGCCTTCCTTGGTGGCGATCACGTAGCGCCGCCCGAAGGCCTCCGATCCGCCGATCTCGCCGCCGTACATCGAGTGCAGCAGCACCTGCACGGGCAGCTTCTCGGGGTCACGCAGCAGAATCGAGGGCATATCGATGCCCTGCTCCCGCCAGTTGGAGCGCTCGCTCACCGGCAGGTAGCGATGCGGCGGGTCGCGCCGAATCTGGTCCGGGGTCGGATCCTTGTAGAACGCTCGCTCGGTCGTCGCTTCAGCCGTCATGGTCGGCCTCCTTCCCCGCGATCGGGGTCATCCCGTCTTGCGAATAGTACGCCGTTGCAGCGCGCCCTGTTAGCCCACCAGCTCGCGCAGGCGGTAGATCAGATCGCTGCGATCGCCGCGCGCCACCTGGGTGAAGTTGGCCGCCATCGCTGCGTTGTCGTCGAGCACGGGATCGATGCGGCTCCATGAGTGCACCACCGTGCGGTGCAGAATCAGCCACGGGCCCCCGTCGCGACGCTCGAACACGTCCACGTAGCGCCCGCCCCAGGTGAAGTCGCTGGCCTGGCCGTCCTCGCCCGCAGGGATGCGGTGGTAGGCCACGTGGTACGTCTCCGAGTAGGCGCGGTCGCCGTCCACCTCGATGTGCGAGTTGCCCAGAAAGTGCTCTGTGCATTCCAGCGCCGAGAGCCCCGTCATCACGTGCTCGGCGAACTCGAAGGCGTTCCCCTTGAACGTGCCGTGGTCGTCGTAGGCGTCGGGGTGGTAGGCCGACTTCACCAGCTCGGGGTCGAGCAGGTCGATGCCGCGCGAATAGCGCATGAGCGCGTCGCGGATCTCCTGCTTCGCCAGCAGTTCATCGATCGCGGCCTCGCGGTCGGTCGTAGTCGTGGTGGTCGTGGTCTGGGGGGCGCTTGCCATCGCTGGCCTCCATGCGCAGCCGCGCGACGGTATCTTACCCGTCCCCGTGTGCCTCCCCGCACCCGGAAACGGGAGGAAGCACGATGCCGCCAACCAACGCGCCCGAGACCGCCGCACGCATGGCCGCTGCCGCGCGCGAGTTCCTCGCCCTCCTCGATCCCGGCCAGCGCGCCCGCGTGCAGCGCCCCCTCAACGACGAGGCCGAGCGCCGCCACTGGAACTACGCCCCCATGAAGCGCGAGGGCCTGCCCCTGCTCGCCATGACGCCTCTCCAGCAGCAGGCCGCCAACCGCCTCGCCGCCAGCGGCCTCAGCCGCTCCGGCTACGTCACCGCCGCCGTCATCATGGGGCTGGAGAACATCCTCGATGCGGTCGAAGCGTGGAGCGGCGGGCGCCTTGGCGTCGACACCGGCTCCGAGCGCTGGCGCGACCCCGCGCTCTACTTCGTCACCGTCTTCGGCGACTCCGCCACCGGCGACGACGGGCTCTGGGGCTGGCGCTTCGAAGGCCACCACGTCTCCATCCACTACACCATCGAGAACGGCGAGATCGTCGCCCCCAACCCCACCTTTCTCGGGGCGAATCCGGCCGAGGCGCCCTTCGGTGGTGGCGGACGCCTGCGCCCCCTCGCCGCCGAGGAAGACCTCGCGCGCGATCTGCTGCTCACCCTCGACGAGCCCCAGCGCGCCGCCGCCCTCCTCGCCACTGCCGCCCCGCCCGACATCGTGCAGTCCAACCGCCCGCGCGTGGAGGACGGCGCCCTGCCCATCCCCACGGCGCGCCTCATGGGTATCCCCTCCGACGCCCGCTGGGAGGAGCGCGCCCGCGCCGAGCGCGCGGGCCTCGGCTACGGCCCCGACGACGAGGCGGCCGTGCGCTACTCCGCCACCCCCCGTGGCATCCCCGCCCACGACCTGCACGACTCCCAGCGCGAACTGCTCAACGCGCTCGTCGCCCTCTACGTCGACCGCCTCCCCGACGAACTCGCCTTGGGTCAGCGCGACGCCCTCGCGGACGGCGCACTCGCGCAGATGCACTTCGCCTGGGCCGGCGGCCTGCACGCGGGCGAACCCCACTACTACCGCCTCCAGGCCCCCCGCTTCCTCGTCGAGTACGACTGCACCCAGAACGATGCCAACCACATCCACGCGGTCTGGCGAGACCCTGAGGGCGACTTCGGCGAAGATCTGCTCGCGCGGCACTACGCCGACCATCACTGAGGAGCATCGGTGAGCGGCGTCTCACCGCCGCGCCGGGAGGTTAGTGCGTGCGCTACATCATCTACGGCGCCGGAGCGATCGGCGGAGTGATCGGCGCGCGCCTCCATCTCAGCGGTCAGCAGGTCGCCCTGCTCGCTCGCGGCGCCCACCTCGACGCCATTCGCGCAAACGGCCTCACCTTCGTCAGCGCCGAAGACACGCAGACGCTCCCCATCCCCGCCGCCTCCCCCGCCGACCTCGACCTCACCGCCGCCGACGTCGTCATCCTCGCGGTGAAGTCGCAGGACACCGTCGCCGCGCTCGATGCGCTCTTCGCCGCCGCTCCGCCCGCCATCACCGTCGTCTGCGCGCAGAACGGCGTCGTGAACGAACGCATCGCCCTGCGACGCTTCCCCAACGTCTACGGCCAGCTCGTCATCCTGCCGGGCACGCACCTCGAGCCCGGGACGGTCATCGCCAGCGCCAGCCCCGTCTACGGCATCCTCGATCTCGGCTGCTACCCCCGTGGCAGTGACGAGCGCGCCGCCCGCATCGCCAGCGACCTCACCGATGCCGGCTTCAGCGCCGTCGCCCGCGAGGACATCATGCCGTGGAAGTACGGCAAGCTGCTGCGCAACCTCGCCAACTCCACCCAGGCCATCCTCGGGCCGGAGGAGAAGGCCGAGGCGCTCATGGCCCGCGCCCACGAAGAGGCGCTCGCCTGCTTCGCCGCCGCCGGCGTGGACGTCATCAGCGATGAGCAGTTCGCCGAGCGCTTCCAGGCGCTCAACCGCATCTTCAGCGGCAGCCCAGCGGCGCGTTCGGGCAACTCCTCCTGGCAGAGCCTCTCGCGCGGCTCCGCCACCATCGAGGCCGCCTACCTCAACGGCGAGGTCGCCCTGCTCGGCAGGCTGCATGGCGTGCCCGCCCCCGTGAACGCGCTCCTGCAGGAAGTCGCCGTCGAGGTCGCCGCTTCGGGCCGCGGCCCCGGCGTCGTCACCCTCGCCGACCTCGAAGCGCGGCTCGCGCGCTAGCGCGTCCTGGCCGCCATCTCCGCCACCATGAAGTCCCGTACGAGCGGGAACACCAGCCCTCGCTGCGGGTCGGAGAAGTCGAGCTCTTCCGCCCATGTCTTCACGAGGAAGGCGAACGTGAAGCCTGCGCTCTCGCTCGCGCCTTCCCCCGGCAGCGGGCGCGCATAGCCCGCGGACACCAGGCGGGCGGGCTCGTCCTCGGGGAGCCAGTAGCCCGCCTTCTGCCCGTACTGGTACCCCTCGGCGCCGAACTCGGCGGGGAACGTCTCGTATCCCACCGGCAGCACCACCTCCGAGGCGCGATGCAGCAGATACGTCGTCCACTCCTCCTCCAGCTGCTCGCCGCGCACGATCGAAGCCCAGACCAGCGCCAGGTCGTGCGGGGTGAACCACGCGAAGCGCCACTGCCACGGAACGCGCGACTGCTCGGAGAGGCCCGCCCGCTCCACCACCTCTGCCACCTGCTCAGGCGTCACGAGCTCCGCAATCGCATCCGTGTTCTTGTCGAGCGAATGCCACAGCACCAGATCGATGTGCTCCTCGACCTCCGAGAACTCGAGAAGCCCGTCCTGCACGGCTCGCAGCGCCGCCACCACGAGCACGATCTTCCCAGCCGAAGCGGGATACTGCGCATGGTCTGGCCGCACCGTGATGGAGGAGGCGCAGTCAAGGTCGATGAGCGCCATCCCCCACACCCCCTCGTAGTCCGTCATCGCCTCCTCAACCGCCTCGGTGAGGGCTGCCGCACGTCCCGCCACGCTCGCACAGCGCGTGACCGTACCCTCCACCACCTCATCCGCAGCGGCAGGCTCAGGTGTGGGAGTGGGGGAAAGCGGCGCCGGTGGTGCCTCAGCTGTCGAGGTGGTGGCAGGTGGTGGCGTGGCAGGAGTGTCTGGCGCTGACGCCGTTGGAGTGGTCGTGGGTGTGGCCGCTGCTGGGGACGGCTCGACCGGCTCAGCAGGCTCGACCGGTTCGGCAGGCGTGGCGTCCGCAGGCGTGGCCTGCTCCACGGAATCGGTCCCGTTCACCAGGTAGATCAGCGCCGCTACCAGCGCCAGCCCCACCACGAGCAGGATGAGCGTCCACTGTGGCCGTCGCACCCCCTCACTCTAGCCGCCTTGCGCGCAGGGCATAGCGCGCGCCATCGCCTCCCGCCGCCTTGTGAGAAACCGTCGCAGGCGGCATAGTCGCGCCGCCGGGTCTGCCCGGCCAGGGGAGTGTGATGGCTGGATTGAATCTCACAGGAATCGAAGACAAGGTCGCCGTCGTGACCGGCGCGGGCCGCATGAAGAGCATCGGACGCAGCATCGCCGTCGAGCTCGCCAAAGCCGGCGCCGATGTCGTCATCACCGGCACCGGTCGCCCACCCGAGCGCTACCCCGACGACGAAAAGGCCGCCGGCTGGCGCGATATCGCCTCCGTCGCCGAGGAGATCGAGGCCGCCGGTCGCCGCGCCCTGCCACTCGTCAGCGACGCCGCCGACGAAGGCTCCGTGCGTAACCTGCTCGACCGCACTGTCGAGGAGTTCGGACGCGTCGACTTCCTCGTGAACAACGCCGGCGCCGCCCGCGGCCCCGACCGCGTCCCCGTCGTCGATATGCCCATCGACGCCTGGGACACGGTGTTGCGCGTCAACCTGCGCGGCCCCTTCCTCATGTCGAAGGTCTTCGGCCAGCACCTCATCGAAGCGGGTAATGGCGGCGTCATCATCAACATCTCCTCGATCGCGGGGAAGGTGTTGGGGCCGAATATGGCCGCCTACGTCGCCAGCAAGTCCGGCCTGCAGGGGCTCACCGCCTCCATGGCCCAGGAGATCGGCCGCCACGGCGTGCGCGTCAACGCCATCTGCCCCGGCCTCGTCGATACCTCCCGCATGGCCGACGTGTTCGACAATCCCGACTTCGACGTCCGCGCCGCGCGCATCCCCATCGGCCGCGCCGGTCTGGGCGAAGATATCGGCTGGGCGACCGTCTACCTCTGCAGCGATCAGGGCTCGTGGATCACGGGCCAGTCCATCAACGTCTGTGGCGGCAACGCCGTCGCGCACTAGCCCGACGCACCGGCGCAGCGACGCGACGTACCGAGCGTGACGGGGTGACGCGGTGAGCGACTCGCCCCAGCCCCTGCGCGCCATCGTCGATACAAATCTGCTCGTCAGCGCCCTCGCGCGCCGCGACGGCAGTGCTGCGCGCATCCTGGAACGCTGGCGCGACGGCTGCTTCGAGCACATCGCCTCCACCGCCACCCTGCGCGAGGCGCATCTCGTCGTCGGTGCGCGCTGGGTGACGCGTCTCGCCCCTGCCGCCGCGCGCGACGCCCTGCTGGACGAACTGCGCACCCGCTCCCTCCTCGTCGACGCGCCCGTGCTCGACGGCCTCACCCTCAAGGACGCAGGCGACCGCCGCCTCGTCGAGGCCGCCCACGCCGCCGGCGCCCGCTACCTCGTCACCGCCGACCGCGAGGTGCTGCTCATGCGCGGCTACGGCGCGACCGAGTTCGTCACTGCGCGCGAATTCCTGGCCGCGCTCGATGTGCTCCCTGATTCCCCTGACTGACGCACGCCGCCCGCCCGGTTGACGCGCCCCGCTCGCGCTCCTACCGTGCCCGCACCCCAAACACGGACCAGAGGTGGGCAGATGGCTCTCAATCCGCAGGCCAAATTCGTCATCGATCAGTTGGCGGCGCTGGGCGCGCCACCGCTCCATGAGCAGGAGCCAGCGGTTGCGCGCGAAGCCAACCGCGTCCCGCCCGCCGTCCCTGGCCCCACCATGGCGAGCGAAGAGGACCGCGCCATCCCCGGCCCCGCGGGCGACATCCCCGTGCGCATCTACCGCCCCACCGACGCGACCGACCACTCCCTGCTCGTCTGGTACCACGGCGGCGGCTGGGTCATCGGCGACCTCGACGGCGCCGATGTGAACTGCCGCGAGCTCGCCGCCCGCAGCGGCTCCGTCGTCGTTTCGGTCGACTACCGCCTCGCCCCCGAGAGCCGCTTCCCCGCCGCTCACGAGGACTGCTACGCCGCTACCGTCTGGGCTGCCGAACACGCCGCCGAGCTAGGCGCTGACGCGAACCGCCTCGTGGTCGGCGGCGACTCCGCCGGCGGCAACCTCGCCGCCGTCGTCTCCCTCCGCGCCCGCGACGAGAACGGCCCCGCCATTCGCTTCCAGCTGCTCGTCTACCCCGTCACCGACCACAACTTCGAGACCGTCTCCTACCGCGACAACGCCGAGGGCTACCTGCTCACCCGTGACGGCATGATCTGGTTCTGGGGCCACTACCTCGGCCCCGATGGCGACGGCGCCCACCCCCACGCCTCCCCCCTGCAAGCCGAGAGCCTCGCCGGCCTTCCCCCCGCTCACGTCATCACCGCCGAATACGACCCCCTGCGCGACGAGGGCGAGGCCTACGCCAGCCGCCTGCAGGAGGCGGGCGTCCCCACCACCCACACCCGCTATGCGGGCCAGATCCACGCCTTCTTCAACATGCACGGCGTCCTCGACGACGCCACCAACGCAGTCGAGGAAGCAGCGCAGAAGGTGAAAGCCGCCCTCGCCTGACGCCCGACGCTCGACGCCTGAGGCGCAGGCGTCGCCATCCGCCTCCCGCGAGACGCATACTGGAGGCACGGGAGGCCCCATGAGCGACGCGACCGAGACTGAGGCGACCGGAACACCGGCAGCGGCGTCCCCGACACCGGCCTCCGACGCTCTCGTCCGCACCGGCTCCGTCGAGGAGATCGCGCGCGAGGGCATGAAGGTGGTCGCCGCCGAGGGCCGCACCATCCTCGTCATCCACGACGAAGGCCGCCTCTACGCCCTCGACAACCGCTGCCCCCCCATGGGCTTCCCCCTCCACCGCGGCGCCGTCCGCGACGGCATCCTCACCTGCCACTGGCACCACGCCAAGTTCGACCTCTCCGGCGGCTGCACCCTCGACCCCTTCGCCGACGACGTCCCCGCCTTCCCCATCGAGACCCGTGACGGCGACGTGTACGTCGACCCCCACCCCATCGAGACGGACCGTCGCGGCCACTGGGAGACGAAGCTGCGCGAAGGGCTTGAAGGCCAGCTCTCGCTCGTCCTCGCCAAGAGCGTCATCGCCCTGAACGAACTCGACGCCACCCACGACGTGCTCCGCCGCACGGCGCTCTTTGGCCTGCGCAACCGCGCCGGCGGATGGAGCACGGGGCTCTCCATCCTCACCGCCATGGCCAACGTCCTCCCCGTCCTCGACGCCGACGACCGCCCCCTCGCCGTCTTCCACGGCGCCGTCCACGTCGCCCGCTCGACCGCGAACCAGCCCCCCAACTTCGACCTCGCGCCCCTGCAGACTGAATTGCGCGATCCCGACCGCTACCTGGAGTGGTTCCGCCGCTTCGTCGAGACGCGTTCCACGCAGGCGGCCGAGCGCACCCTCCGCTCCGCCATCCACCTCGGCCTTCCCCGCGACGCCCTCTCGGGGATGGTCTTCGCCGCCTGCACCGACCACCTCTTCCTCGACACCGGCCACACCCTCGATTTCGCCAACAAGGCCTTCGAACTGCTCGACCACATCGGCTGGGAGCACGCGGAGGAGGTGCTCCCCTCCATCGTGCCCGCGCTCACGGGCGCTCGCCGCATGGAAGAGAGCGCCAGCTGGCGCCACCCCGTCGACCTCGCCTCCCTCCTCGCCGACGTGCACCGCGACCTCGACGCCGCTATGGCGGAGGGTGGTGGCCGCCAGCAGGACTGGCGCGGACATCGCGATCTCGCCGAGCGCATCCTCGACGGCGAGCCCGCCGAGACCCTCGCCCACATGCTCGCCCTCCTGCGCGAAGGCGTCCCTGCACAGGACCTCTCCGCCACCGTCGCCTACGCCGCCGCCCGCCGAGCCGTGCACTTCCACGTCTCCAACGAGTTCGGCGATTGGGATACGGTCCACCACTCGTTCACCTACGCCAACGCCGTCGACCAGGCGATGCGCCGCGCCCCCTCAAACCTGCTCGCTCGCGCCATCTTCGACGGCGCCATGTCGGTCTACCTTGAGCGCTTCCTCAACGTCCCCCGCCAGCCCCACGCCGCCCCCTCGGGCGAGCCCGTCCTCCCCGCCTCCCTGCTCCCCACCTTCGACGTCCAGGGCCACGTCGACGAAACCGCCCGCATCCTCGCCGACCTGCTCGCCGCCGGCTGGCACGAGCAGACGCTCGAAGCGATCGGCCAGGCGCTCCTGCGTGAAGACTCAGGCTTCCACGAGTTCCAGATCTTCGAGGCGGGCGTGCGCCAGTATCAGCACTTCGCTGGCCGCCCCGAAGGCGACCACATCCTCGCGGGGGTAGCCCGCTTCCTCACCGCCCACTCCCCCACCGTGCGCTCCCGCCTGCAGACGTTCGATATTGCCGCCCGCCTGCATCGCGGCGAAGCGCTCCACGGAGACGACGAGGAAGGGTGAAAGAAGGGGAAGCCTGAGAGCAGAGCAGGGGTCGGGGAACGAAGCAGCGCGCGTGCGCCTACTCGGCGCTGAGCCCCATCGCCGCCAGCCCCACCCCCAGTACAGTGATCACGATCATCAGCACCACCGCAATGATGATCCAGGTGTTGTCCGTGCTGGCGTCGCGTTCCGCGTACTGCGGATCGTTTTCTGCGTCCTGCGGGCTTGCTTCGGTGGTGGTCGTGGGCGTCACCGGGGTCTGGGCGAAGGTGCCTGAGACGGGCGCGCCCGGCATCGCCGGCGTCTGCGCGGCCATCCCCGGGGCGGCGCTTCCGAGCGCCAGCACCCCGACGAGCGCCAACAGGCCCGCTACGACGAACGTTCGCTGCCAGATTGAGATACGCAAGGCAAAACGAAAGTTAAGGGGCGTGCGAACCCCCGTCAAGCCGCTCGCCTCGATTGTCCCGTCCGTGGAACGTAGCGAGCACTGAATTCGTCCTCGCTCAGACGCACCCCCCGCCGCCGATCGCTCACCGCCAACTCCATGCGTGAGAGCTGCCCCAGCCCCTTGCGCGTGTCGCTCGCCACGCGCGCCTTGTCCTGTCGCTTCAGCCGCTGGCGGAACAGCCAGTAGACGAACGCCTCCCACTCGCCCACCGAAATCGCCTCCTGCAGCATGATGCCCGTCTCTTCGTAGTAGGCCGCCCGCAGGTGCGTCCGCTCCGCCCCGTAGATGCGCTCAAACATGCGCTCCTGCGCGTTCAGGTCGTTCCCCCACGGGCTCGCGTGGTTCTCCTTGTGCACCTCCTCCTCCACGCTCAGCTGCAGCGCCTGTTCCACCAGCACCCCGTAGGTGTAGTTCAGATGCGCGCTGTACTTCGCCGCCCCCAGCCGCGCTGCGAACTCCTCATCGTCGAGGTCCAGCGGCCAGCGCCCCGCGAAGAGCAGCCCCTCCACTTCCTCCTGCGGCGCCAGCCCCGGGATCGCGTCCAGCAAGCGCTCCGCCAGCAGCAGCCAGTCAAACGCCTCCCCCGCGATGAGGTAGTCGTACCGCCGCTCCCCGACTGTCTCCGTGGGCGCGCGCCAGCGCCCGATCGCATCCAGCAGCGCCTCGAACCAGTGCGTCCCCTCGCGCACCTCCTCGCGGAAGCGCGCGATCACGTCATCGCAGGCGAGTTCCTGGTCGCTCGCCTCGTTGGCGCCGTGCTCGCTTTCGTTCGAGGTCGCCGCGCCTGCGGCGTCTACGCTGCTGGACATACAGACTGATCATAGCAAAGGCCTTCCCCACAAACGCATCCCCCGCGCTTCCCGCTGCTAAGCTGACCCCTGTGACGGAGCACGACATCATCGGGCACGAGGGCGTGCGCCGCGTCCTGCGCGGCATCGCGGCGATGGAGGAGCCGCCCCACGCCCTCCTCTTCGCCGGCCCCGCCCGCACGGGGCGCACCCTTCTCGCCCTCGAACTCGCCAGCCTGCTCAACTGCGACCATCCCGACCCTTCCCCTGATGCTGGTGAAGCCGCCGGCCCCTGCAACGAGTGCCGCGCCTGCCACCTCATCGCCGAACGCCGCCATCCCGACGTCCTCCACCTCGAACCGGGCGACAGCTTCTGTCGCGGCGGTGGCGGCCACCAGCCCCACCCGAACTCGCGCGATATCCGCATCTGTCAGGTGCGCGGCCTCATCGAATCGGTCTCGCGCTACCCCTTCGAGGGCCGCTACCGCGTCATCATCATCGAGCCCGCCGACCGCATGGGCCTCGAAGCCGCCAACACCCTGCTCAAGACCCTCGAAGAGCCGCCTCCCGCCACCATCCTCGCCCTCATCACCGCCGCTCCCGAGAGCCTGCTCGAGACCATCCGCAGCCGTTGCCGCACGCTCACCGTCTCGCTCGTCGCCGACGACATCATCGCCGAGGGCCTGCGCGAGCGCGGCTTCGTCCCGGAGATCGCCGAACGCGCCACTGCCGAGTCGCGACGCCGCCCCGCCGACGCACTCGCCTTCGCCGAACAGCCCGACCTCATGGATGACCGCAGCCGCCTCCTGCAGCGCTGCGCCGAGATCGCCGGCGCGCGCGCCACCGAGCGCATGGTCTACGCCGGCGACCTCGCCGAGCGCTGGCGGCGCGAGCGCGAACTCGTCCTCACCGAGCTCGATATCTGGGAGACCTACTGGGAAGGCCTCCTGCGCGAGCGAGCCGCCGATGTGCCGCCGCCGGGCGCCGATGACGTCGCCGGCGTGCGCCCCGTTGTTGAGGCCCTGCAGGCGGTCGCCGAGGCGCGCCGCGACCTCGAAGCGCAGGTGATCGCGCGCATGGCCCTCGAACTTATGCTCCTGCGCTTCCCCACCGCTACACTGGCCGCCGAGGGCGACACCGATCCCTCCCAAAGCGGCAACGAAGGCGAGAGCGAGGGCGAGCAGCAACCATGACCGACCCCCGCCAGAACATCGCCGGCGTGCGCTTCCGCAACGCCGGCCCCATCGAGTACTTCCACGCCGCCGGGATGCGCCTCGAGGTCGGCGAATCCGTCATCGTCGAGACCAACCGCGGTCCCGAGATCGCCCGCGTCGTCGTCTCCCCCGACCAGGTTGTCGTGAACGAACTGGGCGAAGGCAACCTGCATCCCATCCTGCGCCTCGCCACCGAAGACGACCTCGACCGCGCCAGCGACCTCGCCGCCCGCGCCCAGGCGCTCCTGCCCGAAGCCCGCGAGCTAGCCGACGCGACGGGCCTCGAAGGGCGCGTCGATCGCGCCGAGTTCACCCTCGATGGCGAGCGGCTCGCCTTCTTCGTCACGGCCGAAAGTACGCACGGCCAGCGTGAGTTCACCCGTCGCGCCAGCCGGCGCTGGGATGTGTGCGTCTCCTTGCGCCGCATCGGCCCCCGCGACCGCGCCCGCCTCGCCGGCGGCTACGGCATCTGCGGCCGCGAACTCTGCTGCTCCAACTGGCTCCAGACGTTCCCCTCCGTCTCCATCCGCCTCGCCAAGGACCAGGAACTGTCGCTCAACTCCGACAAGATCAGTGGCCTCTGCGGACGCCTTCTCTGCTGCCTCTCCTACGAGGAAGAAGGCTACAAGGAGATGCGCCGCTCCCTGCCCCGCATGGGCCAGCGCTGCAGCACGCCCACGGGCGAAGGCAAGGTCGTCGGCCTCAACGTCCTGCGTCGCCGCGTCACGCTTAACGTTGGCGGACAGCGCATCGAGGTGGGCGATCGCGACCTCGGGCTGGTCGTGCGCTGGGACCCGTCAAGCCGCAACGCCGAGCCACCCCCCGCCATCACCCGCGAGGAGGCCATCGAGCGTGGCCTGCTCGAACCCGACCCCGACGATCGCGTTCCCGAGCCCGTCGCCGCCATCCCCGAAGCCGCTCCCATTGTGCTCGAGCGCGACTCCGCGAACGCCCCCGTTCGTGAGCGCTCGGGACGCCGTCGTGGCCGTCGCGGGCGCTCCGGCGGCGCACCCGCACCCCGGTCCGGGACGTCAGAGGCGCAAGCAAGCCCGCAGGGAGCGCCCCGTGGCCGCGTCTTCCGACGCGCCTCCGGCAAGCCTGGCGAATCCGACTCCAGCCAGCCCACCGCCCAGAGCGGCGACCAGTCCGCCTCCCCGCGGAAGCGGCGACGCCGCCGGCGTGGCCGGCGCGGTGGCGGCGGCGGTGGTCAAGGCGGTGGTGGCGGCCAGAGCGGTAGTGGCGGCCAGGGCGGTGGCGGCAACGGCTAGCTGCGGAAGCGCTCCTGCCGCTCCCCGATGTGCTCCGCCACCAGCGACGGCGCCTCCATCGGGATGAAGTGACTGTTCTCCTCGAGCACGATCTCCTCCGCGTTCCGCAACTCCCCCACCAGCCCCGGCCACGTCGGCGAGACCATCATGCTCCACTCCTGATCCGGGCTCGGCGGTGGCGCCCGCAGGATGCGTACCGGCAGGTCCAGCTCCCGCAGCAACGGATACGGATTCCAGGCGCGATTGCCCGCGTACACCGCTGCCTCAATCTCAGGCGGGCAGGCGAGCACGTAGCCGTCGCCGTCGGGCGCGGGCAGCAGCCCGTGCTTGCAGTAGTCGCGCAGCACGCGCGTCTCCCACCGCCG
This sequence comes from Tepidiformaceae bacterium, assembly GCA_965200565.1. Lineage (GTDB taxonomy): Bacteria > Chloroflexota > Dehalococcoidia > Tepidiformales > Tepidiformaceae > UBA2991. Next base: position 1,207,824 of record OZ241349.1, on the reverse strand, counting down.
GAACGGATCCCGCCCCGCGAAGCGTTCGAACATCTCATCAGGCGAGTCCCACTGGTTGCGCCGCCGCGCCACGAAGTGCTCCGCCTCGAAGGCAGGCTCATGCTCGTACGTTGATGGCTTCATCAGCACCGGGTCGACCAGCAGCAGCGCCGCGAACGTGCCTGGTCGCAGCGCCTCCGCAACCGCCACCACCGCTCCCCCCTTCGAGTGCCCCACGCCGATCGCGCCGCGCACCTCCAGCGCCTCACAGAAGGCCGCCACGTCTTCCGCCACCGCGCTCCACGGGTAGGGCGGCGCCGGCTTCTCACTGCGTCCGTGCCCACGCAGGTCGAGCGCGATGCTGTGTCCCTCCAGCGCCTCCGCCACCGCGTCCCAGCAGCGCGCATGGAAGCCCGTCGCATGGGCGAGCAGCGTGAGCGGCCCCGCCCCATCCCGTTCGAAGCACGCCAGCTCCACCCCATTCGCCCGCACCCGCCGCTCGACCGGTTCCATAGCCCAAGTATGGCACGCCTGTCCTCTCGGCTCCCCTGTGACGGAGTTGCTATATTCACCCCGCTAGAATCCCCCCTATGCCACCACCCGATCCTGACGTCGCCAAGGCCATCGAGCAGCTCGCCGCTACCCCCGCCGCACTCGCCCACCTCACCGTGGAAGCGACCGACGCGGCGCTCGACGCCGCTCCTGAAGGTGAGTGGTCCGCGCGACTCGTGCTCGCCCACCTGCGCGACGCGGAAGCGCTCGAGTTTCGCCTCGCGCTCGAACGCCTGCTCGCCGAGCCCGAGCCGGTCATCTACTTCCTCCCCGCCGACCGGTGGGAACGGGAACGCAACCGTGACCGCGACGAGAAGAGCGTCCTGCTCTCCGACTTCGCCCTCCAGCGGCAGGCCTCGCTCAACCTGCTTGCCGCCATGCGAACGGGGGAGTGGGAGCGGTCCGGCGGGGGCCCGGGCGGCCAGTCCATGACGGCGGCGCAACTGGTGCAGGCCTGGGGCGGCCACGACGCAGCCCACCTCGCCCAGATCGAAGCCGCCGTCGGCGATACCGTGGCCGACGCCCGCGAGCGTCGCGCCCGCCCTCCCGGCGAGTAAGTAGTCCGAGGCTTCGAAGACTCCCGCTGCGGTTCTGTCTGTGCGCCGCCGCCACTTCGTGAGCGGCGGTTGGAGGTCGGGGGCTTACCCGTTGCGCCCGCTGCGCACTCGCGCCGTCCCCTTGGTCGCTGCCAGCAGCTTCTCGATGCTGCGGGCCAGCTCCTCGCTCACGGTGGCGCGCTCCATCTTGTACTCCGGTTCGTCCCCCGCGGCGTCGTGAATGATGAGCCGCACCTCATCCGACCCCGGACGCTCGCGCAGCAGCCCCGCCACGCTCTTCAGCAGCGCCACGTCTGTGACCTCGTCCTCCGTCTCGTAGATCGTGATCACGATCTGCGATGCCTCCGGGCTCGCCCCCGCTGACCCTGCGGGCGGCGTGGGGCGGGAGGGATCCGTCCCGTTGCCGTTCCCTGATGCCGCCGGCGTTGAGGGAGCGCGTGGGGAAGCGTCTCGCGCGGCGCTCGCGCCGTTGCTTGTGCCGTTAGCCGTGTGCGACGGCTGAGGCCCTGGCGCCGCCGCCGACTGCGGTGCGGAAGCAGTGGGTGCAGAGGCCGGCGGCTTCGACGATGCCTTGGGCGGCGCCTGGCGTCGGTTTCCCCGGCCCCGACGTGGCGGCTCCACCTGCCACTGCTCTGGCGTGAAGCCGATCAGCGTCCCCTCAGCGGAGTCCCAGGGCGCGGCTCGGCGCACGCTCAGGTTGAGCTGGTCGCCCCGCTCGCGACATTCCACGGAGACCAGCACGATCTGCCCCTCCACCCACGTCCCCTCCACCGATTCGTCGATGACATCGCTCCAGACCGCCAGCTCCACGCGTCCCGAGAGGTCTTCCAGCCCGACCAGGTAGTAGCGGCGGTTGTCGCGCGTGGAGCGCACCGTCACCTGCGTGATCATCCCCGCCACGCGCACCGTCTGCCCCACCAGCTCCAGCGAGAGGTCGGCCAGCTGGTGCGTCGTGTGCTCTGCCAGCTGCTGGGCCACCCGCCCTAGCGGATGCTCGCTCAGGTAGACCCCCAGCAGCTCCTTCTCCCAGCGCAGCGTCTCCTCTTCGTCCGCCGGCGCCTCGATCAGTTCGAGCGAGGGCATGGGCGTATCCACCTCGCTCCCGAACAGGTCGAACATCGTCGACTGGCCGCTCTCCTGCAGCTCGCGCTCGCGACGCGCCAGGTTGGCGAGCCGGTCGCTGTTGGCCCGCAGCGTCCCCCGATCGCCGAAATCGTCGAGCGCCCCCGCCAGCGCGAGGTGCTCGATCGTGCGGCTCGTCGCGCCCGAGAGGTCTGCGCGCTTGCAGAAGTCGTCGAGGTCGCGGTACGGACCGCTCTCCTCGCGCACGCGGATGATCCCCTCCACCGACGCCGTCCCCACCTTCTTGATGTCCCTCAGCCCGAAGCGAATGGCCAGCGACTCGTCCTCCTGCTCCACCACCGTGAAGGTGATGCCGCTCGTGTTGATGTCGGGCGGCAGCACCTCTATGCCGAGGCGCGCGCACTCCGCTACCGCCTGCGCGATGCGCTCGTACGGGTCGGGGGCGCTGCCCGCCAGCTGCAGCACCGCCGTCAGGTACTCCACCGGGTGGTTCGATTTCAGGTAGGCCGTCTGGTAGGCGATATGCCCGTAGCACCACGCGTGCGCCTTGTTGAAGGCGTACCCCGCGAACGGCTCGATCAGCTCCCAGACGGCGCGCGCGCGGTCCTCGGGATAGCCGTGCGCCACCGCCCCCTCGATGAAGCGCGAACTCTCCGCCGCCATCACCTCCGCCTGCTTCTTGCCCATCGCCTTCCGCATCACATCCGCCTCGCCCAGCGTGTAGCCAGCGAAGCGCTGCGCGATCTGCATCACCTGGTCCTGGTACACGATCACGCCGTACGTATCGGCGAGGATCTCCGCCAGGTCGGGATGCGGGTGCTGGATCGACTCCTCCCCGTGGCTGGCGCGGATGAAGGTGGGGATGTGCGCCATCGGCCCCGGGCGGTAGAGCGCCACCATCGCGCAGATGTCCGCCACGCTCTTCGGCTGCAGCTCCTGTACGTACCGCCGCATCCCCGACGACTCCAGCTGGAACACCCCGAACGTCTCCCCCCGCCCCAGCGTCTCCATCGTCGCGGGGTCCGCCTCGGGCAGCGCCGTCAGGTCGATCTCCACCCCCGCCGTTTCGCGCACCAGATCGACTGCACGACCCAGGATGGTCAGGTTCGAGAGCCCCAGGAAATCGACCTTGAGCAGGCCCATCGCCTCCACCTGCTCCATCGCGAACTGCGTGGTCGGGATAGCCTGCTCGTCGCCCTTGCCTGTCCGCTGCAGGGGCACGTACTCCGCCAGCGGCTCGCGCGAGATGACGACCCCCGCCGCGTGCGTGCTCGCATGCCGCGCCACGCCCTCGAGCTGCTGGGCCATATCCACCAGCCGCTTCACCTGCGCGTCCGTGTCGTACGCCTCCCGCAGGTCCGTCGACTGTTCGAGCGCGCCCTCCAGCGTGATGTGCAGGGCATTGGGGATGTGTCGCGCCACCCGATCGGTATCCGCGTACGTCATCCCCAGCGCCCGCCCTACGTCGCGGATGGCTGCCTTCGCCCCCAGCGTCCCGAACGTGATGATCTGCGCCACCTTGTCCTCGCCGAAGCGCTCGTAGGCGAAGCGAATCACCTCGTCCCGCCGGTCGTCGGCGAAATCGAAGTCCACATCCGGCATCTGCCGCCGCTCCACGTTGAGGAAGCGTTCGAAGACGAGGTTGTTGGCCACCGGGTCGATATCCGTCACGCCCAGCGAGTAGAGCGCCATCGAAGCCGCCGCCGAACCCCGCATCCCCATCGGGATACGCTCCCGACGCGCGAAATCGGCGATCTCCTTCACCACGAAGAAGTAGTCCGTGAAGCCCGTGTCCCTGAGCACATCGAGCTCGTAGTCGAGGCGCGCCTCCATCTCCGTCGTCAGGAGCCCCACGCGCTGCTCCAGCCCTTCGCGACACAGCTGCCGCAGGTAGGCGTCGTTCGTGAGGCCCTCGGGCGTGTCCGGCTCGGGCAGGAGCGCGCGGTCGAACGACAACTCCAGGTCGCACGCCTCCGCGATCGCCTCCGTATTCGTGACCACTTCGGGCGTCTCGGGGAAGAGCGCGCGCATCTCGTCGTCGCTGCGCAGGTAGTAGCCATCCCCGTCGATGCGGAAGCGGTCCTGCTCGTCCACCTGGGCATTCGTGCCGATGCAGAGGAGCACATCGTGCGCCGCCGCCTCCGAGGCGTGGGTGAAGTGCCCGTCGTTCGTCGCCACGACAGGGATCTCGAGTTCGCGCCCGACCGACAGAATCTCGGGATTGAAGCGGCTGAAGCGCTCCATCCCGTGCTCCTGCACCTCCAGCGCGTAATGCCCGTCGAACACCTCGCGGTACCAGCGGGCCACTTCCAGGGCCCCTTCGCGGTCCCCCTCCGAGAGCCGCTCGAAGAACTCTCCCGACGGGCATCCGCTCAGCACCGTGATGCCTTCGGCGTGCTGCTCCAGCAACTCACGGTCGATGCGCGGCTTGTAGTAGAAGCCCTCCAGGTTCGACTTCGTCACCAGCTGCAGCAGGTTGCGATAGCCCGTCAGGTCGCGCGCCAGCATGGTCAGGTGGAAGGGCTGGCCCTCGCGCGTGCGGCTGTGCCGCGATCCCCGCGCGACGTACGCCTCCAGCCCGATGATGGGCCGGATGCCCCGCTTCTTCGATTCACGATAGAAGTCCAGCGCGCCGTAGAGCGCGCCGTGATCCGTCATCGCGATGGCGTCCATCTCCAGCTCCTGCGCGCGGTCCAGCAGCTGGGGGATGCGCGACAAGCCATCGAGCAGCGAGAATTCGGTGTGCGTGTGTAGGTGCGTGAACATTTTCCAGGAAATGCGTCGCCATCCTATCACGAGAAGGCGAGCCTGTCAGACCCTCGAAAAGAGCCCTCGCGACGCATCAGGCGAGGTTGAACGCTACCACCGTCACAGGCTCCGTTCGCCCACCCGCCGTCCCACCTGCCGCACCCTGAACCAGCCCCGCCGCTTATGTCCCACCGGCCCCGCCGGGAGGTTCTGTTGACCGCCCGGATCGGCCACACCTATATTTCGGCCACACCTATATTCCGGGATGTGGGGAGGAATATGACAAATGAGTATCAATATCGTGGTGGTGAATACTGACTACGACTGGCTCACGCACCTTCGCAATCGCCCCGATTTGCCAGAAGTCAACTTCTGGTCGCCGTCCGCCAGGAGCTTCCGCGCCCTGCAGGCCGGTGAGCTCTTTCTCTTCCGGCTGAAGGCGCCCCACCGTCGCATCGCCGGCGGCGGGATCTTCGCCTACTCGAACGAGATGCCCATCTCGCTGGCCTGGGACGCCTTTGGCGAAGCCAACGGCGCCAGCTCCTTCAGCGAGATGGGGGAGCGAATCTCGAGGTTGCGCTCCGGGGCGGAGCCCACCCGTAACTTCGACATCGGTTGCCGCATCCTCACCCAGCCCTTCTTCTTCGATGAGCACGACTGGTTCGATGCGCCCTCCTTCCAGGACAACATCGTGACCTTCAAGACCTACAGCACGGCCGAAGAGGATGGCCGCCAGCTCTGGACCATGGCGCAGGAGCGCATGCAGCGCCAGGCCATCCCCACCTCCGGCCCGCCCACCGAACCGCAGATCATCCGGCCCCGCCTGGGGCAGGGCGCCTTCCGCGTGCGCGTGACCGACCTCTACGAGCGGCGCTGCGCGGTCACGCGGGAGAGCACGCTGCCCGCCCTCGCGGCGGCGCACATCATCCCGCGCGCCAGCGGCGGCACGAACGAGGCCAGCAACGGCATCCTCCTGCGTCGCGACATCCACAGCCTCTTCAACGAGGGCTACGTGACCGTCACGCCCTCGCTCGAGTTCCGCGTGAGCCGGGCGATTCGGGAAGAGTTCGAGAACGGTCGCGCCTACTAGGACCTGCAGGGCAGCCGCATCGCCGTGCCCACCGATTCCGACCTCGCCCCCAGCCCGGAGGCGCTCGCCTGGCATAACGACTCCCGCTTCCGCGGCTAGCCGCCTCGCGCTAACGAGCCAGAGTCCTCCAGCGAGCTACTCCAGCGAGGCGCCCTCGATCGCCTGCAGGCGGTCGCGTTCCGCCCCGCCGCCCGTGCGCGGCCAGCGTGTGCGTGCGCTGGCCCACGCCAGCGCCACCACGAAGAGCGCGCCCTGCAACAGCACCACCGTCGCCCCCGAGGAGACGTCCACGAACCACGAGACGTACACCCCTACCAGCCCGCTCACCGCGCCCAGCGCCGCCGACAGCGCGAACATGCGCGTGAACGAGTCCGTCAGCAGCCGCGCCGTCACCGGCGGGATCACCAGCGCCGCCGCGATCAGCGTCGCCCCCAGCACCTGCAGCGACGCGATCACGGTCGCCGCCAGCACCACCGAGAACAGCACCTCGACCAGCGTCACGGGCACGCCGTAGGCGCCCGCCACATCCGCATCGAACGTCGTGAAGAGCAGCGGCTTCCAGGCGAAGAAAATGATCGCCGCCGAGAGCGCCAGCACCGCCCCGATCACGTACAGGTCGCCGTTCGAGATGCCCAGAATTTCGCCGAACAGGGCCGCGTCAAAGTCCTGGGTGAAGCGTCCCTGGCGGCTGATGAACACCACCCCCAGCGCGAACGCGCACGTCGTGATGATGCCGATCGCGGCGTCTCCGCCGATCTGCCGCCGGCGCGCCATCACGTTGATGAGCAGCACCGTGGCCACCCCCCACAGCGTCGCCCCGAGGTAGAAGCTTATGCCGGAGACGAATGACACCACCGCTCCCCCGAAGATGCTGTGTGCGAGTCCGTGCCCGATGTAGGCCAGCCCGCGCAGCACCACGTACACCCCCACCGCCGCGCACAGCCCCCCCACGAGCGTCGCTGCCACCATCCCCCGCACGAAAAACTCGAACTCGAACGGCTCCCCCAGCGCGCTCACGACGTGCCTTCCCCCGAAGTCGAAGTTGATGTCGAAATCGAAGTCGTTGCTCCTGCCGACTCTCCCGCTGCCCCGAGCGTTTCGCCGGGCGATGGCGCTGCTGACTCAGCATGGGGCAGGTGCTCAACCACGTACGTCGCCCCCGAGTTGTGCAGCACGAGCATCTCCGCGCCGTACGTGCGCTGCAGGATCTCCGGCGTGAGCACGTCCTGCAGGGGGCCGTCCGCGACCACGCCCCCGCCTCCCACGCAGACGAGCCGCGGCAGGTGCGTCGCGGCCACGTGCAGGTCGTGCGTCGTCATCAGCACCGTCGTGCCGGCGCGATTCAGCTCACGCAGCAGGTGCATCACTTCGTGCCGAGTTTTCAGCCCGACCCCGCTCGTCGGTTCGTCCAGCAACAGCAGATCGGGGTCGCCGATGAGCGCCCGTGCGAGGAAGGTGCGCTGCTGCTGCCCCCCCGAGAGTTCCCGTATCTGACGGTCCGCCAGATGGGCGATGCCCAGCCGCTCCAGCACGTGCGCGAGCAGTTCGCGGTCGCGGGCGCGCGGCCAGGGCCGCCAGCCTGTCTCCCGCCAGCGCCCCAGCATCGCCACCTGTCCCACCGTCAGGGGGAAGTTCCAGTTGATCGTCCCCACCTGCGGCACGTAGCCCAGCCGCAGCCGACGCTCCCCCGCCCGCGGGTGCGTCTCCATCGACCCCGCCAGCGCCCCCAGCTGCCCCGCGATTACCCGCAGCAGCGTCGTCTTGCCGGCGCCGCTCGGCCCCACGATGCCCACCAGTTCGCCCCGCTGCAGCGTCAGGTCAACGTCACGGATGACCGCTGTGCGCTCGAAGCCCGCGCTCACGCCCCGCAGCTCCACCAGCGGCTCACCTGTCGTGCCTGCGCCTGGAGCGGCGGGCGGCGGGTGGACGCCCGCGCCTGCGGGCTGCAGCTCAGCCACCGTCTGACTCGTAGTCCGCGAACGCAGTCCAGCTGTCGCGCGTATCGAACTTCGCCAGCGCTCCCGCATCGCCGCCGAGGCTGGTCACGATCGTGCGCACGTTCTCGACCATCATCGCGAGGTACGTATTGCCCGGCTCCCCCCGCTCGCCGGGCAGGTCGTCGTCGCGCAGCGTCGCCACCTGCACCGCGCCCGCCTCGTCCGCAATCGTCCGCAGCACTTCCGAAGGGAAGACCTCCGACCCGAAGATGGCAGGCGCTTCCGACGCGCGAATCTGCCGCACCAGGTCCGCCACCTCCTGCGGCGAGGGCTCGGAGAAGTCCGATGGCTGAATCGCCCCGATGATGGTGAACCCGTAGCGCGGCCCGAAGTACGGGAACGAGTCGTGGTAGGTGAGCAGCACCCGCTGCCCCTCCGGAATCGTCGCCACCGCCGCCTGGATGGCCATATCCAGCGCCTCCAGCCGCGACACGAACGCGTCCGTGTTGGCCGCGTAGTACGCCGCCCCCTCCGTGTCGATGCGGCTCAGCGCGTCGCGCACATGGCCCGCGTACGCCCCCGCCAGGATGGGGTCGGTCCAGAGATGCGGGTTCGGCTTGCCGTTCTCACGGGGGAAGGAGAAGTCGTAGGCGTACTCGTCCGGGTCCACCGTCGCTTCGCCCAGCAGCAGGATCTCGACCCCGTCGCGACGGTTCGCCTCCGCCAGTTCGAGCGTGGGAAGCTCCAGCTGCAGCCCGTTCACCACGATCAGGTCCGCCTCCGCGATGTCGCGCGCGACCGAGGGGGACGGCTCGAACGTGTGCGAGTTCGTCCCTTCGGGCACGACCGCCGTGACGCTCACGCGGTCGCCCCCCACGTTCTCGATGATGTTGCGCAGGGGCGAAACCGTGGTCGCGACGCGGATCGTGGCTGCGTTCGTTCCCCCATCCGCCTCCCCGCCAGCGTCCTCGTCGTCATCGCCGCCGCAGGCGAGGGCGCCCACCACCACGAGCGCGGTGACAAGTGCGCCCGCCACGACCGTGCGTGCACCCCCCGGGAAGCGGGGGAAGAGCCTGAGCCTGGGCGAAAGGAGCACCGCAGCAGGCTACTGCCCTCGCGCTGCAGATGCAATCAGTTGCAAGAAGGGGCCTGATGGCAGCTGGACGTCGCCCCGGCTGCGCCGCTCCCGCTACGCCGCTCCGCTACATTGACTGTGACGACGACTGTGACTGACGAGCCCGAAGGGCGGCGACGCATGACCATGAACGAGCCACGGCACACCGACGACCTCATCACCCAACTGCGCGAACTGACTGAACGGGATGAGTGGGCCAAGGCGCTCTCGCTCCTGACCTCCCTCCACCCCGCCGACCTCGCAGATGTCGCCCTCGCGCTCGGCGACGCTGAACGTCGCGCCACCCTCCTGCGCCTCCCCACCAGCGTCACCGCCAGCATCTTCGGATTCGCCGGAAGGCGAGCAGGCCTCGCCACGCTCCTCGATGCGCTCGACAGGGACCCCCTTCCGGACGTCATCAGTGAACTCCCCGACGAAGTCGCTGCCGACGTTCTCGATCAGTTCGAGGGGGAGCGCCAGCAAGACCTGCTCGCCTCAGTCGATGACGAAGAGCAGGTCGCCACCCTGCTCGAGTACCCCGACGAATCCGCCGCCCGCATGACGCACAGCAGCGTGGTCTCCCTCACAGAGACGCTCCCCGTTGAGGAAGCCATCGACGCCATCCGCCGCCTCAACCCTCCCTCCGACAGCGCCTACTACCTGTACACCGTCGACGCCGAAGGCCGGCTCAGCGGCGTCGTCAGTGTGCGTGACCTCATCGTCGCCCCCACGGGGACGCGCCTCTCCGAAATCGCCCTGCACCAGGTCCATGCCGTCAGCGCTGACCTCGATCAGGAAGAAGTGGCCCGCACCATGCAGCGCTACAACCTGCTCGCCATGCCCGTCGTCGATGACGATGGCCGCCTCGTGGGGGTCACCACCGCCGCCGACGTCATCGACGTCGTCGCCGAGGAGGCCACCGAGGACATGTACCGCATGGTCGGCCTCGACGAGACCGAGCGCGTCTTCAGCCCCGTCGTCACCAGCGTCCGACGCCGCCTGCCCTGGATGCTCGTGAATCTCATCTGGGCGTTTGGCGCCGCCCTCATCGTGAACCTCTTCGACGGCACGCTGGCGCGCTTCACCCTGCTCGCCGCGCTCATGCCCATCGTCGCCGGTCAGGGCGGCAACGCCGGCGCCCAGACCGCCACCATCGCCGTGCGCAGCATCGCCCTCGGCGACCTCGCCGTGCGTGACGTCGTGCGCGCCACCCGCAAGGAGATTGCCGTCGGGCTCGCCAACGGCGTGGCCATCGGCATCGTCGCGGGCGTCGTGGTCTACGTCTGGGACCGCAACGTCGTGCTCTCGCTGGTGCTCGGGGGCGCGCTTGCGGGGAGCATCGCCCTGGCCACCCTCATCGGTGTCATCATCCCGCTCGGGCTCAAGTGGCGCGGCATCGACCCGGCCCTCGCCGCCAACATCCTCGTCACGGGCGCGACCGACGTCCTCAGCTTCCTGCTCTTCCTCGGCCTCGCCGCCATCGCCATCGAGCAGATCGTCTGACACATCTGACGCGTCTGACCCGCCAGGCGCATCAGCTCAGGAAGCGCTGGGGTGGACGGAGGGATTTGAACCCTCGATCTTCAGGGCCACAACCTGACGCGTTAACCACTACGCTACGCCCACCGCGCACCCCCGATCGTACCGAAGCCTGACGCCAGCGGCGAACGCACGCCCGTCCGCCTGTAGACTGCGCTCATGGACTTTCGCCTCTCACCCGAAACCGAACGCTGGCGCGAGGAGCTCATCGCCTTCCTCGAAGCCGAGATCCCTGACGACTTCCAGGGCGACGATGACTTCTTCGATAACGAAGACCAGGCCCCCTTTGCACGCCAGTTCATGAGCAAGCTCGGCGAGCGCAACTGGCTCGCGCCACCCTGGCCCCGTGAGTACGGCGGCATGGGCGCCTCCGCCCTCGAGCAGATGGTCCTCAACGAGGAGCTCGCCTACCACCGCGCCCCCTCCGGCGGCCGCCTCTTCACCATCGGCATCACCGGCCCCACCGTCCTCGTCCACGGCGACGACGAGCAGAAGGCCCGCCTCCTGCCCGAGATGGCCTCCGGCGCCGACTGGTACTGCCAGGGCTTCAGCGAACCCGAGACCGGCAGCGACCTCGCCTCCCTCCAGACCACCGCCGTCCGCGATGGCGACGACTACGTCATCCAGGGCCAGAAGATCTGGACCTCCAACGCCCACCTCGCCGACAAGATGATCGTCCTCGCCCGCACCGACCAGGAGGCCCGCAAGCATCGCGGCATCAGCGCTTTCATCCTCGATATGAAGGCCCCCGGCGTCACCGTCCAGACCGTCCCCAACATCGCCTACCGCGACGACTTCAACCAGGTCTTCTTCGACGACGTGCGCGTCCCCGTGCGCGACCTGCTCGGCGGCGAGAACAACGGCTGGCGCGTCGCCATGACGGTGCTCGACTTCGAGCGCTCCAACATCGCCGCCATCAGCGGCGCCCGTCGCACCGTCGCCGACCTCGTCCGCTGGGCGAAGGACGAACACGGTGGACGCCGCCCGTGGGACGACATCCACGTGCGCAACAAGCTCGCCGGCCTCTACGCCGAGGGCGAGATCGGGCGGCTGGTGGCCTACCGCACCGCCTGGCTCCAGTCGCAGGGCGAAGTGCCCAACTACGAGGCCAGCATGGGCAAGGTGTGGATGGCCATGTACGGCATCAAGGTCGCCAACGCCGGCATCAACCTCATGGGCGGCTACGGGCAGCTCACGCCCGATTCCCCCTGGGCCCAGCTCCGTGGCCGCGTCGAGACCTCCTACCTGCTCGCCGTCTCCGGCCCCATCGCTGGCGGCACCGCCGAAATCCAGCGCGACATCATCGCCACCCGCGGCCTCGGCCTGCCGCGCGCCTGAGCCCCGGCGCCTCGCCAGTCGCCAGTCGCTAGTCGGCCCTCTGCTCGTCCGAGGCGAGGCCGGGGATGACGACGCGGTACTTGATCGCTTCTTCTTCCTCCTCGTCATCGGGGAGGTCCACCTCCGTGGTCGTATCGATGCCCGGGCCTGCCTGCACCGCGATACGCGTGACCGCGCCCCCGCCCAGCAGCGGCTCGATCGTGACCGTGCCCTCCCCACCCTCTGGCGGCAGGTAGTCCAAATCGAGCGTGATCGCCAGCGACGCCGTATGCCCCTGCGTGGTGATGTCCGCCGGCGCGTAGACCACCACCGTCGTCTCCACCCCCATCGCCACGCCCCCGTGCAGACGCCTGCTGTCGTCGCTGCGTCGCACCAGGATCCACGGGTCCGAGGTGAGGATGCGGTAGGGCGCGATCCACGTCCCCACGTTTTGCACGAGTATCCCCACGCTCTCCGGCTCGCCGTCATCGCCGATCGCGATGGCCACGCTCTCTGGCGCCGTCACCTTGAGCTGTGGCGCTCCCACCAGCGAGCCCAGCAGACTGCTATCGACCGGAGGCGTGAGGTCGCGGTGCGTGGTGATGCCCAGCTCGGGGAACGAAGCCGGGAAATGCTGCCCGGGGCAGCCACTCGGGAACGCCGCCCGCTCGCAGTCGATGAACACGCTCGGGGTGAAGGACGCCGCCACCGCCGCGATATTCATGTCCGGCATATTCACATGCACCGGTCGCCACATCCGCGGGATGCCGCCCGGCCAGCCTTCCTCGACCGGCGCGGTCTCGGGTGTCTCGGGCGTCTCCGAAGGCGTTTCCCCGCCCCCGTCGCCCTCTTCGGGGACTTCCTCCGGTTCAATCGGCTCCGGCGGCTCATCCTCGTTGCTGTGCGTCTCCTCGGGGATGGGCGTCGGCTCAGGCGTCGGTGTGGAGGCAGGGGGGACCCCCGACTCCACGATCTCCAGGTCGGGCGCCGGCCGGTAGAGCGGGTCGTCGTAGAGCCGTGAGGGGTACTCGGGCGGGTGACGCAGGCACCCGTAGATGCGCTCCGGGTAGGTGTAATCGCCGTAGTCGTAGACAGGCGTCCCGTCGCCCGCGTTGATCCACGACGGCGAGAGCTCGTCCTTGCAGTGGTAGACCTCCCCCCGCAGGGGATCGCGCCACGGGTGCAGCGGGTGATTAATCCAGTCGTACTCGTTCGTGTACTGGAAGAGCGGATGGTTCACCGCCGCCAGCCCGTTGTAGGCCCACAGCGCGTAGTACCAGTCCTCCAGCGAGGTGGGGTCGCCCCGCCCCGCGATGGGGACGTAGCTCGCGTTCCACTTCTCTGCCAGCATGCGCGCCGCTTCCGCCAGGTTGAAGACGAAGTGCGTCCCCACCAGCGCCTGCTTGGCCGTCGGGTTGCCCGTGGTGTTCAGCATCCCCGAGGTGATCTGCCCCAGCCCGAAGCCACAGTCGAACGAGCGTACCACGTAGCCCACGCCTCCCCAGGGCGTGTCTGAGTGCGCCTGCTGGAAGCTCGATTCGACCCACACCACCGACTTCAGCAGCTTCGGCGGGATGCGCAGCGTCGGATCAGGCAGCTGGAAGGCGCGCGCCTCCTGGGTGCCCTGCAGCAGCCCCGGATACTCCAGCCCATGCGCCTCGCCCAGCGGCGTCGTCGCGAAGGTGACCGCCTTGCCCTCGGCCGCCAGCTCGATGGCGGTGAGGTAGGCGCCGGCGTTGTCGTAGGCCTCGTGCGTCTCGAAGTTGAACGGCCCCTGGTCGCCGCACACCTGCGCTCCGGCCGGCGCATCCTGCCCTCCCGAGAACACCACCATGAGCACGGCCGCCGCTACGGCCAGCCCCGCTAGCGCGCGGACCATCCGAAGAACCTCGTGTAGCCCGTCAGCGTCTGTCGTTCCGTGCCCCGCACGATCTCCAGCTGAGACGTCCCCGGCGCCTCGAAACTCGCGCCGCTCCAGCGCCGCACCGCCAGCGCACTGCCGTCACGGCTGTACGAAAGGGGCACGTCGAAGCCGCTCGCCGACTGTGCGCTCACGCTCCCCGGCGGCGTGTACGGCTCTCGCCCGAAACGCGCCCGCCCCGATGGCGTCCACGCCGTGCCCAACGCCTGTCCCCAGGCGCCCGCCGCCGCCGCCGAGACGCTGCCGCTGCTCCCTTCGCCGATCCATGCCACCTGGGGCAGGTAGCGCAGCCCGTCCGCGAGGTTCACCTCGACGAACGCCAGCTGCATGCCGTCGGGGCTCCGCGTCCAGTCGCGGGTGAAGTAGGGGCTCAGCCGCCGCACCCTCTGCCCGTCGCGGGTCAGCGTCGACCCCTCCCCATCAAGCCGCACCGCCACCAGACTCCCGTCTGTATCGAACCCCACCGGCGCCACCGCCACTGCCCCTGCGTGCGTCTCCAGCGCCGTCACGCCGCCATCGAGCCCCACCCGCGCCACCGCGACCGCCCCCTGCACCGCGTTCGTCACGACCAGCGCTTGCGAGTCAGGCGTCCAGAGCGCGTCCTGCAGCGGGTCGAGCTCCTCCGCCAGCACCCGCAGCCGCCCCGTCTCGAGGTCGAGCGTGATGAGCGACGCCAGCGGCTGCGTGGGGATGCCGCTGTTCGGCACGATCAACGCCACCGCACGTCCATCCGGCGAGACCGTTCCCCGCACGTTGAAGCCCGCCAGGTGCGGGACGAGTGCGATCTCCATCGCTGCGTCGTCGGCGGTGGCCCCCACGACTTCCACGGCGGTGGCCGCGCCCAGGCTTCGCGCCACGACCGCGTACTGGCCGCTCGGAGCGTGCGCGAAGGCTGTCTGTGAGGGGCCGCTGCCCTGTGCCAGGAGCGCCACGCCAGCGATTCCGCCCAGTACCACCAGCAGCGCGACCGCGCCCAGCAGGCGCCGCGCCACGCCTCCGCGCAGGCGCGCCACCGCGCCGCGCAGCAGCGTCGGGGCGATGGTGGCTGGGTGGAAATGGGGGTGTGCGTTCATGCGAGCATGCAGCCCTGACGCCGCGCGAGGCTCTCGACAACCCCGCCGGTCGCCCGACAATTCGTACCCACATCTCCGGCCAACGCAGGCGCTGCCCGGAGAGCACCTGCCCGTGACGCTAGCAACCTCCCCGCGATCGGTCAATCTCAACGCCCCCGCCGCGCCCCCCGCGATACGCCTGGAAGTGCGGGTGCTAGCATGGAAGCAACGTGATTTTCTGGACGCTCGACGTACTCCGCGAGAACCCCGCTGCCTTCGTCGTCTACCTCTTCGCCTTCGCTTTGGCGCTGGTAACGGGCATCGCCTTCCACGAGTTCAGCCACGCCTGGGCCGCCAACGAACTCGGCGACGACACCGCCGCCCGCCAGGGTCGCCTCACTCTCAACCCGCTCGCCCACCTCGACCCCGTGGGCACGGCCCTGCTCTTCATCATCGGCTTCGGCTGGGGCAGGCCCACCCCAGTCAACCCCTACCGCCTGCGTCTGGGGGTGAAGCGCGGCAACATGCTCGTCGCCCTCGCCGGGCCGCTCTCCAACTTCGTCTTCGCCCTCATCGCCTCCCTGCCCCTCATCCTCGGCTGGGTCGAGCCCGTCTCCATCAGCTCCATCGAAGATGCGAGCGGCACGCAGGTGCTCGGCGTCTTCCTCCTGCTCATCGCCTGGCTGAACCTCATCCTCGGCGTCTTCAACCTCATCCCCATCCACCCGCTCGATGGCTTCAAGGTGCTCCTTGGCGTCCTGCCCGACGAGCTCGCCCGCCCCCTCACCTCGCTCAGCCGCTGGGGCCCTGCGCTGCTCATCGGCATCATCCTCATCGGCTTCATCGCGCCCGAGTACAGCCCCCTGCGCTGGATCATCGAACGCGCCGCCGACGTCTTCGTCGAGATCATCTCCTGATGCTCGATCGCGTGCGCCAGGTGCGCGAAGCCTCCCTCGGGCCCGACGCGCACGACCTCGAACTCGCCCGCGACTGCCTCACCAGCGATCTGCTCGCCCTCTTCACCGCCCAGGAGCCACGCGACCAGCGCCACGCCGCCGGCACCGCCCGCTGGCTCATCGAGCGCGGCCACGACCGCGACCACGACCTCCTCGTGGCCGCCCTCGTGCACGACGTCGGCAAAGGCTCCCAGCGCACCCGTGACCGCGTCGCCCATGTCGTCACCGGTTGGGTTAGGGTCGGCGCTGGCGTGGCCGCCCCTGCCTCCCGCTTCGAGATGCGCCGCGCCATCGCCCGCAGCCGCGCCCACAGCGAGCATGGCGCCGACCTGCTGGTGGCCGCAGGCGCCTCGCCCCGCGTCGTCGAGCTCACCCGCCTGCACCATCGGTCGGCAGGGCAGGATGCTATGCTAGCCCTCCTGCAGCGCGCCGACGCTGCTACCTGAGAGCCTCACCCCACAGAACCGGATGGCCCATGCCTGATTCCCCACAATCGAAGATCGCCATCATCGGCACCGGCCTCATCGGCGCTTCCGTCGGCCTCAATCTCATGGCCCGCAAGGATCGCAAGTACGAGGTCGTGGGCGTCGACCGCAGCCGTCAGAACGCCCGCACCGCCCGCGAGATGAAGGCCGTCGACCGCACCGTGCGCTACCTCGACGAGGCCATCGAGGGCGCCAGCATGATCGTCCTCGCCGTGCCCGCGCGCACCGCCGAAGATCTGCTCCCCACCATGGAGCCACTCGTCTCCCAGGGCGCCATCATCACCGATACCTGCAGCACCAAGGCCTCCTTCATGGCGAAGGCGCACGAGGTCTTCGGCAACAAGGTCAGCGTTGTCGGCGGCCATCCCATGGCTGGTTCGGAGCGAAGCGGCCCCGGCGCCGCCAGCGTTGACCTCTTTCAGGGCGCCGCCTGGGCCATCACCCCCTCCCCCGTCGCCAACGAATCCTCCGTGCGCGTCGTCCTCGGCCTGATCGAATCAGCAGGCGCCGTCCCCATCTACATCGACCCGAAAGAGCACGACGAGATCGTCGCCGCCGTCAGCCATGTGCCCCTGCTGCTCTCTGTCGCCCTCTTCAACCTCGTGCGCGACAGCGACTGTTGGGAGGACGCCCAGCAGCTCGCCGGCCCCGGCTTCCGCGACATGACCCGCCTCGTCATGGGCGATCCCGAGATGGCCACCAGCATCGTCGGCACCAACCGCACCGCCATCCTCTCCTGGCTGCGCCGCTATCAGGGAGAACTCGACACCATCATCGAGGCCCTCGAAATCAGCGACGACGCCGTCGCCCGCCTCGCCGATGACGCCCCCGATGCAGAAGAGGCCGACGACGAAGCAGCCCGCACCGCTGATGCGCTCGTCGAGAGCCTTTTCGAGCGCGCCCGCATCGAGCGCTTCGTCTTCGATGACCGCATCATCGGCCGCCAGCCCGGCAAGAGCGGCGCGGATGCGCCCCGCTCCGCCGACATGATGGGGCAGATGTTCATGGGCGCGTACCTCTACGGACGCCTCAAGGATCAGTTGCAGCGAGGTGAGGAGCGCGAGGCCGCTGCCCGCCGCCGAGGCGCTCCCCCACAGCAGTGATCGTCCGTCGTACGGACCGCCTGCGCGCCACGCCGCGCGTCCCCCCCGACAAGTCCATCTCGCATCGCGCCCTCCTCCTCAACGCCATCGCCGAGGGCCCCGCACAGGTCGAGAACCTGCTCGATTCCGACGACGTGCGCTCCACCGCCGCCTGCCTGCGCGCCCTCGGCGTCGAACTCGACTGGCCCGAGGGCGCCACCACCGCCACCATCCGCGGCGGCGGCCTGCACGGCCTCTTCGAGAGCGACGACGCCCTCGATTGCGGCAACAGTGGCACCACCATGCGCCTCCTCACCGGCCTGCTCGCCGCCCACCCCCTCTTCAGCGTCCTCACCGGCGACGAGTCCCTTCGCCGCCGCCCCATGGGGCGCGTCATCGACCCGCTGCGTCGTATGGGAGCACGCATCAACGCGCGCCAGGGCGATACCCTCGCCCCCATCGCCATCCGTGGCGGCGGCCTGCGCGCCATCCAGTACGAGATACCCGTCGCCAGCGCCCAGGTGAAGTCGGCGCTGCTGCTCGCCGGCCTCGCCGTCGAGGGCCGCACCCGCATCACCGAGCCAGCCCCCTCGCGCGACCACACGGAGAAGATGCTCGCCGCCATGGGCGCGCCCGTCACGCGTGAGGGCCGCTCCGTCACCATCCGCCGCCCGGGCCGCCTGCAGCCCCTCGCCATGCGCGTCCCCGGCGATATCTCCAGCGCCGCCCCCTGGCTCGTGCTCGCCGCCTGCCACCCCGATGCCGAACTTCGCATCGAGGGCGTCGGCGTCAACCCCACCCGTACCGGCCTGCTCGATATCCTCGATCGCATGGGCGCCGATATCGAACGTCAGGAAGCGCGCACCACCAGCGGCGAACCCGTCGCCGACCTCGTCGTGCGCTCCTCCGCCCTCCAGCCGGTCACCGTGGAGGGAAGCGACATCCCCCGCGCCATCGACGAACTGCCCCTCATCGCCCTGCTCGGCTGCTTCGCCAGCGGCGTCACCACCGTGCGCAACGCCGAAGAGCTGCTCGTCAAGGAATCCAACCGCATCGAGATGGTCGTGACCATCCTCTCCGCCATGGGCGCCTCCATCGAGGCCACCGCCGACGGCTTCGTCGTCGAGGGCCCCTGCGATCTGCATGGCGCCCGCCTCGACGCCGCCAACGACCACCGCATGGGCATGCTCGGCGCCATTGCCGGCTCCCTGGCCAGCGGCGAGACGCGCATCGAGCGCGACGCTGTCTCCGTCTCCTACCCCGACTTCTGGCAGGCGCTCGAGAGCGCCCTGCACGAGACTGAGACCGAGGCCGGGACCGCATGAGCGCCCCCCGCCGTCCCCTCATCATCGTCCTCCACGGCCCCTCGGGAGCGGGCAAGGACTCCGTCATCGCCGGCCTGCGCGATCGCATCGACATCCACCGCGCCATCAGCAGCAACAGCCGCGCCCGCCGCCAGGGCGAGCGCGACGGCGTCGACTACCACTTCCTCAGCCGCGACGCCTTCAGCGCGAAGATCGAGGCGGGCGACTTCATCGAGCACGCCGACGTCTACGGCGACTACAAGGGCCTCGAGCGACGCGAACTCGAAGGCCCGCTCGCACAGGGCCTCGACGTGCTCATCCGCACCGACCTGCAGGGCGCCTGCACCCTTCGCGGCTTGCTACGCGGGGCCGTCTTCGTGCTCCTCACCGCCGGCAGCCACGAAGACCTGCGCGCCCGCCTCACCGCCCGCGACACCGAAAGCCCCGAATCCTTCGCCCGCCGCCTCGCCGAAGTCGACGCCGAACTCGCCGACGCCCCCAACAACGACTACGTTGTCGCCAATCGCGAAGGCCGCCTCGCCGACGCCGTCGCCGAACTCGTCCGCATCGTCGAACACGAACGCCACAACCCCGACCGCGAACCCGCCGGCCTCCGCTAGCCCCCACCCGACACCAGCCCCAGGTCCACAAAGCAGAACGCCCGCGCTCACATGCGCGGGCGTCGCAGGAGACGCGTCAGGCATCGCCCCTGTGCGGTATCGGAGACAGCGCCACGCGTACTGACGCCGTCCCGCAGGTCACACGCGCCAGGGATCGCCCCTGTGCGGTATCGGGGAAAGCGTCATGCGTACTGACGCCGTCCCCGACCTGCTGCTATTTCTTGCGGGAGTTTTTCTGGGCGAAGTCGAGTTCGACATACTGGTCGGCGGCCTTCTTGAGGCTGCCGGCGACTGAGGTGCCGAGCCCGGCGACCTCCACGCGCACGCCGCGCGCCTGGACCGCTTCCACCAGCGGCTGGAAGTCGCCATCGCCCGAGATGAGTACCGCGATGTCGAGACGGTCGGCCATCGTGATCAGGTCGAGCGAGAGCTCGATATCCACGTTCGCCTTGATGGAGCCGTCTGCGAAGCGCTTCAGCGGCTTCGTCACGATCTTGAAGCCCTTGCCCAGGAACGGTTCGACGAAGCGCTGCGTCTCGGGGCTCACGCCAGGGTCGTCGTGCACGGGGGAGTAGGCGATCGCGCGCACGAGCCGCCGCCCCTCCGTCAGACGCTTCATGATGAGGCCCCAGTCGAGGCTTGCCCCGCCGCGCGAGCGGTCCCGCGCCAGCTCGATGTTCGCGCTGTCGACGAAGATGCCCACGCGCGGCGCGCCTGCCGGCCCGGCGGCGCGGCCACGGCCGCCGCCGTTGCCCGCACCCGCTTCCGAGAGCCGTGCGATCGTCTGCTCCTGCAGCGCGACCAGACGGGTCAGCGTCTCGTTCTGTTCCTTCAGGGCCTCCAGCAGGCCACCGTCTGCCTCCACCGCATCCGCTTCGTCGGACTTCGCCGTGGCGCGGGTGCGCCGTCGCGGGGCTGCCTGTCGGGGCTTCTCTGCCTCATCCTCGGTGGCCTTGGCGGCGGGAGCGCGGCGTCGCGGTGCGCGTGCGGGAGGCGTCTCCTCCCCTTCGTCGCTCTCGCGGCGGCGCGAAGTCGCGCGTCGTGGCGCTGGCGCTGGCGGCGCTTCCTCGTCGCTCGCGTCGTCCGCAGGGGCATCTCTCGTGGCTGTGGCGGCTGCGGCTGCGGTTTTGGTGGCGCTGGAGCGTCCGCCGCGCGTCCCTCGCCGTCGGCGGGGAGCGTCGCCCTCGGGCGACGCTTCGTCGGTGGTCGTCTCCGCGCTCGTCGTCGGCTTTGTGCTGGTCGTCTTGGTCGTGTTGGTCGTTGCGTTGGTTGTGGCGGCCTCCTGCTCCTCTTCCGAGGGGCGGCTGCCGTTGCGAAGATTGAGTGCCATGTGGGTTACGTTCCCATCCTTTGAAGAACACTGATTCGGGCGGCGACAGCACTGGCGATGGAGCGGAAACCCTCCGCCGAAGCGGAATCGCCCTTGCCCATCACGAGCGGCACGCCCCTGTCCGACCCCTCCCGGATATCGGGTTCGATCGGAATCTCGCCGAGGAAGTCGATACCGAGCTCCTCAGCCGCGTCACGGGCGCCGCCGTGCCCGAAGATGTCGTATCGCGTCCCCGTATCGGGAGCGATGAAATAGCTCATGTTCTCGATCATGCCGAACACCGGCACGTCGAGCTTCTCGAACATGGAGACCGCCTTCATGGCGTCCTCCAGCGAGACATCCTGAGGTGTTGAAACGATGACGGCCCCCGCGATCGGCGCTTCCTGCGCCATGCTCATCGAAGCATCGCTGGTGCCGGGTGGCAGATCGATGATCAGGTAGTCGATTTCTTCCCAGGGCACGTCGTGCAGCAGCTGGCGGACCGCGCTGCCAATCATCGGCCCGCGCCACACCACCGGCGTCCCCTTCGGCAGCAGGAACCCCAACGACACCAGCTCCACGCCGTGCTTCTGCACCGGACGCAGCCCCTCTTGCTGGTTCGCCTGCAGCCCCGCCTCCAGCCCGAACATCGTCGGGATGTTCGGACCCGTAATGTCGGCGTCGACGAGCCCTACCTTCGCGCCCGTGGCCGCCAGCGCCACCGCCAGGTTGGTGGCCACCGTCGACTTCCCCACGCCGCCCTTGTTCGAGGCCACCGCGATCACGTTGCGCACGCCCTCGATCGGCTTCTGGCCCTCGCGCGGGTCGCTTGCGCGCACCTGCGCCCCCCAGTCCAGCGCCACGGACTCGACCCCCGCGACCTTCTCCAGCGCCGCTTGCACATCCGTCTCGATGACGTCCTTGAGCGGGCAGGCGGGCGTCGTCAGCTCCACCTTGACGCGCACGGCGCCGCCCTCGATGGCGAGGTCCTCGATCATCCCCAGGGAGACGATGTCGCGGTGAAGCTCAGGGTCGTTGACGGTGGCGAGTGCGGCGAGAACGGCGTCCCGATCCACGGCGGTGGGAGCGGTCATAGGGGCTGCGGCATCCTGCTGGCTGCGGTCTCCGCACGTCCGATACCCGAAGGGCGGGTGCGGGAACCCATTGGGAGAAAGGGGTCGATTGCGACATAACGCACGACAGCCCGTGAATGGGTTCGATACACAGCGCTCACCCTATCCTAGCGCGCCTGCCCCCGACGGGCCAGCGCGCCGCATTCGCTCGTCGCTCCCGCCTGCGCTTCGCATCCCCCTGCGCGTCCCCACCTACGCGCCCCAGGGGGTGATCGCCTGCTTCAGCTGCGCGTACCCCTCGAGGAAGCCCGGACGCTCGCTCCCGTACACCTCGTCGAAGCGCTCCAGCGCGTCGTCCAGCCAGGCGTGCAGCGCCGCGTTGTCGGGGTTGGCGTCGCGGTAGGCGTCGCGAATGAGCACGAAGTGGATGCGCGGGTCGTAGGGACGCTTCGTGCCCCCCACCCACTCATCGCCCGCCAGCAGGCGCAGCAGCATCGCGTCCGCCGACCCCAGCGTCTGCTCGTGGATGGGGGGGCCGTGCATGCGGTACATGACCGAGGTCATGTCTCGCCCGTTGCCCGTCTTGTAGCCCATCTCGTTCCACAGGTCGCCCATGCGCGCGTCGCCGCCGACGTGGTCGATCACCCGCTGCCCGAAGGCCCGCAGCGGGTCCGAGACGTCCGCCAGCAGGTCAGTCAGCCGGTCGCCATCGAGGTCCGTAGCGAGCACGATCACGTCCCGCTGCTCGATCAGGTCCCACAGCAGCAGCCCGTAGTTCGTGTCCGAGATGTGCTGCTCGATCTGGCCGCTCCACTCCTCCATGCCGTCCTTGAAGTCCGCCGGCAGCAGATTCACGATGCGGTCCACCCGCTCGCGGTGCTCCACATAGCCGTCCACCGCGTACTGCCGCCCGACGTTGAACTTCGTCCCTTCCAGCATCCACGAGAGCAGCCCCGAGTTGATGCCGTCCTCCATCGCCTGCGTGGGCTTGAAGGCGATGCGCCCCAGGCTGCCCGTCTCGTGCACCATCTGCAGGAAGCGTCGGTTGGCGTAGGCCATCTGCATGCCCGGCGTGTTCATCTCCGAGTGGATGTTCCCCGTCTGCGGGTCCACATCGAACACCGACCGGTTCTGCGAATACGGCAGACACGGCATGCAGCGCACCACCGTGACCGGCCCGTAGGGACGCACGTTGCAGTACACCCCCGCCTGCGTGCGCAGGGGCGCATTCCCCGACTTCCCCATCACCACCACGCGCCCGCCCGCGCCGTCGTTCACGTAGGCGTCGCCCGCCGTCGACCACTTGATCGAGGTGCATGGCATGTTGCCGAACCAGCCCAGCGCCTCCAGCTTCGTGTCGTGGCGGTACTGCGCCCACATCGGCACCGCGTAGAAGGGCAGCCCCAGCACATCGATCGCCGCCAGCGTGCCCAGCAGCGCGTAGGCGTCCGTGAGCGAATGCGCCACGGGGTTCACCGCCCCGTCGAAGTTCCCCCCCTGCCAGATGACCGCGTCGGGATACCCCTCCGGCCGCACATCGGCGGGATCGAACAGTTCGCTCAGGGCCCCCAGCAGGTCGCCGCCATCGGCTTCTGTGCGGGCTATCTTCATCAAGTCAGACATACGCGTCTCCCTCGGCTTTCGTAGTAGCGCTTGGTGTGTTGGTTGCTCTTGCGTGCTTCGCGGTCAGTCCTGCGAGCCGGCCGCCAGCTGACGCAGCACGTACGGCAGGATGCCCCCGTTGCGGTAGTACTCCAGCTCGACCGGCGTGTCGATGCGCACGAGCGCCTCGAACGTGGTGCTGGCGCCGTCGGCGTTCGTGGCGGTCACGCGCACCCGTCCGCCCGCCCGCAAGCCCTCGGCGATACCGTCGACTGCGAACGTCTCCTCCCCGCTCAGCCCCAGCCCCTCGCGGCTCTCGCCGGCCAGGTACTGGAGCGGCAGGATGCCCATCCCCACCAGGTTGCTGCGGTGGATGCGCTCGTAGCTCTCCGCGATGACGGCGCGCACGCCCAGCAGACGTGGCCCCTTCGCCGCCCAGTCGCGCGAGGAGCCCGTGCCGTACTCCTTCCCCGCCAGCACCATCAGGGGCACGCCCTCGTCGCGGTACTGCATGGCCGCCTCGAAGATGCTCGTCTCCGCGCCGTCGGGCAGGTGGCGCGTCACCCCGCCTTCCGTTCCCGGCGCGAGCTGGTTGCGAAGGCGGATGTTCGCGAACGTGCCCCGCATCATCACCTCGTGGTTCCCCCGCCGCGCCCCGTAGGAGTTGAAGTCCTCCCGCCGGATGTCGTGATCGAACAGGTAGGCCGCCGCCGGGCTGTCGGGCGCGATGCTGCCCGCAGGCGAGATGTGGTCCGTCGTCACCGAGTCGCCCACCATCACCAGCACGCGCGCCCCCGCGATGTCCTCGAGCGCCGCCGGCTCCTCCGCCAGATTCTCGAAGTAGGGTGGGTTCTTTACGTAAGTCGAGTCGTCATCCCAGCCGTAGCGGCTTCCGGCGGGCGCCTCCAGCGTGCGCCAGGCGGCGTCGCCCTCGAACACGGAGCCGTACTGCTCGCGGAACATCTCCGATCGCACCGCCTCCCGCACCGACTCCTCGATCGCGTTCTGCGAGGGCCACAGGTCGGCCAGCATGACCGCCTGCCCCTGCGCGTCCTCCCCGATGGGCTCGGTGAGCGGGTCGAAGTCCATCTGTCCCGCCAGTGCGTAGGCCACCACCAGCGGCGGCGAGGCGAGGTAGTTCGCCCGCACCACGGGGTTCACCCGCCCCTCGAAGTTGCGGTTGCCCGAGAGCACCGCCGCCGCCACCAGCCCCCCCTCGTGCACCGCCGCTGCTACGTCCGCATCCACCGGCCCCGAGTTGCCGATGCAGGTCGTGCACCCGTACCCCACGAGGTTGAAGCCGAGCTCGTCGAGGTACGGCGTCAGCCCGGCCGCGTCGAGATAGTCCGTCACCACCTTCGATCCCGGCGCCAGGCTCGTCTTCACCCACGGCTTGCGCTGCAAGCCGCGCTCGACCGCCGCCTTCGCCAGCAGCCCCGCGCCGATCAGCACCTCCGGATTGGAGGTGTTGGTGCAGCTCGTGATCGCCGCGATCACCACCGACCCGTGCCCCACCTCGAACGATGAGCCATTGCGCGACACCTCCACCGCCGCCGCATCCGACGCTTCCCCGCCTGACAGCTCTGCCAGCGCCGTCCCCCAGGCGCTCTTCGATTCGCGCAGCAGCACCCGGTCCTGCGGACGTCGCGGCCCCGCCAGCGACGCCTCCACCGTGCCCATGTCCAGCTCCAGCGTGGCCGAGAAGCTCGGGTCGGGCGTCGCATCGGTGCGGAAGAGCCCCTGCTCGCGGCAGTACGCTTCCACCAGCGCCACCTGCGCCTCATCCCGACCCGTGAAGCGCAGGTAGTTCAGCGTCTCCTCATCCACGGGGAAGAAGCCCGCCGTCGCGCCGTACTCGGGCGACATATTCGCGATCGTCGCGCGCGTCGGCAGCGGTAGCTGCGAGAGCCCCGGGCCGAAGAATTCCACAAACTTCCCTACCACCCCCAGCTCCCGCAGCATCTGTGTCACCGTCAGCACGAGGTCCGTGCCCGTTGCCCCCTCCGGCAGCGATCCCGTCAGGCGGAAGCCCACCACCTCCGGAATCAGCATCGAGACCGGCTGGCCCAGCATCGCCGCCTCCGCCTCGATCCCGCCCACGCCCCAGCCCAGCACCCCGAGCCCGTTGATCATCGTCGTGTGCGAGTCCGTGCCCACCAGCGTGTCGGGGTAGACCAGCCCGCGCTCCGCGTCCTCGAAGACCACGCTCGCGAGGTACTCCAGATTCACCTGGTGCACGATGCCCGTCCCCGGCGGCACCACACGGAAGTTGCTGAACGCCTGCTGCCCCCAGCGCAGAAAGAGGTAGCGCTCGCGGTTGCGCTCGTACTCCATGCTCACGTTTTGGGCGAAAGCGCCCTCCGTGGCGTACTCATCCACCTGCACGGAGTGGTCGATCACGAGGTCGACCGGCTGCAGCGGATTGATCAGCTCCGGATCGCCACCCAGCTGCTCCAGCGCCTCCCGCATCGACGCCAGATCGACCACCGCCGGCACGCCCGTGAAGTCCTGTAGCAGCACGCGCGCCGGCGCGAACGCCACCTCCCGCTCCTCCCCCGCGTTGGGACGCCAGTTCGCCAGCGCCTCGATGTCCTCCCGCGTGACCGCGTCGCCGTCTTCGCGACGCAGCAGGTTCTCCAGCAGCACCCGCTGCGTGAAGGGGAGGCGTGTCGCCGCCTCTCCCTGCAGGACCGCATCGAGCCGGTGGAAGGCGACCGTGCGCCCCCCGACCGCCAACGTGTCGCGACTCTTGAAGCTGTCGAGCATGGTGAAGCGCCCCCGCCTGTTCTGTTGCGGTCTCGTGCCCGGGGCCCGTCGGGCCCGGTCTGGCGCCTTCGGGACGAAGCATCGGCAGTATACCGCTCCCTGCCCGCCTATACTGCCGCGAGGGGCCTGTAGCTCAGCGGTAAGAGCGCCCGGCTCATAACCGGTTGGTCGGTGGTTCGAATCCACCCAGGCCCACCAGCCCCTGCCACGAAGCCCCTCGTTTCAGGCAAAAAAAGGCCCCGTGCGGTCCGGGGCCCCAAATGTCGCCGATTTTCAGCTGCATTCGGCTTGCGCCTACTAGCTGGATCGCTTCGACAAAACAAGCATATGTCCTCCCCTGCGGCTGTGCAACCTTCAGATGAGAACGACTCTGTTGGCATACGGGCGACCGGTGTGGGTTCTGGCCACGACAGGGTGCGAACCCCTGATGCTTGCGAGTCTGTTGTCGAGCGGTTGGAGAGTTCCATCCCCTTCGATCGCTCGGTGCCTAACGGCGGCTATGAGATCTGCTAGCTGAATGGGGTGGGAATTCAGCGAGTTCGCGTAGTAGACCGTGGGGTGAATCGGCAGGCGTCGCGAGGTTACAAAGCTTCCCACACTCTGGCTCGCATGGGCATCGAGCCTGTGGTTCGACCAGTCCGACACGATGAGACCAACGTCGCGGTGTGTTGAGCACTCTACCGAGAAGTGTTCTACAAGCGCTTGCATCTGTAGTGGGACGGTTGTTGAAGTTCCATGGGGTGCTTGAGCCGCCGTTTGTTGATGCTGACGGTATACACGGTGCAGTTGAGGTCATTGAGGATGCGTATGACTTCGGCAAGGAGATGGCGGTTCTCGGGCCGTGTCCACTCGTTCGGTTTGAGCGTTCGCTGAGCCTTGAGCTCCCATCTGGCAGGATCGCCACGCTCCGGGTAGAAGTGCGCCTTGGCTCCCGCGACTCGCCGCTCAGCGTTGAGACGTCCTCTGCCGGGATCGAGAAGCCCCCGATAACCACAGCCTTTGTGGAGTCACGAGGGCCGGGCTTGCCCGAGTCACCCAGGAACAAGACGCGACTGCTCGTACGCGTGGGCATTGGCGCTCCCCTGCAGACGGGCCCGGCCACAGGCCATGCAGATATGACGAATAATAGTCATGTAGATGTATGTTGTCTACAGTACAAGACTGGGGCTGCCCGCGGCCCCGCCAAGAGCGTCCCCTACTGATACATGATCAGGTCCGGGATCTCGTCGATGCTCTGCACCTGCTCGGGCGTCATCACGGGGGTGTCCTGGTCGAAGAAGAGCTTCAGCGCCGGCCGCTTTGATGGCGCCGTCAGCGCGAACCAGTCGTAGTGGCGCAGCTTGAGCGCCGCCGTCCCGAAGCCGTCCATGTCGATCGACACCTCAACTTCGGGCACATCCACCACCAGCTCGCGGTCGAACAGCATGCGGTGGGCGAACTGATGCACCATCAGGATCTTGGGCGGCAGGTTCTCCTCCCGCACGAGGCGCGCCAGGTAGTGCTGCACCTCGTTCACATCCGCTCCCGTGATGCCTCCAATCGCCAGCCCCGGCCGCACCCCCAGGTACTCCGTCGCGAACTCGGGGTCGAGCGCCATATGCACGAACGGCTCACGCAGGAAGCGCTCCAGCAGCATCACTTCCTCCAGCGGGTCGCTCCACCCGATCTGGACGTCGAGGAAGAGCAGCATCTCGCGCTCCCGTGCGGCCTCCACATAGAGCTCGATGATCTCGTCGTCGAGGCGCGCCAGCCAGGTCCCGTCGCGGGTTGGATTGGCCTGTGCCACGCCCGTAATCAGGTGGTAGGCGGGAATGACTTCGCGCGGGCCGTTCAGGCGGTCGTAGTGCGCCGCCCAGAGCGCCACCTCGTTCGCCACCTCCGCCGGCGTGCCGTGGCCCAGCACGCCCATCGCGGGCACATCGGGGAAGCCGTAGAACGAGACCACCTGCGCGTCCTCAAACACGGATTGCAGCGACGGCGGCCGCGGGAACGTCCACGCCCGCTCGGTCGTCGACTGCACCAGATACTGGCGCCCGGGGGTGAAGTGCGTGAGGTGCGCCAGCTGGCCGGGCACCCCTCCACCCCAACCCCATCGCGGCAGCAGGTCGCCCGCTGCGAAGCCCCACACCGTCAGCCCCGGCACCGTGCCGTCCTCGCCACGTTCCCAGTTCACCCAGCCCAGCGCCCGCCCCGCGAACGCCTCCCGCATGGGCATCCGTGGGCCATCCCAGCGGATCCAGGTGCTGCCAGCCTGCAGCAGGACATCGCAGGTGGGAATCCCGTTCAGCCCGCTAATCGGCACCGACTCCGCCCAGCCTCCTTCCACCTCCGCCACATCGACCGTCGCGGCCTGGCCATGGCACAGGTAGGCGGTCTCGTTCTCGAGGTGAAGCGGTTCGCCCTCCTCGATGCGGTGACGCATCCCCCGACCGCCCGGCACCCGCAGCTCGAGGTTGGCAGGAGCCGTGCACGACACGTCGATCGTGAGCGCCGTGCTCAGCACGCCCACGCTCGACGCCCCCTCCTGCGCTACCGCCGTCGCCTCACACGCCGTCGCCGCTGAGGCCCGCTCGACGCCTCCACTATCCCCTGCAAACCCGAACACCAGCCCTGCGAGGGCCGCAACCAACGTCGGAAGAATGAGTCGTCGATGACGCACCATGGCTCTACCTCTGCACACTGCCTCCCGTCACCACCTCAGATACTAGCAAAGTGCTCACATAGTTGTACATTTATGTCGGCCCTCTTCCATCGGCCCACTACTACAATCCCGGCAGCCCGCGAATCTCCGGAGGCCCGCCCATGCGGTACGCCCTGCACATCGCCCTCTTCGTGCTCGCGGGCATCGTCTTCTTCATCGGGTTGGTGCTCGGCCTGCAGTACGACCCCAACCTCGGCACCCTGCTCTGGGGCGTCGCCCTCTTCCTCGTCATCGTCAACCTGCTCTGGCGGCCCCGCTCGCGCGACTAACGACTAATTCACTCTCGCGACAACCCACTCCCGCGCTTGCCCCGTCCTGTACCATCGGCTGCGCCGCGCACCAGCGGCCAGGAGCGACCCCATGGCAGACGAGATGCGCATCCAGATCATGAACGGCGGTCCCTACGTCGTCGCCGGCGGCGTCCCCCTGCGGGAGATGGCCCCCGTCCAGACCCTCAACGGCGAAAACGTCGACTGGCATGTCCTGCGCGAACTCGACGAATCACGCGACCTCTACGCCCTCTGCCGCTGCGGACGCTCCAACGACAAGCCCTACTGCGACGGCTCCCACGCCAGCTCCGAGTGGCCCGAAGCCGAGACCGCCGACCGCCGCCCCATGGACGCCCGCGCCAACCGCATCGAGGGCGCTGCCGGCGTCATGCTCGATGACGAATCGGTCTGCATCGGCGCCGGCTTCTGCGGCACCAAGACCATCAACGCCTGGGACCTCATCGACGAAGAGGGCGAAGAAGCCCGTGAGCGCGTCACCGCCATGGTCGGACGCTGCCCCACCGGCCGCCTCGCCATCATCCCCGCTGGCGACGACGCCACCGCCGAGCCAGCCTTCGACCCCGAGATCGCCGTCGTCCCCGGCGGCCCCCTCTGGGTGCGCGGTGGGGTCCGCATCGAAAGCGCCGACGGCGCCGCCTGGGAAGTGCAGAACCGCCGCACCCTCTGCCGCTGCGGCGCCTCCACCAACAAGCCCTTCTGCGACGGCGCCCACAGCAACATCAACTTCGACGAGCGCTAGGCCGTGTCCCTGCAGATCGCTCCGCGAACCCGTTGGCGCCCCGTCCAGCGCCTGTACGGCCCCGGAGGCAGCTGGTCACGGGGGTTGAAGCTGCTCGCCTTCTGCCTGTTCTATCTCGCGCTCACGCTCATTGGGGTGAGTTACGCGCTCTACACGCTTTGCGGAGCCGTCGGCATCAGCCTGCGTCACGCTCAGCATCTCCCCGACAGACGCATCACCGTTGCGCCGATCCCCGCGGGTGAATCAGAGACCCCCGAGCCCGCCTCGTATGGCGCGGCCCTCCTGTTCTCCGCCCTGCCGTCCTCGCCCGAGACGATTATCCCGGCTTGACCCTACTCGTCCCCGTTCACCTCGAGCTGAAGGGGGCGCAGTCGGGACTTCGCGATCGCGCCCTCAAGCCCGGCTGCGTCTCCAGCCCCCTCGGGGAGGGCAGGGAGTGGGTCTGGTTGGTGCGCGATGACGACGTCGATCAGGGGAATATCCTGGTCCATATCCTTGCGAATGATGACGAGGGTGGAGTGTCGCTGCACGGCGACTTCCAGCTCGTGCGACCACTCGTAGGCAGGGATATCTTCGGCGAAGGAAAGCGCCTGTGTCCCCTCGGGGACGTGGAGCACGAGCAGTACCGGATGTTCCAGGCTCCGAGGCTCCTCAGCCACCGCCGCATGGTTGATGCGTGTGGTTGAGAGGAAGCCCTGATCGGTGATCAATTCGCCGACGGGAGCGTTCAGAATCAGCTCCCCCGCCTGCTCGGCAACCCCGCGGTAGAGCAGCGTGTTGGGAAGCGGGCGAGGCAGCCCTTCATCCACGGCCTTGTCGATCTCGTCGTAGAGATGCTCCAGGCCGACCTCTTCGTGCATGGAGAAGCCCACGATCAGCAGGCCGCTGGAATCGCGGTGGATGAACCGCTCGGTTCGAATCGACAGGTATTCGTCGTCGTCCGTGGCCAGGCTCCTAGCCCAGCAGACGCTTCATCGTCGCGCCGATTTCCGCAGGTGAATCGGAGACGACCGCGCCCGCTTCGCGCAGCGCCGCCTTCTTGTTCTCCGCCTTGCCGTCCTCACCCGAGATGATCGCCCCCGCGTGACCCATCCGCCGCCCCGGCGGCGCCGTCGCTCCCGCGATGAAGGCGACCACCGGCTTGCGTACATGCTCCTTGATGTAGGCCGCCGCCTCCTGCTCCGCGCTCCCGCCGATCTCGCCCACCATCACGATCGCGTCCGTATCGTCGTCCTCGTTCAGCAGGCGTACCGCCTCACGCTGTGGTGTCCCGATGATGGGGTCGCCGCCGACGCCGATGCAGGTGCTCTGGCCGAGCCCCTCCGCCGTCAGCTGCGCTACCACCTCGTACACGAGCGTCCCCGAGCGGCTCACCACGCCCACCTGTCCGGGCAGGAACACGTCGCCGGGCATGATGCCCACGCGCGCCTTCGCCCCCGGCGTAATCACGCCCGGGCAGTTCGGCCCGATGAGCATCGTCGGCGCTTCCTTGAGCGCCTGCTTCACCCGCGTCATATCCATCACGGGGATGCCCTCCGTGATGCAGACCGCCAGTGGCACCGCCGAGGCCGCCGCTTCCAGCACCGCGTCCGCCGCGAAGGGTGCGGGCACGAAGATGATGCTTACGTTCGCGCCGGTCTCCCGCACCGCCGCATCCACCGTGGGGAAGATGGGCACGCCATCCTGCTCTTCGCCGCCGCGGCGCGGATGCACCGCCGCCACCACGTTCGTGCCGTAGGTGATCGAGCGACGCATGTGATTCGCGCCCTCCGTGCCGATCCCCTGAACCATCAACCGCGTGTTCTCGTCGAGAAGGACGCTCATCGAAGCTCCCGCGCGTGCCGCGCCACCATATTCATGCAAGTCATCCGCCTGCGATCAGCCTCGCGCGACGGGCTCCCGCATTCTAGCCCTGCAGCCCGCTCGCGCTAGCAGGAGCAGGCGAGCGTTTGGGGCGACCAGCCGCCGAACAGCAGGTTGGCCCCACAACGGTGCTCGCTGCTGGCGCTCGCGGGGAGCGTGCACCCGCGCGCGGCGCTAGACTTGCCGTCCCTATCTCACCCTGCCGCCCCGGAGGCTCCCCATGGCCATGGCTCTCGACGGTATCACCGTGCTCGACCTCTCCCGCCTCGCGCCCGGCCCCTACTGCTCCATGCTGCTCGCCGATTTCGGCGCCGACGTCACCCTCGTCGAGGCGATCCCTGGCGTCTCCGCCAAGCTTGGCGCCGGCCCCGCCGCCGACCCTGCGGCCGCGCAGCGCGCCGCCGCCTACAACGCCCTCGGCCGCGGCAAGCGCTCCATCGCCCTCAACCTCAAGAACGAAGCCGCCCGCGAGGTCTTCTACGAACTCGTCAAGGGCGCCGACGTCGTCCTCGAAGGCTTCCGCCCGGGCGTCGTCGACCGCCTCGGCGTCGACTACGAGACCGTCTCCGCCATCAACCCCCGCATCGTCTACTGCTCGCTCTCCGGCTTTGGCCAGACCGGCCCCTACAGCAACCTCGTCGGCCACGACATCAACTACATCGCCATCGGCGGCGCGCTCGGCGTGATCGGACGTCCAGGAACCGCCCCCGCCATCCCCGTCAACTTGCTCGCCGACTTCGCCGGCGGCGGGCTCATGGCCGCCTTCGCCATCTGCTCCGCCCTGCTCGCACGCGAGCACACCGGTCGCGGCCAGGCCGTCGATATCGCCATGAGCGACGGCGTCCTCTCCCTCATGACCAGCGCCATGACGGGCTACTTCTCCACTGGCCAGCCCCTGCGCCCGGGCGAAGGCTTCCTTACCGGCGCCCGCCCCTGGTACGACACCTACCGCTGCAGCGACGACCGCTGGTTCTCCATCGGCAGCATCGAGCCCCACTTCTACGACGCCCTCTGCCGCGTGCTCGGGGCCGAAGAATTCCTGGGGAAGCAGCACGACGCCGACGGCTGGCCCGCCATGCGTGAGCGCTTCGAGGCCATCTTCGCCACGAAGACCGCCGACGAGTGGATGGCCATCATGTCCGAACACGACATCTGCGCCGCCCCCGTCCTCGAGCAGGAGAACATCGCCACCGACCCCCACAACCTCGCCCGCAACATGGTCGTCTCCCTCGAGACGCCCGCAGGCACGGTCCAGCAGGTCGGCGTGGCCCCCAAGCTGAGCGAGACGCCGGGCCAGGTCCGTAGCGGCGCGCCCCTCACCGGCGAACACACCGATGAGGTGCTCGCCTCCATCGGCTACGATGCCGATCGCATCGCCGCCCTGCGCGCCGAAGGCGCCATCGGCTAGCCCCCCGCCCCGCGGGGAAGGCACGTCAGGAAGAGCACACCAAAGGACTGGATCCCATGGAATACCGCGTCGTCGCATCGGACATCGAATTCGCCGAAGGCCCCCTGGAGCTGCCCGGCGGTGACATCCTCTTCACCGAGATCCGCGCAGGTGTGCTCACCCGCGTCTCGCCCGACGGCTCCCGCCGCGAGACCTTCGCCACCACCGGCGGCGGCCCCAACGGCGCCGCCATCGGCCCCGATGGCGCCATTTACGTCGCCCAGAACGGCGGCTTCCAGTGGTCCGAGAGCCGCACCACGAGAGGCCAGCGCATCATCACCCCCGGCCCCCGCCCCGACGATGGCAGCTATATCGGCGGCCAGATCCAGCGCGTCAGACCCGACGGCGGCGAGGTCACGACCATCTACCACGAGTGCGAGGGCGAACCGCTCAAGGGCCCCAACGACCTCGTCTTCGACCGCGAAGGCAACCTCTACTTCACCGACCACGGCAAGCGCTATGGCCGCAACCAGGACATCACGGGCGTCTTCTATGCATCCCCCACGGGCGACTTTATCCGCGAGATTATCTTCCCCCTGGAGCGCCCCAACGGTATCGGGCTGAGCCCCGATGAGCGCACCCTCTACGTCGCCGAGACCCCTACCGGCCGCCTGTGGGCCTTCGACATCGAGGCGCCCGGCCAGATCGGCGCGCGCCGGGTCGTCGCCACCCTGCCAGTCGCCAGCCCCCACAACTTCGCCATGTGCGATTCCATGTGCGTCGATGGCGACGGCAACATCATCGTCGCCACCCTTATCAACGGCGGCATCACCTCCATCTCGCCCGATGGCGAAACTGTCACCCACTACCCCCTTCCCGACCGCATCACCACCAACGCCTGCTTCGCCGGCCCCGATCTGCACACCCTCTACGTCACCCTCGGCAGCATGGGTCAGCTCATCGCCTTCGACGAGTGGCCCGTCGCAGGGCACCGGCTCAACTTCCAGATCGGGACCAGCCAGTGACCGTTGCCGCCGCCGGCGTGACCCTCGGGCTCTGCATCCTTGGCGCAGTCCTGCTGCGCGTCACCATCGCTGCGCCCCAGCACTGCCCCACGCTCACGCCAGCCGCCCTTGAGGCCTCCGCCAGCGCCTCCGCCCACTGGATCGAGATCGCCCAGTACCCCAGTGGACAGTACGTCTACGAATACAACGCCGCAGCCGACGCCGTCTCCGACGGCTACAACGCCGTCCGCCACGCGGGCGTCACCATGTCGCTCTACCAGGCCGCCGCCGAGGGCGATGACTCACGCCTGCACATCGCCGACCAGGGCATGGTGTGGATGCAGGAGAACCTCATCTACCACGATGATTGGGTCGCCCTCCGTACCCCCCAGACGGGCTTGGTGAAGCTCGGCTCCAGCTCGCTCATGCTCGCCGGCCTCACCCAGCGCCGCCTCGCCACCGGCGACCCCAGCTACGACGACCTCATGCGTCGCCTCGCCCGCTTCCTCG
The DNA here is from genome assembly GCA_965200565.1 of Tepidiformaceae bacterium. Taxonomy (GTDB): domain Bacteria; phylum Chloroflexota; class Dehalococcoidia; order Tepidiformales; family Tepidiformaceae; genus UBA2991. The sequence continues at coordinate 1,173,244 of OZ241349.1, read as the reverse complement.
TCGTCATGCAGCTGCCCGATGGCGCCATGCTCAACTTCTGGAACCCCGATACCAGCGCCCCCGACCCCTCCGTGCGCTCCCGCTACGCCACCGGCGAGGCCCTCTGGGCGCTCGCCCAGATGCACCGCCACTTCCCCGATGAAGGCTGGGACGAACCCGCCTGGCTGATCGCTGACTACCTCGCCCTCCACCGCGACGAAGTGGAAGGCCTCGACTTCCCGCCCTGGCCCGACCAGTGGGCCGCCTACAGCCTCGCCGAAATGGGCGACTGGCCCCTCAAGCCCCACCACATCGACTACGCCCGCTCCCTCTCCGAGCGCTTCGGCTTCCTCATGCGCGTCGAGGCTCAACGCACCGGCCAGGGCATCAACGAGACCATCCACGGCCCCCTCACGCGCGCTGCCGGGCTCGGCACCTGGGTGGAGGGCCTCAACTCGCTCTGGCGTCTCTCGCGCACCGACGAGCGCCTCGCCGGCCTCGAACCGAAGCTCGCCGAACGAGCCATATGCGGCGCCGCCATCCTCATCGAGCGCCAGATCACGACGGAAGGGAGCGAAGCGTGGCCCAGCCCGGCCCTCGCCGCCGGCGCCTGGTTCCGCGATGATCTCACCCGCATGGACGACCAGCAGCACGCCCTCTCCGGTCTCGCCGTCACCCAGGCCATCCTCTCCGTCACCCGTCAGGAGGACGCCCCATGAGCGACTTCGCGATGACCTGGCTCCTCTTCGCACTGGCGGTGAACCCGCTCGCCGTGCTCACCACCGTGCTGCGTGCCCGCGACAGCCGCCTGCAGCCCACGAGCGCCGCCATCGCCCTGCTCGCCAGCGGCGCCCTCCTGCTCGCAGCCACGCTCGCCTCCGGGGAGATTCTCGACTCCCTCAGTCTCGAACCCGAGACCTTCCGCATCTCCGCAGGCGCCATCCTCGTCGCTACGGGGATCGCGTTCGTGCTCTTCGGGCCCTTCTCCTACCCCATCGAGCCCGGCTGGAAGGGTGCGCTCTTCCCTCTCGCCTTCCCCCTCCTCGCCGGCCCCGCCGCCCTAGCCACCGCCATCACCCGCGCCGCTGACCATGGCAACGGCGAGATGATCGCCGTCGCTCTCATCGTCACGGCCGCCGTGCTGGCGTTCGTGTGGGCGCTCTCGGGGAGGTCCTCGTGGGCGTGGTGGATCGGCATCCTCGCCCGCCTGCTGGGCGCCGTCCTCGTGGTGAGCGCCGTTGGCCTCATCATCGACGGCGTTCGCTCCGTCTAGCGCTCGTCTAGACTGTCGCTCGACCAGACAGGAGGGAGCCCATGAGCCCCCCGGACCTCGACCTCGCCAGCGCCTACGACATCTCCGAGGGACGCCTCTTCCACTTCGCCATGGCTGTCCCCGACCTGCCCGCCGCGATGGACCTGCTCGGCCCCGCCCTCAACCTCACCTGGACCTCCATCTGGCCCATGACGCGCGAGATGGATACGCCCGACGGCCGCACCAGCACCAACATGCAGGCCGTCTACTCCCGCCATGGGCCGCCCTTCGTCGAACTCGTCTCGGGCGACGCCGATGGCTTCTTCGCCGCCCCCGACGGCCCCCGCCTCCATCACGCCGGCTATATCGTCGAAGACGTCGCCGCCGAAGCCGAACGCCTGCAGGCCCTCGGCATGACGATCGCCGGCATCGGCCCCGGCGACCCGCCCGGCTCCGCCTTCGCGGTGAACGACGCCGGCCTCACCCTCGAAATCATGGGCGCCGGCATCCGCTCTGTCCTGCAGGACTGGTTCGACCGCTCCGACACCGCGAGCTGACGCGACCACAGCCCCGACACCAAACAGCCTCTAGCCCACCGTTCGCGTAGCATCGCCGCCATGCCCCGACGCATCCTCATCAGCAACGACGACGGCTACGAGTCGCCCGGCCTCTGGGCCCTGGCGCGCGCCTGCGCCGCGCTCGACTGTGACGTCACCGTCGTCGCTCCCACGGACAATCAGAGCGCCGTCGGCGGCAGCCTCACCCTGCGCAAAGAGCTCACCTGGACCCCCGTCGACTCCCCTGTTGAAGGCGTCGAGGCCTGGCACGTCAACGGCTCCCCCGCCTCCGCCGTCATCGTCGGCATCGACGGCGTGCTCAAGGAGCCGCCCGACCTGCTCGTCTCCGGCATCAACCGCGGCGCCAACACCGGCAACGACCTCACTGCCAGCGGCACCATCGGCGCCGCCCTGCAGGGCCACTACCGCGGTATCACCTCCCTCGGCCTCTCCCTCGCCATGGACCCCCGCGCCGAGGGAGTCGACTGGGACGCCGCCGAGCGCGTCGCCGGCATCTTCTGCCGCGAGGAGATCGAGGGTCGCATCCCCAAGTCGATCTTCCTCAACGTCAACATCCCCCTCATCCCCTTTGAGGAGATGAAGGGCGTGCTCGTGACGCGCGTCGCCCGTCGCGGTCACTTCCACCTTGAGGTCGCAGGCGAAACGAAAGGCTACCTCTCCCGCCGCCCCTTCAAGCCCACCCCCCTCGACCCGCCCCCCGGCACCGACCTGTGGGCCATCGTGCACAAGTACGTCAGCGTCAGCCCCATCCAGGCCAGCTTCACCGACCACCACGTCATCGACGACCTCGGCGCCCGCCTCAACGCCGCCTGGACCGAGTAGCCCCCCGCCACCCGTACGCTACACTCATCCTGACCATCCCCACCGCCTTGCCCGGAGGGCCGCCCATGTCTGGCCATTCCAAGTGGTCGACCATCAAGCGCAAGAAGGCCGCCGCCGATAACAAGCGTGGCGCCCTCTTCACCAAGCTCGCCAAGGAGCTGCAGCTCGCCGCGCGCGCCGGCGGCCCCGATCCCGATACCAACTTCAAGCTGCGACTCGCCGTCCAGCGCGCCAAAGCCTCCAACATGCCCAACGACAACATCGCCCGCGCCATCGCCAAGGCGACGGGCGGCGGCGACAGCGACCAGCTGCAGGAAGTCAGCTACGAAGGCTACGGACCGGGCGGCGCCGCCATCCTCGTGACCGCCGTGACCGATAACCGCAACCGCACCGTCGCCGCCGTCCGCCACGAATTCTCCCGCGTCGGCGGGAATCTCGGTGAAAGCGGCTCCGTCGCCTGGCAGTTCGAGTCCCGCGGCGCCCTCTCCGTCGCCCTCGATGGCCACGACGAGGACGAGATCGCGCTCGCCGCCATCGAAGCAGGCGCCGAGGACGTCGAGACCAGCGACGGTTCCGTCGAAATCCAGACCACTCCCGGCGACCTCGAAACCGTGCGCCAGTCGCTCGCGAGCGCCGGCTACACCGTCGACCACGCCGACCTCTCCATGATTCCCACCGCCACCATCGCGCTGGAGAAGAGCGCCGCCGCCCAGACCCTCCGCCTGCTCGACGGGCTCGAGGAGCTCGAGGATGTCCAGCGCGTCTACTCCAACGCCGACTTCGACGAGGAACTGCTCGCCCAGTACGCCGGCTAAGTCGGCCGCGCGACCGCGAGCCGTCCAGTCTGCCCGGACCAGTGACGCCTCCCACTCGGCGCTCCTCCCGCTGCCGTCGTAGAGTGCGGCCATGCGAGTAGCAGGCATCGACCCCGGCCTGAACGCCACCGGCTACGGCATCGTCGACATCGTGGGTGACGAGTGTCGCCACGTCGCCCACGGCGTCGTGCGGACGCGCACGGCCGATGGCCTCGCCCGCCGCCTGGTGCTCATCCGCGACGGTTTGCGCAAGGCTTTCGCCGAGTGGTCGCCTGACGTGGGCGCCGTCGAAGCCTCCTTCGTTGGCACCAACGCGCGCTCTGCGCTCGCGCTCGGCCACGCCCGCGCCGCCGCCATCCTCGGCCTCGCCGATTCGGGCCTCGCGGTGCACGAATACGCCCCCACCCTCATCAAGAGCACCGTCACGGGCTACGGACGCGGCGACAAGGCGCAGATCGCCGAGATGGTACGCCTGCAGCTCAACCTCTCCGCCACGCCCACCCCCAACGACGCCGCCGACGCCCTCGCCGTGGCCATCACGCACTGGGCGCACTCGCGCCTCAACCTCTAGTTGGTTCGGTAGCGCGACGTCCGACGCCCCTGCGTCCCCCGTCGACTCGCAGCAGGCGCTAGTAGCGCCCGCCCAGCTTCGTGTGGTCCCAGCTGTAGATGCGCTCCGGGCGAATGCGCACGGTCACCCGCTTGCTGGCCGCGGGCAGCGCCGCCACTGGCGTCTCCGTCGGGATCGGAAGCCCACGGTACTTGTTCCCCACGACCGACATCACGCTCGCCGTCGTCTGCACATCGCGGTCCAGCTCCGCCGTCCCGTGGATGACGAGGCCGCGCAGTTCCTCGTAGGCCTTGCCCGTCTCCAGCATGGCCGTGATGTGCGCGTCACGCTCCAGGTTCAGGATCTTCTGGCTCTTCCCGAACGTCGTGAAGTGGATCGCCCCGTCGATCACGACGTACCACATCGGCACCAGGTGGGGGAATCCGCCCGGACCGTTCGTCGCCACCTGGAGCGTCCAGCCTTCGTCGAGGAAGCGCGTCTGCTCCTCCTCCGTCATCGAGATCTCTGATCGCCTGCTTGGCATGGGGCCTCCTTGCCGCGTGGAGCCCAAGACTACGCCCTGCAACGTACCGGCGCGGCGCGCTTCGCGCGCGCCGCAGCCCTGGCGCCGCCGCTAGCGCCGCTGGAAGCGCCGTCGCCGGTCGCGTCCCCCCGCCTGGCTGCGACCGTAGCGCACCGGTCCCCTGCGCCCCGCCACCTCCGCGAACGCCTCCAGCTCATCGCTCTCCGAGCCCACCAGTTCACGCCGCAGCTCCACGATGCGGTCACGAATCGCCGCTGCCTTCTCGAACTCGAGATTCTTGGCCGCGCCCTTCATCTCCCGCTCCAGCTCCTTGATGGTGCGAAGCAGCTCGTCCGGCGCCAGCTCGACCGGCGGGCTGGCGTCGTACTCCGCCGGATCCTCCGCCACCTCCCGCACATGGTCCGTGATGTCGCGGATCGCCTTCGTGATGGTCGACGCCTCCAGGCCGTGCTCGCGGTTGTAGGCGTCCTGAATGCCGCGCCGCCGCTCCGTCTCGTCGAGCGCCGTGCGCATGCTCGCGGTGATGTGGTCGGCGTACATCACGACGTGCCCCTCCACATGCCGCGCCGCCCGCCCGATGGTCTGGATGAGCGAGCGGTTGGAGCGCAGGTAGCCCTCCTTGTCCGCATCCAGAATCGCCACCAGCGAGACCTCCGGCAGGTCCAGTCCCTCCCGCAGCAGGTTGATGCCCACCACCACGTCGTACACCCCCAACCGCAGGTCGCGCAGAATCTCCACCCGGTCGAGCGTCTCTACCTCCGAGTGCAGGTAGTGCGTCTTCACCCCCATCTCCGTGAGGTAGTCCGCCAGGTCCTCCGCCATCTTCTTCGTGAGCGTCGTCACCAGCACCCGCTGGCCCTTCGCCGTGGTCGCCTGAATCTCCGCCAGCAGGTCGTCGATCTGCCCCTCCGTGGAGCGCACCTCCACCACCGGGTCGAGCACGCCCGTGGGGCGAATGACCTGCTCCGCCACCTGCGTCGACTGGTCCAGCTCGTACTGCCCGGGCGTCGCGCTCACGAAGATCGTCTGGTTGCTGTGCTGGTCGAACTCCTCGAACGTGAGGGGACGGTTGTCGATCGCGCTCGGCAGGCGGAAGCCGAACTCCACCAGCGTCTCCTTGCGCGATCGGTCCCCGTGAAACTGCCCCTGCACCTGCGGCAGCGTGATGTGCGATTCGTCCACCACCAGCAGCCAGTCGTCCGGGAAGTAGTCCAGCAGGCACCACGGCGTCGACCCCGCCTCGCGCGTCTGCAGGTGCCGCGAGTAGTTCTCGATGCCCGCGCAGTAGCCCGTCTCCCGCAGCGTCTCCAGGTCGTAGTGGGTGCGCTCCTCCAGCCGCGCCGCCTCCAGGATCTTCCCCTGCTCCTTGAGGAACGTCGTCTGCTCCTGCAACTCCTGCTCGATCGTCGCCAGCGCATTCTGGAGGTTGTCCTTGCTGGTCACGAAGTGCTTCGCGGGGAAGATATCGATCTCCTGCCGCTCCGCCACGATCTCGCCCGTCAGCGGGTCGAGTTCGCTGATGCGCTCCACCTCGTCGTCCCAGAAGTCGATGCGCACCGCCAGCTCTTCGTAGCTGGGCAGAATCGTGAGCGAATCGCCCCGCATGCGGAACCGCCCCCGCACGACGTTCTGATCGTTCCGCTCGTACTGCATCGCTACCATCCGCCGCAGCACGTCGCGACGGTCCAGCCGCTCCCCCACCCGCACGCTCAGGATGAACTGCTGGTAATCCCCCGGCTCCCCCAGACCGTAGATGCAGCTCACGCTCGCCACGATGATCACGTCCCGCCGCGTGAACAGCGATCGCGTGGCCGCGTGCCGAAGCTTGTCGATCTCGTCGTTGATATCCGCGTCCTTGGCGATGTACGTATCGCTGCGCGGGATGTACGCCTCGGGCTGGTAGTAGTCGTAGTAGCTCACGAAGTACTCGACCGAGTTCTCCGGGAAGAACTCCTTCAGCTCCGCGCAGAGCTGCGCCGCCAGCGTCTTGTTGTGGGCCAGCACCAGCGTCGGCCGCCCCACCGCCTGCACCACGTTCGCAATCGTGAACGTCTTCCCTGAGCCCGTCGCTCCCAGCAGCGTCTGGTAGCGATCCCCGCGCTGCAGGCCCGCCACCAGCGCCTCGATGGCGCGTGGCTGGTCGCCCGTCGGCCGGAACTCCGCCTGCAGGTTGAATGCGCCCTCCGAGGGCGCCACGGTCGAAAGCGAAACCATGCCCGCCAGTGTAGCAGCGCCCCCTTCGCCGCCCTGATCGCCGGCGCTACCCCTGCGGGACCGCAACCCCCACGGTGATGGTCCCCGTGTAGCCCTCGCCATCCGCTGCCCCGGTTACGGTCGCGAGCACGTTCACCCCATCGGAGTCGCCCCGCAGGATGTCGTCGTCGTCGTTGCGGGTCGAGCGGTTCGGTCGGTCGCTGTAGGGAGCGCCCTGGTAAACCTCGTCCGTCACCTCGTCGTCGAAGTAGAACTGCGACGTCACGAAGGTCGTCCCGTTGTAGTGGACCTTGAAGTGCATGTGCACGGTGCGGCCCGGATACCACCCGGGGTAGATCGTGTCGAAGCGCGCAACGCCGTCGCTGTCGGTCATCTGCAGTCCGCGCAGGAACGTCTCGCCGGACGTATCCCGGTCGCCAGGCTGTTCGGGGTAGCCCGAATACGCCCCCGCCGCGTCGGTGTGCCAGAGATCGACGACGGCGTCAGGCAGCGGTTCGCACGTCTCCCCCACCCGCATCACACGGACCGCCATGGCGAGCGGCGCCCCGGGAAGGCCCTCCGTGATGCCTGTCGCAGCATTTCCGTGTCGAAGTAGAACGGCCTCTCAGTCGCATCAGGCATGAGCACGCAGGCGGGCGTGTCCGACCCCGCGCCCGCCGCCGCTCCCGACGCCTCCGATTCCCCGCTCTCCCCATCTCCCCCACACGCTGCCGTGATCGCAACCGCGACCCCGCCCAGCCCGAACACCGCGAGGAAGTCGCGTCGCGTGAGTCGTGCGGGACGCTGCCGCTGCCGAAGAAGCTCCGCCATGCCTGCCTCCAGTCCTTACTCGTTACCTTACGGGAAGCCGCCTAAAGCCCGCCTAAGGCCCGCCCTCCCCCAGCGTCACGTTGTCGATGAGCCGCACCGCCCCGAAGTGGACCGCCAGCGAGAGCAGCGCCGCCCCCGCCACCTGCCCCTCCACCTCCGCCAGGGTGTCCGAATCCGCCACCGAGACGTAGTCCAGCCGCGCCAACCCCTCCGCCGCCACCGCCTCCCGCACGCCCGCCCGCAACGCCTCCGCCGACCGCTCACCCCCTGCGAACCGCCCCTCCGCCTCCCGCAACGCCCGCGAGAGCACCACCGCCCCCGCCCGCTGCTCCGCCGTGAGGTAGGCGTTGCGGCTGCTCATCGCCAGCCCGTCCGCCTCCCGCACCGTCTCACAGGCCACAATCTCCACCGCCAGGTCGAGGTCCCGCGCCAGCCGCTGGATGACGCGCAGCTGCTGCGCATCCTTCTTCCCGAAGTAGGCGCGCTCCGGCCCCACCGCGTTCAGCAGCTTCGTCACCACGGTCGCCACGCCGCCCAGGTGCCCCGGTCGCGACGCCCCCTCCAGCCCCTGCGACAGCCCCTCCACCGTCACCGAGGTCTGGTAGCCCGCCGGATACATCGCCTCCACCGACGGCAGGTAGACCGCGTCCACGCCCAGCTCCCGCAGCAGGCGCAGGTCGCGCTCTTCATCACGCGGATACCGCTCGTAGTCCTCGTTCGGGCCGAACTGCGTCGGGTTGACGAAGATGCTCGCCACCGACGCCGTGTTCTCCGCCAGCGACCGCTGCACGAGGGCCAGATGCCCCTCGTGCAGATAGCCCATCGTGGGCGTCAGCCCCACACTCGTGTGGAGGCGGGGCTGCAGACGCCGCCAGCCGCGCATCTCCGCAGGGCTTCGCAGAATCTCCATCGCGACCCGCTCCCTGCCCGCGACTGCGGTGTGTCAGACGCCAGGCGTCACGCGCCAGCCGTCAGGCGTGCGTGTCCTGACGCAGTTCGGTGAGCGTCTCCTCGGCCATGGGGAAGCTCTCCAACTCTGTCGGGAACGCGCCATCCTCGACGTCCGCCACATAGTCGCGGACCGCCTCGCGGATGGCCTTGCCCAGCACCGCGTACTGCTTCGCATGGCGGTACTGACGCTGGTCGTCGAAGAGGCCCAGGAGGTCGTGCAAGACCTGCACCTGGCCGTCGCACGCGGCTCCCGCTCCGATGCCGATGGTGGGGATCTCCGTGCGCTCAGTGACCATCCTCGCGAGCGGCGCCGGCACGGTTTCCAGCACCACCGCGAACGCGCCCGCTTCCTCCAGCGCTCGCGCATCGCCGATGATGCGCGCCGCTGCAGCTGGCGTCTTGCCCTGCACCTTGTGCCCGCCGAACTGGTTCACCGACTGCGGCGTCAGCCCCAGGTGGCCCATCACGGGGATGCCCGCCGTCACCAGACGCCGCACCAGCGGCGCCATCTCGCTGCCGCCCTCCAGCTTCACCGCCGTCGCGCCTGCCTGCAGCAACAGGCCCGCGTTCCTCACCGCCTCATCCATGTTCGCCTGGTAGCTCAGGAAGGGCATGTCCGCGACGACGATGCAGTGCTCCGTGGCGCGCGCCACTGCCCGCGTGTGGTGAAGCATGTCATCCATCGTCACCGGAATCGTGGAGTCGTGGCCCAGCATCACCGTGCCCAGCGAGTCTCCCACGAGGATCACCGGCGCCCCCGCCTGCTCCACCAGCCGCGCCATGGCGTAGTCGTACGCCGTCAGCATGGCGAAGCGGCGTCCCTCGCGCTTCCACTGTGCGAGCTTGTGAATCGAAAGACGTCCCATGATGCGCCCCCTCAGCTCGCGACCGCTTCGCTATCACGGTGGCGAATACCTTCGCCCCGCGCGCGACGCTCGATGACGTTGCCTTCGCCCAGGTAGACGATGCGCGGAGCGAAGTCTCGCGCGTCCGCATCCTCGAGCTGGTGGTAGCTCAGCACGATCACCGCGTCGCCCTCATCGACGAGGTGCGCGGCGGCCCCGTTGATACAGACCTCGCCGCTACCCTCGCGCCCCACAATCGTGTACGTCTCCAGGCGCGCCCCGTTCGTCACGTCCAGCACATGCACCTGCTCGTAGGGGATGAGCCCGACCGCGTCCATCAGGGTCGGGTCGAGCGTGATCGATCCCTCGTAGGCGACATTCGCCTCGGTGACCGTCGCTCCGTGAATCTTGGCGGCCAACATCGTGCGCACTGGCGGGGTTCCTCCCGCGATCCCAAAACAAAACGCGCCTCGCCGGAAGCCGGTGGGCGCGGATCAGAAGAACCGGAAGCCAGGTATGGCGTGCTGGCCGCGGCTCGTCATCCGTTCCGGCCATGCGGGTCCAGGCGGATTTGAGCGTGCGTGGTCTCGCTTCCCCAAGCTCGCCGTCCGCAAGCGGATCGACGGCAGCGGTATCGTCCACGCGCGCGGAAAAGCTGTCAAGACCCCGCCACCAGCCCCCCGTCAGCCCGGATACCTCCCACTTCACAGCTCTGCAGGTGACCTAATGACTTAATTCGAAGGATGCGATTAGAATGCGTCATACGCTAGAATGCGTAGGTGGGTTATCCATATCGAGATGGAGATCCACACGTCAAAGGAGACGAGCGTGACGACAGAGCAGGAAACCCGCCAACGATTCCCCGGCGAAGAGCGCATCAAGGAGTCCATTCAGAGCATCAAGGAACCGCTGAAGGGCCTTGGGGAGCCTTTGAAGGGCCTCAAGGAGCCAATCCAGAGCCTCAAGGACCCCATCATGACGGCCACCACGACGGCTACGGGCCTCGGTCGCAACTATGTGCTGCCGGTAGCCCCCTGGGCTGCCGTGGTGAGTGCCATCCTGTCGGTCACCGCCGTCGCCGCCGCCATCCTTGGCGTTCTCACTGCGATCGGTGGCGTTGTCGCTGCTATCGGTGGCCTGCTTGCCGTGCACGTCGGCAGGCACTGGAAGGACTAGCTTCCCACCCACTCTGCTGCCGATGGCATCCCGGCCAGTCCTTCCGCCAGCCTGACGCTCCGCAGGATCGCACGCTCGACTGTGAGCATCGCCATCAGGCCGAGCATCGTCACGTCCTGCTCCTCCACGCTTCCCTGTCCTGTCGTGAGCGCGAACACCACGTCACCGTCTCCAAGCGTGTGCGCCGGCACGATCGCCCGAGCCATCCCATCGTGCCCGTGAACCGCCAACCGCTGAACGCCCTCGTGCTCGAGAGACGCGTTCGTCGCGACGCACACCAGTGTGGTGTTCTCCCGCCCCGCCTCTGACGCGTCTGCTGCATCGGACGCCCCTGACGCTTCCCCCCGCTCGGCGACGACGGCCGCCTCGGGCGCCAACATCTCGCCACGAGCCTCCCCGCGCGGCCCTGCCACCAGCGCTCCCGTCTGCGGGTCGACCACCGCTCCCACCGAGTTGGTCACGGCGATCGCGCCCACGACCAGCCCCCGCGGCCCCACCAGGCTCGCGCTGCCGACCCCGCCCTTGAGGCCCTGCTCGACCCCCAGCAGCTTCGCCACCGATGCGCCTGTCCCCGCACCCACGCTCCCCTGCGCGACCGCCCCGCCCGTCGCTCGCGCAGCTGCCCGCTCGCCCTCTTCGGGCCCGGGGAAGGCGTTCCCGCCCGTATGCAGATCCATGATGCCCGCGCCCACCACGATGGGGACCGGCCCCGCCTTCGTCTCCACTCCCACACCCTGCGCCGCCAGCCAGCGCATCACTCCCGCCGTGCTCGCCAGCCCGAACGCCGACCCCCCCGTCAGCACGACGGCATGACAGAAACGAATAAGGTTGCCGGCCGCGAGCACGTCCGTCTCATGCGTTGCGGGCGCTCCGCCGCGCACATCGACCGCCGCCGTCGTGCAGTCTTCGCACAAGATGACCGTGCAGCCGGTGGCCTTGCGCCGCGAGGTCCAGTGCCCCACGCGCACGCCAGGCACATCCGTGATGGCGTCGCGCCTGCCGGGGGTGAGCGGTTCGCGCTCGCTCACACCGCCTGCACCATCGATCGCCGCGCGCGCAGGTACGCGCCCAGGAAGCCTCGCGCCACCGAGCAGAGGTCGGCGATGAGGTCCGCCATGGCCACCGTCACCTCCTCGCCCGCCGCCAGCCGCACCTCCAGCCGCTCCCCGTCGACAGTCGTGCCCGTAATCGCGATCTGGTCGTGGGGAGCCGCCAGCGTCAGCGTGTCCGATGCGGTGAGCGCCGCGATCAGGTCGGCGAGCCAGTCGGGCGCGGGCTGCCCCCGCAGCTGCTCGGCGCTCTCCAGCGCGCCCTCATCGAGCGCGAGCCGCCGCACCACGCCTTCCGGCTCTGCCGTGCCCGCCAGCTGCATCAGCGCCACCCATTCCTGCGCTCCAGGAAGCGGCTTGCGCAGCTGATCCGCAACCGCCAGACGCCGATCGTCGAGCGCCTCGAACACCGCCGTTAGCCGCAGCGCTCCCTCCACCAGCTGCTCCGCCAGCAACCCCACCAGCGCCGGACGCTCGGAGGGCGGGGCGAAGGCCAACGATCGCAGCGCCGTGTCCGACACCACCTGCGGCTTGCTCAGCACCACGCGCTCATACGCTTCGAGGAACGCGATCTCGCTTAGCCCCTCGACGTACGACGCTTCCGCCATGCGGCCATTCTACGGTCCCGCCGAACGCCGTCTGCGTGGCCGCTTCTGACAGCGCGGACAGTGGTGCGTCCCGCGCCCTCCTACCACCGACCGCTCGATCGTCGTCCCGCAGGTGTAGCAGGGCTTGCCATCCCGCCGGAACACCTGCACGTACATGTGCTGCTTTCCCTGCTCCCCCTGCCCATCGACATAGTCGCTGAAGCTCGCGCCGCGATTCTCGATGCCACGCTCCAGCACCTCGCGACAGGCCACGTGCAGCCGCCCGACCGCCCCCCGCGAGAGCGCTCCTGCGGGCGTATCAGGCCGCACCCGCGCCTGGAAGAGCGCCTCATCCACGTAGATGTTCCCCAGCCCCGCCACGCTCCGCTGGTCCAGCAAGACCGCCTTCACGGGCGCCGTCCGCCCCGCCAGCAGCTTGCGCAGGAAGGCCGCGGTGAAGGCCGCGTCCAGCGGCTCCGGTCCGAGCTTCCCCACTACCTCAGCCGCGTCCTCCACCAGGTCCCACGTCCCGAACTTGCGCATGTCGCTCCAGCGCAGGTCGTGCCCGTTCTCGAGCGAGATGCGCGCCCGTTCGAAGTCGATCGGCGGGTCGTCCGCCGACCGCCACACCAGCCGCCCCGTCATGCGCAGGTGCGCCACGAAGGTGCGCCCGTCGTCGAGGCCGAAGAGCAGGTACTTGCCGCGACGTCCCAGCGAGACGACCCGCCTCCCTACGAACCCCGCCCGCAGCGCCTCGATGGGCATGCCCGCGAGCAGCTCGAGCGTGCCCGCCTCCACCTCCACCGCAGCCACTCGCTGCTCCACCACGAGCGGCTCCAGATCGCGTCTGATCGTCTCGACTTCCGGGAGCTCGGGCATCGCCGCGTAGTCTACGCAGCCGTCCACGCAGCGACGCAGGCCGCCCCCACGCCCGGGGCGCGTAAGATCGTCCCGTGATCAGTCACCTGCACGGGCGGCTCACCCACTCCGACGTTGGCGAACTGAGCCTCGAACTCGACGTATCCGGCGTCCGCTACGAAGTGCTCGTCCCCGCCTTCCTCTGGCCCGAAATCCAGACCATCCTCGACGCCACCCCCGAAGACGGCCCCGACCCCGAACTGGGGCTGCACATCCTCTACCACGCCTCCGCCAACGCCCCTGTGCCCGTCCTCGTCGGCTTCCTGCGCCGCCCCGAGCGCGACTTCTTCCGCAAGTTCACCAGCGTCGGCGGGCTCGGCCCCACCAAGGCCGTCAAGGCCATGACCATCTCCGTCAGCGCCATCGCCCGCGCCATCGAGCAGGAGGACCAGGCGGCGCTCACGCGTCTGCCGGGCATCGGCGGGCGGCTCGCCGGCAAGATCGTCGCCAGCCTGCGGGGCAAGGTGCTCGCCGAAGCCGCCCTGCAGGACGGCGCCATCGATAGCCCCGTCGACCTCGACAGCCTCAAGCGGGGACGCTTCGCCCTCGACGCGGTCGAGGCCATCGTCGCGCTCGGCTACTCCCGCGCAGAGGCGCGACGTTGGGTGGAAGAAGCCCTCGAAGCGACCCCCGAGGTCGAGACCACCGAAGACCTCACGCTGGCCGTCCTGCGAGCGCGCGGCGCTGGCCCCTGAACCGCGGACCGTGATGCCCCCCCTGACGCCCGTGTCGCCTGTGCGCCTGCCGTTCGCCCCCTGCCCGCCAGGCGCTAGGATCAGGGAGTGAGCCAGACACCATCGGCACCCGACCCGGAGGACGCACCAGGCCAACAGGACGCGTCCCCTGCACCGCCGCCGCCCGCCCCACCTTCCCGCCGCCCGCCTGCGTGGTTCTATATCGCCCTGCCGCTCGTCATCCTGCTCGCGGCTTTCGCTGTCGTGCTCGCCATCATCGTGACCGACGACAACCCCGCCCCCGTCCCCGCCGCCCGCCCCGAGCGCGCCACCGCGACCGCCGTCGCCTCCACCCCCAGCCCGACCCCCGAGCCGACGTCGCTGGCGCCGCCTGCCGCCGCCCCCACCAGCATGCGCGAGGCGGTCACAGGCTACGCCGCCTCTTTCGACCTCGACGCGGCGGCGTTCGGGACCTGCCTGGCAACCGGCGACGTGCTCGCCACGGTCGCGGAACAGTTCCAGCGCGGTATCGCCCTCGGCGTGAACGGCACGCCCACCTTCTTCATCAACAACAAGATCATCACGGGCGCACAGCCGTCCTTCATCTTCCTCGAGGTCATCGACGCGGAGCTGGCAGGCAGCCCTACCTCCATCGAGGAGTATTCCGATGCCGTCCAGATTCTCGCCAGCGCCGAACAGCCGCAGTTCGGCATCCTCCCCGGGCGCCCCAACATCGAAGGCGCCGCCATCGAAGGCTCACCCGACGCCCCCGTCATCATCGTCGAGTTCAGCGACTTCCAGTGCCCCTTCTGTCAGCGCTGGTTCCTCAACGCCTACCCCGATATCCGCGAACGCATCGGCGAAGACGTCGCGATCGTCTTCATGCACTTCCCCCTCACGTCCATCCACCCCAACGCCGAGGCCGCCCACCTCGCGGCCGAGTGCGCCCGCGAGCAGGGCAAGTTCTGGGAGATGCACGACATCCTCTTCGACCGTCAGGCCGAGTGGTCGCCCCTCCCCATCAACTGACCCATCAACCTACTGACGAAGCGACGAACTGACGTGGCGACCCGCCTCACGCCTGCGGCGCCTGCTCCGCCTGACGCTCCTCAAGCCGCTGCAGGATGTGGCGAACCACCCGCCCCGTGCGGTCGTAGCCCGCGCTGCAGTGCACCAGCGTCGGCCCCGGCAGCCGCACGAACGCGTCCCATGCTTCTTCGAGTTGTGCAGCGCTGAACGGCTCCGTCTGGCCGTCCCGCACGCCCAGATGCGCCACCTCGAACCCCGCCGAGCGGTAGCGAGCCAGCAGTCCCTCCGGCAGGGCGCTGGTGTAGAGCGGCAGCTGGTCGCCGCCCAGCAGGCAGATCACCGATCGCACGCCTGCCGCCTGCGTCTCCGCGATCCACTCCTCCACCGCCGCCAGCGGGACCGCCCGCTCCTCCCCGGGCGCGTAGCCGGGACGCGCGCTCACCGCCAACTCGCCTTCAAGCACCCAGCTCACCACGCGCCTACCCCGCCTCCAGCAGCGCCAGCGCTTCCGCAATCGCTTCCGCCGCCACCCGCTCATGCCCCGCCGCGCGACGAAGCGCGTTTGCCGCCGCCTCCCGCAGTCCCGGATTGGCGACGTTCCCGTGCCCGCCCGCCGGGAAGGGGAAGAGCGTGACCAGCGGCGAGAGCGTCTGTGTGACCTGGCGCGTCGCCTCCTCGGCGCGAGTCAGCGGCCCCGCCAGGTCGAGAAGCGCCTCCGCCAGGTCGCGCAGGAAAGCCGCCCCGTCCACCCGTGCCGCCAGCAGCACCGCCAGCGTGTAGGCGTTCCCCACCCGGTCCACTTCCACATCGCTCTCGAACGCATCCGCCCACGCCTCGTACGCTGCCGTCCCGCGCGCCTGCCCGTCATCCCTGCCGCCCGCCAGCAGCGTCAGAGCCGACCGCAACGCCTCGGTCACCGCCTCGACCGGGTCGGGATCGCTCGGTCCGATCGGGGCGAAGAGTTCGATCACGTTCAGCGAAGGCCACTCGCTCCACGGCGCGAACGGCCCCAGCTCCTCCGAGACGGGCGACTCCACCAGGAAGCCGCCGCGCCCGGCGTCGTACCCCCGCACGATGGCGAACTCGTGCACCTGCAGGTCGAACCCGATCAGCGGCAGTCCCGCATCCAGACGCTCCCGCGCCCACGCCAGCGCCTCCCCCTTCGCCGCCGCCACCCCCGCCTCCGGCCCCCGCCACGCGAACCGCTCCCACGCCAGACCCGTGCGCGCGTACCCCTCCACCATTTCCTCCCAGTCGAGGTGATGTGGTCCGTTGGGCAGCGCCGTCACGCCCCCCTCGCTGGCCACGCACAGATGCCAGGCGTGCCCCGTCAGCCCCATCACGGCGTGGCGTGGCAGTTCGAGCCCCTCCGCCGCCAGCACGCCTTCCAGCGCGCCCGCTGCGGTGGTCCAGTTCGGCCTCAGGGTGAGTTCGTTCACGTGTGGCTCCCGCGCTTCCGGAGTGAAGGGGTGGACGCCCCGTACAATGAGACCATATCCCGCCCCGATCGAGAGGCTACCGCACCATGGCCGTAACCTGGCAGACGACCACGCTCCCACACGGACTGCGCGTCGTCACTACGCCCGTCCCCACCACCCAGGCCGCAACCGTCAGCCTCTTCGTTGGCGTCGGCTCCCGCTCCGAGCCACAGCAGCTCAACGGCATCACCCACTTCCTCGAGCACATGATCTTCAAGGGCACCGAACGCCGCCCCCGCGCCAACATGATCGCCGAGGAGATCGAAGGCTCCGGCGGCGCCCTCAACGCCTACACCAACAAGGAATTCACCTGCTACTGGAACATCGTCCCCTACGACCACCTCGAGACCTCAATCGACATAACCGCTGACATGCTCCTCCACTCCACCCTCGCCCAGGAGGAGATCGATCGCGAGCGCACCGTTGTCCAGCAGGAGCTCAAGCGCAACCACGACAACCCCGGCGCCTGGGTGAGCCGTCTCCTCGGCGTCTCCGTCTACGGTGAGCAGCCCTGTGGTTGGGACGTCGGCGGCAGCGTCGACCTCGTCGGCGCGATGAACCGCCCCGACTTCCTCGACCACATGGATGGCTGGTACCTCGGACCCAACATGGTCCTCTCCGTCGCGGGCAACTGCACCCACGAGCAGGTGCTCGAACTGGCCGAGCCCCGCTTCGCCGAAGTCGATGCCGGCGACATCCCCGCCGTCACCCCCTACGACTCCGCTATCCGCGGCCCCCGCATCAGCATCGATTCCCGCGAGATCGACCAGTGCAGCGTCATGCTCGGACTGCCCATCTTCGGCCGCAACGACCCCCGCCGCTTCGCCCTGCGCCTGCTCAACGACATCCTGGGCTCGGGCATGTCCTCCCGCCTCTTCACCGAGGTGCGCGAGCGTCGCGGCCTCGCCTACTCCGTCCACTCCGGCTACGGCTACCTCGCCGATGCCGGCGTATTCACCGTCTCCGCTGGCGTCGACCGTGCGAAGCTCGCCGAGACCATCGGCGTCTGCCTCGACGAGCTCCAGCGCCTCGTCGACGAGCCCGTCCCCGAGGACGAACTGCGGCGCGCCAAGGACCACGCCATCGGACGCTTCCGCCTCTCCCTCGAGACCGCCTTCTCGCTTGGCCAGCGCCACGGCGAGCAGATCCTCACGAAGGGCGCCGTCGAGACGATCGACGACTTCGTCGCCGGCCTCGAGGCAGTCGACGCCGCGCAGATCCGCTCCGTCGCCACGGACCTCCTGGTGAATGAGAAGCTGCACTGCGCCGCCGTCGGCCCCGACCTCTCCGAAGACGAGATCGCCACCGCCCTTACCCGCTAGCAGACCGGGAGCTTGAACGCAGGGAGCGCTACAACCCCAGCCCCGACTCCCACGCCCCCCGCAGCGTGTCCAGCTCCACTGCGATCGGCCCGAAGCGAAGCATCCCCTCCTCCGTCGTCGTGCCCAGACGCGTGAGCGGGACGCCTTCCTCCTGCGCCAGCGCAGCCAGCCGCTCGCCCGCCTCCGCGCGCACGCTCACGACGATGCGTCCCTGCGCCTCGCCGAAAAGTGCCGCGTCGATGCGCCCCTCCCCCGCTACTGCCGCCTCCTCCGCGAAACCGAACCCGCTCAGCAGACAGCACTCCGCCAGCGCCACCGCCAGGCCGCCATCGCTGCAGTCGTGCGCGCTCAGCAGCAGCCCCGCCTCGTTCGCGCGCAGCACCACCTCGTGCAGACGCGCTTCCGCCGCCAGGTCGACCGTCGGCGTCCCGATGACCGCCCCGTGCACCGCCTCGAGGTACTCGCTTCCCGCGAGCGTGCGCGCCGGCTGCTCGACGCCTCCGCCCAGCAACCACACCTCCGCGTCGGCCCGCTCGAAGGCCGCCCCCAGGTGGGCGTGTACGTCGTCCAGCACGCCCAGCATCCCGATCACGGGCGTGGGCCAGATGGGCGCGCCGCCGCTCTCGTTGTAAAGGCTCACGTTGCCGCTCACGACGGGTGTGCCGAACGCCTCGCAAGCCGCCGCGATGCCGTCCACCGCCCCCGAGAGTGCCGCGTAGACCTCCAGATTCTCCGGCGCGCCGAAGTTCAGGCAGTCCGTCACCGCCACCGGCCGCGCGCCCGTGCAGACGACGTTGCGAGCCGCTTCCGCCACCGCGATCGCGCCACCGTTGAACGCGTCGAGCTGCACGTAGCGACCGTTCCCGTCCGTCGCCACCGCGATGCCGCGTGTCGTCCCCGGCACGCGCAGCACGGCGGCGTCGCCACCCGGCGCCACCACCGTATTCGCCAACACCTGATGGTCGTACTGGCGGAACACCTCGCGCTTGCTCGCCAGATTAGGACGCCGCAGCAGCGCCGTCAGCGCCTCGCCCGCCGCCTCCGCCTTGAGGTCGGGGAAGGCGCCCGGATTCGCCTGGCTGCGCGCCACCGCCTCCATCCCCCGCCGCCCTTCACGCGTGTACGCGGGCGCCTCGGTCGCGACCTCCACGGGCACACGCCCCACCTCCACCCCATCCTCCCGCAAGACCACCTCGTCCCCGTCCAGCACCTGCCCGATCTCGACGCACGCCACCTCCCACCGCTCGAACAGCGCCTCCACATCCGCCACATGCTCACGCTTCGCGATCACGAGCATCCGCTCCTGGCTCTCCGAGAGCATCACCTTGTACGGCGTCATGCCCGCTTCGCGCCGCGGCACGCGTTCGAGGTCCAGCACCGCGCCGCACGCCCCCCGCGCGCAGCACTCCAGCACCGAACTCGTCAGCCCCGCCGCTCCCAGGTCCTGCAACCCGACGATCCAGTCGCGGTGCTGCGAGGCCAGCTCGTGGCAGGCTTCCATCAGCATCTTCTCGAGGAGGGGATTGCCCACCTGCACCGCCGGACGCATCTCCTCGAAGCGCGCCTCCGGATCGGTGCGGCTCGCGAGCCCGCTCGCCCCGTGGATGCCGTCCCGACCGGTGTCCGCGCCCACCAGCAGGAGCGCGTTGCCCTCGCCGCTCGCCGTCGCGCTCACGATGCCGTCCGCTCGCACCAGCCCCACGCACATCGCGTTCACGAGCGGGTTGCCGTTGTAGGGCGACCCGAACACCACCTCGCCCCCCACCGTGGGGATGCCCAGACAGTTCCCGTACCCCCCGATACCCCCCACCACCCCTTCGAACAGGTAGCGATTGTTGCCCTCGTCGAGCGGGCCGAAGCGGAGCGAATCCAGCAACGCGATCGGGTAGGCGCCCATCGCGAAGATGTCCCGCACGATGCCCCCCACCCCCGTCGCCGCCCCTTCGTACGGCTCAATCGCCGACGGGTGGTTGTGCGACTCGACCTTCATCACCACCGCCCAGCCATCCCCGATGTCGATCGCGCCCGCGTTCTCTTCCCCCACACGCGTCAGCACACGGTAGCCGCTGCTTGGCAGGCGTCGCAGCAGCGGGCGGCTGTTCTTGTAGCCGCAGTGCTCGCTCCAGAGCGAGCCGAACATCCCCAGCTCGACCTCGTTCGGCTCACGCCCCAGCCGCGAGACGAGCAGGTCGTACTCCTCGCGGCTCAGCGCGACTGCGTCCAGCGCCTCCTGCTCGACTGCCACGCCCAGATGCTACAGGCGCTCCACCTCACGCGCCCTGCGCTCCTCGTACTCTTCATCCGTCAGCAGTCCGCGAGCGCGCATCTCCGCGAGCGTCTCCAGGTTCTCCACCGTCTGGCTGGTTCCGGCGGTGGCTGCGGTTGCGCCCACCGGGGCCGCCGCAGCATCGACCACCAGCGTCTGGGCCAGCTTGTCCCACAGACACTGGGTCCGCGCATCCCACAGGCACCAGGCCGCCGCCGCGAGCGCGATGAGGAAGAAGATCCAGGTCCCCGCTTCGCCCGCAAGCCCCAGGATGAGGCCCAGTACGGAAAACCCGATCCAGCGGATGACCGCATCACGCAGCAGCATCCATCCCGGGCCCGCCACGCTCCCGTCCTCACGGACGACACGCATCCCCGCGATCTGCTTCCCCGGGCTCTGCCCCCGCTCCATGAAATCCCGCCGGACCCGTTCTCGCGGGGGAGTGCGCTGCCATGCGCTAGCTCATGCGGAACGGCGGGTACTGGTCGACCAGCAGACCGCCGTACGCGCCTACACGGGTGGTCCATCGCAGGTATCCCGCGATGAAGTCGTGCAGCAGATCCGGAAGCCTTCCCAAAACGATCCCCACCAGCCAGGACACGATCGTCAGGATCGACAGGACAATGCCCAGGACGATGAGAACGATGATGTGGGGGATGAGCAGAATGATGCGAATCGGGAAGAAGCCCGTGATCCGGTTGCGCCCCTCCACCTGCTCCTCGATGAACAGGCGAACGGGGTAGTCCGACGCCTCCCCAAACGTGAACGGCGGGTACTTGTCCGTCAGGAAGCCGCCTGTCACCGAGACGTACGTTGAGCCGTCGGTGTTCAGCGTGCCCCCGTACGCGCCTACTCGCGCGGCCCAGCGGGCGTAGCCCGTCGAGAAACGCGCAGCGGCTCCGGGTAGCGTCCCAGCACCACGATCGACGCCGACGCAATCAGCCAGACGAAGAAGAAGGGGATGCCCAGCAGGGCGATGATGATCCAGTGTGGAATCGTCAGAATCGGCCGCAAGAACACCAGCAACCGGTTCTGCGGAGTATCCGGGTCGACCTCAAGCCGAACCGGATACTCCGCACCCTTCCCCGCAAATCTTCCGAGCGACATCTCAGCCATTGCAGTTCTCCTTTTGTGGCTCTTCTGCTCGCACAGATTACTCCAAACTGAAGGGCGGATACTCATCCACCAGCAGCGCCGCATAGACCGTCACGCGGATCGCCCAGCGCTCATAGCCCGCGATGAAGGTGTGCAGCACCCCCGGCAGTCGCCCCCGAATCGTCCCCACGATCCACGCCACGATGGTCGCGATGGTCACGACAATCGCGAGGAGGAAGAGGACGATGAAGTGCGGGATGAGCAGGATCAGGCGGATCGGCAGGAAGCAGGTGATGCGGTTCCGCCCCTCGATCTGCTCCTCGATGTACAGACGCACGGGGTAGGTGGGCGCATCCCCCAGCGTGAATGGCGGATACCGGTCCGTGAGAAATCCGCTCGTCACCACCAGATAGGTGTCCCAGTCGGGGAAGAAGGTGCCGCCGTAGGCGCTCACCCGCACGCTCCAGCGCGCGCCCCCCCGCCATGAGGCGCAGCAGCGGCGCCGGGTAGCGCCCCTGAATCACGATGATCGCCGAGGACACCACCCACAGCAGCAACGCCGGGATCAGCGTCACGTAGATGATGAGCCAGAGCGGGAGTGTCAGAAGCGGCCGCAGGAGCACCGTCCACCGCACCTGCCCCGCTGGCGGGTCGACCTCAAGCCGAACGGGATACCCCGAACCCATGCCCATCGACTGCGTTGTCATCTCAGCGTGGGGCCGGTGCGGCTGCTCGTTCCCCCCGGCTACCCCAGGCGGAACGATGGATAGTCGTCCACGAGCAGCGATCCATACGCATTCACGCGCTCGGTCCAGCCCAGATAGCCCGCCAGGAAGTCGTGCAGCACGTCCGGCACCCGTCCCGCCAGCAGCGCGATCACCCACGCCGCCACCACCGCTGCCGACACCACGATGCCCAGCAGCGAGAGCACGATGACGTGGGGAATGATGAGGATCGCGCGGAAGAACGTCGTCACGCGATTGCGCCCCTCAATCCGCTCCTCCACCGAGAGCCGAACCGGGTAGCCCGCCTCTTCCTCGAGCGAAAACGGTGGGTAGCGGTCGGTCAGCAGCCCGACGTACGCCGACACGCGCGCGTTCCAGCGCGAGATGCCCACCGCCAACGCATGCAGGCCCTGCGGGAAGCGCCCCGTGAACAGAATCGCGAACCACGCCAGGAACGACACGATCCCCAGCGCGCCAACCAGCAGCTCCAGCAGGATCAGGTGTGGGATCGCCAGCACCAGCCGGAACAGCACCCCCACGCGCCCCTGCGCCGCTGCCGCGTCTACCTCCAGCTCGGTGGGATAGCCCGCCTGCGGTTCCATCTCCATGTCATGCTCCTTTCAGGAGGGACGACTGGCGCCGCCCACCCCCTGACGCTGTCTCAGGATGTCACACCGCCACCCCGGTGGCGGCTGCGATCACCGACTGCCACAGCCTGTTGCCGTCCGTCCCTCCGGTGAGCGCTTCACCAGCGCGCTCCGGGTGCGGCATCATGCCGACCACGTTCCCGCGCTCGTTGCAGATGCCCGCGATGTTGCGCGCGCTCCCGTTCGGGTTCGCGGCAGGCGTCGCCTCGCCCTGCTCGTCGCAGTAGCGGAAGACCACGCGCCCTCCCGCTTCCAGCTCGTCCAGCGTCGCGCGGCTGGCCTGGTAGTTGCCCTCGCCGTGGCTGATGGGGATGCGCAGCACCTCCCCCTCGGCGATCTCCGTCGTCCAGGGCGAACCGTCGCCCCCCTCGCGCCGTAGATGCGTCCACTCGCAGCGGAAGCGCAGGCTGCGGTTGCGAATGAGCGCCCCCGGCAGCAGGCCGCTCTCGCAGAGCACCTGGAAGCCGTTACAGATGCCGATCACCGGCAGCCCGTCCGCCGCCGCCCGCGCCACCTCCTCCATGATCGGGGAGAAGCGCGCAATCGCCCCGCAGCGCAGGTAGTCGCCGTAGGAGAAGCCGCCCGGCAGCACCACCGCATCGAACCCCGCCAGCGAGGTCTCGCGGTGCCACACGATCTCCGCCTCCTGCCCCAGCACCCCTGCCAGCACGTGCTCGCAGTCGCGATCGCTCCAGGTCCCGGGGAAGCGTACGACTGCGAAACGCATCAGCTCGTCACCGCGCGAAGATTGTTGCCCGCACTATAGCAGTTGGCGAGGCCCTTCCGCGGCCTCTTCCCCATCTCCCGACGGCTTGTCATCGTCCCCCGCCTCTGCGCTCCCGTTCGCGCTTGGCTCCGGCGCGTCTAGGTACTCGACGCGGGGGTGGTAGACCGCCCGCAGCGTGCTGCGGAAGCTCGCCGCCACCTGCTGCAGCTCAGCGACTGTGATGTCGCACTCATCCAGCTGCCCCTCCGACAGCCGCTCCGCGACGATCCCGTTCACCAGCTCATCGATCTCGTCGTGCGTTTCCGGCTGGGTCGCCCGCACGACCGCCTCGCACGAATCGGCCAGCATCACGATGGCGTGTTCCTTCGCCTGCGGGCGCGGCCCGGGGTAGCGGAACGTCTCCGCGTCGGCTTCTCCCCGCTCCAGCGCCAGGTGGTAGAAATGCTGGACCAGCCGTGTGCCGTGATGCTGCGGGATGAAGTCCGCCACAATCGCCGGCAGGCGTCGTCGCGCCATCTCCATCCCGTTGAGCACATGCCCGTGGATGATCTTCGCGCTCGCCTCCGGGGCGAGGCTGTCGTGAGGGCTCTCCCCCCGACTGATGTTGTTTTCGATGAAGTACTCCGGCTGACGCATCTTGCCGATGTCGTGGTAGTAGGCGCCCGCCCGCGTGAGCAGCGAGTCCGCCCCGATGCGGTTGGCCGCCTGCTCCGCCAGCGTGCCCACCAGCATGCTGTGGTGGAACGTGCCCGGCGCCTGTTCCTGCAGCTCCTGCAGGAGCGGATGGCCCGCCTGCGCCAACTCCATCAGCTGCATGCGGGTCGTCACCCGCAGCGCCAGCGAGAGCAGCACGTGCAGCCCCAACCCCACCACCGCCGCGCCCGCGCCCGCCGCCGCTGCCGCCGTCGCCATCCACCCCAGCCCCACCGTCTCGCGCGGCTCCGTCAGCAGCCAGAAGGCGAGCAGCACCACGCCCGTCGCCGTGCCCACCGCCAGCCCCGCCCCCGCGAAGCGCCCCAGCCGCTCCGTCCGCTGCATCGCCGCCGCCCCCGCCAGGCCCCCCGCCGCGTACACGATCACCAATTCGAGCGGCTCCAGCACGCTGGTGAAGGCCGCCCCCGCCAGGTCGGGCACCGTCGCGTGGATGAAGCCCGCATAGAGCGCCACCACCACCGCCACAATCGCCCCGAAGCGCGGCGCCGAGACCGACGACACCACCACCGCCGCCGCCCCCACCGGCAGCGCGAACGCGAAGAACCGCCCCTCCGTATCGGGGAGCAGTTCGGGCAGTGCCAGCCGCACCGCCGCGAGCGTGCCCAGCACCGCCAGCAGCGTCATCAGCGCGCGTCGCTCCGCCGGCCGCGCGAACGGCTGCAGGCGGTACAGGTAGACCCCCAGCACCGTCCCCAGCGCCGCCCCCATCAGGATCGCCGCCCCCAAATCGTAGTAGTCGAAGCCCCCACCGATGACGCCCGTCTCCCGCAGCGCCTCGATCAGCACCATATCGAGCACCTGCCCCTCCTCCGCGACCACCTCCCCCGCGGTATAGGTCACCACCACCGGCGCGACCGCCTCCCTCGCCTGCTGCCGCAGCTGCTCCGTCGCTTCCTTGTCGAACACGATCGTCGGTGTCACGAACGCCTCGAGCAGCGCGCGCAGCGCGTTCTCCCCGTTCTCGAACGACGGCACCCGCCCCACCACCAGGTACGCCTCGATGCGGTTCTGCACGTCCTCTTCCCGCAGGGGCGAACTGAGGATCACGTTCACGCCTTCGATGGTCGCGAGGCGCAGGTCATCGAGGCTCTCCGCGTCGAGGGTGAGCAGCGCCGACCGGATGGCCTGCCCCAGGCTGCTCCGCGCCTCCTGCGGCATCACCTCACCCAGCGCCGTCAGCCGCTCCGCGGCGCTCAGGTCGTCTTGCTGGCCCAGGCGCGTGACCTGCTGGAAGAGCGTGTCCAACAGGTCCAGCTGCGTGTCCGCCGCACCCTCGCGGGTGATCTCGACCGGTTCGACCGCCGCCGCTGCCGCTTCCCGCTCCGCCTCCGTCAGCCCCTCCGAGACGTACTCGCTGGTATGGACCGCCGCGAACGCCCGCGGC
The DNA here is from genome assembly GCA_965200565.1 of Tepidiformaceae bacterium. Taxonomy (GTDB): domain Bacteria; phylum Chloroflexota; class Dehalococcoidia; order Tepidiformales; family Tepidiformaceae; genus UBA2991. The sequence continues at coordinate 1,148,093 of OZ241349.1, read as the reverse complement.
GCGATGTCGCCTTCGTGCGGTTCACTCTCGCCGGGCAGGAGGGGTGCCGCCAGCAGCATCGCCCCGACGGCGATGAGCACGCCAAAGACCGCTGCGCCTCCGCGCGTGACAACCGGATCAGGAAGACGCCGCAGCATCAGGTGTCTGCCGATGATAGCAGAGAGCCCCGCGCTCTCCGCCGCCTGCAAGCGCGTATCGTGAGGCCTTGCCAGCGCCTGCTGGACAGCCCCTCTGCGAAAGGCGGACCGATGGCGGACATCAACGATCGGGTCAGGGAAGCCCTCGAGGAACTCATCGCCAGCGGCGTGGAGGTCGGCCTGCAAGTGGCCGCCTGGCACCACGGCGAGCTCGTCGTCGATACCTGGGCCGGCCTCGCCGACGTCGCATCAGGCCGCCCCGTCGATGGCGATACGCTCTTCACCTCCTTCTCCTGCACGAAGGGCGTGACCGCCACCGCCATCCACATGCTCGTCGAGCGCGGCGTGATCGCCTACGACGAGCCCATCGCCGCCCACTGGCCCGAGTTCGCCCAGCGCGGCAAGCAGTACGCCACCATCCGCCACGCCCTCACCCATCGCGCCGGCGTCCCTCACATGCCCGACGGCGTCACCCCCCAATCCATGTCCGACTGGGACTACATGTGCGACGCGATCGCCGCACTCGAACCGCTCTGGGAGCCCGGAACCCGCACCGGCTACCACGCCTACACCTTCGGCTGGATCCTCGGGGAAATCATTCGCCGCGCCGATGGCCGCCCCATCAACCAGTTCGTCCAGGACGAGATCTGCGCGCCCCTCGGCCTCGATGGCATCCATCTCGGCATCGACGACGCCACCGAGCCGCGCGTCGCCACCCTCGTCGATGGGCCCCGCCCCGCCGACGCTCCCGCGCCCCCGCCAGACGCCCTCATCCTGCGCGCCATCCCGCCCGCCGTCGGCATCCTCGCCGCTCCCTACAACCTGCCCGAGGTGCGTCGCGCCGCCCTGCCCGCCCACGGCGGCCTCATGAGCGCCCGCTCTCTTGCTCGCCTCTACGCCGCCCTCACCGCCGGCGGCGAGCTCGACGGCGTGCGCATCCTGCCCGAGGAGCGCGTCCGCACTACCACCCGCCTGCAGACCGACGACCTCGACCTCGTCATCCAGCAGCCCGTGCGCAAGGCCCTCGGCTACTTCCAGACAGGCCCCATCACCGCGATGGGCCCGCGCACGACCGCCTTCGGCCACCCTGGCGCCGGCGGCGCCATCGGCTTCGCCGATCCCGACCACGAGTTTGCCTTCGCCCTCACCAAGAGCTCCCTCGTCGCCGGCGCTGAGCCTGGCACAAGCGCCGCGGAGGTCGTCGGCGCGCTCGTCCGACGCGAACTCGGCTTCCCCGATGAAGACGCCCTCTAGCCCTCAGGCGATCTCGGGGAATTCGGGGAGGAAGCAAGTCAGGCTGTGCCGCCTCGTCGCGCTCTGCCCGAAGGCGTCGCTGCCCGACACTCCCGCCCGTCGCGACGGCAGGCTGACGAACGGTTCGAAGGCTCGGTTGAGGAACGGAACGGAATGGAGGGGAACGATCGACGGCCCGAAAAGCGTCGCGCTGCTAGCCCAGCATCTCCCGCACGATCTCACTGATGACGCGGCCATCGGCTCGCCCCTGGAAGCGCTTCACAAGCCCGGGCATCACCTTGCCCAGCTCGCGCGGCCCAGAGGCCCCCGTCTCCGCGATGGCGGCCCGTGCCGCCTCCGTAATCTCCTCGCGGCTAGCTTCCTCGGGCAGGTAGCCCGCGAACGCTTCCAATTCCTGCGTCTCGCGCTCCACCAGGTCATCGCGGCCGCCCTTCTGGAACTCCGCGATGCTCTCCCGCCGCTGCTTCACCTGCTTCTGCACCACCGCCAGCAACGAGCCCTCATCGAGCTCGCCACCCGCCTCAATCTCCGCGTTCTTGATGGCTGCCGTGAGCATGCGCAAGGCCGACTTGCGCGGCTCGTCTCGTTCGAGCATCGCCGTACGCAAGTCGCCCTGGATGCGCTCCTTCAGCGCTGGGCGCTGGATCGGTCATGAAGGGAGGGCTACCGGCCCGAACGGGCGCGCGCCTCTGCCCGAAGCTGCTTCTTGCGCAACTTCCGCAGACGTGCCGCTTCCTTCTTCTTGCGCTTCACGCTCGGCTTTTCGTAATGCTGGCGCTTGCGCGTCTCCGAGAGGATGCCGTCCTGCTGCACGCGCTTGTTGAAGCGCTTCAGTGCAGCCTCAAAGGCCTCATCCTCGCCGACAATAATCTCTGCCACGTTACTGGCTCACCACCCTTCGGGTGCGACTGCCGCCTTCCGACGGTGAAGGCTCACCCTACCACCCCCCACCCCCTCGCGAAAGGCATGGGCGCCGGTGCTATGCTCAGCAGCCTATGGATGAACGAAAGAAGCAGAGGGTTACGCAGAAAATCGATAGAGCCATTGCAGATGTGGCACGTGATGAACTGAAGCGACTTCGCAGAGGCCGAAGCGATGCCGATGTTGCCGCGCGTATCAAGCGAGCGCTCGCTTCGCTAATGCGCCTGTCCGAGGGTGGGAAGCCACACTACGATGAATGGGATGCGCTCTGTTATCTGGTTTGGTACCAGCCTCGACAGATCAACTTGGCTTATAGCCTTGCCTCTCGCCTCTTGGGGAAGCATGAACCTCAAACGAAAGATGGGATGCTCCGTCTGACTGACTTCGCATGTGGTGCTTCCGCCATGGAGATTGGTTTGCAGCTGGCGAGAGTAGACCTCAAGGAGCGCTTCAACGTTAAAATTGACACGAGAGATGAAAGCAGTACGATGAAAGAAATTGGTGAGAGACTGCTCGTGCGGTATCCCCCACCATCTGTGGACAGGAGATCCAGGTATCTCAGCGGCGGGAGCGATCGGTCCGGCGAGACTAGGGGTCGTCGGTCAGTTGGGTGACTGCGCTTCATTGCGCATATAGGGAGAGCCAAGCAGATGTAAGTCAGGCCCTTGACGAGATCGTCAGTCGCGAGCGCCCGGACCTGGTTCTCGTGACGGATCACAGTAGTAGTGCGAGCAATCTGTATCGTCCACCACGAGAGGAGTACCGTAACGCACAAAAGATCGAGTTACGGAAGGGTGCACTACATGTCGACGACATCGAGGGGAAATCTGTCCTTAGCGAGGTGACTAAATTCAGAAAGGGCCTTACGCGAGAGTTCTCCGGCTTAGCGAGCGAAGGACGGCTGTGCACATACACGCAGTGGAATGACAAGATAACAGCCAGCGTGAACCGCTATTACGTGAGGGCCGATTCGCAGTGACCTCCTATCCCCAGCCCTCCCTCCCCGGACTGGGTGATGAGGTGCCGCAGTGGCTCCTTGATCCCGCTGCCCGCCCTGGGCGCGTTGGGCAAGCCGAAATCATCTACGCACCGGTGAAGCAAATCCTCATGAAGGCCACCGGCTTCATGGAAGCCTACGACTTCACCCTCAACCCCTACTCCGGGTGCTCCTACGGCTGCACCTACTGCTACGCCGCCTTCTTCAACCGCACCACCGAGGAGCGCGACGCCTGGGGGCGCTGGGTGAAGGTGAAGGAGAACGCTATCGACCTCCTCCGCAAGGAGGAGACCCGCCCCAGCCAGCGCCTCGAGGGCACGACCATCTACATGAGCACCGTCACCGACCCCTACCAGCCCATCGAGCGCGACCTGCATCTCACCCGCGGCCTGCTCGAGGTGATGGCCAACCGCCACACGCCCAGGCTCGTCGTCCAGACCCGCAGCCCCGACGTCGCCCGCGATATCGACCTCTTCCAGCGCATCGAGGCGAACGGCGGACGCGTCCAGGTGAATATGACCGTCACCACCGACGACGAGGACGTGCGCAAGGCCTTCGAGCCGTGGTGACCCGCCAACGCCAACCGCCTCGACGCCATCCGTGACGTTCAGGCCGCGGGCGTCCAGACCTGCATCACCATGACGCCCCTGCTCTGGGTGAACGACCCCGACCGCTTCGCCGACGCCCTCCTCGCCACCGGCGTCGAGCGCTTCATCATCCAGACCTTCCACTTCGAGAAGGGCAAGTACACCGCCCAGACCCGCGACGAAGCCATCGACATCATGGCGAACAAGCTCGGCTGCGAGCGCTCCGCCTTCCGCGAGGCCTACCAGGCGCACTACGAGCGCTCCCACACCACGCTCAGGGCCCGCCTCCCCCACCTCGGCGAGGGCAAGGACGGCTTCCGCCCGCCCTTCTAGCCCTGGCCCGCCACGCCCGCCGGACGCTTCCTGCTCGCCTCCGCCGCCTCCCGCACCCGCTCGTCCAGACGTCGCAGGCGCTCCTCGATCCAGATCGACGGGCGCTCGTTGGCGATGCCCGGCGCTTCGAAGTTGTAGCGATTCTGCTTCGTGCGCAGCGCTCGCGCTGCCGTTGCGAAGTCGCGACGGCGCTCGGCGATGAGCGGCGCCAGCTCCCGCCACGCTCCTGTCCGTCGCGCCTGCTCGACGATCCTCCCGTGCGACTGCTCGATCGCTGCCAGCCGCTCCTGCTCCCGCTCGATGGTGCGAGCCAGCTCAAGCCACTCCGGCAGAGCGTCCGCGTTCCCGAGGATGTGGTGCCCCAGCCAGAGGTCTCCTGCCAGCCGCTCCGCTTCCCGTCGTGGCAACGGCTTCCCTTCCCCCGCGAGCCCCTCGAACGCCCCCGCCTCCATCGCCTCCAGGATGCGGTTCTCAACCAACTGCTCGAATTTCACGTCTGTCAGCCTCTATGCCATCCGCGGGTGCCGGGTGTCCCCGCAAGACGCCCCACGGTCATGCATGCCATGCATCAGTCCGAAGTCCGAAGTGAAGTGGTCGTTGTGAAGCGCGCAGCGCGAACGACGAGCCTAGTCGGCGGAGGGCAGGACCTTGGGCTGCATCAGCTCCATGTCGCGCTCGTCGACCTTCAGGTCGCACTCGCCCGCCTTGATGACCAGCACCTCGATGCCGGTCTCCTCATCCTTGTAGCGCTTCCCCAGTTGGACAGCCATTTCGTTGCTCCCTCGCCTACTTCTTCTGCTCGAGCGGGGTGTCGCCACACTTCAGATCGCCAGCGCCGCCCTTCGTCACGATGAACTCTGCGCCGCACGACGGGCACAAGTACCGCTTCCCTGTTTGTGCTGCCATGCGTTCCTCCTCGCTGACAATGGCTCGACGTGAATGTGGATCCTAGTCACGCCCCCGCGGGAGCGTCAATGAAACGATGCGTCCGGGCTATTCCTCTGTGACGAACACCACCGCCAGCATGTCCGGATGGTAGTCACAGGTGATGCGGTACTCGCCTGGCGAGTCGAACGTAATCGTGCGAGTCGTCCCCGGCTCCTCGAAGTCCTCGCCCTGCTGCTTACCATCGATGGTCACGGTGTGAAGCCCTTCGACGTTCTCGATGACGATCTCCGTGCCCACGGTCACCTTCACGCCGGTGCGGTTCGGCTCACCCGCCTCGCCGTCGGCCACCACCGTCCAATCGTTCGAGTTCCCGAGGATGCGAACCTCGTCGCTGACCTCTTCAGGCTCGTCGATCTCGACCGGGCCCGTGCTGATGCCCGGGAGCGTGTTGAACGAACTGTTCGAGATGGTGTGCTCGACGCAGGCCGTGCCCTGGTTGATCTCGTCTGACGGCGCGTTGCCCCATGCTTCTGCGGGGAAGCTCAGCGTCTTGCCGATTGGCAGGATTGCGTCGGCTGCGACGCCGTTCGCCTCGCCCAGCGATGCCGCCGTTACGTTGCCGAAGCCCGTGGCGACCGCCGCCAGGTCTGCGCCCTCGACGAGGTACGCCCTGATCGGCGGCAGCGCGATCCAGAGCTCAGTCGAGACGTCCTCGTTCGCGCCGATCTCGTTCAGGGAGCGCAGTGTGCTCTCATCCAGCCCGTGGCTGGACGCGATGGAAGCGACCGTGTCGCCGAACTGCACGATGTAGCGCGTGCCGTCCCGCAGGGTGATCTCATCGCCGGTCAGCAACGCCGCGTCTTCTTCGAGCCCGTTGTCCTGGGCGAGCGCCAGCACCGGCAGGTTGTGCGCATCGGCGATGGAGAGAAGCGTGTCGCCCGCTTGTGCGATGTAGGTCGTGCCATCAGGCAGGAGTAGCTGGCGCGCCCCGGTCAGCACCGTGTCGTCCGCGATCTCGCCCAGAATCGTGATCACCAGCGGGTTGTTCGAGCGCAGCGAGTTGGGCGTGATGCCGTGCTGCTCGGCGATGGTGGCCAGCGTGTCGCCAGCCCGCACCAGGTACCGAGCCCCTTCGGGCAGCCGCAGCGTCTGGCCAGGCAGCAGCCCCGTGGCGATGTTGTCCGCCGCCGGGTTCAGCATGAGACGCGCTTCGTCGCCTGAGTAGGGCAGGTAGAAGTTGCCGTCTTCGTCCAGCGCGTAGGGCAGCCCGTTGAGCTCTGCGATGAGGCTCGCCCCCACGTTCTCGCGGTCCGCCAGCTTCTTCGGCGTGTCGTTGTCGATGGCGCGGACGGTGCGGCCGTCGGGAAGCCTGATGCGCGTTCCCTTCGAGATAGGCGAGTCCGCGGACTCGAGCCCGTTCAGCGCTGCCACCTGGGGCCCGCCGATGCCGTGCGCGGAGGCGATAAGGGCGAGCGTGTCGCCATGGACGGAGGTCGTCGATTCATGGTTCAGGTTGTGGGCGAACTCCACCGCCGCCAGCCACCCGTGGTTGGTCGGGTTGCCGTTGATATCGAAGGTGTTCTCTTCCAGCGGCGCCGTCAGCAGCCGCACGAGGTGCTCGATCTGTTGCGGGGTGAGGCTGCCGCCGTTGTCGTCGAGCCAGGCTGGCATGAGCGTCCCGGCGCGTCCGCACTGCAGCGTGCGACGGATGAGGTCCTGATTCTGCACCAGCACCAGCGGCTCCTGATTACGGAAGCTCGCCTTGTTCAGGGTGAGGCCAACGCCACCCTCGCCCCGGATGCCGTGGCAGGTGCGGCAGTTGTTCGCGTAGAGCAGCGCGCCCCGCTCGATCGATTCATTCTCGAAGAAGACGGCCTGTCGTTCCGCGCGGATGGGCAGGTCGATCGCCGTGTAGGCCGCGCAGCCGGCCACGCCGACAAACGAGAGCACCACGATCAGGAAGATTTGGCGCTGCGTATTCACCGCGTCCTCCGCTGTCCGTTAGCCACTGTAGGGGACCGCCCGTGTGGGATTGGGGTTGGCGCCGCCACCGAGCGTGATGGCGCGGGTGTTGACGGTCACCGAACCGTCCGCGTTCGTCGTCAGCAGGAAGGTATCCAGCGGGCGCGGCGCCGGCCCGAAGACACGCACCCCCGCCCGTGAGTAGGTCGAACCGTGGCAGGGGCAGCGGAACCACCCCACGATGCCCGGATACGCCACCGCCGCCCCGTCGAAGCCGCCACTCCACGGCACCGTGCAGCCCAGATGCGGGCACTTCCAGTAGAGCGCCAGCAGGCCGCCCGTGCCACCCTGCTCGAGGACATCGCCCTCGCCACCATCGAGGTTCACCAGCCAGAACTTGCCTTCCGTGATGCGGACGGGCTCGTCTCCCGGCTCCGGGATCTGGATGGCGGGCACCGTCACCGGGCGCCCGAAGCCCTTCGGGCTGCGCAGGTTGAAGAAGCCCAGGAGGAACGCGCTGAACGCCCCCAGCGAGAGCGTCAGCCCTGCGAATGCGCTCACGCGCAGGAACGAACGTCGTGAGACCTTCCGCGCCTCCACCTGTCGTGCTTGCTCTACCCGTTGCGCCGCCATCCCCTTCTACTCCTGCCCGGGGATGCCTTCGAGTGTGCGCAGGTCCCATGGCCAGATCAGATCCTGGCCCGGGCCGCGGAAGGCCGTCCCGATAATCGTCAGCATCAGGAATGCGCCCACGAAGCCGCTCATCAGCGTAATCAGCGCGTCCCGCCGCGTGAACACCCACCCGATGCGCCAGAACGCATAGATGAGCAGGCAGCTCAGCCCCACCATGAAGCCCGCCGGGATGCCGATGTCCACCAGCAGCGTGGGGAGGTCGATGTGCTGGAACGTTGTCACGCCCGCGCCGGGGCCCTCATCCAGAATCTTCAGGTTGAACCACAGGTACGGAATCTGATCCGCCCATTCCGGCCACGGCACCACCGAGGGGTCCTTCAACGCCGCCGAGCGCTCCAGGAACGCCAGCGTGTCGCCGCCCGAGAAGCCGAACCATTCCTTCAGCCAGAGCGCGACCTTGCCCGAGTTCCAGAGAATCAGCGCCAGCGTGCCCCAGAAGCCGACCATCAGCGAGGCGATCGTGTTGCGTACCGAGTACGTATCCGCGAACCAGCGCCCCTGCCCCTCAGTCGAGCGGTCGAAGTAGGGCAATGCCGCCAGCACGCCCAGCCAGATCGTCGGCACCACGATGCCCGCCACCGCCGCGTTCATGTGCAGCAGCAGCTCCTGCAGGTTGAGCAGGTACCACGGCGCCTTCGCCGGGTCGTTCGTCACATTCGCGTTCGCCTCATCCAGAAGCGGCGCGTTCATCAGGAACGAGAGCAGGAAGAGCAGCAGCGTGAAGAGCAGCGCGGAGATGAACTCCACGAACACCAGGTCCGGCCAGACCAGCACCTCCTCATCGCGTGCGCGAGGGGTGGGGCGGGCAGCCGGGCGGGCGACGACAACGGTAGCCATGTGCTAGCTCACCCCGCCGACTACAGCGGCCTGGCCAGGCCGCCATCCCGGCGAATCCGCCAGAAGTGCACAGCCATGAAGATTGCCGCCAGGAGCGGCAGGCCGATGACATGAAGCGTGTAGAAGCGAATCAGCGCGTCCGGCCCCACCTCGAAGCCGCCAAGCAGCCAGAACTTCGTCTTCGGGCCCAGCACCGGCGCCGAACCAGCGATGTTCGAGCCCACCGTAATCGCCCAGAAGGCCAGCTGGTCCCACGGCAGCAGGTAGCCCGTGAAGCTCAGCAGGAACGTCAGCACCAGCAGCACCACGCCCACGACCCAGTTGAACTCGCGTGGCGGCTTGTAGGCCCCCGTATAGAACACCCGCAGCATGTGCAGGAACACGAGAATCACCATCGCGTGCGCCATCCAGCGGTGCATGTTTCGCATCAGCTGCCCGAACTGCACGTTCGTCTGGATGTTCTGGATATCGAGATACGCCCGGTCCACGCTGGGCACGTAGTAGAACATCAACAGGATGCCCGTCACCGTCAGCCCCAGGAACATGAAGAACGTAAGCCCGCCCAGACAGTAGGTGTGCGTGATCTTCACGTGTGTGCGGTGGATGCGCGTCGGGTGCAGGTGCAGGAAGACGTTCGTCGCCACCACCAGCATCTGGTTGCGGGGCGTGTTCGGGTAGCCCGTGCGGAAGATCGACCGCCAGATGTAGTTGTGGAACAGCTTGTCGTAAATCTGATCCGCGAGCGTCGGGCTCGTGGGTTGCTCTACCGCCATCCGCCTACCGCTCCCACCACTTGCCAAACGCCGTCATGATGGCGAGCCCGAGGAACATTGTCAGGAAGACGAACACGAGCTCGAGAAATTCACCAACTTCCACGGCCCGGCGCCCCCTCTGTTCAGCGTTTGCGGCCCGCTGGGCCGCTGCTGAGTTGTGAAATCTGTCGCAAGCGAGTTATACCCTGCCGCTCCGCATGGGGTCAAACAGAACCCCTTCACACGCTCCCCGCCGCCAGCGCCCGCCTCCGCCGCCACGAGGCGCTTCAGGACCTCCCGAAGCGCAGCCGCAGCAGCCCGCGGATGTCCTCCACCGCCGTCGACACAATCGCCACCTTCGTATCCGTGTCCTCCACCCAGCGCACCGGCAGCTCCCCGATGCGGAAGCCCGCCCCATGCGCCCGCACCAGCAGCTCCGTATCGAAGAACCACGCACGGTCCACGATCGCCGGCGTTACCGCCTCCACCGCCCGCCTGCTCACCGCCTTGAAGCCGCACTGCGCGTCCGTAATCCGCAAGCGCGGGAAGAACGCCCGGATGAGCAGCACATAGCAGCGCGAGATCACCTCCCGCTTCAGCGACCGCGTCGTCTCCGCCCCCCGCGCCAGGCGCGACCCGCTCACCACGTCGTACCCCTCCTCCGCCACCATCCCCACCAGCGTCGGCAGATGCTGCAGATCGGTGCTCAGGTCCACATCCATATAGGCGACCACGTCCGCCTCGCTCCCCAGCCACGCCTCCCGCAACGCCAGTCCGCGTCCCTTCTCCGTCAGCACCAGCGCCTGCACCGCCTCGTGCTCCCCATCCAGCTCGCGCGCCAGCTCGCGCGTCCCGTCGTTCGACCCGTTATCCGCGATCACCACCCGCCACGCGTACTGCGGATGCTCTCCGAACAGCGCCAGCGTCTTCCCCACGCTCTCACGCAGCACCGTCACCTCGTTGTAGCACGGGATCACCACATCGACCGTCGGACGCTGCTCCGCCCCGCTCATCGCGAGCCTCCCCCTATCGCAGACCGGGAGAAGCCGCCCGCACCGCCGTCCAGGATGTGGCTGGGTGAGAAGCGGAATGAATCGAGGACCGTGTCCAGCGCCGCCAGCCAGGGGCCGCCCGCGCCACAGTCGGAGCCGGAGCGGGGTGAATCGGGCACGCTCAAACGCCCGCGGTCCGGAATGTCGCGCGCCAGGAGCCTGCTCACGTCAGTCGACCGTCTCGGGGAGTTACTCCGGACGCATGGCGGCCAGACGCCGCTTCGTGCGGTCCGCCCGACCCGTCGGGATAGCGCCCTTGCGCGCCGCCCGGTCCAGAACCGAGTACGCCTCACGCAGCGCCTCAGTGAAGGCCGCGCCGTCGCCGCTCTCCGCCGCCTCACGTGCAGCCCGCACCGCCGTACGCGATTGCGACCGCGTCGCGCGGTGCCGCATTCGCCGCTTCAGCGACTGTCGCCAGCGCTTCTCAGCCGATTTACTCGTAGCCATCGCCCCGATGCTATCCCCGCTCCCCCCATCGCGCAAAGCGCGGGGGGCTACCGCTCGCTTCGACGCCCTGCGCTCCGTGCAAGGTCCCGGTGGAGTCGTGAGCGGCGTTTCTCTTCCAGAGCCTGGCGGTTCGCTTCACGCCCACGCTCCATCCGCTCCATCGCATCGCCCGTTGTGCAGGTGTGAGTGTTCTGGTTGTCATGGTCCTCTCTCACTCACTACAGTGTGTCACGTTACTTTGTCGCACCTGCCCCCACCCCTCACCGCGGACCCGCTTCTCGTTCCGCTCCCCAGTCTCCGTGAACACCACCCGCCGACGCTTCCCGCCGTGGATCTGCGGCTCCGCTGCCAGCTTGTGACGCAGCAGCGCCAGCGGCCCGTCCGACGCACAGAGCGACTCCGGCAGCCCCAGCACCTCCACCAGCAACGCCCGGTCCAACGCCTCCCGCGACGGGTCCTCGTCGATCTGGTCGAACGGCAGGAAGCGCGCCCCTCGCAGCCGCTCGAACACCTCCCGCGCCTTCGCATGCTGCTCCACCGACAGCTCCCGTACGTCCAAAGTGGGGATGAGCGGGATGCCCGTCACGGTCGTCGTCCCCCGACCCGCTTGGGTCTTGTTGGAGATCCACCAGTGCAGCAGCAGCCCCAACGTCGAGTTGCTCCACAGCGCGAACGCAAACTCGTGCTCCGGATTCTCGAAGATGACCGACGGCCAGGCCCTCCCACCGATGCACCTCCGCTCAGTCATCGCAACGATGATCGACTGGGCGTTGAACTGTAGGTCTCGGTTGTAGTGGGCGCGTTGCAGTTGCCCAGATTCGTGCTGCGTCCCCAGAATCCAGTGGCTGCCCCTCCGCATCGGGTTCGATCTGCAGTTGACGTTCATGCTTGGCATCGTGTGCCCAGAGCACGGGATAGGTGGGAACTGGTGAGAGCGGGGGCGTCTGAATCCGAAAGGCGCCTCGTGTCGCTCCCTTGCTTCCGATGAGCCTGTCGACAGGCCCAACTCCCGCCACCTGACTGATGGGGACGATGGGAAAGTCATGGCTTGGAGCCTCACTGCTCCTGGTCAGCAGAGTGCCACGCTCAAGCTGGTAGGCAGCCTGTGCCAGCGCGGGGTTCGCGATGCCAGCGACTGGCCAAGCCCCGCTGTCCGGTAGCGGGCAATCGAGTAGGTAGCCGCAGTACTCGTCCCCCAAGGTGATGGGCGTGGCACCGGCCAGCCCATCTTCGAGTTTCCGTATGTCGTTCGCGAGCGTCTGCTGGACTGCATTGGCGAGAAGGTAGCCGCGAACGAGTGAGGAGGGTCGCTGCGTCAGGACCGCGCTGACCGCACGACCTTGCGGCCGGCGCCATTATCAGAATTTACTGCTAGAAGCAAGCACTCAGCCATCCCCGTATCTGCGGAGAACGACCGGTTGTGTGTCGACGTGTTCGAGATCGTCACCATCATTACCGAGCGATTCGACGACTCCCACTGCTTCCGCATCCCGTTCCACGAGCCCCCGCTGAGCGCACTTAGCGGCAGGACCATCGCCACCGTGCCGTCCCCGTGAATCTTCCGCTGCGCCAGCTCCGAGAAGTGCGAGGCAAGCCCCGCATAGTCGTTTGATGGTGCGCCCTTCGTCAGCGCCTTCACATTGCCCGACATGGCGCGTTGCTCGCTCGCGTTTGTCTCGAACGCGGCGTACGCCGGGATGGGGACATCCTCGTGGTCGCCTTCGTGATTGCTAGGACGCGTGAACGGCGGATTCATGATCACCAGGTCAAACTTCCCGTGACCCACACGACTCACCAGATCCTGAACGTCCTCAGGGCGCGGCCGCCGGCGGTTGTCGCGGCGGCCTGGCCGATGAGGGTCGGCTGCACTTCCGACGAGAGCAGGTCGAGCGAGCCGATCGCGACGGAGCCGTCCTCCTGCGCGCCGTACGGCATCGTCAGCAGGCACTCGCCGTCGAAGGGCTGTCCGGGTGCGCCCCCGCCGCATCGCCGCCGTCAGGTGGACCGCTACGTTGAGCACATCGAGCCCCACCAGACCGTTCTTCATCATCGGGCCGTGCAGCGCCTTCGCGTCGCCCCCGTGCAGCTCGTGCAGCAGCGAGAGGCGCGAGTAGGCCGCCGAGAGCAGCGTCCCCGTGCCGCAGGCGAAGTCGCCGATCTGCATCGCCCGCCAGCGTCTCCCCGTCGCCCCACTCCGCCCCGCCCGGTGGACCCGACAGCGGCAGCGCCAGACCCGCCAGCAACGCCGCCGATTCGGGACGCGTGTAGAAGGTCGCCAGGAACTTGCGGTCCGCGATCAGCCGCTGGAAGACCGTCCCTGTGAGGTCGTGCGAGCGCGTCATGCCGCCCTGCACGAGCTTGTTGGCCGTGGCCTTCAGCCGAAAGACGACCTTCGCCGCCGTCGCCGTGGGCAGAATCTCCGGCGAGAGCATCTCCTTCGCCGAGGCGAAGATGGGCCATTAGTTTCGCTCGAGGATGCCTCCCACTCCGCCAGCAGCTCGTTGCGCTGAAGCGTCGTCCCGTCGAAGAAGGCGTCGAGGCTGCGCACGCGCGCCCCTCCCCGGTTGGCGTCGATACCCGGAACTCCGCCTGCGCCAACGCTTCCTGGAAGACGAGCGCGTTCACCAGCACCGCCATCGCCATGCGACGCGTCTGCCCGCGGTCGTCGTCGCTCTGCCCGAGCACGTCGGCGAGCGCCTTCCCCCGCTCGCCCCCGAATGCGAAGTCGAGCAGGTTCATCGCATCTTCCACACCCGCCTCGAGCGAGGCCGCCAGCGCCTCCACCCGCTGCGGCGGGGTCGACGCGCGATGGGCAAGCATGGCGAGCTCGATCACGCTTCCCTTCAGCCAGCCCTTCTCTAGCAGACGCTCCAGCCCCGCCTCGTCGTCCGCGACGCGCGTGTAGAGCGCGTACTCGAGATCCTGCGTCGCGCGGATGGCGTCCCGCAGCGCCTCCCCGTCGAGCGTGTGCAGCTCCTTCGGGTAGATGAGCGCGATCGCCGTCTCGATGGCGTTTGTGCTGCCTGCCGGCTTCAGCCCCAGCCGCCCAATCGCGTCGCCCTCGGCGCTGTCGTGGTTCTCCATCTCAGCCTCGATCACGACCGGCCAGCCCGACTCCTCCCGCAGGAGCACATCCGCCCGTTTGTTTCCTTCGAGAATCCCGACCTTCTCCGCATCCACCTGCCACGCCTGCCGCAGCGTTGCCAGCACATTCCCCAGCGCCTGGTTGATGGTCTGCTCGTGGTTCCGTCCTTCGCTGCTCATGGCCTGCCCCTCCCGCTCCGCTAGCGTTCCAAAGCGGCCAGTCTACGCGCTGGCGCCACCACGTCTTCACAGCGCCTTTCGGCCGCACTTGCCCCGTTCAAAACCCTTTCGTATTCTGACAACACCTCGGTCATGAGCCCGGCTTCCCGTCGTGAGCTCACCAGGGGCGCCTCAAGGTTCGAGGTCTCGCCACACTCCTGCCCGTTTTGCCGTAGCGCCCCCCACCCGGGCACACAGGATCATTCCCATCGCACGCGCACCAGAGTCCACAGCCCCTGCCGAAGAGGCCGCCACCACTGCCTCCGCGCCCGAGAGCGGCGAGCCCGCTGCCCTCAATATCGCCGAGCTTGAAGGCAGCACGCGCGCCGAGCTCATCGCCCTTGCCCGCGACCTCGGCGTCAGCAACGCCACCACCCTGCGCAAGCGCGACCTCATCTTCCACCTCCTGCGCACCCAGGCCGAGCGACGCGGCAACCTCTTCTCCGGCGGCTTCCTCGAAGTCTCCGACGATGGCAACTACGGCTTCCTGCGGGGCGAATCCCTCCTCCCCGGCCCCCACGACATCTACGTCTCCCAATCGCACCTGCGCCGCTTCGCCCTGCGCCCGGGCGACTACGTCACCGGCCAGATCCGCGCCCCGCGCGACAACGAGAAGTACTACGGCCTGCAGAAGGCCGAAGCCGTCAACGGCCTCGACCCCGAGAGCGCCAAGCGGCGCCCCTTCTTCGAAAACCTCACCGCCGTCTTCCCCGACGAGCAGCTCCGCCTCGAAACCAGCCCCGACAACCTCACCCACCGCCTGATCGACCTCATCGCCCCCATCGGACGCGGCCAGCGCGCCCTCATCGTCTCGCCCCCCAAGGCCGGCAAGACGATGCTTCTGCAGAACATCGCCAACGGCATCACCACCAACCACCCCGACGTCCACCTCATGGTCGTGCTCATCGGCGAGCGCCCCGAGGAAGTGACCGATATGCGACGAAGCGTGCGCGGCGAAGTCGCCAGCAGCACCTTCGATGAACCCGTCGAGGACCACACCCGCGTCGCCGAGATGGCCTTCGAGCGTGCCAAGCGCCTCGTCGAGGGTGGCCAGGACGTCGTCATCCTCATGGACTCCATCACCCGTGCCACACGCGCCTACAACCTGGCCCTTCCCCCCAGCGGCCGCACCCTCACCGGCGGCGTCGACCCCGTCGCCCTCTACCCGCCCAAGCGCCTCTTCGGCGCCGCCCGCAAGTGCGAGGAAGGCGGCTCCCTCACCGTCATCGCCACCTGCCTGATCGATACCGGTAGCCGCATGGACGAAGTCATCTTCGAAGAGTTCAAAGGCACCGGGAACATGGAGCTGCGGCTCGACCGCAAGCTCGCCGAGCGGCGCTTCTACCCCGCCCTCGATATCCAGGCCAGCTCCACCCGTCGCGAAGAGCTGATGCTCGATGAAGCGACCCTCAAGGGCGTCTGGCTCGTGCGCCGCATGACGGCCATGATTTCGCAGAACTCCCCCAACTCCCTCGAAGCCACCGAACGCCTCCTCGAACGGCTGGGCCGCACCGAGACCAACGAGGAGTTCCTCGCCAGCATCCGCACGGAAGCGTGATGCGCTCCGGGGCGCCTCCGATGTCGTGGATGCTTGCGTCTCGTACCTTGTTGGGGCACGTTAGGGCCACACATGCGGCCCCGGGCCGTATGTCCACGAGGGGTGAGCAGGCTTGTTGAGCGACCGTTTTCCCGCGCGTGTTGGCCTGCATCTGTTCCTCATCGGCATCGTCGCGCTTGCCATCCTCCTTACCACCGGCGCCTTCTCCGGGAGCTCCGCTGCGAGCGTCGCCGTCATCCCCCCCGCCCCCCTCTCCGGCGTGCGCGCCGTCGCCACCACCCAGGAAGAGCTGCTGCGCCCCGGCGTCAGCTACGTCACCACCGCCTCGCCCCTCCGCTCCTCCCTCCCCCCATCCCGCATCTCCCAGCTGCGCCCCACCGAGAACGTCGATACCGATGAAACCCTCACCGGCGGCATGGTCCAGGCCACCAGCGACGAGGACGACCCCCTCCCCCTCTCCGAGCAGATCGACCCTACCTCCCCCTTCAGCCTCTACACCGTGCGCGAAGGTGACACCCTCGGCGGCATCGCCGAGCGCTACGGCACCACCGCCGACAACATCCTGCGCAACAACGCCGAGGTCGATGGCGATGGCTGGCTCCCCATCGGTCAGCAGATCCTCGTGCCCCGCGGCGTCGGCATCCTCTACAAGGTCGGCCAGGGCGAAACCCTCAGCGCCATCGTCGACGACTACCTCAACGTCACCCTCGACGAAGTCATCGCCCACCGCCCCAACAACCTCTTCTCGGGGCGCTCCATCCAGCCCGGCGACTACATCCTTCTCCCCAACGCCGAGCCCAAACCGCCGCCCGTTTACAGCGATAACGGCGTCATCCTCGGCTACTACGGCGTCCCCGAAGTCTCCGGCGACCGCTTCGGCCTGCCGCTCCCCATCTGGGGCTTCATCAGCGATACCTTCGGCACCTATCGCGGCCCCGGGCGCATCCACACGGGCGTCGATTTCGCCCTCGCCGCCTACCCCGCCTCATCCGTCTACGCCGCCTGCGACGGCTGGGTCTCCCGCGTCGAGTGGCTCACCTACAGCTACGGCTACTACGTCATCGTCGATTGCGGCGAAGGCTGGTCCACCCTCTACTCCCACTTCAGCGAAATCATCGTCTCCTGGGGCGACAACGTCCGGAAGGGCGAGACCATCCTCGGCATCTCCGGCTCCACCGGCTTCAGCACCGGCGAGCACCTCCACTTCGAGATTCGCTACGACGGCGCCCCCCTCGACCCCGCCCGCTACATCGACTTCTAGCGCCGCCCTCCAGCCGCGAACGCGAGCGCTCCGCCCCTCGACCCGATCAGCCTCGCCCGATCACCAGGTCAGGGTGCGCTGCGTACCCCGTCCACCCGCGTCTCCACCAGCCTCGCGATGACCACATCGCGGTGCACGTAGTACCCCGCGCCATCCTCCTCTGTCGCCACGAACTCCCCGCCGCACGTGTAGAGCGTGATCCACTCCTCGTTCAGCGGACGTCGCAGCTCAGGGTCTTCCGCCCGATGCGGATTGATGAGGTCCGCCACCGGGATGACGCCCGTCTCGTAGCGACGGTTGAAGAAGACCTCGTACACGTACTCACGCCCGTCATCCATCACTACCACGATCACGTCGCCATCCTTCAGGTCGGCCAGTGCGTAGAACGGCCCGCGGATGTTGGGGTGGTAGTCCTTGTGCGCCGAGAACAGCGAACTCGTCCCGTACCCGGGCTTGTCGTAGATGTCGTACCAGCCCACGTTGCGCGGCCGGGGCACATCGAGCTTGTTCAACCCGGGCACGAGCCCGATCGCCTCGATCGGCGCCTCCACCCCCAATGTCGGGATGCGCAGGAGCGCCAGGTCGCCGTCGTACGGCGTCGCTTCAGGCGTGGTCTCAGGCGGAGGCGTGGGCGCGGTGCCCGGCGTCGAGTCAGGCGTTGGAACGGGCGTCTCCACCTGCGTCGAGTCGACGCCTGACCCCCCCAGACAGGCGCTCGCCATGAGCGCCACCAACCCCACCAGCGCGACCGTCAGCCAGCCCCGCCGCCAGCCCCGTCTGTTCCGCAGCATCGTTCCAGCCTAGCCGAGCCTCAATCTGCTGTCGCGGCTGTCGCGCGCACGGCTGGCGCCGGATTCGTGCGTACGAGCTTCGCAACAGCAAGCTCGTCCCAAACCCGCCAGCCCCGTCTGTTCCGCAGCATCGTTCCAGCCTGGCCGAGCTTATTCTGCTGTCGCGGCTGTCGCGGCGCGCACGGCCGGCGCCGGGTTCGTGCGCACGAGCTTGGCAATCACCACATCACGGTGCAGGTAGTAGCCCGCTCCGCCCGCCGTCCGCTCCACGAAATCGCCACCGCAGGTGTAGAGCGTCACCCACTCTTCACTCGGGGGACGCCGCAGTCGGGGATTCCTCGCCTTGTGGGGGAAGATCAGGTCGTAGTTGGGGACGTCGTCCACGTGGTAGCGACGGCTGAAGAACACTTCGTACACGTACTCCCGTCCGTCACCCATCACCACCACGACCTCGTCGCCTGCCTGCAGGTCCTGCAGCGCGTAGAAGGGCCCGCGGATGTCGGGCCAGTAGTCCTTGTGCGCCGAGTAGAGCGAACTTCGCCCCGTCCCTGGGCGGTCGTAGATGTCGTACCAGCCGATGGTGTACGGCCCGGGCACATCGAGCGTGTTCCGCCCCGGGATCAACCCGATCGCCTCGATCGGTGCATCCACCCCAAGCGCCGGCAGCCGCATCGAGACCACCGCATCGGGGCCCGTGTTCGCCGGGCGAGGTCGCGGTGACGGACTCGAGGAAGGCGGGGTCGTCCCGCCGCCGCCCCCGCCGCCGCCCGCGCCGCTGTTCGTATCGGCTGTCGGAGTCTCGGGCGCAGCGACACTGCCGAGCACCTCGGCGATCTCGCTTGCGCTCTGGGGCCGCTCGGTCGGTCGCGCGACCGGTGCCGGCGTCGACGTCGCCTCGGGGGTGCTGGTGGGGGTGGCAGTGGGGGAAGGAGTGGCGGCTGCCGCCGGGGGAGCTTCCGTCGGGGCGGGAGCAGCCTCGTCGCCGCCACCACACGCGACCGCCACCAGCAGCACCAGCGCCGACAGCGCCAGCAAGCCGTTCAGGCCCTTCATTCGTCGCAGACTGCGCACGACAGGCTCCCTGCACCCCGCAGCAGCGTCGTCGCTCTCGAGTATACGTCGAGCCCTCCCCACGGGAAGCGCCCACGTCCGATTGCTTGACTCTGCCTTAACTCCGAACTGCGCACGCGCTTAGACCCCGCCGATCACCGCATCCTCGTCGTCCGCCGCCGCCTCGCCATCCTCTCCATCACCCCCGGCAGCGTCCCCTCGTGTGGGGGATCGCCCGAGCCAGGAGAAGACCCCCACCCCAACCGCCGCCAGCCCCGCCACCACCGCCAGCACGATGATCGCGATCAGCCCGCCATTCCCCCCCGACTCGTCGGTCGGGACTGGCTCCGTTGGCGCGTCCGTCGGCTCAGGCGTGGGCGTCGCGGGGGCAGGAGTTGGCGTTGAAGGAGGCGTCGCCGCAGGCGTGGGAGTGGCGGTCGGGCCGGGCGGCTCCGTTGCCTGCGGGGCCGCAGGCGCTTCGGTGGGCACAGGCGTGACGGTCGCAGGTGCTTCGGTGGGGGCAGGTGTGGCGACCTCCGTTGGCTCTGGCTCTGGCGTGGCCGTCTCTGTGGGCTCCACTGGCTCTTCCGGCTCCCCGGGCTCCCCTGGATCGGGAGTCTCCGTGGGCTCGACCGGTTCCTCTGGCTCGGAAGGCTCTTGCGGCTCCTCGGTCGCGTCGGGAGTCTCACCGGGATCGGGCGTCTCGGTCGGTTCCACTGGTTCCTCTGGTTCGACAGGCTCTTGCGGCTCCTCGGTCGCGTCGGGTGTCTCACCGGGGTCGCGGGCGTCTCCGTGGGCACGGGCGTTGGCGTTGTCTGTGACTGTGCCCCGGCCTCCCAGCGCCAGCCCCGCCACGAGCATCATGCCGCCTACCCAGATCGCCGCCAGCACGAGGGGCAGACCCGTTCGCATCCCCCGTCGCGCGCTCATGGCGTGAGCCTACAGCAGGGAAGCCCTCCTGCTCTACTGTCTGAGCGGGTGATCAAATTCCGACCGGCATGCTTCCTGCCGGGGGCGCGGCCCGCCCGCCTCCTGCGTGCCTCGTCCCGGTTTCCTGTCTCAGGCGCCCTGCTTCAGTAGTGCGTTTAGTTGAACGAAAGCGTCATCGTTGGCGTCAGGGCGAAGTGCATCTCCACCGAGAACTCGTCCAGCTGCGACGACCACCGCTCCCACATCCCCCGCGCCGAGGCCGCCTCCGAGCTCCCGAACGCTCCCTGCAGCGAGCGCGCATCCTCGAAGCAGTAGACGCCCAGCATCGTCCCCTCCCGCGTCTCCCCCCAGTGCACCGAGGCCATTCCCGGGATCTTCGAGACCTCCTGCAGGTGCTCCGAGCGGAACCACGCCGAGAACGGCTCGCGATCCTCGCGCACCCGCGCCCGCAACAGGATGAATGGCTGTTCGCCTCTCATGCCTTCGCCTTCCCCCGACAGAGCGCCGCCGTCAGGGCCACGCTCGGCTCCACACAGTACCGCGAATCTACCTGTACGCACGCCGTCGTGAACGGCTCTTCCTGCCCCCGCATGCGCTCATACACCCGCACATCCGCCTCCGAGTAGCCCTCCCGTGGCTGCGAGAGCCGCTCCCGCACCACCGCAGCCGGCGCAGTCAGCCGCACCGCCACCACGCGCGCCTGTTGCCGCGCCGCCAGCTCCAGGAAGCCCCGCCGCTCCCGTACCCGCAGGTTCGTCGCATCCACGATCACATCACGCCCCTGCGCCAACGCCGCCTCCGCGCGCTCGCGCACCGCCCCGAACACCGCCGCGCTCTCCCTGCGCGTGTAGCGGCGGCGGGGGAACAGCTCCTGCCGTACGCGGTCGCTCTCCAGCACGTCGGCGTCGAGCCGCTGCGCCAGCTGTGTCGCGAACGTCGTCTTGCCCGTGCCCGGCGCGCCACTGAGCAGCACCAGCGCCGCCTGCTGCGCTGCCGTTGCCGTCGTTGCCCATGCCGCCCGTGCCGACATTGCCGTTACCGTCCTGTCGTGGTACTTTCCCCCCTGAAGACAGGTAAAGGAAGTCGAACGAGCAAGTTTGCTGGCCCAGGAAACGAAAGAGGCCCTGATCCGGGAATACGCCCGCAGCGAAGGCGATACCGGTTCCACTGAAGTGCAGGTCGCGCTCCTCACTGAGCGCATCAAGCACCTGACTGCCCATCTGCAGGAGCACAAGCACGACTATCACACGCGTCGTGGTCTCCTCAAACTCGTTGGGCAGCGCCGCCGTCTGCTGCGCTACCTCAACAAGCGGGATGTCAACCGATACCGCACGCTTATCGGGCGTCTCGGGTTGCGTCGCTAGGCGATTCACCCTTCGTTTCCGCCGCGCCTGTGTTCTCCCACATGGGGGCAGCCTGCCACTAAGCCCTCCCGCACCCGCCAAACCCGCGGCCCCGCCGCATAGCACCCCGCGATAGCACCAGAGCCACACGAACGCACAGAAAGCACAAACACCCGGAGTACCTACCACCCATGACTACAGCTGAATCCAACGTCCGTACCTACGAAGTCGAGATCGGCGGCAAGCCGCTGCTCATCCAGCACGGCGCCCTCGCCGGCCTCGCCAACGGCGCCGTCACCGTCCGCCAGGGCGATACCGTCGTCCTCGTCACCGCTTGCATGGCCGACCCACGTGAGGGCATCGATTTCTTCCCCCTCACCGTCGACTACGAAGAGCGCCTCTACGCCGTCGGCAAGATCCCTGGCGGCTTCCCCCGCCGTGAAGGCCGCCCCTCCTCCGATGGCATCCTCGCCATGCGCCTCACCGACCGCTCCATCCGCCCCCTCTTCCCCAAGGGCTTCCGCAACGAAGTCCAGATCGTCGCGACCACCCTCTCCTCCGACCGCGAGCACCAGCCCGACACCCTCATCACCGTCGGCGCCAGCGCCGCCCTCAGCATCAGCGACATCCCCTTCAACGGGCCTGTCAGCAGCGTCCGCGTGGGGCGCGTTGATGGCGAACTCGTCGTCAACCCCACCTTCGCCGAGGCCGCGGAAGGCGACCTCGACCTCATCGTCGCCGGCACGAAGGACGCCATCATGATGGTCGAGGCAGGCGCCTCCGAAGTCCCCGAGGACGCTATCATCGAGGCTATGGAGCTCGCCATGGAGGCGAACTCCGCCATCAACTCCCTCGTCGAGGAGATCGCCGCCGACGCCGCACCCGTGAAGAAGGCCTACACGCCCGCCCAGGAGAACGAAGAGGCCATCGAGGCCGTGCGCGAAGCCGTCGCCGACCGCCTCGACGAGATCGTGCAGAACGCCGCCAGCGAGCGCAGCGAAGCGAACAAGCAGCTGCGCGCCGAACTCACCGAGCGCTTCGAGGACCGCTTCGATTCCCGCGAGGTCGGCGACGGCCTCTACGCCGTCATCAAGAAGGCCATGCGCGACCGCATCCTCACGGAAGGCCGGCGCGCCGATGACCGCGAGACCACCGAGATTCGCCCCCTCGACATCCACGTCGGCGCCCTGCCCCGCACCCACGGCTCCGGCCTTTTCAAGCGCGGCGAGACGCAGGTGCTCACCATCGCCACGCTCGGTGGCCTGAACATGGCGCAGAAGCTCGACACCCTCTCCCCCGACGAGTCCAAGCGCTACATGCACCACTACAATTTCCCGCCCTACTCCGTCGGTGAGGCGCGCCCCATGCGTGGCGCCGGCCGCCGCGAGATTGGCCACGGCGCACTCGCCGAGCGCGCCCTGCTGCCCGTCATCCCGCCCGAGAGCGAGTTCCCCTACGCCCTCCGCCTCGTCAGCGAGGTGCTCTCTTCCAACGGCTCCACCTCCATGGCCAGCGTCTGCGGCAGCACCCTCGCCCTCATGGACGCAGGCGTGCCCCTCTCCGCCCCCGTCGCCGGCATCGCCATGGGCCTCATCATGGGCGAGGACGACAACTACGCCGTCCTCACCGATATCGCCGGCCAGGAAGACTTCATGGGCGACATGGACTTCAAGGTCGCCGGCACCACCGAAGGCGTCACCGCCCTGCAGATGGACATCAAGATCGGCGGCGTCTCCCGCGAACTGCTCGAGACCGCCCTCTCCCAGGCCCGCGACGCCCGCATCTTCCTGCTCGAGCGCATGGGTGAAGTCATCGAGCAGCCCCGCGAGACCGTCTCCGACTACGCCCCCAAGGTCTACATCATCAAGATCGACCAGGAGCAGATCGGGTCCGTGATCGGCCCTGGCGGCCGCGTCATCCGCAAGATTCAGGAAGACTCCGGCGGCGCCAACATCGACATCCAGGAAGACGGCACCATCTTCGTCTCCGCAGTCGAAGGCGATGCCGCCGATATCGCTATCCGCATGATTGAGGGCCTCACCAAGGAGATCGCCGTCGGCGAGACCTACACCGGCCCCGTCACCCGCATCCTCAACTTCGGCGCCTTCGTCGAGATCCTTCCTGGCAAGGACGGTCTCGTCCACATCTCCGAGCTCAGCGAAGAGCGCGTCGAGCGCGTCGAGGACGTCGTCTCCGTCGGCGATGAGCTCACCGTAACGGTCACCGAGATCGATTCGCTCGGCCGCGTCAACCTGACCGCCCGCAGCGGACGCCTGGGCGCCACCTCCGAGGGCGATGACCGCCCCCGCGACCGTGGCCCCCGCGATCGCGACCGTGACCGTGGCCCACGCGACAGGGACCGCGACCGCGGCCCCCGCGGCCGTGGCCGCGACAGGGACCGTGACCGCGACCGTGGTCGTGGCAGGGACCGCGATCGTGACCGGGACCGCGACCGTGATCGCGATCGCTCACGCGAGCGACCCAGCGCCGAATCCCGCCCGCCTCGCCGCCCCGAGCGCGACGCTGACCCGGAGTCGGAACCGGAGGACACGCTTCCGGCCGACATGGCCGACGCCCCCGACGACGCAGAGGAGAACTTCGACTACGACGGTGTTGAGCCCGTCGCCTCCGAAGAGCGCTCCGAGCCCCGTTCCGACGGCGCTCGCCGCCGTCGGCGCCGCTCCCGTGGCGGGAGTGGTGGTGGCGGCGGTGGCCGCAGCGGCGGCTCTCGCCAGCCCGAGCAGCGCGAGATCAACCGTGGTGGCTCCCGCAACTCAGGCGGCGGCGCCAGCCGTGGCTGGACGCGTCGCTCCACCCCCGAGGGTGGCGTCCCCCCCGCCCCTCCGCCCCCGCCCCGCCGCGGGCTCGGCGGTAGCGGCGACTACGAGGACTAGCCCGGGACGCGCGGGACACCCACGTCGTGCGCCTCTTCGAGCATGAGGCCAAGGCGCTGCTGCGCCGCGCGGGTCTCGAGACCCCGCGCGCGCAGCTCGCCGCAACCCCGTCCGAAGCCGTTCGCGCGGCCCAGGAACTCGGCGCTTCCGCTTCGGTCGTCGTCAAGGGGCAGGTGCGCTCCGGTGGCCGTGCGAAGGCTGGCGCAGTCCGCTTCGCCCACACCCCTGATGAGGTGGAAGAAGCCGCCCGCGCCATCCTCAACCTCCGCGTCGCCGACCAGCCCGTCACGTCGCTTCTCATCGAGGAAGCGCTCCCCATCGAGTCGGAGTACTACGTCGGCATCGTCTACGACGACCGCTCCCGCGGTCCCGCCGCTGTCGCCTCCCGCAGCGGCGGCGTCGATGTGGAAGAAGAAGCCACTGCCGCTGCACGCGTCCCCCTCTCCGTCCTCGCCCCCGCCCAGGACTTCCGTCTGAAGGAGACCGTCGCCGCAACAGGCGTGACCGGCCCCGAACTCGTGCAGCTCACCGCCGCCCTCACTCGCCTCTGGCGGCTCTTCACCGACCACGACCTGCTGCTCGCCGAAATCAACCCCCTCGCCCGCACCACCGATGGTCGCTGGGTCGCCCTCGACGCTCGCATCGAACTCGACGACGATGCCCTCTTCCGCCAAAACAGCGTCATCCGTGACCTCGACATCGACCCCGACACTCGCGGCGACCGCGAAGCCACCCCCCTCGAGCTCGAGGCCGCCCGCATCGACCGCTCCGACCATCGCGGCGTGGCTGGACGCGTCGTCCAGTTCGAAGGCTCGCTCGCGCTGCTCATTGGTGGCGGCGGCGCCAGCCTCACCGCCTTCGACGCCATTCGGGCCCACGGCGGCCGCCCCGCCAACTACTGCGAGATCGGCGGCAATCCCAGCGTGCGCAAGGTAGCCGCCCTCACCCGCCTGCTCCTCGGCCAGCCCGAGGTCGACCGCATCGCCGTCATCATGAACGTCGTGAACAACACCCGCGCCGACCTCATCGCCCGCGGTGTCATCCGTGGATGCCTCGACGCCGGCCTCGAGCCCGCCCGCGCCATCGCCGTCTTCCGCGTCCCCGGCGCCTGGGAAGACGAGTGCGCCGCCCTTCTCCGCCACTACGGCGTCACCGCCTGCGACCGCACCGTCAGTATCGACGAAGCCGCCGCCCGCGCCGTTGCCTCCGCGCCCTAGCGTGTCGCAGGGGTAGCGCCCGCTAGAGCAGCGGCAGGTACTCCGAGAGCTCGAAGTCCGAGACGTGGCGCTGGTAGCGCTCCCACTCGATGCGCTTGTTCTTCAGTAGCGAGTCAAACACGTGATCGCCCAGCGCCTCCCGCACCACCTGCGACGAGGCCGCCGCCTCGATCGCCTCCAGCAGGTTCCCCGGGAGCGTCTCGATGCCCCGCTCGGCGCGCTCCCCCTGCGAGAGCTCGAAGACGTTCTCCTCCACCGGCGCGGGCAGCGCCCGCTCCTGCTCGATCCCGTCGAGCCCCGCCGCCAGCATGACCGCGAAGGCCAGGTATGGATTGCAGGCCGGATCAGGGGAGCGGTACTCGATACGTGTGTGCGCTTCTTCCCCCGGCAGATACTCCGGGATTCGCACCAGGTCGCTGCGGTTGCGACGCGCCCAGCTCAGGTAGACGGGCGCCTCGAAGCCCGGCTGCAGCCGCTTGTAGCTGTTCACCCACTGGTTCGTCACCAGCGTGATCGCCCGCGCATGCGTCAGCAGCCCCGCCATGTAGCCCTTCGCCAGCGCGCTCAGGTGGTACTGGTCGTCCGCATCGAAGAAGGCGTTCCGCTCCCCCCGGAAGAGCGACTGATGTACGTGCATCCCGCTGCCGTTCTGGTCCTGCAGCGGCTTCGGCATAAAGCTCGCGTACGCTCCGTTCGCCGCTGCGATCTCCTTCACCACCGCGCGGTAGGTCATCGCGCTATCCGCCATCGTCAGCGCGTCCGTGTAGCGAAGCGAGATCTCGTGCTGGCTCGGCGCCACCTCGTGATGGCTCGATTCCACTTCGATCCCCATCGCGCTCAGCGTCAGCACCGTGTCCCGCCGCAGATCCGAACCCTCGTCCGTGATCTGGTCGAAGTACCCGCCGCGATCCAGCGGCGTCGTGCTGGCCGAGTCGGTGAAGTAGAAGTACTCCAGCTCGGGGCTCACGTAGAACGTGTAGCCCAGCGCCTGCGCCCGCTCCAGCTGCCGGCGCAGCACCCCCCGCGGATCCCCCTCGAACGGCTCCCCGTCGGGTCGGTAGATGTCGCAGAACATGCGCGCCACGCTCTGCTCGCGGGGCCGCCACGGCACCAGCTGAAACGTCGCCGGATCGGGACGCGCCACCATGTCCGACTCGTCGATGCGGGCGAACCCCTCGATGCTCGACCCGTCGAAGCCGATGCCCGTATCGAGCGCCTTCTGAAGCTCCTCCACCGTGATCTGCAGGCTCTTCAGCGTCCCCACGATATCCGTGAACCAGAGCCGCACGAACTTCACATCGTTCTCACGACACGCCGAAAGCACATAGCTCGCTGATTCGCTCATCGCCCCACCCCGCGGACACGACCGCCTCTCCACCTTACCCCCCTGGTGTTACAGGGAGGTTGCGCGCCTACTCCCCCGCCGCCTCCCGTTGTCGCCGCAGCCAGTCCTGCACGAACGGATTGTGATCGCGCTCGAACGCCACCGTCGTCTCCTGCATATGGCCCGGCAGCACGACCGTCTCCTCGGGCAGGGTGAGCAGCTCGTTCGTGATGCTGCGCATCTCCTTGTCGAAGTCCCCGCCCGGCAGGTCCGTCCGTCCGATCGACCCGTGGAACAGCGTGTCCCCGCTGAAGAGCAGCCCCTCGGTGTAGTAGCTCACGCTCCCGGGCGTGTGCCCGGGCGTCGCGATCGTCTTCAGCTTCAACCCGTCCACCTCCACCTCGTCCCCGCCCGTCACGAAGCCGTTGGGGTCAGGCGGCGCCTGCCCCTCCTCGATGCCGAAGCGCGCCGCTGCATCCCGCCAGCCGTGGCGTAGGAGGTCGAGGTCGCTCGCATGCAGCAGGAAGGTCGCGTCGGTCGCCGCCTGTACGCCGCGAACCCCCAGAATGTGGTCGATATGCGCGTGCGAGTTTGCGATCGCCTTGATCGTCACCCCCATATCCTTTGCCAGCGCCAGCACCTCATCGGGCTGGTCGCCGGGGTCGATGCAGATGGCCTCACCCGTGCGGCGGTTCCCCACCACCCAGCAATTCTCCGCGAAGACGCCCACCACGATGCCCCGCACCATGATCTCGTTGACGACATCCATGCGCGGAGCTTCCCCGCATGTCGCCAGCCCGTCAATGGGGCGAGACGCCCGCAGGCCCTCCCGTGAGCCCCCTCGATCTCGCCCTCATCAGCGTCCTCTCCATGCTGGCCGCCCTCCCCCAGAACGTCACCGGCTTCGGCTTCGCCCTCGTGCTCGCCCCCCTCTTCGTCCTCTTCATCGACGCCGACCACACCGTCGTCATCGTCAACATCCTCGCCATGCTCACCGCCGCCGCGGTCGTCTGGCGGCTACGCCACAGCATCGCCTGGGGCACCGCCGGCGCCCTCTTCGCCGCCTCCCTGGCAGGCATGCCCCTCGGACTGCTCGTGCTCCTCTTCGTCGATGTAGACGTGCTGCAGGTGCTGATCGCCCTTGCGGTCCTCAGCGGCACGCTCGCCCTTGCCCGCGGCCTCACCATCGGCGCGAGCCCACGCATCGCTGCGCTAGCCGGCCTGGCCGGCGGCTTCCTGCGGACCAGCACCAGCGCCGCCGGCCCGCCCATCATCATCTACCTGCAAGGCCGCCAGCTTCCCCCCGACACGTTCCGCTCGACCGGCTCCTGCTTCCTCATGACGACAGGCGTCGTCGCCTTCGTGCTCTACGCCGCCACCGGCCGCCTCGACGCCGACACCGGGCTCGCCGTCGGCGCGGCCCTTCCCGGCATCATCATCGGGACTGCTGTGGGCGCCACCCTGGCCGGGCGCATCAGCGAGCGCTGGTTCCGTCGCGCCGTCATCGCCGTCCTCGTGGCGAGCGCCCTCATCGCCCTCACCACCGCCTTCCTCGGCTAGCGTCGCACGCCCATCCGCTCCAGGAAGAGCCGCTGGTTGACGCGGACCCACTCGACTGTCTCCCGATAGCCAAAGTGCGCCAACAGCTTCAGTGAAGCCTCCGCCGCCAGCTCCCTGGCCTCCGTGATGAGGTCAGGCGTGAAGGCTTCCACTGGAACGTCACCTCATCTCCTTGCGCCGGAAATACTGCTTGCGCCTCGCCTCTTCGAGCATTCGTCGAGAAAAGGACGTGGCCTTCCAGTCCATGGAAGCCGATCTCAATCGTCGGCTCATGGATGAGCATAGCGGCAGCGCCGAGTCGCGATGCGAACGTGAAGATCTCGAGGGGCGTGCTGATCAGTGTGTCGACCTCGACATGCCCGCAGGGCTGATGCCCTGATGGGTGCCGGTTGGCGAACTGTCGCAGGGCCTCCTCGTGCTCGCGCTTCTCGAGCCAGAGACCTCTGTACTGCACGAACTCTCCGTTCTGATAGAACCGCCAGCACTCGCAGAATGGACCGTGGTTCATTGAGGAGCTGATCCAACCATCTCCCTCCCCCTGGTCATCGAGAGAGCCCAAAATTGGATACTCCGGCGGACGCCAGCCGACCCGCGCACGCCACATGACGCCCCAGCACGCATCGTTTGAAAGGATGCGCTCTGTCCCGTGCTCGCCCGGGTGCAGTGCTACCCGCCAGTGCGGACCCTCGAGCACGGGGACAGGCAGTTCAGTCGTGCTCTCGTTGGCGATGACCATCAGTGGTTCCCCTGCTCTTCTTGCAACGCTGTTGAGTCAGTGTCGCCGGTTGCGAATGGGGGCCGCGAGAGCCCAAGCGCTCGCAGGCGCTGGACATCCGCAGCCAGCGCCTTTTCCGCAATGAGCTGCACGAGATCACGCATGTCGGTGGCTCCGCGAAGCCGTTCACTGCGGCCTGGAATTCCTCTTGGGACGGAAAACCCTGAAGGTGGTCGTCGCTCATCCCATCAGGAATGAAGTCCCCGTCATGCTCGAGGATTCCCACAATGATGGTCCCGCCATCCCGGGTGTTGCTCATACCCAGCACGGTGCGAATGAGCTGGACCCGAAGGTCGTGCCACGTCCCCGACCGCTTGTACTCAACGCCCGTGAGCTCGCGTCCCGCCCGGATCAGTTCGTCGAATGCTTCCACCTGACAATGGTAATCCAGAGGCCTGCAACAAGTGCGAACCCACCCCGCCACGCGTACCCTTCCCCCGCGATGCCCCTCGACGACCTTCCCGTGCTCCCCTCCCGCGTCGACGTGCTCGATGAGCGCTACCGGGCGAACCGCGAGGCTAACCTCGCCCTCGTCGAGGACCTCCGGACTCGTCTCCGTCACGTCGAGCAGGCTGGTGGGGAGCGGTACGTCGAGCGCCATCACGCGCGCGGCAAGCTCCTCGCCCGCGAGCGCATCCAGCGTCTCATCGACCCAGATGGCGCCTTCCTCGAGCTAAGCCCCCTCGCCGCCGACGGCGTCTACGATGACGAGGTGCCCGCCGCCGGCATCATCACCGGCATCGGGCGTGTGAGCGGGCGCGAGTGCGTCACCGTCGCGAACGACGCCACCGTCAAGGGCGGCTCCTACTACCCCCTGACCGTGCGCAAGCACCTCCGCGCCCAGGAGATCGCCGAGCAGAACCACCTCGCCTGCATCTATCTCGTCGATTCCGGTGGCGCCTTCCTGCCCCTCCAGCACGACGTCTTCCCCGACCGCGACCACTTCGGCCGCATCTTCTACAACCAGGCTCGCCTCAGCGCGAAGGGCATCTACCAGATCGCCGCCGTCATGGGCTCCTGCACCGCTGGCGGCGCCTATGTCCCCGCCATGAGCGACGAGACCGTCATCGTGCGGGGAACGGGCACCATCTTCCTCGGCGGCCCGCCCCTCGTGAAAGCGGCCACGGGCGAAGAGACCACTGCCGAAGAGCTTGGCGGCGCCGATGTCCACACCCGCATCAGCGGTGTCGCCGACCACTTCGCCGAGAACGACGAGGACGCCCTGCGCATCGTGCGCAGCATCGTCGCCAGCATCCCCGCCACCAAGGCCCCGCCCTGGGAAGTCGCCCCCGCTGAAGCCCCGCTCCACCATCCCGAGGAGCTCTACGGCATCGTCCCGACCGACTACGGCAGTACCTACGACGTGCGCGAAGTCATCGCCCGCCTCGTCGATGGCTCGCGCTTCCACGAGTTCAAGGCGCGCTACGGCCCGACGCTCGTCTGCGGCTTCGCCCGCATCACCGGCTTCCCCGTCGGCATCATCGCCAACAACGGCGTCCTCTTCGGGGAGAGCGCGCTCAAGGGAGCGCACTTCGTCGAACTCTGCGGCCAGCGCCGCGTCCCCCTCGTGTTCCTCCAGAACATCACCGGCTTCATGGTCGGACGCCAGTACGAGAACGCCGGCATCGCCCGCGACGGCGCCAAGATGGTCACCGCCGTCGCCAGCGTGGCCGTGCCCAAGTTCACCGTCGTCATCGGGGGCAGCTTCGGCGCGGGCAACTACGCCATGGCGGGCCGCGCCTACGCCCCGCGACAGCTCTGGATGTGGCCCAACGCCCGCATCAGCGTGATGGGCGGCGAGCAGGCCGCCAACGTCCTCCTCCAGGTCCGCCTCGACCGTGGCGAAGCGATGAGCGAAGAGGAACAGCGTGCCTTCAAGGCCCCCACCCTCGAACGCTACGAACGCGAAGGCTCGCCCTACTTCAGCACCGCTCGCCTCTGGGATGACGGCGTGATCGATCCCCTCGACACCCGTCGCGTGCTCTCCATGGGCATCTCCGCCGCCCTCAACGCCCCTATCCCCCCAACCGAGTGGGGCGTCTTCCGCATGTAGCCCCGGGTAACCCTAACCCCCGATCGGGCGCTCCCGACGTGGGCCATCCCCGCCGCCCCCTACAATGCCGCCATGTTCGCATCCGTGCTGGTGGCCAACCGCGGCGAGATCGCGGTGCGCATCATCCGCACGCTGCGAAAACTCGGCATCCGCGCCGTGCTCGTCGCCTCCGTGCCCGACCGCCACAGCCGAGCCGCCCGCCTCGCGGACGACGTCGTACTGCTCGAAGGCCGCACCGCTGCCGAAACCTACCTCGACATCCCCGCCATCATCGCCGCCGCCCGCGATAAGGGCTGCGAGGCCATCCATCCCGGCTACGGGCTGCTCAGCGAGCGCCCCGACTTCGCCCGCGCCTGCGCGGAGGCCGGCCTCGTCTTCGTCGGCCCCTCCCCCGAGACCCTCGCCCTGTTGGGCGACAAGGTGGCGGCCCGCGACCTCGCCGCCACCAGCGGCGTCCCCGTCCTCCCCGGCGCCGAAGGCGCCTCCCCCGATGACCTCACCGCCGCCCGCGAGGTCGGCTTCCCCCTCATGCTCAAGGCCCGTGGCGGCGGTGGCGGCCTCGGCATGAGGCTCGTCGAGACCCCCGCGGACCTCGCCCCTGCCATCGAAGCCGCCAGCCGCCAGGCCTCCGCTGCCTTCGGCGACGACCGCCTCTTCCTCGAGCGCTACGTCAGGAACGCCCGCCATATCGAGGTGCAGGTCCTCGCCGATAGCCACGGCTACGCAATCCACCTCGGCGAACGCGACTGCTCCGTCCAGCGCCGCCACCAGAAGCTCATCGAAGAGACCCCCAGTCCCGCCATCGACGACGTCCTCCGCGAAAAGCTCACAGCCGCCGCCCTGCGCCTCATGCAAGACGCCGGCTACGTGAACGCCGGCACCGTCGAGTTTCTCGTGGGTGAGCCTGAGAACGGCCGCCGTCCCTTCTCCTTCCTCGAAGTGAACCCCCGCCTGCAGGTCGAGCACCCCGTCACGGAAGCCGTGACGGGCCTCGACCTCGTCGCGCTGCAGCTGGCCATCGCCGCCGGCGATCCCCTTCCCCTCAGCCAGGAAGACGTCCGCTTCAGCGGCCACGCCATCGAGTTCCGCCTCAACGCCGAGGACCCCTGGGCCGTCTTCCTCCCCGCCGCCGGCCAGCTGACCGCCCTCACCGCTCCCGCCACGCGGCTCGACAGCGGCTACGAGGCGGGCGACGCCGTCCCCGCCGAGTACGACTCACTGCTCGCCAAGGTCATCGTCCACAGCTCCCGCCGTCGGGAGAGCCTGCGCCTGGCCGCCGATACCCTCGCCGACGCCTCTGTCGAGGGCATCCGCACGAACCTGCCCCTTCACCGCGCCATCCTCGCCGCCCCCGACTTCGCCAACGGCGAAGCGAGCGTGCAGTGGCTCGAACGCGAACTCCCCACCCTCCTCGCCGCGGCCCGACCCCACCCTGCCGCCCTCGTCGCCGCCGCCCTCGCCCTCGTCAACTCCGAGACGGCTCAGGGCTTCGCCGGCTCCGCCTGGCTTGCTCCCGGCGCCCGCACCCGCTGGTTCGACGACGGCGCCGGCCCCCGCTCCGCCTCCGTCTCTGTCGCCGGCGATGGCCCCGACGCGCAGGTCGACGGTGAGCCCGTCGACTGGCGGCTTGTCTCCCGTACCGCCGCCAGCGCGACCATCGCCACCGCCGCCGGCGTCACCCTCACCGCCACCCGCGAAGCCGACGGACGTGTCGCGCTCGAGCGCGAGGGCGAACCGTCTGCAGTGCGCCACCACCTGCGACTCGTCCCGCCGCCGCCTGCCTCCCCCACCGCCCGCGCTGCTGGCGCATCCGTCAGCGAGGTGCGCGCCCCGCTCGCCGGCCGCATCGCCGCTGTGCATGTGGCGGAAGGCGACACCGTCAGCGCAGGCGACACCATCGCCCTGCTCGAGGCCATGAAGCTGGAGCACGCCATCACCGCGCCCGATGCCGGACGCATCGGCGCCGTCCATGTCGCCCCTGACGACGTCGTCGAAGCCGGCGCCCTGCTCGTCGAGCTGGCCTGACCCGAGCGCCCCGTCCCCTGTTCGGGGAAGGAGCTAGTCGCTGCTGAAGGGGAGGTCCGCCTCCACGCGACGTCCCTGGCTCTGGTGTACCCGCGCGATCGCTTCCGGCTCCGCCTCGTGCACCGTCGTCGTCTTGGCTCCGCGCGTCATCGCGATCGCGCCGGTGCGCGAGAGTTCACGGATGCCGTACGGCTCGCACATGCTGATGAGCCCGTCGATCTTGTCCGCGTCGCCCACCACCTGCAGGGTGAGCGAGTTCGTGGCCATATCGACCACGTCCGCGCGGAAGACGCCCCCGATCTCGAGCAGCTCGTGGCGGTTCACGTTGTTGCAGCGCACCTTCAGCAGCGCCAGCTCGCGCGTGATCGCGTCCTCGTGCGTGAGGTCGTTCACCTTCACCACGTCGATCAGCTTGTAGAGCTGCTTCTGTACCTGCTCCACGGGCGCGCCTGAGCCATCGACGATGATCGTCATGCGGCTCAGGCCCTTGAATTCGCTCGGCCCAACCGCCAGCGATTCGATGTTGAAGCCGCGCCGCCGGAACAGCCCGGCCACGCGCTGCAGCACGCCCGGCTTGTCCTCGACGATCGCCACCACGGTGTGCTGAATCGGTCGCGTTCCGTTGCTGCTCATCGCACGAGCTCCTTCTCCGGCATCTCAATCGTCTCCGAGAGCGCCGCTCCCGCTGGCACCATGGGCCACACGTTCTCGTCCTGGTCCACATGGAAGTCGAGCAGAATCGGCCCCGGCCAGGCGCGTGCCTCCTGGATGGCAGGCAGCACCTCCGCCTTCGTCTCCACCCGCAGCGCGCGGATGCCGTACGCCTCGGCCATCTTGCAGAAGTCCGGCTGCGTCACCGCGACCGAGACGAAATTCTCGTCGTAGAACAGCTCCTGCCACTGGCGCACCATGCCCAGGTAGCCGTTGTTCATGATGGCGATCCTGATCGGCAGCTGCTCATCCACGCACACCGCCAGCTCCTGCATCGTCATCTGGAAGCCTGCGTCCCCGCAGATCGCCCAGACCTCCGAGTCAGGCGCCGCCATCTGCGCCCCGATCGCCGCCGGCAGCTCGAACCCCATCGTCCCCAGCCCGCCCGACGAGACCAGCTTGCGCGGGCTGTCGTAGAAGTAGTGCTGGCCCGCCCACATCTGGTGCTGGCCCACGCCCGTCACCAGCGTCGCGCCGCCGTTCGTCTCTTCGTACAGCGTGCGCACGATCTCCTGGGGGATGAGCCGTCGCGTCTCGCGGATCTCGAGGCTCGGATGCTCCTCCTCCACGCGGTCGATCCACTGCAACCAGTCCGACCGATCACGCGCATCGATGCGCTCGATCAGCTCCGGCAGCACATGCTTCGCATTCCCCACCACCGGCACCGCCGTCGACAGATTCTTCCCAATCTCCGCCGGATCGATATCGATATGCACGATCGTCGCGTCCGGGTTGAAGTCGTTGAAACGCCCCATCGCGCGGTCGTCGAAGCGCATGCCGATGCCGATCACCACGTCCGCCTCATCGGCGGCCATGTTCGCGTGATACATGCCGTGCATGCCGAGGAAGCCGTAGCTCAGCGGGTGCGTCTCGGGGAAGCCGCCGATCCCGAGGAAGGTGGTGATCACGGGAATCTGGGCCTTCTCCGCCAGCTCCACCAGCTCGTCCGAGGCGTTGCCCCAGATGATGCCGTGCCCCGAGATGATGATCGGGCGCTCCGCGCGGTTAATCGCGTCCGCCGCCCGCCGAATCATGCCCGCGTGCCCCTTCGTCGTCGGGCGGTAGCCGCGCAGGCTGAGCTCTTCCGGCCAGACGAACTCCGCCTCCTCCTGGAACACATCCTTGGGGATATCGACGTGTACCGGCCCGGGGCGACCTGTGCGCGCGATGTGGAACGCCTCGCGCACCGCCATGGGGATATTCTCCGCACGCATCACCAGGTAGTTGTGCTTCGTGATCGGCTGCGTGATGCCCGTGATGTCGGCTTCCTGGAAGCCGTCCTTGCCCAGCAGCGTGCGTGCCACGTTGCCCGTGATGGCCACCACCGGCGTCGAGTCCAGGAATGAGGTCGCGATCCCTGTCACCAGGTTCGTCGCCCCCGGGCCGCTCGTCGCCAGGCAGACCCCCACCTCGCCCGAGGCGCGCGCGTAGCCGTCGGCCATGTGCGCCGCGCCCTGTTCGTGCCGAACGAGCACGTGTCGCAGGGCGGGGAACTGGGGGAGGGTGTCGTAGAGCGGCAGCACCACGCCTCCCGGGTATCCGAAGATCGTCGAAACGCCCTCCCGCTGGAGACACTCCAGCAGGATCTGGGATCCTGTCATGCGAACCATGGGTCGAGTCCTTCCACCGGCTCGGGATACCGTCCGCACCCTGGTGGGGGCTGGTCGGCGCCTGCCACGCCATTCGGTCGTGGCGGCTCGGGAATCAGCGGTGGCGCTTCACCCCGAGCGTGTCAGCGAGCGGAGGCGCAGCCGGTAAGCCGCTGTCCCTCCAGTGAGCCACGTCGAGTGTATCCCCACCCCTCCCTAACGTGAAGCGCCACGACGTGAAGCGCCCCGCTCACCCCGAGAACGCGTCCCCCACCAGCTCCTGGCCCGCTGCGATCACCGCCCCCACCTTCGATTCGTCCCGCAACTCGGTGTAGATGCGCAGCAGCGGCTCCGTCCCCGAGAGGCGGAACAGCACCCAGCCCTCTTCCAGCAGGAAGCGCCACCCGTCCGTCGTGTCCACGCCGCTGACGGGCAGGCCGGCGAAGTCGCGCACGCGTGGCGAAGCGGCGTCCAGCGTCGCCTTCACGGCGGCGTTGGCGCCCGACGCCAGCTCCAGGTCCACCCGCTCGTAGAAATGCGGCCCCGTGATCGCGAATACCTCCTCCAGCAGATCCGCGGGCCCCTTGCCGCTCAGCGCCATCGCGTCCAGCAGGTAGAGCGCCGCCAGGATGCCGTCGCGTTCGGGCAGGTGGCCGCGGAAGCCGTAGCCGCCGCTCTCCTCGCCCCCGATGAGCGCGTCCTCGCGCATCATCACCGGGCCGATGTGCTTGAACCCCACCGGCGTCTCGATGCACCCCACCCCGTACGTCTCCGCCAGCAACCGCGCCATCGCCGTCGTCGTCACCGACTTCACCACCGTCCCCTGCAGACCCCGCGCGCCCAGCAGGTACTGCACCAGCAGAGCGAACGTGCGCAGCTGGTCCACGTACGCCCCCGACCCGTCCACCAGCCCCACCCGGTCGGCGTCCCCGTCGTTGGCGATGCCCGCATCGAACCCGTCGCCAGCGGTCAGCGCCAGCAGGGCATCGAGGTTCGACGCGATCGGCTCTGGCGCATGCAGGCCGGGGAAGAGCGGGTTGCGTTCCGTGTGAATCTCCTCGACCCGCGTGCTGCCGCCATCGAGCAGCTCCGTCAGGAGCTCTGCTCCCGCGCCGAACATCGGGTCGACCGCCACCCGCAGCCCCGCCCCACGGATGCGTTCCAGGTCCACCTGGCGCCCCAGTCCCGCGAGGTACGAGGGGATCGGGTCGAAGTGCGTAATCACGTCCGTATTCGCGGGCGCCAGCTTCGGTCCGGTGGCGTCCGCGAGGATGGCGGGGACGCGACGCTCGATGTCCGCCACGATTTCGGGGCTGGCGCTGCCGCCGTAGTGCGGCTTCACCTTGATGCCGTTCCAGCGGAAGGGGTTGTGGCTGCTCGTCACGATCACGCCCCCAGCCGCACCCGCCTCGATGACGCGGTAGCTGAGCGCGGGCGTCGGCGCAGGCCGATCCGCCAGCTGCACGGCGAAGCCGTTCCCCGCCAGCACGCGCGCCACCGCCAGCGCAAACTCGTCCGAGAGAAAGCGGGTGTCGTAGCCCACCACCAGCGGCGCTTCCAGGCCGCGCGTCTCGCGGAAGTGGTCGGCGATCGCCTGCGCGCAGGCGCGCACGTTCCCGAAGGTGAACTCCTCACCCATGATGGCCCGCCAGCCATCCGTCCCGAAATGCACCGGATTCTCGCTCATCGCCCCTTCACTCCCTCCTGCCGTTCGGCTCCACGACATCGCCCGGCTCCAGGCGGACGCCCCCCCCCACCCGCGCCCCCCGCCCCAGCACCGCCCCGCTCACCACCGCCCCTGCCCCGATGACGACGCCATCCGCCAGAATCGATTCGCTCACCTGCGCCCCCCGCTCCACCCGCACATCCTCCCACAGGATCGACCGCGTCACGCGCGCTCCCGCCCCCACCCCGCTGCCCCGCCCCACCGCCGACCCCTCCAGTGCGACCCCCTCCGCCACGTCCGCGCTGTCGGCCACCACCGCCCCACCCGCCCGCTTCGCCAGCGCCTGCGAGAGTTCGAGGTAGCGGGCTGGCGTCCCCAGGTCCGCCCACAGACCATCGAAGCGATAGCCCAGCACGTTCTCGCCCCGCCCCACCAGCGAGGGGAAGAGTGTCTCCTCCACGCGCACCGCTCCGGCCGGGATCTCCCCCACCAGCTCGGGCTCGAACACCCACACCCCCGCGTTCACGAGGTCACTCGGAGCCGTACCAGGCGGCGGTTTCTCAACGAAGCCCGTGATGCGCGAGTCACCGTCCACCACCGCTACACCGTACGCCGACGGATTCGCCACGCGGCAGAGCGCGAGCGTCAGCCGCGCCCCCGTCTGCTCGTGGGCTGCGAGCGCGGCAGGCAGGTCGAAATCCACATAGACGTCCCCGTTCAGCACGAGGAAGCGCCCCTCCACGTCTGCGCTCCCCACCGCGTGGCGGATGGCCCCGCCCGACTCCAGCCGTTCCCGCTCCACGACGTGCGTGATCGTGAGCGCGTCGCGTGACCCTTCGAGGAAGGCCGCCACCAGGTCGTCCTGGCGGTGCGACATCGCCAGCACCACGCGCTTGATGCCCGCCGCCCCGAGCCAGTCCAGCAGGTGGTCGAGTGCGGGGCGGTTCGCCACGGGGATGAGGCTCTTGTGACGCGTGAGGGTGAGCGGCTGCAGCCGCTCACCCTGCCCGCCCACGAGGATGATCGCGTCCATACCCGCGAGGCTACTCCCCGCGTCGCGCCGTCGCCGCCATATCTGCCGCCCGTCCGGTGTCTTCCCACGGCACATCGAGCCCCGTGCGGCCGAAGTGCCCGTACGCCGCAGTGTTGCGGAAGATGGGCCGGCGCAGGTCCAGGTCGCGGATGATGGCCCCGGGGCGAAGGTCGAAGTGCTTGCGCACCGCCGCCAGAATCGCCGCGTCCGACACCTCACCCGTCCCGAACGTCTCCACGTTCACGGAAGTCGGCTCCGCTACGCCGATCGCGTAGGAGAGCGTGACCTCGCAGCGGCGCGCCAGGCCTCCCGCCACGATCGTCTTTGCCACCCAGCGCGCCGCGTACGCCGCCGAGCGGTCCACCTTGGTCGGATCCTTGCCGCTGAAGGCCCCGCCCCCGTGCCGCGCCACCCCGCCGTACGTATCGACGATGATCTTCCGCCCCGTCAGCCCCGCGTCGCCCTTCGGTCCGCCCACCACGAATCGCCCCGACGGGTTCACGTACACCTTCGTATCGCCGTCGATGAGCGCTCCATCCACGATCGTCTCGATGATGTGACGGCGCACTTCCGTCTCGATCACTTCGCGGTCCACATCGGGCACATGCTGTGTCGAGATCACGAGCGATTCCGCCCGTAGCGGCGTCCAGTCGTTGCCGTACTCGATCGTCACCTGCGATTTGCCGTCGGGGCGCAACCACGGCAGTTCGCCGCTCTTGCGCGCCTCCGCCAGCCGCCGCGCCAGCCGGTGCGCCAGCGAGATGCTGAGCGGCAGCAGTTCGGGCGTCTCGTCGCAGGCGAACCCGATCATCATGCCCTGGTCGCCCGCGCCCGTTTCGAGGTCGGCGCTCTCCCCCGCCCCGTGCCGCGCCTCCCACGAGCGATTCACGCCCGCGGCGATGTCCTGCGACTGCTCATCGATGGCGGTCACCACACCACACGTCTCCCAGTCGAAGCCGATATCCGAGGAGACGTAGCCGATGTCCCGAATCGTCTCGCGCACGATGCGCGGGATGTCCACATAGGCGCCTGTCGTGATCTCGCCCATCACGAGCACGAGGCCCGTCGTGATGGCGGTCTCGCAGGCCACCCGCGCCATCGGGTCGCGTGCCAGAATTTCGTCCAGGATGGCGTCCGAGATCTGGTCGCAGACCTTGTCCGGATGCCCCTCCGTCACCGATTCCGAGGTAACCAGTCGCGTCCCGTTCATGTGCCCGCCTGCCAGCTGGTGAGGTAGCGCTCCTGCTCCTCGGTCAGTGTGTCGATGCCGATACCCATCGCCTGCAGCTTCAACCTCGCGATCTCCTCATCGATTGATTCGGGAAGCTCGTGCACGTCCGTCGCAAGCGCGCCGTGGTTCGCCACGAGCCACTCCGCCCCCAACGCCTGATTGGCGAAGGACATATCCATCACCGAAGCGGGATGCCCTTCCGCCGCCGCCAGATTCACGAGTCGCCCCTCTCCCAGCAGGTAGAGCTTGCGCCCGTCCCCCATGCGGTACTCGTCCACGAAGTCGCGGATGCGCTGCTTGCCCTCGCTCATGCCCTCCAGCGCCCCGAGATCGATTTCGTCGTCGAAGTGGCCGCTGTTGGCGATGATGGCGCCGTCCTTGAGCGCCTCCAGGGTGGCCCCGTCGATCACGTGATAGTTGCCCGTCACCGTCACGAGGAAATCGCCGATCTTCGCCGCTTCCGCCATCGGCATCACCGAGTAGCCCTCCATCACCGCCTCCAGCGCCCGCACCGGGTCGACTTCCGTCACCACTACCCGCGCCCCCAGGCCGCGCGCGCGGCTCGCCAGACCCCGCCCGCACCAGCCGTACCCCGCCACCACGAACACCTTCCCCGCCAGCAACACGTTCGTCGCGCGGATGATGCCGTCCACCGTCGATTGGCCCGTCCCGAAGCGGTTATCGAAAAGGTGCTTCGTGTTCGACTCGTTCACCGCCGCGATGGGGTAGCCCAGGTTTCCCTCTGCCGCCAGCGCCCGCAGCCGAATCACCCCCGTCGTCGTCTCTTCCGTCCCCCCGGCCACCTCCGCCAGCAGTTCACGCCGGTCCTGATGGATGGTCGCCACCAGGTCCGCGCCATCATCCATCGTGATCTGCGGCTTGCCCTCCAGCGCCTGATTGATGTGCTGGTAGTAGGTGTCGTGGTCCTCGCCACAACGCGCGAACACGGCGATGCCGTACTCCTCCACCAGCGCCGCCGCCACGTCGTCCTGCGTGGAGAGCGGGTTGCTCGCGCAGAGCCGCACCTCCGCGCCCCCGTCGCGCAACGTGAGCGCCAGGTTGGCCGTCTCCGAGGTCACATGCAGGCACGCCGCCAGGCGCACCCCGCGCAGCGGCTGCTCACGGGCGAAGCGCTCGCGCACCAGCGCCAGCACCGGCATCTCCCGCGCCGCCCACTCGATGTGCTTCACCCCCTCGCCCGCGAGTGTGGCGTCGCTGATGTCACACGGAACGCTCATGCGTCCTCCCTGTTCGTCTTCCTGCCCTCATCAGGGTGAAGCCTCATAAGCGTACCGAAACAAGCGATCCGCCGCGCTGACGCCCCCGCCACCATGCCCGCAGGCGGCGTGGCAGCGCCAGTAACGCTGCTGTGTCCCGGCGCGTGACGGTCGTCTCCACCATCTCACCGATCTCGCGATACCCGAGCCGCCGGTACGCCGCGATCGCGGGCGTGTTCGAGGGATCGACCGTCAGGACGACCGTCTCGCACGTCTCCAGTAACGCCTGCGTGGTCGCGCTCGCCGCCGCCGTGGCGTACCCCTGCCCCCGCTGGCGCGGATGGGTGAAGACGTTCCCTACCACCGCAACCCCCTCCTGCTTCGACATCGCATGCGTGCCCGCAATCGCGACCAGCCTGCCCCCGCTCACCACGCCGCAGTACACCCCCGCATCGATGTGCCCCGCCTCATAGTAGGTTGGATTCCCGTCCGACCCGTAGAGCTGGTTGATGCGGCGGATGTCGATCCCCAGCAGCCGCGTCGTGGGGACCACTTCGCGCGGCCGGAAGCGCTCCGCATCCACACTCATGCGCAGGTTCGACCGCGCCTGCGAGACCCGGAACGTACTCCGCATCGCCGCCAGATGCTCAGGCCGACAGGTCAGGTAGGTGCGCGCGTGCCCGGGCTCGATGGCGAGGATGGCGGCGACTGCTTCGGGCTCGCCCGTCGCGAAGGTCGCGTCCCCCAGACCGCCACGGCTGTGCGTCACGAGCGCCCCTCCGCCCGGCCCCTCCGCCGTGAACCAGCGCGTCCGCTCGAACAGCCCCGGCTCGAGCTGCGCCAGCGCGTAGGCCGCGTACTCCCGCTCGGGCCGCAGCCGTGCACGAATCTCGTCACGGCTGCGCAGCCGCTGCACGAGGTAGGTGTTCCGCTCACCGCCTGCAACCCACGGCAGCCCCCGCTCAGCCACGCCCCGCCTCCCCGACCTGCTCCCCGACCTGTTCCTCGATATGCGTCAGTGCCAGCAATTCGCGGTACCGCTCCTCGATCTCGTCGCGCCGCAGATCCAGCAGGCGGCTCGGCCCGAACCCCTCCACCGTAAACGACGCCACCGCCGACCCGTACACCATCGCCCGCCTGATCTCCGTCGCCGTCAGCGTCGGGGTCGGGACCGTATCGAGGTAGCCCAGGAACGCCCCCGCGAAACTATCCCCCGCGCCCGTCGGGTCGACCAGGTCCTCGAGCGGGTGGCCCGCCGCCACGAAGTAGTCGTCGTCGCTCACGTAGACCGCCCCGTACTCCCCCAGCTTGACGAGCGCCGCCCGCGCCCCCGCCGCCACCAGCGCCCGCCCTGCCCGCGCGATGCTCGGCATGCCCGTCAGCTGCCGCGCCTCCGATTCGTTCACCGAGACGAACGCCGCTGTCCGCATCGCTTCCCGCACCCCATCCGCCTGCAGCTTGATGAAGCGCTCAATCGTGTCCACCATCGTCACCCGTGGCGCCGTCAGCGCCCCCAGCAACTCGCACTGCAGGCTCGGGTCGCCCGCCGCCATGAACGCCGACTGCGAAGCCTCCCAGCCCGCCGGCAGGGTCGGACGCCAGCACTCGTTCACGCCCAGATGCGTGTAGAGCGTGTCGCGCGTGTTCATGTCGTAGTGGTAGCGCGCCCCCCAGCGGCTCGTCTGCTGCCCCGCGACCACCGTCAGCCCCGAGAGGTCGATGCCACGCCCCTCCAGCTTCGCCAGCTCGCTCCCGGGCAAGTCCTCCCCCACCGCCGCCAGCAGTCGCACCTCCGTGAACTGCGCCGCCGCCAGCGCCGCGCACGTCGCCGATCCCCCCAGCGACCCCTCGACCCGTGCGAATGG
Source organism: Tepidiformaceae bacterium (assembly GCA_965200565.1). Taxonomy (GTDB): domain Bacteria; phylum Chloroflexota; class Dehalococcoidia; order Tepidiformales; family Tepidiformaceae; genus UBA2991. The sequence continues at coordinate 1,105,837 of OZ241349.1, read as the reverse complement.
CGTCTCGATCTCGTCCAGCGCCACCCACCCCGATACCAGCAGCGTCATCCGTCCGCCGTTCCCAGCCGCCGCCGCAGGATCGGTTCGAGCTGCTCGCGTACCTCCGCCGGGATCGCTTCCGGCGCCGTCACCAGCCCCGCATCGAGTGCGACCCCGCAGTCGCAGCCGCTAGCGCCGTCCTCGCCCAGCCCCGCCGCCAGCCTGGCCACGGTCTGACGGCTCACCTCGACGTTCGCGGCCAGCGTCTCCATCACGGTCGTGGCGTCCACGGCCGCTTCCTCTGCGTGCCACGCGTCGTAGTCCGTCACCGCCGCCAGCATGGCGTAGCAGAGCTCCGCCTCGCGAGCCAGCTTCGCCTCCGGCAGCGCCGTCATCCCCACCAGGCTCGCCCCCCACGAGCGATACAGCTCGCTCTCCGCGCGCGTGCCGAAGGCGGGCCCCTCGATCACCACATACGTCCCGCCCGCGTGAGCCTGTGCCCCCACGTCCGTCGCCGCTTCCTGTGCGCGCGCTCGCAGATCGCCGCAGAACGGGTCGGCGAAGGCCACATGGGCGACCGCCCCCGCTCCGAAGAACGTCGAAACGCGCGTCCCCCGCGTGCGGTCGATGAGCTGGTCGGGCGTCACGAGATCGCCCGGATGGAGGTGTTCCTGCAGCGACCCCACCGCCGAGACCGCCAGCACCCGCTTCACCCCAAGCGACTTCAGCGCCCAGAAGTTCGCGCGCTGTGGCAGCTCCGAAGGCAGCAGCCGATGGCCGCGACCGTGCCGCGCCAGGAACGCGACGCGCCGCCCCTCCAGCTCCCCCACGCGGATGACGTCGCTCGGCTCGCCGAACGGCGTCTCGACCGTGATCGCTTCCACCCCGCGCAGCCCCGGCATCTCGTAGAAGCCGCTCCCGCCCAGGACGGCCAGATCAATCGACTCAGACGACTCAGTCATGGTGAAGAGTCTACCCCGCGTGCCGCCCGGGTCGGGGAAGCGCGGCGATCGCCGGCCCGTACGGTGGCCGCAACACGCCGTGCTCCGTCACGATGCCCGCAATCAGCTCCGCTGGCGTCACATCGAAGGCCGGATTCCAGGCGCCCCCGCCCGACGGGCTCCAGCGCTGCTCGCCGTAGCCCCCCACCTCCTCATCGGCGCGAAACTCGATTGGGATGTCCGCACTCCGCTCTGTCGCGAGGTCGAACGTGCTCGCTGGCGCTGCCAGGTAGAAGGGAACGCCGTGACGCGCCGCCACCGCCGCCAGCCCGTACGTCCCCACCTTGTTCGCCCCATCCCCGTTCGCCACGATGCGGTCCGCCCCCGTGATGACGGCCTTCACCCGCCCCGACGCAATCAGCGAAGCGGCTGCAACATCCGCCAACAGCGTCGCCGGGATGCCCAGCGCGCCCAGCTCCCACATGGTCAGACGCGCCCCCTGCAGGAGCGGACGCGTCTCCGTCGCGTAGCAGCGCTCGATGCGTCCCGCCCGCCACGCCTCCGCGATCACCGCCAGCGCCGTCCCCGCCCCACCCGTCGCCAGTGCGCCCGTATTGCAGTGGGTGAGCACCGCCCCCTCCAGCCCCTCGAGCGTGCGCCCGTACCGCGCCAGCCCCGCATCCCGCTCGTGCTGACGCGCCAGCGCATCCTGCGCGAACGCCCACAGCGCCGCACGACGCTCCTCCTCGCCGCCGGCTGCCTCCGCTGCCGCCAGCGCTTCATCGATCATCGCCCCCAGGTCGACGGCCGTGGGGCGAGTTGCCTTCAACTCCGCCGCTGCGCCCGCAAGTGATGCCGTGTCCGCCCCCCGTTCCTCCGCCGCGATCGCCATGCCACAGGCGCCCGTCACGCCGATCAGGGGCGCCCCCCGCACACGCAGCGATCGGATCGCTTCTCCCACCCCTTCCACCGTCGTGAGAAGCAGATAACGCTCCTCATGCGGCAGCAGCGTCTGGTCCAGGATCTGAATGCCCTCGCGCGGCAGGATGCGGATCGGCGTGTAGCCCATCAGCCCGCCGTCACGGGTAGCGCAGCAAGCTCATGGCGTCGTAGCCATCGATGCGCGCCCGTCCGCCCAGCGACTCCAGCTCGACCACGAAGCCCATCCCCACCACTTCACCCCCCACCAGCTCCACCAGCTTCGCCGCCGCTGCCGCCGTCCCGCCCGTCGCCAGCAGGTCGTCGACGATGTAGGCCCGCTGGCCACGCTGCAACCCGTCCTCGTGGATGTCCAGCTGGCTGTCGCCGTACTCCAGCGAATACTCGACCGACATGTGCGCCGCCGGCAGCTTGCCCGGCTTGCGCAGCGGCACGAACGGCAACCGCATGCGGTCCGCCATGGCCGCGCCGAAGATGAAGCCCCGCGACTCGATGCCTACGATCGCCGCCGTATCGCGACGAGCCGCGTGCACGCACAGCTCCTCGACGCTGTAGCGAAACGCCAGCGGATCGCCCAACAGCGGCGTGATGTCGCGGAAGAGCACGCCCGGCTCGGGGAAATCAGGAACGTCACGGATGCTTCTGCGCAGGTCCACGGCCACCGATTCTAGCGCAGCCGCGCCGCCCTGCCTTCCTCACGCCTGCTGCCGCCATTCCCGGCCACGGACTTCCCACGCACGCCGAATCGGAGTACCGTTCCCCCAAACTGCACACCTGCGCGTGTGAATCCCGGCTGGAGTTGCCCCATGACCACGACCGTTCGCCAAGGAACCCCCATGGAGAAGGCCCCCGAGCCTCTCCTCGGCACCGATCTCATCCCCAAGGAGCGCTACACCTCCGAGGAGTACATGAAGCTCGAGTGGGAGCGCATGTGGACCAAGGTCTGGAACATGGCCGGCCGCGAGTCCGATATCCCCAACGTGGGCGACTACTTCACCACCGATCTCGGCTCTGAGTCGTTCCTGATCGTGCGTGAAGCGGAGGACAAGGTCCGCGCTTTCTACAACGTCTGCCCCCACCGCGGGAACCAGATTCGCAACGCCGGCATGGGCCACGCCGAGTCGTTCCAGTGCGCCTACCACTTCTTCGAGTTCAACCTCGATGGCTCCAAGAAGTTCGTCCCCGATGAGGACACCTTCACCCAGGGCGTTCCCCAGGACACCGCCCTCACCGAGGTGCCGTGCGACACGTGGGGCGGCTTCGTCTGGTTCAACATGAACCCCGACGCCGAGCCGCTCGAGGACTTCCTCTCCCCCGTCAACCAGCACCTCGACCCGTACCACTTCGAGGACTACGCCATCGTCCAGGACATGACCCTCGAGTGGGACTGCAACTGGAAGACCTCCGTGGACGCCTTCAACGAGGTCTACCACGTGCAGGGCATCCACCCGCAGCTGCTGGAGTCGCTTGACGACATCCACGTGCAGATTGACCTCTACGAGCGTCACAACCGCTACCTGGTGCCGTTCGGGCTCGTGAGCCCGCGCTACCCCAATCAGGAAGAGGTGACGCAGCCGCTCCGCGAGTTCATGGTCGCCGCTGGCATCAACCCCGATGAGTTCAGCGGGGGAATGGGCGATGTCCGCCCGGCCATGCAGGAGGCGACCCGCAAGTCCGCCGCCGCCCAGGGCCTCGACGTCTCCGAGCTGAACGACGACCAGCTCTCCGACGACTACCACTACTACATCTTCCCCAGCCTCACCTTCAACACGAACGCCCTCAACTTCCTGTTCTTCCGCCAGCGCCCCCACGCGACGGACCCGAACAAGATGCTGTTCGACCTGCAGACCTACATCCGCATCCCGCCAGGAGCCGAGCATCCGCCGCGCCCCGTGCACACCCAGCACAAGCACGGCGAAATCTCGATCGGCCTCGTGCTCGATCAGGACTCCTACAACCTGCCCCGCGTGCAGAAGGGGATGAACTCACGCTCCTACAAGGGTCTGCTCATCAACTACCGCGAGCGCCGCATCCGTCACATGCACAAGGTGCTCGACCACTACCTCGAAGGCCCCGACCGCTAGGTAACGCCCTCGAGTCCGCCAACCGGTCAGAAGGCCGTGGCTCCCGCGCCACGGCCTTCTGCTATGCCACACACCCGGACGCTCGCACAAGCAGCACGAACCAGACGGAGGCACGACAGCATGCGCTACAAGATCCTTGGCCGAAGCGGACTGCGCGTCTCCGAAATCGCGCTTGGCACGATGATGATGGGCCCCGACCAGCCTGGCCGCGCCGGACCCCTCGAGAGCCGACGCATCATGGAGGCGTACGCGAACAGGGCGGCAACTTCTTCGACTCAGCCCCCATCTACAACGACGGACAGAGCGAGCAGGTGCTGGGCGAATTCGTCAACACCGATCGCGAGCGCTACGTCGTCACCACCAAGTACACCAACGCCATGCACAGCGGCCTCGACCCGCGCATCCCCAACGACCCAAATCGGGGCGGCAATCACAAGAAGAGCATGGTCCAGTCGGTCGAGGGCAGCCTGCGCCGCATGAACCTCGACTACATCGACCTGCTCTGGATTCACCTGTGGGATTTCTCGGTCGATATCGAGGACGTCATGCGCGCGGTCAACGACCTCGTCCAGCAGGGAAAGGTGCTGCACTTCGGCCTCTGCACACGCCCGGCTGGGTCGTGGCGCGAGGCCAGACGGTGGCGACGCTGCGCGGCTGGGAACCGATTTCGGCGCTGCAGTATCAGTACAACCTCGTCTCACGCGACCTCGAGCTGGAGGTCATCCCCTGCGCCAACGCCCTCGGCATCGCCGTGACGGCCTTCTCACCGCTGAGCGGCGGATTCCTCACAGGGAAGTACACCAGAGACGTCGAGCGCGAAAGCAGTCGCTTCGACGGCAACTGGTTCAGCTCGCTGGAGGACTACCCCGAGCGCGACTTCGCCATTGCCAGGAAGGTCGACGAAATCGCCGACCGGATTGGGACCAGTTCGGCGGCGGTCGCCCTCGCCTGGGTGCAGCAGCGTGGCGTGCTGCCGCTCGTCGGCGCGCGGACGACCGAACAGATCCTGGACAGCCTCACCTGCCTCTCGGTCGAACTCAGCGACGACGACATGGATGCGCTCAACCAGGCCAGCACCCCGGACATGCCCTTCCTCTACGACCTCATGCAAGGCGCGGGCAGCCAGCTCATCCGCCAGATGGCCGCAGGCGGCACGCTGGAGCAGATCGACAACCCCGGCTTCCCCTGCTAGCAGCGATGGCACTGGCTTCCTACATGTGCTGCCTTACGACAGCGCCCCGCACCTGCAAAATGACCGCCGAGGGTAACCGGAAAACTATGCACACTTCGGAGAAATCATCGGAGGGAAACCATGATGTCTCCAGAGAAAAGCAAGCACGCCAATGATCGCGCCACGGCGCAGCGCAATGGAAGAATGGCCGCGATCCGCGCAGCGGGGGGCGGGCCAAAGCGGACCACGGGCAAGGGTGAGGGGAGTGAACACCGCGCGACCCAGCGCAGGCTGTACAACGCTCGTCTGCGCGCCCGTCGGAAGGGGAAATTCTCAAGGCTGTGGATCATCAATGAGGCAGTTGCCGCGTTGAACAGCGGCGATACTGCCGCCGCCGCTGCCCTTGAGGAGCAGGCGAAGGCAATGTAGCTACGCCCCGCCCGCTACAGCAACGCCCCGCTCGCCACCAGCTCCGCCACCTCGTCCTCCGTGTAGCCCAGCAGCCCGCGGAAGACCTGCTCGGTGTGCTCCCCCAGCAACGGCGCCGCCCGTCGCGGCCCTGCCCGCGTCTCGCTCAGGATGAAGGCGGGGCCGTCGTAGGGGAGCCGTCCGATGACGGGGTGGTCCGTCTCCCAGAACTGCCCCCGCGCGGCCAGCTGCGGGTCGTGCTGCACATCCGCCATCGTGGCCACGAGGTGAGCGGGGACGCCCGCCGCCTGCAGCCGTTCCTGCGCCTCCTCCGCCGTACGACCCCCGCACCACGCTCCCAGCCCCGCCTCCAGCTCCCCCTCCCGACCCTTCCGCCCCGCCGCCTCCCGCCGCCCCGCGTCCGCCGCCCAGTCCGCCCGCCCGACTGCTTCGCACAGACTCAGCCACTGCGTGTCGCTCATCACGGCGATGGCGCACCAGCGGTCCTCCCCCTTGCAGGCGAATACGCCATGAGGCGCCGCCTGCGGATGGCGGTTGCCGTCGGCGACCGTCTCGCCGCCCCCGTTGCACGCCGCCAGCAGCGCGCCGTCGAGCGCGTAGGTCGTCGCCTCCAGCTGTGAGAGGTCGAGATACTGCCCCTCCCCCGTGCGTGTGCGATGGTCGAGCGCCGCCAGCAGCGCCGACGCGGCTAAGTGCATCGCCACCCAGTCCGTGTACGCCACCCCCGTGCCTGTGGGGGGACGGTCGGGCCAGCTCGTCAGCCCCGTGATGCCCGCCGCCGCCTGCAGGATGAGCCCGAAGCCACGGAACTGCGCGTGCGGCCCGTTCTGCCCCTCCATCGACATCGACAGCATGATGGCGTTCGGGTTGATCGCGCGCACCGCCTCGTAATCCAGCCCGATCTGCGCCATGAAGCCCGGCGTGAACGATTCCGTCACCACGTCGCTCACCGCAATCAGCCGCCTCGCCGCCTCCAGCCCTCCGGGCGTGCGCAGGTTGATCTGCACGCCCAGCTTGTCGCGATTGTGGTTCGCCCAGTAAGCGCTCCCGTCGGGACTCGTGTCGCCCGCGGGGCGTGGCCCGCCCGAACGGAACGTATCCAGCTTTAGCGTCGATTCCACCCGAATCACCTCCGCCCCGTGCCACGCCAGCATCTGCGTCGAGTTCGGTCCCACGCCCACCCACGAGAAGTCCGCTACTCGCACTCCCTTGAAGAGGTCACGCGCCCCTGCCGCCCCCGCCCGCTGCCCCACCCCGGGCACGGGCGACCGCTTCGGCGCCACCGCCACCTCCGCCCGTACCGCATCGCCGTGCGCCCCCGCCGCCGCCACCTCTCCCGTCCGCCACGGCGTCCCCGAGAACTTCACTGGCGCGCCCGGCAGCTCCAGCGTCCCCACCGGCGAGGTCACCTGTTCGAAGAACCCCCGCGCCGCCAGCTGCCCGCTCTCTGCCAGGTTCTGCATCGTGTTGACGGGGTAGATCATCAGCCCGCGCGGCTGGCCTCCTCGGAGAGCTCGTGCGTGCTGCGCGCTGCGAAGAAGCGTTCCAGATCCCGTTCAAGCGACGCCACCTCCTCCAGCGACGGCAGCGCTGCCCCGGCCAGCGCGCGCGTGCTCCACTCCTCCGCATCGAAGGCGCGCGGCTCGCCCGCATCGTCGAACCACTGCGCCAGCGCCCGCAGGCTCTCCGGCTGTCGCCAGTACGCCACGTAGCCGTCCGCCGCGGGGAAGATGAGGCGTGTGCCTTGGCTGCCGAAGGCCCTTCCCCCACCCGCCCGCTGCGTCACCAGTCCATCGAGCGCGTAGTAGAGACGCGCGTTCCCCAGCGCATTCGAGACCGCCGCCTGCATCGACACGTCAACCTGCTGCCCCCGCCCCGTGAGCCGCCGCGCGTGAAGCGCGATCAGTGTGCCCACGCACGCCTGCGCGCCCGTCAGCGCGTACGCCTGCTCCGCCGAGACGCGCAGGGGCGCGCGGTCGGGATCGCCGCACAGCGACAGAAGCCCTCCCGAAGCCAACCCGATCAGGTCGCTCGCCGCCCACCCCGCCTTCGGCCCCTCCAGCCCAAACGGCATGATCAGCGTCCGCACCAGATGCGGGGCCTGCTGCGCCACCTCACCGAGCGGCAGCGGCCATATGGCCCCCTGGTCATCGGGCGAAAGTACGACTGCATCCGCGCTCCGACACAGCTCGAGCAGGAAGTCCGCATCCTCCCCCGACTGCTCCAGCGTGATGCTGCGCTTGCCCGCATGCATCTGCGCCCACCAGGCGCTCAGCCCCTCCCCTTCACCCCCGCCCCCGACGAGCGGCGCCCGCCGGCGGGTCGCGTCCCCGCCCGGCGGCTCCACCCGCACCACGTCCGCCCCGAGCCCCGCCAGCATGCGCGTGCACACAGCCCCCAGCTCCCGCGTGAGGTCGACCACCCGATACGGCGCCAGTGCTCCCGTCGATGCTCCCGCCATGCGCCCGCTAGGCTACTGCGCTCCCGCTGAGCCGTCGCGCCGAGCCGTCCCCCGCACGCGTACAATCCCCCCGCCTGGAGGGACGAGCACGCGATGGCCACCCGGCAGCTTCCCGGCGTCGACTTCACCAGCAGCATCGAGTGGGCGAACGCGCCCGCCACGACGGCGCCGCTCATCGATGGCGACCTCCCCGGGCCCCGTTCGCAGGCCCTCTTCGAGAAGACGCAGCAGCATCAGTACGGCAGCTACTTCCAGATGGTGAACGCCCTCCCCGTCGCCTTCACCCACGGCGAAGGCGTCACCCTCACCGACGCCGACGGCAACCGCTTCCTCGATTTCACCCAGGGCCACATGGTCTCCGCCCTCGGCCACGCCCACCCGCGCATCACCGAAGCCGTCGCCCGCCAGGCCGGCCGCCTGCTCAACGTGCGCGACTTCCCCACCGATGTGCGCGTCGAGCTTATGGAGCGCCTCGCCGCCATCACCCCCGGCGACCTCAACGTCTTCCAGTTCTTCAACACCGGCACCGAGGCCACCGAAGCCGCCCTCCGCCTCGCCCGCGCCGTCACCGGCGCGCACGAATTCCTCTCCTTCACGGGCGACTACCACGGGCGCACCACCAGCGCCATCGCCACCGGCATGGGCAACCCCGCCACCGGCCCCCGCCCCTCCGGCTTCCTCACCGTGCCCGCCGCCTTCTGCTACCGCTGCGAGTTCAACCTCACCTACCCCGCCTGCGAGATGCACTGCACCGACTTCGCCGAGCGCCTCATGCTCGCCAACAGCCACGGCAAGCTCGCCGGCATCATCGTCGAGCCCGTCACCAACGGCAGCGGCGCCCGCACCTACCCCGACGAGTTCCTCCCCCGCCTGCGCGAGATCGCCGACCGCCACAACATGCTCCTCATCTTCGATGAGTTCGCCACCTTCGGACGCACCGGCGCCTGGTTCGCCTCTGAGCACTCCGGCGTCGTGCCCGATGCCGTCATCATCGGCAAGCTGCTGGGGAACGGCATCCCCATCTCCGTCCTCTGCGTGCGCGAGGGCCTCAAGGACGCGCTCCAGCAGACGCAACCCTCCACCACCCACGGCGGCCAGCCCGTCGCTTGCGCCGCCGCCCTCGCCGTGCTCGACACCATCGAGGAGGAGAACCTGATCGCCCACAGCCGCGCCCTCGGCGACGCCTGCCTCGACCGCCTGCACCGCATCCGCAACGCCCACCCCTCGGTCGGCGACGCCCGTGGCAAGGGCCTCCTGCTCGCCCTCGACTTCGTCACCGACCAGGAGAGCCGCCAGCCCAACCACGAAGCCGGCCGCCTCTTCTACCGAAAGTGCCTCGAACGAGGCCTCGTCGTCTCAGGCGGCGGCAACGCCACCCGCGTCTGCCCGCCACTGGTCTGTTCTGAAGAAACCGCCATGAAGGCCTACGACATCGCCGACGACGCCATCACCGCGCTCGAGCACGATCTCGGCTACCGTTAGCACCACGAGGACCACGAAGGGAGCGAACCCATGACCGATACCGCTGACACCACCGACACCACCGGCGCCATCCCCGCCTCCGCCTGCCCCGTCGCCGCCGATATCGGCGCCGAACTCTTCGAGCCGGGCACCCAGGAGCACTGGTTCGACTCCTACAAGATCCTCCACGAGGAAGCTCCCATCGCCCGCATCCCCGGCAAGGGCTGGCTCCCCGGCGCCGACGCCTTCATCGTCTCCAAGTTCGAGGACATCGCCGCCATCACCCGCGACCACCGCTTCTTCGACCTCATGCCGCCCGATATCTCCGCCGCCGCCTCCGCAGGCTCCAGCGACATCGAGAGCGAAATCTTCCGCGAGGAAGGCTTCGGCGAAACCGTCGACGCCGCCCAGACCCTCCGCCCCACCGTCGAGCAGCACAAGCAGTACCGCATGCAGCTCTGGGACCCGTGGGTCGGCCCCGAAGGCGCCGAGCGCCACCGCGAGATGGTCACCGCTGCCGTCAACGGCCTCATCGACCGCTGGATCGACGCTGGCGAAGTCGAATACGTCACGCAGTTCGCTGCGCCCCTCCCCCAGACCGTCATCACCACCATCCTCGGCTTCCCCCTTGAGGACATGCCCATGCTCAAGAAGATGGAGGAAGCCCAGGTCCGCCGCTTCGTCTACGGCGACGGCCCCCGCAACGAGCTCACCGAGGAAGTCGAGCGCGAGAACGCCGCCGTCCTCGTCGACTTCCACCGCTACATCCAGGACCAGATCAACGAGAAGCGAAAGAACCCGAAGGAGGACATGATCTCCTTCCTCACCCAGACCGAGTACGAGGGCCGCCCCCTCAGCGACGGCGAAATCATCAGCATCGCCGTGCTCATGCACATCGGCGGGAACGAGACGACCCAGTACGCTCTCACCTCCGAGGTGTTGCTGCTCGCCCAGCACCCCGAGCTCATCGCCGAGATGCGCGCCGACAAGGGCAAGGTCCGCTTCTTCGTGGAAGAAGCCCTGCGCCTCTATGCCCCCACCCAGGGCGGCGCCAGCGGCCGCTACGTCCCCGAGGACATGGAGATTCGTGGCGTCCACATCCCCAAGGGCTCCCTCCTCCACCTCCGCTTCGGCGCCGGCAACCGCGACGCCGACCTCTGCCCCGCGCCCGCCGAGCTGCGCCTCGACCGCAAGAACCCGGGCCGCCACCTCACCTTCTCCATGGGGCCGCGCAACTGCCCCGGACAGGGCATCTCGCGCCTCGAGCAGAACATCGCCACCGAAGTCCTCATCGACCGCCTCGACAACATCCGCTTCGCGCCCGGCAAGAACGACTTCACCCATCAGCCCGGCATCATGCTCGGCCTCTACGAACTCCACCTCGAGTTCGACAAGCGCTAGCGCCTCGGGCTGCTGCCAGTGAGAGACAGGTCATGAGCGAAGACGTCGCCGCGCGCGCCTGGACCGAAGTCGTCCCCTTCGGCGACCTGCCCGTGCGCGCCGCCGCCCGCTACCCCGAAGCCGACGCCGTCATCTTCCCCGACCAGCGCCACACCTACGCCAGCCTCAACGAGGCGGCCGTGCGCGCTGCCCGCTCGCTCGCCGGCCTCGGACTGCGCCCGGGTGACCACCTCGGCATCCTCATGCCCAACTCCATGGACTTCGTCGAGGTGATGCTCGGGGCCGCCATGATCGGCGCCTGGGTCGTCCCCATCAACGCCCGCTACAAGGATCACGAGATCGCCTACGTCATCGAGAACGCCGACCTCAAACTGCTCGTCACCAGCGACCTCATCGCCGACCACGTCGACTTCGTCGAACTGCTGCACCGCTGCCTTCCCGGGCTCGCCGAGGCGCCCGACCCCGCCGCCCTCGACCTCCCCGCCGCTCCCCTCCTGCAGAGCATCGTGCTTCTCAGTAGCGGGGCGAACCCCGCCCCCGTACCCAGCAGCATGCTCGATCGCACCGCCTTCGACGCAGCAGCCGCCCGCATCACCGATGCCGAGGTCCACCGCTGGCGCTCCCGCGTCCGCCTCCGCGACGTCGCCCTCATGATGTACACCTCCGGCACCACCGCCGACCCCAAGGGCTGTCCCCTCACCCACGAAGCGCTCGTGCGCACCTCCGTCAACGCCTGCAGCGACCGCTTCGAGCTCACCGCCGAAGACCGCTTCTGGGACCCCCTCCCCCTCTTCCACATGAGCTCCATCCTGCCCCTCATCGGCTGTATGGATGCCGGCGCCGCCTACATCACCCTCACCCACTTCGAGCCGATCCTCGGCATCGCCCAGCTGCGCGACGAGCGCGCCACCGTCTGCTTCTCCACCTTCCCCCCCATCACCACCGCCCTCCTCAACCACCCCGAGTGGGACGCCGCCGAGTTCGCCCGCATCCGCCTCATGAACAACGTCGCGCCCCCCGACGCCCTGCGCCGCATCCACGCCGCCCTCCCCACTGCCAACCACACCAACGCCTACGGCCTCACCGAATGCGGTGGCGTCGCCGCCTTCAGCCACCCTGACGACCCGCCCGAGAAGCGTCCCGTCACCTCCGGCCGCCCCCTCCCCGGCATCGAACTCCAGATCCGCGACCCCGAAACAGGCGCCCCCATCGACGCCCCCAACACCCGCGGCCAGATTTGGATGCGCGGCTACTGCGTCTTCGAGGGCTACTACAAGGACCCCGCCAAGAACGCCCAGTGCTTCGACGCCGACGGCTGGTTCGATACCGGCGACCTCGGCGCCCTCGACGAAGACGGACGCGTCAGCTTCCTCGGCCGCCTCAAGGACATGCTCAAGGTCGGGGGCGAAAACGTCGCCGCCCTCGAGATCGAGTCCTACCTGCAGACGCATCCCGCTGTGAACATCGCCCAGGTCGTCGGCGTCCCCGACGCCCGCTACGACGAAGTGCCCGCCGCCTTCGTCGAGCTCGTCCCCGGCGCCGAAGTCACCCCCGACGACCTCATCGCGCACTGCCGAGGCCGCATCGCCAGCTTCAAGGTCCCCCGCCACATCCGTTTCATCGCCCCCGACGCCTGGCCCATGTCCGCCACCAAAGTCCAGAAATACCGCCTCCGCGACCAAATCCTGGCGGAACTCGGCCTCGAAGGCCAGCGCGCATGAGCGACTGGAGCGGCGATCCCATCGACGTCCAGGACCCCGCCTTCTGGCAGCCCTTCACCACCCTCGCCGAATGGGCCCGCTCCCGCGGCGCCACCACCCTCGCCGACGTCCTCGCCCTGCAAGCCGACCTCAGCGCCCTCCCCGACGACATCGCCGCCGCCTGGCGCCAACTCGCCGCCACCCCCATCGCCGCGCCGTCTGAAACAAACAGCGATCCTGGCGATGTCCAGGATCCCCGTTTCTGGCAACCCTTCAACACCCTCGCTGAATGGGCCCGCTCCCGCGGCGCCACCACCCTCGCTGATGTCCTCGCCCTGACTGACACTCTCCCCGATATACCCGACGAAATTGCCGAAGCCTGGCAGCAGCTCGCCACCACCCCCATTGCGTCGGTTCCACAACCCCCCACCCGCGAGGAGCGCCTCGAGGACATCGCCGCCACCTATGCAACTGCCTTCGGGAGAGCAGGAATCACTGTCTACCAACTTCAGGAGCGCCCTCGGAGAGTCTTCACCGCCCGCGTTCTCGCCCTCCCTGCTGATGCCACTGACCCTTCGCAGGCCCGCCCACAACCAACGCTGGAGGAGCTCGGCCAAGAATACGGTGTCACCCGCGAGCGTATCCGTCAGATTGAGAAGGGGGCCAAAGAGGATCTGAGATCAAGGCTCGCGCAAGATCGTGATGTCGCTGCCATGGTCGACGTTGTGAGCAAGGTTCTTGGCGTAGCCATCCCACTCGACTCGCTCAACAAGGTTCCCGAAATTGCGGATGCCGTGGTCCACACAGGCGACGCATACCTCGATCGGCTCCGTGCCATCGGCCTGCGAACCATCATCTGGCTTGCAGAATTCAAGATGGCCCGCGACGGTTGGGCGTTTCTCGACGGCCATGCTCCCGATTCGCTCCGCAAGGAACTGTCCAAGCTCGCGACTGAACGCGGCAGCCTCGACGTCGATGAAGCCCGTGAGGAACTAGTACGGCAGGGCGTCGTACCGCTCGCCACTGACCGCCTGCTCCAGGACGGTCTCCCCGGTCTGCGACGCTTCGACGACACCTATTTCCCGCGTGGAAACTCAACGATTGATAAGGCTGAACTGCTTCTTGACTCGCTGTGTCGCCCTGTCGCTTTGGATGAAATTCGTCGTCTCCTTGGCCATAGTGCTGCTCCCCGCGGTCTCCGGATCCGGCTGAATCAGGACAAGCGATTTATGCGGACAGGCCAGCGGAGATCCAGCAACCCAACGTACATCCTGCGTAGATGGAGGCTGGAGGAGTTGCGCCTACTGGCGGTTGAGCGAGGAGGGCTCGAAGTTGATGAAGCCCGCGAGGAGTTGGTTGCGCTAGGAGTGGCTCCCGCTACTGGCGAATCATTGCTCCAGCACAATCCGCCCGGCCTCAAGCGCTTTGGTGACACCTTCCTGCCGTGGGGCTTGGTGACACCTTCCTGCCGTGGGGCAATTCGCTCCCAGACAAAGCCAAGTCGGTTCTGATCTGGGTGCATAACCCGGCCACAGCGGAGCAGATTCTGCAGTACATCGACGAGGAAGCGGCTCCCAGGGGCCTGCACGTCCGCCTCAGTCAAGACGATCGCTTCGTGCGCTCTGGCAAATCGCATTTCGCGCTGCGGGAATGGGAGATCCCCGCCGACCCGCCCGCCCCTACACCGTGAAGTAGCGCGCCTCCGGGTGGTGCACGACGATTGCGCTCGTCGTCTGCTCGGGGTGCCACTGGAACGTCTCCCCAAGCTCCGCACCGATGCGGTCGGGACCCAGCAGCTCCACGATCCCCACCTGCTGCTCCAGGTCGGGACACGCCGGATACCCGAACGAGTAGCGCGACCCCTGATAGCCCTGCGCGAACAGCTCGCGCACGCTGCCCGCGTCCTGACCCGCGATGCCCAGCTCCTCGCGCACGCGCTTGTGCCAGAACTCCGCCAACGCCTCCGCGCTCTCCACCCCGAATCCGTGGAAGTGAAGGTAGTCGCGATACTCGTCCGCCTCGAACAGCTCCTGTGCCAGCTCGGTGGCCCGTGCGCCCACCGTCGCCACCGTGAAGGCCACGGTGTCGTACTCGCCGCTTGCGGTTTCGCGGAAGAAGTCGGCGATGCAGAGCTGTCGCCCCTTCCCCTGGCGCGGGAAGGCGAACCGCACCGGCTCGCCCGCTCCCTGCTCCCCGTCCACCTCCGGCCAGACGAGCAGGTCTTCGCCCTCCGCCTGACACTTGAAGTAGCCGTACACCACCTGCGGCGTGAGCAGCCCCTCCCCGATGGCGCGCTCCTGCCAGTGACGGAAGATTGGGCGTATCTCTTCCTCCACCTGCAGCTCGTACTCGGCCTCGGTGCGCTCCCCCCGCTGGTAGTTCCACTGCCCCCGGAAGAGCGCAATCTCATTCACGTACGGGAAGACGTCACGCAGCGGGATGCCGCGCACCACGCGACTCCCCCAGAACGGCGGTTCCGGTACGGGCGCGTCCCGCGCCACCGCCGAGCGCACTGAGGCGCTCGTAAGCTGTGGCGTCGGCTCGTCCGCCTGGACCTCTGCCCGGACCTCAGTCACCGGAGCGGGCCGCTCCTCGCCCTCCATCACCCGCCCGATCACGTCGAGCCCCTCGAACGCGTCCTTGCAGTAGTAGACGGCGCCGTCGTAGACCGACCGCAGGTCCTGCTCCACGTAGCGACGGTTGAGCGCCGCGCCCCCCAGCAGCACGGGGAAGTTCGCCAGCCCGCGCGAGTTCAGCTCCTGCAGGTCCTCGCGCATCACTACCGTGCTCTTCACCAGCAGTCCGCTCAGCCCGATGGCGTCCGCCTCCACCTCCAGCGCCTTCTCGATGATGGTCGAAATCGGCTGCTTGATGCCGAGGTTGTGCACCGTGTAGCCGTTATTCGAGAGGATGATGTCGACCAGATTCTTGCCGATGTCGTGGACATCCCCGCGCACCGTCGCGAGCACGAGGCGGCCCTTCCCCGACCCCTCCACGCGTTCCATGTGCGGCTCCAGGTGGCTCACTGCCGCCTTCATCGTCTGCGCGCTCTGCAGCACGAAAGGCAGCTGCATCTTGCCCGCCCCGAACAGGTCGCCCACCACCTTCATCCCGTCGAGCAGGTGCTCGTTGATGATCGTGAGCGCCTCCATCTCCCCCAGCGCCTCGTCCAGGTCCTCCTCCAGCCCCCGACGGTTCCCCTCGATGATGCGCTGCTTGAGCCGCTCCTCCACCGGCAGCGCCGCCTGCTCCTCTGCCCGCTTCGGCGCCGCCGTCGCCTCGTCCTCAAACAGGGTGAGGAAGTGCATGAGCGGGTCGTAGCCATCCCGACGCCGGTCGTAGATGAGGTCCAGCGCCGTCTCGAGCTGCTCCTCGGGGATGCGGCTCAGCGGGCGAATCTGGCGCGCGTTCACGATGGCCGCATCCAGCCCCGCATCCACCGCCTCTGCCAGAAAGACCGAGTTCAGCACCCGTCGCGCCGCCGGCTTCAACCCGAACGACACGTTCGAGACGCCCAGAATCGTGTGCGCCCCCGGCAGCTCCGCCTTCACCCGCCGGATCGCCTCCAGCGTCGCCTTTGCGTCCCCGCGCAAGTCTTCCTGCCCGCCCCCCAGCGGGAACGTGAGCATGTCGAACAGCAGGTCCCCCCGCTCCATCCCGTACCGCTCCACCGCGATGTCGTGGATGCGATGCGCCACCCGCAGCTTCCAGTCGACCGTGCGCGCCTGCCCCTCCTCGTCGATCACGAGTGCGACCGCCGCCGCCCCGAAGCGCTTGATCAGCGGCAGCAGCTGCGTGATCTTGCGCTCCCCGTCCTCCAGGTTGATGGAGTTCACGATCGCCTTGCCGCCGTACAGCTTCAGCGCCGTCTCCACCACCGACACTTCGGTCGAATCGAACACCAGCGGCAGCGTCGCCTGCGTGCGCAATTCGCGCGCGAATCGCCCCACGTCGGGCGCGCCCTCCCGGCCCACGTAGTCGACCATCAGGTCGAGCACATGCGCCCCTTCCGAGGTCTGCTGGCGCGCCAGCGCCACCACCCCTTCGATGTCCTCCTCCAGCAGCAGCTCCCGGAACGCCTTCGACCCCGTCGCGTTCATGCGCTCCCCCACCACCAGGAACGACGTGTCCTGTTCGAAGGGCACGCTCGTGTAGAGCGAACTGCACGCCGCCTCGATCGTCTGCGGGCGAGCCTTCGGCTGCGGCCGCCCGACCGCTGCGATGGCCGCCTCGAAGTGCGCCGGCGTCGTCCCGCAGCAGCCCGCGGCGATGCTCGTGCCCATCTCCTCCACGAAGATGCGCTGGAAGCGGGCGAAGTCCTCAGGCGTGAGCGGATAGTGCGTCTCGCCCTCGCGAATCTCCGGCAGCCCCGCATTCGGTCCGATGAACACCGGCCGACGCGAGTGCTGCGCGAGGTGGCGCACGTGCTCCACCATCTGCTCCGGCCCCGTCGCGCAGTTGATGCCGATCACGTCGATCGTGTCGAGCGCCTCCAGCGTCGTCAGCGCAGAGGCGATATCCGAGCCCAGCAGCATCGTCCCGGTCGTCTCGATCGTCACGCTGGCGATCACGGGCAGGCGCGACCCCGTCTCCGCGAAGGCGTCCTCGATCGCGCCCAGCGCCGCCTTCGTCTGCAGCAGGTCTTGGCAGGTCTCCACCTTGAGCACATCGATGCCGCCCTCGATCAGCCCCAGCGTCTGCTCGCGGTAGCTCGCCACCAGCTCGTCGTACTCGATGTGCCCCAGCGATGGCAGCTTCGTCCCCGGCCCAATCGTGCCGAAGCTGTAGCGCGGCCACTCAGGCGTGGCGAACTCGTCCCGCACGCGTCCCAGCTGCTCCGCCGCGAGCCGGTTGATCTCGCGCACCCGCTCCTCGATGCCGTACTCCGCGAACACCACCCGGTTCGCCCCGAACGTCGCCGAATCGACCGCATCGCAGCTAGCCGCGTAGAAGCTGCGCTGGATGCCCATTAGCAGCTCAGGCTTGGAGACGGCGAGGTACTCGTTGCAGCCGTCCAGGCCGCCGTAATCCTCAGGCGTCGGCTTGAGCGAGAGAATCGTGGAGCCGATCGGACCCGCCGCGAACAGCACCTGCTCGCGTAGCCGGTTCAGGAACGGAAAGTCACGTGCGACGTACGAGAACGGTCCAACCCCACAGAAACTTGCCGCTCAAGGGTAGCAGGCCCCGCGCCCACAGCCCCTGTTGCGCACAGGCGCTCCCGCCCCCTACGATTGTTGACAGACTTACTAGACTTTACGCAGGAGGCGATGCTTGCGGCGCTCCGGCGCCGCCCAGGCTGGGTGAAATGCGCTGTTCCACACGTGGCGACTACGGGCTCCGCGCCCTCGTCGAGCTCGCCGGCCACTACGGCCAGGGCCCCCTCCAGTGCTCCGAAATCGCCCTGCGACGCCACGTCTCCGAACACTACCTCGACCACCTTCTCACCACCCTGCGCAAGGCCGGCTTCATCCGCTCGCGACGCGGCCCCACGGGCGGCCACGAGCTCGCCCGCGACCCCGCCGACATCACCGTCCTCGAGGCGCTGACCGCACTCGAGGGCAGCCTCTCGCCCGTCGCCTGGCTCGATGAGCCCGCCGACCGCACCGACCACCCCCACCAGTGCGGCCAGCGTGAAATCTGGGAGCGCGTGCGCGAATCCACCAGCGCCATCCTCGCCTCCTACTCCATCGCCGATCTCCACGCCAAGGAGCCCCAGGCCGTCGCCGGGCGGTATCAGATATGAGCGAAGCGCCCGCGACAACGCCCGCCCGCCCCCGTCTCGCCCAGTCCGTGCTCGACCTCGTGGGGCGTACGCCACTCGTGCGCCTCAACCGCGTCGTGCCCGAAGGCGCCGCTGCCGTCTACGGCAAGCTCGAGAGCATGAACCCCGGCGGCTCCGTGAAGGACCGAATCGCCCTCGCCATGATCGAGGACGCCGAGCGCTCCGGACGCCTGCTCCCGGGCGCCACCATCGTCGAGCCGACCTCCGGCAACACCGGCATCGGCCTCGCCATGGTCGCCGCCGTCAAGGGCTACCGCCTCGTCCTCACCATGCCCGAGGACATGTCCATCGAGCGCCGCCGTCTCTTCGAGCGCTACGGCGCCGAGGTGCACCTCACCCCCGCCATCGAAGGCATGACCGGCGCCGTCTTCGCCGCCAGCCAGCTCGCCGAGAGCGAGCCCGACGCCTTCGTCCCCCAGCAGTTCGAGAACCCCGCCAACCCCGACATCCACCGTCGCACCACCGCCCACGAAATCCTCGCCGATACCGAAGGCCGCATCGACGCCTTCGTCGCCGCCGTCGGCACCGGCGGCACCATCACCGGCGTCGGGCAGGTGCTGCGCGAAGAACTCGGCGACCGCATCCGCATCGTCGCCGTCGAGCCCGCCCGCTCGCCCGTCCTCAGCGGCGGACGCCCGGGCCTGAGCGGCATCCAGGGTATCGGCGCGAGCTTCGTGCCCGGCGTCCTCGACCGCGAGGTCTACGACGAAGTCATCCGCATCGAAGACAAGGACGCCTTCGCCATGACCGCCCGCCTCACCCGCGAGGAGGGCCTGCTCGTCGGCCTCTCCGCCGCCGCCAACGTCATCGCCTCCGTCACCGTCGCCGAGCGCCTCGGGGAAGAGGCTCGTATCGTCACCATCCTTTGTGATACCGGGGAGCGTTACCTCAGTGTCGACCTCTAACGCTCCGTCCACTCCGACCTTGGCGGCAGGAGCCGCCCCACAACCCCACCGCCCCCGCCACGGGAGCGAGAGCGAGGCCCAGCCAGTGACTGTCAACGTCTACGTCCCCACACCCTTCCGCCACCTCGTGGGCAACCGCGTCCGCGTGCGCGCCGCCGGCGCCAACCTGCGCGAAGTCATGGACGACCTCGATACGCAGTTCCCCGGCTTCGGCGCCCAGGTGCGCGACGCCACCGGCCAGCTCGCCACCCATATCGGCGTCTACGTGAACCAGATCGAGATCGATACGCTCGACGGCGAAGCCACCTCCCTCACCCCCGGCGACGAAGTCGCCTTCATCCCCGCCCTCGCCGGCGGGGCCGACGTCGTCCTCACCCCCGAGATGGTGGAGCGCTACAGCCGCCACCTGATCATGCCCCAGGTCGCCAGCATCGGGCAGCGCCGCATCATCCAGGCGCGCGTGCTCGTCGTCGGCGCCGGCGGTCTCGGCTCGCCCGTCGCCCTCTACCTCGCCCTCGCAGGCATCGGCAAGATCGGCCTCATCGATTTCGACATCGTCGATCGCTCCAACCTGCAGCGCCAAATCCTCCACCAGACCGACGACATCGGACGCCCCAAGGTGCAGTCCGCCAAAGAGACGCTGCTCGCGCACAACCCCAACATCGACGTCGTCCTCCACGAGGCGCCCCTCACCAGCGACAACGCCTTCGAGATCATCGACCAGTACGACATCGTCGTGAACGGCGCCGACAACTTCGCCACCCGCTACCTCGTCAACGACGCCTGCTACCTGCGCCGCAAGAAGCTCGTCGATGGCTCCATCCTCATGTTCGATGGCCAGGCCACCACCTACCTGCCCGGCCAGGGCTGCTATCGCTGCCTCTACCCCGCCCCGCCCCCGCCCGGCATGGTGCCCAGCTGCGCCGAAGCCGGCGTCCTCGGCGCCATGTGCGCCACCATCGGCAGCATCCAGGCGACCGAGGTGCTCAAGCTCGTCCTCGAACAGGGCGAACCGCTCGTCAACCGCCTGCTCCTCTACGATGCACTCTCGCTCGAGTTCCGCACCGTCAAGATTCGCCGCGACCCCGCTTGCCCCCTCTGCGGCGAGAACCCCACCATCACCGAGCTCATCGATTACGAAGAGTTCTGCGGCGCCCCCTTCCCCCATCCGGAGGAAGAGGAAGCGGCCGTCTAGCCTCCAGCCACCAACAGGAGAAACAGCCAGTGACGTCAGCCACCACCCCCACCGTCCACATCCGCGTGACCGCCGTCCTCCAGAAGCTCGTTGGCGGGCAGAAGGAGATCGAGGCCCACGGCGCGACGGTGGCCGACGTCGTCGACGACATCGAAGCCAGCTTCCCCGGCTTCAAGGCCCAGCTCTGCGATGACGACGGCCAGCTGCAGCGCTTCGTCAACGTCTACCTCAACGACGAGGACATCCGCTATACCGGTGGCCTCGACGCCACCCTCAGCGATGGCGACGTCCTCGACATCCTCCCCGCGCTCGCCGGCGGCTAACCTCCGTGGCCCTCCACCACTCCGTCCTCGACCTCATCGGCAACACCCCCCTCGTCGAACTGCGCTCCTTCGCCCCCCGCCCCGACGCCCACATCTACGCCAAGCTCGAGGGCCAGAACCCCACCGGCTCCGTCAAGGACCGCATCGCCCTCGCCATGATCGACGCCGCCGAGGCGCGCGGCGATCTCAACCCCGGCGACACCATCCTCGAGCCCACCTCCGGCAACACCGGCATCGGCCTCGCCCTCATCGGCAAGCTGCGCGGCTACCACGTCGTCTGCGTCATGCCCGAGAACGTCAGCGAGGAGCGCTCCCTCCTGCTGCGCTCCCTCGGCGCCGAGATCATCTACTCCCCCGGCGAACTCGGCTCCAACGGCGCCATCGCCAAAGCGAAGGAGATCGTCGCCGCCAACCCCGGCCGCTACCACTTCCCCTACCAGTACGGCAATGCCGCCAACCCCGGCGCCCACGAGCACGGCACCGCCGTCGAAATCCTGCGCGACCTCCCCCAGACCACCGCCTTCGTCGCCGGCCTCGGCACCGGCGGCACCCTCACCGGCACCGGCCGCGGCCTCAAGGCCCACAACCCCGACATCCGCGTCATCGCCGCCGCCCCCCACCCGGGCGACAACGTGCAGGGCCTGCGCGCCCTCGAAGAGGGCTTCATCCCCGAAATCCTCGACGAATCCGTCCTCGACGGGAAGATCGTCGTCGACAGCCGCACCAGCTTCGCCCTCACCCGCGACCTTGCCGAGAAGGAAGGCATCTTCGCCGGCGTCAGCAGCGGCTCCGTCATCCGCGCCGCCATCAAGGTCTGCGAGCGCCTTGAAGGCGAACAGCACATCGTCTGCCTCCTCGCCGACGGTGGCTGGAAGTACCTCTCCTCCGGCCTCTGGACCACCGACTGGGACAACCTCCCCGAAGACTCCGACGAAATGATCTGGTGGTAACCCACACCCCACGCCCGCGATAGGAGGCATACCATGGCGCAAATTGCGAACATCCTCGCCAACATCGACAGCGGGTTCATGGCGCTGCCGAATTTCCAGCGTGGCTACGTGTGGAACCGTGACCAGGTCCGTGCGCTGATGGACTCCCTCTACCGACGGCACCCCGTTGGCAGCCTGCTTGTGTGGGCGACTGCAGCAGAGAGTGCTGACAGCCGTGGAGACAAAGAGCTCGCGCCAGGTGTCGTGCGTCTCCTCCTGGACGGGCAGCAGCGAATCACCTCGCTCTACGGGATCATTCGGGGAAAGCCTCCAGCCTTTTTCGACGGTGATGAGCGGGCTTTCACCGGGCTGTACTTCAATCTCGAAACCGAGGAGTTCCGCTTCTACCAGCAATCCCTCATGCAGGACGATTCCCTCTGGGTTGACGTGTCTGACTTGATGCGGAAGGGAGCTGAGGGGCTGGCAGAGCACGCTGTGAAGCTCGCACAGCATGCTGAATCTGCTGACAAGCAGACTGCGTTCGTTGCTCGCCTTGCCAAGATCATCGGGATTAGTGCAATCGATCTGCACATCGAAGAGATAACAGGAGAAGACAAGACCGTCGACGTAGTGGTCGACATCTTCAACACAGTCAACACCGGAGGGACGAAGCTCTCACAAGGCGACTTGGCTCTGGCGAAAATCTGTGGTGCTTGGCCCGAAGGGCGTGAGACTATGCAGGCTATCCTCACAAGTGGGAGGACTCCGGTTACCGGTTCAATCTCGAGTGGCTTTTGCGCAACGTCAATGGGATCGTGACATGTGAGGCGCGGTTCGGGTACCTCCACGACGTATCCAGCAACAAGGTTCAGGAAGGCCTCAAGCAAGCCGAGAGCCACATCGAGAGTGTCCTGAATCTAATCGGAAGCCGTCTTGGCCTGGACCATAACCGTGTCCTCTTCGGTCGCAATGCTATCCCCGTCATGTCGCGGTACATTGACCAGTGAGGTGGCCGCCTGCGCGACGCCGTCGAGAGCGACCGGCTCCTCTACTGGTACTTCCTGAGCGCCATGTGGGGACGCTTCTCTGGTTCAACTGAAAGTACGCTCGATCAGGATTTCGAGGCGATTGAGGACATCGAACACGGTATCGAGCGGCTCCTCGAAAACCTGCGCCTTTGGCGCGGCAGCCTTCGGGTAGAGCCTGCCCACTTTGGTGGCGCCAGCCGTGGGGACCGCTTCTACCCTGTGCTGTACGCGCTGACCCGCGTCGGCCACGCGAAAGACTTGTGCAGTGGTGTGGAGTTGCGGCGAGACCTACTGGGCCGCATGAATGTCCTTGAGGTGCACCACATCTTCCCCAAGTCCCTGCTCTACAAGGTTGGGTTCCATCGGTCAGAGGTGAACGCCGTAGCGAACTTCAGTTTGCTCACGAAGGAGTGCAATCTCGAAATCTCAAACTGCCCACCGAACAAGTACTTCCGTAGGGCGGCAGAGCGTCATCCCGGGGCGTTGGAGTCGCAATGGATCCCGATGGATCCCGAATTGTGGGAGATTGAGAACTACCCGCACTTCCTGGAGGAGCGTCAGCGTCTGCTGGCGGCCGCGACCAACGACCTGCTCGACACCTTGCGCCACGACTCGTCGGATGTTGGGACTGCTGGTGTAGTTGAACAGGCGACGCCGACGCCTGTGGCCGCTCCTGGTGGCATCGAGGATGAAGAGGAGGAGGCTGTCCTCCGTTCCCTGAATGAATGGGTCCGCGAGCAGGGCCTCCCTGAGGGGAGCATCGAGCACGAGGTTGCCCTCCCGACACAGGTGAGCCACTTGCCATCCTTGACCTGGCTTGGCCGAACGGCCTGCAGGAAGGCTTTAGCGACCCGGTGGCGCTGCTGCTGGGCGAGGAGCAGAAGGTTTTGCAGATCGCGAACGACCACGGTTTCAAGCACTACACCAGCGTCGACGCGTTCAAGCGGCATGTTGAGGTTGAAGTGTTGGCGTTGGCAGACTAGCCCCCCCACCCGCCGAGGCGCTCGCTTCCCACGCCGCCTTCCTCGAAGTCGACCCGACCGCACGCCCCTTCACCCCCGAACGGCTAGCATGAACGTATGCAGCTAGCTGATAACCGTATCGTCTATTCCGCTACTGACCTTGTTGGCTTCCTGGAGTGTCAGCACCTCGCCAGGCTCGAGCGCGCCGCCGTCCACGGCCACCTCAGGCGCCCCGATCGCAAGGATGTCGTGCTCGATCGCATCTCCCAGCGCGGTATCGAGCATGAGCAGCGCTTTCTCCAGGCCCGCCGCGACGAGGGCCTGAGCGTCGTCGAAATCCCCCGCCACCCCGACCTGCTCTACCCCGAGCGCCGCACCCGTGGCCGCGACGAGACCCTCGCCGCCATGCGTGCCGGCCCCGACGTCATCTTCCAGGCGGTGCTCTTCGATGGCGATCGCTTCGGCTACGCCGACTTCCTCATCCGCGTCGAGCAGCCCAGCGACCTCGGCGCCTGGAGCTACGAAGTCTGGGACACCAAGCTTGCACGCAGCGCCAAGGCTTCCGCCGTCCTCCAGCTCTGCCTCTACTCCGACATGGTCACCGCCATGCAGGGCCGCCAGCCCGACCAGATGCACCTCGCCCTTGGCGGGGTGAAGCGCGAGGTCGTCTCCTTCCGCGTCGCCGATTACGCCGCCTACTACCGCCTCGTCGCCCACGAGTTCGAGGCCTTCCTCGAAGGCGACGACATCTTTCCCGTCGCCGGCACGCCCGAGCCCGTCGAGCACTGCCACGTCTGCCGCTGGAGCCTGCGGTGCAAGGACCAGTGGAAACGCGAGGACGACCTCTCCCGCGTCGCCGGCCTCTCCTCCCGCCAGCGGCGCGCCCTCCACGAGATCGACGTCACCACCCGCACCGGCCTCAGCGAGCCCGAGACCCCGCTCCTCGGCCACGAAGACATCAGCCGCGAAGCCTTTTCCCGCATCCAGGCCCAGGCCAGCATCCAGGTCCGCGGGGAGCGCGCCGGCACGATGCTCTCCGAGCGCATCGAGCCCGCACGCGATCCGCTCGGCAAGCCCACCCCCGATGCGGGCCTGCTCATGCTCCCCGAACCCTCCCCCGGCGACCTCTTCTTCGATATCGAAGGCGACCCCCTCTTCGCCTCCGAGGAAGTCGACGGCATCGACTACCTCTTCGGCGTCATCGAACCAGGCCTCCCCACCCCCGACGGCCAGCCCACCTTCCACGACTTCTGGGCCATCGAGCAGGGCACCGTCACGACGGGCGCCGAGAGCCGCGCCTTCGAGCGACTCATCGACTTTGTCATGCAGCGCCTCGAAGCCGACCCCGACCTGCACATCTACCACTACGCCCCCTACGAGACGACCGCCGTCAAGCGCCTCGCCGGCCGCCACGGCACCCGCGAGGGAGAGGTCGACCAGCTCCTCCGCGGCCACGTCTTCGTCGACCTCTACCGAGCCGTCCGCCAGGGCGTCCGCGCCTCCGTCGAGAGCTACTCCATCAAGAAACTTGAACCCCTCTACGACTACAACCGCGGCGTCGAGCTACGAAACGCCAACGAGAGCATCGTCGAGTTCGAGACGTGGCTCGAACTGGGGGAAGGCGAAGCCCGCGCTGAGCTGCTCGACCAGATCAAGGGCTACAACAAGGACGACTGCCTCTCCACGCTCTACCTGCGCAACTGGCTCGAAGAACAGCGCACCGCGCTCCTCCGCGACCTCGGTGAAGACGCCTTCCCCCGCCCCACGCCCTCCGAGCCCGAAGAAAACGAGGACAGCGACGCGCAGAAAGAAGTCAACGAGCTGGCCAACACGCTCTACCCCGACACGCCCGAGAGCCCCGAGACCCTCGAAGGCGAGGACCGCGGCCGCTGGCTCCTCGCCCAACTCCTCAACTGGCATCGCCGCGAGGACAAGGCGTTCTGGTGGAACTTCTTCCGCCTGCTCGAGGAACTCACCGACGAAGAACGCTTCGAGGATTCCGAGCCCATCGCCCACACCACCCTCGAAGACTCGTGGCCCGACGATTCCCCGCGCTCCCGCTCCAACATCTACCAGTTCAGCTTTCCGCCCCAGGATCACTCCATCAAGGTGGGCGAGCGGCCCATCGACCCCATCACGCAGAAGGACGTCGGCGAGGTGGTCTACCTCGACGATGCGCTGGGCCGAATCGATATCAAGCGGGGAAGGACCAGGACCAGGCCCGAGCCCACCTCCCTCGTCCCGAAGAACTACATCAACCCCTCGCCCAAGCCCGCGAGCCTTCCGCAACTCGCCCGCTGGATCATCGAACACGGCATCGACGCCAGCAGCGACGACGCCCCCAACGCCGAGGCTACCGACGCTTCCGCCGCCAAGCAGGACGATCTTGACGCCCCCGACGCCGTGAACCTCGATGCCAATCGCGCCGCCCGCGACCTGCTCCTGCGCCTCCCCCCCAGACTCGGAGAGAGTGCCGGACAGGGCGAAGGACAACCCCTCCGCCACAGCGGTGAAGACGCCCAGCAAGCCGCCCGCCGCCTCGTCGCTGCCCTCGACCGCAGCTACCTCCCCATCCAGGGCCCGCCCGGCTCCGGCAAGAGCACCGTCGGCGCCGGCATGATCGTCGACTGCATCGAGCGCGGACAGCGCGTCGGCGTCACCGCCAACAGCCACAAGGTCATCGGCGAACTGCTCACCAAGGTCGACCGCATCGCCCGCGAACGGGGCGGCGAGGTCGCCATCGGCCAAAGTTCCAGCGACCCGCCCGCCTGTAAGACCGCCCGGCACTTCAAGAAAAACGCCGCTGCTGCCGCCGCATTCGCAGCCGGCGACTCCCTTGACGTCGTCGGCGGCACGACCTGGCTGTGGGCGCGTGAAGACATGGTCGAAAGCGTCGACATCCTCTTCATCGACGAAGCCGGCCAGATGTCCCTCGCCGACGCCCTCGCCTCTGCCCCCTGCGCCACCAACCTCGTCCTTCTCGGCGATCCGCAGCAGCTCGACCAGCCCCTCCAGGGCGCCCACCCGCCCGGCGCCGAGCGCTCCGTCCTCGCCCATGTGCTCCACGGCGAACAGGTCATGCCGGACCACCTCGGCCTCTTCCTCGACGGCACTTGGCGCCTCCACCCCGACATTACCGCCTACACCTCCGAGGTCTTCTACGACGGCCGCCTGCGCTCTCACCCCGGCCGCGAGCGCCTCGACCTCACCGGCAGCCCGCCCCTCACCGGCACCGGCATCCGCTTCGTCCCCGTCCGCCACAAGAGCCGGTCGAGCGAATCCCCCGAAGAGGCGGAGAAGCTCGCTGCTCTCATCCCCGCCCTCCTCGACACCACCCCCACCTACACCGACGCCAACGGCGACACCAACCCCCTCGGCGATCAGGACATCCTCGTCATCACCCCCTACAACGCCCAGGTCAGCGCCATCCGCGAAGCCCTCGCCGACTACCCCGATTTCCGCGTCGGCACCGTCGACAAGTTCCAGGGCCAGGAAGCCCCCATCTCCATCTACTCTATGGCCACCAGCTCCCACGCCGACGCCCCGCACGGAATGGAGTTCCTTTACAGCCTCAACCGCCTCAACGTCGCCACCAGCCGCGCACAGTGTCTCGCCGTCGTCGTCGCCAGCCCCGACCTCATGCGCGTGCACTGCCGCACCCCCCGCCAGATGCGCCTCGCCAACGCCTTCGCCCGCCTCATCGAATACGCCCGCGAGCATGGCGGGTAATTCCATTCCCGTCCCCGCTACACTCCTCCCATGCAGTTCGGCGTGACGCTCCCCAACAGCGGCTACGGCGGTGAGCCTGCGACCCTCATCCAGCTCGCCGTCGAGGCCGAGCAGGCGGGCTGGGATGGCGCTTTCTTCTGGGATACGCCCTACGCCAAGGCGCCCGACGAGCCAGCACCCGTCTTCGCCGACGCCTGGGTGCTGCTCTCCGCCATCGCACGCGCACGCAGCGCATCCGCCTTGGCACCATGCTCACGCCCCTCGCCTGGCATCGCCCGTGGCTGATCGCACGTCAGGCGGCCACGATCGACCGCCTCTCGGGCGGGCGCTTCACCCTCGCCGTCGGCCTTGGCGCGCCCCCCGATGAGGGCCTCTGGTTCAGCGGCGACGAACCCGACCGCCACACCCGCGCCGCCATGCTCGATGAGGCCCTCGCCATTCTGCAGGGCCTCTGGAGCGGTGAGCCGTTCGCCTTCGCGGGCGAGCACTTCTCCCTGCACGAAGTGACCTTCCTGCCGCCGCCTGTCCAGCGCCCACGCATCCCCGTCTGGGCCGTGGGCGCCTGGCCCCGCGACCCAGACGCCTGGCCGCGTCGCCGCTCGATGCGTCGCGCCATCCGCTTCGATGGCCTTCTGCCCAACGTCTTTGACCACGACGGCCAGCCCGTCTACGAGGCCACCGAGGAAGAGTCGCTCGCCGACCTCCGCGCCATGCGCGACTGGGTTGAACGCGAACGCACCCCCAGGCCCACAAGCGGAGACGCGGAGAAGCCGTACGACATCGTCATCGAGCGCGAGATCGCGCCCCTCGCGCCCGCCGCGGGGCGGGCCGCCGCCGCGCGCTAGGAGGAGGCCGGCGCCACCTGGTGGCTCGACGACGCCTGGCAGGAGATGTGGCGCTCCCCCGACGACCCTGAGCCCCTGCTGCAGCGCATCCGTCGCGGCCCGCCCCGCTAGCCCCTGCCGGCGCATTCGTTGCGGCCGCCCCGCCAGCCTCCCCGGCGCATTCGTCGCGGCCGCCCCGCTAGCCCCTCCCCTGCTACGCCGCTATGCTGGCGTCAGCATATCCCCCGCGGAGCGTCCTCGCGTGCGCCATGCCCGCCGCCTGCTCGTGCTGCTTCTGCCTGCCGCCATCCTGCTGGCGGCCGCCTGCGGCGGCTCCGACGACGACGCCGGCACCGTCATCCTCGCCACCACTACCTCCACCTACGACAGCGGGCTGCTCGATGACCTCGTCCCCCGCTTCGAGGCCGAAACGGGTATCCGCGTGAAGGTGATCGCCGTCGGCACGGGCGCTGCCCTGCGCATGGCCAGCGAAGGCAACGCCGACGCCGTGCTCGTGCACGCGCCCGAGGCCGAGGCTCCCTACGTCGCCAGCGGTGACCTTGTCTCCGGCCGCCTCGTCATGAGCAACGACTTCATCATCGTCGGCCCCCCTGACGACCCCGCCGCCGCCGCCGCCGCCCCCGACCTCCCCGCCGCCGTCGCCGCCATCGCCGCCCACGGACGCTTCGTCTCCCGCGGCGACGACTCCGGTACCCACAAGAAGGAGCTCGCACTCTGGACCAGTGCCGGCCTGGCCCCCGCTGAGGTATCCCGCGAGGAGACCGGCCAGGGCATGGGCGCCACCCTCACCATCGCCTCCGAGCGCCGCGCCTACACCCTCACCGACCGCGCCACCTACCTCGCCCTGCGTCACGCCCTCGACCTCGCCGTCCTCGTCGAAGGCGACGCCACCCTCCTCAACCTCTACCACATCTACGTCGTCAATCCCGATCGCCACGAGGGGGTCGCCGCGAAGCAGGCCGAGGCCTTCGCTGCCTTCCTCCTGGCCCCCGAAACGCAGGACCGCATCCGTCGCTTCGGCGTGGCGAAGTTCGGACGTCCCCTCTTTGCGCCCGCCGCCGAGTCTCCCGTCGGAGGCGGCTGATGGAAGCCATCCGCGACGGCCTCATCGAAGCGCTGCGGCTCATCGGCCGCGGCGACGGTGAACTCTTCTCCATCGCCGCCCGCTCCCTGCTCGTCTCCGGCTCCGCTACCGCCCTCGCCATGCTCGTGGGCGTGCCCCTCGGCTACCTGCTGGGACGCGCCCGCTTCCCCGCCCGCACCATCATCCTCGCGGGCGTGAGCACGGGCATGGGCATGCCCCCCGTGGTGGCCGGCCTCGTCATCTGGCTGCTGCTCGTGCGCAGCGGCCCCTTCGGCGGCTTCGAGCTGATCTACACGAAGCAGGCCATGATCATCGCCCAGTTCCTCATCGCCACTCCCCTCGTCATCGCCTTCACCGCCGCCTCCATCCAGGCCCTCCCCGCCCGCCTGCCCGACCTCCTCGCCGTGCTCGGCGCGGGACGCCTGCACACCCTCTGGCTGCTCGCCCGCGAAGCCCGCCTGGGTCTGCTCGCCGCCGTCATGGCGGGCTTCGGCGCGGTTGTCTCCGAGGTAGGCGCTTCCATGGCCGTAGGCGGCAACCTCGTGGGCGAGACGCGCGTCCTCACCACCGCCATCGTCACCGAGACGAGCCGCGCCGAGACCGAGCGGGCCATCGCCTACGGCCTCGTCCTGCTCGCCCTCGCCTTCGCCATCGTGGTCGTCCTCACCGTCCTCCAGCAACGAGGCGCCCGCTGATGGAAGCGCACCTGCAGGAGGTGACCTTCGCCTACGGCGATCGCGAGGTTCTGGCCCTGCCCGACCTGCGCTTCGCCGAGGGCCGCGTGACCGCCCTGCTCGGCCCCAACGGCGCGGGCAAGTCGACCGTCCTGCGTCTGCTGGCCGGCCTCGAACGCCCCCGTTCGGGACGCGTCCTCGTGGGCGGCTCACCCGCCGCCGCGGCCCGTGCCTCCATCGCCTACGCCTTCCAGGAGGCGGTCTTCCTCTCCGGCTCTCTGCGCGCCAACCTCGCCCTCGCCCTGCGCCTGCGCGGCCTGCCCCGCCCCGATCGCTCCCGCCGCCTCGAAGAGGCCGCCGCCGCCTGCGGCGTCGCCCACCTGCTCGATCGCTCCGCCACGCGCCTCTCCGGCGGCGAGGCGCAGCGCGCCAACCTCGCCCGCGCCCTCTCCCTGCGCGCCCCCCTCACCCTCCTCGACGAGCCCCTCGCCGGCTTCGACGAAGGCGGACGCCGCCAGATGCTCGCCGAGCTTCCCGCCCTCCTGCGCCGCTTCGCCGCCACCACCGTGCTCGTCACCCACGACCGCGACGAAGCCCTGCGCCTCGCCGACGACCTCGCCCTCCTGCGCGGCGGACGCGTGCAGGCCTGTGGCCCCAAGGGCGCCGTCTTCGCCGCTCCCCCCGACGCCGAAAGCGCCGCCTTCCTTGGCTACACCCTCCTCTCCACCGATGCAGGGCTGGTGGGCGTCGCGCCCGGCGGGCTGCGCCCGGGGCCCGGCGACCTCACCCTCACCCTGCACGTCGAGGCGCTCACCGACCTCGTCACCGCGGTCGAGGTCAGCGGCGTCTGCAGCAGCAGCGGCGATGCGCTCACCGTCGCCTTCCCCCCCACTCCACCCCTGCCCGCCCCCGGCGATCAGATCACCGTGGGCGCCCCTACCGAACAGGTCGTCTCCTTCGCCGAAAAGGCGGCTCCACCCGTTGACAGCCCATCCCGCTCGCCCGTAGCGTGAAGGGCGCGATGGATGTGCGAGCGGCCACACGTTCCTGCGGCGCCTGAGGGCGCCGTTTCTGCGTCCAGGCCGCCCGCGCGAGGAGGGTTCCCGCGACCATGCAGTCGAGCATCATCAGCAAGATCGAGAAAGCACGGCGCTACGCCGCCGAGCCTGAGCGCTTCAACCTGGAGAGCTTCAGCGTGACCGTCACGGGCGATAACTGCGACCACCAGGTCAGCTTCGCCAACGACACCTGGTCCTGCACCTGCGACTTCTTCGCTGAATGGGCCATCTGCAGCCACACGATGGCGATCGAACGCCTGCTCGCCGGCCTCGTGGAGCCCCAGCCGCTGCCGGTCGTGAGCGCCGCCACGGGCACCTGACCGGCCCCGTTCGCACGCCCGCCACTGCAGTCCGCCCTCGCGCGGACCAGGCCCGCCCATGAGCCTGCCGGCTGTCCGCCCCCGCCTCCTGCTCGCCCTCTGGGTGGCCAAGGCCGCCGCCGCCCTCAGCGCTGGCCTCGGTCGTGGCGCCGCCACCGCCCTCCCCGGCCTCCTCGCCGAGCGCATCGATGCCGGCTTCGTCGCCACCCTCGGACGCTCCTTCACGGGCGGCGCCGTGCTCATCACCGGCACCAACGGCAAGACCACCACCGCCCGCCTGCTCGCAGCCATTCTCGCCGCCGCCGGCCGGCCCGTCGTGCAGAACCGCGAGGGCTCGAACCTCACGCGCGGCCTCGCCTCGGCGCTCGCCGCCGCCGTCGACTGGCGCGGACGCCCCCGCTCCCCCGACGCCCTCCTGCTCATGGAGACGGATGAAGCCACCCTGCCCGCCGCCACCCGCCTGCTGCAGCCCCGCGCCGTCGCCTTCCTCAACCTCTTCCGCGACCAGCTCGACCGCTACGGCGAGGTCGACGGGGTGGCCGTTCGCTGGCGCGAGGCGCTCGCCCTGCTCCCTCCCGACGCCACCCTCGTGCTCAACGCCGACGACCCCTCCGTGGCCGAGCTCGCCCTCGACCACGAAGGCCCCCTGCACTGGTACTCCCTCGCCCCCGCCCGCTCCGACGCCACCTCCCCCGGCCCCGCCGACGCGCGCTGGTGCCGCGCCTGCGGCGGCGTCTACCGCTACCACCTGCGCTACGCCGCCCACCTCGGTCGCTGGCAGTGCGACGGCTGCGGTCGCGCCAGCCCCGATCCCGACACCAGCGCCACCGCCCTCACCCCTTCCCCCGACGACGGTCTCAGCCTCACCGTCCCCGACCTCGGCGAACTGCACCTTCCCCTGAGCGGCCTCTACAACGCCGGCAACGCCCTCGCTGCCCTCGCCCTCGCCCGCACCCTGGCCATACCCGACGCCGCCATCCGCGAGGGCCTGGCCGAGGCCCGTCCCGCCTTCGGGCGGGGCGAACGCGTCACCCTCGCGGGCCGCCACCTGCGCCTCCTCCTCTGCAAGAATCCCGCCGGCGCCAGCGAAGCCCTGCGCCTGGTCGAAGACGAAGGCGAGGACGCCGCGGGCGCACTCGCCTTCGTCCTCAACGACCGCATCGCCGACGGCCGCGACGTGAGCTGGATCTGGGACGTCGACTTCGAACGCCTCACCGGCCGCGTCTCCCGCTGTTGGGCCGGCGGCGCACGCGCCGAAGACGCCGCCCTGCGCCTGCGCTACGCCGGCTGGCCCACCCCCCTCGCCGTCGCCCCCACCCCCGCCGCCCTCCTCGACGCCTTCTCCCGCGAGACCCCCAACGCGGACGAACCCGCCATCACCGTCCTCCTCACCTACACCGCCCTCCTCGACCTTCGCGCCGAACTCACCCGCCGCCAAGCGATTTTGGGGTCAGGAACCGGGCTCTCAGGATGACCCGGCTGGCTCATGCCCGCACGTGCAGGTCATGCAGGTCAGGTTCCGTTCGCTTGGGCTGACCTGGGTGGCTCATGGCCGCACCGGCTGCTTGCTCGACCGTGCGCCCGGGGGTCGGGGGCAGAGGCTGTGTGAGGGAGAAGCTGCCCCATCGCCCCTTCTTACACGGTACCGTGTAAAATCTGACCTATGCCCGACGACATACCAGAATCCTGGATCCGTGCCCTGCGCCGCCGCTCCGGTATGAGTCAGGCGGATTTCGCCCGCCACCTGGGCGTCCGCCAGCAGACCATCAGCGAATGGGAGACGGGCCGCTACGCGCCCCGCGGCGCGAGCCTCACCGTCCTGCGTCAGTTCGAGGAGGAGGTCGCCCCCTACGACGCCTCACCCCCCGATCCACCACCGCAGCCCCATGCCGAAAGCGACGCCCCCGCCCCCGGCGACGAGTCGTCCCCATGAGCGTGCTCGCCCCCACCCGCCCGGCCCATCCCCTCCCCGCTGCCGCCTGGCGCATGCTTGCCGAGGACCCCACCCCCTACGACGCCGGCGTCGAGGCCCCCGCCGCCCCCCGCGGCGAAGCCGCCCTCGCCGAGCGCTGGTTCGCCGGCCTGCGCGCCCCCGCCCGCGTCGAGGATGGCCGCCGCCTGCGCATCCGCTTCCCCGGCATCCCCGCCCCCGGCTACGGCCCCGACGCCCGCAACGCCGTCATCGAGATCGATGGCGCCGAGCTCTGCGGCGATGTCGAACTGCACCTGCGCGCCAGCGGCTGGCGCGACCACGGCCACGAACACGACCCGGCCTACGCCCGCGTCGTCCTCCACGTCGTCGAGGAGAACGACGGCGACGCGCTCGTCACGATGCACGGCAGCGGCCTCGCCATCCCCATCGCCGTGGCCGCTCCTCCCGCCGCCACCGCTCCGCTCCTGCCCGCCTTCTCGCCTCCCTGCGCGAGCGCCACCGCCTCCCCCGCTGCGGCGCTCGAAGCCCTTGGCCTCGAACGGCTGCGGGCGCGCGCCTCACGCGCGCAGCACTGGGCCGCCGCCCGCGGCCCCGCGCCAGTGCTCTACGCCCTCGCCCTCGAGACCCTCGCAAGCCGCCCCAACCGCGAGGCCTTCGCCGAACTCGCCCGCCGCCTGCCCTCCCTGCCCTCCTCGAAGCCGCCCCCGCCGCTCACAGCTCCGTCGCTGAGGAAGCGGAGGAGCGCACTGCCGCCTTCGCTGCCGTCCTGCGGGCGGCCGCCCACGACCTGCCCCTCGTCCGCCACGGCGGCAGGCCCGCCGCCGTGCCCGAGCGCCGCCTCGAGGCCTTCGCCGCGCTCTGCGCCAGCCTCTGGCCCGACTCCGCCCCCTGCTGGCCCGAGGCCCTCGCCACCCCCGCCTCCCTCCCCCGCGCCCTGCGCGCCCCCGGCATCGGCGCCAGCGCCGCCCTCGAACTGGCGGCCAACGCCGCCCTGCCCGTCGCCCTCGGCAGCCACCTCTGGCCCGAGGACGCCGCCCTTGCCCGCTACCGCACCCTGCGCGCGCCCGCCCCCTACGGCCAGCTCCGCCCCCTCAGCACCTGGCTCCGCTCCGACAACACCAACCCCCTCGCCTCCGCCTGCGCCCTCCAGGGCGCCCTCCAACTCCACGCCCGCTACTGCTCCCGCGGCGCCTGCGGCTCCTGTTTAATTTCTGGGTCAGGGTCTGTCGTGGTGGACTGACCACCCTGGCTCATGCCCGCACGGGGTGCTGATCTTGACGTCATGATCGGTTGACGGATGGACGCGGGCAGATTGATCCCTTGGCCCGACGGTCGGCGCGACCTGCCCTACCCCAAAGGCCGGCGCGACCTTAAAGTACCGACGAGGAACGTATGAACACCATCGCTGAGAAAATTTGGGAAGAGCACCTCGTGCGTCGCGAGGAGGGGCTTCCCGACCTCCTCTATATCGACCTGCATCTGGTCCATGAGGTGACCTCGCCCCAGGCCTTTGAGTCGTTGCGACTTGCCGGGCGGCGGGTGCGCCGCCCCGACCGCACGCTCGCCACTGTCGACCACAACGTCCCCACCGAGGGCCGCGACCGGCCGTGGGACGATCCCCTCTCCATCCAGCAGGTTGAGACGCTGCGGGCGAACTGCGCCGAGTTCGAGACGCCCTTCTTCGATATCGACGACCCCCGCCAGGGCATCGTCCATGTGGTCGGCCCCGAGCAGGGCCTCAGCCAGCCCGGCATGACCATCGTCTGCGGCGACAGCCATACGTCCACGCACGGCGCCCTCGGCGCCCTCGCCTTCGGCATCGGCACCTCCGAGGTCGAGCACGTGCTCGCCACCCAGACCCTGCCCCAGGCCACCCAGCGCACCATGGCCATCGAGGTCAACGGCGCCCTTGCCCCGGGCGTCACTGCCAAGGATGTGATTCTCACCATCATCAACACCATCGGCGTGGGTGGCGGCACCGGCCATATCGTCGAGTACCGTGGCGACGTCATCCGTTCCCTCCCCATGGAGGGCCGCATGACGATCTGCAACATGAGCATCGAAGCCGGCGCCCGCGCCGGCCTGGTCGCCCCCGACGACACCACCTTCACCTATCTGGAGGGTCGCCCCGCCTGCCCCACCGGGGCCGCCTGGGAGCGCGCCCTCGACCACTGGCGCGGCCTCGCCAGCGATGAGGATGCGACCTTCGATACGACCATCACCCTCTACGGCGACGCCATCGAGCCCTGCGTCACCTGGGGCACCAACCCCGCCCAGAGCGTGTCTGTCTCGGGCCGCGTCCCCGACCCTGCCGACGCCCCCAGCGAGGCCGCCCGGGAGCAGACCGAGCGCGCCCTCCGCTACATGGACCTCGAAGCGGGCACGGCCCTCGCCGACGTCCCCCTCGACCGCGTCTTCATCGGCTCCTGCACCAACTCACGCCTCGAAGACCTGCGTGTCGCCGCCGCCACCGTACGCGGCCGGCAGGTCGCCTCGAGCGTGCGCGCCATGGTCGTGCCCGGCAGCGGCCTGGTGAAGGCCGTCGCCGAGGCCGAGGGCCTTGACGAGGTCTTCCGCGCCGCCGGCTTCGAGTGGCGCGACGCCGGCTGCTCCATGTGTCTCGGCATGAACCCCGACATCCTCCTCCCCGGCGAGCGCTGCGCCTCCACCTCCAACCGCAACTTCGAGGGGCGCCAGGGGCCGGGTGGCCGCACCCACCTCGTCAGCCCCCAGATGGCCGCCGCCGCTGCCATCGCCGGCCACTTCGTCGACATCCGTGAATGGGAGATGCGCTGATGCGCAAGTTCGAAGCCGTCCGCAGCAAGGCCCTGCCCCTCAATCGCGCCGACGTCGATACCGACCAGATCATCCCCGCCAAGTACCTCAAGCGCATCGAGCGCAGCGGCTTCGGCCAGTACCTCTTCGACGACTGGCGCAAGGACCCCTCCTTCATCCTCAACGAACCCGTCTTCGAGGGCGCCCGCATCCTCGTCGCGGGCGATAACTTCGGCTGCGGCTCCTCCCGCGAGCACGCCCCCTGGGCCCTCGAGGACTACGGCTTCCGTGCCCTTATCGCCCCCTCCTTCGCCGACATCTTCCGCAACAACTGCGCCAAGATCGGCCTCCTCACCATCACCCTCGCCCCCGAGGACATCGACTTCCTCATCGCCCGCGCCGAAGAGCTGCCCGAGGCCGAGACCATCGTCGACCTCGAATCGCAGACCGTCGCCACCGCCGACGGCTCCTTCGTGCGCTCCTTCGAGATCGACCCCGCCGTCAAGCGCAATCTGCTTGAGGGCCTCGACGCCATCGGCCTCACGCTCGAGCACGAGGCCGATATCGACGCCTTCGAGGCAACCCGTCCCGATGATCGGTATCCTGCTACCGTCTCTTGAGACAAGACTGCCGGTACTGGAACCCAGTGAACGAAAACTACTCCTCGCGCGACCGCCTCACCTGGTTCTGGCGCAACTGGGTCAGATCGCGCCTCCCCTACCTGCGACGCACGGCTGTCGCCACCCGCAACAACCTGATCAAGCTGCGAAATCGCTCTGACTGCTGCGGGAACTACGGCCAACCCGGCTGTTGAGTGGGCCCCCCATCGTCCGGTGCGGACGACCACGACCACGGACACAACCACCACCACGAGCATGATCACGACCACGATCACGCGCACACTCACGACGAGGGCCCGGATCGCGACGACACCCCGACCAGCCAGCGCTCGTGACGCTTCCCCCTGAGATCCCGGAACTCGCCCTCGAGATCTACACCCGCTTCCCCCCGCAGCCCCTGCCCCCGCCCCGCTTCGCCTTCCCCGACCCCCGCTTCGCGCCCCCCGGCGGCTTCGTCGCCGCCGGCGGCGACCTCGCCCCCCAGACCATCGTGGCCGCCTACCGCGCCGGCATCTTCCCCTGGCCCAACGAGGAGGCCGACGCCCTCTGGTTCTCCCCCGACCCCCGCGCCATCCTCCCGCCCTCTCGCTTCCACGTCTCGCGCCGCCTCGCCCGACGCCTGCGCCAGGGCCGCTTCCGGGTCACCCTCGATGCCGCCTTCCCCCACGTCCTCGCCGCCTGCGCCCACCGCCCCGGCGAGGGCACCTGGATCATCCCCGGCTACCGGCGAGCCTACACCCGTCTGCACGATCTCGGCTGGGCCCACAGCTTCGAGGTGTGGGATGAAGCGGACACCCTTGTGGGTGGGCTCTACGGCCTGCGTGTGGGCGGCCTCTTCGGCGCCGAGTCGATGTTCCACCGCGCGACCGACGCCTCCAAGATCGCCATGCTCGTCCTCTGCCAGTACGCCCCCCGCGCCGGCATCGCCCTCATCGATGTGCAACTCCCCACCCCCCACCTCACCTCCCTCGGCGTGGAGGCCATCCCCCGCGACCAGTACCTGCAGCTCGCCCGCGCCGCCGTGCGCCGCTAACCTCCGCGCCTGTGTCTGGCAGACACAGTAGACTCGCCCCATGCCTGCCTACCCACTGATGCTAGCCCCCGGCGACGGCATCGGCCCCGAGGTCATCGAAGAAGGCCTCAAGGTGCTGACGGCCGTCGAGCGCCGCTTCGGTCACGAGTTCCAGTTCGAGAACGCCCTCGTCGGTGGCGCCGCCATCGACGCCTACGGCATCGCCCTGCGCGACGAGACGCTCGAGGCCGCCGCCCGCACCCGCGCCATCCTCTTCGGCGCCGTGGGTGGCCCCAAGTGGGACAACCCCCAGGGCACCGTCCGTCCCGAACAGGCCATCCTCGGCCTGCGCAAGGGCCTCGGCCTCTTCGCCAACCTGCGTCCCGTGCGCGTCAACCCCCTGCTCCTCGGCGACAGCGCCATCAAGTCCGAGGTCCTCGAGGGCGTCGACATGATCGTCGTGCGCGAACTCACCGGTGGCGTCTACTTCGGCAAGCCGCAGAAGCGCTGGAGCAACACCCGCGGCCGCCACGCCGTCGACACCGTGCGCTACAGCGAGCGCGAGATCGAGCGCATCATCCGCACCGGCTTCGAGCTCGCCCGCGGCCGTCGCGGCAAGCTCACCAGCGTCGACAAGGCCAACGTCCTCGATACCAGCCGCCTCTGGCGCGAGATCGCCGTCGAACTCTCCGCCGACTACCCCGAGGTCGAGCTCGAGCACGCCCTCGTCGATTCCTGCGCCATGCACCTCATCACCCACCCCGCCACCTTCGACGTCATCGTCACGGAGAACATGTTTGGCGACATCCTCACCGACGAGGCGTCTGTCCTCGCCGGCTCCATGGGCATGCTCCCCTCCGCCAGCCTCGGGCGACGCCGTCGCAACGGCACCGGCATGGGCGTGTACGAGCCCATCACGGCACCGCCCCCGATATCGCCGGCCAGGGCATCGCCAACCCCATCGCCATGATCCTGAGCGTGGCCCTCATGCTGCGGCACTCCCTCGCCCTCGAAGAGGAGGCCGCCGCCATCGAGGCCGCCGTCGACGCCGTGCTCGCTGCCGGCTACCGCACCCCCGATATCGAATCCGCCGACACCACCACCGTGGCCACCGCCCGCATGGGCACGCTCGTCGCCGAACGCCTCGCGGGGTGATCGCGCCCCGCCATGCCCTTGGCGGAGTTGGTAGGATAGAAGCACGCACCTGACTGATCGCGGCCGCGGCGCTCACCTGCGCCGCCGCATCCGCTACGAGACGAGAGCGAGGATTCCATGGCGACGACCGAAATCCAGCGTGGCCTTGAAGGCGTCAACGTCGCCGCCACCAAGCTTTGCACCATCGACGGCCAGAAGGGCGAGCTCATCTACGCTGGCTACAACATCTACGACCTGGCCGAGAACGCTTCCTTCGAAGAGACCGCCTTCCTCCTCTGGAACCAGCGCCTCCCCAACCAGCACGAGCTCAACGAACTCACATCCACGCTCATCGCAGAGCGCCCCCTCTCCGAGCTCAATCGCAGCCTTATCACCGAGCTCGCCGGCAAGGCACTGCCCATGCGCGCCCTCGAGATCTGCGTCACCGCCCTGGGCGCACTCGATCCCAAAGCCAACGACCTCAGCCCCGAACAGCTGCGCTGGATCGCCGCGCGCCTCACCGCCCGCATGCCCACCGTCGTCGCCGCCTTCCATCGCCAGCGCCAGGGGCTCGATATCGTCCCCCCGCGCGACGACCTCGGCCATGCCGCCAACTTCCTCTGGACCCTCACCGGCGAGGAGCCGACGGAGCTCGCCGCGCACGTCTTCGACGTCGCCATGACCCTCCACGCCGAGCACGAGATGAACGCCTCCACCTTCTCGGCCATCGTTACCGCCTCCACCATGAGCGATATGTACTCTGCCATCGCCTCCGCCATCGGCACCCTCAAGGGGCCCCTCCACGGTGGCGCCAACAGCGCCGTCTACGAAATGCTCGAGGCGATCGGCGACGAATCGAATCTCGACAGCCACATCGAGGCCATGCTCGCCCGCGGCGAACGCGTCATGGGTATCGGCCACCGCGTCTACAAGACCACCGACCCCCGCGCCGTCATCCTCGAGAACCTCGGCGAACAGCTCGCCGAAGTCTCACCCGTGCGCCACTACTTCGATCTCTCCCGCAAGATGCGCGATTACCTCGCCGAGCGCCTTTCCGGCAGGCCCCTCTATCCCAACGTCGACTTCTTCAGCGCCTCCGTCTACCGCATGCTGGGCATCCCCCACGACCTCTACACGCCCATCTTCGCGGTGGCCCGCATCGCCGGCTGGAGCGCCCACCTGCTCGAGCAGTACGCCGACAACCGCCTCGTCCGTCCCAACGCCGTCTACGCCGGCGAGAAGTACCGCACCTACGAGCCCATCGCGGCGCGTGGGCAGGGAGAACGTTCCACCCCCGCCTAGCCCCGCTCGCCCGGAGGTCTGGCGGGCACGCGAGGCCTGGCGGCATCGGAGAAGCGCGCTCCGCTACTCCCCCGGTGTGCACCCTGCTAGCCCTTGATGATGAGGTCCTCGTAGCCCTCATCGCCCTCCTGCACGCGCAGCTCGATCTCCTGCGCTTCGACCTCCTCGCGTTGCTCCCGCTGCTCCGCGCTTTCGCCCAGCAGCCCGCCCTGCGCGTCCACCTCGAACTCCGCCTCCCGTGCCTCCTGCACCTGCCCGTACCAGCTCCCCCCGAGGAACGTGAGCGGGCTGAAGACGCGCTCCTCCAGCAGCCAGCGCTCCGCGTAGGCCTCCTCCAGCGCCTGCACCGCCACCACCTCTCCCACGAACAGCAGGTGATCCCCCGTGGGCAGGACATCCCGCAAGCCGCACTCGATCCACGCCAGGCAGCCGTCCAGCAGGGGCGCTTCCACGCGCAGCGCCGAAAACGCATCCAGCTTGCTGCCCTCCACCTTGTTCTCGTCCACCCCCGAGCGGCTCCCGAAGAACGCCGTCTCGCGCAGCATCTCCGGCCCCGGGATGTTGAGCGCGAACTCCTCGCTGAATCGGACCATGTCCGCCGTGTGCCGCACCGGATGCAGCACCATCCCCACCAGTGGCGGCGACATCGAGAGCGGCGCCGTCCACGCCACCGGCGCCGCGTTCGCCTCCCCTCGCCAGCTCGCTGTGACGATGCTGACCGGGCCCGGATTGAGCAGACGCCTCGCGTCTGTGGGATCGTAGAGAGAGCGCCCCACCCTGATGCTCCTGGCTGATGATGGCCCGCGCGCGCGGGCCAGCCCATGCTACTCCCCGTTCAGCTCTCGGTTGCCAGATCCGTGCTTTCGGACGCCTTTGCGTCCTTCACCTCGCTGCGCCAGCGGATGAACTCCCAGAACTCCATGATCTCATCGATATCCTGTGGCCGCAGCTCCAGCTCGGCCACCAGGCTGGCAATCTTGCTATCCCGCACGTACAGCACCGAGTCGAGCGCGCTCAGGAAGAAGTGCAGCGGCCGGTTGAGGATGCTCGCCGTTCGCAGCAGCATCTCGATGCTGATAATCCGCTGCCCCGCCTCGTACAGGCTGATCGCGCTCTGCGTCGTCGTCAGCAGCGTCGCCAGGCGCACCTGGCTCAGCCCCGCATCCTGTCGCGCCTGGCGGATGCGCCCTCCCAGTGCCACCGCAATCGGCTTGAGGCCGCTCTTGCCTTCGCCCTCGTCCTCCTCCTCCACTTCGTCGTCATCCTCATCGTCGACTGTGTCGTCATCACCATCGTCGTTTTCGTCGGCAGGATCGTCATCGGCAGCAAAGTCGTCAGCTGCTTCGTCGACGATGTCGGCATCACCATCGGTGTCACCGTCATCGTCGCTGTCGGCAGGAGCAACAGCATCGGTAGCAAAGCCGGCATCGCCGTTGGTGACGTCGGTGACGTCATCATTGGCGGCCCCGTCCGGCTCGTCGCTATCGGCGAGGTCGCTCGTGTCGCCGTCGCCGGTGTCGCCGTCTTCCGCGAGTGCAGCGCCGTCACCTGCAGGTGCGTCCTCCAAGGTGGCCCCATCGACGACTTCGTCACCCGCGACGACGTCGTTTACGTCGCGCTCGTTCGCAGTGCTGCTGCCGTTATTGTCACTTGAGTCGGTTTCGTTCACAATCCCACCGTTATCCCAAGAGACCCATCCGCAATCCTCAAGCGGATTTAGAATCGTGGGATACAAAGACTGACCTGCGACAGCGTACGAACGCTGATTGCGAGTGTCAAACCTTGCCAGCTGTCCCCTCAGCGCCCGAAGGCCAACCGTTCCGCCAACTCGTACGGCAGCCCCGCCGCCTCGATTCGCTCCTGCGTCACCTCTATCGCATAGGCCACCCGATGGTGCGTCACGCACCCCGCTTCCTGGTCGAGAATCGCATACGAAGCGTGCGGGTCGCCGTCTCGCGGCTGGCCCACCGATCCGGGGTTCACGCACAGCAGATCCTCATCCAGCACCGTCGCTTCATCCGTGGCAGGCCGATCCCATGCGATCACTCCCTCTTCCCCCAGCCAGACCAGCATCGGCAGATGCGTATGCCCGACCGCGCTGTACGGCGTCTCCTGCCGTTCGAAGTGCGCCGTCGCTGCCTCGTCGCTGAGCAGGTACTCCCGCAGCGGATCGCGCAGCGTGCCGTGGACGAAGCTCCAGTCCCCTTCCTGCGCCACTTCCTCCAGCCCGGCCAGCCACGCTCGCTGCTCGGGCTGCATCTGCTCGCGCGTCCACTCCGCCGCTGCCGCCGCCCGCGCGTTGAACCACTCCGTGCCCATCTTCCCGATCGCGACCGCATCGTGATTCCCCAGCACGGCGAGCGCCCCTGCCTCCATGAGTCGCGAGACCACCTCGTTCGGCTGCGGCCCGTAGCCGACGCTGTCCCCGAGCACCCGGACGTCCCCGGCGCCACGCGCCTCTGCATCCGCCAGCACCGCGTCGAGCGCCACCAGATTGGCGTGGATATCCGAAAGCAGCGCGATTCGCACCGATGCCTTCCTCGCAGACCCCCAGGCGTGGGGCGCAACTGCGCCCCTCCCTATACTGGACCAATCATGACTGCCGCCGTCGAGACCACCATCACGACCGACAGCGAAGACGCGACCCGCGACCTCGGCGAGCGCCTCGGCCACTGCCTCCGCGCCGGCGACGTCCTCCTGCTCAGCGGCGATCTCGGAAGCGGCAAGACGCGCCTCGCCCAGGGCGTC
Organism: Tepidiformaceae bacterium; assembly: GCA_965200565.1. GTDB lineage: Bacteria > Chloroflexota > Dehalococcoidia > Tepidiformales > Tepidiformaceae > UBA2991. The sequence goes on along the minus strand of OZ241349.1, from coordinate 1,062,913 downwards.
GCCCGCGGTCTCGGCTGCCAGGGCCCCGTCACCAGCCCCACCTTCGTGCTCGTCAACGAGCACCCCGGCCGCGAACGCCTCTTCCACGCCGACCTCTACCGCCTCGCGGGCGCCGTCGAGCTCTCCGAGCTTGGTCTGTGGGAAGAAGCAGAGCGCGGCGTGCTCGTCGTCGAATGGCCCGACCGCGCCGCCGGCCAGCTCCCCGACGCCACTCTCGCCATCGAGCTCGCCGTTGGCGAAGGCGATGAGCGCACCCTGCGGTTGCATGCGCGCGCCGACCGTGGCCGCGAGATCCTCGCCGCGCTGGACACCCAGTGAGCGCCATCCTCGCCATCGACACCGCCTCCCCCGCCTTCGCGCTCGCCCTCCAGCGAGACACGCGCGACGACGGTGGTGGCGAATCCGACAAGCCCCGCATCTTCGAAAGCGACGCCGACTTCAGCCACGCCTCCCTCCTCGCCACTGTCGAAGAACGCCTGCGCGGCGCCCCCCTGGAGGCCGTCGTGGTCGTCTGCGGCCCGGGGAGTTACTCAGGGCTGCGCGCGGGTATCGCCACGGCGCAGGGGCTCGCGATCGCCCGGGGCTGCACGCTCGCAGGCATCTCCACCCTCGAGGCAGTCGCCGCCGCCTACCAGCGCGATTCGCGCGAACCGCGTGACTTCACCGCCGTGCACCCCGCCGGACGCGGCGACTTCGCCGCCCAGGCGTTTCGCGGCTCGCTTCCCACCGGCCCCATGCGCATCGTCTCCCCCGACGCCCTCTCGGCCGCGCTCGTGGGCGAAGGCGCAGACGATTTCGATGGTGGCGTCGTGGTGAACGCCGCTGGTCGCGCCGCCGCCGCGCTCGACCGCTACCGCGCCGACGCCCTCACCCCGGTCACCGAGCTGACCGCCATCTACCTGCGCGAGCCCAACATCACGCCGCCCTCTCGCCCCTTCGGTCCTGCTGGCGCGCAGGACCGTCTGCCAGCACGATAGCCACATGGCAGTTGAACGCACCCTCGTTCTCGTCAAGCCCGACGCCATGCAGCGCGGCCTCGCCGGAACCATCCTCCAGCGTCTGGAGAACCGCGGCCTGCGCCTCATCGGCCTCAAGCTCCTGCAAGTCGATGACGGCCTCGCCCGCCAGCACTATGGCGAACACGAAGGCAAGCCCTTCTTCGACGGGCTCGTCGAGTACATCACCAGCAGCCCCATCATCGCCGCCGTCTTCGAGGGCGATTCCGCCACCGCCGCCGTCCGCGTCAGCGTGGGCGCGACCAACCCCTCCCAGGCCGCTGCCGGCACCATTCGTGGCGACTTCGGCCTCGAAGTGGGCCGCAACCTCGTCCACGCCAGCGACAGCCCCGAGAGCGGTGAGCGCGAGACCAACCTCTTCTTCTCCCCCGACGAACTCATCGCCTGGTCCCGTGACACCGACCGCTGGATCTCCGAAGACGCCTGATCGCCCCTCCCCGGCAGGCAGCGCGACGGTGTGAAGCGCGCCAGTCTCGTATGCTTGCCTCACCCCACCGAACGGAGCCCCTGTGAAGCAGTACGACTCAGCCCCCGCCCTCACCATCGACGCCGCAAAGCAGTACACCGCCACCATCGAGACCTCCGCCGGCACGATGGTCGCCGACCTCTTCCCCGGCGACGCCCCCGCGACCGTCAACAACTTCGTCTTCCTCGCCCGCGACGGCTTCTACAACGATGTCATCTTCCACCGCGTCATCAGCGGCTTCATGATCCAGGGGGGCGACCCCACCGGCACCGGTACCGGCGGCCCGGGCTACCGCTTCGACGATGAACCCGTCAACCGCCCCTACGACCGTGGCACGCTCGCCATGGCCAACGCCGGCCCCAACACCAACGGCTCGCAGTTCTTCATCATGCACGCCGACTACCCCCTCCCGCCCAACTACACCATCTTCGGCAAGCTCACCTCCGGCGAGGACGTTGTCGACGCCATCGCCGGCGCTCCCACCGGCCCCCAGGACCGCCCCACCGATCCCGTCTCTATCAGCGGCATCACCATCGCCGAAAGCTGAGAGGCGACTGCGCCAGAGCGACCGGATCGACAGGATGCGGGCTAACTGCCCGCCGTCGTGGTCTTCGTCTCCGCGTCTGCCGCTACCGCATCGTCAGTGTGGCTGGGTCGCGCGTAGCCGTAGACGAGCCCGTAGGTGATCGTCAGCACTGCTGTGAAGCCGGCCACCATCGCCCCTGTGCGGAAGGCCATGGGTGAATCGTAGGCATCGACCACCGCGCCCCCGAGCGCAGGTCCAATCGCCAGCCCCAGTCCGCTCAACGCCACTGACCACCCAATCAGCGTGCCGCGGTACGACTCCGGCGCCAGGTCCATCATCGAGGCGTTCAGCGCGGGCACCTGCTGCACGTGCCCGATGAAGATCACCGCCGTAGCCGCCGCTGCCAGGAAGATGTTCATCGTGGCCGCCGCCGTGAGCGCCCCCGCGCTGATGAGGAACTGCCCCAGCAGCAGCGGAATCGTGCGCCCGATGCGGTCCGAGAGGTGCCCCGACGGCACGTACAGAATCCCCCCCGCCACCACCGCCGGGATGAGGAAAATCGTCAGCTGCGCGAACGAGATGCCGAGCACGTTCTCCCCAAACGGCCGTATCGCCGGCACCAGCGAGCTGATGCCGATGGTCGCCGAGAGAATCAGCGCGCTCAGGAAGAGCAGCCGTCCCGAGAGCACGCTCCGCAAGGGCGGGCGCTGCTCGTGCTCGATACCCAGCTCGCGCCGATACGTCGGCACCCCCACCTGACCCGTCAGCAGCGCCCCTCCCACCGCTACCACGCCGATGATGAAGAGCGAATTGGGCACAGGCTCCACCAGCAGCGCTCCAATCAGCGCGCCCAGCCCAAACCCCAGCAGCTGCCCCACGTTCAGGAAGCCCACCACCTTGCCCCGCTCCGACGGCGGATACAGGTCCGCCCCGATGGCGTAGGTCGCCGGCCAGATGAACGCCGTCGAGACGCCCAGCAGCGCCGCGAAGCCCAGGTAGGCCCACTCGATCTGGATCGCGCCCATCAGCACCAGCGCCGGAATCATGAGCGCGAAGCCGAGCAGCAGCCCGTACTTCCGCTCGATGCGGTCCGTGATCGCCCCCGCCGGCGTCTCCGAGAGGAAGCGCGCGCCCCCGTACAGCGCCAGCAGGTAGCCGCCGAAGCCGTCGCTCGCCCCCAGATCGTTGGGGACGAACTCCTGGAAGATCGCGAAGATCACGATCCCCAACGCCACCTGTGCGCAGAAGATGGCGATCCCGAGGGAGAACGGCGCGCCGCTCAGCCACGTGCCTGCCCGTTCCCGCATACCCATGCGCAGACTCTACCGTGTGCTCCCCTGCGCGCCCCCAGAGCCCGTCGCACAGCCCCCGACGCATGCTGCCCCTGCTGCTGGTTCGTTGCCCGCCCGGATATACCCTTGTCTCTATGCAGAGCGCCCTCGAACGTGACTTTTCCCGCGTCATCGCAGGACACGACCACGAGGTCGACCTCTTCGGTGGAGCCGTCGTCATCGCCCGCCTCGGGCACGACCAGATCGACGCTCACGCGCTCGCCCGCGAACTCGATCTCATCGCCGAAACCGTCCGCGAGCGCACGGGCGCTTCCGCCAGCCCCGAAACCCTTGCCGACGCCATCTCCGACGAACTCTTCGTGCAGCGTGGCTTCCGCGGCAACCGCGAACAGTACGGCGACCCGCGCAACAGCTACATCGATCAGGTCATCGAGCGCCGCCTCGGCATCCCCATCACCCTCTCCCTCGTCTACCTGGAGATCGCCCAGCGTGTTGGGCTCGAGTGCGACGGCATCGGCTTCCCCGGCCACTTTCTCGTCCGCTGTGGCGGCGACAGTGGCTTCTTCGTCGATCCCTTCAACGGCGGTGAGCAGCCTGCCCGTGAGGACCTCTGGCAGCGGCTCGACGACGCCCGCACCACCAACTTCCCCAGCACGGAATCGCTCCTCGCCGCCGTCACCCGCCGACAGATCCTGCAGCGCATGCTCGCCAACCTGAGCGTCGCCTACCAGACCCTCGGCGACGCTCCCCGCTGGATCGCAACACTTGGCCTGCGTATCTGTCTGGAGCCGTGGAATGCATCGCTATTCCTCGAACGCGGCCTCATTCGCTACCAACAGGGCGAAAACGCGCTTGCCCTGTCCGATCTGGAACACTATGTTGAAGGGCAAGATCAAAATCTGAGCCCACATGCGCTCCATCTACTGGAACGCCTGCGTTCAGAGAGTGGTCGGGGAGGTGGAGCCGATGACTGATATCGTTCCGTGCCCCTCACCGGGCCCAAACTCCACCCTGCCCAGATCGCTTCAGGTCAACGCCTACCTCTACATCGCCCGCGGCTTGCGCCGCATCTCCAGGGTGATGAACGTCCTCAGCGACAGCGAGATGGATCGCATCATCCCGCTCCTGAGCGAGCACCACTTCTCCTCCCGTGAGTTCCTCTTTTCCGCCGGCGAAGTCCCTGATCGCGTCTTCCTGCTGCTGCAGGGTCGCGTCAAGCTCTACCAGATCTCGGACAGCGGCAAGGAAGTCATCATGGATATCGCCGGCCCCGGCGATCTCGTGGGAGAAGCCGCCATCCTTGAGGGCACCAGCCACGCCAGCTACGCCCGCTCCCTTGAGCCGACCGTCGTCGTCAGCATCTGCTGGGACGACTTTGTCTTCCTCGTGCAGCACTCCCCCAAGCTCGCCCTCACCATGGCCGAAATCATGGCGGGCCGCCTCGCCTATGCGCGCCGCACCCTCATCAGCCTGGTCGCCAAGCCCGTCTCCGCCCGGCTCGCCGACGCGCTCCTCGAGCGCGTGGATGAAGGCGAGATTCGCCTCGGCCTCACCCACGAGGACCTCGGCCAGACCATGGGCGCCAGCCGCGAGACGGTCACTGCGCTGCTGAGCCGCTTCGTCATGCTCGGCGCCATCGATCCCACCCCCGAGGGCTACCGCCTCGCCAACGAGGAACTGCTGCGCGGGATCGCCAGCGGTGATGTGGCGGTTTCGCCCCGCCGGCCCGTGTCCCCGCGTTCAGCCTCCACGAAGTCTTGAGCGCGTCAGGCGCCCGCCGCCCGCCCTTCCCCACCGCCTCTTCCCGTCCCGCCCTCATCGCGCACGGTGGCGGCAACAGCCCCGACGCCTCCGCCGAGGCGCTCGCTTCCCACGCCGCCTTCCTCGAAGTCGACCTCTGGGTGCGCCGCGGACGCTTCGAGATACGCCACGAACGCCGCATCCCCGGCCCGCTCCCGCTCCTCTTCGAACGCTGGTACCTCACGCCCGCCCCCCGTCACGCCTACCAGCTCGGCGATCTGCTGACCGCCTGCCACGGCCGCGCCGGCGTCCTCCTTGACTTCAAGAACGGCGCCGGCGAAGCGCCCTCGCTGCTCCGCGAGGCGCTCACCCGCTTCGGACAGGGCGTTCACGTGCTCGCCTCCTCACAGAACTGGACCATCCTGCGCGAGGTCAACGTGGCCTGCCCCCGGATCGATTGCTACTACTCCATCGATACGCAGGAGCAGCTCGACCTCTTCCACTCCGTGCTCGAACACGACCCCCTGCCCATGGGCGTCTCCTGCCGCCACTCGCTCCTCACGCGCGAAGTCGTCGCGAGCCTCCACGACGCAGGCATGGCCATACTCGCCTGGACCGTCGATGACGCCGATCGCGCCCAGCAGCTCGCGAACTGGGGCGTCGAGGCCATCACCACCAACGAAGTCGGGGCCATCCGCGCGGCGTTCACCCCCGAGCCGTGAGCGCCCCCTCCCCGCTCGCCGTCTACGTGCACATCCCCTTCTGCCTGCGCGTCTGCGGCTACTGCGACTTCAACACCTACGCCGGTATGGACGCCGTCAAGGGCGACTACACCGCCGCCGTCGTCGCCGAGATCGCCGCCTGGGCGCCGACCATCGAGGGCCGCCCCGTGACGTCCATCGCCTTCGGCGGCGGCACCCCCGGCGAGATGCCCGCCGAAGCGCTCGCCAGCATCATCGCCGCCGTTCGCGCAGCCGCCCCCCTCGCCCCCGACGCCGAGATCAGCATCGAGGCCAACCCCGGCTCCACCTCCGCCACGGCCCTGCAGACGCTCGCCGCCGCCGGCGTCACGCGCATCTCGTTCGGCGCGCAGAGCTTCGACGCCGCCGAACTCGCCTTCCTCGACCGCATCCACACCCCCGAAGCGACCGCCGCCGCCATCGCCCTCGCCCGCGAGGCAGGCATCCGCAGCGTCAACCTCGACCTCATGTACGGCCTCCCCGACCAATCCCCCGCCGCCTGGGAAGAGAATCTCGCACGCGCCCTCGCCCTCGCTCCCGACCACCTCTCCCTCTACGCCCTCACCGTCGAGGCAGGCACGCCCCTCGCCGCCCGCGTCGAACGGGGCGAAGTCGAACCGCTGGACCCGGACCGCGTCGCCAGCCAGTACGAATACGCCGCCGTCCGCCTCGAAGCCGCCGGCTACCACGCCTACGAACTCTCCAACTGGGCCCGCCCCGGCCACGAGAGCCGCCACAATCGCGTCTACTGGACGTGGGGCGACTACCTCGGCATCGGCGCCGGCGCGCACGGCTTCCTCGACGGTCAGCGCTTCGAGAACATCAGCCATCCGCGCGACTACATCGCCGCAGTCCGCCGCTCCGGACGCGCCCTCGCCAGCGCCGTCCGCCCCGATACGGTCACCGCCATGTCCGACTGGCTCGCCACCCGCCTGCGACTGGTGGAAGGCTTCGCGCCCGACGAGTTCGCCGCCTGCTTCGGCGTCCCCCTCGACCACGCCGCAGGCCCGCCCCTCGACGCCTGCCGCGCCGCCGGCCTGCTCGAACTCGGAGGGGGAGAAGGGGAAGTGGCCACCGGCCGCCTGCGCCTCACCCCCCGCGGACGCCTTCTCCACAGCGAGGTTGCCGTGCAATTCCTGCTCCACCTGCAGGAGCGAGCCGACCAACTTCCCAACCTTCCCCAAAGCGCCCCCGACGGCGTGGCATAATCGCAGCTCGCGATGTACGTCATTGGCACCGCTGGTCACGTCGACCACGGCAAGAGCGCCCTCGTGCGCGCCCTCACCGATATCGACCCCGATCGCCTGCGCGAAGAGAAGGAGCGCGGCCTCACGATCGACCTCGGTTTCGCCTGGCTCACCCTCCCCTCGGGGCGCGACATCAGCATCGTCGACGTGCCCGGCCACGAGCGCTTCATCAAGAACATGCTCGCTGGCGCCGGCGGCGTCGACCTCGCCCTGCTCGTCGTCGCCGCCGACGAAGGCCCCATGCCCCAGACCCGTGAGCATCTCGCCATCCTCGATCTGCTCGACGTCCCCGCCGGCGTCGTCGTCATCACCAAGTGCGACCTCGCCGAGGACGAATACGTCGATCTGGTCGAAGAAGAGATCGCCGAGACGCTCGCTGGCTCCCGCCTCGCGGAGGCCCCCATTGTGCGCACCTCCGTGACTGACGGAAGCGGCCTCGACGACCTCCTCGCCACCCTCGACGCCGCCCTCGACCGCACCCCCCCGAAGCGCGACCTGGGTCGCCCGCGGCTCCCCATCGACCGCGCCTTCACCATCCGCGGCTTTGGCGCCGTCGTCACCGGCACGCTCCTCGACGGCAGCCTCGAAGTCGGCCAGGAGGTGGAGATTCAACCCGGCGGCCTGCGAGGACGCATCCGCGGCCTGCACCGCCACGGCGACAAGGTCGAGCGGCTCGCCCCAGGCACGCGCGCCGCCGTCAACGTCAGCGGCATCCGCACCGAAGACCTGCGGCGCGGCATGGCGCTCGCCACGCGCGGCGTGCTCACCCCCGCCCGCGCCCTCGATGTGCGCCTCAAGGCCACCGATCTGCTCTCGCACGCGCTCGCCCACGACGCCGGCGTGACCGTCCTCTCCTCCACCGCCGAGTCGGAGGCGCGCGTGCGCTTCCTCGATCGCGAGGAGCTCGCCGCCGGCGAGACCGCCTGGGCCCAGCTCGTGCTTGAGAACCCCATCGCCGTCCTCCCGCGCGACAGCTGTGTCGTGCGCACCCCCAACGAGACCGTCGCCGGCGGCCCCATCGCCGCCATCAACCCCCGCCGCCACCGCCGCCACCACGCCCCCACCCTCGAGGCGCTCGTGCGCCAGCTGGAAGCGCCCCCTGCCGAGCGCCTCGCCGACCTCCTCGCCACCGGCCCCGCCCCCCGTGCCTCCATCGGCGCGACCCTCGGCCTGCAGCCCGACGAAGCAGCCGCTGCCGCCGACGAACTGCGGGCCGCCAGACGCGCCCGCGATCACGGCTCCCTCCTCGCCGGCCAGCCCTGGCTCTCCGCTACCAAAGCCCGCCTCGCAGGGGCCGTGCACGACTACCTCGCCACGAACCCCCTCCGCCCCGCCGCGCCCCGCGAGCACCTGCGCAGCGGCCTCGCTCTCGACGCAACCCTGTTCGACCTCGTCGCCGCGGAGAGCGTCGCCGCCGGCGACCTCGTCGAGCGCAGCGGCGGCGCGCTGCATCCGCACGGCTACACCGTCACCCTGAGCGACGCCTTGCGCGAGCAGGCCGACGCCTTCATCGCCACGCTCAAGGTTGGCGGCGCCAGCCCCCCCACCGACGCCCTCCCACCCCCCGACCTGCTCGCCTACCTTGCCGGTGAGGGTCTGGTCGAAGACACCGGTTCGGGCGTTGTCTTCGAGGCGGGCGTCTACCGCGATCTCCTCGCGCGTGTGCGCGAGCACATCGAGGCGAACGGCTCCGTCAGTCTGGGTGAAGTCCGCGACCTCTTCGACACCAGCCGCAAGTACGCCCAGGCCCTGCTCGAACACCTCGACGCCACCCATGTCACCCGCCGCACCGGCGATGTGCGCGTCCTGCGCGCCGGCAGGGAGGCCCGCCCGTGACCCTCCGCATGGACGCCGTCGCCGCCGAGCTCCCCGCCCTCATCGCCCGCCACGAGGAGAACCATGCGGCCGCCGCCGCCACCCTCGAAGGCGCGCGCGATGTCCTTCGCCTCTGGAACGACGACCCCGCGACCGCTACTGCCGCCATCGAGCGCGCGCTCGCCGGCGGCGCCGCCCCTTACGCCCTCCCCCTGACGGATGAAGAAGACCTCACCGCCACCCTCCCGCCTCCAGCCCCCGCCCCCGGCGTCGTCATCGCCGTCGACGGCTCCTCCATCACCCCCGACCGCTTCGCCACCCTGCGCTGCTACGCCATCAACATCGGCCACGCCGTTCTCCCCTACGGTGTCGCCTACGACGCCTCCCTCGACGCCGTCGTCGAAGTCGGCCTCGATGGCGACCTCTTCGCCGACGCTCCCGCGATGCGCCAGGCGCCCCGCGGCTTCGCCACCAGCCTCTTGCGGGACGTGCGCGAACTCGAGCGTGGCGTCGAGCTCGTCATGCCGGCGGCTGCAGCCGCCCCGTCCGTCCTTCTCATCGATGGCACGCTGCTCCCCTGGGACCTCCACACCCGCCAGGCCTCCGACGAAGCCCTCGAGCCCTACCGCCGGCGCACCACCGACGCGCTCGACCAGCTCCGCGGCTGCGGCGCGAATCTCAGCGTCGGCGCCTACATCTCCGCCTCCGCCGCCCGCGAGGTGGTCGCCAGCCTCGCGGTGCTCGTCCCGCCCCCCGACGACGCCCCACCGCTCACCGATGGCGCCGTCTTCCGCACGCTTCTCGCGCCGGGCGGGCGCAGCGCCCTCTTTCGCTCCCACAGCAGCCGCCCCGGACGCGTCGAGGAGCTCCTGCCCGGCCACGAGGTCGCCTGCTTCTACCTCCGCATCGGCGACGACGTCGCCCGCGTCGAACTCCCCGTCTGGGCCGCCACGACCGACCAGGTCGAGCGCCTCCACGCCGCCATCGTCGACCAGTGCGAGCGGTGCGAAGGCTACCCCCGCGCCCTCCAGGAGGCGCATGAGCAGGCCGTCATCTCCGGCAGCGACCGCGAGCAGTTCGACCGGCTCGTCGCGCGCCTCGCCGGCGACCTTGGCATCCACGCCCCCCGCAACGGCAAGCAGCAGAGCAAGCGCAGGAGGTCCATCTAGGTGACGATGCGCGAGGTGAGTGAGGACAACGTGAGCGAACGCGAGACCTGCCGCATCGTCCGCGCCAGCGTGCGCGCCTTCGACTGCGCCTACACGCGCTACACCAGTGAGCCCTTCGCGCTCGGCCAGATGCTCGCCGTGCGCGAAGGGCCCCACGTCACCTTCGGCATCGTCACCGATAGCGAGAGCGGCCCCGACGACCCCTCCCGCCCCCTCACCCCCCGCGGCCAGCCCGGCCAGACCGCAAACGACGTGCTCACCAGCAACCCCGAGATCGAGTACCTCCTGCGCACCACCCTCTCCGCCGCCATCTGCGGCCACATCGAGCGCGAAGTCGCCCACCCCCTTCACCCGCCCACGCCCCCACCCCTGCTCGCCGAGGTCCACGCCGCCAGCGAGAGCGAGAACGTCCGCATCGCTGCCGAGGGACGCTTCCTCGTCCCGCTCCTCGCCAACCCTGCCGTCGACGACGCCGTCGTCACGGCCGCCATCCGCGGCGTCGCTCACGCCGCCGGCGCCGGCGAGCGCGACTTCCTCATCGCCGCCGGAAAGGAGCTCGCCCGGCTGCTCAAGGCCGAACCAGCGCGCCTAACCAGTATCCTGCGAGCGGTCGAACCTGAATCATGAGCGAGAACGGTGTGAACCCCGACGCCAACCCGCCCGCCCGCCCCCTCGGCGTCGTCGTGGGCGGCTCCCTCACGAAAGGCCTCGAAGTTCGCCTCGACCCCGACCAGCAGGCCCAGCTCGGCCAGTACGCCATGACCGGTAGCGGCAGTGGTAGCGGCAGCGGTAGCGGTAGCGGTCGTGAAGGCGGCCTCGCCCTGCTCGGCATGGTCACCGATGTCTCCCTCAAGTCCGTCGCCTCCGGCACCGTCGATTGGCCTCCGGGAGAAGCCGATACGCCGCTCCTCCGCCAGGTCCTGCAGGACACCGGCGTCTACACCGCCGTCGCTGTCGACCTCTACCTCGAACTGCCCGCGGACGGCAGCGAGCCCGCCCGCGCCCGTCGCCTGCCCCAGCACTTCGCCGCCGTCTTCCCCGCCGACCAGACCACCGTCGACCGCGCCTTCGCCACCGACGATCGCCCCGCCATCCCCGTCGGCGTCCCCCTCGGCATGGAGGGCATCGAGGTCGCCGTCGATTTCGAGCGCCTCTTCGAGCGTTCCGCCGGCGTCTTCGGCAAGAGCGGCACCGGCAAGAGCGTGCTCGTCCTCCACCTCCTCGACGCCATGATCACGCGCTCTGCCGCCGCCCGCACCAACCAGGAACGCACCGTCGCCCTCGTCTTCGATATGCACGACGACTACGGCTGGGAGATGAAGTTCCAGAGCGCCGCCACCACCCGCCTCCACTCCCTCAAGCGGCGCCACGAGACCGACGTCGAGCTCTACCCCCTCGACGATCGCCCCTCCTCCCGCGCCGACGGCCGCATCCTCATCGGCACGCGCGACATCGAGCCCGAAGACCTCGAAGTGCTCCGCCAAACCCTCGACCTGACCGACCTCGGCATCGACGCCGCCCACTCCTGCCGCGACCGCTTCGGCGAAGGCTGGATCGATGAACTACAGGAGAATGAACCCTCCCCCGCGGTCATCAACGAACTCTGGAGCGAACCCCCCGAGGGCGACATCAACTGGGGCCAGGCCGCCGCCCAGATGGGCTACCCCGGCTCGTTCGAGAGCCTCCGCCGCCGCCTGCGACGCCTCGTCCGCAAGGAGTTCGTGCGCAGCGGCGAATCCCAGATCGGCAACGTCATCAAGCACATCGTCAGCTCCCTGCAGGGTGGGAAGAGCGTCGTCGTGCAGTTCGGGCGCCACGGCAACGACCTCACCAGCTACATGCTCGTCGCCAATATGCTCTCCCGCCGCATCTGGGACGCCTACCGCGATCGCACCGAGCAGGCGCAAGAGCGTGGCGATCCCCCCAACCGCCTCGTCATCGTCATCGAGGAAGCGCACAAGTTCGTCGACCGCTCCCTCGCAGGCCAGAGCATCTTTGGCCAGATCGCCCGCGAGCTGCGCAAGTACAACGTCACCCTCCTCGTCATCGACCAGCGCCCCAGCCAGATCGACCCCGAAGTGCTCTCCCAGATCGGCACCCGCTTCACCCTCCAGCTCGACAGCGACAACGATGTCGAGGCGCTCGTTGGCGGCGTCGCCGGACGCAGCGGTTTGCGTCAGGTCATCGCCACGCTCGAGAGCAACCGCCAGGCGCTCGTCTTCGGCCACGCCCTGCCTATGCCCGTCGTCGTACAGACCCCCGAGGCCAGCAACGACGGCTCCGGGCGAGCTTCCCTGCGCGCCCGCCTGGGCATCACGGAGTCCGAGGAGCCGAGCCCCGCGAACGCACTCTTCGGTGGCGGCTCCCCCCGCAGCGAGCCCACCCTCCCCCTGCCGGAACCGCTTCCTGAGTCCTGAGCCTCGGGTGTCCTGAGCGCAGGGCCGCTGCTGCTAGCTGCCGCCGCCGCTACCCGAAAGCGCCGCCTGCTCCTGCTCGCTGCCCCGTGAGGTAATGCGGCGCCAGAAGCGTCCGATGTCGCCCCGTTCCCACGCCACGAGCACCTGTGCCGCCACGAAGATGCTGCTGTACGTCCCCGCAATCACGCCCACCAGCAGCACCAGCAGGAAGTTCTGAATCGTCACCCCGCCGATCAGGAACATCGCGATGATCGTCAGAATCGTCACGAAGGACGTGTTCAGCGAGCGCACCAGCGTCTCCGTCAGGCTCACGTTCACCGCCTCGGAGAAGGGCACGAACGTGTCACGTGAGGTCACTTCGCGCACGCGGTCGAACACCACGATCGTGTCGTGCACGGAGAAGCCGATGACCGTCAGGATGGCCACAATGAAAGCCGTGTCCACCTCCGTGCCGGTCACCTTCGCTAGCAGCGAGAAGAGCCCCAGCACTATCAGCGAATCGTGTACGAGCGCGATCACCGCGCACAGCCCGTAGCGCCAGGCGCTCCGCTGACGGCGGAAGGCAAACGCGACATAAATCAGGATCGCCACCGCCGCCGCCACCACTGCCAGCGTCGCGTCCCGTGCGATCTCCGTCGAGACCGTCCCCGAGACCGTGGCGAAGTCCTGCCGCTGCACCGGCCCCAGCTCCCGCTCCAGCCCCGCCATGATCTCGTCGATTTCGCCCGGTGGCACCGGCCCCGCCTCGCCCGTAAGCGGCGGCGCGCCCTCCAGCTCCACCGTGCGCACCAGGTAGGTGTTGAAGCCGGCCCCCTGCACCTTCGCATCCGGGTGATTCAGGCTCGCCAGCGCGTCCCGCAGCTGCTCCGCCGTCACCTCCTCCACCGGTGGCGCCTCCTCACCTCCATCCCCTGTCGAGTCTCCGTCTGTGGGTTCCTCGCCCTCAGCCGGCGGCGCCTCCTCTGCTCCGAACTGCACCGTGAACGTCGAGCCGCCCGTGAATTCGATCCCCGCCCGCAGCGAAGGCGGGATGGCAAGCGTGATCACCGCCGCCAGGAAGACCACCAGCGAGAGCCCCAACGGGATCCAGCGTCGCTGCGCGAAGGCGATGAACGTCGGCCGCGCCGCTTCCCCCTCTTCCCCCTGCGGGGCTGCGATTGGCTCCGCGTTGAAGAGCCAGCGCGATCGCGCGATGCGCGTCCCTACCGTCATCCGCAGGAACGTCCGCGTCACCACGATCGCGGAGAACATGCTCACCGCCACGCCGATGGCCAGCGTGATCGCGAATCCCCGCACGAACGACGCCCCGAACTGATCACCAAACCAGAACAGGATCGCGCACGTGATGAACGTCGCCACGTTCGAGTCCCGAATCGAGGGCCACGCCCGCTGGAAGCCCGTCTCGATCGCCGTCGCCAGCGTCCTGCCGCGACGTAACTCCTCCTTCATCCGCTCGAAGATGAGGATGTTCGCATCCACCGCCATGCCCACCGAGAGGATGAACGCCGCGATGCCCGAGAGCGTCAGCGTCACCGGCCACAGCTTGAACACCGTCAGCGTGATGAGCGCGTACACAATCAGCGCAAACGCCGCCAGCAGCCCGGGGAAGCGGTAGTAGAGAATCATGAACGCCAGCACCGCCAGCAACCCGATCTCCGCCGCGTTCACCGAGGCCTTCACCGAGTCATCCCCGAGCGAGGCGCTCACCTCATTCGCCTGGATTGTGCGCAGCGGAATGGGCAGGGCGCCTGCGTTCAGCTGCTTCGAGAGGTTGCTCGCCTCCGTAAAGCTGTCCAACCCCGTGATCGACCCCTGATCCTCGATCACCCCCTGCACCACCGCGTCCGAAATGAGCTCTGTATCGAGGTAGATGAGGATGCGCCGTTGCGGCGCGCTCACGTCGTAGGTCAGCGCCCGCGACGTAATCTGACGCATCAGCTGGCTGCCCTCGTCCGTCGTCTCGAAGTTCACGGTGAAGGTGGTCGCCAGCCGCTCGGGGTAGGTGTTGTTCTGCAGGTGGCGGCCCGTCAGATGCACCTCGGCGCCGTCCACCACACCGGTCGCCGGCGCCAGCTGCCCCTCGTCGTTGTAGACGTAGTACTCGAGCGACGCAGTGCGTCCGATGAGCCGTTCCGCATCAGGCAGGCTGATGCCCGGCACCTGCACATCGAGCCGGTTGCCGCTCGCGATCTGGATCTGCGGCTCCACCACGCCGAAGGCGTCCACGCGCCGCTCGATGACGTTTTTCGCCACCTCCAGCGCCTCCGTCAGATCGCCCTCATAGCCATCCGGTGGCTCCGCCTGCAGCACGAGATGCGCGCCACCCTGCAAGTCCAGCCCCAGCCGCATCGTCTTGCGCTCGTAGTCGCCGATGCTGAAGCCCCCGCCCGATGGCCAGAAGTCGCCCGGCAAGTAGCGGCTCGGCGCGCTCGGCCAGACCACGATCAGGCAGAACACGCTGACCGCGAGGATCGCGCCAAAGGCCCCCAGGGTGAGGGAACTACGCATTCGGGTCGCCGGCCTCGCCGGCGCCAGCCGCCACCGTCTCGAGCGCCCCCTCGGGCGCGGGCTCCAGGGTCGTCAGTCGCCGCTCAATCGCCTCTGTCATCGCCCGCACCTGGATGCCAGGCGCTATCTCCAGGATCAGCTCCGTTGGCCCATCCGTGGGCGTCTGGACGTCCTTCACCTCGGCGATGATCCCGCCCGTCGTCACCACTTCGTCGCCGATCTGCAGCTCGCGCACCGCCCGCTTGCGCTGACGCTGCTGCTTCAACACCGGCTGCAGCAGGATGAAGTAGAACGCCGCCACGGCAAGCACCGTGTAGAAGATGACGCTGAACATCACAGCCATGACAGCACCCCGGGCCCTAGGCTTCGGCCCTCAGGCGCTCCACTGACCGGCGAGCCAATGCGAGCGCTGTCGCCCGATCGTCTACCTCGCCTGCCAGTTGCGCCTCGCGAATGGATGTTAGGACAGCCCCTAGCAGACGTCCACCGGAGAGCCCCAGCCCTGCATCAGATCGTCCCCGTTCAGCAGTGGCGGCTCCTCCTCCTGCAGCGCCTCCGCCGCGCCCCGCACGATGCGCCCCAGGAAGGCGATGTGGCGCTCAAAGTGCTCCCGTTGGTAGGCTGGCCCCCGCGTCGCCATCCCGTCCGCCAGCTGCAGCAGCAGCAGTGGCAGCGTCTGCCCCGAGAGGTCCCGCGCGAAGCGTCGCAGCGCGCGATCCGTCGGCGGCCACGATCGGGCGAACTCCCCCGGCCGCAGGTGGTAGCGCACCATCGTCGTCACGAAGGCGATGCTGTCCGCCTCGAAGCCGAGCGTCCCCAGCCGCCCCTCCAGCAGCTCCGCCCCCACGGGACCGTGCCGCGGGAAGCGCAGTCGCCCCTCCCGCACCACCGCCGTGCGCGGCTTGGCGATGTCGTGCACGAGGCACGACAGCCGCAACAGGTGCAGCAGCGGCCGCCCATCGATCTCGCGCCCGAGCCACTCCTCCACCGAAATCGCGTCTGAGGGATCGGGCATGCGCAGCCCCTCCACGCCCTCGCCCAGCGCCCGGTCGAGCGCCCCCACCGCCGCGAAGTTGTGGTCCAGCACGGTGTAGTAGTGCAGCGCCGGCTGCTCGAAGCCGCGCCCCTCCTCCAGCTCCGGCAGCAGCGCCGCCGTCAGCTTCCCCGCCGTGTCGAGCGCCCGCAGGCGCGCTTCCGCGCCATCCTGCGCAATCGCCTCGAGCAGCTCCTTCGGAGGTGTCATGCAAGCAGTCTACCGCGCCCCTGCCTGAGGCACGGCGACCATGCCGGGGTGAAGGAGGAGGTGCGAAGGCGGCTACGCGCGCGGATGCGCCTCGTCGTACGCCTTGCGCTTCTGCTTGTCCGTCAGCTGCGTGTAGATCTGCGTCGTCGAGATGCTGGCGTGGCCCAACGCCTCCTGCACGTTCCGCAGCGGCATCCCGCCCGAGAGCATGTGCGTGGCGTAGGTGTGTCGCAGCGTGTGCGGGGTGATGCCCTCAAGCCCCGCCTCCAGCGCGTAGTTCTTGAGAATCAGCCAGAACCCCTGCCGCGTCAGCCTCCCCCCGCGACGGTTCACGAACAGCGCCGACTCGTTGCGGTTGCGCACCAGCCGCGGCCGCACCTCCGCGAGGTAGTGCTTCAGCCCAGCCACCACCGACGCATCGAGCGTCAGGGCCCGCTCCTGGTCGCCCTTCCCGGTGCCCCGCACCGTCGCCGGCGTGCTGTCCAGCGCCACATGCGCCACATCCAGCGAGACCAGCTCCGTCACCCGCATCCCTGTGCGGTAGGCAAGGTCCAGCATCGTCTTGTCGCGCTGCGCCACCACCGTGTTGCGACGCGCCGGCTGCTCCAGCAGTTCATCCACCTCTTCGATGCTCAACGCCTTCGGCAGCGCCTTGCCCACTTGCGGCGATCGCAAGTCCTTCGCCGGGTCGTCCGCCAGGATTCCTTCCGCCGCCATGAACCCGAAGAACGACTTCACCGCCGCCACCTTGCGCGCCACCGTCGCCGCCCGGTACTGCCGTTCGCGTAGCTCCTCCACGAACGTGAGCAGCATCGCGTTCGTCACCGACGCCCACGCATCGTCCGCATCAGGCGAGATTCCCTGGCGGATGACGCTCTGCTGAAATTGGGCCAGATCGCTGCGGTACGCGGAGATCGTGTTCTCTGAGGCGTTGCGCTCGACAGCGAGGAACGAGAGAAAGTCACCAATCGAGGCGTCCACGCACTGCTCCTCCAGCATGTTGGGCCGCGATCGGCCGCGGGCGATTATCGTAAAGGCACTGAGCCTTAGCGCCAGTCAATTTTCGGCGTTTTCCCGAAATCTTTTCGATCTTGGACAAAGAATTTCCCGGAACCCCTGGCGATATTCCTGGGCGGCATAGATCATAACGGATTGTGATATTTGTCATGCTCCGGCATGCCCATCCCCCGCCTCCGCCTCCGTCAGCCGCAGCCAGCGCCGCTTCCCCACCCGCACCCGCGACCCCGCCCGCGCCGCCTCCCGCCCATCCGCCACCGGCCGCCCGTCCACCGTCACCGCCCCCTGCTCGATGAGCCGTCGCCCCTCCCGCCGCGAGGGCGCTGCCCCCGCCGCCACGATCACGTCCAGCAGCGCGTCCCCGCTCCCCACTGCGAACTCCGGCATCTCGTCAGGCTCTTCCCCGCGCTGCACCGTCCGTTCGAAGTGCGCCTCCGCCGCCCTCGCCGCTTCCTCGGCATGCAGCTCGGCCACGATCGTGCGCGCCAGGCGCTTCTTCTCCTCCAGCGGATTGCGCTTGCCCCCTGCCAGTTCCGCGATGGTCGTGGTCACGTCATGGCGGTCCAGGTTGGTCGCCAGCTGCAGGTAGTTCGGCAGCGCCGTGTCCGGGATCGACATCGCCTTCCCGTACTGCTCCTCCGGCGCCTCGTCCAGCCCGATGAAGTTCCCCATCGATTTCGACATGCGCGCCACGCCGTCGATGCCCACCAGGATCGGCACCGTGACCGGCACATGCTTCCGCTGCCCGGCATCCTCCTGCAGCTTGCGACCCGCCATCAGGTTGAACAGCTGCTCCGTCGCCCCCACCTGCACATCGCAGTCCAGCGCACGCGCGTCGTAGCCCTGCAGCAGCGCGTAGAGGAACTCGTGCAGGTAGATGGCGTCGTCCCGCAGCCGGCGCGCGCGGAAATTGTCCCGCGTGAGCATCTCCGCCACCGTGAACTTCGACATCAACGCCAGCAAGTCCTGCAGGTCGAGCCCCATCAGCCACTCCGAGTTGTGACGCACCACCGTCTTCGCCGGGTCCAGGATGCGGGCCGCCTGGGCGAAGTACGTCTCTTCGTTCGCCTTCACCATCTCGGTCGTGATCTGCGGACGCAACGTGTTCTTGTCCGATGGGTCCCCGATGAGCGCCGTTGTATCCCCGATCAGGAACACCGTCTCGTGTCCGAAGTCCTGGAACTGCCGCAGCTTCCGCAGCGGCACCGCATGCCCCAGCGTGAGCGAAGTCGCCGTCGGGTCGATGCCGAGGTAGACGCGCAAGGGGCGGTCCTGCTCCAGCAGTTCCCGCAGCTCCTGCTCAAACGCCTGATACAACCCCTCATCTCCGTACTCCACCCCGCTCATGAGCACGAAGAGCTGCTCCTCCACCCCTGCCATACGCCGCTCGCTCACGAGAGCAGCCCCCGTACGTGCTCCACGTCGTCCGCGATCTGCGCGCGCAGCGCATCCGCCCCCGAAAACGCCTGCTCCGGGCGTACGCGGTCCACGATCGCGATCTCCATGCGCTCACCATAGAGGTCGCCCTCGAAATCGAGCAGGTGCGTCTCGATGGAGATGTGCCCTTCGTCGAAGGTGGGCCGCCGCCCGATGTTCGTCGCGCCCTGCAGCGTCCGCCCTGCGACCGTCGCCATCGTCGCGTAGACGCCCAGCGCAGGCAGCGCGCGGTCCGCAGCCACCGAGAGGTTGGCCGTGGGGAAGCCGATCGTGCGCCCCCGCTCGAAGCCCCGCACCACCGGCCCCGCCAGCGTGTAGGGCCGCCCCAGCAGATCCGTCACCGCGCGCATGTCGCCCGCCCCCAGCGCCTTCCGTACCAGCGTCGAACTGTACCGCTCCCCCTCCGCCAGCAGCGGTTCGATCTGCACCACCTCGAAGCCGAGCGCTTCCCCCGCCCGACGCATCCGCTCGGGCGTATCCGCCGGCGCCCCCCGCCCGAAGGCGGCGTCCGGCCCCAGCACCAGCGTGCCCATGCGCAGATGACGTCGGAACGCCTCCGCCAGCTCCTCCGCCGTCACCTCCGAGAGCTCCGAGGTGAACGTCAGCGGCAGCACCCACGCCGCCCCCGCCTCGCGCAGCAGCCGCAAGCGGTCCTCCAGCGAAGTCAGGTAGCTCGGGGTGAAATCGGGACGCAGCACCGTGACCGGGTGCGGATGCAGCGTGACCACGCCGGGCGAGAGCCCCTGCGCCTCTGCTTCCTCCCGCAGTCGCGCGATCAGCGCCTGATGCCCGCGATGCACCCCATCGAACACGCCCATCGCGAGCGCGCTCCCTCCCGGGGGGGCGGCGGCCTCCAGCTGGGCCAGCGTCAGCGATGGGAGTGTCACGGTCATGGTGATGATGGTGATGGTGCTTGTGGTTGTGATGGTAGTTGTGATTGTGGTGGCTGAAGTTGTGAGCGGGAGCAGCCCCGCGCGCCCCACTCTCGCACGATGCTGCCCGCTACACTAGTCCCGTGCGAATTCGGCTGTCGCTGCTGCTCCTCTGGCTCGGCGTCATGGTGGCCCTGGCGAGCGCTCCCAGCCCCGACGACCCCTCCAGCGGGCTTGTCGCCAACGCGGTACACGTCGCCCAGTACGCCATCTTCTTCATCATCCTCGCGAGCCTCATCCGCGCCGCGATCCCACGCCTCCCTGCCAGGGCGCTGGTCGTGCTTGCAGGCAGCCTGGCCGTCCTCACCGGTGTCGCCCAGGAGTGGTATCAGTCCTTCCTGCCCCACCGCCACGGCGATCCCGCCGACCTGCTCTACGACGCCGTCGGCGTCGCCGGAGGCCTGCTGCTCTGGCTGCTCGCCGACGCCTTTCGCCAGCGTCGCCTTCAGCGTCCCGTCGCCGCTGGCTGAGCCGCCGCCCGCACCCGGATATCTCCCCACCGCGTCGCCTGCTCCACCTCGCACGTCCCCCGCCTGAGCAGCTCCAGCAGCGCGATGAACGTCACCACCACCTCGATGCGCGACGTACAGGCTTCAATCACGCCGCGAAACGAGAACGCCCGCCCCTTCCCCCGCAGCCGCCCCTCCAGCAGCTCCACCTGCTTCGCGAGGCTCACCTCGACCCGCTCCACCGTGCCCGCCGGCTCCTCCGGCATCCGCTCCAGCACCTCCACCATCATCGCGTAGAGCGCCTCCAGCGTGACGCCGTCGAGCCCGTCGCCGGGAGGGGGTTTGGCCGCAGGCGCCCCGCGCGGATAGGTGCGCCAGCCCGCCGCCGCCCGCTCCCCCAGCGTGTCCGCCGCATCCTTGTAGCGCCGGTACTCGATCAGCAGCGCCACCAGCTCTTCACCGGCGTCGTCCTCCTCCGTCACCTCACCCTCGATGCTGACCGGCGGCAGCAGCGCCCGCGACTTCAGCTGCAGCAGCTTCGCCCCGATCGAGACAAACTCCGCCAGCGCCGTCGCATTGAGCGACTCGTCCGCGTGGACCGCTTCCAGATACTGATTGGTGACCGCGACCAGCGAGACCGTCGTGATATCGAGGTCCTGTCGCTGGATGAGTTGCAGGAGCAGATCCAGGGGGCCCTGGAACGCAGGCAGCCGAATCTCGAGCATGTCCCCCCGCAGCGCGCTCCCCACCTGCGAGCTGTGCTGTCGCTCGTCCCGCTGCTCAGGCGTCCCCGATGGCGACGCCGTCCCCTCGACCGCAGCGACCTTGCGAACAGCTGACATAATTTCGCACATCGCGCCTATGGCAAAGCGCGCACGTGCCTACGTATCCCCCTCCCCTTCATCCGAGGGCGCGAGATCGGCCCGCAACCCCTTCGCCCCACGCAGGTAGATGTGGCGAATCTCCGATGGCGCCGCCTCCGTGTTCACATGCAGCAGGATGCGCACGCAGTGCGGCAGCGCCCCGGGCACGTTCATCTCGTGGCCGCACAGGAGCGGCACGTGGCGCCAGCCCTCGAGCTGGCGGGTCGCCTCTGCCGGGAACTCTGCGTTCAGGTCGCGGGTGGTGGTGAAGTGCACCGAGGCGATGTCGTCCGCCACCACGCTGTTCGCCTCCACCACCGCTTCGAGCAGCTCACGCGTCCCGTCGAGAATCTCCTCGCGGGTATTCGCTCCGACCGTAATCGCTCCGCGGATGCCGCGAACCGGCATGTCCCGCTCCTTCTCCAGAAGTCCAGGGTCGCGAGCGCTCAGTGCTGGCCCTGCGACGCTCCCCGTGCTACTGGCCGTCCGCCCCTTCGGTGCGGTCGGTCACCAGCGCCACGTAGGAGCGGACGCGTTCGACGCAGCCCTCGACGCTCCCCCCTTCGATGGCCGCGATAATAGCAGAGCCGACGATCACGCCATCGGCCAGCCTCCCCACCTCCACCACCTGCTCCCGCGTCGAAACCCCGAATCCCACCGCCACCGGCAGCGCCGTGTGCCGCCTGATCGACGCGACCAGCTCCCCAATCTCCGACGACAATTCGCGGCGCTGCCCCGTCACGCCCGTCACGCTCACGCAGTAGATGAACGAGTCCGCCGCCGCCGTCACCTCCCCCATGCGCTCCTCCGCCGTCGTGGGCGCGACCAGCGGGACGAAGCTCACGCCGTGCTGCGCGCACGCCGCCCGGAACGACCCCGCCTCATCCGGCGGCAGGTCCACCACGATGAAGCCATCCGCCCCCGCATCCGCCGCATCCGCCGCCGCCCGCTCCTCGCCGTACGCCAGCAGCGGGTTGTGGTAGCCCATCAGCACCAGCGGCGCCGTCAGCCCCTGCGCCCGCGCCTCCCGCACCATCTCCAGGCAGTCGGCGAAGGTCACGCCTGCAGCCACCGCCACTTCGTTCGCCCGCTGAATCGTGGCGCCGTCGGCCAGCGGATCCGTGAACGGCACCCCCAGCTCGATCACGTCCGCGCCCCCCGCCTCCAGCGCCAGCAGCACGGGGACCGTCTGCTCGCGCGTGGGGAAGCCTGCCATCGTGTAGGCCACGAACGCCGCCCCCTCCGACGCTGCGAATTGCGCTCGCAACCGCTCCGACATCCCTACGCCTCCGTCGCCAGCAGCAGCGAGAAACTGAACGCGTTGAAGAGCATGTGAAAGGCCACGCTTTCCCAGAGATTGCCGCGTCGCCAGAACAGCCACGCCAGCGTCACCCCGATGATAAAGAACGGAATCAGACTGCCCGAATCGAGGTGGGTGCCGCTGAACACCGCCGCCGAGATCAGCGCCGCCGGCCAGAAGCCCCACCGCTGCAGCCCCCCGAAGATGAGCCCGCGGTAGAACACTTCCTCCCCCACGGGCGCCGCCACCACCACCGCAATCCCCGCCAGCACGATCGTGAGCGGGTTGCGCAGGACCTCGTAGGGAAGGGTGCTCTCGGGCTGCAACACACCGATGCCGAGCGCGTCCACGATGCTCGCATACGCCACCACCACCACATAGCACCCCGCCACCGCCACAAGCGGACGCCACAGATCCCGCGTTCGGAACGGCTCCAGCAGCCCCACGCGACGCAGCAGTTCCACCACGCGGTGACGCGTCATCCACGCCACCACTCCGACCAGGAGCACGTTCATGCCCAACGCGGTCGTCAGCGCCAGCGCGAGCGCCGGCTGGCTCGCCTGCAGGCTGGGCGCCGCAGGCAGATCGTCGCCCACCGCCGCTGCCTCCAGCCGCTCATCCGCGTAGATCGCGACTTCCCCCGCCAGTTCGAAGACGTCCCCCGCGTCGCGGGTCGTCGTATCCGCCCCCGTCGCCCACAGCAGCGCGATGAGCACGAGGTTCACCGTGATCAGCACCCCCGCTCCCGCCACCAGCCCCAGCAGGACCTGTCGCGGCCCCCAGGGCAGCGCTCCTTCCCGGCCCGTTCCGGGCGCTGGCGTCGGGCTCGCGACCGTCAGAGCGTGACGCCCAGCGCCTCAGCGACCGTATGCATGTCCTTGTCGCCGCGGCCGCTCAACCCGATCAGCACGTCGCCGCCCTCGCCCAGCTCCTCCGCCATCCTGATGGCCGTCGGAATGGCGTGCGCGGGCTCCAGCGCGGGGATGATGCCCTCGCTCCCCGTCAGCCGCTGGAACCCCTCAAGCGCCTCCGCATCGTCCGCGGCGACGTACTCCGCCCGCTCGCTCGCCTTCAGCCACGAGTGCTCCGGCCCGACGCCTGGATAGTCGAGCCCGGCCGAGATACTGTGCGTCTCCAGAATCTGTCCGTGGTCGTCCTGCAGCAGGTACGTGCGCGTCCCATGCAGCACGCCCGGCCGCCCCGCCACCAGCGTTGCCGCGTTCCGCCCCGGCGCACCGACCCCCTCGCCGGCCGCTTCCACCCCCACAAGTCGCACAGGGTCGTTGAGGAACGGGTGGAAGAGCCCGATGGCGTTGCTCCCGCCGCCCACGCACGCCACCGCCACGTCCGGCAGCCGCCCTGCCTGCTCCAGCATCTGCGCCCGCGCCTCCCGCCCGATGACCGACTGGAAATCCCGCACCATCGTGGGGAACGGATGTGGCCCGATGGCCGACCCGATCAGGTAGTGCGTCGTGCGCACGTTCGTCACCCAGTCCCGCATCGCCTCGTTGATGGCGTCCTTGAGCGTGCGGCTGCCCGAATCCACCGGCACCACCTCCGCCCCCAGCATCTTCATGCGGAACACGTTCAGCGATTGCCGTCGGATGTCCTCCGTGCCCATGTAGACCACGCATTCCAGCCCCAGCTTCGCGCACACCGTCGCCGTGGCCACGCCGTGCTGCCCCGCTCCCGTCTCCGCGATGATGCGCGGCTTCCCCAGCCGCTTCGCCAGCAACGCCTGCCCCAGCGCGTTGTTGATCTTGTGCGCCCCCGTGTGCGCCAGGTCCTCACGCTTCAACCAGAGGCGCGCTCCCCCCACCTCTTCCGTGAGCCGCGCGGCGAAGTAGAGCGGCGTCGGGCGCCCGACGTAGTGACGCTCCAGCTCCGCCAATTCCTCAGCGAAGGCGGCATCCTGCCGCGCCTCCAGATACGCCGCTTCCAGCTCCTCGTGCGCCGCCACCAGCACCTCGGGGATGTAGCGTCCGCCGAATTCCCCGAAGCGTGGGGCCAGCTCGCTTTCTGTCGTCGTCGTCATCGTCCCGATCCCTTCGCCGCGCGGATGAACGCGCGTACTTTCTCGTGGTCCTTGACGCCGTCCGTCTCCACTCCGCTGGAGACATCCACCGCCCACGGGTCGACGGTCGCGACCGCCTCCCGCACATTCTCCGGCCCGAGTCCACCCGCCAGCATCAACGGCAGCCGTTCCCCCACCTCTGCCGCCACGCCCCAGTCGAAGGCCGTGCCCGTGCCGCCCCACGCCTCCGCGGACCCCGTATCGAGCAGGATGCCCACCGCCGCACCCGGCTCCGCTCGCTCCAGCACCTCGTCCGCCGTCGTCTCTGGATGGACGTGGAGCACCTGGAACGCAGGCTGACGTATCTCGCGAGCGAACGCCTCATCCTCGCCGCCAGAGAGCTGGACGAGGTCGAGCCCCGCCGTCTCCGCGATCTCGTTCACGTCCGCCGCCTCCTGACCCGCGAACACGCCTACCAGCAGCGGACGCCAGCGAGCCAGCGCATCGTCGATCGCCTCGTTCCACGCGCCGAACCAGCTCGCCCCCCGCACTTCGCCCGCTCCCGGCCCCTCGAGGTGCGCCGCTCCCGCCTCGCGCCGCGCCTCCCGCACTGCTTCCACGATCTCGTAGCACTGTTCGGGCGAAACCTGGCGCCGCGACTCCGCGAACACCATGCCGATGAAGTCAGCGCCCGCCTTCACCGCTTCGCGCGCCGTCTCCACGTCCCGCACCCCACAGATCTTGACCCGTGTCATTGCGTCATCGTCCCATCGCCCATCGCCTTGTCGCCCCGCAGCTCCGCAATCAGCGCCGACGGGTCCGCCGCCCGCATGAGCGCTTCGCCCACGAGCACCGCCTTCGCCCCCGCCGCCTCGAAGCGCGCCACGTCCTCACGCGTGGCGATGCCGCTCACCGCCGCCAGCAGCGCGCCTTCGGGCGCGCCCCCCGCCAGCCGATCCGTCGTGCCGAGGTCCACGTCGAAGCTGCGCAGGTCGCGATTGTTGATGCCCACCAGCCGTGCCCCTGCCGCCCCCGCGCGAGCCATCTCCTCCGCGTTGTTCACCTCCACCAGCGCCTCCATGCCGAGGTCGTGCGCGCAGGCGAGCAGCCGCGCAAGCGTTTCGTCGTCGAGGCAGGCCACGATCAGGAGCACGGCATCGGCCCCGTTCACCCGCGCCTCGAGCAGCTGGTACTCATCGACGAGGAAGTCCTTGCGAAGCATCCCTGGCCGCTCCGTTCCCAGATCCGCCACCGCCTCACGCGCGCCCCGCAGGTCCGCCAGCGTACCCTTGAACCACGTCGGCTCGGTCAGCACCGAGATGCCCGCCGCTCCGCCTCTCGCGTAGCGGAGCGCCTGTTCCGCCGCGTCCATCCCGGGCGCGATGTCGCCCTTGCTCGGCGAAGCGCGCTTGATTTCGGCGATTACCGCCGGTGGCGCCTCCGCCAGCCGTGCGGTGAAGTCCACAGGTGCTGGCGCCGTCGACAACGCGCGCTGCAGCTCAGCCGTCGGAAGCGCCGCCTTCGCCTCGGCCACGTCCTCGCGCCGCTGCGCGACGATCCGCTCGAGGATGCTCGGCCCGCTCACGACACTTCCTGCGTCAGCCGCACGTACGACTCCGCCACCTCGCGCGCCCGCCCCGACGCGATCGATTCCCGCGCCAGCGCCGCTCCCTCCGCGAACGTGTCCGCCAGCCCCGCCACCCAGCACCCCGCCCCCGCGTTGAGCGTGACGAAGTCCGCCAGCGCCCCGCCCTGCCCGCCCAGCACGGCCCGCAGCGTCGCTGCGTTCTCCTCGGGCGAGCCTCCCGCCACCTCTGCCAGCGCGTGCTCCTCCACGCCGAAGGTCGCGGGCGAAAGGTCCTCTTCCCGCACCTCGCCGCCCTCCACGATCCACGCGTGTGTCGGCGCCGCCGGACTGATCTCGTCGAGCCCGTCCTCCGAGTGCACGACGACCGCGCGCTCGAGCCCGCGCAGGCGGAACGCCTCTGCGAACAGCGGCCCCAAGGCCCGCGCCCCGACGCCCGTCAGCTGCGCCCGTGGCTGCGCCGGATTCGAGATCGGCCCCAGCACGTTGAAGATCGTGCGCGTCCCCAGCTCGCGTCGCGGCCCTCCCACGTGCCGCATCGCCGGGTGGAAGCGTTGTGCGAAGAGGAGGCCGAACCCGCACCCCTCGATCACCTTCGCCACCGCCTCGCCTCCGAGGTCGATGCGCGCGCCCAGCGCCTCCAGCAGGTCCGCCGACCCGCAGCGCGACGAGGCCGCACGGTTGCCGTGCTTGGCCACGCGCCCCCCCGCTCCCGCCACCACAAATCCCGCCGCCGTCGAGACGTTGAACGTGTCCGCTCCATCGCCTCCCGTGCCGCACAGGTCCACCACTGCGCCCGCCGTGACGGGCTCCGCGTGCCGCTCCATCACCGCCCAGCAGGCCGCCACCACCTCGGGCGTCTCGCCGCCGAGCCGCATCCCCGCGAGGAAGGCCCCGATCTGCGCCGCCGTCGCCTCGCCCGAGAGAATCGTCTCCAGCGCAGCCGCCGCCTGCTCAGGCGCGATGCCGTCCCCGCTCCCACTTCGGTCGAGAAGCGCCGCGATCGCCGCCTGCATCGCTGTCGCGCTCATTGCTCCCACCGCTCGCCGCGCATGTCGAGGAAATTCTGCAGCAGCGCCTTGCCATGCTCGGTCGCGATCGATTCCGGGTGGAACTGCACTCCCTCCACGGTGAAGCGCGTGTGCCGCACGCCCATGATCACGCCGCTCTCCGACCGCGCCGTTGCCGTCAGCGCCTCCGGCAGCCGTTCCGCATTCGCCGCCAGTGAATGGTAGCGCACCGCCGTGAACGGTTCCGGCAGCCCCGCGAACACGCCCTCTCCATCGTGACTGATCGACGACGTCTTGCCATGCTTGATCTCGCCCGCTCCCACGACCTCCCCCTCGAACGCCTCACAGATGCACTGGTGACCGAGGCAGACCCCCAGCACCGGCGTCCGCCCCGCGAAGCGCCGCACCACTTCCGTCGAGATGCCCGCCCCCGACGGCCGTCCCGGCCCCGGCGAGATGACCACGTGGTCCGGCGCGAGCGCTTCGCACGCCTCCACGGTCGTCTTGTCGTTGCGGTGCACGACGATCTCCGCGCCCAGCTCCGCCAGGTACTGGTAGAGGTTGTAGGTGAAGCTGTCGTAGTTATCGATGAGCAAAACGGTCATCGGTCGAGGCTCCCTTCCGCGCGCAGGTCCGCTCCGACCTCGCGCAGCGCCACGGCGAGCTCCCCGGCGGTGTAGCCGAAGCCTCGCGAATCCAGCCTGAACTTCTCCCGCAGGTACTCCACATCGAAGCTGGCGGGTGAACGCAGGTCGAGCGGATATGCCGTCCCCGGCTCGCCCAGCAGCACCACGAGGAAGTAGCCGTCCCCCGCGCCCCGTGCGAACGGCGCCGTCTCCTGCAGCAGCGGCACCAGCGCGAGGTCGATTGCGTTCGCGTGGTAGAAGCGCGCCGCCACATGCGTGACCGCTTTCGAGACGCCTGCCTGCGTCATGCCCCTGCCTCCGCTGCCACGCGGCGCACATACGCCACCACCTCCGAGGGATGCTGCGCGAGCAGGTCCGGTCCTGCCACCTGCACGCGCTCAGCATCGAGCGATCCCCACGCCGCGCCGATCGCGTGGCAGCCTGCCGCTTTCGCCGCGCCCACATCGGCGGGCGTGTCCCCCACGTAGGCGATAGCGCCTGGCTCATCGAGGCAGAGCCGCTCCATCGCTACGAAAATCGGCTCGGGATCGGGCTTGTGACGCTCGCAGTCATCCGACCCCACCACCGTCGCGAATCGCCCCAGCAGCCCCGTCTGCGTCAGCTCCCCCGTCGCCCCCCACGAGACCTTCGAGGTCACGACCGCCAGCTGCAGGCCATCCGCCTGCAGCGCGTCCAGCGTCTCCGTGACGCCGGGGGACGGCTCCGGGGCGAAATCGAGGGCGTAGTACCGCTCCCGATACCCCTCCGCAAAGCGACGCCAGTCATCGCCCAGCAGCCCGCGCGCGAGCTCCTCCAGCGTGTGGCCGTTGTGCTCCCGCCACAGGGCGAGCGGGTCGGGACGCGTCCCCAGGCAGTCCTCATACGTCGCCGCGATCGCTTCCATGCGACCGGGCAGCGTGTTCAGCAGCGTGTCGTCGAGGTCCCAGAACACTGCTCTCATGCCGGCTGCTCCGGTCGATTCGGGCGCGGGATGCCGTGCTCCGCGAAGACCTCTTCCATCACCGGCCAGGCCGCAAGCGCCGCGGGGAAGCCCGCATAGACCGCCACCATGCGCAGCGTCTCCACCACCTCCTCGGGCGTGGCGCCGTGGTTGAGCGCGCCGTTGAGGTGCGAGCGCAGCTGCGCCGGCCGCCCCGTCAGCGCCGCCAGCATCGCCACCACCTGCAGGCTGCGCGTGCGCCGGTCGAGCCGATCGGTCCCCCATACCTGGCTCAGCGGGTAGTCGACCAGGTCGGGGGTCAGCTCCGGCGCCGTCGCTTGCAACGCCGCGAGCCGCTCGGTGGGGTCGCCGCCGCCTGAGAGCGTGCGCAGCACGTCGAGCGCCGCCTCCTCCCGCGAGGCGAAGGGAAAGTCCCCGCTCACCCCCGTCGACGCTTCCGTTCTTGCTTCCGCCCCCTCTGCCTCCGCCGCCTCCGCTTCGACATCCATCTCGCGCTGCAACGCGCTCAGGATGGCGGCGCTGTCGTCGCGCGGGGCGGCCAGCCCGAAGGCGGCGAGCACGCTCGTGCGGACCTGCTCATCCATCTCCACCTCACGAAGCGCTGCTGGCGCCCGCCAGGCCAGCGCGTCCCCATCCGCCGCGGTCGGCTCTCCCTCCCAGTCGCTCGTGGCGAACAGGTTGTAGACCATGCGCCCCTCCCCGTCGGGAAGGAAGATCGTCTCGTAGAACGCCTCCTCGATGGCCGCCACGCGGACGCCCATCGCCTCGAGAATCGCCGCCATGCCCGCGTCCACGTCCTCGTGTTCAGCCACCAGATCGCCCCCTGGCAAGCCCCACGCCTCCTCCCCCCGCTCGCGACGGAGCAGCACCATCCCCTCCCGTTCCAGAATCGCCGCCAGGTGGATGCGTTGCGCCATGCCTACCGCCCACCCGTCGCAGCCATCGGCTGCTGTGCCGCAACCAGCTCCGCCTGGTCGATGGCGCGCTCCAGCGCCAGCATCTTGTTCACGCTCTCCTGGTACTCCGTCGTCGGCTGCGAGTCGTACACGATGCCCCCGCCCGCCTGCAGATACGCCTTCCCGTCCTTCACCACCATCGTGCGAATCGCGATGCACGTATCCAGGCTGCCCGCGAAGCTGACGTACCCCACCGCTCCCGCGTACACCCCCCGCCGCTCCTGCTCCACCTCCGCGATGATCTCCATCGCCCGCACCTTCGGCGCCCCCGAGACCGTCCCCGCGGGGAACACCGAGCGAAAGGCGTCGTAGGCCGTGCGGTCCTCGCGCAGCCGCCCCGAAACGCGCGAGACGATGTGCATCACGTGCGAGTACTGCTCGATCTCCATCAGCTGGTCCACCTGCACTGTGCCCGCCTCCGCCACCCGCCCGATGTCGTTGCGCCCCAGGTCCACCAGCATGATGTGCTCCGCCCGCTCCTTCTCGTCGCCCAGCAGCTCCTCCGCCAGCGCTTCATCCTCCTGCGGTGTCGCCCCGCGCGGCCGCGTCCCAGCGATCGGATGCGTCGTCACCACGCCGTCTTCCACCCGCACCAGCATCTCGGGCGAAGCGCCCACGATCTGAAAGTCCTCCAGATCCAGGTAGAACATGTACGGCGACGGGTTCACCGTGCGCAGCTGACGGTAGATGGTGAACGGGTGCACCGACGTCTGTCGCTGGATGCGCTGCGACGGCACCGCCTGGATGATCTCCCCCGCCACCACATCCTCGCGGATGCGTTCCACCATCAGCTCATACCCTTCCCGCCCCACGTTGGAGACGCCCTGTGCGCTGCCCCGCGCCACCTCCGTCACGTCCTCCACCGGCAGCGCCAGCGGCCTGCCCAGCCGTTCCAGAATGCCATCGATCGTCTCCGCCGCCTCGAGGTACGACGCCTCGATGGCCGCGTCATCCCCGTCCAGACGGCAGTGCGCGACCGCCCGAATCGTGTGACGCACATGGTCGAACACCACCATCGAGTCGCACAGCAGGAACATCGCCTCGGGCAGTCCCACGGGGTCGGCTTCGTTGGCGGGCACGCGCGGCTCGAAGTGGCGGATCGCCTCGTAGCTGACGTACCCCACCGCCCCGCCCGTGAGCCGTGGCAACCCCGGCAGCTCCACCGCCTCCATCCCCGCGAGCGCTTCCTCCAGCGGCTTCAGCGGATCGCCCTCGTACGCTTCTCCCGGCCCTGTGCGAATCACGCGGTACGGATTCGCCCCGATGAACGAATAGCGCGCCAGCCGTTCACCCCCCTCCACCGACTCCAGCAGGAACGAGTACTTCCCCTCGCGCACCTTCAGGTAGGCCGAGACCGGCGTCTCCAGGTCTGCCGCCACCTCACGGTAGACCGGCGCCAGGCTGCCCTCGCCCGCCGCCGCGAGCGCTTTCACCTCGTCCAGCGACGGCTGCAGCACGGTCAACGTCCCCGCGGTGGCCCGTTCAGGTAGTTGATCGCCATCGCCTCCCGCACAAGCGCTATCGTCTCCTGCGCCACCTCTCGCGCCCGCGTCGTGCCCGATTCCAGCGCCTCCCGCACCTCGTCCAGATGCCCTTCGTAGTACGCCCGCCGCTCGCGGAACGGATCGAGCAGCGTGTTCAGCGCCTTCGTCAGCTTCTGCTTCACCTCCACGTCCCCCACACGCCCCGCCACGTACCGCTCCTTCAGATCGTTCACCTCGTCCACGTCCGGATTGAACGCGCCGTGGTACATGAAGACGGGATTGCCCTCCACATGGCCCGGGTCCGTCGCCCGCAGACGCGTGGGATCGGTGAACATGCCCCGCACCTTCTTCTCCACCGTCTCCGCATCGTCCCGAATCTCGATCGTGTTGTTGAGCGACTTGCTCATCTTCGCCTGGCCATCGAGCCCCACCAGGCGCGGCACGCGCCCTACCAGCCCCTCAGGCTCCGGGAACACCTCGCGGAACTGACGGTTGAAGCGACGCGCCAGATCGCGCGTCATCTCGATGTGGGGCAGCTGGTCCTCCCCCACCGGCACCAGATGCGCGCGCGGCATGAGGATGTTCGCGACCTGCATCACGGGATACGTGAAGAACGCCACGGGCACGGATTTCTTCCCGAAATCCGCCATCTCCGACTTCAACGTGGGGTTGCGCTGCAGCATCCCCAGCGGCAGGAACCAGCTCAGCCACGTCGTCAGCTCGGCGTGCTCCGGCACCATGCTCTCGATGACGAAGCAGCTCTCCTCCGGGTCGAGCCCCACCGCCAGCCAGTCCAGCGCTACCTCCCAGACCGATTCGCGCACCCGCGCGAAGTCGTCCGCGTAGTCCGAAACCTGGTAGTCCGCGATGAGGAAGTGGCAGTCGTACTCCCGCTGCAGGCGGATCCAGTTCTCCAGCGCCCCCGCGTAATGCCCGAGGTGTAGCGCCCCAGTTGGCCGGATGCCCGTCAGGATTCGTTTCCGTTCGCTCATCCGTCCCCTCCGCGGGGTCAGCGCCAGGTGCCCTAGGCGGCTGCCCCGTAGCAGCCGTCAAGGAATCCCAGCAAGCGCTCACTGGCCCGTTCCGCCGCCGTCACGACCGCGCGGTCGTCCGTATTCAGCTCTTCGATGGCCGCGAGCTCCGCACCCGAGTGCGCCACGTCCGAGACGAGGTGCACGGAGAAGAACTCGAACTGTTCGGGCAGCAGGTCGTAGTGCTCCGTCAGCCCCTTGATCTTCTCCCACGCGATCGCCGGCACCTGCGATTCATAGGCGAAGAGCGCCGCCAGCGCTTCCGCCACCGGCGCCTGCTGCGTCATCTCGGCGTAGTGCTCGATCAGCGCCGTCGTCTCGGGATGCGGCTCGGACTCGCGCACATCCTCAGCAGCGACGCCCAGCGCCTCCGCAAACTCAAGCCACAGCGCCTGGTGGTTGCGCTCGCCGTGCTCTTCGTCCCAGAGATTGTCCAGCAGCATCTGCCGGATCGCGGGCGATTCCGTGCGTGCGTGGATGGCGCTCAGGAAGCGCGGGAACGCGCGCTCGAAGTGGAAGTACTGCCGTGCGTAGTCCTGCAGGCGCTCCATCTCGAGCGTCCCCGCCGTCCATGCCTGATAGAAGGGGTGCTGCAGCAGCGACCGCTCGGCGATCGCCTCGCGCATGCGCGCCTCGAGCGTTGTTCCCGTTTCCGTCATCGTCATCTGCGTTCTCCTTATCGCTTGCGCCGGACGCTTCCTGATTGTTCCTGACTGGTGGAGGTCGTTCCCCCTTGTGCATTCTGCCAGTGCGCGCCAGAACTGCGCAAAACAAAACCCCCATCCCAAAGGACGGAGGTTCCGCGGTGCCACCTTCATTCCCCGGCTTCCGCCGAAGCGCTCAGCGGACGCAAGCCCGCGAGGGCCGTACGTCCGGGCCGCTAACGGTGCCCATTCCGCCCCCGTTCACCGCCGTCGCCGGCTTCAGCGAGGGAGCTCCCGGGTCCATTCACCGCTCTCGTACCCGCCGGGCTCTCACCATCCCCGGTTCGCTGAGGGCCGCTGAGCAGCTACTCCTCCCGTTCGCAGCTTCTCGATTCAGTTGTGATTTGAGCCTAGGCGCGCGCGCCCACGCGGTCAACACACACGGCGCCCGCGAACCCGCCGCCGCTGCTGCGGCCGCTTACTCCCGTGGCAGGAACTGCAGCAGCGCGGAGATGGCGTCCTGCTCTGTCAGCAGCGGCGGATGCGCCGCCCCGGTGACCTCCGTCACCCGTGCGTTGGGGTGCTCGCTCCCCATCTTCGCCGCCGTCTCGCGGCTGAGGATGTCGCTGTGCTCACCCCGCAGCACCAGGATCGGGCACTCGATCGAGCGGTACTGACGCCACAGCTCGTCCTGCTCCGGCACGCCCATGCCCACATGGCGCGCATCCGGGTCCATCTTCCACACATACAGGCCGCTGTCGCTGCGACGCACGTTCCAGCGGGCGTAGTCCGCCACGCGGTCGTCATCGAGCCGTGCCGCCGCCGGGAAGTGCTCCTTGTAGTAGTGCACCACCGCCTTCAGGTCAGGGAACGCCGTCGGCGTCGAGTCCGTCCGCTCACTGATGCGCCCAATCCCCGAGCCATCCACGTCGGGGCCGATGTCGTTCATCACCAGCGCGCTCACGTGCTGCGGATAGCTGGCCGCATAGGCCATCGCCACCCCGCCGCCCATGGCCGTCCCTACCAGTGCGAAACGCTGTATCCCCAACGCCTCCCGCACCGCCTCCAGGTCGGAGACGTAGGTCGCCTGCGTGTATTCGTCCGCCGGCCCCCAGGCCGATTCACCCCGGCCACGGAAGTCCAGCGCGAACACCTGGTAGCGCTCCGCCAGCTGCGTCGCCGCCCGATCGAACATGCGCGCCTGCCCCACCAGGTTGTGCAGCAGCACGATGCTCGGCGCCGTCGCCGCCCCGCGTGCGATGAGGTGCTGCCGCAGCCCATTCGCTTCGACGAAGATGTCCCGTACTCCGAACGCGCTCGTCATCGCTCACCCTCCTGCTGTGCTGCTGCGATTGTACGAAATCCCCGCGCCCTCGCGTGTGAGCAAGGTGACCCTAGAGCGGGTCCCTGCCCGCGTACCCCGTCTCGATCGGATGCCAGTAGCGCAGCTCCTCCTCGCGCAGCTCGTAGCAGAGCAGCACCACCACGCCGTCCCGTTCATGGGGGAAGTCGATCAGCCCCCGCTCCGGGTCCTTCAGCTGGATGCCCCAGCCATCAAGCAGCTCCACGCATGCGCGCACCTCCGCCTCCTGCCGCTCCCGCTCCGCCTCATCGACCTGTGGTGAAATCGGCAGCGGGTGCCCGTCCGACATCGCCGCCCGCCGCTCGGCCGCCTCTGCCACCCGCGTTCCCCGCAGCGCCACAAACGCCTCCCGCAGACGCTCCAGCACCGGGCGCACCTGCGGCAACAGCGCCCGCGCTTCCTCCACATTGAAGAGACGCATCCCCGCCGACCTACACGAACAGGTGGAGCGGCATCTCGTCGGGCAGCACCGTTTCCCCTGAGTCCACTTCGCCAATCCCCACCAGCTCGCCTTCCACTCCCGGCCCGATGACGACGTTCCGCCCGACGGCCATCCCCTCGGGGATGTTCGCCCGCTTCCCCACGATCGAGATGCCGCAGTTCACGATGTCCGGCCTGCTGCGATTCACCACCGCCTCGTCCCCCACACCCACCTGCGCCCTTGCCCCCACCTCCACTTCCTTGTCCAGAATCGTGCGGTCCACCACCGCCCCCGAACGGATGATGCTGTCGTGGCAGACGATCGAGTCGCGCACCACCGCTCCCGGCTCCACCACCACCCCCGGCGAGATGACCGAGTGCTCCACCCGCCCCTCGATCTGCGCCCCCGGCGAGATAAGCGCCCTGCTCGGCGACGCCTCCGCCCCGAATCGCGCCGGCATCGGGGTGGGTATCGAAGTTCGCAGCGTCGCCTGCGTCCGTCGAAGGCGACGGTGCCGGCGGGGACATCGAGCGCCCGCCAGGTCCAGGGGCGAAGGTCGCTCGATCAGGTCCATATTCGCCTGCCAGTACGCCTCAATCGTGCCCACATCCCGCCAGTAGTCGAGGTACTGGTAGCCGAACACCCGACGGCTCCCGAAGATGCGCGGCACGATATCCCCTCCGAAGTCGCGTGAGCTCTCCGCCCGCGCAGCATCCTCCTGCAGCACCTCGATCAGCACATCCCGGTTGAAGCAGTACACCCCCATTGATACCCACGCCGACCGCGGCTCCGCCGGCTTCTCCTGGAAATCCACCACCCGTCCGCTCTCGTCCATCCCCAGCACCCCGAAGCGATGCGCCTCCTCCACCGGCACCGAGTAGACCCCGATCGTCATATCCGCCTGCCGCTGGCGGTGGAAGGCCACGAGATTGCGGTACGACATCAGGTACACATGGTCCGCCGAGAGCACCAGCACCTCCTCCGCCTGTGACTGCGCGATCAGGTAGAGATTCTGGTAGACGGCGTCCGCCGTGCCCTGGTACCAGTCCATATCCGCCCGCCCCAGGTAGGGCTGCAGAATCTCGATCGTACGGTCAGGCGTGTCGTACCCCCACGCGCGCCCCGATCCGATGTGGTTCACCAGTGAACGCGGCCGGTACTGCGTCAACACCGCCACGCGATCGATATCGCTGGCCGCGCAGTTGCTCAGGGCGAAATCCACAATTCGGTACTGCCCCCCGAACACCACCGCTGGCTTCGCCCGCTGCTCCGAGAGCACCGACAGCCGGTCCCCCTGCCCGCCCGCCAGAATCAACGCCAACACATCCCGCATGCCCGCATTCTAGCCGCCAGCAACGAGCCCCCGCGTTCACCACGTTCCTTACCCACCTCCACGCTGGGCGCTGGCGAGAGCCACATCGGCGTCAGGCGGCCCCTGGACGCCACCACTCACCGATCAGGTACACTCGATAGTGCTCTGCAAGGCTCACGGCGCTCGCGCCCCTCGCACGGCTGCCCACGACACGCGGGACCTCTCGTGACACGTGGCTGCCGGGTGACCGCCTTGTGAGGCGTCATCCCAAGCCGTAAGGGGCCCACATGTCACCCACACCACTCTCCTGCCTTTCTTCGCGCCTGCCCCGCAGGCGCACCCTCACCCTGCTCGCCACCCACCTCCTCCTCGCCCTGACCGTCACGTCGGTCGCCCTCGCCTGCGGCAGCAGCAGCTATGAGCCGCCCGCAACGCCCGAAGCCACCCCCACCCAAGCCGCCACCCCCGAGCCCACAACCACGGCGACGCCAACGCCCGTCGCAACGCCACCACCCACCCCCGAGCCCACACCTACTCCAATACCTACCCCAGTCCCCACCCCCGATACGTCCTTCGACATCTCCGATCGAGCAAAGCCGCCGCACGCCTCTCGTACCTGCACCAGATAGTCTCGGATGGCAATCCCGTTTCGGATCCTGTTGGATGGGCGAAGGCCGGAGTCGCGGCAACGAGGATTAGGGAGATCTGCGAGAACTTTGAGATCAGCGAGGACCTCGATCCTGCTTGCGATCAGCTTCTGATAGTGATTTCGACGCCCTATAATCAGACAGGCCCCATCCTTGCCGCGGCCGCAAATGAGATACACGAGGTCTATTCGCACCGTGATCGCGCTGAGTATTCTGAAATGGTACAGCTGTGGGATGGTGATATTGGTAACTTTATCTTCAATCGTGATACCATCGACATACTCCTTGCTCTAAAGAGAGAGATGAAAGAGTGTACTGCAAGAGAGTCTGCGTGTGGAGAAGGTATTATCCCTGAGAGGAAGCGTTCATCGATAATATGGTAGTACTTGAGAATGAGGCCTAAGGAGGAGAAATAACATCTTTCATTGCAGCCTCTGCTGCGGTCGATCTGGCTCAATACATAACAGAATTTTTCAGTAAAAGCAGTCTGTACGGACGTCAACTCGAGGCGAATCGCATAGTCGACGAGCTCGACAACCTCGGCATCTACTGAGCCCCCCGACGCATCCGGAGCCCGTCCTCGAAGCCTGCGGCTGGTAAAGCCCGCCCTGTAAGTGCACGTAAGCCTTCAAACCCAAGGAGAATTTTAAGCGTGATTAGCAAAAGTGGATCATCATTGGAGTCATCGGCATCATCTTCGTCATAGGTGCGATCGCAGCGGCGGTCGATGGCGGTGACGACGACTCGGGATCGAGCTCCCGGTCATCGTCGAGCTCCTCCAGCCAGCAGGCAGAACGCCCCGCCACTGTCCGCGAGCAGATCGAAGACTGCCTCAGCCCCTGGGACGGCAACCACAACGGCTTCGAGGACCAGGTCCGCCCGCAGCTCAACGACGAAGGCTCGATGGAGACTCATGCGACCCGATTCGAGTCAACGGACAGCGATCGAGACGGAAAAGTCAGCATCGCCATGGAGTACAGCGCGAAGAACGCCTTTGGCGCGCGCATCAAGACGACAGCGCTCGGCTTGCTCGACTATCGCACCTGCCGGGTGACCGTCCTCGACTACGGCTTCTGACAGGACTGGGGCCGGCTATGCCTTGCCCCAACCCTCAACTGAGCCACCCTCCCCAGTAACTTCCCCTGTCGCTTCGGTGCCAGGGTCGAGGCCGCCCGTGAGGGCGGCCTCTGTCTTTCCCGCCTCTGTCTTTCCCCCCAAGCCCACCCGCTCCGCTCCGCTATCCTGTCCCCATGCGCTCCTGCCGCGTCGCCCTCGCACAGCTCAACACCACCGTCGGCGCTATCGACGCCAACTGCGAGCGCATCCGCGACGCTATCGCCGCCGCTCGCGAGCAGGGTGCGCATATCGCCGCCTTCCCCGAACTCGCCATCACCGGCTACCCACCCGAAGACCTCCTCCTGCGACGCGCCTTCTGCGAAGACTCCCGCGCCTCCGCCGCCGCCCTCGCCCCCCACACCGACGGCATCATCGCCGTCGTCGGCTTCGTCGACTGGCGCGCCGGCGACCCGTACAACGCCGCCGCTGTCTTCGCCAACGGCCAGCAGGTGGGCGTCTACCACAAGCGTCGCCTGCCCAACTACGGCGTCTTCGATGAGGAACGCTACTTCGCCTCGGGGCGCACCGTGCCCGTCTTTCATACGGGCGACCTCACCTTCGGCGTCTCCATCTGCGAAGACATCTGGCACGCGGGCCAGCCTCTCACGGGCATGGCGCTCGCCGGCGCCGAACTCTGCATCAACATCAACGCCTCCCCCTACCACCGTGGGCGAGCCGCCGACCGTGCCCGCATGATCACCACCCGCGCCATCGATAATCGTATCGCCATCGCCTACGTCA
This sequence comes from Tepidiformaceae bacterium, assembly GCA_965200565.1. Lineage (GTDB taxonomy): Bacteria > Chloroflexota > Dehalococcoidia > Tepidiformales > Tepidiformaceae > UBA2991. The sequence goes on along the minus strand of OZ241349.1, from coordinate 1,024,825 downwards.
ACGCGGTCGGGGGGCAGGATGAGCTCGTCTTCGATGGCGGCTCCCTGGTCGTCGATGCCCAGGGCGAGGTCATTGCCAGCGCTCCCCAGTTTCGCGACGAACTCACCATCGTCGACATCGAGCTCGACGATGCCGCCCAGCGCCGCCTGCACGACCCCCGCCGCCGCGCCGCCCTCCGCCACGGCGACTCCCTCGACGAGGTCGAGCAGGTCGACCTCGACCTCACCCTCGACCTCAGCCCACCCCCCGGCGACCCCGCCCGCCCCCTCGCCGCCCCCCTCCCCGACGAGGCCGAAGTCTGGGAAGCGCTCGTCCTCGGCACCGGCGACTATCTCGCCAAGACGAGCTTCAAGCGCGCGTACATCGGCCTCTCCGGCGGCATCGATTCGAGCGTCGTCGCCGCCGTCGCCGTCGATGCCCTCGGCGCGGAGAACGTCACCGGCGTGTCCATGCCAAGCCGCTACTCCAGCGACCACAGCCGCGACGACGCCCGTGCACTCGCGGAGAACCTTGGCATCGACTACCTCACCATCCCCATCGAACCCGCCCACGCCGCCATGCTCGACATGCTCGCCGAAGCCTTCGCCGACACCGCCGAGGGCCTTGCCGAGGAGAATTTGCAGTCACGCCAGCGCGGCAACGTCCTCATGAGCCTCGCCAACAAGTTCGGCGCCATCGTCCTCACCACCGGCAACAAGAGCGAGATGGCCACCGGCTACGCCACCCTCTACGGCGACATGGCCGGCGGCTTCGCCGTCCTCAAGGACGTCCCCAAGACGCTCACCTACGCTATCGCGCGCTGGCGCAACGCCACCGCCGGCCACCCCCTCATCCCCCAGGCCGTCATCGACAAGCCCCCCAGCGCCGAACTCCGCCCCGACCAGCTCGACGCCGACTCCCTGCCCCCCTACGACGTGCTCGACCCCATCCTCGAGGCCTACGTCGAAGGCGATCGCAGCGGCCCCGAGATCGTCGCCATGGGCTACGACGAAGCCACCGTCCGCCACATCCTCGCCCTCGTCGACCGCAACGAATACAAACGCCGCCAGTCCCCTCCGGGCGTCAAGATCACCCCCCGCGCCTTCGGCCGCGACCGCCGCCTCCCCATCGCCAACCACCACCGAGCCTGGTGAGGCTCTCAGCCTGACGCTGCCTCCCCAGCTGCCTCATCCGCGCCCTGGCGGTGTAGTGCATGCTCCAGCGCCTCGCAGAGCCCCCGCGCTCGTGCGATGTCGACCAGCGCGACCGCGACGCTCTCAGGGTCTCCCTCTTTCGCAACGCCTTCCAGTACCGCTGACAGATACGCAACCTGCGCCTTATCAGTCTCAAGGTATTCAGCTACATCCCAAGGCTGCGTCTCGGTTACCGCCATCGTTCCATCTCCGGGAGATTCTGTGCCAATTCGCGCGCCCTGCTGATGTCCTGACGCTGACTCGACTTGTCTCCGCCTGCCAGCAGCACGATCAGAGTGTTCCCTTGTTGGACATAGTACACCCGATACCCTGGCCCTGAGTGGATGCGCAGCTCCTTGAGGTCTTGACCGATTGAGCGTGAGTCGCCGGGGTTTCCTCGCGCCAAGCGCAGGATTCGCGCTTCGATGGCTGCAACAGCCGTTTCGTCTCGGAGTCTTCGCAACCAGCGGCTGAACTGAGCGGTTCTGCGGACCCTGACCATTCACCGATTCTATTGCCAATTGCTACTTTGATTGGGAAGCGCTACGACGCCGAGGCTGCTACAGCTTCCTTGTGCCGCTCCAACTCTGTCTCGAGCAGGTCCAGAATGCCCCGCGCCCGTGCGATGTCGACGAGGGCCAGCGCAACGAACTCCGGTCCGCCCTCTTCCCGAATGCTCTCCAGTACCAAATCCAGGTACTCCTCCTGGTCTTCATCGGTCTTCAGGTAGTCGACCACATCCCAAGGCTGCGTCTCGATTACCGCCATCGCTACACCTCCGGGATCTGGCGCGCCGCTACCCCGTCGAGGCAGCCTCCGCCGCCTGCTCCTTGTGCCGCTCCAACTCCGCCTCAAGCAGGTCCAGTATCCCCCGCGCCCGCGCAATGTTCATGAGCGCTCGCGCAACGAATTCAGGCCCACCCTCTTCCCGAAACTCTCGAGCACGACGTCGAGGTACAGCATCTGATCCTCATCAGTCTTCAGGTCGTCGATGATGTCCCAAGGCTTGGTCTCTACCACCATCGCTAGACCTCCGGGATCTGGCGCGCCAGATCCCGCGCTCGGCGAATGTCACGGCGCTGGCTCGACTTGTCTCCGCCCGCCAGCAGCACGATCAGGGTTAGGCCCTCTGGATATAGTACACGCGATAGCCGGGACAACTGTTGCGTCCCCCGACGCCCCCCTACTCCCCCAACAGCCCCGCCAGCTCTCTGCCCGTCGTCCCAAGCGCTTCGTAGAACGCCGGGTTCACCTCGCCCGACGCGATCATGCCGCGCGCGATGGTGGCGGCGTCGATGACGGTGCCGCCTGCCCGACGTACTTCGCCGGCGGTCATGTTCAGCGCCTCGCGCAGGTTGGGAGCGGCCATGACGCGGTCTGTGAGGGGGGTGCTGCCTTCGCCATGGACCGCTCGCAAGGCGTCCTGCAGCGCTTGCCGCTCCGGCAGGTCGTCACGTCCACCCTCGTTCAGGACGCTCAGTGCGCCCGCCAGCAGGAACTCGACGCTCTCGATGGAGATGTTCAGGCTCACGGCCAGACGCTCGCCCTCCGTCAGCGCCTGCTGCCCGTCCGCCGAAAGCGTGACTTCCGCCATGCCCTGAGTCTACTCCCGCCAGGCGCCTCGACGCCGCCCGCCCGAATGTCTTCTGCTACCCGCCCAACGCCAGCCGCCGCCTCTCCGCGCTCGGCGCGAAGTCCAGCACCTCGATCTCCATCCGCTCCCCACGCCACTCGTGCTTGAGCGAATAGACGATGTCGAGCTCGTCCGCCAGCTCTTCGGCCCCCCGACGGAACGCGATCCCCGGCCACGTCGAGGCGCCGTCCCGCACCTTCAGCTTCAGATGGTCGCCGTCTGCCCCCACCCGACGGCTGTCGCGCACTTCCACGTTGCGGCTGAGCAACACCGGCCGCTCGTTGCCGTGGCCGCACGGCTCGAAGCTCGTCAGGCCCTTGATCTCCAGCCCCGAGAGCGCGCTCAGCGGCGTCTCGGCGTCGATGGTGATGGTGGGGCGAAGCTCATCCAGCGCGAGCTGCTCCGCCGCCGTGTTCACGATGCGTTCGCGGAACGCCTCGATGTTCTCGTTGCGAATGGTGAGCCCCGCTGCCGCCCGATGCCCCCCGTGACGCTCGAGCAGGTCCGCCTCCTTGCGGATCGCCCGCACGATGTCGAAATTGCCGAACGTGCGCGCGCTCGCACGGCTCGTCTCCGGCCCCTGTTCGTAGACGATCGCCGGCCGGCTGCGCGACTCGACCAGCCGCCCCGCCACGATGCCGACGATGCCCGCGTGCAGCTTCTCGCTGCCCACCACGATGAGCGGGTCGTCGCTCGCGCCCAACAGCTGCTCCGCCTCCCGCAGTCCGCGCTCACACTCGTCCCGACGCTGCCGGTTGAGCGCATCCAGCTCCTCCGCCAGCTGGCGCGCCTCCAGCGGCGTCTCCGCCAGCAGCAGCTCCAGCGCTGTGCGGGCGTGACGCATGCGTCCCGCCGCGTTCAGACGCGGCCCGAGCCCGAACCCGAGCGTCTCCGCGCGGATGCGTTCCGCACTCGTGCCCGCGATCGCTGCCAGCGCCTCCACCCCCGGCCGTGGCGAATTCCGCATCCACTCGAGCCCCGCCCGCACGATCCCGCGGTTCTCGTCGACCAGCGGCGCCACATCGACGACCGTGCCGAGCGCCACCAGGTCGATGAAGTCGCCTTCGGCAAGCTCCCGCCCCAGCGATTCGTACAGCACCTGCAGGAAGCGGTAGGCCACGCCTACCGCCGCCAGCTCCGTGAACGGATAGGGCGAGTCCTCCCGCTTCGGGTTGATGACCGCCAGTGCGGCCGGCATCTCGGACGGAACCGTGTGGTGGTCCAGCACGATCACGTCCGTCCCCAGGCGGTTCGCATGTGCGACCTCCGCCACCGAACTCGTCCCGCAATCCGCGCTGATGAGCAGGCTCGCTCCCTCCTGCGTCAGCTGCTCCACCGCCCCCGTGTTCAAGCCGTAGCCCTCCCGGAAGCGGTCCGGGATGTACGGGAGGGTCTTCGCTCCCAGCCGCTCCAGCGCCAGCTTCAGCAGCGCGATCGATGTCACCCCGTCCACGTCGAAGTCGCCGAAAAGCGCGATCGTCTCGCCCCCCGCGATGGCCGTCCGTGTGCGCTCCAGCGCGTGTTCCATGCCCGGCAGCAGGAGTGGGTCGTGGCGTTCCTGCTGCTGCGGCTTGTAGAAGCGGTCCGCCGCTTCCCGCGTGGTGACGCCCCGGGCCGCCAGCACCGTGCCGACGATTGGGGGGAAGTGCGGGATGCGCTCCTGATGGGCGAAGGGGTGACGCAACGTCCAGCGCGTCGCCGCTCGTGCCGCTGTGGTCATGCGGGACGCACGGGCTGGCGGAAGACGAGTGCGCTGTTATGCCCGCCGAACCCGAAGGCGTTCGACATCACCGCCCGCAGCGGCGCCGACCGCGCCGTGTTGGGAACGTAGTCGAGGTCGCAGTCCGGATCGGGCGTGACGTAGTTGATCGTCGGCGGGATGGCGTTGTGCTGCAGCGCCATGATCGAGATCCCCGCCTCCACCGCGCCTGCCGCCCCCAGCAGATGCCCCATCGCCGACTTCGTCGAGCTCATCGGCATCGTGTACGCGTGCTCCCCGAAGACGCGCTTCGCCGCCATCGTCTCGAACTTGTCGTTCAGCGGCGTCGACGTGCCGTGCGCGTTCAGGTAGTCGATGTCGTCGGGTGAAGCGCCCGCGTCTGCCAGCGCCGCCTCCATCGCGAGCACCGCACCGGAAGCGTTCTCCGCCGGCTGCGTCACGTGATGGGCGTCGCTGGTGGCGCCGTAGCCCGCCAGTTCGGCGAGCGCCGTGGCGCCGCGCGCCTCGGCGTGTTCTGCCGCCTCCAGCAGCAGCACGCCTGCCCCCTCACCGATGACGAAGCCGTCGCGGTTCAGGTCGAAGGGGCGGGAGGCGGCTTCGGGATCACGCGACTCCGTCAGCGCCTTCGCCGCCGCGAACCCCGCCACCACCAGCGGCGTGATGGCCGCCTCCGCGCCGCCCGCCACCACCACGTCCACGTCCCCCTTCCGGATCATCGATGCACCCATGCCGATTGCGTCCGCCCCGCTTGCGCAGGCGCTCGTCAGGGCGAAGTTCACGCCTTTCGCGCCGAGCCGGATGCTCAGCTGCCCCGCTGCCATATCCGGCAACATCTGGGTGAGGAAGAAGGGGCTCACGCGCCCCGGGCCGCGCTCGCGCAGCACCTCCACCTCGCGATCGAGGATCACCATGCCGCCCACGGCCGTGCCGATGATCGTCGCCATGCGGTGGCCATCGTCGTTGCCCAGGGGCGCCTCGAGATTCGCCTGCCGCAGCGCCTCATCCGCCGCCACGAAGGCGAACTGCGTGAAGCGGTCCGCGCGGCGCGCTTCCTTCCGCTCGAGAAACTCCGTCGGCTCGAAGTCCTTGACTTCCGCCCCCACCACATCCCCGAAGCGCTCGTCTGTGAACCCTTCGATGAGCGCCACACCCGAGCGGCCCGCAAGGAGCGCTTCCCAAGTGGCCCGGGCGTTCAAGCCCATGGGCGTGACCATGCCCAGACCAGTAACGACGACGCGTCTGTTCATGCCTGCTCTGCTGCGGCGGGAGTATACATCAGGGTGTCGCTACCTCCCGCACGACCCCGGGCAGGCGCGCCGCGATCTCGCCCGCCAGCAGACCGCTCTCGCCGTAGTCGGCACGAAGCGCCTCGCCCACGGCCGCATGCAGGTACACCCCCAGACTGGCCGCGTCGAACCCCTCCAGCCCCTGTGCCAGGTAGCCCGCAATCATCCCCGCGAGCACGTCGCCGCTCCCTGCCGTCGCCAGCAGGGGGTTGGCGAAGGGCGAGATGCGCGCCTGTCCGGCGCTGTCTGCCACCACCGTGTGCGCCCCCTTCAGCACGACCGTGCAGCCGTACCGCCCCGCCGCCTCCCGCGCCGCCCCCACGCGGTTCGACTGCACCTCTTCCACGCTCGTCGCCAGCAGACGCGCCATCTCCCCCGGATGCGGCGTCAGGATGGCTCCCGCGGGGGTGCGCTCCGCACCGTCCTCAAGCGCGGCCAGCGCATTGAGCGCGTCCGCATCGATCACCACGCGTCCCGCGAGGTCTTCTTCCACGTCGGGCAGTAGCGCCCAGACCAGCGCCTGCGTCTCGCCCGTGTGCCCCAGCCCGGGCCCCACGACGCCCGTGGTGAAGGCGCGCCACTCGCCTCGCAGCGCGATCGCCGCTTCTCCCCGGAGGCCGCCGTCCTCTCCCGCCTCCTGCGGGAGCCACGTCGTCTCCGCCGCCCCCGCTGCCGACGCAATGGATGCGATCACCGGCTCCGGACAGGCGATGCTCACGAGCCCCGCCCCCGCGCGGTAGGCCGCCGTCGCCGCCAGCAGGGGCGCCCCGCGGTAGCGTGAGCAGCCACCCACCACCAGCACCCTGCCGAACGTCCCCTTGTTCGCGTCTTCGGGGCGGGAAGGAAGCGCTTCCCGCGTCCAGCGTGAGGTAATCAGTTCGAGCGAGGCCGCCTCCATCGCCTCCGCCGGGATGCCGATATCGACCACCTGCACCCGCCCCACCACGCCGCTCCCCATCGCCTGGTACATCCCTACCTTCGGCAGCCCGAACGTGACCGTCACATCTGCCGCCACGGTGAGCGGGTCCACCCCGCCCCCGTCTGCATCGAGCCCCGTCGGCAGGTCGATGGCGATCAGCTTCGGCGGGGTCGCTCCCGCGCGCGCCGCCGCCAACGCCACCAGCGCCTCCCCCAGCGGCTCCTCCGCTGCAATCGGACGCCCCTTGCCCACCCCCAGCAGCGCGTCCACCACAAGGTCTGCTTCCCCCATCTGCGCCAGCTCCGCTCGCCCCTCCTCCCCCTGCACGACCGTGATGGCGCGCGCCGTCAGCTCCGCCAGATTGTCGTCGTCCTCACGCGGGCGTGGCGCGACCACTGTCACCTCTGCTCCCCAGTCGTGCAGGTGCCGCGCCGCCACGAGCCCGTCACCGCCATTGTTCCCCGGCCCCGCCAGCACCACGATGCGGCGCCCTTCGAGCGTGCCCAGCAGCATCCACGCTTCCTGGGCGGAGGCCAGCCCCGCCTCTTCCATCAGCTGCGCCTCGCTCGACCCCGCCGCAATCGCCGCGCGCTCCATCGCGCGCATCTCCTCGACCGTGACCAGCTTCATCGCAAGCCCTCCTCGCGAACGAGGCGCTGTGCCGCTTCGCCCATGCGCGGCATGTCCTCCGCCTCCGTCATCGCTCGCTCACCCACGACTGAGGCCACGGCGAACTCCTTCGAGTGCGTCAGGCTGATGTCGAGCCCGCGCAGCTCGATCCGTTCCGCCCGACCCGCTCCCCGACGGTAGAGGAACACCAGCGGCTTGCCCCGCCGGTTGGGGAGAATTTCGATGTCGCGCCAGCCGACGCCCCGCGCGCCTGTGCCCAGCGCCTTCATCACGGCCTCCTTGGCGGCGAAGCGCGCCGCCAGCTCCGGCACCCGCCCGCGACAGTGTCGCACTTCGTCCTCCGTGTACACCCGCCGCAGGAAGCGTTCACCATGCCGATCGAGCACCGCCCGCACCCGAGCGATCTCGATGATGTCGATGCCGTGGGCAAACTTGCGCGCCACACAGCGATCCTAGCCGCTCGCCATTCCTCACGCCCGTCCGTACCCTATCGGCATGACTGCTGCCATCATCGACGGACGCGCCATCGCCGCAGATCTGCGAGCCGAACTTGCCACCGAAGTAGCCGAACTCACCGCCCGTGGCGTGACGCCCGGCCTCGCCGCCGTGCTCGTCGGCGACGACCCCGGCTCCGTCAGCTACGTCACCGCCAAGGCCGACGCCTGCGCCGAAATCGGCATCTTCTCCGAAACCTTCCGCCTGCCTGCCGACATCTCCCAGGACGCCCTCCTCGCCCACATCACCGGGCTCAACGTCGACGACCGCTTCCACGCCATCCTCCAGCAGCTCCCCCTCCCCGATCACATCGACGAACGCGTCATCCTCGACGCCATCGAACCCGCCAAGGACGTCGACGGCCTCCACCCCACCAACCTGGGACGCCTCCTGCGTGGCGAGACCAGCGGGCCCAGCCCCTGCACGCCCAGCGGTGTCCTCGAGATGCTCGCCCGCTCCGGCGTCGACCCGGCCGGCAAGCACGCCGTCGTTGTCGGACGCTCTTCCCTCGTCGGACGGCCCCTCGCCGTCATGCTCGCCAACAAGGCCACCGGCGCGAACGCCACCGTCACCCTCTGCCACACCGGCACCACCGACCTCGCCGCCCACACCCGCGCCGCCGACATCCTCGTCGTCGCCGCCGGCCGCCCCGGCACCGTCACCGGCGACATGGTGAAGCCCGGCGCCACCGTCATCGACGTCGGCACCAACCGCATCGACGACGCCTCCCGCCAGCGCGGCTGGCGCCTCGTCGGCGACGTCGACTTCGCCGGCGCCTCCGAAGTCGCCGGACACATCACCAAAGTCCCCGGCGGCGTCGGCCCCATGACGATCGTCATGCTCCTCGCCAACACCGTCCGCGCCGCCCGCCAGTCCGCTCCCCGCTAGCCCCTCACCCCATTCCTTGGGACACTGCACCGATGCACGAGCTCCTCAGCCAGACACGCGACCTGCTCCTGCGTATCTCCGACACCCTGGTGCGTCTTTGACCTCGCCGTAGCGGAAGAACGACTCGCCGAACTCGAGGCCCGCTCCGCCGAGGCCGCCTTCTGGGACGACGCCGAAAACGCCCGCGCCGTCATGCAGGAGATCGCCTCCCTGCGCGACCGCAGCGAAACCTGGCGCAGCCTCGAGCGCCGCGCCCGCGACCTCGTCGAACTGCTCGAACTGGCCCTCGATGAGGAAGACGCCTCCTTCGCCGATCACGCCTCAGAAGAGCTCGAATCCCTGCAGCACGACTTCGAGCGTCGCGAGTTCGAAGTCCAGCTCTCGGGCGAATACGACCACCGCGACGCCATCCTCGCGCTCCACGCCGGCGCCGGCGGCACCGACGCCGCCGACTGGACCGAGATGCTCCTGCGCATGTACCTGCGCTGGGCCGAAGCCCGCGGCTACTCGACCGAAGTGCTCGATACCACCGAGGGCGAGGAAGCCGGCATCAAGAGCGTCACCATCGAGGTGCGCGGGCCCCTCGCCTACGGCTACCTCGCCTGCGAACGGGGCGTCCACCGCCTCGTCCGCCTCTCCCGCTTCGACGCCGACCACCTCCGCCACACCAGCTTCGCCAAGGTCGAGGTCATGCCCGAAGTCGCCTCCACCAGCGAGATCGAAATCAACCCCGACGACATCCGCGTCGATGTCTTCCGCGCCAGCGGGCACGGCGGCCAGAATGTGCAGAAGAACTCCACCGCCATCCGCATCACTCACCTCCCCACGGGCATCGTCGTCACCTGCCAGAACGAACGCTCCCAGCACCGCAACCGCACCAGCGCCATGAAGGTGCTCGAAGCCCGCCTGCTCGAGCGCGAACTGCTCGCCCAGGAGGAGGAGCGCGCCCGCCTCAAGGGAAAACACGTCGATATGGGCTGGGGAAACCAGATCCGAAGCTACGTCCTGCACCCCTATAAGATGGTCAAGGACCACCGCACCGACTTCGAGACGAGCAACACCACCGCCGTGCTGGACGGAGACCTGGACGAACTGATGGCCGCCTGCCTGCGCGACCGCGTGAGCGAAGAAGCATGAGAAGCCTGCTCATCCTGCCCCTCTTGGCCGTGCTCGGTGGTCTCGTGCTTGCGTTGAGTGGCGGACTCGCCCAGCCGTCGGCTGGCTCCGCCCAGTCCCCCGGCTTCAACACCGCCATCGTCAACGAATTTCCGCAGGCCCTGCGCTTCCGCCTGGTCGCCACCGCCCCCGACGACGCTGCCATCACCGACGCCACGCTCCGCTACACCGTTATCGGCTCAGGCTCCTCAGCCCGCGCCTTCACGGACGATTTCGAGTCCGCCAATCGCGTCACCGTTGAGGTCAGCATCCCCACCGGCGTGCGCGGCTACGTCCCCGTCGGCAGCGAGTTCGTCTACTACTGGGAACTGACCCTCGACGACGGCTCTACCCTCACCAGCGAGAGCGAGACCTTCGTCTACCTGCCGCCCGACAAAGACTGGCAGAGCGTCCAGAACGACATCCTGCGCGTCTACTACCACGGCAACGACGAGGCCGTCGCGCTCCGCCTGCTCGAGGCCGCCGAGCGCACCAACGCGCGCATCGGCGCCCTGCTCGCGACCGAGCTCGAGGTCGTGCCCGTGAACGCCGTCCTCTTCGCCTCCGACAGCGATCTCTCGGACGCATCCCCTTCCCGCGGTGAAGCCTTCGATGAGGCGGTGACGCGCTGCGGCAGCCAGGTCGCGATCAACATCATCTTCCTCGTCGACATCAGCTGCGGTACGCCCGACCGCACTGACACCCTTCGCCACGAGTTCGCCCACATCCTCACCAAGGCCGCCGGCGAAAGCGCCCTCGGCAAAGTCCCCTCCTGGCTCGATGAAGGCACCGCCGTCCTCGCGCAGACGGTCCCCGGAGATAACTTCACGCGCCCCTTCGAGCTGGCCGTCACCATCGACCGCATCCTGCCCTTCTCCACGATGGGCTCGTCCAGCAACGACCCCAGCCTGGTCGGGCTCTTCTATGGCCAGTCGTACTTCATGGTCCGCTTCCTGCTGGAACGTGGGGGTGAAGCGGAATTCGCCCGCCTCTTCGCCACCATCAAGGAGGGCAACCGCTTCGATAGCGCCATTGAGGCTGTCTACGGCTTCACCTTCGAGGAGTTCGAGAACGAGTTCCGCGCCTCCTACGACCTGCCTCCGCGCGAGCAGTCCACCCCGGCTCCCACCCCCGCCCGCGAGCAGCCCGCCGCCACGCCCGAACCGACACAGGCCCCCGCCGAGACCACCCCCACGCCCGAACCGACACAGGCCCCCGCCGAGACCACCCCCACGCCCACCACCGCGCCCCCCGCCCCCGAGGCGGACGAGCCCACCGAAACCGCCCAGCCTACCGCCCCCCTCACCTCAGGCGGCGACGGTGGGCGCGACATCAGCACCGTCGCCATCGTCGTGGTCGGGGGCGGAGTCGTGGTCGCGCTGCTGGCGATTCTCGCCTTCCTCTTCTCCACCATGCTGGGCAACCGCCAACCTGCCGCCACCCCGGCTTCCCCCACGACCCGGACCCCCGACGCCGCCCCTGCTCCCCCGCCCGAACCCGATGAGGACGAGTTCGACGAGTGGGGCCCCTCCTCCTAGGGTTCTCTCGCTTCCCTGGCTTCCGCCCCCTCGTCTGCCGCCTCCCGATCGCGCTCACGCAGCGCCTTCCCGATGATGATCCAGCGCTGGAGCGCGGTCAGGTTCGCCAGCACCGCGAGGATGATGATGACGACCGTGAGGCCGTTCGCCAGCAGCCCGATGCCCAGCAGGATCACCCGCTCCTGCCGTCGGAACAGCCCCTCCCGCGTGGCCACCCCCAACGCCTCCCCCCGCGCCCGCACGTAGCTCACCGCGATGCTCCCGAAGAGCGCGGCGTAGCCGAATCCCGCCTGCACGTCCTCCCCCCGCTCGGCGAAGTACCAGATGCACGCCGCTATCAGCAGCGCCTCCCCCACCCGATCCATAACCGCATCCAGCAGCGCCCCGTCAGGCGTCGCCTGCCCGGTCGCCCGCGCCACCGCCCCGTCCACGAAGTCCATCGCGCTGAAGCCCAGGAATACCGCCCCCGCCACGATGAGCCGCTCCTCCGTCACCAGCCACGCCGCCACGCCGCTCCCCACCACCCCCGCCAGCGTGATCATGTTGGGTGTGATGCCGAGCGCCCCCACGCGCCGCCCGATGGCCGCGCTGGCCGTCGCCGGGATGCGCTCCGGCAGGAAGCGCAGCCGTCCCGGGCTCACGGGCCTGTCAGCTCCTGCTGCGCTCCCTGCGCCTCCGCCACCTGTCCCCGCTCGTAGAGCAGTCGTTCGTAGTAGGCCAGCACGCGCCGCGCCACGTTCTCCCAGCTGTAGTGCGCCGCCTGCGCCTGGCTCTGCTCCCCCAGCCATTGACGCAACTCACGGTCGTGACGCAGCCGCAGGACTGCCTCCGCCAGCGCCTCATCGTTCTTCGGCGGCACCAGCAGCCCGTCCACCTCGTTCGTGATCACCCCCGCGAACCCCTCGATGTTGCTCGCCACCACCGGCAGCCGCGCCGCCATCGCCTCCAGCAGCGCGATGCCCTGGCTCTCGTTGCCCGTCGCCGGCGAGCAGAACGCGTGCGCGCTGTGGTGGTAGCGCGGCAGCTCCGCGTAGGGCACGTTCGATCGGAACACCACCTGCTCGTCCGGCCCCACGATGCGCTCGTACCGCCGGAAGCTCCCCGCCCCCACCACGATCAGCCGGCTGCGCGGCTCCACCTCGCGGATGCGCCGGAACGCCCGCAGCGCGTACTTCAGCCCCTTGCGCTTCTCCGGACGCCCCACGAACAGCAGGTTGAAGCAGTCGTCGTCGAACTCGGGCAGCGGCTCATGTTCTGTGGCGAAGTGCGCGAAATCGATTCCGTTCGGGATCAGGTTGAAATAGCCGCGGAAGTAGCGCCCCACCAGTCGCGCTGCCGCCGGCGAGACCGCAATCTTCCCGTCCAGCCGCCGGAACCAGCGCCGGATCAACGGCTTCGAGTAGCTGTAGAAGCGATTGCCGCCCTCCTTCGCCGCATGGAACGTGCCCACATTGGCGGCTTGTGAGTGGCGTAGCACCTGGTAGGGCAGAAGCGGCATCAGCGGCTCGTGCAGATGCACGATGTCGAAGGCGCCCTCCGCCAGCAGGCTCTCGATCGCCCGCCCCTTCCAGGTGAAGCTGATGCGCGCCATCGAACCGCTCGCCGGCACCGCCAGCGGCCGCCCCATCACCACGCAGTCCTGCTCCGCCCCTTCCGGGTCCGAAGCCGGCGCCAGAATCGTCACCTCGTGACCCCAGCGCCGAAACTGGTCGCTCAGCGTCCCGATGTGATTGTTCACACCGCCCGGCATTGACCAGTCGTACGGCGAGACGAACAGAATTCTCATCGCTTCGTCCATGTGCTCCGACGCACCATTTTACGAGGCGTCGCGGAGAACCCCCACGCCAGCCCCAGCGCTGCCTGGCCCAACCCGATCTCCCGCAGCGATGGCGGTTGCGAATGCCCTTCCCGCACCGCCCCCGCCCTGAGCGCCGCGAGCAAATCCGCCGCCGTGCTCCCCTCGAACTCCGTCCAGCCCGTCCCCATCTGGGGAAGATGGTGACAGTCGCTCCCCCCGCACATCGGCAACTGCCAGCGCTCCGCATTGCGCTGCGCCATCCGCTGCGCCGTCACTCGCCCCGCAGGACTGAGGTTCATCTCGACCGCGTCGAACAGCACGCCCTCCTCCCCCCGCTCCACCACCCGGTCGATGGTGCGGCGGCTCAGCGATCGCGTCAGCCAGCTCATGGGGTGGGCCGCGATGGCGATGCCTCCCTGCGCGTGAATCGCCTCGATCGTCGCCTCCACGGAGCGAAAGATCGGTGGCGTTTCCTCCAGAAAGAGCCCCAGCAGGTGTCCGTGACGCGTCGTGATCTCGGCGCCCACCACCACCTCCACCCGCAGCCCCCGCTTCGCCGCCAGCTCACGCGCCTCCAGACCGCCCCGCACATCCTCGTGGTCCGTGATCGCAATCACGTTCAGGTTGTCGTCGCGCTCCGCCCGTTCCAGCACCGTCTCCACCGAGGCCATCCCGTCCGAGACGCGCGTATGGATGTGCAGGTCTGCCCTACCCACAGCGATGCGTCTCCCAGAACGCTTCCAGCACGCTCCACTGGGCCGGGTCGCGCTCGAGCTGTGCGCCGAACAGGTCCGCCCAGCGCTGTGCCGCTTCCTGCACCGCTCCCTCCCGCTCCCCCTCGTCCGCAACCCTGAACGGCGCCTCGATCCACACGGTCTGATTGTCAGCGAAGCCGCGAGAGAGGAAAAGCGGCACCACCGTCGCCCCCGTGCGACGCGCCAGCTCCCACGGCCCGCGTGGCAGCAGCACCCGCCGCCCCAGCAGCGTCACACAGACCCCGCCGCCGCCCAGATCGCGGTCCGCCAACAGCGCCACCATGCCTCCCGCGCGCAGCTCGCGCAGGGCCTCCCGTGTGCCTCCCATGTCGGCCACCACCACCCGCCCGCCCGCGTGCTCCCGCAGTCGCGCCATCTCGCGTCCCAGCGCCGCCGGCCTGAGGCCCTCGACCAGCTCCACCCAGCGCCTGCCCCGTTGCGCCAGCGCAACCAGCGCCAGCTCAGGATTGCCCGTATGCGCGCACGCGATGACCACCGGCCCCGGCTCGAACAGCGCGGAGACGTGCTCCTCCCCCACAAACTGCAGATGCTCCCGCTCGTAGTTCGCGTTGTCGCGGTACGGCAGCGTGGCCAGGTCGACGTAGTAGCTCGCGACGTGCTGGAAGACCCTGCGCGAAGCCGCCCGCGCCCGTGCCTGCGCCTGTGCGCTGTTCCCGCCACAGGCCGGCAGCAGGTTGCCTTCCACCCGCGCCCGCGCCCCTCCCCGCAGCCGCCACACCAGCCAACCAGCCCACCTCGCGAGTGCGTAGGACACCTGCGGGAAGCGTCCCGCCAGCGGCGCCCCCACCTTCAGGGCGACCAGCAGCAGCGTTCCCGCGAGCATCCCTGTGACCTGCGCCCTACGCCTGCGGCTCCCAGAACTCGCGGAACATGTACCACTGCTCGGGATACTGGCGGATATACGCCTCGTGTGCGCTCATGATCGCCTGCGTCAGGCCCTGTACATCGCGGGCGTGGTCGCCGCTCGGCTCGAAGTCCAGGTCGAAGTTCGAGAGCACGTCGATGCGCCCCGCCCCGCGTCGCGGAAAGGCCACCGCCCCGACTGCCGCCCCCGTGCGCAACGCCAGCCGCGCCGGCCCCGCCGGCACCTCCACCTCTTCCCCGAAGAACTGCACGCGCACGCCCCCCTCCGTCAGCGGACGGTCGATCAGGATGGCCACCATCTCATTGCGTTGCAGCGCCCGCACCAGCGACGGTCCCGCCCGCTCCATCTTCACCAGGCTCACCCCCAGCCCTTCCCGCCCCGAGACGATCATCTCGTCCAGACGCGGGTCGGAGAACGTCTCGCCCAGCACCGTCAGGCGGTAGCCGCGCGCCGCCGCAATCGTCGCCCCCAGGTCCCAGTTACCGAAGTGCATGGGCACGACCATCGCTCCCTGCCCCTTTGCCAGCCCCCGGTCGAGCCCGTCGAAGCCCGGCGTCTCCACCCCCACCGCAAGTCGCTTCTCCGGCGTCAGCCTCGCCGTACAGGCGAACTCGACCACGTAGCGCGCGTAGTTGGCGAACGAGCGACGTGCCGTGCGGCGCCGCTCCCGCGTGTTCGCCCCAGGCAGCACGTGGGCGAAGTTGCGCGTCACGATGTGACGCTTCGGCCAGACGGGGAAATAGACGCTCGCCACCACTCCTGCCGCCCAGCACATCAGGCGCAGGGGAACGATGTGTGAGAGCGCCAGCAGCGCTCGCCAACCAGCGTACTGAGACGTGGCAGCCTCCGGCCGCCTAGGTTACTCCTCGGCGATAAACGACTCGACCATGTCCCGCGCCTCATCGTCGTGATACTGCACGGGTGGCGACTTCATGAAGTACGCGCTCGGCGCCAGCAGCGGCCCCTTCAGGCCACGATCCAGCCCCAGCTTCGCGCAGCGGATGGCGTCGATCACCACGCCTGCGCTGTTGGGGCTGTCCCACACCTCAAGCTTCAGCTCCAGATTCAGGGGCACGTTGCCGAACGTCGTGCCTTCCATGCGGATGTGGCACCACTTGCGGTCGTCCAGCCACGGCACGTAGTCGCTCGGGCCAACATGCACGTCGTCGGCAGGGAGGTTGTAGTCGATCTGGCTCGTCACCGCCGACGTCTTCGATTCCTTCTTCGATTCCAGCCGCGCACGTTCCAGCATGTTCATGAAGTCCGTGTTGCCGCCGAAGTTCAGCTGGTAGGTGCGGTCCAGGTGCACGCCGCGATCAGCGAACAGCCGCGCCAGTGTGCGGTGCACGATCGTCGCCCCCACCTGGCTCTTGATGTCGTCGCCCACGATCGGCAGCCCCGCCTCCTCGAAGCGACGCGGCCAGTAGCCGTTCTTGTCCCGCGCGATGAACACGGGGATGCAGTTGATGAAGGCGCAGCCTGCCGCCAGCGTCTGCTCCACGTACCACTTCGTCGCCTCTTCCGAGCCGACTGGCAGGTAGTTGATGACGACGTCCACATCGTTCTCGCGCAGCAGCTTGGCGATATCCGCCGTGCCCCCGGGCGCCTTTGTGATGACCTCGCTCAGGTACTGCCCCAGCCCGTCGTGCGTCATCCCCCGCTCCACCTTCACCCCCGTATGCGGCACGTCCGAGAATTTGAGCGTGTTGTTCTGCCCGGCGAACACCGCCTCCGAAAGGTCCTTCCCCACCTTGTCGCTATCGATATCGATCGCCACCGCCAGGTTGATGTCGTTGATGTGGTAGCCCCCCACCACGGGGTGCATGATGCCCGGGACCTCGTCCCCTTCCTCGATATGGCGGTAGAACTCCAGCCCCTGCACGAGTGAGGACGCGCAGTTGCCCACGCCGATAATGGCCACGTTGATACTCAAGGTCGCAATCTCCAGAGAAATGGTTCAGTGAGCGCGCGGAGACTCGCTCAACGGCCACGCTCTCGCGGCGCATCTGCCGCAACGCAGTAGTTCATCCTACCACGGGCACCCCCCACACGCTCAGAAGAGCTCAGAAGAGGAAGAAGCGCCTCCGCGGCTTCCGCCGTTGTGGCTTGGGCGGTGGCGCTTCTGTGAAGGGCTCTCCGGCCTGCGCTGCCGCCTCACGCCGGTCGTTCCACTTCTCCCAGCGCTCATGCTGCTTCCGTTCTCCCCTGCTCTCGTAGAACTCCTCAAGCCTCTCAGCAAGAACCACGATCAGAATCCTCCCGGTCTCCGTTCGCAGCATAGCAAGCTGCAGCTGAGGTGATGGCCGACCGCGAAATCCCCCGCCCCTCCACGCTCCCGCCCACTACAATGGTCCCCACGGCCCCCGTAGCTCAGCGGACAGAGCAGGCGTCTTCTAAACGCCTGGCCGCAGGTTCGACTCCTGCCGGGGGCGCCAGGCCCACCACACCCATCTCCCCGAGGCGAACCATGCAGGTCTCCCCCAGTGTCCGAGCCGTCCAGGTCCCCGACGAAAGCCCCATGCGCCCCCAGTTCACCAACATCTACCTCGTCGGACACGACCAGACCCTCACCGTCGACTCCGGCGAAGCCCTCGACCGCTACCGCTGGATGCTGCGCGGCTACCTCGCCGCCACCGAGCAGGCCGAGATCGCCATCGCCGCCATCACCCACCACCACTCCGACCACTCCGGCAACCTGAAATGGACGCGTGAAGTCTTCGACGCCGAGATCGCCATCCCCGAGAACGGCCGCCCCCTCCTCAAGGGCCGCCTCCCCGCCCGTGGCGTGCGCAAGCTCGCCGACGGCCAGAGCATCGACCTCGATGGCGGGGTGAACCTGCGCGTCATCGCCACCCCCGGCCACTCCGTCGACTCTATCTGCTACTACCTCGAGGACGAGGGCGTCCTCTTCACCGGTGACACCCTGCTCGGCTCCAGCACGACCACCATCGGCGACCTCGCCGCCTATCGCGCCACCCTGCAGCGCCTCGTCGAACTCCCCCACCTGAAAGTCATCTGCCCCGGCCACGGTCCGCTCGTGCACGACCCCCGCGAGCGGCTGCAGTCCTATATCGACCACCGCAATACCCGCGAAGCGCAGATCCTCGATGCGCTCGGCGAAGGCGGTCCCCGCACCAGCTGGGAGCTCATGCTCGCCATCTACCCCGAAATCGATACCCGCCTGCGCCGCGCCGCCGATGGCAACGTCCGCACCCATCTCGCCCAGCTCGAAGCCGAGGGCCGCATCACCGCCTCGCCCGGCAAGGCCCGGCGCGTCTCGGCCCGCAAGCAGAGCCGCGAGGAGGCTCGCCAGCGCGAACGCCAGCGTGTCATCCGCCGCGCCCGCCGCCTCGAGGACGCCGCCCGCCGCGCTGAAATCCGCGCCCAGGAGAACCCGCCCACCGATCAATGGATCGACCCTCCGCGCTACGAATTGGCCTGATTCGCCCCCGATTCACCCCCGCAATTCGTGGCACTCCCGCCGTTCGCGGCAACGCGGTAAGATCAGGCAACCGCCCGCTGGCGGTTTTGTGATCCACATGCCACAAACTCACCTCGTCCACCGCAAACTCGATATCACCGTTCAGAAGGTGCCCAAGCAGGACGCCGGGGAACGCGTCCAGAACTGGGACGAAACCTACCTCGGCTTCGACCTCAACTCCGCCAAAATCGAGGCCCAGCGCTGCATCCAGTGCCCCTCCGCTCCCTGCCAGGAAGCCTGCCCCGTCAGCAACGACATCCCCGGCGCCTTCGCGCTCGTGGAAGAAGGCGACATCCTCGGCGCGGCCGACAAGTTCCGCGAGACGAGCAATCTCCCCGAGATGTGCGGACGCCTCTGCCCACAGGAGAGCCTCTGCGAAGGCGCCTGCGTCGTCGGCTTCGCCATTCGCCCCGACGGCCGCTCCGAGCCCCCTGTCACCATCGGCAAGCTCGAAGCCTTCGTCACCGACTACCAGCGCCGCGAGCTCGACGGCTATCCCCCCCTCGCCTACCCGCCCCCCGCCAGCGGCCGCAAGGTCGCCGTCATCGGCGCCGGCCCCGCCGGCCTTGCCGTCGCCGAGATGCTCGCCCACAAGGGGCACGGCTCAACCGTCTTCGAATACTGGCCCGAGCCCGGCGGCGTCCTCGTCTACGGCATCCCCAACTTCAAGATGCGCAAGCAGATCGTCGACGACTACATCACCCACCTCGAATCCCTCGGCGTCGAGTTCCGCTGCAACACCTACGTTGGCAAGGACATCACCGTCGACGAGATGCTCGAAGGCGAGTACGACGCCGTCTTCCTCGGTACCGGCGCCGGCGTCGGCAACGAACTCGGCATCGAGGGCGAGAACCTCGAAGGCGTACATCGCGCCACCGACTACCTCGTGCGCGGCAACCTCCGCCTCGACCAGCTCCCCGCAGATCTGCAGGAACCCCTTCCCCAGCCGAAAAAGGTCGCCGTCATCGGCGGTGGCGATACCTCCATGGACTGCGTCCGCACCGCCGTGCGCATGGGCGCCGAGACCGTCACCTGTGTCTACCGCCGCACCGAGGCCGAGATGCTGGGCCGTGCCGAAGAGCGCATCAACGCCCGCGAGGAGGGCGTCCAGTTCGAGATGCTCACCTCACCCCTGCGCATCGTCGGCGACGAGAACGGCAAGGCCACCGGCGTCGAGTGCATCCGCATGCGCCTCGGCGAACCCGACGACTCCGGCCGCCGCCGCCCCGTCCCCATCGAGGGCAGCGAGTTCATCATCGAAGCCGATACCATCCCCATCGCCATCGGCTACGGCGCCGACCCCGTCGTCCCCGACACCACCAGCGGCCTCAGCACCAAGTGGGGCGCCCTCATCCAGATCGACGAAGGCGGCCAGACCTCCCGTCGCGGCGTCTTCGCCGGCGGCGACAACGTCAACGGCGCCGACCTCGTCGTCACCGCCCTCGCCGATGGCCGCCGCGCCGCCGACGCCATCTCCGACTACCTCGAGACCCTGGGCTAGCCGCTACTCAATCCTCGCGCCCTTCTCGAGATTGTGGCGCGCGCAGAGCAGCCGCACGTTCGCCACATCCGACGCTCCCCCGCGCGAGAACGGCACGTCGTGGTCGAAGTGAAGCTCCGTAGTCTTGCCGCAGATCACACACGCCCCGCCATCCCGCGCCCACACCTCCCGCTTCACCGCTGAGGGAATCATCCGCGAGGGCTCCCGCTCCTGATGCGGGAGCGCGATACCAGATGGCGCGGTTGCCTCCAGCCGGAACTTCCACACCAGACGACCACCGTTCGATGGCTCCGTCCACGCCCCTGTCAGCAGGAAGTGTCCGTTGAAGACCCATGTGCCGGGTATCATCTTTTCGTATACCCGCACGACCTCTTCCCCTGGCCGGGAGCGAGCCGCCCCGAAGAACAGCCCGTTCTGCGTGAGCCGCCCACTCTCCGTTCGCAGGGGCTGATCCTCGTCCTTGGGGTCGCCGAGTGCGGCCGTACGGGGCCAGTCTTGCCCCTCGTAGATGATCACCGAGCCGTTCCCCTCGACACGATCGGCGTAGGGAGCGTCGTCCCGCTGGCTCATCAGCAGCACGCTGTGCGTCGGACGCAGGCGGAAGTTCATCCCCCGCTGCAGGCGGGCATCCTACTCCGCGCACATCGCGGAGTAGCTGATGATCTCCCCAGGCTCGAACGCCACCAACCGCTCCATTCGTATGAGTCATGCTTATTCGAATTTGAGATATCGCGATGCCAGGATACCAGGTCCACCCAACCCCCCACATCGCCTGCACACGCCATAATGGGAGCGTGACGCGACGCCTCCGCCTGTTACCCCTGCTCCTCCTCGCCGCCCTCAGCGGCGTGCTCTTCGCAGGCTGCCTCTACGGCGGTATCGATACGGCCGTCCGCGGAACCATCACCTTCGCGGAAGAGGGCGACTTCGATCTGCCCGACGACTACACCCTCACCGTCCGTCTGGTCGATGTCACGCGGCGCGAAGCCGGCGAAGAAGCCTTCCTCGTGGGCGAACGCATCTTCGAGGATACCGGCAATCTGCCCTTCGACTACTACGTCTTCTATGAGGAGAAGCGTGTCCACCAGGGCAACACGTACGTTGTCGAAGTCAAGATCGAGCTCGATAGCGAGCTGCTCTACATCACCGAGGCTATCTTTCCGGTCCTCACCCATGGATACACCGACCAGCGCGATGTCCAGGTCGTAAGCGTCAAGGAGTAGGCGCCAGCCGCTACGCCTACCCCGCAGGGCGCCTTCTTATGCCAGAACTGTATCCAGGGTGAGGGGAGAGTGGAGCGGGCGAAGGGAATCGAACCCTCGTCTCAACCTTGGGAAGGTCGCATTCTGCCATTGAACCACGCCCGCCCGCGCCGTCCGCATCCTATCATTGACCGCGCTACCGACGGAGGCCATGCATGCCCATCCCCGACGAACTCGCCCTCACCCCCGACGAAATCGACGAGATCATGTCCACCAGCTGGAACATGCGCATCGCCACCATCGGCCCCGCCGATCGCATCAACCTCACGCCGCTCTGGTTCGGCTGGGCCGGCGGGCGCGTCTACACCTTCTGTCGCGGCCAGAAAATCGCCAACCTGCGCCGCAACCCCGTCGCCACCGTCCTCGTCGACCGCAACGAACGCTACCCCGAACTGCAGGGAATCATGCTCCAGGGCCGCGCCGTCGTGCTCGAGGACGAAGCCGCCGAGAACGCTGATCCCCACCTCGAAGCGGCGCGCCTGCAGATGGGGCAGAAGTACGCCACCGGCGAAGGGCGCTCCTCAGGCACCGCACGCAACGAATCCACCGCTCGCGGACGCAACCGCCGCTGGGTCGTGCTCGAACCGGACCACGTCGTCACCTGGGACAACTTCAAGCTGGGCCAGATCCAGCGCTAGCCGTCCGCCTGCAGCCGCTCGCTCAGCCACTCTTCCGCCGCCCGCACCACGTCGTCGCCGATGGAGAAGTGCCCGCCGGGGAGCGTCAGCAGATCCTTCTCCCCTGTCAGCCCTGCGTAGAGGGCGAGCGTCGCATCCTTCGAGACGATCTCGTCCTGCGCCTTCGCGATGAGCAGCACGGCCACATCCGCGAGCCCCGGCAGGTGGCTCTCCGGCCCCTCCGCGGGCCCGCTCAGCGATCCCGTCCCCGCCGCTGCGAACACCGCCGCCCGGAAGCGACCCACCCCCGCGACCGCCCCCACCCCCAGCATCGCTCCCAGCGAGTAGCCGTAGTACCCCAGCCGCGACGTATCGAGCGGATAGCGTTCGGCCAGCGTCTCGATGACGTCTCCCACCTCCCCCGCGAACTGGGCCGCCATCGCGGCTCCCGCCTCCGCATCCCCCAACGCCGCCAGTGGATTCGCCGTCGCGCGCTCGCCGTGGCCGGGCGCATCCAGCCCCAGACACGCCCACCCATGCGCTCGCGCCCACGCCCGCGCCGGCCCCGCGACAATGCTGTCGTCCTTGCTGCCCATGCCCGGGTGCTGGACCAACACGAGCGGCCGCGCTTCGTCTTCCCCGCCCGGCAGCCACAGCCGCCCGGGGACGCCATCAAGGCGAAAACGCACGTCGCGCAGGCCGTCCGAGTCGCGCTCCTCCGCTTCGAATGCTGCTGCGTCGGTCATGCCAGTGAGCCTACGCGCTCCCCCGCACCCGCGTCGCCGCTCCCGCGCCACGCCGTCCCCAAAGCAGCAGCCGCTTGAAGGTGAGCAGGTAGGGACGCTCCTCGGGCAGCTCGCCCAGCAGCCGCTCACGGTAGTCCGCCAGATACGCCTCGTACTCCGCTTCCGAGAGGCGGCGGCGGTAGTCCGTCAGCAGCGACCCCTTCACCCATTCCACCACCTCTTCCGGCCCCTCGAGCCAGTGCAGGTAGACCTGCTCCCGCACCTGTAACGCCTCGAAGTCCAGCCGCGCCAGCAGTGCCGCGTACCACTCGACCTCCTGCACGGGGTTGGCGCGCACATAGCCCGCCAGCGCCTGCGCGTGACGCGGCTCCTGCGCCACCGCATGCGCGACCGTGTGCGAAGGGTGGTCGTGATTCGATGGCATCTGTACCGCCAGCTGCCTGCCTTCCCCCAGTAGCCCCGCCAGCCGCGGGAACAGGCTCGCGTGCTCTGGCACCCACTGCAGCGCCGCGTTCGAGAACAGCACATCGAAGCCGTCCTCCGCGAAGGCGGCGATATCGCCCTGCTCGAAGCGCACGCCGCCGCCAGTGTGCTCGGCGCTCTGCCCCAGCATCGCCTCCGAGCGGTCGAGCCCCACCGTCTCCGCCGCCCCCGTGCGCTCGTGCAGCAGCCGGGTGAGCACCCCCGTCCCGCACCCCAGGTCCGCTACCCGTCCCCCCGTAACCGGCTCGACGAGCGCCAGCAGGTCGTGGAAGGGCTGCTCCCGCTCGCTGCGGAAACGCGCGTACTGCTGCGGCTGCCAGGCGTCGCTCACACCAGTGAGCCTACAGCGTCTGCCCCGCCCGTACTCCCGCCCCCTGACGACTTGACGGCCCTCTGTCGTCCTGCACAAGGTGACGCATGGTTCGCTGGGACAGCCAGACCGCCCTCATCGTCGTGGACGTCCAGAACGACTTCGCGGACCCCCGCGGCAGCCTCTCCGTGCGCGGCGGCGACGAGATCCTGCCCGTCCTCAACGACGTCATCGCCACCGCCGAAACTGCTGGTGCCCCCGTCCTCTACACGCAGGACTGGCATCCGCCCGATACGCCCCACTTCGAGAAGTATGGCGGAATCTGGCCCGTCCACTGTGTGCAGGACTCGTGGGGCGCCCAATTCCACCCAGCCCTCAACGTCGTCGGCCCCGCCGTGCGCAAGGGAACCGCGGGCGAAGACGGATACTCCGGCTTCACCGTGCGCGACCCCGCCAGCGGCGAACCCGGCGACACCCTCCTCGATTCCACCCTGCGCGAACTCGGCGCTGCCACCGTCGTCATCGCTGGTCTCGCCACCGACTACTGCGTGCGCGACACCGCCCTCGACGCCGTCCGCCGTGGCTTCGCCACCTTTGTCCTCATCGACGCCGTCCGCGCCGTCGACCTGCACCCCGGCGACGGCGACCGCGCCTTCGAGGCCATGCGTCGCGCCGGCGTGCGCTCCGCCTGATGCCGCCGAGCCTCATGACAGCCGCATGACCATCGAGAAGCGCCTCCAGAGCTGGTTCGCCAGCGAACACGGCATCGCCGAGCCCCGCCGCCTCGCCCGCGCCGACGCCGAGAGCCTGCTCGTCTCGAAATTCCCGCCCGGCTTCATCGCCCGCGTCGGCCAGACGGTTGAGCGCCTCGCCCTGGTCACCACGCCCGACCCCCTCGCCGCCGCCTGCGTCGAGCGAGCCCGTCGCCACCCGCACGAGCCGCGCGTCGAATGCTGGCGCGCCGCCGCCAGCGACCTCGTCCGCGAACGCGCCGCCGCCTGCGGCCTCGGTGACGACGACGCCGAACTCGTCACCGCCGGCATCGAGTCCGTCGCCGCCGTCATGCGCGCAATCCTCTGGAGCGATCCGCGCGCAGGCGCCCCACGCCCCCCCGTCGACGGCGAACGCGCCGCCTGGCGCGACGCCCTCGCCGGCATGGACGGTACGGATGGCAGGGATGGAGAAGACTCCCGCGACCTCTTCACCCGCCACTACGGCGCCTTCGAGGGCCGCGCCGTCGTCGCCTACTGCCCGGGCGCGCCCTACGCCCGCGCCCTGCTCGAGTCCGCCTGGCGCGCCTGCACCGGCGAACCGCCCCCTGCGTGAGCTCCCTCCCCACCGACTCGAGGCATCAGAATCTGTATTCGCCTATTGATTGCCAGGACGCCACCTGCGCACGATAGGGGCGGAGGTCCTGATGGATAAGAATGCAGCTTTTGTTGAACAGGTAGAGGAAGTAGCGCGTCAGTGGGCGGCCCTTGTTGAGACTTCATCCGATACTCAAGACAGGGCAGTGCGTGCTATAGCGTACGTGCTTGGCATAGACGAGCGTCATCATGGAGAAGTGAAGAATAGAATGCTTGATGAGGAAATGTGGCAAATTGAGAATATTGCATATTCTAGCTGGGGATCCGCATCTGGACTTACTGATTTTGAAGCATTGCTACGAGAGAAGCTGAGAAGAATGCAAGAAGAGGAAGAAATTTACTTTAGTGACATATTTGCAAGAAGATATATGGAGCATTCGTACTATACGCTTGTTTAGCGCAGTATCTGCACTATACGAAAACGGCATTAAAGCAGCAATAGGAGTGGAGCTAATACGTGGAGCGAGTGAAGATATTGCTAAATTGGGGAAGCAAATGAAGCAGCGCAGATAGTCCCCCCTAGCGCGGCGCCAGCGCCCGAATCGTCTGCAGAATCGCCTCCTGTTCGTCCGTCCCCGCGGGGGCGATCGGGTAGAGGAATGCATCGTCGAGGCCCGCTGCCGCCAGCCCCGCCGCCTGCTCGCGACACTCCTCCGCGCTTCGGCCCACCACCGCGTGCGCCCGCACGAACCGCTCCGAGATGCCCTCGATCGCTTCCGTCCGCTCGCGTGCACGCCAACGCCGCTCGAACGTCTCGCACTCCTCCTCGAAGCCGTCCTCGATGAACACCTTCCGGTAGACCGGCGCCATCAGGTAGGCCAGCAGCTCATCCTTGATCGGCGCCGACGCCGCCTCGTACGACTCGTCGATGACCGTGCGCAGGAAGGCCACGATGCGAATGTCGTCCCGCGCCCGTCCCGCCTTCGCCAGCCCCCGCTCGATCGCCTTCACCGATCGCTCGATCGTCGTGATCGTCGGGTAGTTCAGGATCACGCCGTCCGCGATCTCCCCCGCCAGCTCCAGCATGCGCTCCCCCAGCGCCCCGATATAGACGGGGATGGCTGGCTCCGCCGCCTCCATCGCCGGCGCCCCCGCCTGATACAGCCCCTCGTGCCGGAAACGCTCGCCCGCTGTCATCCGGCGGAACAAGTCGGCGTATTCCCGCATACGGGTGACGGGACGGTCCCACGGCTGGCCGTGCCAGTTCGTCACGATCACGGGCGTACTCACGCCGAAGCCCGCCCCCGCCACGCGCCCCCCGCTCAGATTTTGCAGCGACCAGAACGACATCGCCGCCAGGTACGGATCGCGCAGGAAGATAGGCACAATGCCCGTCCCGATCCCGAACCGCTCCGTCGACGCCGCCACCGATGCCAGCACCGTCACGGCGTCGGGCTCGTTCACCTCCGTCACCCAGCCGCCCTGGAAGCCCTGCCGCTCACCCTCCTGCGCCTGCTCGATGTGATGGCGGACCTGCTTGCCATGCAGGATCAGCGATGTGTAACTCATCACGGCCTCCCTGTAGATCGTGCTCGTTGATCGTCGCTCGTAGATCGGCGCTCGCTAGCGGCGCCGACGCGCCTGTGGCTTGATGATGCCCCGCTGCATCAGCAACCGCATGATGATGCGCGAGACGGAAATCCCCAACATCCCCGCTACTCCGAGGAAGATGACCGTGATGACTGTGCTGTTCGTCCCCTGAATCAGCAGCCCCAGGTAGAGCCCCACGAACAATCCGATCGAGAGCGCTGCGAAGACCGGCATGGTGCGCCAGTTCCACTCCGGGAGCGGCGGCGACGAGGTCTGCTGCTGTTGCGTCCCCTTGTCCCCGCTCGCTTCAGCGCCCCCGCCGCGGATGCGTCGTCGTCTGCGTCGTGAAGGACTCACGTCTGCCTCCGTGCCTGCGCCAACCCGACGATCGCCTCACGCTCGAACAGCAGCGCCCCGCCGGCCGTGCGCCGGTGAGCGATGCGCCCCGCTTCCGCTGCCGCCGCCAGATCCGCCTCACGCATCCCTGCCGCCTGCGCCGCCTCCGAGAGGTCCAGCACCGCATCGAGCGTTGGCGCAGTCGCGTCAGGTGCGTCGGCCACGGCAGGCGTCTCCTCCAGGCAGCCGTTACAGATGAACTCCAGCGCCAGATGCGTCTCGCTTAGCGAGACCACGCCGCAGTCCAGCCCCGGCAGGTCGCTTCGCTGGTTCAGGTGGAACAGCCGCCCGCAGAGATTGCAGTACGACGCAGTGTGTCGCTCCACTGGCACGTCGCATATCGAGCACGGATCGGCGGTGAACGTATCGGGCATCGGCCTGAGGCGAGAGCGTAGACGGTTTCTTGACATCGTGGAACGCCCCGCCATACCATTAAGCAACCCTAACAATTACCCCGGAGGCAGCTTGGAAGGCTCAGCCGCCGTGGCCCAAACGCCCCCACGAAGCGGCGATCTGGTGGAGAGGCTTGGCATCAGACCCCTCCCCACTGACCTTCTCTGCGAAGCGCTCACCCACGCCTCCTACCCCAACGAAAGCGCCCCCGACTCCATCCCCAACGAACGCCTTGAGTTTCTCGGCGACGCCATCCTCGGCATGGTCATCGCCAACGCCCTCTTCCGCGCCTACCCCGAGGCCGCCGAGGGCGAGCTCACCCGTATGCGCGCGGAAATCGTGCGTGGGCGGAGCCTCGCCCGCGCCGCCCGCCGCCTCGACCTCGGCGACTACCTGCTCCTCGGCCGTGGTGAAGAGGCCGCCGGCGGACGCGACCGCGAGCGCAACCTCGCAGGCGCCTTCGAGGCTCTGCTCGGCGCCGTCTACCGCGCCCACGGCCTCAACACCGCCCGCGCCCTCACGCTGCGCCTGCTCAAGCCCGAGATCGAACAGATCCGCAGCCGTGGCGGCCCCTCCCTCGACCCCAAATCCGCCCTCCAGCACCTCGTGCAGTCACGCTGGCGCCAGCCCCCCGAGTATGTGACCGTAGTGGAGCAGGCTGAGGAGGAGGGGCCCCGTTTCGTCGTGGAAGTCCGGGTTTCCGGCCAGATGCTTGGGCAGGGCAGCGGCTCCAGCAAGCGCGAAGCCCAGCGCGACGCTGCCCGCCAGGCCCACGCCACCCTCTCCGCCAACGACGAGCCCGACCTCGCGGCAGGCGCCTGACCATGTACGTCAAACGCCTCACCCTGCACGGCTTCAAGAGCTTCGCCCACGAGACCACCTTCGAGTTCGGCCACGGCGTCACCGCCATCGTCGGACCCAACGGCTCCGGCAAGAGCAACATCGCCGACGCCGTTCGCTGGGTGCTGGGCGAACAGGGGCTGCGGCTCCTCCGCGCCCGCAAGCAGGAGGAAGTGATCTACGCCGGCGCCGGCGACCGCGCCCCCCTCGGCATGGCCGAAGTCACCCTCACCCTCGATAATGCCGACCACACCCTCCCCATCGACTTCACCGAAGTCGAAATCGGCCGCCGTACCTACCGCGACGGCGATACCGAATACCTGCTCAACGGCTCCCGCATCCGCCTGCGCGACCTGCAGGACCTCCTCACCAAAGCCAACGTCGGGCAGAACAGCTACGCCATCATGGGCCAGGGCATGGTCGATGAGGTGCTCAGCCGCTCCCCCCAGGACCGCCGCTCCCTCATCGACGAAGCCGCCGATGTGAAACGCTTCCGCCAGCAGATCGCCGAAGCCCACACCCGCCTCGCCAGCACCCGCGAGAACATGGAGAAGGTGCGTCTCGTCATCGACGAGCTTGAGCCCCGCCTCCGCCTCCTCCGCCGCCAGGCCGACCGCGCCAGCGAACATCAGGCGCTCTCCGCCCGTCTCGCCACCCTGCTCGGCCAGTTCTACGCCTCACGCTGGAGCGATACCCGCAACGCCATCATGCGCGTCCAGGCCGAGCTCGATCAGCGTGGCGCCGAGGACGAGGCCGCCGAGTCCCGCGTCACCACCCTCGAAGAGCAGATGCAGGCGCTGGGCGATGAGATCGCCCGCCGACGTGAAGCCGTCTCCCGCCATGAGACCGCCCGCGGCGACCTCGACTCCCGCATCGTTGCCCTCGATCACGCCCTCGCCCTCGATCGCGAGCGTCATGCCATGACCAGCCGCCGTCACAGCGAACTGCAGGCCGAGATCGAGGAACTGCAGAGCGAACAGGCCGCCCTCCCTGCCCCCGACTCCCTTCCCGCTGCCGACGCCAGTGAGCGCGACCGCGAACTCGACGAGCTGCGCGCCATCGTCGCCCGCAACCAGGAAGCGCTTGAGCGCACCCAGCGCGAGTACGCCGACATCCACCGGCGCGCCGAGGAGTTGCGCGGCCAGGTCGCGGTCCTCGACGAACGCATCCGCGAGCAGACCGCCACCGTCGAGCGCGCCTCCCTCCCGCCAGCCGAGGGCCCCAACGCCACCCGCCTCGAGGCGCGACGCATGCAGCTGCTCGTCGAACTCACCGGCTACGGGCGCCGCTTCGCCGAGCAGCGCGAACGCATCACCGCCGCCGAGGCAGGCATGCAGGAAGCGCGCCAGACCGCCACCGACGCCCGTACCCGCCTCGACCGTGTGCAAAACGAGCTGCGCGACCTCGAAGTCGCCAACCGCCAGCCCCTCCGCGAGATCGACCAGCTGCGCGGACGCCTCGAAGCGCTCAAGCGCGTGCAGGCCGAGAGCGAAGGCGTCGCCACGGGCACGCGCAACGCCCTCATCATGGGCCAGGTGCTGATCGAGAACGTACGCCCGGGAAGCCTCGGCGAGGCGCCCGAGGTACACGGCCTCGTCGGCTTGCTCTCCCGCTACCTGAGCGTCCCCGCCGGCCTCGAAGCCGCCATCAACGCCGCCCTCGAACACCACCTCCACGCCATCATCATCGAGCAGGAATCCCAGGCCTTGCAGGCCATCGATATCCTGCGCGAGCGCGCCAGCGGACGCGCCCAGTTCCTCCCCCTCGACACCCTCCGCCGCATGCACCCCCTCAACCTCCAGAAGGAGCGCGGCGTCATCGGCGTCGCTTCCCGACTGATCCGCTGCGAACAGCGCTACCGCGACCTCGTCGACACCCTCCTGGGACGCATCATCGTAGTCGAGGACATCGCCACCGCCAGGCGCATGCTTGGCCGCGGACTCGGCGCGCTGGTCACCCGCGACGGCGTCTTCCTCGATCCGTCCGGTGTCATCACGGGCGGCTACGCGGACGCTCCCGAAAGCCCATTCAGCTTCGCCCGCCAGCGCGAGATCGAAGAGATTCCCCCCAAGCTCGCCGAACTCGAGCAGGTGGTGGAAACGCAGCAGAAGCAGATCGAAGCCGCCCGCGAAACCGCTGCCAGCCTCACCACGCTCACCCAGGAGAGCGACAACGCCTACGTGGAGCGCCGCGCCACCCTCGACGCCGCCCTCCAGGCGCGCCAGCGTGAACGCGACCAGCTCCACCGCCTCCGCCGCGAAATGGTCGCCATCCTCGCGCGCCATCGCGAGCTCGCCGGCGCCACCTTCGACGAACAAGCCGCCGAGGACGCCGCCGCCCGCCTCGCGCAGCTCACCGCCCGCAAGCGGGAGGCCGAGCAGACGCTCGCCGCCCTTGCTGCCCCCCTTGAAGCCGTCCCCGCGCAGCTCAACCAGGCTGTCGAAGCCCTGGCCGAGGCGCGCGCCCGCCTCACCGCCGCCGAACGCGAGGCGCAGACGCAATTCCGCGCTCGCGAGCAGCAGGCGCTCGCCAGCGAGCGCCTCGCCTCCCGCCTCGCCGACCGCACCGCACGCGCTGGCGAACTCGTGACCGAGCTGGACGAGCTCGCCGAGGCCATCGAGCGGCGGGAAGGCGAACTCGAACCGCTCCGCCTCACCCAGGCGGACTCCAGCGACGACACCGCTCCTGACCGCGACGAGATCCTGCGCCTTGAGGCCCACGAGCGCTCCGTGCAGGCGCAGTACGCCGCCGCCCAGGCCGCCCTGCTGGACTCCCGCCGCCGCCGTCTCGACCTCGACGCCCAGCTCGACCGCTCCCGCGAGCGTCTCGAGACCATCCGCGCCGAGATGGAGAGCGAAGGCCTCACCACCCCGCCTGCCGCACCCGACACCCCCGCCCCCGCATCCTCCTCCGCCGACGGCGAGCCTGAACCCCTCGACCTCGCCGCCATCGAGCGCGAGATCGAGAGCGTGCGGCGCTCGATCCGCAAACTCGGCCCCATCAACCAGGAGGCCCCCGAGGACTTCCGCGAGAGCGAAGAACGCCACACCTTCCTGCTCGAACAGACCCAGGACCTGACCGAGGCGGAAGCCAAACTGCAGGACGCCATCGCCGAACTCAACGGCGAAATCCGTACCCGCTTCAGCGCCACCTTTGAGGGCGTCGACAGCGCCTTCCGCGAGTACTTCACCGCCTTCTTCGGCGGCGGCTCCGCCCGCCTCATCCTGCTCGACCCCGACGACATCATCGAATCCGGCATCGAGATCGAGGCCCAGCCGCCGCGTAAGCGCCTCAACAGCCTCAACCTGCTCTCCGGCGGCGAGCGCTCCCTCACCGCGGTCGCCCTCCTCTTCGCCCTGCTTTCCGTGAACCCCGCGCCCTTCTGCGTGCTCGACGAGGTCGACGCCGCCCTCGATGAGGCCAACGTCGGCCGATTCGTCGCTGCCCTCGGCCGCCTGGCCGACCGCACCCAGTTCCTCGTCGTCACCCACAACCGCCTCACCATCGAATCCACCGACGCCATCTACGGCATCTCCATGGGCCCCGGCGGCGCCTCCACCACCCTCTCCCTGCGCCTCTCCGACCTGCCCGCCACCACCGCTCCCCCGAGCGCGACGCAGGAAGCGCCACCACCTCCGCCTGCGCCAGTCACCGCCGACGCCGGCGCTTCTCGCTAGCACCTCCCCGCGACTCTGGGGGAGAATCCATGCGCCGCCCTGAGCGGTGGGGAGACACAGATGCGCTTCTGGCGAAGACGGCAGCAGAGCGATGGCGCTGACTCCCCCGACGCCGACCCCGCCTTCACCCCCGAACAGGTCGCCGAGATGCAGGAACAGGCCGGGCGCGGCCTCGCCCGCAGCCGCTCCGGCTTCCTGGGACGTCTCGGCAGCCTCTTCGACCGCCCCGACTTCGACGACGACCTCTGGGAAGAACTCGAAGAGATCCTCATCGCCGCCGATACCGGCATCGCCACCACAGAACGCATCCTTGAACGCGTCCGCGAACAGGTGCGCGAGCAGCGCGCCACCACCGCCGCCGAGGTGCAGGCCATCCTCCGCGCCGAACTCATCGCCATCCTCGACGCCCCCGCCACCAGCCCGCCCCGCTGGGACGCCCCCTTCCCCGACCTGCTCGTCATCCTTGTGGTCGGCGTGAACGGCGCCGGCAAGACCACCTCAATCGCCAAGCTCGCTTCCGCCCTCCAGGAGGGTGGCCACACGCCCGTGCTCGCCGCCGCCGACACCTTCCGCGCCGCCGCCATCGACCAGCTTCGCGCCTGGGGCGACCGCCTCGACGTCCGCGTCGTCGCCCACCAGCCGGGCGGCGATCCCGGCGCCGTCGTCTTCGATGCGCTGGAAGCCGCCGAAGCGGGCGAAGCCGCCGTCGCCCTCATCGACACCGCCGGTCGCCTCCACACCAAGGCCAACCTCATGGAGGAGCTCCGCAAGGTCACCCGCGTCATCCAGCGCCGCCACCCCGACGCCCCCCACGAGACGCTGCTCGTGCTGGACGCCACCACCGGCCAGAGCGGCCTTATGCAGGCCCGCGCCTTCACCGAGGCGGTGGGCGTGACCGGTCTCGTGCTGGCCAAGCTCGACGGCACCGCCCGTGGCGGCATCGTCTTCGCTATCACCAGCGAACTGGGCGTCCCCGTTCGCCTCATCGGCACCGGCGAGAGCCTGCGCGACCTCGCCCCCTTCCACGCCGAGACCTTCGTCGATGCCCTCCTCGCCGAGGGCTAGCCCGTGACCGACGTCCTCGCCTTCCTGGGAGTCGCCCTCTTCATCGGGTCGCTTGGGCTGCCGCTCGCCTTCCGCCTCTTCCCCCGCTTCCCCGACGCCGGCGCCGGCTTCGCCTTCCCCCTCGCCCTCACGCTCATCGCGGTCGGCTACTTCCTTCTGCGCGTGCTGGACGCGCTCCCCACCGGCCAGAGCGGCTTCCTTCTCGCCATCCTCCTCTTCGGTGGGGTGAACGTGCTCATCGCCGCCCGCGACCGACGCTTCCTCGCCACCCTCACCCGCGCCCTTCCCGGCATCGCCGCCGCCGCTGCCCTCTTCGCGACGCTCTTCGTGGGCTACGCCCTCTTCCGCGCCCACGTACCCGAAATCGCCCATACCGAGCAGCCCATGGACTTCCTCTACCTGAACGCCATGCTCGTCTCCCCCGACTACCCGCCCCACGACCCCTGGTTCGCGGGCGAACGCGCCAGCTACTACTACGGCGGCTACCTGCAGGCCGCCGTCCTCACCGGCGCCTCCGACGTCTGGCCCGCGACCGGCTACAACCTCTCACTGGCGGCCGTCTTCGCCAGCGCCGGGACCGCCGCCTCCTCCCTCTGCGCCGCCCTCGCCCGCTGGCTCTTCGGGCGACGCTCCCGCCGCTGGATCGTGTTGTCGGCGGGAAGCGGCGTGCTGCTGCTCCTCCTCAGCGGCCCCCTCGCCGCCGTCTTCGAGCTCGCCTCCGCCCACGGCGCCTCGCAGCAAGGCGTCTACCGAGCCTTCGTGGTCGAGGGGCTGGTGCGCTGCGAAGACACCGCCGCGCCCTGCAGCGGTCGCCTGCTCGAGACGACCGACGCCTGGTACCCCGACGACTTCTGGTTCTGGTGGCGAATGTCCCGCATGGACAACTGGGAACCCCAGCCCGCCGAGGTCACCACCATCACCGAGGCGCCCAGCTTCAGCTTCCTCCTCGGCGACCTGCACCCCCACCTCATGGCCATCCCCGGCATGCTGCTTGCCCTGGCCATCGCCGCCGCCCTCTGGCGCGCCCGCGGACCCCTCTCCTGGCGCGACTACCGCCGCCGCCCCTGGCTACCCGTCGTGCTCGCGCTCCTGTTCGGCGCCCTCGCCTTCGTCAACGTCTGGGATGTCGTGGTCTGCTCGCTCATCCTCGGGCTCGCCGTTCTGGCGCGAAACTGCCGCTCACAGCCCCTCCTCCCCGCCCTGGGCGCGACGCTCTCCTTCCTGCTTCCTGCCGCCCTCCTCTCCGTCGTGCTCTACCTCCCCTGGTGGCTGAGCTTCACCCCCGCGGCGGGCGCGCCCTACGCCTACAGCGGCGACGGCACCCGTCTGCGGCACGTCTTGCTCATGTGGGGCGTGCCTACCCTCTTCGCCTTCTCGCTGCTCTGGTGGGCCCTGCGGGGAATGAGCCCACGCATCCCCGCCCGCTCCGCTGCGATCGCCCTCGCGCTGCCCGCCATCCCCCTCCTGCTCTGGCTGATCCTTGTCGCCTTCGAGCAGACCGCCGCCCCGTCCGTCTCCGGCGACGGACTGCCCACGTCGCTCGAAGCCCGCACCGCCGAAGGCTGGCTCACCCTCGCCTTCCATGCCGTCAGCCTCGTGCTCCTGACCGGCGCGACCCTCGCCCTCAGCGCCCGCACCCACCCCGCCACCCCCCTCGCCGCCCTCGCCACGCTGGGCATCCTGCTGCTCTACCTGACTGAGCTCTTCCTGCTGCGCGACTTGCTCTTTCACCTCCCCCGCCTGAACACCGTCTTCAAGCTCTCCTACGAGGCAACGGTGCTGCTCTCCATCGCGGGCGGCGTCGGCGTGGTGGCTGCCGTGCGCGCGTGCACGCCCCGCCTGCGCCCCTTCGTAGTCGCCCCTGTTGTTGTGCTGCTTGGCGCCTCCCTCGTCTTCGTCGTGATCGCGATCCCCAACCGCGCCGCCGGGACCGCTGCTTCCGACCGTACCCTCGACGGCCTCGCCTTCGTCTCCCGCGCCAGCTCACCTGACTACCAGCTGATTCGCTGGTTGAATGAACAGGTCGACCCCCGCGACGTCGTCGTCGAGGCGAGCGGCCGCATCTGGGTGCGGGGCGAAGAGGGTGAGCCTGTGCTCGAACGCGACGTGCGCTCCTACCAGCCTGCTGGCCGTGTCGCCGCCCGCACCGGCCTGCAGACGCCCATCGGCTGGCCCGGCCACGAGCTGACCTGGCGCGGCGACTCACCCGAAATTCGCACCGAAATCACCCGCCGCCAGGACCTCATCGACGCCATCTACACCGCGACCAGTCCCGCCCAGGCGCTCGATGCCCTCCACCAGCTCGGGGCGGACTGGCTCGTGGTGGGCGAACTTGAGCGCTCCCACTACCCCGGGCTCATCCCACCCTTCGAGACGTTCCTCGAACTCGTCTTCGAGGCCGGCGACGCCGGCTTCGGGGGCGTACGTGTCTTCCGCGTGCCCGCCGTCGCGGTGGAAGTGGTCGCCACCCGATGACCGCTCTCGCCCGTCCCCTCCGCCTCCCTCCGCTGACCGTTGGCGCGCTCGTCTGGACGCTGGTCGGCGTCGCCTTCCTGCTCCTGCGGGTTGGCGTGGTCTGGCGAGCGCCCGTCGGTGGCGCCGAACTCGACCACCTCTCCGGCGCCTGGCTCGCGAGCGTCGGCATCGAAGACGCACGCTTCATCCCCACCCTCTTCCAGTCCGTCACGACCTTCACCTTCACCTGGACCGAGTCAGAGATCCCCGCCCGCGCCCTCGCCCTCTGCGGGACACTCACCATCCCCTTGGCGCTCTACCGCCTCCGCCCCGTGCTGGGCGAGGGCGGGGCGCTGATCGCCCTGCTGCTGATCGCCCTCGACCCCGCAGGGGTCATCCTTGGGGTGACGGCCACCGCCGCCGCCTGGGACCTCGCCCTCGCGCTCTGGCTGCTCGTTGCGCTGGTGGCGTGCCGCCCGCCGCCGTGGGGCTGGCTCATCCTCACCTTCCTGCTCGCGACCGCTGGCCCGCTGACGCTGCCCCTCGTGGCGGCGGCCACCACCCTCGCCAGCTTGCGCAAGCAGCGACCCCACTGGCGAGTCGTCGCCTGGAGCGCGGCTGGCGTGGCCCTGGGCGTGCTCCTCACCAGCGTGCAGTTCGGCCACGGCGCCGACCGCCTCGTGCTCGCGCCCCTGATGCTCTTCGCCGACTCCTTCGAGGAGTCGTGGGCGAATCTCAACGTCGCCGCCCTCGCCGTCCTCTACGGCCTCCCCTTGCTGGTCGGGGGAGCTGTCGCAGCCGTCTGGCTCACCGCCTCCGACCGCCTCCGAGGTCGCCAGCTCACCCCTGCCGAGCCGCTCCTGCTGCTCACGTTCGCCCTGTCGCTCCTCTGGCTGCTGGTAGCGCTGCCCGCGTACTCCCCCCTGCCCCTCACCGCCGCGACCCTGCCCGCGAGCCTGCTGCTCGGTCCCGCCCTCGCCCGCTTCGCGGACCCCCTCCTCAACGCCGACTGGCGTGAGGCGCGCTACCTGCTGCCACTCGCCTTCGGATTCGCCGGCGTCGTGGCCTTCACCCTGAGCCTTTGGGCGCCGGGATACCAGGATCGCGACGCCTTTGAAGTGACACTCCTCGTCTGCGCGGCCCTCGGTCTGCTGGTCGTGATTGCGCGCCTCGCGAGCGTGCGCGCCACGCGCCCCCTTGCCGCCGTGCCCCTGCTCGTGGTGGGCGTGACGCTTCTGCTGGCGGGCGTCAGTGGCGTCGCCCTCAGCGGGAACGGCGAGCCCCTTCCCGGACGCGTGAGCCCCGACTCCGCCCGCCACCTCCGCGACACGGCCCTCCAGGCCGCCGAACAGCGTGGGAACGGCCCCATCGCCGTGCACGCCAGCTACCGCGAGGCGCTCACCTGGCCCTTCCGCAACTCCCCCGACCTGCTCCTCGTGGAACGGGTGCCCCCGGTGGCCGTCGTCGCCATCTGGCCTGCCTACGCTGCCGTGGAGGGATTCGTCCCCCTGGAGGGTCGCTGGTTCCTCCAGTGCTCCTTCCGCGCCCCCGACTCCTTCCTCGACTACGTCCACTGGCTCGGTGAACGCAACAGCCTCGCGCGAGGGGCTGAGGCGGTCGCCATCTATGTGAGGGAGCCGTGAGCGCGCCATGACGTCGCCTTCCACCACCCCCACTGCGCGCTCGCTCGACGGCCTCCTCGCCCGCCGCATCACGGTGAATTGGGAGATCGTGGCGTATCTCGTCATCTTCGCCGCCGCTTTCGCCCTGCGCTTCTGGGACCTTGGCGCCCGCGCCCTGCACCACGACGAGAGCATCCACGCCCGGTGGGCCTGGGACTTCGCCCAGGGCGTCTACACCCACGACCCCACCTTCCACGGCCCCTTCCTCTACGTCGTGCAGGCCTTCACCTTCCTCGTGGGGAACGCCACCGACTACATCTCCCGCATCTCCCCCGCCCTCTTCGGCATGGCCGTCGTGGCCGTGCCCCTGGCCATGCGTCGCTGGCTCGGACCCGCAGGAGCCTTCTCGGCGGTGGCCTTCCTCGCCTTCTCCCCGACGCTCGTCTACTACAGCCGCTTCCTGCGCATGGATATCTACGTCGCCTTCTTCTTCCTCCTCATGGTGGTGGCCATGTGGAGCTACCTGCGCGACGGGCGCTCGCGCTGGCTCATGCTCTTCGCCGTGGCCCTCTCCCTCGCCTTCAGCACGAAGGAGATCGCCTTCATCTTCATCGCCTTCCTGCTGCTCTACCTCAACGGCTGCTTCGCCCTCGAGCTGGCCCGCGCACGCGCATCCGCCCGCCCCCGGGCCATCGCCCTGCGCGCCGCCGCCCTCTACCCCGTCGCCTGGGTGATCGCCGCCCTCTGGCCCTTCCTCGGACGTCTCTGCCGCCGCGAGGGGTGGGGTGAACGGGGCGACCGGGCTGAACTGTCCCGCTCTGGCGATCTGCTCGTGCTGAGCGGTACGCTCACGCTCCCCCTCCTCGCCGCCTTCGCCCGCTCCCCGTTCGAAACCCTCTTCAGCGTGGAGACACTCGACTACTCGGTCGTCTGTATGACGGCCACCGGCCGCGAAGCAGTCGCCATCGCGACCGCGGTCATCGTCGGGGGCGCTGTCGCCGCCTTCGCCGGCATCGCCTGGCGTCCGCGCGTCTGGATCCCCGCCGCCCTCGCCGCCGCTCTCATCTACGTCACCCTCATGACCAGCCTCTGGACGAACATCCCCTCCGGGCTCTGCAGCGGCATCTGGGGCTCCATCGACCACTGGCAGGCCCAGCAGGACGTGCGTCGCGGCATGCAGCCCTGGTTCTACTACCTCATGACGGTGCCCGCCTACGAGTTCCTGCCCCTCATCCTCGCGCTCGGGGGCGGGGTCTGGGCGCTGGTGAAAGGCTCCCCCTTCGCGCGCTTCCTCGTGCTCTGGTTCCTGGCGCTCTTCGCCGCCCTCTCCTTCGCCGGGGAGAAGATGCCCTGGCTCACCACCCACCTGGCCATCCCCGCCATCCTCATCGCGGGCTGGACCATCCAGCGAGCCTGGAGCCACTGGCGCCAGCGCGCCCTCGACGCCCGCCAGCTCACCCTGCTCGCCGTCTTCCTCCTCGGCGTCGCCATCGCCTTTGCCGTGCTCGTGCTCGACCGAAGCTCATCCCTCGCTCTGTACCTGC
Organism: Tepidiformaceae bacterium; assembly: GCA_965200565.1. GTDB lineage: Bacteria > Chloroflexota > Dehalococcoidia > Tepidiformales > Tepidiformaceae > UBA2991. The sequence continues at coordinate 986,662 of OZ241349.1, read as the reverse complement.
TCTGGATCCTGCTCCCCCTCCTCCCAGCCGCCGGCGCGCTCGCCCTGCTTCTCAGGGGCGAAGGGAGACGCATCCTGCCCATCCTCGCCGCCTCCGCCCTCATCGCCATGCTCGCCTTCTTCTCCGTCCGCACGATGCTTGACGTAACGTTCGAGCGTGGCGACGTCACCAAGGACATGCTCATCTACACCCAGTCCTCCCCCGACATCACCCGCTTCGCCGACGACATCGACGCCCTCGCCGACGCCAGCGGCCGCGGCGCCTACCTGCGCATCGCCATCGACACCCCCCACTCCTTCGCCTGGCCCTGGGTCTGGTACCTGCGCGACTACCGCTACGTCACCTACCGCAGCATGGAGAACGGCATCCCCGAAGGTGAGTTTGATGTCGTGCTCGTCCACTCGGTCCACGCCGGGATCGTCGCCGACCAGCTCGAGGCCCGGGGCGAAACCGGTTTCGCCCCGCCCATCCCCTACGCCCATCGCCAGTGGTACCCCGAGACCTACAAGGACGCCCTCACCGCCGAACCGTATGAAGCCGAAGCCTGGCGCCAGATCGGCAGCGGCATCTTCCGCGGCAGCTGGGCCCGCGACGCCTTTGCCTTCTGGCGCGACCACGAGCCAACCGTGCCCCTCGGCTCCCTCGACGGCGTCGCCTACTTCCCCGCCACTTTCGACCGTGAGAGCGGCCGCTTCACCGCCCCCGACCGCTGACCTCCTCCTGCGGGGTCAGGGAAGCGGGCAGTGGTAAACTCAGGTCTGTAGGGGTGGGGCCGCGCCCGTGCGGCGCGCCAGGGGAGCCGTGATCACCGTGCTGCGCTCGTTCCGCTTCTGGGCCGCCCTCGCCATTGGCGTGCTGCTGATAGCGCTCTTCGTGCTCTCCACCGACCTCTCCGAGATCGCCACCGCCTTCGAGGAGGCCACCTACTGGTACCTCGCCCCCGCCGTGGTCGTGCTCTTCCTCTCATTCTGGCTGCGTTGCTACCGCTGGTCCGTGCTGATGCGCCCCGTAGCGGCGATCCCGCCCCGCCGCCTCTTCTCCTACTCAATCATCGGCTACATGGCGAACAACCTCCTTCCCTTCCGCGCCGGTGAGTTCATCCGAGCCTACGTCCTCGGCGAACGCGAACGCGTCTCCGCCGTAGGCTCCCTCGGGACCATCGCCGTCGAGCGTCTCTTCGATGGCTGCGTGCTCGTCCTCATGCTGCTCACCGCCGGCGCCGTCGCGGGGCTCGGCGATACCCGGCTGCAGGCCATCGCCATCGCCTCCGCCGCCCTCTTCTCGCTCGCCTTCGTCGCCTTCTACTGGCTCACCCTCCGCCAGGAGCGCGCCCTGCGCCTCGCCGACGCTATCCTCACCCGCCTGCCCGGGACCGTGGGTGGACGCCTCCGCCCTCACGCCCACGCGCTCATCGGCGCCCTCCGCTCCGTCCACGATTGGCGCAGCTTCCTGCTCGTCGCCTTCTTCAGCATCCTCGGGTGGACGGTCGAGGCGGGCGCCTACGCCATCGTCGGGCTCGCCTTCGCCCTCGAGGTCAACTTTGCCCACTACGTGCTCCTGCTCGCCGCCGCCAACCTCGCCATCATCATCCCCACCTTCTTCGGTGGCGCGGGGCCCTTCGAGTGGGCTGCCAAGCTCGTGCTCGTGAGCGCCGGCGTGGGAGGCGGGCTCGCCGCCGCCTACGCCATCGTCGCCCACGCCACCGTCGTCGCGCCTGCGACCATCGTCGGCCTGCTGCTGCTCTGGGCCTTCGGCATCCCCATCGCCCGCCTCGGCCGCCTGCGCCCTCTCGACGCACCGGATGAACAGACCGACCAGTCCGACCAGACTGAGCGCGCCGACCCCCCTGAGCGCTCCCCGGTGACCTCGTGAGAGCGGGCATCGTCGGCGCTGGTGTTGCCGGCCTCGCCGCCGCCTACCGCCTCCAGCAGCTCGGTCACGACGTCACCATCTTCGAGGGTCGCGACGAACCCGGCGGCCAGGTCGTCACCTTCGAGATCGGCGGCGAACCGATCGAGTGCTTCTACCACCACATCTTCACCAACGACACGACCGTCGTGCGCTACTTCGACGACCTCGGCCTCGGCGACCGCCTCGAGTGGATCGAGCCCCACAACGGCCACTTCGTGAAGGGTCGCGTCTACCCCTTCGTCACCCCCCTCGACCTCCTCCGCTTCGACGCCGTGAGCCTGCCTAGCCGCATCCGCCTCGGCCTCGCCAGCCTCTGGCTCAAGCGTCAGGCCGACTGGCGCAGCTACGAAGACGTCACCGCCCGTGCCTGGATGGAGCGAGCCGTCGGCACGCAGGCCTTCCGCGCCTTCTGGGGCCCCCTCCTGCGCGGCAAGTTCGCCGAACACGCCGACGAGGTGGGTATGGCCTGGCTGCACTGGAAGATTCGCCTGCGCTTCGGCTCTCGCGAGGGACGCCTCGGGGCGAAGGAAACGCTCGGCTACCCGCGCGGCTCCTTCCGTTCCTACTACTTCGCCCTCGCCGACCACATCCGCAACGCTGGCGCGACCATCCACCTCAACACCCCCGTCGAGGCCGTCGCCACCGAACTGGGCGCAGTCACCGGCATCCGCGCCGACGGCGCCTTCCACGAATTCGACCAGGTGCTCATGACCACCCCCAACATCATCACCAAACGCATCGCCCCCGACCTGCCTGCCCCCTACCTCGAAATCCTCGACCGCGTCCGCTACCAGTGGGCCACCTGCCTCATACTCGCCCTCGACCGCCCCCTCAGCGACGTCTACTGGCTCTCCATCGCCGACGACCTGCCCTTCGTCGCCTGCGTCGAGCACACCAACCTCATCCCCCCCGAGCGCTACGGCGGCAACCACATCGTCTACCTCTCCAACTACGTCGCCCCGGACCACCCCGTCCTGCAGATGGACGCCGAGGAGGTGCTCACCACCTACGAGGAGAGCATCCGCCGCATCAACCCCGCCTTCGACCGCTCATGGGTGCGAGAGAAGTGGTTCTTCCGCGATCCCGGCGGCCAGCCCGTCATCACCACCAACTACTCCGCCTCCATCCCGCCCATGGAGACAGGCGTCGGCGGCCTCTATCTGGCCAACACCACGCAGGTCTATCCCGAGGATCGAGGCCAGAACTACAGCCTTCAGCTGGGCGAACGCGCAGCCGATCTGATGGACGCCAACGCCCGCGCAGTTGCTGGCTCGCGAGGGGCGCGGATATAGTAGTGCCGCATTTCACAAGCGGGATTCCTGCACATGGCGGCTGAGCCGACCACTCGTGAGCTGCGAGATCTCGTCGCCGGGTACGAGTTCGAACGCGGCCATCTGCTCCCTGCGCTCATCGAGATTCAGGAGCGCTACGGCTACGTCTCGCGCGAGGCCATCGAGGTGCTCGCGCGCCAGCTGCGCACCACCCCTGCGCTTATCTACGGCGCTGTCTCCTTCTACGCCGACTTCCGCACCGAACCGCCGCCGCGCCACGAAATCACCTGGTGCAGCGGCCCCGCCTGCCGCCTCCGTGGCGGCGACCGCATCCGCGAAGCCATCCAGTCCGTGCTCGACCTTCCCCTCGACGCCCAGAGCGACGACGGCGCCTGTGGCTTCCGCATGGGCCAGTGCAACGGCACCTGCAGCGAAGCCCCCCAGATCTGGCTCGATGGCAAGGTCGTCGGCAACCTCACCGTCGCCAAGGCCGTCACCATCGCCCGCGACATACAGGAGCAAAACGAGGCATGAACGACCGCTTCACCGCCATCGCCGCAGAAGCGAAGGAACGCTGGGACGCCGCCCGCTCCAGCGGTCGTGAGCAGGTCTTCGTCTGCACCGACACCTCCTCCCTCGCCCGTGGCGGCCAGGAAACGCTCGAAGCCCTGCAGGAAGCAGTCGCCAGCCGCGGCCTCAACGCCGACGTCATCCCCACCGGCTCGTGGGGCTTCTGCTGGATCGAACCCACCGTGGCCGTGCGCTCAGCCGCCGGCATCCGCACCATCCTCTACCACTCCATCACCCCCGATCGCGTCGACGAATTCGTCCAGGCCACGCTCGTCGACGCCGGCGAATACCCCGAATTCGCCCTCGGCGTCGTCGAAGGCGCCCCCAGCGATACCGTCCCGCCCCTCGACGAGCACCCCTTCATGCGCGGCCAGATCCGCCGCCTCATGGCCAACTGCGGCCAGATCGACCCCGGCAGCATCGACCACGCCCTCGCCAACGGCGCCTATGAAGGCTTCGCCAAGGCCCTCCCCATGGAGCCCGAGGCCATTATCGAGCTGATGCTCGAGAGCGGCCTCGGTGGCCGCGGCGGCGGCGGCTTCCCCGCCGGCCGCAAGTGGGATTTCCTCCGCAACGCCACCGCCGCCCCCCGCTACCTCGTCTGCAACGCCGACGAAGGCGACCCCGGCGCCTGGGTGAACCGCATCCTCATGGAAGGCGACCCCCACCTCATCATCGAAGGCATGCTCATCGCCGCCCTCGCCACCAACGCCGTCGAGGGCTACATCTACATCCGCCACGAATACCCCCTCTCCATCGAGCGCATGACGGTCGCCGTTGAGCAGGCGCGCGAACGCGGCCTCCTCGGCGAAGACATCCTCGGCACCGGAAAATCCTTCGAACTCATCGTCTTCACCGGTGCGGGCTCCTACGTCTGCGGCGAAGAGACGGGCCTCATCAACTCCATCGACGGCTACCGCGGCATGCCCCGCATCCGTCCCCCCTTCCCCGCCCAGGCCGGCCTCTGGAACCTCCCCACCAACGTTAACAACGTCGAGACCTACGCCAACGCCCCCCTCGTCCTGCGCAACGGCGCCCAATGGTGGTCCGGCGTGAGCACCGACGAGGCCAAGGGCACGAAGATGTTCACCTTCTCCGGCGCCGTCAACCAGGCAGGCTGCATCGAAATCCCCTTCGGCCTGAGCGTGCGCGACCTGCTCGAGACGTACGGCGGCGGCACCCCTGGCGGCGCCGCCCTCAAGGGCTACCAGCCCGGCGGCCCCCTCTCCGGCATCCTCCCCGCCGACGAGGCAGACCTGCCCCTCACCCTCGCCCCCTACCGCGAGCGCGGCATGTTCCTCGGCTCCGGCGGTATCGTCTTCTTCGACGAGACCACCAGCGTCGTCGACCTCTGCACCTACTTCCTCAGCTTCGCCGAGGACGAGTCCTGTGGCCGCTGCACCACCTGCTTCCAGGGCACCCAGCGCGCCGTCGAGATTCTGCGCCGCATCGCCAACGGTGGCGGACGTGAAGCCGACATAACCAATCTCGAGGACCTCATCCAGACGATGATCTGGTCGAACTGCCTGCACGGCCAGTTCGCCCCCACCACCGTCAAACTCGCCCTGCGCTACTTCCGCGACGAGTTCGAGACCCTCATCCGCGAGAAGCGCGACCCCACGCGCACGCTCCCCGGCATGATCACCTACGACATCACCTCCCCCGGCGATCCCGCACTCACCGAGGCCGCCGCCGTCTGCCCCACCGACGCCATTGTGGAAGAAGGCGCCGGCCACGCCATCGTGGACGAGCTCTGCATCCGCTGCGGCGCCTGCTACGACGTCGCCCCCAACGCCATCACCATCCGCGACCGCTTCGCCGTCCCCGCCACCGTCTGAGCGCCATGCCCCTCCTGCGCGGTGACGAGCCGTTCCGGGCGAACGGCGCCCTGCTCGATTGCTCGCTCCTGGATTACTGGCGCTGGTCCGGCTCGGACCTGCTGGGAAACGCAGAGCGAGGCGTCCTCGCTGAATTCCTGGTGGCCTCCGCGCTCGGAGCCCTGGATCAACCACGAAGAGAGTGGGATGCCTGCGACATTCGCTTTGCCGGCCTCGCAGTCGAGGTGAAGAGCGCCGCCTGGTTCCAGTCGTGGCACACAGAGCCGTCACCCTCAGCCATCCAATTCGGCATCGCTCCCAAGAAGGAAACGTGGGATGCCGAGACGAACCAGAACATCATCCATGCGACCCCGCGTCGCCTCGCCGATGTGTACGTCTTCTGCCTGCTCGGCACGCCCGACGGCGTCGAACCCGACCCCTTCGACCTCGACCAGTGGCAGTTCTTCGTCCTCCCCACCACCACGCTCGACCGTGAGAAACCGGGGCAGAAGAGCATCACGCTCAATCCCCTGCGGAAGCTGGTAGAACAGACGCCAGCAGGCGGCGCCGTGCCGTACCACCATCTCCGCGCTGCAATCGAGCAGCTCGCGCCGCCGCTCCTGACCGTCCCGCCCGCGTACACTCCCCCGATGCCGTTCACTGAACTCGAGGACGCTCGCCTCTACTACGAGCAGCATGGCAACCCCGAAGGCGACCATGTCGTGTTCGTGCATGGCGCTGGGGGGAACGCGCTCTCCTGGTGGCAGCAACTCCCCGTCTTTGGCGAGCGCTACCGCTGCACCGTCTACGACGCCCGTGGCTGGGGGCGCTCCACCGCCACCGGCGAGCACGACCGCGGCGCCTTCGGACGCGACCTCGCGGGGCTGCTCGAGGAACTCGACATCGACCGCGCCCACGTCATCGCCCAGTCCATGGGGGGACGCGCCGTCGCGGGCCTCCTGCGACTCGCCCCCGAGCGCGCCCGCTCGCTCGTGCTCTGCGGCACCACCGCCGGCGCCACCAACGACCGTGTGCGTGAGCTCCAGGCCGCCCTCCGCGTCGAGCGTGGCAGCGGTGGGCTCGGGCGACACGCCTACGCCCCCCACTTCCCCGCCGAGCAGCCCGCCCGCGCGCTCCTCCACCAGCAGATTCGCCGGCTCAACCCACCCCGCGAACGAAACGTCCTCGGCCCGCCGCCAGCCAACTATCGCGGCAGCACCCACCAGATGCTGATCGATGCCGGCGTGCCCGTCGCCTTCATCGTGGGTGAGCACGACCTCATCACCTCGCCCGAACTCATCCGTGAGGCGAGCAGCCTCATCCCGGGCGCCGACTTCCTCGAGATGAAGGGCGCCGGCCACTCCACCTACTTCGAGCACCCCGACGCCTTCAACGCCTTCGTGCTCGCCTTCCTCGACCGCGCCCAGCGCGCCTGAGCAGCCTTCCCACCCGCCCGATACTGATCACCCTGATGATCTTGAACGTGACGTAATACTGCCCTAGCGTCCGCTGTCTATGCCTTCGATACCTCGCTGGACGCGACGTCTGCGCCCCTCACTCTCCCGCCCCCAACGGCGGCAGACCTGGGTGCGCCCCGCCAACGCGATCACGCACGCCATCGAGCAGGAGCTGGCCACCGGCCTGCCGCCTCATCTGCCCTCCCAGCCCGCCCCTGTCCCCGCTCCCGTCGTGCTCGAAGCCACCGACGACCAGGCGCAGGCCGATCAGTCCTCGCGCCACCCCTCCAGCGCCGCCTGATCGCCGCGACGCCGCGCTATACTGCTGCCATGGCCATCTACGAGTACTACTGCCCCACCTGCCGCGACACCTTCGAGCGGCGTCGCCCCATGTCCGAGGCGACTGCCGAGACCACCTGCGCCATCGGCCATCGCGCCGAGCGCGCCATCTCGAAGTTCGCCGTCGCACGCAGCGAAGCCGGCGCGGCCGTCGCTCAGATGGATTCGGGCTTCAACGCCTCCGGTGGCTGCGCCTGTGGCGGTGGCGGCTGCGGCTGCGGCTCCTGAGCCTCCTGCTCTCCCTGTTCGCTCTGCTCCCCGGCGTCCGCCAGCCCTTCCTCGTCCCCGACATCCCCGCTTTCGCTCGCCTCTGATGGCGTCGCCGGCGATTCGCCTGTGATGTCCCCATCGCCGCGCGACCTGCGGGTGAACCAGAGGTAGCCGCCCGCCACCGCGACCAGCACCGCCGCCTCTGCCAGCGCCAGACCCACCACGATCAGCGTCGCTTCCTCCCAGAACGACTCCGGGAACATCTGGATGAGCCGGTCTTCGTCCGGATCGAGCCGCCACAGGTCGTTCGCGAAGACGACTTCGTGCAGCCGATCCCAGAAGCCGTCGAACCCCACGATCGCCAGCACGCCCACCGCCACTCCCACCGCCGCGCCCACCCCGACGGCGCTCAGCGTCTGCTTCGCCAACGCCTGCCCCGACCGTTCCCGCGCCCACAGCACCGTCCCCGCGATGTAGGCCAGCACGAACCCCAGCGCCACCTCGTTCGCGCGGAAGATCGTGCGCATCAGCCACTTCACATCCTCCATATGCGCCGTCTCGTCCTCGTTGAAGAGCGTGATCTCCTCTCCCTGTGCGAAGACGCGGATGTTGAGCGTCTCCGCATCGTCCTGGAAGTAGCGCACGATCTCGCCCACCGCGTAGTCGAGCTCGCCCTGGGCGATGCCGGTGGTCTCCGCAGCGTCGTGACGTCGCAGCCCCCCTTCGAGGAAGCCCGTATCACTCGCCAGGAAGCGGATGTTCGTGGTGAAGAGCAGGATCGGCAGCGCGAACACGAACGCAACAGTCGCGACCATGCCAACGGAGCGCATCGCGTTCATGGTGCGGCCCCGCTGGGAGCACGGTCAAACGCGTCAGCGGCCCTCAGCGGCCGAATTGCCGCGCCAGCGCGTCTTCGCGCACGTACACCAGCGTTGGACGCCCGTGCGGACAGGTGCGGGGCGAATCCGTCGCCGCCAGGTCCTCGATCAGTTTGCGCATCTCGTCCGTCGCCAGCGCCATGCCCGCACGCACACTGCTGTGGCACGCCACCGACGCCACCGCGCGGTCGAACGGGTCCGCCACGCGCTGCTCGTTCCCCAGCTTCTCCAGCATCGCCCGCAGCCCCCCCGCGATGTCGTCATCCCCGAACCCAACAGGCGCGGCCCGCACCAGGCAGGCGGCGTCACCGAACGGCTCCAGTGTCAGCCCAACCTGCTCCAGGTGCGGCGCGTGCTCCTCGAAGACCGAGGCCGCCGTGCGGTCCAGCTCCACCAGTACAGGCTCCAGCAGCGGCTGCACCGCCGCCTCCACCGTCCGCCCCTTGAGCCGGTCGAACACCACCCGCTCGTGCGCTGCGTGCTGGTCGATGAGATACATGCCATCCGGCCCCTCGGCGACCACGTACGTCAGCGCGACCTGCCCCACTACGCGCAGCAGCGGAAGCGTCTCCCGCTGGGTGCGCCCCTCGCTGCCCGCTGGCGTCCCCGCTGGCGCGAGGTCGCTGCGCAGCGCCACCTGGCCCTTGCTCTGCTCGGGAGGCTGCAGCCGTTCGCGCAGCGAGAGCCGCTCCGTCGTCCCCGGGTCCTGTTGCGAAGCGGGAGCATTGTCGCCCAGCGCCCAGCTCACCGGCGCCGCTCCCTCGAGCGCCTGCCTGACCGCACGCCGCAGCGTCCGCGCGGCGCCACGCTGGTCGCGGAAGCGCACCTCCGCCTTCGCCGGATGAACGTTCACATCGACCGCGTCCGACGGCAGCTGCAGCGCCACGCTCGCGACGGGAAAGCGCCCGCTCGGCATCTCCGACTGGTAGGCGTCGCTGACGGCGTAGCGCAGGGCCGCGCTCTGCACCCAGCGCCCGTTCACGAAGAGGGCGATGCCGGTGCGGTTGCCGCGATGCAGCGATGGCGGCCCTGCCAACCCCGTGACGACGACGTCTCCCTCCTCGTACGCCACCTCCAGCATCGCCTCGCCCTGCTCCGCCCCGTAGAGCGCCGCCATCGCGTGCCGCAGGTTGCCGTCACCGCTCGTTGTCAGCGTGCGCCGCCCCGCCTCCAGGCGGAACGCAATGCCCGGGTACGCCAGCGCGTAGTGCGAGACGAGCGTCGTGATGAGTCGCCCCTCGCTCGCCGCCGACCCCAGAAAATTGCGCCGCGCGGGCACCCGCGCGAACAGCTCCCGTACGGTGAGCGTCGTGCCCACAGGCGCCGCCCGCGCGTTGCGACGCACCACCTGCCGGTCGACCAGCAAAGCCGCCACCCCCACCGGCTCCCCCTCCGCCCGCGTCACCACCTCAACCTCCGCAGCCGCCGCGATCGCCCCCAACGCCTCCCCCCGGAAGCCCAGCGTCTCCACGCTGCGCAGGTCCCCCGACCCTTCGATCTTGCTCGTGGCGTGTCGCTCGAAGGCCACCTCGATCTGGTCCGGGGCGATGCCCCGCCCGTCGTCGCTCACCTCGATCGACTGAAGCCCGCCCTCTTCGATGGTCACGCGGATGCGCTTCGCGCCCGCGTCGATGGCGTTATCCAGCAGCTCGCGCACCACCGAGACGGGACGCTCGATGACCTCGCCCGCGGCGATGCGCGCCGCTACCTCCGGTGGCAGCTGGCGGATGCGCCGCACGCCGCTCACTCCGCCCTCCGCGCCCGCTCGCGCAACTCTCCCAGCAGCGTCATCGCCTCCAGCGGCGTCATCGATTCCAGGTCCACCTCCGCCAATTCCGCCTCGATCGCCCCGCGCCCACCAAAGAACGACCCCTGGATGCTCGCCGCAGCCGCCTCGTCCGCGGGCGCTGTCTGCGTGGCGGCGGGCTCCGTTTCAGTCGCGGTGGGCGCGCGCTCAAGCTCTTCGAGCAGCGTGCGTGCCCGCTCCACCACCGACGCCGGCAGCCCTGCCAGCTGCGCCACGTGGATGCCGTATGAGCGGTCGCTCGGACCGGGCTCGATGCGGTGCTCGAACACCACCTCGCCGCCTTCATCGTGCACGGCCACGTGGGCGTTCTCCGCGCTTCGCAGCGAATCGGCCACCGCCGTCAGCTCGTGGTAGTGCGTGGCGAAGAGCGTGCGCGGTGGCCCCTGCGGACGCCCGTCGAGAAACTCCAGCGCCGCCCGCGCGATCGCCATGCCGTCGAACGTGCTCGTGCCCCGCCCCACCTCGTCCAGGATGACCAGCGATTGCTCCGTCGCCCGATGCAGGATCTGCGCCGTCTCCACCATCTCGACCATGAAGGTCGAGTGCCCCGCCGCGAGGTCGTCGTGCGCCCCGATGCGCGTGAAGATGCGGTCGAAGAGCGGCAGTTCCGCCTGCTCCGCCGGTACGAAGCTGCCCGCCTGCGCCATCAGCGCGATGAGCGCCACCTGCCGCAGATAGGTCGACTTGCCGCTCATGTTGGGCCCCGTCAGCAGCAGAATGCGCGTCTCCCCCTCGAGCACGCAGTCGTTCGGCACGAAGCGCCCCGCCCGCAGCACCGCCTCCACCACCGCGTGACGCCCGCCCGTAATCGCCAGCCGTGATCCATCGCTGAACGTCGGACGCACGTACCCGCGCTCCGCCGCCACTTCCGCCAGCCCCAACGCGACATCGACCGTCGCCAGCCCCTCGCTAGCCCGCTGCAAGCCCTCGAGCTGCGCTGCCAGCCGCTCGACGAGCGCCTCGAACGCCTGCCGCTCGCGCGCCGCCAGCCGCTCGCGCGAGGTCGTCATGCCGCTCTCGATCTCCTTCAGCTCCTCCGTCACGTACCGCTCCGCGCCGACCAGCGTCTGCCGACGCTGGAAGCGTTCCGGCACCAGCTCGGCGTTCGCCAGCGAGACCTCCAGGTAGTAGCCGAAGACCTTGTTCTGCCCCACCTTGAGCGATCGGATACCCGTCCGCTCACGCTCCGTCGCTTCGAGGCGAAGCATCGCCTCGCGCGCCGAATGTGTGCGCTCCCGCAGCGTGTCGATCTCGGGGTCGTGTCCGGGAGCGATCACGCCCCCCTCATCGAACGATGGCGGCGGGTCGTCGGCCAGCGCCGCGTCCAGGGTGAGCAACGGTTCCGCCACTTCCGCCATCGCCTCCATCGCGCCCATGAGCAGGGGCGAAGGCTGCGACTCCTGCAGCAGTGCGCCCAGGTCCAGCGCTGCTCGCAGCCCCTGACGCAATGCCGCCAGCTCGCGCGGCGAGACCGCTCGCGTCCCCAGCCGCCCGCAGAGGCGCGCCACATCGGGGATGCCCCGCAGGATCGATTGCGCCCGCTCCCGCTCCAGGGGCCTCTCCAGCGCCCACGCGACCGCGTCGTGCCGCTCCTCCAGCGCGTCCGCCTCGCGCAGCGGCTGCGCCAGCCAGCGCCGCAGCAGACGCGCCCCCATCGCCGATCGCGTGCGGTTCACCACCGCGAAGAGCGAAGGGCGTCCGTCCCCTGCCGGCAGCGTCTCCAGATTCGTGAGGGTGTGTCCGTCCAGCACCACTGTCTCCGCGCTGGCGAGCAGCCGCACCCGCCCCAGCGCCCCCGCCGCCTGCGGGTAGACCTCTCCCAGGTAGGCCAGCACCTGCGCCACCGCCGCCACCGCCGCCTCGCTCCCCACCAGCGTCTCGGGCGTCGCCTCGCCGTACTGCTCCGCCACCAGCGCCGCCGCCACCCCTGCGCTCAGCCGTGGACGCTCCACCTCGCACTCGCTGGCCCCGCCTCCGGCGCCCGCATCCTCCACCAGCAGCTCTGCCGGCGCCGCCCGCGCGAGCTCCGCCGCCACCTCCTCCCCCGAAGCGATGCGCACCTCCCCCGTCGTCACCTCGGCCAGCGCCAGCGCCCGTTCCCCGCCCCGCTCCACCAGCGCCGCGAGCTCGTTCGGGGCTTCCGCCGTGAGCGCCGCCTCACTCGTGATCGTGCCCGACGTCACCGTGCGCACGACGTCGCGCGGCACGATCCCCTTCACGCTCGCGGGGTCCGCCATCTGCTCGCAGATCGCGACCCGATGCCCGCGCTTCACGAGCGTGGCCACATGCCCGTCGATGCTCTGGTAGGGGACGCCCGCGAGCGGCACGCGCAGCCCCTTCCCCATCGGCTTCGAGGTGAGGGCGATGTCCAGCTCGCGCGCCACCAGCTCCGCGTCCTCGTCGAACGTTTCGTAGAAATCGCCCAGCCGGAAGAACAGAATCGCGCCCGGATGGCGCCGCTTGAGGTCCAGATACTGCTGGCGGATCGGCGTCGTCACGCGCCCCCAACCTCCCTGCCCGCGTGGGTCCGCCTATTCTAGGCAGTGCCGCCAGCGGGAGGCGTCTCGCACTGCCCACCGGCGCATTCCCGCATCCCCGCAACGACGGGGTAGATGCGATTCACGAGGCTCCGCAACGGCCACTGCCAGAGCAGCCGAGCCAGCGGCCGCGCCCCTATCGCGCCCAGCGTGAAGATGACCGCGTCGCCGCCCGCAAGCACCCGCCCCCGTCGCGTCACCACCTGCATCGCCTCTCCGCAGGCCACATACAGGTCCGGTGTCATCGGCGGGCTGGGCGCTTCCTGATACGCCACTACCTGCAGACGCCTGCCGCCATCGCGCTGCGCCACCCATCCCGCCACCCGCCCGCAGAAGCCGCACGCGCCGTCGAACAGCAGCCAGTGTTTCGCCCCACCCTGCACGCTCATCCCCAATCCACCCGCACGCGTTCTCTGGCGCCTAGACGTCCATCGCCATGCTCCGCAACGCCGCCTCGTCGAAGCGCAGCCCCAACCCTGGCTCGTCGCTCAGCACGACCATCCCGTCTTCCACCTGCGGCACTTCCTCGAACAGGGGGAAGGCCCACGGCACGTGCTCCAGCAGATGCGTGTTCGTTCCCGCCGCCACCTGCGCGAACAGCTCCGTCGCCAGATGCGTCACCACGGGCAGGTTGAAGGCCTCCGCCAGGTGCGCCGCTTGCACGTACTCGGTGAAGCCGCCCACGCGGAACAGGTCCACCATCATGATGTCGATCGATCGCGCCTCCACCATGTGCCGGAAGGGAATCAGCCCGTAGTGGTACTCGCCCGAGCAGACGGGTGTATCCAGCGCCTCCGCGATGCGCGCCATGCCCGCGTAGTCCTGGTGCTGGGTCGGATCCTCGAGCCAGTACAGATCGTGCTCGCTCAGCGACCGCCCGATCGACGTCGCCTGGTGCACCGTCCAGCCCTGGTTGATGTCGATCATGATGTCCACCTCGTCCCCCACCGCCTCACGCAGCACGCGCATGCGCTCCACCTCCTCCCGCGCCGAGCCTTCGCCGCCGCAGCGCAGCTTCATCGCGCGGAAGCCCTCTGCTACCAGCTGTGGCCCCCACTCGCGCAGCTCGTCGAGGTCGTAGTGCCGCCAGAGGTGGCCGCTTCCGTACGCGTTCACGCGCCCCTCGCTGCCGCCCAGCAGCTTCCAGCAGGGCATCCCCACCGCCTTCCCCTTGATGTCCCAGAGCGCCACGTCGATGGCCGAGCTGGCGCGCGTCACCAGCCCCGCGGGCGCGGTGCCGCCGTTGCGCATACGCAGATCACGCCCGATCGCGTCCGTCTCGAAGGGGTCGCGACCCACCACCTGCTCGCACAGCCCATCCAGCGTCGCCTTCAGCGCCGGCGCCACCGCCCGCGAGACGTAGGCCGCGTAGGCGATGCCCTCGATGCCGTCGTCCGTGCGCAGCCGCAACGTCACGTACCAGGGCGTCACCTGCCCCGGGATCTCCCCCAGCGACGTGCGCTCCTTGGGAAGTTCCACCACCTGCGTTTCGAATCCGGCGACCTGCATCGCGTGCTCCTCTCGACGCCACCCGGGTGGCGTTGCTGGTGTGGCGAGCGTTCCTAGTCCAGCACGCCCTGCTTGAGCGCGACCGGTTCGAGTTCGCTCCGCTCCTGCGGCGGTCCCCCGCCCTCAATCTCGAAGCCTGCGTCGGCGATCATGGCGAGGTCCGCTGCCGCCGCCTGCCCCTTCGTCGTGAGGTAGTCCCCGATGAAGATCGAGTTCGCCAGGTAGAGCCCCAGCGGCTGCATCGACCGCAGATGCACCTCACGCCCGCCCGCGATGCGCACCTCTGTGCGCGGGAAGAGCAGACGGAACACCGCCAGGATGCGCAGGCAGCGCTGGGGCGTGAGCTCGTTCAGCCCTGCCAGCGGCGTCCCCTCAATCGGAATGAGGAAGTTCACGGGCGCCGAATCGGGCTCGATCGCGCGCAGCGCATAGGCCGTTTCGATCACCTCAGCGTCGCCCTCGCCCATGCCGAAGAGCGCGCCCGAGCACGGCGAGAGCCCGCCCTCCCGCGCCCGCTCCACCGTCTCCGCGCGGTCCGCGAACGTATGCGTCTCGCAGATCTCGCCGTAGAAGTTCTCGCTCGTGTTCAGGTTGTGGTTGTAGGCGAAGACGCCCGCGTCGTGCAGCCGCTCCGCTTGCCCCTCTCCCAGCAGTCCCAGGCACGCGCAGATCTCCATCGCGCCGTCCGCGGCCTTCACCGCTTCCACTCCCTGTGCCACCTGCTCGACCTCGCGCTCCGTCGGGCCGCGCCCGCTCGCTACCAGGCAGAGCCGTGTCGCGCCCAGTTCGCGCGCCCGCTCCGCAGCCGCGCAGAACGTCTCCTCCCCCACCATCGGGTAGGAGGGAATGGGCGCCGTCGAGTCGCGCGCCTGTGAGCAGTAGTGGCAGTCCTCAGGGCAGAGCCCGCTCTTGATGTTGAGCAGCAGGTTCAGCTTCACCCGCCGCCCGAATCCGGCGAAGCGAACGCGGCTCACCGCCGTCACTATCTCGAGCGTGCGCTCGTCCGGCGCCTGCAGCAGCCAGGCGAGCTCCTCGCGCCCGGGATCGCGCCCCGCGAGGCTCGCCTCCACCAACGCATCCAGCCGTGTGCGGAAGTCCATTTCCATGCCCGAAGCATACCCCGCTCTCGCGCCACACGGCAGCCGCGTTACGATCGTTCCCGTGACCGACCCCGCTGCTGCCCACGACTACCCCCTCTGGCACCCCTTCACCCAGATGGCGCGCTTCGATCGCGAGCCCCAACTCGTCGTCGCCCGCGCCGAGGCCAACCGCCTCATCGACACCGACGGGCGCGCGTATCTCGATGGCGTCGCCTCCCTCTGGGCGAACGTGCACGGGCACAGCCACCCGCACATCGTCGCCGCCATCCAGGACCAGGCCGCGCGCCTCCAGCACAGCACCCTCCTCGGCATCACCCACGAGCCCGCCGTCGAACTGGGACGCCGCCTGCTTCCCCACCTCCCCGGCCGCTCCCGCGTCTTCTTCAGCGAAAACGGCGCCTCCGCCGTCGAGGTCTCGCTCAAGATGGCCATCCAGTACTGGGCCAACAAGGGCCAGCCCGGGCGCCGCCGCATCGTCGCCCTCGATATGGCCTACCACGGCGATACGCTCGGCGCGGTCAGCGCCGGCGGCGAAGGCCCCTTCCGCGACGTCTACGCCCCCCTCCTCTTCGAGCCTCTGCGCTTCCCCAACGCCAGTCGCTACCGCTGCGACCGCTGTGCCGCCGCTCCCGCCTGCACCGACGCCTGCGTGGAGGCGCTGCGAGACCTCCTGCAGGAGCGTGGCGAAGAGGTCGCGGCGGTCATCATCGAGCCACGCGTGCAGGGCGCCGCCGGCATCATCGTCGCCCCCGAAGGCCACATCGCCGCCATCCGCGCGCTCTGCGACGAATTCGACACCCTCCTCATCGCCGACGAAGTCGCCACCGGCTTCGGCAAGACCGGCGCCATGTTCGCCTGCGACCTCGAAGGCGTGACGCCCGACATCACCATCCTCGGCAAAGGCATCACCGGTGGCTATCTGCCCCTCTCCGCCACCGTTACCACCGAGGAGGTCTACCAGGCCTTCCACGGCGAAGAGGGACGCAAGCTCTTCCACGGTCACACCTACGCCGGCAACCCCATCTGCTGCGCCGCCGCCCTCGCCAGCCTCGACCTGTTCGAGTCCGAAGACCTGCTCGCCCGCACCCGCGACCGCGCCGACCTGCTCGCCACCCTCCTCGCCGAGCGCGTCGCCGACCACCCCCTCGTGGGCGACGTGCGCCAGCAGGGGCTCATGGTCGGCATTGAACTCGTCGCCAACCGCGAGACGCGCGAGCCCCTCCCGAGCGACCGGGAGGCTGGCTGGCGCGTCTGCCTCGCGGCGCGCGACCGCGGGGTCTTCATCCGTCCCCTGGAGGACGTTATCGTCCTCATGCCGCCCCTCTCCATCGAGGAGGACGAGCTCGCGCAGATGTGTGAGGCGGTCGCCTATGGCCTCGATCGAGTCGCCAGCTCCCGCGAACGTGACTAGCCCTGGGAGCTGGCTCGGCGACCTGCAGGACGAGCTCGACGGACTCGACCGTCGCTCCCTGCGACGCACCATCCTCACCCCCCGCGACGGGCAGGGCGAAACGCTCACCATCGATGGCCGCGTCCTGTTCAACCTCACCTCCAACAACTACCTCGGCCTCGCCGGCGACCGTCGCGTCGCCGAAGCCGCCGCCGAAGCCGCCCGCGCCTACGGCGCCAGCGTCAGCGCCTCCCGTCTGCTCTGCGGTTCCACCCCCCTCCACGAAGAGCTGGAACGCCGCCTGGCCGCCCTCAAGGGCCAGCCATCCGCGCTCCTCTACTCCTCCGGCTACCTCGCCAACCTCGGCGTGATGACCGCCCTCGCCCACCCCGGCGACGTCATCTTCAGCGACGCCCTCAACCACGCCTCCATCATCGACGGCTGCCGCCTCTCCGGCGCCGACACGAAGGTCTACCGCCACTGCGACGCCGCCCACCTCGAAGAGATGCTCGCCGCCACCCCTGCCGCCCGCCGCCTCATCGTCAGCGAGACCGTCTTCAGCATGGACGGCGACATCGCCCCCCTGCCCGACCTCGTCGCGCTGGCCCGCGCCCACGACGCCATCCTCGTGCTCGACGAAGCCCACGCCACCGGCGTACTCGGCCCCGCCGGCGAAGGCGCCCTGGGCGGCTTCGGCCTCGACCCCGACGGCATCGTCATCGTGGGGACGCTCTCCAAGGCGCTTGCCTCCGCCGGCGGCTTTGTCGCCGCCGACGCCACCGTGATCGACTACCTCGTGAACCGCTCCCGACCCTTCATCTTCAACACCGCCCTGCCCCCCGCCAGCGTGGGCGCCGCCCTCGCCGCCCTCGACATCGTGGCCGCCGAGCCCGAGCGGCGAGCGCACCTCGACGCCCTCGCCCAGCGCCTGCGCGACGGCCTCACCGCCGCCGGCCACCCCCCGTCCGACTCCGAGACGGCCATCGTGCCACTCCTGCTCGGCCCCGCGGACGCCGCCCTCGCCGTCGAGCGCACCCTGCGCGACAACGACATCCTCTCGCGCGCCATCCGCCCGCCCACCGTGCCCGAGGGCTCCGCCCGCATCCGCTTCAACCTCATCGCCACCCACACCAGCGACGACGTCGACCGCGTGCTCGACGCCGTCCCCCCGCCCGACGCGCCATGAGCCGCACCCTCTTCGTCACCGGCACCGATACGGATGTGGGGAAGACGGTCGTCGCCGCCTGGCTCGCCTCCAGCCTCGCTGTCGCCGAGACCCGTGTGGCCCTCATCAAGCCCTTCCAGACGGGCGCGACCGACCCCGCTGCCGGCGGCGATGAAGCCTTCTACCGCGCCGCCCTCGGCGATGAGGAAGCGATGATTCGCACGCTCGTCTCCCTGCCCGAGCCGCTCGCGCCCTCCATCGCCGCCGAGCGGGTGGGCGTGCCCATCTACCTTCCCCCCGCCCTCGTGGAGTGCTTCGCGCTCGCGCGTGAAAACGACATAACGATAGTCGAGGGCGCTGGCGGCCTGCTCGTCCCCATCACCGACGACCACGACATGGCCGACTTCGCCGCCGCCCTCAGCGCCACCCTCGTCGTCGTCGCGCGGCCCTCGCTCGGCACGCTCAACCACACCATGCTCACGATCGAAGCCGCCGAGCGCCGCGGCCTCGAGGTCGAACTGCTCGTCATCAGCGGCTTCCCCGCCGACGCGGGCACGGTCGAGTGGGAGAACCTGCGCTTCCTGCGCGCGCGTTACCCCACCCTGCCGCTCGTCGTCCTGGCTGAAGCGCCCCTCGCCCCCTCCGACCCGCTCGCCGGCCTCGACCCCCACCTGCTCGGCGACCCGCCACCCTTCCTCGTGGACGCAGCCCTTCCCCCGCTCGGCTTCCCCGCCGAGTACCTGGCTCCGGAGTCAGGGGTGAATCACCCCAGCGAGTCGTAGACCGCCTTCGCCAGGCGGTTGGCGCGCGGGTCGTCGCCATCGAGCGTGCTCGTCCACATCTGGTTCATGGCGTAGCCGAAGCCGATGCCCGCGTCCGGATCGGCGAAGCCCAGCGATCCGCCCATGCCCGCGTGTCCGAGGGCGCGCTCCCCGCGGGGATCAGGTTCGCCCGGGACGGGCAGCATGAAGCCCAGCGATCGGTACGCCTGCCGCTGCAGGATCACGTCCTCGCCCAGCACGAGCGGTGTCCCCGCCCGTTCGACGGCCGCTTCGCTCAGCAGCCGCGATCCCTCCCACACGCCGCCCATGGCCACCGCTCCGTAGATCGTCGCGAGCGCGCGGGCATTGGTGTGGCCGTTCGCCGCAGGCTGCTCCGAAGCGCGGAAGGCGCGGCTGTTGCGTCCCTTGTTCGGACCCCGTGGCGCGAGGTTGAAGGCGCGTGCCGTGAGCGAATCCGGCGCTGCCAGCGCGTTCGCCACGATGCTGCCCGCTGCGGGCGCCTGCGCGAGCAGCAGATCGGCCACGCGCGCATCTTCTTCGGGCCCGAACCCGAGGAGGAAATCGACCCCCAGCGGCTCCGAGATCTCCTCGCGGATGAACGTCCCCACCGATCGCCCGCTCACCCGTCGAATCACCTCGCCCACGAGCCATCCGAACGTGCCCGCGTGGTAGCCCTGCTGCTCCCCCGGACGCCACACCGGCGCCTGTCGCGCCAACGCCCCCGCCATCACGTCCCACTCCAGCTCCGCGCCCACGGGTAGCTTCTCGTCGATGGTCACCAGCCCCGCCTCATGCGTGAGCAGCTGGCGCAGCGGCAGCGATTCTTTCCCAGCCTGCGCGAACTCCGGCCAGACATCCGCGACCGGCGCCTCGAAGTCGATCAGTCCGCGGTCGGCGAGCATGTGCGTGGCCAGCGCCACCACGCCCTTCGTCGTCGAGTAGACCAGTACGACGGTGTCGCGCTCCCAGAGCTTCGTCTGCTCGCGGTCCATGTGGCCCGCCCACAGATCCACCACCAGCTCGCCGCCGATCGTGACCGCCACGCAGGCGCCCACCTCGTCCGCATCCGCGAAGTTCCGCGCGAACGCTTCCCGCACGCGCTCGAAGCGCGGGTCGCACTCCCCCGCGATCGCTGGCGCCGCCGCGCTCACAGCGTCTCGCTAAACGACGTCGCGATGTGGCCCTCGGCCTCCAGGCGCGCGTACTCCTCGTCGCTCACCCCAAGCAGCTCGCGGTAGACGTAGTCGTTGTCCTGCCCGAAGGCCACCGGCGGCCGCCGGATGCCCCCCTCCGAGGCGGGGAAGTCGTAGATGGGCCGCGGGTAGCGGTGCGTGCCGATGTCGTCCTGCAGCTCCTGCGGGATGTAGAGGTCCCGCGCCTGCACGTGCGGATCGTCGAGCACGCGCGACGCCTCCAGCACCGGCGCCGCCGCCACGCCCGCCGCCTGCAGCCGAGCGAACAGTTCGTTGTCGTCGAAATCCGCCGTCCACGCGGCCAGACGCTCGTCCAGCAGGTCCTGCGCCTGCGCGCGTCCCGCGCCCGTCGCCAGTTCGGGCGCACGCGCCCATTCGGGGTCGCCCATCACCGTGCGCAACGCCTCCCAGGTGGCGTCGCTCGTGACCGTGATCGCGATCCAGCGGTCGTCGCCGGTCTCGACGCCACCCGCGGCGCGGCATGGGTAGACGCCGCAAGGCGCCTGACCGTCGGCAGCGTAGATGGAGCGGTTGCCGATGGCGCCCTCCACCTCGCCGTTGAGGCTGTAGTTGAGGTAGGCCTGGGCGAACATGGCGGCGGCGTTCTCCGCCTGCGCCATCTCGATGAACTGCCCCTGGCCCGTGTTCTCGCGGTGCCAGATCGCCATCATGATGGCCAGCGCGATCTGCGTCGCCGCGATGTAGTCGGCGGCGAAGATGCCGCTGTTCGAGTTCGGCTCGCTGCCCTCGTAGCCACGCAGGATCTGGTGGCCCATCGTGCCTTCCAGATGCGCGCCCATCGTGCGCGCAGTGGCGTAGTCGCCGGTCAAGCCGTAGCCCGGCGCGCGCAGGAAGATGATGTCGTCACGCTGCTCCCGCAGCCACTCGTAGGAGATGCCGAGCTTCTCCATCGTGCCCACCGCGCTGTTCTCCAGCACCGCGTCCGAGATGGCCGCCAGCCGCCCCAGCACCTCCTTGCCCCCCGGCTGGCGGATATCCAGTGTGAAGCTGCGCTTGTTGCGGTAGAGGCTCACGAACATCGGGTGGTAGTTCCACGGGTGCTCACCGGGGTCGCTGTTGGGCAGCCCCGTGATCCAGCCCGGCCCCGCCTGCGTCATCGCACTGGGGATGCGCGGACCCGGCACCGCCCGCGTGTTCGGCTGCCACACAAACTGGTTCTCCTGCTTCAGCACCTCCGCTCCGAGGTCCGCCAGCAGCACGGTTGAGAACGTTCCCGCCCACACCCCGCCCAAATCGAGGATGCGGATGCCTTCCAGTGGTTGCTTCGCCATTAGCGCACCCCCGCCACGCCGGCTCCCGCCAGCGCATCGATCTCGTCGGCCCCGTAGCCCGCTTCCGCGAGCACTTCCGCCGTGTGTTCGCCCAGCAGCGGCGCCGACCGCCGCAGCTCCCATGGCGTCTCCGACATCAGGAAGGGACGGCCCGGAATCTCGACCTCCCCCAGCGCCTCGTGCTCGGCCAGCTCCCAGAAGCCCCGCGCGCGGAAGTTCTCGTCCTCGAACACCTCATCGATGGTGAAGAGTGGCCCGCAGAGGAAGCGCACCTTGCGCGCCGCCTCCCAAATTTCCCGCTTCGTGTGCTCCAGCAGCCAGACGTAGAAGAAGGCGTTGAACTCCTCGATCGCCTCCGGGTTCATCTGGATGGCGGGGTCATCCCACTTCTCGTCTTCCATCCAGTCGGGATACCCGAGGAACTCGCGTGCGTTGGAGAAGCGCGCCCCGCCGCCCTGCAGGTCCACCCAGCCGTCCTGGCACGGGAAGACGCCGTTGAGCATGCCCGCCGCCGCCCCCGGCGACCGCAACGACTTCCGCCCCGAGTACTGGTAGCCCATCACCGTCGCGTGACGCCGGTCGACTCCCACCAGGTGGCTGTCCGCAATCGAGAAATCGACGTGCTGGCCCACGCCCTGGTAGCGCCCAGCCATGAGCGCGCCCATCATCGCCGTCGCTGCCGCCGACCCCGACTGCACCAGCGCCGCCGTGCCGTACATCTTCACCGGCTCGCGCTCCAGCAGCCCCGTCGAGAACATCTCGCCGGCGAAGGCGTAGAGCACCAGGTCCGAGCCCTTGTAGTCGCGGTACGGGCTCTCCTGTCCGAAATTCGTAATGGAGACCAGCGGCACATCCGCCCGTCGCGCCTGAATCTCCTCCCAGCCCACGCCCAGCGCCTCCATCACCCCCGGCCGGAAGCTCTCCACGACGAGGTCGGCGCTTTCCAGCAGCCGCCAGAACGCCTCCCGCCCCCGCTCCTGCGCGAGGTCCAGCACGACCGAGCGCTTGTTGGTGTTGAAGTAGAAGAACGTGCCGCTCTTCTCTGGGTCGGGCTCGCCGCCCTGGTACGGCCCCAGCTTGCGCGAGGGGTCGCCCCCGGGCCGTTCGATCTTGATCACGTCGGCCCCGAAATCCGCGAACAGCTTCGTCGCATACGGGCCCGCGATGTGCTGGGTCAGGTCCAGCACCCGAACATCGTTCAGAGGACCGGTCATAGCCTCCCCCATGGCGTGGCATACGCGCCGCTGCGTGAAGAAGGGCGCAGTCGCGCATCTTACGTCAGACGCCAGACGCTATCAGGGGGCGCAGCGTTCGGGCTGCGCCCCCTGACGATGCGGTGCGGTGGACTCGCGCCCGGGTCAGGGTCCTGGTTCTCAGTTGATGTAGGACGACACCTTGGCCTGCTGCTCGGCGAGCAGGTCGGCGGGCATGCTCACGTAGCCGACCTCGGGCACGATGGTGTCGACGCTCTCGAGCAGGAAGAGCACGAAGCCGGCGAGTTCAGGCCGCTCCGCCAGAAAGCTGCCACGGGTGTAGATGAAGAGCGGCCGTGAGAGCGGTGCGTACTCACCGGTGAGCGCGGCTTCGTAGCTCGGAGCGACGCAGCCCTCGCCGTTGTCGACGGAGACCGCCTGCAGGCTGCGGCTCGCTTCGAGGAAGTAGGCGAAGCCGAAGTAGCCGATGGCGTTGGCGTCGCGCCCGATGCCGAGGGCGAGGATGTTGTCGTCCTCCGATGGCGTGCCGTCGCCACGGTGGGTGGAGCCTTCAACCGCTTCGATGATGGCTTCGTTGAAGTAGTCGAACGTGCCTGAGTCGGCGCCCGGGTAGTAGGCGTCGATCTCTTCATCGGGCCACTCCGCGCGTATCTCGTTCCAGCGCTTCGCGCCATTCGCCCGGAAGGCCAGGTTCAGCTCCGCCGGCGTCATGCACTGCGCGAAGTCGTTCTCGGGGTGAATCATCACCGTCAGGGCGTCGATGGCGACCTGCACCTCAACGATGTCGTCGATGCCGTTCCCGGCGCAGGCCTCGACTTCGCTGTCCTTGATGGGACGCGATGCGTTGCTGATCTGCGTTTCGCCACGGCAGAACTTCTCGAAGCCGCCGCCCGTGCCGGAAAAGGCCACGTTCACGCGCACATCGGAGACGTAGCCGAACTCCTCAGCCATCGCCTCCGAGATGGGGAAGACGGTCGAGGAGCCATCGATGCGAATCTCGCCCGAGAGGTCCTCGTATGCGTTGCCGCCGCCACTGTCGCCTGACGAGCCTGATGAGCCTGAGTCAGTCGCAGGCGAACCGCTGCCGCTGCTGTCGTCGTCGCCGCCACAGGCAACGGCGATCAGCGCGAACGCCGCCACCGCTGTGACGAGAAGCAGGAGCCAGCGGCGCCGCTCCATCTGCAGGAAACCGAAATCTGGATGGAAGAACACGGGTGAAGTGATGCCCTTTCGAGAGAATCTGCGAACCAGTAGCCAGCCAGTCTGGCGCTGGTTCGCTACGGACGCTAGCCATCAGCGCTTAAGTGCGCGTTAACGCCCCCACCTGAGCGCTCCCCCCTCCTGCGACGTACCATCCCCCACACGCTCATGCTGACCGACATCCTCGTGCTCATCGTGGCCTTCTTCGCGGGCTCCATCCCCTTCTCCTGGCTCATCGCGCGCTACCGCTACGGCGTCGACCTGCGCACCACCGGCGATGGCAACGTCGGCGCCGGCAACCTCTTCCACGTCAGCGGCATCGTCCCTGTCATGGTCGCCATCATCCTCGACGGCCTGAAGGCTGGCGTCGCCGTGCTGCTCGCCTACCCCTCCGACGAGTGGGTGGTGCTGGCGGCGGGCGCCATCGCCATCGTCGGCCACGTCTTCCCCCCGTGGCTCGCCTTCAACGGCGGCCGCGGGGCGGCGCCCGCCATCGGCGTGGCGGTCGCGCTCTTCCCCCTCCCCGGCCTCGTCATGCTGGCGATGGGCCTCGCCGCGCTCGTCGGCACGCGCCGCACCGTCGCCGGCATCGCCGCCGCCGTCATCTCCCTCGTCGCTATCGTCCTCATCACCGGCGACGACCTCACCCGACTCCTCTTCGTGGCCATCGTCTTCATCGTCGTCGGGCTGAAGGACGTCGTTGATCGCCTGATCGCTCGCCGCGCAGGGGGCACGGCCACGGGCTAGATCACGCCTGGTGCTGCGCCGCCGGACGCGACTTGATCGCCTCAATCTCCACGATGCGCTCCTCGAAACGCCACAGCCCGTCCTCGCAACGCCGCACCGTATCGCGATAACGCCCGAACACGAGCACGTACGGCTCGCTCGTCTCGTCCTCATCCAGCCGCGTGAAGAGGCTCTCCACCCGTGCTGTATCCCCGTCGATGGTGATACGCGGCTGCACCATCATGTGCTTGTGCCAGGTCTCCGGCGCGTGCGTATGCGTCGCGATGAAGGCCGCCAGCTCCTCGCGCCCAGCGATGCGGTTGAAGGAGGTCGCGAGGTCCGGCGCGCGGCGCATATCGAACACGCCATCCTCGGTGAAGCAGTCGACCCACTGTGCCTCCAGCCCGTAATCGATGCTGTGTGCGTAGCGGTACATGTTGGCGACCACGCCGCGCTCGTCCTCGAGCGCGGCCACGCGCGACTCAAGCGCCGCGAGACGTTCTTCGCTGCTTGCCATGGTGGTTCTCCTCCGCCCAACTGGCGGTCGCGTGACGCTACCGCGCAGGCCGTCCCCTTGCTACCCCGCTACCCGCCCGCGCTCGGCTCCGCCGCCCGCCCGCTGCGCTCGCGCGCCGCCGGCTCCCCGCCCTGGGCCACCGGCGTCTCCGGATGCGATGGCATCCGTCGCAGGCTCGGCTGCGTCAGGAGGAACACCGCCGCCACCGCTGCCACCGCCGCCCCGCTCAGCGCGAACCACACGCCCGCACTCGTCCACTCCGCTCCCAGCCCCGCCAGCAGCCCGCCAAACGGCGATCCGCCCTGCAACATCAGCGTGTAGATCGCCATCACCCGCCCCATCACGTCGCCCGGCGTGTGCGATTGAATCAGGGTGAGGTTGAGGTTCATGAAGAACCCCGCGTTGAAGCCGCTCAGCACCATCAGCAGCACCGTCAGCCAGTAGTCGTGCGAGAGCCCGATGCCTACCGCCAGACTCCCGCCGATGACGAGTGTCAGGCTGAACCAGCCGCCTGCGTTCGCGATGCGGGGGATGGAAGCGAGGATGAGCGAGCTCACGATCGTGCCCACCCCCATGAACGCGAAGAGCATGCTCGTCCAGAACGCGCCCTGTTCCAGCTGCATCTGCCCGATGCGCGGCAGCAGCGTCTGCCACGGCCCCATGATCACCAGCGCCGAAGCCAGCAGCAGGATGAACAGCACGCGAATCTGGGCATTCTTGAAGACGATGAAGCGGAAGCCCTCCACGATGTCGCTCAGCATCAGGCTGAAGCGCGAGCGCTCCCCGCTCACTGCAAGCCGTGGCATCCCCGCCGCCGGCCGTTCAGGGATGCGCAGGGGGATGAGGAAGAGCAAGCCCACACCCACCAGCACCGCCTGCAGTCCGAAGCTCCCCCCGATGCCCCACAGTGCGATGGCTGCGCCACCAAACGCCGGCCCCGCGATCTGGGAGACGTTCTGGCCGAGGCTGTTCAGCGTGATCGCGTTCATCAGCCGGTCTGGCGGGACGGCCGCCGGGATGAGCGCCTGCCGTACCGGCTGCCCGATCGCGATGCCCACGCCCGCGAACAGCGCCATCGCCATCGACAGCGCTATCGTCATCACCCCCGCCCAGATGAGGACCGCCGTCAACAGCGAGGCCGCCAACACGACGAACTGGCTGACGAACAGCAGCAGTCGTCGGTCCCAGCGGTCCGAGAGCACCCCCACCGGCAGCGCCAGGAACAGCACCGGCACCCCCAAAGCGAAGCTGATCGCCCCGAGGAAGAAGTCCCGCGCCAACAGCGCTTCGATCACCAGCCAGGGGAAGGCGAAGCGCAGGATGCCCTGCACCAGTGCGTAGCTGAAGTTGTTCAGCCACAGCAGGCGGAAGTCACGCAGGGAGAAGGAGGCGAACGTCTCGAGCGTGGGCCGCCTGCCCTGAGGCCGTGGGGAATCGCTGCGCGAGCCAGGCGCGTCGGTCTGTCTGGTCAATCACTCCACCAGTGCGGTCGCGTGGCTCCAGTGCTAACGCTCTCGCAAACGTGAACGTACGCCCGCGTCCCCCCTGGGGCAATAGCCGCACCGCCTCCCGCAACGCGTACCATGCCCGCGTGAGCCTCCGCCATGACACCCCCACCCCCGTCCCCCACCGCTCCCCTCCCCCTCCAGGGTATCCGTGTCTGCGACTTCTCCTGGATCGTCGCCGGCCCCCAGTCCACCCGCATCCTCGCCGACCTCGGCGCACAGGTCATCAAGGTCGAGAACGCCGATCACCTCGATTCAGTCCGCCGCATGCCAGGCGAACCCGGCCCCAACCGTCGCGGCCTGCATAACAACTTCAACCGCAACAAGCTCGGCATCACCGCCAACCTTGGCCACCCCCGCGGACGCGAACTGGTCGAGCGCCTCATCGCCACCTCCGACCTCGTCGTCGAAAACTTCAGCCCGGGCGCCTTCGCCCGCATGGGCTTCCCCTACGAACGCCTGCGCGAACTGCGCCCCGACGTCGTCTACCTCTCCATCTCCGGCTACGGTCACCTCGGCCGCGATGCGAGCTACGTCACCTGGGGGCCGACCGCCCAGGCGGTCTCCGGCGCGACCGCCACCTCCGGCCTGCCCGATCAGCCCCCCGCCGGCTGGGGCTTCTCCTACCTCGACCACACCGCCGGCTACTACGGCGCCATCGCCGCCCTCATGGCCCTCTACCACCGCTCCCAAACCGGCGAAGGCCAGCACGTCGACCTCTCCCAGGTCGAGACGGGCATGCTCCTCGCAGGCGTCCCCATGCTCGATTTCCAGGTAAACGGGCGCGCATCCGAACGCATCGGCAACCGTTCCCGCTGGCCCGCCGTCGCTCCCCACGGCATCTACCGCTGCCTCGGCGACGACCGCTGGATCGCCATCGCCGCCGAGGACGACGCCTCCTGGCGCGCCCTCTGCGACGAACTCGGCGCGCCCGACCTCGCCAGCGACGACCGCTTCGCCACGAACGCGGCCCGCGTCGCCAATCAGGACGCGCTCGACGCCGCCATCACCGCTCGCACCCGCGCGCACGAGCCGCACGCCCTCACCGAAGCCCTCCAGGCCCGCGGCGTCCCCGCCGGCACCGTCCAGACGATGGAAGACCGCATGGAGCGTGACCCCCAACTCGCCGCCCGCGGCTTCTACCCCGTCGCCCCCCACCCCGAACTGGGCGACCACCGCTACGAGGGCCTTCCCATGCAGTTCTCCGCCTCC
This sequence comes from Tepidiformaceae bacterium, assembly GCA_965200565.1. Classification (GTDB taxonomy): domain Bacteria; phylum Chloroflexota; class Dehalococcoidia; order Tepidiformales; family Tepidiformaceae; genus UBA2991. Next base: position 959,060 of record OZ241349.1, on the reverse strand, counting down.
CGCTGGTGGCTCGACCACGGCGCGCCCCTGCTGGGCGAGCACACCCGCCACGTCGCCACCGAACTTCTCGGCTACGACGCCGCCGAATACGAGGCGCTCGTCGCAGAGGGGGCCGTCTGATGGCAGGCCCCTTCACCGGCCTCACCGCCATCGAGATCGGCGATCGGGGCGAAGTCGCAGGCAAGCTGCTCGCCGACGGCGGCGCCGACGTCATCCGCATCGAGCCGCCCGAAGGCGCCCGCAGCCGCCACACCGGCCCCTTCGTCGACGACCACCCCGACCCCGACGCCAGCCTGCGCTTCGCCTACCTCAACACCAACAAGCGCAGCGTCACCCTCACCCTCACCGAGCCCCATAACGAGCGTGACGCCGCCCGCTGGCGCTCCCTCGTCGCGAGCGCCGACATCGTGCTCGACAGCCTTCCCCCTGGCGTCCTCGATTCCCGCTCACTCGGCTACGACGCCCTCGCTGCGGATGCGCCCCGCCTCATCTGGTGCTCCATCACGCCCTTCGGGCTCACGGGCCCGCGGCGCGACTGGACCGTCACCGACCTCGTCAGCATGGCCCTCGGTGGCCCACCCATGAGCACCGGCTACGACGACCACGATCTCCCTCCCATCCGTCCCGACGGCGAGCACTCCCTCTGGATGGCGGGCGAATACGCCGTGGCCGGCATCCTCGCGGCCCTCATGCAGCGCACGCTCACGGGGCAGGGCCAGCTCATCGACGTCTCCATCCACGAGTCCGTCGCCTGCACCACCGAAGGCGCCTTCGAGAGCTGGGAGTACCGCCGCCGCATCAACCAGCGCCAGACCGGCCGCCACTCCGCCCCCGACCCCACACCCCCTTCCCAGTTCCTCAGCGCCGACGGCCACTACCTGCAGATTCTGGGCAGCGGCGTCCCCCGCCGGAAGCGCCTCTTCCCCTTGTTGCTCGAGTGGCTCGATGAGCATGACGCTGCCGCCGACCTCCACGACCCCGCCTACAGCCGCGCCCTCTACGACGGTGAAGGCGACGCAGCCGCCGCCAACCGACGCGTCGCCGAGGTCATCGAACGCTTCGTCGCCACCCGCCCCGCCGAAGAGCTGTACCGGCGCGCGCAGTCGCTGCACCTCCCCTGGGGCCCTGTCCGTCACCCCGAAGAGAACCTCGCCGACCCCCACTGGGACGACCGTGGCTTCTTCGTCGAAGGCCCCGTCCCTGGCGCTCCCGACCCCGCCCGCTACCCGCGCGCCGGCTACCGCTTCACCGCCACCCCCGTCGAGCTGCGCCGTCCCGCTCCCCGTCTCGGCGAGCACAATGCCGAGGTGTTCGCCCACCTCGACTCCGCCTTCGACTCCACCATCGGGGCCGGTGACTCCTAACCCTGGTCGCCTTCGATCCGCACTTCTGCCAGAAACGCCTCGAACTCCGCGCGGTGGTCGATGTTCGCGGGAGCGAGCTGCCCGATGTCGATCAGGAGGCGCTCCGTGCGCACCACCAGCGTCCGCAGCAGGTCCGACTCCTCGCAGGGCGCTTCGTGCTCCACCCCGTCGAAGCCGTCGAAGCGCCGCTCACGCGTCTGCACTGCCTCGAGCGGCACGTCGTGCACCCGCTGCCAGCGCTCCGGCACGTCGTCCTGCTCGGCTGCGTCCCGCACGCGGATGGCGAACGACGAGGCCCCCGCCTTGCGAAAGATGACCGCATAGTCACCCGCCTGCAGCCGCTCCCACCCCGAAGCCGTCAGGTCCGGAATCAGCGGGCCATCCTCCACTGCCCGGATGCGTGGCGTGTCCCCCGTCTCGGCCATACGAGCCTCCTCCCTGCGCGCTAGACTACCGCCAGCGAATCGCCGCTGTGTGGAGGGGCCATGGGAAGACTGGACGGGAAGGTCGCGCTTGTCACAGGCGCCGCCCGTGGCCAGGGCGAAGCGGAAGCCCGCCTCTTCTGCGCCGAAGGCGCCGCTGTCCTCCTCGCCGACGTTCGCGACGACGAAGGCACGAAGGTCGCCGCCGAGATCGCCGAGTCAGGCGGAACCGCCGAATTCGCCCACCTTGACGTCACCCGCCCCGACGCCTGGCAGAGCGCCGCCGCCGCCGCCGTCGCGAGCTTCGGCAAGCTCGACGTGCTCGTCAACAACGCCGCCATCTGGCGGGGCGAAGGCGGCATCGAGGACATCACCTCCGAAAACTGGGACGACCTCTTCGACGTGAACGCCAAAGCCACTCTGCTCGGCATGCAGGTCGCCATCCCCGAGATGAGACGCGCCGGCGGTGGCTCCATCATCAACGTCGGCTCGACCCTCGCCATGCACGGGGCCTTCCGCAGCGCCGCCTACTCGGGCGCCAAGGCCGCCGTCACCATCCTCACGCGCTCCGCCGCCCTCCAGTACGCCTCCGAAAAGATCCGCGTCAACATCATCCACCCCGGCTCCATCAACACCCCCATGCTGCGCGAAGGCACCCACGGCCGGCACCTCGCCATCGCCGATACCATCCCCCTCGGCCGCCTCGGAGAGCCCCGCGATATCGCCTACGGCGCTCTCTACCTCGCCTCCGACGAGGCGTCCTTCGTCACCGGCATCCAGCTCGTCATCGATGGAGGGACGCAGGCCTGATGAGCAGCACGAGCAGCAGCCAGATCCTCATCGAGCGCAACGTCATGGCCCCCATGCGCGACGGCGTCCGTCTCGCCGCCGATATCTACCGCCCCAACGATGACGAGCAGCATCCCGTCCTCGTGCACCGCATCCCCTACGACAAGTCCATCGCCCAGAACGTCGGCAGCCAGATGGTGAACCCCATCGTCGCCGCCGAACACGGCTACGCCGTCGTCGTGCAGGACTGCCGCGGCTGCTTCCAGTCCGAAGGCGTCATGACGCTCTACCTCGATGAAGGCCCCGACGGCTACGACACCGTCGAGTGGGCCGCGGCGCAGCCCTGGAGCAACGGCAAGGTCGGCATCTACGGCTCCTCCTACATGGGCGTCACCTGCCTGCAGGCCGCCGCCGCCGCGCCACCCCACCTCGAGGCCGCCATGGCCTACCTCACCGCCGCCAACCTCTACCAGGGCTGGGTCTACAGTGGCGGCGCCCTCGAACTCGGCTTCAACCTCGGCTACACCCAGGGGCGCGCCCTCCCCGCCATGATGCGCCTCGGCGTCGATCCCGACCGCCAGCGCGCTCTGCGCCGCCAGATGGCGCAGAGCGCCGGCGACCGTGCCGCCTTCCTCCGCACCCTGCCCCTCAGCGAGGCCCCCGTCCTGCGGGAACGCGACATCCTCCCCTACTGGCACGACTTCATCGACCACGACACCTACGACGTCTTCTGGAAGAAGCTCGACGTCGCCGCCCGCGCAGACGAAATCCAGGTGCCCGTCATGCACCTCGCCGGCTGGTACGACCAGTTCCTCAAGGGCCACCTCGACCTCAACCTTAGCCTCCAGCAGCACCCCGACGCGCGCGTGCGCGACAACCACCGCTTCATCGTCGGCCCCTGGGACCACAACTCCTACATGGGCTACAACCTCTCGCGTGCCGGCGACCGCGAGTTCGGCTCACGCGCCATCAGCGGCGTCGCCCTCGTCAGCGACCTGCTCCTCCAGTGGTTCGACCACTGGCTCAGGGGCGCAGAAGTCCCCCTTATGGCGCAGCCACGCGCTCGCTACTTCCTCATGGGTGATGAGAACGTCTGGAAGGAAGCCGATTCCTGGCCCCCTGCCAGCGACCCTGTCCCCTACTACCTGCACAGTGGGGGCAACGCCAACTCACGCTTCGGCGATGGCGGACTCTCCACCGACCCACCAGCCGACCAACTCCCCGACAGCTACCGCTACGACCCGCAAGACCCGGTCCCCACCATCGGCGGGCGTACCTTCGCCACCGTCACCGGCCCCGGCGGCGTCCGCGACCAGGCCGAGGTCGAGACTCGCGACGACGTGCTCGTCTACACCTCCCCCCACCTCCTCGAGCCCCTCACCATCGCCGGCAACATCACCGTCGACCTCTGGATCGCCAGCAGCGCCCCCGATACCGACTTCACCGCCAAGCTCGTCGACGTGGAGCCCGGAGGCTACTGCGCAATCGTCGCCGACGGCATCCTGCGCGCTCGCTTCCGCAACTCCTTCGAGGAGCCCCGCTTCCTCGAGCCCGGCCAGGTCGCGAAACTGACCATCGACCTCTGGGACGTCGCCTACACCTTCCGCCAGGGGCACGCTTTGCGGCTCGAAATCAGCAGCAGCAACTTCCCCCGCTTCAGCCGCAACGCAAACTCCACCGTGCGCCCTGAATTCGCTGGCCCCGACGACCTGCGCGTCGCCATCCAGCAGGTCTTCCATGACACAGGGCGCCCCTCCTGCATTAACCTTCCTGTTGTGAGTCCGTCGCCTGTATCCGCTGGGTGAGCGGGATTGGCAGATAAAGCTGGAAATCAGCCGTAAGGAGCCTACGAGATTATGTTCCTCCCACCGACCAACCGCTGGGCCATCCCCTTCGACGGCAGCTTCGACGTCCGTGCTGCCGCCACCGCGCCGCCCGACGACGCCCCCAGCCGCAAGCAGTTACGCAAGCGCCTGCGCAAGATCTCCCGCGAGCTCGACGAGCTCCAGTACCGCATGTTCTGCGAGAACCGCCACTCCCTGCTCGTCATCTTCCAATCGCTCGATGCCGCCGGGAAGGACGGCACCATCCGCGCCGTCTTCCGCGGCATCAACCCCGCCGGCGTGCACGTCAAGGCCTTCGCCGAGCCCTCCTCCGAAGACCTGCGCCACGACTTCCTCTGGCGCACCTCCCGCGTCCTCCCCGAGCGCGGCCACATCGCCGTCTTCAACCGCAGCTACTACGAAGAAGTGCTCGTCGTGCGCGTGCACCCCGATATCCTCGAGCCCCAGAACCTGCCCCCCTGGGACAGCCTCAACGCCCTCTGGGAAGCGCGCTACGCCTCCATCCTCGAGCACGAAGCGCATCTCGCCCGCAGCGGCACCATCGTCCTCAAGTTCTGGCTCAACGTCTCCAGGGAAGAACAGGCGCGCCGCCTGAGCGACCGCCTCCGGCGCGATGAGAAGCAGTGGAAGTTCTCCCGCTCCGATTTCCGCGACCGCAACCTCTGGGAGCCCTACCTCGACGCCTACCAGGAGGCGCTCAACGCCACCTCACGCACCTGGGCGCCCTGGTACTACATCCCCGCCGACAACAAGCCCTACATGCGCCTCGCCGTCGCCGAAGTGATCGCCGAGACGCTGCGCAAGCTCGACCCCGGCATTCCCGAGGCCCCGCCCATTTCCGCCGAGGAGCGGGAAGAGCTGCTGGCCATCCTGCAGGAGTAGGCCGGCACAGCCGCCAGGCAGCAGGCCGAAAACAGAAGGGCCTCCCGAACGACCGATTCGATGCTTCGATTCGATCAGTTCGGGAGGCCCTTCGTTGTGGCCTGGTAGCGGGGGAGGGATTCGAACCCCCGACCTTCGGGTTATGAGCCCGACGAGCTACCACTGCTCCACCCCGCGCCGCTGGTCCAGACGGACCTTCGCACTGAGGAGCGATGAAACTGCTGGACGATGACGATTCATGGGTGGCGAGCCTCTATTGAGGTCAAGCCCTCGACCATTAGTACGCCTCAGCTGAACGCATTGCTGCGCTTACACCTGGCGCCTATCGAACAGGTAGTCTTCCTGTGGTCTTACCCCCTCGAAGGGGTGGGAGGTCTCATCTTGAGGTCGGCTTCGCACTTAGATGCTTTCAGCGCTTATCCGATCCGAACATGGCTACCGGGCAATGCTCCTGGCGGAACAACCCGCACACCAGCGGTTCGTTCACCCCGGTCCTCTCGTACTAGGGGCAACGCCTCTCAAACCTCCTGCGCCCACGGCGGATAGAGACCGAACTGTCTCACGACGTTCTGAACCCAGCTCGCGTACCGCTTTAATGGGCGAACAGCCCAACCCTTGGGACCTACTCCAGCCCCAGGATGCGACGAGCCGACATCGAGGTGCCAAACCTTGCCGTCGCTATGGACGCTTGGGCAAGATAAGCCTGTTATCCCCGGGGTAACTTATATCCGTTAAGCCACGGCCCTTCCACTCGGTACCGTAGGATCACTTTGACCGGCTTTCGCCCCTGCTCGACTTGTAGGTCTCGCAGTCAAGCTCCCTTGTGCCAATACACTCGACAGGTGATTTCCATCCACCCTGAGGGAACCTTTGTGCGCCTCCGTTACTCTTTAGGAGGCGACCGCCCCAGTCAAACTGCCCACCAGACACTGTCCTCCTGCTTGATCAGGAGTTAGAAAGCAAACCACAGAAGGGTGGTATTTCAAGATTGGCTCCACCATGTCCGCAAACACGGCTTCACAGCCTCCCACCTATCCTACGCATCTAAGGCCCACTCCCAGTGCCAAGCTGCAGTAAAGCTCCACGGGGTCTTTTTGTCCTGCCGCGGGTCGGCCGCATCTTCACGGCCAATTCAATTTCGCCGGGTCCTTCGTCGAGACAGTGCCCAGATCGTTACGCCTTTCGTGCGGGTCGGAACTTACCCGACAAGGAATTTCGCTACCTTAGGACCGTTATAGTTACGGCCGCCGTTCACCGGGGCTTCGGTTCGAAGCTCTCACCTCTCCCCTTAACCTTCCGGCACTGGGCAGGCGTCAGCCCCTATACGTCAGCTTTCGCTTTGGCAGAGACCTGTGGTTTTGGTAAACAGTCGCCTGGGCCTGCTCACTGCGGCCCCCTGCCGCTCAGCGGGCTAGCCGCTTCACAGCCGGGGGCGATCCTTCTCCCGAAGTTACGGATCCAATTTGCCGAGTTCCTTAACGAAGGTTCTCCCGTTCGCCTCACGGTACTTACCGCCACCTACCAGTGTCGGTTTGCGGTACGGGCACGTTAGTCACTAGCAGCGAGGCTTTTCTCGCCGGCCTGGGCTCAACTCCGTCGCTTTGACGAATGTCTCCACTTCTCCCGCATCCTCTGCTTCCTGGTGGTGGATTTCCCTGCCACCAGACGCCTACGATGCAGAAACGGACCATATCCAATGGATCCGAGGAATCTACCCTTCCGGGTCCCCCCTCTGCGTTAGAACGCGACCATCGTGGTGCTGGAATACTAACCAGCTGTCCATCGCCTACGCCTCTCGGCCTCGGCTTAGGCCCGACTAACCCTACGCGGAATGACCTTCCGTAGGAAACCTTAGGTTTACGGCGGGTGCGGTTCTCACACACCTTACGCTACTCATGCCGGCATTCTCACTTCGCTCCACTCCAGGGCGCCTCACAGCTACCCCTTCTCTGCTGAAGCGAACGCTCTCCTACCGCCATCCACTCGAAGTGGATGACCCACAGCTTCGGTGTCACGCTTAGCCCCGTTGAATTCTCGGCGCAGAATCACTCGACCAGTGAGCTGTTACGCACTCTTTAAAGGGTGGCTGCTTCTAAGCCAACCTCCTGGCTGTCTGGGCAATTCAACATCCTTGTACACTGAGCGTGAACTTCGGGACCTTAGCTGGTGGTCTGGGCTGTTTCCCTTTCGACAATGAAGCTTATCCCCCACTGTCTCACTCCCGGATTTTGTCCGGCGGCATTCGCAGTTTGGTTGGGTTTGGTAGGCGGTAAGCCCCCTAGCCCATCCAGAGCTCTACCTCCGCCGGAGATTCGTCCGAGGCTGCACCTAAATGCATTTCGGAGAGAACGAGCTATCTCCTGGTTCGTTTGGCATTTCACCGCTACCCACAAGTCATCCAATCGTTTTGCAACACAAGAAGGTTCGCGCCTCCATCCGGTTTTACCCGGACTTCACGCTGCCCATGGGTAGATCACCAGGTTTCGCGTCTACTCCACGCCACTCATTCGCCCTGTTCGGACTCGCTTTCGCTACGGCTCCATGACTGCGTCACTTAACCTCGCGACGTAACGTAACTCACCGGCTCATTCTTCAATAGGCACGCCGTCACCCGTCGAAACGAGCTCCGACTGCACGTAAGCACACGGTTTCAGGATCTCTTTCACTCCCCTCCCGGGGTACTTTTCACCTTTCCCTCACGGTACTTGTCCACTATCGGTCATCAGAGGAATTTAGCCTTGGGAAGTGGTCTCCCCAGATTCCCACAGGGTTTCACGTGTCCCGTGGTACTCAGGTGCCTGCCCGGAGTCACACGCCTTTCGTCTACGGGGCTCTCACCCTCTCTGGCCGGCCGTTCCAGTGCCGTTCGCCTTGGCGTGCAATTGCTCACTCCGTGCCCGAAAGCTGGCAGGTCCTACAACCCCGGTTGGGCGAACCCAACCGGTTTGGGCTTCTCCCCGTTCGCTCGCCGCTACTTGGGGAATACTCTCTTCTCCTCGGGGTACTTAGATGTTTCAGTTCCCCCGGTTCCCTCTCCCAGGCCTATGTGTTCAGCCTGGAGTGACCCGGTATTCCCGGGCCGGGTTGCCCCATTCGGAAATCTCCGCCTGAGCTTGTTTGGCAGCTGAGCGGAGCTTATCGCAGCCTTACCACGTCCTTCATCGGCCCCTGATGCCTAGGCATCCACCGTGCGCCTTAGTAGCTTGACCTCAATTAAGGCTCGCACGCATGAATCTCTCCCGGCTCCGCTACCCCCTCCCTCCCGAAAGAAAGAGAACGCAGCGAACCCGTTCGCAGTTTCAATCGCTCTTCAGTTGTGAATGTCCGTCCCGGCTTCATTGCCGGCGGGCGCCTCCTGGCGCTCGCCGATCGTGAAACAGAAACCCGCTCTTGTACCGTCGCCCCCCGCAATCCCGCAAAAGGCGTCTTCTCGCCCCGGTTGTGGAAGGAGCCAGGTGGTGGAGCCGAGGAGACTCGAACTCCCGACTTCCGCCTTGCAAAGGCGGCGCTCTCCCAGCTGAGCTACGGCCCCATGCCGCTTGCCAGAAGTGGTGGGCCATTCTGGACTCGAACCAGAGACCTCAGTCTTATCAGGACTGCGCTCTAACCAGCTGAGCTAATGGCCCCCACGGGCCGGCACGGCCTTTAAGAGCTGAATAGCGAACGCAAGAAGGCCGCCTGGAGGCCTTCAGGACGCCTCGAGCCGAAGCTCAAGGCGATCGACCTGGGATTGGTCCTTGCCGCACTCCGAACCACCGAGTCCGGAGCGTCTTGCCGACAAGGCGTACTCCCTAGAAAGGAGGTGATCCAGCCGCAGCTTCCGCTACGGCTACCTTGTTACGACTTCGTCCCAATCGCTGGCCCCACCCTCGACGCCTGCTTCCTTGCGGTTAGCCGAGCGGCTTCAGGTGTTGCCAACTTTCATGACGTGACGGGCGGTGTGTACAAGGCCCGGGAACGTATTCACCGCAGTAGTGCTGACCTGCGGTTACTAGCAACTCCGGCTTCATGCAGGCGAGTTTCAGCCTGCAATCCGAACTGAGGATGGCTTTGATGGGATTAGCTCCACCTCGCGGTTTCGCGACCCGTTGGACCACCCATTGTAGCGTGTGTGTAGCCCCGGACGTAAGGGCCACGCTGACCTGACATCATCCCCTCCTTCCTCCGGGGGTTTCCCGGCAGTCTCGTCAGAAAAGTACAACTGACGACAGGGGTTGCGCTCGTTGCGAGACTTAACCCAACACCTCACGGCACGAGCTGACGACGGCCGTGCAACACCTGTGCATGCTCCCCGAAGGGTCCCTCAGCTTTCACATCAGTACTACATGCATGTCAAATCCGGGTAAGGTTCTTCGCGTACCATCGAATTAAACCACACGCTCCGCTGCTTGTGCGGGCCCCCGTCAATTCCTTTGAGTTTTAGCCTTGCGGCCGTAGTCCTCAGGCGGAGTACTTATCGCGTTAGCTTCGGCACTGAGGGGGTCGATACCCCCAACACCTAGTACTCATCGTTTACAGCGTGGACTACCCGGGTATCTAATCCGGTTCGCTCCCCACGCTTTCGCCCCTGAGCGTCAGGTCAGGCCCAGAATGCCGCCTTCGCCGCTGGTGTTCCTTCCGATATCTACGCATTTCACCGCTACACCGGAAATTCCGCATTCCCCTGCCTGCCTCAAGCCTGGCAGTTTTCCAAGACCCCTCCCGGTTGAGCCGGGAGATTTCACCTGAAACTTGCCAAGCCGCCTGCGGGCGCTTTACGCCCAGTAAATCCGGACAACGCTTGCCACCTACGTATTACCGCGGCTGCTGGCACGTAGTTAGCCGTGACTTATTCGCGAGGTACCGTCAGAACTTCTTCCCTCGCAAAAGCGGTTTACAACCCGAAGGCCTTCCTCCCGCACGCGGCGTTGCTGCGTCAGGCTTTCGCCCATTGCGCAAGATTCTTAGCTGCTGCCTCCCGTAGGAGTCGGGGCCGTTCTCAGTCCCCGTGTGGCTGATCATCCTCTCAGACCAGCTACCGATCGTCGCCTTGGTGGGCCGTTACCTCACCAACTAGCTAATCGGACGCGGGCCCCTCCCAGAGCGCCGGAGCTTTCACCATCCGGTTTCTCACCGGGGGTGCTATGCGGTATTAGCCCGGCTTTCGCCGGGTTATCCCCCACTCCAGGGCAGGTTACCCACGTGTTACTCACCCGTCCGCCGCTGTCCACAAGCCCGAAGGCCTGCTTCTCGCTCGACTTGCATGCCTAATACACGCCGCCAGCGTTTGTCCTGAGCCAGGATCAAACTCTCCGTAAGAGCACTCGACCCGAAGGCTGAGTCATTCCCTTGACGGGTTCCCAGACGTTCTCTTTCGTCCGCTATCCAGTTGTTAAAGTCCGCTGGACCTGAGCCAGGCCCGAACGAGAAGAATAGACCCCACCACATACCCTGTCAAACCAAAGACCCCCTCACCCCACTCGCAGATACGTCATCGGCTCCTGCTGCCGCACCAGCCCCCGCAACTCCAGCGTCAGCAACGCCCCCGTCACCACCGCAATCGGCATCTCCGCCAGCCGCGCCATCTCGTCCGCATGACGCGGCCCGTCCTCCAGCAGCTGCAACACCCGCCGCTCCTCCGCGCTCGCTTCCACCTGTGGGCGGCTCCCATCCGCGCCTGCCCCGGGCTGCGCCGCCGTCCGCGTCCGAGGCGCACCCAGCGAAAGCTGCGTCCCCAGGCTGAGCAGGTTCAGCTCCTCGCACAGCTCCTCCGCCGACCCCACCAGCTTCGCCGCACTCTCGCGGATGAGGCGGTTCGTCCCCAGGCTCTGCTTCGAGAACACGCTCCCCGGCGTCGTGAGCACCTCGCGATTCTGCTCCAGCGCGTGATTCGCCGTATGAAGCGACCCGCTCGTCTCCCCCGCCTCGATCACCAGTGTCGCCCGCGCCAGCCCCGAGATGATGCGGTTGCGACGCGGGGAGTAGTCTGGCCGCGTCTTCGCCCCCGGCGGGTACTCCGAAAGCACACAGCCGTACGCCATGATACGCTCCGCCAGCCCCGCATTCTCGCGCGGGTAGATGCTGTCGATGCCGCCCGCCAGTACCGCCACCGTCGGCGTCCCCACCTCCACCGCCACGCGGTGCGCGATCGCGTCGATGCCACGCGCCAGACCGCTCACGATGGCTACCCCCGCACGCGCCACCGGCCCGCAGAACTGCTCGCACACCTCCCGCCCGTACGCCGTCACCCGACGAGTCCCCACCACCGCCAGCGCCTGCTCGAACTCCGGCCCCTCACTCCCCCGCACGAACAGCACCGGCGGGCTCTGCGGAATCTCCCGCAACAACGCCGGATACGTCTCGTCCTCCCACGTCAGCGTGCGGATGTCGTCACGCGCGAGCGCCTCCAGCTCCTGGTCAGGGGCGAATTCGCGACGCGCCCGCTCGAACGCCCGCTGGTACGGCGCTCGCAGCCCCGCCGCCTTCGACGCGCCGCTCGGCGCCTCCCAGGCAGCCGCCACGCTGCCGAAGTGCGCGATCAGATTGCGGAAGCTCTCCGAGCCCAGACCCAGCCGCCGCAACGCGATCCACTGGGCCCGCTCAGTGCCATGCTCGACCATTGTGCGGGGACACTACCACGCCTTGCGCCCTCAGGCTCGCGCCACCTCGCGCACCACCCGCAATCGCCGCAGCCGTCGCCCCGACATACTCAGCACGCGCAGCCGCAATCCGTCCACCGCCACCTCATCGCCCACCGCCGGCAAGCGCCCCAGTTCGTGGATGACGAACCCCCCGAGAGTATCGAAATCCTCGCCATCGGCGGTGTAGTCGAACAGCTCATCGAGCACGTCCGCGGGCATGCTCGCATCGAGCAGCACTTCGTCCTCCGAGATCTGCTCCATCGCGGGGCCGGCCACGTCGTACTCGTCCTCGATCTCCCCCACGATCTCCTCAATCAGGTCTTCGATCGTGATCAGCCCCGCCGTCCCCCCGTACTCGTCCACCACGATGGCCAGGTGCGTGCGATTGCTGCGCATCTCCCGCAGCAGCTCGTCCGCGTGCTTCGTCTCGGGGATGAAGACCGCTTCCCGGAGGACAGCCCGCAGCGTGGAGTCGTGCCCTGAGATGAGCGTTGCCAGCAGATCCTTGGCGTAGGCGATGCCCGCGATATCGTCGATGCTCTCGTCGTAGGCGGGGATGCGGCTGAAGCCGCGCTCCGTGGCCAGCCGTGCCGCCTCGCTCACGCTCACCCCCACATCCGTCCCCACGATGTCGATACGGGGCACCATCACTTCCCGCGCTGTCTTGTCCTCCAGCCCGATGATGCCGCGAATCATGCGCTCCTCTTCCTCCTCCACGCCCCCACTCGCCTCCTCCCGCTCGAGCAGCGCGAGGATGTCTTCGTTCCCCGACCCCGGCCCGACGCCTTGCAGCGGCGCCGCGATCAGCCGCGCGGGCACGCTCAGCACCCACGCCGGCGCCGCAAACACCCAGCGCGCCCCCACAATCACGCGGTGAAGCTGGAGCACCGAGTACTCCGGCCGGCGCGCCGCCAGCGTCCCCACCGTCATCTGCACCAGCGCCGCGTAGGCCCCGCCCGCCAGCCCGATCCAGGCTGCGCCGCCCGTCCCCAGCTCGCGCGCGCCGATGTAGGCGAACGCCAACACCACCGCCGCTGCCGCAAGCACCCGTGACGTCGTGAGCGGACCCAGCGGCTGCAGCGGCTGCTCCACCGTTCCGACGATCCGCAGCGCCGCCGCGTTCCCCTGGCGCGCCAGCGACTGGATACGGGCTACGTTCGTGCGCTCCAGCGCCGTCTCCGCCCCTGCCACCAGTGCCAGCAGCACCGTCGCCAGCGCGATCCCGATTACGGCCAGAATCTCGGGAGTGCCCATCGCTACGCTTCGCCCTCGTCCCTGTCGGCGTCCTCGTCGAAGGTGGCCCGCAAAATCGCGGGCACCTCGCGGGCGATGCGGTCTGCCTCTTCCTCAGAAACGAAGCCTGAGCCCTGGTGGAGAAACTTCTCCCCGCGTGCTCCTGACGCTGCTCGCTCCTCGCCCGTATCCGTGTCCCGATCGGGCAGCTCCCGTGCGGGCACGCCTGCTACCCGCTTGCCCGCCTCCACGTCATGCGTCACCACCGCGCCTGCTGCCGTGAACGCCCCCTCCCCCACCGAGACCGGCGCGATCAGCATCGTGTCACAGCCGACGAACGCCAGCGCTCCGATGGAGGTGCGGTGCTTCGCCACTCCGTCGTAGTTCACCGTCACCGCCCCCGCCCCGATATTCGCTCGCGCCCCCACGTCCGCATCGCCCAGGTAGCCGAAGTGGTGCATCTTCACCCCGTCCCCCACCACCGAATTCTTGACCTCTGCGTAGTTGTGAATCTCGCAGCCATCCCCGATTCGCGACCCGCCCCGCACATGTGCGAACGGCCCCACGGTCGTCTCCTCCCCCACGGTCGAGTCCTCCACCACCGACTGCTCCACACGGCTCCCCGCCCCCACCGTCGCGTTGCGAAGTGTCGTCCCCGGCCCAATCACCGCCCCCGGCGCCACCAATGTCGTCCCATACAGGTAGCAGTTCGGCTCGATCGTTACGTCCGCCTGCAGCCGCACGTCGCGGTCGATGTAGACCGTCGAAGGGTCCCGAAACGTCACCCCTGCCGCCAGGTGCCGTGCGACCAGCCGCTCCCGCATCAGCCGTTCCGCCTCCGCCAGCGTCGCACGATCCTTGATCACGAGCTGGTCCCTTTCCTCGACCAGCTTGTCGTCAGCCGTCTGCGCTTCTTTCATCAATGCCGAGAGCATCTCTTCGGAGATGACAGCGTTCCCCCGCAAGACGAACACCCGGTCGAGCCCTGCCAACGCCTCCTGCGCCGCCTCCAGCCCATCCACCACGACGACGTCCTCACTCCAGTCCACCGCCCGCGCCAGCCCTGCCGTGTCTCCCACCACCGCCACCCGCTCCGCGCCCGCAGCCCTCGCCGTATCGATGACATGCTGCATCACGGATGCGCCAGCCATCTGGTGAAGCGCCGGCGGCACCGCCGAGCGCATCGCCTCGGCCGGTTCGCCCGTGATCACGATCGCCCCGGCCGCCAGCTGCCCGCTCATGACGCGCACGCTCCCGCACACCGAGAGGCGCGCCTCTGGTGGCCTGCTGGAGGAACGGAGTTGCGTTCGTGAGGATCGGGATCGTCGCTCATGTGTGCCTGACGGGTCCGCTTCTCATGCTAGAGCGCCGTAACGCGATGTCAAGAACCCGCCCCCTTCGCTCGACACCCGCCAAGGTCGCTCATACCATCCGAACACACTATGCCCCCTCCCAGAAGTTCCGACGAGATTCGCGCTGCCTTCGTTGCCTTCTTCGGTGAGCGGGACCACCAGCACCTGCCCGCCTGGCCCCTCGTCCCCGTGGGCGACCCCACCACCCTCTTTACCTCCGCCGGCATGCAGCAGTTCAAGCCCTACTTCACCGGGCAGGCCGAACCGCCCGTGCGCCGCGCCACCACCGTCCAGCGCGCCTTCCGCATGACCGATATCGAGGAAGTCGGCGATTTCACCCACTGCACTGCCTTCGAGATGCTCGGCAACTTCAGCTTCGGCGATTACTTCAAGCTCGAAGCCATCGCCTGGGCCTGGGACCTCAGCACCAACGTCTACGGCCTCGCGCCCGAGCGCATCCACGTCTCCATCCACGACGACGACGAAGAGGCCTACCACGCCTGGCGCGAGACCGGCGTGCCCCACGATCGCATCCACCGCTACGACGAGTCCGAGAACTACTGGTACAGCGGCCCCGTCGGCCCCTGCGGCCCCAACACCGAAATCTTCTACGACTACTTCCCCGAGCGCGGCCTCGACGAAGCCGACCCCGCCAGCGACGGCGAGCGCTTCCTCGAGTACTGGAACCTCGTCCTCATGCAGAACTTCCGCCACGAGGACGGCTCCCTCAGCGACCTCCCCAAGAAAAACATCGACACCGGCAGCGGCCTCGAGCGCATCTCCGCCATCCAGCAGGGCAAGCACTCCATCTTCGAGACCGACATCTTCCTCCCCATCCTCAAGGAGGCCGCCGCCATCGTTGGCGTCGACTACCTCGCCGGGCGCGCCAGCCCCTCCGAGGGGCGCGCCATCCGCGCCATGTCCGAGCACGCCCGCGCCGCCACCCTGCTCGTCGGCGATGGTGTCGTGCCCAGCAACGAGGGCCGCGGCTACGTCCTGCGCCGCATCCTGCGCCGCGCCATCTTCCTCGCCCGTCGCGAAGGCGTCTCGCGCCCCTTCCTGCATCGCCTGGTCGAGTCCTCCATCGCCAAACTGGGCCCCGCCTACCCCCACCTCGACAGCGAACGCGACTTCATCCTGCGCGCCATCGGGGGCGAAGAGGACCGCTTCCTGCGCACCCTCACTGCCGCCTCCAACCGCCTCGACCTCGTGCTCGACCGCATCGAGCAGAGCGGCCAGCGAACGCTCTGCGGCGAAGAAGCCTTCTCCCTCTACGACACCTTCGGCCTCCCCATCGAGCTCACCGGCGAAATCGCCGCCGCGCGCGGCTTCACCGTCGATACCCCCGGTTTCGAGGATGCGCTCGAATCTCAGCGTCGCAGCGCCCGCCAGGCCGCCGCCCTCCTTGGTGGCGAAGACCGCGCCGCACTCGCCAACATCGGCGGCGACCACAGCGCCTTCGTCGGCTGGCAGCACGTCGACGCCGACGCCCACATTGTCGCCCTCCTCCAGGAGGGCCGCCCCGTCGACGTGCTCCCCGCGGGCAGCGAAGGGGAGATCGTGCTCGATTCCACCCCCTTCTACCCCGAAGGCGGCGGCCAGCTCGGCGACCGCGGCCTCCTGCGCGCCCCCAGCGGGCTCTTCACCGTCTCAGATACACAGGCCGCAAGCGGCGCCATCGTCCATGCCGGCAAGGTCGCCGAAGGCGAGCTACGCCTCGAGAGCGCCCTCCGCGCCGAAGTCGACCTCCCCTGGCGCGGCGGCGTCACCCGCAACCACACCGCCACCCATCTCCTCCACGCCGCCCTCCGCGGCACGCTCGGCCAGCATGTGCGCCAGCAAGGCTCCCTCGTCGCCGACGAGCGCCTCCGTTTCGACTTTACCCACCTTGAAAGCGCCCCCCGCGAGACCCTCGACGAGGTCGAGGCGCTCGTGAACGGCATCGTCCGCCAGAACCTCCCCGTCGCCTGGCGCATGACCAGCTACCAGCAAGCCATCGACGACGGCGCCCTCGCCTTCTTCGGCGACAAGTACGGCAGCGAGGTGCGCGTCGTCGAGATCGGCGGTGACGGGACCCCCTTCAGCGCCGAGCTGTGCGGTGGCACGCACGTCAGCCACACGGGTGAACTCGGCCTCGTGCACATCCTGCGCGAGTCCGCCGTGGCCGCCGGCACGCGTCGCATCGAGGCGCTCGCCGGCGCCTCCGCCGAGCGCTTCCTGCTCGATCAGCACGCCCGCCTGCAACGCCTCGCCGAGCGCCTCTCCACGCCTCCCGCCGACCTTGAGGCCCGCATCGAGAGCCTGCAGGAAGAACTCGCCACCCTCCGTGCGAGCCTCGCCGACCTCCAGCGCGCCCAGGCCGCTGACCAGGGCGCCGACCTCGCCGATGCCGCCGAGCGTATCGGCGACGCCCATCTCGTCGTCGCACGCGTCCAGGCCGCTTCCCGCGAAGCCCTCAAGGACCTCGCCGACGACCTCCGCCAGCGGCTCGCCCCCTCCCTCCTCATCCTCGCCGCCACCGTCGAGGATCGCCCCGCCTTCGTCGTCGCCGCCACGCCCGACCTGGTCGCCGCCGGCGTCCACGCGGGCAACCTCGCCCGTGAGGTCGCGAAGATCGCCGGTGGAGGAGGCGGTGGCCGCCCCGATCTGGCCGAAGCCGGCGCCCGCGACCCCTCCGCTATCGACGCTGCGCTGGAGGAGGGCCGTCGCCTCGCCGCAGCCGTCCTTTCGGACGGGTAGCGCGGCATGGACGAATCACAAGAGTCCGAGTCCACTCGTCCGGAACCCGATTCCGCCCCCGAAGCTCCTGAGCCCGCTCCTCCCGCCCGGCGCGAGCACGCCGCCGTCGTCCCTGTCGGGCGCCGGGAGGAGATCGACGCTATCTGCGGGCGCATCGACAGCGCGCCTTCGCTCGCCGTCGTCCTCCACGCGCCCAACGGCAACCGCGCCATGGCCAGCGAACTTGGCATGCGGCGCGTGGTACGCCACGTTGAAGCCTCGGGCCGCGTCCTCGCCGTCGCCACCCGTTCCGGCGCGCTCGCCCGACGCGCCCGCGCCCAGGGCGTTCCTGTCTCCTGGAACCCCTACAAGGTGCACTGGGGATCGGGGGGAAAGGTCGTCTTCCGGCTCGGCCCGCTCGCGCTGCTCGTGCCTCCTTTTGGTCGCTATGCCCAGTACGTCGCCCTCGCGCTCTTCGTGCTGGCTGTCGCTGCCGCCCTCTTCACCGCCGGCCCCTCGGTCACGGTCACGGCCTACCCGCGCACCCAGACGGTGGAAGGCCTTGCGGTCGTCCGCGCCAGCGCCCGCATCGAGGAGATCGACTTCGAACGCCTGCTCCTCCCCGCGACCGTCGTCACGGTCGAACGCAGCACGTTGCTCGCCATCCCCACGACCGGCGAGATCGTGCGGGGGACCGCTGCAGCGACCGCCACCCTGAGCATCTCCAACCCCACCGATGCCGCCATCACCGTGCCAGCCCGCTCGGTCGTCTACGCGCTGCCCGCCTTTATCGCCTTCGAGTTCGATGAAGCGGTCACGGTGCCCGCTGGCGGCTCCACCTTCGCCGCCCTCACGGCCCGCGCCCCCGGCATCGGCGGCAACGTCGCCGCCGACACGATCACGGAGTGGCAGGAAAGCGCCCTCTCCGCGCTCACCGCCACCAACCCCGACCCCGCCTCCGGCGGCACGGATGAGGTCGTGCGCGCCGTAGCCACCGCCGACATCGTCGCGCTGGAGACGCTCGCCGCCGACATCGGTGGCAGCCAGCCCCCCGCCTCCCTCCTCACCGACGAGTATCCCGCCCACGCCATCGTCCTCCGCAGCGCCACCATCACCATCACGCTGGGCGAGCCAAGCGCGCCCGTGGGCCAGACCGCCGACGCCGTCTTCATGGAGGTGGCCGCCACCATCCAGGCGCTCGCCGTCGCGCCCGAAACCCTCGAACTGCTCGCCAGCTCGCTCCTGAGCGCTCCCGGCGACACCTCCGAGCTCATCCCCGGCGCCGTTCGCGCCTCCGAAACCGGCAACCTGCAGGTGGACCACCCCGATGGCTCCTTCACCGGTGAGATCGCCGTCAGTGCCGAGTTCTCCCGTGGCCCGTCGGTCGCGGAGATTGAGGAAGCGGTCAGCGGGCGCAGCCCTGCCGCGGCGGAAGCAGAGTTGAGAACGCGCTATGGTATGGGTGATGTCGAGATCGACCTCATCCCGGGCTGGGCGCCGCGGCTCCCCCGCTTCGGATTCCGAATCGATGTCCACTTCGCCAGCCGCACCTTCGATCCACAACCAGCGGATCCACAACCAGCGGAGACCGATGCCGACCCCGGCGCGTCTGATGGCCCTTGATGTCGGCTCCCGTCGCACTGGCGTAGCCGTCAGCGATGAGCTTGGCCTCTACGCGCACCCCCGTGCCGCCCTGAAGGGCGGCGCCCGCGCCCTTCAGGCTGCCCTCCCCGCCCTCGTCGCCGCCGAACAGATCGATGAAGTGATCGTCGGCTTGCCGCTCACCCTTGCGGGAGAAGACTCCGCCCAGACCACCGCCACCCGCGCCCTCGTCGAGCGCCTGCGCGCCCTCCTCACCATACCCGTCACGATCTGGGATGAGCGCCTCTCCAGCGTTGAGGCCGCTCGCTACGTCCCCGGCGAACGCCACCGCGATGGCTCGCTCGATTCCGCCGCCGCCGCCGTCCTCCTGCAGGCCGTGCTCGATTCCCGCGCGACCTCCGACGCATGACCGCCATGTTGGCCTGGCTGCTCAACGGGCGCGCGCTGCTCATGGCGATCGGCTTCGGCGTCGTCATCACCGCTGTCATCATGGCCGGCGCCCTGCTGGCCGAGACGCCAGGCGCAACGATCGAGGGCGAAATCATCGCTCCCGCCACCCCTGCTCCGCCCGAGGCCCCGCAGCGCTACCTTTTCGCCGATGGCCTCACCTCCGCCGATGTCGCCGCCCAGCTCGAAGAGCTCGGCGTCATCCGTTCCGCCACCCAGTTCAACGTGCTCGCTGCCCTCCTCGGCCTGCAGAACCGCCTCGCCTCGGGCATATACACCCTGCAGCCGGGCGACTCCACCCTCTCCATCCTCACCCGCCTCACCGTGAGTGAAGTCGTCCCCACCGTGCGCATCACCTTCCCCGAGGGCCTGCGCCTCGAAGAGATGGCCGAGATCGCCGAGCAGGCCGGCTTCGGCCCGCCCGAGGAGTTCCTCCTCGCCGCCGAAGAGGTCGACCTGCCCATCAGCCTCGCCGTGGCCCTCCCCGAAGGCGTCGGCAACGAGGGCTACCTCTTCCCCGACACCTACATCCTCCCGCTCGGCTCGACCGCCGCCGACCTCGTCGCCCTCATGGCCGAGACGCTCCACCTGCGCTTCTCCTCAGACCTGCGCGAAGAGGCCACTGCGCGCGGCCTCACCCCCCACGAGGTGCTCATCCTCGCCTCCCTCGTCGAGCGAGAAGTCGCCATCCCCGAGGAACGCGCCGTCGTCGCTGGCGTGCTCCTCAACCGCCTCGCCGCCTTCGACCGCCTCGGCGTCGACGCCACCGTGCAGTACGCCATCGCCAGCGACCCCGTCAGCGGCCCTGCCAGCGTCCGCGAGTACGGCTGGTGGAAGCCCGGCGACGAGATCACGATCGCCGACCTCGACCACCCCTCCCCCTACAACACCCGCCGCTACGCCGGCCTGCCCCCCGGCCCCATCGCCGCCCCCGGCCTCGCCGCCATCGAGGCCGTCGTCTACGCCGAGGACACCATCTACTACTACTATGTGATCGACGTGAACACCGCCGACGGCTCGCACTGCTTCGCGACCAGCTTCAGCGAACACAACGACCCCAGCCGCTGCCAGAAGATGGAGCGATGAGCGCTCGCCTGGGCATCATCGGCTCCCCCGTCGCCCATTCGCTCTCGCCTGCCATCCAGGGCGCGGCCCTCGCCGCCGCCGGCCTCGACGCCACCTACGAACGCTGGGAAACCCCCGTCGAGGCGCTCCCCGATCGTGTCGCTTCCCTCCGCCAGCGCGACTGCCTCGGCGCGAATGTCACCATCCCCCACAAGCAGGCCGTCCTCCCCCTCCTCGACGATATCGCCCCCCTCGCCGCCGCCATCGGCGCCGTCAACACCATCGTCAACACCGTCGTTGATGGTGAAAGCCGCCTCACCGGCCACAACACCGACGGCGCCGGCTTCGTCGCCGCCCTCCGCGAGGCCGGCTTCGAGCCGAACGGCACACGCATCCTGCTCGTCGGCGCGGGCGGCGCTGCCCGTGGGATCGCCTTCGCCCTGCGCGAGGCCGGCGCCGCTGTCGCCATCTCGAACCGCACCCCCGAACGCGCCGAGGCGCTCGCCGCCGCCGCCGATGCCGCCGCCGTCCCCTTCGAAGCGCCCCCCCACCCCTGTGACTGCGTGGTGAACTGCACCTCCGCCGGCATGCACGGCTCCGGCGCCGAGCACGTCACCCCCTTCGACCCCACCGCCGCCGCTCCCGGGACGCTCATCGTCGACATCGTCTACGCGCCCGCCGAGACGCCCCTGCTGCGCGCCGCGCGCGCCGCTGGCATGCCCGTGCTGGGCGGCCTCCCCATGCTCATCCACCAGGGCGCGCTCGCCTTCGAGCTCTGGACCGGCCGCCCCGCCCCCCTCGACGCGATGCGCACCGCCGCCCGCGCCGCTCTAGGGGAAGTGGAAGGCGAAGGGGGGGCAGCGTGATCGTCCTCGGCACCGTCCTCGCGCTCGCCTTCTTCGTGCTGGTCGGCTGGCTCATCTCGACCGAGATGTTCCAGCAACGCGGCTGGCGCAAGCGCGTCGCCTCCGGCGACCACGAGATCGTGAGGGCGCTCATCCACGAGGCGATGACCACCTGGCGCGCCTCCCGCCCGCCGCGGGACGTGCCCGTGAGCGTCTGGGCGGGCGTGCGGCGCGTCGATCTCGCTGCCGCCACCGCTGAGTTCGCAGTCATCCAGACATCCGCAGAGGACGAGTTCCGTTCCGTCGAAGGCCGCCGCGAGCAGGTCGCCTCCGCACTCGATGCCGCCTTCCCCCTCGCCGCAAGACTGGTGGAAATGATGTTGTACGATGTTCCAAACCTCAGCCTCGGGAGCGTTCGCGTGGACGTGTACACCACCTTCACCGCGGCTTCCGGGGCCGCTCAGCAGAAGCCTATTCTGACCACCACCGCCTACCGCGCCGACGCCGACGACCTCGACTGGGACATGCTTGCCCCGGACGAGATCCTGTCGCGCTTCGACACCACCTGGCAGACCGACAGCAGCGGGCTCGCGCTCCCCATCACCCTCCCTCCCCTCCCCGTCTCCCCCGACGCCGACCCCGATCAGCTGCAGCAGGTCTCGTGATGGGACACTTCCGCTTCCTCACCTCAGGCGAAAGCCACGGCAAGGGTCTCACCGCCATCATCGAAGGCCTGCCCGCGGGGCTGCCCCTCACGGAAGATGGCATCGCCCGCGATATGACCCGCCGCCAGGGCGGCTACGGTCGCGGCGGCCGCATGAAGATCGAGAAGGACCGCGCCGAAATCACCGCGGGCGTGCGCCACGGCCTCACCCTCGGCTCCCCCGTCGCCCTCTGGATCACCAACCGCGACTGGGTGAACTGGACCGAGAAGATGGCCGTCGAGCCCGTCGACGTCGAGATCGAACGCGTCACCCGCCTTCGCCCCGGCCACGCCGACCTGCCCGGCGCCATCAAGTACGGCTTCGAGGACGTCCGCAACGTGCTCGAGCGCGCCAGCGCCCGCGAAACCGCCGCCCGCGTCGCCGTCGCCAGCGTGGCCAAGCGCCTCCTCGACGAGTTCGGCGTCGCCTTCCAGAGCCACACCCTCGCCATCGGCGACGTCCACTCCAGCGTCGGGAGCGACTCCGAAATCGACTGGGAAGCGGTCGAAGCCGACCCCGTGCGCTGTGCCGATCCCGCCGCCTCCGAGGCCATGGTCGCCGCCATCGACGCCGCCAAGTCCGACGGCGACACCCTCGGCGGCCAGGTCGAGGTGCGCGTCTCCGGCGTCCCCCTCGGGCTCGGCTCCTACGTGCAG
Organism: Tepidiformaceae bacterium; assembly: GCA_965200565.1. Taxonomy (GTDB): domain Bacteria; phylum Chloroflexota; class Dehalococcoidia; order Tepidiformales; family Tepidiformaceae; genus UBA2991. Next base: position 936,517 of record OZ241349.1, on the reverse strand, counting down.
TGGGACCGCAAGCTCGATGGCCGCATCGCCCAGGCCATCTGCAGCATCAACGCCTTCAAGGGCGTCGGCTTCGGACTCGGCTTCGACGCCACCACGGAGCGCGGTTCCCGCACCCACGACGTCATCCTGCCCGCGGACCAGTGGGACGAGCGGCCCTGGCGTCACGCCACCAACCACCACGGCGGCATCGAGGGCGGCATCAGCACGGGCGAGGAGATCATCGTGCGCGCCGCCGTCAAGCCCATCCCCACCCTCGCCCACCCACTCCCCTCGGTCGACCTCGAGACCGGCGAAGAGGTGCTCGCCCACTACGAGCGCAGTGACGTCTGCGTCGTCCCCGCTGCAGGCGTCGTCGCCGAGGCGATGGTCGCAGTCGTCCTCGCCGACGCCTGGCTGGAGAAGTTCGGCGGTGACAACCTCGCCGAGCTGCGGGGCAGCGTGGAAGCCCATCTCCGCTCCCTCGGTCCCCGCTCCCGCTCAGACTGATGGCGAACCACCTCTTCCTCGTCGGCCTCTCAGGCAGCGGCAAGTCCAGCGTCGGACGGCTCGTAGCCGAACGCCTCGGCTGGCGCTTCATCGACACCGACGTCCTCATCGAGGAGACCGCCGGCCGCAGCATCCCGACCATCTTCAACGAAGAGGGTGAAGCCGCCTTCCGCAAGCTGGAAGCCGATGCCCTCGAGAGCTGCATCACGCCCCAATCCGCCGTCATCGCCACCGGCGGCGGCGCTCCCACGCACGCAGCCTCCCGCCAGATCCTCGATCGCGGTTACAGCATCTGGCTCGCTGTCAGCCCCGCCGTGGCCGCCTCCCGCCTCCGCCAGCAGCCCGAGGACGAACCCCGCCCCCTCCTCGGCGGCGACCCCCTCACCCGTCTCCAGAGCCTGCTCGACGCCCGCCGCTCCGCCTACGCCAGCGCCGACGCCTCTATCGATGTCGACGCCCTCACCCCTGAGCAGGTCAGCGAGGAAGTATTACGGCTCTGGCACGAAGCCCACCCCGCTTCCCCGGCCGCCGAAATCGAAGGCGTCGCCGCCACCGTGCGCACGCCCGGCGGACGCTACCCCATCGTCGTGCGCGAGGGCGCCCTGGCGGCGCTGGGCGAACTCTGCTCCCGCGTCGGCCTTGGCGGTCGCGCCTTCGTCCTCACCGATTCCGGCACCGGCCCGCTCTTCGCCGCCACCGCCTGCCAATCGCTGGAAGCGAGCGGCTTCCAGACCGCCTCCATGACCATCCCCGCAGGCGAGCAGCAGAAGACCCTCGCCACCGTCGCCACCGTCTACGACTGGCTCCTCGGCGAGCGCGTCGAGCGCTCCGACTTCGTCGTCTGTCTGGGCGGAGGCGTGGTCACCGACCTAGGAGGCTTCGCCGCCGCCACCGTCCTGCGCGGCATCCCCTTCGTCCACGTCCCCACCACCCTACTCGGCATGGTCGATGCCGCCATCGGCGGCAAGACCGGTGTCGATCACGCCATCGGCAAGAATCTGGTTGGCGCGTTCGCTCAGCCGCGCCTCATCCTCAGCGACCCTGCCATGCTCGCCAGCCTGCCTCCCCGCCACCTCCACGCCGGCCTCGCCGAACTCGTCAAGCACGGCTTCATCCTCGACGCAGAGCTGGTCGATCTCCTCGAAGCACGCGCCGCCGACCCCGCCGCCCTCGCCAGCGAGGAGCTCATCGCCCGCAGCTCCGCCATCAAGGCCCGTGTCGTCTCAGACGACGAGCGCGAGGCCGGCTCGCGCATGCTGCTCAATTACGGCCACACCATCGGCCACGGCATCGAAGCCGCCGCCGGCTTCAGCGACCTCCTCCACGGCGAGGCGGTCGCCATCGGCATGCACGCCGCCGGACGGATCGCCGTGGAGGTCGGCCTGCTCCCCGCCGAGTCGCTCGCGCGCCAGCAGCGGCTGTTGCGCGCCTGCGGCCTCCCCGAGCGCGCCCCCGACGTCGACCGCCAGGCCGTCGTCGCCGCCATGCGCAGCGACAAGAAAGTGCGAGACGGCGCCATCTCCTGGGTGCTCCTCGAACGCATCGGCCAGGCCGCTGTCCACCGCGACGTACCTGGCGAAGCCGTCGAGGTCGCCCTCGACGCCGTCCTCGCCCAGGCATGACCAGGGCATGACCCGGAGCATGACGCAGGGTGCGCTCGCCTTCCGCCTCGAAGGTGGCGGTGAAGGCCCCGCCGCGCCCCGTGCCGGCACGCTCACGACCGAACGCGGTCTCGTCCCCACCCCTGCCTTCATGCCCGTCGGCACCCTCGCCAGCGTCAAGGCCCTCACCCCCGACGAGGTCGCCGCTACGGGCGCGCGCATCGCGCTCGTCAACGCTTACCACCTCTACCTGCGCCCCGGCCACCGCCTTATCCAGTCGCTCGGCGGCGTGCACCGCTTCATGGACTGGCCCGCCCCCATCCTCTCCGATAGCGGCGGCTTCCAGGTCTTCAGCCTCGCCCGCCTCGTAAAGGTCGACGACAGCGGCGCCCGCTTCCGCTCCCACATCGACGGCTCCGAGCACCACTACACGCCCGAGCTCGCATTCGACGTGCAAGCTGCCCTCGGCGTCGACATCGCCATGCCCCTCGACCACGTCCTCCCCGGCGACGCCCCCGCCCCCGACCAGCGTGAGGCTGCCGAACGCACTCTGCGGTGGTTCGACCGCTCACAGGCTCTGTCCCGGGCGCAGGCGCTCGACACCGCCCCTGCCCTCTTCGCCATCGTGCAGGGCGGCATCCACGCCGACCTGCGCCGCTGGCACGCGCGCGAACTGGCCGCCCGCGACGCCCCCGGCTACGCCATCGGCGGCCTCTCCGTGGGTGAAGCCACCGCCGATCAGTACGCCATGACCGAGACCGTCTGCGCCGAGCTGCCCACCGACCGCCCCCGCTACCTCATGGGCGTCGGCAGCCCCGAGAACCTCGTCAACGCCGTCGCCCGCGGCGTCGACCTCTTCGACTGCGTGCTCCCGACCCGCCTCGGCCGCACCGGCTCACTCTTCACCGACGACGGACGCCTCAACATCCGCGGCGCCCGCTACCGCGAAACCGACGCCCCCCTCGACCCCGACTGCGACTGCCTCATGTGCGAGCGCTACTCTGTCGCCTATGTGCACCACCTCTTCCGCAACGAAGAACTGCTCGCCTACCGCCTCGCCAGCATCCACAACCTGCGCTACCTCCAGCGCCTCTGTGAGCGCATGCGCGAAGCCATCCTCGCCTGCCAATTCGACGCCTTCGCCGACGAGTTTCTCGCCCGCTACCAGCCCGCCAACGAATCCGTCCGCGCCGAGCAACACGCGCGCTGGAGCGCCCGTTCCCGTGCCTGACGGCTCGACAAACTCGCGTACTCCCTTCTACGCTCGACTCCGACCTCGCCCCGGGGCGAGTCGATAAACAGCAATGCCAAAGCAATCTGCTTCTTCCACGAGCCGCAAGACAACCCGCAAGGCGTCTTCGAAGGCGTCTTCGAATGCAGCTGCGGGGCGCGCCGCCAATGGCCGCAGCGCGAAGGACCTCGTCATCGTCGAGTCCCCCGCCAAGGCGCGCACCATCGAAGGCATCCTCGGCGACGACTACCGCGTCATCGCCTCCGTCGGCCATGTGCGCGACCTGCCCGACTACGGCTACGGCGTCGATGTGAAAGGCGGCTCCTTCGAGCCCAAGTACGAGGTGCTCAAGGACAAGCGCGACGTCGTCAAGCAGATCAAGGCCGCCTCCGCGCGGGCCGAACGTGTCTTCCTCTCCACCGACCCCGATCGCGAGGGCGAGGCCATCTCCTGGCACATCACCGAGGCCGCCGACATCCCCGAGGAGAAGACGCATCGCGTCGTCTTCCACGAAATCACCAAGCCCGCCATCGAGGCCGCCTTCCAGAAGCCGGGCGAACTCGACCGTGGCCTGATCGAGGCGCAGGAGACGCGCCGCGTGCTCGACCGCCTCATCGGCTACCCGCTGAGCTGGTTTGTGCAGGGCAAGGTCGCCCGCAGCGCCAGCGCCGGCCGCGTGCAGAGCGTCGCCCTGCGCCTCGTGGTCGAGCGTGAGCGCGCCATCCAGGCGTTCGTCCCGCAGGAGTACTGGACCATCCAGGCGCTCCTCGCCAGCAGCGGCGAGGAGTTCTCGGCGAGGCTCACCGGCCTTCCCGGCGTGAAGAAGTTCGATGCGAAACGCGACATCCCCTCCGCCGAGACCGCCGACGCCCTCCTCGCCTCCTTCCGTCGCTCCGACTTCTCCGTGAAGTCCGTCAAGAAGGGACAGCGCAAGCGCCGCCCCGCTCCCCCCTTCACCACCAGCTCCTATCAGCAGGCCGCCAACAACCGCTTCGGCTTCGGCGCCCAGCGCGCCATGGCCCTCGCCCAGCAGCTCTACGAGGGCGTGAACGTCCCCGGTGAGGGGCCCGTCGGCCTCATCACCTACATGCGCACCGATTCGCTCAGCATCTCCCCCGTCGCCCGACGCGAGGCGCGCGGCTACGCCGCCAGTCGTTGGGGCGACGAGTACGTCCCCGAAAAAGAGCGCACCTACCGCTCGCGGGCGCGAGGCGCACAGGAAGCGCACGAGGCCATCCGCCCCACCTCCGCCGCCCGCTCCCCCGACCAGCTGCGCAACGTGCTCAACGCCGACCAGCTGCGTGCCTACACCCTCATGTGGCAGCGTTTCATGGCCAGCCAGCTCGCCGATGCCCGCTACGACACCGTTACCGTCGATATCGAGGCGCACGACGCCGGCAGCCTCGCGGGGAAATTCCGCGCCAACGCCCAGCGCCTCGTTTTCCACGGGCACCTCGCTGCCCTCGGTATCGACGCCATCGAGGAGCGCGCCGCCAACCCCAACAGCAACGCCGACAACGCCCCCGAGACCCTCGCCGCCCTCCCCGACCTCACCGAGGGCCAGGCGCTGGAGCGCCGCTCCGTCGACGGCGAGCAGCACTTCACCGAGCCCCCGCCCCGCTTCACCGAGGCCTCGCTCGTGAAGGCGCTCGAGGAAGAGGGCATCGGCCGCCCCAGCACCTACGCCTCCATCGTCCAGACCATCCTCGGCCGTGCCTACGTCGTGCGCGAAGGCCGCCAGCTCGTGCCCCAGAAACTCGGCTTCGCCGTCAACGACCTCCTCGTCGAGCACATGGACCGCTACGTCGCCGTCCCCTTCACGAGTGGCATGGAAGAAGAGCTGGACGACATCGCCTCGGGCGAACGCAAATACGCCGAAGTCGTGCGCGGCTTCTGGGACCCCTTCAACACCGCCCTCGAGACCGCCCGCCAGGAGGCCCGCAAGCAGGTCGAGGAGACCGACATCCTCTGCACGAAGTGCGGCGAGCGAAACATGGTCGTCCGCTGGAGCCGCAACGGGAAGTTCCTCGGCTGCGCCGGCTTCCCCCAATGCAAGAACGCCATGGACATCACCGAGGATGGCGAGGTTCTGGCGCGCCCCGAGCCCGAGCCCTCCCACTGGCCCTGCCCCCGCTGCGGCTCCGCCACCGAGCTCAAGCACGGTCCCTACGGCGAGTACATCGACTGCGTCCGTCGCGAAGCGAAGGAATGCGACTTCCGTTCGAGCAAGCCCGTCGATGTCCCCTGCCCCGAGGAGCCCGAGACCGGCCAGCTCGTCGCCAAGAGCGCTCGCCGGCGCACCTTCTACGGCTGCTGGAACTACCCCGACTGCACCTACACCACCCAGATTCTCGAGCCCGACAAGATGTCCCCTCCCCGCAGCGCCGAGGAGCGCGCCGCCGCCGCCGAGAAGGCGAAGGAGCGCGCCGCTGCGCGCGCCTCGAAGAAGGGCTCCCGTCGCCGCTCCTCCTCCCGCCGCCGCGCCAGCTAACCCGTCGTCGCACCCGAGCGACCTTCGTCGTATCCTGCTGCTATGGTCGCCCCCGCAGCCCCGACACCCGCTGAGGCCTGCCTCGACAACTACCTGCGCGAGCTGAACGCCGCGGGAGACCGCTCACCCCACACGATTCGCAACTACCGCACCGATATCCACCAGTTCCTCGACTTCTGCCGCGAGACGGGCGTCGATCCGCTCACCGTCACGCGTCCGCGCTTCCGCATCTACCTCCAGAGCCTGCGCGAGGGCGGCGCCGCTCCCGCATCCGTCACCCGGCGCACCACCACCATCCACGGCTTCTACCGCTACCTCCAGCGGGAGGGCGTGACCGAACACGATCGCCTCTACGGCATCACCCTCCCGAAGAAACCGAAGCGGCTGCCCGAAGTCATCGAGCCACCCCATATCCAGGCACTCCTCGACGCCCCCGATCCTGCCAGCAGGTTCGGCCTGCGCGACCGCGCCATGCTGGAAGTGCTCTACGGCGCAGGCGTACGCATCTCCGAGCTCGTCGCGCTCGACGTCAACAGCGTCGACCTCATCGGCGGCCAGGCCATCGTGCACGGCAAGGGCAACAAGGAGCGCGTCGTCCTCTTCGGCGAGCCCGCCATCCGCGCCCTGCAGGCCTACCTCGCGTCCAGTCGTCCCGACCTGGCGGAAGGCGCCGAGCCGGCCCTCTTCCTCAACCGCTACGGCAAGCGTCTCTCCGCACGCTCCGTGCAGAAGCTGGTGCGGAGCTACGCGCTCGCCGCCGGCATCCCCGAGTCAGTCCACCCCCACCTCCTGCGCCACTCGTTCGCTACCCACCTCCTCGACGGCGGCGCCGATATCCGCATCGTGCAGGACCTCCTCGGCCACACCTCCGCCAACACCACGCAGATCTACACCCACGTCAGCCGCGCCCGTCAGGCGGAGGTCACCGAGAAAGCCTGGGAAGATCTTGGCGAACAGGCGCTCGACCGCGCCCGCGAGAAGGCCCGCGCCTCATGACCACCGAGAGCGCCCACCTGCTCCTCCTCGTGCACGGCCCCAACCTGAACCTGCTCGGCGAACGCGCCCCCGAAATCTATGGAAGCGTCACCCTGCCCGATATCGAGGCCGATGTCGCCGCCATCGCCAACGCTCGCGGCGACACCGTGCTCAGCTTCCAGACAAACCACGAGGGCGCCCTGATCGGTTTCCTCCATGAGCACCGCCAGAGCGCCAGCGGCGTCATCCTCAACGCCGGCGCCCTCAGCCACACCTCAATCGCCCTCCACGATGCCCTCGAGGCCATCGCCGTCCCCACCGTGGAGACCCACCTCTCCAACATCCATGCGCGCGAGCCGTTCCGCCGCCGCTCCATCATCTCCTCCGTCTGCCTCGGCCAGGTCACGGGCCTCGGCCGCGAGGGCTACACCGTGGCCGTCAAACTCCTGCTCGACTATCTCGACGAGCGCGCTGCGCCACCACAATCGGGGAGCGCTACACTGACGTCGTGAGCGATTCCCCTGCCCCCCAGCGACTCGCGCGCCTGCGCGCCGCCCTCGAGGAGGCAGGCCTCGATGGCCTCTACGTCGCCAGCCCCGTCGACGACGTCAACCACCACCACTCCGCCAACCGCCGCTACCTCAGCGGCTTCACCGGCTCGACGGGGTACGTGGCCGTCTCCGCGACGGCGGCCATCCTCGCCGTCGACTCCCGCTACAGCGCCCAGGCGCGTCGCGAAGCCGAACCCCGGGGCTTCACGGTCCTCGATATCCGAGGCAGGCAGGACGCCTGGCTCCCTGAATTCGTGGCCGCCACAGGCCTCGCGGGGAAGCGACTCGGCCTCTCGCGTGACGACCTCAGCTACGGCGATTTCCTCACCCTCCGCGACGCGGTTGACCACCTGCCCGAGCCCGATCGCCCCACCCTCGTCCCCGCACCCCCCATCCTCGGACGTCTCCGCTCGCGCAAGGATGCCGAAGAAGTCACCCTCCTCGAGACCGCCATCGACATCGCCGAGCGCGCCTTCCTCGACGTGACCGCCACGCTCGAGCCGGGCGTCACCGAACGCGACTTCGCCACCACCCTCGACGCCTCCGTCAGGAAGCACGGCGCGCGCGGCTTCTCCTTCGAGCCCATCGTTGCCGGCGGCGAGCGTGGCGCCATGCCCCACGCCGACATCTCCGACCGCCCCTTCGCGCCCTCCGAGCCCATCATCGTCGACTGGGGCGCCGAGTTCGAAGGCTACTGCAGCGACCTCACCCGCACCTTCTACCTCGGCGACATCCCCGACCGCTTCCGTGAGGTCTACGAAGTCGTACGCGAGGCCCAGCTCACGGCCATCGAGCGCATCGAGACTGGCATGAGCGGCGCCGACGCCCACACGCTCGCCGCCTCCGTCATCGAAGAGCACGGCTATGGCGACGCCTTCACCCACGGGCTCGGCCACGGGGTCGGCCTCGACGTACACGACTACCCGCCCTATCTCGGCCCCACCTCCACCGATACGCTCGAAGACGGCATGGTCTTCACCATCGAGCCCGGCATCTACCTCCCCGGCTGGGGCGGCGTGCGCATCGAAGATATCGTGACCCTCGAAGGCGGCCGTGCCCGAAAGCTCAGCAGCCTCGACTCAACCCTTCCCACAGGAGCCAATCCGTGAGCCAAATCTCCACCGGCGACCTGCGCCGCGGCGTCATCATCGAGATGAAGGACAAGCTCTACGCCGTCCTCAACTACGAGCATGTGAAGATGGGCCGCGGCTCCGCGCAGGTCCGCATGAAGCTGCGCGACATCCGCAGCGGCTCGACCATCGAGCACACCGTTCAGGCAGGCACCCGCTTCGACCGCGCCCGTGTCGAGCGCCGCGAGATGGAGTACCTCTACTCCGACGACAGCATCTACTACTTCATGAATACCGAGACCTACGACCAGATCCCCGTCGACGCCTCCAGCGTTGGCGATGCCGCCCGCTTCCTCAAGGAGAACGCCACCTGCGAGGTCTCCCTCTACGGCGATGAGGTGATCGGCGTCGAGCTGCCCGGCTCCGTCGCTCTCCGCGTCACCGCCAGCGAGCCCGGCGTGAAGGGCGATACCGCCCAGGGCGGCGCCAAGCCCGCCACCCTCGAGACCGGCCTCGTCGTCCAGGTCCCCCTTTTCGTCAACGAAGGCGAAGTCATCCGCGTCAATACCGAGACCGGCGAGTACATCGAGCGGGTCAACGAGTGACGTCCCGGCCGCCACTCTCCGTCTCGCAGCTCGTCTACCTACTCAAGGACATGCTCGAGGGCAGTGAGCTGCTCTCCAACCTCTGGATCGTGGGTGAAGTGGCCGACGCGAGTCGTTCGCGCCTCGGCCATCGCTACTTCTCCCTGCGCGACGGCGATGGCCAGATGCGCGCCGTCCTCTTCCGCGACGACATGCCCGGCGCCGAGGTGCCCGCCGGCGAGCGCATCCTCGCCCACGGCCGCGTGACCGTGTACCCGCAGCGCGGCGACCTCCAGTTCGTGTGCGACTTCTTCCGTCTGGAAGGCGTCGGCATCGAGGCCGCCCGCCTCGAGCAGCTGCGCGAACGCCTCGAGGCGGAAGGGCTCTTCGAGCCCTCACGCAAGCGCCCCCTGCCCGCCTACCCCCGCCGCATCGGCCTCGTCACCTCCACCGCCGGCGCCGCCATCCAGGACGTGCGCGACGTCCTCGCCCGCCGCTGGCCGCTCGCCGAGCTGGTCGTCGCCCCCGCCGTCGTGCAGGGGGAGAACGCCCCCGCCAGCATCGTCGCCGCCCTCCAGCAACTCGCCCGTGACGACACGCTCGACCTCGCCCTCGTCGTGCGTGGCGGAGGCGCCTCCACCGACCTTTCCGCCTTCAACGACGAAGGTGTCGTGCGCGCCGTCTTCGGCTTCCCCGTGCCCGTCGTCACCGGCATCGGCCACGAGACCGACGTCTCCCTCGCCGACCATGTCGCCGACCTGCACGCTCCCACCCCCAGCGCCGCCGCCGAGCGCGCGACGCCCAACGCCGCCGACGTGCGCGCTCGCTTCGCCTCCACCCAACGCAACATGGCACTGGCGATGCGTGGCCGCCTCCGCAGCGGCCACGCCCACCTCCGTCACCTCACCGCCAGCCTCCGCTACGGCGCTCCCGACACCGAGCGTGCGGGCGAACAGGTCCACGCAATCGGCACGCGCATGGGTGACGTCCTGCGCGCCAGTCTCAGCGCCGAACACGTCCGCCTCGACCGCGTCGGCGCGCAGCTCGACGCCCAGCACCCCGCCACGACGCTCGACCGTGGCTACGCCATCGTGGAGCGCTTCGATGAGCGCCGTCAGCGCCGCCACCTCGTCCGTCGGGTGGGCGACGTGAAGGCCGGCAACCGGCTAGCCGTTTCTGTCACTGATGGCTCATTCTGGGCGGAGGTGAACTGATGGCAGAGCAGGCAGGAGCAGGCGGCAAGGCCGAAAAGGCGGACATGCCGGAGTCGTTCGAGGAGCTGGTCGCCCGCCTCGAGGAGCACGCCCGCAAGCTGGAAGCCGGCAACATCCCCCTCGAGGAAGCCATCGCGACCTACGAGGAGGGCGCCGCCCTCGTCGCGCGCCTGCGCAAGCTGCTCGACGAAGCCGAGCAACGCGTCCAGCGCCTCGAAGGCACCCTGAACGAAGACGCCGACTCCCCCGACGAAGCCGCCTTTCCCGGCGCTTCCGGGTAGGGTTGCTCCATGCCTGCTCCCCTGCGTGTCGCCTGGCTCACGACCGGACGCGGTCCCGGCTCCTACGGCGCCCTCGAAACGCTCTTCACCGCCATCGACGCTGGCCTCCCCGTCGAACTCGCTGCCGTCTTCGTCAACCGTGAACGGGGCGACTTCGAGCCTACCGACCGCCTGCTGGACCTCATCGAAGGCAGGTGCGTCCCCACCGAGACGCTCTCATCCGTGCGCTTCCGCAAGGAGCATCAGGGCAAGCGCTCCCGTCCCGGCGAACCCCTCGCGCCGTGGCGCCACGCTTTCGATGAAATCGTCGCCGAGCGCCTTGCCCGCCACTCCTTCGATATCGCCGTGATGTTCGGCTACATGCTCATCGCGACCGAAGAGCTGCATGACCGCTTCCCCATCATCAACGGCCACCCCGCCCTCCCCGACGGCCCCACTGGCACCTACCAGGAGGTCAACGCCACCCTCATCCGCGATGGCGCCACGGAGTCGGGCTGCATGTACCACCTGGTCACCGGCGACCTCGACCGGGGTCCCGTGCTCAGCTACTGCCGCTTCCCCATCCCCTCCGCGCCCGACCCCACCCGGCTCGCCGACGCCACCCAGGCCGATATCGAAGAACTGCCCCTCTACGCCGAGATTCGCGCCCGTGGCGTAGACCGCGAGCGCCCCCTCCTGACCGAAACCCTGCGCGCCCTCCAGCAATCCCGCCTCACCCTGCCGCCCTCCGATCCCCTCGATCTGAGCGCCGATGTCGAGGGATCGTTGCCGCCCGCCGTATAATCCCACCCATGACCGTGCCGGCGCCGCGCTCTTCCGACTGCCCAGACTGCTCCGCCCCCCACGATCCGCTCGATAACTACTGCCGCCACTGCGGCATCTTCCTGCGCGACTACCGCTTGCCCGTCGCCACTGCCACCGCTACACCTACCGTCGTGGAGCCTCGCCGCCCCGCCCTGCCCGCGCGCATGAACAGCGTCACGCTGCCCGAGCCGGTCCGCCGCGCCGCCACCGCGATCGCCATCGGCACGGCCCTCAAGATCGTCGCCAACCTCCTGGGCAGGGTGCTCGCGTACCGCTCTGCCCGCCAGGCATCGAGCCGCGCCCTCGCCCGCCGCCGCACCTCCACGGTCGTGCGCGAGTCCCTCTTTGTGCGCCGCACCTGGTCCGACCGCGACTAGCCCCTCCCGCGACGATGCGTCCGCACTCCCCCATGGTCATCCACTACGTCCGCGACATGGCTCGCGCCTGCTCCTTCTACCGCGAGACACTCGGCCTCGAGGAGACGGAGACGCCCGGAAGCCGCGACCTGCCCGGCTGGAACACATTCCGCTGCGACGGCCTCATCGTCGCCCTGCACATCCTCCCGCAGGGGGATGCGGGCAGCGAAGGCCCCATGCCTCACGCCGGCCTCAACCTCGAAGTGGACGACCTCGACGCCGCCCTCGCCGAACTGCAGGCCGCCGGCGGGACGCTGCGCGCCCTCCACGAAGCCGGCGGCGGCGTCCCCGTGCGCGTCGCCGAAGTCGCCGATCCCGACGGCAACGGCTTCGATCTGCACCAGCCCACCCCCCAGGTGAACGGAGACGCGCCGCTCCGTCCTGTACCCTCTGCCCCACAGGAGCACTGACCCATGTTCGCAACCATCGGCCACACCTTCGAACTGATGAAGATGAGCTGGCGTGTCCTCATGCTCGACCGCGAGCTCATCCTCTTCCCCGTCATGTCCGCCGCCGCGCTGGTGGTGCTGGCCGCCGTTGTCTTCGGCGGCGGTCTTGCCGGCGGCGCCTTCCAGCTTGCCGAAGAGGGCGGTGAAGCCTCGGCTGGCGATGTCGTGCTGGGCCTGTTCCTCGTCTTCTCCTCGTCCTTCATCGTGATCTTCTTCAACGCCGCGCTTGTGGCCGCCGCCCAGGAGCGCCTGCGTGGCGGCGACCCCAACGTCGCCTCCGGCCTGAAGGCCGCCACCGCGCACATCCACCACATCTTCGCGTGGGCCATCATCACCACCATCGTCTCGCTCATCCTGCAGGCCCTGCGCGACCGTGGCGGCATCGCCGGGCAGGTCGCAGCCTGGATCGGGGGCGTCGCCTGGGGTCTGGCCACCTTCTTCGTCATCCCCCTGCTCGTGGCAGAAGGCGTCGGCCCGATCGAGGCGATCAAGCGCTCCTCCTCCCTCCTGCGCCAGACGTGGGGCCGTCAGATCACCGCCAGCTTCGGCTTCGGCATCGTCACCATCGGAGCGGTCATCGTGGCCATCATCCCCGCGTTCCTGCTTGGGCTGATTCACCCGCTGCTTGGCATCGCCATCGGCGTCCCCCTGGTGGGCCTGGCCATCGGCACCGTCACCACCCTCGAGGGCATCTTCAAGGCCGCCCTCTACGACTTCGCCATCGGCAGGGAGCCCCACGGCTTCGACCGCGCCACGCTCGAGCGTGCCTATAGCCCCGACGGCGGAGGTGGGGGCATGCGCGGGCTCATCTAGCCGTCCAGCCATATGGCCACCCAGGCGCCGACGCTGGCGGCGCGGCCAGCCGCCCCCTAGGATCGCCGCACGAAATCGAGAACACGAAACGGAGCCATGCCCATGTCGCCCCTCACCGATGAGCAACTCGCCGCCCTGCGCGCCTGGCCTTCCCCCGCCATCTCCAACGCCATCGAGACCTTCAACGTGCGCTCCCGCAACTACGGCGTCATGAGCCCCGATATCGAGTGCCGCTTCCCCGAGATGGAGCCCATCGTGGGCTACGCCGTCACCTGCAAGATTCGCGCCAGCGTGCCCCCCGGCGAAGACCCCGAGGCCGCGAACGTCGAGCGTGGCGCCTGGTACGAGCACATCGAGTCCATCCCCGAGCCCCGCATCGTTGTCGTGCAGGACCTCGACCAGCCCCCCGTCGGCTCCTTCTGGGGCGAAGTGAACGCCAACATCCACCGCGCCTTCGGCTGCGTCGGCGTCGTCACCGATGGCGGCGTGCGCGACATGGAAGAGGTGCGCGAACTCGGCTTCCAGTTCGTCGCCAAAGAGGTCCTCGTCTCCCACGCCTTCGTGCATCAGGTCGAGGTCGGATGCCCCATCACCGTCGGCGGCATCACCGTCCGCCCGGGCGACCTCCTCCACGCCGACCTGCACGGCTGCATCTCCATCCCCCACGACATCGCCGCCGACGTCCCCGCCGCCGCCCAGCTGGTCGAAGACCGCGAGCGCGTCATCATAGACTACGCCAAGTCCGACGACTTCACCCGCGAAGGGCTGCTCGAGCGCTTCCGCGGCGGCTTTACCCGCCCCCGCGAGGAGCCCTAGCCCGACCGGCGTCGCCGCCTAGTCGAACATCAGCACCGAGCGCGCCACTTCGCCCGTCTTCATCGCGCGGAAGGCCTCGTTCACGTCCTCCAGGCGCAGCCGGCGCGTGATCATCTCGTCCAGCTTCAGCCGTCCCTGCAGGTAGAAGTCGATGTAGCGCGGCATGTCCACGCGGAAGCGGTTCGAGCCCATCGAACTGCCCGTCAGCTTCTTCTCGCTCAGCAGCGAACGTCCGTCGATCTCCACCGTCTGTCCCACCGGAATCATCCCGATGACCGTGGCCGTCCCCCCGCGACGCAGCGACTCGTACGCCTGCTCCGCCGCCGACTTCAGCCCGATCGCCTCGAAGGCGTAGTCGACCCCTTCACCGGTCAGGTCGCGAATCGCCTCGACCGGATCGCCTGAGGAAGCGTCGACGATGTGCGTCGCGCCCAGCTCCCGCGCCTTCGCCAGCTTCGACTCGACCATGTCGACCGCGATGATCATGCGTGCGCCCGCCACCAGCGAACCCTGCACCGCCGCCAGCCCGACGCCACCGACACCGAACACCGCCACCGTCGAGCCGGGCGCCACCTTCGCCGTGTTCAGCGCCGCCCCGAAGCCCGTCGTCACCCCGCAGCCGATGAGCGCCGCCGCATCGGGGGGCATGTCCTCGCGGATGCGCACCACGGCGTTCTCGTGCACCAGCATCTTCTCCGCGTAGCTGGAGAGATTGGCGAACTGCGCCACCGCCTGGCCGTTCCAGGTGTACTTCGGCGGGTCATCAGGGCCGCGCTGCACCGCCTCGCGATTGCACGCGTAGGGCTGTCCCGTCATGCACCGCTCGCACATCCCGCAGAACACCGAGAGGCAGCAGATCACATGGTCGCCCGGCTGCACGTACGTCACCCGCTCGCCCACCGCCTCGACGATGCCCGCCGCCTCGTGCCCCAGAATCGCCGGCGCATCGAACGGGTAGAAGCCGTCCACGAAGTGCAGATCGCTGTAGCAGACGCCACTCGCAGCCGTCTTCACGATGATCTCGTTCGGCCCCGGGTCGTCGATCGCGACCTCTTCGATAGTCAGTTGCTGATGTGGTCCATGGAATACCGCGGCCTTCATGATGTCCTCCTCAGGAAGCGAACGGTTCCCCTGACTCTACGCCGCCCGCCCGCCGCTGCGCGCCGCCCAAGTGCCGCCGCGCGTCAGTCCCGTGCGGGGAGCGAGGCGCGCGGCTGCACGCGTGGGTTCGCCACGAACTGCGGCCAGCGACCCTCCATCAGTCCCACCACCGTCTCCCCCACCCGCCGACGCATGCTCTCGAACGACTGGTCCGAGTACGAGGCTGAGTGCGGCATCAGCACCACGTTCTCCATGCGCGCCAGCGGCGACTCCGCCTCCAGCGGCTCGCGCTCGAACACATCCAGCCCGGCTCCCGCGATCTGCCCGCCGTCGAGCGCCGTGATCAGCGCTTCCTGGTCGACGACCGGCCCGCGCGCGGTGTTGATCAGGTAGGCCGTCGGCTTCATCGCCGCCAGCTCCGCCTCGCTGATCAGGTGGCGCGTCTCCGGTGTGAGTGGCGTGTGCACCGAGACGTAGTCCGATCGCTCCAGCAGCTCGTGCAGCGTCTCCACACGCTCCACCCCATGGGCGCGGAAGACGCCCTCTCCGAGGTACGGGTCGTGGGCGATGATGTTCAGCCCGAACGCCTTCGCCCGCGGCACCACCGCCCTGGCGATGTTCCCCAGCGCCACCAGCCCGAGCGTCTCGCCCCCGATGGGGCCCATCGGCCCGAGTGGTCCTGGCCGCCAGCTGCCGTCCCGCACCGCCCGGTCGAGCATCTGCAGCTTCTTCGCGCAGGCCAGCAGCAGGAGTATCGCCTGGTTCGCGACCTCCGGCTGGCAGAAATCGGGGAAGTGCGCGACCACGATGCCGTGGTCCGTCGCCGCCGGGATATCGAGCGTATCCAGCCCTACCCCGTAGCGAATGATGAGCTTGCAGCGCGGCATCGACTCCACCACCCGCCGCGTGATCTGCTTCGATGACACCAGAATGGCGTCCGCATCCTTCACGTGTGCGATCAGCTCATCCTCGTTCGATGAACTCGTCCCCACGAACCGCCCGCCGTGGGCTTCGATGATCTGTTGTTCGATCTCGAACGAGATGGTGGGGCGTTGGTCGACGTGGACAACAAGATACGAATCAGCCATGCGGGGGAGCGTACAGATGCGGAGCCACGCGGGCCAGCGCGCTCGCGTATCATGGCCCGCTACCAGCACCCGCCAAGGAGCCATCATGACGGCAGCCGAGCAGAACTGGACCGAAGCCACTACCGAGGTCGCAGGCCTCAGCGTTCGCTACCTGCAGGGAGGCAATGGCCCTTCCGCGGTGGTCCTCCACCACTCCTCCGGCAACCTCGGCTGGGTCCCCTTCTACGAAGCGCTCGCCCGCTCCTTCACCGTCATCGTGCCCGACCTGCCCGGCTACGGTCAGTCCGAACGCCCCGTCTGGGCGCGCGAACCGCGCGACATCGCCATCCTCGTCGACCGCTTTCTCGCACAGGTCGCCCCCACCGACGCCACCCTCATCGGCCTCGGCTTTGGCGGCTTCATCGCCGCCGAACTCGCCTCCATGCATCAGGAGCGTATCGGCTCGCTCGTCCTCGTCGGCTCTGCCGGCCTGCAGCCCGAGGAAGGCGAAATCCTCGACCAGATGCTTATCGACTTCCCCGAGTACATGTCCGCCGGCTTCCGCGACGAAGCCCACTACCACGAGACCTTCGGCGAAGAGATCCCCTCCGAAGTGCGCGAACTCTGGGACTTCAGCCGTGAGATGACCGCTCGCCTCAGCTGGAAGCCGTACATGTTCAACCGCCGCCTGCCCCACGTGCTCGGCGAAGTGCAGACCCCCACCCTCATCGTCAGCGGCAGCGAGGAGAAGGTCATTCCCCTCTCCGCCGCGCACCAGTACGCCTCCCTCATCCCCAACTCCACCATCCAGATCGTCGAGGGCGCCGGCCACTTCGTCGATTACGAAGAGCCCGAGGCCCTCGCCGCCCTCATCGCCCTGCACGCCGCGGGCTAGCCCCCCGCCCACGACAGATCGTCTGCATCTCCCACAGCCCCCCGCCGAACCCGCTATGATGCCTGTACTACGCGCCTCGCCACGCTGTGCGCGGGGCCCCAAGGGGTGACGGATGTTCATCGGCTACTTCACCGAGAGGCCTTATCAGGACCGCGATTCCGGCTACTTCGGCGCCACCGGGCGCGATATCGCCGACCTCGGCATCAGCAACAAGGAATACAACCCCCGTCTGGGCTCCGAGCTCTACAACCGCTACCTCGATGAGAAGGTCTACGCCGAGCAGATGGGCTTCGATGGCGTCATGCTCAACGAGCATCACAGCACGCCCTTCTGCATGGGCGGCGTGGTGAATGTCGAGGCCGCCATCCTCGCCCGCATCACCCAGCGCGTGAAGATCGTCATCCTCGGCAACGTCCTCCCCATCTGGGACGACCCCCTCTGGCTCGCCGAGGAGCTCTCCGAGATCGACATGATCTCCCATGGCCGCCTCGTCACCGGCTGGGTGCGTGGCACCGGCCGCGAGAGCGTCGCCCACAACGCTCAGTCCCCCTTCAACTGGGAACGCTTCCAGGAAGCGCACGACCTCGTGCTCGCCGCCTGGACCCGCAACGGTCCCTTCCGCTGGGAGGGCGAGCACTACAACTACCGCTACGTGAATCCCTGGGCCAAGCCCTACCAGCAGCCCCATCCCCAGATCTGGATCCCCGGCGTCATGAGCCGCAACACCGTCAAGTGGGCCGCCGAGCACCGCTACCCCTACGTCATGCTCGCCACCGAACTCGAGCCCACCAAGAACTCCTACGACTACTACACCGAGGTCGCCAAGGAGAACGGCTACGAGGCTGGCACCCAGCACCGCAGCTACCTCTTCAAGGTCCACGTCGATGAGACCGAAGAGCTCGCCGACCAGGCCGCCCGCAAGTACGTCGAAGGCCCCAGCAACCCCTTCCTCGAGGGGAACCAGGGCATCGTCCGCCCCTACCTGCAGAACCTCCCCGGCATGACCTCCCGCACCAACCTCCTCCCCACCGTCACCAGCTACACGCAGGCGCGTGCCCGTGGCCGTCTGGAGGAGCACGCGGAGTCCAAGTCCATCGAGGAGGCGAAGGCCGCCCGCGCTGCCGACCAGTTCGGCACCTACGAATCCCAGAAAGAGCGCATGTCCATCATCACGGGCACGCCCAAGACCGTCATCCCCAAGATCCGCCACGTGCTCGAGTACCTGCGCCCGGGCAGCATCTTCTTCTGGGACGGCGATGGCGCCATGGATCACGACGACGCCATGCGCAGCCTCCGCCTCATGGGCGAAGAGATCATCCCCGCCACCCGCGAGATGGCGAAAGAACTCGACCTCAAGGGCCCCTTCGAGGTCGACAGCAAGACCAACGAGCCCATCGAGGAAGGCGAAGCCGTCCCCGCCGGCGGCCAGTAGCCCTCCAACCGTCCACTCCGTCACAACGCCCGAAGGCGCCGCTTCTGCGGCGCCTTCGTTGCGTTGTAGCCAGCCGAGCCCGGGACGTCAGGTGGTGACGGTGGTCTCCGCCGCTTCCCCTGCGCCGAAGCGGCGCCGCAGGCGCCTCCATGCGAAGCGACCGCCCCGCCACAGCGCCTGGTGCACCAGCGCCCCCGCCGCAGTGATCAGGAAGTTGAGAATCAGGCTGCGAGCCACCAGCCAGATCGTGATCTCGTTCCCCCCGCTGGCAGCCGCGCCCACCACAACCAGCACGGTGGCGAGGACGGCCACGAGCGGGACCGCCCATGGCCATCGCCCAATGATGAGCCCGACGAAGATCAGGTTGGGGAGCATCCGAAGCCTCCTGCTTCAACCATGGCAACTTCTGCCCCCCCGACAAGCCCGCTCCCACCCCCCGAAAGGGACGCTTTTTCCCGCTCCTGTACCGTAGATGCGTATGCCTTCGCTCGACGCTGATGTCGCCGTCGTTGGGGGCGGGCCTGCCGGCTCCGCTGCTGCCACGATGCTCGCGCGCAAGGGCTGGCGCGTGCGCCTCTACGAGCGCGAACGCTTCCCCCGCGAGCACGTCGGCGAATCGCTCCTGCCCGCCTCCATGCCCATCCTCGCCGAACTCGGCGTCCTCCCGGCGGTCGAGCAGGCGGGCTTCCTGGCCAAGTACGGCGCCACCATGGTCTGGGGCCGCGACCCCGACCCCTGGAGCTGGTCGTTCCGCGAGTCGAGTCCCCGCTACCCCCACGCCTTCCAGGTCGTCCGCGCCCAATTCGATGAGATTCTCCTCCGCAACGCTGCCGATCACGGCGTCGAGGTGCACGAAGGCCACCGCGTCCTCGCCGCTGAGCCGGGCCCCGACGAGGCCACGCTCACCATCGAGACTCCCGCCGGACAGGAGCGAACCGACCGTGCCCGCTTCATCGTCGATGCGAGCGGCCAGGTCGGCTTGCTCGGGCGCGCCCGCGACCTGCGCGAGGCCGACCCCTTCTTCCGCAACCTCGCCCTCTACGGCTACTACGCCGGCGGCGACCGCCTCCCCGCGCCCGATACCAACAACATCTTCATCGAATCCATCGAGGACGGCTGGCTCTGGGCCATCCCCCTGCACACCGGCCAGATGAGCGTCGGTGTCGTCGTCGATAGCGCCATCGGCGCGGAGCGAATCGGCGAGGTCGGGCAGGCAGCCTTCTTCCGCGAGCGCGTCGCCAGCGGTCCCCATACGAGCACGCTCCTCGAGGGCGCCACCCTCGTCGTCGAGCCAGTCGTCGTGCGCGACTGGTCCTACACCTCACGCGAGCTCGCGGGCGAAGGCTTCGTGCTCGCCGGCGACGCCGCCTGCTTCGTCGACCCCCTCTTCTCCTCCGGCGTGCATCTCGCCCTCTCCTCGGGCGTGCTCGCCGCCGCCTGCGTCACATCCGCCCTCAAAGACCCCGAGCTGGGCCGCGCAGCCGCCGTCGCCTACGCCACCCAGTACCGCCAGCAGTACCAGCACTTCCGCGAGCTCGCCCGCCTCTTCTACGACAGCAACCGCACCATCGATTCCTACTTCTGGGAAGCCCGCCGCCTCACCGGCGTCGGCGACGAGACCCCTGCCCGCCTCGCCTTCGTCCGCGCCGTCGCGGGCCAGCCTCCCGTTGGCTATGAGCGCGCCGTACTCGCCCACGGCGAGGTGCCCCGCAGCTTCGCCGTGGCGGTCGCCGCCGTCGAAGGGGCCCGCGCAGAGCGCGCCACCACCTTCGATTCGCGCTTCAACGGCAACCCCGGGCCACTGCTCAACGCCGTCCCCGCGCTCGCGCCCAATGCCCGTGTCGAGCGCCAGGCGGTCGCCGGCGAAGGCGAATTCGTCTGGGGCCAGGTGATCGTCACCCCCGAGCGGGAGGAAGGGCTGCCCGTCAGCACCCTCATCACCCTCGTCGTCCAGCAGATCGACGGACAACGCACCGTCGCCGACCTCTTCGACGCCCTCGCTGAGCAGATCCCCGCCGAGACGTTTGAGCCGCTGCGCCCCCAGATCGTGCAGGTCTTGCGCCTCCTGCACGTCGAAGGCGTCATCGCGCGCATCGACGACGTGGACGGCGCGACTGCATGAGCGAGACCGCGCCCGACGGCCGTATCGTCCAGCTCAGCGCCTCTCGTGGCGGCGTACCCAAGCTGCCCCTCGCAAGCGCCACCGTCGACGCCGACGGCATCACCGTCGACCGTCAGGCCGACCGACGCGCGCACGGCGGGCCGCGTCTCGCCCTCTGCCTCTTCGCCCTGGAACGCATCGAGACGCTCGCCGCCGAGGGCCACCCCATCGCCCCCGGCCTCACGGGCGAGAACGTCACCGTCGCCGGCATCGACTGGGGGCGCGTCATCCCGGGCGCCCGCCTGCGACTCGGGGCGAGCGTGCTCATCGAGGTGACGGATTACGCCGAACCCTGCTGGAAGAACGCCCGCTGGTTCCGCGACGGCGATATCGGAGCCATGGATCAGCAAGCCCGCCCCGGCTTCAGCCGCGTCTATGCGCGTGTGCTCGAAGGCGGCCTGCTCGAGCCGAACGACCCCGTCGCACTGCTCGCCGGCAACGCCGCCGAACGCCTCCAGCGCACCCAGCCCCGCACCATCCGCTGGCGTCCCCCCGCCAGCGACTGACCACTGAGCGAGGCCGCCCGCCCTGCCCCCGTTGACGATCGCCGCCATCTCTGGCAGAGTATCGGGTAGTTAGTGTCCGATCTACACTAACTACGCTTCGCGAAGGAGGGTCCCGATGGCCGCAACTGCCCCCGCTTCCGACTACGCCACCATGCTCGAGCGCTACTCGGACCCCGACACCTGCCCCACTGACAGCCTCGCGCCCATCCCCCTCGTGGAAGAGCCCGCCTTCGTCAGCTGGCAGCAGGAAATCCCCCGCTCCTACCTCGGCCTTCCCCCCGACGAACTCGCCGAGCGCATCCGCGTCGCCCGCGCCGCCCTCGGCGAGCGCCTCGTCGTGCTCGGGCACCACTACCAGCGCGACGAAGTGATCCAGTACGCCGACTTCACCGGCGACAGCTTCAAGCTCGCCCAGCACGCCGCCGACCAGCAGGGCATCGAGTTCGTCCTCTTCTGCGGCGTCCACTTCATGGCCGAATCCGCCGATATCCTCACCCCGCCCGACGTCTCCGTCGTGCTCCCCAACATCGCCGCCGGCTGCTCCATGGCCGATATGGCCGACCCCGGCGATGTCTACGCCGCCTGGGACGAGATGACCGCCGCCCTCGACCCCGCCAACCGCATCATCCCCATCACCTACATGAACAGCGCTGCCAGCCTCAAGTCGTTCGTGGGCCAGCGCGAGGGCATCGTCTGCACCTCCAGCAACGCCCCCAAGACGTTCGAATACGCCTTCGAGCGCGGCGAAAAGGTGCTCTTCTTCCCCGACCAGCACCTCGGCCGCAACACCGGCTACGAGATGGGCATCCCCCTCGACGAGATGGTCACCTGGGACTGGCGTGAGCCCCTCGGCGGCCTCACCGCTGAGCAGCTTGAGAAGGCCCGCGTCATCCTCTGGAAGGGCCACTGCAGTACCCACCAGCGCTTCTCCGTTGACCAGATCGAGCAGGCGCGCGCCGAACACCCGGGCGTGAACGTCATCGTCCACCCCGAATGCTCG
Source organism: Tepidiformaceae bacterium (assembly GCA_965200565.1). Classification (GTDB taxonomy): domain Bacteria; phylum Chloroflexota; class Dehalococcoidia; order Tepidiformales; family Tepidiformaceae; genus UBA2991. The sequence goes on along the minus strand of OZ241349.1, from coordinate 914,573 downwards.
TGGGAAGTCGTCCAGGCGGCCGACGCCAGCGGCTCCACCGAGCGCATCATCAAGACCGTCAGCGAAGCGCCCGCGGGCTCCGTCTGGGGCGTCGGCACCGAGATCAACCTCGTCAACCGCCTCGCCAGCGAGCACCCCGACAAGACCATCTTCTGCCTTGACCCCGTCGTCTGCCCCTGCAGCACCATGTACCGCATCCACCCCGCCTACCTCGCGTGGACGCTCGAAGGGCTCGTCGCGGGCCACGTCGTCAACCGCGTGCAGGTCGATGCCGAGACGCGCGAATGGTCGCTGGTCGCCCTCGAACGGATGCTGGCCCTGCCCTGACCTGACCTTGTAGCCTCCGCCCGAGGCCATGTCTTCCCTTCCCCAGCGGCTGCGCGATTGGGTGACGAGCCCCGACGGGCAGATGTCCCCCGCAGCCCGCCATCTCTACGCCTCAGGCTCCCTTGGCGGGAACGCCCTCGGACGCACCCGCGACATCTGGCTGCTCTTCTTCTACCTTGGCGACAGCGACGGCGACCTCGAACGACGTGGCGGCGCCATCGCCATCGGCGCCGTGCTCGTCCTCTGCCGCCTCATCGAAGCCTTCGACGACCCCCTCATCGGCTACTGGAGCGACCGCACCCGCACGCGCCTCGGGCGGCGCATCCCCTTCGTGCTCGCCGCCACCCCCTTCATGGCCGTCCTCTTCGTCCTCCTCTGGATGCCGCCCGACCCCGGCGAGACGTTCCGCAACGTCATCTACCTCTTCGCCGTGTTCTGGTTCTTCAACCTGTTCTCGACGCTCTCCGGCGGTCCCATGGAGTCGCTCCTGCCCGAGATCGCGCGTCGTGCCGGCGATCGCCTCAGCATCGTCAGCTGGCAGGTCGTCTTCGGTCTGCTGGGCACCGTGCTCGCGTTCGTCGTCAGCGGCCTGCTCAAGGACGCCTTCGGCTTCGTCGCCATGGCCATCGTGATCGCGGTCGTGGCCTTTGTCTCACGCTACGTCGCACTCGCCGGCGCCTGGCGCCGCTCCATCGCCGCCTCCAAGGAGGTCTACGAGGAGGAGGAGGAAGAGGAAGCGAATCGCGCACAGCGGCCCACCCGCCTCGCCATCTGGAGCACCGTCACCACCTGCCTGCGCAATGACCAGTTCCGCGTCTTCCTGCCCTCCTTCGTCCTCTACAGCGTTGGCCTGCAGCTGATCATCGGGGTGCTCCCCTTCTACGCCGAAGCCGTACTGGAGCGGGAGGACGAAGGCACGGTTGTCGCCATCCTCACCGGCAGCGCCCTCGCGGTGCTCGCGCTGACGCTCCCGTTCGTCGTGCGCTACACCCGCCACAACTCCAAGCGGCAGGCCTACGCGTTGGGCATGCTCTTCGCGGCGCTCTACTTCCCCTTCTTCAGCATCGCCGGCATCCTGCCCGTCATCCCGCCCATGGTGCAGGCCGTCGCCTACGCGCTCCTCATCGGCATCCCCCTCGCCCCCGCCCAGACCTTCCCCAACGCCCTCATCGCCGACATCACCGATTACGACACCCTGCGCACGGGCGAGCGGCGCGAAGCCACCTTCTACGCCACGCAGGCGACCATCGAGAAGATCGCCGGCGCCGCCGGCTCCGGTCTGCTCGTCGCCCTGCTGCTCATCGGCAGCACCGCCGAGAACCCGCTCGGCATCCACCTCGTCGGCCCTGTCGCCGGCGTCCTCACCCTGTGCGGCTACCTCGCCTTCCGACGCTACTGGCTCCCCGACGCCGTCACCGAAGAGTCCGTCGCACAGGCGCAGGCCGCCCGCTAGCCTCCCTGCTCAGGCCTCAGCCTCAGGCCTCAAGTTCCGCGAAGACGCGCTCGTTGTCCTCGCCCAGCAGCGGCGCCCGCCGCCTGATGCGCCACGGCGACGCCTCGAACTGGTAGGGCGCGCCCGGATACGTCACCGTCCGCTCCAGTTCAGGGTGCTCCACCTCCACGGGGAAGCCGCGCTCGACGAAGTGCGGGTCGAAGAGCGCCTCTTCGGGCGAATAGATGATGCCGATCTGGAAGCCCCACTGCTGCCCGCCCGTGAAGAAGTCGTAGGCCGTCAGCCGCGAGGCCAGGAAGTTCATGGCCGATCGCCCTGCCCCGAAGATCGCCTGCAGCTCCTCATCCTCCGCCAGCCGCGACAGATCGAAGCGCTCCCGTCGCATCCCCTCCTCCAGCAGCGGGAACTCCAGAAACTCCTCCGCCAGCCCCGCATCACGCAGCCAGTCGCACACCAGCCCGAACGACTCCGGACGTCGCGGCGGGATGCCCGTGTTCACATACCGCCCGTCCGCACACTGCACCTGCGACGGCATCGACGGGTTCACCCCCGCGTGACGCCCCGTCTGGCGCTGCACCGTCTGCCCCGCCACCAGCCAGCTGTAGCTGCCCGCTTCCGTCGTCACGTTGGCGGCGGCGTGCGCGTTCACGTCGATATGCTGCCCCCGCCCCGCCTCGTCGCGATGCAGCAGCGCCACCAGCGCCGACATCACCGCGTAGTGACTCGCCGTCTGGTAGCCCTGGTTGCCCCCGCCCCGTACCGGTGGCAGCGAGTGGTCGTCGTAGCCGCAGTTCCAGACCGGCCCACCTCCCGCCAGAATCGTGAGGTCCGTCGCCGCCTCCTCCGCGCGCGGCATGCCCCGCCCGAACGGACTGATCGTGACCATGATCAGCCCCGCGTTCGTCGCTCGCAGCGATTCGTAGTCAAGGTTGAGGTCTAGGTCGAGGTCGAGCCCCGCCGCCTCACCGCTCAGCAGGAAGATGTCCGCCCGCGCCAGCAGCCCTTGCAGCCGAGCCCTGTCTGCCGCCTCCGCCAGGTCAAGCGTGACGCTCGCCTTGTTCGTGTTGTAGTGCCAGAAGTAGAGGCTTCGCTCCTGCCCGGGCTCGTCGTCGGCGAAGGGGGGATAGGTGCGGGTGCGATCCCCCTCAGGAGGCTCGACCTTGATCACCTCCGCCCCCATGTCCGCCAGCAGCTTGCCCGCGAGCATGCCCAGTTCGTCGCACAGCTCGACGACCCGCAGCCCCTCCATCGCCCCCGGCCCCGTCACAGCACACCCTCCGCCTGCAGCGACGCGATCTCGTCCGTACCCAGCCCCAGCAGCCCGCCGAACACTTCCTCGTTGTGTTCGCCCAGGCAGGGCCCGCCCCGCTCCATGCGCCACTCCGTCTCGGAGAAGTGCACTGGCAGGCCGTCGACGCGGACATCGCCCATGTCGCGGTGCTGCACCACCGGCCACAGCCCCCACACGGCCGTGTTCGCATCCTGGTCGATGCGCTCGTGCGGACGCTGCACGGCCGTCGCCGGCACCCCCGCCCCTTGCAACTCTGCCGCCGCCTCGAAGTTCCCCCGCTCCCGCGTCCACGCCGCCACCAGCGCATCCAGCGCATCCTCTTCCACCAGCCGCCCCCGCAGGTCGGCGAAGCGCCCCTCCTGCGCCCAGGCCTCGCCGCACACCTCGCCAAACGCTCCCCAGTCACGCTCATCGCGGCAGGCGATAGCGATCCACGTGTCCTCTTCCTGTGAGGGGTAGATGCCGTGCGGCGCCATGGCGGGATGCTGGTTGCGGTTGCTGTTGGGGCTGCCCTCCCGCCGCAGCGGACGCCCGTTGACCGTGTAGTCGAGCATCGCCGGGCCGGTCAGGCTCGCTCCAGCCTCCGTACAGGCGAGGTCCACCCACTGCCCCTCGCCCGTCTGGTTGCGGTGTCGCAGCGCCATCAGGATGGCGATGGCCATGTAGTAGGCGCCCGTGTGGTCCATGTAGGAGTAGCCCCAGCCCGCGGGCGGCTGGTCAGGAAGACCCGAGCTGAACGTCAGCCCCGAGACCGCCTGCACGATCGGGCCCCACGTCTTGAAGTCGCGGTAGGGGCCGCGATGCCCGAAGCCGCAGTTCGAGACGTAGATGATGTCCTCGCGAATCGTCCGCAACGCCTCGTAATCGAAGCCCAGGCGCTCCATCACGCCCGCTGAGAAGTTCTCCGCCACCACATCCGAGACCGCCACCAGCTCGCGCAGCAGCTCCTTCCCCCGCTCCGTGCGCAGGTTCAGGGTGACGCCCAGCTTCTCCACGTTGTGGTTGTTGAAGGGGCTGCCGAATTCGTTCCCGCGTCGCTCATCCACATACGGCGGCATCCCCCGCAGGATGTCCCACCGCCCCTCCGTGACCGGATCCTCAATGCGGATGACCTGCGCCCCGAACGCAGCCAGGAAGCGCGTCGCCCCGGCTCCTGCCAGCTGTCCCGTGAAGTCGCAGATGCGCAGGTGCGAGAGTGCCCGTGGCGTGTCCGGCATATCTCCTCCAGCCGCAGGGAGCATACCCGCCCTGCGCACGCCGTGCCCCGCCTGTTAGCGCCCGGCCTCTTCCCTCTCCTCTTCCTCGTCCCCGTCCTGGGGGAACTCGCCTTCGGAGACCGATTCCGCCAGCTCCTGCTCCATGGTGTTCAGGGATTCCTGAATCGCACGCAGCTGCTTGAGCATCTCCTCCGGCCCGCCCATCTCCGTGAACTGCCGCAGCCGCTCGCGCTTCGCCTCATCCAGATTGCTGATCACGACTGCGATGAACAGGTTCACCGTCACGAACGAGCCCAGCACCACAAAGCTCACGAAGTAGATCCACGAGAGCGGATGCAGCTCCATCGCCGTGTACATGATGTCCGTCCAGTCCTCGAGCGTGACAACACGGAACAGCGAGAGCAGCGAGATGCCGAGGTTGTGCCAATGCGTGGGGTCGTGGTGTTCGAACAGTTCGTGTCCGATGATCGCGTAGACATAACTGAGGACGCTCACCATGATCACGATGTTCAGCATCCCCGGCAGCGAGCGCACCAGCGTCGTCACCAGCAGCCGGAGCTCGGGAATGGCCGAGAACAGCCGCAGCATGCGCAGCAGGCGCGCCACCCGGGTGATCGTCGCGAAGAATCCGATCGTCGGGACCAGCGACGCGACGATGATCAGGAAGTCGAAGACGTTCCAGCCCTCGCGGAAGTAGTTCCACGGGCGTGGCGCCAGCGCGAACATCTTGAGCGCTGCCTCCACGATGAAGATCCCCAGGACTGCCCACTGCCCAATCTCAAGCTGGGTGTGGTAGGTGTCCTCGAGCGAATCGACCGTGCCCACCCCCAGCAATCCGCCGTTGAACAGGATCACCAGGATGATGGCGTACTCGAACTTGTTGCTCTCGGTGAGCCGACGCGCGAGTTCGTGGGTGCGCGTGAAGAGCCCTCCGTCGCTCTGGAGGGTATTGCTTTCTGTCATGCGGTCTTCTGACATCCGGGAGAACCGTACCGTATTCTAACAGCGCTCGGAGAGAGGCTCTCCCCCTCAGCCATGATGCAGAAGCCATGATGCAGACCGACCTGCTCCTGATCCCCTTCGGCGCGACCTACGCCGGCATGCGCGAAGCCGCCATCACCGCTGAGGAAGCGGGCTTCGACGGCATCTGGACGTGGGACCACCTGCGCGACGCCGACCGCAACAGCGGGCTCGTGCCCGAAACGCTCGTCACGCTCACCGGTATCGCAGAGGCCACCTCGCGCGTGATGCTGGGCTCGCTCGTGCTCAACGTGGCGAACCGTCACCCCGGCCTGCTTGCCAACATGGCCGCCACTCTGCAGGAGGTCAGCGGCAACCGCTTCATTCTCGGGCTCGGCGCAGGCGGCGGCCCCTCCCTGCCCTACGCCCCCGAACAGACCATGCTGGGACGCCCCGTCCCGCCCGACCGCATACGCGCTGCCCAGACCGCCGAAGCCGCCCAGGTGCTGCGCCTCCTCTGGTCGGGCGAACGCGCCGACTTCCGTGGCGATCACTTCCAGCTGCACGCCGCCCACGGCTTTCCCCGCCCCGCCGTCCCCCCGCCCATCGTCGTGGGAGGCTGGGGCCCGCGCATGGCCGCCATCGCCGGCCGCCACGCAGACGGCTTCAATACGCAGGCGGGCCACCCCCGGCTCGGCGAATTCGCGGAGATCGCGCGCCGCGAGCACGCGGCCGCCGGCCGCGACCCCGACGCCTTCCTGCTCACTGTCTTCGCCGGGCTCAGCGAGCCCTACGTTCGCCCCGATAGCTCTGCCCGCGCCGCCCTCGAGCGTCAGGGCGTCGACCGCCTCATCCTGCTCACCAGCCCGCCCTACTACCTCGAGGAGATTCGCGAAGCGGGCCGCATGCTCGCCACCTGAACACCGAACCCCGTCTAGCCTGAGGCCCCGAGATCCGGATCTAGAAGATGGCCAGCGGGTTCAGCGGCGACGCCGTGCCGCCCTCCAGCCGCAACGGCGCCAGCGCGAACAGAAACTCCCAGCGCCCCCGCTCGCGACAGGCCCCCACCAGCCGATCGAGGTTCATGTTGTCGATCATGTGTACGCCCAACGCCACGATGGCCACCTGGTGAAACGGCATCGGCCAGCCGTCGATGCCGCTCGGAAGCGCGTCCGTCACGCCGTCGCAGCCGATCACGGCCACGTCCCGCTCGCGCACCCACGGCAGGCAGCCCGCATCCAGCCCGGCCAGGCCGTCCATGGGCGCACCCTGCTCGCGCGACGCCTTCCGCGCATCCCGCCCCGTGGCCACCAGCAGGATGTCTCCCGCCTCCACGCGAACGCCCTGCCGCGCCTCCGCCGCTTCCAGCTCCGCCACCGTGATGCGCTCGCCCGGATCCACCCATTCCGTGCCCCGCACGCCGGGGATATCCAGCAGCACGCCCCGACTCACAATGCCATCCGCCCCCGCCATGATGCTGTTGCGCTGGGCCCCGTCTGTGCGCACCTCACCCTTGTCGAAGCCGTTGTACATCTTCCCCTCGAAGAAGATGTGGCAGAGCGCGTCGAGATGCGTGGTCGCCATGCCGTGTGGCGCGATGGCGAAGTAGTCTCGTGCGATGCCGAAGCGGCTCTCCGCGCTGACCGCGTCCCCACCGCTGATCATGTGGTGCTGCACGGGCGTGGGGTTCTCCGGCGCCGGCGCCACCGGCAGCGGACGCGCGCAGCTCACCGAGACCCCCTCCTGCACCAGCGCCGCCGCCTGCGCGCGCTTCTGATCGGTGATCAGGTTGAGCGCGCCCCGCTCGTCGTACTCGCCCCAACGCCCCCAGTTCCGCAGTTCGACCGCCATCCGCGCGAGATCGTCCGGTGTGGGTGTCCCCGTCGCTTCCGTCATCGTGCTCACCCCCGTGCTGGCGTGCGCCGATGATACGGCCCCGCGCTGCCTGAGCGCCCCTGCCCTGGCGTGTAGGATCGGCCCCGCTGAAGCGTGTCGCCGGAGGAACGAACCGTGCCCATCGAGAGCCTGCTGGTCGCCAACCGTGGGGAAATCGCCATCCGCATCATGCGGGCGGCGGGCGAACTCGGCATCCGCACCGTCGCCGTCCACTCCGAGGACGACGCCCGCAACCTCCACACCCGCAAGGCCGACGCCGTCCGCCCCCTCAACGGCGTCGGCGTCGCCCCCTACCTCGACATCGACCAGATCATCGCCGCCGCCCGGCAGGCCGGCTGCGACGCCGTCCACCCGGGCTACGGCTTCCTCGCCGAAAGCGCCGCCCTCGCCCGCGCCTGCGCCGAGGCCGCCCTCACCTTCGTCGGCCCCCGCCCCGAGACGCTTGACCTCTTCGGGGCGAAGACCGAGGCCCGTGCCCTCGCCGAAGCGAGCGATGTGCCAGTCGTCCCCGGCCTCTCCCACGATGTCACCCTCGAAGAAGCCCGCGCCTTCTTCGCCGACCTCTCCGCAGGCGACGCGATGCTCATCAAGGCCGTTGGCGGCGGCGGTGGGCGCGGTATGCGCGTCATCACCGATGCCGACGAACTCGAGCGCGCCTACGAACGCTGCCGCTCCGAAGCCGAACAGGGCTTCGGCGACCCACGCCTCTTCGTGGAGCGCTGGATACCCCGCGCCCGCCACATCGAGGTGCAGATCGCAGGCGACGCCACCGGCGCCGTGACGCACTTCGGCGAACGCGATTGCAGCATCCAGCGCCGCCACCAGAAGCTCATCGAGATCGCCCCCGCCGCAGGCCTCGCCCCCGACCTGCGGGAGCGCATCATCGCCGCCGCCGTCCGCCTGGCCGAAGCCAGCGGCTACCGCAATCTCGGCACCTTCGAGTTCCTCGTCTCCCCCGCCGACGCGGAGAAAGGCGAGTTCTGGTTCATCGAAACCAACGCCCGCCTGCAGGTCGAGCACACCGTCACCGAGGAGGTCACGGGCGTCGACCTCGTCCAGCTCCAGCTGCGTCTCGCCGCCGGCGAGACGCACGCTGCGCTCGGCCTCTCCCGCGACGAGGCGCCTTCGCCCCGCGGCTTCGCCGTGCAGGCCCGCGTCAACATGGAGACGATGGCCGCCGACGGCTCCACCCGCCCCTCAGGCGGCACGCTCACGGCCTTCGACGCCCCCTCCGGGCCGGGTGTCCGCACCGACACCTTCGGCTACGCGGGCTACCGCACCAGCCCGAACTTCGATTCCCTGCTCGCCAAGGTGATCGCCCACTCCCCCGCTCCCGACCTGGCCAGCGCCATCCGCCGCACCGCTCGCGCCCTCGCCGACTTCCGCATCGAAGGCGTCGCCACCAACATCGACCTGCTCCAGACCATCCTCGCGCACCCCGACCTTCCCGCAGGCGGCCTCCATACGCGCTTCGTCGATGAGAACGTCGCTACCCTCATCGACCCCATCAACGCGACCCACCCGCGACGCTTCTTCGAGCGCGCCCCCGCGTCCCCCGCCGCCGCTGGCAGTGGCCAGGCCGGCGTCATCGTCGCCGCCAGCGACCCGCTCGCCGTCCTCGCCCACGGCAAGGACGGCGAACCCGCCGCCGCCGCACCATCCCCCCTCCCCGACGACCTCCCCGCCGTCGACATCGACGCCCCTGAGGGCGTCCATGCCGTCCGCGCCCCCCTCCAGGGCACCATCGTCACCATCGACGTCGCCCCCGGCGACACCGTGCGCGAAGGCCAACTGCTGCTCGTGATGAACGCCATGAAGATGGAGCACGAAGTGCACGCCCTCGCCAGCGGCGTGGTCCGTGAGGTCACCGTCTCCGCCGGTGACACCATCTACGAGGGCCACCCCGTCATCCTGCTCGATGAGCGCGACGTCACCGACGAGGGCGACGCCGTGGTCGAGGAGATCGACCTCGATCACGTCCGCCCCGACCTGGCGGAGGTCCACGGGCGGCATGCCGCCACCCTCGACGAGAGCCGTCCCGATGCCGTCGCGCGTCGCCGTCGCACCCGCCAGCGCACCGCCCGCGAGAACGTGGACGACCTCTGCGATCCAGGCACCTTCGTCGAGCACGGCTCGCTCGCGCTCACCCCCGGCACCGGCCTCTCCCTCGAGGAGGTCGTACGCCGCTTCCCCACCGACGGCATGATCACCGGCGTCGGCGCCGTCAACGGCGAGCACTTCGACGACGAAACCGCCCGCTGCGTGGTCCTCGCCTACGACTACACCGTGCTCGCCGGCACGCAGGGCGCCGTCAACCACCCCAAGACCGATCGCATGCTCGACCTGGCGGCGAAGTGGAAGCGTCCAGTCGTCTTCTTCACCGAAGGCGGTGGCGGTCGTGCCGGCACGGGCGGGCGGCGCGAAGGCGGGCAGGCCGCCGCCGAAGCGCCCCAGATCGGTGGCTACCGCCCCCTCGATACGCCCACCTTCGCCACGATGGCCAAGCTCAGCGGCCTCGTCCCCCTCATCGGCGTCACCTCGGGGCGCTGCTTCGCCGGCAACGCCGTCCTCCTCGGCTGCTGCGACGTCATCATCGCCACCGCCAACTCCAACATCGGCCTCGGCGGCCCCGCCATGATCGAGGGCGGCGGCCTCGGCGTCTTCACGCCCGAGGAAGTCGGCCCCATGTCCGTTCAGGTCCCGAACGGCGTCGTCGATATCGCCGTCGAGGATGAGGAAGAAGCCGTCGAGGCCGCCCGCAAGTACCTCTCCTACTTCCAGGGTCCGATCAGCGAGTGGGAGTGCGCGGACCAGCGTCTCCTGCGCACCCTCGTCCCGGAGAACCGCCTGCGCGCCTACGACGTGCGCGCCATCATCGATACCCTCGCCGACACCGACTCCGTGCTCGAACTGCGTCCCCACTTCGGCATCGGCATGGTCACCTCCTTCATCCGCGTCGAAGGCCGCCCCCTCGGCGTCATCGCCAACAACGCCACCCACCTCGGCGGCGCAGTCGACAGCGATGGCGCCGACAAGGCCGCGCGCTTCATGCAGCTCTGCGACGCCTTCGATATCCCCCTCCTCATCCTCGCCGATACGCCCGGCATGATGGTCGGCCCCGAGGTCGAGAAGACCGCCCTCGCCCGCCACTCCGCCCGCCTCTTCGTGACCGGCGCCAACCTCACCGTGCCCCACTTCACCATCTTCCTGCGCAAGGGCTACGGCCTTGGCGCGCAGGCCATGGCGGGCGGCAACACCAAGGAGCCCTTCTTCGCCGTCAGCTGGCCCACGGGCGAATTCGGTGGCATGGGGCTCGAGGGCCAGGTGAAGCTCGGCTACCGCAACGAACTCGCCGCCATCGAAGACCCCGCCGAGCGCATGCAGCGCTACGAACAGCTCGTCGATCTCGCCTACGAGCGCGGCAAGGCGCTCAATCAGGGCGTCGCCTTCGGCCTCGACGATGTCATCGACCCCATGGACTCACGCACCTGGATCAGCAGCGCCATGCGTTCCGTCCCGCCCCCGCCCCGCCGCGAGGGCAAGAAGCGTCAGAACATCGATACCTGGTAGGGCGTGCGGCGTGCGCTCGCCGAGCGTCGAGTGAGAGCGCTACTGAGCCGCGTCCGCGTCCGCTGCCGTGTCAACAGGCGCCGGCGCGATGCCAAGCGCCTTCGCCAGCGGCGCCACGGGCTCCTTCGCGCCGTCCGTGGACGTCTCGATGGAGCGCTGCCAGAACTGCGCCACCGGCTCCAGGTCCTCTTCGTTGAAGCGCTGCTCACGCATCGCAAACGAGTCCCGCTCGTACACCAGCGCATCCACCGGCGGCCCCACATCCGTGGAGCTGGCCTTGGTCGAGTTGAAGGAGAGCAGTCCCACCCGCAGCGCCTTCTCCAGCGAAGCCGTATGCCTGAGCGTGCGGTCCAGGATCGGCTTCCCGTAGCGCGTATCCCCGATGATGACGTACGGCGACCCCTCCGAGACCTCCACCCAGTTCCCCTGCGGGTAGAGCAGGTAGAGGTGTGGCGTCGTGTCCTCGGAGAGCTGCCCGCCCACGATGCAGTGCAGGTCGAACCAGAGCCCCGCCTTGATCAGCCACTCGTTGTCCTCGTCGTGCACGCGGCGAATCTCCTCCGCCAGCGCGTTCACGGCCTGATAGGCGCGCCCGAGGTCGGCCCCGTTGTTCTGCAGCCGCTCCTCGAAGTACGTAATCGCCTTGTCGCGCACCGATCGCAGCCCGCTCGTGAGCACGAACATCGCATGCCGCTCGCCCTGGTGAACCGCGATCTTCTTCGCCGTCGAGACCTCCGAGCCGCTGGTGATGCGCGTATCCGCGATCGCGACCAGCCCGTCCTCGCAGCGGATGCCGAGGCAGAAGGTCACCGCGCTCCCTCCAGGCTCGTCGGCTCCGCGCGGAAGATGTGCTCCGTGATGGCCTGGTCGATCTCGATCAGCCGCAGCTGGTAGTCATCCAGGAACTCGTGCAGCCCGTTCTCGATCACCTCGTCGACGTCGAGCGTCGCCAGGTCCAGATTCAGCATCCCCACACTGCGTGCCGCCGCCGCCGATCGCCGCTTCGGCGTCTCCCGGGTGGCCTGCTGGAAGTGACGCTCCAGCGCCCGCACACAGAAGGCGACACTGCGCGGAAACTCCTGCGAGAACACCAGCAGGTGCGCCACCAGCACACCGTCCACCTCCGAGTGCTCGAGACGCCAATACGCTTCCCGCGCCGAGGCCGAACGCAGCACCGCCATCCACTGGAAGCGGTCGAACGGCCCCCCCACGTAGTCGGCCGGCGGCAGCAGGATGTGGTACTTCGCATCGAGGATGCGCGTGGTCATGTCCGCACGCTCCAGATACATCCCGCAGCGGAACCACTCCCGCGCCTCATCCCGCAGCACCGTGTTGTCGTACAGCCCCAGGATGGTCTGCGTGCGGCGTTGCGTCTCCGTACAGAGCGCATGCACGTCGCCAGCCGTGAACTGACGCTGGTTCAACAGATACAGGTAGAGCGCGTTGATCTCTTCCCACACCTGGCGGGAGATGTGTTCGCGCAGCCCACGCGCCAGCTCGCGCGCAAGCACGAACGTGGACCGCAGCGATCCCTGATTGAGCGGGGAAAGCAGCAGGAACTCCGATTCCGTCAGCTGTGGCGAATCCGCCTGCGCCTGCTGGAACGCCTCACTGGCTGCCGTCGTGCCGATCAGGCTGCCCCAGATCTCGTCCCCCTGGCCCACTTCCAGCGAAGCCTCATGCTCCGCGTGCGCCATCCGCGCGATGTTCTCCGTGCGCTCCAGATAGCGCCCCAGCCAGTACAGGTTCTCCGCGACTCGGCTCAGCATCAGGAACGCTCCTCATTCAGCACCCAGGTGTCCTTGCTCCCGCCTCCCTGCGACGAGTTCACCACATACGAACCCTCCCGCAGGGCCACGCGCGTCAACCCCCCGGGGATGACCCACATCTCCTCCCCGGAGAGCACGAACGGCCGCAGGTCCGCGCGCCGCGGCTTCAGCCGGTCCTCATCGAACGTCGGGATCGTGCTGAAGTGCAGCAGCGGCTGCGCGATCCAGTTGCGCGGCTCCGCCTCCATCTGCGCCAGCGTCCACTCGAGCTCCTCGTCGCTGGCCTGTGGCCCGATGAGCAGGCCGTAGCCTCCTGAGGCGTTCGCGGGCTTCATCACCAGCTCGCGGGCGTGCGCGCGGATGTGGTCCATCTCCGAAGGCACCAGCGCGGAGAACGTCTCCACGTTCTGCAGGATCGGCTCCTCGCCCAGGTAGTAGCGGATGGCGTCGGGCACCCAGCGGTAGACCACCTTGTCGTCGGCCACACCCGCCCCCGGCGCGTTCACCAGCGTGACGTTCCCCGCCAGATACGCGCGCATCAACCCGGGCACGCCCAGCATCGAATCAGGGCGGTAGACCAGCGGATCCAGGAACTCGTCGTCGATACGGCGGTAAATGATCTCCACCCGCTCCATCCCCGACGTGGAACGCAGGTAAACGCAGTCGTCGTCGCCCACCGTCAGGTCCGAGCCCTCCATCAGCATCAGGCCCATCTGCTTGCTCAGGAACGAGTGCTCGAAGTAGGCGGAGTTGTAGATGCCCGGCGTGAGCAGCACCGCGCGCGGCGAGGCGCTGCTCGTTTCGGGCACCACCGACCGTAACGTCGCCAGCAGCTGGTTTGGATAGTCGGCCACCGACTGCACCCCGCCCCGCGGGAACAGATCGGGCGCCACCCGCAGCATCACCGCGCGGTTCTCGAGCACATACGAGACCCCGGAGGGCGTGCGCAGGTTGTCTTCCAGCACCACGAACTCGCCCTCTTCGCTGCGCACCAGGTCGCAACCGGCGATGTGTGCGTAAACCCCCAGTGGCGGCCGGAAGCCGGCCATCTCGGGCTGGTAGCCGGGCGAGCTCAGCACCACCTCCTCGGGCACGACCTTCTCCTTGAGGATGCGCTGCTCCCCATAGAGGTCCACGAGGAAGAGATTCAGCGCCCGCATCCGCTGCTGCAGCCCCGCATTCACCTGCTGCCATTCGCCCGCCTCGATGATTCGCGGGATCAGCGAGAACGGAAAGATGCGCTCTGTCCCTTCTTCGTCCGAATACACGTTGAAGGTGATGCCCGCGCTCAGCAGCGCCAGATCAGCCCGATCCTGACGCAGCTCGTACTCCTCCAGCGACCATCGCTGCAGCGCCGCAGAGAGGTCCCGATACGCCGGCCCCACCTCCCCTGCCGTGTCAAACATCTCATCTTCGCGGGCGGTGCCTGCCAGATAATCCCGCAGTAGCTGTTGCTCTACCATGCGAACCCTGCCTCCGCCGTAGCGTACAACAGGCGTTCGCCTCCCTGCCGCGCCGCTCACCACCTGCGGGCGTGGCGTAGAGTCGCCCCATGCCCATTCCGCCCGCAGCGGCCGGCGCCGCGCACCGCTACCCCTTCGATGTCGTCGTCGTTGGCGGCGGCATCGCCGGCCTCTCGGCCGCCCTCAGCGCCACCGAAGCGGGCGCTCGCGTCGTCCTCGTGGAGAAGGCGCCCATGCCCGAGCGGGGCGGCAATACCCGCTTCGCCGACGCCCAGATGCGCTTCCCCCACGAGCCCGACGAATTCGGCGCCCGCGCCTACACCGCCGACGAGATGTTCGACGACCTCATGCGCATCTCCGGCGGTCGCGCCAACGAGAGCCTCATCCGCACCTCTGCGACCGCTCCGCCGACGCCATCGAGTGGCTCACTGCCTTCGGCGTCGAGTGGGAGGAAGGCTACCCGCACACCGCCGGCTACCGTCGCATGCCCCGCGCCGGCGGGCAGGGCCTCGTCGACCTCCTCTACCGCCGCCTCGAAGGCCTGAACGTCCCCGTCAGCTACGAAACCGCCGCCGCCGACCTCATCCGCGACCCTTCAGGCGCGATCGTCGGCGTGCGTTGCCTCGGTCCTGATGGCGTCACCGACCTCGAAGCTGCAGGCGGCGTCATCCTCGCCTGTGGCGGCTTTCAGGCGAACGCGGAGATGCGTGTCCGCTACCTCGGACGCTTCGCCGACGCCCTCATCCTGCGCGGCTCCCGCTACAACACGGGCGAAGGGCTCACCATGGCCCTCGCCGCCGGCGCCGCCCCCGCCGGTCAGTGGGGCGACTACCACTCCGCCGTCCTCGATGCCCGCTCGCCCGCCGTCGAATGCGGCGTCACCGCCCTCTACAACTACCAGATGGGCATCTTCATCGACTCACGCGGCCGCCGCTTCATCGACGAAGGCGAAGACTTCCGCGACCACACCTACGTGAAGTTCAGCAAGCGCATCATCGAAGAAGCAGGAGGCCTCGCCTGGTGCCTCTTCGACCAGCGAGCCTTCCAGCGCGAAGAGTTCGCTCGTGCCTGGCGGCCCGTGGGGCCGCCCCTCGAAGCGCCCACGCTCACCGCCCTCGCCCGCGAGATGCGCGTGCCCCCCGAGAACCTGCTCGAAACGGTCGCCGCCTTCAACGCCGCAATCCAGGACGGCGACTACGACCTCGACCGCCTCGACGGCAAGTCCACCCGCGGCCTTTCGCCCCCCAAGAGCAACTGGGCCCTTCCCCTCGACACCCCGCCCTACCTCGCCATCCCCGTCACGGGTGGCATCACCTTCACCTTCGGCGGCCTGCGCTGCGATACTGACGCCCGCGTGCACCACACCGCCGGCCACCCCATCCCCGGCCTCTACGCCGCGGGCGAGCCCATGGGCGAGTTCTTCTACGACAACTACCCCGGCGCCACCTCAGTCATCCGCGGCGCCGTCTTTGGACGCATCGCGGGAGAAGAAGCCGCCCGCCGTGCCCGCGCGCAGCGGGGCTAGAACCGCTCCAGATCGCTCCCCACCGGCGCTTCCGCCAGGCACTCCATAATCGCCCCCGAAGCGCCCGTGTGATAGTCCGCGGTCGAGTACCGCTGGAACGCTTCCTCGTCGTCGAACGAGAGGAAGCGCACGTACGTGAGCGGATCCTCCACCCCGCGGCGGTACTCGAAGATGCTCCCGGGCTCGTGCTCGGCCACATCCCGCACCAGCTGCGAGGTGAGCCGTTCGAACTCAGCCTGCTGCTCGGGCGCGACCTTCAACTGCCACAACGTGGTCGGCATGGTTCGCTCCTGTCCCTGTCCTTGCTGGATGCGGGCTAGATGGGGCGGAAGACAGGGATCGGGTAGTCACCCTCTTCCTGCTCTTCGAACTCCACCCGCACGCGCTGCCCGATGTGGATGTCCTGCGTCGGATCATCCACGCCGACCACCGTGCTCATCATGCGGAAGCCCTCATCCAGATCGATGTAGGCCACCGAGTAGGCGCCCAGGTCGATGAAGCCGGGCATGCGGTTCTGCCGCACCACCGAGAACGTGTAGACCGTCCCCTCGCCCTTGGAGACCTGCCACTCCAGGTTGTTGGAGCCGCAGGTGGTGCAGTGCTCATGCGGGTAGAACACCGCCTCGGTTGCGCAGTCGCTATCGTTGCAGCGCTGGTAGCGCAGCTCGCCCTGCTGGGCGCCCTCCCAGAAGGGCGCCGTGTTCGGTTCGGGGAATCGCGGTTGTGGTCGCTTCGCCATCTTGGTACCCCTAGTCCTTCGCCAGAATCACGGTGCCGCCGGTATGCGTCCCGCCCAGCAGGCCGCCGTTCCCGTGGGCCACGGCCAGCGTTGCGTCGGGCACCTGCGAGGTCGATTCGCCCCGCAGCTGCCGCGCCCCTTCTAGCAGCAGGAAGATGCCGCGCATGCCCGGATGGTTCGAGGAGAGCCCGCCCCCGTCCGTGTTCAGCGCCGGCCCTTCGCCGCTGTCGAAGGCGAGCCGTCCGCCCGCCACGTACTCGCCCACCTCACCCTTCTTGCAGAAGCCGAGGTCTTCCAGGCAGACCGCCACCGTGATCGTGAACGAGTCGTAGATCATGGCGATGTCGATCTCGTCCGGCGAGACGCCCGCTTCGGCGAACGCGATCGGTCCGCTCTGCGCGCCCGCGCTCGTCGTGATATCGCCACCGTTCTCGCGATACTTCGTCGCCTCGCCCGCGCCGATGAGCCACACCGGCGGCTTCTTGCAGTTGCGCGCCACCTCCGCCGAGGCGATCACTACCGCTCCCCCGCCGTCGCTGATCATGCAGCACTCCAGCAGGTGCAGCGGGTCTGCCACGATGCGCGAATCCAGCACGTCCTGCGCGGTGATCTCGTTCACCCCGACGAACTGCAGGTCCGTCATTGCTTTCACGGCTTCGGGATTGCGCATCGCGTGGTGGCGAGTCGCCACCGAGATGCCGGCGAGCTGCTCATCCGTGGTGCCGTACTCGAACTTGTGGCGCTGCTTCACCATCGCGTAGTTGGAGATGAGCGTGGAGCCGTAGGGCGTCTCCATGTTCTGCGCCCAGTTCGCCGGACCCGGCATCGCGCGCCCGCCCGTGCCAATCGCCACGCGGTTCGAAGCCGAAGTCGACCCGTAGCTCAGCACCGCCACGTTGCACTTGCCCGCGGCGATGTCGCGCATCGCGTGGGCCGCGTGGAACTCGTAGGAGGAGCCCCCCACCTGGGTGGTGTCGATCACCGTCGGGCGGATGCCGAGGAAGGCCGCCAGCTGCAGCCCCCCGCCCGCCTCTCCGTCCTGTGCGTCGTAAATCGCGTCGACGTCGCTCCACTTCAGCCCTGCGTCGTCGAGCGCCGCACGGATCGAATCGACCTTGATGTTCATCGCCGTGACTCCCGGAGCCACCCGCAAGGGGTACTCGTGAATCCCGACGATGGCCGCCTCTCGCTGTTGAGCCATCGCTCCTCCTCGCGCCGCTGTTGCGGAACGCTACCTCTGCGCCACTGCTGCCGTTGCGCCACCGCCTGCGCGTCCCGTACGGTTCACGCGTGCGCGTCGCGCTCATCGCCGATACCCACCTCCCTTCACTCATCCGTCAACTCGATGAACTCGGGAGCGGGCCTGCCGAACTGCTTGCGACAGCGGACCTGATTCTACACGCCGGCGATGTCGTCGCACCGAGCGTGCTCGACTGGTGTGAAGCCTTCGCGCCCGTCCTCGTCGCCCGCGGCAACAACGACCTCTTCGAGCACCCCGCCCTCGCCGATCGCCACCTGCTCGACCTCGAAGGATGGCGCCTGGGCATGACCCACGAGCTGCGCCCCGAGTCCCGCCCCATCTCCGTCCTCCTCGACGAACACCTCGGCGGCGAACGCGTCGATATCCTCGTCGGCGGCGATACCCACGTCGAACGCCTCGAATTCCGCGACGACGTCCTCTTCATCAACCCCGGCAGTCCCAGCCTCCCCCACCACAAGGAGTACCGCCTCGGCTCTGCCGCCGTCCTCGACATCGAACCCGACCGCATCCGCGCCGAGATCCTGCTCCTCGGCGAAACCGAAGGCAGCCCCAACCCCTGCACTCCCGGTACCCTTGAGATCGTCCGAGAGAACGGACGTGTGAAGGCACTCGCATGACTGACAGCATTGAGAACACCCCCCACGTCACCCACATCAACGTCTCCGATGGCGGCGTGCCCAAACTTCCCATCTCCGACGCCGTCATCGACGCTGATGGCGTCGCAGGCGACCGCCAGGCCAACCTCGAACATCACGGCGGCCCCGAACGCGCCCTCTGCCTCTTCTCCCTCGAACGCATCGAGGCGCTCCAGCAGGAAGGCCACGGAATCGTCCCGGGCGCCGCGGGCGAGAACATCACCATCACCGGGCTCGACTGGGACAGCGTCGCGCCTGGCCGACGTCTGCGCCTCGGCCCCTCCGTCCTCATCGAGATCACCCGCTACACCGCCCCCTGCACCAAGATCCGCGCCAGCTTCTCCGACAACGACTCGAACCGCATCAACCAGAAGACGCACCCGGGCTGGAGCCGCACCTACGCCCGCGTAATCGAAGGCGGCCCCCTCGCTACCGGCGATGCCGTCGAACTGCTGCCCCAGGCCCAGTCAGCCGCGTCCGGCTAGGAGCCGCGCGCGAACCAGCTCGGTGGCGCCGCCAGCGGCAGCATCCCGAACGTCTCCCGCAGAATCCCTTCCAGCTCGCTCGCCGAACGGATCGCGTGGCGCTCCATCTTCCCCTCCACCGTCGTCATCAGCAGCCCCCGCGCCGCGGTGATGCGCCCCCCGCCCGCCAGCGGAAGCGTCACGATCCACCCCTTCGTGAACTGCGACTTCGTCGAGGTCGTATGGAACGTGAGCATCGGCAGAAATTCAGCCACGTCCCTCGATGCGGAGCGGAAGTGGTAGACCACCTCCCGCTGCGCCTGCTCATCCGCGCGGTACTCCACCTGCCACGTCGCCGCCGAATCTGACCCCGCCTCGCCTGCCGGCTCCCCGTCCTCGCGCCGCACCACTCGATAGGCCCCGCCGCGCTCCTGCGGCGTCCACTCACCGTCCCACGGCAGTGGCTGCTGGAACGTCTCGCCGTTCCCCGCGTCCGCCAGCCAGTCCCGACCATCGAGCCGCACCCGCAGCGTCATGTGGTCGTAGGGCGGCCCGAAGCCCCCCTCGCGACGCCGCATCTGCCCTTCCAGCAGGTCCACCTCGAAGCCGAGCCCGCGCAAGGCCGACGCCAGAAGCAGGTTGAGTTCGTAGCAGAAGCCCCCACGCCGCCGCACCACCAGCTTCTGCACCAGATGCGGGAGCGCGAACGAATACCCCCGCCCCAGGTGCACGTCCAGATTCTCGAACGGGACGGTGAAATGCTGCGCGCGATGGACCGCTCGCAGCCCCTCCACATCCGCCGCCGGCCGCCCTTCCAGCCCGATCCGCTGCAGATATCGGTCCAGCGTGTCGCCCCCAAGGGCCTCAGCCTGTTGCTGCAGCAGGTTGCCAGCCCTCGGTGTGGATAGCGATCATGCTGGAAGCGCGGGCAGCGGTTGTCAAACTGCCCACACGATTCCCCCGCCTGGACAGCGCCATGACGACCTCACCGACTCCCCCCGACCAGTTCGCCGAAATCAACGGCTGCGAACTGCGCTACCGCCTCTCCGGCCCTGAAGAAGCGCCCCTCGCCGTCATCGGACACGGCATCTTCTCCACCCTCGAGCAGTACACCGAGCGCGCCGCCGCCCTCGACCTGCTCACCGCCAACTACCGCGTCCTCCTCTACGACGCCCGCGGCCACGGCGAGTCCGAGGGCCCGGAAGAGCCCGCAGGCTACTCGTGGCAGACGCTGGGCGAAGAGATGCTTGCCCTCGCCTCCCTCGCCGGAGAAGAGCACCCCATCCTGGGGGGCGCCTCCATGAGCGCCTCCGCCGCCCTCTGGACCGCCAGCAACCACCCCGAGACGCCCCGCGCGCTTGTGCTCATCATGCCCCCGCCCCTCGGCCCCCGCGAGGAGCGCGCCCAGTCCGAGATGGAAGCCCTGCAGATGCTCGCCACGCTCGCCACCGCGGTCGAGTCCTTCGGCCTCTCCGGCACCGCCTCCATGGCCGAGTCCATGCCCGCCTTCACCGCCACCGCCGGCGACCAGGCCGTCGAGATGCTGCGCTCCCAGAACCCCCGCACCATCGTCCCCATCATCCGTGGCCTCTTCGAATCGCCCTCGCTCGACCTCGACGCCTGCGCCGCCATCAGCGTCCCCGTCGTCATCTTCGCCCACCCCGACGACCCCCTGCACCCCGTCCGCTCGGCCCACCTCCTCGAGCAGACCATCCCCGACTGCCGCGTCTACGTCGGCCCCGAACGCGATTACTGGCGCGACCACCCCGACGAACTCGCCCGCGGCATCAACGCCTTCCTCGAATCCGCCCGCTAGCGTTCCACCACCACGCGCCCAACGCTCCCCGCGCTCGCTATCATCGCGCCATCCAGCCCCGAGGAGACGACCCGTGACGACCCTGAACGCAGACACCTTCAACGAGCCCATCGCCCACCACCTCGGCTGGGCCGTCCACGACGCCGACGTGACCGCCGCCCGCTTCGAGCAGATGCTCGGGGCGAAGTTCAAGCTGCAGCCCATCTACGAGCTGCAGGACATCTACAACCGTCCCGCCAAGCTCAAGGTCTACTACGGCGCCTTCGCCGGCATCGCCATCGAGATCATCGAGCCCTTCGAGGGCGACACCCCCCACGCCACCTTCCTGCGCGAACACGGCGAAGGCATCCAGCACCTCGGCGTCTGGGTGCCCGACGTGAAGAAGGCCACCGAGGACCTCATGGCCAAGGGCGCCCGCCTCACCTGGGTCTACGCCGTCGAAGACCACGACCCCGAGGCCTACCACGCCGCCGCCCAGCTCACCGTCGCCTCCCCCCTCGACGACCTCATGGCCGCCGTCCCCACCAACGGCCTCAGCTACCTCGACATCAAGGAAGGCGGCACCACCATCGAGTTCCTCGGCCCCTACGTCCACGACGTCATCTACCGCCACGGCGGCCCGTTGGAGGGAATGGAGGAGTGGATCCAGACCTTCCCCCCGCTGGAGGGCCAGGGCTAGGGGGTCCTGTTCCAGTCCGCCGCGTCGAGGTCCGCCACCCGCGGCCGGAAGACGCAGTTGAAGGTATGAAGCATGTCGTCCAACTGGGCGTGCTGTCGCGGCCAGTCTGTCTCGTCCTGCTAGTTCGCCTGAAGGGGGTGCTCAACCCTGATTGAAGCATTCACCCTGCCGGCACGCCACCTTAGCGAGGTGCCCAATTCCTCCTCGATAGCCTCTCGGTCGCGGTGCAGAAGGCGCAGGTGGGCCTTAGCGTTAGGCGGCAGGAAGTACACAAGGCTCCGAATGCCATCGTTGTTCAACGAAGCGCCGATGTGGAGGTCGTGTCGTCCAATCGGGTAGTCGGCGTAGTAGCGGGGTCTGCGGGTCTTGGTCTTGAGTTGTGATCCCTGTGATGCCAGATACTCCTGAAATGTCCCCCAGAAGCGTTCTTGGATCGCATTCCTCTCTGATTTGTTGACTCCTGATGTTCGCTTGGCGGTCTCCCGCACCCACTCATTCGGCTTCGCGACGATGTTGAACTTGGGCGCAGCGAGCGAGTTACCGATGCGCCACAGCTCAACCTCGAGCCCGAAGAAGCGAAACCGCTCATCCGTAATCTCGTTCAGCCAGTCGAGTGCTGCCTGGTGCTCGTCAGTGAAGCTCTGCGCGACCCAGATAATCATGACCGTGTGAAGCCCCGCGGCGTAGGTCAGCAACTGCCCCAGGTGCTTGTGGTCCGTGCGCTCCAGCTGGTTCTCGATGAGTACCCACGACTCACCATCCGGGCTGCTGGTATCCCGGCAGCGCCTCCGAGAGAACGGCGATGTTCTCCGCCTTCGCCAGCCCGGTGTGAAGTCGCCTGATTCCGACTCCCATGCGGTGCGCGGGTCAACCCGCTCAAGGCGTCCGAGTTCCGGTGTATTCGTCATAGCTACCCCTATCTGTTCTATGCGTTGCCGTTCTACCCCGCCGACCCGACCCGACCCGACCCAGCCCAGCACCATGTCGCGCGCGGCCTCGCCGTTTACCTCCACCCGCACCCCGTAGCGGTTGAGCAGGTACGTCGGGCCGGTCACGACACCCTCCGGCGAGACGGCCTGCACCTCGACCTCGAAGCCGCACGCCTCGAGCCGTGCGATCTCGGCCAGCGGGTCGGCGGCGAGGACGCCGAAGTGGTGCAGCCCCCGCCCCGCCATCGCCGGCGCCCAGACGCTCTCGCCGATCGCCTCGATCAGCTCGAAGTAGGGCGGCCCCTCCCGCGAGTAGGTCGCCAGCACGTCTTAGGCGCGCAGCTCGCCGCCCTCAGGGATGTTCACCGGGAACGCCTGTGGCGGCGCCCACGTGAGCCCCAGCTGCTCGCTAATCTCCGACATCGCCGGGCCCAGCTCGGGCACGACGATGCCCATGTGGTAGAGATTCTCGTAGAGGGCCGGCGAGAGCCCTCCCGTCATCGGGTTGAGCGCGTTCGCGTTCGCCATACTCCGGCCTCTAGCGACCGTCGGGGTCGAGGCCGCGCTCTTCGCGCGCCTGGCGCATGCGTCCAGCGTCCGAGCTCAGCCGTGGGCCCATCTCATCGGACGGCAGCTCGCCCCGCACCATGCGGTCCGCCTTCGTCCCGTTGAACGTGATCCACTTCTCCGGCGTCACCTCGATGACCACGCGCAGGGGCGAATCGAGCCGCTCCACGAACGCGTCGACCGCCGCTGCGTCGTCGCCCATCGCCTTCTGCGCGAGCGAGCGGTAGAACCAGTCCTTCGTCTCGCGGTCCTCGCGCACCACCGCGCGTCCCTTGGCGGTGATGCTGCCGCGCTGCTCGAAGTTGAACGCCACCATCGCGCTCACCGAGACGGAGACGCGCGGATCGCGCTTGATCGCCGCCACCCGATGGCGGTTCGCCGTGCAGGTGATCCAGAACTTGCCATCCCGCCAGAAGAACTGGTGCAGCACGCCCACGGGCCAGCCGTCCTGCGTGCCCCACATCAGGACGCATTCGCGCGCGTCCGCCAGCATCTCTTCACGTTCGTCGTCGCTAAAGGGGAAGATGGAGACGACCTCGTGGTCGCGCATGACCTCTGGTTCTTCTGGCATTTCGCACTCACCTCGTTCGTTGCTGGTGTGCTCGCCGGAATCATCCGGTGGGCCGCGATCCTACCAGCCCGCTCCGCCCGCCCCACGCCCGCACTCCCCTATGATGCGAGCTGCCCCAATTCTGTCCCAAGGATGTGCTGTGGCGCAAGCAGAGGCCGCTCCCGACGTACCAGCGCCTCTTGGCCTGCGCGACACCTTCCGCGCCGCCGGCGATTCCTTCCGCGATTCTTCCTTCGCCCGCTACTTCTGGAGCAACGCCCTCTTCTTCCTCGGCCAGGGGCTCATCCTGCAGGGCGCCCAATGGCTCCTCACCGACCTCACCGATTCCCGCGCCGTCCTCGGCCTGATGGGCGGCATCCATGCCGGCATCGTCATCGTGCTCTCCCCCTACGCCGGCGTCATCGCCGACCGTACCGCCCGCCGCGACCTCCTCATCGTGGGGCGAGTGGGCCTTGCCGCGGTGGCCGTCGCCATGGGGGTGATCGTGATCATGGGCGCGGCCCAGGTCTGGATTGTGCTCGTCGCGGTCGGCTTCGAGGCCGCCTTCCTCGCCCTCAGTCAGCCCGCCACCCAGAGCTACGTGTACGACCTCGTCGGCCCCCGCCGCCTGGCCACCGCCGTTGCCCTCATCGCCATGGTGACAGGCGTGCTGCAGGTGGCCGGCCCATCCACCGGAGGCATCCTCATCGCGGTTGTGGGCGTGCAGGCCACCTATCTCATCGGCGGCGCCTGCTTCCTCATCGGCATCGTGCTCCTGATCGCTATCCCCATCCGCGGGAAGACCGAGGGCGCGATCGCTTCCACCATCTCCTTCACTGCCGACATCGTCGAGACCGTGCGACACCTCCGCCGCGACCGCCTGCTCATCTGGGTCCTGATGCCGGCCACCTTCATCACCCTCTTCGCCGGCGCCATCCTCCTCCTGCGCCCCATCTTCGCGAAGGAGATCCTCGACGTGGGCGCCGGCGGCTTCGGCCTCCTGCAGGGCGCCTTCGGACTGGGCAGCCTCGTCGGCTCGCTGATGGTGGTCGCGCTCGGCGAGCGCCTCAAACTGAAGGGCCTCACCCTCCTGCTCGCGCCCCTCGACTGGTGCGCCTGCATGATCGTCTTCGCCGTCTCGCCCTGGTTCCTGCTCAGCCTCGGCGTCGAGTTCTTCATGGGCATCAGCTCGCCCTTCTGGATGGTCGCCATGATGACCATCCTCCAGATCCGCGTGCCCGCCGAGCTGCGCAGCCGCGTCCTCGCCGTCTACTTCATGGTCCTCCAATTCATGCAGCTCAACTGGGTCTACTCCGGCATCCTCGCCGACATCATCGGCGACCGACTCGCCCTCCTCATCATGGGCGCCATCCCCTTCGGCCTGCTTATCCTCATGCTCATCTTCGTGCGCCCCCTTGTGACGCTTGGCAGCGACCGCAACCCCCTCGTGACCTACACCCCCGACGCCGACCAGTAGCCGCATCTGGCAGAATCCCCTTGTGGTGAATCTCCAGGCGAATCCCCCGCTCCCCGACGTCCGCGCCCTCACCTTCGATGTCTTCGGCACCGTCGTTGACTGGCGCACGACCGTCATTCGCGAGGTGACCGCCCTGCTGGGCGAAGCGAAAGGCCTCACGGGTGACTGGGACACCTTCGCCGACCGCTGGCGGCACGAGGGCTACATTGGCGGCATCGGCGCCATTCGTCGCGGCGAGCGCCCCTTCACCACCGCCGCCGCCCTTCACCGCGAAAAGCTCGATGAGCTGCTCGCCGAACACGGCTCACCCCTCGACGACGCCGAAGCCGCTCACCTCAACCGCGTCTGGCACCGCCTCGACCCCTGGCCCGACTCCGTCGGCGGGCTCGCCCGCCTGCGCAGCCGCTTCGTCGCCTCCACCCTCTCCAACGGCAACCTCGCCCTGCTCGTGAACATGGCGAAGTACTCCGGTCTGCCCTGGGACGCCTTCCTCAGCGCCGACCTTCTCGGCCACTTCAAGAGCGACCCCGAGGCCTACCTCGCCGCCGCCCGCGCGCTCACCCTCGAACCGCACGAGGTGATGATGGTGGCCGCCCACAAGGCGGACCTCGAAGCCGCCAGCGCCTGCGGCCTGCGCACCGCCTACGTCCCCCGCCCCCTCGAGGCCGGCCCCGCCAACCCCTCCGACGCCTCCCCCGACCCCCGCTTCGACCTCAACGCCACCGACTTGCACGACCTCGCCAGCCAGCTCGCCTGCTAGGGCGAGTGCGGTAGCGGAGCGCAGTTACGACACCGATCGGTCGTACACCTCGATGAACTCGCCCGACGGCCCTAGGATCTGGGTGAAGCCGGCGTCATTCTGTCCCCATGGGCCATTGAGCAAATGAAGATGTTATCCTTTGGGTAGGAGTAGTGGGTTCCTGAGCTCAACCGTAGCCATGTCGGTGTGAAGGTCTCGGATGTCGTGCTGCAAATTGACCGTGGCAAGATGGCCCTCCCTGAGTTTCAGCGGAATTACGATTGGGATTCAGGGAGAGTAGTGGATCTCCTAACTCCCATTGAACGCCAGTGGCCGGTTGGGAGCTTGCTCGTCATTCGTGATGAAGATGTGGTCGCTTGCGGTGGGGCATGAAGCAGCTGGAAGCCGGCCTAAACTTGACAGTCATCCAACTCTACTCGTTCTGGATGGCCAACAGCGCCTAACTTCGCTCTACCATGCGATAAAGTAAAAATCAGAGGACGTATACTATTGCGAAATCATCCAGGTCAAGGAAAACCAAGAGCTTGGGGATGAGGACATAGAGTCCTTGGGGAAAAAGAAGTTCAACTCTGAATACCCAGACGTTGGCGATGAGGCAGGGAAGGGGATCATCACAATTGGTCGCCTTTTTCGATAACGCTAGATTTGGGGAATGGCTTCGCTACTTCGAGGATAGCGAACACGATAGCCTCCACTACGTAAGAGACAATTTTCTCCATGGATTGACGTCAGGAAGTTACGAAATACCTGCAGAGAGACTAGAGGGTAACCCCCCCCCCCCCCCCCCCCCCCCCCCCTTTTTTTTCTCTCAGCATGGTTGCAAAAATGTTCGAAACTATCAATCTAAGTCCTCTCACCCTTGGCGTTTTTGATATGATGGTAGCTCGACTCTATCCACACGAATTCAAACTTCGAGAGAATTGGGAAAATGCTACGCAAGATGGTTCTCTTCCGGAATCTATGGATGGACTGATGGCCCTCAGGGTCATTGCGTTGAGAGAGTATCTTGGAGAAAAACGCTCCGGTGTGAAGGGGATCATCAAAGGGGATATCCTCCAACTCGACCCAGAAGTTGTTATCGAGCAGTGGAGTGGTGCGGTGCAAGCACTCCGTTCCGCAGAAGAGATCTTCCGGATGCAATTGGGTGCAGGCGTTCCTAGTATATTTCCTGCTGAGACGATGCTGTCCCTCTTTCTGATGCTCTTTGGGATGGATCTAATGCGGTGTTCCAAGAGAATGTGCGTCGATGGTGCTGGGCTACTATCCCGAATCAGATGCACGGCCAAAGTGCAACCACACAAACGATAGAAGACGCACGCTCTCTTCGCAACTGGCGCGGAAAAACGGGTCAGTCCCTGAGATAGTGAAGGTGGGAATACCCAGTGGATTATCTGATACACGCAAGGATCTTAGGCGACGCAATAAGATTGTCACGCGCGGCTTGATGAGCTTGCTCATCCTTCGAGATGCGTGCGATTGAAAGATCGGCGACCTCTTGTCCCAGATCGATCTCAATGGCCGGGTTGATGTGCATCATATTGCCCAGCAAAATATGTAGATGCCGCTACGGCGAACGAGGCGATGTTGTTGCAAACTTCTCCCCCTCACTCCTGGAACGAATAGATCCCTAGGAAACGATGCACCTAGTGATGTGACTACTAGAAAAGATGTACTCCTCGATAAGATCTGGGAATGCTTCCTCCCGGAGAAAGAATGCCGTGGAAATGAATGGCGGAAATTCCTTGACGGGCGCGCTGAAATAATGGAAAGGGAATTCCGCAAGGAGTTTGAGTCTCGCACCTAGGCTCGTCACGACACCGACCGGTCGTACAGCTCGATGAACTCGCCCGATGGTCCCAGGATCTGGGCGAAGCCGGCTTCGTTCGGCGCGAAGAACCACGTCGCGCCGCCGCTCGCCTCGACCCGCTCCGCGATGGCGTCGAGGTCGGCGTTCAGCAGACGGAAGTGGTTCGCGCCGAGGTAGCGTTTCCCCGTTTCCGGTGGCGCGACGGGTGTGCCTTCTTCCACCACCACTTCGACCCGTCCGCCACCATCCCGCAACCCCCAGCGCTCGTCGCCCGTGCCCTGCGTCGTGAGCGAGGTGAGCTTGTAGCCGAGCGTGCGCTGGAAGAAGCGCCATGCAGCGGTGAAGCCGGCGCGCGTGTAGTGCACCGTGGCGAACGG
Source organism: Tepidiformaceae bacterium (assembly GCA_965200565.1). Classification (GTDB taxonomy): domain Bacteria; phylum Chloroflexota; class Dehalococcoidia; order Tepidiformales; family Tepidiformaceae; genus UBA2991. The sequence continues at coordinate 887,041 of OZ241349.1, read as the reverse complement.
TTCGCCCCGCGTGAGCACGTAGCGCTGCCCGTCGAGCGTGAAGGCCACGCCATCCTCCTGCCCGAGCGGCTCTGCCTCGCCGCAGGCCAGCCCCGACCCCGCCAGCGCCCCGCAGAGCGCGTCGTACGCCTCCGCCGGGTCGCTCGTCGCGATGCCGATGGTGAGGTCGCCCTGCGCGGGCGTCTCGCCGGGGCGCGCCTCACGCGTCGCCTCCGCGCTCAGCTCGACCAGGTCGATCTCCTGCCCCGTCGTCGGGTTGCCGACCACCCAGGTGCGAATCTCGTCGCCCAGCGTGGGCGCGATCATCTGGCCGATCGCGTCGCCCGCCTCGTTGCGGTAGCGACGTGGCTCGGCGCCCCCGCCTTCGACCTCCGTGAAGCCGATCGCGGCGATAGCGGCGGTCATCGCCTCCAGATTGCTCACCATCACCCCGTGATGGGCCTGCGTCTCCGACATCGGCGCTCCTCTTTCGCCTGCTCTCAGCCGCTAGGCGCCCGGCGCGAGCGCCGCGATCTCGCGCAGACTCTGCTCGCGCGACGTCCCCGAGGCGGCGAACAGGTACGACTCACCCGTCGGCCCCTCCGGCCCGTGCGCGAGGATGTTCAGCGCCGCCTGCGCGATGTCCGTGGGCATCACCTCCGCCGGGCTGTCGTGCGTGGCGCGGAACATGGGCGAATCCGTCGCCCCCATGCAGAGCGCGTTCACGCGGATGTTGTGCGGCTTCAGCTCCACCGCCCACGTCTCCGTGAGCCGCCACTGCGCCCACTTCGCGCAGTCGTAGCCGGTCGCCTGCGCGAGGCCCGTGATCAGGTGCCCCTCGTGCACGTGCTCCGTGATCACGTTCAGGATATTGCCGCCGCCCGCCGCCTGCATCGCGGGCACCGCCGCCAGCGCGCAGTAGAAGCTCCCCAGCGTGCAGATATCCATCGAGTCCTCGAACCCACGCGCCTGCGACTCGTACGTCCCCGACGTGAGTGCTGTATCGACCCATATCGCCGCGTTGTTCACCAGCAGGTCGATGCGCCCGAAGCGCTGCACGACGCTGTTCATGGCGCGCCGCACCTGCTCCTTGTCCGCCACATCGCAGTCGACGGCGAGGCCGTCGCGACCCGTCGCCCGCACCTGTCGGATCGTCTCCTGATTGCTCAGCGCGTCGATATCGAGCGAGGCGACGTTCGCCCCCTGCTCGGCGAACGCGACGGCGAACCCCCGCCCGATCCCCTCGGCCCCACCTGTAACGACTGCGACCTGTCCCTCGAGTTGCATCACTTCCCCCTTGCTGCGGCATGAATTGCCAGCAAGCGCGACGATTCTGGCCGATGCCGCCCCGCTTTACCAGCATCCGCCACGACCGCCACAATCTCCCCATGCCCTCCGCCCCCGACCCGGACCAGTCCCACATGCTCGAGGCCAACCGCCGCCTGTGGGACGAGCGCGTCCCCATCCACCGCCACTCCACCTTCTACGACGTCGACGGCTTCCTCGCCGGAACGTCTTCCCTCGAACCGGAAGAGATCGCGGAGGTGGGCGACGTCGCCGGCAAGTCGCTGCTCCATCTGCAGTGCCACTTCGGCCTCGACACGCTCTCGTGGGCCCGCCTTGGGGCGAAGGCGACCGGCCTCGACTTCTCCGGCGAAGCCGTGCACGCCGCGCGCGACCTCGCCACCGAAGCCGCGCTCGAAGCCGACTTCGTCGAGGCCAACCTCTACGACGCCCCCGACGCGCTCGGCGGAGCGACCTTCGACGTCGTCTACACCGGCAAGGGCGCCCTCATCTGGCTCCCCGACCTGCCCCGATGGGCCCGCGTCGCCGCCTCCCTCGTCGCTCCCGGCGGCCTCTTCTACCTGATGGAGATGCATCCCGTCGGCTACCTCTTCGACGAAGAGAACCCCACCTTCAACCCCGACTGGTCCTACTTCCCCACGGCCCGCCCCCTCCGCTTCGACGAGCCTGGCACCTATACCGACCGCGACGCCCCCACCGTCAACAACGAGAGCTACGAGTGGCCCCACACCCTCGGCGAGATCGTGAGCGCCATCGCCGCAGCCGGCCTCACCATCGAGTTCCTGCACGAGCTCGACCACACTGTCTACGAAGCGTTCCCGTACTACGAGCGTGACGGGCGCAGCTGGCGTGTCCCCGACACGCTCCCCACCGTCCCGCTCCTCTACTCCATCCGCGCGCGCAAACCCGCCTGAGCGCTGCGCTCGCGCTATCATCGCGCCTGGAGGAGGACTGCATGAAAGCAACCGATACGCGGCCCATCGGACGTACCGACCTGAGTGTCACCTGCCTCGGGCTGGGTGGCGTCTTCCTCGCATGGGACGCGCCGCGGGCCGAAGCCGAGGCGCTCATCGATCGTGCCGCCGAACTCGGGGTGCGCTACTTGATACCGCTCCCATGTACGGCTTCGGCGAGAGCGAGCGCCGGTACGCGGCTCCACTCGCGCGTCTCGACCGCTCGCAGTTCGTGATCTCCACCAAGGTCGGACGTCTGCTCCAGGACGACGCCGGCGGCTAAGAGCCCTGGCACTTCGACTTCAGCCGCGATGGCGTCCTGCGCTCCTTCGAGACGAGCCTCCAGCGCCTCGGCCTCGACCGCGTCGACATCCTGCTCGTGCACGACCCCGACGACCATGCCGAGCAGGCCCTGCGTGAAGCCTTCCCCGCCCTCATCGAGCTGCGTGAGCAGAGGCTCATCGGCGCCATCGGGGCGGGCATGAACCAGTGGGAGCTGGAACTGCGCTTCGCCCAAGAGCTCCCGCTCGACTGCTTCCTCCTGGCCGGGCGCTACACCCTTCTTGAGCAGGGCGCCCTCACCGAATTCCTGCCGTACTGCGAGGCCAACGGCATCAGCGTGATCGCCGGCGGGCCCTACAACAGCGGCATCCTCGCCTCCGACCTGGACGACCGCGCCCGCTACAACTACCGAACCGCGCCACCCGAGATGCTCGACCGCGCCCGCGCCATCAAGGCCGTCTGTGACCGCCACGACACGCCCCTCAAGGCCGCCGCCCTGTAGTTCATCCTCGCCCACCCAGCCCTCGCTGCCGTCATCCCCGGGGCGGCCTCGGTGGCCGAGGTTGAGGAGAACGCCCGCATGATCGAGACCCCCATCCCCCCGCGCTCTGGGGCGAACTGAAGGCCAACAGCCTCCTCGCTCCCGAAGCGCCCGTCCCTGCCTGAGCCGCCCGCTCAGGAGCGCCTGAGCTGTTCCACGATCTGTGTCAGCAGTTCGGGGTAGAGCGACCGCGCAGGCCACGCGAACGCGTCATCGCCGTTCCCGTCCCCGCCTTCGCCCCGCATTCGCGCGTCAAAGCCGAGCTCGGGCGTCCCCGACGCGAACGGCCACGAGAACACCGGACGCAGCCCCGCCTCCTCCAGCCACCCGCCTACCAGTTGCCCCAGCCGTACCCGCTGTTCCCCCACCGCCCGGCTCGTCCCTGAAAGCGTCGCCGCCGCCTCCTCACCAAACAGCGCGCGAAGGTCCGCCTCCCCCGCGGGCGAGCCGCCCCGCAGCGCTTCCCCCGCCCGCAGCGTCGCCGCCAGCGTTGCTGCAAGCTCGCGCCACGACGCCAGGGGCTCATGGTAGATGCGCAGCGGCACCGTCCACCCCTCGGTCAGCGACGTGCGAGGGAACAGGTCATCCGAGCTCTCCGCCGGGCGGGGAGCGCATCCATCGACGACGCCCGGACGGCCGGAGCGTGCGCTGATGCCGAGCACGCCCCAGCGCCGTGCGAAGCCGGTGAAATCGCTTGCAGGCGCTTCCTCCAGTGCGAGGAACGCCGCCAAACACCCATCCGGCCGCTCACCCCGAGCGAACCCGTAGTCGACGTTGCCCGCGGCCCGCACCCGCCACAGCAGCCACCCACCGCCCTCCTCCACCACGGCGACATCGAGCGGCACCGCGAGCGCCCGTGGCCACGCGGGAGGCGCGTCGCTCACCCGCCCGTGGCCGCCAGATACGCCGCGAACCGTGCAAACGTCTGCCGCACCCCCGCTTCCATGCCTGACGCCATCGCCCCGTCGCGCGACTCCGTCACGGGATGCAGCACGACCGTCGTCATCCGCGTCCCCTCCCCCTCTGCCTCGAACGTCACGGTCACGACCGTCTCGAAGTCAGGCATCCCCGCGAAGATCTCCGTGTTCACCAGCCGGGCGCCCGCCTCAATCTCGCGGTAGACGCCGTAGAGCACCGTCTCTTCCCCCGACTCATCCCGTGTGCCGTAGCGCCACGCCCCACCGACGCGGAGATCCTGCTCGGCCACGATCAACTCGTGCCCCTCGGGGCCGTACCACTGCCCCATCCCGTCCGTGTCGTTCCACGCCTCGAAGACACGCTCCGGCGTCGCTGCGAAGCTGCACGCAATCACGATCTCGCGCTCCCCGCGCGCTTCCATCACGAAGTTTCCGTCGGCTGCCATGGTGACCTGCTCCTATCGCCCCCGGAACTGCGGGCGTCGCTTCTCCATGAAGGCGCGTCGCCCCTCGACATAATCCTCGCTCGCGAAGCACGCCTCCACCATCTCTTCGATGGCGTCGAGGTCGCGCTCGTCCGGCTCCTTCGTCGCCTCCATGATCGATGCGCGCAGCAGCTGCACCGTGAGCGGTGCGTTCTCGGCGATGGCGTCCACGATGCCCCGCACGGTCGGCTCCAGCTCCTCCACCGAGGTGACGCGGTTCACGAGCCCCCAACGCAACGCGTCTGCGGCGGGGAAGCGCCCCCCGGTGAAGAGGATCTCGCGCGCCGCCGGCGCCCCCACGATCTCGACCAGCCGCTGTGTCCCTCCGAACCCGTACCCCAGTCCCAGGCGTGCGGCAGGGATACCGAATTGCGAATCCTCCGTCGCGATGCGGATGTCCGCCTGCATCGCCGTCAGCAGCCCGCCGCCCATGCAGAAGCCGCGAATCATCGCGATCAGCGGCTTGCCCAGCTCCGCGTACGCCTGCGACGCCGCCTCGCTGACGCGGTTGAAGGCCGCGATCGACTCCGGGTCCGATCGCCGCTTCTCGAACTCGGAGATGTCCGCCCCCGAGACGAACGCCTTCTCCCCCGCGCCCGCCATCACCACCACGCGCACCGCGGGGTCGTCGCGAAAGTCGTGCAGGATGGTGGGAATCGCTTCCTGCATCTCCATGCTGAGGGCGTTCCGTCGTGCGGGGTTGTTGAAGATCATCCAGCCCGCGCCGCCCTCCTTGCGGGCGATCATCTTGTCCGTCTTCAGCTCCATGCAGCTCTCCTGTCCGGCCCTTCGGCTCGGCCGCCTAGATGACGCCATCGGCCCGCAGCTGCTCAAGAGCCGCTGCATCCAGGCCGAGGTCGCCAAGAATCTCATCGGTGTGCTCACCCTTCTCGGGCGTGGGTCGGTGGGAAGGCGGTTGCGATGTGCGCGCCAGATTGATCGCCTGCCCCACGACCCGCAGGCCGCCCAGCGTGGGGTGCGCCAGCTGCCGCGCGATGCCCAACGCCTGCACCTGTGGGTCGGCGAAGGTGCGGTCGATGCTGTTGATCGGGCCGCAGGGCACGCCTGCCTCGTTCAGCGCCGCGATCCACTCCTCGCTCGTGCGCGAGGGCGTCACCTCCGCGATGCGCGCGTTCAGTGCGACGCGGTTGTCGGAACGCAGCTCGTTGGTCGCGTACTCGGGCTGCTCGAGCAGCTCCGGCAGACCCAGCGCGTGACAGAGCCGCTCCCACAGGATGGCCCCCGACGCCGCGATGTTGATGTGCCCATCCGCCGTGGGGAAGACGCCCGTGGGGATGCTGGTGGGGTGGTCGTTCCCCGCCTGCGGCGCGACCTCCTCCGCGATCAGCCAGCGCGCCGCCTGGAAATCGAGCATCTGGATCTGCGCTTCGAGCAGGGAGGTGTGCACCCACTGCCCCTCGCCAGACCGTTCCCGCTCGAAGAGCGCCAGCAGGATGCCTTGCGCCAGCAGAATCCCCGCCGTCAGGTCCGCGATGGGGATGCCCACCCGCACCGGCCCCTGCCCGGGCAGCCCCGTAATCGACATCAACCCGCCCAGCCCCTGCGCGATCTGGTCCACGCCCGGACGGTCGCGATACGGCCCTTCCTGCCCAAACCCGCTGATGCTTCCGTACACGATGCGCGGGTTCAGCTCCCGCACCGCCTCGTAGTCGATCCCCAACCGCCGCTTCACCTGCGGACGGTAGTTCTCGACGATCACGTCTGCCTCCTGCGCCAGCTGGAGGAACAGGTCGCGCCCCGCCTCCGCCTTCAGGTTGAGCGTCAGGCTGCGCTTGTTGCGATGCAGATTCTGGAAATCGAAGCCATGACGCTCCCCTGTGATCCCGTCCCCGCCCTGGGTGGGTGGAAGCTCGATCTTGATCACGTCGGCGCCCCAGTCGGCCAACTGCCGCGCGCACGTCGGCCCCGCCCGGGCCCTCGTCAGGTCCAGCGCGCGTATCCCGTCGAGCGGAAGACTCGTTGTGGTCACAGTCCCGCGATCCTACGCGTGCGCGTCGCCCTTCGTGACGCTCTTCGCTGGACAGCGCGCCCGCGATCCCGTCTGCTTGCCCCAGCACAGCACAGGAGCGACGCCATGTCCCGCCTCCCCGCCCTCGACGAGCAAAGCCTCACCCCCGAGCAGCAACAGGTCGCGGAGGCCATCCGCAGTGGCCCGCGCGGACCCAAGGCCGGCGTCACCGGCGGACCCTTCGGTGTCTGGCTGCACAGCCCCGCCTTCGCCAACCCCGCTCAGGAGCTGGGCGCGCACTGTCGCTTCGGCGCCGCCCTCCCCCGCGACGTCTCCGAGTTCGCCATCCTCCTCACCGCCAGGCGCTGGCTCGCCCAGTTCGAGTTCTGGGCGCACGCCCGCATCGCCATCCAGGAAGGCATCCCCGAGGCCACCGTCGAGGCCATCCGCACCGGCGCCCCGCTTACCCTCGACCGCCCCGACCTCGACCTCGTCCACCGCCTCGTGAGCGAATACTTCGAGACGAGCCGCGTCTCCGAATCCGTCTACCGTGAGGCCCTCGAGACCTTCGGCGAAACGGGCATCGTCGACCTCGTTGGCACCGTCGGCTACTACGGCCTCGTCTCCGCCACGCTCAACGTGTTCGAGATCGAGCTCCCCGAGGGCATCGAAGCGCCCTTCGCCGAGGCCTGAGCGAAGCCGCGATCGCCTACAGGCGGTCGAGCGCTTCCCGTGCGCCGTGGAGCGCGGCCAGGTGGCCTGCGGTGCCGAGCCCCACACCCAGCGTGCGCAGGCACAGGTGCGTCACGCCCGTCTCGCGCCATGCGGCCACCTCGCCCAGCCACTCCACCTCCGGCTTGCCCACGATCTGCACCGCGCTCTCCGACCCGATCGCGTCTGCGTCACGCCCTGCCGTCGCTGCCTCCTCCGAGACGGCGTCGCGCACGGCCCCGAACGCCTCCGGCCCCATCAACGCAAACCAGCCGTCTGCCAGCCGCCCGATACGACGCCGCACCGCCGCCCCCGGATCCCGCGCCCCGCCGATCCAGATCGGGATCGGCTGCTGCACCGGCAGCGGGTTGATGCGTTCGCCCGAGAGTTGGTCCCAGCGCCCCTCGAACTGCACCCCCTCCTCCGTCCACAGCCGACGCAGGATCGCGATCTGCTCGTCGCAGCGCTTCCCGCGCGTGTGGAAGTCCTGCCCAAAGGCGGCGTAGTCCTCCGCGCGTGCCCCGACGCCCACGCCGAAGCGCAGTCGTCCCCCGCTCAGCCGGTCGATCTCCGCCGCCTGCTTCGCCACCACCACCGTCTGCCGCGTCGGCAGCACGATCACCGATGGCACCAGCTCGATCGTCTCGGTCAGCGCCGCCACCCACGCCAGCAGCGTGAGCGGCTCGTGCACATGGTCGACCCCCACCGCCGCCACCCGGTCGGGCACACGCAGGTGGGTGAAGCCCAGCGCTTCCGCCTCCCGCGCGAACTGCGCCACGCCCTCATGGTCGTCTGCAGGTCCCGTACGGGAATGGAGATACCGATACGCATGATGTTTTCCCTTCTGGTGCTTGCGTGTGATGGCGCCGGACGCTCATCGTACCGATCGCCTGACTCCCCCACCGCTGCCGCAGCTCACTGCTCACAGCCCTCCCGTCCGCCCGGTAACCCCGTGTGGCATCGGGCCGCCCGGTCCGCTCCCTACAAGTCGAACGCGACCTCAAGATGTTGGAGACCGCGGACGCCGCCGCGGCCCGGGGGTGGGAAGGCGATGCCTTCGTTGGGGACGTCCGCCAGGCGCGGGTTGCGCAGACGTTCCAGCAGGATGCGTGACGCGATCACCGACTCCTGCCGCGCCAGCGCATAGCCCATGCAGAAGTGCGTCTCCTGCCCGAAGCCGAGGTGGCTCGCCACCCCGTCCTGCCAGTAGCCCGTGCGCAACTCCTTCCCGAAGTAGAGGTCCTCGCGGAAGATGTTGAACGTGTCCGCGTCGGAGAAGATGCGCTCATCGCGGTTCCCCGAGCCCAGCCCCAGCCACGCCGTCGCCCCCACCGGCAGGACGCGACCGTGCAGCTCCACCTCCACCTTCGTGCGGCGCTTCTGCCAGTGGTTCGAGCCATCGAACCGCAGCATCTCGGTGAAGACGCGATCCATCAGCACGGGCTCGTCGCGCACGGCCTCGTACTGGTCGGGGTTACGCAGCAGGTTCCACCACATCGCATCGATCGCCTTGTGCGTCGTATCGCCCCCGCCCACGAGCAGCAGCGCCACGTAGCCCCGCATCTGCTCGCGCGACATCTTCGCGCCGTCCTTCTCCGCGTGGCAGAAGACCGAGAGCAGGTCGTCGCGCGGCGCGTCCATGAGCTCGTCGAAGAGCGGGTCGAGGTAGGCGAACAGCTCATCGCGAGCCGCCACACCCCGGCGGAAATGCGCCCGCCCGTAGCCGTTCCCCGCGAAGAGACGGTCGTAGACCGCTTCGAAGTAGTCGTTGTCCTCTTCCGGGAGGCCCAGCATCCCCGCGATGACGCGGATGGGGAAACGCGCGCTGAACTGCGACACCAGTTCGACCTGCCCCCCGACCGTCCGCCCCGCCTTCTGGTCCGCCCGCGCCTCCTCCAGAAACTGATCGATGAGCTTCGTGGCGATGCGCTCGATGAGCGGCACGCGTCGCTCCAGCCGCTTCCCCACGAACTCGCCCGCCACGATGCCCCGCAGCCAGATGTAGTCCTGTCCTTCGCCCAGATCGTTGAGGGTGAACCCCATCGTCGAGTCCGACCCGAACTTGTGCTGCCCGTGCGGGTCGTAGATCGCCCGCGTGAACCGCTCGTTGTCCTTGTAGATGCCCCAGATGTCCTCGTAGCGGGAGATGATCCAGCGGTTCTGTAACTTGTCCTGGTAGACAGGCTCGAACTCCCGCAACCGCTTGTAGATCGGAAACGGGTCGATGCGGAACTCGTCCGAGACGAACTCGTGCGGCTCGATCAGGCTTGGATCAGGTTCGACAGGCGCCGTCGTGCCCGCATCCTACCCCTACCAGAGCGCCTCGATGTCCCCCCACGTCAGCACATTCTCCTCGCGCAGCCACCCCTGCTTCAGCATGAACTGCACCTGATCGGTCCTGAGCAGATTCGTGGCACTACTGACGACGAACGGCACGATCTTGCGCTGGCTCTTCGTCAGCTGCAGGAGAATCTTTGCCATCACGTACTGGCGGACCAGCTGGTGGACGAGCACGTCGCCGCCGTTCGCGCCGAGCCCCGATTCGTGCTTCGCCTCCCCGATGAACAGATGGCTCGACGACTCCAGCACGATGTCGACTTCGGTGTTGAGGATGTTGTTCGCGAGGGCCCGCTCCGTATCGGCCGACGCGATGTAGTTGTGCGGCTTGAGTCGCGTGAACCCCTGGAAGTTCTCGACCTGCTTGCGAAGGTCCGGGAAGAGCGTGCCGTAGAGCCTGGCGAGTTCCGAGATCCCCGTCGGACGCTGGTGGCGGTAGTCCCGCATCCCGAACCAGAAGAGCTCGAGCTTCATCTCTCCCGCCTGCAGCAGGTGCCGCTCGCTTTGGGGAGCAGGAGCCTCGCCAGCCGGATAGCCCGTCGCTCGAACAGCGGTGTCAGTTCGAACGCCGTCTTCCAGTGCTCCGTCCGGTCCTCGATATCAAGGATGCCCATGGCGTCACTCCCGCTCCTCGTTCCGGATCAGGTCTGCGACCCGCTCCCCGATCATGATGCACGTCAGGTTCGTGTTGGCCCGCACAATCTCCGGCATGATCGAAGCGTCCACTACCCGCACCCCCTCGACTCCGTGCACGCGGCAGTGCGAATCGACCACCGCCAGCAGATCGTTCGCCGGACCCATCTTCGCTGTCCCCACCGCGTGGAAGTTGTGCGACCCGTTCGCGCGGATGTAGTCGTCCAGCGCGTCGTCGTCCGCCAGCACCTCCGCGCCCGGCGTCTCCAGCCCCTCTGCGTACTGCGCGATCGCCGGATGCGCCGCCATCCGCTGCGAAAGCTGCAGCCCCTCCCGCAAGCGCCGCACGTCCTCCTCCTCGGAGAAGAAGTTGAGCTCGATGCGCGGCTGTACGCGGTGGTCTGCGCTCTCGATCCGGAGCCGTCCCCGCGCTTTGGGGCGCTGCAGGATGACCAGCAGGGCGAAGTTCCCCTCCCGTCCGGGGAAGTGGTTCACCATGTAGATCTGCATATCGTTCGGCTCGCCACCGCTGGCGGTGTAGCGCAGCATCGTCTGCACGGGCGGGTCGGGCATCACCGAGACGCCCGGCTTCGATCGGTACACCACCGAACACAGCGGATGGTCGATGAGGTTGCGCCCCACACCCGGCAGTTCCCGCACCAGCGGCACGCCGATCCCCTCCACTTCCTCCTTCGCCCCAATCCCCGAACGCACGAGAATCGGTGGCGACTGAATCGCCCCTGCCGAGAGGATCACGTTCCGCCCCCGCACGGTCTGCAGCTCGCCACCGCACTCCACCTCCACCCCCGTCGCGCGCCCATCCTCCAGCAGCACCCGCTTCACCAGGCAGCCCCCGCGAATGGTCAGGTTCAACCGCTGCCGGATCGGCTCCAGGTAGGCCATCGCGGTCGAGATGCGCGTGTCCCGTTCGCGGTTCTGTGCCATCGGGCTGATGCCCGTCGCCCCCGGGTCGTTGAAGTCCTCCGCGTAGGGAAAGCCGAACTCCTGAGACACCTCGATGAACGCCTGCCCCAGCCGAAGCATCTCGTCGGGCTGCCAGCGCACGACTGGCAACGGACCGCTCTTCCCGTGGAAGTCCCCCGAGGCGTCGCGGTCGTGCTCCAGCTTGCGGAAGAACGGCAGGCAGTCCTCCCACGACCAGCCCTCGTTCCCCAACGCCGCCCACTCGTCGAAATCCTCCGGCGTGCCCCGAATTGCAAGTGTGCCGTTGACCGCCGAGGAGCCGCCCAGCACCTGCCCGCGCGGATAGGGCACCTCCCGCTCAGGGGTCGCCTGCGCGGTGAATCCCCAGTCGTGATCGATCACCGAGACGCGGTGTGCGTAGCGAAGATCGTGCGGGGTCGCCTCCGTGCTGGCGTAGTCCGGCCCCGCCTCCAGCAGCAGCACCGAACGCTCAGCATCCTCGCTCAGCCGCGCCGCCACAGCCGCCCCCGAGGACCCCGCGCCCACCACAATGAAGTCGTAGATCGTGCTCACAGCGCCAGCATACCCGCCTCATCGAGCGCGGATGGGCCTTCGAATCGACGTCGGTTGATTCGTTGACAGGCCTGCAGGCGCCGCTGACGATCACCCCGTCACCCCACCAACAGAGCAGGGCAAAGCGAGGCGCCCCATGGCCGACCGAATCGAAGGAGTAACCGTCGACGAGAACGTCATGATCCCCATGCGCGACGGCGTCCGCCTGCAGGCCGACGTCTACCGCCCCTCCGGCCCGGGGCGCTTCCCCACGCTCCTCTCGCGCACCCCGTACGGGCGCACCGGCCTCGGACCCCTCGTCATGGCCGATTTCTGGACCGCGCACGGCTACGCCGTCGTCACGCAGGACACGCGCGCCCGCTTCGGCTCAGAAGGCGACCGCTACGAACCCCACGTGTACGAAGCCCTCGACGGCTACGACACCATCGAGTGGGCCGCCGCGCAGCCCTGGTCGAACGGCGCCGTCGGCACCTACGGCCAGTCCTACCTCGCCGCCGTGCAGTACATGGTCGCCCCCGAAGCGCCGCCCTCCCTCAGGGCGCAGATGCCCGTCTCCGGCTCCACCGACTTCCACCAGAGCTGGATCTACCACAGCGGCGGCGCCTTCGAGCACGGCTGGATGGCCGCCTACACCACCTCCAAGGCGCGCGACACCGCCAGCCGCCTCGGCCTCGATCCCGACCTCCCCGACTTCGAATCGCTCCTCGCGCCCGCTGACGGCTTCCGCCCCCTCCTCGACCACTCCGCCCGCGAACTCCCCATGACCACCTGGGCCGACCGTCTCTCCGAAATCGCCCCCTACTTCGCCGACTACCTCGCCAACCCCGACGACGGCCCCCACTGGTGGAATATCAACCTCCGCCGCCGCTTCCACGAGGTCAACCATCCCGTCTACCACGTCGGCTCCTGGTACGACATCTTCGAGGAAGGCGCCCTCCACGGCTTCAGCGGCATCACCGCCACGGGCGGCGAGCACGCCCGCCCCAACCAGAAACTGCTCATGGGCCCCTGGGGCCACATCGGCTACACCGTCCCCACCACCGGCGGCTGTGGCGACCTCGACTTCGGCCCCAACGCCGCCATCGAGCTGAAGGAAGAGCAGCTCCGCTGGTTCGACCACTGGCTCAAGGATGAAGACACGGGAGTCATGGAGGCCCCGCCCGTCAAGATCTTCGTCATGGGCGACAACGTCTGGCGCGAGGAGCAGGAGTGGCCCCTCGCCCGCACCGTCTACACCCCCTGGTACCTGCACAGCGACGGCGGCGCCAACTCCCTCGACGGCGATGGCTCGCTCAGCCCCGAACCCCCCGCCAACGAGCGCCCCGACCGCTTCGTCTACGACCCCGACGACCCTGTCCCCACCCTCGGCGGGAACAACCTCATCACACCCCCGGGCATCTTCGACCAGACCCCCGCCGAGCGTCGCGGCGACGTCCTCTGCTACACCAGCGAGCCCCTCGCGGAGGAGATGGAGGTCACCGGCCCCATCAGCGTCACCCTCTGGGCCGCAAGCAGCGCAGTCGATACCGACTTCACCGCCAAACTCTGCGACGTGCGCCCCGATGGCTACGTCCAGAACATCCAGGACGGCATCATCCGCGCCCGCTACCGCAACTCGCTGCTCCGGCAAGAGCTGCTCACGCCCGGCCAGCCGTACGAGTTCACTATCGACCTGTGGGCCACGAGCCACGTCTTCAAGCGCGGCCACCGCCTGTGCCTCGACATCAGCTCCTCCAACTTCCCCCACTTCGACCGCAACCCCAACACCGGCCGTCCCATCCACACCGAGACCGCTCTCATGCCCGCCCACCAGACCGTCTTCCACGACACCCACCGCCCCAGCAGCGTCACCCTCCCCATCATCCCCCGCTAGCACTCATTCCCCGCCAGGACGGGGGTGACGGCCGACAAGAACAAGCGCCCCACCTTGAACCTGAGGTGGGGCGCTTGCGCTGTGTTGCGAGAGACGTGCGGCGTGCTACGCCCGCTTCACCTCTGCGTACTGCGGCGGGACTTCGTCGCCGAGCCACGACTTGCCCATCACGCCGTAGTGGCGCCAGCTGACGCCGCCGTGCGCCGCCGCCTGATGCGCGTCGCGCAGCTTGCGCTCCAGCGGATGCTCCATGCGCGCCGCCGTCGTGCCAGCCAGATTGTGGATGCGGTCGACGACTTCGCGCGAAGACTGCGCCGCATGGGTCGAGGCCAGCAGCCCCAGCCGCAGCAGCGGCCACTCGGGTACCGAGCGCCCACCATCCAGCGGACCCAGGTTCGCCTCGATCTCCTCCTGCGTCTCCATCACGAAGGCCCGCGCGGCCCGCAGCGTCGCCTCGCACTCGGCCACGCCGATGTACGCCTCCGGCTGGTCCTTCAGCGTCGAACCCGACATCCATGGCGTCTTCGTCATGGCCAGGTCCACGAACGCATCGATCGCCCCGCGGGCGATGCCCAGTGCCACCGCTGCCTTGTTGTAGGGCACCTGCGACGGGTTGCGGTAGGTCGGATTCTCCCAGAACTTCGTCGAATCGAGCGCGTTCTGCGGCAGCAGGTGCTTCGGGGGGATGTATCCATCCACGATGCGCACGTCGTGGCTGCCGGAGCCGCGCAGGCCCGCCATGTTCCACGTGTCCACCGGCTGGAACTCGCCCTTCGGGACCATGAACGACGCATCCGCCATCTCACCCGTGTCCTCATCCACGATCTCGGCCGCGGGATTGAGCACGAGGTTCCAGGTCGCGTTGAAGCAGCCGCTCGCGAACGCGCCCTGGTAGGTCGTGCGCCAGCCGTCGCCCTCACGCTTCGCCTTGCGCCCGGGGAACTCGCCGTTCGGCGTCCCCAGCCCGGAGCAGACGAGGAAGTACCAGTCGTCGCAGATCTCGTGGGCGAAGGCAGGGTCCATCTGCCGTAGCACGAGCGCGTTGATCTCCGAGTTGATCTGCACGCACCAGCCGATCGAGCCATCGATCGCGCAGCTCGCCTCGATCGCCTCGATCTGGCCGCGAGCCGTCATGTCCTCGCCGCCCAGCTCGACCGGCATGGTGTGGCGGTAGAGGCCCGTGTCCGCCATCAGCCTGGAGACCCAGTCCGGCAGGCGGCGCAGCTGCTGCGCCTCGTTGCCACCGGCGGTGAGCTCTTCCTTGATGTTGGCGATGCGCTCCGCCATCGGCGTCTTCTGCAGCTCAGCGCTCTTGTCGAGAATTTCCTGTCGCACCATGTGGCGTCTCCTCAGCCCTGTCGGCTCGTGTTTCTGACCACGCCATACTACTAAAGCCGCCACCATCCGTGTGCGCCAACGGTGATCGCGAGACGTCACAATGCGTGCCGTCTCTCCCGGTGCTCGTTGTGAATCGCAAGCGGATGCATGCTACCCTCAACACCGTTCACTTCACGCAAACAGGAGCCCCCCATGTCCGACGTCAAGGCCGTCCCCGACGGCTATACCCCCGTCACCCCCTACCTCGTCGCCGAAGACGCCCCCGGCCTGCTTCAGTTCCTCGCCGACGCGTTCGACGCCGTCGAGCGATCGCGCCTCCCCATGCCCGATGGCTCCATCGCCCACGCCGAGGTCGAGATCGGCGGCGCCGCCGTCATGCTTGGCTCCTCCAACGCCGAGATGGGCTTCCCCGCCCTCAGCGCCCAGATTCACCTCTACGTCGAGGGCGTCGACGCCACCTACGCCCAGGCCCTCAGCGCCGGCGCCACCGCCGTCGCCGAGCCCGAGGACCAGTTCTACGGCGACCGCATCTGCCGCATCACCGACCCCTCCGGCAACACCTGGTCCATCGCCACCCACATCGAGGATGTCACCGACGAACAGGTGATGGATCGCATGGCCGCCATGGGCCAGCAGTAGGGGAGGCTATTTCGCCAGCTGTACCAGGAAGTCCACTGGGTCGAGCCCTGCGTGTTCGATGATGCGCTGCGCATTGCGTACGGAATCGCGAGCACTGTAGTTCGACTCCAACCAAAGGGAACCTACTCGCTTGCTTCGGCGAAATTCAGTCCCACCTGGGTGCATCGGCTGCGTTGCGACCAGGTAGCGCTTCCCAGAGGTGATGGGGCACTGTCGCTCAGTAAGGTGCCCTTTTCGGTTGAGCCAGATGGCGACCTGTTCTGGGATCTGAACCCATCCCTTGATTTGGATTGTCTGTCCGTCGGGAACCCTTATCTGTGAGCCTGCTGGCAATTTCCCGCCGGCTGCAAGCACTGTCAGTGGTGTCCCACCCTCTCTCTTCTCTTCGCGGGTGTGGACCGCTTTGTGGCCTGCGATGAGGCGCGTCTCGGATTGATCAAGAGCCTTGTCACGCTTGGGACACTGCCAAAGTGCTGCGGCAGGTGTTACAGCTTCGGTTGGCAGTGTCGGCTCCTTCACCACAGAAGCCTCGCCCTCCCGCACTACGCCTTCAGCCACAGCAGGGTTCCACAGCGCTATCGCCTTCAGGCAGACCTCGCTCAGCTTGTCCTTCACGAGATCGAAGCGGTTCACGAGCTTGTCAGGCGTCTCGACCCGCCGGAAGGTCTCGTACAGCGCCCATCGCTGCCCATCTGTGACGCAGAAGTACGGCGTAGCCTTGCTGACGCAATAGCTGATGCTCTGGTCGAGACCGTCTTCCAACGCCCGTCCCAGCCTCTTTGCTTCAACCATGACAGCAGGCTTCCCGCTTGCGGCGAGCAGCGCGTAGTCGGCGCGTTTCCTCTCAATGTCGTACTTGGGGACTACCTGTCCCGGATCGCTTACATCCCATCCCAGCGACCTCAGCAGCGGGTCGATCAGTGCGTACCGCGTCCGCACCTCGTTCTCGCTCAGCACTTGCTGGTGCGCCTCGATCCGCGCCCGCAGTGTCTCTACCGTCTCTAGCAATTCGCCTAGCAGCATGGCGCAATCATAACTTCAACCCCCTGCGTATACTCCCGCCCTACTACCCCTCCCAGGAGCCCCCATGCCTCCCCTTCGCATCGGCCTTATCGGTTCCGGCGGCATCGCCCGCGCCCACCTCGACGGCCTCACCAACTACCGTGACGAAGTCGAGCTCGTCGCCGTCTGCGATATCCGCGAAGAGGCCGCCAGCGCCTACGCCGCTGACGCCGGCCTCGATGCCTCCGCCGTCTACACCAACACCGCCGACCTCCTCGCCCGCGACGACGTCGATGCGGTCGACATCGCCACCATCCACGACCAGCACCACGCCAATGCCATCGAGGCCGCCCACGCGGGCAAGCACGTCCTCCTCGAGAAGCCGATGGCCTGCTCCGTCCCCGAGGCGCGCGAGATCGTCGCCGCCTGCGACGACGCCGGCATCACCTTCATGGTCGCCCAGATGCTGCGCTACCTCCCCCACTACCAGAACGTGAAGCGCATCATCGAGGCCGGCGAGCTGGGCGAAATCTGGGCCTGCCGCGCCGATAGCTGGTTCGGCGCCGCCCTTCCCGGCAGCGCCAGCCGCGACGACTGGTGGGGCTTCGACGGCAACCGCAACGGCGGCGGCAGCGTGATGATGGTCAGCACCCATCAGGTCGACCTCCTGCGCTACTTCGTCGGCAACGTCGTGCGCGTCACCGCCAAGACCTGGGGCGACCACCCCCTCATGAAGAACGGCGCCGAAGACCGCGCCGTCGCCACCTTCGAGTTCGAGAACGGCGCCATGGGCACGCTCCTCTCCAGCTACAGCGCCCGCACCCCGTGGTCCTACCAGTCCCTCATCATCGGCACGAAGGGCACCATCTACACCGATCCCGACCCTGAGGGCAGCCTCATCGACCACCACCACGCCCCCGCCCGCGTCGCCACCGAAGCGCGTGAAGTGCAGACCGGCCACAACGGCTACTACGCCTTCAGCGACGTCGGGGACGACATGGAAGGGCTCGTCAGCGACAACCCCTTCACGAACGAAATCGTGCACTTCGCCCGCTGCATCCGCGACGGCGTCGAGCCCATCACCAGCGGCCGCGACAACCTCAACACGATGGAGGCCGTTCACGGCGTCTACGCCGCCGCCGAAGCAGGCCACACCATCGACGTCGCCGACCTCTAGACCGCAGGAAGAACGAACAGCGTCGGACCTGCGCCTACGCCTCTTCGCCCAGCTCCGTGCGCGCCCGCTCCACGGCGCGGCGCAGCCGCAGGTTCTGGTACGCCCCCCAGACGATCATCGCTGGCGGCACGACCAGTACCGCCGCGATCAGTGCGTACGCGATCGTGATCGCCGCCACAATCCCAAACTGCTGGAACGGCGTCAGCGGGGAGAAGATGAGCACTCCGAACCCCAATGCGGTCGTCAGCGCCGAGCCGATCAGCGCCGACCCCGTCGTCGCCAGCGTGCGGCTGGCCGCCCCCTCAGGGTCGTGCAGCTCGTGGAACTCCTCCTGGTAGCGATGGATGACGTGAATCGTGTAGTCCACGCCGATACCGATGGAGAGCGCGGTGATCAGCGCCGTCACCACGTTGTAGGGGATGCCCAGCAGCGACATCGTGCCCAGCACCCAGATCAGC
This sequence comes from Tepidiformaceae bacterium, assembly GCA_965200565.1. Classification (GTDB taxonomy): domain Bacteria; phylum Chloroflexota; class Dehalococcoidia; order Tepidiformales; family Tepidiformaceae; genus UBA2991. The sequence continues at coordinate 868,945 of OZ241349.1, read as the reverse complement.
ACCAGCACGATCGGCCCCACGGCGATGGCCCCCAAGGCCGGCTGCCCCTGCGTGATCCAGAAGAAGATCGTGAGGATGACGAGCGCCGCCGCCACCGTCGTCACGATCGCTTCGCTCTGGCTCTCCTGAATCACGTTCACGATTTCGAGGCTGGTGATGCTTCCCGACGTCGCCGTGAACTCCTCGTCGCTGCCGAACCAGAGTGAGTTGACGTCGTCCAGCATCTCCGCGGTGCGCTGCTGGTCGCCCGCCAGTGCGCGGAACTGAATCAGCAGCGTGTCTTCCCCAGTGGGATTGTTCACCAGCACCTGCGCGACCGCTTCGGGATCCATCTCCTCCAGCCGATCGAGGGCCACTTGCGCCACCTGTTGGTCGAGCCGCACCCCTGCCGTCGACTCCGCGAACAGGAGCGCCAGTTCGGCGTCGTACTTGTCGTTCGGTTCGCCGCTGTCGGTGGTCCAGTCGAGCACGAGCAGCCCGATCGAATTCTGCACATCCCCCACGACCCCCACCGGTCGTCGCAGGTCGTCCTCGAAGGCGTCGCTGAAGTCGAGCAGGTTGAGAACGGTGCGCGAGTCCGTAATCTCGGCCTCGATGACCACGTTCACGGCCTCGGTCTCGCCCCCGAAGGCTGCGTCGAGCGTCTCCAGGTCGGTCAGCGAGTCGCCGCCGGAGGGCAGGAAGTCACGCGTGTTGAAGGTGGAGTCGATGTTCGTCGCGGCCAGTCCCAGCAGGATGGTCGCGATCGCCACCACTGCGAGGTAGGGCGCCGGTCGCCGCGCCAGCTCCCGCCCCAACGCCTCCACCGCACCACCCACGCCGGGAATCGCGGTTGAGATGGGCCGCGCTGCCGGCAGCGTTCCCCGCTCCTCCCGCCGTCTGTCGACCAGCGCTCGCGCTGCCGGCATCAACGTCAGCATCACGATCAGGCCGAAGGCCACTCCCAGCGCTGCGGTTATGCCGAAATCGCCGTTCGCCGGGATCGGCGACGCCAGATTGGTGAGGAAACTCACCACCGTCGTCCCCGCCGCCAGCGCCAGCGGGACCAGTACCGTCCCGAGCCCCCGCCGGGCCGCCATCGCGACGCCCTCGCCAGCGGATCGCTGCTCGCGGTAGAGCGCCACCGTCTGGATGGCGTAATCCACGGACAGGCCGATGAGGATGATCGGCACCATCGTCGTGAGCGTGTTCGGCGCGCCGATCCACCCCAACGCGTTCGGCCCCAGCCACCCCTGCGCACCCGTAATCCACACAATCGTGATCAGCAGCCCCGCCATCGTCAGCAGTAGGTCCAGGGCAGACCGCATGAAGATGAGCGTGAGGACGGCGATCACGATCAGCGCGATCCCCATCAGCAGGAGCATCGTCGAGCCGGTGGCTTCCTCGGCCTCCTCATCCGTTGTCGCCTGCGACAGGCTCCGCCCCACCAGCGGCCCTTCCACCGCCTCTGTGATCTCGTGGATGGCCAGCTCCGCCTCTGCCAGCTTCTCGAGGTCGCCCGGGTCGCGCAGGCGCACCGACGCGAGCGCGATCGGCGTGTCGTCCACATCGAAGCCTGTGAGCGCATCGAGCGCCGCCCGCTGGTCGGTGAACTCGGGCTGGCGAGCAATCTGCGCCAGCGCCGCATCGACTTCCTCCTCAGTGACCCCCTCGAACGTGGTCACCCCCAGCACCGACGCCAGCGGGTGCGTCGGCGCCGTGACCGGATTCCCGCTCGCCAGCACATCCACCACCCGCGCATCCGCCCCGATGCGCCCGATCACCCGCTCGATCTGCTGCAGCCCTTCAGGCGTGAGCGCCGCCCCACGGAAGATCAGGGTCGCGGTCGCCGCCTCCGCCGTCTCCCCAAACTGCTCCTCGATGGTGCCGAGCGCGACGGTGACGTCGCTGTCGTCGGCCAGGAAGACCTCATTGCCAGCCTGTGGCGCCGACTGTGTGACGCCCGCCCCCAACGCCACCGTGATTCCGAGCAGCACCACAAGCGTCACGAGGGGACGTGCCGTTACGAGTCCGCTCAGCGCCTCAAACACCCTGCTCACGGCGCGTATTCTGCCAATGGTTCAGGTGAAGGGGAATCTCCCCGACTAGCCCCAGTGCCCCGCCATCGGTGGGCTGTTCCAGACTTCCGTGATGCGCCCATCGACCACGCGGAAGATCTCGATGCCGCACATGCGAATCTCCCCGTCCACCACCTCCATGGGTACCCCCACCTGCTCCAGCTTCGTACCCGCTGGCGCCGTCATGTTCCACACCCAGGTCACGTTCTGCTCATCCCCGCTCAGCACCACCGCCTCGAAGTGCAGGCTGCGCCCGTCTTCCGCTGTCGCCACCGCCCGCTCCACCGTCACTCGCTCGAGCTGCTCCGCACGGCTCAGCGTCTTCGTCGCACCCCCCGGGTCGTGACGGACATAGGGGTCGGTGACCAGCTCGGAGACAGCCGAATTATCGCCCAGGTGCCACACCCGCTCGACGTATTCCGCCACAATCGCCCGCGCGTCCTTCTCGGCCATGGGCGCAGTCTCGCATATTTCCGCCCGTTCCCGCGCCCCCCAGCCGGTATCATCGCCGCCAATGCCCCTGCGGAGGCCCGCTCTGCTCCGCTCCGAGATCAGCGAGCACCCTTCCCGTTCCGGTGTGTACGGCACTCCGTGAGCGCTCTTGCCAGAGTCGTCATGGTGCAGGGGACCTCATCCCATGCCGGCAAATCCGTGCTCACGGCCGCCCTCTGCCGCATCTTCGCCCGGGACGGCTACCAGGTCGCTCCCTTCAAGGCGCAGAACATGTCCCTCAACTCCTTCGTCACCCCCGATGGCGGCGAGATCGGACGCTCGCAGGCCGTTCAGGCTGCCGCTGCCATGGTCGAGCCGCGCGTCGAGATGAACCCCGTGCTGCTAAAGCCCGAGGCCGAGGCTCGCTCCCAGGTCGTCGTGATGGGACGCCCCACTGCTCGCAAGTCTGCCCGCGAGTACTACGAGCTGAAGCAGACCCTCTGGCCCTCCGTCACAAACGCCCTCGACACCCTTCGCCGCGAATTCGACGTGGTCGTCATCGAGGGCGCCGGCAGCCCTGCCGAAATCAATCTCAAGCAGCACGACATTGTCAACATGCGGGTCGGCCGCTACGCCAACGCCCCCGTCCTGCTCGTCGGCGACATCGACCGGGCCGGTGTCTTCGCCCAGATCGTCGGCACCATGACGATGCTCGAACCGGAGGAACGCGCCCTCGTCACCGGGCACGTCATCAACAAGTTTCGCGGCGACCCCTCACTGCTCGAATCCGGCCTTCACCTCCTCCACGAGCACACCGGCGCCCCCGCCCTCGGCGTCCCCCCCTACTACACCGATATCCAAATCCCCGAGGAAGACTCCCTCGGCCTCGACGCGACCCCCCTTCCTGACCACGAGACCATCGTCGACGTCGCCGTGGTCCGCCTCCCCCACATCGCCAACTTCGACGACTTCGATCCGCTCCGCTACGAACCCGGCGTGCGAGTGCGCTTCGTGCACACCCTCGATGCCGTTGGGAAGCCGGACCTCATCGTGCTCCCCGGCTCCAAAACGACCGTGGACGATCTCGACTGGCTCCGCGCCAACGGCCTCGCCGGGCGCATCGTCCATGCCCGTGGGGAAGGAACTCCCGTCATCGGCATCTGCGCCGGCTTTCAGATGCTCGGAGGCGAACTGCGCGACCCCGACGGGGTTGAATCCCCCCGCGCCCTCACGCCTGGCCTCGCGCTCCTCCCCACCACCACCACCTTCCACCCCGACAAGACCACCCACCAGGTTGCCGCCCGCGTTCGTGTTCCCCACCCTCACCCCGATTGGTGGGGCAACTTTGCCCTCGACGCCGCCCTCGTGCTGCTTGCCGTCACCCTCGACCGCCTCCTCCCCGAACCTCCTGCCGCCATTCATCCCGTCGTCTGGATGGGACGAACGATTCGCGCGCTCGAACGCTTCGCCCCGGTCGCCCCACCCTTCGCCCTGCTCTACGGAGGCGCCATCGCCCTCACCGTCGTGGCCCTCTGGGGAACCCTCGGCTGGCTGGCCCTGACAGGCCTCGCCGCCCTTGGACCGGTCGCCTATGTCCTTGGTGGGGCCGTCCTGCTCCGAACCGCCTTCACCGTTCGAGGCCTCACGACTGCCGGCGAGGCCATACGGCAGGCCCTCAACGAGCGCGACCTCGAGAGCGCCCGGCACCGCCTTCAGAGCCTGGTCAGCCGCGACCGTGCCACCCTCGCCCCACCCCTCGTCGCCGCTGCCGCAATCGAATCGGTCGCCGAGAACACCACCGACAGCTTCGTCGCCCCGTGGCTCGCGTTCGGCTTGCTCGGCCCCGCCGGCGCCGTCCTCTACCGTGCTGCCAACACCCTCGACAGCATGCTTGGACACCACGGCCGCTACGAGTACCTGGGGAAGGCGTCCGCCCGCTTCGACGACCTCCTCAACCTCATCCCGGCCAGGCTGAGCGCCCTGCTGATGCTCTTCGCCGGCGCCCTCTACCGCTTCCCCACCCGTGCATCGGCAGGAGTCCTCCGCCGTGACCGAAACATCACCGAAAGCCCCAACGCCGGCTGGACCATGTCCGCCATGGCCGGCCTCCTCGGAAAACGCCTCGAGAAACCCGATCACTACGTCCTCGGAAAGGGCCTCCCCGAGCCTGCCCCGAACGACATCGCCCGCGCCAATCGCCTCGCCCTCGGCACCGCCCTGCTTGCGCTGCCCGTGGCGATGGCCCTGCTCGCCCTGCGACACTGGCTGCTGGCATGACGACCAGGACGACCATCCATGGCGGCCTCGATACCGCCGAACTGCAAGCCCCCTCGATACCGCCGAACTGCAAGCCCTCGGCCTCGACCCCACCCGCGTCCTCGACTTCAGCTCCAATATCAACCCGCTTGGGACCTCCCCCCGCGTCCGGGAAGCCCTCTCCTCCGTGGACCTCGCCTCCTATCCCGACCGCTCCTCCTCCCGCCTCCGTGAGGCCCTTTCCCGCCGCCACGCCCTCCCCCCCGACCACTTCCTCATCGGGAACGGCTCCACCGAGCTCATCCACCTCCTCGCCCGCGCCCGCCTCTCCCCCGACGCCCCCTGCCTCATCTTCGCTCCCACCTTCGGCGAGTACGAAGCCGCCGCAGCCCTGCAGCAAAGCCCTGTCCACCTGCTCCGCTCCACCGAAGCGGATGGATTCCACTGGTCCATCGACTCCGCCATCAGCACCATCGAAGCCGTCACCCCCACCCTCACCTTCCTCTGCAACCCCAACAACCCCACCGGACGCTACCTCGACCGCGATTTCGTCGCGCGCCTCCTCGCCGCCATTCCCCCCCACGGCCTTCTCGTGCTGGATGAAGCCTACGTCCCCTTCCTCGCCGATCCCTGGGACGGCCTTCCCCTCCTCGACCATGGCCCCGACCACGACCACGACCATGGCAACCTTGCCATCATCCGTTCCCTCACCAAGGACCACGCGCTCGCCGGCGTCAGGCTTGGCTATCTCATCGCCCGGCCGCCACTGGTCGCTTCCCTTCGCCATCTCCAACCTTCGTGGAGTGTGAATGCCGTCGCCCAGACACTTGGGCTTGTCGTTCTCGACGACGACCACCACGCCGAACAGGGCAGAGTCGTCGCCCGAGACGCTATCGCCTACCTCACCGAGCAGCTCGCCGCCCTCTCCCTCCCCGTTACGCCCTCCGATGCCAACTTCCTCCTCGTCCGCGTCGGCGACGCCCATGCCATCCGTCAATCCCTCCTGCAACGCGGCTTCGCCGTCCGCGATTGCACCTCCTTCGGACTCCCCCACCACATCCGCCTTGCCGCTCGCCCCCTCCATGAATGCGAGGTCTCATCCCCGCCTTCCGCGACGTCCTCAATCGTGAATCCGTATCATTCCTCACCTGACCTGACCTAACGCACGTCCCGCTACTCCGGAGGCTCCCCATGGTTCGACAGGAAATCCTCGACAAGCAACAGGCGCTCCACGACACCCCCATCCTCGATCGCATCGCCAACATGCGCGAAGCCCTCACACAGGCCGGCTACGAAGCCCAGCAGCTGCGTCACATGCCCGCCTGGGCCGTCAAGGAGATGGTCGATGCGGGCATCTACCGCATGGTCGTCCCCGCCGAACTCGGCGGCGAAGACCTCCTCGCCCGCAAGCAGATCGAGGTCATCGAAGCCGCCGCCGCCATCGACGGCTCCGTCGGCTGGTGCGTCCAGATCAACTCCGAGATCAACGCCCTCGTCCTGCGCCAGATGGACCCCGAGTTCGCCCACGAAGTCTGCGACGACTGGAACTACCTCGTCTGCTCCGGCCTCGGCGACCCCAACGGCGAGTTCCCCGGACGCGAGGCGAAACGCGAGGGCGACGGCTGGCGCGTCACCTATCAGGGCGCCTTCGCCAGCGGCTGCCACAGCGCCACCTGGAACCTCATCCTCACCAGCGACACCATCGACCCCGCCACCGGCGAAGCCGCCGCCGCCGCCTTCATGATCCCCAAAGGCGAATTCGAGATCATCGACACCTGGGACATGGCCGGACTGCGCGGCTCCGGCAGTCACGACGTCCGCATCGTCGGCTACGTGCCCCCCGAGCACGTCCTCCCGCAGGCCGCCCTTGCTTCGACGAAAGTCTGGGAGAACCCCACCTACCGCAACCCCATTCAGGTCCCCTACAACAAGGGCGCCGTCGCCCTCGGCATCGCCCGTGGCACGCTCGACGCCTTCACCGAACTGGCCGTCGTGAAGACCCCCTGGCACGCCGGCTCACTCCTCAAGGACCTCCCCGAGACGCCCGTCCGCCTGGGCGAAATGGAAGCCACCTGGGCCGCCGCCCGCGCCTTCCTCATGGAGACGCAGGACGAGATCGAAGCCGATCTCGGCCCCCTTGACGGCGGCAAGGAGTTCCCCGACTGGCCCCTCGCTCGTCGCGGCCTGCTCGCCTCGACCCACGCTGCCCAATCCTGCCGCCACGTCGTCGACATCATTCACAACACCGCCGGCACCACCGCCAGCCGCATGAGCCACCCGTTGGAGCGCAAGCTCCGCGACGCCCACCAGGCCGCCGCCCACGGCGGCGTCAGCTGGCGTCACTACAGCAACCTCGCCCGCACCTGGCTCGGCGAAGCCCCCCCGCCCCAATACGCCACCCCCACCCGCGCGTAAGGGGGGCGGGGTAGCAAGCCCATTCCCGCGTCTATAGAGTACGAGTACTAATACTTGGAGCATATGACCATGGAGCAGTGGGAAGGCCCCGGTGGGCAACTTGGCCGGCATGTCACCGAAGAGGTGGAGAACACGCTGGGGGCCTACCGGCAGCAGCGGAATCTGGTCGATGAACATGCAAGCAACGAGAGGGCGACAGCGCAAGGCGGCTACGCGCACCGTCAGATAGTCGAGCTCGCCCAGAACAGCGCCGATTCCTGCAGTGGTCAGGACGCCCGGGGGCGCATCGAATTCCGCCTCACCGAACACTCCCTCTACTGCGCGGACAGTGGCTCCCCGCTCGACGAGGACGGCGTTCGGGGGCTCATGTTCTCCAACCTCTCCTCGAAGCGCGGACGCAACCTCATCGGGCGCTTCGGCCTCGGCTTCAAGTCCGTGCTCGCCGTCACCGATGCCCCCGAATTCTTCAGCCGCTCGGTCTCGTTGCGCTTCGACGGGCAGGCTTCCGGGCGCCGCATCCGCGCTATCGGTGTTGAAGCTGCCGAGTACCCCAAGCTACGCACGCCCGATCCCATCGACCCGTACGACTGTGCTGCGAACGATGGCGTTCTCCGCGAGTTGATGGAGTGGGCCACGAACGTCGTCCGTCTCCCGCTACTGCCGGGCGCATTCGAGAGTCTCAGGGAACAGGTTCACGAGTTCCCCACGGAGTTCCTGCTCTTCGTCGAGCACGTTGGGCGCCTGTCCCTGCGTGACGACGTCTCAGGTGTCAGCCGCGACGTGCGGGTCGACATCCGTGGTGACGTTCACATGCTGACGGAAGGCGACAAGAGAACTCCCCCTGGCGCGTTTTCCTGGAGAACCATCACCTCTCGGAGGAGGCGCTCGATGATTGGGACGAGCGACGCGACTCTCCCGAGGTGCCACTCTGGTGGGCAGTGCCCGTCGACCGATTGCGGGAGCCAGGTCGCTTCTGGGCCTTCTTCCCCACCCAGACAGAGAGCCTCGCAGCCGGCATCCTCAACGCCCCCTGGAAGACGAACAGCGATCGCCAGAACCTGCTCCCCGGCGCCTACAACGATGACCTCATCAAGGCAGCTGCAGGACTCATCGCGAAGAGCGTCGCCACCCTCTCAAGCCGCGACGACCCGGGCCGGCACCTTGATGCCTTGCCCCGGCGTCACGAGCAGGGCGACCACGCCCAGGCCAACCTGCTCCGCGACTCGGTGTACGCCGCCATCTGCGAACGGAGGGTGATTCCTGACCAAAAGGGTCGTATGTGTCTTGCGTCAGATCTGCAGTTCCCGCCCGAGGTCCCTGCAGCGGCGCTGGTACGCTGGGAAGCATGTGAGGCCAAGCCTCAGCGATGGGCACACAGTCGTGCCCTCACACGGGACCGCCTCCCCCGTCTTAAGCAGATCGCAGGCGGCATTGCACGTGTTGCAGTGCCCAAGTGGCTCTCCGCGCTCGTTAGCAGGAAGCAGGACGAGAACGCGATCGACGCATCGCGTGCGGCCATCGAGACCGCTGCCATCCTCTTCCGCGAGGGCATCAGGCATCCCTATGGCGACATCGTCCTCACGGTTGCGGGCAACCTCGCTGAGCCTGACTCAGGCAGCGTTGCGCTTCCGGACTCGGCAGAACAAGACACCTTCCCCGACACGATGCTTGTCCACCATGAGCTCACTGCCAGTGAGGAGACGCTGACCGCACTCGCTACGCTAGGCGTCAGGTCTGCCTCGAGAGACACGGAATTCGAGATGTTTGCCCGGTATGTACTCGGGCGGCCAGTGACAGACCTTGTGAATGACGCTGGCCAGCGCGCTTTCTGGGAGACCGCTCGCACTGTCTCTGCCCCCGCGAATATCATCATGGGCTGTGAGGGGTGGCAGTCGAAGCTCAGGATTCGCACACGCGCTGGCGAGTGGGCTTCCACGAACTCGGCCCTGCTGCCCGGGCCAATCGTGTCAGAGGATGACGATGCGGACGCCGCAGTCACGGTTGACGTCGACTTCCATGCTGGCGATGTCGATACCCTCCGTGCGCTTGGCGTAGTCGATAGGCCGTCGCTGCGCTCCCTTAGGGGTGAGGCCTGCTTTCCTGAGTACCTCGGATCGCATCGAGATGCCTTCCAGGGGCGTCAATTCCTGAAGAGTCGCCCCAAAGACGACCTCGTGAACTTCCGAAGCTATGACGGGCCTGGACCGCTCCAGATCCTTGAGGACTTGTCTCCGGACTCCCGCTATCGCTACGCCTATGCCCTGCTCGAGTTCGATCAGGCACTGCAGCCCTGGGTGCTGAGGCACACCAACGAACAGCTGTACCCCCCGCTGGAGTGTGAGTCGCCCATCGTCTGGCTGCTGCGCAGGCTCGGTGTCGTCGATCAGGCGTCGTGGGAGCGGTGGCGCAACCATCCCCGCGCGGTCGACATCCGTGAGGCCTTCAACCTTGAGCCACCCGAACCCGAGCCCATCGGCGAAGGGCCTCCCATCCCCCTCACAGACGCCTGGCCCGGGCTGCGGGAACACCTCCGTGACGACCAGCAGGCGCTCAACCTCGTTCGCTGCGATCGCATCGCTCCCCAAAGCGCCGCCACAAGCGAGCACTGGCAGGACACCGTCTATGTCGTGCGCGGTGATGATGAGCAGGAGCTCTACCGCATCTCCAATGCGCTCGACCTCGGCCTGAACGACACCCTGATTCGTGAGGTGCTCCAACCCAAGCTGGAGGCGGAGATCGAAGAGGCGCGCGCCGCCGTTCGTGCCATGACCACCGACGCCGAGCGTCTGCTCCGGGCAGTCGGCGGAAGCGCACTCCAGGCAGTCCTCACAGACATCGCAACCTTCCTACGGCAGCACGAGGGACTGCGTGAACTCAACGCTGCCCGCCGGACGAGTGCCATCACGAAGTCGGTCAAGAGCGATGCTCACACGGAGGATCTCTTTCGCCGGATGGTCAGGTCGTCGCGAGCTATCGCCACTATCCTGCAGGGGACTGGTCGCATCCCGTCACCCACTGGTGGACCAAATGTGGACGGAGATCCCTTCGAGGGCCGTCGCTACCCCACCTTTCTCCGTTGGCAGCGTGGAAAGCCCTTCATGGAGAAGGACTGCCCGGTCAACGCGTACTGTGAGGTCGAACTTGAGACCGACGCCGAGAACGACTTCCTCGAGCGTCCGGCCCATCCCGGAGAGTGTGTGATTGAGCCTGACGGCTGGGTCAAGAACCTCAAACTGTGGGATGGCAAGCTCTCCATCCGCTTGCAGCCCCCACCGGGCACAGCCGTCGGGAGCGAAATTCCCCTGCGGGTAGCGTTCCAATCCCCCGAGATGGACACCATGAGCGTGGAGGGCCAGATTCGCGTCACCCCGGAGCACACTCCCGGGACGCACCCCCCAGGACCGCCACGAAACAATCCTGCCGGCGTCCCCGCCCCCGACATTCGTGAAGTAAGGGAAGGGGAGTGGGACGCTCACGAGTTTGACGAGCGGTCCGTTGCTCGCGTCGATTCCGAGGGGGACCGGACCATCGTCTTCGTCAATATGGACAATCGTGGTGTGCATAGCTACTGCGCCTCCGAGCCCAGACGCGCCGAAGAACTGCGCGAGATGTTCAAGATTGCGAGCGCGGCTCTTGCCGTCTCGCTCACGCGTGAGGTCCAACGGGATGGGGTGTCGCAGGAAGATGCGAACAAGGCGTTCGCGGCCATCGGCGATGTGCTCGTTCCAGTCGTCGACTTCGCCGGCAAGGTCAAGCAACAGCAGGATGACTAGTCCTCTGCTGCTCTGAACGTAGCGTGCCTCCACGCCGCTCGCGAAGCTTGTGCTAATGTTTTTCCTGTGAGAACATTGCTCGCATGCCGTTCCGCTTCGGTGAAGACTTCGACGACGCCAGTGAAGCGTTCATCCACGGAGCCATGTGCGTGCTCCCCGGTCACGGTCTCGATATTGAAGAGCTTGGTCTGCCGTCGACGGAGACCGAGGCACTCAGCGGGCTCTACAACGGCGCTGCGCTACATGCGGTGCTTGTCGCGGCCGTCCAGCATCCCGAGTGGGCCGCCGCGTGGCACGCTGCTCTCGCCGAAAGGTGCGCCGGTGCATGTAAGGAGCTTGCCGACGAGTTCGTAGCCGCCTCCCCCATCTGGCACGAGGCTGGCGAGACCGCAACCCCCTAACACCCCCTACCCCAACGCCCGCCGCAGCGCTGCGCGCTCGTCCGCGAGCCAGCGACGCGACAGCGACGAGTTCGGCACCGACGAGTTCGACCCGTGATAGGCACCCGGGTACACGTGCAGCTCCACTGGCACCCCTGCATCCGCCAGGGCGCGCGCGTAGGCGACATCTTCGTCGACGAATAGGTCGAGGTCGCCGACGTTGATGTAGGTGGCCGGCAGGCCTGCGAGGTCCGTCGCGCGCGTGGGCGCCGCGTACGGGGAGACGTCGTCGCTGCCGGCGTTGCCGGCGAGGTAGGCGTCCCAGCCAGCGAGGTTCGCCTCGCGGTTCCAGGTGCGCTTGTCCGTCACGGCATGGCTGCTGCGCGTCACGTTGCGGTCGTCGATCATGGGGTAGACGAGCAGCTGGAAGCAGAGCGCGACTTCCCCGCGGTCTCGCGCCGCCAGTGCGACGCCTGCCGCCAGTCCGCCACCCGCGCTCGCCCCGCCGACGGCGATGCGGCTCGTGTCGACGCCCAGCTCACCCGCCGAGCGCCACAGCCAGGCGAGCCCCGCGTAGCAGTCCTCCAGCGGGGCGGGGAAGGGGTTTTCGGGCGCCAGCCGGTACTCCACCGACGTCACCAGCACGTTCAGCTCGTCGGCGATGCCCGCGCAGTAGCCGTCGTTCATGTCGACGTCGCCCATCACCATTCCGCCGCCGTGAATCCAGTAGAGCGCGGCAGTCGGCGTGGCGAGGCCCTCGGGGCGGTAGAGGCGAAGGGGCACGTCCGGCTCCCCGGCTGGCCCAGGCACCTCGATATTCTCGATAGCGACCGTATCGGGCAGCTCGGGGCGTGGCATGGCCTTCCGCATCTCGGCCAGACGGATGCGTGAGCCGGGAATGTCCGACCAGTCCCGCTCCGGGCGCGGCATCCCCTCGAAGACCGGACGGTGCTCGTCGTCGATGCGGGTAGCGATATCGATAGGGGCTACGTCCATGCCGTCCTCCTCACGCGCGTTGGCGGGACGGCGGCAGTCTACGACGCCAGTCGCCCCCCTCGCTCGCGTACGATGCCCCCATGAGCACCCTCACCAACCGTGTCGCCATCGTCACCGGCGCCAGCCGTGGTATCGGCGAAGACGTGGCCCGCGCCCTCGCCGCCGCCGGCGCGAAGGTCGCCATCGCCGCCCGCACCGAAGAGGTCCGCGACAAGCGCCTCCCGGGGACCATCCACAGCGTCGCCGCCAGCATCCGCGAGAGCGGCGGCGAGGCCCTCGCCGTCCGCATGGACGTGCGCGACCCCGACAGCATCGCCGCCGGCGTCGAAGCCGTTGTGGCGGAGTGGGGACGCGTCGATATTCTCGTGAACAACGCCGCCATCCTCGTCCCCGGCTCCATCGAGACCGTCCAGCCGCGTCACCTCGACCTCATCTGGCAGATCGACCTGCGCGGACCCCTCCTCCTCACACGCGCCTGCGTCCCCCACATGAAGGCCGCAGGCGGCGGCCACATCATCAACGTTTCCTCCCGCGCGGGCGTCTTCCCCGGCCCCGGCCCTTATCCCGAGACGCGCGCCAGCGGCGGCTTTTACGCCATGGTGAAGGCCGGCCTCGAGCGCTACTCGCAGGCTCTCGCCATGGAGCTGCAGGAGAGCGGCATCGCCGTCAACGTGCTCTCGCCTCTGGGGCGCATCCGCACCCCGGGCAACATCTGGGCCGAAAACGACCCCGAGAACCCGACGCTCGAGTTCGAGCAGGCGACCCACACGGCGAAGGGAACCGTCTGGATCTGCGAACAACCCCCCGCCGACTTCACCGGCCACATCCTCTTCGACGAACCCCTCTGCGCCGAAAAGGGCCTCTAGGGCCTCGGCCCGCTACCCCGTCAGTTCGGCGATGTCGGGCCCGCCCGACGTCGCGACCACGCCCGACGCGCGCAGCGCCTCGACCTCGTCCGCAGTGAGCCCCAGCAGCTCGCCCAGCACCTCGGCGGTGTGCTCGCCCATGCTTGGCGGCGGCCCTGCGATGCCCGTCTCCGAGCGCGAGAGCCGCACGGGCGTGTTCGCCACCGGCATCGTCCCCGCCACCGGGTGCGTCACCTCCTGAATCATCTCGCGGTGCTGCACCTGCGGGTCGGCCACGACGTCCGCAATCGTGTTCAGGGGGCCGCTGGGGATGTCCGCCGCCAGAAACTCCCGCAGCCAGTGCTCGCGTGGCTGTTGGCGAAACGCCTCGGACAGCAGCGGTTCGAGCGCCGCGTGGTTCGCGGTCCGCTTCGGACCCGTCTCGAAGCGTGGGTCGTCGATCAGGTCGGTCGTCCCCAGCAGCGCGCAGAGGATGGGCCACTGTTCGTCCCGGAAGGCCAGCGCGACCACGATCCAGCCGTCCGCCGTCGGGAACGCCTGGAAGGGCGTCGCGCTGGGGTGACGCGTGCCCAGCGGCTTCGGCGCCTCGCCCGTCACGAAGTACCGCATGATGGCGTTCTCCAGCACGCTCACCTGCGTATCGAGCATGCTGATGTCGATCGCCTGACCCTCCCCGCTGCGCTCCCGCTCGTGCAGCGCCGTGAGGATGCCGATGGCCGTGTACAGCCCGCCCACGATGTCGCCATACGAGACCCCCGGACGCACGGGGCCGCCGTCAGGATCCCCCGTGATCGACATAACACCACCCATCCCCTGCACGATGATGTCCACCGCCGGATGGTCGCGATACGGCCCCGTCTGCCCGAAGCCGGACGTGCTCGCGAAGATGAGTCGCGGGTTGCGGGCGCGAAGTGTCTCGTAGCCGATGCCGAGCCGCTCCATCGTCCCCGGCGTGAAGTTCTCCATCACCACATCCACCTGCTCCGCGAGGTCGAGCAGCAGCTCGCGCCCCTCATCGCGCGTCAGGTCGATGGAGATGGACCGCTTGCCCCGGTTGATGCTGAAGAAGTAGCCGCTCCAGCCGTTCTGGTAGGGGCCGCTCGTGCGAGCCACGTCCCCCCACGGCGGACGCTCCACCTTGATCACGTCCGCCCCCAGGTCCGAGAGCACCATCGAGGCGTAGGGCCCCGAGAGCACCCACGTCAGGTCCAGCACCTTCAATCCGTCGAGAGGCTTTCCCACGCGGGCGAGTATACGTGCGCGCAGCGCCCCTCAGCGCTGACTATGATAGAGCGTCATCACCCCCCATCTGGATTTCGTATGGCCTACTACGTCGATGTTTTCTCACCAGATACCTATGCGCGGTTCCTCGCGTCCGACAAAACGGCGCCGGCTTCAACGATATGCCCAGAACCCGGAGCGCCATGCAGAGGTTCAGGTGGGCGACAAGCTCATCGGCTACATCAGTCGAATCAGCCGCTGGTCCGCCGTGCTGGAAGTGGTCGATAGTCCCTACCGCGACGACACACCCCGCTTTGCCCAAGCGGATGATCCCTACGTCAATCGCTTCCCGGTCAAGCCGCTGGCCGTCCTTCCCTTCGAGAAAACGCTGCCTGTTCAAGAGCAACACGTCTGGAACGCGCTCACGTTCACAAGGGACGAGCCAAAGGGTTCGAGTCAGTGGACGACACCCGTGCGGAACTCACTGAATCAGCTCAAGGACGCCGATGGTGAGTTCCTCGAAGGGCTCCTGCTTGAGCAGGATTCCCATGACGGAGTGACATACCCGGTCGATCCCAAGCTCCTGCCTACCGTCGATCCCCCACCGCCTATCATCGAGACCGTAGTCCCTCCTGAGGATACGAAACCTGAGATCGAGCCGCCCCAGCCCGCAAACGAAGGTCGCGAATCCATACGCGTGCAAGCCAGACTCGCTGAGATCGGCTCCCTGATGGGCTTGGACGTATGGATCCCACGGAACGACCGTGGCCGCGTCGAACGGCACCTTCCGAGTGAAGGAATGCGACTGGTTGACCGCCTTCCGCTCAACTACGACGACCGCACGATCAAAACCATCGAGCAGATCGATGTCCTCTGGCTGCGAGAGCACTCCATAGCCCGAGCCTTTGAGGTTGAACACACAACGGCTATCTACTCAGGGCTAGTCCGCATGGCTGACCTTCGTGCGCTTCAGCCGAACGTGGTCATCCCGCTTCACATCGTCGCGCCTCTGGGGCGTCGTGAGAAGGTGTTCCAGGAGATCCGCCGTCCCGCCTTTGCCCATTTCGATCTCGTCAAGCGGTGCTCCTTCATCAGTTACGAGAGCGTTCAGAAACTCCACCAGAACCCCCATCTCGCTCACCTCACCGACACCGTGCTCACGGAGTATGAGGAGCACGCGTAGCGCGCTCCCGCCCTATCATCCCGCCATGCCCGAACTCGACTGGTACCGCGTCGCCGACGTCGATGACCTTGATGAGGGCGACGTGAAGACCGTGCTCGCGGGACGCCACCTGCTCGTGCTCACCCTGCACGAGGGGCGCTTCGGCGCCCTCGATAACCGCTGCCCCCACGAGAACGCCCCCCTCGGCGAGGGCTTCATCGAGCGCGGCTGGCTCATCTGCCCCCTCCACCAGTACGAGTTCGACCCCCACGACGGCCATCCCTCCCCCACCTTCGACGAAGGGCCGCCCGCCTACCCCGTTGAAGTGCGCGATGACGGCATCTACGTCGGCGTCGAGGACCTGGCCGCAACCTACGAGCGGGCGCGCCAGGCCTTTTTCACCGCCACCGACGACGCCATCGCCCTCATCGACGCCACCCCGGGCGCGCGCGACGCCCTCATCGACTGGCGACGCGCTGCCGTCGTCGGGACGGAGGTGGAGCCGCCTGAGGGCATGCCCCGTACCGTCCAGGCGGATGACCTGCCCAACGCCCTCCCCATCGCCCGCGCCCTGCGCGAGTGGCATGACACCCATGAGGCCATGCGCGTCGCCTTCAACCGCATCCCTCGTGAGGAGAGGCCGTCCGTCTCCCGGCCCCCGCAGAAGTACCCCGTCCCGCCCCCTACCCCCGGCACGATGCCCACCTTCGGCTAGGCGGCAGCAGCGTCATGGGCGTTTTGGGTGAAGCAGGCGAGACGAGCGCGTCGGGCGAACTGCGCACGCGGCGCCTCAGCCGGACCGGCCTGCAGGTGCCCGAACTCGGGCTCGGCGCCATGGACACCCCCACCTCACCCGAAGGCGGCGCGACCCTCCAGGCCGCCTTCGAAGCAGGCCTGACCTTCATCGATACCGCCCGTGAGTACGCCGGCAGTGAGCTGTTCATCGGCCGTACGCTCCGTGAAGCGCCCCAACCGCCCTCGCCTTCACCCGATGCAGGCCTCTGCCTCGCCAGCAAGACCTTCAGCCGTACCGCCAACGGCGCCCAGTACGACATCGACCGCTCCCTGCGCGCCCTCTCCTGCCCGCGCATCGCCCTCTACCAGCTGCACGACGTCTCCACCCCCGAGGCCTGGGAGTCGGTGATGGACGCCGATGGCGCGCTCGCCGGCCTGCAGGCCGCCCGCGCGCGCGGCCTCATCGGTCACATCGGCATCTCGTCCCACACCAGTGCCATCCTCGAGCAGGCCATCACCTGCGGTGAATTCGATACCGTCATGCTCGAGTACTCCGCCTTCTACCCGTCCACCGCCCCGCTCATCGACCTCGCCGCCGCGCACGATGTCGGCGTCATCGTGATGCGTCCCGTGGGCGGCTCCGGCCGCACGAGCGCCATGCGCAGGCGCATCGCCGAGGGCTACGACGGCCCGCTCACGCCCGCCAACCTGCTCCGCTACGTCTGGTCGAACCCGGGTGTCTCGGTCGCGATCCCGGGTGCGCGCTACCCCTCTCGCATCGCCGAGAACGTTGCCACCGCCTGCCACTGGCGCCCCATGGACGCCGACGAGCGCCGCGCCCTCGAAGCCGAAGCCGCCCGCCTCTACTAGCGCCAGTGCGACTGCTGCGGCGTGTGTCGTCCCATCGTCGCTTCTCGCCTGCTCGCGTACGTCCGCTCGCTTACGTTCTCGTTTCCCCGTGCGCTCCCGCTTCTGTAAGATCAGATCAGTTGGGTACCTGATCAGACCGTCGGTACGTACTGCGGTAAGGGCCCGGTAGAAGAGGAGAACTCCATGGTGCAGATAGCAGGCCTACGCCGTCTCTCGTTGCTCGCCCTGGTGGCGATGCTCGTGGGCTCTGCCTTTGTGGTGATCGCCTGTGGCGATGACGACGACAGCGACGCAACCCCCGAACCCACCGCCGCGGCGACTGCCGCACCAACCGAGGCCCCGCAGGTGACCCTCAAGATCGGCGTCATCCTTCCGGAGACGGGCGCGCTCGGCGCCTACGGCGTCCCCATGATTGCGGCCGTGCGCCTCGCTGAGGAAGACATCCGCGCCGCTGGTGGCATGATCGAGGTCGAGTACGCCGATAGCGCGACCGAGCCCGACAAGGCCGTCGAGGCCGCCAACCGCCTGCTCGGCGAAGGCGCCCACGTTATCGTCGGAGCCGCCGCATCAGGCATCTCCCAGGCGATCATCCAGGGGCTCTACGACGAGAAGATCCCCCAGTGTTCGCCTTCCAATACCTCCCCCAACTTCACAGGTCAGGCCAACGCCGGCTACTACTTCCGCACAGCGCCCTCCGATGCTGCCATCGCCCCAGTGATGGCCGATGAGGTCGTGAAGCGCGACGGCACGCGCGTCGCCATCGTCGCCCGCGCCGACGACTACGGAAACGCCCTCGCCAATCTCCTTGACGAGCGCCTCACTGCGCTTGGCGCCGAGACCAACACCACCACCTACGACCCCCAGACCGTCACCTTCGATTCGGAAGTCACAAGCATCCGGAACTACGATCCCGACGCCATCGTCTTCATCGTCTTCGATGAAGGCATCAACCTGATCCGTGGCGTTCTGGAGGCCGGCTACGACCCCTCCATCATGTACGGGTCTGATGGCATCTACCGTGCCACCCTCTGGGAGGACATCGACGCCAGCAACACCGACGTCATCAGTGGTATGACGCTCTTCATCGCCAACCCGCCCAGCGGCGAGGTCTATGACGAGTTCATCGCGCGGCTGGAGGCAGCGTCCGAAGGCGTGTTCGCATTCGGCGCCCAGTCCTACGACTGCACCGTCATCCTCGCCCTCGCCGCCCGCGCCGCTGGCAGCACCGATGGTGACGCCATCATCGCCGCCGTCAGCGAAGTCACGAGTGGTGGCGACGAGTGCACCACCTACGCCGACTGCGCCGAAGGCATCGATGCCGGCACCGACATCGCCTATGTCGGCAAGGTCGGCGCCCTCGCCCTCGACGCCGGTGGCGACCCCACCATCGCCACCTACACCATCAGCCGTTTCGAAGGGAACGAACTCGTCGATCAGTCCACCCAGGTCATCGACCTGAGCGAGTAGGCGGTTCGCATCGACGAACCGCCGAACGCACGAACGACCATGCCGAGGGGTGCCAACCTGGCGCCCCTCGCCTAATTCCGGTCAGGTCTGGTCTGGTCTGGTCCGGACCAGACAGCTCCTGCATCGCGTACGGGAATGTTCGCGCGCTTACATCCCGGCGTTTTGCTGATGCGCGTTGGGAGTATGATCCCTGTACGCGAGTCCTGTGCGCGAGGAGAATAGGGTGAGAGAAATTGTAATCAACAAGATGGGGGGGGTACAGGGAGATTCCGCCAGCTGGCATTCGTCACGCTGGCCTCGGTACTCGCAGCAGTAGTCGTCATCGCCTGTGGTGACGATGACGACGAGGTCGCTCAGTCGACCCCTGAACCACAAACCACCACCGCCGCAACTGAGGAGCCAACACCGGAGGTCCTGACGCTCAGGATCGGGACCCTGCTCCCGGAAACGGGACCCCTCAGCACCAACGGCGTTCACATGGTCGCAGCCGTGGAACTCGCCGCAGAGTACATCCGCGACGCTGGTGACAGCTTCGCAGTCGAAGTCATCAAGGCGGATAGCGCCACTGATCCCAGGATCGCCCTCGAGGGCGTCAACCGTCTGATCGGTGAAGGCGCCCACGTGGTCATTGGGGCAGGCGCATCAAGCATCTCGCAGGCAGTCATCCAGGAGCTGTTCGACGAGAAGATCCCCCAGTGCTCACCATCCAATACCGCCCCCACCTTCACCACGCAGGAGAACGCCACCTACTACTTCCGCACAGTTGCATCCGATACGGCCATCGCCACGCTGCTGGCCGAGGAAGTGGTGGAACGTGGCGGCATCCGCATCTCCATCCTGGCCCGCGCCGGCGACTACGGAAGCGCCTCTCCAGCCTGCTGGCAGAACGTCTGGCCGAGCTTGGCTCTGAGTCCGACATCACCATCTACGATACCGAGACCGTCACCTTCGGCACCGAGGTTGGGCGCGTTCGGGCTTACAACCCCGACCACATCGTCATGATCTCCTTCGGAGAGGGCGTCGATCTGGTTCGGGCCCTGCTTGAAGCGGGCTACGACCCCTCCACGTTCATGGGCAGTGCCGGCATCTTCAAGAGTGGCATCTGGGAAGAGCTCGATCCCGACAACCCAAACGTCCTCGATGGCATGAGCACCTACAACGCCAGTCAGCCCCACGGCTATCTCGACGAAGAGTTCCTCGCGTGGCTGGACGAACGCGATGAAGGCAACTTCGTCTGGGGGCCCCACACATTCGATTGCGTCATGATTCTCGCGCTCGCCGCCAGGGCAGCCGGCAGCACCGATGGCGACGCCATCATCGCGCAGATCGGCCCCGTCACGAACCTGGGGGAGGAGTGCATCAGCTACCGCGAAACAGAGGGGGCGCCAACCGGCCCCCCTCTCTCGTTGTGTTCGTCTTGCGTATTGCGTGGCCTGGTCCGTGTGCCGATGCGCTCGCGTAGCGCTATCGCCGAAGCTGGCGAGTGGGCCGGGTCCGTTGCGTCGCGTCTCAGTCCTTCGCCAGGGCGCTCAGCCTGCCCAGATACAGCTCGATGACGCGCTCGTCGTGCAGCAGCTCCTCGCCCGTCCCCGTGTAGGCGTTGCTGCCCTGGTCCAGCACGTAGCCGCGGTGGGAGATCTGCAGGCAGCGGCGGGCGTTCTGCTCCACCATCAGCACCGAGACACCCGACTGGTTCACCTCCACCACCCGTTCGAACACCTGCTCCTGGTACTTCGGCGAAAGGCCCGCCGAAGGCTCGTCGAAGAGCAGCACCGAGGGGTTCATCATCAGCGCGCGCCCCATCGCCACCATCTGCCGTTCACCGCCCGAGAGCGCGCCCGCCCGCTGCCCCGCCCGCTCCGCCAGCAGCGGGAAGAACCCCCGCACCACCTCGAAGCGTTCCTCCCACGCGCCCGGATTCAGGAAGATCCCCATCTCCAGGTTCTCACGCACGGTCAGGCGCGGGAAGACGTTCTCCCGCTGCGGCACATAGCCGATGCCCGCCGCCACCAGATGGTGCGCCTTCTTGCCCACAATCGACTGCCCCCGCAGCAACACGTCCCCTTCCCACACATCCACCAGCCCGAACGCCGACTTCAGCAGTGTCGACTTGCCCGCCCCGTTCGGCCCCACAATGCCGACGATCTCGCCCTCGTTCAGGACCAGATTGCAGTCGTTCAGGATGGGGACGCCGGGCACATAGCCCGCCACCAGCGAACGCGCCTCCAGCAGCGCCTGCGGCTGATTCTCAGGTTGAGTCTCAGGCATCTCAGGCATCGTTCCCCTCCTCGTCCTCGTCTTCCCCTTCGTGAGTGCGGCCCAGGTAGGCGTCGATGACCTCTTCGTTCGCGACGATGTCCTCCGGTCGCCCCTCCGCCAGGATGCTTCCCTCCGCCATCACGACCACCCAATCGCTAATCCCCATCACCACGTCCATATCGTGCTCCACGAAGACGATCGTGACACCCTCGGCGTTGAGGTTGCGGATGTGGTCGAGCAGCGACTCCGTCAGGGCCGGGTTCACGCCCGCCGTCGGCTCATCCAGCATCACCACCTCGGGGTTCGCCATCAGCGCGCGCGCCATCTCCAGCAGCTTGCGCTGCCCGCCCGAGAGCGTCCCCGCCTGCTCATCGATCATGTGCGTCAGGCTGAAGCGCTCCAGCAGCGCCAGCGCGCGCTCCTGCTCCTGATCCTCGGTCGGCTTCCAGAGCCAGCGCAGGAGCGCCCGGTCCAGCCGCTCCCCCTTCTGGATCGGCGAGGCCACCATCATGTTCTCCAGCACCGTCAGCCGTGAGAGCGACTTGGTCAGCTGGAACGTGCGAACCATCCCCAGCTGGGAGATATGGTGCGAGGGCAGTCCGTCCAGCCGGTTCGCTTCTGCAGCCGAGCCCAGCCGCGGGTTGAGCCGATGCACAATGCGCTCGAGCGGATTCCTGTGCGAAAGCGGTTCATCGTGAGACTCGGGGAAGAGTCGCCACGTCCCCCGATTGGGCTTGTCGAACCCGGTGAGCAGGTTGAAGAGCGTCGTCTTGCCCGCGCCGTTCGGTCCGATGATGGCCGTGATCGAGCCCCGCTCGATCTCCAGATGGTCCACATCGACCGCACGGATGCCCCCGAAGGTGCGCAGCATGCCGAACGCGATCAGGATCGGGTCGTCCTTCAGCCTTCCCGGAGGGACCGCCTCGAGCGCCGCCTGCGTCAGTTCTGGCCGTGAAATCGTCTCGTTGCTCATGTCCCCAGGTGTAAGTCCTTGCGTTTCCCGAAGATACCCTGCGGTCGCAGCGCTATCAGCGCGATCAGCCCGATGCCCATCAGCCCGGTGCTAATGGCGCCCTCCGATCCGTCGAGGAAATCAGCGAGGATGTTCGGTAACCAGTTCTCCTCCCCAAGTTCACGGATGAATGACTCCACCCCCTCCCGCAGGAACCAGAAGAGCATCGCGCCCACCACCGGCCCCACCGTCGTCGCCAGCCCACCCAGGATCAGCGCCGCCCACGCGAAGAAGGTCACCTGCGGCTCGAAGCTCTCCGATTGCACCCCCGATTGCTGCAGCGTATCGATGATCCCCGCCAGCCCCCCGATCACGCCCCCGATGGCCAGCGCCTGCAGCTTGTACACCACCGTGTTCTTGCCCAGGCTCAGGACCGCGTCCTCATCCTCCCGAATCGCTCGCAGCACGCGCCCCCAGGGACTGCGCACCAGCCCCAGCACCAGCGCCGAGCACAGGATCACCAGGATCCACGCCACCAGCATCACCCAGAGCTGATTCGATGAGTAGCTGAAGGTGCTCCAGCCGAAGCGCCCGTCTGGCAGGAAATTCAGCTCGAAGAAGCTGTTCGCGATCGTCTGCAGCCCGAACGGCCCACCCGTGATGTCAGTCGCCGGCGAGGAACGTATCAGTAAGCGAAGGATCTCCGAGGCTGCGATCGTCGTGACCGCGAAGTAGTCGCTGCGCAGCCGCAGCGTGGGGATACCCAGCGCCAGCGCGAACACTATGCAGAGCGCGAGCCCGAAGGGGATGCCGAGCCACAGCGAACCGCCCCACGTGGCCACCATGATGGCCGTGCCATAGGCCCCCAGCATCATGAAGCCGACCTGGCCGAAGTTGGCCATCCCGCCGTAGCCGAAGTGCAGGTTCAGCCCGATCGCCGCCAGCGCGAAGATCGCCGCCTGCGGCCCCAGCCCCGCTCGCGCTGCGTTCCCGATGATGGTGTCGAATTCCATCTAGCCGATCCGTTCCCGCTGCCCCAGGATTCCCTGCGGCCGGATGAGCAGCACCAGCATCAGCACGGCCAGCGCGAAGACCGTCTTGATCTCCGGACTCGCCCACACCGTGATCACCTCCGTCACGATGCCGATGAGTAGCCCACCCACCATCGCCCCGTACGCCGAGCCCAGCCCTCCCAGCACCACCGCCGCAAACATCAGCAGCAGCAGCCGGAAGCCCATCAGCCAGTCCACCGCCTCCACCGACCCGAAGAAGATGCCCCCGACCGCTGCCAGCGCTGCCCCCGCCACCCATACAATCAGTATCACCCGGTCCACGTCGATGCCCGACGATTCGGCCAGGTCCGTGCTGTCTGCCACCGCCCTGATGGCCTTGCCGATGCGCGCCCGCTGCAGGAACACCGCCACGGCGATGAGAATCACCGCCGAGAGCGCCATGATCGTCAGGTCCCGCGGCGTAATCGCGAACGGCCCGAACGTCCATTCCGATTGCAGCACATAGTCAGTGAAGTGGCTCCGGTCAGGGCCGTAGAACAGCAGGATGATGTGTCGGATCAGCAGCGACAGCCCGATGGTCACCACCATGAACTGGAAGCTCCCCAGCTTCCGCGCTCGCAAGGGACGTAACAGCGAGAACTCGATTCCTCCACCCAGCGCCCCCGCCACAATCACCGCCATCGCCCCCGCGAGGATCAGCGGCCCCGCAAACGTATCCGCATTGAAGTACCACGCGATGACTGCGCCCACCGTCACCAGCTCGCCGTGGGCGAAGTTGATCAACCCCGTCAGGCCGAAGATGAGCGAAAGCCCGATCGCGCACATCGCGATGATGAGTCCGAACTTCACCCCGTTCAGGAGCGTCTGCGCGAGCTGCTCCCCCACCGAGCTCCCGCCCGAGACAGGATCACCCAGCGCAAAGATCAATGGCCGTGAGCGCCCCGCCGCCACCTCCACCTCCAGCGTCTGGCGCGTCGGATCGCGGAGGCTCACGCCTTTCGGCAGGGTCGCCGTGTCGATCGTCGCACGGTAGGCGCCAGGCCCGGGAAGTTCGATCCGCCAGTGCCCCTCGCCGTCCGTGACCGCTTCCCCCACCAGCTCGCCCGCTTCGTTCTCGACGAAAATGCGGACCCCGGTGACGGGCTCCCGCTCGAAGCGCAGCGTCCCCGAGAACGCTTCGCTCGGTCCTTCATCCTGCGCGAGTGTGGGGGTAGAGACGAAGAGCGCGAGCCCCACGACGGCGGCCAAAGCAATCACTACTCTGACCGAGCGAACGTTCACGTTCGGGACGTTCGGCATGCGCCCTCCTGCACCAACTCACTATACGCCTGCAGGATTCCCCAACACCTTCGCAAATGTAACGGCGCCTACGTCAGCGACGCTGGTCCACGAGTCACCAGCCGGTCGCGCTGGCTTGCGACTTGTCGCAGCGTTGACTAGTATTCGTCGTGCCTAAGAAATGACATTAGGCAAGACAAATTCTGAGAAGGAATGCGACCATGCTCCAGACCATTCGCCGTTCGCGTCCCTGCCTCGCGCAACGCTCTCTGCTCGCCTTCGTTGCACTCGTTGCGCTTGCCGTTGCTGCTGTCGCGGGGTGGGCCTGTTCCGATGAGGAGCAGACCGTCACCGTCTACTCCGGACGCAGCCAGAACCTCATCGGGCCCCTCCTCGAACGCTTCGCGGAGGACACCGGCATCAACGTCGAGGTCCGCTACGGCGGTTCCACCGACCTCGCCCTCCTGCTGCAGGAAGAAGGCGACCGCACTCCCGCCGATGTCTTCATCTCGCGCAGCCCCGGCCCCATCGGCTTCATCGTCGAGCGTGGCCTCCTTGCCACCCTCGACGATGAGGTGCTGGAACTCGCCCCCTCAAGCCCCTCCGGCTACTGGGTCGCCCTCACCGGCCGCCAGCGCGTCCTCGTCTACAACTCCGACCTTTTCGACCCCGCCGACCTCTCCTCCTCCATCTACGACCTCACCGATGAGGAGTGGCTCGGACGTGTCGCACTCGCCCCCACGAACGGCTCCTTCCAGGACTTCTTCACCCTCTTCCGCCTCGAAGCTGGCGACGACGCTGCCCTCGAGTGGCTCACCGCCCTGCGCGACGGCGGGGCCCCGGTCTACGCCAACAACGTCGCCATCGTGCAGGCCGTCGCACGTGGGGAAATCGAGATGGGCCTCGTGAACCACTACTACAACCTGCGCATCAAGGCGGAGGATCCCTCCGTCGTGAGCGAAAACTACGCCTTCGTCGATGGCGACCCCGGCGGCGTCACCATCGCCACCGCGATCGGCGCCACCGCTTCGGGCGACACCGAACTCGCGCAGCGCCTCATCCGCTTCCTCCTCAGCGAGGTCGCCCAGGAGTACTTCGGGCAGTCGAACTTCGAGTACCCCCTCGCCATCGGGCTCGACCTCGACAACATCAAGGCAGAAGTCCCCGGCGGCCCCGAGAATATCGACCTCGGTCAGCTTGACCGCCTCGGAAGCAGCCTCGAGCGCACCATCGACCTCATCCGCGAGGCCGGCTTCGAGCCATAGGCAGCAGGGCGCAGCCCACACGCGAAGGGATCCTCGTCGCCGTCTGGCCTGGCGTGAGGCTCCCTTCGCATAGGTGCCCTGGCTGTTGACCTGGCTGCTGAACGTTGACCTGGACCTGGAGAGTGTCGGCGCCCGGCCCCGCCCCTCGCTATTCGGAAGCGCTCGCTGCTGCCGCCTCAGCTTCAGGCTCTTCCCCTGTCGCTTCGGCCGCCGGCTCTGGCGGCTCCTCCGCCGGACGCTCCAACGGCAACTCGATGATCATGTCCGTGTAGGAGTCGGAGCCCTGCTCCGATTCCACCCGAATCGTGCCGCCATGCCGCCGCACGATGTCGCTCGAGAGTGAGAGCCCCAGCCCCGTCCCCTGGTCCGTCGGCTTCGTCGTGAAGAAGGGGTTGAAGATCTTGGTGACCTCGTCGGGCGGGATGCCCGTCCCGTTGTCCTTGATGTGAATCTCGATGTGGTCGTCCGAGCGAACCGTCTTCAGTGAGAGCGTGGGGGTGTACGGCCCGCCCACCACGTCTGCGCCGGGCGTCGCCAGACGGCGTTCGTTCGTCGCGTGGCACGCATTGCTGACCATGTTCAGGAACACCCGCCCCAGGTCCTGCGGGATGACTTCCAGCTCCCCGGTGTTCTCGTCGAAATCTTCCTCGATGGTCAGCTGGAAGTCCGAATCCGTCGCCCGTGCGCTGTGGTAGGCCAGCTTCGCATGCTCGTCCAGCAGCGAGTTGATGTGTGTGATCTGCCACTCACCCGATTCACGCCCCATGCGCAGCATGTTTTCCACGATGCTGTTCGCGCGCTGGCCGTGTGAACGAATGCGTTCGAGATTGCTCGTCAGGTCGTCCGTGATTTCGCCGATGAGCGATTCCTGCTCTTCGGCCAGATCGACACCCTCCTCCTCCAGCACCTCGTTCAGCACCTCGTTCAGCTCCACGAGCAGCTCACCCGAGACCTCCGAGAAGTTGTTGATGAAGTTGAGCGGGTTGCGAATTTCGTGCGCGACACCGGCCGTCAGCTCGCCCAGCGCCGCGAGCTTCTCGCGCATCACGATCTGGTCCTGCGCCCGGTTCAGCTCGCCCAGGGTGCTCTCGAGCTGCGCGTTCGTGTTCTCAAGCTCTGCATTCTTGCCCTGCAGCTCGTTCGCGAGCTCCTCCACGAGGTTGAGGCGCTGCACTTCCAGTGCGTGCCGTCGGAAGACCTCCAGCGCGGCCGCCATATCCGCTACCTCGTCGCGCCCCTCCATCTCCACACTCGTCTCCAGGTCCCCGCCCGCCATGCGCACCATCCAGTTCGAGAGCAGGTTGAGGCGCTGCAGCAGAATCCGGCCCAGGTAGAGCCAGATGATCAGCACTGCGCCCACCACGCTCACGCCGCTGATCACGAGCAGCAGCGTCCGTCCTGTGAAGATCGCATCCGACGAGGCCTGGGTCGCCTCCGCCGCGTTCGCCTCCGCGTCCTCCACGACACGGTCTACCTCGGCCACCAGCCCCACCGCAATCTCGCGGTTGTCGGTCAGCAGCTCCGCCTGGCGCGTCGAAATGCGCAGCTCCTCGGCGAAGACCGCGAACACGCTCCCTTCGCCCAGCCCAAGCGCGTACAGCTGCTCGAAGATAGGAGTCGCCTGCTCATGGAAGGGAGTCCCGACCAGCGTCGAGAGGTTGTCCTCGATGCGGCTCACCGTTGCCTCAAAGCGCTCTCGCAGCGGTTCAATCAGCGACGCATCCGAAAGCGTGAACGAGTTCGCCAGCAGTTCCGTGGCGATGTTCACGTCCCCCTGCAGCTCGCTCAGCCGCCGGTAGCGCACAATCTCCGCCTCCGTGAAGTGCTGCGAACGCGGTGATGCCGACTCTCCCAGGGACAGGTAGCCGGTCAACACATAGAAGAGCTGGTCATCGATGGCGGGCGCCAGCACATCGTCCAGCTGCGTGCGTACCGCAGCCAGATCCCCCTGCAGCGCCTCACGCTGGTCCTTCAGTGCGAAGATGCCCGCGGTCTCGTTGCGGATCTCCTGGATGTTGTTGATGAGCGTGTTGGCGCGCGACTGAAGGACTGCGAACTCACCACCGCCAGACATGTCATCCGGACGTTGGCCCTGCAGCAGCGAGATCTGCTCATCAAAGGAGTCATGCGCAGCGTCAATGTCCTGTACGACCTGGTTGAACTCCTCGATCGTGCTCGCAGCAGTCAGGTTGGGCGCGGCCGCGGCCAGCACGCCGCTGTATTGGGCGATGCCGAACGATGCCGAAAGCTCCGGGACTGTCCCTTCGTTCACCCGGCTCTGGGCGGTGCCGACGCGGTCGAACGAGAACCAGCCAACCAGACTGGCTGCGAGCGTGAGCACCATCGCACCCCCGACCGCCAGGTAGAGCTGCGTCGAAATCCGAAATCGGCTGGCCAACAGGCGCTTTACTCGATCACCCATGCCCCTGATTCCCGTAACTGTTCGATTTCGTCCAGCGATTCAATCGCATGGTAGCGCTCGTTCGGCCCGATGACGGTGAGGAAGACTTCATCCGACCCCTGGTTGTCGTCTGTGCCGTACTGCAGGGAGAAGCCGTCGATATCGATCGTGTCCGATGACCGCAGGCGTGCGAGGAAGCACGCACGGTCCAGTTCCCGCCCGCACCCCTCCAGCCCCGCAATCGCCAGCCGCCCCGCAAGGTAGCCCTCGAGCGAGACGAACCCGGGCGTGGCCTCAGGCGCATACACCGCCAGCGCACGCTGGTACGCCGCTACCACCGCCAGCGAATCATCCTCCGGGAAGGGCACTACCTGCGTCACCAGCACCCCCACCCCGTCGGCGCCCAGCTCCTGCGCCAGCGCATTGCTCCCCACGAACGAGACGTTCAGGAAGAGCGCATCCATGCCCGCTCGGCGCGCCCACTTGATGAGCGTCGCCATTGGCTGGTACGCCCCGATCATGATGACCGCCTCAGGCTCGCCCGCCTGCAGGTCCAGCAGCGCCGTCTTTACCGCCACGGTGTTGCGTGTGTAGCGGCCGACCGCCACAGGCTCGCTCCCGCGACGCTCCAGCGCCTGTTGAACGCCGTTGTAGCCGCTGCGCCCGTACGAATCGTCCTGGTAGAGGATGCCGATGCGAGTGATGCCGAGGTCGACTTGCAGGCGCTCTACCATCTCCTCCGTCTCCTGGGCGTAGGAGGCGCGCAGATTGATGATGTTGTCCCACTCGGGATCGCGCAGGAAAGCCGCGCCCGTGAACGGCGCGATGTAGGGAATGCCGGCCTCCGCCGCCAGCGGTGTCGCCGAACGCGAAGTCGGCGTGCCCACCGCCCCGATGAGCGCGAACACCCCCTCCTCGATCAAGCTCTGGGTGTTGAGGATGGCCGCTTCCGGCTCGTACGCATCGTCCAGCGAGGTCAACTCGAGGCGACGGCCATGCACGCCCCCTGCCATGTTCACCTCGTGGAAGGCCGCCTCGATGCCCAGGCGCATGTTCTTCCCGAGCTCACTCGCAGGCCCGCTAAAGGCTGCCGACTGTCCGAAGAGCACGCGGTCGTCGAAGACGCCCGTCGTACCGGTGTCAACTGGCTCCGCGGTGGCTTCCACCGTTGGCGACGCGGCTGCATCCGGCTCGTTCCCGCCCCCGGAGCAGCCCCCTGCCACGAGTAGGAATGCCGCCAGCAGGCCACAGAGGCCCGGCAGCCAGGCGCTTCGCCCCATCCGCCGGCGCGTCATCGCACCTTGCGCGTGGTGATGTGGAGGTGGTTGCGGTCGTCTACGCGGGAGTATGTGACCTCGTCCATCAGCGTCTTCGTGAGGTAGACGCCCAGTCCTCCCACCTTGCGCTCCTCGACCGATGCATCAAGGTCCGGTTCGGGCGCCTCGGTCGTCGGGTCGAACGCCTTGCCACGGTCTCTGATCGCGATTTCGATGGAGTTGTCTTCTGATTCGACGTCGAGGGTGATGTCCAGGTCCCCCTCGTGCGCGCCGTAATCCATGATGTTCAGGATTAGCTCTTCCAGCACCAGATGGACGCGGAAGGTCAGGTCCTCAGGCCAGTCGTCCTGGGACGCGAGGTCCTCAATCGCCTCGGCAATGCGGTCCAGTTCGTCTCGGACCGGCTTGATCGCGAGAGAAAGGGTGGCGCTCACTGGTCAATCCCGATGAAGGGTCAGGCAGGTGATGTCATCGTGCTGCGGAGCCTCGCCAGTGAAGTCCAGCACCGCATCCATGATGGCCTGTCCGGCCTGTTCCGCGCTGGTGGGCGGATTGGCGGCGAAGAGCGTCTGGATCCCTTCGATCCCCAGCAGTTCGTCCTTCGCGTTGATCGCTTCCGTCACGCCGTCCGTATAGAAGCAGACCGTATCCCCGGGCATCAGTGCGAATGTCTCCTGCCCGTACTTCAGATCCGCCGCCACACCCAGAGCGACCCCGTTGGTGAGCGGCTTCAGCTCCGAACTCCCGTCGGCGTGCACCACGAGCGGCGGGTCGTGGCCACCGCTCGCGTACGTCAGCATGTTCGTCGACGGGTCGTAGACCGCGTACAGCATCGTCACGAACATCCCCGTGATCTCATCCTGGCCAAGCAGGTCGTTCACTTCCTCCAGCACTTCGCCAGGCTCGCCCCTCCCGATAGCCGAGCCCTTCAGCAGCGTGCGACTCGACATCATGAACAGGGCCGCGGGTACCCCCTTGTCCGAAACATCGGCAATCGCCAGCCCCACGCAGTCGTTCGGCAGCGGGATCGTGTCGAAGAAATCGCCACCCACGTTGCGCGCCGGGTGCATCGTTCCAAATGTCTTGAAGGAAGGGCCCTCGGGGAACGTGCTCGGCAGAATCGATTGCTGCATCGAGCTGGCCATATCCAGCTCGTTCTGTAGCGCGACCAGTTTGTCCCGTGTGCTCAGGGCCTCGCGCCACTGCTCGATGTGGGCCAGCGTGCGATCCATCGTGACCTGCAGGTCCTCGAAGTCCACCGGCTTCGTCACGAAGTCGAACGCGCCACGGTTCATGGCGGTGCGGATGTTCTCCATGTCCCCGTAGGCAGAGACGATCACCGCGCGGATATCGGGGTTCACGTTCGGGATCTGCTCCAGCAGCGTGAGCCCGTCCATGCGTGGCATGTTGATATCCGAGACGACCATGTCGATATCGGGGTCTTCCTGCAGCTTCTCGAGCGCCTCGACCCCGTTCTGCGCAAAGACGAACTCGTAGCGCCCCCGCCGGATGTGGCGGCGCATGCGCTGCATCATCAGGGGTTCGAGATCGGGCTCGTCGTCTACTACCAGGATTCTGTAGGTCATCGCGCTGCTTTTCCTGGTGAACTCGCGCTGCCGATGCGGACCGGATTAGGCAATGGCGGCGACAGCCTCGGCCTGAGAGTCATGGATTGGGATGATGTTGTCGAATCCACTGATGCGGAACACCTCGCGGATCGGCTCAGAGAGGGAACACAGCGCCATCTTGCCGCCGTTCCCTTCGATCTTCTTCGCCGTCAGCAACAGCACGCGCAACCCTGCGCTGCTGATGTACGAGACTCCCTCGAAGTCAAGGACGAGTGCCTTGTCCTCGTCCTCGATGTTCGCGTGCAGATCGGCCTGGAAGTCGCTGGCGTTGGAACCATCGATGCGCCCGTCAGCCTTCGCGATTATTGTTCCGCCTTCCCTTGCGGCGCTGATTGCCATGTCTCAGTCTCCTCACGCGCGTTTCGATTACAGACGCTAGTGTACGACGCAAAGCAGGCACAGACCCACTTCCGGACGGACGCTCATGCTCCGCCTCCCGTATTTAAGCTCACTATACACCACAGGTGCTGTGCTTATGCCGACCGGAAGTGAGCGAACCCACATCCCCGATCCTGCTCAGGATTGGTCCGTTGTGTGTCCCGGCCAGCGAAGCACCGGCCGTCGTGCCGCATCCGCCTCATCGAGGCGCCCGATGGGAGCGGTCCAGGGCGCGCTTTGCAGCATCGCCGGGTCGCGCTCTGCTTCCTCCGCAATCGCGATCATCGCTTCCGCGAGCGCATCAAGCGCCTCTGGCGGCTCTGTCTCCGTCGGCTCGATCATCAGCGCCTCTTCCACGATCAGGGGGAAGTAGACCGTTGGCGGGTGGAAGCCGTGGTCGATCAGCCGCTTGGCGATGTCGTAGGTGCGAACGCCGTACTGGCGCCGCTGCCGCGAACCCGAGAAGACCACCTCATGCAGCACTGGGCGGTCGTAGGGAAGGTCGTAGTAGCCATGCAGGAGCATGCGCAGGTAGTTCGCATTGAGCACCGCCTGCCCCGAGGCCGCTCGCAGCCCATCCAGCCCCAACGCCCGCATGTAGGCATAGGCGCGCAGCAACACGCCCGTGTTGCCATGGAACTGCTGCATCTGGCCGATCGTGCGCTCCGGCGTCACCAGCCGCACTACCCCATCCTCGTCCTCCGCCACGACTGGCGTCGGCAGGTAGGGAGACAGCTCGTCCGTGCAACAGACCGGGCCCGCCCCGGGACCGCCACCGCCGTGCGGTGTGCTGAAACTCTTGTGCAGGTTGAGGTGCACCACATCGAACCCGAGATCGCCGAAGCGGATACGCCCCATGATGGCGTTGAAGTTGGCGCCGTCGCCGTAGAGGTAGGCCCCCGCGTCGTGGATGTGTTCCGCGACCTCTTCGATGCCGCTCTCCCACACACCGAGCGTATTCGGGGCCGTCACCATCACCACCGCCACCGTCTCATCCAGCTCGCGGTCGACCGTGTCGTGATCGAGCACGCCGTGCTCGTCGGTGGGGATGCTCGTAACCTCGAATCCCGCCATCGCCGCGGTCGCCGGATTCGTCCCGTGCGCCGAGTCCGTCACCAGGATGCGGCGGCGCGTCTCCAGTTCGCCGCGCGCCGCCAGGGCGTGCGAGATCATCAGCACACCCGCCAGTTCGCCCTGCGCTCCTGCGGCCGGGGCGAGCCCCACGCCGGGCAGGCCCGTCGCTTCCGCCAGTCCGTCGCGCAGCTCGAGCAGCGTGCGCAGCGTGCCCTGCGCGTCCTCTTCGGGGGCCTCGGGGTGCAGGTTGGCGAAGCCGGGCAGCGAGGCCAGCAGGTCGTCCACCTTGGGGTTGTACTTCATCGTGCAGGAGCCCAGCGGGTAGCTGCCGGAATCGATGCCGAAGTTCCGCGCCGAAAGCTCCGTGTAGTAGCGCACGAGCTGCCCCTGGCTCAGCTCCGGCAGCCGCAAGGACGTGCGCAGCAGGCGCTCGTCTGGCAAGGGGTGCGCTTTCCCCTCCCAGGCCGGGATGTCCACTGCCCGGCGCCCCGGTGTGCTGCGATCGAAGCTGAGCTGTACGCCGAAATCCTCGGGGTCTCGTGGTTCGTTCATGCGCTGCCTCCGATTTCCGCGAGTGTCTCGATGAGTGCAGCCACATGCGCCTCGGGCGTCACCTCCGTGACCGCGAAGAGCAGCGCCTCGCGCGCCTCCGGCTCAGGCCGATCAGAGACGTCGAATCCCGGCGCGATACCCCGCTCCCGCAGCTGCGCGGAAAGCTCCGCCGCCGCAACAGGACCCCGCACGAGAAACTCCTGGAACCACGGACCGCACTCCGGTATCTCGTAGCCCGGCAGCGCCGCGATGCGCGCCGCAGCGTCATGCGCGCGCTGGTAGCACAGCTCCGCCGAGTCACGCAGGCCCTGCGGTCCGAGCGCCTCCAGCGTGACCGTGAAGGCCAGCGCGATGAGCGCCTGTGCCGTCGAGAGGTTCGAGGTCGCCCGCTCGCGACGGATGAACTGCTCGCGCGCTTGCAGCGTGAGGATGTAGCCGCTGCGCGGCGACCCGTCGTCGTTCTTGGGTCCGTCCAGCTCCTTCGCGCGTCCGACCATGCGCCCGGGCATCTGTCGCAGGTGTGGGGAACGCGCTGCGAACAGGCCCAGCGAAGGCCCTCCGAAGCTCAGCGGGATCGCCAGATCGCGTCCCTCCCCTGTCACGATGTCGGCGCCGACTTCGCCGGGCGCATGCAGCAGGCCCAGTGCGAAGGGGTCGGCCGCGACCACGAAGAGCGCGCCGGCGGCATGCGCCACCCCGGCCATCGGCTCCAGGTCCGCAATCATCCCCAGGAAGTCGGGCTGCTGCGCCACCAGGCAGGCGTGCTCCTCCGTGGTGTCGCTCGCCGATCTCACCACGTCCACCCGCAAGCCCGCACCGTAGGCGTAGGCGCGGACCACCGCCAGCGTGCCCGGGTGAATCGGTTCCAGCAGCGCGACCGCCGTGCGCTTCGTCACGCGTGCTGCGAGCAGGCAAGCCTCCGCCGTGGCGCTTCCCACGTCGTAGAGGCCCGTATTGGAGACATCCATGCCCGTCAGCTCGCATACCACCGACTGGTACTCGAAAGCCGTCTGCAGCGTGCCCTGGCTGATCTCCGGCTGGTAGGGCGTGTAGGCCGTGACGAACTCGGAGCGCGATGTGATGTGGGCAGTCACTGACGGGATGTAGCGCCGGTAGGCGCCTGCGCCCAGGAAATTCGGCTGCGAAGGAGCGGCGTTCTCACCCGCGCGCTCTTCCAGCAGGGTGATCAGTTCAGGCTCGGTCAGCGCACGCGGCAGGTCGATAGCCGGATCCCGCAGATCCGCCGGCAGGTCCGAGAACAGGTCATCGATGCTGGCGACGCCGACGCGCTCCAGCATCCGCGCGCGATCCTCTTCCGTGGCGGGAATGTAGGGGTGTGGTGCTCCGTTGCTCGAGGAGGGCGCCACGGTCAGCTCGTGGCAATCTGGGCGTTGCAGGCGTCCGCGTCCAGGAGCGCCTCGAGCTCGCTCTCATCGCTGATGCGCAATCGCATCATCCAGCCTTCGTCGTAGGGAGAGGTGTTGACCAGCTCCGGGCTCTCTTCCAGCTGCTCATTGATACCGATGACTTCGCCCTTTGCCGGAGCGTAGATGTCCGAAACCGTCTTCGCCGATTCGATCTCTCCGCAACGCTCGCCTGTCGAGACCTCTTCTCCAACAGGGGAAAGATCGAGGTAGACCACATCGCCCAGCTGATCCTGCGCGAAATCCGTGATGCCGATGACGATCTCATCGGGATGCTCCGCATCGCGCCGCAGCCACTCATGGCTCTCGGTGTACAGGAGGTCTTCGGGGGTCTCGTACTCTGCTTTCATGACTGCCTCGATTTGCGATAGAAGGGGCGGCGCACAACCTCGACGGGCAACGCGCGACCGCGCACGTCCACCTCGAAGATCGTGCCGGGTTTCGCGAGGTCGACAGGAAGATAGGCCATGCCGATACCGAGACGCAAACGCGGACTGAACGATCCGCTCGTCAGCTCAGTGATAGTGTCCCCCCCGTCCGGTTTCTGAACCGGGAAGTGTGGCCGCAGCACCCCACGATCCCGCGCCTGCATACAGGTAAGCCGCCGCGTCCGCGGGCGTTCCTTGGCCGTCACCAGCGCATCGCGTCCGGTGAAGGGAGCCTCGTCATCGAGGCTCACAGCGAAGCCCAGGCCCGCCTCGAACGGATTGGTGGTCGCATCGATATCGTTGCCATGCAGCGGCAGCGCCGCCTCCAGACGCAACGAATCGCGAGCCCCCAGCCCCGTCGGATTCGCTCCGCCTTCGATAAACGCGTCCCACAGCTCCTCCGCCCGGTCCGCCGCGATGATGCACTCCCCGCCATCCTCCCCCGTGTATCCCGTCCTCGCGATGAGCACATTCGTGCCCCGCCATTCCAGCTCCGCGCAGTCATGTTGTTCGAGCTGGTTCCAGATATCCCCCAGCACCGTCGCCAGCAGCGCCAATGCTTCCGGCCCCTGGACCGCCAGCATCACCGTTTCCTCGGTGAACTCGGTCGCGTCAGCGCCTGTGATGGCCTGCAGGCGGGCGAAATCCGCATCGGCGTTGGCGGCGTTGTGCACGATCAGCCAGCGCTCCTCATCGAGGTGGTAGATGTAGACATCGTCCGCGATGCCCCCCTCCTCGTTGCAGTAGAGCGAGTAGTGGGCGGTGCCCACGGGCATGGTGGTCACATCGAACGTCGTCACCGAGCGCAGCTGTTCCGCCGCCTGCGGTCCCCGCAGCCATGCTCGCCCAAGATGGGAGACATCGAAGATGCCGACCTTGCTGCGGACGATCTCGTGCTCGGTCACGATGCCGCTATACCGGAGGGGCATTTCCCAGCCAGCGAAAGGCGCAAATCGCGCCCCTCCCGCCTGATGCCGCTCGTAGAGCGAGAGTCGCTTCAAACCGCTGCCGGCAGTGTTCTGATCTGCCACGCGACAAATTTAGCCCAAGCCGCGGCCCTACCGCTACCGCCTTTCCCCGAAACCTCACAAAGCCCCAGGAAATTCCCTGCCCGAAACGCCCCACATCCCCCTGGCCGGCCCTCATCCGACGCGTGTGATGTAAGCCCGATCACATGCGCCCGCGCACGATGCGCCACCCTGCGCTGGCCGTGGGGGAAGCCGAACTGCTTGCCGGTGCCTTCGCGACGGAGATCGCAGCTACCACTGCACGAACATCGGCATCACGACGTGTACGTAGCCGTCGTCCGTAGCGGGGCGGAAGACGCCCTGGCTGGAGGGGCTCGTCGTCTCCAGGCGCACCTCGCCCTCCAGTACGTCCAGCACATCCGTCAGGTAGCGGCTGTTGAACGCGATCTTGGCCGGCTCGCCGTCCACCTTCACATCAATCTCGCCCTCGTTGTCTCCCACCTCTTCCGCCCGCGCGCTCAGGACCATCTTCCCGGAGGAGCCGTCGCTGGCGGGGTGCACCTGCAGGCGCACGATGCCGTTGCCATCGCGCGCAAAGATGGCCGCCACGCGCGCCCCGCGCGTGAAATCCTCCACGTCCACCACCGTCGCCGTGTTGTACTCGCTCGGGATCAGCTGGCTGTAGTTCGGGAACGTCCCCTGGATGAGCTGCGCCACCAGCTCCACGTCCGTGAGGGAGAACTGCACCTGCGTCTGATTCTCGTTGACGCGCAGACGCACCGGGTCCGACCCATCACCGATCAGGCGGGCAACCTCCCGCAGCGCGCGCGCCGGTACGATCAGGTTCAGATCGGTGTCAGGCGCGCCCTGGCCCGGATCGATGCTCGAAACCGCCAGCCGGAAGCCGTCCGAGGCCGCGAACGTCAGCTTTCCCTCGTCACTCTTGATGCTCACGCCCGTGATCACGGGGCGCGAGTCGTCCGTCGCCGCCGCGAACTCCACCCGCTCGATAGTGCGCCGCAGCGTCGCGGCGTCGAGTTCGAGCGCAGGCCCATCCTCGATCGTCGCGATGCGGGGGAAGTCGCTCACGTCCATCGTGTTCACGGTCGATTCCGTGCGCGCGCACTCCAGCTTCGCCTGGCGTGTGTTCTCCGGCGCCTCGATGGAGACGGTCGCCGGCGGCAGCTGCGAGACAAAATCCTGAATCAGCCGCGCGGGCACAGTCGTGGCGCCCTCATCCTCGATCTTCGCGCCGATGCGGACGTTGATGGAGATATCGAGGTCCGTCGCCGAAAGGCGCAGCTGCCCTTCGTCCGTGGCCACCAGCACGTTCGCCGTGATGGGAAGGGTCGACCGCGTGGCAACCGCCCGCCCGACGATCGAAAGCCCCCGTTGGAGGTTCTCCTGCAGTACCTGAACCTTCATCCGTCTCCCCACCTGTTCATTCAAAGTGATGTGATGGCTGGCGATTATAGGAACGACGCTACCCCCTCACAAGGTGAATGCTTAGGCGCCTTAGCAGTTTCTCGGCCCTCTGGCTGCCTGCACGGAACATAAGGCGCGAAACGGCATGAAGGCCTATACTTGCCCCTTCACGTCGCGCTTCTCAGGGATACGCAGGGGGCCAGCAGGGACAGGCCGTGTACATAACCAGCCTCAACCTCGCCGACTACCGCAACTACCCCAAGGTCGAGCTCTCCCTCGACCGTGGCCTCAACGTCTTTGTGGGTGAAAACGCACAGGGCAAGAGCAACCTGCTCGAAGCCGTCTATCTGCTCTCCACGCTCCGCTCCAGCCGTGCCAGCAGCGACTCCGACCTGGTCCGTCGCGACATCATCGAGTCCGACTACCCGGTCGCCCGCTTGCAGACCGAGGTGCAGCGCGCCGCTGGCCGCCTCAACCTTGAGCTCGCGGTCGTGGGGCGAGGGCGCGAAGGACAACGCGCCGGCAAGCGTGTCCGCGTGAACGGCCTCCCCAAGCGCACCTCCGATGCCGTCGGGGAGCTGGCGGCGGTCCTCTTCACCACGCTCGATACCGAACTCGTCGCCGGCCCGCCCATCCTGCGCCGCCGCTACCTCGACATGATGGCCTCGCAGGTTGATCGCGGGTACCTGCGCGCCATGCAGCGCTACCAGCGCGTGCTGCAGCAGCGCAACGGGCTGCTCAAGCGCATCCAGGCCCGCGAAGCCTCACCCACCGAGCTCGGTTTCTGGAACCAGGAGCTCTCCCACACGGGCGGCATCATCATGAAGGGCCGCGCCGATGCGCTCGGCATGCTCGTGCCCCACGCCTCCGAACAGATGCGACGCCTCAGCGATGACGTCGAGACCATCAACCTCACCTATCAGCCCGCGCTTGGCGGCGTCGTCGACCAGCACCTGCCCATCGACGACGCCGAGTGGACCACCTGCATGCTCCAGATCCTGCGCGACGACCGTGCCCGCGAGATCGCTGCCGGCGCCACCCTCTATGGCCCCCACCGTGATGAGGTGGAAGTGCTCATCGATGGCCACTCCGCCGGCGCCTTCGCCTCCCGCGCCCAGCTCCGCACTGCCGCCCTCTCCCTCCGCCTGGCCGAAGCCGCCTACCTCCAGACCTGCCTCGGCGATGAGCCCGTCGTCCTCCTCGACGACGTCCTCAGTGAGTTCGATGAGCAGCGCCGCAGCAGCGTGCTCGACTCCTTCGAGAGCTTCCAGCAAGTCATCGTCACTACCGCCGACACCGACCGGGTGCGCGATGTGCTGACTGGCGCCGCGGGACGATTCATCGTCGCGGGCGGCGCTATCACTCGCTTTGAGGGTGAGTAGCCCGCCGATCCAACAGCCCGCCTGACCTGCTGTGCTCGCCGCCCGGCGCCTGCAGCACCTGCGTCAGCGGCCCCGCCGGCACGCTCATGAGCAGCGCCTCGTGGTCACACCGCAGCGTCACCGGCGTCTCCCCCACCACATCCCCGTCAATCTGAATCGGCAGCCCCGGTGTTTCCACCACAAACTCCTCGGTCCGCAGCTCGTGGATATGCCGGTCGTTGTGATGGCGCCGCATGACGACCTTGCCGGCCTGCAGCAGCGCTTCCGATGTGTTCTGCGGAGAGAAGATGCACGTGTCGAGCAGCCCATCGCGAGCGCTGGCCTCCGGCGAGAACGTCAGGATGCCCCCGTACAGCCGCGTGTTGCTCACCACGATCAACCCCACCTGCTCCGTCACCGTCTGTTCCCCGTCCGACCAGGTCAGCTCGGTCGTGCGTAGCTGTGGCAGCGTAGGCAGGCTCTGCAACACGTAGGAGAAGACGCCCAGCCGTTCCTTCAGTCGCGGTGTCGTTTGGGCGGCGATCTGCGCGTCCCAGCCGATGCCCGCCATCAGGATGAACGGCTCATCGCCCGCCCAGCCGAGGTCCATAGCCACCTGCTGACCGTCCAGGTGTTCGTCCAGCGCCTTCAGCAGATTGCTGGGGATGCCTGCTTCCGCCGCCCACACATTGGCCGTGCCTCCTGGCAGCACCGCCAGCGCCGACTCGCTTCCGGCCAGCGCGCCAGCGGTCAGCCGCACCGTCCCGTCGCCGCCCAGCACCAACACGAGCGAGTCGCCACGCTCCGCTGCGCGCGCCGCCGCCTCTGTCGTCCCCGCCGGCGAATCAGGCTTCTCGATCTGCGCCTGCAGGCCACGCTCTTCCAGCCGGCGCAGCATCTGTTCACCATCGAAGTGTCGCAGCCGGCGGGCGCGTGGGTTCACAATGATGGTTGCGGTCGTCTCTGCCATCGTTGCCCGGCGCCTTTCTGCTCCCTACCATACCGCGAAATCCACCTCTTTCGGGCGCGCCTGTGTTGAACCTCACCCGCTTCGATCACATCAGCATGGCTGCCCACGACTGGCGTGCGCAGCGAGACCGCTTCGAGCGGCTTTTCGGCTTCCGCTTCCTCCGCCACTTCACCGCCCACCCGGGGACCCCCTTCGAGGGCTGCGTGAGCCGCATCCGCAACACCCAGGTCGAGTGGGAAATCCTCGAGCCCGAGGGCCCCGAGAGCTTCGTCCAGCGCTTCCTCGACCAGCGCGGCCCGGGCGTCCACCACCTCACCGTCCAGGTGGCCGATATCGAGGAAGCCGCGGCCGAACTCGAACGCCTCGGCGTCACGCCCTTCGGTGGCATCAGCGAAGACACCATGTGGCTCATGGCCTATATCCATCCGCGTGATAGCGGCGGCGTGCTCTGGCAGCTCTACCAGCCCAAGCGCGAGGAGTCCGTGAACGGCACGCGTGGCGATGCCGGCGCTATCGGCTTCTGCCGTCTCGACCACGTCTCCCTCGCCTCCAACGACCTTGAGGCGCAGGCGGACTGGCAGGCGCGCGTCTTCGGCATGGAAGTCGAGAATCGCTGGGACGTCCCTGATCAGGGCTACAAGGGCTGCCTCATGCGCATCCCCAACACCGAATTGAAGCTCGAAATCCTCGAGCCCCTGGGCGAAGACGGCTTCCTCCACCAGTTCCTCGCCAAGCGAGGACCGGGCGTCCATCACGTCTCCTGTGGGGTCGAGTCCGTCGACCGCGCCATCGAGGCGCTCGCCGCCGACGGCATCGAGCCTGCCGGCGATGTGGGCGGTGAACGCTGGAAGCGCAACTTCTTCCTCTCCCCACGCGACACCAACGGCGTGCTCTTCCAGCTCTTTGAGGAAAGCGACGAGAGCGGCTAAGGCGCCTGGGTCGCGACGCTCCTGCACTGCGTGAGCAGAGAACGCGCTGGTCCGCTACCATCACCCGCACGAATGTTCGAGCACGACCCTGCCGCCACCCCTCCCCCCTCCGCCGGCGACCCGCTGGCCGCCTTCCACCCCGCCGTGCGCGCCTGGTTCAAACAGCGCTTCGACCACCCCACCGACGCCCAGGCCGAGGGCTGGCCCCGCATCCAGACCGGCGAGACGACGCTCATCGCCGCCCCCACCGGCTCCGGCAAGACGCTCGCCGCCTTCCTCGTCGGCATCGACCAGCTCATCCGCGAAGCCGAAGCGGGTGAGCTCGACGCCACCACCCGCCTCGTCTATGTCTCCCCCCTGAAGGCGCTCAGCAACGACATCCAGCGCAACCTCGAGGAGCCGCTCGCCGAGATTCGCGCGATCGCGGCCGAGATGGGCTACGACCTCCCCCCCATCACCAGCGCCGTGCGTACCGGCGATACGCCCCCCTCCGCCCGCCAGACCATGACGCGGCGCCCTCCGCACATCCTCGTCACCACCCCCGAGTCGCTCTTCCTGCTCGTCACCGCCGAGCGCAGCCGCGAGAATCTGCGCGGCGTTCACGCTGTCATCGTCGACGAGATCCACGCCCTCGCCCGAGACCGTCGCGGCAGCCATCTCGCGCTCACCCTTGCGCGCCTCGACCACCTCGCCGACACGCCGCCCGTCCGCATCGGCCTCTCCGCCACCCAGCGTCCCATCGAACTGATCGCCCGCTTCATGGCAGGCTCGGAGCGATCCGCCACCATCGTCGACCGCGGCCACCAGCGCGATCTCGACCTGCACGTCGAGACGCCCCCCAGCGACCTCGAAGCCGTCCCCCCGCGGGAGCAGTGGGCGGACATCTACGACCGTCTGGCCGAGCTGGTGCGTGAACACCGCACGACGCTCATCTTCGTCAACACCCGCTCCCTCTCCGAACGCCTCGCCAAGGAGCTCGCCGAGCGCCTCCCCCCGGAGAGCGTCGCCAGCCACCACGGCAGCATCGCCAAAGAGCGTCGCCTGAACGTCGAGCAGCGGCTCAAGGCGGGAGAGCTGCGCGCCCTCGTCGCCACCGCCTCCCTCGAACTGGGTATCGATATCGGTTCCATCGACCTTGTCTGCCAGGTTGGCTCCCCACGCAGCATCGCTACCCTGCTGCAACGCATCGGACGCTCCGGCCACGCCCTCGGCCTGCGTCCCCACGGACGCCTCTTCCCCACCACCCGCGACGAGCTGCTGGAATGCTCTGCCCTCGTGCGAGCCGTGCGCGGCGGCAGCCTCGACCGCATCTCCCCCCTGACCGCCCCCCTCGACGTGCTCGCCCAGCAGATCGTCGCCGAGAGCGCCTGCGAGACGTGGTCTGAAGACGCCCTTTACGACCTCATGCGCGAAGCCGCCCCCTTCGCCGACCTCCAGCGTGAGCCCTTCGATGAGATCCTTGAGATGCTAGCCACCGGCATCGGCGACGGCCCCGGCGCCGCTCCGCCCCTCATCCACCGCGACCGCATCAACGGCGCTGTCCGCGGGCGTCGTGGCGCGCGCCTCGCCGCCCTCAACAACGGCGGCGTCATCCCTGAAATGGGCGACTACCGCGTCGTCGCTGAGCCCGAGGACATCCCCATCGGCACCGTCAACGAGGACTTCGCCATGGAGAGCGCCGCCGGCGACATCTTTCTGCTCGGCTCCACCTCCTGGCGCATCCGTCGCGTGGAGCAGAGCACGGTGCGCGTCGTCGATGCCCACGGCGCGCCCCCCACCGTCCCATTCTGGCTGGGTGAAGCCCCCGGCCGCACCATCGAACTCTCCGAAGAGGCTGGCCGCCTGCGCCGCGAAATCGCCGCTGGCCTCGACGCCCCCGATGCCTCCGACGCCCTCGTGACGCGCTTCCGCGACGAGTGCAGCCTGAGCGAGAGCGGCGCCCGCCAGATGGTCGACTATGTGCGCGCCACCCACGACGGCCTCGGTGTCGTGCCTTCCGATACGGATGTCGTCTTCGAGCGCTTCTTCGACGACGCCGGAGGCATGCAGCTGGTCGTGCACGCACCCTTCGGCGCGCGCGTCAATCGCGCCTGGGGGCTCGCCCTGCGCAAGCAGTTCTGCACCACCTTCGACTTCGAACTGCAGGCCGCCGCCAACGACGACGCCATCCTCCTCTCCGCCGGACCACAGCACTCCTGGCCCCTCGCCGACGCCTTCTCCTGGGTCAACCCCCGCAACGCCGCCATGCTGGTGGAGAAGTCGATCTTCTACATCCCCCTCTTCCCCACGCGCTGGCGCTGGAACGCCTCCCGCGCGCTCGCCATCGCCCGCCAGCGCAACGGCAAACGCGTCCCGCCCTTCCTCCAGCGCATGCGCGGCGACGACCTCATGGCGGCCGTCTTCCCCGCCCAGGTCGGCTGTCAGGAACACCTCGACGCGCCCCTCACCCTCCCCGACCACCCCCTCATGCGGCAGACCCGCGACGACTGCCTCTACGAGGCGATGGATGTGAATGGCCTCGCGGACGTGCTCACGCGTGTGGAAGAAGGCCACATCCGCCTCCACGCCGTCGATACGGTCGAGCCTTCGCCCATGGCGCACGAAATCGTCAGCGGGCGCCCCTATACCTACCTTGACGACGCCCCCATCGAGGAACGCCGCACGCGTGCCGTCTCCCTGCGCCGCACCCTCCCCGACTCCGCCCGCGACCTCGCGGCCCTCAGCCCCGAAGCCATCGCCCGCGTCGCTGAGGAATCCCGCCCCGCCCCCCGTGACGCCGAAGAAGCGCACGATGCGCTCCTCAGCCTCATCGTGCTGGCCGAAGAGCATGCACTCGTCTGGGGCGATTGGCTCGCCGAGCTGCAGGCCGCCGGGCGCGCCGCCCGCCTCGAAACTGATGGAAGTGACGGGCGAGCCTTCTGGTTCGCCGCCGAACACCTCCCCTCCGTG
Organism: Tepidiformaceae bacterium; assembly: GCA_965200565.1. GTDB lineage: Bacteria > Chloroflexota > Dehalococcoidia > Tepidiformales > Tepidiformaceae > UBA2991. Next base: position 825,784 of record OZ241349.1, on the reverse strand, counting down.
CGGCTCCTCTTCCCCGACGCCGTCTTCGACGCCCCCGCGGTCCCCGCACACGCCCTCATCGTGCCCGACGACCGCGAAGCCGCGCGCCTTGCCCTCGTTCGCGGTCACACCGAATGCCTCGGGCCCCTCACACCCGCCGTCATCGCTCGCCGCACGGGCCTCAGCGCGAAGGATGCCGACTTCGGCCTGCGCGCCGCTGAGGCAGCGGGCTACCTCGTGCGCGGACGCTTCACCCCGAATGCCCCTGAGGACGAACTCTGCGACCGCCGCCTGCTCGCCCGCATCCACCGCTACACGCTGGAGGGGCTGCGCAAGGCGGTCGCGCCCGTCTCCCGCGCGAACTACCTGCGCTTCCTCACCCGCTGGCAGGGGCTCGCCCCTGGCGCGAGATACGGCGGCCGGCCGGGCCTGCGGCGCGCCCTCGAACGGCTCCAGGGGTTTGAAGCGCCCGCCGGCTCGTGGGAAGACGACCTCCTGCGCACCCGCGTGCGCGACTACGATCCCCGCTGGCTCGACGAACTCTGCCTCGCCGGCGAGATCGCCTGGGCCCGACTGAGCGGCCGCAAGCCGTCCTCCTCCAGCGACGCCGTGCGGCCCGCCCCCGCCACACGCGCCACCCCCATCACGCTCGTCGCGCGCCGCGCCTTCCCCGACCTCCTCGCCGCCGCCCGCCATGACCGCCCCGACGGCCTTCCCGTCCCCCCGGGCGCCGCCTCCGCCATCGTCACCCTGCTGCGCGATCGTGGCGCCCTCTTCTTCGACGAACTCGTGCGCGAGACGGGCCAGCTCGCCAGCCAGACTGAGGACACTCTGCGCGAACTCATCGCTGCCGGCCTCGTCGCCTCCGACGGTTTCGAGGGGGTGCGCAAGATCTTCGCAGGGGCTTCGTCGGGCTCCGGGTCGTCGGGGCGACGGCGCCCACCGGCCCGCCGCCCCGTCGCCAGCTACCGACTCGGGCTCGTGCTGGGAGGGCCTCCCGGCCGCTGGTCGCTCGTCGAGGCGCCCCCCGCCGACCCCGCCCGCGAGGAAGACCTCGCCGCCCTCGTCGCGAGCGTCCTGCTCGAACGCTACGGCGTCGTCTTCCGCGACCTTGCCGCCCACGAGCGCTTCACCCTGCCCTGGCACTCCGTGCTGCGGGCCCTGCGCACGATGGAAGCGCGAGGCGAAGTGCGCGGCGGACGCTTCGTCTCAGGCGTCGTGGGTGAGCAGTACGCCCTCATCGAGGCCGTCGAGCAGCTCCGCCGCACCCGCACCGAGCCCGCCGCCGGCGAGCGCATCGTCGTCAGCGCCGTCGATCCCGTGAACCTCACGGGGTCGGTCATGCCGGTAGCGCGCGTGCCCGCCTATCCCGGCCGCGCCCTCGTGCTCATCGACGGCGTACCCGAGGAGGAAGCGAAGGCCGCTGAGGCCTTCGCCGGCGCCCCCGGCAGCTAGCCTCGTCGCTAGCCCTGGGCGGCTGGCGCCTCGCTCGGAGGCAGGTTGTAGACGCGCGCCGCCGTGTCGTGCAGCACCTTGCGCCGCACCGTCGGGTCGAGCTGCTCCAGCGTCTTCGAGATACGCGTGTGTGTCTCGGGGTAGAGGCAGGTGGGATGGGGGAAGTCCGTCTCGAACATCACGTTATCCACGCCCAGCTCCTCGATCGCGTGCAGCGGCCCCCACTGCTCGAACCAGAAGGAGGCGTACACCTGGCGCTGGAAGTATTCCTTCGGACGCAGGCTCAGTCCCTCCCGCTCCGTCGGGATGGTCTCGTCGTACTGCCACTCCATCGCTTCCAGCAGGAACGGAATCCAGCCGATCCCGCTCTCCACGGAGACGAAGTTGAGGCTCGGGTAGCGATCCAGCAGCCCGCTGAAGATCAGATTCATGATCGTCTTGCACTGCACCATGAAGAGCGAAACGCTGATCGAGGCCAGCATCCGCTGCGGCCCGTAGCCCTTCCACAGCATCTGCTGCCCGAGGTTGTTCCCCGAGCCCACGTGGAAGTTCACCGGCAGCCCCATCTCCTGGCAGGTCGACCACAACGGGTCCCAGTGCGGCTCGTGCAAGTGCGGCAGCCCGAACGCCTCGGGCGTATCCGTCATCGTGATGCCGCGGATGCCCGCGTCGTGCACCCGACGCACCTCGCGCACGCATTCGTCGATGTCCCAGAACGGCGTGAGCGCCTGCGGGTAGAGCCGCCCCGCGCCTGCCTCCTGCAGCTCGATGATGGCGTCGTTGTAGACGCGCGCGCAGACGTTCCGCAGCTCATCATCCTTCAGCGACATGAAGCGGTTGCTGCCAAAGCCTGCCACATTCGGGTAGATGATCTGCTGCGCGATGCCGAGCTGATCGAGCATCTGCAGCCGCGGTTCCGGGTAGCTCGCCGCTTCGCTCATGTCCTCGAAGTCCGGCAGGCTGATCATCCCGTACGCCTTCTGGCCATCCTTCTTCACCACCGTGAAGCCCAGCGGCCCGAAGTCCACATCGTCGTCGACGATCCAGTGCGCGCGACCCTCGTCGTTGCGTACCACGCGCGGCACGCGCTCCTTCCACGCGGCCGGCGCCCGCGAGGTCCACAGGTCAGGTGGCTCGGTGTAGTGGCTGTCGATATCGATGACAGGGACGCCGTGGACGGTCAGTGGTGGGGTCATGGGAAGCCTCCGCGCACGCAGCGCGCCTCCATCCTACCCGCGCCGGAAGCGGCGTGGCCTTTCCCGAATCGTTCCGGGATGGCGCCGGAAGCAGGGGCGACCTACTCGATCAGCCCCGCCCCCTTCGCCGCCGCCACAGCGGCGTTCCGACCCGCGATGCGCCCGAACGTAACCGCCGGTCCGTACGAGCCGCCCCCGCCGATGTAGCGGTCGCCGTGCAGCGTGCCCATCGCCTCACCCGCAGCGAACAGGTTCTCGATGGGAAGCTCGGTGTTCGCGATCACATGCGTCTCCGCGTCCACCCGCAGGCCGCAGCCCGTCCAGGCGATGATCGCGGGGCGGACCTCCACCGCGTAGAAGGGCGGCGTCTCGATAGCGCGAAGCCCGACCGGCTTGAAGTAGGCGCTGTCCACGCCCCGTGCGCAGTCGGCGTTGTACTTCTGGATCGTGCCCGCCAGCGGCGCTGCGTTGATCTTGCAGAGCGCCGCCAGCTCCTCGATCGTGTCCGCCCGCAGCACATCGCCGCTCTCGGCGCGCGCCAGCAGGTTCTCCGAGGTCCAGCTCGGCCCCGCCGGCATCGAATCAGCGTCCAGTCGTGCAGCCTCGTCGAAGACGGCGTAGGCCATGCCGCCGTTCCGCTTGAAGAGCCCCGCCATCACCGTGTACGGAGCCATCTCGTTGGCGAAGCGACGCCCCTCACGGCTCACCAGAATCGACCACGGTGGCACGCCCAGCTCCAGGTCGCGGTTGAAGCCCGGCGTCACGAGCAGGAGGCCACGGTTATGGCCGCCCAGCGTCGCTCCCACCTGCTCCCCCAGCGTGATGCCGTCGCCCATCGCCTTCGGCCCCGAGATCGCCCACACGCCATCGCCCTGCTCGTGTGCGTCGGGCCAGTACTTCTCGATGAACTCCTTGTTGTGCCCGAAGCCCCCCGAAGCGATCACCACCGCTCCGCAGCCCACCTCCTGGTCGCCTGCCGCGACGCCCACGATCTCGCCGTCTTCCTCGATCAGGCGGTCGGCGCGCGTCATCAGCGCCATGTCCACGCCCCGCTTGATGCGCTCCGCGTCGAGCACGCGCACCACTGCCAGCCCCTCGCCCTCCGGCGGATGGCCCCGCGGCACCGTATCGATGCCCGAGATGTAGACCCGCTCCGGCTTGTACTCCACGCCCAGGCTGCGCAGCCACTCGAACGTTGGCGCCGCGCTGTCGCAATAGGTGCGCGCCACTGCGGGCTCCACGTTCCACTGGTTGAGCGTCATGTAGTAGCTGAACATGTCGTCGGGCGTGTCATCGAGGATGCCCGCCTCGCGCTGCACGCTCGTGCCCGCTGCGTAGAAGTGCCCGCCCGAGAGACGTGACGAGCCCCCCACCTTGTCGTCCGCCTCCAGCACGATCACGCTCGCGCCCGAATCAGCGGCAGTCACCGCCGCCGCCAGCCCTGCTGCTCCCGAACCGATGACGACAACGTCGTAGTCCCGTTCCATGTCCCTGCTCCTCGGGCGCTCCTGCCCCGTTTGCGTGGGGGGAGCGAGTGGCCCGCATCGTGGGAGCCTGCGGCGGGCGCGTCAAGAGCCTGCCGCAGCCGAAGCACGAGAAATGGGCGGTGGGGGACGGTGTTGGCGTTCGCGCCGTCCCTGCACGATAATCTGCCCCCAGAAGCGATTCGCTCACACCCCGGGAGGACGCCGCGATGAAACTCTCCGTCAATCTCGAACGCTGCATCAAGGCCGCAGAGTGCTCCACCTACCACGCGGAACTCTTCGCCGCCCGCGACGACGGTTTCCCCACGGTGACCGTTGAGGAGCCCACCGGCGACCAGATCGAAGACGCCGAAGACGCCGTCCGCGTCTGCCCGGGCAACGCCATCACCCTCACCAGGGACGACGACTAGAAGAGCGACGTCGGCGTCTCTCCAGCGCTCTCCGAAGGGTTCTGCCGGAACCAGGAGATAGCGTCCCCCAGCGCCAGATAGAGCGAGCCGCTTCCCCGTACCTCTTTCGCCCACCGCTCGATGGCGGCCTCTCGGTCGTTGGAGCCGTGGCCCATGTTGCTCGCGGCGGTTTCCGCGATAGCCTCAACCGCCCGCTCGTAGACCGCGCGCGGCTCGAGCGCGAACTCCTCGCGCAGAATCGCCACCAAATCAGGTGACTCGCCCCGCTCGACCATGCTCATGGCCCGCTCGCGAGCCGCTTCCAGTGCGCGCTCTCCCATCGCTCGGCTACGCCTGCCGCTCGTCGAACTGCAGGTGCAGCTCCCACAGCCCCAGCATGATGCCAGGCTGATGCGTGAGGTCGTTCTTCGCGGGCGCCAGCCGCAGGTTGTCGATCCGGTCCAGCATCACGTTCACCGCGATGTTCTGCTCCAGCCGCGAGAGCCCCGCCCCCGGACAGACCCGCGGGCCCATCGAGAACGTCAGGTGCCGCCCCGGATTCTTGCGCGTGAGGTCGACCGCTTCCGGCACGGGGCAGAGGTCCGGGTCGCGGTTGGCCGCGCCGTAGCGCAGGTGCAGCATCGACCCCTTCGGGATGTTCACCCCGCGCATGTCGATATCCTTCGTCACCACGCGCGTCGAGAGCCCCTGGGTGGGTGCGTACAGCCGCAGCGCTTCCTCCACGAAGAAGCGCACCTTCGAGCGGTCCGCCCGCAGCTCTTCCACCAGCTCCGGCTGCTGTGCCAGCATCATCGCCTCGGCCGTGAGCGCGTACTGCGTCGTCTCGTTGCCGCCGATGTGCATGCCGTAGACGACGCTCACGATCTCCGCGTCCGAAAGCCGCCGCTTCTCCGGCCCGTACTCCACGTTCAGCAGGAACGTGATCATGTCGTCCTTCGGGTTCTGCCGCTTGTCCTCGATCTGCTCACCGATGTAGTGCTGGAAGGCGACCAGCGCCTCCGCATTCGCCGTCTCCTGCTCCGGCGTCAGCAGATTCTTGTGGCTGAAGCCGTAGACGAAACGCTTGACCTGCTCTTCTTCCCACAGCCGCGTCTTCGGCATGTCCTCGAGGGGGAAGCCGAGGATGGTCGTGATCACGGTCTGCGGCAGCGGCGCCGCGAAGCCCTTCACGAACTCCACCTCACCCGCCTCAATCCACCGATCCATCAGGTCGTTCGCGGCCTGCGTGATCATGGGCGTGTGCCGCTCCGCTGCTGGCAGCGCCACCCACGGGTCAGTCAGCTCCATGCGGTGGCGCTTGTGCTCCTCGATGGTGGGGCGCAGCGTGTCCCACGTATCCGTGACGGTGCCGAAGCCCTGCTCGCGGAAGATCTCCTGTGCGGCCTCGTCGCCCTCGGCGGCGTTGTAGAACTCGAACGTCTCCGGGTCGCGCACCACCATGGCGATGTCGTCGTACTTCGTCAGGATGTAGGCGTCCGTCCCTGGCAGGGCGCCCTCGCCGGGAATGCGATGCACGGGCGCGTCCTCGTGCAGGATGCGGTACGAATCGAACCAGAACTCCTGCGCGCCCGGCGAGAACAGGTCCACGTCATCCAGCGAGACCGGGCACTCCGTGATCTGCTCGACGCGATGGCCGGTTGCGTTCGGGGAATCTGCTGTTGGTCGCTGCATGACGGTCCTCCCAGTAGCGCTCGCCGCTGAACCTGAATGTGAGCGCCATCCTACGCGTCTGCCCCCACCGGATCAGCCGAATTCGCCCCAATCTGACGCGAGATCGCGGGCCATTTCGCCGCACGCCTGCCCCGCTCCCTTGCCCGCCCCGCGACCGCCGCCGTATCGTGCGGCCCCCATCCCATCCCGCTCGCAATCACTGGAGGAGCCTATGGCGACCGTGCTCATCACCCTCAAGATCAAGGAGGGCATGGAAGCCCGCTACGAAGAGATACAGAAGGACCTCTACGAGAAGACGCACTCCCTCGAACCCAACGTCCTCCGCTACGAGATGTGGCGCGGACAGGAGCCCCGCAGCTACTACTGCATCCTCTCCTTCCCCGATTACAACACCTTCCTCATCGACCATCAGATCAGCGACCACCACGAGGACGCCACGCTGCCCCTCATGGAAGTCATCGAGGAAGAGGGCATCGAGTGGGTCGACCCCATCCAGGGCGCCTCCCCCCTGCCTTCCAGCAACCAGCAGGACCTCCTCGCCGACGCGCCCGACATCGCCCGCACCTACGACGAAGTCCTGCGCGTGGCCGTCCCCGACTGGTGGGCCTCCCTCCGCTAGCCATGGACCTCGAACTCGCAGGCAAAGCCGCTCTCGTCACCGGCGGGAGCCGTGGCATCGGCAAGGCCATCGCGCGCGAACTCGCCCGTGAAGGCGTCGATGTCGCTATCGCCGCTCGCACGCAGGAGACCCTCGACGAAGCCGCCCGCGATCTCGCCGCCGAGACGGGCCGTCGCATCGTCCCCATCGTCGTCGACACGCGCTCCACGCCCGCCGTCGACGCGATGGTCGCGAGCGCCGTGGAGCAGCTTGGCAGGCTCGACATCCTCGTCAACAACGCCGCTCGCCCCGGTGGCGGCCCCGGCCCTGTCCCCCCGCTCGAAGGCGTCACCGACGACGCTTTCGAGGAGGAGATGAACACCAAGGTGCTGGGCTACCTGCGCTGCGCCCGCGCCGCCGCTCCCCACCTGAAGGCTGGCGGATGGGGCCGCATCATCAACATCAGCGGCCTCGCCGCTCGCCAGTCGGGCACGGCCATCGGCAGCATGCGCAACGTCGCCGTCGCCGCCCTCACCAAGAATCTCGCCGACGAGCTCGGCCCCCACGGCATCAACGTCACCGTCGTCCACCCGGGGCTCACCTGGACCGAGCGCATGCCCGCCATCATGGAGCAGCGCGCCGCCGATCAGGGCGTCTCCGTCGAAGAGGCGACCGCGCAGGCGGCCCAGGGCAACTCCGTGCGCCGCTTCATCGACGCCTCGGATATCGCCTCCATCGTCGCCTTCCTCGCCTCACCCCGCTCCATCGCCATCAACGGCGACGCCATCGCCGCCGGCGGCGGCGCCGGTCGCGCCATCCACTACTAGGCGTTCCCTGCTGAGCGCCTGAGCGGCGGCCTACCGGGCGTCCCGCTCGCGCCAGTTGTGCACGTAGTCGCGTTGGTCAGGCGTTTGTGGCGACTCCGGGAAGCGAGACCGCTTCGCAAGCGCACCACTCGGCGATCTGCGCCAGCGCTTCCTCACCGCTCATCCCGTGCCGCACGAGCCAGCAGCCCACCACCGTGCCCGTCCGCCCCACGCCTCCCCAGCAGTGGAGGTAGACCATGCGACCATCCGCCAGCGCCCCATCAATGGCGTCCAGCGTGCGTTCCATGTGCGCGGGAGTGTCCGGGATGCTCCAGTCCGTGATCGCATGCCGCTCATGCCCGACCGTCACGCCCTGCCGCCGCCCCTCCTCCACCGCCCACGTGGCGTACTTGGTCAGGTGGCTGTCGGCCTCCGTGAGGTCGATGAAGCAGTCGATGCCCGCGCCCAGCAGCCTGCGCAGCCGCTCCACCGCCTGCGCAGGCTCCCTCGCCCCCGGATACTCCCCCGCCACGAATCGCCCCGGGATGACCCAGTAACTGCTGGGAATCGGGGGCGAAGGGCGATCCGTTGCGCGCTCCATCCTCGTCTGCCTGCCTTTCTTCGCTTCGATCGGTCAGAGAAACGGCGACGCCACCGCCGCCGAAGCGGCGATGGTCCCGCCATCAACTTCTGTGTGCGCGCCCGAAGTCAGGCGCGGGCTCCCGGACCCTGCTAATCGAGCGTGATGATGCCGCAGGCCACACGCCCGCCGGCGCTCCCGACATCCAGGTAATCGTCTGGCCCTGCGTGGACGATGATGGCCGAGCCGTCAGCGTCGAACAGCGAATGGGCCGCCCCCGCGTCAAGCGTCACACCACTCGTGAAGGTGTGGCCGCGCCCTACGCCGTCCGCTCCAGCTTAGATGTTGGGAAGGTCGCCCGTATGCGTCCCGTCGGGCGAGAGCTCGCCGTGGCCCCGTCCCGCGAGGTTCAGGTGGCTGCCGGCAGCCTTGAAGTCCGGACTGCAGGAGCCGGTCTGGTGGATATGGAAGCCGTGCCAGCCTTCTGTCAGCCCACTCACCGTTGCCCGCAGGATGACGCTGCGCGGCCCCTGCTCGATCGTGACGGTCCCCATAGAGGCGCCGTCGGGCCCCACCATGTTCGCGGTGGCTGTCGCGCCCACCGACTGGGGGACGTAGTCAGCGGGAGCAGGCACGGCGATCTCGACGATTTCGCTGCGTACGTACGCCCCCGAGCCCTTCGCGCTCAGGGTGAGCGGCGTGTCGTCCGTCTGCCACGCGCTCCCCTCGACCTGTGTGCTCAGATGAATCTGTGACGGATCGGATGTGCTCTGCCAGATCGCGACCCTCACCGTGCTCCCCCCGTGAGAGCTGGCGAGTGCGAACCCGCTCCCGAGCGCGATTGCTATCAGACCAGCCAGTGTGATGACCAGAGACCTACGACGCATGGTGCTCACCTCACATCTTGAATTCGTACGCTGGAAATTGATGCCGGGCGCCTCCAGAGGCGCCCGGCTACGTGTATGGATCTGGTGGCGTTCTACTCGTCGACTACGACGATCGCTTCAACGGGACACACCTCCGAGGCCTGCTGCGCCTCAATCTGCATGTCCTCGCTGTCCAGCGGGTCGATTTGCACGACGGGGAACCCTTCGCTGTCCACCTTGAAGAGCGCGGGGTGGTTGTAGTAGCACTCCCCGCTCTTCGTGCACTTCTTCAGGTCGACCTTCACTCGCATCGTTGTGTCCGTTCTGCCTTATGCGCCGTTCACCCGGCTAGTCGACGTCGAACTGGATCCAGAGCTCCTGCGGAGCCCGGAACCCGCCCGACCCCAACGTCGGCGAGGTGATGCCCTCGTGCGTGGGGAACTTGGGGCGCGGGTTCTTCATCGCCTCGAGCAGCCGCGTGCAGGCGATGATCGCCTCCTGGCGCGCCATCGCGTAGCCCATGCAGAAGTGCTGCCCCATGCCGAAGCCGAGGTGCCCGTGCTTGCCATCGGGATAGCGCCCTGATCGCAGCTCGCGGCCCATGTGCAGGTCGTCCCGCAGGATGTCGAACGTGTTCGGATCCTTGAACACCCGCTCGTCGCGGTTCCCCGCTGCGAGATACATGATGACGTTCGCCCGCTCGGGGATGACTTCGTCGTGAATCTTGATCTCGCGCGTCGTGCGGCGTGCCTGCGTATGCACGACCGGGTCGTAGCGCATCATCTCGGTGAAGACATTCGTCCACAGGCTGGGGTCGCGCTTCACCTCGTTCTCGAACTGGTCGGGGCGCGTGTAGAGCATGTGGTACCACATGTTGGCGATAGCCTTGTCCGTCGTATCGCCCCCCGCCGCCAGCAGCAGCGCGATGAAGCCCTTGATCTCATCCACGTTCATGCGCTGCCCGCGGAACTCCGCATGCACGATCCGTGAGATGAGGTCTTCGCCGGGCGCATCCTCCGCCTTGCGGATGAGCGGATCGAGATAGGCCCACATCTCCTCGCGCGCCTGCATGCCCCGGGCGAAGTGCTCGCCGCCAAAGCCCAGCCCCTCGATCAGGTGCTGGTACCAGCGCACAAACGTGTCCTCGTCCTCACGCGGCAGGCCGAGCATGTTCGAGATGACGCGGATGGGGAACTGGTTCGTGAACTGGCTCACCAGCTCTACCTCACCCGTGTGGGCGAAGCCGCTGGCGATATCGTCCGCCGACTTCGCCCAGATCTGCCCCATCAGCTCCCGCGCGATCTGCTCGATGAAGGGGAGGAAACCCTGCAGGCGGTTGCCGACGAACTGGTCCGCCACCACGTTGCGCAGGAAGCGATGCTCGTCGCTGTTGCCGTACTCGAGGATGTTCGGCCCGAACACGTGCTTCTTCCCGAACTCGTACTCCCCCTTCGGGTCGTAGGCGGCGCGGTCGAAGTCGTCGTTGTTCTGGAAGACCGCCACGATGTCGTCGTAGCGGCTCACCACCCAGCTGTTGTGCATCAGGTCCTGATAGATGGGGTGGTGGTCACGCAGCCGCTGGTAGAGGGGGAAGGGATCCTTCTGGAACTCAGGCTGGTCGAACTCCTGCGGGTTAATCGCCAGCTTGAGCTGCTCGAGAATCGCCTGCTCCAGGCCAGAGGTCTCGTCTGTTGCCGTCATGGGCTTCCTCCACGGAACGATTGGGCATCGATTGCCCGTAACCCTACCGTTTCGGCCCCATCCTTTCCACGCTCCCCCACCACACCACGCGACGCTCCCGCCACGCCTGTTGGCGAAACAGCGCCCGCCCCGCACACTACCCGCCACTTCTCGTGCAGCAGGGAGCCACTCATGTCCGTAACCGTGAACGTAACCTACCCCGCCGACGGCGTCGGCCTCATCGCCTTCTCCGATCCGCCCATGAACTTCGGCGGCGGGGAGCTCGGCGAAGGCATCCTCAACGCCATCGACGAGATCGAGCAGTCCGGCGCGAAAGTCTTCGTGCTCGCCTCCGATACGCCCGGCTACTTCATCGCCCACTGGCATCTCGGCGGCATCGTGCAGGCCATGGAGGGCATGGCCGCCATCGGCAACAACGTGCCCCCCTCGAAACGCCCCTACGGTGCCGACCGCATGCTCTTCGAGCGCGTGGGCGACAGCCCCCTCATCTCCATCGCCGCCAACAACGGCCAGGCCTGGGGCGGCGGCGCCGAACTCTCCTGGGGCTGCGACCTGCGTATCGCCGCCGAGTCCGCTACCTACGGCCAGCCCGAAGTCGCCATCGGCATTCCCCCGGGAGCGGGCGGCTGCACCCGCCTCGCCCGCCTCATCGGCCCCACCAAGTGCCTCGAGATGATCCTCGATGGTCGCCCCATCAGCGCCGCCGAAGCGCTCTCCCTCGGCGCCATCAACAAGGTCGTGCCCGACGACCGTCTGCGCGACGAGGCCATCGCCTGGGCCGCTCATATCGCCCAGTGGCCCGCCTTCAGCCTCGACGCCTGCAAGCGCAGCTTCATGGGTGGCCGCGACCTCAACATGTACGACGCCCGCCGCCACGAGCAGCAGATCTTCGGCCAGACCGCCCGTCGCGCTGACGCCATCGAGATCATGAACGCCGCCCAGGCGAAGTACGACGCCGGCATGGATTCCTACGACGCCCTCGGCATCCCGCGCGAATAGCCGGAGCGAAAAACGGGGGCGCGCCTGTCAGGCGCGCCCCCGGGCTGTTCTGTTCGCGCTTCCCCCTACTGATCCAGCAGGTACACGTAGCGGATGTCCCAGATGCCGTACAGCGTCGGCGTCGTGTTGCCGAACAGGTTGCGCACGGCGCTCAGGCGTTCCGCCAACGCTGTGTAGATGAGCGGCACGTTCTCCGCGGCGATCGCCTGCGCGCGCTGGTAGTACTCAACGCGACGCTCCGGGTCCAGCTCCTGGCTCCCTTCGATGTACAGCCGGTCGATCTCCGCTTCCCACTCCGTGGCAGGCGACTCCTGGTTCGGGTACCACAGGTGCAGCTGCTCGCTGCTGTGCCACACGTTGATGCCGCCGTGCGGCTCCGTGCCACCCGTCAACCCGATGATGATCGCCTCCCACTCATAGCTCGAGACCAGCTGGTCCACGATCTCGTCGAAGGGCCGCGCCTCCACCCTCGCATCGAGGCCGATCGCGCGCAGGTCGTCACCGATCAGCGACAGCACGTCGGTACGGATCGAGTTCTCCTCGTTCGTCACGATGGTGAAGACGATCGGGTTGCCGTCCGCGTCCTTGCGCATCCCGTCCCCATCCTGATCGACCCAGCCGAGCTCATCGAGGATGCCCCCTGCGCCCTCGGGGTTGTACTCGTAGCGGCGAACCTCGGGGTTGTGGAAATCGCCCGCCGCGGGACTAATCGAGGACCACTGCGGGTACCCAAGCCCGTCGAATACCCCTTCGATGATCGCCTCGCGGTTGATCGCGTGCGAGACCGCCTGGCGGAACTCCGTAGTCTGGAACCACGCCAGCTTCTCCGGCGCCACGAACGGTTCGCCCGTCTCGGGGTTCGCGCCCGGGTTCAGGTTGAACGTCAGGAAGGTCGTGCCGAGCTAGGCCCCCGCCGGAAGATGGTGAAGTTCTCCTCCTCCTGCAGCGGCTCCAGCAAGGTGTACTCCCTGCCAGGAACGCCATAGGTGTCGCTCTCCCCCGCGCGGAACGCGGCCAGTTCATCCTCGATCGTCGCCACGAACGTCATCTCGATCGCGTCCAGGTAGGGAAGCTGGTTCCCCTCGGCATCGCTCAGCCAGTAGTTGGCATTGCGCCGCAGCACGAGGCCCGCTTCCGGCTCGTAGCTCTCAATGGTGAATGGCCCCGTCCCCACGATCTCCTGCGGAGGCGTCTCGAGGCCCCACGTCTCCCCGAACACCCCATCGACGACCGCCTGCTCGAGCAGGTGCTTCGGGTAGATCGCCACACCCATCGCCCGCAGGAACGGCGCGAAGGGCGTCGGCAGCACGAACCGCACCGTGTAGTCGTCGATGACCTCCACCGTCATCGGCGCCGTCTGCCACTCCCCCGCCTCATCGAGGAAGCGGAACGTGAACGACGCCCGGTCGCTCGACTCGATCTCGTCGTTGTAGATGATCTGGTTGAAGGTGAAGGCGACGTCCGCCGCCGTGAACGGTTCTCCATCGTGCCAGCTCACGTCTTCCCGCAGCCGGAACGTCCAGGCCAGCCCATCTGACGAGTTCTCCCACGACTCCGCCAGCCCCGGCTCCACCTCGTTCGTCAGCCACGAGATCTCGGTCAGCCCCTCGAACAGGTAGCCCAGCACGCCCGCCGAGCTTGCGTCGGTCGCGATCGCGAGGTTGAAGGTCAGCGGCTCCGAAATGGTCGTGAACCTGACCGTGCCGCCGTACGTGCCGCTGCGGTACTCGAAACCGGAAGCGTTTGCCTGCAGATCGGAGACGGTCGAGTCTTCCGCTTCCGCGGTTGCTGGCGCCTCGGTGGCTGCGGCAGTTGCATCGGCGGCTGCCGGCGTCGAGGCGGGTGCGTCCCCGTCATCGTCGTCGCCACAGGCGCTCACGAATGCGACAGCCAGCACGGCAAGCAGCGCGAGCCCCACGATGTGAAGGCGTGAGGGGCGCAGGCGTAGCGTCATCAGGTCAGAAAGAAGCGGCATACCGTATTCCTTAGGGGTGGAGGATCGTCTCCAAATCAACTTACAAGCGTTCACGCTACAGGGCGTGCGCGCGCTAACGCCCACGCCGACGCCTACTCCCCCGAGACGAGCCGCTCCCGTAGCTCTTGCACCTGCACCCGCAGCGGCTCCCCGCCGGGCGCCGTCATCGGCGTCAGTTCCACTTCCTCCACCGCCAGCTCCACCAGCAGGCCCGCGTGCGCTCAGCAGCTCGGGCAGGCGAATGCGCAGCTCTTCCAGCGTCTCGATGCGCTCGCTCTGCGCGTAGCCCGCCGCGCTCGCCATGCCCGCGAAATCCACCGCCCCCGACGACGGAATCGCCTGGCTCCCCGACGTCTGGTAGACGCCGTTCGCGAAGAGGAAGTGGGTGAAGTTCACCGGCGCCGCTCCTGCCACCGTCGCCAGCGATCCCAGCTGCATCAGCAGCGAGCCATCTCCGTCGAGCACAATCACGCGCCTCGCCGGCTGCGCCAGCGCCAGCCCCAACCCCAGCGAGGACGCCCCGCCCATGAAGCCGACGCACGCAACGCTGGGCGCATCCGGCGCAATCGTCCGCCAGGCGGGCACCGCCGTCATCGTAGGCACCACGAGCGCCTCCCCTCGTGCCTCGTTGATCGCCCGCAGGGCGTCTTCCGGACGCATCAGCCCGTCTCCCTCCCGACGAACACGACCGTCGGCTCTAACCGCTCGCGGCTGAGCGCGTAGTACTCGGAGATGAGGCCCAGATCCTCGCGTCGCTCCAGCAGCGCGTGCGGCACCCCGAACGTGTCCAGCAGCGGTTCGGCGAAGCGCACCATCGATCGGGGCGAATCCTGCGGCGCCAGTTCCGGCTCACGGCTGAGCAGCCCCACCAGCGCGAAGATCGGCACGCCTCCGTCCAGCCCCACGCCCCGCAGCGTGTTCACCGAGGCGTACAGTCCCGCGTGCTGAATCATGAGCGCGACCTCCTGCCCGCCGATGAAGAGCCCCGCCGCAATCGCGTTCGCCTCATCCTCCGTCGAGCAGGTCAGCAGCCGCAGCGCGGGGTGCCCCTCGAGCGCCGCGATCACGCTGCGCTGATGCGTATCGGGCACCGAGAGCACCCAGCCAAGCGGCTCGCCTTCTGCCGGCGGCGCTGTGCGGCGCGCGAAACGCTGCCTCCAGCGCCTCCACGATCAGCCCCGCAGGAATGCGTTCGTTCTCCGCCACGAGCGTCATCCTACGCACCCTCGTGTGGCGAATCCCTTGGTGAAGCGGTCCCGATGCCGGTTCCGCGACTCTGTTGACGCGCCCTGTACGCATTCGTACCGTTCACCAATGCCGTCCACTGCTGGCGACGCCGCAGGCGCGGGCCTGCTCGCCCCCGACCTGGATGAACGCCTTGCGCGCTTCGCCCCCGAAGTGCGCGACGTCATCACCACCCTCCACGAAGAGCTCTGGCAGGCCCTCGACCCCGACGTGCTCGAGCTGTGCCGCCTGCGTATCGCCTCCCTCCAGGGCGACGAGCGCGAAAGCGCCCGCCCTGCCCCTGCCACCTCCGCCTCCGCCGACAAGGTGGCCGCCATCGCCGAATGGCCCGATTCGCCCCTCTTCAGCGAGCGCGAGCGCGCCTGTCTCGCCTTCACCGAACAGTTCGTCGGCGACGTCGCCGGCGTTACCCAGCGCGATATCGACGCGCTGCTCGCACACTTCACGCCGGGAGAGGTGCAGGCTTTCGTCAGCGCCCTTCTCGCGCTCGACCAACATCAGCGTCTGGCGCTGGGCCTGCGAACGGTCCTCGCGCCCGGGGAGGAACAGCCATGACATCCGTTCGCGAACGCCGCCTGCCCGAGCCCGCCACGCCGACCGCTCCCGTCGCCCCGGGGCTGGGCGCCGCCATCGGCGCCTACCAGGACGCCGTCGTGCGCATGAGCGGCCTCGACCCCGTCACCACCGAACTGGTGCGTCTGCGCTGTGCCCGCCAGCACCAGTGCTTCACCTGAATGTCCCTCCGCCTGGGCGTTGCCCGGGACGCCGGCCTCGATGAAAGCATGGCCGCCAAGCTCGACCACTACGAAGACAGCGACCTGCCCGAACACCAGAAAGTCGCCCTGCGCCTCACCGACGCCTTCGTGACGGCGCCCAGCGCCATCAGCGATGAGCTGCGCGAGCAGGTTCGCCAGCACTTCACCGAAGCCCAGATCGTCGAGCTCATGCTGGACATGTCGAAGTGGAGCACGCAGAAGCTGCCCGTCGCCCTCGGCTCGGACGACCCCATCGACGCCACCCACCTCAGCCTCTTCGACTTCGACGAAGGCGGCGCTGTCGTCTGGGGCCCGACGCTCCTCGCCCCCTTCACCCCCTCCGACCAGCCCGAGCGCTAGCCGAAGCTACTCGATGCCCGCTAGCCGACTGCGAAGCGGGGCCGCGGCAGTCGCCACGCCAGCCAGAAGAGCGCCAGCGAGAGGCACATCGCGCTCGTCAGCATCACCAGCGCCCAGTCGTAGGCGCCCGTCGTGTCGTAGATCGCCCCCGCGATGATAGGGCTCACCAGGTGCACCACCGAGACGATTTGGAAGATGCCCAGCAGCGAGGCGAAAGAGGCCAGCCCGAACGATCGCGCCAGCAACAGCGGCTCCACCATCGGCCCCCCGCTTGAGCCCACCACCCACAGCGCCAGGAAAATCACCACTCCCACGACACTCCCGCCTGTGAGCAGCAGCGTCGCGAAGGCGCCCGCGAGGAAGATCGCCACCACCATCGCCGCTGCCTCCATGCGCGGGATGCGGTCCGCCAGATAGCCAAACGCCAGCCGCGAGACGATGCCTCCACCCGCCGCAATCGAGAACAGCGTCGCCGCCCGCTCCGTCGAATACCCCACCGATTCGTAGTACGGGATGCCGTGCAGCATCCACCCGATCATCCCGAAGAAGAACGCCGTCATCGCCGCCGCGATCACCCAGAACAGCGGCGTGCGCAACGCCTGGCCAACCGTCACGCCCGTCAGCACGGGCGTGGTCGCGGGCTCGCCCTCGGGCTTCGCCAGGCCATCAACTTCGATGCCCATCTCGGACGGGTGATCGCGCAGCACCAGCAGCGCGAACGGCGTCAAAACCGCCACCGTCAGGACGCCGACCACCACGAAGGATCCCTGCCACTGGACCGCATCGATGACGAGCCGCATCAGCGGCACGATGGCGAAGCCGCCCAGCGAGAAGCCCGTCCCCAGGATGCCCACCGCCAGTCCTCGCCGACGGTCGAACCAGCGCGAGATGAGCGTCTGGAAGGGGATGAAGAACATCATCTGCCGGAACACGGCGTTGACGGATTGATAGGCGTACCACTGCCACAGGTCCGTGATCGTCGCCATCAGCAGGTAGCTCGCTGCTGTGAGCACGGCCCCCACCACAATCAGCCGGCGTGGCCCGTAGCGGTCGACCCCGTATCCGATGAGCGGCGCCGCCAGCGCGCTCATCAGCTGGGCGATCGAGAAGCCGCCCGAAACCTGCCAGCGCGACCAGCCGAACTCCTGCTCAAGAGGGTCGACATAAAGCCCGATCGACCAGAACGACGTCCCCGCCACCAGCGCGACTGCGATGACCGATCCCGCCAGCAGCCACCAGCCGTAGTAGGCGCGTCGCAGCCGCCGCCAGTACCGGATCATGGATGCGATCTTCGGGGGCGGGTGGAATAAGGGGAATCAGTCAGGCAGCGCCACCGTGGCCGTGCCCTCCAGGCAGGGCGTTTCGCCCTCCCGACTGAGCCATACGTCGCACTCCGCCAGCCGCACGCCATCCTCTTCGCGAATGGCGGTCACCCGGCCGCCTGCGGTCACATGGTCGTCGTCCAGCACCACCTTGGGGAAGCGCATCGTGATGCGTCGCACGCTCTCCGGCCCGGCCCACTCCATCAACATATTGAGGATGTAGCTCAGCCCCAGCGGCCCCTGGTTGATCGTCCGTTCACCGAGGCCAAACGGGAGCGCCGCTACCGCCTTGCGGTCCCAGTGCACCGGATTCGGATCCCGCAGGATCGCCGCCATCGTGCGCATCCGCTCGGGCCGCACGCTCTCCATGACCCACTCCGGAATGGCATCGCCTGCTTGCACGCTCATGCCGCCGACCTCCGATACGTCCAGGTGATGGTCGAGCTGGCGGCGAACTCGCCCTCCGGCTCGTGTAGCTCGAAGCGGAACTGGATACGGTCGTACACCATCCGCGAGCTGCCCCGCAGGGGCCCCTCGCGACGGTCTGCCTCCGTCACCTTGCCCGTCACCGTGTAGGCGACGTCCTCGTGCAGGGGCCGCGCGATCTCCCAGTCGTAGCTCTCGATGCCGATGGAGAAGTCCGATTCCGCCTGCCCCAGCGCGAACATCTCCCCAATGGAAGTATTCGCCCCCAGAATCGGCATGTGGAAGAGCACGACCGGATGTACCAGGTCCCCCGGCAGCGGCTCCGAGCCGGTGCACTCCGTCAGCAGGAAGTTCTCCCAGTGCGCGACCGTATAGACACCGCCCGCGAACTCGTGCCCCACGAGCGCCCGAATCTCCTCAACCGGTGGCTTGATGTCAGCGTCAGCCATCACCTCCTCCTCTCAGGCGAACTGCTCGACGAGCCGCACGCGCTGTTCGAGCCTTGGCAGTACTACGTCCGCTGGCGCCGGCGGCACGATGAAGACGATACGGTCGACGCCCGCCTTGATGTGCGTCTCGATACGCGCGGGGTCGCTCCCCACGCCGAAGAGCGAAGCCGAGAGCGGGCCCCGCCCCGCTTCCGCCGCGAGGTCGTTCAGTTCCGTGATGGCCGGGGCGAAGTCCGCACGCGTGCGCCCGTCGATCGGCATCCAGCCATCGCCGTAGCGCGCCACCCGCTTCAGCGTATTCGGCCCGTCTCCCCCGATGATCACAGGGGGATGCGGGTCCTGAATCGGCTTCGGCCACTGCCAGATCGGGTCGAAGTCGATCAGCTCGCCGTGGTACTCGCCCTCGTCGTTCGCCCAGATTGCTTTCATCGCCTCGACCGTCTCGCGCATGCGTCGCCAGCGGCGCGCGGGGTCGGTCCCGTGGTTCTCCATCTCCTCCAGGTTCCAGCCCGCGCCGATTCCCAGCAGCGCTCGCCCACCGGAGACGAAGTCGACGCTCGCCACCTCCTTCGCCAGCGTGATCGGGTCACGCTCGATGACGAGGCAGATGCCGCTGCCCACCAGCAGCCGCTCCGTCGCTGCCGCCGCCGCGGTCATCGCCACGAACAGGTCGAGCGTGTGCGAGTACTCCTGCGGGAGTTCAGCGCCGCCCGGCCACGGCGACTTGCGGCTCGCCGGGATGTGCGTGTGCTCGGGGAAGAAGAGCGACTCGAAGCCGTGTGCCTCGACTTCGCGCGCCAGCTCACCAGGCGCGATTGCGTAGTCCGTGGGGAACATCGTGATGCCGAACTTCATACCGTCACCTCAATCGGGTCGGTTGTGGTGGCGGAAGCGTAGCGCGCCCGCCCCTCGATCGCACCTGCAAGCAGCAGGTACGTGAGCCAGTTCCGCTCCCGGAAGCGTCGGCCGCAGCTCCCCGTCCGCCTTCTGGCGCAGCCCCGCTCAGGATGCGACTCGCAGGACCAGCTTCCCCACGACGTCGCGATCCAGCACCCGTTGCAGGAAGCGGGGCCCGTCCGCCAGCGTGCCCGTCTCGATGACCGGCGGCGCCAGACGCCCGTCCGCCAGCATCGCGAACACCTCCGCCGCCGACTGCTGCATCCGATCCACGCGACGGTCGCGGTAGTGCATCAGCACCATCCCCACGGCGCTGCGATTCTTGATGAGCAGGTGGTTCCCCTTGAACTGCGGCACCGCCCCGCCCGCGAATCCCGCCACGATGTACCGCCCACCCCAATCCAGCGTGCGGAACGCCTCCTCGCCCTGCGCGCCCACGGGGTCGACCACCACGTCCACGCCCCGCCCGCCAGTCGCTGCGAGCGTCGACTCCCGAAGGTCCGCCTCGCGATAGTTCACGAGGATGCTCGCACCCGCTTCCTTGGCGACGGCCAGCTTGTCGGCGCTGCTCGCCGTCGCCACGACCTCCCCGCCCAGCGCCAGCGCCACCGCCACCGTCGCCAGCCCGATGCCGCTCCCCGCCCCCAGCACGAGTACCCGTTCACCCGCCTCCAGCCGCGCCTCCCACGTCAGGCAGATGTGCGCGGTCAGGTAGGCCGAGAGCGCTCCTGCCGCCACTTCCGGCGTGATTGCCTGGGGAAGGGGGAAGCACTCCGTCGCCAGCGTCGTCGCGCGCTCCGCGTAGCCGCCGTCGTAGAGCAGCGCCGCCACCGCCTGCCCCTCGCGCACATGCGTGACGCCTTCCCCCACCTCCACCACCCGTCCCGCCACCTCCATGCCCGGCGAGAACGTTGGAACGTGCTCGGTCTGATGCTTCCCCTGCACGAACAACCCATCCGCGAACGAGACCCCCGCCGCCTCCACCGCGATCCCCACCTCGCCCCTCCCCACCGGGGGCGCCTCCGCCTCACCGAGGCGCAGATGCTCGGTGCCCCCCAGTTCGTCGCAGAGAATCGCCCGCATCGCCCCTCCTCCCCAACCCTACCGCACGTCCCGCGGGAAGCGGATAGCGAGTGGCCGCGTATCATCCCCTCTCGCGATCGCCTCTCGCGGAGGATCCCATGTCCGATGTCATCGTCGAGCGTCACGACCGTGTGATGCTGCTGCGTTTCAACCGTCCCGAGCGCATGAACGCCATGGGTGGCACGCTCATGCCCGAGTTCACCGAAGCCCTCGAGGAAGGCACGAAGGACGACTCCGTTGGCGCCTTCGTCGTCACCGGCGAGGGACGCGCCTGGTGTGCCGGCGCCGACCTCGAAGCTGCCGGCCAGCGCCAGCAGAGCAGCAGCGGCGATGCGCCCCGCCGTCGTGGGCCGTCACTCGACACGATGGGCCCGGGCCGCTCCATCCTCGCCATCTACAAGAGCGGCAAGCCCATGATCGCCGCCGTCAACGGCGTCGCCGTGGGTGGCGGCTTCGGCCTCTGCAGCGCCTTCGACATCCGCATCGCCAGCGACCAGGCCCGCTTCGGCACGATCTTCATCAAGCGCGCCCTCGCCGCCGACTTCGGGCTCTCCTGGTTCCTCCCCCGCCTCGTCGGCCCCGAACGCGCCGCCGAACTCTTCTACACCGGGCGCATCGTCGGCGCCGAAGAGGCGCTGGCCCTCGGCATCGTCTCCCGCGTCGTCCCGCACGAGCAGCTCATCGAGGAATCGCTCGCCTTCGCCACCGAGGTGGCGAACCAGCCCCCCACCGCCCTCGCTCTCACGCGTCGCATGCTGCAGCACTCGCAGTGGGCCACGCTGGAGCAGCAGCTGGAATTCGAGTGGCCCCTCCAGGGGCAGCTGCTGCAGGGCCCCGAGTTCAAGGAAGCAGTCTCCGCCTTCCGCGAGAAGCGCGAGCCCAACTACAACGCCTGAGCCTGCCCCTGCGTCTACGGCAGGTAGGTGGGGTGCGTGCGGTCGATCCAGGTCTTCGAGAAGCGGTCCTGATAGGCCTCACCCGCATCGACCGGGAAGAGCTGGACGTACGGCTGGAAGAGCGTGAGCACGTCCTCGCTCACGAAATTGGCGCCCACGTTCAGTTCCAGCAGACGCCGCTGCGCCTCATAGGCGATCGCCTGGCGACGTCCCGGCGAGAGCTCCGTGCGCTGTTCGTCGATAAGGGCGTCCATCGTCTCATCGCGCAGCACGAATGTGTTCGAGCTGCCCTCGCTGGAGAAGTAGGGGTAGAGCCAGTCGTCCAGCTCGATCCAGCCGTTGTCGACCCCCACCGCCCACGGCGCCTCCCCCGCCAGCAGCCGCGCCGACATCTCCTCGATCGTCAGCGCCTGCACTGAGATGTCGAGCCCCAGCGAGGACTGAATCTGTTCCCGGATGAGGGTGCCGATGCCAAGCCCCTGCTCGACGTTCCGCGTGACCAGCAGCTCCAGCGGTTCCGCTTCCTCCCCTTCCTCCGCATCCTCCTGCTCTGCCTGGTAGGCCGCCAGTGCATCACGCGCCTCCCGCACATCGATCGCCCGGCCGCCGTCGCCGGGGCGATAGCCTGCTATCTGCTGCAGCTCGGCCTGCGGGAGCGACCAGCGCTCCACCGCCGCGCTGATCCACGGGTTGAGCGTGCCGCTCCCGTGGAAGAAGCGCTCCAGCATCTCCCGCCGGTCGATCGCGACCGTGAGGGCGCTGCGCAGGCGTGGGTCGTCGAACGGCGGGAAGACGGAGAGAAAACGCATCCCGTAGAACTGCGCCACCGCCGTTCGCGCCTCCCGCAGGTCGGGCAGGCGGCGCTTCAGCTCCTGCGCCTGCCGGAAGCCCGCCTCGACCGCATCCAGCTCCTTCGTCCGGAAATCGGCTTCGAGCTCGTCAATCGATCGCGGCGGCACCGTTGAGATGCCGTCGAGGAAGGGGCCCTGCGTGGGGCCGTGCCAGGCGTCGTTGCGCGCCACGCTCGCGAACGAGCCTTCCGACCACTCGATCCAGCGAAACGGCCCGCTGCCGACCTGGAAGCCGGGGCTGAACAGGCCCGCCAGCTCCGTCGGCAGCACGAAGCCCTCCGGCGAAGCGAAGCGCGAGAGCATGCCCGCGAACGGCGTCTCCAAACGCACCACCAGCGTGCGGTCGTCCAGCGCCTCCAGCGACGAGACCGCTTCCCACCGCCCCTTGCGTGGGAAGGAGGCATCGCCCTGGCGCTGTCGCTCGATGCTCGCCAGCACGTCCTGCGCCGTCACGAGCCGTCCGTTCAACGGTTCGATGTCGTGCCAGCGGGCGTCGGGGTTGAGATGGAAGACGTAGGTAAGGTCGTCCGGCTGCTCCGGCAGCCCCGAAGCCAGATCAGGCGCGAGCCGTCCCTCCACCTGGTCCTCATACGTCAGCAGCCGGCTGTAGATGAGCGAAAGCTGCCCGAGCAGCGACGACGAGATTGAGGTGTGCGGGTCGAAGCGACCGTTGCTGGAGAAGGCGGTCGCGAAGCGCAGCGCCCCGCCGTGCCTGCCCGCCTGGTCCGCACGGGTCGGGTCGGGCGCGGGCGTGCTCGAGTAGGTGGGGTACTCGCCCGCGGTTGGCTCGGGCGTCGGGTCGTCGCCCGCAGGCTGCGGCTCGTCGTCGTCGCTACAGCCCAGCGCGGCCAGGCCGACCGCCCCCGCCGATGCCCCCAGCGCTCCCAGGAACCATCGCCGGCTGTGCGTCCGCCTGCCCCTCGACATCGCCATCCGTACTATCCTTGCCTGCCCAACGCGCAGGCACCGGCAACGCCCGGCGCGCCCGCAGGAGGTTCGAGATGTCCGAACGACTGAGCCCCGACCAGGTGGCCGCCGCCCTCACCTCGCTCGAGGGCTGGGCCCCCGATGGCGACGACGGTATCCGCAAGACCTTCAAGCTCGACGATCACATTACGGCCATGGGCTTCGTCAACCGCGTCGCCATGGCCGCCGAAGTGATGAACCATCACCCCGAACTCTCCATCGTCTACAGCACGGTCGAGATTCGTCTCAGCACACACGACGCTGGTGGGGTGACGCAGCTTGATACCGATCTGGCGGGCCGTATCGAGCACTACGCCTGACCAGCAAGCGCCTACAGGACGCTGATCGTGTCCTGGGCGCGCTTGATGGCGTCCTGTGCCTGCTTCGCCTGCTTCGTCAGCGCGATCTCCTGATCCGTCAGCTCCTCCAACGGCTTCAGGATCTCGTCCTTGAGCGGGAAGATGTGGACCGCATCCCAGCCGCACACGTCCTCGCACAGCCGGCAGCCCGTGCACTTCTTCTCGTCTACCGTGCTCACGCCGAAGAAGTCGTCCGCCCGATCCGTGTGCTGCAGGCTGAGCGCATCGAAGGGGCAGATGTTGATGCACAGCTCGCAGCCCGAGCCGATGCACTTCTCCTCGATCACGACCGCCTTGGGCCACTCGTTCTTCTTGATGGACTTCGTCACGTCGCCGAGGGAGTCCAGAATCGCTTCCGGCGGACAGACCACCCCGCACGCCCCGCAGTCGATGCAAAGCGAGGGGTCGATGACGTGGAGCTCGTTGCGCTCCCCGGTGATCGCGTTCGTGGGGCAGCGCTTGGTGCAGGCCGTACAGCCGATACACGTCTCGATGATGCTGTAGGACATCGCTACTCCGCCGCAGGGTGACTCGCTGGCCCGATCGTAGACTCGCCCCCTGCAGCCCGCAAGCAGCCCCACAGGCAGCCCCGCGATCGCCACCGCTGGGAATGCGCCCCCTCGCCGCCTACACTGCCGCCATGGCTCTTCCCGATATGCCCCTTGGCGCGACTGACGTGCTCCTGCGCCCCCTCGGCGTCGGCACCAACTCGTGGGGCGACGAGGCCGGTGAAGCGGTTGGCGCGACCAACCCCGCCGCCGCCGTCGAGGCCGCCCTCGCCGCCGGCATCGCCTTCTTCGATACCGCCGAGGTTTACGGGCGGGGCGCCTCCGAACGCGCCCTCGGGCGCGCCCTCGCCACGGGCGACGCCCCCGCCCCGGCCTTCGTCGGGACCAAATTCGCACCGCTCCCCTGGCGCCTCACGGCCGCCTCCCTGCCCCGCGCCCTCAACGCCAGCCTCAGCCGCCTCCAGCGTGAGCAGGTCGACCTCTACCAGATTCACTTCCCCATCACGCTCCTGCGTATCCCCGCCCTCATGAACCGCCTCGCCGATGCGGTCGAGGCGGGACGCATCCGTCACGCCGGCGTGAGCAACTACAGCGCCGCCCAGATGCGCACCGCCCACGCCGCCCTCGCCCGTCGTGGCGTGCCCCTCGTTTCCAATCAGGTCAACTACAGCCTGCTCCACCGCCAACCCGAGCGGAACGGACTGCTCGACGCTTGCCGTGAGCTCGACGTCACCCTCATCGCCTACTTCCCCCTCGGCAGCGGCATCCTCACGGGCAAGTACCGCGCCGGTGGCCAGCGTGCCAGCGGCCTGCGCCGCTTCGGCGCCAACTTCCGCCGTCCCGAACGCATCGAGCCGTTGCTGCAGGCCCTCGCCGATATCGGCCAGACGCACGGGCGCTCGCCTGCCCAGGTCGCCATCAACTGGCTCGCCCGCCAGGACCACGTCCTCCCCATCCCCGGCGCACGCCACGCGCGTCAGGCGCAGGAGAACGCCCGCGCCATCGATTTCGCTATCAGCGACGCCGAAGCCGCCCGCCTCGCCGATCTGAGCGACGCGCTCGCCTGACGCCCGAAGCCCTGACGCGCACACGAAGCAGCCGCTCCCCCGCTATACTGCCCCGCCGAAGACCCTTGAACTGAAGAAGGAGCCCCATGAGCCTGCTCGATCGCATCCTCCGCCCCTCCCGCACCGCCTCCGCCCACTGCGACGGCCCCTGCGGCGTGTACGACCCGGCCAGCGCCCGCATCGCTGCCGAAGCCGTCCTCTCCATGGCCAAGAAGCTCGTCGCCCTCGAAGGTGATGACCTCGCCGCCGACAACACCCGCAGCCGCTTCATCGCCATCAAGGAAGAGCAGGCCCAGGTCGCCAAGGACGAACTGCTCATCCTCTGGACCGACTACTTCAAGCCTCCCCATCTCGAGGCCAACCCCGACCTCCACACCACCTTCTGGAACGCTGCCAAGCTCTGCTCCCAGAACAAGGTCGAGGTGAACGTCGAGGCTGCCCAGGCGCTCGTCGACGCCATCGAGCAGATCCACGGCATCTTCTGGGCCTCCAAGAGCCGAGACGACGTCCCCTTCTACACCGCCGGCTAGACCGGGACGCCGCTCAGAAGCATTGTCGCCATCGCTGTGGCGGGCGCGACCCTGGTCGCGCTCGCCCGCTGGCGTGCGCCCCGATTCACCCGCTTCGCCATCACCAGCGTGAGCATGCAGCCCGCCCTCGCGGCGGGCGACTACGTCGTCGTCGCAACGCGCGACTACGCCCGTCGCGCCCCCCGCCCGGGCGAAATCGCGATCGCCTGCGACCCTCGCGAGCCCGACCGCGTCATCGCCAAGCGCGTCGCCGCCCTCAGTGGCGAGGATGACGTCTTCCTGCTCGGCGACAACCGTGCCGCCAGCTCCGACAGCCGCACCTTCGGCCCCGTCCCCCGCTCCTCGCTCCTGGGACGAGTGCGCTGGCGCTACTGGCCGCCCACCCGCTTCGGTCCCGTGCGCTAGCCCGACCCCTCCGCCGCCAACTGCTCCAGCACCAGTGCGTCCGTGGGGAAGGCGAGTGACGGGGGGGAGGCCGCATCGAAGTAGCCCACCTCGTGCAGCTCGCCGTCTGCGGGGAACGGCTCACCCCGGGCGTCCTGCGCCGCAAACCAGACCCCCACTGTCAGCCGCTCGGGATCGTGGAAGTTCGAGTGAACCGCGATCACGTCGCCTGCACGTGCGCTGACGCCCGTCTCCTCGAGCAGCTCGCGCTCGGCCGCGGCGCGCACGTCCTCTCCCCACTCCATCGATCCGCAGGGGATGCACCACAGTCCCTCACCCCACCCCACGGCCCGCCGCCCCAGCAGGACGCGCCCCGCTCCGTCGCGCACCACGATCGCGACCCCAACCGTCGGCCTCCGTCTCGCACTCACCGTCATGTGATGCTACCCGCGCCCGTCTCGCGCCGCCTTGTCCCGTAGTCGGATGCGGCTCGATACTTTCTTGCAGGAGAGTGGCGTGTCCCAGCCAGCCCCCCGGCAGTGCCCCGCGTGCGTCGTCCCCTTCGAGGCAGGCGAGCCGGTGCTGCAGTGTTCCAGCTGCCATGCGGTGCTCCATCCCACCTGCTGGATTGAGCAGGATGGCTGCGGCAGCTGCGACGACCCTGCCAGCCAGGCCCTGCCGCTGACGTTCGGGGGCGCGCGCCGCCCCGCCCCGCCTCCCGCCGAAGCCGCGCCTCCCGCCGAAGCCGCCCCGCCTCCCGCCGACGCCGCCGCACAGCCCACCACCACCGCTGCTCCGCCACCGGCCGCCGCTTCGGCCCCCCTTGCCGCCCCCCTTGAGCGTCCACCCGTCCGCCTGCGCAACATCGGTTCGCTTGGCCTCGACCGCCCCACCTCGCGCAATCCCGCCCGACTGCTGCGGTTCTGGTACGTCCCCGTTGGACTGGTCGTGGCTGCCGCTATCGCGTTCGGCATGATCTGGGGCATCGATCGCCTGCAGGACGACGGTGGCGAGACCCCCGCCGCACCCGTCGCCACCGCCACCCCCGCCCCCACGACCACCCCCGTCCCCACCGCGACCCCGCCCCCCGCTCCGACCACGGCCGCTACGCCCCCGCCGACGCCCTCACCCACCCCTGTCCCCACCGTGGCCCAGCCCATCGCCCGCTTCAGCATCAACGACAGCGCCGTCGTCACGGGGACGGATAGCTGCCTCAATATCCGCGCCCAGGCCTCCGTCGAGGCCGTCGTGCGCGACTGCATCGCTGATGGCACGGTCGTCAGCATCCTCGATGGTCCCGTCGTCGACGGGAGCCTGACCTGGTGGTTTATCGGCGTCGATGAAGCTGAACTGCAGGGCTGGGCGGCCGAGATCTACCTCGTCGCGCGCTAGCTCAGCGCCTTCCGCAGTCGCGCCATCGCGATGGCGGCCTCCGCTGCCTCTTCGCCCTTGTTGCCGTGGATGCCCCCCGCTCGCTCCTTCGCCTGCTCGCTCGTCTCGCAGGTGAGCACCCCGAAGGCGATCGGCACGCCTGTCTCCTGTGCGGTCTGCATGATGCCGCTGGAGGCCTGCGTCGCGATGTGCTCGTAGTGGTCGGTGTCGCCTTTAATCACGGCCCCGATCGCGATGACCGCGTCGAAGCGTCCCGATTCCGCCGCCCAGCGCGTGGCCGCCGGCACCTCGAACGTCCCTGGTACGCGCGCGACCGTGATGTCATCCGCCCGTACCCCTCGCTCCCGCAGGCCCGAGGTTGCCCCGTCCAGCAGGTTGTCCGTCACGAACGGGTTCCATTGCGCGGCCACGATGCAGACGCGCAGCCCCTCTCCATCGCGCTCGATGCCGATTTCGTTCACTCGGGCGTCTCCTCCCCGCTCGGGTCGACATTGTCCAGGTGGCCAAGTAGGTGGCCCAGGCGCCGCCGCTTGGTCTGCAGGTAGTGCAGATTGAACTCGTTCGGCGGAATCTCCAGGGGGACGCGCTCCACAATCTCGAGCCCGTATCCCTCCAGGCCGGTGACCTTGGCGGGATTGTTCGTGAGCAGCCGCAGCTTGCGCACCCCCAGGTCCAGCAGAATCTGCATCGCGACCCCGTAGTCGCGTCCGTCCGCGGGGAAGCCGAGAGCGTGATTCGCGTCGACGGTGTCGAGGCCTTCGTCCTGCAGGCTGTAGGCGCGCAGCTTGTTGTGCAGCCCGATGCCCCGCCCTTCCTGGCGCATGTACAGGAAGACGCCCCCTTCCCGCCCGATCATCTCCAGCGCCAGGTCTTTCTGTTCGCCGCAGTCACAGCGCATGGAGTGCAGCACATCCCCCGTGAGGCACGAGTCGTGGACGCGCACGAGGATGGGTTCGTCGGGATTGATCTCGCCCCGCACCACCGCCACCTCTTCCTCGCTCGCGTACTTCGCCTGGTAGCCGAAAATCCGCATGTTGCCGTCGGGTGTCGGCAGGCGCGTCTCCGCCACGCGCTTCACCAGCCGCTCCGTCTTCAGACGGTGCTTGATGATCTCGTTCGTCGTCAGAATCTTGAGGCCGTGGCGACGCGCGAAGCGCTTCAGCTCCGGCATGCGCGCCATCTCGCCGTCGCCCTTCATGATTTCGCAGATCACGGCCGCCGGCTTCATCCCTGCCAATCGGCAGAGGTCGACGCTCGCCTCCGTCTGGCCGGCGCGCACGAGCACGCCGCCCTCACGCGCCCGCAGCGGGAACATATGCCCCGGCCGCACGAGGTCGTCGGGCTTGGTGTCGCGGTCGAGCAAGACCTGCACTGTGCGCGCGCGGTCCGCTGCGCTGATGCCCGTCGAGACCCCCGTGCGAGCCTCCACCGACACCGTGAAGGGCGTCCCGAAATGCGAGTCGTTGGCCTGCTCCTGCACCATCATCGGGAGCTGCAGCTCATCGACCCGCTCCTCGGAGAGCGCGATGCAGATGAGCCCGCGCGCATACCGCGCCATGAAGTTGATCGTCTCCGGCGTGACGTACTCGGCGGGAATCGTGAGGTCGCCCTCGTTCTCGCGGTCCTCGTCGTCCGCGATGATGACGAACTTGCCCTGGCGATACTCCTCGATCGCTTCCTCGACCCCGATGGAGGTGGCGCCTTCCGTATTCGTCATGGTCATGCGTGTCCCCCGGACTCGTCGCGCTCGGCTACGAACTGCTCCACGTAGCGGGCCAGGATGTCCGTCTCCAGGTTCACCCGTGCGCCCGCGCCCCGGCTGACCAGGTTGGTGTGGTCCTGCGTGTACTGCACCAGCGAGACCGCCAGCGTCGTTTCGTCCTTTGCCACCACCGTGAGGCTGACGCCGTCGATACAGACCGGCCCCTTCACGACCACATAGCGAAGCAGGTCCGGCGGAGTGGCGACGCGCACGATCAGCGCGTCCCCCTCGGGCTCGATGGAGGCGATCTCCCCGACACCCTCGGTCACGCCCCGCACGATGTGGCCGCTCAGCCGGTCGCAGGGGCGGACGCTTCGTTCCAGGTTGACGTAATCGCCTGCCTGCAGGTCGCCCAGCGCCGAGCGCCGGTACGTCTCCGGCATCAGGTTCGCGAAGAAGGTGTCGCCTTCCAGCTCCGCCACCGTCAGGTCGACCCCGTTGATGGCGATGGAGTCGCCCAGGGCGGCGTCGCTCACGACTTCGGGCGCGCGGATCAGCAAGCGCCCCTCGCCACTTTCGAGGACCGTGCCCAACTCTTCGATGATGCCGGTGAACATCCCGCCTCGCACTCGTTCACTAACGTGCCGGAGATGACGGGAAAGGGGTTACCGACAGCCGCGCCCCACAGGGGCGGCCGCCCGGTCGTTCTCTCCCATCCGGACTGTAACCGTCGGCCCCGGAATTCCACCGGATCAATCCGCCGAAGCGGAGTCGCGGGCTTTCACCGCCGGTGAGGATTTTCACCTCGCCCCGAGAACGTCAGCCAGATCGTTAGTGTCGGTGGGCAAAATGTCAAGGACTGCCCGCTCCCGCTTCGAGACCGCGCCTACGAAGCGGCGCTTACCTGCTCCACCGGCGCCTCTTCCGTGAGTTCAAGCGTAGCCGGCCAGTTGTGGCAGAAATCGACCTTCATGGCGTGCGCCTCCGTGGGCTCCATGCCTGCCCAGACGCTCGCAGTCAGCCGCAGGAACAGATGCCCGGAGATGGCAAGGGGAATCGAGGCGAACGCCAGGAGGTGGCGCAGGATGGGGAAGATCTTGACCACCATCGCCGAGGCCAGCAGCGGAATGAAGAGAAACTGCCACACGACGATCACGACCATCACGTAGAACGTCCCCGCGGTCGCACTGTTCAGGACCGCCCGATTCACGAGTGTGGCAATCGGCACGATGAAGATGAGCGGCAGGTCCAACAAGCCACAGAACACCTGGATAACGACACGGGGCCACATAGCTCACCCTCACCACGCCGAAGTTCGACAGTACGCCGCTACTCTACAGGCTCGCGCCCAGCCCCACCCGCTCCGCCAGCTTCACCAGCACATCGTAGGTCGCATACGCATCCGCCAACGCCGTGTGCTCCCCCAGCCGCCCGATGCCGAGGCGATCGGCCACGTGCCCCAGGTTGAAGCGATCCACCTCGTCCTTCCCCAGCAGCCCGCGCGCAATCGGCTGCACATCGATGGCAGTGTCGGCGAACGGCCACGGGATGCCCGTCCGCCGCGCGCTCTCCGCGAGGAAGGCCATGTCGCTTCTGATGCCCCAACCCGCGATCGTCGCCCCCATACCCAGCTCCACCAGCTGCCGGAAGGCGTCCTCCAGCGGCAGCGCATCGCGCCAGGCTCGGGGCGCATAGCCCGCCACCTTCAGCGCGCTCGCGTTGGCGGTCCCGATGTGGAGCGGCTTCACCCGCGAGCCCCATGAGCCCTCTTCAGGGAAACCGCGCCCCACGGCGGCCAGCACGCCCCCGATGTCGATCACCTCATGCTCCCGCGGATTCGGTCCGCTCATCTCGAGGTCCACGACCAGCAGGGAGCCCGTTCGGCCGCCATCCGCCGGCTCCTTGCCGGGCAGCAGCGTCCCGTCTTCGGCCAGCGCGCGCCGTCCCGGCTGCAGGAAGGCCTCGATCCCGGTGTCCCGCTCCATACCCGTCATCGTACGAAGATCATCGTACGAAGCTGCGGAGCGAAGCGGGATCACGCCTTACGCCTCACGGCGACGCCTGCGCTACCATGCCCGCATGACTGACCTATCGCTGGAAGCCCGGCAGTTCTTCGCCGATCGCTATGGCATCGATTCCGCCCGCATCGCCTCCCTGCTCTCCGATGCGCTCGCCCAGGGCGGCGATTTCGCCGAACTCTTCTTCGAACATCGCACCAACGGCGCCCTCAGCCTCGAGGACCAGCAGGTCAAATCCGCCGTCCGCGCCGTCGAGCAGGGCGTCGGCATCCGCGTGGTGAAGGGCGACAGCATCGGCTTCGCCTACACCGAATCGCTCGACGCCGAGGCCATGCGCCTCGCTGCCGGCACCGCCGCCCGCATCGGCGATGGCGGCGATCGCCCCGACGCCATCGACACCACCCCGCGTGGCGCCAGCGAGAGCCACTACGGCCAGGAAGCGCTCCTCAGCGACGAGCCCGCCGCCGCCAAGGTCGCCCTGCTCGAACGTGCCGACTGCGCCGCGCGCGACTACGACCCCAGCATCGCCCGCGTCGACGCTTCCATTGCGGACGAGCGCAAGGTCGTGCTCGTCGCGCGCAGCGACGGCCAGATCGTGGGCGATGTGCAGCCCCTCATGCGCTTCAACGTGATGGCCCTCTCCCAGCGGGGCGAGAGCCGCCAGACGGCCCGCACCGGCGGAGGCGGACGCCTCGGCGTCGAGTACTTCGATCGCGTCACGCCCGAGGACACCGCCCGCGAAGCCGCTCGCCAGGCCGTCACCCTGCAGGACGCCGTCGACGCTCCCGCGGGTGAAGTGCCCGTCGTGCTGGCCGCCGGCGACAGCGGCATCCTCCTGCACGAGGCCATCGGCCACGGCCTCGAAGCCGACTT
This sequence comes from Tepidiformaceae bacterium, assembly GCA_965200565.1. Taxonomy (GTDB): domain Bacteria; phylum Chloroflexota; class Dehalococcoidia; order Tepidiformales; family Tepidiformaceae; genus UBA2991. Next base: position 793,980 of record OZ241349.1, on the reverse strand, counting down.
CAACCGCAAGGGCACCAGCAACTACACCGATCGCGTCGGTCACCCCGTCGCCAGCGAACTCGTGACCGTCATCGACGACGCCACCATCGACCAGTCACGCGGCTCCATCAACGTCGACGACGAAGGCAACCCCACGAAGCGCAACACGCTCATCGAGGACGGCATCCTCCGCGGCTACCTGCACGACGAGATCAGCGCCCGTCACTTCGCCACCGAGCCCACCGGCTCGGGACGCCGCCAGTCCTTCAAGCACCCCATCATGCCGCGCATGACGAACACCCTCATGCTGCCCGGCCCCTCCACCCCCGACGAGGTCATCGGCAGCGTGGAGCGTGGCATCTACTGCGTCTCCTTCTCGGGCGGGCAGGTGAACATCTCCAACGGCGATTTCGTCTTCTCCACCATCGAGGCCTACCTCATCGAGAACGGCCGGATCACCTCCCCCCTGCGCACTACCAACCTCATCGGTAACGGCCCCGAAGCGCTCTCCCGCGTGAGCATGGTCGCCAACGACTACGCCCTCTCGGATGGGCGCTGGACCTGTGGCAAGGAAGGGCAATCCGTGCCCGTTGGCGTCGGCCTGCCCACGGTCCTCGTCTCCGCCATGACGGTTGGAGGCACCCAGCTTGGCTGAGCCGTCCCCCCTCGACCTCGCCCGTCGTGCCGTCGACCTCGCCACGCGCGCCGGCGCCGAACAGTGCGACGCCATCGCCTTCTCCCACACTGAATCCACCGCCTCGGTCCGTCTGGGCGAGGTGGAGAAGCTGATGGAAGCCAGCTCCCACTCGCTCGGCCTGCGCGTCATCTCGGGCGGACGCACCGCCGTCTGCTCAACCTCCGACTTCACCCCTGCATCCTTCGAGCAGTTCGCCCGCGAGACGGTCGAACTCGCCCACATCTCCGCTCCCGACGAGTACGCCGGCCTGCCCGAGCCCGACCAGTTCGCCAGCGATGGCGCCCAGTCGCTGCGGCTCTACGACGAGCGCATCGAAGCCCTGCCCCTCGACGAACGCATCGAGATGGCGCTCGCCTGCGAATCCGCCGCCCTCGATTTCGATTCGCGCATCACCAACTCCGAAGGCGCCAGCCTCACCACCCGCGTTGGCGAGGTCGCACTCGCCAACTCCCGAGGCTTCGCCGCCGACTACCCCGCCACCTCTATCTCGCTCTCCACCGAAGCCCTCGCCGACGATGCCGACGGCAAGAAGCGCAACGCCTGGTGGCTCAGCGCCGAACGCAGCCTGCACGCCCTCATGGAACCCGAGACGATCGGCCGTATCGCCGCCCAGCGCGCGCTCGACCAGCTGGGCGCGCACAAGACGGGCACGAAGCGCGTCCCCGTCATCTTCGAGCCGATGACCGCCGCCCGCCTCGCGAGCGATGTCGCCGGGTGCGCCACCGGCGGCGCCCTCTATCGGGGCGCCACCTTCCTCGCCGGGCGCACGGGCGAAGCCATCGGCTCGCCCCTCGTCACCATCGTCGATGATCCCGCACAGCCCGCGCGCGCAGGCTCGCGCCCCTTCGACGGCGAAGGCGTGGCCGCCCGCCGCAACGTGCTCTTCCACGAGGGTCGCTTCGAGGGCTTCCTCTTCGACTGCTACACCGCTCGCCGCATGGACGCCCACACGACCGGCAGTGCCCAGCGCGGCGTCGCCTCGCTCCCCGAACCGGGCCCCGCCAACCTCATCTTCGAGCCCGGCGAGACCCCCGCCGAGGAGATCGTCAAGGACACCAGCGAAGGCCTGCTCGTGACCGCGCTCATGGGCTTCGGCTTCAACCCCACCACCGGCGACTACTCACGTGGCGTTGGCGGCTTCTGGATCGAGAACGGCGCCATCGCCTACCCCGTCGCCGAGACCAACATCTCCGGCGACGTTGCCACCATGCTCGCGAGCATCGATGCCGTCGGCGACGACCTCACCTGGTTCGGCTCGACTGCCGCCCCCAGCGTGCGCATCGCCGAGATGACCGTCTCCGGTGTCTGACGCGTCTGGCACATCGGAGACGGCCCTTCCGCCCTACTTTGCCTACGGCTCCAACATGGCCTCCACCCAGATGGCCGAACGCTGCCCCGGCTCCGTCAGTCTCGGCCGGGTGCGGCTGCGCGGCTACCGACTTGCCTTCGACTTCTGGAGCACGCGCCGCGGCGGCCTGGTCGCCGACATCCTCCCCGACGCCAGCGACACTGATGACGCCGAGGTCTGGGGCGTGCTCTGGCGCGTCACCGAGGAGCACGCCACCGCCCTCGATCGCTACGAAGGCGTCGCCCGCGGCAGCTACCGCCGCGAGCCCGTACGGGTCGAGTCCGACGCGGGCGAGCCGATCGACGCCTTCGCCTACGTGATTTGCGATCCCGGCGAGGAAGGCCCCACGACCGACGCCTACCGCGCCCTCTTGCTCGAAGGCGCCCGCGAATTCGGCTTCCCGCCCCCCTATCTCGCCATGCTTGAAGCCGTCCCCACCCGCCCTGCGCGCCACGGCTAAGCGCTTGCGCCTCACGTCAGGCGGCTCGATACTGTGCCCACGGTGGCTAGAGCGAGGCGGCCCCACCCGTTCCCATCCCGAACACGGAAGTGAAACGCCTCAGCGCCGACGATACTGCCTGGGTAACTGGGTGGGAAAATAGGCCGCTGCCGGTTCTTCCCCCATTCGCACCCCGAGTGTCCCCCTGTGCCCGTCGCGTGCGCCGTTTCGCACCTTGATCGCGGCACTGCTACAATCGGAATCACAAAACGGCCGTCCCCCTCGCCTCACTTCAGACGGGCAACGCGGTCAAACGGAGCCCATCAGTGTCCACCGACGATCAGGCCCCTGAGGCCACCACCGGCGACCCCTCCGCCCCCGCGACAGTCGCCGCTCCCCCCGCCCCCACACCGCCCGCTCCCCCGGAGGCGTCCGACGCCACCCCGTCCGCCCCGGCAGAGCCTGCTACCCCGGAGTCCGTAGCCCCGGAGTCCGTAGCCCCGGAAGCGCCCGCTGCTGAGGCGCCCGCGGCCCAGACGCCTGAGCCTGCTCCCGCCCCCGAGGCCAAAGCTCCTGAGGCCAAGGCCCCCGAAGCCGACGCCGAGATGGATATGGCCGCGCTGCTCGAAACAGAAGCCGCGCAGCCAGGCAGCCTCCGCCGTGGCGAAATCATCGAAGGCGTCGTCATGGGCGCCTCCACCGATGGCGTCATCGTCGATGTCGGCACCAAGACCGAAGCCGTCATCCCCCAGGGCGAAATGCTCTCCCTCGGCGCCGACGGGCAGAGCCGCCTCAAGGCCGGCGACTCCGTCCGCGTGATGGTCCTGCAGCCCATGAGCTCCGAGGGCCACGGCATCGTCTCCCTCGACCGTGCCCGTGGCGAAGAAGGCTGGGAAATCCTCGCCGCCCTCCTCGAAACCGGTGAAACCTTCACCGCCGAAATCGTCGGACACAACCGCGGGGGCGTGCTTGCCAACGTCGAGGGCGTGAACGCCTTCATCCCCCTCTCCCAGATCGACAGCATCCGCCGCGACAACCCCGATGCCGCCGGCGCCCTCGCCACCCTGGTTGGCAAGGAAGTACGCCTCAAGGTCATAGAGCTCAACCGCCGCAAGAACCGCGCCATCCTCTCCGAGCGCGCCGCCATGACGGAATGGCGTCGCGAGCAGAAGGAACGCATCATCGAGGAGCTCCAGGAAGGCGAGATCCGCGAGGGGCGCATCTCCTCCATCACAGACTTCGGTGTCTTCGTTGACCTCGGCGGCGCCGATGGCCTCGCCCACCTCACCGAGCTCACCTGGGAGCGCGGCAAGAAGGCAAAGGACCTCTACTCCGTTGGCGACGAGGTGAAGGCCTACGTGCTCCGCGTCGACCGCGAGGCCCGCAAGATCTCGCTCTCCCTCAAGCGCGCCCACCCCGAAGAGTGGGACAGCGCCGTCGACCGCTTCGTCATCGGACAGGTGCTCATCGGCAGGGTCACGAAGATCATGCCCTTCGGCGCCTTCGTGCGGCTCGATGGCCCCATCGAGGGCCTCATCCACATCTCTGAAGTCACCAACCGCCGCATCCAGCACCCCAAGGAGGTGCTGGAGGAGGGCAACGTCGTCCCCGTGAAGCTCGTGCGCATCGAGCGCGATCGCCACCGTCTCGGGCTCAGCCTGCGCCAGGCGCGCAACGATGCCGAGGCGATGGGCTTCGGCTTCGACCGCAACGGCTCGGTGATCGACTGGCCCGACGATGTGCGCAGCGAGTTCGGTATGGCCGCGCGGGACTCCTCGCAGGCCGCCCCCCGCCCGCGCACCGCCCAGGAGACGGTCGAGGAAGCCGTCGCCAACGATCCCGAACCGGTCTCCGCCTTCGCCCACGCCTTCGCCCAGGCGCTCGAAAACGCCGACGCCACTCGCATCAGCCTCGCCGACGACGGCCAGGCGGAAGCGACCGAGGCGGAAGCAACCGAGGCTGAGGCGACGGGGGCTGAAGCAACCGAGGCCGAGGCACCTGAATCTGAGGCACCTGAAGCTGAAGCGACCGAAGCTGAAGCGGCCGAGGAGCCGCAGGCGGAGGAAGCGGCTGAGCCGCAAGCCGAGGCAGACGACGACGCGCAGTCACAGGCGGAAGCCCCTGAGGCGCCAGAAGCCGAAGCAACTGAACCCGAAGCATCCGAGGAGCCCGCAGAGGCGGCGCCTGCCGCCACTGACACAGCCAGCGACACAGCCGAAACAGTTCCTGCAGCCGATGAAGGTGGCGACGCCACCGCAACCAGCGAGTAGCCAGGAGGGACGCGATGGCCGACCGATTCGACAAGTTCACCGAGCGCGCCCGGCGTGTGCTCACCCTCGCCCAGGAAGAGGCGCACCGCTTCAATCACAACTACATCGGCACCGAGCACATCCTCCTCGGCCTCGTGCGCGAGGGCGATGGCGTCGCCGCCAAGGTGCTCTCCAACCTCGGCGTCGAGCTCAACAAGGTGCGCTCCGCTGTCGAATTCATCATCGGGCGTGGCGATCGCACCGTGCTCGGCGAGATCGGCCTCACCCCCCGCGCCAAGAAAGTCATCGAGCTCGCCGTCGATGAGGCTCGCCGCCTCGGCCACAGCTACATCGGCACCGAGCACCTGCTCCTCGGCCTCGTACGTGAAGGCGAAGGCATCGCCGCCGGCGTCCTCGAGAGCCTCGGGGTGAATATCGAGCGCGTCCGCGCTGAGACCACCCGCATCCTCAGCCAGTCCTCCCCCCAGCCGGCCGCCGCGGGCGCTTCCCGCCAGGCAAGCCGCACGCCGACCGTCGATCAGCTCGGTATCGAGCTCACCGCCGCCGCCAGCTCCGGCCAGCTCGACCCCGTCATCGGCCGCTTCGCCGAGCTCGAGCGCGTCATCCAGATCCTCTCCCGCCGCACCAAGAACAACCCTGTGCTCATCGGTGAGCCGGGCGTCGGCAAGACCGCCATCGCCGAGCTCCTCGCCCAGCGCATCAGCAGCGGCAACGTCCCCGCCTCCCTCACCGACAAGCGTCTCCTCACCCTCGATATTGGCTCCCTCGTGGCAGGCACCAAGTACCGCGGCGAGTTCGAAGAGCGCCTCAAGAAGGTGATCGAAGAGATCAAGACCGCCGGCAACTGCATCCTCTTCGTCGATGAGCTGCACATGCTCGTCGGCGCTGGCGCCGCCGAAGGCGCCGTGGACGCCGCCAACATCCTCAAGCCCGCCCTCGCCCGGGGCGAGCTGCAGTGCATCGGCGCCACCACGCTCGATGAGTACCGCAAGCACATCGAGCGCGATGCCGCTCTCGAGCGCCGCTTCCAGCCCATCGTCGTGGACGAGCCCACCGTCGAGGAGACGGTCGAGATCCTGCGCGGCATCCGTGGCCGCTACGAGGAGCATCACAACCTCTCCATCGGCGACGACGCCCTCGTCGCCGCTGCGCGCATGTCCAGCCGCTACGTGACCGATCGCTTCCTGCCCGACAAGGCCATCGACCTCATCGATGAAGCATCCAGTCGCGTGCGCATCCACCGCGCCGTCACCCCGCCTTCCGTCCAGGAGGCGCGGCGCGGCCTCGAGAGCCTGCGTCGCGAGCGCGATCAGGCCACCGAAGCCCAGCAGCTCGAGTACGCCTCCGAGCTCACCGATCGCGAGCAGCGGCTCAGCATCAAGCTCGATGAGATGGGCGACTGGAGCGGCGGCATCGGCGTCGCCACCCCCGTCGTCGGCGAAGAGGACATCGCCGAGGTCGTCGCCATGTGGACCGGCATCCCCGCCGCCCAGATCGCGAGCGAGGAGAGCGCCCGCCTGCTCAAGATGGAAAGCACCCTGCGCAATCGCGTCATCGGGCAGGACGAGGCCATCGAGTCCATCGCCCGCTCCGTGCGCCGCGCTCGCGCCGGCCTCAAGGATCCGCGCCGCCCCATCGGCGTCTTCCTCTTCCTCGGCCCCACCGGCGTCGGCAAGACCTTCCTTGCCCGCCAGCTCGCCGAATTCATGTTCGATTCGCAGGACAACATGGTGAAGCTCGACATGAGCGAGTTCAGCGAGCGCCATACCGTCGCCCGCCTCATCGGAGCCCCTCCCGGCTACGTTGGCTACGACGACGGCGGCCAGCTCACCGATACCGTGCGCCGCCGCCCCTACTGCCTCATCGTCCTCGACGAAATCGAGAAGGCCCACCCGGACGTCTTCAACCTGCTCCTCCAGATCTTCGACGAGGGCCGCCTCGCCGACGCCAAGGGGCGCAAGGTCGATTTCCGCAACACCATCATCATCATGACCTCCAATGTCGGCTCCGACCTCATCAAGCGCGACTCCACCCTCGGCTTCTCCATCACCCAGGACGAAGTGCAGACCAACGAGGACCGCTACCGCCGCATGAAGGACAAGGTGCTCAGCGAGCTGAAGAACGTCTTCAAGCCAGAGTTCCTCAACCGCGTCGACAGCACGGTCGTCTTCCACGCGCTCACCCAGGAGCACATCCGCCAGATCGTCGACCTCGAACTCACGCAGGTCGAACGGCGCCTGGCCCTGCGGGCCGTCACCTTCGAAGTGACCGAAGCAGCGCGGGACTGGCTCGGAGAAAAGGGCTACGACCAGGTGTTTGGCGCCCGCCCGCTGCGCCGCGTCATCCAGGACAACATCGAGGATCGCATCAGCGAGATGCTCCTCGGTGGCGACTTTGGACCCGGCGACAGCCTCATCATCGATCGCGATCCCGATGGCGACGGGCTCACCATCAAGCCCGTCACCTCACCTGCGGCTGTCGGCTAGCGCCACGCAGCGGCAGCCCTCGCGCCGATCACGCACGCGCCTGTCACTACCACACCCTGCCCGGCGGTGTTGACAGGCGTGGGGCGCTTGCCTACACTCACTCTGGCGTGCTGTGCCATCGCGCAGAACCCCCGAGCAGCAACCTTGCTTTGCCGTGCCATTTTGAACCCAGGGACTGAAGGAGTCGCCAGTACATGACCGCGACACTCTCCGGGACGCGGACGGGCGATCGTGCCCCGTTTTCCGTCCAGTCGTTCAGCAGCATCTCCAACGTGCTCGAAATCCCCAGCCTCATCAAGCTCCAGCTCGATTCCTTCGAGTGGTTCCTGCGTGAAGGCCTCGACGAACTCCTCCGTGAGTTCTCGCCTATCCAGGACTTCACCAGCACGAAGATGGACCTCACCTTCCGTGAGTACGAGTTCCGCACGCCCAAGCACAGCCAGGAAGAATGCCGCGAGCGCGACATCACCTACTCCGCCCCCCTCTTCGTCGATGTCGAGCTGAGCATCAAGAACTCGGGCGAAATCAAGGAACAGCGCCTCTTCTTCGGCGACTTCCCCCTGATGACCGATCGCGGCACCTTCATCATCAACGGCGCCGAGCGCGTCGTCGTCAGCCAGCTCGTGCGCTCCCCCGGCGTCTACTACACCGTCGAGACCGACGCCCAGAGCGGGCAGCGTCTCGCCAACGCCAAGCTCATTCCCAGCCGTGGCGCCTGGCTCGAATTCGAGACCTCCGCCAAGCGCATCCTCAGCGTCAAGATCGACCGCAAGCGCAAGCTGCCCATCTCCGTCCTCATCCGCGCCATCGATGAGCCCGACCTCCTCCCCGGCGATCGGGAGAACCCCGCCTTCGAGAAGTACTTCAAGAAGCAGGCCGACTTCGAGGAGAAGGGCACCCCCGCCTCCGAAAAGGCGCGCGACGCCGCCCTGCGCGAGTGCGAGAAGACCCTCGGCTCCGATGAGCGTGTGCTTGCCTTCTTCGAGAACATCGATATCGAGGGCGACCTCTCCTACCTCACCGCCACCCTTGGCCGGCGTGAAGGCGGCCGCAACAACGATCCCAGCACCAACAAGCACGAGGCCCTGCTCGAGCTCTACCGCAAGATTCGCCCCGGCGATCCCCCCACCCACGAGAACGCCCGCAGCCTCGTCAACCAGCTCTTCTTCGACCCCCGCCGCTACGACCTCGGTCGCGTCGGCCGCCACAAGCTGAACAAGCGCCTCGGCCTCGCCGACGACATCGACCAGCGCTTCCTGCGCCCCGTCGACCTGATCGAGCTCATGCGCGAGCTCATCAACGTCAACCTCGGCCGCAGCGGCACCGACGACATCGACCATCTCGGCAACCGTCGCGTGCGCGCCGTCGGCGAACTCATCCAGCAGCAATTCCGCATCGGCCTCGTGCGCATGGAGCGCGTCGTGCGGGAGCGCATGACCATCACCGATCCAGCCGAGGCCACGCCCAGCGCCCTCATCAACATCCGCCCCGTCGTCGCGGCCATGAAGGAGTTCTTCGGCGGCAGCCAGCTCTCCCAGTTCATGGACCAGACCAACCCCCTGGCGGAGCTCACCCACAAGCGCCGCCTCAGCGCCCTCGGCCCGGGCGGCCTCTCGCGCGACCGCGCCGGCTTCGATGTGCGCGACGTGCATCACAGCCACTACGGCCGCATCTGCCCCATCGAGACTCCCGAAGGCCCCAACATCGGCCTCATCGGCTCGCTCGCGACCTACGGGCGCCTCAACGACTTCGGCTTCATCGAGACCCCCTACCGCCGCGTCACCAGTGAGATGTCCCCCGAAGATCCCGACATCGTCGGGCAGGAGGCGCGCGAGGACGTGGTCGATGCCGATGGCGACGTGATCGTGTCCGCCGGCACAGCCATCACCAGGCCCATCGCCACGAAACTGAAGAAGGGGGGCCTGCGCGTTCCCGTGCAGGCGGTCGTCGCCAGCGAGGTCACCTACCTCACCGCCGACGAAGAGGACCGCTTCGTCGTCGGCCAGGCGAACACGCGCGTCGACGAGAGCGGCCGCATCATCGATGACCGCGTCGAGGTGCGTGTGAACGAGGACTTCAAGCTCGTCCCCCCCGACCAGATCGACTTCCTCGACGTCTCGCCCAAGCAGATGGTCTCCGTGGCCGCCTCTCTCATCCCCTTCCTCGAGCACGACGACGCCAACCGCGCCCTCATGGGCTCGAACATGCAGCGTCAGGCCGTCCCCCTCGTCCGTCCCGAGGCCCCGCTCGTGGGCACCGGCATGGAGAGCCGTACCGCCATCGACAGCGGCCACGTGCTCGTCGCCCTGGGCGATGGCGAGGTGGTCGAGGCCTCCGGCACCCGCATCGTCGTCAAGTACGACGACGCCGACCTCGAGGACTCGCGCATCCCGCTCATCAAGTTCCAGCGCTCCAACCAGGGCACCTGCCTCAACCAGCGCCCCCTCGTCTTCCGTGGCGAGCGCGTGCGGGAAGGGCAGCCCCTCGTCGATAGCTCCAGCACCCAGGGCGGCGAACTCGCCCTCGGCCAGAACGTGCTCTGCGCCTTCATGAGCTGGGAGGGCTACAACTTCGAGGACGCCATCATCATCAGCGAGAACCTCGTCCGCGAGGACAAGTTCACCTCCATCCACATCGAGAAGCACGAGATCGAGGCGCGCGACACCAAGCTCGGCGCCGAAGAGATCACGCGCGACATCCCCAACGTCGGTGAGGAAGCGCTCGCCAATCTCGATGAGGAAGGCATCATCCGCATCGGCGCCGAAGTGCGGGAAGGCGACATCCTCGTCGGCAAGATCACGCCCAAGGGCGAGACCGAGCTCACCGCCGAGGAGAAGCTGCTGCGCGCCATCTTTGGTGAGAAGGCCCGCGAGGTGAAGGACACCAGCCTGCGCCTGCCCCACGGCGAGCGCGGCAAGGTCATCGATGTCCGCATCTTCAGCCGCGAGGATCACGACGGCCTGCCCGCCGGCGTGAACAAGCTCGTGCGCGTCAGCACCGCCCAGCGCCGCAAGATCGCCGAGGGCGACAAGATGGCCGGGCGTCACGGCAACAAGGGCGTCATCAGCCGCATCCTCCCGCGCGAAGACCTCCCCTACCTGCCCGACGGCACCCCCGTCGACATCATCCTCAACCCCATCGGCGTCCCCAGCCGCATGAACATCGGCCAGGTGCTCGAAACGCACCTCGGCTGGGCCGCCAAGGCCCTCGGCTTCCGCGCCAGCACCCCCGTCTTCGACGGCGCCGACGACAGCGACCTCGACGACTCGCTCGCGCGCGCCTGGATGGCCGCCGAGAGCGGCGCCGTCTACTACATCGATTCGCGCGACTACGGCTTCGATGAGTCAGTCGCCACCGCCTGGCTGAGCGATCACGGCTACGACCCCGATCCCATCTTCGTGAAGCCCGAGAAGGGCGCCGCCACACGCGCCTGCCTCGAGATCTGGCTCAGGCAGGCCGGCAAGAAACCGCGCAAGAACACCACCATCGAGGACCTCGAGGAGGCCTCGCAGCGCGTCTTCGCCGAGACCGGCGCCGTCCCGCCCCTCTTCGGCAAGACCACCCTCTACGACGGCCGCACAGGCGAGCCCTTCGACCAGCCCGTCACCGTGGGCTACATCTACATGCTGAAGCTCATCCACCTCGTGGAAGACAAGATCCACGCCCGCAGCACGGGCCCCTACTCGCTCATCACCCAGCAGCCGCTCGGTGGCAAGGCGCAGTTCGGCGGCCAGCGCTTCGGCGAGATGGAGGTCTGGGCGCTCGAAGCCTACGGCGCCGCCCACATCCTCCAGGAACTCCTCACCGTGAAGTCCGACGACGTCGTCGGACGCGTCAAGACCTACGAAGCCATCGTGAAGGGCGAGGATGTCCTCGAACCGGGCGTGCCCGAATCCTTCAAGGTGCTCGTCAAGGAGTTGCAGAGCCTCGGCCTTGCCATCGACGTCTCGAACGATTCCGGCAGCATCTCCTTCACCGAGGAGACTGCCGGCGAACTTCCCCAGCTCGGTATCAACCTGTCCGGATTCGAATCGGAGGATGTCTTCAATGCTCGAAGTCAATGACTTCAACCAGGTCCGTATCGGTCTCGCCAGCCCCTCCCAGATCCGCTCCTGGTCCTACGGGGAGGTCACCAAGCCGGAGACCATCAACTACCGCACGCTGAAGCCGGAGAAAGACGGCCTCTTCTGCGAGCGCATCTTCGGGCCTACCAAGGACTTCGATTGCGGCTGCGGCAAGTACAAGCGCGTCCGCTACAAGGGCATCATCTGCGACAAGTGCGGCGTCGAGGTGACCCGCGCCAAGGTGCGCCGCGAGCGCATGGGCCACGTCGAGCTGGCCAGCCCCGTGAGCCACATCTGGTTCGTCAAGGGCACGCCCTCCAAGCTCGGCCTCCTGCTCGACGTCTCCCCTCGCCCCCTCGAGCGCATCCTCTACTTCGCCCAGTACATGATCACCGAGGTCGACGAGAAGGCTCGCGACTTCGAGATCGAAAACCTGCGCAACGAACTCGCCCGCGCCATCGACGATCGCCTCGCGGAGATTACCCCTGAGCGCGAGCGCCTCGAATCACAGCTCGAGGCCGCCCAGCTCGAGCTCGAAGCGAAGCGTGACGAGCAGATCGCGCGCCTCGAGACGGAGCGCGCTGCCACCCGCCGGCAGATCGAGGATGAGGCCGCCCGCAACGTCGAGGCCGCCAACATCATCCTCGCCGCCTCCGAGCGTCGCAGCCCCGACCGCCAGGCGGCCGCCCGCGTCAAGGAACTCGACCGTGCACACAGCATCCTCAGCGACGAGGAGCAGCGGCTGCTCCACGACGCCTTCCTGCTGCTCGGCCTGACCGGCCGCGCCACCCGCAACGAAATCAGGGACGCCTACCGCGCAGCCGTCAAGGAAGCCGACGACACGGCCCGGATCGACGAAGCCAAGGATCGGCTCGACAACGCTGACCGCGGGATCCGCATCAAGAGCGGCCCCGAGACCGCCGGTGACTCCTGCTACGACTCCCTCGGCGTCGCCCCCGATGCGGCCCTCGAGGACATCACGCGCGCCTACACCACCCGCCGCGAGGAGCACTCCGCCGCGAGCCAGGGCCAGGTGGGCACCTCCGCCATCGTCGACCGTGACTTCGCCTTCCGCGGTGAGGTCATCGTCGCCACCGGCGAGAAGATGACGAAAACCGCCCGCAACAAGCTCGAGCGGGAGGGCCGCAAGGCGCTGGTCGCCTTCGACAAGGAGACGAAGAAGCTCATCGACGTCGAGCGCATCACGGTCGAGCAGGCCATGGAAGAGGCCAAGCTCAGCGTCTTCGACGAGCTCAACCCCCTCCAGGAGCAGGCTGCCGAGCTCAGGCGCGAGACCGAAGAGCAGTACGAAGAACGCCTGAAGGACCTCGAGAACCTCGTCGATCCCGTCCTCAACGACCGTATCGAGGTCGTCTCGGAGACGCGCTACCGCGAGCTCTCCGACATGTACGGCCACGTCTTCAAGGCTGCCATGGGCGCCGAGGCCGTCCTGAGCGTTCTCGAACGGCTCGACCTCGACGCGCTCCGCACCCGGCTCAAGACCGAACTCGCCACCGCCAGCGGCCAGCGTCGCAAGAAGGCCACCAAGCGCCTGCAGGTGGTCGAAGACCTGATCGACTCCGGCAACAAGCCCGACCGGATGGTCTTCGCCGTCCTGCCCGTGCTCCCGCCCGAGCTGCGCCCCATGGTCCAGCTCGATGGCGGCCGCTTCGCCACCAGCGACCTGAACGACCTCTACCGCCGCGTCATCAACCGCAACAACCGCCTCAAGCGGCTGCTCGACCTCGGCGCGCCCGAGATCATTATCCGCAACGAGAAGCGCATGTTGCAGGAAGCCGTCGACAGCCTCGTCGATAACGGCCGCCGCGGCCGCGCCGTCAGCGGCAGCGGCAACCACAAGCTGAAGAGCCTGAGCGACATGCTTAAGGGCAAGCAGGGGCGCTTCCGCCAGAACCTGCTCGGTAAGCGCGTGGACTACTCCGGGCGCTCCGTCATCGTCGTGGGCCCCGAACTGAAGCTGCACCAGTGCGGCCTGCCCAAGAAGATGGCGCTCGAGCTCTTCAAGCCCTTCGTCATGCATTCGCTCGTGGCCAAGGGCCTCGCCCACAACATCAAGAGCGCCAAGCGCATCGTCGAGCGCGCTCGCCCCGAGGTCTGGGACGTGCTCGATGAGGTTATCCAGGACCGCCCTGTCCTCCTCAACCGCGCCCCGACGCTCCACCGGCTCGGCATCCAGGCCTTCCAGCCCGTCCTCATCGAGGGCTCGGCTGTCCAGCTCCACCCGCTCGTCTGTGCGGCCTTCAACGCCGACTTCGACGGCGACCAGATGGCCGTACACGTGCCCCTCAGCCGCGAGGCAGTCGCCGAGGCCAGGCAGATCCTGCTCTCCACGAAGAATCTGCTCTCGCCCGCCAGCGGCGACCCCACCGTCACCCCCACGCTCGATATGGTGCTCGGCTCCTACTACATGACCGAGGTCAGTGAAGGCGCCCGTGGCGCCTTCGTCGAGCCCAACGGCGCGCCTGCGCGCGGCGTCTACGCATCCTTCGACGAAGCCAAGCTCGCCTTCGACCTGGGCACCGTCGACCTCCGCGCCCCCATCAAGGTGCGCACCGCCCGCCCCGCCGCCAGCAGCAGCGACAGCGAAGACACCGGCGGCCCGACCACCGCCCTCGACGAGCCCCGCCTCCTCGAGACGACCGTCGGCCGCATCATCTTCAACGAGGTCCTCCCCGAGGAGCTGCCCTTCCAGAACTACACGATGGATCGCCCCGCCCTGCGGCGCCTCGTCGCCGTCGTCTACCGCGAACTCGGCAGCGACGCCACCGCCGAGGTCGTGGACCGCATCAAGGACGTCGGCTTCCGCTTCGCCACCCAGAGCGGCGTCACCATCGCCATCCACGAGATCGCCGTCCCCCACCACAAGGGCGAACTGATCGACGAGGGTGAGCAGCGCGTCGCCGACCTCGAAGAGCAGTATCAGATGGGCCTCATCACCGAGCAGGAGCGCTACGAAGGCGTCGTCGATGTCTGGACGGATATCACCCGCCGCATCGAGGGCGACATCGCCGAGAACCTCTCGGAGTACGGCTCCCTCAACTACATGGCCAGCTCCGGCACGAAGGGCAACATCACCCAGATTCGCCAGATGGCGGGCATGCGCGGCCTCATGGCCGACCCCCGCGGGCGCATCATCGAGGAGCCCATCCGCGCCTCCTTCCGCGAGGGCCTCACCGTGCTCGAGTACTTCATCTCCAGCCACGGCGCCCGCAAGGGCCTCGCCGATACCGCCCTCAAGACCGCCGACTCCGGCTACCTCACCCGCCGCCTCATCGACGTCTCCCAGGACGTGATCGTGGGCGAGCGCGACTGCGGCACCACCGTCGGCCTCTGGATCGAGCGTGGTTCCGAGCGCGAGACGATGGAGGACTTCCGCGACCGCGTCGTCGGGCGCTACGCCGCCGCCCCCGTCGTCGACGAGACGACCGGCGAGGTCACCGTCGACCGTGGCGAGGAGATCGACGAAGCCGTCGTCCGCCGCCTCGAAGAGAGCAACATCGACCGCGTGTACGTGCTCACCCCGATGTCCTGCGAGTCCGAGCGCGGCATCTGCCAGATCTGTTACGGGCGCGACCTCGCCCGCGGCGAACTGGTCCTCCCGCGTACGGCGGTCGGCATCATCGCCGCGCAGTCCATCGGAGAGCCGGGTACCCAGCTCACCATGCGTACCTTCCACACCGGCGGCGTCGCCGGCACCACCGACATCACCAGCGGTCTCCCGCGCGTCGAGGAGCTGTTCGAGGCCCGCAACCCCAAGGGCGAGGCCATCATCAGCGAAATCGAAGGCGTTGTGGAAGTTCGCGAGGACAACGGCCAGCGCTACGTCCGCGTCTCCAACGTCGAGATCGTCGTCGAGGAGTACGAGCTTCCCGCCGGCGCGAAGGCGTTGGTCGAAGACGGCGAACACGTGGTCGTCGGCAGCCTGCTTGCAGCCGCCGAAGGGGACACGTCAGCGGAGAAGGACGAGGGCACTGCCCTCTCGACCGAGCTGCTCTCCAACATCCCCGGCGTCGTCCGTCTCAAGGGGCGCAAGCACCTGGAGGTCGTCTTCGAGGACCGTGAGGATCGCGAATACACCATCCCCGCAGCGGCGCGCCTGCTCGTCAGCTCCGGAGACGAAATCGAAGCCGGCGCCCAGATCACCGAAGGCGCCAAGAACCCGCAGCACATCCTCTCCATCCAGGGCCGCGACGCCGTTCGCCGCTACATGGTCGAGGAAGTGCAGAAGGTCTACCGCTCGCAGGGCGTGAACATCAATGACAAGCACATCGAGGTCATCACCCGCCAGATGCTGCGACGCGTGCGCGTCGACCATCCCGGCGATACCGGCCTCCTGCCCAACGATTTCATCGACCGCCGTGAGTTCGAGGAGATCGTCGCCCGAGTCGTCGCCGAAGGTGGCGAGCCCGCCACCGCGCAGCCCATCCTCATGGGCGTCACCAAGGCGTCGCTCAACACGAGCTCGTGGCTCGCCGCCGCCTCCTTCCAGGAGACCACGCGCGTGCTCACGAACGCCTCCGTGGAGGGCAAGGTCGACAACCTCGTTGGCCTCAAGGAAAACGTCATCATCGGCAAGCTTATCCCCGCGCGTGCGGAGATCGAGGTGCCCCGCCGCGAGTTCGTCCCCGAACTCGACCTGCCGGAGTCCCTCGAATTCGATGAGGAAGCCGAACTGGAGCGCATGCTCGCCGAGCGTGAGGCCGGCGCCGCTGTCGCTATCGAGGAACCCGATCCGATGCCTTCGCTTGCCAGCGAAGGCGACCCGGAGCAGGGCTAGCCAACCTGCCAGAGGCGGCGCCCGTGGCGCCTGCGTCGCTGTCTACGTTGATGACGTTGACGTTGGCGTCGGCGAAGGCGCCGCTTCCAGCAGCACCACCGCGGTCGCCCCGATCGCCTCGCCCCGCCCGACTGCGTCGAGCCCCTCGCCGCTCTTCGCCTTCACGTTCACCTGTGTGAGCTCCACGCCCGCCAGGCTGGCGATGCTCGCGCGGATCGCCGACAGGTGTGGGGCGAGCCGTGGACGTTCGGCCCGCACCGTCGCATCGATATTGACGATCTGCCAGCCGTGTTCGCGCGCCAGCCGCAGCGATTCGTTCAGAAACACGCTGCTCGCCGCCCCTGCCCAGCGCGCCTCGCTGCTCGGGAAGTGCGCTCCCAGGTCTCCCAGCGCTGCCGCCCCCAGGACGGCGTCTGCAATCGCGTGCAGCAGCACGTCCGCATCGCTGTGACCCGCCAGCCCGGCCGCCCCCTCGATCGCGACGCCCCCCAGCACGAGGGGGCGTTCGGGATCGACCTTGTGCAGGTCTTCTCCCATCCCCACCCGCATTAGTGGAAGTCTCGTTCCGACAGAAGCACCTCCGCCATCCTCAGGTCAGCCGGTCGCGTCACTTTCAGGTTGATGGGACTCCCCTCAACGATACGAACGGTGAGTCCCGCCCGCGCGACCATGGCTGCCTCATCGGTCTCGTCCTCGTCCGAGAGCGCCGCCGCCGCCAGCCAGTCCTCACGCCGCACCACCTGCGGCGTCTGCGCCGCCCACAGACGTGCGCGGTCAGGGCTTCCGACCACTGCCCCGTCTTCCACCTCCTTGATGGTGTCCGTGACCGGCGTCGCCGGGATCGCCCCGTCGCCCTTCAACGCCTCCGCCACACACGTATCGATCAGCTTCGGCGTCACCAGCGGGCGCGCCCCGTCGTGGATGGCGACGTACTCGCTCTTCACCGCACGCAACCCTGCCTCCACGCTGTCCCGCCGCCTCGCCCCGCCTTCCACCACCGTGACGGCTTCTCCGGCAGCATCATCCCCGATCAGTTTGAGCGTCTCCAGCAGCAAATCCTGGCCAACGATCGTGATGTGTCCGATGGACTGCGCCTTTGCCAGCGCCCGCACCGACCACGAGACCAATGGCTGGCTGTGGAGGGAGACCATCAGCTTGTCACCGCCCCCAAACCGGGTCGATCGACCGGCGGCCAGCAAAATTGCGTCTACTTGCACAGCCGCACATTACACCGCAGGAGGCTACCATGGGAACAACGGAGCGCCGGAAGCCCAAGGCAACCGGCGATGATGCCCCGGGGAAGTCCATGACTGTCGAAATCGAGCCCCTGCTTGCTCGCGTCACCAAGCCTGGCCGCTACACCGGCGGCGAGTGGAACTCAGTCACCAAAGACTGGGACGCCGCCACCGTGCGCGTCGCCCTCGCCTACCCCGATGCCTACGACCTCGGCATGTCGAACATGGGCCTCGGCATCCTCTACGACCTCCTCAACGCCCATGACGATGTCCTCTGCGAGCGCGCCTTCGCCCCCTGGTCCGACATGGAAGCCGAGATACGCCGCGATCGCGTCCCCCTCTGGAGCCTCGAGACGCGCCACCCCCTGCGCGACTTCGACCTCCTCGGCTTCACCCTCCAGTACGAGCTGACCTACACCAACATCCTCAACATGCTCGACCTCGCGGGCATCCCCATCCGCTCGCGCGACCGCGCTGAAGACGACCCCATCGTCGTCGCGGGCGGCAGCTGCGCCTTCAACCCCGAACCCCTCGCCCCCTTCATCGACGCCTTCGTCCTCGGCGAGGGCGAGGAGATCATCGGTGAACTGGCCGACCTCGTCCGCACCTGGAAGCGTGAAGGCGCTTCCCGTGACGCCCGCCTGCGCGACCTGCTCGCCATGCCCGGCGTCTACGTGCCCGCCTTCTACGAGCCCCGCGAGGATGAGCACGGCCGCGTCGTCGCCCTCGAACCCACCGACGCAGCCGCCCCGCCCGTCATCCAGCGTCGCGTCGTCGAGCAACTGCCTCCCGCTCTCACGCGCCCCATCGTGCCCTTCCTGCAGACCGTGCACGACCGCGCCGCCGTGGAGATCCAGCGTGGCTGCACGCAGGGCTGCCGCTTCTGCCAGGCGGGCATGATCTACCGCCCCACGCGTGAACGCAGCCCCGAGGAAGTCGTCGAGGCGACCCGCCAGCTGCTCGACAACACCGGCTACGAAGAGCTCTCCCTGCTCTCCCTCAGCACCACCGACCACAGCCGCATCGTGCCCATGGTCGAAGCGCTCACCACCACCTTCCCCGACCTCCGCATCTCCCTCCCCAGCACGCGCGTCGACAGCTTCTCCGTCGATGTCGCCAACGTCATTGCGAAGGGGAAGAAGCACACCCTCACGCTCGCCCCCGAGGCGGGCAGCCTGCGCCTGCGAACCGCCATCAACAAGCTCGTCAGCGATGAGGACCTCTTCGGCGCCGCTTCCAACGCCTTCGCCCGCGGCTGGAACAGCGTGAAGATGTACTTCATGGTCGGCCTCCCCTCGGAGACGCTCGACGACATCGAGGGCATCATCGACCTCGGCAAGCGCGTCAAGGAGATCGGACGCGAGCATGTGGGCAATCGCGCGCGGGTACGCGTCAGCACCAGCAACCATGTGCCCAAGCCCCACACCCCCTTCCAGTGGGCCCGCCAGGAGACCGCCGACGAGCTCACCCCCAAGCACCGCCTGCTCAAGAGTGGCTGCCGCGCCGCCGGCGTCGACTTCAGCTGGAACGATCCTGCCGACAGCCGCATCGAAGTCATCCTCAGCCGCGGCGACCGGCGGGTCGCCGACGCCGTCGAGCACGCCTGGCGCGCGGGCGCCACCTTCGACGCCTGGAGCGAGCACTTCCGCGCCGACCGCTGGGAAGAGGCCTTCGTCGCCGCCGGCGTCGACCCCGACTGGTTCGCCCACGAGGAGTGGGACACCTTCGCCCCGCTCCCCTGGGACCACATCGACAGCGGCGTCAACAAGAGCTACCTGCGCGGCCAGTGGCGCGATGTCTTCCGCGAGCACACCGTCGGCGATTGCCACCACGGCGCCTGCAACGTCTGTGGCGTGCAGGATGTGCCGGTCGGCGATTGCGTCGCCAAAGTCGGCGAGCTGATCGAGCTGCGACGGGGCTCCCGCACGCTCGAGGGCGAAATGCTGGAGCTGGTCTAGCGTCCAGCGTCCCTCGGCGCCTCGCCTGACCGCGTGCGCGTGTGCGGCTATACTCAGCAAGCGTGAGCCTGACTGCGGAGTATCGAACCCAGCTGATCGCCCGGCTCCGTGCCACGACCGCCGATCTGGCGTGGGCCGTGCGCGACCTCCCCGCCGAAGACCACTACTGGTCAGCCGAGCCCGACGACTGGTCCATCCACGAACAGATCGCCCACCTTGTCGATATGGAGGAGCGCGTCTACCTGCCTCTCCTCCGCTGGGCCGCCATCTCCGACATGCTCGAGCCCGCCCCCTATAACCGTCGCTCCTGGCGCCAGGAGCGCTACGACGCCGGCGCTCCCCTCAGCCAGCTCGTGGAGCAGCTTGCCCGCCTGCGTGACGAGGAGCTCGATGTCTTCCACGAGCTCACCGACGACACCTGGCTGCGTCTGCGGGAAGACGGCCAGTGGGGGCCCGTCACCTGTCAGTGGATCGCCGAGGTGGTCTACCGCCACTCCCTCGACCACCTCCAGGGGGTGATGGGCCTGCGGGGCGACCTGCACCTTGCCGCCCTCGGGCGGAGAATGGCCTCCGGCGTCTAGATGTACCTCCGCAGCGTGTTCCGTACCCGCCCCGATGAGCCTGAGGCGTTCGAAGCAGCCCTCGACTCCGAGGCAGACGCCATCCTCCTCAGCCTCACCGCGCTCGACGAGAGCGCCGCCCCTGACGCGTTCCGTGCGTCCGTCGCCGCCGCCATCGAGCGTATCGCCGAGGCGGGCAAGACTGCGCTCGTCGCCATCAATCACCCGCGCACCCAGCTCGCGCGCGACGACCTCGACGCTGTTGTCGGGGCGAACCTGGCGGCGGTGCTGCTCCCCCACTGCACCGAGCCGCAGGACGTCCGCGATACGGCCGTGATCCTGCGCGAATTCGAGCACCTGCGCGGCATTGAGCCGGGCCAGATCGCACTCTTCCCCGTCATCGACACCGCCCGCGGGCTGCTGCGCGCCGCCGAAAGTCTCGCCGCCGCCCCCCGCACCGCCGGCCTCGTGCTCGACTCCGAAGCGTTCGCCCGTGAAGTTGGCGCGCGCCTGGAGGAGAGCGGCCCCCGCCTCGCCTACGCGCGTGGCGCGGTCATCGCCGCCGCCGCCGCGCATGAGGGCGTTGCGCTCATCGATGGCAGCGCCTTCGAGCTGCGAGACATGGCGAACTACGGCTTCGCCGGCGCGCTCTTCGACGATGCCCGCCTCGTGTCCGCCGCCAACGACGTCTTCACCCCGACCCCCACGCAGCTCAAGCGCGCGCGTGCTGACATCGAGGCCTACGAATCCCGTCCCGAAGGCGCGTGGGTCGCCCGTCGCGCCGGCGCCGTCGTCGATGCGGTCCGCGCGCGCCGCGCGCGTCACACCCTCGACCGAGTCCCGCCGCCGCCTCCAGAGCCTACCCCGGAGACCACCGAGACGGCAGCTCCTGAGACCCCGGACACGGACACGGACGCTTCGGACGCAGACGCGTCAGACGCCGACTGAGCGCGCCCAGCGCGCCGCCAACCCTTCCAGCAGCGCCGCCGCATTCCGCATCGAAGCCTCCGCGTCTGGCTCGAGTTCGGCCAGCGTATGGACTTCGCCGCCGCTCCCCTGCTCCGCCCGCCCCGCCAGTACGACGCAGCGTTTCCCGGCCTCCAGCGCCAGACGTTGAAGCCTTCCGACCGTCTTCCCCTGCGCGGACTGCCCGTCGAAGCTCCCCTCGCCCGTCACGACCACATCCGCCCGACGCACCCGCTCCTCCAGCCCCACCGCCACCGCCACCACCTCGAACCCGCTCCTGATGCGCCCCCCCAGGAACGCCACCAGCCCTCCCGCCAGCCCCCCTGCCGCCCCCGCCCCCGCGAGGTCCGCGAGCTCCACACCCAGCGAGCGCGCCACCACCGCCGCATAGCGCTGCAGGGCCGCTTCGATCACTTCTACCTCTTGCGGTGAAGCCCCTTTCTGCGGCCCGAAGACCGCCGCCGCGCCCTGCGCACCCGTGAGCGGGTTCGTCACATCCGTCACGACCAGCACCTCGACGCCTGCGAGCAGGTCCGCTGGTGGCGTCCAGTCGATGCGCTCCAGGTCCGCCAGCGCCGCCGCCCCCGGTGCGAGGTCGCGACCGGCGCTGTCGCGCAAACGCGCGCCCAGCGCCCGCGCCATACCCGAGCCGCCGTCGCTCGTGCCGCTCCCGCCGACGCCCACCACGAGCCGTCGCGGGCGCCCCGCGAGCGCGGCCGCGATCAGTTCGCCCACACCCTCCGTGCTCGCGCGCAAGGCGTCGCGTTCCCCGCGCGCGACCAGCGCGAGGCCGTTGGCCATCGCCGCCTCGACCACGCATGTCTCGCTCGCGCCGATTTCGAGCACCTGCCCCATGCGCGCCCGTCCCAGGGCGTCGTGCGTGGCGACGGGGCGCGCTGCTCCCCCGGTGGCCCGCTCCAATGCCTGCAGGAAGCCCGGGCCGCCATCGGCGAGCGGCAGTTCGTCGATGGTCCAGTCGGGATGCTTCCGCGTCAGCCCCCGCGCGATGCTGGCTGCCGCCTCATCCGCCGTCAGGCTTTCCTTGAACTCCTGCGGCGCAACGAGGACGCGCATCGCTCAGAGCCCGCCGTCTTGCCAGAAGTGGAACACCGCCAGCAGCAGAATGGCGATCACGTAGCCCCAGCCGATGCGGCGCAGAAAGCGGAGTGCCTCCTTCGCCCGTCGCCAGCGGAACACCACCGCCCCCACGACGACCACCACCGCGATCACGACCAGCGCCAGTGCCAACAGTCCCGTCACGGCATCCTCCCCCGACGTTCGCCTTCGCGTTCAGCCTGATCGTCGCCTGTGAGCGCCGCAACCGCCACTCCCCCACCCCCGTTCCCCCCAGTCAGGTACGATCGCCTCACGTGCGACGCTTCCTGCGCTCTCCAAAACCAAGAGGACGACGACTGCTGTTCGCCATGCTGGCTTCCGGCCTGCTGCTGCTCGCCGCCTGCGCCAACGACGACGAAGCGTTCGACGCCAGCCTTCCCGACGAAGCCTACCCCCTCGAAGCGATGCTCCTCCCCCTGGCCGACCTGCCCATTCAGATGGAGAGCAAGGAGACCCTCACCTTCGCGAATGAGGAATGGGCGTCGCTCTTCGATGTCGACGAACTGGAGGGGAAAATCAGTCAGCTCGAGAGCCGTGGCCGCATCAACGGCGCCCTGCGCACCTTCGGCTGGGAAAATGAGGTCATGCACCTTGGCGAGGGCGCCCTCATCAGGGTGCAATCCACCCTCTACCGCAGCGTCGAATCCGCCAGCGCCTCGCTCAGCCTCTTCTGCGGCACCCTGGTCGATGAGAGCACAGCCACCGACGTCACCGAGTTCACCGTTGGGGCCATCGGAGATGGCTCCCAGGGCCTGCTGGTTGGCCAGCGATTCGATAATATCGGTCGCTTCGTCGAGACGATCGTCTGCTTCCGCACGGGGCGCGTCGTTCATGCCGTGACCCAGAGTGGGCTGAACGGGACGGAAGACATCGCCCTCACGGTTCGCACTGCCCGCCGTATGCATGAGCACGTCCGCAGCGTGCTTGGCGCCATCGAGTGGCCCCCGCAAGACGCTGACTCCTAGCCTTCCGGGGCGCTGCGGAAGGCGTACAGCGTGCGCCCCTTCGCGCAAAGCCGCCCCTCCTCGTCGAGGATGCTCACCTCGATCATGGCCAGCTGCCGCCCCCGCTTCACCACAGTCGCCTCGGCGAAGATGCGGCTCCCCAGGGCAGGCCGCAGGTAGGTGATGTTCAGGTCTGCGGTGCCCGCGGGCTCCTGCCCGGATCGTGACGACGACGTGGAGAGCGCGGCCAGCATGGCGATATCCACCAGCGCCGCGAGCACACCCCCGTGGATGCTTCCCCCCACGCCGCCCTGCGTGACAGCGCCCGGCGCAAGCGAGATGCGCGCAAAGTCCTTGCGACGCTCCTCCAGCCGCACACCCAGCGCGCGGTGCAGCGGGTGCGCGTCGAACTGCCTGATGAAGGCCTCGAACGCTGCGGACGTCGCGCCGCTGTCGTTGGCGTCGCTCACCAGGTGGCGGCGCTGGGGCGAGCCGTGCCCGGAGGCGCCTTGCCGTAATCCTCGAAGGGCCCGTCGCGCCAGTCGAGCGCGGCCTTCAGCCCCTTCTCGCGCGAGATGCGTCCGAACTCGCCCCCGCCGGGACGCACCGAACTCAGCGCCTGGATATCCGCGCCAACCGCCATCGAGGTGCGAATCCCCATGATCTCGTAGACGCGGTTCACCTGCCGCTTCGTCATCTGCAGCATGGGCGAATCGACATTGGCGATGCGCTCCGCGAACGCTTCCGTCGCCTCACATAGATCCTCGACGGGGACGGCGCGATTGGCCCAGCCCACTTCCACCGCCTCCAGCCCCGTGAGGCTGTCGCCCGTGTAGAGCAGTTCACGCGCCTTCTTCTGGTGCATGTGCCACGGGTGGTAGATGACGTCCACGCTCGTCATGGCGCGCACGGGCGGGTAGCCGATGATCGCGTCCTCGGCGATGAACATCAGGTCGCACATCGTCGCCAGCTCGGTGCCGCCGGCAAGGCAGTAGCCGTGCACCTGCGCGATGACGGGCTTCGTCAGCTCCCAGATCTGCCAGTAGCCGCTCAGCAGATGCTGCGGCCACTGCCCCTGCCCGGGGTGAATCGGCCCCACGCCCGGCAGCCCGCTGCGCGTATCGACGTAGCTGTGCTCATCGGGTGGCGTGCCGGAGAGGTCGTACCCCGCGCTGAAGGCGCGCCCCGATCCACGCAGCACGATCACCTTCACGCTCTCGTCCTGCTCGAAGTGCTTCATCGCGTCGAAGACTTCGGCGCGAAGGTTGTGGCTCAGCGCGTTCATCTTCTCGGGACGGTTGAGGGTGATGATCGCGTGGCGATCCCGCTTGTCGGTGAGGATGTCTTGGTACTCAGGCATGGCGCGAATCCTAGAGGACCGCGCCCTCCCCCGTCATCGTCTCTAGCGTTTGCGCCCGACCACCCGGCAAAGGTGAGCAGGCGCTCCTCCGCCGCGAAGTCGGCCAGCATGGGCGGATGCTCCTCCGGCTGCGTGTGCCCGATGAACTCCTCCCAGATGGCGTTCGCCTCGGGCGGCTCGTCCGCACAGGTCACCTCCACCACTCCCGCCTTCGCCCAGTGTTCGCGCCACCAGTCAGGCGAATGGAAGGCGTACCAGCCACCCGGTGAGTAGACTGGTGCGAGGTAGTCCGGTGCCGTCTCTACCGTCAGCTCCCGCCGGTACCCGGGACAGACGATGCCGATCTCCCCGTCCTGCCGCAGGAAGCCCGACAGGTACTCCAGGTAGAGGTCGGCCGTGCCGAAGTACTGGTAGGCGTCGAGGCTGATGATGGCGTCGAAGAAGCCCTCCGCGTAGGGAAGCTGGTGCGCCTCTGCGTAGATCGGATGGACGCGCCCCTCCAGACCCGCTTCCCGAACGCGCTCCCAATTCCCGGTGGGCTTGATCCAGAGGTCCGTCGCCCAGACCTCCACCCCGAACTCCTGCGCGAGGAAGACCGAGCTGAGCGCCTTGCCGCAGCCCAGGTCCATCACGCGCATCCCCGGCTCCAGCCGCATCTCCTGCGTGAGCGACTCCGCCAGCCAGAGCACGTTCGGCCCCATGCGGTTGGCGGTCACCCACGCGTCGTCGTAGGTGGCGCTGCGGGGAAAGAGGTCTGCCATCTCCGAGGTCCCCGCTAGTCCGCGAAGTCGAGAGCCAGATTCACCAGCGCGCGCACGCCGTGACCGCTCGCGCCCTTCGTGACCCAGCCCGAGTTGCGCGTGGCGATATCCACGCCGGCGATGTCGAGGTGCACCCACGGCTTCTTGTCCACGAAGTGCTCCAGGAACTTCGCCGCGGTGATGCTCCCCGCAGGCCGTCCGCCTGTGTTCTTGATCTCGCCCACGTTGCTTTTGATCTGGTCGTCGTACTCCTTGAACATCGGCAGCCGCCAGGCGCGCTCACCGGCCTCGGCCGCCGCATCCTGCACGCGCTTCGCGAGCGCATCGTTGTTCGCCATCAGGCCGTAGACGTGCTCGCCCAGCGCGACGCCGATCGCTCCCGTCAGGGTGGCGATGTCGACGAGGTGGCGCGCGCCCAGCTCACGTGCGTAGCAGAGCCCGTCCGCCAGCACGAGCCGCCCCTCCGCGTCCGTATTCAGGATCTCGATCGTCACGCCGTTCATGGCCGAGACCACGTCGCCCGGACGGCTCGCGTTGCCGCCCGGCATGTTCTCCGCGCACGGAGCAACGCCGAGGATGTCGGCCTTCGGCGCGAGCGCCGCGATAGCCTGCATCGCCCCGATGACCGAGGACGCGCCCGTCATGTCGGCTTTCATCGCCTCCATCCCTGCCGCTGGCTTGATGCTGATGCCGCCCGTATCGAAGGTGATGCCCTTGCCCACCAGCGCGAGGTCGTAGCCCTCGCCGCCGCGCCCCCTGTAGCTGATGCACACGAGCTTGGCCGGCTGTGCGCTCCCGCGCGACACCGAGAGCAGGGAGCCCATGCCCTTGCGCTCCATCTCCTCCTCTTCCATCACCTCCAGCTCCAGGTTGGGGACGCTCGCGACCTCTGCCGCGCGCGCCGCCATATCCGCGGGGGCCATGTTGTTCGAGGGCTCGTTCGCGAGGTCGCGGGCGAGGTTGGTCGCTTCCGCGAGCACGCGTCCGCGATTCGCCGCCTCCGCCATGCTTGCGACCTTCGAGCCGTCATGCTCGACGATCGTGAGGCGCTCGATCTTGCCCTTCGAGTCGCTGTCGGAGTTGGGCTTGTAGCGAAGGAACTCGTAGGCGCCCAGCGCCGCGCCCTCGGCCACCGCCTGCGCGCACGCCTCTGGGTCGAGCCCCGCGATGCCCGCGCCGTGCGCGATCGTCGCGATGTGCGAGATGCCCGGCTTGCGGCAGGCGCGCGCCACCTCGGCGGAGAGGTTGCGCACGGCGTCGATGTCGAACTCGTCAGGCTTGCCCAGCCCGGCCACCACCACCCGCGGGGCGGCGATCTTCCCGAACGTGTGAATCGTGGTGCGTTCGCCCGCCTTCCCGCGGATGTCGCCCAACGCGATCAACTTGCTGATGGCGCCATCCAACGCCTGGTCGACTGCGCCCGTCCCCCCACCCGGCGACGTCACGCCCTCGAACAAATTGACGACGACGACATCCGCCTCTGCTGCGCTGATGTCCCCTTGCGCGACTGAAATCTCCATCGTTGGCCCTCTTCCTGAACTTTGGTAGCGTGTCCCTGAAGAGTGTAGCCGCCCCCCTTGCGGCGGCAAGGCGCTCGCCCCATTCGTATGGCCAGCAGCACCACGACCAGCCGCGCGCACGCGTTTCAGGCGCTCGCCCTGCGATCCTGGCGCTTCACCCGCCGCACCGGCATCCAGGAGGCGGTCGTCGTCGTGATCGCTTTCCTCGTCTACTTCTTCATCCGTGGCGCGGTCGTGGACCGTGCCGGCGAAGCGCTTGCCAACGGGCTTGACCTCATCGCCCTGGAACGCGCCATGGGCATCTACTGGGAGATCGAGTGGCAGTCCTGGATTATCGACGAGTACTGGGCCGTGCGCGTGATGAACTGGATCTACTTCTGGGGCCACATGCCCCTCGTCATCGTGCTCGCCATCTTCCTCTGGATCTGGCACCGCTCCACCTACGGCCTGATGCGCACCGCCTTCCTCGCATCGGGCGCCATCGGCGTCATCATCTACGCCCTCTACCCGGTCGCTCCGCCCCGCCTCATCCCCTTCGCAGGCTACATCGACACGATGGCCGTACTCGACCGCGTCGGCTATCAGGCGCAGGAAGCGCAGGCGTTCGTGAACCCCTACGCAGCCGTCCCCAGCCTGCACTTCGGCTGGTCGATGCTGCTCGGCGGCGCGGTCGTCTGGGTCGGACGCCGCCACCTGTGGGTCGTGGTAGCGGGTGTGCTCTGGCCCGTGCTCATGCTCTTCTCCATCGTCATGACGGCGAACCACTTCATCCTCGATGCCGCCGCTGGCGCCGTCGTCTCGCTTGCGGGCCTCGCCATCGCCGAGGGCATGCGCCGGGCGCAGCCCGAAGCGCTGCGCCTCCTGCGCGACGCCGCCGAGCGGGCGCTCCGGCCAGCGGCGCGTCGCTCGCCGGGCTAGCCTCCCGCCGCCACTGCGCGCCGGCGCGCGATGACGCGTGCGACGCGCCGCCCGTCCATCGCGGTCACCTGGAACTCGTAGCTCCCCTCGGTGAAGCGCTCCCCCACCAGGGGGATACGCCCCAGCCGAGCCATCACGAGCCCGCTCACGGTGTCGAATTCGTCACCCGCGCCCGCTACCGTGATTTGGGCTGCTGTTTCCAGGTCCGCCACCAGCGCGAGGCCGTCCAGCAGTAGGTTGCCATTCTGCAGCACGCGGACCTGTTCGCCTGCCTGCCGCTGTCCGCTGTGCCACTGGCCCAGCAGCCGCGCCATCACGTCCCCGCCGCTGAGGATGCCGCTCGTGCCGCCGTACTCATCGACGAGGACGACCAGGCTCGCGCCTTGCGCCCGCATCTCCGTAACCGCCACCTCGACGCTCACCGATTCGGGGATCGCCACGACCGACCCCACCACGGCCAGCCACTCTTCGCCCCCCTCCCGCACGAGGCGCATCAGGCCCTTCGAGTCGAGCAGCCCGATCACATGGTCCAGATCGCCTTCGTACACGGGGTAGCGCCGGTGCGGATCCTCGCCCGTGATCGCAAGCACCTCATCCAGCGAGCTCTCCGCGTCGATCGCGATCACTTCCATCCGCGGCACCATGATCTGGTCGGCCTGAATCTCCCCGAACTCGAGGCCACGACGTGCGAGCAGCAGCTCTGCCGTCGAGAGCAGCCCCGCGCGCGCGCTGGCCTCCATCACGATCTCCAGTTCGTCGGGCGCGAGTGTCGATTGCTGCTCGCGAATGGGCCGTACGCCCACGAGTCGCGCGACCGCCACGCCCATCGCGTTGAGCAGCCAGATGAAGGGACGCAGGATGCGCGAGAAAAGCTCGATCGGCGCCGCCACCAAAAGCGCCGTGCGCTCTGCCCGCGCCAGCGCGATATGCTTCGGCGCCAGCTCGCCGAACACGATCAGCACCATCGTGATGAAGATGAACGCGACCGTCACGGCGATCGTGTGCGCGGCGGCCGTCCCGGTGACGTCGCCCAGCAGGTCTTCCAGCGGGGGCTCGATCAGGCCCGCCATTGCGGGTTCCCCCACCCAGCCCAGCGCCAGACTCGACATGGTCACACCCAGCTGGGTGGTGGCGATGCAGATGTCGAGCCGCTTGAGCGATCCCAGCAGCATGCGCGCGCGCGCATGCCCCCCGCTCGCCAGCTGCTCGATGCGCGTGCGCCGCACCGACACAAACGCGAACTCCGTCGCGACAAACAAGCCGTTCGCCGCCACCAGCGCCAGCACGGCGATCAGACCGACAATGATCGTGGTATCCGACACGGGAGACCCCCTCAGGGACTCATGGTACGACCAGCGCCCGTGGACGCAGCCCTCGCGCGCCCTCGCGCCCTAGTGAAAGAGCGCGCGATAGGCGCTGCTCGCAATGAATCGCTCCAGCAGCGCCCGCGCCTCATCCGTCAGTGAGGCGCTCGTGAGGTCGTCGGGGCCGACGTAGCGCAGCGACGCTCCCGCCGCCGGCTCGAGCTCCCCGATCGCCAGATCAGGGTCGCAGTAGTAGTGGTGGTGGCCTGGCGTTTCGTCGCGAAACAGGTGCAGCTCGTCCAGCAGCGCCCCCGTCAGCTCCTCGAAGACACGGAGCGCCGCCGCATCGGGGCTTTCGCCCTCCCGCAGCGGCGTCGATGGCGGTCCGCCCGTCCCCTCCCGCTCGACCGTGAGCACCTTCCCCCAGCGGTCGAGCGCCAGCACCGTCACCCGTGAGCCTGCCTGCGCTTCCTGTTCCGCCCGTCGCTCTGCCACGGCGCCGTCTCCTCCCGCTTGCTCCTGCCAGCCGTTCCGCCCCGTGTCGTACCATACCGCCATGCCCAGGCGTCCCGTCGCCTCCATCCTCACGCTCGGCTGCAAGCCCAACCTCGCCGACAGCGAAGCCGTCGCCGCTCGCCTCAATGCTGCCGGCTACGACGTCGTCGACGCCATGTGCGAAGCCGACGCCGTCGTCGTCAACACCTGCTCGGTGACGCACACGGCCGACCGCAAGTCGCGCCGCCTCATCCGCGCCGCCCGCCGCCTCTCGCCCACCGCCCCCATCGCCGTGACCGGCTGCTACCCGCGTTCCGCCGGGGAAGAAGCCGCTGAAGCGCTCGGCGCCGATTTCGTCACAGGCACGACCGAGGCCGAACACGCCCGCCTCGTCGCGAATCTGACCGCTACGGCGGCGTCACCCACTCCCGCACCCGCCCTGCCCTCGCCCGAGCCGTCGACCTTGCACACGCGCGCCTTCGTGAAGGCGCAGGAGGGCTGCAACGACGTCTGCGCCTTCTGCATCGTGCCCCGCACCCGCGGACGCGAAGTCTCCCGCTCCATCGAGGACGTCGCCCGGGACGTCGCCGCGGCCCACGCACGTGGCGCGCGCGAGGTCGTACTCACGGGTACGCAGCTCGGCGCCTGGGGCCGCGACCTGCCCGAGCCACTCACGCCCCGCGACCTCATCGCCGGCGTCCTCGCTCGCACGGAGACGCCCCGCCTCCGCTTCAGCTCGCTCCAACCCCAGGACATCACCCCCGAGCTCATCGCCCTCTGGGACGATCCCCGCCTCATGCCCCACTTCCACCTCGCCCTGCAGTCGGGAAGCGACCCCGTGCTCGCGCGCATGCGCCGCCGGTACGACACCGACGCCTACCGCGACGCGCTCACGCGCATCCGCATCGCCCTGCCCGCCGCCGCCGTCACCACGGACGTCATCGCCGGCTTCCCCGGCGAGCGCGAAGAGGACTTCTCCGCCACGCTCGCGCTCTGCGAAGAGGCCGCCTTCGCACGCATCCACGCCTTCCCCTACTCCCCCCGCTCGCGCACCGCCGCCGCTTCCATGCCCGACCAGACGCCCGTCACGGTGCGAAAGGAGCGCATGGCGCGCCGGCTGGCGCTCGCCGCCGACCTTGCTGCTGCCTTCCAGCACCGCTTCCGCGGGACCGTTCGCCCGGTGCTCTGGGAAGAGCGACGCGACACCCCCGACGGCCCCCGTTGGCACGGCCACACCGACAACTACCTCTCCGTCTTCGCCGAGAGCGCCGACGACCTCACCGGACGCATCACGCCCGCCACGCTCGGCGAACCGCTTCCCGATGGAAGCGGACTCGTCGCAGCCACACACGCCACACGCGCAGGGAGTGCTGTCGCCGTATGACCAATCCGGACCCCGCCCCCCCACTGCGACCCTCCCGCGACGAGCTTCCCTGGGTGCTCGAAGCGCTCCTCCTCGCCTCCGAAGAGCCCGTCGGCCCCACGACCCTCGCTCGCGCCACGGGCCTCGGCGAGCGCTCCATCCGCACCGGCCTCGAGCGCCTCGCCGCCGACTACGAAGCCCGTGGCCTGCGCCTGCAGGAGGATGGCGGCCGCTATCACCTCGTCACGGCTCCCGAATACGCTCCCTATGTGGAGCAGCTCCTCGGCCAGGAGTCGGTCGAGCGGCTCTCGCGGGCGGCGCTCGAAACGCTCACCATCATCGCCTACCGCCAGCCCTGCTCACGCGGCGAGGTCGAATCCATCCGCGGCGTCAACTCCGACCGCATCGTGGCGGCGCTCGAAAAGCGCGGCCTGGTCGAGGTCGCGGGGCGGGCACAGACGCCCGGACGGCCCATCCTCTACCGCCCCGCTCCGCAGTTCTATTCGCACTTCGGCCTGCTCGGCCCCACCGACCTTCCCCCGCTCCCCGCCGATGATGAGCCCACCGAATCCGTCGACCTGTGATGGCGGTGAGCCAACCCTGCTTCCCTGAGGACTGAACCGATGGTGCTCGGTCTGCTGCGTCTCCGCCTCCGCTTCGTCGCGCACTCCCGCAAGGAGAAGCGCGCCGTGGTGAAGTCGACCGTCGAGCGTCTGCGCCACCGCTACAACGCCGCCGTCACCGAGGCGGACGACCTCGACGTCCTCGATCACACCACGATCGCGGTCGCCTGCCTCTCCAGCGATGCGCGCACGCCAGCACGCAGCTCCAGAACATCGCCAGCGCCGTCGAAGGCTGGCGCCTCGACGCCGAACTCGTCGATATCGAGACCGAATTCCTCAACGTCTAGCGCTGTTGGCTTTGCCTGCGCCTACTGCCCACGCAGCATGGCGAGCAGGCGGGTGCGTGCTGCCTCCACCTCCTGCACCCTCAGCAGGATGGCCACGCCCAGGTAGACCGCCAGCCCCGAGAGCGACGCTGCAAACAGCGTCACCCACATGGCTGCGGTCCCGGGCTCGTCGAACGCGGGCAGCGTCAGCCCGAGGAACAGCGCCATCGCCGCCGCTGCCGCCGCGATCCGCGAGATGGCGTGCAGATCCCGGAACGCGTCTGCCGCCGAACCCGTCCGTCGCGCGTACAGCCAGTAGAGGAAGACCCACTCCAGCCACGACGCCACGGAGAGCGAGATGGCCAGCCCCTCCACCCCAAACTCCTCCCACAGCAGGGCGCTCAGCACGATGTTCACCGCCACCGAAGCGATCGTCAGGATGACAGGCGTGCGCGTGTCCCCGAGCGCATAGAAGCCCCGGCTGTGAATCTCGACGCCCGCCTGCGGGATGATGGCAAGGCAGAGGAAGCCCAGCGCCATCGAGGTCATGGCAGTGTCGTTCGCCCCGAACGCCCCCCGCTCCAGCAGGACGGCCGTCGCTGGCTCCCTCAGCATCGCCAACCCGATCGCGGCAGGTATGGCGAAGAACAGAATCGTGCGCAGCACCTGCGAGACTGTCTCCACCAGGCTGCGTTGGTCCGCTTCTGCCGCTTGCTCGGCCAGTCGCGGGAATGCCGCCGTCGAAAGCGCCACCCCGAAGAGCGCCACCGGCAGGTTCGCGATGAGCCACGCGAACGTCAGGCTGGAGATGGACGACGCCCCCACCTTCGAGGCGAAATACGTCGTCGTCACCACGAAGTTCGCCTGCGCCGCCGCCAGCCCCAGCACCCGCGGCCCCATCAGCCGCGCCACCTCGAGCGTGGGCGCGTCCCGCAGATTGACGCGCAGGCGGAAGCGCATCCGCTCCCGCACGAGCCCCGGCAGCTGCACGATCAGGTGCCCCGCCGACCCCACCACCACGCCGATCGCGAGCCCTTCCACGCCCAGCCGGCCCGCGAGGAACACCGCTCCCAGAATGATCCCGAGGTTGTAGAGGTTCGGCGCGATCGCGGAGAGGGCGAACTGCTGGCGTGCGTTCAGGATGCCCGTGACCATCCCGCTCACCGAGAGCAGCAGCGGCGAAAGCAGCATGATCCGCGTCAGCTTTACTGCCTCCGCGGTCAGTTCGTCCTCCCGCCCAAGGTCGTCTCCCAGCCCCGGTGCGAAGAGCGGGACCAGCAGGGGCGCCAGCGCCAGCGCAATCAGACAGAGGATCGCCGTCGCGACAAACACGATCGTGAGCACGTTGCTCGCCAGCCGCCACGCCGAATCAGGCGTCTCGCGACGGTAGAGCCGTGTGAAGACGGGGATGAACGCGCTTCCCAGCGTCGCACCCGCCAGCACCTGGAAGATGAGGTCGGGAACGCGGAAGGCGACCCAGTAGGCGTCCAGCTCCGGGCTTGCCCCAAATTCATCCGCGATGACGGCTGTGCGCACCACGCCCAGCACGCGCGAGAAGAGAAAGCCGAGGGCGACGATTGCGCCCGCGATGGCGAGTCCGGTGCGGGCTGATTCGAGCCGTTCCCCGCCCGCCCATCCAGCTGTCATGCATGGAATGGTACGGCCTTGCCTTTCTGCGGTCGCAGCGACGGGGATAGCGCGAGCGCCCCGCCTCGCTACCATGGTTCCATGCGCTACCGTCGCGTCGTCGCCAAATTCGGCACGAGTCTGCTCACCGCAGGCTCCGATCGCCTCGACCTCGAGGCGATGTCGCGGCTCGTGGGCCAGGTGGTGCGCCTGCGCCAGACTGGCTGCGAAGTCGCCGTCGTCTCCAGCGGCGCGCAGGCGGCGGGACGCCACGTGCTCGGTCGGCGCCTCTCGAATGACGCTGACGGCGCCGACCTCACCCGCCAGGCGCTCGCAAGCGTCGGCCAGAGCCACCTCATGCAGAGCTGGGACGAACTCTTCAGCTGGAACGAGGTGGTCATCGCCCAGGTGCTCCTCACCCGCCGCGACCTGAGCGACCGCCTCGGCTATCTCAACGCCCGCACCACGCTGCTCGACCTCCTCGGCTGTGGCGCGGTGCCCGTCGTGAACGAGAACGACGCCGTCGCCCTCGACGAGGTGCTCGCCTCACGCATCGGCGAGAACGACAGCCTCTCCGCCTTCGTCGCGAACCTTATCGACGCCGACCTGCTCGTCATCCTCACGGATGTGGACGGCCTCTACACCGCCGATCCCGCCCGCGACACCTCCGCCCACCTGATCGAAGAGGTGGACACGATCGATGAGACGCACGAAGAGGTCGCGGGCGAAGGCGCCGGCCGCGGTGGCATGACCTCCAAGATTTCGGCGGCGCGAGTCGCCACGCAGAGCGGCGCCACCGTCGTCATCGCCAACGGCCGCACGCCCAACGCGCTCGTGAGCGCCGCCGAGGGCGACGCTATCGGCACCCGCTTCTCCCCCGCCGCCAACCGCCTGGAGAGCCGCAAGCGCTGGATCCTCGGCAACGCCGGCGTGAGCGGCCACCTCGTCGTCGATAGCGGCGCCGCCACCGCCTTGCGCGAGCGCGGACGCAGCCTGCTCCCCGCCGGCGTGAACGACGTCGAGGGCGCCTTCGAACGTGGCGAGGCCATCGAAGTGCGCGACCTCGACGGCAAGCGTGTCGCCGCGGGCATCACCAACTACGCAAGCGGCGAAGTGCTCCGCATCCGCGGCCTGCGCAGCGACCGCATCGCCGAAACCCTCGGCTACGCCTACGGCGACGAGGTCATCCACCGTGACAATCTCGTGCTCTTCTAGGCGCGCGAGTCAGGGAGGCTCACCGCTATGGCAATGGACCGCTACGTTCGCTTCACCCGCTCCGATGGCGCCACTGGCGCCGGCCTGCTCGAAGGCGACCGCATCGCCGCCATCCGCGAGCCCTTCTGGCAGAGCGCCGAGCGCACCGGCGAAGAGCTGTCGCTGGCCGACGTGCGTCTGCTTCCCCCCTGCGAGCCACGCGCCATCGTCTGCGTCGGGCTCAACTACGCCAGCCACCTTGGCGGGCGGCCCGCGCCCGATCCGCCGACGCTCTTCCTCAAGCCCCTCACCTCCATCGCCGGCCCCGACGACCCCATCCGCCTGCCCGCCGCCTCCGAGCGCATCGATCCGGAGGGCGAAATCGTCATCGTCATCGGTCGCGATCTCGCTTCCCCCACCCGCGAGGAAGCGCTGGCCGGCATCTTCGGCTATACCGCCGGCAACGACGTCAGCGCGCGCGACTGGCAGGCGAACGACGGCCAGTGGTGGCGCGCCAAGGGCTCCGACACCTTTGGCGTCTTCGGCCCCGCCATCGCCACCGGCCTCGCCCACGACGCGATCGAGGTGCGCACCCGCGTGAACGGCGTCGAGACCCAGCACGGGCGATCGGACGAGCTCATCCTCGACATCCCCGAGATCGTGCGCTACACCGCCGCCGCCATCTCACTTGCGCCCGGCGACATCATCTACAGCGGCACGCCCGGACAGCCCCGCTCTCTCACCCCCGGCGATACCGTCGAAGTCGAGGTCACCGGCGCGGGGGTGCTGCGCAACCCCGTCGTGGCCGGTCGCTGAGCATCGGCTATGCTTCACAGGCTTGAAGACTCTGAGGAGGCCCTCGCATGAAGAAAGTCGTGGTCGACCGTTCCATCTGCCTCAAGGCAGGACAGTGCTACTACCTGCAGCCGAGCATCTTCAAGGCCGACTCAGAAGGCTGGCCCGACATCCTCGTCGAGTTCCCCGAGACCGATGAGGCCATCGAAGCTGCCGAAGACGCCGCCGAGATTTGCCCCAGCGGCGCCATCGAAATCGAAGACGCCTAGCGCGCCTGACGCGCCCTTCTCCGGTCGCCTCCGCTTCGTCTAGTCGAAGCGCGTGGGGATGTCCAGGTGCTCCAGCGCGTCCTCGCCGACGCGCTCCACGATCGCTTCCCACTCGCCCAGCTCCCACTCGCCCACGAACGTAATCGCCGAGCCTTCCTTGCCCGCCCGCGCCGTCCGCCCCACGCGGTGGATGTACTCCTCCGCGTTCTGGGGCACGTCGTAGTTGATGACGTGCGCGATGTCGGGAATGTCGAGCCCGCGCGCCGCCACGTTGGTCGCGACCAGCCACTCCAGATTGCCGCTGCGGAAGTCGCGCATCACGCGATCGCGTTCGCCCTGGCGGAGGTCGCCGTGGATGGCTCGCGCCTGGATGCCGGCGCGTCGCAGCCCCTCGGTCAGCCGGTCCACGCCCACCTTCGTCCGTCGGAAGAGCAGTGAGCGGCCCAGGTCCATCGTATCGTGCAGGTGCGTCAACGCGTGGAACTTGTCCCGCGAGGCCACCTCGCAGTAGAGCTGGCGAATCGTCTCCACCGGTTGCAGCTGCGCGGGCGTCGCTTCGACCCGCTCCGAGTCGCGCATATAGCGCCACACCAGCCGGCTGATGCTCATCGGCATGGTCGCGCTGAAGAGCGCCGTCTGCCGGTCGAGCGGCGCCTGCCGCAGAATCTGGTCGATATCCTTGGCGAAGCCGATGTCGAGCATCTCATCCGCTTCGTCGAGCACCACGAAGCGGGTGCGCGCGAGGGAGAGCGTGCGACGCTTCAGATGGTCGATCACCCGCCCCGGCGTGCCCACGATGACGTGGCCGCCGCGCTCGAGCGCCTCCAGGTCGCGGTTGATCGGCTTCCCCCCCACGAGTCGGATGGTGGTGAAGCCGTAGTAGTCGCCCAGGTGCGCGATGACTTCCGTCACCTGCTCACACAGCTCGCGCGTGGGCACGAGCACGAGGCCCTGCACTTCGTTCCAGGAAGGGTCGATGGAGTGCGCCAGCGGCTCGCCGAAGGCGAGCGTCTTGCCCGTGCCCGTCTGCGCCAGCCCCACCACGTCCAGCCCTTCGTAGAGAAGCGGCATGGAGCGTTCCTGGATGGGGGTGGGTTGCTCAAAGCCGAGCGCGGCGATGGCGTGCAGCCCCGCATCCCGTACGCCGATAGCGTGGAACGCTGCCGGCTCGGTCGGGTCCGCAGCGAGCGTCTCGCCGGGCCCGCGCCCGCCCCTGCGGGGGGCCGCGCGGCGCGAGCCGTTGCCGGAACCGTTCTCGTGGATGGCAGGCGTCGTTGCCTCGCTTCGTTCGTTGCGTTCCGAGCGCTGCCGCTGCCGACGTCCGCCGCGTGAGCGTCGTCGCCGGCGGGCCGGACGTGACGACTCCTGTGCGTCCTCACGTGGAGCGCGCGCAGGCGACTCAGTCGCCGTGGCGACACTGCTGCGGCTGTCGCTCGAAGCCTGTTCCGCAGGCGCTGCTGTGGTCTCGGGTGTGGTGCTGCTGCTGGTCGTGTCGTTTGCGTTTTCGGAGTCGTCGGATCGGAGTCGTCGGAAGAGTCGTAGTGGCAAAAGGGGGAAGCGTCCTCTCGTACTCGCGGGTCTGGCCGCGCAGGTTGGGGCGTCTTATCGTGCGCCCGGTGGCGAGCCTGCTGCCCGCTCCACATCATCGGCGCTGCGCCCGTGGTCGTTTTACCATAACACAACCCCGCCTAACGCCCCGACGCGTTCACGCCCCGAGCGCGCGCTAGAATGGCGCCTGCGCCGCAGCAAGGCGCCCCGGAGATTCACCCCCCGGAGATTCACCCATGGACTATGAAGCCATCATCTACGAAGTCGAGCGCGGACGTGCCCGCATCACGCTCAACCGTCCCGAAAAGCTGAACGCCCTCTCCATCCAGCTGCAGGAGGAGCTCAACCACGCCCTCTGGGAGGCGGACAACGACAACCGCGTCCACACCGTCATCCTGCGCGGCGCGGGCCGCGCCTTCAGCGCCGGCTACGACCTCACCCCCCGCGGAGCGGTCGAGCGTTCCCCCGACGACACCTCCCGCGACGGCACGTCCTTCGACGACGACGCCTGGCGCATGGAGCAGAGCCAGCGCCTGCGCATGGCCATCTTCGACATGCACAAGCCCGTCATCGCCCAGATTCACGGCTACTGCGTCGCCGGCGGCACCGACGTCGCCCTGCTTTGCGACATGATCATCGCTGCCGACGACACGCTCATCGGCTTTCCGCCTGCCCGCGCCCAGGGCGCCCTGCCCAACAACATGTGGCTCTACAACGTCGGCCCCCAGTGGGCCAAGCGCCTCATGCTCTCCGGCGACTTCGTCACCGGCGCCGACGCCGCCCGCATCGGACTCGTGATGAAGGCCGTCCCCGGCGACCTGCTCGAACGTGAGGTCGAGGGGCTCGCCGACCGCCTCGCCATGATCGATACCGAGCTGCTCTCCGCCAATAAGCGCATCATCAACGTCGGCCTCGAGCTGATGGGCGCACGCACGCTGCAGCGCATCGCCACCGAGAACGACGCCCGCGCCCACCTGGCGCCCAGCGTGCGCGAGTTCGCCAGCCGTTCCCGCGAGCAGGGCCTGAAGGCGGCGCTTCAGTGGCGCGACACCAAGTTCGGCGACCAACGCGCCCTCGTCGACCGCCCCGAACTCCGCGACGAGAACGGATTCTTCCTTGACGATTAAGATCCACGCGACGGCGCTCACCTGCCTCGCGGCCATCTGGGGCTCTGCGGTCAGCATCGTCATCCTCCAGACGGACGCCTGGTGGACGCTCGTCGTGGCCGCCCTCGCCAGCCTCGCCGTCGGCTTCTGGCGGAGCATTCCGCGGGTGCGGGTGCTCTCCATCGCCGCCATCTGGGGGAGCACCGCCGCCATCATCGCCATCGATGCGGGCTACGCCTGGGTATCCGTGCCTGCGGTATCCGTGCCTGCGCTCTTCGCCACCGGCCTGACCTCCTTCGGGCGTGTCGATCGCGAGGCGATCCTGTCCCCGCTGGGCATCACCGCCAGCTGGGTCGCGGTGGCCGTTGCTGTGGTCGGCACCGAGGGTGGCGCCTGGATCACCGTCTTCGCCCTGCTCGCCACCGGCGCCCTGGCGAACGTGAAGGGACATCGCATGATCGGCGTGCTCGCCATCCTCGGATGGGGTGTGAGCGCATTCCTCATCATCCTCTTCGATGGCGCCTACTGGATTGTGGCCATCGCCTTCGTCCTCAGCCTGGCCCACTTCAGCGGGCACGGCCTGCGCATCCCCACCCGCTTCGAGTGGGACTTCCGCTCAAGCAAACGCGACCGCAACGAAGCCGATCGTTAGCATTGCTCCATGCTCCCCAAAGGCCGCGCCGACGACGCCTCCGACGATGACGATGTCATCGTTGTCGACGAGTACGACGTCTATGACGACGAGTACGACGACTACGAGGAGGAAGAAGACGATGGCCTCGTCGCCGGCCCCGATGAGCGCGACCGCGACCTGCTCGACGGCTCCTGGGAACAGCAGTACTACGCCGGCAGCCATCGTCGTCGCGACTGGAGCTCGGTGGGCGTCGCCCTCACGCTCCTGCTGCTGCTCGGCCTGATCCTTCCGACCATCCTCATCGCCCTCCGGTAGGTCCGCCATGCCCACTGCGCTCGACGGGAAGACGATTGCCGCCATCGGTGGCGGGGATGCCCATCACCGTGCGGTCGCCATCACGGCCGCGGAGGCAGGCGCATCCGTGGCGCTCGCCACCTTCAACGCCATCCAGGCCCAGGAGTTCACGGTGAACTCCATCGCCAATGAGGTGTGGGCCATCGGACGCGACCACCTCGCCGACGTCATCGAGGCGTCCGACCCCGATCAGCTGGGCGCCTTCACCACGAACGTCTGGAGCCGCTTCGGGAGCTGCGATGCCATCATCGTCGTCTCCACGCTCCCCACACCCAGCCCCGACGCGCCCGTCGAGGAGAAGCGCGCCTTCGCTGGCCGCCACCGCACACCCCTGCTTGCGGCGCAGGCGTTCGGGCAGCTCATGCGGGAGCGGGGGAGCGGCGCCATCATCTTCATCGCCCCCGAGCGCGATCCCGCCGACGAGAAGGCGCTCAACGCCGCCCTCTCCGCGCACCTTGGCGCCGGTGGCCCCCGCATCACCGTCGTCGGCCGCGATGCGCCCGCGCCCGACGAAGCCGCTGCCGCCACCCTCGCGCTCCTCACCGAAGCGACCGCGTAACGGTGTCGGGTAAGCTCACCCCGAGGCCCCTGTGACCGACTCCACCCCACCCCTGCCCGCGCCCCTCGCCGACGTTGTCGTGCTCGAACTCGCCACGGGCGTCGCCGGCCCATACTGCACGCGCCTGCTCGCAGATCTCGGCGCCCAGGTCATCAAGGTCGAGCCCCCCGGCGGCGATCCCGCTCGCGCCGAACTGCCCCTCCTCAGCGGCGAAATCGGGGGCGAAGGCAGCGATGATGGTGACGATGGCGAGAGCGCCTTCTTCGCCTGGCTGGCGGCGGGCAAGCACAGCGTCGCCCTCGATGACCTGGAAAGCCCCGCCATCGATCAGCTCGCCGCCCACGCCGACATCGTCATCCACAGCGAGCGTGGCGAACGCGCCACCCGCCTCGAGCAGCGCCTCGCCGCCGCCAGCGATCGCGCCGTCGTGCTCTCGCTCTCGCCCTACGGACGCAGTGGCGAGCGCGCCGACTGGCAAGCCACCTCCTTCACCGAGTACGCCACCGGCGGCTACCACTACTTCGCCGGCGATTCCGAGCGCGAGCCGCTGGCCCTGCCCGGCCACCAGGTTGCCTTCCACGCCGGTACGCACGCCGCCGTGGGCGCCCTCGCCGGGCTCTGGCGTGCACGCGAGCAGGGACAGGGCCAACGCATCGAACTCTCCCACCAGGAAGCCATCCTCAACGACCACGCCTGGCTCACCACCATCTGGACGCACCAGGGCGTGATTCAGAGCCGCACCGGCAGCACCTTCGTCCCCTGTGCCGACGGCTTTGTCTTCCTCTTCAACCTCGCGCCCTACCCCAACCTCTTCATCCTCATCGAACGCTTCGACCTGCTGGAGGACGAATCCCTGACGCAGCCGCTCGTCTGGACCGAGCGCTTCGATGAGGTGCTCGAGGCCTTTGGGGAATGGGCCAGCACGCGCACCAAGCAGGAGATCTACCACGCCGCCCAGGAGCTGCGCATCGCCGTCACCCCCGTCAACACGATGGCCGACGTCGCCGCCAGCGCCCAGCTGAACGCTCGCGACTGGTTCGGCGAACTCCACCTCGGCGACCGGGAACTGATCGCCCCGGGCCTGCCCTGCCTGCTGCCCGGCACCGATCTCACCCTCACCACCACCGCCCCTGCCCTCGGCGAGCACACCGAGGCAGTCCTCGCCCCCGATTTCCCCTGGGCGAACGCCGATGCGCCGCTCCCCACCACCGCCGCCGCCCCCAACGAGGGCGGTCCGCTTGCGGGGATGCGCTTCATCGAGGTCACGGCCAACTGGGCGGGCCCCATCGCGGGACGCCACTTCGCCGACCTCGGCGCCGATGTCATCAAGGTCGAGCTGCAGACGAAGCCCGCGACACGCACCCTCGCCTGGGCGCCAGCCGACATCTGGCCCGACCACTACCACCGCGCGGGCTACTTCAACAAGCTCAACCGCAACAAGCGCGCCACCTGCCTCAACCTCGCCACCGATGAGGGCCGCGCCGTCTTCTTCGAACTCGTCAGGCGCGCCGATGGCGTCATCGAGAACAACGCCGCCCGCGTCATGACCCATCTGGGCGTCGGCTACGACGTCCTGCGCGAGGTCAATCCCGGCTTGGTGATGTGCTCCATGGCTGGCTTCGGCGCCACCGGCCCCGAACGCAACTACTCCGCCTACGGCAGCAATATCGAGGCCATGAGCGGGCTCGCGAGCGTGCTTGGCTACGCGCCCGGCGAGTACTTCGGCACAGGCAGCTACTACGCCGACCCGGTCACTGGCAATCACGGCGCCGTCGCCACCCTTGCCGCCCTGCACGGCCGTCGCGCCACGGGAAAGGGACGCTGGATCGACGTCTCCCTCTTCGAGGCCGTCCTCCCCTACTTCGCCCAGGAACTGCTCACCTACGCCGTCACTGGCGCATCACCCGAACCCATCGGCAACGCCTCCCCCGTCCACGCCCCCCAGGGCGTCTACCCCTGTGCGGGTGAAGACCACTGGCTCGCCCTCACCGTCCGCGACGAACGCGACTTCGCCGCGCTCGCCGACGTCATCGGCGCTCCCGCACTCATCGCTGACGGCGCCAATGCGACCGTCGAGGAGCGTCGCGCCGCCGCCAGCGCAATCGACGCCGCCATCACCGCCTGGACGCGTGAGCAGACCATGCCAGCCGCCGCTGCCGCCCTGCAGGCCGTGGGAGTCCCTGCC
The DNA here is from genome assembly GCA_965200565.1 of Tepidiformaceae bacterium. Taxonomy (GTDB): domain Bacteria; phylum Chloroflexota; class Dehalococcoidia; order Tepidiformales; family Tepidiformaceae; genus UBA2991. Next base: position 752,240 of record OZ241349.1, on the reverse strand, counting down.
GCCCCCGTCATGCCCAACTGGCTCATCGTCAGCGATAACCACCTCAACGATCGCGGCTACTTCGTGAAGGTGCGCCATCCCGTCGCGGGGACGCATGCCTTCCCCGGCTTCCCCTGGCGCTTCGAACGGACTCCGGCGGCCATCTCGCGGCCCGCGCCCCTCTTCGCCGAGCACAACCACGAGGTGTTCGCTGATCTGCTTGGCATGAGCGAAAACGAAATCGCGAGGCTCTATGATGCTGGTGTGACGCACGATGCGCCCCAATACGCTTCAGGACCGAGCCTCTGATGCCCGCCTCCGACCTCCTCGTCATCCTGCCACTCTCGGTTGAGCGGCCTGAGCTCCCCAAGGGCGTCGAACTGCTTCGCGTGGTGACTGCCGGGCAGGCGATCAACGGCCTGCTCAACGCCCGCGGCGATGTCGTGCTCTGCATCGATGGGCTCGCCGGAGTTGAGCACGATGGCAGAGGGCTTGCCGCCGCTGTCGCCGATGTCGACGGCACCGTCCTCGAGGTCAGGTTGAAGCCGTGGGACGGCGAAACGCACGCGCCCGAGAGCGCTGTCTCTGCGGGTGTGATCGCGGGCTTCGGGGTCGCCGGGGTGATTATCGCCGTCGATCTGCTGCTGAAACGCGAGGAGCAGGCCTAGCCTGCTCGCAGCAGGCTGGCGATGGCCGCATCGCTCGCGCCCAACGCCTGTCCGCGCTCCACCAGCCCCTTGATGGTGCTGCGGCTGCGCCCACCCAGAAGCGTCCCGATCTCGTTGTAGCTGCAGCCTCGCTCACGCAGCGCCGCCGCCGCCGCCGCCCGCGCCTGCGTCGCCTTCGCCGCCCGCCCCCGTGCCGCCAGTTCGCTGGTGGCGATGCTGAAGTGCGCTGCGATCCGCTCGAGCACGGCCTTCGCCGTCTCTTCACCCTTGCTGTGCAGCGTCAGCGCGCCCACTTCGGCGCTGAGCCGGAGCTCACTGAGCAGGCCCCGCCGCTGCAACCCCACCGCCGCGTGCACCCCCGCCAGAATCGACCGCACCGGCCCTGTCCCGCTCGCCAGCAGGTCGAGCGCCCAGCCCGGAAGCGCGACGCGTAGTTCCCGCAGCCGCTGCCCGACGAACGCCCGTCGCTCCCCCGCCGCAAGCGGCTCGATGACCGTCACGATGCCCGCCTCCAGCCGCGAGCAGAGTCGCTCGGGCAACCCCATCTCCCGTGGTCGCCGTTCGATCCCCAGCACCGCGTCGCCACCTGCGTGCGTGACTGCGTCGAGCGTGTGCAGCAGCTCTCGCAGCGTGCCCGTCTTCCCGACGAGGTCGTGCACGTCATCGATGATGAGCAGGTCAATGCCCCGCACGTCGTCCTGAAACTCCGCCACGCGCTCTTCGCGCAGGGCCCGCTGGTAGCGCGTCGTGAAGGCCTCCCCGCTCAGGCAGGCCACACGCAGCCCCTGCCCCTGCGCGCGAGCCGCCAGCCCGTGCAGCAGGTGCGTCTTCCCCACGCCCGGCGCGCCGTGCACGACCACCGGGCTGATGTTCGGTTCGTCGTCCTCCAGCAGGCCCAGGCAGCTCGCCAGCGCGAGCGCGTTCCCCTCCGAGCGGAAGTAGCGCGCCAGGGTGAAGTCGCCGTTCACCTGCCCCTGGACCGAGGGCCGGGTCGGAGGCTCGGCCACCTGCGCCGTCTGTGTCCCCGAAGCTGGCGCTGGCGCCGCATCGGGCGATGCGCCCCCCGGCGCCAGGAAGCGTACCGACAGGCGCTCCTCCGCGATCGCCCCCAGGCACCGCTCCACGATCGGGGTGAGGTGTTCGTTCAGCCAGTCGGCGCGGAAGGCCGAGCGTGCCTCCACCAGCAGCGTGCCCTCGTGCACGGTGTGCGCGACCGTGCCCGCCAGCCACGTCTTGAAGTTCGCACGGCTGACTTCGATCTGGAGCCGCCCGAGCGCCGCCTGCCAGATGCGCTCGGGCGTTTGCAGCGCCCGCTGCGCGGTTTCCACAGGCGGCGGTTCAGGTGTGCGCAAGCTCCCCTCCTGGCGCGCGCACGCGCTCGGCGGTCAGTGGTTCCGGTGTCTCGGATGGACTCGTGAATCTGAGTCGTCTCGCCTCTTCGGCGACCACGGGAAGGCTAGGCGCGCCTGCCTCTCGCGGCAACCGTTTTTCGCCCCTCAGGCGCGGACATTAACGGACCTTTCACAGCTCCCGTGGGCTTATGGTCTTGCTCCCGAGGCACAGGGTCTGCGCGCGCACCACTGGCGCCCCGACATCCGCCCGGGCACGTTGACGCGCGTTCCCCCACCGCTAGACTTACGCAGACGCCATGGAACGGGACTCTGGCTACCTGCAGATCGGTGAGGCGGCCGAACAGGCCGGGCTTACGCAGCGCACCCTTCGCTACTACGAAGAGCGGGGCCTGCTGCCCGCGCCAACCCGCATGGAGGGCGGCTTCCGCCTCTACTCACCCTCCGATATGGAGCGTATCGAGCGGGTCAAGGAGCTCAAGGAACTGCTCGGTTTCTCCCTCGCCGATATCAAGGAGATGCTCGAAGCCGAAGACGTCCGCATGCAGATCCGCGCCGAGTGGCGCAAGGACGATGAGGCTGAGGAGAAGGCGAAGAAAATCCGTATCGCCCGCGAAGTCACCCTGCGCCAGATCGCCCTGCTCGATCAGAAGGTCGAGAAGATGGAGAAGATGCGGGTTCACCTCGCCGAACGCCTCGCCCGCCACGATGAGATGCTGCGGCGCTTCACCGAGGCCATCCCGCCCGTCGCCGCGCACGACTAGCGACGAACAGAGCGAAGCGAACCGGTACCCTGTCTGTGATGCCAGAGCGCGACACCTTCGACCGGCCCTTGCGTGACCTCCGCGTCTCCGTGACCGATCGCTGCAACTTCCGCTGCGTCTATTGCATGCCCAAGGAGGTCTTCGGGCCCTCCTTCAAGTTCCTCGATCGCGAAGCGCTCCTTACCTACGAGGAGATCGTGCGCCTCGCCCGCCTCTTCGTCGCCCATGGCGTCGAGAAGATTCGCGTCACCGGCGGCGAACCGCTCGTGCGACGCGACCTGCCGCTGCTGATCGAGCAGCTCGCTTCCCTCGACGGCCTGCGCGACCTCACCCTCACCACCAACGGCGCCCTCCTCCCCACCCAGGCCCGCCCCCTGCGCGAGGCAGGCCTGGAACGCATCACCGTCAGCCTCGACTCCCTCGACGACGCCACCTTCCGCGCCATGAACGATGTTGAGGTGGGCGTCGACGTCGTCCTGGCGGGCATCGACGCCGCACGCGAGGCCGGCCTCTGGCCCATCAAGGTGAACGCCGTCGTCAAGCGCGGCCTCAACGACCACACCATCGTCGACCTCGCCCGCCACTTCCACGGCACGGGCGTGATCGTGCGCTTCATCGAGTACATGGATGTGGGCACGACCAACGGCTGGGTGCTCGACCACGTCGTCCCCGCCGCCGAGATCATCGAGCGCATCGACGACGCTTTGCCCCTCGAACCGCTCGACGCGAACTACCTCGGCGAAGTCGCCCGACGCTACCGCTACCGCGACGGTGGCGGGGAGATCGGCGTCATCATGTCCATCACGCAGCCCTTCTGCGGCGATTGCACGCGAGCCCGCCTCTCACCCGAGGGTGCGCTCTTCACCTGCCTCTTCGGCTCCACCGGCTTCGACCTGCGCGCGCTCCTGCGCGACGGCGCCAGCGACGACGACATTGCCGACGCCATAGCGCGCGTCTGGCGCATCCGCGACGACCGCTACTCCGACCTCCGCACCGAAGCCACCACCGACCTGAAGCGCGTCGAGATGTCGCACATCGGTGGCTAGGGCTGCTCTTCGCAGTCGAGCGTCGAGCCTTTAGGCGTGCTCGCTGGCATCCGGCTCGGCGAGTTCTGCCGCTTCCAGCTCGCGCACGTTAGCCCCCAGGCTGTCCGGCGCGTCAATCTGGTCCACCTGGTCGATCGCGCCGAGCTCTTCCATGCGCCGAGCCTGCACAAGCACGCGTGACTGGAACGACCCCACGCTCTGGTTGTAGGCGTCGACCGCCCTGCCCAGTCCCTTGCCGATGTTGTTCACGTGGCCGGCGTACGTCCCCAGCCGCCGGTAGAGCTCACGCGCGGCCTCGGCGATCTCCTGGGCGTTCTGCTGCGTGTCCTCGTGCTGCCAGGCCTGTGCCACCGTCCGCAGGAAGGCGATCAGCAGCCCCGGCGTGCTGATCAGCACCCGATGGCGCGACCACACATCCTCCCAGATGGTCGGGCGCGCCCGCTGCGCCGCATCGAGGATGCCATCCGCTCCCACGAACATGATGACGAAGTCCGGCGAACCGCCGATCCAGCGCTGGTAGTCCCGACGCTCCAGCTCTCGGGCGTGGCTGATGAGTGAATCCGCATGCGACCGCAGCAGGTTGTCCTGCGCCGGCCCGCTGGCCGCGTTCTGTGCCTCGAAGTAGGCATCGAAGGGCGTCTTCGCATCGATCACGACGCGCACGCCCCCGGGGATGTTGACGACCATGTCGGGACGCAACGCGCCATCCTCGCCCGGCGGCGTCTCCTGCGCGACGAAGTCGATGTGCTCCCGCATGCCCGCCGCCTCGACCACATTCATCAGCTGCTGCTCGCCCCACGAACCCCGCACCTGGCTTGAGTGCAGCGCTTCCCTGAGTCGTCCCGTCTCCGAATGCAGCTGGGCGATCTGCTGCTGTGTCTGCTTCACCAATTCGTCGATGTGGGCGTAGGCGTCGGTGCGACGATGTTCGAGGGTGCGAACGTGCTCCTCGAACTCGCCCAACTTCTCGCGCATCGGCTGCACGAGCGTCGAGACCGCCTGCTCCCGCGCCTCGAGGCTCTTGCTGGCGAGCGCCGTGTGCTCGCGGAACTGCTCGTTCGCGTGCCGCAGGAACTCCTCGCTGCTCGCCTGCACCACCTCCGAGGCGATGCCCTTGAAGTGCGTGTCGAGCTGCGTCCGCGCCTTCGCGATCTCCTCCTGCCGGGCCTGGTGGTCCGCCGTCAGCCTGGCGATCTCCGCCTCCGCCTGTGCGTGCTGGCGTTCCACCGCATCGAGCTGACGGCGCGCCTCGTCCCGCTCCGCTTCCACCTCCGCAAGCTGCTCGTCGTGGTCTTCGAGGCGCGTCTGCACATGCGCGTGCTCCACCTGCAGCGCGATCAGTTCCTGTGCGGTTTGCGTATGGCGGTCCGCAGACCGGCGCGACAGTACGACCGCCACAAGGCCCACAACGACGGCCCCGATGACGATTCCAAGCAGCACACTCATCGTGAACACATCCTCTTTAGCTTTAGTGGTGTAGCGAGTACCGGTGTAGATGGAGAAGGAGAACTAATCCTCATCAGGCCAGAGTGTATCCCAGTCGGGGCCGCCCAACACCGCTTCGCGGATGGTGCGGCGCTCCAGCACCTCCAGCCGCGCGATCGCCCGCGACATCGCCTGGTCCGCCTTGTTCGAGACAGCCGACATGCGCGCGTTCATGGGGCCCAGCACGTCGTACTCGCGGATGAAGGCGATCGAATGTGGCCAGATGGCGAAGGTGAAGTCGTCGGGCAGCTCGAAGGCGCTGCGGTGCTTCTTCAGCCACGCGTACCGCTCCTGCACGCTGGAGACAGGCGCCACCACGGCCACGAGCGGCCCTTCCGTGGGCGAACTGCGCGCATCGAGCAGCAGCCGCTCGGCGAAGGTGTGGAAGCCGATCACGATCAGTTCGTCCTGCTCGAGCCGCTCCCGCAACGCGCCGAGGTCGACCTGTAGCCCGTTCTCCGAGTGGACCATGCGCCTCCGCCCTTTCCGCCCCCCCACTCGATGGTCGATTGGCCGCCTGGCCGATTGGCCGTTTGGCGATGACCTTCGATGGGAAAGAAACGAGGGGGACGGCTCTCGCCGTTCCCCCTCGCAATGCTGCTCGTACGCCTGCCGCGAACGGCAGGACGACAGAGTCGTTGAGCCTAGTACATCGGCGCCGGCGGAGCGGCCGGGGCTGCAGCCATGGGCTCCTGCTTCTCCGTCACCAGGCAGTTCGTGGTCAGCACCATGGCGGCGATGGAGACAGCGTTCTCGATGGCGGCGCGCGTTACCTTCGCCGGATCGATGATGCCCTTCTCCACCATGTTGCCGAACTCGTCCTGCTGGGCGTCGTAGCCGAGGCCCTTCTTCTTGAGGTCCTTCACTTCCTCGACCACCACCGAGCCGTCCTTGCCGGCGTTGATGGCGATGCGGCGGAGAGGCTCCTCCAGTGCGCGGCGCAGGATGCGCGCGCCCGTGTCCTCGTCACCGTCCAGCTTCACGCGGTCGAGCGACGAGATGGCGTTCAGCAGGGCGACTCCGCCACCCGGCACGATGCCTTCCTCGACAGCCGCACGAGTCGCGCTGAGCGCATCCTCGACGCGGTGCTTCTTCTCCTTGAGCTCGACCTCCGTGGCCGCGCCCACCTTGATGACGGCGACGCTGCCGGCCAGCTTGCCGAGGCGCTCCTGGGCCTTCTCGCGGTCCCAGTCGCTCTTCGCCTCGCCAAGGATGGCGCGTACCTGGCCCACGCGGGCGTCGATGTCCTTCGCCTTGCCCTTGCCCTCGATGATCGTCGTCTCTTCCTTCGTCGAGACCACGCGGCGGGCGCTGCCGAGGTCGTCAACCGTGACGCTGTCGAGCGTGCGGCCGATCTCTTCCGAGATGACCTGCGAGCCGGTGAGCGTGGCGATGTCGCCCAGGTTGTCCTTTTGGCGGTCGCCGAAGCCCGGCGCCTTCACCGCGAGCACGTTCATCGTGCCGCGCAGCTTGTTCACCGCCAGCGTCGCCAGCGCTTCCCCGTCCACATCGGCGGAGATGATGAGCAGGTTCTTCGACTGCGAGACGATCTTCTCCAGCAGCGGCAGGAGCTCCTGCACCGAGGAGAGCTTCTTGTCCGTGATGAGAATCAGCGGATCCTCGATCTCGGCTTCCATGCGGTCCGGATTCGTCACGAAGTAGGGGCTGATGAAGCCGCGGTCGAAGGCCATACCGTCGACGTACTCGACCTCGGTCTCGATGCCCTTCGACTCCTCGACCGTGATCACGCCGTCCTTGCCGACCTTCTCCATGGTCTCGCCGATGAGCTCACCGATGGTGGGGTCGTTGTTCGCCGAGATGGTGGCGACCTGCGCCATCTGCTCGCGCGCCTTCACCTTGATCGAGTTCGAGCCGACGCGCGCAACAACGGCGTCCGCGCCCTTCTCGAGGCCGCGCTTGAGCGACATCGGATTCGCGCCTGCGGCCACGTTCTTGAGGCCCTCGGCCACGATCGCCTGGCCGATCACGGTCGCCGTGGTCGTGCCGTCGCCGGCGATGTCGTTCGTCTTGGAGGCGATCTCCTTGGCGAGCTGGGCGCCGACGTTCTCGAACACCTCTTCCAGCTCAATGTCCTTGGCGATCGTGACGCCGTCGTTGGTGATGGTCGGCGCGCCGAACTTCTTGTCGAGCACGACGTTGCGACCCTTGGGGCCGAGCGTGATCTTGACCGCATCGGCAAGCGCGTCGATGCCGCGCTTCATCGCGTGGCGGGCTTCTTCATCGAAAAGCAGCTGCTTGGGCATGTCCTGTCTGTATTCCTCTCCCGAAATTCGATGCCCAGAATATTAGCACTCTTGCCGCGCGAGTGCTAATCGCCCTCCAGTTTCCCTGCCGCTTCCCTACTTTCGCCCCCGCAGTACACCCCGCAGGCGCCGCGCCAGCCCTTCCCCGTCTCCCCGTCGCGTGAGGGCGCTCGCCGCCCGCTGCGCCTTCTCCTCCACCGCGGCATCGAGCGGCTCAAGCGTGGAGCCCTCGCCATGCCGCCGGGCCACCGCCTTGCCCAGCAGGAAGTCCGTGATGGCGGGATTCTTGGGGAGCAGGCTCCCGTGCAGGTAGGTGCCGATGGCGTTCGCCGTGCGCGCCCCCTCCGAGCCGTCCGCCCCGTTGTTCCCACGCCCCGCGATGACCGTGCCGAAGCGCTCCTGCCCCGCCTCCAGCCAGGTGCGCCCGCCGTGATTCTCAAAGCCCACCACCTCACCGAACTCCGTCTGCAGGAGCACGTTGCCGATAGCCCGCTCCGTCCCCTCCCCCGGGTGACGCGTCTCCATGCGGAACAGCCCGATGCCCGGCAGCACGCCCCCATCCGCATCGACATAACGCTCCCCAAACAGCTGGAAGCCACCGCACACCGCCAGCGCGGGCAATCCGTCCTCGATGGCGGAGCGAAGAGCGGGGCCCTTCGCCTCCAGGTCGCCGGCGATGCGCCGCTGCTCGCGGTCCTCGCCCCCACCCACGATGAGCAGGTCGTAGTCCTGCGGGTCGAACGCCTCCCCGATGCCGATGTTCGTCTCCTCGAAGGCGATCCCCCGCATCTCGCAGCGGTAGCGCAGCGCGATCGCGTTCCCCCGGTCCCCGTACACGTTCATCACATCCGCATACAGATGCGCCAACCGCACCCGCGCCCCATCGCTGCCACTGTCGACATCGCCGCTGCGCTCCGCCATGCCCCTAAGCCTAGCGCTCCCCACGCAACTGGCATGCCGGTGAAGGCCCTGCGCGCCCCGCTCACATGTTCTAGAATACGCAGGCGTGACCGCCTCCTCTGTCTCCACCCCCGCCTCCCAGACCCACCACGACCCCCGCGACCTTGCTCCCGCGCGTGCGCAGCTGCACGACGTCTTCGGCTACGACGAATTCCTGCCAGGGCAGGCTGAAGTGGTGGCGTCGGTGCTTTCGGGGCGGGACACGCTGGCCGTGCTCCCCACCGGCGGCGGCAAGAGCGCCTGCTACCAGATCCCCGCCCTCCTGCTCGATGGCCTCACGGTCGTCGTCTCCCCCCTGCTCGCCCTGATGAAGGATCAGGTCGACGCCCTCACGCGCAACGGCGTCGCTGCTGCCGCGGTCAACTCCACCGTCGACTTCGATGAGCAACGGGCAATTCTGCAACGCGCCTCCGCAGGCGATCTGCGCCTCCTCTATGTCGCCCCTGAGCGCTTCGGCAACGGCTGGTTCATGTCGGTGCTGCGCGGGGTGAAGGTCTCTCTGCTCGCCATCGATGAGGCCCACTGCATCTCGCAGTGGGGCCACGACTTCCGCCCCAGTTACCGCGACCTCGGAGGGGTGCGCGACCGCATCGGCAATCCGCCTGTCGTGGCCCTCACCGCTACCGCTGATCCGCGGGTGCGCGCCGACATCGTCGAACGCCTGCAGCTGCGCGACCCCAACGTGCGCATCGCCGGTTTCGACCGCCCCAACCTCCGCCTGCACGCCGTCAAGGTCTCGAGCCAGAAGAAGAAGCTCGAACAGATCGCCGAGCTACTCGAGGCGCTCGGCGGCGAAGGCTCCGCCATCGTCTACTGCGGTACGCGCAAGAAGGTCGAGTCCGTGGCCGAGGCGCTTCAGCGCCGACGCATCCGCTGCGCCCGCTACCACGCGGGCATGCCCGCCGAGGACCGTCAGCGCATCCAGAACGCCTTCGCTCGCGACAGCCTGCGCATCGTCGTCGCCACCAACGCCTTCGGGCTCGGCATCGACAAGCCCGATGTGCGCCTCGTGGTGCACCACGACATCCCCGGCTCCATCGAGTCCTACTACCAGGAAGCCGGCCGCGCCGGACGTGATGGCTACCCCGCCGAATGCGTCCTCTACTACGCCCCCCACGACATCGGCCATCGGGGGCTGCAGCGCTTCTTCATCGACCAGTCTGACCCGGCGCCTGCTTTGGTCGTCGAGGTCTACCAGGCGCTCTGCGCCCACGCGGGCGTACTGACGCACACTGCCGACCTCCTCCGCGCCGCTGACGACGACGGGCCGCCACCCGGCCTCAACGCCGCCATCAAGGCGCTCGAAGACTCCGGCCTCGTCGAGCGCCAGGGCCGTCTGGTGCGTGCTACGCGTCCCAATGGCGAGGATGAGATCGACCTCGCCGGCCTCGAGGCGCACCGCAGCCACGCGCTCGACAAGCTCGACACGATGATCGCCTACGCGCAGTCGGCCACCTGCCTGCGCGCTCGCGTCCTCCGCTACTTTGGCGAGGAAAGCCCCGGCCGCGCCTGTGGCAACTGCGGCCCCTGCCTCGCGCCGCCCCCGTCGCGCCGCCAATCCACCGAAGAAGCCCCGCTCTTCCTCGAACTGCGCGCCCTGCGCCGCAGCCTCGCCGAGCAGGAGAACGTGCCGCCCTACGTCATCTTCAACGACCGCACGCTGCATGAGATGGTCGAACGTCGCCCCCGCACCCTCACCGAACTGCTCCACGTCAGCGGTGTCGGCGCGCTCAAGGCCGAGCGGTACGGCGACGCCTTCCTCGGCGTCATTCGCGCTGCCGCCGGCGAACGCAACGCCGCCGACTCCGCCGCTGCCGGCAGCACTGACGCCACACGCGACGCGAACAGTGAGAAGTCGCACGAGGAGCGCATCGCCGAGATCAAGGTCGACCACCCACGCGCCTACGATCCGTGGGACGAACAGGAGGAAGCGCGCCTCCTGGAGCTCGATCGGCAGGGCGCCTCCACCGCGGAGATCGCGCGTGCGCTCCAGCGCCAGGAAGGCGGCGTCGTCCAACGGCTGCGGCGCCTGCGTGGCGACGGCAGCGTGCCTCCTTCGGCGCGCCACACGCTCGAGCTGCACGAAGCTGGCCTGTCGATGGACGAAATCGTCGAACGCCGCGGGCTCAGGGCGCAGACCATTTCGCAACACCTCGCCGACCTTGCCGCCAGCGGCGCCATCGACGACGTGAGCGAGTGGGTGAGCGCCGCCGACCTGGCACGCATCCGCCGCTATGCCGAGGGACGCCCCATCCCCACGCTCAAGCCGCTCTTCGAGGCGCTTGAGGGCGAGCTGGACTACGACCGGCTCAGAATCGCCCGTGCCTTCGTCAATCGCGAGATCTCGCAGGCACGCTAGCAGGCGCTCGCAGCCCTAGCCCTGGGACGTCCACTCGCCCAACGTGCGCAGCATCTCGCGCGGCGGCGGCAGGCGGTGGCGGTTCCGCAGGTAGAGGATCGTCGCGGGCGTCACAATCGCGACGACGATCAGGCCTCCTGCCACGAAGCGCACTGTCCACGAGTGATTGAACGAGTCCCCGAATCCCACCACCACCGCTGTCGGCACGATCGACCCAAACAGGACGAGCGTCACGAAGAGGCGGAACGAGATCGGCGTGAGGCCGGCGGCGTAGGCGGCGAAGTCGAACGAGATCGGCATCATCCGCCACCAGAACACGATCTGCGGCCCCATCTCCTGCGCGAGCGTGTCGATGCGCTCCGCCCCGCGCTCCCCGACGAGCCGTGGCATGAAGCCGCGCCCAAGGTAGCGCGAGATGGTGAACGCGATGACCGCCCCAAGCAGCTGCCCGATGACGGCGTAGACCACCCCCAACACCGTTCCCCAGATGAGCCCCGCCGCGATCATGAACGGCGGGTTGGGGATGGGAGCGAACACCATCGCCACCGCCAGCACCCCGATCAGCAGAATCGGCCCCCAGAACCCCAGATCCTCGCCCCACTCGCGGATGTCGGCGGTCTCCAGGTCGCCCAGCGCGAACTCTCCGACGATGAACGCCGTCGCAGCCAGCAACACGAGCACGCCCAGGATGCGCCGCCGTCGCACGGGGTCGAGGAGCAGGGGGCGGTCCTCCTCCTCTGCGCGTGCCGAGGCGCTGGGCTGAAGCCGGTCGCCCAGCTCGCTCCCCACGATCCAGGCGACGATCACGCCTGCCCCGATCGCCAGCCCGAGGCTGTCGATGAGCGCCCGCACGCCCGCAAAGACGGCCATACCCGCCGCCAGCGCCGCTACCAGAATCACCATCGAGCGCATCGTGCCCCGCTTCTCGGGTTGAAGGCGGAAGCGACCCCGCCCCTCAGGTCAGCAAGCCGTTCAACTGGTCGTGATACTGCGTCAGGTGGCGGATGCCGAGGAACTCGGTCCGCACCCGCTCGTGCGCCCGTTCGCCCAGCGAAGCCGCTAGCTCCGCATCGGGCACGACGCGGCAGAGCGCATCGGCGAGCGCCTCGACGTCCGCCGGGTCGTCCAGCAGCAGGCCGTCCTCCCCGTGCGTGATCTGGTCCTGCAGGCCGCCCACACGGCTCGCGATCACCGGGCGGCTCTTCCACATCGCCTCCGTCAGCGTCAGCCCGAACCCCTCGCGCAGGCTCTTCTGCACGATCACCCGCGCGTGACGCTGCAGCGCGTTCACCATCGCCGCGTTCTCGCCAACGTCGTCCATCGGCAGCGTGGCGAGGTGCATGCGCGCTCGCAGGTGCGGGGGGAAGGCCGCCCATTCGGCCTTCAACTCCTCCAGCACGATGCCGCCCTCCGGGTCGTCCGTCACGCCTGAGACGTCCGGCCCCGCGAGCACGAGCTGCGTGCGCCCGTCGGGGTCGCAGCGCTCCACGAACGAGGCGAAGCCGCGCATCACGCCGCCGTGGTCCTTCAACGGATCCCAGCGCGAGACCTGCACCACGAGCGGGTCGTCCGCGCGCGGCGCTTCGCCCTCCCGCACGACGCTTGCCTGTCGCTCGACCGAGCCCGTCGTGCCGTCCTCGCGCGTGAAGGAGCGTGGCCCGCTCCCCGCCGGCCCCGCGATCAGGCCTGCCTGCGCCAGAATCGCGCGCGTAACGCTCTCGTCGAGGTCCTCATTCTTCGCCGAGAACGCATCGATCGAAGGCTGCACGACCGCGCTGAGCACGTCCCCCAGGATGGGCGGGACGTACGCCTTGCGCGAAAAGATGCGCAGCGGCGCCTCGCGGATGTGCGGTGCGAGGAACGCCCAGCCGTTCTCCACCTCGGGCGTGATGTCCTCCGTCCCGATGTGGCAGCGCCAGATGACCGTCGCGCCGTGCGCCTGCAGCGCCTGCGCCATCCCCGCCGTCTGCGGGTCGTGCAGGAAGACGGCGTCGCCGGGACGCACCTCTTCCAGGAGCCGCTCGATGTTGGGCGCGAGCACGTCGCCATAGATCCGGGCCGCGTCCTCATCCAGCGGTGAACCGTCGCCCATGGAGCCGTGCAGCGAATGGTGCAGCTGCTTCGTGAGGCGGAAGAAGGCGGGCTCGCCCTCGATCACGGCCCAGCGCGCGTCGATCCCCGCTCCCCGCGCGTACGCGAGCAGCGAACGCAGCATCTCCGCCACGCCGCCGCCCTCCGCCGTCGAGTTCACATGCCACACCGTGTGCCCACCCAGCAGCTCGCGGCTGCGTTCGAGCGTCGCCAGCGCGTGCTCGTAGGTGATGGGCTCGACAATCCCGCGGAAGCGGTCGAGCGGGTACGAACGAAGGGCGACCTGGCTCAGCGGCGTCATGGCGTTTTCGCAGTCCTCGGTGGTGGTGTTTGCGAAGGGTAGCGCACCCCCTGCCTACGGCCTTGCCGGCCCCCCGTTTGGGGCCCCGCAAGCCGGTTTTTCACTTGCGACGAATATTCAAAAATGGAATGTTAATTTTTCTCCCCGGAAGCCATCCTGCGCCCCTTGCAGGGTGGCGTGAGGGCGGCGCGTGCAGGACTTGCGTACGATGCAGGTTCGAAACCCAACCCGGAGGGGCTCATGTCAGGCGCGCTCGGAGGAGTCCGAATCCTCGATTTCACCCGCTACCAACAGGGGCCGTTCGCCACCGTCCTGCTCTCCGATCTGGGCGCCGACGTGATCAAGGTCGAAGAGCCCACCCACGGCGACCTCGGCCGCAGCCTCGGCCTCCAGCCCGACGGCTTCTGCGCCTACTTCCAGGCGCTCAACCGCAACAAGCGCTCCCTCACGGTCGATACGCGTACGCCCGAGGGCCGCGAGATCATCTACCGCCTCATCCCCGAGACCGACGTCGTCACCGATAACTTCCGCCCAGGCACGATGAAGCGCTTCGGGCTCGACCACGAGTCGCTCTCCGCCATCAACCCACGCATCATCACCGCCAGCGCCTCCGGATTCGGGCCCAAGGGCCCCCACGCCCACGAGCCCTCGTTCGACTCCATCGGACAGGCGATGGGCGGCATCATGGTCGCGCAGGGAGGCGGCCCCGGCTCCGTGCCGTCCACCATCATCGGGGGCATGGCCGACCAGGTCGGCGCGATGATCTTCGCGCTCGGCATCTGCGCCGCCATCGCCGCCCGCGAACTCCACGGCGTCGGCCAGCACGTCGATACCTCCCTGCTCGGGTCGCAGCTTGCGCTTCAGGGCCTTGGCCTCACGGGCTTCCTGCGGCAGGGCCAGCAGCGCCCCAGCGGTCCCCGCTGGAACCCGCTCTTCACCCACTACCCGTGTGGCGACGGGCTCTACCTCAGCCTCGGCCTGCTCGACCCCAAATGGTGGCCTGCCTTCTGCGCCGTCCTCGAGCGTGAGGACCTCATGGTCGATGAGCGCTTTGCCGAGCCCCACGGGCGCACCGGCAACCGTGACGAGCTGATCGCCGAACTCGAACGGACCTTCGCCCGCAAGCAACGTGCCGAGTGGCTCGCCCTGCTCAAGGAAGCGGACCTCCCCTGCGGCCCCGTTAATGACTATGCCGCCGTCGCGCAGGAGCCGCAGGTCATCGCGAACGAGTACCTGACCACGCTCCAGGACCCCAACCTTGGCGAAGTCGGCATCGTGGGCGCTCCCATCTCTATGAGCGAAACGCCCTCCGGCCCGCACTCGACCGCGCCCGACCTCGGCCAGCACACCGAGGAGATCCTGCTCTCGCTCGACTACTCCTGGGAGGACATCGAGCGCTTCAAGGAAGCCAACGCCATCTGAGTTGCGGCCCGGCGCGACTTCCGCGCTCCCGCCCACGACTGCCTCAGTCGTCGAGCTCCTCCAGCCCTTCCGGGGTGAGCCTGATGGCGGCCGTGGGGAAGTCGGGATTGCGCGGGTTCTCGGTCCGATAGACCTCGATGAACTCCCGCGCCAGCAGCTCCTTCATAACCGCGTGCGTGAAGCGCTCGTTGCCCCATGGCGTGTTCGCGACCCTGGGGAGGCGGTTGCGACGGAAGTGTTCGAAGCCGACGAACGGCAGCCGCTGGTCCATCGAGAGAATCTCGTCGCAGATGTCCCACAGGCGCTCGTCGACGATCGCAGCCGTCAGCCTGCGAACCGCCGTATTCACTTCGTAGTCGCTATCCATCGGGAGCGATCCAGCGATTTGGTACCTGCCTGGCCAGGCAGTCGTCTCTACGAGACCGCGATACTCCAGGTGCGAGAGGATCGGGGAGACTTCGCTCTCCGGCGCGCCGGTGATGTCGGCCAGCTCCTGGTAGTGCGGCGGCCGCTCCGCCGATGCCAGCAGCCCCAGGACCGCCAGCTGGCGTGGCAGTTCGCCGATAGCCTCGGAGGCCGTCAGCTCTTCCATATCGCCATGCATGGCTTCGTTTCGGGAGGCAGGGGCGCGGTTGAAGCTTGCACGGGGGAGCGCCTCTCCCCGCGGCTGATCTGCCGGAGGCAGTTGCAGCTCCTCCGCCAGGTCTGTCCGAAGCATGGCCAGCGTCTTCTCCATCGCCTCGATCTTCTCGTTCAGCTCGATGAGGGCTTCGTGCCGTTCACCGAGACGCTTCTCGAGATCGGCAACGTCCGCCAGCAGCCCTTCGCGCTCGCTATGGAGGCGTGTCAGGGCTTCCGCCAACTCGTCGCTTGCAGGAGTCGCCACAGGAAATTGACCCTCTTCTATGAGGATTGACGAATTCAGCGTATCGCGGCAAAACCGCCTTTGCTACCAGACATATGAAGATGGCATAGCCGTTGCAGGCCTGGACGGCTCTCTGCCCCGCTCAGGCGCGAGGCAGGCCCAGCCCGCGTGTGGCGATGATGTTGCGCTGAATCTCGCTCGTGCCCCCCGCGATCGTCGCCGAAACCGAGGCCACATAGCCCGACCCCAGACGCCCCTCGAAGGGCGCATCCGCGTCCGTTCGCTGGCCAGCGGTGCCCAGCATCTTGATCGCCGTGCGGGCGATGCGCTGCGAGAGCTCCGTGCTGAACATCTTCGCGATCGAAGCCTCCGAATTCGGAATCTCGCCGCTCGCCTGCATCCCGATCACGCGGTAGCTCAGTATCTTGGCCGTAGACGCCTCGATCCAGCGCTCCGCCAGCGCCTCCCGCACCCCATCCGGGTTCGAGACGCTGTCCATGTGCTCGCGCCAGTAGTCGAGGTAGCGCTCCAGCGTCTGCCGGTGCGCCACCGCGCTACCGATCGAGCTGCGCTCGAAGTCGAGCGTCGTCGCGCCCACGTACCAGCCGCGGTTCACCTCGCCCACGATGTTCTCCACGGGCACGCGCACGTCCTCGAAGAAGACCTCGTTGAAGTTGTGCATGTTCCCCATGTTCACCAGCGGCCGCACCGTGATGCCGGGCGTCTTCATATCCAGCAGGAAGTAGCTGATGCCGCGATGCTTGGGCGCGTCCGGATCCGTGCGCGCCAGCATGAAGATCCAGTCCGAGTAGTGCGCCCCCGACGTCCAGATCTTCTGGCCGTTGATGACGTAGTCGTCGCCATCGCGGATGGCGCGCGTCTGCAGCGACGCCAAGTCCGATCCCGAACCAGGCTCGCTGTAGCCCTGACACCAGATGACCTCGCCCTCCAGCATGCGGCCCAGGTGCTCGCGCTGCTGTGCCTCCGTGCCGTGCGCGATGATCGTCGGCCCCAGCATGGAGACGCCGTTGCCGATGCTGCCCGGAGGCACGCGCGACTCGGCGAACTCCTCGTTCAGGATGAACTGCTCCATCACGCCGAGGCCGGCGCCGCCGTACTCCTTCGGCCATGCGGGCGCGATCCAGCCGCGCTCCGCCAGCTTCCCCGACCAGCGTCGGTACCAGGGCGCGTCGCGCGGAGGGCCTTCCTCCCCACCCATCATGCCCCGATCGGGGTCGTACTCAGCCGGCCGCTCGTTCGCGATGAACGTGCGCACTTCGTCGCGCCACGCTGCCTGGTCGGGTGTGTCCTGGAAGTCCATGAGCTCTCTCCGCAGCCCCGTCACGCGGGGCGCGTGAACGCTACCAGACGCGCCAGCCGCTCGCTACGGGGCGCGAGGGAGGGCGAAGTGGACAAGGAGAAACCCTGAAATTCGGGGCGCGAGCAGTCTACCCGTCGGCGAACCCCTGCCGCTTCCGACGGCGACGCTCCAGGGCCAGCCACAGCCAGCTCACTGCGAGCACGACCGCGACTACCACTGATATCGCATTTCCACCCGAGAACAGGATGCCGTCGATCGCCTTCGCTCGAACACCCGAGGAAGGCTCCGGACCATCCACATCGGCCCAGTGCCGTTCCTGCTCGTCCCGCGCTACGCCCTCACTCCATCTTTCGCAGCGACGGCTGCGTCACGAGCGCCGTGGTCGTCAGCGCCAGCAGGATGGCGCCGCTGATGGCCATCCACAGCGGCGCGCCCATGATGGCGGCCATGAAGCCCGCCAGCATCCCGCCCAGCGGCCCAATCCCCTGGAACGCGAGCGTGTGGATGCCGACCACCCGCCCCATCATCTCGTGCGGCGAGTTCGCCTGCACCAGCGTCTGGTTGAGGTTCATGAAGACGCCTCCGCCCATGCCCCCGATGAAGATCACGAGCGCCGTCAGCCAGTACCAGGGCGAGAGCCCCAGCGCCGGCAGGATGAGCCCCGCCAGCATGAGCGATCCGATGAACCAGCCGCCCTTGTTCCGCAATTTCGGCATCGAGGCGATGGCGAGCGAACTGATCACCATGCCGGCCCCCATGAAGGTGAAGAGCATCGATGCCACCAGTGGCCCCGCTCCCAGCTCTTCCTTCGCGATCTGCGGCAGCAGCGTCCCGAAGGGGCCGATCATGAATACGCCCGTCACCCCCAGCAGCAGGATCAGCGTGCGGATGCCGCGGTGGCCCCAGACGAAACGCACGCCTTCCCGCAGCTCCTGCATCGGCGCCTGGCGGTCGCCCTCGGCCCGAGCGTCGGGCACGCGCAACGGGATGAGCGCCAGCGTTCCCACCAACAGCACGACACCCTGCG
The DNA here is from genome assembly GCA_965200565.1 of Tepidiformaceae bacterium. Lineage (GTDB taxonomy): Bacteria > Chloroflexota > Dehalococcoidia > Tepidiformales > Tepidiformaceae > UBA2991. Next base: position 734,339 of record OZ241349.1, on the reverse strand, counting down.
CGATGAACGCTCCCCCGATGCCCCAGATATGGATCGCCACTCCCCCAAGCCCGGGCCCAACAATCTGCGAGATGTTCATCGCCATGCTCATCATCACGATCGCCTTCAGCAGCGTGTCGCGGTCCACGACCGTGGGGATGATGGCGTTGCGGACGGGCAGGCCCACCGCGATGGTGACGCCCACGCCTGCCGCCAGCACGAGCGCGATCACCGTCGTCATCGCGCCCGCCAGCACGATTAGCCCCGCCACCACCGTCACCGCCACCGCCACCAGCTGGCTCCCCAGCACGAGCGACCGCCGGTTGATGCGGTCCGCCAGCACGCCTGCGGGAATCGTCACGAACAGCACGGGGATGCCCAGCGCGAAGAAGACCGCCCCCGCCCACCCCGACCCCCGCCCCAGGCCCCCCACATCCACCCCTTCGATCACCAGCCACACGAAGGCGAACCGCTGTGTCGCCTGCACCAGCGCGAAGCTCAGCGTGTTGATCCAGAGGTAGGCAAACGGCCGCGATTGGAACGCCGAGAACGTCTCCAGCGTCGGCAGTGCGGGGCGGCTTGCAGGGCGCGCGGGGGCACCGGCAGCGGGACGAGCCTGTTCGGTCACTGGCGCATCCTACCCGTCGGCGGCCCGGGGCCGCCTGCCGCCGGAACCGTTGCGATCCCCGCTCGTCGTATAGTCAGAGCAGCAGCATCGCGGAGGCGACATGGCAGGCAAGCTCGCTGGCAAGGTGGCGATGATCACTGGCGGCGCCAGTGGCATCGGTCGCGCCATCGCCGAGCTGTACGCCGAGGAAGGCGCCGACATCGTCGTCGCTGACCTGCAGGACGGCTTCGACACGATCGAGTCCGTGCGTGCGCGTGGCCGCGACGCCCTCTTCTGCGAACTCGACGCCAGCAATGAGGCCTCCTGCGAGACGTTCGCCGGCGACGCGGTCGCGGCCTTCGGCAAGATCGACATCCTCGTCGCTGGCGCCGGCATCACCCACCCCGCGGGCACCGACCCGGTCGCCGACCGTTCCTCGACGCTCCTCATCAACCAGCCCGCCTCCGCCTGGCAGCGCGTCCTCGACGTCAACCTCAACGGCGTCCTGCTCTCCAACCGCGCCGTCGCCCGCCACATGATCGAAGCGGATACGGGAGGCGTCATCATCAATATCGCCTCCATCATGGCGAAGGTGCCGCAGATCGGCGTCGGCGCCTACTGCGTCTCCAAGGCGGGCGTCTGGATGCTGACCAAGGTGCTGGCGATGGAGCTCGCGCGCCATCGCATCCGCGTCAACGCCATCGGCCCTGGCTTCATCGAAACCCCCATGACGGCCGATCTGGGAGTGAAGGAGTCGGGCAGCTGGGCGATGTCCATCACGCCCATGCGGCGCCTCGGCGCCCCCGATGAGGTGGCCAGCACCGCGCTCTTCCTCGCCAGCGACGATGCCAGCTTCTACACCGGCGCCATGCTCCACCCCCACGGGGGCGTCTTCACCGATTAGCCCGACTACCCGACTGGCCCGCGTCAGGGCTCGCTGGCGACCGTCGCGCCTGCGCCAGTGACTGCTCCTGCGCCAGTGCGCAGACCACGATTCCCGAACCAACCACTGCCCAGCCCCAGCGCCAGCACCGCCGCCGCAACCATCAGCGCACCCGCGACGAAGAACGTCTCCGTCATCGTCTCGTGGATGACGGAGATGATCTCGGCTTCGGTCACATCGGCGAGCCTTTCGGCGAAGAGGTCGCTGGCACGCTGATCGAACCTCCCCAACCCCTCCGATCCGAGCAGCGCCATGCCGATCACCATGCCCAGCGTCTGCCAGACCTGCAGCACGGCCGTGGCGGAGGCCCGTCGCCCCGTCTCCACGCTCTCCAGCACGGTGGCATAGAGCGACGCGTCCGCCAGGGTGAAGCCGAAGCCCGCCAGCCCCAGCGCTGTCCACAGCGCGACCTCGCTCGGCTCTTCGGGCCAGCCCGCCATGAGGAAGAGCCCCGCCGCCGCGATGGCGAAGCTCACGAGCGTGGTCAGCCGGTAGCCTGCGATGGTCGCGATCGCCCCTCCCACAATCCCGCCCACCGCCATGAACAGCACCATCCGCCCAAGCGTCAGCCCGGGCCCGGCCCCTTCCTGCCCCCAGACGTAATCGGCCATCAGGGGAACGTTCACGAGCGCGGTAATGAGCGCCATCCCCTCCAGCAGGAAGACCACGTTCGCGAGCGCAACCTGGCGGATGCGAAACATGCGCAGATCGATGAGCGGCGACTCAACCCGCAGCTGCTGGACCACAAACAGCCCCAGGAAGACCGTCGCCACCCCGTAGAGCGCGGCCAGTTGCCACGCCTCGCGCAGGCTCTCGCCCGCCCCCGCGATGGCGAAGGTGAGCGCCGCCAGCGCCACCGAGAGCAACAGCCCGCCCACCCAGTCGACGCGTCCCTGTGCCCGTGGCGGGGCCGACGTCCTGCGCGCCAGCAGCAGCACCAGCACGAGGATGGGGAGCGCCAGTACGATGTTCATCCAGAACAGCCCCCGCCAGCCGATCCAGACGCCGATGAGCGTCCCCCAGAGCGGCCCCGCCAGGCTTGACGCGTCGTCCAGCGTGGAGATCGCGCCGATGCCCATCGTCCGCTGCCGCGTCGGCAGCGAGTGCGTCGCGATGGCGAGTCCCACCGGCACCAGCGCCCCGCCTCCGAGCGCCGTAATCGCCCGCGCGAACGAGAGCAGCGTGATGTCCGGCGCCAGCGCCACCACCACCGACCCGCCCATGAAGATGACCATCCCCACCACAAAGATGCGGTAGTGCCCGTGCACGTCCGCCAGCCGCCCCATGAGCGGCAGCGCCACCGTGTAGCCCAGCAGGTAGCCGTTCAGAATCCAGGAAGCCTGTTCGAGCTGGTCGACCGCGATGTCGAGGTCGCCTAGCATGTCTCCCAGAACGGGCACGACGAAGGTCTGGTCGAAGCCGCCGATGAAGACGCCCAGCCCGAGCGCGATCACGATGGGCCAGCCCGCTCGCGCCCCCGTCCCCGCTGCGTCCCTCACGCTCACTCCGGTGGTTCGATTGGCTCGATCTGGTCCCCGTACCTGAGGTCCAGACGGCGCAGCATTGCCTCCGGCTCCTCCGCGTGCAGCCGCCCATCGAGGTGGACGCGGTACATCTGCTCGTCTGCCTTCCCGACCCACACCACGACCACGACCTCATAGCCGGCGACCGCATCCTCGGAGAAGGCGGTCAGGTCGCCCGAGTCCACCAGTCCCTCGATGCGCCACACGCCCTTCCCGTCCACCTCTTCCTCGCCGGTCAGGCGGATGTCCGTCGTCGCTCCCAGGACCGAGACGAGGCCCTTGTCCTCGGAGAAGATGTCCTTCAGCGGATTGCCACCCTCCAGCTCGAGCCACGACGAGCGGTCAAAGGGATTCGTCACCCACGCCTCGTCGGCGATGCCGATGATGTCCACCTCGACCTTGATGTTGCCAAGCCGTGGCGCCTTCGCCTCGACTGCGGCTCGCAGCCGTTCGGGGGGGGAGACATCGCCCTCGGCCTTCTCGATCTCGATGCCGAACTGCTCGAGCGGCGTCGTTCCGCCGTTGAAGTCGAGCGTGAAACGGGCGCTCTCCTGCGCGATGACCGCGGCCACGACGCGATCCAGCAGCGCCCGCAGGTCCTGCGGTGCTGAGGGCGTAGCCGTCTCGGTCGCCGCCGCGGTCGACGTGGCCGCTGCGGTGGCTGTCCCGGCTTCCTCGCTTGCCCCGCTGTCCCCGTCTCCCCCGCACGCGACCAGCAGCAGGCCCGCAACCGCGATCGCCACCCATCCCCACAGCCGTATCCGTCCCACACGCATGCCCATCTCGCGATTGTGCCTGCCGGGAGCGTCTTCGTCACGCGGTCCTGCACCCTGATCAGGTAGGCTTGGCACAGCACGCTTCAACAGCGCAGCAGGGGGAACGCACCATGACGCTCAAGGAACGCAGTGAAGTAGACCGCAGCGAGCCCAAGGCCGGATACAAGGTCGTCGGCAGCCGCCCCATCCGCCACGACGGCGTCGACAAGGTGACGGGACGCGCCCAGTACGGCGCCGACATCAACCTGCCCGGGACGCTCAACGGCAAGATCCTGCGCAGCCCCCACGGCCACGCCCGCATCGTCTCCATCGATACCAGCAAGGCCGAGGCCCTGCCCGATGTGAAGGCCGTCGTCACCGGCGCCGATGTGCCCATCGTGCAGGACATGATGATCGACTTCGGCGAGACCATGGGGAACGCCCGCCTGCTCGCCGAGAACTGCCTCGCCCAGGGCAAGGCGCTCTACAAGGGCCACGCCGTGGCTGCCGTCGCCGCCGCCAACCCGCACGTCGCTGAGGAAGCGCTCTCCCTCATCGAGGTCGAGTACGAACCCCTCCCCGTCGTGCTCAACGCGCTCGACGCCATGCGCGACGACGCCCCCCTCCTGCACGACGCCATGACCACCCGCTCCATCGCCGAACGCTTCACCCGTGGCGACGACACGGGCGTGCACAGCAACGTCGCCAGCCACCTCCAGTTCAAGCGCGGCGACCTCGAGGAAGGCTTCGCGAAGGCCGACGTCGTCATCGAGCGTGAGTTCACCACCAGCACCGTCCACCAGGGCTACATCGAGCCCCACACCTCCACCGCCCGCTGGGACCCCGACGGTCACGTCACCATCTGGACAAGCACGCAGGGCGCCTTCGGCATCCGCGGCCAGGCGGCCGCCATCCTCGGCGTGCCTGAGGGCCGCGTCACCGTCATCCCCATGGAGATCGGCGGCGGCTTCGGCGCGAAGACCTACGTGCACGTCGACCCTGTCGCTGCGCTCCTCTCGAAGAAGAGCGGCCAGCCGGTGAAGGTCACCATGAGCCGCACCGAGGTCTTCGAGGCCTCCGGCCCCACCTCCGCCACCACCATCCGCGCGCGCATCGGCGCCACCAGCGAAGGCGACATCACCGCCGCCGAACTGTGGATGGCCTACGAAGCGGGCGCCTTCCCCGGCTCCCCCGTCGGCGCTGGTGCTTCCACCGCCCTCGCCCCCTACGACATCGAGCACCTCGTCGTGGACGGCTACGACGTCGTCGTGAACAAGCCCAAGGTGGGCGCCTACCGCGCCCCCGGCTCGCCCCAGGCTGCTTTCGCCGTCGAGACCGTCATCGACGAGCTGGCGGAGCAGGTCGGCATGGAGCGCATGGAGTTCCGCCTCCGCAACGCCACGAAGGAGGGCGATCGCATGCCCAACGGCATGCCCTTCCCCACCATCGGCTGCGTCGAGGTCGAGGAAGCCATCGTCAACCACCCCCATTACTCCGCGCCCATCGAAGGCCCCAACCGGGGCCGTGGCGTGGCCATGGGCTTCTGGTTCAACGGCGGCAATCAGTCCTCTGCCACCGTCACCGTCAACGCGGACGGCACCATCGCGCTCGTCACCGGCTCCGTCGATATCGGCGGCATGCGCGCCGTACTGGCCATGCAGGCCGCCGAAGTGCTCGGCCTGCGCGCCGAGGACGTCCAGCCCACCGTGGGCGATACCGACTCCGTCGGCTGGACCGGCGTGACCGGCGGCAGCCGCACCGCCTTCTCCACCGGCATCGCCACCATCACCGCCGCCGAGGACGTGAAGCGCCAGATGACCGAGCGCGCCGCCATCCTCCTCGAAGCCGGGGACGCCGACGCTCTCACCCTCGACGAGGGCGTCTTCTCCGCCCCCGACGGCAAGCAGATCAGCTGGAAGGAAGTCGCTGGCAAGCAGCTGCGCACGGGCGGCCCCATCAGCGCCTCCGCCAGCTCCAACCCCACCCGCGTCGGCCCCGCCTTCGCCGGCAACATCGTCGACGTCGAGGTCGACCCCGAGACGGGCAAGGTCGACATCCTGCGCTTCACCGCCATCCAGGACGTCGGCACCGCCATCCATCCCAGCTACGTCGAGGGCCAGATGCAGGGTGGCGCTGTGCAGGGCATCGGCTGGGCGCTGAACGAGGAGTACGTCTGGCAGGAGGACGGCGCCATGTCCAACTCCAGCTTCCTCGACTACCGCATGCCCACCAGCCTCGACCTGCCCATGATCGACACGGAGCTCATCGAGGTCCCCAACCCGGGCCATCCCTACGGCATCCGCGGCGTGGGCGAAGTCCCCATCGTGCCGCCCATGGCCGCCATCGCCAACGCCATCCACGACGCCACCGGCGTGCGTATGACGCACCTGCCGATGTCGCCTGGCAACGTGCTCGAAGCGCTCGGAGCAGTCCCCCCGGAGGACTAGTCGGGGAAGAGCGAGGAGGCTCGTGGCCACCGTCTTCATCCCCTCACTGCTGGAGGGCCTCACCGAGGGCGCCCGCATCGTTGAGGCGCCCGGACGCAACCTGCGCCAGGTCATCAACGCCCTTGACGAGCGTTATCCCGGCATGAAGGAACGCCTTCTCGACGAAGACGGCGCCCTCATCCCCGAAATCATGGCCGCCATCGACGGCGAGACGAACCACCTCGGCCTCCTCCAACCCGTCACCGACGCCACCGAAATCCAATTCGTCCCCGCCATCGGCGGCGGCTAACCCCTTCCCCACCCCCTCCCGTGCGCTCGGTATGATGCGAGCCCTACAGGAGGTGCCCCATGCCCGTCGGACCTAACGACATCGAGACCGGACGAAAGCTCTTCGAGGAGGGTGGCTGGAGCAGCGGCGACCCCTACGGCCCCGACCAGTGGTTCGCCGATGACGCCGTCATGCGCGACATCGTCGGCCACGTCGACGCCCTGCACGGCAAGGAAGAGATCCGCCAGTTCTGGGCCAGCCGCAAGGTGGGCATCACCCTGCGCGTCCCCGTTGAGGAGATCTACGTCGCGGAGAACCATCGCGGCATCGCTATCCTCTGGATGGCCTACTCCCAGGTCATGGACGAGGAAGACGAGAACTACGGCAAGTGGGGTGCCTTCGAGGGCATGTCTCGCCTCGAATTCAACGACGAGGGCGAAGTGACCCTCGAAGTCGACTACCACCACGGCCGGCAGGGCTACGTCGACAGCTGGGTCGAGCACTGGAACCGTCGTCGCGCCATGAATTTCGAGGATCTGGGCCCCATCACCGGCGGCCCCTTTGAGGACGATGAGTAGGCTCGCCGGCCGAGTCGCCTTCGTCACCGGCGCCGGACGCTACCGCGGCATCGGGCGCGCCATCGTGCTGCGTCTCGCCGAGGAGGGCTCCGACGTCGTCGTCACCGCCCGCGCCCGCGACGCCTCCACCTTCCCCTCGCACGAGCAGGAGCAGGGCTGGAAGGGCATCGAGAGCGTGGCCGATGAGGTGCGCGCGATGGGTCGTCGTGCCCTCGCCCTCGACTGCGACGTCACCGACAAGGACGCCATCCAGCGTACCGTCGACGCCGCCATCGCCGAGTTCGGGCACATCGACATCCTCGTCAACAACGCTGCCCTCCCCAGCCTGGCCGGCGCTGCGCCCGTCCTCACCATGGACGACGAGAACTGGTACGAGACGGTCGACGTCAACCTGCACGGCCTCTACCACACCATCCGCGCCGTGGGCCGCGAGATGGTGAAGGGTGGCGGCGGCAGCATCGTCAACATCTCGTCGACGGCGGGACGCATCGGCATCCCCAACTACGGCGCCTACTGCGCCACCAAGTGGGCCATGCATGGCCTCACCCAGCAGCTCGCCCTCGAACTTGCCGGCGACAAGATCCGCGTCAACATCGTCTGCCCCGGCTCCACCGATACCGACATGATGGACGGCACCTTCGGGCGCTACGACGAGGTCGCCGGGCTGGAGTCGGGCACCTCCAAGGCCGCCACGCGTCGCATGTTGCTCATGGGCCGCCAGGCCACCGTGGAGGAGCAGGCCGCCGTGGTCGCCTTCCTCGCCTCCGACGACTCCTCCTACATGACCGGCCAGGCGCTCAACGTCGATGGCGGCAGCCGCATGGACTGAGGACTTGAGGACTGAGCAAGCGACGAACCGACACGCCAGCGCCCGCACAAAGCCCCGGGAGGCCCCCATGCAGCTACGCTACGTGAAGACCCTCGAGGAGGTTCGCCGCCTCCAGAAGCTCTACGCCACCCCTGCCTTCGAGCAGTTCCGCGGCATCGGCGCGTCCTTCCGCACCGATCCTGACGTAATCGCCGCCATCCTCCCGCCACCGCTCGAGCCCGCCGACGAGCCCATCGCCTCCGTCAGCGTCTCGCATATCGGCCTCAGCAACACGCTGCAGCCCTTCGGCGCGGGCGGCCTCAACGTCCGTTGCCGCTACGAGGGCATCGAGGGCGATTACCCCATCACCATGCCCATGTCGACCGATAGCGCCGTCATCTTCGGGCGCGAGCTCTACGGCGAACCCAAGAAGGTCGCCAACATCCACGTCCGCCGCGACGGCGACGAGGTCACGGGCACGATCGAGCGCTACGGGCGCGTCTACATCGAAGTGCGTGGGCGCGTCGTCGAGCAGCTGGAGCCGGGCGAATCGCGCGAGACCTCGCGCTTCTACTTCAAGTTCATGCCCGCGCCCGACGGCCGCGGCTTCGACAACGATCCCGTGCTCGTTCGCGTTCGCCACACCGGCCATATCCGGCTTGTGGAGAAGCTCGAGGGCGAGGTGCTGCTGCGCGAATCGCCCCACGACCCCGTCGCCGACATCCCCATCCGCGAGATGCTCGGCGTCACCTACAGCGAAGGCGATACCTACACCCACGGCGAAATCCTGACGCGGGTGCCCGGCGAATCCTTCCTCCCCTACATGTTCGGCAAGGCCGACGACCTCGAGCTGCTCGCCGATCAGGCCCCGGGCAACTCCTCCGCGGGGACGTCGTCGCCGTGAGATTCGGCCTTGTCGCCACCAGTAGTGGCGCGCTCGATAGCCGCATCACCGAACTGGATGCGCTCGGCTTCGACGCCCTCTACGTGGTCGACCACCCCTCCTTCGACGGACCCGACCCGTGGACCTACCTCGCCTGGGTCGCGGCGCGCACGGAGCGGATGCGGTTGGGCACGCACGTCACCGGGATGCCCTTCCACCACCCCCTGCGCCTCGCCAAGCAGATCGCGACCGTGGATACGCTTTCCGGCGGGCGCGCCGTCCTCGGCATCGGCACCGCCTACGAATACGCCGACTTCGAGCCCTACGGCTTCGAGATGCTCGACTTCCACGGTCGTCTCGAGCAGCTGGATGAGGGCATCAGCATCCTCAAGTCCTTCTGGACGCAGGAGCAGACGGAGTTCGCGGGGAAGCACTACCAGCTCGCGGGTGAGGCGACCTTCACGCCCAAGCCCGTCCAGCAGCCCCACCCGCCCGTGATCATCGGGCTCAACCGCCGCGGCGCGCTCCTGCGCCTCGCCGCCCGTCAGGCGGACGCCATCAATACGTGGCAGCTCGGCCCCGGCCAGGTCGCCGAACTCGCCGAGCACGCCAGCGCCGCCTGCGAACAGGCCGGACGCGACCCCGCCACCCTCGCCCTCACCTCCGACGTCATCCTCGCGCGTGGCCAGACCCGCGACGCAGCCGACCAGATCGCTGGCGGCATCGCGCAGATGGCACGCGGCTGGGGCCGCTCCGAGAAAGTCACCCAGTGGGACCACAGCGGCGTCCTCTTCGGCGATGGCGACCACATGCTCGAGCAGATCGCTGCCTTCGCAGAGGTTGGCGTCGTCGAGGTCGCGATCTCCTCATCCGACTTCGAGGACCTCACCTGGTTCAGCGAGAACGTGATCGCCCACAGCCCCGGCGGCTCCGCCAGCTGACCTCGCCCATCGTCCGTTTCGAGCGTGGCCTGGCCCTCTCCCGAGTGCCTAGTGCAGGTGCTCCGAATTGCGGATCACGAGGAACCACGTGAGCACGCCCGAGACCGCCACGAGGACGATGCTCGCCAGCCCCATGTCGGCGAGGAAGCCATCCTCGTTCGCGTTCCAGATGCGCGTCGCCAGCGTCTCGAAGCCGATGGGTGCGGCCAGCAGCGTGGCGGGCAGCTCCTTCATCGTGGAGAGCAGCACCAGCCCCCCGCCGGCTGCCAGGGCTGGTCCCATGAGCGGCGCCTCGATGCGCAGGAAGCGGCGAACCCTGCCCGCTCCCAGCGTCCGCGCCACCTCCTCCAGACGATGATCGACCGTCGCCACGCCCACTTCCGCGCTGCGCAGCGCCTGCACCCCGAAGTGGATGACGTAGGCGAAGAGCAGCAGCGGCAGCGAGAGGTAGAGGAAGCCGAGCTGCGGCACCTTCAATGTCAGGAACACCACCGCCAGCGCGATCAGCAGCCCGGGCACGGCGAAGCTCCCCGCCACGATGGTGTGCACCCCCTCCGCCGCCCGCCCCCCGTACCGTGTCGTCAGGTACGCGAGCGGCAGGACTACGGCCACGGCCACGAGCGCCGTCACGACCCCCGCGATCATGGTGTTGAGCGCAGGCTCTCCGAGCCCGCTGAGGTCGATGCTCGCCTGGTCGAAGCCACTCCCCGTTCCCGTCAGCCCGCGCAGGGCCCACCAGCCCAGCACTACCACCGGGGCGATCAGCCCCGCTCCCACCGCCACGATGATCGCCAGCAGCGCGGGCGCCTTCCACGGCCCCAGTCGGACGCGCCGCGCGCGCACCCCACCCGGCGCCAGACGCGTCGTGCTGCGGTTTGCGGCGAGGCGCTCGAGGCCCGCTACCGCCAGCGCCACGACCGCCAGAATCAGCCCCAGCGAGAACGCCAGCGGTGCGTCGTAGAGGCGATTCACGAATACGTTCGTCGAGAGCGTCTGGTAGCCCATCAGCTTCACCACCCCGAAATCGCTGACTACGTAGAGAAACACCAGCAGCGTGCCGGCCTGCACCGCGCTCTGCACCTGCGGCCAGACGACCCGTCGGAAGACTCCGAACCCGCCTTCACCCAGCGTGCGCGCCGCCTCTTCCAGCGAGGAGGGCAGCCCCCCGATGCGCGCTGCCACCGGAAGATAGACATAAGGGAACGACACCGCGGTCAGGATGAAGAACGTCCCCCAGAAGCCCTCGATGCGGGTGGGAGCCTCCAGTCCGAGCGGGCTCAGCACCTCCTCTGCCAGCCCGCCGGGTGAGAGCGCCGCCAGCAGCGCCGCCCCTGCCACGAACGACGGCAGCACCAGCGGCAGCGGACAGATCACCCGCCACGCCCGACGGAAGGGCAGGTCGGTGCGCATCGTCAGCCAGGCCAGCAGCGTCCCCGTCGCCGCCGCTGCCGCCGAGACGCTGACCGCCAGCAGAAGGGTGTTCCCCAACGGACGCGCTGTCTCCATGGAGAACAGCGTCGAGAGCGTTTCGCTCCCCTCGGTGATGTTTCGCACCACGAGATAGCCGATAGGAACCGCGAACAGCGCGGCGATGATCAGCGCCGCCACCCAGAGCCAGAGTGGTCCCCGTATGCCTGCCGCCTGACGGGCAGTGCCAGCCAGCCGCTGTGCCCGCATCATGGCGACGCCTACGCCTCGAAGGCGACCGTTGGAGGGCCCTCGTAGCGCACGGCCACGCGCTCTCCGACGGTGAAGCAGGGCGCTCCCCCCGCACGCGCCATCAGCCTCCGCCCATCGGCGTTCTCAAGCTGATACATTGTGTCGTGGCCGTAGAACTCCCGCTCGCCGATCTCCCAGCTGTCACCGCTGCTCAGCGCGATGCATTCGGGCCGCACCAGCACCTCGCACGTCGCCGGCGCTGCGTGGGCAAGCGGGACCGAGCCGATCAGCGTCTGTGCGGCCTCCCCGCTACCCGTGCCCGGGGCGAGGTTGGCGTCGCCCACGAAGGTCGCCAGCCAGCGGTTCGCGGGGCGCGCGTAGATCTCGTCGGGCGTGGCTGCCTGGATGATGCGTCCGTCCTTCATCACGATGACCTGACTGCCCAGCACGAACGCTTCTTCCTGGTCGTGCGTGACGAAGACGCTGGTGATGCCGAGCCGTCGCAGCAGGGCTGCCACCTCCCCGCGCAGCTCGAGGCGAAGCGTCGGGTCAAGGTTCGCGAACGGTTCATCCAGCAGCAGGACGTCGGGGCCTGGCGCCAGTGCTCGCGCCAGCGCCACCCGCTGCCGCTGTCCTCCCGAAAGCGACGAGGGTGAGCGCTTCCCCATGCCCTCCAGCCCCACGAGCGCCAGCGCCTCTTCCACGGCCTCCGCCCGCCCGTTCCCGCGAGGCAGCCCGAAGGCCACGTTCTCCGCCACGCTCAGGTGCGGGAAGAGTGCGCCTTCCTGGAACACCATGCCGATGCGCCGCTTCTCTGGCGGCGTCACGCGATCGGCCGTGCTGAGTACGGTGTCGCCCATGCGCACGGCGCCCTGCGCGGGGCGCTCAAGGCCTGCGATAACCCGCAGCAGGGTGGTCTTGCCGCAGCCGCTGGGGCCCAGCAGCGCCGTCACAGTGCCTTCCGGCACCACGATCGAGACATCGTCCAGCACGCGGTGATCGCCGTAGGAGAACGACACGCCCGCAACCGTCAGATCGCCACCGGGAAGCCTGGCCTTCTGTGTCCTCGTGCCGGGACCGGCCTGGGAAAGCAGATCGAATGCGCCCAACGTGCCACGACCCTTCCTGCAGATTAGCCGCGCCAAAGTATCGCAGGTAGGCACTCCTAATCAAGTCGCAAGGGCGATGATCGGCTAGGATCGAGGTCAGTCCCGGGCTCACGCCCGCCGGAGCGTGCATGAAGGCAGTCGTCCTCGCGGCGGGCCGTGGCCAGCGCCTCAGTGAGTCCCTTCCCGGTCTCCCCAAGCCCCTCGTTCCCCTGGCGGGAGTCCCCCTCGTCGGGCACACCCTCCACGCCCTCGCCGAAGCAGGCGTGTCCGAGGCCCTCGTCGTCACCGGTCACGGTGAGGACGCCGTTCGGGAAGGAGTGGAGCAGTGGGCGCGCCTGCCGGTCTCATTCACTACCAACGCACGCTTCCGGCAGGGAGCGTCCTACTCGGTCGCAGCCGCGCGCCCCTTCTGTGGGGAAGAGCCGTTCCTGCTCGTCATGTGCGACCATGTCTTCTCCCCCCACTTCATCGAGACCCTGCTCGATTCCGCCGCCAGCGACCCGCTGGGCCACACCTGTCGCGTCGCCGCCGACCGCGCCCCCCACGACGACGCCTACACGGATGAAGCGACCAAGCTCGCCACCGACGACGCGGGCTACGTCACCGCCATCGGCAAGGGGCTCGCGACGTGGGACGCGCTCGATGCCGGCGCCTTCCTCTGCTCCCCCGCGCTCTGGGAAGCGGTCGATCAAGCCCCCGACGATTGCACCCTGAGCGACATCTTCGCCGTGCTCGCCGGCGAAGGCCGTCTGGGCACCGTCGATATCAGTGGGCGCTTCTGGTACGACATCGATACCGCCGCCGACCTCCGCGAGGCGGAGCGGCTGTTCGCCGCCGCTACCCGTCGATGACGGCCGTCACCTCGACCTCGATGTCGTAGCCATCCCCCGAGCCGCTGAAGACAGCGGTGCTGGCGGGGAAGCGCTCTCCGTAGAACGTCCTGCGAATCTTCGCCACCTCAGGCAGCTTCGAACGATCGGCCAGGTACACGGTCTCGCGCACGACGTGGTCCATGGTCGCGCCGGCCTTCTGCAGCACGTCCACCACGTTCTCGTAGGCCTTGCGGGTCTGCGCCTCGATGTCGCCTTCCCCGGCGCCCACCTGGCCCGCGACGTAGACGGCATCGCCCACCTTCACCGCCTGGCTGTAGTGCCAGGGCATCTCGTCCGGGAGTCGCAGCACATCGATGTACTCTCGCGCCATTGCCTTCCTCCTGCAGCCGTAGCCGCCCGCGGAGTGTACGGCGTGCATGCAGCCACGAGCGGCGGCCGCCTGCCTCATCGACTCAGGTCAGGTGACGATGACGATCAGCGTGAGCGCGATGAGCAGCGGAATCAGCGCGAGGCCCGCGAAGAAGAGGAATTCGCGTGGCAGCCGACGGCCGCGCGACGCGCCCGTCATCGTGACGCCCAATGCCACCACGATGACGCCCGCCAGCACCGAGGTGAGCGGGTTGACCAGGATCGCGAGCAGAACCAGCACGCCCAGCGAAGCCGCTGCCACCATTGTCAAGCCAAGCCAGTAGGAGAAGGCCGGGGCGTTCCGCGCGCGATCCGCGATCGAGGTATGGGGATCACGGTTCGGCTCTGACGGCACGGGCACCCCCGGGGAGTAATCCAGCTCCAGCATAACCGCACAACAATCTGTGGACGCGCTGGGTATGATGCCACCCCGTGACGACTATTCGCGCCGTTGCCTGGGCTGGCCGCGGCGCCGTCGATCTGGTCGACCGCGACATGGGCGAGCCCCCTGCCGGGTGGGTGCGCCTGCGCGTGGCGGGCGCCGGCATCTGCGGCAGCGACCTGCACACCTACCGTCGTGGCGGTTCGCCCGAAAGCACGCCCGGACACGAGGTCGGAGGCGTCATCGAGGCCGTTGGTGAAGGCGTCGACCTGCAAACAGGCGTGCCCGTCTCCGTCGAGCCTGTCGCGGTCTGCTTTCGCTGCTACGAGTGCCTCACCGGCAACACCTGGCACTGTCAGAACCGCGTCTTCCTTGGCGGCGACGGCGCCGGCGGCATGGCCGAGTCGATGCTCGCCCCCGCAACCTCCGTCTACCCCCTTCCAGACGGCGTCCCCGCCGACGCAGGCTCGCTCGCCGAGCCCGTCGCCGTCGCCGTGCACGCGGTGAACGAGTCCGGCATCCGTCTTGGATCGCGCGTTGTCATCCTTGGTGCGGGGACCGTGGGGTTGGTGAACCTGCTCGTGGCGCGCCGTGCGGGTGCGACCGAGGTCTACGTCACCGCCCGCCACCCCTTCCAGGCCGAGATGGCGCGCGCCTTCGGCGCCACCGCCACCTTCCCCGACGGCGCCACCGCCCGCAAGGAGCTTGCCGGCCTGCCCGTCGACGCCGTCATCGAGACTGTGGGCGGAGACGCCCCCACCGTCACCGAAGGCGTCTCCCTCGTACGCAACCGTGGCACGGTCGTCATGCTGGGCGCCTTCGGGAGCAACGTCGACCTGCCCGCCACACCCCTCCTCCTGAAGGAGGTGCGCCTCATCGGAGCCGTCTGCTACGGACGCCCGGGCCCCCGCACCGAATTCGGCATGGCCACCGACCTGCTCGGCGAGCTCCTCGAGCCCCTCAACCAGATCGTCACGCACAACTTCCCCCTCGACCAGGCCCGTGAGGCCTTCGCCACCGCCGACGACAAGTCGTCAGGCTCCATCAAGGTCCGCCTCCACCCCGCATGACGGCAGAAGCGGGAGCGACGGCGACGGAAGCAGGCGCACTGGCGCCAACCGCTTCGAACGAGCGCATCACCACGCTCGACGCCATCCGCGGCGTGGCCGTGCTCGGCATCCTCACCATGAACGCCGTCTCCTTCGGCTTCCACGACGAGGCCTACTACAACATCAGCTCCGGCGGCATCGATACCTGGCTCGACTGGGTCATCGGCGGCGGCGGCGAGATCTTCTTCGACCAGAAGTTCATGGGCCTCTTCTCCATGCTCTTCGGCGCGAGCATCGTGCTCTTCTACGAGCGCGCCGTGGCGAAGGGCGTGCGCGCAGGCTGGCTCAGCTTCTGGCGAAATGGGCTCCTGCTCGGCATCGGCATCCTCCACATCCTCCTCTGGCAGGGCGACGTCCTCATCCTCTACGCCATCTGTTCCGTCTTCCTCATCGCCCTGCACCGGCTCAACGTCCGCTGGCTGTTAGGGCTGGGTGGAGGCGCGCTCGTGATCGCTGCGGCCCTCCCGTTCGCCGTCCAGCCCGCCATCGATGTCGCCGGGACCGACCTCGACGGCTTCTGGCAGGCGGGAACCCTGGAAGGGGAGAGCCCCGTCTTCTCCTGGATCCTCGCCGACGCCTTCCTGCGCGCGCTCGGCATGATGCTCATCGGCGTGGCGCTCTACCGCACCGGCGTCATCACCGGCGCCCGCTCGCCCGAGTTCTACCGCCGCGCCGCCATCTGGGGCCTCGCCATCGGGCTGCCGCTCTCGGCGGGCGGCTTCGCCTGGGTGGCCGCCACCGACTTCTCACCCGATGTGGCCCTCATCGGAGCCGTCCCCAATACGGTGGCGACCTTCCCCCTCGCGCTCGCCTACCTGAGCCTCATCGCCCTCTGGAACCTGCGCCCCGAAAGCAGGCTCCACCGCCGCATCCACGCCGTCGGGCGCATGGCCCTCACCAACTACCTCACGCAGACGATCATCAGCGTCATCGTGCTGCGTACCCTCTTCGAGCCCGACGACCTCAACCGCAGCTGGGTGGTGCTCTTCATCCTCGCCGTCTGGGCGGTGCAGCTGGTCTGGTCGCAGGCGTGGCTCGCGCGCTTCCGCTACGGCCCCTTCGAGTGGGTCTGGCGTTGGGGAACCTACCGCCGCCGCTCGCCCCTGCGCATCGCCTCCGACTGATCGGCCTTCCCATCCCACCCGTACAGTCGCGCCTGTACCATGCGCCCCCACCTGAAGCGCCAGTTGTGGCGGAGGCAGTGAGATGGGACTTCCGCTCGAAGGCATCCGCGTGCTCGACTTCACCTGGGCCCAGCAAGGCCCCTACGCCACCGTGCTCCTCGGCGACATGGGCGCCGAGATCATCAAGGTCGAGCACCGCGAAGGTGAGCGCGGTCGTGGCGTCAGCCGTTCGACCAGCCCGGGGTCCTATTTCGTCGCCCACAACCGCGGCAAGAACAGCGTCACCCTCGATGTCCGCCGCCCCGAGGCGCGCGACATCGTCCACCGCTTCGTCGAGCGCGTCGACGTCGTCGTGAGCAACATGCGTCCCGGCGCCATGGACCGCCTCGGCTTCGACTACGAGACGCTCAAGCGCATCAACCCCGGCATCGTCTACGCCTGTGCCTCCGCCTTCGGCCCTCATGGCGACCGCACGCCCGTCCCCGGCAACGACATCATCGGGCAGGCGTCGGGCGGCCTCATGCTGCGCAGCGGCGTTGAAGACGGCCCGCCCACGCCCACCGGCGCCGCCATCGCCGACCAGGTCGGCGCCATGATCCTCTGCCCCGGCATCCTCGCCGCCCTCGTGAAGCGCGAGCGCACAGGTGAAGGCGAACAGGTCGACGTCTCCCTCTACGGCTCCCAGATCGCCCTCCAGTCGTGGGAGATCACGACCGAATCGTTCGCCGGCGAACCCGCCGGGCGCGCTGGCCTCGGCCACCCCCTCCTCACCCCCCGCTCCGTCTGGCGCGCCTTCGAAGCCGCCGACGGATGGCTCGTCATCGGCGGCGCCACCACCGACAAGTTCGCCGCCCTCTGCGACGAACTCGACCTCAACGATCTCGCCGCCCGCTACGCCGACGACCGCTCACGCGCCCGCGGCATGGCCGATATCCAGCCCCGGCTCGAGGAGCGCATCCGCACCCGCCCCCGCGATGAGTGGATCGAACGCTTCCGCGCCCGCGACATCTTCTGCGGACCCGTGCAGTCCTACGCCGACATCCTCGCCGACCCCCAGGCGCGCGCCAACGGCTACATCGCCACCATGCCGCATCCCACCCTCCGCGACGACGCCGTCATCTGACGCGCCGACGCCCGCTAGCCCCCCGTCAGGATGTCGAGGATGTTCCCGAACCTGCTGCTGTCCTGGCGGTAGAACTCGGAGTAGCCGCAGTTCTCGCAGGTGACGACGACGAACTTCTTGCCCTGGTGGTCGAAGAAGCGTCCGTACTTCCCCGCCAGATGCACTTCCTCCGTTGCGAAGGTCGGATTCGTGCATCGCATGCACGAGTAGTTGATCGGTTCTGCTGCCATGACTGCTGTCCTCCCGCAGTGTGCGTCGCCGCGGGCACAGCGTACGGGAGCAGCGAAACGGGACGAACTAGCGACTCACCTCGGCCAGCACCTCCTCGAGAATCGCCACCGCCTCGTCGATCTGCTCCTCGGTCGTGCTCGCTGGCGGGACGAACCGCAACACCGACCCTTCCCGCCGCAGGCTGAAGATCAGCCCGTCCTCCAGGCATCGCTGCGCGATGGCACGGCCTTCGGTCGTCGCCGCTTCCTTCGTCTCGCGGTCGCTAACGAGCTCGATACCGAGCAGCAGGCCCCGCCCCCGCACGTCCCCGATGATGGGGAAGCGCTCCGCCAGCGCTTGCAGTCGCGACTTCAGCCCCCCGCCGAGCCGCCGCGCGACGTCAGCCAGGCCCTCCTCCTCGAGCACATCCAGCGTCGCCCGTCCGGCTGCGCAGGGGAGCGGGTCGTTCGAGTGCGAGTGGGTGACGATGAACCTTCCTCCACCACGCACGCCTCGATCTCCGCCGACGTGCTGACCGACGACAGCGTGATGCCGCCGCCAAAGTGCTTTGCCAGCGTAAGGAGGTCAGGCACGACCCCTTCCTGCTCGAAGGCGAAGGTATCGCCCGTCTTCCCCAGCCCCGTCTGCTCCTCGTCGAGGATGAGCAGCATGCCCCGCTCCCGACACAGCTCCCTGAGCCTCGTCAGCCAGCCCTGAGGCGGCTCGATGACGCCCCCCGCGGAGAAGATCGGCTCAGTCAGCACCGCCGCCGGACGCGATGTACTCTGGGCATCGATCAGCTCGAACGATGCGTCGAGGCAGGCGATGTCGCAGGAGTCGGGCTTGAGCCCAATCGGACAGCGGTAGCAGTAGGGCGCGAGCATCGCCATGAGCCCCGGCGGCGAGGGCCCGTACCCGCGATGCCAGCCCGCGAAGGTGAGCGCCCGCGTCGTGTCCGACATGCCATGGAAGGAGACGTGCGGGCTGGCCACCTCGAACCCGCCGGTGTACTTGCGGGCGATGTTGATGGCCGCCTCGTTGGCGTCCGCCCCCGACTGCAGGAAGAGGCTCTTGCGAAGCGGCGCCGGCAACAGCCGCCCGAGCTGTTCCGCCAGCCGAATCTCCTGGTCGTTGTAGTAGCTGCTGTGGGCGTGAATGAGTCGCTCACACGCCTCCGTCACGGCCTCGACGATGGCCGGGTGGTTGTGGCCCAGCCAGGAGCACATCTGCCCCGAGTTGAAGTCGAGGTACCGTTTCCCGTTGCTGTCTTCGACTTCGGAACCGGACCCCCGCACGAAGATCGGCCCCGCCCCCGAGGCGTCCATGCGCCCCCCGAAGCTGAACTGCCGCGCTGCCTCACGCAGATCCTGCTCGGAGTCGCTCATGACCACCTCTGTCGCCCGCTGACCGGATCGCACAAGGGGTTAGATGACCGTCGGCGGACGGTACTCGCCGAACACCTCGCGCATCGCCCCGCAGATCTCGCCCAGTGTGGCGTAGGCGCGCACGGCGTAGAGAATGGGTGGGAGCAGATTCTGGTCCCCTTCACAGGCGACCTTCAGCGCGGCGATGGCGCTCGCCACCGCCTCCGCGTCCCGCTCCCGGCGATGTCCCTCCAGCCGTGCCAGCTGCTCGTCCACCAGCCGCCGGTCGACGCTGAAGATGGTCTGGGGCTGGTCGCCTCCCTCGCGGAAGTCGTTGACCCCCACGACCACCTCGTCGCCGTCGTCCACACGTTGCTGATACTGCCAGCTCGCCTCCGCGATCTGGTTCTGCATCCAGCCGCTCTCGATGGCGGCGACGGACCCGCCCATGCTCTCCACCTCATCCATGATCGCCACCGCCTGACGCTCCAGGTCGTTCGTCAGGTGCTCGACGTAGTAGCTCCCCGCGAACGGGTCGACCGTATCCGCCGCGCCCGTCTCGTGCGCGATGATCTGCTGGGTGCGAAGGGCGATGCGCTGGGCCTCGTCCGTGGGCAGCGCCAGCGCTTCATCGAAGCAGCTCAGGGCGATGCTCTGCACCCCGCCTGTCACCGCTGCCAGCGTCTGTACCGCCGCCCGCACGATGTTGTTCTCCGGCTGCTGCGCCATGAGCGTGCTGCCGCCCGTCTGCGTGTGCGTGCGCAGCATCATGGAGCGCGGGTCCTCTGCTCCGTAGCGCTCCTTCAGCAGGCGCGCCCAGAGGCGTCGCAGGGCGCGGTACTTCGCCACCTCCTCGAAGAAGTGGTTGTGCGTGTTGAAGATCCAGCTGATGCGCGGCGCGAACTCGTCGACGGCGAGCCCCCGCGCCAGCGCTGCCTCGATGTAGGCGCAGGCGTTGGCGAAGGTGAAGCCGATCTCCTGAGCCGCCGTCGAGCCCGCATCACGGATGTGGTAGCCGCTCACACTGATCGTGTTCCAGCGCGGCACCTCGCGCGCGCAGAAGGCCATCACGTCCGCCGCCAGGCGCACGCTC
Organism: Tepidiformaceae bacterium; assembly: GCA_965200565.1. GTDB lineage: Bacteria > Chloroflexota > Dehalococcoidia > Tepidiformales > Tepidiformaceae > UBA2991. The sequence continues at coordinate 714,193 of OZ241349.1, read as the reverse complement.
GGCCCCGGCGGGAAGATGTAGGTACCGCGCGCCACATACTCCTTGAGCACGTCGTTCTGGACCGTTCCCCGCAGCTTCTCCGCGGGCACGCCCTGCTTCTCCCCTGCCGCGATGTACATCGCCAGCATCACCGCCGCCGGCGCGTTGATTGTCATGCTCGTCGAGACCTTGTCGAGGGGGATGTCGGCGAAGAGCGTCTCCATGTCGTACAGGGAGTCGATGGCGACCCCCACCTGCCCGACCTCCGCCAGCGCCATCGGGTCGTCTGAGTCGTAGCCGAGCTGGCTGGGCAGGTCGAAGGCCACCGAGAGCCCCGTCTGGCCCTGTTCGAGCAGGTAGCGGAACTTCTGGTTCGATTCCTCCGCCGTGCCGAACCCCGAGTACTGACGCATCGTCCACAGCCGCCCGCGGAACATCGTCGGCTGCACGCCACGCGTGAAGGGATACTCGCCGGGGAGGCCGAGATCGCGCTCGTAGTCGAAGTCGCCCACGTCGAGTGGCGTGTAGAGGCGCGCCACATCGAGACTGCTGGTGGCGAAGCCGTCCGCCCGCTCTGGCGAGCGCTGCAGCGCCTTCGCCAGCGGCCCTTCCTCCCACCCGTGCACCGATCGTGAAAGCGCCGCCAGCGCCTCCTCCGAGAACAGGCTGGGCTGCGTCGCCGTCGATTCCGTCTCCGTTGTTCTGGTCATGCGCGGGCCTCCCCTGCGCTCCTCAGTCTAGCGAACCAGAGGCGAGTGGCGGCAGTCCTGCTGGCGAGCCCCTGTCGCCAGGCGTACCCTGCTTGCCATGCCGCCAGAGAACGCCATCTTCCTGCCCCCGGGCGTCGTCGCCCCCACCGCTCCCGCACCGCCCGCCGCCGGCCCACCCTTCGACCGTCACTTCTTCGAGAAAGTGCTCCCCGAGGCGATCAAGTCCTTCTGCACCCAGGTGGTCTGCGAGATCCCCATCGTCGAGATCTACACCGTCGATGGCGCGCGACACTTCGTGAAGGCCATCTCCGGCGTCTCCGACCAGTGGGTCGCCCTGCACACGCGCCGCGAGGAACACGACCACGAGATCCAGCTCTTCCTCGCCTACACCACCATCTTCCGCGTCGAAGTCCACCCCAACGACGACGACCCCCAGCGCCGCCTCGGCTTCCTCGCCATCATGTCCGACGCCGACGAAGAGTAGTGGCCAGGCTGAGCCTGAACCCCCTACCCGGCCAGGCCCCCCACCGTGGGGATGGGGCGGTCGCTCGTGCGGTATTCGGCCTTGCCCGCCACCAGCAGGTCGCCGCCGTGGGCGTCGTTCACGACGATGGCGGGGAAGCGGTCCACCTCCAGGCGGCGGATCGCTTCCGTCCCCAGGTCCTCGAAGGAGACGACCTCGACGCTGGTGATGTGGCGGTTCAGAAGCGCCCCCGTCCCCCCGACGGCGATGCAGTAGACGGCGTGGGCGGCGCGGATCGCCTCGCGTACCGCCGGGCCGCGTCCGCCCTTGCCGATGATCCCCTTCACGCCCAGCTCCAGCATGCGCGGCGTGTACGGATCGAGCCGCATGGCCGTCGTGGGGCCGGCCGAGCCGATCACGCGTCCCGGGCGTGGGGGCGTCGGCCCGACGTAGTAGATGACCTGGCCGCGCAGGTCGAGCGGCAACTCTTCCCCCGCGTCCGCCAGCGCGATGAGCCGCTTGTGGGCGGCGTCCCGTGCGGTGTGGATGACGCCACTGAACTCGACGTGGTCGCCGATCCGCAGCCCTTCGATCGCCTCGTCCGTGAGCGGCAGTGTGATGGCCGTGCTCTCCGCCATGCGTCCCTCCCTACAGAACCGCGTGCTTGGTGCGCGCGCTGTGACACTGGATGTTGACTGCCACCGGCAGCGCCGTGATGTGCGTCGGATGCGTCTCCACGAACACGTCGAGCGCCGTGGTCGAGCCCCCGACGGCCTGCGGGCCCACGCCGAGCGCGTTCACCGCGTCCAGCAGCTCCACCTCGAGGCCCGAGACGTCCGCATCGATGTTGCGCTCGCCGATCGTGCGGAAGAGCGAGTGCTTCGCCATCGCCATCGCCTTCTCCGCCGTGCCCCCCACGCCCACGCCGATGACGAGCGGCGGGCACGGATTCCCGCCCGACAGGTCCACCGTTTCGCAGACGAAATCGATGACCGCCCTGCGCCCCGCGCCGGGCAGGAAGTTCTGGTAGCGCGACATGTTCTCGCAGCCCCCGCCCTTGGGCATGAAGCCGATGTGGATGCCGTCCCCGGGCACGATTTCGGTGTGAATCACCCCGGGCGTGTTCGTGCCTGTGTTCTTCCGATCGCCGAAGGGGTGGTCCACGATCGACTTGCGCAGGAAGCCATCCCCGTAGCCCGCTTCGATGCCTTCGTTGATGGCGTCGATGAGGTAGCCGCCGGTGACGTGCACGTCCTGCCCCAGCTCGACGTGGACGACCGCGGTGCCGGTGTCCTGGCAGAGCGGCAGCATGCGCTCCCGCGCGATCTCGGCATTCTCCAGAATCTCATCGATGATCTGAACGCCCAGCGGGGAGCGCTCCGTCTCGCGTGCGTCGCGGATGGCGCCTTCCACGTCTTCGGGCAGGAAGTGAGTCGCTTCGACGGCGAGTTTCTCGACCGCCTCGGTGATGGCCGTCGCCTCAATTTCTCGCATATGGACGTTCCTTCTCCGGCTGGAGGGCTCCCGCCGCCAGCCCTGTCGACATGGCAGGATCGTAGCCCTTCACCCCTTCTCCCGCACGCGGTGGCAGGCAGATTGTGTACGCGTGTCGTTTCTGGTGAGAAACAGACGTGCTAGCCTTCCCGCGGTCGTTGTCCGTTCCGTGTCCCGGGCGATGGCTGCAGCACGCCGCTTCGGAGCGCCCTTTCGATGACCGCACCCGCCGGTACTCTCCAGCACCTGGCCATCAATACGATCCGCACCCTCTCCATGGACGCCGTCCAGGCGGCGAATTCGGGCCACCCGGGCGCCCCCATGGGGGCCGCCGCCATGGCCTACGTGCTCTGGACCCGCCACCTCCGCCACAACCCCGCCGACCCCGCCTGGCCCGACCGCGACCGCTTCGTGCTCTCCGCCGGCCACGCCTCCATGCTCCTTTACAGCCTCCTCCACCTGACTGGCTACGATCTGCCCCTCGAGGAGATCAAGCAGTTCCGCCAGTGGGGCAGCAAGACGCCCGGCCACCCCGAGTACGGCCTCACCCCTGGCGTTGAGACGACCACCGGCCCGCTCGGCTCAGGCGTCGCCAATGCCGTCGGCATGGCCATCGCCGAGCGCATGCTGGCCGCGCGCTTCAACCGCCCCGGCCACACCATCGTCGACCACCGCACCTACGCACTCGTCAGCGATGGCGACCTCATGGAAGGTATCGCCTCGGAGGCCTGCTCGCTGGCGGGCACGCTCGCGCTGGGCAAGCTCTGCTTCCTCTACGACGACAACGAGATCTCGATCGACGGCTCCACCGACCTCGCCTTCCGCGAGAACGTGGGCGATCGCTTCGCCGCCTACGGCTGGCACGTCCAGCACGTCGACGGCGACGACCTGGACGCCATCGACGCGGCCCTCACTGCCGCGGGGAAGGTCGGGGATCGCCCTTCCATCATCGTCGCCGCCACCGAGATCGCGCACGGCAGCCCCAACAAGGCGGGCACCGCCTCCGCGCACGGCTCGGCCCTCGGCGAAGAGGAGGTGCGACTCACGAAGGAAGCGCTGGGCTGGCCGCACGACGATCCGTTCCACGTCCCGGGCGAGGCGCTCGCTGAGTTCCGTGTCGCCCTCGAGCAGGGCTCGGCGCGCCAGGACGCGTGGCAGGAGCGCTTCGACGCCTGGGAGCGAGCCTTCCCCGCAGAAGCGGCTGAGTGGCATCGTGGTCTGGCACGCGACCTTCCCGAAGGCTGGGAGGGGTCGCTCCCCGCCTTCTCCCCCGACGACGCAGCCGTGATGGCCACGCGGCAGGCCCTGGGCAAGGTGCTGAACGCGCTCGCGCCCGTCATCCCTAACCTCGTCGGCGGCTCCGCCGACCTCACGCCCTCCAACAACACCTACCTGCAGGGCCTCGGCGACTTCGCAGCGGACAGCCCGGACGGCCGCAATCTGCGCTTCGGCGTGCGCGAGCACGCCATGGGTGGCGTGGTGAACGGCATCGCCGTGCACGGTGGCCTCATCCCCTACTGCGGGACGTTCCTCGCCTTCTCCGACTGGATGCGCGGCGCCATGCGCCTCGGCGCCATCATGGGCTGCCACGCGCTCTACATCTTCACCCACGACAGCATCGGCGTTGGGGAAGACGGCCCTACCCACCAGCCCATCGAGCAGGTGATGGCCCTGCGCGCCATCCCCGGCCTCACCGTCTTCCGTCCCGCCGACGCCAACGAGACCGCCGCCGCCCTGCAGATCGCGCTCACGCAGAGGGATCGCCCGACGCTGCTGGCCCTGACGCGCCAGGGCCAGCCCGTCATGGACGATGTGGAGCGCATCCGCGAAGGCGTCTCGCGCGGCGCGTACATCCTCGACGATGCGCCCGCGGGGACGCCCGACCTCATCCTCATCGCGACCGGCTCAGAGGTGTCGCTGGTGCGTGCTGCGGCTGCGCTGCTCGCCGATCAGGGGGTGGTCGCGCGCGTCGTGAGCATGCCCAGCTGGGAGCTCTTCGCCGAGCAGCCGCAGTCCTACCGCGATACAGTCCTGCCGCCCGACGTGACCGCCCGACTTGCCGTCGAGGCAGGGACGACCCTCGGCTGGGAGCGCTACGTCGGCGACGCTGGCGAAGTCGTCGGCATCGATCGCTTCGGCGCATCCGCGCCTGGCGGGGTCATGATGGAGCGCTACGGCTTCACCCCCGAAGCCGTAGCCGAGCGCGCCGCCGCCCTCGTCGAAAGCGCAAGAGGAGCCGCAGATGCCGCGCGCGACTGAGCAGCTCCTCGAGCACGGTCAGAGCGTCTGGCTCGACTACATCCGTCGCGGCCTCCTGCGCTCGGGCGAGGTCGACCGCATGGTCCGCGATGGCTGGATCACGGGCATGACCTCGAACCCCACCATCTTCGACAAGGCCATCTCCGAATCCGGCGACTACGAAGAAGCCCTGCAGGCCATCATCCGTCTGGGTGAAGCCGACCCCTACGCGGCCTTCATCTCGCTCGCCTGCGAGGACATCCGCCTCGCCGCCGATGCCCTTCGCCCCATCTACGACGCGACCGAAGCGATCGACGGCTACGTCTCCCTTGAAGTGCCGCCAGGCATCGAGCACGACCGCGAGGCGACGGTGGCCGAAGCGAAACGCCTCTTCGCTCTGGTCGACCGCCCCAACGTCATGATCAAGACGCCCGGCACGCCTGCCGGCGTCGAGGCGCTCCCCGAACTGATCGCCGCGGGCGTCAACGTGAACGTCACGCTCCTCTTCAGCGTCGATGTCTACGAGCGCGTGGCGGAGGCGTATATCGAGGGCCTCGAACGCCGTCTCGCCGCCGGCGAGCCGCTCGATACCATCGCCAGCGTCGCTTCGTTCTTCGTCTCACGCGTCGATACGGCCGTCGATGCGCAGCTCGCCGACGACTCCCCCCTGCGCGGGCAGATCGCGGTGGCGAACGCCCGCTACGCGTACGCCTGCTTCCAGAAGCGCTTCTCCGGTGAGCGGTGGCAGCGTCTGGCCGAGGCGGGCGCCCGCCCGCAACGCCCCCTCTGGGCCTCGACCGGCACCAAGAACCCCGCCTACTCCGACACCCTCTACGTCGAGATGCTTGTCTTCCCCCACACCGTGAACACGCTCCCGCAGGCCACGCTCGACGCCGTCGTCGACCACCTCGTGGTCGAGCCTGCTCCCCCGCACGCGCTCGACGAAGCCAGCCGCCTCCTCGACGAAGCAGCTGCTGCGGGCATCGACCTGACGGCCATCACCGACAAACTGCTCGTTGATGGGCTGGCCGCCTTCGAGCGCGACTACCTCGCGCTCATGGGTAAGCTGGAACGCCGCCTCACGAGCGCGCCCGGCCGCCAGACCACCTCCTCCCACGCACTCGGCGCCCTCGCCACTGCGGTCCAGGCGCGGCTCGCGACGCTCCGTCGCGAAGAGGTCGTGCGCCGCCTCTGGATGCGCGACCACACCGTTTGGAAGGACGACCCCACCGAGATCAGCGATCGCCTCGGCTTCCTCACGGCCCCTGACCACAGCCTCGAAACCGCCGCCGACCTGCAGGCCTTCGCCGAAGAGGTGATGCAGGAAGGCCGCACCGATGTCGTCCTGCTGGGCATGGGCGGCTCGTCCCTCGCCGCAGGCGTGATGCACGCAGCGCTCGCCCCCGCCGGCGGCCTCACCCTGCACCTCCCCGACACGACCGACCCCGAAGAGCTGCTCGCCCTCGAATCCCGCCTCGACCTCGACCGCACCCTCTTCATCGCCGCCAGCAAGAGCGGTGGCACGATCGAGACGAATGCGCTGCTGGCCTACTTCTGGGAGAAGAAGCCCGACGGCGCGAGCTTCGCCGCCATCACCGACGAAGGCACCTCCCTCCACGCCTTCGCCCGCGACCACGGCTTCCGCCGCGTCTTCCCCGGCGATCCGGAGATCGGCGGGCGCTACTCGGCGCTCTCGGTGTTCGGCATGGCGCCCGCCGCGCTCGCCGGCGCCGACATCCCCCAGCTCGCGCTGCGCGCCCGCGAGATGCTCGATGCCTGCCGCCGCACCATCCCCGCAGAGAACCCAGGCGCCCTGCTGGGCGCCATCCTGGGCGAAGCCGCGCTCGCTGGCCGCGACAAGCTCACCCTCGTCCTGCCTGAGGAGCTGCGCGAACTCGGCCTCTGGATCGAGCAGATCATCGCCGAGTCGCTGGGCAAGGATGGCGTGGGCATCGTTCCCATCGAGGGTGAACCCCTGCTGCCGCCCGGCGACTGTGGCGCCGACCGCCTCTTCGTCGCCCTGGGCGACCCCGACCACGACGGCCTGGACGCGCTCGCGGCCGCCGGCCACCCAGTGGTGCGCCTCCCCTACAGCGATGCCGCCCAGCTCCCCGCCGAATTCGCACGCTGGGAGGTCGCGACCGCTGTGGCGGGGCACATCCTGTGCGTCCACCCCTTCGACCAGCCCAACGTGCAGGAAGCGAAAGACGCCACCGCCCGCGTCCTCGCCGCCCCTGCGCCCCCACCACCGACACCGCCCCTGCGCGAGGTGCTCGCCTCCCTGCAGCCAGGCGACTATCTCGCCCTGCTCGCCTGGCTGCCCCGCACGCCCGAGAACGCCGCCGCACTGCAGGACCTGCGCCTGCGCCTGCGCAGGCGCTACGGCGTGGCCACCACCGTCGACTTCGGACCGCGCTACCTGCACTCCACCGGCCAACTGCACAAGGGCGGACCGCCCACCGGTGCCTTCGTCCAGATCGTGCGCGACGATCCCGTCGATGCGCCCGTCCCCGGCAAGCCCTACACCTTCGCGGAGCTCAAGGCTGCCCAGGCGCAGGGCGACATCGAGGCCCTGCTGGCTCGTGGCCGTCGCGTCGCCAGGGTCACCCTCGATGAGCTCACCGCCGAGGTCGGCGCGTGACGGATGAGACGCAACCCCGGCCACAACTCCCGCTGATCGCCCCCGATCTGCTCGCTCAGCTCGAAGCCACCGCCTGCGACCTCGCCCGCGCCGCCGGCGACGAGATCACCGCTTCCCTCAAGCGCTCCATCCAGGTCGACTACAAGAACGCCGATGAGTCGAAGGAAAGCGCGCCGATCGACCCCGTCTCCGAAGTCGACCGCGCCGTCGAGGAGATGATTCGCGAGCGCCTCGCCGAGCACTTTCCCGACCACGCCGTCCTCGGCGAAGAGCAGGACGACGCTCCCGCGCCTGACGCCGAGTACCTCTGGGCCATCGACCCCGTCGACGGCACGACGAACTTCGTGAACCACTACCCCCTCTTCGCCTCTTCGGTCGGCGCGCTCCACAACGGCGTCCCCGTCGCGGGCGCGATCTGGTGTTCGACCACCCACAACCTTGGCCCCGGCATCTACCACGCCCACAGCGGCGGCGCCCTCAACCTCGATGGCGAACCGTTGGTGCTGGTCGATAACGCAGGCGTGCGCCGCAGCCTCAGCGCTGCCCCCGGGGGCGCTCCCGGTCGCACCGCCAACTGGGATAACCGGGTGACAGGCTCGGCGGCGATCGAGTGCGCCTACGTGGCGGCGGGCGTCTTCACCACCGCGCAGTTCTGGGGTGTTCATGCCTGGGACGTCGCCGCCGGCATCGTCCTGGCCCGTGCTGCCGGCTGTGAGGCGCTCGTGCGTCAGGGCTCCGCCTGGGAGCCGTTCGAGCGCTTCACCCCACCCGATCGCGTCCGCGAGGATCGCACACCCACGATGCGAGACTGGGCCCGTCCCCTGCTCGTCGGCACGCCCGAAGGCTTGCCTCAGCTGCGCGACCGCATGCGACGCCCCGGCTTCATCGAGCGGGCGGCGCGACGGTTGCGGGGCCGCTAGCGCAGGATCTGCTCGCGGTAGTAGCGCAGCTCCGCGATCGACTCACGGATGTCGTCCTGCGCGCGGTGCGCCTCACTCTTGGGGAAATGCGCCAGATCCGGATACCAGCGCATCGCCAGCTCCTTCAGCGATGAGACATCGACGATGCGGTAGTGCAGGTGCTGCACGACCGACGGCATCCAGCGGTCGAGGAAGCGGCGGTCGTGCCCCACGGAGTTGCCACACAGGGGCGACTGTCGCTCGGAGATGTGGCGACGCAGGTAGTTGAGCAGCAACGCCTCCGCCTCCGCGATCCCCACGCGCGAGGCTCGTACCGCCTCCGTCAGCCCCGACTGGCCATGCTGGTTCACGCACCACTCGTCCATCAACGCCAGCACCTCCGGCGGCTGGTGGACCGTGACCGCGAAGCCCTCATCCAGCTCCCGCAGCTCGCCATCGGTGATGAGCGCCGCCACCTCGAGGATGTGGTGAACGCCCACGTCGAGCCCTGTCATCTCCAGGTCGATCCAGACCAGTGGGGGACGCGGCTGCCTCGCCATGACGATCATCGTAGCGCGGGGCGATGCTCTGAGGGCTAGAATCGCCCGCGATGGAGTCGCTGGATATCTTCGACTGGCTGGCCAAGGAGGAATGGATCGCCATTCTCCGCATCGGCCTGGGCCTCTGGTGGCTGGAGAGCGTTCGACACAAGGACCTGCCCGGCTTCCTGCGCGGCGGATCGCGTGGCTGGGTCGAAGGCCTCGTCGAGAACCACCCCGTGCCCCTCTACGGACGCCTCATCAAGGCGACCTCGCTGCGCAACGAACGCACCTGGGTGATCACCTCCTGGATGGTGGTGCTGGGCGAATTCGCCGCTGGCGTGAGCATCACCTTCGGCTTCCTCACCTTCGCGGGGCTCATCCTCGCCGCCTTCCTCAACCTGAACTACCTCATCCTCGCGGGCCTCACGGATCAGGGGGAGCAGGGCCAGAACCTGATGATGCTGCTCATCTCCGTCGTTCTCTTCGTGACGGGCGCGGGCATGGTCTGGGGCATCGACGCCGCCATCTTCTAGCCGTCCGCCAACCGCTGCGCTTGCCGCTGACCGCGGCGACGCCCACGATCGAGCCGTGTCGTTCACCATCTCCTTCCCCACCCGCCATACGGACACCTTCACCGATACGGGTCTGGTCCACGCCGGCGTGCTGCTGGCGCTCACAGAGCTGGCCTACGCCGCCTTCGAGGAGCACTGCGGCCTCTCCAAGCTCGGCCACGTCGTTGCCGTCCAGCGCGAGACGCGTGCGGTCTACCACGCCCCCCTCGCCTGGCAGGACGGCGCGACCATCGAGGTCACGACGGTGAGCGCGGATGAGCGTGGCTTCGAGCAGGAGTTCGCCGTGCGCTCCACCCTGCGCGGGACGCCCGTCGCCACGTTCGTCCACACCTGGGCATGGCTCGATACCGTGACTGGCCGCGGCGTCCCCATCCCTCCCGACGTGCAGTACCTGCTCCAGCGAGGCGGACCGCCCGCGTGAGCGACGCGTCCCCGGAATCCGCAGAATCCCCCGCTCGCCCCCTTGCCATCGCGCACCGCGCTGGCAACGACCTCTCCCGCCTGGCTCGCGCGCGTGCCATCGGCGCCGACATCGCCGAACTCGACGTCTGGCTCCACCGCGGACGCCTCGAGGTGCGCCACGCGCAGTCCGTCGGTCCCCTGCCCCTCCTGCGCGAGCGCTGGCGACTGATGCCCGCCCGCGGACCCCGTCTCACGCTCGATACGGTGATCGAGGCCGCCGGCCGCGACCTCCTCCTCATGGTCGACCTGAAATCCACCACGCTCGATCTCTCCGAAGCCGTGGTGGATGCCTTCGCCCGCCACCTCCAGGGCGCACCCTTCGCCGTCACGACGCGTGAGTGGTGGTTGCTGGAGCCGTTCGAGGGGCGCGATCACGTCCGTCTCATCCCATCCGCCGCCTGGCCCGACGAACTCGCCGAGTTGCTGCCCACGCTCGGCGATCGCTACCACACCCTCTCCCTCCACCTCTCGCTCGTGACTCCCGCGCTCCTGCGCGAGATCGCATCGCGTAGCGTCGCGGTCTGTGTCTGGCCGGTCAACACCCCTGCCGAACTGGACCGCGTCCTCGCCACCGGCGCGAGCGGGGTGAACAGCGACAACCTCGATCTGCTCGCCGATCTGGTCGGCATGCCTAAAGACGCATAGAGAGAAGCAGGAATTTGCCCAACCGCACGCATCATCTACGCTCGAATCCATGAGTGCTGCCATCTGGGCCGAAGGGCTCACCAAACACTTCGACGCCGTCAAGGCCGTCAACGGCATCGACCTTGAGATCGAGCAGGGAAGCATCTTCGGCTTCCTCGGCCAGAACGGTTCCGGCAAGACCACCACCATCCGCATGCTCACGACCCTGCTGCGGCCGACCGCCGGCAGCGCCCGCGTCGATGGGCTCGACATCCTCGCCGAGCCCCGTGCCGTGCGCAGCCGCATCGGCGTCGCCCTGCAGGAAGCCGGCCTTGACGACGCCCAGACCGGCCGCGAGCTGCTCACCCTGCAGGGGCGCCTGTTCGGCCTGCGTGGCGCCGCCCTCCGCCAGCGCGTGAGCGAACTGCTCACCATCGTCGACCTCGAAGACGCGGCCGATCGCACGGTTGGCGGCTACTCCGGTGGCATGAAGCGACGCCTCGACCTCGCCGCCGCACTCGTCCATCGCCCGGGCGTCATCTTCCTCGACGAGCCCACCACCGGGCTCGACCCCGTCAGCCGTGAGGGCATCTGGACCTACGTCAACCGCCTCAGCGTCGAGGACGGCATCACCGTCTTCCTCACGACGCAGTACCTCGAAGAAGCAGACCGCCTCGCCCACAACCTCGCCATCATCCACGAGGGCCACATCATCGCGCGCGGGACGCCCGCCGAGATGAAGGCGCAGATCGGCACCGACGTCGTCACGCTCCGCCTCGAGCGCGACCATGACCTCGACCGCGCCGCCGAAGTCGCTGCCGCCGTCCCCGCTGTTGAACGTGTCCAGCTGGTCGATCAGTCGGCCGTCGTGTACGTCCCCGACGGCGCCGGTGCGGTCGCGCGCATCGTGCTCGCCTTCAGCGACGCCGACATCGCCATCGGCGACGTCTCCATCACCCGCCCCAGCCTCGACGACGTCTTCCTCGAAGCAACGGGCCAGTACCTGCGGGTCGAAGAACCCGCTCCCGCCGACGGAGGCGCTTCCTGATGCAGACCGTCGCCGCTGTCTACTTCCTCACCATGCGTTCCCTGCGGGAGGCGTTCCGTCAGCCCGCGCAGGAGTTCGGCAACGTCTTCATCCCCCTCTTCTTCTTCGCAGTCACCGTTGGCTCGATCGGCTCCATCGCGGGTGACGCCTTCGGCATCGACAACTTCACCGGTTTCCAGGTGCCTGTCGCGATCCTCGGAGCGGCATCCAGCATCTCCGCCAGCGCGGGCCTCGGCACCATCACCGACATCCAGCGTGGCTACTTCGACAAGCTCCTGCTCACCCCCGCGCCCCGCTCCGCCATCGTCCTCGGCCGAGTCACCGCGGACGGCGTGCGCACGGTCTTCATCACCGTCGTCATCGTCGTCATCGGGCTGATTGTCGGGACGGGGTTTGAGACAGGTATCGCGGGCGTGCTCGTGCTGCTGCTGGGGTCGTTCGGCTTCGGTGTGGCCTACTCCGGCATCAACGCCGCCATCGCGCTGCGCACGGGAAGCCCGCAGGCGGCTGCCGCCGGCGGCCTCCTCCTCTTCCCCCTCATCTTCCTCTCCACCGCCTTCGCCCCGAAGGACGTCTTCGCCGATTGGCTGCAGGTGCTGGCCACCATCAACCCCATCACCTACGTCCTCGAAGCCCAGCGCGCGCTCATCATCCACGGCTGGGACGGCCTTGACCTGCTCTGGGGCGCCGCCGCCATCGCGGGCTTCGGCGTCGCCTCCTTCACCCTCACGCTGCTCGCGTTGCGCTGGCGCACCTCATGAGCGGCACGACACCCTTCGAGCGAATCGGCGGCAACGAAACCGTCGAGGCTGTCGTCGAGGCGTTCTACGACGCCGTTGCCCGCGACGCCCCCCTGCGCGCCCTCTACCCCGACGACCTCACCCCCAGCCGCGAGAAACTCGCCCTCTTCTTCGAGCAGTGGCTTGGGGGCGAAGCGCGCTACTCCGAGCGCTACGGCCATCCCCGCCTGCGCCGACGGCACTTCCCCTTCGTCATCGCCGAGCACCACGCGCAGCTCTGGCTTACGCACATGCGGGCGGCTCTGGAAGCAGCCATCCCGCAGGACGAGTTCGACGCCATCTGGGGACGACTCGAAACGCTCGCCAACCACATGGTGAACGCGCACGAGGACGTCCCCCGCGAGCCCCTTCCCGAGGACGCCTGGCTCAGCTGACACCCCTGCGCCGCGGGCGCTCCGCCGCTCGCGCACAGATGGCCTGTATCGTGCGCGCCGTGCCCGACTTCTCCCCCGATGCCGACCCCGCCCCCGAAGCGGAAGACCTCACCCTGAGTCTCCATAACGTGACGGCAGCGCCCGGCCCCACCCCCGAAAGCCTGGCCGTGCAGCTCCAGACCAGCCGTGGCGACATCCAGGGTCTCTTCCATCCCGTGCAGGGCGGGACGGGGGCGGTTATCTGTGTGGGCGGCGCCATGGGCGGACTCGATGGCCCCGCCGACGGCCTCTACACGCGCCTCCCCGGCCTGCTCAACGCCAGCCGCGTGAGCGTCCTGCGCCTCGACTACCGCCACCCCGACGCCTTCGAGGAGTGTGTGCTGGATGTGCTCGCCGGCTGCTCCTTCCTGAAGGGCATCGGCGCCAGCGAGGCCGTGCTCGTGGGGCACAGTTTCGGCGGCGCCGTCGTCATCAAGGCGGGCGCACTGCACCCGCTCGTGCGTGCGGTGGCCTCCCTCTCCCCGCAGCTCTACGGAACGCGTCAGGTGGAAGAGCTGGCCTGCCCCCTCCTGCTCGTCCACGGCGACGCCGATGAGGTGCTCGATTCCGAGGCCAGCGAGGACATCTACCGTCGCGCCACCGACCCCAAACGTCTCGTCCTCTACGGCGATACCGGACACGCCCTCATGGGCCTGGGCGACGCGCTCGACACGTTGCTGGGCCCATGGATCGCGGCCCGCCTGCAAGGCGAACCCATGGAGAGCGGACGCAGCCTCGAGTGGCCCACAGGCGACCCACCGCGCAGTGACCATAGCAGTGACCGTGGCAGTGACGGTGATGGAAAGTAGCGGAGACGCTGTGGTACCGTGGCCCTTCGGCTGAAAGGGAGGCGCCACCGGTGGGGTGCCGACGCACTGCTGCTAGCAGACACGAAAAGGACGGGATCTGTCGCCATCTCCCAAGGCTCCAGATCCCGCCCGTCTGATCGAGAAGCAGTCCTGTTGGACGAACCGTGCGCTCGGTTGTGGTGGCTACCTCCTTTCAGCCGTACTTGCTTCGCGATTGCCGTTGGCGCTCACCTCGCTCATTGAGCGGATGTTGCGCCGGAGGAACGCCGGCAGTTCGGCGTCTTCCTCGTCCGATATGCCCGGAAGCTCCAGGTTCACCGTGCGCGTCTGGGAGACGCTGCGAAGGCCGACCGTCGGCTCCTGGACCTCTTCGAAGCCCGTCGCGATCACCGTCATGTGCACGCTGTCCCCGACCGATGGGTCGACGACGGTGCCGAAGATGATGTTGGCGCTGCTGTCCACCACCTCGGCGATGACGCGCGCCGCGATGTCCAGCTCGCGCAGCTTCAGGTTGCCGTCGTGGGTGACGTTGAAGAGCACGTTCGTGGCCCCGTTGATCGTCTGATCGAGCAGCGGGCTGGCCGTGGCCTTCTTGGCCGCCTCGGCGGCGCGGTTCTCCCCGGCCGCATCGCCGATGGCGAGCAGGGCGGGGCCGGCGGCGCTCATGATCGTGCGCACGTCGTTGAAGTCGAGGTTGATCGCCCCCTGCTGGCTGATGATGTTCGAGATCGCCTGGATGGCCTGGCGCAGCACGTCATCCGCCATCTCGAACGCCTGGTCGAGGGTGAGGTCGTCGGGGCAGTTCTCCAGCAGCCGCGAGTTGGGGATCGAGATGAGCGTATCCACCTTCTCGCGCAGCTGTTCGATGCCCTCGCGCGCTGCGCGGGCGCGCGTCGCGCCCTCCCAGGCGAAGGGTGTGGTGACGGTGCCGATGGTCAGTGCGCCCACTTCGCGCGCGACCTCGGCCACGACGGGGGCGGCGCCGGTGCCGGTGCCGCCGCCCATGCCGGCGGCCACGAACACCATCTCCGAGCCCGTCAGCAGGTCCTCGATCTCGCTGCGGCTCTCTTCTGCCGCGCGCTGGCCGCGTGTCGGGTCGCCCCCGACGCCGAGCCCCTTCGTCAGCTTCTCGCCGATGCGCATCTGCTGCTGCGCCTCGGAGTTCGCCAGCGATTGGGCATCCGTATTCACGGCCACGAAGGTGACGCCCGGGATGTTCCCGCGCACCATGCGGTTCACAGCGTTGCCGCCGCCCCCGCCAACTCCGATGACCTTGATGTCAGGCAGTAGTTCCTGGTCGCTTGTGTAGCTCATGCTTGCCGATCCTCCGTGTGGTTCGCTTTGCGGATTGCGGGGTGAATTCGCTGGGTTCGCTGCTGCAGGTAGTCGAAAGGCGCTCCTTCTCGTGCTCATGCCTCGCACTGGTAGATGAGGTGCTCACTGCGGGATGAAGGCTCGCCCGAATGCGGCCACGCGCTCGAGGAAGCCGGCTTTCTCTTCGTCTGGTTGTGCTTCGGTGCTCTGGCGGAAGGGGGTGCTGCCGCGCAGGGCGTGCTTCACGAGGCCTATCACCGTCGTGTAGGCCGGTGTCGTAATCAGATCGGTGAGGCCTGTGCAGCCGCGCGGCCCTCCGATGCGAGCAGGCAGCTGCAGCCGCTCCTCGGCAAACGCATCGATGCCCGCCAACTGGCTCGTGCCGCCCGTGAGGACGAGCCCCGCAGCCAGCCGATCGAGGTAGCCCGTGCGCTTCAGTTCGATGCCTGTCAGCTCAAGAATCTCCTCGATGCGCGCCTGCAGAATCTCCGTGACGTGCCCCAGCGCAACGCTCCGGAGGGCGTTCGCGCCGAAGGAGCGCACGTCCACCTCGATGTTGCCGCCCTCTTCGGGCAGCAGCGCCGTGCCGTGCTCGCACTTGAGCCGTTCGGCGCTCTCCCAGGGGCAACGCAACAGGCGCGCGAGGTCCTGCGTCAGGTGCGTCCCGCCGTAGGTGAGCGTGGCGGTGTGCGCTACCGCGCCATCGGCGTACACGCAGATCGACGTCGTACTTGCGCCGATGTCGACCGCTGCCACGCCTTGCGCGCGTTCCTCTGCGGTCAGTGCGCCGGTCGCCGCCGCCAGCGACCCCAGCACGATCTCGTCCACCTGCACACCTGCGTCCTCGACGCACTTGCGCAGGTTCTGCATGGCCGAGGTGGCGGCGGTCACGATGTGCGTCTCGGCGTCCAGCCGCGTGCCGTACATCCCGACGGGATCGGAGACGGGGTCCGTGCCCTCGATCCAGTAGCCCCGCGGGATGAGGTGCAGCACCTGCTGGTTGGTGGGGATGTTGATCTGCCCCGCCACCTCCACCGCGCGCTGCCGGTCCTCCGCGGTAATGGGCGCCGTCGGATCCGTGATCGAGACGATGCCGCGATTGTTCTGCGAAATCAGATGGCCACCGGGAAAGCCAACGACTCCGCTCAGGATGCGCATCCCGCTCGACTGCTCCGCCTTCTCCACTGCCGTGACGATGGCGTCGCTGGCCGACTGGATGTTGTCGATCACTCCGCGCGACAGGCCTGCCGCCGGCGCGACGCCAACCCCCAGGATGCGCGGCTGCCCGAACTCGTTCGTGTCCGCGACGACGGCCGTCACCTTCGTCGATCCGAGGTCGATGGCTGCTATGGCGTTACTTCTCTTCATGAGGTCCCCCCTCTGTGTCGTCTCTTCACCGCAGGACGGGTCGATCCCCGAACCGCAGATCGATGGCTGAATACGTGAGTTCCCGAGCCGTGGCCTCGCGCGTGACGCGAGCCCAGACTGCGAGCTTGTAGGCGATCCCGCTGGAATCGCCGAGCAGTGCCGTTTGGCCGTCCGCCGTACGGACGCGAATCCCTTCATCAGGCGAATACGTCAGCTCGACCACCTGTGTGCCGAGCGCTTCTTCGATGTGTTCACCGATCGCCGTCGCCGCCTCGACCGCCTGCGGGTTGACCCGGTCACCCGCGCGCAGCGAGTAGGACTCGTTGCTGACGATGGTGGTTGAGCCCGGCGGCGGCTCGCGGTGCCCCAGCACGAAGCCCTCGTGGTCGATCGTGTAGCGCACCCCCGCCTGCTCCCACGAACCCCACGGTTCGCGCTCGTGCACGGTGATGCGGACGGTGCTGGGCCAGCGCCGCTCGATGTCGACGGAGGCGATCAGCGGCAGCTCCACCACCGCGGCCGCAGTCGCGTCCAGGTTGGCGGTGAACATGCGCTCGCCCAGCAGGTCGACGCGGTCGAGGATGTTGCGTTCGCTGGCGTCGACCGTCCCCGTGATCTCTACCTTCTGCACACGCAAGAGCGGTGAGTGCCACGCCGCCGCTCCGGCCCCCGCCACCCCTAGCAGCAGCACGCCCGTCGCGAGCGGCAGCCAGCGGGCGCGTAGCCATGAGCGGCTCCGCTTGCCCAGCGTTCGCGCCTCCGCCAGCGGCTGGCGTGGCCGCTGCGCGCCTACGCTCTCGCGCGGCGCCTGACGCTGACGCCGGACGAGGCGCTTCGCGCGCGCGGGCTTCTTCGAGCGGTCGTGGCGTCGGATCATCGAGACCCTCCGCGCTCCGATCGCGCGATTGCGAAGTCGAGGATGCGTGAGAGCAGATCGGTATGCGACAGGCCGCTCGCATCCCACAGGCGTGGGAACATGCTGATGCTCGTGAACCCGGGAAGCGTGTTCACCTCGTTGCCCATCGGCTGGCCGTCGTCGTACACGAAAAAGTCGATCCGTGCGTACCCTTCACAGCCCATTTCGAGATACATGCGCACGGCCAGTTCGCGCACCTGCTGGGCAGCCGCGCGCGGGATGCGCGCGGGCACGTGCAGCGTCGACCTCGAGTCCCGTGAGTACTTGCTGGCGTAGTCGTAGAAGTCACGGTCGGGCTCGACTTCGCCTACTGCGAACGCCGCCTCAGGCCGTTCGTTGCCGATCACCGCGCACTCGATCTCGCGCCCGTGCAGGCCCTCTTCAATCAGGATCTTTTCGTCGTAGGCGAGGGCCGCGGCGATCCCGCCCGCCAGGTCCTCACGCGACATCACGTGGGTGACGCCGATGCTGGAGCCGCCGTTCGCCGGCTTGGTGTAGCAGGGGTAGCCCACCTCATGCTCGATGAAACGCTGCGTGCCCTCGCGGTCGCGCTCGATCTCCCACTCACGAAGGACGACATAACGCGCCGTCGGGATGCCCGCCTCGCGGAACAACGCCTTCTGCATCGCCTTGTCCAACCCCGTTGCGCTGGCAGCCACACCCGAGCCCGTGTACGGCAGATCGAGCAGCTCCAGCAGCCCCTGCAGGCAGCCATCCTCCCCATACGCTCCGTGGATGATGGGGAAGGCGATATCGCACACCCCCAGGTCGGCCAGCGCCCCCGGTTCCCACGTCTGCAGGCCACCCTCCTGCAGCGCTTCCGCGCCCGACGCGAGCGCTGCCTCCGTCTCGGCGGTGGAGAGCCAGTTGCCTGCCTGCGTCATCCCGATGGGGACGACTTCCCAGCGCTCGCGGTCCAGCGCCTCGATGACGCTGCGCGCGCTACGCACACTCACCTCATGCTCACCCGAGCGGCCCCCGAAGATCACGCCAACTCGTTGCTTCGCCATCACCACGCTCCTACAAAGCCGACTTCGCGTTCGAGTCGGATGCCATGCGTCTCGAAGACGCGTCGTTCGGCCTCTTCCACCAGCCAGAGCACATCGCTCGCGTGCGCCTGCCCGAGGTTGATGAAGAAGTTGGTGTGCTGCTCGCTGATGGCGGCGTCGCCACGACGTGCGCCCCGCAGCCCGACCGAGTCGATCAGCTTCCAGGCCGGGCTGGAGGCTGGATTCTTGAACGTCGAGCCGGCGTTGCGGCCTCGCGGCTGCGCCGCCAGGCGTCGCTTGTCGTAGCCGCCCGCTTCCGCGATCAGCGCGTTGGCGTCGCCTTCACCCAGCGTGAGTTCCGCCTCGATCACCGTGCGCCCAGCGAACGTTCCGCGCGTGAAGGCGCTGCCTCGATAGGAGAGGTTGAGCTCGCTCGCGTCGCGCCACGCGTCCGCCCCGTCGGCATCGAGGAGCCGCACGCGCGTGAGCACGTCGGCCAGACAGCCCCCGTAGGCGCCCGCGTTGTAGACCACCGCCCCGCCCAGCGTGCCCGGGATGCCCACGGCCCAGGCCAGACCGGCCATGCCCGCGCGGCACACTTTCCGTGCGAAGCCCGCGAAGCTCGCTCCGCTCCCGATGCGGACGTTCAGGCCGTCTCCCGCTTCCTCGCGGGCGCGGTTATCGATGACGACGCCGCGAATGCCCCCGTCTGCGACCACGATGTTGCTGCCGCTGCCCAGCACGAAGGGGCCAGCGTCGGCTGCTGCCGCGAGGCGCGCGGCGGCGGCCAGTGCATCGGCGTCGCGCACGGTCACGTACAGGTCTGCGGGCCCGCCCACGCCAAACGTGGTGTGGCGCGCCATCGCTTCGTCGCGACGCACCTCGCCCACCGCTTCGAGCTTCGTTGCCAGCCGATCAAGCGCCGTCATGAGAGACGCTCCAGCAGCATTGGACCCGCTTCCGTGATGCTCCCAGCGCCGATCGTGAAGACCACGTCGCCCGGCTGTGCGAGCGCCGCTGCCTGCTCCACCGCAGTCGCGAAGTCCGCCGCGTAGGAGGCGTGTGGCCGCGAGACGCTGCGCGCGAGGTCCGCCGCCGAGCGCCCTTCCGTCGGCGTCTCGCGGGCGGCGTACGTCTCGAGGATGACCAGTTCGTCGAGGTCGCCCCAGCACTCCAGCCAGGCCTCCCACAGGTAGGCGATGCGGCTGTACGTATGCGGCTGGTGGATGCCGATCAGACGCTTCCCGGGGAAGCACGTGCGCGCCGTCGCGAGCACTGCCCGCACCTCGCTCGGGTGGTGGGCGTACTCGTCAATCACGAGCACGCCGCCCGCCGTGCCCTTCTGCTCGAATCGCCGCTTCGCCCCCTGGAAGCCTGCCACCGCCTCCCGAATCGTCTCGAATGGGACGCCTTCGGCAAGGCAGACCGCCGCCGCCGCCAGCGTGTTCTCCACCGCGTACTGACCGGGGAGCGCGACCGTCAGCTCGCCCAGTGCCTCGCCTTCGCGCCGCACCGTGAAGGTCGCGCCGCGCTCGCTGAGGGCGACATCGCTCGCCTGCCACGTTCCGCCTTCCGCCAGGCCGTAGGTCTCGACCGTGAAGGCGCCACTGGCCGCGGCCGCGACGCGCGCCGAGCCGGCGTTGCCCGCCCCCGCGATCAGCCGTCCGCCCGCGCGCACCTGCTCCGCGAACTGCAGGAACGCCGCCTCGTACGCCTCGGCTGAGCCGTACACGTCGAGGTGGTCTGCGTCGATGTTGGTGATGACGGCAACATCCGGCTCGTAGGCGTGGAAGGCGCGCTGGTACTCGTCCGCCTCGACCACACAGACCTCGCCCCCGCCCCATGAGGCGTTGCCGCCCAAATCGCGGCTCTCGCCCCCGATCAGGTACATCGGACGTCGTCCCGCGCGGCTGAGGATGAACGCGACGAGGCTCGAGGTCGTCGTCTTCCCGTGCGACCCCGCCACCGCGATAACGCGCCGCCCTGCCATCAGCTCCGCGACCACCTCCGGTCGGCCCAGGATGGGCAGATCACGGCGCTTCGCCTCCACCACCTCGACGTTCTCCGCGCTGATGGCCGCGGTCGTCACCACGCAGCGTGCGTCGCCCAGATTCACGGCGGCGTGCTCGGAAAAGACGGTGACGCCCAGCCTCTCGAGATTCTCCGTGAGCGCAGACGCTTCGAGGTCGCTGCCCTGCACGCGCACGCCGCGCTCATGCAGCAGCAGCGCGATGGCCGACATGTGCATCCCGCCAATCCCCACGATGTGCACCGGTCCCTGCAGCCTGCTCATCGCGCCGCCTCCCGCAGGATCGCGGCGAGCCGCTCTGCGCCGTCGCGATGGCCGGCGTTGCGTGCCGCCTCCGCCATGGCGTCGCGCTGCTCGTCGTCGTGCAGCAGGGCGCCGATGCGTTCCGCGAGCGACTCCAGCTCCGCTTCCTCGACCACCACCGCGGCCCCGCGCTCGGCCAGCCAGCGGGCGTTGTGTCGCTGATGCCCGCCCGCGAACGTGCCTGGCACGAGAATCGCCGGCAGCCCCGCGGCGGGCAGCTCGCCAAGCGTGCTCGCGCCCGCCCGCATCACGGCCAGATCCGCCGCCACCATGAGCGTGGGCAGGTCGTCACGGAACGGTGACGGCTCATAGCGGTCGCGCAGCCCCTCCGGCAGCGATGCCTGTACCTGCGACGCTTCCTCTGAAGCCGCCGCTCCGGTGACATGCACGACGCGAGCGGCTTCGCACAGCTCCGGCAGCGCGTGCCAGATGGCGCGGTTGACCGCTTGCGCTCCCTGCGTCGCGCCCGCGACCAGCAGCACGCGTTCACCGTGCTTCCAGCCGAGCGCGTTGCGCGCATCGGCGCGCGAGATGCGAAAGGCGTCGCGCACGGGGTACCCACTCACGATCGTCTTCTTCGCGGGCAGTCCGGGAAGCGCGGCCTCCGTCGCGGCCGCGAGGCGCGTCGCCAGACGGCTCTCGGCGCGCACCGCAAGGCCAGGCTCGACATCGGGGAGAAACACGACCAGCGGCAGCCGCAGCAGGCGAGCCGCCACGCTGGGAGGCACGCTGCCGTAGCCGCCAGTGCTCAGCATAACGTTCGGGCGGAAGCGTCGCAGCGCGCGCCAGGCGACGCCCACGCCGAGCGCGGTGCGCGCGAGGCCACGCGCCAGCGCCAGCGGCGAGCGGCCTCGCAGCGGCGCCGCCGGCACCACCTCGAAGGGCAGGTCGTGGCCCTGCACGAGCGCCCGCTCGCCGCGCGTATCTGGCCCGAAGAAGCGCGCCTCGATCGGCTCGCCGCCGGCCCGCAGCGCTCCCAGCGTCGCCAGTGCGGGGAAGATGTGGCCCGCCGTTCCGCCTGCCGCCAGTGCGATTCTCACGAGGTGTCCCTCCCCTCGCGAGGCGCCTTGCGCGCACGTGCGCGTTCGCCCGCAGCGCGCTTGTCCGCGTCTTCGCTCGCCGCTTCCCGTTGGCCCGTCCGTCGCGAGATGCTCGCGAGCACGCCCACCGCTAGCAGGGTCGCGGCGAGGGCGCTGCCGCCGTAGCTGAGGAAGGGCAGGGGCACGCCCGTCAGCGGGATGATGCGGGTGATGCCGCCGATGTTCACGAACGCCTGCACCGCGATCCACGTGGCGATGCCGGTCGCCATCAGGAAGCCGAACTGGTCGGGTGCGCGACGGGCGATCTGGTAGCCCTTCAGCATCAGCGTCACGAACAGCAGAACGACCGCTGCGGTCGCCACCAGGCCCAGCTCCTCCCCCAGAATCGCGAAGATGCCGTCGGTGTGGCTTTCAGGAACGTAGAAGAACTTCCCGCGGCTCGCTCCCAGCCCCAGCCCGGTCGTTCCGCCGTTGCCCAGGGCGATCAGCGCCTGCAGCGTCTGGAAGCCGTTGCCGAGCGGGTCCGACTCGGCGCTCAGGAAGGCAGTGAAGCGCTCGAAGCGGTAGCCCTCGATGAGGATGAGCGAGACCATCGCGATGCCGCCCGAGAGCAGCAGGGCGCTCATCTGCAGGAACGTCGCCCCTGCAGCCCAGAACATCGTGATCGTGATCACCATGATGATGCCCGTCGTGCCGAGGTCGGGCTGCAGCATGAGCAGCAGCCCGATCCCGCTGATGATCACGATGAACGGCGCCAGTCCGTGCTCGAAGCTGCGCAGGCTGTCCCCGCGCGAGTTGAGCCACGCCGCCAGATAGATGATGACGGCCAGCTTCGTGAACTCCGCGGGCTGCAGGCTGAAGCCCCCGAACGTCAGCCAGCGCTGCGCGCCGCCTGCCTCTGTGCCCGCCACCAGTGTGAGCAGCAGCAGCACCAGCGTGATCAACATGATCGGCGCCGCCAGCCGGCGCAGCAGGTGGTAGTCGAGGCGCATCGTCGCCAGCATCAGCACGCCCCCGAGCAGCGCCCACATCGCCTGCCGCACGATGAAGTGGTTCGAGTCCGAGAACTGCGCGAGCCCGATCACGAAGCTCGAGCTGTAGACCGCCACCAGGCCTGTAATCGCGAGCACCGCGATCAACGCCAGCAGCGTGTAGTCAGGGCCCCGGGCGGGCCAGCGGCGGTTCGTCGTGAGCGCTATGACGCCACCTCCTCGAACCCCTCGAGCGTTGCCACGAATGCGGCGAAGGCTTCGCCACGCGCTTCAAAGCGGGGATAGGCGTCGAAGCTCGTACCTGCAGGCGAGAGCAGCACGGCGTCGCCCTCGCGAGCGACTCCTGCCGCCGCCTCCACCGCCTCCTCGAGCGTCTCAACCGTCACGACGGTCTCCACCAATCCCCGCATCGCCTCTGCGAACGGGGTGGCCGCTTCGCCGAAGCAGATCGCCGCGTGGCAGCGCTTGCGGGCCGCTTCGCGCAGCCCCTCCAGGGGCAGTGCTTTCTCGCGTCCGCCCAGCAACAGGACGACCGGTTCGGTCACGGCGCCCAGGGCCGCCATCGTGCGTTCGGGGGAAGTCGCGATGCTGTCGTTGATCCAGATGGCGCCGTGCGTGCGCCCGACTGCCTGCAGGCGGTGCGGCAGCCCCGCGAAGGTGCGCAGCGTGTCCGCAAGCGCCTCCGCCGGCAGGCCCATGGCGCGCGCGATGGCGACCGCCATAACGGCGTTCGCGAGGTTGTGCCGCCCCCGCATGAGCAGTTCGTTGCGGTGCGCGATGCGCGCGCTCGAGCCGTCCTGACGCGACACGATCTCGTCGTTCTCCAGCCATGCGCCGTCGCCACTGACCGGTTCAGGTCCGTTGAGCGAGCACTGCGCCAGCCGCCCGCGCACGTCAGCGCGCAGTTCGCGGCTCACCTCGTCGTCCGCAGTGAGGATGGCGAGGTCGTCGGACCCCTGGAAGCGCAGGATGTGGCGCTTCAGGTCGACGTACTCGGGCCAGTTGAACTGGTCGAGGTGGTTCGGCGTGACGTTCGTGATCGCGGCGATCGCGGGCGAACGGTCGGTGTACTGCAGCTGCGTGTGGCTCATCTCGAGGATGACGCTGGCAGTCGGGGGAACGTCCTCGATGCGGTCCAGCAGCGACCCGCCAAGATTCCCTCCCAGCAGATGCGCGATGCCCGCTCGTTCGGCCATCGCCCCCACCAGCGCCGTAGTTGTCGACTTCCCGCTCGACCCGGTGATGCCCGTCACGCGCCCGCGGCAGAGGCGCAGCGCCAGCGCCAGTTGCGAGACGACCGGAATACCGATCTCGCGGGCGCGCACGATGTTCGGGTGGTCGCGCAGCAGCGACTGTGAGACCGCCAACAGGTCGAACCCGTCAGGATCAGGTAGTTGCCCGCGAACGGTGCGCTCGACGCCCTCTGGCGGGCGCGCGCCTGCCGCTTCGAGGCGGTCGGCGTCGCGGCTGTCGGCCATCGTGACGGAGGCGCCCTGCGCCAGCAGCCAGCGCGCCAGGTCGCGACCCTCGATGCCGAGCGAGTACACGAGCGCGCGCGTGCCCGCCGTGATGGTGGGCATGGCCGCTGTGGCTGGGGAGTCGTGTTCAACCATCACCGTCACTCCGGAACCGCCAGTGCCAGCCCGACGCCGACCATCGCCGCGACGATGCTCACGACCCAGAAGCGGGTCACGATCGTTGTCTCGCTCCAGCCGAGTTCTTCGAAATGGTGGTGCAGGGGCGCACGCCGGAAGATGCGTTTGCCGTTGGTGAGGCGGTAGTAGCCGATCTGGATGGCGTTGCTCACCGCTTCCGCCACGAACACCAGCCCCACGAGCGGCAGCAGCAGCCAGTGCCCCGTCATGAGCGCGACGATGGCGAGGCTCGACCCGAGCGCCAGCGCGCCCGTGTCGCCCATGAAGACGCGGGCGGGATGGGCGTTGTACCAGAGGAAGCCCAGATTGGCGCCGGCGATGATGAAGGCGAAGGTGGCGACGAAATCCTGCCCCTGCACAAACGCAATCACGCCGTACGCCACGAAGGCGAAGAGCGTGGTGCCTCCCGCCAGCGTGTCCAGCCCGTCCGTCACCGCCACCGCGCTCGTCGTCGCCACAATCGTGACGACCGCGATGATCATGTACGCCGGGCCGAGCGTGTAGCTCCCCAGCCAGGGCACGTTCACCGACTCCACATCGAGTTCGCCGTAGAGCACCCACGCGGCCCCGACGGAGAGCAGCACGAGCAGCGTGATCTTCAGCCGCCAGCTCAGCCCGCCGCGCAGGCCGACGCGGTCCTGTAGCGTCCCCAGGTCGTCGACGAAGCCGATGGCGCCGGTGGCGGCGATCATGCCCAGCGGCAGCAGAATCGAACGGTGATCGAGCCAGTCAATGGCGACTGCGGTCACGATCAGGGTGGGCACCCAGATGATGAAGCCGCCGAAGGTGGGCGTGCCCGCCTTGGACTGGTGGGAAGAGGGCTGGTCCTCGCTGATCGCCTTGCCCGCACGCTGGGCGCGCAGGTACTGCACCATCGGCCAGCCGAGGCCTGCCGTCAGCGCGAAGCTGATGCCGCCGGAGAGCAGCGCACGGATCATGCGTCCCCCTCCAGTGTGGGCAGGAGTTGTTCGAACGCCTGCCCCCGCGATGCCTTCAGCAGGAGGTGGTCGCCTTCATCCAGCATCCCCGCGACGAATTCCGCCGCCTCCTCCTTCGTCTCGAACCAGTGGCTCTCCGCCAATCCGCCCTCGCGCGCCGCCTCCACCAGGGGGCAACACGCTTCGCCCACCGCCACGAGCACGTCGCAGCAGCCCGCTGCGACGCCGCCGATGTGGCGATGCTCGCGCTCGGAGCGCTCGCCCAGCTCCGCCATCTCGCCCAGCAGCGCGATGCGCTTCCCGCCCAGCCCGCGAAGCAGTGCCAGCGCGCCAGCCACCGAGGCGGGGCTGGCGTTGTAGGTGTCGTCGAGGATGCGCGCGCCGCTGGCGCTCTGGCGCACCCGCAGCCGCCCTCCGACCTCTGCACCGCCGACGGCTTCCGCCGCCGCCTGCAGGTCGACGCCCAACGCCAGCTGGATGCCGATCGCCGCCAGCGCGCCCTGCGCCAGATGCGCCCCCGGCAGCCGCAGCCGCACCTCCGCCTTCACCCCCTCATGGGAGACGTCGAAGGCGGAGCCTCCCAGCCCGAGGTCATGCACCGGGCCGCGACGCAGCCGCGCTGCTTCGCTCGCGCCGAAGCTGATGACCTCGCACGCAAGCTCGTCGGCCACTGGCGCGATGCGCGCATCGTCGACGTTGATGATGGCGATTCCGTCCGAGGGCAGGCCGCGCACCAGCGAGAGCTTCTCGCGCTCGATCGCTTCCATGCTGCCGAGCTTCTCCAGGTGGGTGCTGCCGATGTTGAGCATGGCCCCCACGGACGGCTCCGCGATGGCGCTCAGCTCGGCAATCTCGCCTTCGCTGTCCATCGCCATCTCCAGCACGGAGACGTAGTGGTCGCGACGCAGGCTCAGAAGCGCCAGCGGCAGGCCCTCGCGCGAGTTCAGATTGCCGGGGCTGCTGTGCGTGCGGAACCGCTTCGCCAGCGCCGAGGCGGTCAGCTCCTTGGCCGTCGTCTTCCCCACCGTCCCGGTGATGCCCACCACCCGCACGCCGCACTCGCGCCGCCATGCGCGCGCCAGCGCGGCCATGGCGACACGCGTGTCGTCCACGATCGCCACGGTGTGGCCAGGAGGCGGCTCGCCTGCGGGCGCCCGCTCGCAGACTGAGGCCGCAGCCCCCCGAGCCATCGCCTGCCCGACGAAGTCGTTGCCATCGAGCCGCTCTCCGCGGAAGGCGGCGAACAGGTCGCCCGCTTGCGCGAGGCGCGAGTCCGCGACGCCGCCCGTAATGGGCGCGGGGGCGCCTTCGATGACGCGGTAGCCACAGGCGCGCATGGTGTCGGCGAGGAAGGTGGTCGTCAAGCCGCTCACCTCGCCGCCACCCGCTCGGCATCGGGAGGAACGCCCAGGTAGCCGAGCACCTCGTCGACCAGGGCGGCGAAGACGGGCCCTCCGGCTTCGGTTCCCGTCGCGAGGTCGGCGTTTTCGTCGAGCTTGATGAGAATCACCACGCGCGGATCGTCCAGCGGCGCGAAGCCCGCGAACGAGACGACCTGGGTGTCGTCGTAGCTGGCGTTGATCGGCACGTTGGCCGTTCCTGACTTGCCGCCTGCGGTGTAGAGCGTGGGCTTCGCGGGGTGGTACCAACCGGGGTCGACGACATCGCCGAGCATCCGCCGCATAGTGGCGCTCGTCTCGGCGGAGATGGGCTGCCCCACCACGTTGCTGGGCAGCGTGTGGCGTTCACCATCGAGATCGACCGTCGCCAGGACGAGGCGCGGCTCCACCAGCCGCCCGCCGTTGATCGCCCCCGCCAGCGCACTCACCACCTGAATCGGCGTCACGCTGATCGCCTGCCCGAACGACTGCGCCGCCGCATCGACGGGCGACCAGTCGGGATCGCTGGGGCGGCGCACGATGCCGCTCGCCTCCCCGGTCAGGTCGATGCCCGTAGGCGTTCCGAAGCCGAAAGCGTCCAGGTATTCGTGGAAGCGGCTGATGCCCAGCTTCTCCTGCATGAAGACGGCGCCCGTGTTGATGCTCTGCTGGAGCACCCCCGACATCGTCTGTTCGCCGTAGACCCCGCGCCGCCAGTTGTAGATCGGGATTCCGTAGGAGAAGACGACGCCCGTGTCTTCGTAGGTGGAGTCCGGCGTGACGAGGCCCGCGTCGATGGCGGCTGCCGCCGTGATCACCTTCATCACCGACCCGGGCTCGTACACGTCGCTCACGACGCTGTTACGCAGAAGCCGCACCTGCTCGGGAGAGGAGAGGTCGAGGGTGGCGTAGCTGAGCGACGGGTACGTCGCCAGCGCCAGGATCTCGCCGTTGCGCGGATCCATGATGATGATCGAGCCGCGCGTCGCCTCGTGCTCGCGGACAGCTTCCTTCAGGGCGCGTTCGGCCGCGATCTGCATGCGACGGTCGATGGTGAGCACGATGTCCGGCCCGGGGATGGGCTCGGTGGTGAAGGTCTCGCCATAGGGAATGGGCGAGCCAGTCGTGTCGCGCTCGAAGATGACGCGCCCGGGGACGCCCCGCAGGTCTTCGTCGTACCACGCCTCGATGCCCGTCAGACCGGTGTTGTCCGCGCCGATGATGCCGATGATGGAGGACGCCAGGCTGCCCGCCGGGTGGACGCGCATCGTGTTGGGCAGGCCTACCAGCCCGGGGACGTTCGCATCGAGCAGCGCCTTGCCCACCTCATACGGCACGTCGCGCGCCACGAGCACATCGACCAGCCCGCTCTCCCGCACCGTCTCACGCAGTTGCGCAGCATCGATGCCGGTGGCCTGCGAGATAGCGGCCGAGCCGGCTGCTGCATCCTCCGCGTCTTCCCAGACGCGGGAGGCCACGTAGAGGTCCCAGGTATCGGTGCTCATGGCGAGCGGGAAGCCGTGGCGGTCGAGGATGGCGCCGCGGCGGGCGAAGAGCGTGTCGCTGGTGATGAGCTCGCTGCGCGCCTCTTCGGCGTAGTAGTCGTGGTCCAGGATCTGAATCTGGACGAGCCGTCCCAGCACGATCACGGCGAAGATCGCAAGCCCGATCGCCGGCAGCCATACCCGGCTCGTGCGTCTTGCCTGCTGGTGCGCCATCGCGCCCTCCGACCGGCCCCTCCCACGGCCAGCCAAAATCTCTACTTCAGCAGCGGCATCGCCTCCATGCGTCGTCCGCAGCTACGGAGCGAACCCGGAGTCTGGCTCCGATGGTTCGAGGAGATGCTCCGCGGGAATCTTGGGGTGCTCAGGTCCGGCTTCACCGATGGTGACGAAGATGGCGTCCGCTCCGGGCGCCAGGCCGATCTCACCGGCGCGCCGCTGGATGCGATCAATGGAGATGAGGCGCGAAATCTCGGATTCGAGCTGGCGCATCTCCACCCGCAGCGCGAATTGCTGCGCTTCCAGCGTCTCGATCTGCAGCCCCTGCGTCGTAATCAGGCTGTTCTGGATGACCGGCGCCAGCGCACTCGCCGAGACGATCAGGATGCCAGCCACAACCCAGCCGTTGGCTCGCAGTTTTGGCAGCAGCGACTCGCGATAGGCCTGCGGCGCGGACTGCTCGAGCGCTGTCATGCCGCAGCTCCGCCGTCGTCAATCCGCTCTGCCGCCCGCAGCACGGCGCTGCGTGCGCGCGGGTTGCGGGCGACTTCCTCGTCGCCTGGCCGCACGGCCCGACGCGTCAGGAGCTTGAACGAGGCACGGTGGTTGCAGCGGCACACGGGAAACTGGGGCGGGCAGAGGCAGTCGCGCGCTTCCTGCGCGAGATACTGCTTCACCCGCCGGTCCTCGAGTGAATGAAAGGCAATCGTGACGAGCCTTCCCCCTTCGCGGGAAGGTCCAAAGCCGAGCAGGCTGCGGGCGAGCGGCAAAGCCGTGTCTAGCGAGTCGAGTTCGCCGTTCACACGAATCCGAAGCGCAAGAAAGACCTTGGTGGCGGGGTGTTGTTGGGTTCGGTCTCTTGCGCCCCCCGCAGCCTGCTCGACGGCTTTGGCTAGATCCCAGGTCGAGCCCAGCGGTCGCGCTGCCAGCACCGCACGTGCGATGCGACGCGCCCCGCGCACCTCTCCCTGTTCCCGGAAGAGGTTCGCGAGCGCCTGCTCGTCCCATGTGTTGACGATGTCCGCAGCCGTCAAGCCGTCCGACGACTGGTCCATCCGCATGTCAAGTGGTCCGCGATGAGCGAAGGCGAACCCTCGCTCGGCTGTGTCCAGCTGGATGGAGGACACACCCAGGTCCATCAGGATGCCGTCGACCGCGGCGAAGCCTTCTTCCGCGGCGATGGCGTCGAGTTCGCGGAAGTTCCCGCGAACGAAGCTGACCCGCCTCCCAAACGGAGCAAGCCTCGCTCGCGCGAACTCCAGCGCCTCGCCATCCTGATCGAGGCAGAGCAGCCGGCCCTCCGGCCCCATCGCTTCCGCGATGGCGGCGCTGTGGCCTCCCGCTCCGGTGGTGCAATCGATGTAGGAGCCGCCCGGGCGCACTGCCAGGAAGCGCAGCGCCTCATCGAGCAGGACTGGCGTGTGCGGAGCGCGTGGTGCAGTCATGACCGGCACGCTAGCCTCCCCCGCCCGCGGCCTCGTCGGCCAACCGTTGGAGCGCATTGGCGCGAGCCGTCGGGAGCATCGATTCCTGCTCCTCCCACAGGGCGCGATCCCAGATCTCGAGGCGCTGGTCGTTACCCAGCACCACGACATCCCGCTCGATGGAGGCGTACGCCAGGAGCTTGGCCGGGATGAGCAGCCGCCCCTGGCCGTCGCGTTGCACGTCGAAGGAGAGCGCGAAGAAGGCGCGTCGCAGCTGGCGACCCTGCTCGGAGTAGGCGGGCACGCGTTCCACGACTCCTGCTTCCGCCTCGAAACCCTCCGGCGTGTAGACCTCGATGCAGCCGTCGAGCCCGGGGACGAGCACCGCGCCGTTCGCGAATGCCTCGCGGAACTTTGGAGGCAGCGCGACCCGGTTGCGGTCATCCAGCTGGTACTCGAAGTTCCCACGGAACGCCATCGTGACCCCTCGGCCGGGGAAAACTCGCCAGTTTCTGGCGAACTCTTGACGAATTTGGGGAGTATTCCCATTACTCCCCACTCTTCCCCACAGGGACTATAGGGCCGCCCCATCTGGCGTGTCAACAACCCCCTTCAACCCATCTCGCCACCCTCCCACAGGGCGGACGCTCCCCTGTCACGATCGCGCTAGACTGTCCCAATGGCGCGCATCGCAGTCCTGACCGCCTCCGACGGCGTGGCTGCCGGCACGCGTGCCGATGCAGGCGGCCCCCTCATCGAGCAGCGCTGCAGCGAGGAGGGCCACGAAATCGTCGCCACCACCGCCCTCCCCGACGACCGCGCCGCGCTCGCGGCCCAGCTCGCTGCCTGGTGCGATGCCGGCATCGCCGATGTCATCCTCACGACCGGCGGCACGGGCCTGACGCCCCGCGACCTCACGCCCGAGGCCACCCGCGATATCGCAGAGCGGGATGCGCCCGGCATCCCCCTTGCCATCACGCAGGAGGGCCTGCAGCACACGCCCTATGCCATCCTCTCCCGCGGGGTCGCGGTCACCCGTGGCAAGACCCTCATCGTGAATCTGCCTGGCAACCCCAAGGGCGTCGCCGATGGCCTCACCGTGCTGCTCCCCCTCCTCCCCCACATCGCAGAGCTGCTTGCAGGCCCTGTCGACCACGACGGATGAGAGTCGATGTCCTGACGCTCTTCCCCGAGGCGTTCCAGGGCCCCCTGGACGTCTCCATCATCAGGCGCGCACGCGAGAGCGGCCTGCTTGACCTCCACCTCCACGACATCCGCGACTCCGCCAGCGACCGCCACCGCACCGTCGACGACCAGCCCTTCGGCGGCGGCCACGGCATGGTCATGAAGGTCGACGTGCTCGACGCCGCCTTCACGGCCGCCCGCGAGCAGGCTGATCCGGAGGGACACGTCATCTACCTCTCCCCGCAGGGAGAGCGGCTCACCGACACGCTGGTACGCGAACTCGCGACGCACCCGAGGCTGATTCTCGTCTCGGGTCGCTATGAAGGCGTCGATGAGCGCTTCGTCGAGCACTGCGTCGACCGCGAAGTCTCAATCGGCGACTACATCCTGACCGGTGGCGAACTGCCCGCGATGGTGCTCATCGAGGCGGTCGCGCGCCACCTCCCCGGCGCCCTCGGCGATGCCGCCTCCCCCCGCGAGGAGTCGTTCGCCGATGGCCTGCTCGAACACCCCCAGTACACGCGTCCCGCCGAGTACCGTGGCTGGACCGTGCCCGAGGTGCTGCTCAGCGGCCACCATGCCGAGATCGAGCGCTGGAAAGCGGAGCAACGCCTCGCCCGCACTCGCACCCGTCGCCCCGACCTCCTCCCGGACGACTAGCGACCAGGAAGCGTGGGACAGCAGATGCTACTGCGGGTGCTCCCAGTCGATCATCATCACGTCGATCTCGTCGCCGGGTTCGGCGCGCGGGAGATCCTCGGGGATGACGGTGAGCCCGTTGGCGGCGCTCATGCTGGTGAGGATGCCGCTGCCCTGGGGGCCCGTCAGGTCCGCGTAGTAGCGGCCGTCGTCGCCCTTCGTCACGACGCAGCGGGCGTAGAAGCGGCGGCCGTCCGTGTTCACCACGCGGTCGCGCGTGATCGCCTTCACGATTGGGCGCTCCCAGCCTGCACGCCCCAGCATCTTGAAGATGGCCGGACGCCCGAAGAGTTCGAACGCGACCATCGAGCTGACGGGATTGCCCGGCAGCCCCAGGTGGGGCACGCGGCGACCGTCAGGCGCCTCGAAGGCCCCGAAGGCGAGCGGCTTGCCCGGCTTCATGCGCACCGTCCAGAAGTCGATGCCGCCTTCGCGCGCGAGCACGTCCTTGACGACGTCGAAGTCGCCCCGCGAGACGCCTGCGCTGGTCACGATCATGTCCGCGTCGAGCCCGGCGTGAATCTTCTTGGTCAGGTCCTCGACCGTGTCGCGGGCGATGCCCAGCAGGCGGGGCTCTCCGCCGAAGGCGCGGACGAGAGCGGCCACGCTGTGAGCGTTCGCGTCGTAGATCTGGCCCGCACGGCGCTCCCCGCCGGGCGTCACGATCTCGTCGCCCGTCGAGAGGATGGCGACCTGCGGCCGGCGATACACGGTGACCTCTGTGCGTCCGATACTGGAAAGAACGCCGATCTCGGAGGCGCGCACCACGCGTCCCGCCTCCAGCGCTACTGCATCAGTGCGGATGTCTTCGCCACGGTTGCGGATGTTCGCGCCTTGGCGGGCCGCCTTGAAGACACCGACCGTATCGCCGCGCGTGGGCGCCTGGCCTGGCTCGCGCAACGTTTCGTCCGTCTCCTCGAAGGGCACGATGGCGTCGGCGCCGGGTGGGATGGGGGCGCCCGTCATGATGCGGACGGCCGTGCCTTCCTCCACCGCTGTCTCGAGCACATAGCCTGCCGCCAGATCGGCGATGACCGTGAGCTGGCGAGGATCTGCCTCACTCGCGCCATCTGTGTCCGCCGCGCGCACGGCGTAGCCGTCCATGGCGGTGTTGTCGAGCGGCGGGATGTCGAACCCCGCGACGACATCCTCTGCCAGCACCTGTCCCAGCGCCTCGATGACCGGCGCCTGCTCCGGTTCGAGCCGGTCGACGAAGGCGAGGATGCGCGTACGCGCGTCCTCCACGCTGATCATTTCAGAGGCAGGGATCGTCATGGCCGCGGGTTCTCGCCTGCCCTAGCCGAGCCGGACCGCCAGGCAGGTCGTCGTGCGCTGCACGCCCGTGATGGTCTGAATCGCATCGGTGATGGCGGTGCCGAGCGTGTCGAGGTCCCCGGCTTCAATCTGCACGATCACGTCGTATGGCCCCGTGACGGTATCGACGGCCAGCACCGTCGCGCCGGGGTAGGTCAGTGTGGCGGCGGCAGCGCCTACTGCCTTGGCGCTGCCGACATCAGTCTCGATCAGGATGTACCCCCGAACCACGCGTGCCTCCTCAGTTCATCAGACAGGTTCGCCACGATTCTACCCTGTGCAGGCAATCAGAACGCAGGGAGAAGCCGCCGCGAGCGTCTGGCCCTCGCCTGGCGCCTATCCCTCGACCGTGACGCGAATCGAGTGGTGCCCGGTGGAGCCGTCGGGGAACGAGTCCTTCAGCTGGGCCGTCTGCTCCTGTCCGTTGCGGTCGTAGGCCCGCACCTGCAGGTCGTAGACGCCTGGCCGGGCGTTCCAATCGACCACCCACTGGCGCCAGGTGCTGTCGGAGAGCTCTTCGCCGACGACCGCATCCATCCAGCCCTGGTCCCCGCCGCCGCGCTGGATGGGGCGAACCTGAACCGCGCTCACACCCTTCAGGCCAGCCCAGGCGACGCCCGCGACGCGCAAGTTGCCCGCAGGCACCTTGGCCTCGTCGCGGGGCACATCGATGCGTGACTGCAGCTTGATCGGCCCCAGCTGCGCCCAGCCCCGACGTACCCAGTACGAGTTGAAGGTGCCGAGCTGCGACAGCTCGATCTCCTTCAGCCACTTCGTGGCCGAGACGTAGCCGTACATGCCCGGCACGATGAGGCGGGCGGGGAAGCCGTGCTCTGCGGGCAGCGGCTCGCCGTTCATGCCCACCACGACCATCGACTTGCGTCCGTCGAGCGCGTCTGCGGTGGGGAAGCCGACGGTGAACCCGTCGACCGAGCGCCCCACCACCTGCGACGCCTCGGGCCACACGCCCGCCTGTTCGAGCAGCGTCGGCAGGGGCACGCCGAGCCAGTAGGCGTTCCCCACCAGACGGCCGCCCACCCGGTTCGAGACACAGGCGAGCGTCACTGGCTCTTCCTGCAGGCTCATGCTGAGCAGTTCGTCGAAGGTGAACTCCAGATAGTTATCCACCAGACCCGTAATGCTGAGCTTCCAGTTGGAGATATCGACCCGTGGCGTCGAGAGGGCGGTATCGATGCGGTAGAAGTTTTCGTTGGGCGTCACCAGCGGCGAGATGCCACGCACCGTCTCCGGTCCGCCGCGTACGACTGCTTCCGGTTCGGGCGTGGGTTCCGGCGTCGGCTCGGGAGTCGCCTCCTCTACGGGCTCGGGCTCGGGCGTTGCGGTCGCGGCCTCGGCTTCCTCCGTTTCCGTGTCATTCGCATTCGACGGGGGTTCGGTTGCGGACGGCGTTGCCTCAGCAGTCGGGGCGGGAGTCGCTTCCGCGGCGGGTGTAGCGGTCGCGGTTGCGTCGGCCTCAGTCGCTTCGGGAGTTGCGGTGGGAGTGGGTGTGGCGGCGTCCTCCTCTGCGGCGGAATTGCTTGGCTTTGGAAGCACGATGGAGGCGCGCTGTGCGTCGACGTCGACGCCTGTGTCGATCAGCCTGCGCACGAGCGGGACTGAAACCGCCGCTGCGACCAGCCCGCCCCCCGCGACCGCGAGGAATCGCCTTCGCTCTGCATCGGGGGCGACCGCGTCACCCGCCACCGTGCTGGCGGCAGGAGCGAGCATGAAC
The DNA here is from genome assembly GCA_965200565.1 of Tepidiformaceae bacterium. Taxonomy (GTDB): domain Bacteria; phylum Chloroflexota; class Dehalococcoidia; order Tepidiformales; family Tepidiformaceae; genus UBA2991. Next base: position 679,501 of record OZ241349.1, on the reverse strand, counting down.
AGCCCGAAGAGCGCCGCGGTGCCTGCTGCAGCGGCGGATGCGGCCGTGATGGCTGCGTCGAAGTCAGAAGTCAGCGGGTCGTGGCCAGCCGCCAGCCCGCCCACGATGGCGAGCAGCGCCAGCACGCCCACGCCGAACAGGCGCGAGCGCATCGAAAGCGCGCCCATCACCAGGCCCAGCGCCAGCGTGGTGACGGTGATGCCCGCGATGAGCATCGGCTTGTCGTTCGTGCCGAAGGTGTCGATCGCCCATTTCGTGATCGGACGCGGGGAATTATCGATAACGATGTTGCCGATCGCGACGATCAGCGAGCTCCCGTCGACCAGACGGGCGACCAGTTCCGCGGCTGCCAGCCCAACTGCCACCGCCGCCAGCCCTGCCAGGGCTCCGGGCCACCATCCTTGAAGTTCCTGAAGTCGCTCCCGCATCTCGCCCCCTGCCCTCCATTGTTATCCGTGAGCGCACCGATTGCGATCCCGCTCGTCGCGCCGCTCGCCCAAGTGTAGGGCGCGTCCCTGCCCGCGCCAGACGCAGAAGGTAAAGAAGCCGCCACGTTTCACCGATCCTTGCCCCTCCTGTGCGCCTGAGCCTCCGGTTCGCCTGTCAGGGCGCCCTACCTATAATCCTCCCTGTCGATGTCCACGATTGAAGCAGAGGTTGCGGCGCTCCAGACGGAGGCGCTCGATGCGCTCGCGCAAGCCGCCGACGACGACCAGCGTGAGGCGTGGCGCGCCGACTGGCTGGGTCGTCGCGATGGCCGCCTCACGCTGCGCCTGCGCGCCCTCAAGGACGCCCCGCAGGATCAGCGCGCCGCTCTGGGCCAATCGCTCAACGCACTGAAGACGACGCTCGAGCAGGAGCTGGACGCGTGCCGCGAGCGGGCCCGCGTCGCCGCCCTCTCCGCCGAGGACGCCCTCGATGTGACCCTGCCCGGTCGCCCCCAGCCCCTCGGACGCCTCCACCCCGTCACGCAGACGATGAACGATTGCATCGAGGCCTTCGCGGAGATGGGTTTCCGCGTCTTCGAAGGGCCCGAGGTTGAGTGGTCCGCCTACAACTTCGACGCGGTGCGCATCCCCGAGGATCACCCCGCGCGCGACATGTGGGACACCATCTGGCTCGACACGCTCATCGAGGGCGAGCGCAAGATGCTGCTTCGCACCCACACCTCACCCAACCAGATCCGTGTCATGGAGCAGAGTGAGCCGCCCGTGCGCGTCATCGTCCCGGGGAAGTGCTATCGCCAGGAGGCCACTGACGCCACCCACGAATGGATGCTCACCCAGATAGAGGGGCTGGCCGTCGATGAAGGCGTCCGCATGAGCGACCTCAAAGGCACGCTCTACGCCTTCGCCCGCCGTCTCTTCGGCGAAGACCGTCGCATCATCTTCCACCACAGCTACTTCCCCTTCGTCGAGCCCGGCGTGGAGATGGCCATCGACTGCTTCCTCTGCCGCGACGACGGCAGCGACTGCCGCACTTGCCACGGCACCGGCTGGATCGAGATTCTGGGGGCGGGCATGGTCCACCCCGAAATCATCGAGAACACCGGCTACGACTCCGCTCGCTACACCGGCTTCGCCTTCGGTGTGGGCATCGAGCGCGTCGCCATGCTGCGCTGGGGCATCGAGGATATCCGCCACTTCTACCAGAACGACCAGCAGTTCCTGGCGCAGTTCTGAGGCTGTGCGATAGCGATTGCGATTACGATGAAAATTCCTCTCTCCTGGCTACGCGACTACGTCGATATCGACCTCCCCCCCGCGGAGTTCGCCAGCCGTGTGACCGACGCCATCGCCGAGGTCGAAGGCTGGGAGGTGATCGGTGGGCAGTGGGACGCCGACCTCGTCCGCGTGGCCCACGTGCTCGACGTCGAACCCCACCCCAACGCCGACCGCCTCGTGCTCGCCACTGTGGACGCGGGTGAGGGGCCCCGCACGGTTGTCTGTGGCGCGCCCAACGTGGCCGCCGGGCAGAAGGTCGCCTTTGCCACGGAAGGGGCCATGCTCATCGACGGGCGCACGGGCAAGGCCTCGAAGCTGAAGCTGCGCGCCATCCGCGGGGTCGATTCCGCGGGCATGGTGCTGAGCGAGAAGGAGCTGGGCCTGGGCGACAACCACGAAGGCATCCTCGTGCTGCCCGACGACGCCACCCCCGGCGCCCCCCTCACCGACACGCTCGGCGATGTCGTCTTCGATGTCTCCACCTGGGCCAATCGCGCCGACCTGCTCGGCATCCACGGCTTCGCCCGCGAGGTGGCCGCCATTACCGCCCAACCCCTGCGCGAGCCCGACCTTGACTGGTCACCCTCGGAGCGCCAGGCCGACGAGTTCGTCTCCGTCACGATCGAGGCGCCCGACCTCTGCCGCCGCTTCACGGTCAGCATCATCGAAGGCATCGAGGTGCGCCCTTCGCCCCCCTGGATGCAGCAGCGCCTCCTGCGCGCGGGCATGCGCCCCATCAACAACGTGGTCGACGTCACGAACTACGTGATGCTGGAGACCGGCCAGCCCATCCACGCCTTCGACTACGACCTCGTGCGCGGCGCCTCCATCCATCCCCGCAGCGCCCACCCTGGCGAGCGGCTCGTCACCCTCGATGGCGTCGAGCGCGAATTCGACGACCAGATGCTCCTCATCTGCGATGGGGAGGACCCTGTCGGTATCGCGGGTGTCATGGGTGGCGGCAACAGCGAAGTCTCCGAGTCCACCAGCACCATCCTGCTCGAAGTGGCGAACTTCCACCCTGGCTCCATCCGCCGCACGTCCACCCACCTGCGTCTGCGCAGCGAGGCATCCGCGCGCTTCGAGAAAGGCATCGGCCCCGACCTGGCGCCCTACGCCCAGGCCCGCGCCCTGCACCTCCTCGAGCGCGTCGCCAGCGGCCGCCCCGCCGCCGGCCTCGTCGATGTCTTCCCCACCCCGCTGCCCAGCCCCCGCATCACGCTCCCCGCAGCCCGCATCGAGCAGGTGCTCGGCATCCCCATCGAGCCGCCTGAGGTGCGACGCATCCTCACGGCGCTTGGCTTCTCCGTCGAAGGCGGCGATGACGACGAAGCCGACACGTATGAGGTCACACCGCCCTTCTGGCGTCCCGACGTCGCCCTTCCCGACGACCTCGTCGAGGAGCTGATTCGCGTCCACGGCTACGAGCGCCTGCCCGTGACGCTGCTGCAGGGAGCGCTCCCCGACACGACGCGACGCCCCCTCGAGCGTGTGCGCGAACGAGCCCGTGCGCTCGCGGCCAGCCTCGGCTTCCAGGAGGTCATCAGCTACACGCTCACCTCCAGCGAAGCGCTCGCCCGCGTCGTCGATCCCGATGATGCAGACCGCGCCAGCCCGCTCGCGGCGGCCAACCCCGTCGCCTCACAGCACACCTTCCTGCGCACGTCGCTGCGCGCCTCCCTGCTCGACGCCTACGCCGGCAACCGTCACCACGAAGACGCCGCCCTGCGCTTCTTCGAAGTTGGTGTGGAGTACCTGCCGGTCGAAGCCGACCTGCCCCACGAGCGCCCGGTCCTCTGTGCGGTGCTTGGGGGGCAGCGTCTCGAACGCTGGGCCCGCCCCGGCCCTGACCGCCTCGACTTCTTCGACGCCAAGGGCGCCGTCGAGGCACTGCTCGACGATCTCGGCGTGAACGCGACCTTCGTAGCCGAAGAGCGCTACGCGCTCCGCCCCGGCCACACGGCGACCATCCTCGCCGCCGACAGCGGTGCTGGAGAAGCCATCGGCGTGGTCGCGCAGGTGCACCCCGAGACCGCTGCCGCCTTCGACATCCAGGAGCCCGTCTTCCTGATCGAGCTCTGGTTCGAACCGCTCGCTCGCGCCCTCCCCGAGCGCCCCGACTACACGCCTCCCAGCCGCTATCCCGAGGTGCGCCGCGACCTCGCGCTGCTCGTCTCCGTCGATACGCCCGCCGCGGCGCTGCTCGATCTGGTTCGCTCCCACCGCGCCCGCGGCGTGCGCATCACCGCCGACGTGTTCGATGAGTACCGCGGCGAAGGCGTCCCCGACGGCCAGAAGTCGCTGGCGCTGGCCGTTCGCTTCCGCGCGGACGACCGCACCCTCAGCGAGAAGGACGTGCTTCGCATCGAGCAGGGGCTGTTGAAGCGTCTCGAACAGGCGCAGGGCGCGACCCTGCGCACGTGACCGCGCCGCGCCTCCCCGATCCCGATCCTGCCGTGGGCCTTTGCAGCGTCTGCATCCATGCGCGCACCGTGCAGAGCGATCGCGGCGCCCGTTTCTGGCTCTGTGGGCAAGCCGCCAGCGATCCCGCCTTGCGCAAGTACCCCCCGCTTCCCTGCCTGCGCTGCCATGCCTTTACCCCGCTTGGGGACGAGCCCACACGGGCGCAGTGAGTGGCCTACACTGGAAGCACTATGGCTCTTACCCGTGATGACCTTGCCTTTCGCTATCCCACCAACGACCTCTTGCGGGATGGCACTGCCGTCGTCTTCCGCCCCGCTGCGCTTTCCGACACCGAGTCGCTGCTTGGATTCGCGCGCACGCTGCACGAAGACGACCTGCTCTACCTGCGCGAGGACATCACCTCCGCCGAGGTCGTGCAGGCCTGGCTCGCGGACGTCGAGCGTGGCGCCACCTTCACCGTCGTCGCCGAAGTGGGCGACCGCATCGTGGGGTATGGCAGCCTGCACACCGAGCCCGCCCGCTGGACGCGTCACGTCGGCGAGATTCGCATCAACGTGCATCCCGACTATCGCGGCACGGGGCTGGGTGGGCTGCTGGCCGGCGAGATCCGCGTGCTCGCCCCCGCCTTCGGCGTGCAGATCCTGACCGCCCAGATGCCCGTCGATCAGGTGACCGCCAAGATCGTCTTCGAACGGCTGGGCTTCCACCACCAGGCCACCCTGCCAGGCTGGGTCGCCGATCGTGACGGCCGCAACCTCGACCTGCTCATCATGACCGCCGAGATCTAGCACACCCATGACAGACGCCTGCTTGACAGCCCACAGATTGGTATAGTGACGTCTCGTGCCACAGACCTTCCGTGACCTCGCAGCCCGCTACCCCCGAACAGCTGAAATGCGTGACGGCAAGACCGTCACCTTCGAGGCGTTTCTCGATGACGATCGCGAGAACATGCTCGCGTTTACCCGCTCACTCGACGAACACAGCCTGCTCTTCCTGCGTGAGGACATCACCGAGCCCGCGGTCATCGACGCCTGGCTGATGGAAGTCGAGAGCGGGGACACCTTCACCGTCCTCGCCAAGGTCGATGGAGAGATCGTGGGCTACTCCAGCCTCCACACCGAGCCCGTCCGCTGGTCGCGCCCCGCGCGCTGGACCCGACACATCGGTGAGATACGCATCAACGTAGGCGCCGGCTTCCGCGGCACCGGCATGGGCAACCTGCTCGCAACCGAGATTCGCGAGATCGCTCCCGTCTTCGGCGTACGCAAGCTGAGCGCCCAGATGACCGTTGACCAGGAAGGCGCCCGCGTCGTCTTTGAGCGTCTCGGCTTCCGCTATCAGGCCACGCTCGAAGGCTGGGTGGTGGACCGCAGGGGCAATGAACGCGATCTCGTGATCATGTCCTGCGATCTGGAAGAGGAATAGAGGACGCCTGGCGGCCGTCAGGCCCGTTCCCGTCCCGTCGCGAAAGCCGCCTTCCACGCCTCACCCTCTCGCTCCAGCACCGCACGCACGTCGTCCAGCGTCTCGAAGGCGTAGACGTGTTCGCCTGCATCGTTGTCGTCGCCTCCCAGCGCCTCAAGCAGCGAGCCACTCGCGCAGACGCCTGCGGCCATGCGCGCCGCCGCCACGCCCTCCGCTTGCGCGCCCACGTACACGACGAGGTCGCCCGCATCTCGGAAGGCAGCGGCGTAGGAGAGCCGAAAGCCCTCCTCCAGATCGATGCCGCGAGGGCTGGCGTAGGTCAGGCGCCAGCGGTAGACCTGCCGCGTGCGCCCACAGTGCAGCGCCACACGGTCGAAGCGCGCATCCTCCAGGGCCGTCTCCACGCACACATCCGGTGCGAGGGTGACGACCACCGGCAGCCAGCCGTGCCACTGCGCCCAGCCCAGCAGATCGTCCAGCCCCGGGCGCAGCCGTGCGAGTTCGCGCACGCGCGCCTCCACTTCGTCGCGCGGCGCCTCGAACTCCCCGAGCGCCGCCGCCAGCTTCAGCTCGGGATCTCCCCCTGCTGCCGCAGGCGGGCGCAAGGCGAACTCCGAGACGATTGCCTCCGTGAGGCCCGCCTCGACGACGACCCCTTCAAAATCCAGGCACAGTACCGATGCCATGAGCGCAGGATAGCCGTCCCCGCGGCAAGGGCCACGCGTCGTGCAGGTGCGTCCCAGGTGTGGCGTCTCACCCGGGTTGCTTCGACAGAAACGGAAGGCTCTGCTAGATTTTTATTGCCTACGCGGATTAGCCTTTGAGGCTCCTATCCAGGTGGGCGGGGAGACCCCGATGGCGACACCATTTGATAACTACTTCGACCTCGTTGAATCGGCGCGTGAACTGCAGATTCATCCCCAGAGCCTGCGGCGGCTGATTAAGCAGAAGAAGATCCCCGCGACGCTCTTCGCAGGCAAGTACCTCATCGAGCGTGACAAGCTCGAGATGTTCAAGAGCAACTACGACCCGCGCCCGGGCCGCAAGCCCATCCGCCGCCTGCTGTAGCCGTCCCTGCGTTGAACGCTGAGAGCGCACGTCTGTGCGCTCCTTCTGTCTCCTGCTCCCTGTCTGCGGGCGCTGGCTAGAAGATGATGCCCTGGCTGTTGAGGACGGCCAGCGTGACGAGCACAGCTGCTTCGATGGTCAGCACAAAGCCAGCCGCTCCGATCCATGCCAGCTGCGGGATGCCACGCGTCGCGAACACCGGGATCGTGACGATCACGGCGGTGGTCGCCCACACGAGCACGAAGAGCACTCCGAGCGCCGTCGGGCTGTAGAGGGCGAGAAGGGCGTCGGTCATCGGGCTAGAGCCTCCGGAGCCAGTGGCTGAATCATACGACCGCTTGTGAAGCTGTGCACAGACGCCCCCGCTACCCGGCCTGCTCGCCCTCGCCAGAGCGCGAGCGGTAGTCCGCAATCGCCCGCTTGAGCGCGTCCGCGGCGAGCACGCTGCAGTGCACCTTGTCCTTCGGCAATCCACCGATCCCTTCGGCGATGCCCTCGCGCGTAAGCCCCTCTACCTGTGTGAGCGTCCATCCCTCGATGTGCTCGCTCGTCCACGAACTGGTGGCGATGGCGGGCGGACACCCGCGCGTGAGCCACTGCATGCGCACGATGCGTCCTTCGCTGATGCGCAGCATCACCTGCATGCTGTCGCCACAGACGGGGTTGCGCACCGTCGCTTCTCCGTCGGGTGCGTCCATCTCACCGGCGTTGCGGGGATGCTCGAAGTGGTCGAGAACAGTTGCAGAGTAGGCGGCCACGCCTGCCCATGCTAGAAACGCCACGCGCTCCTCGTCAACGTAGCGCGCAGTGCCTGCTCACCCGTAGGTCGGGAAGGGCTACGGCGCCCGTTCCAGCACGAGCTGCCACTCCATCACGCCGTTGTCCTCGACAGAGACGACTCTTGGCGATCGCGGTTGCTCTATGTCGTAGTCCGCAAACAGAATCGGGATCTGTCCGACGACCAGGATCAGCGCACCGTCGCGTCGTGCTTCGAGCGGGACCGTCACTGCGCGCGTCACCCCGTGCAAGGTGAGCATGCCGTTCGCCTCGAGGCTGACCGCCTCGCCCGCCGCCAGCCCCTCGGGCACGGCCACCGGCTCAGACAGCTCGAAGGTGGCGTAGGGGAAGGTGTCCGATTCGATCGACTGCCCTCGCAGGTACCCGTCGCGGAATGAGCTGTCGCTGCGCAGGTCGCGCATGTCAGCTGTGACGTTCACGGCGGTCAGCTGCCCGTCCGTGATCGTCATGCTCGCCTCTAGCGTGTTGGTGCGCCCCACGGCTTCCTTGTAGCCGATGGAGACCAACTCCTCCTCCACGCGGTAGCCGCCAAAGCTCTCACCCTGCTCCGAAAGCACCCACATGCCATCGATGCTGCCTGCGTCTCCCGCATCTCCCGCGTCGTCCGATGCTGGTGCAGCGGCTTCGGTGGCGGCTGCTTCAGTGGTGGCTGCTTCAGTGGTGGCTGCTTCCGTTGGCTCGGCCGTCCCCTCCCCTTCGAGCGAGGATGCGGCCCCTTCCAGACTCACGGGCGGAGGCGAATCGCCCCGTATCACGAACCACCAGACCAGAAAGATCACGACGGCGATGATCGCGACTGCGATCACCCCGCCACCGAAAAGGAGTCGCTTGCGCGTCATGCTGTGCTCCTGGCCATTGGCTTTCGCAGCTGAGTATGGGATGTGAGACTTAAGGCGAACCTAAGGCCGGAACGTCCCTGATGTTGTGAGAGGTCCGCTTCACCGTAGGCCAGCGCAGCCCGATGGTCGAGTAGCGAGCGCTCCCGCCTACGCCAGCCCAAGCGCCCCGAAGACCGCCTCAAACGCGGCCAGATTCCCGGGGTTGAAGTGCGGCTCCACATGGTGGACCGTGCCGTCTCCCGCGATCAGCACGATCGCGCGGCGCGACTTGCGCGCATCCGCATCCCACAGCCCGTACGCCTGCACCACCTCGCCGTGGAAATCGCTAATCAGGGGGAAGGGGAAGTGGTCGCGCTCCTGGAATCGCGCATGCGACCCGAGCCCGTTCGTATTGATGCCGAACACCTGCACGCCGGCCTCGCGCAGGGTGTCGTGCTCCTGGGCGAACGCCTTCAGCTCGCTCGTGCAGATGGGCATGCCATCGTCCTGATAGAAGAGCAGGAGCACGCCGCCCGCCGCTTCGCCAAGCGCTTCCCCCAGCGCGACCTCGACCTGCTCCCCCACCGTCGTGATGGCGGGGAGTCGGAACGTCGGGGCGGTTTCCCCCACCGCGATCGGTGCGGTGCGTGGCGGAGCGGAAGTCGCAGGCTGGCGGTCGTCTGCGTCCGCGCTCACTCCGGGCCCCCGAAGCCGGGCGGCGTCCCCTCCACCCCGCGCATCCCCGCCAGCACACGGATGCGTCCCAGCCCGCCTGCGTCGGTGAGCTGCTGGAAGGCCTGCCGGCGAGCGAAGTACTCCGGCAGGTCAGCCCGCACATCCTCGATGAGGCTTCCCATGCCCGCGTCCTTCAGGAAAGCGGACTGCGTAACCGCTTCGGAGACCGTCAGGCCCGCCTGCTCCATCGCCGCTTCCAGCTCCGAGAGGTTCACGTGTGCGGTCAGGTCCTGTTCGCCGACGTGCAGGTAGGGGTTCTCGTGGGCGGTGTGGCGATAGAAGCAAAGCAGCGTGCCCTGCGTGCGCCAGTCCGCCCACAGCTCCGCTTCGGGGTAGCCGTAGTCGAACGTGAGCACGGCGCCGCGCTCGACCAGCTCGCACATCGCCGACATCACCGCGTGCGCGCGACCGCTCAGCTCGAAGCGGCCGCTGGCGGGTGCGTCGTCGATGGTAGCGACGCCCCCGCGCGTCTCGACGAACGCCTCGCCGTCCCAGCGCACCCACACCTCCACCGGCCCACGCTCTCCCACCTCGAACAGGCGCACCGGCAGCGCGTCGAACAGCTCGTTCGAGAGCACCACCCCCGCCTCGACGGGCTCAGGCGCGTCCGTGCGCCACTCCACCCGCGAATCGCCCCCACGCGCGTTTGGCTCGATGGCGACATACCGAAGGGCGTCCGCGAAGCCGCCGCTTCGCCCTTCCGCCCAGTCGAGCACCGCCGTCGCGAGCGCGCCCTCCCCCGCAGCGGGCTCGATGATCGTGAAAGGCGCCGGCTGCCCCAGCGCCTCCCACACCCACGCGCACCACGCTCCCACGGCCCAGCCGAACATCGGGTGGATGACGGGGCTCGTGAGGAAGTCCCCGTTCGGGCCGATCCGTCCGGGCGTGCGGTAGTAGCCGTGTTCGGGGTGGTAGAGCGCCAGCTCCATGAAGCGTTCGAACGAGATCGCGCCGCCATCCATCTCCGCGATGACGGCGTTCATCAGCCTCGCGTTGCCCGCCCCCGCCAGCCCTGGATCCATGTCGAGCGCCATGCGGTTAAGTGTCGCTTAATCTCGCCCGCTATCGCCTGGCGTGCCGCCACCCGGCCGCGTTCGCCTTTTCGCGATAGGAGGGCTAGAGTCGCCCCATGTCAGAATCCGCAGAATCCAGACCCCGTCGCGTGCGCTGGGTCGACCTTGAGAACCCCTTCATCGAATCCCTCGAAGGCATGACCGAGCTCCTGCTCATCCGCCACGGAGAGCAGCAGTTGCAGGCGAACATGCCCATGGGCGAGGTGGTCGACGCGCCCCTCTCCCCCCTCGGCCTTGAGCAGGCCCGGGTTGTGGGCGAACGCCTCGCCTCCGCCGCAATCGATGCCGTCCACTGCAGCCCCCTCAATCGCGCCCACACGACCGCCCGCGCGATCGCCTCGCACCATGGCCTCACCCCCGTCGTGCACGAGGGGTTGCGCGAGATCGAGCAGTTCAAGGGCGCTCCCCAGCACCTTGGCGTCATCGACCACTACGGCGCTGAGCGTTTCGTCGAATTCATGCGGCTGCAGAACCGCACCCGCCTCGACACCATCTGGCCCGATGCCGAAGACGTCTCCGCCTTCCGCCGTCGCATCACCGACGCGATCGCCGAGATCGCGGCCATCAACCGTGGGCGGCGCGTCGTGGTCGCCTGCCACGCGGGCGTCATCAACCACTTCCTGGCCGGTGCGCTCGCCTCCACGGTCGACCAGGTATTCCCGCTGCACCACACCTCCATCACGACGGTGCGCATCGATGGCGATCGCTGCGCCGTCATCAGCGTGAACGACTTCGCCCACGTCCACGCAGTGCAGACCTCGCGCAACGACCTCAATGGCTGAGGAGCCTTCGCCCCCGAAGCCCCCCGCGGGCCCCCACCAGAAGCTGTGGATCGAGGCGGGCGGTCAGCTCGTCATGTCGGACTACCGTGTGCGCCTGCTGGAGCTCGTCGCCGAGACCGGCTCGCTCGCCGAGGCGGCCTCCGCGCTCGGCCTGAGCTACCGTCGCGCCTGGGGCAAGGTGAAGGAGATCGAAGCCAACCTGGGGCAGTCCCTCGTGCGCTCCGAGGTGGGCGGCGCGGGTGGTGGCCGTACCGTCCTCACGCCCACCGCGCAGGACCTGGTGGCGGCCTACCGACGCTTCCAGGAGCGCGTCGAAAACGAAGTCGAAGGCGCCTACGGAGCCGAGCTGCGCGACCTCCTCACGTCTCCCTGACGCGCCGCCAGCGCTGGTCCCCACATTGGTCGCTTAAGGGGCCCCGCGGTAGGCTGACCTATGCTCAAAGACACCTTCGCAGGCGACCTCACCCTCGACGATGTCGGCCGCACCGTGCGGCTTGCTGGCTGGGTCCACCGCCGTCGTGACCACGGTGGGCTCATCTTCATCGACCTGCGCGACTCCCACGGCCTCGTTCAGGTCGTTATCGACCCGGAGAACGACGAGGCCCATGCCGAGGCCCACCGTGCCCGCTCCGAGTGGGTGCTCGCCGTCGAGGGCACCGTTCACCCCCGCTCGCCCGAGACCGTCAACGCCGAGATGGCCACAGGCGCAATCGAGGTCAAGCCTCAGCGCGTCCAGGTGCTGAGCGAAGCGCGCACGCCACCCTTCGCCGTCAACGACGAGAGCGAAGTCGATGAGCTGGTGCGACTGCGCCACCGCTACGTCGACCTGCGTCGCCAGGGGGTCGCGGAGATCATCCGGCTGCGCCACGAAGTCGTGCTCTTCATGCGGCAGTTCCTCTCGGCCCAGGGCTTCGCCGAGATCGAGACGCCCACCCTGATCAAGTCCACCCCCGAGGGCGCGCGCGACTTCCTCGTCCCTTCACGCGTGCAGCCCGGGCACTTCTTCGCGCTCCCGCAGTCCCCCCAGATCCTGAAGGAGCTGCTCATGGTGGGCGGCTTCGAGCGCTACTTCCAGATGGCCCGCTGCTATCGCGACGAGGACACCCGCGCCAACCGCATCGTCGAGCTCACCCAGCTCGACCTCGAGATGAGCTTCGTGGAGGAAGAGGACGTCCTCTCCCTGGTCGAAGAGCTGTTCACCGAGGTGGGGAAGCGTTTCGGACGCGGCAAGCGCCTCGCCCAGACACCCTTCCCCCGCCTCGACTACGCCGATGTGATGGCTCGTTACGGCACCGACCGTCCCGACCTGCGCTTCGGCCTCGAATTCGTCGACGTCGGCACCGCCGTGCGCGAGTCAGAGTTCCAGGTGTTCGCGCGAGCGCTGGGGGATGGCGGTGAGGTACGCGCCATGCGCGTCCCCGGGCAGGCCGAGATGGCCCGCCGCTCCATCGACTCACTTGTCGAGGTCGCGCGCGGTGGCGGGGCGAAGGGGCTCGCCAACATCGGCTTCCTCGCGGGCGACGAGCTGCGCTCCCCCATCGCACGCTTCCTCTCAGCAGAGGAGATCAGCCAGCTGCGCGCCCTCACCGCCGCCGAAGACGGCGACATGCTCTTCCTCGTCGCCGATGCTCCCGATGTCGTGGCCGCCTCGATGGCGCTGGTGCGGGAAGAACTCGACCGCCGCCTCGACCTCGCGGACCCCGACGTCCTCTCCTTCGCCTGGGTCACCGGCTTCCCCCTGCTCGAATGGCAGCCCGAAGAGGACCGCTGGGACGCCGCCCACAACCCCTTCTGCGGCTTCATCGAGGAAGACGCCCCCCTGCTCGACACCGATCCCGGAGCCGTCCGCTCGAAGCAGTACGACCTCACCCTCAACGGCGCCGAGATCGCCGGCGGCTCCGTCCGCATCCACCGTCGTGCCGAGCAGGAGCAGGTGTTGCGCCTGATGAACCACAGCGACGCCGAGATGCAGGACCGCTTCGGCGTGCTGCTCGACGCGCTCGAGTACGGCGCGCCTCCCATGGGGGGCATCGCCGCGGGCATCGACCGCGTCCTCATGGAGCTGGTGGGGACGCCCAACATCCGCGACGTCATCGCCTTCCCCAAGGCTTCGTCGGGAAGCGACCCCCTCATGGGTTCGCCCCAGCCCGTGAGCCAGGAGCAGCTCGATGAGCTCGGCTTGCTCGTCGTACCCGCCGCGGACGACTCAGTTAGTACGGACGAGGGCAAGAAGTCGTAAGCCTGCATGCTGGAGCGCTTGGCGACGTGCACTATCCTCTACCCTGACGTGTACGCTGCGCGCGACTGCACGTCCGCATCTGCACCTGCTTAATCTCGAGCACCCGGGAGAACCATATGTCCAACCGTACCCTTGGCTTGATGATGGCCGCCGTCGCCCTCCTGATCGTGGCGGTGGTGGTGGTGTTTGTGGTCGTACTGGCCGGAGGCGACGGGGATGATGGCGGCAGTCAGCCAGCCGCCCCCGCTAACGATTCCTCCAACGAGGGCACATCCGGCGATGCAGCGGATCGCGATGATGGCAGCGAAGACGATTCGTCTCCCCCGGGCGAAACCGTCAGTGGCATCTGTGGCGAGAACCGCCTCATCACCTTCGGCAGCGACCCCAACACCGTCCTCGACCCCATCCAGGTCGGCGACGCCGGTACCGCCGAGTACACCGCCGAAATCTTCGGCGGGCTCGTCACCCTCGACCTCGACCTGCAGGTCGTCCCTGATATCGCCGAGCGCTGGGAAATCTCCGAGGACGGCCTCGTCTACACCTTCTTCCTGCGCGAGGACGTCGTCTTCCATAACGGCCGCCGCGTGACCGCCGACGACTTCAAGTACAGCTTCGAGCGTGCCGCCGACCCCGCCAACTTCTCCCCCACCGTGCTCAACTACCTCGGCGACATCGTGGGCGTGCAGGAAAAGGTCGGCGGCAGCGTCAACGAGCTGCGCGGTGTGCAGGTGGTGGATGAGTACACCCTCCGCATCGAGCTCGTACGGCCCGTCGCCTACTTCATCGAGCAGCTCACCTATACCGTCGCCGCGGTCGTCGACCGCGAGCAGATCGAGGCCGACCCCGACGGCTGGACGCGTAACCCGAACGGCACCGGCCCCTTCCGCCTGAAGTCATGGCGTCCGCTGGAAGAGCTCGTGCTCGTCCCCAACGACCGCTACCACCTCGGCCCGCCGCTGCTCGACGAAGTCGTCTTCTCGCTCGGCGGCGGCTCCCTGCTGACCCGCTTCGAGAACGACGAGATCCACGTCGCGCTCGTCCCGGTCTTCGACCTGCCAGGCGTGCTCGGTGGCGACAGCCCCCTGAGCGAGTACTACGTCGGGGTGCCGCAGCTCTCGCTCTTCTATCTGGCGATGAACGTGAACGAGCCTCCCTTCGACGACCCACTCGTGCGCCAGGCCTTCGCCCACGCCGTCAACCGCGAGGCCGTCAATGAGGTGCTCTACTTCAACGCTGCCATCGTGGCGGATGGCATCCTGCCGCCTTCGTTGCCCGGCTATACCGAGTCGATCAGCAGCTACCCCTACGACCCCGATCGCGCCGTCGAACTGCTCGCCCAGTCGAGCTACGCCGGCGATATGCCTCGCATCATCCTCACCTTCCCCGGTGGTGGTGGCAATCCGCCCGACAGCCTGCAGTCCTACATCCAGTCGTGGATGGACGTGCTCGGCGTACAGGTCGAACTCGAGGCGATCGAGTACTCCGCCTTCCTGCGCGAACTGCGACGCGGCGGTCTGCAGATGTACTCCACCGGCTGGATCGCCGACTACCCCGACCCCGAGAACTTCCTCGGCAAGCTCTTCGCCAGCGACAGCGAAATCAACGAGAGTGGCTACTCCAACGAGCGCGTCGATGCCCTCCTGGCGGAAGCGGCGGCGCTCCAGGACACGGAGGCCCGCTACGCGCTCTATCGGGAGGCCGAGCAGATCATCCTCGATGACGCCCCCGTCATCCCCACTTTCTGGAGCATCGATCACTACGTGGTGCGGGAGTGTGTGAAGAACTGGCCCGAAGTCGGGACCATCGTGTCCAAGTACCGCTACATCGAGATCGATACGACCAGAGAGTAGGGCGGCAGGTCGGGGCGCAGGATGGTAGAGGGTAGGGCACGGTGAGCCAGGGGCTCGCGGGCTACATCATCAGGCGGCTGCTCTGGGCGGTGCCGGTGATCATCGCCGTCTCCATCATCGTCTTCCTCATCCTGCGCCTGGGCCCCTCTGACCCGATCGACACCCTCCTTGGCCAACGCTTCGATGAAGATGTGGCCGAGCGTCTGCGTGAGAAGTACGGCTACGACCAGCCCATCCACATCCAGTACCTCAAGTACATGCGGAACCTCTTCCAGGGTGATCTTGGGGTTTCGACGAGGCGCGGGGGCTTCACCGTTGCTGAGGTGATTACTCCCCAGATCCGCGTGTCCGCCTCACTTGGGGCGATGGCCGTGGTCCTCGCCTTTGGGTTAGGCATTCCCATGGGCGTCTACGCGGCGTTCAATCGAGGAACCTTCCGCGACCCCTTTGTGATCGGATCCTGGCTGCTCATCGATTCCATGCCGGTGTTCGTCACGGCGATCTGGGCGCCATGGTTCTTCGCCCTCCAACTAGGGTGGGTCAACCTCACCTATGAGGGTGTCTTCCACCCCAATATTGTCCTGCCCCTGTTCCTGATGTCGTTGCCTGGCGTAGCGGGCGTCGCGAGGTTGATGCGTGCCTCGGTCATTCAGGTCATCGCTGAGGACTACGTTCGCACCGCCCGCGGCAAGGGCCTGAGTGAGCAGACCGTCGTCATCACCCACGTCGTACGCAACTCGCTCCTTCCCATGATCACGGCCATCGGCCTGACACTTCCCGGCCTCTTCGTTGGTTCGCTCTTCGTGGAGTTGCTCTTCGGAATCCCCGGCACCGGGCGCGAGCTGCTGCAGTCCGTGCTCGCTCCCGACTACGACATCGTGCTGGCCTTCGTCTTGATCGGGGCCGTGCTGTTCGTGCTCGCGAACATCCTCATCGATATCACCTACGGCTTCATCGACCCACGTATTCGGGTTGAAGCGGCGAGGGAGAGTTAGTGGTGAGCAGCGAGAGCGTGACACTCGATCAGGACACGCTGGGCTACTACCCGGAGCCTCGATTCCGCGTGCTGCGCGAGCTCTTGCACAAGCGCATCGCGGTCGTCGCCATCGTGTTCCTCGCCATCTTCTACGTGTCAGCCCTCTTCGCTCCCCTCATCGCGACTCACGACCCGAACCAGCAGCAGCTTTCGGTCGAGGCGCGCCTCCAGACCCCCTCGGGAGAGCACTGGCTGGGAACCGACCGCGCCGGTCGCGACCTCTTCTCCCGCGTTGTCTATGCGGCCCGCACAACGACGCTCTTCACGCTGGTTGTGCTCCTGCTTGGTGGCGGTCTCGTGGGCGTGGGGCTAGGACTACTTGCTGGTTATAAGGGGGGGGTGATTGACAATTCCATTATGCGCGCAGGTGAGGTGCTCGCGGGCATCCCCACCCTGTTTCTCATGCTCGCGATCGCCGCTGCCTTCCGATCGCGTCTCAACGACGCCGCATTTTGGCTCCAGGAGAACACGTTCCTGGGGGATGATGCCCGCTCGATCGTGTTCTTCCTCATCATCGTGGGGGCGGCCGTCCCCTTCGCCTGGGTGGGGTCGGCCCGCATCGTGCGGAGCCAGGTGCTGGCCATCCGCGAGCAGGAGTACATCACCGCGGCAGAGGCGATCGGCGTCCCCACCTTCCGTCTGCTTGTCCGTCATGTGTTCCCCGGTGTGCTTCCCGTCTTCCTCGTTGGCCTCTCCGCGGGCATGGCGGGGATCGCTGGCACTGAGGTGGCGCTGAGCTACCTCGGCCTCGGCGTTGATCCCGGAACTCCCAGCTTCGGCATCCTCATCCAGACAGCGGGCGGCGTGCGCACCTTCGAGGACTTCCCCCACCTGCTGCTTGTGGGCGCCATTCCGCTGATTCTCTTCTTCTTCGCCTGGAACCTGTTGGGCGATGCGCTGGTCGATGTGGTCGAGCCGCGCACCTACCGCCGTTGAGCCGTATACTCGAAGTGGGGAGGATCGCGGCCCGGTGAAGGTCACTCTTGAACGGCTCCCCGAGAGCCGTGTCCAGCTTGAGCTCGAAGTCGAACCGGACCGTCTGGAGCGGTCCCTCGACGCTGCCTACAAGCGCCTCCTCCCCACCCTCAAAATCCCCGGCTTCCGCCCAGGCAAGGCGCCCCGCCCGATCGTCGAGCGCATGCTCGGCCGCGACCGCCTTATCCGCGAGGCGCTCGACTCGCTCGTCCCCGATGTCTACGCCGAAGCCCTCGAGAGCGAGGACGTCGACCCCGTCGACCAACCTGACCTCGAAATTCTCGAAACCGAGCCCGTTCGCTTCAAGGCCACCGTGCCCATCCGCCCGACCGTCACCCTGGGCGACTACCAGTCCATCCGCATCGCCCCCGAACCCGTCGAAGTCACCGACGAGATGTTCGAGGAGCAGATCAAGCTCATCCGCCGCCGCTTCGCCACGCTCGTCCCCGTCGAACGCGGCGCCGAGTGGGACGACATTCTCACCGCCGATATCGCGGGCGAGGTGGACGGCTCCCCCTTCGTGCAGGACGAAGACGTGGAGTTCCCGCTTAAGGAAGACCAGCGCCTGCTTCTGCCCGACCTCGCCGAGCAGTTCCTCGGCATGGAGGCGGAATCGGAGAAGACGGTCGAGCTGCCCGTCCCCGACGACTTCCCCGATCAGTTCGCCGGCAAGACCGCCTCCCTCACCCTCACCGTGAAGGCGGTGAAGGAAGAGGAGCTCCCCGACGCAGACGACGACCTCGCCCAGCAGGTCAACGCCGAAGAGTTCGAGACCATCGACCAGCTCAACGAGCGCGTGCGCTCCGACTTGCAGGAGACGCTGCAGAAGCAGGCCGACGACGCCTACCGCCTGAAAGTCGTCGATGAACTGGTGGGTCTTTCGATCGTCGAGTACCCGCAGGTGCTGCTCGAGCGTGAGGTCGAGGAGCTTGTGCGCCAGGCCCACGGCAACGACGTGCGCGCATTCCAGGCGCACCTCGCCCAGATCGGCCAGACGCCCGCCGAGTTCCGCGAAACCTTCCGCGAGCCTGCCGAGCAACGCCTCTGTCGTTCGCTCGTCCTGAGCGAAATCACGGAAGTCGAAGGCATCGAGGTGAGCGACGAAGAGGTCAGCGAACAGATCGACACGATGCTCGAGCCGCTGGGCGAAAACGCCGAAGGTATGCGTACCATGTTCGAGAGCGAGAACGGGTCCGCGAGCATCCGCAGCAGCCTGCTCACCGACAAAACGCTCGCGCGACTGCAGGAAATCGCCGCGGCAGACAGCGACAGCAGCGAGCCTGCAGCCGACGAACCGGAGACCGAGGCCAGCGACTCCGAGGAGGAAGCCGAGTGACAGAACGCCACGTTTCCCCGCCCCGCGCGGTGGTCCCCATGGTGGTCGAGACCGGCCCCCGCTCCGAGCGTTCGCTCGATATCTTCTCCCTGCTCCTGAAGGAGCGCATCATCTTCCTCGGCACCCCCATCGATGACCAGATCGCGAACCTGATCGTCGCGCAGCTCCTCTTCCTCCAGCGGGAAGATCCCGAGCGCGACATAAGCCTCTACATCCACTCGCCCGGCGGCATCATCCCTTCCGGCCTCGCCATCTACGACACGATGCAGCTCATCGAGCCCGACGTCTCCACCATCGCCGTCGGCCAGACCGCTTCCATGGCCACGGTCCTGCTCGCGGCCGGCGCCAAAGGCAAGCGCTTCGCCCTCCCCAACGCGACGGTGCACATGCACCAGGCCCTCGGCGGGGCTCGCGGTCAGGCGCGGGACATCGAGATCGCGGCGCGCGAAATCCTGCGCAACAACGAGATCATCCGCGACATCATCTCCACCAGCACAGGTCAGCCCGTCGAGCGCGTGCAGGAGGACTTCGACCGCGACTTCTACCTCGACGCCGAAGGCGCAAAGGAGTACGGCTTCGTCGACGAGGTTCTCGAGCAGCAAGCCGGCATCGTGACCACGAGCGAGTCCGCCTGAGATGGCCGGCAGCCGTTCGAAGCGCACCCAGTACCACTGCTCCTTCTGCGGCAAGAGCCGCGACCAGGTGCGCCGTCTGATCGCCGGGCCTGGCTCCGTCTATATCTGCGACGAATGCATCGAACTGTGCCGCGAGATCATCGAGGAAGAGTCCGGTGGCGCCAGCCCCCAGCCCGCCGCCCGCCCCTCCATCGACGATGCGGTTCCTTCCCCCCGCGAGATTCACGAGCACCTCGATGGCTACGTCATCGGCCAGGACGCCGCCAAGAAGGTGCTCTCCGTCGCCGTCTACAACCACTACAAGCGCATCAACGCGGGCGCCGATCAGGACGTTGAGCTGGAGAAATCGAACATCCTGCTTGCCGGTCCCACGGGCGTGGGCAAGACGCTGCTCGCCCGCACGCTCGCCCGCTACCTCGATGTGCCCTTCTCCGTCGCCGACGCGACCGCCCTCACCGAGGCCGGCTACGTCGGTGAGGACGTCGAGAACATCCTCCTGCACCTCATCCAGGCCGCCGACTTCGATATCCAGAAAGCCGAGCGCGGCATCATCTACATCGACGAGATCGACAAGGTCGCGCGCAAGGCCGACAACCCCAGCATCACCCGCGACGTCTCCGGCGAGGGCGTGCAGCAGGCGCTCCTCAAGATCATCGAGGGCTGCGTCGCCAACGTGCCCCCGCAGGGCGGCCGCAAGCACCCCCACCAGGACTTCCTGCAGATCGACACCTCCAACATCCTCTTCATCTGTGGCGGCGCCTTCGAGGGGCTGGAGAACACCGTGGAGCGCCGCCTCAAGCGCGACCAGGTGAGCCTCGGCTTCCGCGCCGAACGCCGCGAGCGCGGCCCCCGTCGCACCGACCAGCTGCTCGCCCACGTCACGCACGACGACCTGCTGGAATACGGCCTCATCCCCGAGTTCATCGGGCGCCTCTCCCTCGTCGTCTCGCTCAGCTCGCTCGACCGCGACGACCTCGTGCGCATCCTCACCGAACCGAAGAACGCGCTCGTGCGCCAGTTCGAACGCTACTTCGACATGGATGGCGTCGACCTCACCTTCACCGATGACGCCCTCGAGGCCGTCGCCGACGAGGCCATCCGCCTCAAGACCGGCGCCCGCGGGCTGCGCACCGTCGTTGAGGACCGCCTCGTCGATGTCATGTACGAGATCCCCAGCCGCGAGGACATCGACCGCTGCGTGGTCAAGGCCGAGACAGTCGTGAACCGCCAGCGCCCCATCCTCATGGCGAAGGGTGGCCAGCCCATCGAGCTGGAAGAAGCCGCCTCCGAAGAGGAAGTCCAGGAAGAGAGCGCCTGAGCGACGCCGCTCGCCGCGCGTCCTGTCCCGCGCTCCTGCCCTTAGTCCCGCGACTTGCTGATTGCTGCCACCTGCGCGCCCGTCGCCGCAAGCAACGCTTCCGTGTCCGTGCCGAAGAGCGCGTCGCTCGCGCCTGCCGCCGCCCACACGCGGGTGAAGCGTCGCAGGCTGTCGTCCGCGATGACGTCCCATTCGCCCGGCAGCCCCACCGGCGCGACGCCTCCCACGGCGAAGCCGGTCAGCTCCAGCACCCGCTCCGCGCGCGCCATCTTCAGCCGCTTGCGCGAGACGCCCAGCAGCTGCGCGAGCGCGGTCGTGTCGGCTTGCCGGTCGCCCGCGACGAGCACGGCAGTCGGCCGCCCGTCCGCCAGCAGGATGAGCGTCTTCACGATTTGGCCCAGCTCACAGCCGAGCGCCGCTGCGGCGTCCATGGCCGTCGCCGTGCCCTCGGGGAAGCGTTCGATGGGCGATGTCAGCCCGAGCGCCTGCATCGCCTCCGCTACCCGCTGCGGGCCGTCTGCGTCCCCGGCCACGGGGTTCTCGTTCTGCTCGCTCATCGTGGCTTCCTCCCTGCGAAGACGGGTCCGGGGTACTCCGGCTCTGCGGGGGGATAATCCTGCGGCTCGAAGCCGGCCCCGCGCAGCGTCGCCAGCCACTCGTCCCGCGTGAAAAGCCCCTCGATGCAGTGGTCGTGCTCGACCCGTACCGAGCCGTCCGCCTCGCGCAGCACGTAGACCATATCGACCTCATAGCGCGAGCCGTCCGCCTCCGCGTCGCGCACCCATTCGAGGTATCGCAGCGAGCGTCCGTCGTCGCCGTCGTGCCCGCCGTGATTCGTACCCGTCTCGAACGTCTCGCGCACGTAGTCCGGCACGAAGACAGCCGCCCCGCCGGGGCGCAGGTGGGCGAAGGCGGTGGCGGCTGCGGCCTCCAGGTCGGCGAGTTCGGTCAGGTAGACGACGGCGTCGTGCACGAAGACGGTGTCGAAGGTGCGATCCAGCCGCACCGTGCGCATGTCGCCTTGCACGTGTTCGCACTCAGGGTTGAGCGTGCGGCTCAGGTCCAGCATCTCCGCCGAGAGGTCCGTCAGCGTGCAGGTGAACCACTGCTTCAGGTGGGAGGCGTTGTTGCCGCCGCCCGAACCCAGTTCGAGCAAAGTCCGCGCGGGCCCGTCGCACGCTTCCGTGAGGACCGCGCGGTAGTGTGCGGCCTCGATGGCGTAATCCTCGGGCGCGGTCAGCAGGTGAAACCAGCTGGCGAGGTCGGAGTAGAGACGCATGGCACGATCCTACCGCCCGCTGCAGGCGGGCCCAACGATGCCTGTTTGCGGTAGCCTTGGGCGATGCCACGCGTTCGCGCCGACCAACTGCTGGTCCGTCGGGGCCTCGCGGGCTCTCGCGAGAGTGCCCGCCGCCTCATCATGGCGGGGCGCGCCCGCAGCGGTACGCTGACGCTCGTGAAGCCCGCCACCCTCCTCGACGAAGCCGCCCCGCTCGACCTCTCCGAGGTCGAGCCCTACGTGAGCCGTGGGGGACGCAAGCTCGAAGCCGCCCTCGAAACCTTCGCCATCGACGTCACCGCGCTGCGTTGTCTCGACGTTGGCGCTTCCACAGGCGGCTTCACCGACTGTCTCCTCCAGCGTGGCGCTGCATCTGTCGTCGCCGTCGATGTGGGGCGGGGGCAACTCCACCAGCGCCTGCGAGAGGACCCACGGGTGACGGTCATGGAGCGCACGAACGCCCGTCAGCTGCCCGAACTGCCCCCGCTCGACTTCTTCGTCGCCGATGTCTCCTTCATCTCGTTGCGGAAGGTGCTGCCATCGGTTGCCTCTCGCCTGCCCGCGCGCACGCTTGGCGTGGTCTTGCTCAAGCCCCAGTTTGAGGCTGGCCCCGCTGACGTCCCCCGCGGCGGCGTTGTGTGCGATGAGGCGGTACGCGAGCGGGTGCGGCAGGAGTTCCGGCAGTGGGCCGAGGCGAGCGGCTGGGAGGCGCTCGGCGACGCCGACTGCGCGATTAAGGGCGACCGCGGCAATCGCGAGATCGTCGTGCAGCTGCGCACGCCTGCCCGGGTGGAGGCGCCATGCTGAAGCGTGTCCTTGTCCTCAGGCCGGAGAACGTCGAATCCGCCTTCGAATTGGCCGGTCGCATCGTCGAGGCGATCGAGGCCGCTGGCATCGAGGCGCCGGTGCAGGGCGCCTGGAGCCACATGCCTGCCGATACGCTCACCGATACCGACCTCATCGTGTGCGCGGGCGGCGACGGCACCGTCTTGCGCGCCGCGCGCCTGGCCGTCCCCCACCCCATCCCCATCCTCGGCGTCAACATGGGCCGCCTCGGCTTCCTCACCAGCCTCACCCCCGATGGCTTCTTCGATGAATTCGAACGCATCGTCGCCGGCCAGTGGGAGACGGAAGAGCGTCTCATGGTGGCGGCCACCATTACCGAGGGCGAGGCCGCAGGACGTTCCTTCCACGGCCTCAACGACATCGTCGTCAGCCGGCGCTCGCCCGGCCGCCCCGTCTACGTCGAGCTTGCCGTCGATGGCGAGCGCGTCGCCCTCTATCGCTGCGACGGCATGATCGTGGCCACGCCGACGGGCAGCACGGGCTACTCGCTCAGCGCGGGCGGTCCTATCCTCGCCCCTACGGAGCACCATCTGGTGGTGACGCCCGTCTCCGCGCACCTCGCCATCGGCCGCTCGCTCGTACTCGAGCCCTCATCCGTGGTGACGCTGACCGTCCGCTCCGAGGAGGGCGCCCTGCTGACTGTTGATGGGCAGGAAGATCTGCCCCTCGCCGGCGGCGTGCGTGTCTCGCTCAGGGCGAGCGAATACGCCGCCTGCTTCGCCCTCCTCAAGCCCCAGGCGTCGTTCTTCGGTCACCTCGCCGAGCGCCTTGAGGTGCAGCTCAGCAGCGCCATGACGAATGGTGATTGAACACCTGCGCGTCACCGGCTTCGCGCTCGCCCGCGACGTCGCGCGCACGCCCGGCCCGGGTCTCAACGTCATCACCGGTGAGACTGGCGCTGGCAAGTCCATCATCGTGGACGCGCTCGATTTCCTCTTCGGGGGGAAGCACGGACGTAGCGTCATCGCCGACGGCGCCGAGAGCGCCACGGTCTGCGCTACCGTGTGCGATGGTGCTGGCGATAGCGAGCGTGGCGAAGGCGAACGCCTCACGGTCGAGCGCACCGTGCGCCTCTCCGGGCGCACTGTCGGGCGTCTCGATGGCGAGACGCTTCCCGTCGAACGGCTGCGGGATCTTGGCGCCCGCCTCGTCGAGATACACGGGCAGTCCGAGCAGCTAACCCTCCTGCGTCCCTCCGTGCAGCTGGCGGTGCTCGACGCTTTCGGCGGCCTGCAGGAGCAGCGCCAGTCGCTCGCGAAGGAGGTCCGCGAACTGCGTGCCGTGCGGCGCGAACTTGAGGCCACCGGTTCCGATTCCCGCGAGCGCGAACGACTCGTCGCCCAGCTCCGCCACGAGGTCGAGGAGATCGCCTCCGCAGGCCTCGTCCCCGGCGAAGACGCCGCCCTGCGCGCCGAGCATCGCCGCCTCGCCAGCGTCGAGCGCCTGCTTCTGGCCACCGCCACCGCGCTGGAGGCGCTCGACGCGCCCGCAATCGCTGAAGCCATCGCTGCCCTCGCGGAAGTAGCCGAACACGATCCCGACGCCGGCGCGCTCGCCGCCCAGGGCGTCACCCTTGACCAGACCGCGAGCGACCTCACCCGCGCGCTGCGCGCCTACCGTGACTCGCTCGAGGACGACCCCATGCGTCGCGACCAGATCGAAGCGCGCCTCGACGAGATCGCCCGCCTGCGCCGCAAGTACGGCGACAACGTCGCCGCCGTGCTCGCCTACGAGGAGGACGCTCGCCAGCGCCTCCGCGCGCTCGACCAGGCAGGCTCATCGCTCGATGAACTGCGTGAACGCGCGACCGCACTTGCTGCGAAGGCCGCCGCAGACGCCGCCAGCCTCTCGTCGCTGCGCCGCGAGGCGGCCGTGCGGCTCATCGCTGACGTCGCCAGCGAGCTGGCAGCACTGGAGATGTCGGGCGTGACGCTCGCCGCAGGCTTCGCCTGTGAAGACGCCCCCGACGGCCTCGCCGTCACCCTCCCCGACTACGAAGTCGTGGCGCCGGACGCCCTGCCATCAGGCGGCGGCGAGCAGGGCGCCCGCGCCTTCACCGAATCAGGCGTCGACCAGATGGAGCTGCTCGTCTCCTTCAACGCAGGCGGCGCCCCCCGCCCCCTGCGCCATGTCGCCAGCGGCGGCGAGACCTCACGCTTCCTGCTCGCCCTCACCACGGCCCTTGGCGCCGCCGCCACCCCCCGCCTCATCGTGCTCGATGAGGTCGACGAAGGCGTTGGCGGGCGCGCGGGCTCGGTCGTCGGGGAAGCGCTCAGGCGGCTCGCCGACCGCCATCAGGTGCTCTGCGTGACCCACCTGCCGCAGGTCGCCGCCTTCGGCGACACCCACTTCGTCGTCACCAAGGCGAGCGACGGCGAGCGCAGCGCAAGCGACATCGCAGAGGTGTGCGCTGAGGAACGGCTGCGCGAGCTGGTGCTCATGCTCGGCGGCGATACGCCTGCCAACCGCAGCGCCGCTGCGGATCTGCTGGAAGCGGCCCGCTCCTGACGGTGACGGCTACGAGTAGCGCTGCTCCAGCCAGGGGTCGCCGTACATGTGGTAGCCGTACATCTCCCAGAAGCCCGGGCGGTCTTCATCGATGAACTGCATGCCGCCCACCCACTTCGCGCTCTTCCAGAAGTAGAGGTGGGGAACCACCAGCCGCATGGGCCAGCCGTGGTCCTTCGTGAGCGCTTCGCCGTTGTGCGTGCGCGCGAAGAGCACGCCCTCAGCCAGCAAGTCGTCAAGCGGCACGTTCGTCGTGTAGCCGCCGTAGCTGTGGACCATCACGACGTTGGCCTCGGGCTTCACGCGGAGCGTGTCGTAGAGGGCGCGGAAGGGCACGCCTTCCCACTCGTTGTCGAACTTGCTCCACGTCGTCACGCAGTGGATGTCGCTCACGTCCGTCGTCTCGCCGAGTGCGTTGAACTCGTCCCACGTGAACTTGCGTTCCTCCTCGACCAGGCCCCACACGTGGAAGCGCCACGTCTCCATATCGATCCGCGGGATGGAGCCGTAGTGAAGCACCGGCCAGCCGTCTGTGAGCCGTTGGCCGGGCGGCAATCGCAGCTTGCCGTCGGGTCGCACTTCACGGGTGGCGCTCTGAGACATGCACTGACTCCAGGAGAAAAGGTGTGCTGCCAGCGTACGGGCGCGCCCGTCCCTGCGACAAGGGCGCCCGGGTAAAGGTGGGCGCTACCCCTGGCTCGCTGCTTATCGATCGTGACGCCGGATGAGCGCGTTCGCGATGGTGGTGATCGGCCCCACGCGCTGCGCTTCCCGCGCATACGTGGACTTTCCACGCTGGACAGCGAACAGGGAACTCCAGATGAAAGGCGTGTGCTTGCCCGCCAGCACGAACGGCCGCCGTACCCGCTTGAGCATCCCGTAGAACATGTAGGCAATCGTGCGGGCAGCGTCCAGCTCCGGCTGAATCTCGATGTCCACATCCCGCTCGTACGAGCGCAGGTCGCCATCTCCGCCGAGGGTGCGCAGCGTCGCACGCGCGCCCAGCCGACCCGAGTGCACCGCGTAGGAGATGCCTTCCGCCGTGAACTCGTCCGCGAACCCGGGGGCGTCGCCCAACAGTGCCACGCGCTCACTCGCGATCGGCTCTCCGCCGCGGCGGAAGCGAATCTTGTGCCCCCGCGCAATGTCGACGTCCGCTCCCTCGACCCCCAGCAGCGCGCGATAGCGGTCGACCAGCTTCTTCATCGAGCCCGCCTGCTCACGCGGCAGCACGATGCCGATGGAGAGCACCTCTTCCTTGGGGAAGAGCCAGGCGTATCCCCAGGGGTCATATCCCAGGTCGATGAGCACCGTGGCGTCTTCGGCGGAGGCGTCGCGGGGCTGACCCCGCACCTCCACCTCCCAGGCGGCGCACTCCGCGATGCCCTGTCCCAGCCCCGCCATCTTCCCGACCGGCGAATGCGCGCCATCGGCGCAGATGAGCGTCTTCGCCTCCGCTTCAAAGCCATCCTCTGCACGGATACGGATGTGTCCGTTCTGGTTCAGCTCGCGGACTGTCGTGCCCAGGCGCAATTCGGCCCCCGCACGCTCGGCGTGCTCGAGCAGCAGCGCGTCGAAGCGGTTGCGCATCACCATGTGGGCGAAGGGGCCGCGGGAGTGCTTGGCGGCAGTAGACTTCCCGCTCACCGAGAGCGCCATCTGCGTGACGGTATCTTCCACCACGCTCGTGATGGGGAACGGCAGCATGCGCTCCGTGCGGATGGGGATCCCGCCCCCACAGGCCTTGTAGCGTGGCCACTCGGCCGCCCGCTCCACGACCAGCACCCGCGCACCCGAAGCTGCCAGCTCCCGTGCTGCGGTGCTTCCCGCTGGTCCCGCTCCTACTACGATCGTGTCAAAGGTTTCCATCAGTCTAAGCCGGAGCCCTGGTTGAGCCCCTGTCCCTTACAGTGTGAATCGAGTGTAGGCCGTCCCTGTCCCAATCTCCACGCAGAGCGCTGTAGGATTGGTGAGCGAGGTTACATCCGTGCCGATGCCCTACTTCCTCATCAACACCATCCCCGTGACCATCATCGCGGCGGCCCTCGGCTGGATTCTCGGCGACCTCATCTGGTAGCCGCTGCCTGCGTACCCCACGTCCGTGTATCGTTCCGCGCCATGAGTGACCGCCATGACTGATATCGGTGAGCGCGCCCGCGACCTCCACACGACCATCCTCTCCGATGGCAACGACCGCAAACTGAACACCAAAATCGAACGCTGGCTGAAGTCCAACCCCGACAGCGAAGTCGTGTCAATCAAGCTCGCCGCGGGCGCCGGCAGCTACGGCGAATTCCTCTACGCACTCATCGTCTACAAGCCCTGAGAACGCACATGAGCCAGTTCATCCGCACCCGCAACAACGCCG
The DNA here is from genome assembly GCA_965200565.1 of Tepidiformaceae bacterium. Classification (GTDB taxonomy): domain Bacteria; phylum Chloroflexota; class Dehalococcoidia; order Tepidiformales; family Tepidiformaceae; genus UBA2991. The sequence goes on along the minus strand of OZ241349.1, from coordinate 652,261 downwards.
ACGGCAAGGCCGTCATCGAGGAGCAGAACGAACTCCCACAAGAGCGTTCCCACCGCTTCGACGTGCCCGCCGGCGTCGGCGGACGCTGGCTCGTCGTCGAATTCGAGCCCGAACAGTCGACCGGCTGGCATGCCGTCCACTGCGACGTCTACGTCTACATCGCCAAGGGCCAGCTCAAGTTCGACCTCGACGGGGGCGAATCGATCACCGTCTACGAAGGCGACCTCGTCATCGAAGGCGACAACACCGTCCACTCCTGGACCAACACCGGCGACACACTCGCCCGCGTCTCCGCCATCGAAGTCGACCTTCCCTAGCCGGCCCTCTGCTCTTCCGCGCCTGCTGCTACGCCGACTGCGAAAGCAGCTCGATCGTGTTCCCGTCCGGATCCCAGCCGTAGACGACGCGGATGCCGCCCTCGTAGTCCAGCACCTCCGACTTGAACCGCATCCCCGCCGCCTTCAGGCGGGCGTACTCCTCGTCCGCCGAATCCACGCTGATGCAGATGTGGAAGCCGCCCACATCCGAGGTGCGCAGGGGGTTGGAGTCGTATCCGGCAGGCGCGTCGTAGCGAATGACCTCGAGCGAGTAGTCGTTCAGACGCAGCACCGCCGCCGTGATGTCCGCCCCTGGAATCGCCTGCAACGTCTCGATGAACTCGTTATCGAGGTGCAGGCGCGTGCCCGTGTCCTCGAACCCGAGCAGCTTGTAGAAGGCGATCGCGCGTTCGAGGTCGCGCACCGTAATCGAGGTATGTCCCACCCCACGAATACCCATCTCGCCCTCCCGAGCCGTGTTGCGCGGGATGCTACTCGCTTCACGGCACGCGGTGCGCGGCGCTACAGCAACTCGCGCCCGAAGATCATCTTCTCCAGCCCGTACTTGCGGCTGCCGAGGATGCCGATGAGTCCGGCGATGGTGAAGAAGAGAATTGGCACCTCACCGCCGTGCGCCCCGAATCCGCCCATGCCCGGGTAGATGTGGGGCCAGATGTCGTTCGGTGCGTGCACATCGAAGTACGCCACGACCATCACGACCACGATCGCTCCCGCACCCAGCCGGGTGAACACGCCGCTCGCGATGAGGATGGCCGCAAAGAACTCCACCCAGCCTGCGATATCAACCTTCACGCCAAGTGGGTGGTCGGAGGGGAATCCCCACAGCAGGAACGCCTTCTGTGCTCCATGCAGCGCAAGCATGAACGCGAAGATCAGGCGGAACAGCAGGTAGAACTCTTCCTTGAAGCGCAGGAACACGTTCCCGAAAAATGGCGGGCTTCCAAGCGCCCCCGTCTCATCGTCACCGTTCATCACAACAGCACATCTCCTAACCACAGGATCGCAGGGAACCTACAGAGCGCCCCTCGAGGCCGTCAACGTGCCCCCTCCGCAGTCGCGTGACGCGCGGTGCTAGCGGATGGTCGTCCCCGAGTCGATCATCAGGCCGTTGCCGGCGATGTAGCCGGCGCTCTGCGCGCTCAGCAGGAAGGCGCATGCCTCGGCGATGTCGCGCGGCGAACAGGTGGCGCCTGTCGCCGTCTGCTCGCCCATGCGCTCGCGCGCCCCCTCCTCCTCCAGGATGTCCTCCGTCATGCCGCTCTCGACGAAGCCCGGGCAGATGTAGTTCACGCGGATGCCCTGCGGCAGCAGCTCAATCGCCATCGAGCGCGAGAGCGCCGCGACCCCACCCTTCGAGGCCGAGTAGGCGGCCAGGTTGGGCAGGCCCATGGCCGCCGCCACCGAGGCGATGTTGACGATGCCGCCCTTGCGCCCGTCCTCGACCATCGCCGTCGCCACGGCGTGCCCGACGATGAAGGTACCCGTCAGGTTCACGTCGATGACCTCGCGCCACGTCTCCAGGTCCGTCTCCAGCGAGCCCGCGTAGCGCAGGATCGCCCCGCAGTGGACGAGCCCGTCGATGCCGCCCCACGCATCGCGCACCTGCGCGACGAAGCGCGCCACCGCCTCAGCATCAGTGACGCTCACCGGCTCCGCGATGACCTCGCGCCCTGCGTCCCGCAGTGCCCGCTCCGTTTCCGCCAGCCCCGCCACGGCCGGGTCGAGGATGGCGACGCGAGCTCCCCGCTCCGCGAGCAGCTCCGCCACCCCCCGTCCCATCCCCGAAGCCGCCCCCGTCACGACGATCGCCTGGTTGGTGAAGTCGCTGGTCATGCCACTGCCTCCTGCTCCCCTATGCGAAGCCCCACTGGGGGAGGGGCGGTGTGCCGCTCATCTCCATGTGGCCGATGCCCTCGCGGCCGGCGAAGCGGCAGCGCACGGCGTGCTCGCCGTCCCAGAGCTGGGGGGCGAAGCTGGGGTACGTTGAGTAGTCGCTCAGGTCGTACTTGTCGTACTCCTCGTGCCAGTCGCCCTGCCAGCCGCCCAGGAAGCGCGGCTGCCCGTAGCCCTCACCACGGATGTGACGCGTCGCGTTCGGCTTCAGGATTTCGAACTCGAGGTCGTACTCCGTGCCGTGCTCGTCGATGAGGGTGATCTGCGCGGCCTGGAACTTCTTCGTGTTCGGCTGCGAGACGATGTCGATGTTGGCGAAGTCGACCACGCGGATCTCCTCACGCGGGTCGTCGATCGGCCAGGTGACGGCGCCGTCGAAGTGACTGCCACGGTTGTCGGCGAGTGTGCCGCCGAGGCGTGGCTTGCCCATGAACTCGTCCATCCACCACCAGAAGCCGATGTCCTCAAACTGGATGTGGCTGTGCCAGTGGATGCGTCCCGCGCCACGCGGGGAGACGCCGCCTCCGCCTGGCGCCGGGCCCGTCCAGCCCTGCCAACGCTCGCCCCCGAGGCTCGCCCAGCAGCGGTCGCGCTGGCCCCACGTATTCTGATGGTTCACCTCGTACGTCTGACCATCGACCTTCAACTCACCTGTCCAGCGCCCCATGATCTCGAAGTAGGGGAGCAGGCCCGGCAGCGTGGCGGAGCCAGCGAAGGCGATGGGTGTGCGCGTCTGCACGGGCCGCAGGTGCGTATCCATCGTGAGGTCGTAGCTGATGCCCCAGGGGTTGTCGGCAGCGAGCGTGAAGCGCGCCTTGCGCAGCGGCTCGATGACCTCCATCGAGGCCGGCCCCACCGCCTGATGGATGCGGTCCGAGCGGTAGCCATCCCGCTCGAGGGTGCGCGAGTAGCGCAGGTTGTACTGCGTATCGCCGTGCGTAATGATCTGGCCGTTTTCGATAATCCCGCTGTTGGGCCAGATCGGCCAGTTGGCGCCCACGACCCAGCGCCCCTCCACGTCCATGCACTGGAACCAGTGCTGGTCGACGTAGCGCGGGTCCGTGTCGCGGATGGCGTCCACGGGGCTGGGGGTCTGGTGGTAGAAATGCTCGTCCAGTTCAGTTAGCAACGTCATCGCCCTTCTCCTGCTCGTCTCGGATACTTCTGTCTTTGGCGTGCTGCCCGGATGTCCGCTTGCTCAGATGCTCAGGCGGAGCACGCCGTAGGCGGTCTGCCCTCCCGCGACGATTTCGCAGAAGTGCTCGATCGCGAACGGGTTGATGTGGCCCGAGTCGTTGTCGAGCAGGCGGGCCACTGTGGCGCTGTCGGTGGTGTCGTGCGTCTCCGCCTGGGCGACGCTGTCCTTGTACTCGATGTGGCGGAAGTCGGGATGGCCGTAGCCGAGCCCCTTCGCGTAGATGGTGCTGAGCGGCTTCAGGGTGAGCTCGTGCACGCCGCCATCCCAGTCGTGGACGGCGATGCTCCCGCTGCGCAGCCGTTTGCCATCGCCCTCGAAGCGGAGGGATGGCTCGGCGCTGACGAAGCGCAGCGGCTCGCCCGAGTCGTGCTCCCCCACGAGACAGCCGTCGAAGCGGGTGCGCCCGCTGTCGTCGCCAAGGCCGCCTGTGACGCTGGCGTGTGCGCCGTCGGCCTCGATGCGCCAGAACCAGGCGGAACGTTCCCCCGCCTGCGACGCGAGCCAGATCGAGTGGCGTCCGATGGAGCTGGGCGGACGTCCGAGGTGCGGAATCTGTCCGAAGACGGGCCGCACGCCCCACGATCGCTCGCGCGCGCCGTGGGCGCCTTCCACGGCAATCGTCTCGCCTTCGATGGTGACGCTGCCGCTGACCATGCCCGTCTGCGCGTACTGGTAGAGGTCCCAGATCAGTTGGCGGCCGTCGCGACGGTGCTGCACCGGCCCCGAGACCTCCATCGGCTGCAGGTCAGAGGTGAATTCCAGGTCGAAGCTGATCGCCTGGCCGTCCGCCGGTGCGAGGCGGAAGCGCCACGACCGGAACGGCTCGACGATGTCGGCGCTGATGCCGCCCACCTCGCGGCGATCGCGGTCGCCTTCTACGCGCCGCCCGAAGCGCACGTCGTACTGCTTGCCGCCGTACGCCACGCTCACGGCGGCGTCCATGGTGGCCGTCGGGGGGTAGACCCCCATATGGCCCGCCACGCTGAGCGAGCCGTCCGTCACGCCGACATGGAACCAGAGTTCGTCGACCCAGCGCGGATTGCGCCCCTCGACCATCTCCATGTTCTCGACGATCTGGTGAATGGCGTAGTCATCAAGTTCGGTAGCCACGATCACCCCTTCGTCGCGGCCCCGACGCGCTCGCTGTGTGCAGCAGGCGCGACCGTCCGCGAAGCCACGCGATTCTGGAGCAGCGGCGAGCGCGTTTCAATGCGCTGCCACACGCTCGGGGGGAAATCGGGAAGCGTTTCGTCGCCTGGCGACCGCCTAACGACCCTTGAAGGTGGCGGCCCGACGCTCCTGGAAGGCGGCCACGCCCTCCTTCGCGTCCTCGGTGTAGGCGAGGTTGTCGAAGAGGTCGTGCTCGAGCTGCAGGCCTTCGTCGAGCGACAGGTCGAGCCCCTCTCGCATGGCGCGCTTGGCCGCGCGCAGGGCGAGCGGTCCGCGTGAGCAGAGCGTCTCCGCCAGCTGGCGGGCGGCGGCCTGCAGGCGGTCCGCCGGCACGACCTCGTTCACGAGCCCGTACTGCAACGCCGTCTCGGCCCCGATCTGGTCGCCGCCCAGCACCAGCTTCGAGGCGATCGCCCACGGCAGTTCGCGCGCCAGCCGTTGCGTCGCGCCCCAGCCAGGGATGAAGCCCAGAGTGATTTCGGGGGCGCCGAAGCGCGCGCCCTCGGCGGCGATGCGCAGGTCGCAGGCCAGCACGATCTCGAGGCCACCCCCGAGCGCGAGCCCGTTCACGGCGGCGATCAGCGGCTTCGTCACGGTCTGCCCGCGCATGATCGTGTCGGGCTCGTCGTAGCGGTTGCCGCGTGGGTCGTTGATGAGCGTCGGGATCGTCTCTTTCAGGTCTGCGCCCGCGCTGAAGGAGCGGTTACCCGCACCCGTGATGATGCCCACCCAGACGTCGTCGTCGCCTTCGAGCCGCGCGCACGCCTCCGACAGTTCGCCCCACGTTTCGAGGTCGATCGAATTGAGCGCATCCGGCCGGTTGATGGTGATGGTCGCGATGTGATCGCTGGTCTCATAGAGCAGAGCCATGTCTGCCTCCCGTCGTCTGTTGACTTGATTCGTGGCCCGTTGGCTGTTAGTCGTACTCGAAGAAGCCGCGCCCGCTCTTGCGCCCCAGGTGCCCGAGCGAGACGAGCCGTCGCAGGATAGTCGGGGCCTTGAAGCGCGGCTCGCCGTACTCCTCGAACATGGCGTCGCTGATGTGAATCATCGTGTCCAGCCCGATCAGGTCGGCTGTCGCCAGCGGCCCGAGGGCGTGATTGAGCCCCACCTTGCACGCCTGGTCGACGTCTTCGGCGGTTGCGGTGCCCGCTTCCACCATCTGGATGGCGTCGAAGATGAAGGGGACGAGCAGGCGGTTCACGATGAAGCCGGGCGAATCCTTCACGCGCACCGTCAGCCGGTCGATCGAGTCGCAGAAGGCCATGGCCGTGTCGATCGTCTCCTGCGAGGTGCTCGTCGAGGAGATCACTTCCACCAGCGGCAGCACCGTGGGCGGGTTGAAGAAGTGGATGCCGATCACCTGCTCGGGGCGGTGGGAAGAGGCGGCCATTTCGCTGAGCGAAAGCGATGAGGTGTTGCTCGCGAGGATCGCATCCGCCTTGCAGACTTCGCCCAGCGACTCGAAGAGGTCCTTCTTGATGGGCAAATCTTCGACCACGGCTTCGATCACAAGGTCGCTGTTGGCAAGGCCTTCCAGCGAGGGGGCGCCCCGCAGGCGCCGCAGGGTGCGGTCGTGACGCTCACGGCTGAGGCGTCCGCGGTCGACCTCGCGGTTGAGCCGGCGACGGATGGTCGCCAGGCCTTCCTCGAGCCGGTCCGGATCTTCCTCAGTCACACAGACGCGGTAGCCATGCGTGGCGCAGATCTGGGCGATTCCCGCGCCCATGATGCCGCAGCCCACGATTCCTACTTCGCTGATTGTCATGGTCGTCCCTTCTGGCCACCACGCCCCGCACACGTGCGGGCCGCGCGCATTGTCGCACACGAGCCGCAGTCGCTTCGGCTCAGGCGACTTCGTGGCCCGCCAGCGTTTCCAGCCCCTTTACGAGCGCGGAATGGTCGAGGTCGCTCCAGCCCTGCGCCGCGCATGCGTTGAGCAGCTCCTGGGCGGTGGCGGCGTTGGGCAGGCTCAGCCCCAGCGCCCGCCCGCCTTCCAGCGCCAGCCCAAGATCCTTCTGGTGCAACGCGATGCGGAAGCCGGGCTCGAAGGTGCGCTCGATCATGCGCGCGCCATGCACCTCCAGGATGCGTGAGCCGGCGAACCCGCCCATCAGCGCCTCGCGCACGCGCGCCGGGTCCACTCCCGCCTTCGAGGCGAACAGCAACGCCTCCCCCACCGCCTCAATCGTGAGCGCGACGATGATCTGGTTGGCGACCTTGCAGGTCTGTCCCGCTCCCACCTCGCCCACGAGCGTGACATTCGCCCCCATCAGGTCGAATAGCGGGCGCACGCGCTCGAACGCCTCCGCCTTGCCGCCTACCATGATGGTGAGGCTGGCGGACTTCGCCCCCACTTCGCCGCCGGAGACAGGTGCATCGAGGTACGCGCAGCCGTTGCCAGCGATGCGCTCGGCGAAACGCTTCGTCTCGATGGGCGAGATCGAGCTCATGTCGATGACGTCCGTGCCCGCCTTCAGTCCTGCTGCGACACCTTCGTCGCCGAAGAGCACCTCCGCGACATCGGGCGTGTCCGGCACCATCGTGATGACGACCTCGCTGCGCGAGGCCGCCTCGGCGCCGTTCGCGCACTCCACCGCTCCCGCCGCGAGCAGCTCCTCCGGCAGCGGTGCGACGTGCCGAACGAGGAACAGTTCGTGTCCCGCCGCCTGCAGGTGCCCGGCCATGGGGCGACCCATGATGCCCAGTCCGATGAATGCGATCCGTGTCACGATGCCCCTCCCCCTGATGAAGTTGCTGCTGTGAAGTCGTCGCGCCAGCCCAGCCCGGCTTCGGTGGTCGTGGCGGGCGCGTACTCACACCCCACCCAGCCCGTGTAGCCGATGGCGTCCAGGTGACGCAGCAGGAAGGGGTAGTTCACCTCACCGCTGCCCGGTTCGTGGCGCCCCGGATTGTCGGCGATCTGGATGTGTCCGATGACGTCGAGGTGTTCCTCGACCATGCGTGCGAGGTCGCCCTCCATGATCTGCATGTGGTAAGCGTCGTACTGCAGGCCCACGAGCCCGCCTCCCACCTCCGCCATGAGGTCCAGCCCCTGCGCGCTCGTGTTCACGAAGAAGCCGGGGATGTCGCGCGTGTTGATCGGCTCGATCAGCAGCTGCAACCCCGCCTCGCGGAAGGACTGTCCCGCCTCCCGCAGATTCCGCACCAGCGTCTGATGCGCCACTTCCGGCGCCAGGCCTTCAGGCGGGATGCCGGCGAGACAGTTCGCGCGCGGACAGTCGAGCGCCTGCGCGTAGCGAATCGCCTCCGCCACACCCTCGCGGAACTCGTCCGTGCGTGCTGGATCGCAGGCGATGCCGCGCTCCCCGTTGGCCCAGTCGCCCGCGGGAAGGTTGATGAGCGCCTGCACGAGCCCATGCTCGCTCAGGCGCGCCGCCAGTTCCTCCGCAGGGTGTTCGTAGGGGAAGGGATACTCCACCGCCTCGAATCCGTGCTGCTTCGCCAGCGCGAATCGGTCGAGGAAGGGCGCTTCGGTGAAAAGGAAGTTCAGGTTTGCCGCGAATCGCACCATGCCGCGAATGATACGGGCCCGCTGCTCACCTATCCCGCCACTTCTGCAGTCGTGCGCCTTCTGGCGCTATGGCGCTATCATCGAGGCAGCACAACGCACCACCACGAATGGAGTCGGCCGATGTTCATCGCGATGAACCACTTCAGCGTCAATCCCGATCGCGCGAACGAATTCGAGGAAGTCTGGAAGGGACGCGAGAGCTACCTCAGCGACCTCGAGGGGTTCGTGCAGTTCTCCCTGCTCAAGGGAGACGACCCGGGCGACTACATCTCCCACACCATCTGGGAGTCCCGCGAGTACTTCCTCAAGTGGGCGCAGTCGGACCACTTCCGCCGCGCGCATGAGCAGGCAGGCCCGCCCGAGGGCGTTATCGACGGCCACCCCCACGCCAAGTTCTACGATGCGGTGATCGTCGAAGCGGGAGCCAGCGCCCCTGTCTCCTGAGCCTTCGGAGGAAAGTCCGCTCCTGCCGGAGCACTTCCGTCGCGTCGACGAGTCGGACGACTCCCTCTTCTACGGCCAGCCGCGCCTCGTCAACCACATCGACGACGCGGCTATCGCTGCCCTGGGCGAGTTCTACGGCGCCATGCTCCCCGCCGATGGCCACGTGCTCGACCTCATGTCGAGCTGGGTCTCCCACCTCCCGCAGGACGTCAGCTACGCCGCCGTGACGGGTCTGGGCATGAATCAGCTCGAACTCGACCAGAACCCCGTCCTCACCCGCCGCACCCTCCACAACCTCAACCACGAGCCCACCCTCCCCTACGAGACGGATGAGTTCGACGGCGCCGTCGTGAGCGTCTCCGTGCAGTACCTCACGCGACCGGTCGAGGTCTTCGCCGAAGTAGGACGCGTGTTGAAGCCGGGCGCCGCCTTCGCCGTCACCTTCTCCAACCGCATGTTCCCCACGAAGGCAGTACGCATCTGGCAGCTGCTCGATGACTCCCAGCGCGCCAACCTCGTCGCGCTCTACTTCGAGCTTTCCGGGGCCTTCCAGAAGGCGCGCGCCTTCGACCTCAGTCCCGCTCCCTCCCCCTCCGACCCCGTCTACGCCGTAGTGGCGGAGGCGCTCCCCTCCCCCTCCGATGAAGGTGATGATGTGGCTGCTGCAGACGAGCGCGGCATCACATGAAGGTCCTCGGGCGGTAGTTCCAGCGTCCACGCCTTCTGCGCCGCCACGCCCAGCACCTCGTACGGCCGCGCGGCGATCTCGACTTCCACCGGTTGCCCCGCATCCGAAGTGAAGCGCAGCGTGTGGGTGGCCCCGTAGGCCAACTCCTCGTGGATGGTCGCCCGCAACAGGTTTGGTGGCTGCTCCGGGTCGCTGGCGTCGAGGCGACGCAGGTTCACGCGCTCCGCACGGATGGCGATGTCGACCTGCTCCCCCGTGGCAGGGCGCCACTCGCCGGGTGGAGGAAGTGGCGCCTGCAGCCGCATGCTGTCTGCCGAAAGCACGAGCATCTCGTCCCGCACCGCTTCCACTCGCCCCTCCAGGATGTTCGCGACCCCGGTCAGCTCCGCCACGCGACGGCTTGCGGGCCGTCGGAAGACGCGCTCGCGCCCGTCGAACTGCAGCAGGCGGCCCGCGTAGAACACCGCCAGCCTGTCGCCGACGAGGTGCGCCTCGCGCAGATCGTGGGTCACGAAGATGACGCTCAGGCCAAGTGCGCTGCGCAGCCGGATAAGCTCACGCCGCATCTCCACGCGCAGCGACTCATCCAGGGCGCTGAACGGCTCGTCTAGAAGCAGCAGGTTCGCCTCGCGGGCGAGCGCTCGCGCCAGCGCCGTGCGTTGCTGCTGCCCGCCGCTCAGCGATCGCGGCTTGCGGTCGCGGAACTCGCGCAGGTGCATGAGGTCGAGGAGGTCGTCGAGCCGCCGCTCACGTCCTTCGCCTGTCATCCCGAAGGTCACGTTTCCAGCGACCGTCAGGTGCGGGAAGAGCGCCAGGTCCTGCACGACGTAGCCGATGCGACGCTGTTGCGGCGGCAGGTCGAGCGCCGCACGCGAGTCGAAGACGGGTTCGCCCCCGATCACGATGCGTCCCGCTTCCGGACGCAGCAGCCCTGCGACCAGCTGGAGCGTGAGGCTCTTCCCTGCTCCCGAGTGGCCGAACAGCACGACGATCTCGTTCCCCGCTTCGAAACGGGTGTCGTAGGAGAAGTCGCCGATCTGCGTGCGGGCGTCGAACTCAAGCGTCATACGCCCTCCCGCCGCGCGATGTGAGCAGCCAGAGCGCCGCCAGCGCCACCAGCGCCACCGCCAGCAGCAGCAGCGCGAGCGCGACCGCGGCCGTCAGCCCGGCGGCGCTCTCGAAGGCGCTCAGGATGGCGAGGGGCATCGTCTGCGTCTCGCCCTGCAGGTTTCCCGCGAAGATGAGCGTCGCGCCCAGTTCGCCCAGCGCCCGCGCCCAGCAGAGCGCCGCCCCCGCCGCCAGCGATGGCCAGCTGAGCGGGAGCACGATGCGCACGAAGGTACGCACTGGCGATGCCCCCAACGTGTGCGCCACTCGCTCGTACTGCGCGTCCACGCTGGCGAAGCCGGCCCGTGCGGCGCGCACGTAGAACGGCGCGCCAACGAACAGCTGCGCCATGATCACCGCCACCGTGCTGAATCCCAGCGTCAGCCCGAACCACTCATCCAGAGGGGCGCCCAGCAGGCCCTTGCGCCCGAAAGCGGTGAGCAGCGCGACGCCTGCAATCGTCGGTGGCAGCACGATGGGCAGGTCGATAAACGCCTCCACGGCGCCCTTCCCCGGGAAGCGCGCATGCGTGAGCCAGTACGCCAGCGGCGTCCCCGCCACGAGCGCGATCACGAGCGCGATACCCGACGTCCAGAGCGAGAGCACCAGCGCGTCGGTCGCGGTGCTGCTCGTGATCACGTCCCACGCGTCGCTGTCGCGCACGCCGCGCTCAATCAGCCCGGCAAAGGGAAGCAGGAAGAAGACCGCGAAGAGCGCGATCAGGACCACCAGGCCCGCTCGCGGCGCGTGTGCCCGCAGACTCCTCACGGCGTCGCTCCCACCGGCGCGAAGCCGTGCCGCGCGAGCACAGCAGCGCCCTCGGGTGAGGTGGCGAAGGCCAGAAACGCGCGTGCCGTCGCACCTTCGCTGAGCAGCGCGATGCGGTATTCCACCGCAACCTGGAAGCGCGCCGGCGCGACGACGGCGGTCACGTGGCTCCCTGCCCGTGCGAGGTCGCTCGCGTAGACGATGGCGGCGTCCGCTTCGCCCAGCTCGACCTTCGCAACACTCGCGCGCACGTTCGACTCGTTGCTGCGCACGTTCGCGAGCACCCGATGGGCGAAGTCGGGGCCGAACGCGCCATCTTCGTCGGCAAGGGCGAGCGATTCGCGCGCGTAGCGCCCGGCTGGCACGTCCTCCGCGGTGAGCACGAGCCTCACGCCGGGCGCCGCCAGGTCCCCATACGAGTCGATCGCCACAGACGGCTCTTCCGCAACCGCGACCACGAGGGTGTTGCCTGCCAGCGCCCGCTGCTCGAGCACGAGACCAGCGGCCACCGCCTCCACCTCGTCGGGGCTGGCACTGGCGAAGAGGTCGGCGAGCGCGCCTTCCTGCAGCTGCGTGCGCAGCGTCGCCGAGCCCGCAAACGAGAGTTTCACCGACGCCCCCGGGTGGGCCGCTTCAAATTCACTCGCCAGCTCTCTGAAAGCGTCCGTGAGCGAGGCCGCCGCGAACACGGTGATGGTCTGCCCGTTCGCGTCGCCGCTGTCGTCACCCCCACAGGCGCTGAGCGCCAGCCCCACGACCACGAGCAGCGCTACGGCGCTGGCGCGTGCGGCCCGGTAGAGCGGAGGCGGCGGTGTCATCGCGTGGCGGGTTGCGTCGCGAGGGTTTCAAGGTGTTCCCGCAGCCACTCGACGGTGGCGTCGGCGGCGGAGAGCTTCGACTGTGCGACCAGTCGTGAGAAGCCGTCACCGGTCTCTGCCACGCGTGCTCGCGCCCGCTCGCGATACGCCTCGCAGACCTGGATCTGGTCCCGCACGAGCGCGGCTTCCGCCGCCGGGTCGACGCTGTGCAGGACATACAGCTTGACCAGCAGGTCGAAGCGCACCTCCCGCAGCCGCTCGACTGGCTCGCGCAGCCACGCGTCCACCACCGCCCTCCCTTCGTCGGTGAGCGCGAACCGCTTGCGTGGCGGACGCAGCCCCTCGCGCTCTTCCCGCCAGGTGACGAGTGCGCGTCCCTCGAGGTTGCGCAGGTAGGTGTAGAGCGAGCCCTGCTCGATAGGGCAGACCTCGCGCAGGTCCTCCCCCTCGAAGTAGCGCGCCATCTCGTAGCCGTACATGGGGCGCGTGAGCAGCAGGGCGAGGACGGCTTTCTCGGCCGCCAGCAGTTGACGAGTCATGGAGCGAGACTCTAGCCGTCCCCCAAATACTTGGCAACCAAGTATTCGAGGAGCCACGAGACCGTGCGGTCGCCTGGCGGTGATTCGTGCGATTCCGGGTGGTCTACCCGTGGAGGGCGTAGCCGGCGCGAATCCCCTCGAGCCGCGCTTCCACCCCTGCCTTCGTGTCCTCGTGCGTGACGATGTAGAGCTGGTTGGTGCGAACAGCGTCGAGCACCAGCTCTGCGACCTCGGTGGGTGGCATGCCCATCGCGATCCCCTGGCGGATGCCCTCGGCGTGTTCGGGGACGTCTTCGGGGCCGCCGTGCGCGTCTGGGCGGTTTCGCCCCGCCTCCACGATGCGCGTCGCAACGCCACCCGGGCACAGCACCGAGACGCCGATGTTGACCGCCGCGAGGTCCCCGTGCAGATGCTCGGACATGCCCACGACGGCCTGCTTTGAGACTACATAGGAGGCCATCCCCGGAGGCGCGAACATCCCCGCGCTCGAGGAGGTGTTCACGATGTGCGCTTCTCCACCCTGCTCAATCATGCGGGGCAGGAACTGCGTCACGCCGTTCACCACGCCGCCTAGATTCACGCCCATCACCCAGTCCCAGTCGGAGTCGCTCATCTCCGCTGCGGAGCGGAAGGTCACGACGCCGGCGTTGTTGCAGAGCACGTGCACGCCGCCGAAGGCCGCAAACGCCTGGTCCGCGAGCTCCTTCACCGAGGCGCGGTCGGAGACATCCGTGCGCACGGCGAGTGCGCTGCCGCCGGCGGCGTTGATGTCGTTCGCGACGCCTTCCGCCGCCGCCAGATCGATATCAGAGACGACGACCGACAGGCCTGCCGCCGCAAACGCGCGACACATGGCCTCCCCGATACCGCTTCCCCCACCTGTGACGACTGCCGTCTTGCCTGCACCGAGTTCCATAGTCGTTCGCCTCCAGCGGCGCGCATCTTACCGCGTCCGCGCGAATGGGGTGGCGTGCTTGCGGGCCACTGGCGGAACAGGAGCCGCAGGGAGTTAGCGTTCGCTCGCCTTCGGCCCGTCGAACGACTTGATCAGCTCATACCAGCCAGAGCCGTTGATGCTGAGGGGGATGCCCCCGAACTTCTGACCTGTCTCGCGGTGCAGCTTGCGGCCCTCCCAGGCGTCGGGGTTGCGCTGCCACTCGTTGAGCGTTCGCTCGGCCTCGTCGTAGCTCGGCGCCTCCACCTCGTAGAGGGAGAGGTAGCCAGAGGCCGTCTCGCCGTTCCCGTGTGGCCCGCTCAGCTTGAAGACGCTGCCGCGGATGAAGTTCGGACACTTGGCCGTGTCCTCGATGTGCTGGTCGATGAACCACTCGTCGAACGGTTCCTGTGCGTCGGGGCTGGAGGGCTCAACAAGCCCGATCAGTACGAATCTGGCCATTTCGGCTTCGTTCCTCCTGTGATGGTGACCGCCACTGCTGCGGAGGCGTGACCGCCCGCATCCTAAGGCGCTCGCGGCACCAATGTCCGGGCCGGGGTGCGTCGGGCGTGCGCGTATTCGATATTCGCATAGAAAGTATGACAAATCAGAATATATACAATAGTTACGAATTAGTATACGATCCCGCCCGCCTTCCCGAGGGGGCAGGCAACTGCCTGTCCGGGAGAAGCACGCCGTGGACCTCCGCCTTCCCGGTTTGATGCTGCCCCTCGTGCTGGTCGCCATGCTGGTAGCGGCAGCGATGGGCCAGCTCACGGCCCCCGCTGCCGTTGGCGAAGACGCAACCGCGCCTGCCTTCGTGGGAGCCGAGACCGCCGTCAAGGCGTCGAACAGCAATCCGCAACACCTCACCGTTGCGGCGCCAGAAGGGGCCAGCGGCGACCTGCTCATCGCCATCATCGCCATCAGCAATGAGCACTCCCCGGAGACGCCGGACGGCTGGAGCCTGATCGAGATGGCGTATGCCCATCAGGAGGAAGCGACCCTCGCCGTCTGGTATCGGCTTGCAGATGGCTCGGAGGAAGCGGAGTACACGCTCGAGTGGGCCGGCAAGAGCCAGGCGGTCGCGGCCATCCTGCGGTACCGCGGCGTCGACCCAGCCAGCCCGGTCGGACCGTTCCTCTCAGCGAGAGGTGAGACGAATCAGCCGACCGCTCCCGCCGTGACGACCGGGCGGGGCAATGTGCGCGTCCTGCGCATCTACGCCGTCGATGGCGGGGACCTCACGGCTGCGAGCGGGTACCCGGATGGTCACGAGGGACGCTTCTCCCTGGGCAGTCGCGGCAGCTCGGGCGCCGGATCTGGCGCCGCCGACGCGGTCGTCACGCAGGCGGGAACTATCGCAGACGCGGCCTTCGACCTTGACGAGTCGACGAAGGAAGAGTGGCGAGTCATGACGCTCGTCATCAACTCCCCCGAACCGACTCCCGAACCAACACCAGAGCCCACGCCGGAACCGACGCCGGAACCGACACCTGAGCCGACGCCAGCCCCCACCCCCGAGCCAACACCGGAACCACCCGACGGCCCTGCCTTCGTTGGCCATGAGGCCGTGGCGAAGGTGGGAAGCGGGTCGCCGCAGAGCATCACGGTTGCGACGCCTGCCGGAGAACACGGCGACCTGCTGATTGCAGTCGTCGTGACGGCGAACGACCGCTCGCTCGCCACGCCTGAAGGGTGGACGCTCATCCACGCGGGCACGACCGACAGGGCCAGCGCGTTCTGGCTTGGCATTACGCCGCAGTCCGATGAGGATGCGGCGCTCGCGCTCTGGTATCGCGTCGCTGACGGATCTGAGCAGTCCAGCTACACGTTCACCTGGACAGGAGGGCAGGCGGAGGGCGTGGCGGCCATCTTGCGCTATCGCGGCACTGACACACGCACCCCGATCGGTCGGACTGCATTCGCACTGGGCGAAGGAAACCAGGTGAAGGCCCCGGCGGTCACGACGGAGCATGTCGGGTCGCGTGTGCTTCGCATCTTCGCCGTCGACGACGGTGATCGCACGATCGCCGCACCCGTGGGTCACACCGAACGCTTCTCGACGAGCTCACGGGGCTCGACTGGAGCGCACGCAGGCGCCGCCGACGTGTTTCGGGCAGAGCCTGGCACGAGCGACGAGGCGATCTTCTCCTTCGCGGAGGGTACGAAGCGGCCATGGCGCGCCGTCTCACTCGTCCTCAACCCGCCGTTCGAGCCCCCTCCCACGCCCGACCCCACCCCGACCCCACACCAGCCCCCACGCCGGAACCGACCCCTGAGCCAACACCCGAACCGACGCCAGCCCCCACTCCCAAGCCGACGCCAGCCCCCACTCCCAAGCCGACCCCCGAACCGCCCGACGGCCCTGCCTTCGTTGGTCATGAGGTCGTGGCGAAAGTGGGGAGCGAGTTGCCACAGAGCATCACGGTTGAGACGCCTGCGGGAGAAGACGGCGACGTACTGATTGCAGTCGTCGTGACGGCGAACGACCGCTCGCTCGCCACGCCTGATGGGTGGACGTTCATCCACGCGGGGACGACCGACAGGGCCAGCGCGTTCTGGCTCGGTATCACACCCCAGGCTGAGGAGGATGCGGCGCTCGCGCTCTGGTATCGCCTCGCTGACGGGTCTGAGCAGTCGAGCTACACGTTCACGTGGACGGGCGGGCCGGCGGAGGGCGTGGCGGCCATCCTGCGCTATCGGGGCGCCGACACACGAACACCGGTCGGCTCGACCACCTTCGCGCTGGGCGAAGGAAACCAGGTGATTGCCCCGGCGGTCACGACGGAGCATGTCGGGTCGCGGGTGCTTCGCATCTTCGCCGTCGACGACGGTGACCGCACGATCGCCGCACCCGCAGGCCACACCGAACGCTTCTCGACGAATTCACGGGGCTCGACTGGAGCGCACGCAGGCGCCGCCGACGTGTTTCAGGCGGAGCCCGGGACTAACGATGAGGCGCTCTTCTCCTTCGCGGAGAACACGAAGCGGCCGTGGCGTGCCGTCTCACTCGTCCTCAACCCGCCGTTCGAGCCGCCCCCTCCCCTCCACCAACCCCCTCCCCGTCGCCCAGCCCTCCACCAACCCCCAGCCCATCCCCGAGCCCGACTCCGTCCCCATCCCCGGCACCCTCCCCAACCTCCGCTCCCACACCTGAACCGACACCAGGGCCGACGCCGGAGCCCACGCCCGAGCCGACTCCTGGTCCAACGCCCAGGCCGATTCCTGCCCCGACGCCCGAACCAACGCCGCCACCCTTCGTGCCACCTGTTCCGACACCGCAGCCCACGCCCGAGCCGACTCCTGGTCCAACGCTCAGGCCGACTCCTGCCCCGACACCGCAGCCCACGCCTGTGCCGACTCCTGGTCCAACGCCTGAACCCACTCCCGTCCCGACGCCGGAACCAACGCCGCCACCCTTCGTGCCACCTGTTCCGACACCGCAGCCCACGCCTGAACCGACTCCTGGTCCAACGCCCAGGCCGACTCCTGCCCCGACGCCCGAGCCAACGCCGGCCCCAACGCCCATCCCCACGCCTGAACCTTCTCCTCAGCGACGCGGGAGCCGACGGTTGAGCCGGCGACGGAGTCGACCGCCGTGCCTGCACCAGCATCGACGGAGGTGCGGGACGTTGCGGCTGATCCCGCGTTAACGGGTCAGTAGGTCGTCGTGGAGGCGGGGATTCGGTCGCGGCAGCGCATCACGGTGACGACGCCTGCGGGACAGCAGGGCGACCTGCTGGTGGCCATCCTTGTGACTGCTGAGGGTCGGTCTCCTGTCTCGCTGACGGGGTGGACGCTCATCGATACTGGTACGACTGACTCCGCCGATGTGGATGCGGATGCGACGCTCGCCGTGTGGTACCGCATCGCCGATGGCTCTGAGCCGTCCACGTACGACTTTGGGTGGACGGGAGGGCCGGCGGAGGGCGCCGTGGCCATCCTGCGCTACCGCGACGTCGATCCCGATGCGCCAATAGGCACGATTGCGGTCGGGACGGGTGAAGGGAATGCGGCAAAGGCGCCGGCGGTTGCGTCGGGTGCGGGGGCGCGAATCCTGCGCATCTACGCCGCTGATGGAGGAGAGGAGCCCGCTGGTGACGGGTACCCGGACGGCCACGAAGGGCGTTTCGCGTTGGCTAGCGACGGAAGCGCGGGGCTCGGTGTTGGCGCCGCTGACGCCGTCGTCGCGCTGTCAGGCACCGTGGAGGCAGCGACCTTCGACCTTGGTGAGGCGATTCAGCGGAAGTGGCGAGCCCTGACGCTCGTCATCAACGCGTCGCCTGCAGCAGCGTCCCTACCGCTCGCTGACCAGCCCGAAGCACCCCGCGCCACGCCCGCCACGCCCGCGACGCCACCACCCCGCCCTACCATCACGCTGGAGGTGAGCGATGGCGGGACGCACCTCGCCACCAACCTCACCCTCGCGGTCGTCGCCTTCACCACCTCGGCCACGGTCACGTCGTTGGCGCTGCAGCGGCTCGTTGGCCGTCGGAGCTGACCCGCAACGGCGCCCGCCCCTCACAGTCGCATCCGTGGCACGATAGCCCGGTGAGCCAGCCAACCGGTGAGTACAAGAGCGTCGGCATCGTTGGGGGCGGGACCGCCGGCTACCTGACGGCGCTCGCCCTGCGCAAGAAGCTGCCGCACCTGCGCGTCACCCTCATCGAATCGCCCACCATCCCCATCATCGGCGTGGGCGAGGGCACCACGCCCATCATGGTCAAGTTCCTCCACGCCTATCTCGAGCGCGATGTGCACGAGCTCTACCGCAAGGTCCAGCCCACCTGGAAATTCGGGGTGAAGTTCGAGTGGGGGCAGCCCGGCGATTACTTCTTCAACTACGCCTTCCACCCGGGCCCTGTTCTCGACGCGGTCTACTACGGCGGCGACTTCAACGACTACTCGCTCGGCTCACTCCTCATCTCGACCGAGCGCGCCCCCCTCCTTACCGGGCAGGGTCAGCAGCTCACCTCCCTCATCGACCGCATCCCCTTCGCCTACCACCTCGATAACCGCCGCTTCGTCGCTTACCTGCGCGAAGAAGCCGAACGCGACGGCGTCGAGCTTCTGGAGCGTTCAGTCACTTCCTTCGTGCCTGCGGAAGATGGCGAGAGCCTCGACCACATCGTCACCGACGACGGCGAGACGCGCCGCTTCGACCTCTACGTCGATTGCACCGGCTTCCGCGCCGAGATCATCGGGGAGACGCTGGGCGCGCCCTTCCACAGCTACGACGAAAGCCTCTTCTGCGACCGCGCCATCGTCGCCAACGTGCCGCACGGCGGCCACATCAAGCCCTTCACCACGGCGGAGACGATGAACGCCGGCTGGTGCTGGAACACCCCCTCGGTGGAGGACGACCACCGCGGTTACGTCTTCTCCTCGCAGTTCCTCTCCGATGACGAGGCGGCGGAGGAGATGCGGTCGAAGAATCCGGGCATGGGCGAGCACCGCGTCATCCGCTTTTCGACCGGCCGCAGGGAGCACTTCTGGAAGGGCAACGTGGTCGCCATCGGCAACTCCTACGGCTTTGTCGAGCCACTGGAGTCGACCGGGCTGCACATGATCATCCTCGAGATCAACCAGCTCGTCCTGAACTTCCCCCGCTCGAAGCGCGATACGGCCATCCGCGGCATCGTCAACCGCACCCTCAACGCCCACTGGGACGACGTGCGCTGGTTCCTCGCCGTGCACTACCGCTTCAACCAGAAGCTCGAGACGCCCTTCTGGCACGCCTGCCAGAACGCCGTCGCCATCGACGGCGCCGAGGAGCGTGTCGCCCTCTTCCGCGAGCGAGCGCCCCTCACCTATCGCCAGTCGCAGTTCTTCAAGCCGGAGGAGGTCTTCGGCGACTTTGCCTACGACGTGCTCCTCCTCGGGCAGCGCGTGCAGGGTCGCTACCTGGAGGCCAGCCAGAGCCGCGTCGACTGGCAGAAGCGTGTCGACGGTCTGAAGCAGCTGGCGCAGAACGCGCTCACCCAGGAGCGCGCTTTCGAGGTGCTGAACGGCGCCCCGCGCGAGATTCTGGGAAGCCTGGTGGCTTCGCCCAACACCTGGGTCGGCTGGCCCTAGGGCGCGACCATGGCCGCCATCCAGCCGCCGCCTCCACAGGGCGCCCGATTGCACTGGGAATACGCCCCCGAACGCCTGCGGGAAGCGTTCGAAGCGTGGGCGGGCAGCCCTGTGCGCGAGGCGCACACCCAGCCGGCAGGCTTCTCGCCCGGCGTCGCCGCGAGAGTGCTGCTCGCGGACGGACGTCGCTGCTTCGTGAAGGCGGTCGGCCCCGACCGTAACCCCGACAGCGCCGGCATCCACCGACGCGAATTGCGCATCATCTCCGGCATGCCGCACGACGTGCCCGCCCCACGCCTGCTGTGGTCGCACGATGAGGGGGAAGCAGGATGGGTGGCGCTCGCCTTTGAGGACATCGAGGGCGAGCACCCCCGTCAGCCCTGGGACCTCGGGGAACTGAATTGTGTGCTCGACGCGCTCGTGCGGCTGGGCGAGCGTCTCACCCCCTCGCCCCTTGCGGAGGGGGTCGCGCCCATGGCCAGCGATGCCTTCCCGCACAAGGGCTGGCGCAACCTCCAGCGTGAGGGAGGGCGGCGCGTGAGTAGCCTGGCCCCCTGGTTTCGCAGCAATCTCGACCGCCTGACAGAGCTGGAGGCGGGCGTTCCGGACGCAGTCGCGGGGGAGACGCTCCTGCACTTCGATATCCGTGCCGATAACCTCCTGCTCACGCCCGAACGCGTGTGGTTCCTCGACTGGCCGCACGCCATGATCGGCGCTGCCTGGGCGGATGTGGTGGTGCTGGCCCCGAGCGTGACCATGCAGGGCGGGCCGCCCCCCGAAGAGGTCGTGGCCGCGCATCCCGCCTGCCTCGTCGCCGAGCCCGACCACGTGACCGCCGTGATCGCGGCGCTGGCTGGCTTCTTCACGGACTGGGCCTCGCGCCCGCCCCCACCCGGCCTCCCCACGCTGCGCGCCTTCCAGGATGCGCAGGCGTCCGTCGCCCGCGACTGGCTCCTGCGTCGCCCGGGCGTCTTGCGCTAGCCGCTAGTCCTGGTCCTGGCTCCCCAGACCGCGGGCGATGCGCTCGCTGGCCGCAGCCGCATCCTCGAAGGCGACGGCCTGACGGCTGAGCACCGGGTAAAGCGTGAAGATCGGCGTGTTGTACGGGATCACCGCCGACTCCACTCCGGGGCGAAGGGCGAGGTGGATGTTCACATAATTGTAGCTCAGCCCCTCCTGCCACGGTTCCCCGCCGCTGCGTTCGTACTCCTCCGTCGTCCCCAGTCCATAGGTGCGCGTCATGAGGCCGCTCGCGCCTGTGAGCCCGAGGTCGATCAGTTCGGGCGCGCCCTGGATGAGCACCGCTACGCGAGCCGAATCGAACCACACCTTCAGGTTGCAGCTCACCTGAATGTACTCCCCCAGGCTGCCGAGGTGCTGCAGCATCGTCACCGGGAAGGCGAGTTCGGGCGGCGCATTCCCCGGAGCGGGGCCGTCGTACCGGAACTCGGGCTCCTTCACCCGTGAGGCGGAGACGTACACAAGGTTCGGGTCGTCGGGAGCGATGCCGACGACGCTGCCGTCGCGGTCGCTCGTGATCTGGCCCATCTGATAGCGCATGGGGAAGGAGTACCCCTCCTTCCCGTAGAAGATGCGCACGCCCGTCTCCAGCGGGTCCTGCGGCGTGCGGCTGAGCTTCAGGTCGAAGGGCAGGAGCACGTGGAAGGCGTGTGTGCGCGCATTCATGAAGGGTCCGCAGGCGCCCTCGAACTCCTTGTGGATGGTGGAGTTCTCTGGCTCGAACTGCTGCGCGGGTCCGGTGTAGTTCTGGGCGCGATGCGCTTCCGGCGTGAGGTGGTAGCGCTGTTGGTAGTGCTCCGCCGCGCGCTTCTGCGCGAGGTCGGTGAAGTAGGCGGGTGCCATGCTCTCGATGATGATGCGTTCGCGCTCGTCCCCCCCGGGGCGGCTCACGCGGACCGCTTCGTGGTAGCGCTCGAGCTCGTGCGCCGTCTTGCGCAGCTCCTGCCCGACCTGCGCCTCGACGGTGCTGCCAGCCAGCCGCGTGCGCGGCAGCAGGGCTTGCGCCCGCTGCAGGAAGTCGAGCTTCGCGCCGTAGCGTCGTGGCTCCGGCGCGAACGACTGCGCTGCGGCCAGCAGCAGGTTCACCTGTTCATCAGGCAGCAGCCCGAGCGCGTCCAGGTCCTGTTCGCGGATGAAGGCGGCCGCCAGCGGCGCGAACGCCTGCTCCCGCCGGATACCGAGCGTGAGCAGGTAGTTCAGGTAGCTGCGCGCCTCTTCGGGCGTCATCGTTTCGGCCATCGCGCGCGATCGTACACCGCTCACCCGTGCGCCACCGTTTCCGCTACCCTCTACGCACTACCGCTCGTACTCCCGGGGAGGAGGCGCCCATGGTTGGCCAGGCCGAGGTCGAGATCGCACGCAAGCTCTTCGAGGAAGGCTGGAGCGGGGGGTACGTCGATGCGCCCCTTCAGTTCATGACCGAAGACATCGTCATGCGTGATGTCGTGGGGCACCCCGAGGCCATGCGTGGCCACGATTCCGTCCGCGAGTTCTGGGCGAAGGCCGCTCCCACGCTGAAAGTGCTCCCCGAGGACATCTACGTGGCCGATACCGGCGTGGCCGTGCTGTGGATGGCCTACTCGCAGGTCCCCGCCAGCGCCGAAGAGAACGCCGGACGCTGGTGGTGCGGCGAGGGCATGTCGCGCCTCGAGTTCCGCGACGGCAAGGTCTGCCTCGAAGTCGACTACTGGCACGGCGCCCAGGGCATGTGCGACGACTGGGAAGCCCACTGGCAGGCGCGTCGCGCGCGTCCCTGGCGCGAACTGGGGAGCATCACAGGCGGCTAGGGCGGTCAGGTTCATGCATCTCGCGTGTGCCCGGCAGGTTAGGTGTCCGTAAGCGAGCAGTCGTGAGTGCGGCCCTACACTGATCGAATGCCTGTGCGCTTCGTTTCGCTGCTCCTGTTCCTGCTGCCCGTTCTTCTGCTCCCTGTGGTCGCCGCCTGTGGTGGCTCATCCGAAGCCCCCGCTTCTGAAGTGACGCCCGGCCCCGCAGCGGAGACGCCATCGCCGGAGCCAGCTGCCTCCACCCCCTCCGTTTCGCCGACTGCCTCGCCCCCCACCGCCACCCCATCCCCGACGCCACCCCCGCGCCCCACCATCACCCCCGAAGAGATCACCGACGACCACATCCTCGGGCTCATCTACTGGACCGAGTCCGAGTTCTGGAGCGGCTACCCCCTCGTAGGCCAGACCTCCGAATCGACCTTCGACCTGCTGCGCGCCATGGCGCGCGACCCCGACGATCGCTGGCTCCCGTACCTCATCGATTTGGCGGCGATTCCCGCTCCCTACAGCGGGTTCGTCTACCGCTTGCTCGGGGAGATGCGCCCCGAGCACCCCTACCCCATCTTCCCCCTGACCGAGGAACTCGGCCTGCGCACTCCCGAGGACGACTCGACCCTCTACGTCGAGTTCAAGCACCGCCTGATTGAGGGCATCCAGACCCGCATGGGCGAGTTCGTCGAGCCCGCCAAGGCGCGCACGCTCTCCGCGCAGGAGATCTTCTGGGGTGGCGTGACGGTGGACGGCATCCCGCCGCTCGAGTCGCCAGCCTTTCTCACCCCGCAGGAAGCGGCAGGGTGGATCGGCCCCAAGGACCTCGTCATCGGCGTCGAGATCAACGGCGACGCCCGTGCGTACCCGCGCCGCATCATCGATTGGCACGAGATGGTGAACGACACCGTCGGCGG
Source organism: Tepidiformaceae bacterium (assembly GCA_965200565.1). Lineage (GTDB taxonomy): Bacteria > Chloroflexota > Dehalococcoidia > Tepidiformales > Tepidiformaceae > UBA2991. Next base: position 629,039 of record OZ241349.1, on the reverse strand, counting down.
CGTCCCCGTCTCGCTTGCCTACTGCACCCTCTGCGGCAGCGCCATCCTCTACGACGGACGCTTCGGCGATGAGGTCTACCGCTTCGGTACGAGCGGCCTGCTCTACCGCTCCAACAAGCTCATGTACGACCGCAACACCAACACCCTTTGGGAGCAGTACACGGGCGAACCCGTCTGGGGAGACCTTGTCGGCAGCGGCATCCAGCTCGACATCCTCCCCGTCGTACACACGACCTGGGAGGAGTGGCTCGCGCAGCACCCCGACACGCTCGTCCTCGATATCCAGACCGGCCACAACCGCGACTACCGCGAAGGCTCGGCCTACGCCGCCTACTTCGCCAGCTCGGGCCTGATGTTCCCCGTTCCCGATCGCGGCGGTCCCCTCGCCGTGAAGGACAGCGTCTACGCCGTCCGCTTCCAGGGCGAGGTCGTCGGCTATCCCATCCTGCTCCTGGGCGAAGTGGGCTTCGTGCAGGACGAGATCGGCGGCGAGCCCGTCGTCGTCTTCGCCACCCCCGATCGCACGGGCGGCCGCGCTTACGCCGCCGGCAGCGAGCGCTTCGTCGACTACGACGTCGCAGGCGGCGTCTCCACCACTGAAGGCGGCGCCCGCTGGACCGTGACCGAAGGCGCGCTCATCGGCGAAGCGGGCGAGCAGCTCGACCGCCTTCCCGGACATAACAGTTTCTGGTTCGCACTCGTCAACCACGCCCCCAGCTTCCGCGTCTACGAGCAGCCTCCCGGCGAGACCACGCGCACCGCATCGGGCGGCTGCAACCTCTTCGCCTACCTCGAGGGGACTGCCATCGCAGCCACGATCTGCGCCCTCTAGCCGAACGGCTGACGGACAGCACTCCAACCCCCTGCGCACGGGGTAGGATGCCGCCACCTCGCCCTCCGAGCCCCGGCTCGAGGCGCCTTGCTGGAGAATTCCCATGCCCCTTCCCGAACAGTGGGACCTGGAAGTCGATGTCGCCGTGCTCGGGTCGGGCGCCAGCGCGACCACCGCCGCCATTCTCGCAAGCGATGGCGGCGCCGAGGTGGCCCTGCTCGAGCGCGCCGGCGTGGTCGGCGGCACCACCGCCCTCTCTGGCGGGGTGCTCTGGATCCCCAACAACCACCACATGGCCGAAGCCGGTATCTCCGACTCCCGCGAGGACGCGCTCGACTACCTGCAATCCCTCTCGCTCGGCGTGATGGAGCAGGAGCTCGTCGCCACCTTCGTCGATACGGGCCCGCAGATGCTCCGCTACATGGAGGAGAACACGCCGCTCTCGCTGCACGTGTTCGAAGGCTACCCCGACTACCATCCCGAGAATCCCGGCGGGAAGCCTGAGGGCGGCCGCTCGCTAGATAACGACCTCTTCCCCTTCGAGGAACTCGGCCCGTGGGCCGACCGCATCAACCACCAGCCGAACGCCGTCTTCCCGCCCGCCACCATGCTCGAAATCGATACCATCGGGCTTGCCGGCGTCCCCGAAGAAGAGCAGGAGGCGCGCCGCGCGCGTGACATGCGCGCCACTGGTCAGGCGCTCGCAGGCTCGCTCATCAAGGGATGCCTCGACCGGGAGATTCCCGTCCACACCGAGACGCGCGCCCGCGAGCTCATCCTCGATGAAGGCGACGCCGTCGTCGGCGTGCGCGCTGAGCGCGACGGCGCCGACTTCCTCGTGAAGGCGCGCAAGGCTGTCATCATCGCGTCGGGCGGCTTCGAGTGGAACCGCGAGCTCATCAACGCCTTCCTGCGCGGCCCCATGACCGCCCCCACCTCCACTCCCGAGAACGAAGGCGACGGCCTACTCATGGCCATGGGCGCGGGTGCTGCGCTGGGCAACATGAGCGAGGCCTGGTGGATTCCCGCCATCCACGTCCCCGGCGACGAGATGCGCGGGCAGACGTTCGCACGCCTCATCCTCACCGAGCGCACCTGGCCGCGCTCCATCATCGTCAACCGCCACGGCAAGCGCTTCATGAACGAAGCGGCCAACTACAACGCCGTCGGCCACGCCTTCCACACCTTCGACCCCAACACCTTCGAGTTCAGCAACCTGCCCGCCTGGCTCATCGTCGACAGCCGCTACGAGCCGCCCCTCGCCCGCAACCGCGTCGGCCCCGACGCACCCGACTGGATCCGTCGCGCCGAAACGCTCGCCGCCCTCGCCGACGAGATTGATGTCGATGCAGCGGGCCTCGAAGCGACGGTCGCGCGCTTCAACGCGGATGTCGCGAACGGCGTCGACTCCGAGTTCCAGCGCGGTGTGAGCTCCTACGACAGCTACAACGGCGACCGTCGCCAGGAGGCTCCCTTCACCACCCTCGGCCCCATCGACACCCCGCCCTACTACGCGGCGCAGATTGAGTCGGGCGCGCTCGGCACGAAGGGCGGGCCGCGCACCAACGCCCGCGCGCAGGTGCTGCGCGCCACAGGAGGCGTCATCCCCGGCCTCTACGCCGCCGGCAACGCGATGGCGGGAGCGACGGGCATGGTCTACGGCGGCGCGGGCGGCACGCTCGGGCCGGGCATGACGTTCGCCTATATCGCCGGCATGAACGCCGCACAGGAGCCCGATCACATCGCCTGAGCCCGCCGCGCACGCTGCCGCGCCACGCGCAGTGTTTCCCCTGTCATCCGGTGCCGGTAGGCTGCGTGCCAATAGCCATCCCCGGCCCGCCGCAACGGCGCTGCGCCGCCCGGAGGAACGACACACGATGAAGGTTCACGAGTATCAGGCGAAGGCTCTCTTCGCGAAGTACGGCGTCGACGTGCCCGCTGGACGCGTCGCCGCCACCCCTGCGGAAGTGCGCGCCATCGCCGAGGAGCTGGGCGGCAAGGTCGTCGTCAAGGCCCAGATTCACGCCGGCGGGCGCGGCAAGGGCCGCCTCGTCGCCGCCGATGAGACGGCTGCCATGTACGAGCGCCTCACCTCCGCCCCCTCCGCCAACGAGGGCCAGGTGATGGGCGACCGCGTCGGCGGCGTGCGCCTCGCCAGTACCGCCGACGAGGCCGAGCGCGAAGCCGCTAACATCCTCGGCCGCCACCTCGTCTCCATCCAGACCGGCCCCGAAGGCAAGCTCGTCAAGAACGTGCTCGTCGAGGAGCAGTCCGCGGTCGCCAGCGAGTTCTACCTCGCCATCATCATCGACGGCGCACAGGCGGCGCCCCTCATCATGGCCTCCACCGAAGGTGGCCAGGAGATCGAGGTCGTCGCCGCCAACGATCCCGACGCCATCGTGCGCATCCCCGTCAACGCCGCTTCCGGCTACGAGTCCTACATCGGCCGCACGCTGGCCGCCCGCCTCGGACTCGCGGGCGAACAGGCCGCCGCCCTCAACACGCTCGTCGCGAGCCTCTATCGCGCCGCCGTCGAGAGCGACGCCAGCCTCGCCGAAATCAACCCCCTCGTCGTCACCGAAGAAGGCCGCGTCCTCGCCCTCGACGCCAAGTTCACCGTCGACGACAACGCCCTCTTCCGCCAGAAGGACCTCGCCGAGCTGCGCGACAAGGATGAAGAAGACCGCCTCGAAGTGCTCGCCGCCGACCTCGGCGTAGCGAACTTCATCAAGCTCGACGGCAACATCGGCTGCATCGTCAACGGCGCCGGCCTCGCCATGGCCACCATGGACACCATCAAGCTCGCCGGCGGCGAGCCTGCCAACTTCCTCGATATCGGCACCGTCAACGACCCCGCCCGCGTCGTCAACGCCATCCGCGTCATCGGTGAGGACCCCTCCGTGAAGGCCATCCTCGTCAACATCTTCGGTGGCATGGCGCGCGTCGATATCGTCGCCCAGGGCGTCATCGACGCCGACAAGGAGCTCGACCTGAACGTCCCCGTCGTGATGCGACTCGTGGGGACGAACCTCGCCGAAGGCGAGCAGCTGCTCAAGGACTCGGGCCTCGACGTCATCCGCGCCGAGAGCCTGGGCGAAGCCGCGGAGAAGGCGGTCGCCGCCGCCGGCGCCTGAGGCGCCTGGCGCCTACTCCTTGTCCGGGTTGTCCGACCGCTCTTCGAGCACGCGCCCCAGCGCGCGCCCCTGGTCAGGCGTCGGGTCTTCCACGAGGCCGTAGATCTCGCGCCCCTCGTGGTCTTCGGGGAGGTACTCCGTAATCGGCAGCCCCTCTTCCGTGACGAAGAGCAGGCAGTGGCAGTACTTGAACTTCTGCATCTCGTCGCAGGCGCAGATCCAGTCGCGACGCTTCGCTTCCTCGTCCTTGGGCAGGTAGAGCCCCTCCGGCCAGTTCCCGTCCTCATCCTTGGTGGGGTAGAAGTTGCACGGGCAGATGGGGCGGCCGTAGTTGTCCACGTTGTCCGCCAGCCCCAGCACGACCGCCTCCGTGATGGAGCGGTCGGGATGCAGGTGCGTCCCCGACTTGTTCGCGAACTTCTCCGCGTAGTTCCACATCTTCTTCATGGACTTGTCGCTGGGCTGCTCGCGCATGGCTTCCTCCTGCGTCGCCTCCCAGCCTAGGGCGCGAGCGTCGGCATGGCTAGCGCTGGAGGAGGCAATCTGCCCCTCTTTGCCCGTTGACTCCCCGATCGCGCGTTCGTATGCTCCCGCGAACGGACGTCGCGAACTGGCGACGGAGGGATTGCATGCGCGAAAACTACTGGACCCGAAGGCGGCTCAGCCGCAGGAGCGTTCTCAAGGTATCGGCTGCAGGCGCCGTGGGCGCCGGCGCCCTCGTCGCAGTTGGCTGTGGCGACGACGATGACGACGACGCCCCGGCCGCAACGCAGGCCCCTGCCGCCACCGAAGCGCCATCCGGCACCGAGGCGCCATCGGCAACGGAAGCACCCGCCGCAACCGAGGCACCTGCGGCAACCGAGGCCCCCGCCGCCAGCGGCGCCGTCGACGGAAGCTTCTTCAGCCAGTACACAGGCATCAACGGCACCACGCTCGACCTGCACCGTGAGCTCTATCGCGGCATCGCCTACACGGCAGGCAACGCCTACAACAACCTGCTCAAGTTCACGGACATGGACAACTTCGTCATCTCCGGCGAGATCGCCCGCGGTCTCCCCGAGCAGCCGGACGAGGTGACCTACCTGTTCACCATCCGCGACGACGTGAACTACCACAACAAGCCGCCCGCCAACGGCCGCGCCCTCACCATGGACGACATCCGCTGGAACATCGAGCGGCAGCGCAGCGGTACCCGCGCCGACGGCACCGAAGACGCGACCTTCTTCCGCAAGCCGCTCATCTACCAGAACATCCAGAACGTCGACTACGTCGATGGCACGAACTTCACGGTCACCATGAACTCGCCCCAGGTCACCTGGCTCGGCGACATGACCGATGAGTTCAACAGCATCCTCTACCCCGAGATTGGCGAGAAGCTCGAGGACGACAACGAGTTCGGCGTCTTCAGCGCCGACAACGTGCTCGGCACCGGGCCCTTCATTTTCGACGAGTTCGAGTTGCAGGACCGCGCCCACGGCGTGCGCAACGACGACTACTTCCTGCGCAAGGACGGCACCATCCCCGGCATGGTCGACGAGCTCTTCTTCGTGAACCTCGGCGGCGACATCAACCCGCAGCGTCTCGCCTTCGAGCAGAAGCAGATCGACGAGCTCTCCTCCCGCGACCGTGCGGTCATGGAAGAGATCGCGGCGAACAACTCTGATGTCGAGGCGTTCCGCATCGGCGACCCGAACAACAACCTCGAGTTCGCCTACAACTACACCACCAACCTCTCGCTCTCCGACGAGCGCATCCGCACCGCGATGTTCCTCGCGACGGACCGCGCCGAGGTGGCAGAGCAGCACTTCCAGGGCCTTGGCCGTCCAAACCCGGCCGTCAACTGGCCCTTCACCGCCTGGGCCCTCTCCCAGGAGGAGCTCTCGCAGGCGCCCGGTTACCGCCAGCCCAAGGACCAGGACATCGCCGATGCCCGCGCCCTCTGGGAGCAGGCCGACGCCGAGAACCAGGGCGACGACGACTTCAAGGTCACGACTGTGGACTTCCCCCAGTACGTGCCCCTGCTCGAGTGGTTCCCGGCCATGCTCAACCGCAACCTCGGCACCGAGAAGTGGAGTGCGCAGGCCATCCCTGTCACCTCCCTGCTGGAGTACAACAACTCTGGTCAGGCGTCGGTCGGCTACCTCGGTGGCTGGGACCAGTGGAACAGCCCCGACCCGCGCACCCGCTTCGCGCAGGTCTACTCCGCTCACCCGGAGGATGGCGGTCGCGGCACCATCAACTTCTGGAAGTACCAGACTCCGACCATGGAGGGGTACATCAACGACATGTTCTCCGAGTTCGACAACGAGCGGGCGCAGGAGATCATGAAGGAAGCCCAGCGCTTCGCCCTCACCGATGCGGGCTCCGGCCACTTGCAGATGGTGGGTGGTCTCACCAACTGGGTGAAGTGGCCCTACCTCAACCGCAGGGGGCCGTTCTTCATCACCTACGGGACGACGATCAGCCAGGAACTCTGGATCGATCAGACGCATCCCTCCTTCCAGGGGAAGCAGCGCCCCGCCTGACGGAACGAACGCGAATCTCGCCTTGCGCTCCCCCACACCCGCTGTGGGGGAGCGCAGGAGTATCTCGGAACTGAGGCGGTCCCTCCCGCATGACCGAGTACGTCATCCGTCGTTTCCTGTTGGCGCTGGTCACCATCTGGATCGTGCTGACCTTCGTCTTCTTCGTGCTCCGCGTCCTCCCCGGCGATTACGCCGAGCAGCAGCTCGCGAACCAGTTCTTCGCCCAGGCTGCACGCACCGAGGAGGAACGCGCAGAGCAGCTCGCCGACCTGCGCGCCCGCCTCGGCACCGACAAGCCCCTCTATGAGCAATACGGCCGCTTCTGGTGGGACATCCTGCGGGGCCGCTCCCAGGAGTCGTTCCAGCTCAACAAGCCAGCCTACGACGTTGCCGCCGAGGCCCTCCCCTACACCCTGCAGCTGGGAGTCATGTCGCTCATCATCGCGGTGCTGCTCGCCTTGCCGGTGGGCATCATCTCCGCGGTCCGTCCCGATGGCTTCCTCGATGCCGGCTTACGCGTGTTCGCCATCTTCTTCCTCGCAGCGCCACCCTTCCTGACGGCTGCTGTGGCCTCCGCCTACGCCATCAATTTCGACATCCTCACCATCGGCGTGACCTCACAGCAATTACTCTGGGATGACCCCTGGGCCAGCTTCCAGCTCTTCATTGTGCCCGCCCTCGCGGGTGGCCTGGCGGTGGGCGCCATCCTCATGCGCTTCCTGCGCTCAGGCATGCTCGAAGTGCTGCGTCAGGACTATGTGCGAACGGCCCGCTCCAAGGGGCTCGCCGGCTCGATCATCATCGCCCGCCACGTCCTGCGAAACGCCCTCATCCCGGTCGTCACCATCTTCGGCTTCCTCGTGGCCGCGCTCGTCGCCGGCAACGTCGTGCTGGAGAACATGTTCGCCATCCCCGGCATGGGCAACGAGATCCTCACCGCTATCCGCATCCGCGACATCCCCGTCACGCAGACCTTCACCTTGCTCCTCGTCGGCGCTGTCGTCTTCGTCAACCTCGCCGTGGACCTCAGCTACTTCCTCATCGACCCGCGCGTGACCGTTTCGGGGTCTGAATCATGAGCAACGTCGCCATGTCAGCCGCAGAAGAGATGGGCGGCTTCACCCGCCCGGACGATCCAGCGCCGCTGTTCCGCTACACGCGCGCGTTGTGGCGCTTCTTCAAGCAGAAGACGATCGGTGCCATCGCGCTCGTCATCGCCACCATCATCCTCGTGCTCGGCATCATCGGCCCCTGGGTTGCGCCCTACGACAAGGACGAAGTGTTCCGCGTCGAAAACCCCGACTACAACCTCTCATCCGACGACCCCGACGATTGGGAGGCGTACCGCTTCCTCACGCTGGAAAACCCCTCGGCTGACCACCTGCTCGGCACCGACCATCTCAACCGCGACCTGCTCACCCGCGTCCTCCACGGCACCCGCCGCTCGATGATCCTCGGCTTCGGCGCTGCCGCCATCGCCACCATCTTCGGCGCCATCCTCGGCGTCGCGTCCGGCTACTTCGGCGGTGCGACCGACCTCATCATCCAGCGACTCGTCGATGCGTTCATCGCCTTCCCGCCCCTGCTCTTCCTGCTCCTCCTCTTGCAGACCGGGGAACCGACCTTACCGCGGACGATCATCGCCTTATCCTTCCTCAACATCTTCGGCGTTTCGCGTGTGGTGCGATCCGCCACGCTCGCCGTGCGCAACGACGTCTTCGTCGAGGCGGCCCGCGTGATCGGCGTGCAGCCACCGCGCATCATCTTCCGCCACGTCTTCCCCAACGTATTCGCGCCCATCATCATCATCTTCTCCACCACCATCGGCGGGGCCATCCTCGCCGAGTCGACGCTCGCCTTCCTCGGCCTGGCGCCTCCCGGCCCGAGCTGGGGCGCGATGGTGAACAACGGCCGCCAGTTCTTCGCCTCTGAGCCGATCCTCGCCTCCGTGGGCGGCGGCGCCCTCATCACCACCGTGCTCGCCTTCAACGTCTTCGGCGACGCCCTCCGCGACGTGCTCGACCCGCGCCTGCGCAGCGCCTAGACGCTTCGCTTCTGGCTGAACGAATCCGGTCCGGTCCGGTGCGAAGGAGCAGCCGCGCGGGCGAGTCTGCCGCTACTCGTCGTGCGTGAGCCCCTGGATGGGCTCCTGGACCTCGTCTTGACGGAACACCTCGACCACCACCCCGTCCTTCATCAGGCGGATGATGCGGTTGCCGTCGTCGTCGACGGTGTCGAGGCGGGCGTCCGCTTCCACCAGCACCTCACGTCCGTCCGTGAGCGTGACTTTCATCGCGAGCAGGCCCACAGCTACCCCTCCCTTGGGTCGGCCACGTTGACGACGATGGGCTCCATCGTCGTCCGTGCCAGCAGGAAGACCGCCTCGCGGGCCGCATCGAGATTCTCTTCGGCGTGCACCTCGTACGGGGGCACGAAGATGAAGTCGCCCGGGCCCGCTTCGGAGGTGTGCTCGAGCCCTTCGCCCCAGCGGAAGCGCAAGCGCCCTTCCAGCACGAAGATGCCCGATTCGCTCTCGCCGTGGTGGTGAACGCCGGATGAGCCCCCGGGCTCGTTGCGTCCCATCCCCATCCACAGCCCTTCCGAGCCGCTGAGCGCGCCCGTGATGCCCGCTTCGCGCCGCATGCCCGGCGTCTGCGCCGTACCCACGTCGCGCTCATCGGGGCGAACAATCGTGACCATGCAGGCGATTCTACGGGGAACGGGCAAAGGGGCGAACGGGCACGCTCCTGGCGGTCCGACGGTGGGTGATGCGCGGCGATGCGCTAGGATCGCGCCAGCCCGCCAGTACGCAGCGTGCGAGGAGGACGCCGTGACCATCCCCGAAGGCGCAACCGAGGTCATCCTCAGCTACGTCCGCCGCAAGGCAGCCGAATGGACCGCCGAGCAGATGGCGCAGCGCGTCGAAGCCGCCGCCGCCGATCTGGACGCCGCCGCCCGCGCCGTCCCCGCCGACCTGCTGGAGGTGCGCCAGGAAGGCCAGGAGTGGAGCCCCCTCGAATGCATCCGCCACGTTGCGGAAGTGAACACGGGCACCGCCACCCGCGTCCGCGGCGTCGTCTCCGAGGGCGTCGTGCCGGAGGATATTCCGGCCGTGCCCGAGACGCTGGATGAAGTGCTCGCGGCCCACGCCGAGCTCATCGCTGGCGTGGTGAAAGCGGTGCGCGAGGGCCAGGCCGACCCCGACGCCGAGGTCACCTGGCTGCACCCCTTCCTCGGCGACCTCAACTGGCGCGAGTGGCTGCTCACCCTGCGTGTGCACTCGCTCGACCACGCCAGCCAGCTCACGGCCCTGCAAGAGCCCGCCCCCTAGCCCACCGCCCGTGGCCGACCCTGCCAACCCTGCCAACCCTGCCAACCCTGACGACGACGCCATCCGCTTCCTCGACATCCTCACCGTCGCATCGAGCGTCGCGCGGGTGCACGGCGACACCTCGGTGCTCGCCTCCCACCTGCTCGAAGCGATCGCCGTCCTCACCGGTGAACTGGACGCGGGGGAGTTGGGTGAAGCCGTTTCGCCGCTCGCACAGCCACGCGGCGAACTCGCCGTCGACGCCGCCATCCGCGACCTCACGAAGCGCTGGTTCACGCGTCTCGGGGAGACGCCGGACGCCGCCCTCGATGCTGACGCGCTCGCCGCCCTCGAAGCCGAACTGAAGGGCCTGGTGGATGCCGACTAGGTCGTGATGGGGCGGGCCTGCAGCAGGAACATCGTGCCGTCGCGGTTGTAGGCGAACTCGATATCGACCGGCGCGCCGTACTGACGCTGCACCGCCTGTGCGGTCTCGACGACTTCCCCCACCTGCTCGTCGCTCAGCGACGACTGCGCCACCTGCTCGGGCGGGACGGGCGCGCGTTCCGTGCCGCCCGTTGCCAGCTGCACCTGCTCATGCTTCTCGCTGATGGCGCGCTCGAGCATCTCCCCATTCGGCCCGACGATGAACGAATCGGGCGTGACGTACCCCGAAACGACCGCTTCTCCCAGCCCCCACGAGGCGTTGATCAGCACCTCGTCGGTCGCGCCCGTCATCGGGTTCTTGGTGAAGGCGACGCCGCTTGCGTGAGCGCGCACCACCTCCATCACCACCACCGCCATCGCCTCCGAGGCGTGGTCGATCCCGCGAAAGGTGCGGTAGTGGACGGCACGGTCCTGCCAGAGGCAGCGGTAGCAGTCGAGCACGGCGCCCAGGATCGCGTCTTCCCCGCGCAGGTTGAGAAAGCTCTCGTAGAGCCCCGCGAAGGAGCTGCCCGCGCTGTCTTCGTTCAGGCTGCTGGAGCGAACGGCGAAGCTCGCATCCTGCCCCGATCGCGCCGTGAGCTCGGCGGTCGCTTCCGCGATGGCCGCGTGCGTGGAGGCGTCAAGGTTCGCGCCTGCGAGGCGCTCGGCCGTCGGCGCGAGCGCCGCCTGGATGGCCGCCATCGGCGTGCGCGCTTCCAGATCCGCGAGCGGGGCGGTCAGCGATGCCAGTTCGTGCACCTCGGCGAAGGCTTCGTACGCCTCCGCTGCCACGACGAATCCGGGCGGCACGGGGAAGCCTGCTGCTGACAGCCTCGCGAGGCTCGCGCCCTTCCCGCCGATACGCCGCTCCGCCGCGCCGGGTTCGTTCAACCACACGATCGGGGAGGTCACGGGGCGAGTCTAGCGACACTGCCGCTCACGCGACAGCAAACGGAGCGCTGGCAGCGCAGCGCTGGCAGCGCTGTCGCAGGGGGAAGCCGTAAGATCGTCGCGTGGAAGGCCTCCCCGAGCCCGAGATGGTCCAGCTCGCTGGCGGTGTGCTGCTCATGGGCAGCGATCGGGGCCGTCCCGACGAACGCCCCCGCCACCACATCGAGATCGCGCCCTGCCGGGTGGCCGTTTCACCCGTCACGAACGCCGAATACGAGCCGTTCCTCGCGAGCGGCCACCCGCCCCCGCGCTTTTGGGACGAAGAGCGTTTCAACGCCTCCGATCAGCCCGTCGTCGGTGTCAGCTGGTTCGATGCGGTGGCTTACTGCGAGTGGCTCGCGGCCGCGACGGGCGTCCCTTACCGCCTTCCCACCGAAGCCGAACGCGAATACGCCTCCCTGGGCGGCCTCGCTGGTGCCGACTGGCCCTGGGCTGGCGAAACCTGGCGAGATCACCCCGTCGCCGAGCGCCTCGCCGCCTGCGACCGTCCCCATCCCCCCGCTCCCGAGTGCGCTAACGGCTACGGCCTGCGCTGCATGGCGGAGAACGTCCACGAGTGGTGCCTCGACTGGTACTACGCCGACGCCTACGCGCGTCCCGGCGCTGGCGAACGTGAACCCGCCGAGCGCGCCCGCAAGGTGAGCCGTGGCGGCAGCTGGCGGCACAGCGTGAAGTTCACGCGTCTCACGGCGCGGGCCAGCCTCGCTCCCGACCGCCAGTACAACGACTTCGGCTTCCGCCTCTACGCCAGCGTCTGAGCCCGCTCCTGTGGGCTCCGCCTAGTTCGCGGCGGCCTCCAGCAGCTGTGCCGTGTGCTCGACCAGGTGCTGGACGTTCATCTCGAAGATGGCGGCCACGTTCCCGAAGCGCTTGTGCGGCTTCTCCAGATCCTCAGGCGTGACGTGCTTCAGCTTGGCGTCGCAGCGGTCCACGACCGCATCGAACTCGTCGATCGCCTCGATGAAGGAGGCGCAATCGGGCTTGCCCGCCTCAATGCCCTCGTAGCCACAGGCTTCACACACCATCGTGGTGATGAGCGCCTCAATCTCGATGACGTGCTCGGCCACTTCCTGTGCGGTCCACGCACCGTCGCCTGGGCCCCGCCGCCAGCCCATCTCCGACTCCTCGATCGCCTCGCGAAAGGCCGCGCGGGCGCCGGCCAGTGTTGCTCGCAGCTCGTCCGGTGTTGCCATGTGAGCCTCCCGTGCTGGTTCCCCTCAGTATCTACGCTATCTGTGCTGAAGCTTCCAACGCAGCCACACGCTCCCCCATCGTGCCACCCGCCACGGCACGCAACGCACCGTAGAATGGCGCCGTGGAATACAGGAATCTCGGCCGCACCGGCGTGAAGGTCTCCGACCTCTGCCTCGGCTGCATGATGTTCGGGCGCCGCACCGAACTCGAGGAATCGATCACCATCATCGATCGCGCCCTTGACGCCGGCATCAACTTCCTCGATACGGCCAACGTCTACGCGCTCGGCCGAAGCGAGGAGATGACCGGCGAAGCGCTCAAGCGCAACGGTCGCCGCCACCAGGTCGTGCTCGCCACGAAGGTGCACGGCTCGATGGACAACGACGACCTGAACGCGCGCGGCAACAGCCGCCGCCACATCATCGAACAGTGCGAAGCGAGTCTGCGTCGCCTGCAGACCGACTACATCGACCTCTACCAGCTCCACCGCCCCCAGCCCGACATCCCCATCGACGAGACGCTGCGCGCTCTCGACGACCTCGTGCGTGCGGGCAAGGTGCGCTACATCGGCACGAGCACTTTCGCCTCCTGGGAGATCGTCGAGTCACTGTGGGTGGCGAAGGAGCTTGGCCTCAACCGCGTCGTCTGCGAGCAGCCGCCCTACAACCTGCTCGACCGTCGCGCCGAGCGTGAACTGCTGCCCATGACGCAGACGTTCGGCATCGGCGTCATCCCATGGGGGCCGCTTGGCGGCGGGCTGCTGGCGGGACGCTACCGTCGTGGCGAAGCGATCCCTGAAGACGGCCGCTACGCGACCAATCCGCAGCAGCGGCAGCGGCTCACCGATGGCGTGTACGACGTCATCGAGGGGCTCGAGCCGATCGCCGCGGACAAGGGCTGCACCCTTTCCCAGCTCGCCCTCGCCTGGTGCCAGCAGCAGCCCGGCGTCACCAGCCCCATCATCGGGCCGCGCACGCTTGAACAGCTGGAGGACAACCTCGGCGCCGGTGAGGTCGTGCTCACCGACGAGGATCGTGAACGAATTGACGCCGTGATCGCGCCCGGCAGCACCGTCTCCCCCTACTACGAGGCGAACTGGCGCGCGCACGACTACCACGCCCTCTAGGAGCCATCAGCCGTGACGTCGCCTGCAGGCAGGGAGCAGCGAACGTGACCACTGAAGCCGACACGCCCGCCGCCCTCGACGGCATCACCGTGCTCGACCTCACGGCCCACATCGCCGGGCCCTACGCGACCAAGCTGCTCGCTGACCTCGGCGCCCGCGTCATCAAGGTGGAGCGACCCGGCGGCGACCCCACCCGCGGCTTCGGCCCCTGGCTCAACGACGAGCCCGGCATCGAGCGCAGCGGCTCCCACCAGTTCCTCAACACGAACAAAGAGTCGATCGTGCTCGACCTGAAGCATCCCGCCGGCCGCGAGGCGCTCGAACGCCTCCTGCCGCAGGCGGACATCGTCGTGACCAGCTACCCGCCCGCCGTGGGCGAGCGCCTTGGCCTCACGCCCGACGCCATCCGCGAGGTCGCCGATGTGAACGTGCTCACGCTCACGAATTTCGGCTGGGAGGGCCCCTACCGCGACTACGCGCTCTCGGAGACGGTGCTCTTCGCCATGGGCGGCGAGATGTTCTCCCACGGCGCGGCTGGCCGCGAACCGCTCAAGATGGGCGGGACCGCCTCGCTCATCCAGTGCGGCGCCATGGCCGCCATCGGCGCCCTCGGCGCGGTCGAGGCCACCGAGGTGCACGGCTTCACCCAGCGAGTCGACGTCTCGCTCTTCGATGTCCAGCTCAACAGCGTCGACCGTCGCAGTTCCGCCATCATGGCCTACCGCTTCTCGGGGCGAATCAACTCGCGCCCCGAAGTGACCGGCCCCTCCACCGGCGCAGGCGTGGCGGGCGTCTTCCCCTGCGCCGACGGCTACGTGGAGATGACCGCCTCGTTCGGCCCCTACTGGCTCCGCTTCGCTCAGATGATCGGACGGCCCGACTTCGCCGAGCCGAAGTGGCTCGACCCCGCCTGGCTGGCCTCCCCCGAAGCGCGGGAGGAGATCGACGTCGCCCTCTACCCCTGGCTGCTCGAACGCACGCGCGCCGAAGTCTGGGAAGCGGCCCGCGAGGCCCGCGCCATCCTTGCGCCCCTCTTCACCGCCTCAGACCTGTACGAAGACCCCGTTTTCCGCGAGCGCGGCCTCTGGACAGAGGTCGAGCACGAGACGCTAGGCGCCTTCCCCATGCTGGGGCGGCCGTATGTGCTCTCGGAGACGCCCTGGGCCATCCGCGGAGCCGCCCCCACCCTGGGGCAGGACACCACCACCATCCTCGAAGCGGCGGGCTACGACGCAGCCGCCATCGCCGATCTGCGGCAGACAGGAGCAGCAGCATGAGCGCCAACCTGCCCCTCGAGGGCGTGCGCATCTGCGACTTCGCCTGCGTCTGGGCGGGCCAGACTGCCACCCTCTACCTCGCCGACCTCGGCGCCGACTGCATCAAGGTAGAGAACCCCTACGTCTGGAACCCCGCTACCCGCGCCGCCGCGCCCGTCATGTCCCCCGCCATGGCGATGGCTCTGCCGCCGTGGATGGCGGGCCATCCCAACGGCATCCCCGGCCCGCGCCCCTGGAATAACAGCCCCGCCTTCATCCACGTCATCCGCAACAAGCGCTCCTTCACGGTCGATAGCCGCCGCCCCGAGGGGCTCGCCATCGTGAAGAGCCTCATCGCCATCAGCGATGTGCTCGTGGAGAACCTCGCCCGTGGCACGCTCGAAAAGCTGGGCCTCGATGACGAGGTCATCCGTGCCATTCGCCCCGACATCGTGCTCCTCCACCTGCCCGCCTACGGCCGCACCGGCGCCTACGTCGAAGGGCGGGGCTACGGCGCCCACATCGATGGCGTCGCGGGCTCGACCATTCAACGCGGCTACCGCGACTCCGCCCCCGAGACGAACGTGCAGACCTTCGCCGGCGACTTCTTCGTGGGTATGCATGGCGCCATCGCCATGCTCGCCGCCCTGCGTCACCGCCGTCGCACCGGTCAGGGGCAGGTGATCGAGCTCGCACAGGCAGAGTGCTCCGCCTCCATGTTCCCCCAAGCCGCGCTCGACGCCGCCTGGAACGGCCGCGCCTCCGGCTCCCTTGGCAACCGCAGCAGCGAAGGCTTTGTGCCCAACGGCGTCTTTGCGGCGCGGGGCGACGAGCAGTGGCTCGCGCTCAGCTGCCGCAGCGAGGAGGAATGGCGGGCGCTCGTCGACTTCCTCGGGCGTCCAGCCTGGGCCACCGCTCCCGACTTCGACACCGCCGCAGGCCGCCGCGCCAGCGAGGACCGCATCGAAGCCGAACTCGCCGCCTGGATCGCCGCTCGCGACCGCGACGAACTCTTCCGCGACCTGCAGGAAGCGGGCGTCACCGCCGGCCCCGTGCTCAGCGCGAAGGACGTCACCGAAGACCCGCACGCCACCCAGTCGCCCGTCTGGCAGCGCCTTGATGCGACTGAGGACTACCCTGCGACCGAGTTCCCCGCCCCGTCTTTCACCTTCTCCCACTCCGACGTCACCCTGCGCACCCCACCCGCGCTCCTGGGCGAACAGAACGACTACGTCTACCGCGAACTGCTCGGCGTGAGTGACGAGGAGTTCGCCCGCCTAGAGGCCGATGGCCACATCGCCACGACCTACGCGCCTGAGCTGATGGGGCGCTGAGCGACGTTCGGCGATCGACAGATAGCTCGACAGCTAGTTCGGCAGCCAGCCGGTCAGCGCGAGCGCGAGCAGCACGCCGAAGACGAGGTGCAGGCGCGCCGTCTGGATGAGCGTCGCGTTCAGCGCGCGCCCCGTGACCCCGCTCGCGATCGCCCGCACGGGCATGAGCGCCACGGGCAGGCTCAGGAGCACGAGCAACGGCCACGCCCCCACTTCCGCCACTGGCCAGAGCGCGATGCCGACGCCATACGCCGCCACGATCAGGAGCAGGTACCACGCGCGCGTTCCCCGTTCGCCCAGCACCACCCCCAGCGTCGTCTTGCCCGCTTCGCGGTCTGTCGCGAGGTCGCGCAGGTTGTTCACCACGAGGATGGCGGTCACGGTGCAGCCGACGGGAACAGCGGCCAGCCAGACCGCTCCCGGCGCCGCGTCCGCCTGCACGAAGTACGTCCCAATCACCGCCACCATCCCGAAGAAGACGAACGTGAAGGCGTCTCCCAGCGCGTTGTAGCCGATGGGCCACGGTCCCCCGGTGTAGATGAGCCCCGCGACGATGCTCGCGAGCCCGATCACGACCACGATCCAGCCCCCCACCACGACCAGGTAGATGCCCACGAGGAAGGCCAGCAGGAAGGCTCCCCACATCCCCAGCTTCATCTGCGCAGGGGTGAGCAGGCCCGACTGGGTCGCACGCGGAGGCCCAAGACGCTCGCCCGCGTCGGCGCCCCGCTCGAAGTCGAAGACGTCGTTCGCGAAGTTGGCGCCGATCTGCAGGCAGAGCGCTCCCACGAGCGCCGCCGCCGCCGGGCCAGCCGAGAAGACACTGTCGCCGATGGCCGCGCCCGTCCCCACCAGCACCGGCGCGACCGCCGCGGGCAGCGTCTGCGGACGCGCCGCCGCCCGCCAGGCGGCTACGCTGCCGGCCGCAGGAAGCGGACGCGCGGCGCTCACGCCCGCACCGCCGCAATCGACTGTGCCGCTCCTCCGAGGTGGGTGCGCTTCTCGATATCGGTGAAGCCCGCCTCCTGCAGCATCGCGCGCAGGTTGTCCCAGTCGGGCAGGTAGGCGGCGGAGGCGGGGAGGTAGCGATAGGCGCTCCCATCGCTCAGGAGCGAGCCCAGCGCCGGCACCACGCGCCCGAAGTAGATGCCGTGCCCCAGTCGCAGCACGCTGCTGCGCGGCTCATCCACTTCCAGCAGACCCAGACGTCCGCCTGGGCGCAGCACGCGTCCCAGCTCCGCCAGTACGGGCGGGATGGCGACGAAGTTGCGCAGCGCGAAGCCCGAGACCGCCACGGAGACGCTGCCGCTCGCGAGCGGCAGGCGCAGCGCGTCGCCGCGCACCAGCGTGATGGCGTCCGGGCAGCGCTCATGCGCGGCGGCCAGCATCATGCCCGCGAAGTCGAGCCCCACCACGCTCGCGCCGCGCTCCTGCGCGAGGATGGCGAAGTCGCCCGTGCCGCAGGCCAGATCGAGCACCGTGTCGTCCGTCCCGACTCCGAGGCACCCGATGAGCGAGCGTCGCCAGCGCTGGTCCAGCCCGAGCGTGATGATGCGGTTCATGCGGTCGTAGGAGGGCGCGATGCGGTCGAACATTGCACGCACGACCGTGGCCTTCTCATCCGCCTGCGGCAGCGCGCTCATGCCCTGATCCTACGGGGCGACCCTGCGAGGCGCTGTGCGGCTACTCACCATCCCCCGCGGACGTGGTGTGGTCCCACAGTTCGGTGCCGCGCCACTCGCGGTCGCGCCAGCGCAACGCCTCCCGCAAGCCGTCCTCCTCGACCCGCTCACGGAAGCCGGGACGCCCATCGATGAAGGCGGTGTAGACGTCGAACTCCGCCGCCGAGTGGATCGCGGGCTGCAGGCCCTGAATCTCCATCCAGCGGTTTACCGAGTGCTTGTGCAGGATGTTCACCTCGAGCGGGATGCGCATGATCTTGCGCGCGAGGTGCAGCGTGGCCTCTTCGAGGTCCTCCTCGGGCACGGCCTTGTTCACCAGCCCCCACTCCTCCGCCGTCGACCCTTCGATGAGCTCGCCCGTCATGAAGAGCTCCTTCGCCCGCCGGTAGCCGACGGTCCACGGCCAGAGCGAGAGCGTGCGCAGCGTGCCCATGTGACGCCCGGCGATATGCCCGAACTTCGCCGTCTCGGTGCAGACGACGAAGTCGAACATGGAGATGAGCTCGGTGCCGCCCGAGATGCAGTGCCCGTGCACCTGCGCGATCGTCGGCTTGCGCGTGTTGAACAGCCGCAGGTAGCGGTCGACCGAGTCGACCATCGTGCGGCGGGAGCGCCCTACGCTCTGCTCCTGCAGGATGTCGCCCGGCGAGCCGGGTTCAACCGTGCGGCTGGAGGCGAGGTCGTAGCCCGCGCAGAACGAGCGCCCCGCTCCCCGCAGCAGCAGCACATAGGCGTACGGGTCGTCCTCGAAGTGGTCGAGAAAGTCGAAGAACTCATCCAGCAGGTCGGCGGAGAGCGCGTTCAGCGCCCGTGGACGGTTCAGCGTGACCCGCACGACGCCTTCAGGATCGGCGAGCGGCTCCACGATGATGTTCTCGTAGTCGGGATAGGTCGTCGTCTGTGGTGTGGCCATGAGTCTGCTCCTCAATCAGATTGAAGTGGTGTGGCGGGGATGCAGCTGCAGCCCCGTTTCAGGATTCGTCTGGCGTAACCTCGATGAGCTGGCCATCGCGCTCCGTCTGGCGGGCGATGTAGCCCAGAATCACCCGCCACAGCTCGGCGGTGCTGCCCTCGTGCGTCGCCGGATAGGCCTCCACGATGGCGTCCAGCATCGTCCGCAGGCGTGCGTTCTCCGCGATGAGCTGATCGGGCGGTGGCCACTCGCGCGGCTCTCCGGTGGCGAGGTCGATGCCCTCCAGCGCCTGCGCCAGGGTGGCGTCGTCGCGTCGTGCCGCCTGCGCGTGTGCGAGCACCTCGCGCAGGTCGGCGTTCTCTTCGACGGCGAGCGTGTGCTCCTCATTCAGGCGCTGTTTCAGGTGTTCCAGCGCCCAGAGCATGTTGCCCGCGATGCGCTTGCCCCAGGGCGATTGCAGTTCGGGTAGCAGGTCGGCCCGCAGGTTGTACTGCAGCCCTTCGACGATCTCCGCGGGCGTGGGGCGCATGTCAGGCCGCCTCTTCCCGCACGATGCGTTCCATGCGTCGCAGGAACGAGCGTGGCGCGCGCACGCCCAGTGCCAGCGTCTGCACCTTGCGCATCTCGCCCGTGGCGAAGCGATTCACCGCCGCCAGACACGCCGAAACGGCCCAGTACGACTGAAACACCGTGTAGAAGCGCATCGTGTCGCGTCGCAGGGGGATGCCGCTCAACTCCACATAACGCCCAAGCAGCGCCTCCATCGCCTCATCCCCAATCGTGGGCCGCACCATGAAGTCGAGGTAGGCCAGGTCCGACATCGGATCGCCGATGAAGCCCGACTCCCAGTCGAGTGAGGCCACCACGCGACCCTCACGGTGCAGCAGCTGCCCCGGCCCCACCTGCCCCTGCCCCAGCACGATGCGGTCGACCTCTGTCGGGAGGTTGCGCTTCAGCCAGGCCATTGTCGCGGTCATGACGGGTTGCGGTTCGAGCAGTTCGCGCTTCGTCGCCCGTTCCCAGCGCTCCACCACCAGCCGCGCGCAGTCGGCGCCGTCCTGCGGAGCGCCGAGGAAGTCGAGCCCCATCGCCCGCCAGTCGAGCGAATGCTGAACGGCAAGCAGCTCCACGAAATGGCTCAGGATCGACCGCTGCTCTGCGGCAGGCAGATCGTGGAAGTTCGTCTCGCCCTCGATGCGTTCGCGAATGACGAAGTCTTCGCCTGCCCACGCCGGGTCGCGTTCGTACCAGTAGTTGGCAGGCACGGGGATGGGCGTCGCCTCGAGCGCGCGGAAGATGCGGTACTCCTTCTCCAGGCTCGCCTCTTCGTCGCGGAAGCAGGTGCTCTCGTTCGCACGGAACATGAGCCGCTTCGAGATGGGCGCTTCGCCCTCCCAGTCAGCGTCGAAGAACCACATTGAGCGCGAGTTGCCGCCCGGCGAGCGCCTCACGTTGCGCACGGTGAGGTCGCGCACGTCAGGCAGCCGCTCCTGCAGGTAGGCCTGCAGAATCTCGGGCAGCCGCTCAATCGTGTCCGGTTCCACGCCACCCTCCGCGACAGGGTGCGCAGAGTATAGGCGCTCAGGCGCCGGGCACGGCTCCGGTCCCGGGACGAGCTCGCCCCGCTACCGTCGTGCGGCAGTCAACGTGGTGAGAACGTGAGGGGGAAGGGTGCGGGCGTGTGCCCTGCCCGCTACCAGTCGCGTTCCCGGCCGCCGCCACCGCCACCACCACGGCGCTGCGGGCCGCGCGAGCGGAAGCAGTCGCTGCAGTAGACGGGGCGGTCGCCTCGTGGCTGGAAGGGGACGCGCGCTTCGCGCCCGCACTCAGCGCAGACGGCGCTGAACATCTCGCGGTTGCTGTCGAAGTTGCGGTACCCACCGCCACCGCCGCCCTCGCTGCGGTATCCGCCACCGCCTCCACCCTCGCCACGGGCTGCCTTGCGAGCTGCCCGACAAGCCGGGCAGCGGCGGGGCTCGTTGGTGAAGCCACGCGACTGATAAAACTCCTGCTCACCCACCGTAAAGGTGAACTCGGCACTGCAGTCCGAACAGGTGAGTGTCCGATCGACGAACGACGTCATGGGAATTGCCTCCTCGTTGGGTTCCGGCGGCAATCGACGTAGGAGTCTGTATCTCTCATGGGACGATCTGACGCTCTGACCTGATGCGAGCATACCACGGGTTCCCCCCGTGGTCGTTTTTCTCCCTGGTGTGTCCCTGGGTGCGCCCGGAGTGGGCTGTGCTTGCGCCATCCCACCGAAACTGCGAGTGTAGGTGCTCCCTCGCGCCGTCTGCTCCCGGACACCAAACAGTGCGCGGGGCGAATCCCAACCCTCACCTGAACGGAGTGCCACATGCCCGGTGTTGAAGACCATGAAACCGTATCCATCTACCCGCTGGACGACCAGCAGCTCGAAGACCTGCTCAAGTACGTCCCGGAGTGCACCTTCAACTGGGGCACCAAGGACGGCTGGCCCGTCGGCGTCATCATGTCGTTCCTGTGGAAGGACGGACGCTTCTGGGTGACGGCCGGCGCCCATCGCCATCGCATCTCCGCCATTCGCCGCGACCCCCGCGTCTCCATCGTCGTGAGCGGCGCTGCCGCCCCCACGGGCTCGGGCGCGCCCTTCGGCGCCGCCACCGCCAAGGGCCGCTGCATCATCCACGAGGACCGCGAGACGAAGGACTGGTTCTACCCCGAGTTCGCCGCCAAGCTGAACCCCACCAACCCCGACGCGGCCGCCGCCTTCGTCGCGACGCTCGACTCTCCCCTGCGCGTCGTCATCGAGGTCGTGCCCGAGAAGTGGATCCTCTTCGACGGGGCGAAGTTCGGGGCCGACGCCGCCGGCGCGCTCCCTGACGACCAGAAGGGCCCCAAGCTCAGCGCCGACGCCGAGCGCATGCCCGCCGAACTGAAGCGTCGCGGCATCAGCTAGCCCGGGCTCACAGCTCAGATGCAGACAGGCATCCACGTCGCCAACTTCACCTGGCAGGGTGGCGTCAGTGAGATGGGGCCACGCCTCGCCGATCTCGCAGCCGCCTCCGAGGAGGTCGGCTGCACGCGCCTGTCGTTCATGGATCACCTCTTCCAGATCGGCTGGATCGGCCCGCCCGAACTCGACATGCTCGAGGGCTACACCGCCCTCGGCTTCGTCGCAAGCTGCACCTCCACGCTGCGCCTGGGGCTGCTCGTCACGGGCGTCACCTACCGCCATCCGGGCATGCTCGCCAAGCAGGTGAGCACGCTCGATGCGCTCTCCGGCGGGCGCGCCTGGCTCGGCATCGGCGCCGCCTGGAACGAGGAGGAGCACGTCGGTCTGGGCGTGCCCTTCCCACCCCTCGCCGAGCGCTTCGAGCGGCTGGAGGAAGCCATCCAAATCTGCCTGCAGATGTGGAGCGACGACGACGGCCCCTTCGAGGGGAAGCACTACCAGCTGGCGCGAACGCTGAGCGTGCCCCAATCGCCCCGGCGGCCCGAGCTGCTCATCGGCGGGCGAGGCGAACGCAAGACGCTCCGTCTCGTCGCCCGCTACGCCGACGCCTGCAATCTGACCAGCAGTACGGCGGAAGAGGTGCGCCACAAGTTCGCCGTCCTCCGCGCTCACTGCGAGCGTGAGGGGACGGACTACGACGCCATCGAGAAGACCGTCGCCTGGACAGGCCCCGCGCTCGACTCGGACGAAGAGCGGGCGCGCTTTCTCGATCGCATGGCGGAATTCACCGCCGAGGGCGTCTCCACCGTCACGATTACCCCCTACAGCGACGACCCTGCCGCCGAAGTGCGGGCCTGGGCGCCGCTCGTGCAACAGCTCGCCGACCTGTAGCCGCCCGCTGCCCCAGCCTCGTGGAAACCAGCCTCGTGGAATGCGGGTGAAGGCGGGGCGCGGTACCATCGCACACTGCGCCCGCACCCTGAGGCGCATGCGACCCTGACTGCACCGATCCGAGACTGTTCCGGGAGAACCGAGTACCCATGAAGCTGGCCAAGCGCGTCGAAGAGCTGCCCCCCTACCTCTTCGCCCAAATCTCCAAGGTCATCGCCGCCAAGAAGGCCGAGGGCATCGATGTCATCACCTTCGGCATCGGCGATCCCGATCTGCCCACCCCCCCCAACATCCTCGATGCGCTCCATCGCGCCGCCGACAACCCCGCCAACCACCGCTACCCCGAGTCGGAGGGCCTGCCCGAGCTGCGACAGGCCATCGCGGGCTGGTACGAGCGCCGCTTCGAAACCTCCTTCGACCCCGAGACCGAGGCCCTCGCCCTCATCGGCTCGAAGGAGGGCATCGCCCACATGGCCCTCACCCTCATCGATCCCGGCGATGTGGCCCTCGTCACCGATCCCGGCTATCCCGTCTACGAGATCGGCACCATGTTCGCTGGCGGCGCCACCTTCAAGCTGCCGCTCACGCGTGAATCAGGCTGGAAGCCCGACCTCGACGCCATCCCCGCCGACCTCGCCGAAAAGGCCAAGGTCCTCTGGCTGAACTACCCCAACAACCCCACCGGCGCCGTCGCCGACTTCGACTTCTTCGAGAAGGTGGTCGCCTGGGCGAAGCAATACGACGTCTCCATCTGCCACGACAACCCCTACTGCGACGTCGCCTTCGATGGCTACAAGCCCATGTCCATCTTCCAGGTGCCGGGCGCGCGCGACGTGGCCATCGAGTTCAACTCGTGGTCGAAGATCTACAACATGACCGGCTGGCGCATCGGCATGGCCGTCGGCAACGCCGAACTCGTCGACGCGCTCATGCGCGTGAAGTCGAACATCGATAGCGGCATCCCGCAGGCCATCCAGGAGATGGCCATCGAAGCCGTCAACGGCCCCCAGGACGTGATCGAGGAGCACAACGCCATCTACCAGCGCCGCCGCGACCGCATCGTCGAGACGCTGCGCCGCATCGGCCTCGACGTCGACGTGCCCAAGGCCTCGCTCTACGTCTGGGCGAAGCTGCCCGATGGCGTCATCAGCGGCGACTTCGCTGCGCGCTGCATCGACGAGTGCGCCGTCGTCGTCACGCCCGGGCGTGGCTACGGGCTCAACGGTGAAGGCTACGTGCGCCTCTCCCTCACCACCCCCGACGACCAGGTCGAGGAAGGCCTGCGGCGTCTCGAGGAGTGGGGAGGGCTGTAGGGCGCGTGCCCCCGCTTCCCCCGCCTGCCGCGGACGCGGCCCGCGCGATCGACTAGGCTAGCGGGAGATGGCGCGAGCCCTGCACTCCACCGCCCCCGCCCGCGACCGCGCCTGGCTGGTCGCCGTCGACTCCCCCGGCGCCGTGCTCCCCGCACGCGAGTCGCTCGCGGAGCTGGCCGATCTCGCCCGCACCGCCGGCGCCCGCGTGGTCGGCATGGCGCGCCAGCGCCGCGCACGTCCCGAAACGGCCACCTACATCGGCAGCGGCAAGCTCCGCGAGGTGGCCGACGCCTGCACCCGCAACCGCGCCAACACGGTCATCTTCGACGACGAACTGTCGCCCTCCCAACAGCGCAATCTGGAGGAGAAACTTCAGCTCAAGGTCATCGACCGCACCGCCCTCATCCTCGATATCTTCGCCATGCGCGCCAGCACGCGGGAGGGCCGCCTGCAGGTCGAACTCGCGCAGACGGAGTACCTCCTGCCGCGCCTGCGTGGCCAGTGGAGCCACCTCGAGCGGATGGAAGGCGCCATCGGCCTGCGTGGCCCCGGTGAAACCCAGATCGAGGCCGACCGCCGCCTCATCCGCCGCCGCATGAGCAAGCTCAAGCGCGACCTGGAGCAGGTGCGCGTGCAGCGCGACCTCTACCGCCGCAAGCGCCGCCGCTCAGGCGTGCCTGTCGTCGCCCTCGTCGGCTACACCAACGCCGGCAAGACGACGCTCATGCAGGCGCTCTCTGGCGCGAGCGTGCGCGCCGAGGACAAACTCTTCGCCACGCTCGATCCCGTCACCCGGCGGATGGCGCTGCCCTCGGGCCGCCCCGCCCTTCTGACCGACACCGTCGGCTTCATCCAGAAGCTCCCCACCCAGCTCGTCGCGGCCTTCCGCGCGACGCTGGAGGAGCTGGAGGAGGCGGACGTGCTTCTGCACGTCGTCGATGTCTCCCACCCCCACGCAGACGTGCAGGCGCAGACTGTCGACGAGGTGCTGCGCGACCTGAGCGTCCTCGGCCGCCCCACCATCGTCGCCCTCAACAAGATCGACGCGCTCACCGATCCCGATGGCGCAACGCCCACGAGCGAAGCCGACACGCGAGCCCTGCTGGAGGGCGCCGGTCCCGCCCCCGGCGACGTCTGCCATGTCTCGGCGCGTGAGGGCTGGGGAATCGAAACACTCAGCGCCGCCATCGATGCCGTCCTCGACGAGCGTCCAGGCGGCGTCGCGCCGGCCGCTACGGAATACGCCCACGCCGCTGAAGCGTGGTGATCGCGCTTGCGCAGAGACGCTGCGCGACGGTAGAACTCGGGCGTGCCTGAGCGATCGGCCAGCGTGCCCCTGCCCCACCCCGACGGACCCCTGAGCGGCTACCGCGTCCTCGACATCGCCGACGAAAAAGGGCAGCTCTGCGCGCGCCTACTCGCCGAGCTGGGCGCGGACGTCATCAAGGTCGAGCCTCGTACCGGCGACCCGACGCGCGCCAACGGCCCCTTCTTCCGCGATGAGGAAGGGCGCGAGTCCAGCCTCTACTGGTGGGCCATGAACGCGGGCAAGCGCTCCGCCACCTGCGAGTTGCGCCTCGAGGCCGGCCGTGACCTCTTCCACCGCCTCGTCGCGAACGCCGACGCCGTCATCGAGACGAGCGCGCCCGGCACAGCCAGCGACCTGGGGGCGGATCCGCGCACCCTCGCCCGCGTCAATCGTAGCGCGGTCGTCGTCAGCATCACCAACTTCGGGCAGACAGGCCCCTCACGGAAGCTTCCCGCCACCGACATCGTCGGCTCCGCCATGGGTGGCCACATGTACCTCAACGGCAGCGATGAGCGCGGCCCCGTTCGCACCACCGCCCCCCAGGCCTACGCGCAGGTCAACCTGCAGGCCGCCGTCGGGGCCGTCATCGCGCTCTACTCGCGCGGGGCGAACGACGGTCTCGGCCAGCACGTCGACGTCTCCATGCAGGAGGCGATGGCCAACGCCATGGATAACGCCCAGCAGACGTGGGACATCCTCGGCATCAACAACCGCGGCCCCGGCTCAGGTCGCATGGTGAGCGGGCGCCCCGGCCCCCGCTACATCTACGAGACCGTCGATGGTTGGGTCGCCGCGCTCTCCTACGGCGGGCTCATGGGCCCGAGCTCCAGCGCCATAATCGACTGGCTCGACGAGACTGGCGAAGCCGGCCCGCTCACCACTCCCCATTGGCGCGAGCGCCTCGAAGTCGTCGCCCCGCTCGAGGAGGACGACCAACGCCTGCTAGTCGGCATCATGGAGCGCTTCTGCGGTAGCCGTCGCAAGGACGACCTCGTCGCGGGCGCGCAGCAGCGCGGCGTCGGCTGGGCGCCCGTCTACAGCCCCCGCGAAATCGTCGAGAGCGACCAGCTCGCCGCGCGCGACTACTGGGTGCGCGTCCACCACGAGGACATCGGTGAGTCGTTCGTCTACCCGGGCGCGCCCTTCAAGTTCTCGGGCACGCCCTGGAAGCAACGCGGCCGCGCGCCCCACCTGGGCGAACAGACCGAGGAGGTCTACGGCGAAGTACTCGGGCTCGACACAGGCGAAATCGCCGCGCTGCGGCGTAGCATGGTGATCTGAGTGATTCGGGTGATCTGATATGACTGCAAACGGACGCCCCAAGCCCTTCGCTGGCCTGCGCGTGGCCGACCTCTCCTGGGTTGGCGTCGGGCCCACGGTCGCGAAGTACCTCGCGGACCACGGCGCCGAAGTCATCCGCGTCGAATCGGCCACCCGCATGGAGACGTTGCGACGGGCGGGCCCCTTCACCAACAACGAGCCGCACTACGACAACTCCGGGTACTACGCCAACTTCAACAGCTCGAAGTACGGCATCACGCTCAACCTGAAGCATCCGCGCGGCCCCGAGCTGCTCAAGCGCCTGGTCGCGGTCTCCGATGTCGTGACCGAGTCGTTCACGCCGGGCACCCTCGCAAAGCTCGGGCTCGATTACGAGGCGTTGCGCGAAGTACGCCCCGACCTCGTCATGATCTCGATGCCGCTCTTCGGCCAGACCGGCCCCTGGGCGCATTACATGGGCTACGGCCACGTGCTGCAGGCCGCCTCCGGTTTCAACCACCTCACCGGCTGGCCCGATGGCGAACCGATCGGTACAGGCGTCGCTTACACCGACTTCCTCGTCCCCCACGTCGGGGCGCTCGCCCTCGTGGCCGCCCTCGACTACCGCCGCCGCACGGGCAAGGGCCAGTACATCGACTTCTCCCAGTTCGAGGGCGCCATCCATGCGCTCGGCCCCTCCATCCTCGAATGGACTGCCAACGGCCGTGAGACCGAGCGCCTCGGCAACCGCGACCCCGAAGCCGCTCCCCACGGCGCCTACCGCTGCAAGGACGACCGCTACGTCGTCATCGCCTGCTTCACCGAGAAGGAGTGGGAGGGCTTTCGCGCCGCCATCGGGCGCCCCGACTGGTCCGACCTCGAACGCATGCGACGCAAATGGTCGCGGCTGGGTGAACAGAAGGAGATCGACCGCCACATCGACGCCTGGTGCCGCGACCGCACCGCCGCCCAGGCCTACAAGGCGATGCGCGACCACGGCGTCCCCTCCGGCATCGTGAAGTCGCCCGAAGAGATGCATCGTGACCCGCAGTTGCGTCACCGCGGCCACTACCAGGTGCTGGAGCACCCCACCATGGGCGCCCGCACCTACGATTCACCCGCCTTCCGCCTCTCCAAAACGCCCGGCGGCCCCTCCAAGGCGGCGCCCCTCCTGGGCGAGAACACCGAGCGCGTCCTGAAGGACGTCCTCGGCGTCAGCGATGAGGAATACACAGACCTGCTGGTCGACGGCGTCCTCGAGTAGGACGCGGGCTGGACGAAGAGGCATCGACGAAGAGTCAGGCTTGACGTACCGCACGCCCGCCACGCGACGAGTGGCGAGGTCAGGTTGGGATTCGCAGTGAACGGGGAAGCTGAACGGGAGAGGGGGAGGGCTCGGCCTAGCTGCCCTCTGCTTCGCCCTCAGTAGTGCCCTCGCCCTCGCCTTCGCCCTCGGCGGGCGTTTCGGCTGCCGGCTCTTCACCCGGAAGCGACGCGCCCTCCTCGATGGTGAGGGTGCCCAGCATCGTGTCGGGGTGCACGTCGCACCAGAAGGCGTAGGTGCCCGGACCTGGCGTCGTGAAGGTGAACTCGTGCTGCACGATGCCCGTATCGAGCTCCGTGCGCACCGCAGTCGCGTCGTCTTCGCAGCCGGCGATGCACGTCTCCAGGAACGGCTTGTCCGCGCCTGCCTCAGCGGTTTGGAAGAAGGCGATGTTGTGGGCCACCGAGTCGTCCTGGTTGTCCAGGATGAGCGTGACTTCGGTTGCGGGCGGGAGCGTGATCTCGTCGTAGTCGAAGTCGCTCGCCTTGACCGTGATCGTCCCTGCGAACGGCCCCAGCTCGACGGGCACGAAGCCACCGCCCTCGCTGGCTGAGGACTCGCTGGCGAACAGGTTCAGCCCGGCGCCTACCGCGAAGCCGCCCACGAGCAGCGCCCCGAAGAGTGCCGTCGTTGCGCCCTTGCTGAAGCGTACCGATGTGTCTTTCGTGTCGCGCACGACCTGCATGTCGAAGGTCTGCGTCGAGCCCGCCACCACCTCGTCGGGGTGCTGGCTGATGAGGTCGAGAATTGCGCGTTGCGTCTCTTCGAAGGCGGCCAGCTCGTCGGCAGTCGACCACGTCGTCTCGACGATGACCTGCGCCGGTCCGTCGTCGTCGCCGGAGACGTTGATGCGCAAGTCTTCGAAGCCGGGGGCCATGCGCAGCTCGTCGTGTGCGTGCTGGATGGCGTGGAGCACACCGCCCTCGGCGACGCTCTGCTCCAGCTGCCCTTCGACGATGCCGAAGGTGATGACCTGGGTGCGGCGGGCGCCGGCACGTGCGGGAGCTGTGTGCTCGCGCGCCTTCTGGCGCATGCGGCCGTCTTCGTAGGCCCAGCCGGCCACGGAGAAGAGGGTGAAGGCTGCGGATGCGCCCAGGAGCGCTCCGCTCAGGCTGCGCTGGTCTTCCACCCGCGCCCACCACACGAGCGTGGCGGTGAGCACCATGATGGCGAGCCCGACCACGAACGGCCAGACGCTCGGATCAGGCAGATGCACATCGGGCCCAACGTGGGCTTCGTGTTCGCTGCTTTCGTGCTCCAAGGCCATCGTCCTCGCTGTGCCTTATTTGATGATGTAGAGAACGGCGAAGAGCGCAATCCAGATCACATCGACGAAATGCCAGTACATCGATGCGGCCTCGACCGCCTCGTGATTCTCTGCTGTGAACTGTCCGCCCAACGCTCGCACGGTTACGACGGCGATGAAGAGCGCGCCTCCCGCGACGTGAGCGCCGTGGAAGCCGGTGAGCGTATAGAACGTCGTCCCGTAGACGGTGTCGTCGGCGCGGAAGTGCAGCTGCGTGTAGTCGTACAGCTGCGCCGTGAGGAAGATGAGCCCCAGCGCCAGCGAGATGAAGAGGCCCCAGAGCATGCCTGACTGGTTGCCCTTCTGAATCTGCCAGACCGCGTACTGCATCGTGATCGAGCTGACCACGAGGATGCCGGTCGAGATTGCTGGTAGCAGGACCTCGATCTCGAGCTTCACCCCGTCGGCGATCTGCTGGGGAGTCAGCATCTCTTCGGGGGGCCAGGCTGGTGCGTCCGCGCGGGCGATGAAGTAGGCCGCGAAGAGCCCGCCGAAGAACATCACCTCGGAGGCGAGGAAGAGGATGAACCCGAGCATCGAGTTCGTCATGCCCTGGTGGCCGGTGGCCCCCTGTGCTGCCATCAGTGCGCCTCACCGTTGCCGTTGTGGCGCGCGTCGAACAGCGGGCGCTCCGAGCGAATCGGCGGCAGGCTGTCGAAGTTGTAGTCGGGTGGCGGCGACGTGGTCGCCCACTCCAGTGTGTTCGCTTCCCACGGATCGTCAGGCTGGTCCTTGGGCCGCATGAAGGCCCACACCACGGCGATGATGAAGGGAATCATGCTCACGGCGATGAGGAAGGCCCCACCCGTGGAGAGCATGTTCATCGCTTCCCACCCGGCGCTCTCCGCGTAGACCGCGATGCGCCGGGGCATGCCGTCCAGCCCGAGCATGTGCATGGGGAAGAAGGCCACGTTGAAGCCGATGAACATCAGGGCGAAGTGCAGCTTGCCCAGGCGTTCGTCGAGCTTCCGCCCCCAGATCTTGGGGAACCAGTAGTAGAGCCCGCCGAACACGGCGAACACGGAGCCTCCGAAGAGCACGTAGTGGATGTGCGCCACCACGAAGTAGGTGTCGTGCAGGGCGAAGTCCACGGGCACAGCAGCGCTGAAAGTGCCGTTGATGCCGCCGATGAGGAACATGCTCACGAAGCCCAGCGCGAACAGCATCGGCGTCGGGAACGAGATCGACCCGCCCCAGACCGTGCCCAGCCAGTTGAAGATCTTCACCCCGGTCGGTACGCCGATCATGAAGGTCATGAAGCCGAAGAAGGGCAGCAGCACGGAGCCGGTCGTGAACATGTGGTGCGCCCACACGCTGAAGCCCAGCCCGCCGATGCCCATCGTGGCGAAGACGAACGCCTTGTAGCCGAAGAGCGGCTTGCGCGAGAACACGGGCAGAATCTCCGAGACGATGCCCATGCCCGGCAGAATCATGATGTAGACCGCCGGGTGCGAGTAGAACCAGAACACGTTCTGCCACAGCACCACGTTGCCGCCGCCGTTGGGGTCGAAGAACTGGCCGCCGTAGTTGCGGTCGATGAAGAGCATCACCAGTGCTGCCGCCAGCACGGGCGTCGCCAGCAGCTGCAGCAGTGCCGTCACCAGCATCGTCCAGCAGAAGATGGGCATGCGGAACATCGTCATGCCAGGCGCGCGCATCCTGAACATCGTGACGAGGAAGTTGGCCGCGCCGATGGTGGAGGACATGCCGAGGATGATCACCGCGATGATCCACATATCCATGCCCACGCCCGCCTGCTGCGCCAGCGGGCTGTAGCCCGTCCAGCCAGCGTCGGCCGCGCCGCCATCCACGAGGAAGCCGGCGAACATGAGGATGCCCGCCGGTGGCAGCATCCAGAAGGAGAGCGCGTTGATGCGCGGGAAGGCCATGTCCGCCGCGCCGATCTGCAGCGGCACCAGGTAGTTACCGAAGCCCGCCCACACCGGAATGATGAACAGGAAGAGCATCGCCGAGGCGTGCATCGTGAAGATCTGGTTGTAGGCGTCGTTCCCGACGAAGGAGTTGTCCGCCACCGCCAGCTGCGTGCGCACCAGCAGTGCCAGCACGCCGCCCACGGCGAAGAAGAAAATCGTGAAGTACAGGTAGAGGATGCCAAGCTTCTTGTGGTCGACCGTCGTGATCCACTCGAGGATGGCAGGACGCCGGTAGCCGCTCAGCTGTGGGACTGCGACTGTCGCCATATCTCTCCTCAGTCTCCCCTGTTCCCGGGTGCTGCGACGCGGACGTCGTCGTCGAGCTGGCGGGCAGCTTCACTCGCGATCCAGGCGTCGAATTCGTCGCGCTCCACGATGCGCACGATGAAGCGCATGAGCGCGTGGTTCGTGCCGCAGAGCTCCGCACACTGCGCCTGGAAGTCGCCCGTCTGCCGCGCGGTCACCATGAAGGCGTTGTCGACGCCGGGGATCAGATCCAGCTTGTAGAGGAAGTTACGCACATAGAAGGAATGGATCACGTCGTTTGAGATCAGGTTGAACTCGACCGGCTCGTCCACCGGCATCATCAGAATGGGGTCGTCCTGGGGCGTGCCGATGATCGAGATTGTGCCCTCGGCGTCGGGATCGGTATTCGTCCCGAGATCGTTCAGGTTGTAGGAGAACTGCCACGAGAACTGGAATCCTGTGACGTCGATGGTGAGGGCGTCGTCGGGCGCCTTGTCGTCGATCTCCACCAACGTCAGCATCGATACGGTGAAGAGCCCGATCACGATGAGTATGGGTACGCCCACCATCGCGATCTCGATCGCGCCACCGCCGTGGAACTGGGACGGGAGCGTGTCGTCGCGACGCCGGTAGCGCACGAGCGCATAGGCCAGCGCCCCTGCCACCAGCACGAAAATCACGACCGCGGCGATGAGCACGATGATGTAGAGGTCGTGCATCTTGCGCGCCTCGTCCGTGATGCCGCTGGGCTGGAATGCAGAGGCGACGCCTACCGTCAGCAGGGCGAACAGGGCTGCCACAGCCGCGACGGTGAGGAGACGCAGTCGTCGGGGAAGCCGCTTCCGGCGCATATGGCCCCTCCCTGCTCCCTTCACCTTGGAATTCGCGCTGCCGCCAAGGCCACTGGAGTCGTGCGTTGTCGGGGATTGTGAATCTCGGCGCAAATCGATTTTGTTTGTACGCCGGGCCGTTCAGAGTGTCAACCTGGGGCACCCCTCTGGCGGCGCCACACGCCGGTCTCAATCTGCTCACTCGCCCCCCGCGACCCGTGCGCTGACGGAGGGAGGGAAGTGGTGATCAGCGGGCCTGTAAGCCGGATTCTGTGCCCCCATGGGTTAGCCGAAGGCGATGGTCATTTCTCTGGGCGCCGCATCGCTGCGACGCTCGTGCGGCCTACCCGGGAGTCCAGACGGGCCGGGCGCCCTCCTCCGCTATTCGGCCTTGCTCCGGGTGGGGTTTACACGGCTGCCCTGTTACCAGGACACCGGTGCGCTCTTACCGCACCATTTCACCCTTACCCACAGCACTGCGGGCGGTATGTTTCTGTTGCACTGTCCGTCGGCTCGCGCCGCCCAGGCGTTACCTGGCACCCTTGCCCGGCGGAGTCCGGACTTTCCTCACCGAAGCGCAAGCGCCCCGGCGCGACCACCCGGCCCGCTGATCGCCTTCCAGCCTACGGCCCCGCCCCACCCCTGACCAGCGCCCCCTGTTCAGCGCGAGCGCGCGCGGTCCAGCGCCTCGTTGGCGAGCCCGTCGGCGCGGGCGTTCTGCTTGCGCGGGACGTGCCCCACTGTGTACGGCCCGACTTCCTCCAACGCATCAATCAGTGAGGCGAAGAGCGGTTTGAGGGCGGCGTGCTTCACGCGGTAGCGTCCCGCGATCTGCCGCACGATCAGCTCGCTGTCGAGCCGCAGGTCGATGCTGGTCGCGCCGAGCTCGCGGGCGGCGCGGACGCCGGCGATGGCGGCGCGGTACTCGGCCACGTTGTTCGTCGCGCGACCGATCGTTTCGCTCACGCTTGTGAGCTCGTCGCCGCTGCTGGCGCAGATGCTCGCGCCGATGGCGGCGGGGCCGGGATTGCCGCGGCTCGCGCCATCGGCGTACACGATCAGCCGCATCCCTGTCTCCTTCCGCGGTGACGTCTGTTGTGGAGCGGCATCCGCTAGTACCGCCGCAGGAGGCGGGCCTCGTCGCCGTCCACCTCGATACTGTCGACGATCGTGCGCAGCAGCGCCTGCCGTTCTTCGTGGGGAAGCGTGTCCCACTGCTTCAGCAGGCGGGCGCAGGTCGCTTCCGCCTGCTCTTCGCGTTCGCTCTCGGAGGCCTCCGCTGCGAGGCGATCGCGGACCGTCTGCGCCTGTTCCTCCAGATCGCGTTGCTCCTTCGCGAGGGACGCGCCCAGCGCCTTCAGCCGCTCGATGGAAATCTGACCGTCGGCCGCATCACCCAGCAGTGACTCCACCTGACGGCGGTTCTGGCGCAAGCGCCCCTCGAGCCGGCTGAGCTCCACGCCGATCTCATCCGCGTACGCCTCTGAGCCGCCGGCGCGCTGCAGGCGCGGCGCCAGGGTGGCGGGCTGGGCGAGCAGGTCGCGCACGCGCGCCTCCAATTCCGCCTCGCGCTGGGTGTTGTAGGAGCAGGTGCTCTGATTGGTGCGGCTCTCGCACTGGTAGTAGCGATACGTCGCGCTGTGCTGCTCCCCGGCGCGCGTCGTCCACTGTTGCCGCCGGCTCACGCCGATCATGCGATTGCCGCAGCGCCCGCAGAACACGAGCCCGCTCAGCAGGAACGGCTGCAGGGAGCGTCCCGTCCCGCCCCGCCGTCGCTTCGCCATGTTCTCCTGCACCTGGCGGAAGTCGGAGGCGCTCACGAGTGCGCGGTGGCTGTCGGGGATGCGCACGCCAAAGCGCGAATACGTCCCCAGATAGGCGCGATTCCGCAGGATGTCGCGCACGCTCACCATGCTCCAGTGTCCCCCTCGTCGCGTGGCGATGCCCTCTTCGTTGAGCCGCCCCGCGATGCGCCTGATGCCGAGCCCCTCTTCCAGGTAGAGGCGGAAGATGTACTGCACCACGACGGCTTCGTCGGGCACGATTTCCAGACGTCGTCCCGCGCCCACGCAGTAGCCGTAGGGTGGCCGTCCGAGCGCTTCGCCGCGAACGGCACGCCGCCGCATCGCCGCCCGCACCCGGTCCGAAACGGTCGTCCCGCCAGCGCCGTCCCACTGTTGCACGAGCGCCTGGGCGGCCTCTCCGCCTCCCGCTACCTCGTAGACGGTCGAGCCGGCGGCCTCGATGGTGAGCATCTTCATGGCGGCGCGTCCGGCGTCGCTCCCCAGCACCCCCAACCCGTCCACGACGGTCACCACGAAGCCGTGGTCGCCCCGTTCGATGAAGCGCAGCATCTGGCGGAAGCCGCTTTCGGCTTCGCCCTCGTTGGCCGTATCCACGAACGTCGCGGCGACCTGGTAGCCGTGCTCGTGGCAGAAGGCGAGAAAGTGTTCGGTCTGCGCGTTGAGCGAGCGCTCCTCGCCGTTCACCTGCGCACCTTCGACGAAGTAGCCGATGGCCTTCATCGCCCCACCTTCATTGCCATGCCCTCATCGCACAGCCTCACTGGCCTGGCGACCCCACCAGGATGCAGCCGCAATTCGGGCAGAGGGCGGGCGTTTCGGGGTCAAGGGCGCGTTTGCGGGCAGAAGGGTGCACGCCCACGCGGCAGGCCGAGCAGACGCTCCCCTGCAGACGCGCGACCGCCACGCCTCCCCGCCTTCGCCGCAAGTCCTCGTACTGCGTGCGAATCGTGCCGGGCAGGCGTTCCCGGCAGGCGTCCCGCTGCGTGGTTGTGTCCCCGATCTCCTGCTCCAGCCTCGAGATGGTGGCAGTCAGACGCTCCTTCTTGCCCTCCCAGGCCGCCTGCTCGCGGTCGAGCGCGCCGTGCGCGTCCGAGCGCTCCACTTCGGCCCCCTCTGCCTCGTCCAGCAGCGCCAGTTCGGTGTCCTCCACCTGTGAGCGGCGCGCCTTCAGCGCTGCCACCTCCTGCTGGATGCCGGCGAGCTCTTTGGGCAGGTTCACCGAACCGTCGTAGAGGCGCCCTTCCTCGCGTGCGATGCGCTCGTCCAGGCTGGAGATATCGCCTTCCAGGCGGCGCTGCTCGCGCGCAAGCCCCTCGCAGCGTGAGTCTGCATCCGCAGCGGTGGCGCGGGCGGCCTGCAGGGCGTCGTCGTTCTTGATCTCGCGCTGAGCCTCAGCCAGCTCGTCGTTCAGCCTGGCGAGGATGTCGTCGTGTTCCTGCAGGGAGATGAGATCGGCGACCTGTGGCATAACCTAACTGTAGCGACAAGCGTAGGGCGCGGGGGCGGATTCGTAAACGATTCAGCGTCCCTGTGGCCCGCTCCCGGCCGAATCTGTGTCGCGGTGCTCGCTTATGTCCCGCCATCGCCTGGCCTGGGGTGAAGCTGGCGCCGCAGCGGCTGCACAGCTTCCGCTGCGGCCGTCCTCTCGCAGCTGCGGTCCTATACTGGAATCGCCCCGTAAGGCGCAGGAGCCCCGCCGTGGAGCTTCCCACCCTCGTCTTCAACGTCTCGAAACTGCTCGCTGATGGCGCTGGCGCGACGCGTGTGCATGTGCTGGAGCCGGAGGGCGCCGTGCGTGGTGGACGCGTGGAGTTGGTGCGGATCGGCTCAGGAGCGCTCGTGCGCGCCTCGCTGGAGGTGGAGCTCGACGCCGACTGCTCCCGCTGCCTGGCCCCCATCACAGTGGTCACGCCGATCGCCTTCGATGAGGTCTACGAGCAGCGCTACGACGTGAGCAGCGGCGCGCAGATCGAAGCGGGTGAAGCCGACCCCGAGTCATTCACCATCTCGCGCAACCACCTGATCGACATTACGGAAGGTGTACGGCAATATGGTGGAGCGTCTGCACCCATGCAGCCGCTCTGTCGCGCTGCCTGCAAGGGCTTCTGCTCTGGCTGTGGCGTCGACCGAAACACAGGCGAGTGCGCCTGTGAAGCAGTGGTCAGCGATCCCCGATGGGATGCATTGGCCGCCCTGAAACGAAAGTGAGCAGCGACTCGCGTGCCGAAATCGAGTGCCATGAGCGTGATGCCCGCGAACCCCACCACCGAAAGGGACCGAAGCGATGACGCCCCTCCCCAAGCGCAAGTACCCCCGCACCCGTCAGCGCAAGCGGCGCGGGCACCATCGCCTGCGCGCGCCCCACATCGTGACCTGCGCCGAGTGCCGAGCGCCGCAGCTGGCGCACACAGCGTGTCCGGTCTGCGGGATCTACCGCGGCCGCAAGGTTCTGCCGATCCCCGACCCCGATCTGGAGGGGTAGCGCCCACGCCCGGGAGCGCCTTCCTCCCCCTGCGCGAAGGCGCCACCAGCCATCGCGCTTTCGTCTTTCCCGGCCAGGGCGCCCAGGTCGTCGGCATGGGCAAGGACCTCTACGACGAGTTCCCCGCCGCCCGCGAACTCTTCGATCGCGCTGACGAGATCCTCGGCCTTCCCCTCTCCCGCATCTGCTTCGAAGGGCCCGAGGACGAGCTGCAGCAGACCCAGAACACGCAGCCCGCGATCGCCGTCACCAGCCTCGCCCTCCTGCGCGTCGCCACCGACCTCAACCCCGACCTGCTTGAGTGCCCCGCCTTCGTCGCGGGCCACTCGCTGGGCGAATACCCCGCACTCGTGGCCGCCGGCGCCCTCACCTTCGACGACGCCATCCGCCTGCTTCGTACCCGTGGCGAACTGATGGCGGAAGCGGGCAGGGTCCGCCCCGGCTCCATGGCCGCCGTCATCGGGCTCGACCTGAGCGACTGTGAAGATGTCTGCCGCGAATCCGGCGCCGAGATCTGCACCATCAACGCCCCCGGACAGGTCGTCCTGGGCGGCACGAAGGATTCCGTCGTGCGCGCCCTCGACTATGCCCAGGCGCGCGGCGCCAAGAAGGTGCTCCCCCTCAACGTCAGCGGCGCCTTCCACAGCTCGCTCATGCGCTCCGCCGCCGAAGGCATGGTGAACCCCGTCGCCACCACCACCTTCTCCGAGCTGCAGACGCCCCTCGTGGCGAACTGCACCGCCACCTCCATCGAAGACCTCACCGTGGTTCGCAACGAACTGGTCGATCAGGTGCACCGTCCCGTGCAGTGGGCGCGCACCGTCGAATTCCTGGGCGAACAGGGCGTCGAAACCTTCATCGAGTTCGGCCCCGGACGCGTGCTCAGCGGCATAATCAAGCGCATGCTGCGCGGCTCGACCTGCATCACGGTCAACAGCGCCGAGTCCGTCCGCGTCGAGCTGTAGCGATGGCTGAACTGGAAGGCTTCCGTGCACTGGTCACGGGAGGCTCGCGCGGTATCGGACGCGCCATCTGCCTCGAACTCGCCCGTGGCGGCGCCAGCGTCGCCGTCAACTACAACGCCAGCGAAGCTGTCGCCCGTGAGGTAGTCGCCGCCATCGAGGCGGAAGGCGGCACCGCCATCGCCCTCGGCGGCGATATCGCCCAAAGCGACCAGGCGGCCGCCCTCGTCAAGGCCGCCGCCGCTGAGCTGGGCGGGCTCGATATCCTGGTGAACAACGCCGGCATCACCCGCGATGGCCTCCTCATGCGCATGTCCGAAGAAGATTGGGACGTCGTGCAGGCCACCAACCTGCGTGGCGTCTACGCAGTCACGAAGGCATCGCTGCGGCACCTGCTGCGCTCCCCCGCCGGCCGCGTCATCTCCATCACGAGCGTGGTCGGGGTGATGGGGAACGCCGGGCAGGTGAACTACGCCGCCTCCAAGGCCGGGCTCATCGGCCTCACCCGCTCCCTCGCCCGTGAAGTGGCCACCCGCGGCGTGACTGTCAACGCCATCGCCCCGGGCTTCATCGAGACCGACATCACCGCCCCGCTCAACGATCAGCAGCGCGAGTCTGTTCGTACGCAGGTTCCCCTCGACCGTTTCGCCACCGCCGACGAAGTCGCGCCTCTGGCGCGCTTCCTCGCCGGCCCGGGTGGCTCCTACATCACCGGCCAGTGCATCCACGTCGATGGCGGCCTGGTGATGGCGTGACCGATCACGTCTTCCGTCGCGCCCGCTGCCTCGTCCTCGAGGCGCTCTACGAAGCCGAAACCTCAAGCCACGACGCCGAAGTCGCCTACGACCGGCGCCTCAGCGAAGTCGAGCAGGACGACCGTGAGGTGGCGTCCTCCCGGCCTTCGGCCTTCGGGCGGAAGATGCTCTGTGGCGTGCGCGATTCGCGTGCCGAGCTCGACAGCCGTCTGCAGCGTGTCGCCCCCCGCCATCCCCTCGCTACGATCCCCGTGGTGGAGCGCACTATCCTCAGGCTTGCGCTCTGGGAGCTCCTTCACGATAATTCAGCGCCGGTCGGAGCCGTCGTGAACGAGGCCGTTGAGCTGGCTCACCGTTATGGGAGCGAGACCTCGGGAAAGTTCATCAATGGCGTGTTGCGGACCGTAGGACAAGAGATCAGCGCAGCCCGGGCGCTGGAGCCGGGCGAATCATCAACAACCCCCCAGGAGACGCAGGGTGGCATCAATCTTTGAACGTGTCCGAGGCATCGTCGTCGACCAATTGGGTGTCGATGAGGGCGATGTCGTCCCCACAGCCTCATTCGTCGACGACCTCGAGGCGGACTCCCTCGACCTGGTCGAGCTGATCATGTCCCTCGAGGAGGAATTCTCGGGTGACACGCAGCTCGAAATCAGTGACGAGGACGCCGAGCGCATCGTCACCGTGCAGGACGCGGTAGACTATCTCCAAGACCACGGCATCGAGGACGGCGACTAGCCTCCCCTTCCCCGCGCCGCTCTGGAGCGTCATTCTTGGAAATCCTGGGCATCGGTTACCAGGAAATCCTGCTCATCGCGGCCCTCCTCGTGATTGTCGTGGGTCCGCGGCGCATGCCCGAAATGGCCTACTACATCGGGCGCGCCATCAAGAAGCTGCAGGGTTACGCACGCGTCGTGCGCGATGAGTTCAGCGAAGAGTTCGCCTACCTCAACGAAGAGATGGAAGCCGTCCGCGCCGACATGCAGGAGGTCCGCACGTCCGTCACCGAAGTGCGCGATGAGCTCGCCGAGGTACGCGGTGAAGTGGTCGAAGCCGGTACCGAGGTGCGCGACGAGGCCCAGGAGGCAACCGCCTCGCTGACGGGCTCGGCAGCAGCGCCAGCGGACGCGAACGCGAACGCAACTCCCGCGCCCGCCCGGAACGGCTCCGCTCCTGATGCCCCTCCCGCTACGGCTACGGCCGCCACCGAAGCGCCTGAAGTCGATGTGAACGGTACAGAGCCCGTTCGCGGCGTGCCCGGCCCTTCCTACATGCCCACCATCGCGACGCTTCCGCCACGCGAGCCGGATGCGGCCTCCCCCGCTCCGGACGACGCGCCAGGCGACACTGAGACTGGCGCCGAGGCTGAGCAGGAGCCTGAGGCGCCCGCGAAGCCGCTCGTCTTCTAACCCCTATGGTCAGCGAAAGCACCGTCGTCGACATCCCCGAGAGTCCTGCCCCCCCCCAGGAAGGCTCCGATCTCACGATCATGGAGCACCTGATCGAGCTGCGGAACCGCTTCATGGTGGCTGCGATCGCGCTCCTCGTCGGCGTCATCGCCGTGCTCTACTTCACCTGGGAGCCGCACTCCTCTCTCCCCAACACTTTCGACATCCTCCTCGCCCCCGCTCGCGACCGCATCGACGTCACCATCGAGGACGTGCAGGAAGCCACCGCCTTCGCCGTCCATGAGAGCACTCCCGACCCGAGCGCCATCCCGCCCGAGACCAACTTCCGTGGCGACGTCGTCCCCGGGCCCAGCTCTGAGCCGAAGAATCTGGGGCTCACGGATGGCGAGATTCACGAGATCCTCACCGAAACGCTGCGGCAGGCCTCGGGAGGCTTCCGCCCCACCGCGGTGCCCTTCAGCGATGTGGAGGACATCATCACGCTGCAGGACGCAGCCGATTACCTCGCCAGCAAGAGCGAAGAGGACTTCCGCCTTGCCTCCTTCTCCCCCACCGATCGCATCTCCGCCATCTTCAAGATATCCATCTACGGCGGGCTGCTGCTCGCCATGCCCATCATCATCTACGAGGTGCTCGCCTTCATCGTGCCCGGTCTCACGTCGAGCGAGCGACGCATCCTGTTGGGCGGCGTGCTGGGATCGCTCTTCTTCCTCGTCGGCGGGATGGCCTTCGCCTACTACATCGTGCTCGATCGCGCCCTCGGCTTCCTGCTGGGGGTGGCCGCGGGCGAAGTCGAGAACGTGATCGGCATCCACGAGTACATCAGTTTCGTTACGCGCATCATCCTGTGGGTCGGGATCGCCTATCAGCTGCCGATGCTGCTTGCGCTGCTCGGGCGCCTGGGATTGGTCACCGCGGGACAGATGCTGCGCTTCTGGCGCTACGCCATCGTGCTCGTCTTCATCCTCGCCGCCATCGCCACGCCCACGCCCGATCCGCTCACCCAGGCGGTTGTGGCCATCCCACTGCTCGGGCTCTATTTCCTCGGCGTGCTCTTCGCCAAGCTGCTCTACACGCCCCGTACGGTTAGCCCCTCTGATGCCTGATCAGGACGTCGCCTCCGAAGTCGAAGCGCAGATTGAGACGCTGAACGCCGAGGTGCGTGACTGCCAGCGCTGCGAGCTGGCGCGCACCCGCAACCATGCCGTCCCCGGCGAAGGCCCGCTCGATGCCGAGGTGATGCTCATCGGCGAGGCGCCCGGCGTGAACGAGGACCGCCAGGGCCGTCCCTTCGTGGGGCAGGCGGGCGCCTTCCTCGGAGAGCTGCTGGGTGAAGCCGGCCTGAGCCGCCCCGACGTCTTCATCTGCAACGTGCTCAAGTGCCGCCCGCCCGGCAACCGCGACCCGCTCCCAACCGAGATCGAGGAGTGTTCCGGCTACCTGAGCGCCCAGATCCGCCTCATCGATCCCCTCCTCATCGTCACGCTGGGGCGCTTTTCCATGGCGCGTTTCTTCCCCAATCAGGCCATCTCCCGCATCCACGGCCGGCCGCGGGAGGCCAACGGACGCGTCCTTGTGCCCATGTACCACCCCGCCGCCGCCCTCCACCAGCAGCGCCTGCGCAGCGTCATCATCGATGATTTCCGCAC
The DNA here is from genome assembly GCA_965200565.1 of Tepidiformaceae bacterium. Taxonomy (GTDB): domain Bacteria; phylum Chloroflexota; class Dehalococcoidia; order Tepidiformales; family Tepidiformaceae; genus UBA2991. Next base: position 587,946 of record OZ241349.1, on the reverse strand, counting down.
GCTCCCCGACCTGCTCGAACGAGCCCGTGCCAGCCGCTCCGGGCACCAGGCGCAGAGCGCTCCCGAGCCCGACCAGCAGCCACCGGCACAGCAGATTCGGCTGTTCGACTAGCCATGCCTTCCTCTCCCACCGCCCTGCGCATCATCCCCCTCGGCGGCCTTGGGGAGATTGGCCGCAACATGATGCTGCTCGAATACGGCGACGACCTCATCATCGTCGACGTCGGCCTGATGTTTCCCGACGCCGAGCATCTCGGCGTCGACCTCATCATCCCCGACTTCACCTACCTGCAGAAGCGCGCGCACAAGCTGCGCGGCGCCTTCCTCACCCATGGCCACGAAGACCATGTCGGCGCGCTCCCCTACCTCCTGCGCGACTTCAGCGTGCCCGTCTACGGCACGCGTCTCACCCAGGGGCTCGTGCAGGTGAAGCTCAAGGAGCACAAGCTCCCTACTGAACCACTGCGGGAAGTGCAGCCGGGCGACACCATCACCGCCGGCGCCTTCGAGGTGGAGTTCTTCTCCGTCGCCCACAGCATCCCCGACGCCTGCGGGCTCATCATCCACACGCCCCTCGGGACCGTCGTGCACACGGGCGACTTCAAGATCGACCACACGCCCGTGATGCAGAACCAGACCGACCTCACGCGGCTGGGGCAGATAGGCGCGGGAGGCTGCCTCTTGCTGCTGGCCGATTCGACCTACGCCGAGGTCGAGGGCCACACCCCCAGCGAACAGCTCGTCGGCGACGCCCTGCGCACCATCATGGTGAACGCCGAGGGACGCGTCATCATCGCCACCTTCGCCTCGCTCATCGCCCGCGCGCAACAGGTCATCGATGCCGCCGTCTTCACCAACCGCAAGGTGTTCGTGACGGGGCGTTCGATGATCAACAACGTGGCCATGGCGCGCCAGCTCGGCTACCTCTACGTGCCCCCGGACACGATCGTCGGGGTGGATGAGATGCAGCGACTGCCCCCGTCACAGCTCGCGATTCTCACGACCGGCAGCCAGGGTGAGCCCACGAGTGCGCTCACCCGCATGGCGAAAGGCACCCATCGACACATCACCATCGCCGAGGGCGACACCGTCGTGCTCTCCGCCACCGCCATCCCGGGGAACGAGATGGCCGTCGCCCGCAACGTGGACAACCTCTTCCGCAAGGGCGCGCACGTGCTCTACAACCGGGTCGAGAACGTGCACGTGCGCGGGCACGCCAGCAGGGACGAGCTCAAGATTATCCACAGCATCCTCCAGCCCGAGTACTTCGTCCCCGTCCACGGCGAATACCGCCACCTGGTGACGCATGCCCAGCTCGCGGAGAGCGTGGGTGTCCCCGAAGGCAACGCCTTCGTTCTCACCGATGGCGACGTGCTCGAAATCGACGAGGACGAGGCGCGCCTCGCCAACCGCGTCCCCGCTGGCTACGTCTACATCGACGGCCTCGGCATCGGTGACATCGATGATTCGGTGCTGCGCGATCGCGCGCATCTCGGCGGTGATGGCGTCGTCGTCGTGATCGTGACGTTCGATGCGCAGACCGGCCGCAGGGTGCGTCCGGTCGAAGTGTCCTCGCGCGGCTTTGTCGATGCAGCGGAGCAGGCGGACTTGCTCAACCGCGCAGCGCGCGTCGCGGAAAAGGCGCTGGAAGGGCGTGAACACGCGACTCCCTCCCGCGAGGTGGACACCAGCCTCAGGGACGCGTTGAGCAAGTTCCTGTACGATGAAACACGTCGACGGCCGATGGTGTTGCCCATCACGGTCGGGGTGTAGTCGAGTACCTCCGAACCAGGTCAGCACAGGCGGGGAGTTCGTCCGCGCAGGAATACCGTCAGATGACGGCTCGCTCGCGTACCCGCTCCGCACCTGCTCCTGCCCGGGGCAAGTGGCGTTCCTTGCTTCCTTCCCTCCCCCTCCTCCGCGCTGAGATCCTTGGCGTGCTCGTGGTGGCCGCAGTCATCGCGGTCGTCCCCTGGCTCGTCGATGTTGGCGATCTGGTCAGCGGCGCCCGCACCTGGCTCCTCGAAACGTTCGGCCTTGGTCTCATCATCGTGGCGGTGGCGCTGGTCGGTGGTGGCATCGCCATCAACCGCCGCTGGCACGAACATCGCCACTCCTGGCGGCACATCAGCGGCAGTCTCGCCCTCGGCGTGTTCGTCTGGGGCGCCCTTGGGCTGAACGCAGCCGACTGGTCGGTTGGCGATGTCAGCTTCTCCGAAGTGACCCTCGGCGGGCACATCGGCAACGCGCTCGTGAGCGGCCCCCTGGGCGTCCTCACCTGGCTCCTCAGCTTCGTGCTCATGTGTGCGCTGCTGGCCCCGCGCTTCTCACTCACCACCCTGCGGGCCGTCCGCCAGGGGCTTGCCTACGCGTGGGCCGAACGCTGGCCACACCTCGTCCTCGCATCCGTCGGCAGGGGCCTCGCCAACACCGCTCGCTTCCTGTTCAGGCGCCGTCGCCGAGCGCCCGTCATCGGCGGTGAAGGGCCCGCAGTCGCGTTCAAGCCGTCGTCGGTCGTATTCCGCCCGCGCGTCGAGCCGAACTCGCCGCTCGCAGCCGTCGCCGCTCCCCCGCAGCCCGCCATCGACGAGCCCGCTGCTCCGCCCGACCCCGAACCGGAGCCCGAGCCTCCTGCCAATCCGCCTGAAGCCGTGGATGAGGAAGAGGAAGAAGAACCCGCTCAGCTCCCCCTCGAAGAGAAGAGCGGATGGCAGCTCCCGCCCATCGAGCTCCTGCAGGAGCCCCGCCCCAGCCGCGACCACAAGCACGACAACGCCGCCCGCGCCCAGCTCATCGTCGACACGCTCTCCAGCTTCGGCGTCGACGCCACCGTCGTGGAGATCAACGAGGGCCCGTCCGTCACCCAGTTCGGCGTCGAGCCCGGCTGGGACATCCGCTACAAGGAAACGCAGGTCAAGGGCGCCGACGGCAAGCCCGTCGTCGGTGCCGATGGCCGCCCCGTCAAGGAGCGCGTCGAGACGGGGCGTACGCGCGTGCGCGTCAACAAGATCACCGCCCTCCAGAACGACCTCGCCCTGGCGCTCGCCGCCCCCAGCCTGCGCATCGAGGCGCCCGTCCCCGGACGCGCCATCGTCGGCATCGAGGTGCCCAACGAGACCGCCACGGTGGTGACGCTGCGCACCGTCATGGAGAGCAAGCCCTTCCGCGACATGGCCGAGCGCTCCCACCTCGCCATCGCGCTCGGAAAGGGCGTCTCCGGCCAACCCGTCGTCGCCAACCTGGCCAAGATGCCCCACCTGCTCATCGCCGGCGCCACCGGCAGCGGCAAGAGCGTCTGCCTCAACGCCATCATCACCAACATCATGACGAACGCGACGCCCGACCAGGTGCGCTTCGTCATGATCGACCCCAAGCGCGTCGAGATGACGACCTACAGCCGCCTGCCCCATATGGCCTTCAGCGAAGTCATCGTCGATCTCGACAAGGTGGTCGGCACCCTGCAGGCCGTCGTCGCCGAGATGGACGCCCGCTACCGCAAGTTCTCCGAACTCGGCGTGCGCAACATCGAGGCCTACAACCGCCACGCGCGCGTGCTCAAGAAGCTCCCCTACTGGGTGCTCGTCATCGATGAGCTCGCCGACCTGATGATGGTGGCGCCCTTCGAGGTGGAGAAGCTGCTCTGCCGCCTCGCCCAGCTCGCCCGCGCCACCGGCATCCACCTCGTCGTGGCCACCCAGCGGCCTTCCGTCGACGTCGTCACCGGCCTGATCAAGGCCAACTTCCCCACCCGCATCGCCTTCGCCGTCACCTCCATTACCGATTCGCGCACCATCCTCGATATGGGCGGCGCGGAGAAGCTGCTCGGCCAGGGCGACATGCTCTTCCTCCCCACCGACGCGGGAAAGCCGAAGCGCATCCAGGGCGTCTACGTCTCCGATGCCGAGGTCGAGCGCCTCGTCGAGTACTGGGCCGACGCCCGCTTCGAGGCCCTTCGCCCGGAGACTGCCGACGAGCTCATCGAGGAAGCGCTCATCGCCCAGAACGGCGGCGACGACATCGAGGTCGACGAAGCCGATCCCCTGCTCGATGACGCCCGCGCCCTCGCCGAGCGCCACTCGCGCATCTCGCCATCGATGCTGCAGCGCCGCCTCAACGTCGGCCACCTGAAGGCCGAGCGGCTGATTGCCAGCCTTGAGCAGGAAGGCGTGGTCGGTCCGCGGCTCGAGGGCGAATCGCGCGAGGTCCTGGTTGCCGCCGGCGTCGCCCCCGACGACGACGAGTGACCCCCTGACGCGTGATGCGCTCAGATTGCTACACTCAGAGGCATGACCATTCGTGGGCTGCTTCGCCGACCACGCGAGGGCGAACCCGCTGACGAGGAGCGCCTGACGCACTGCCTCGCCTGCGAGGCCGACCTCAGCGACTCCCATAGCTACGAGAGCCTGCGTGTCTGTGACCGCTGCGGGCATCACTTCCACCTCGACGCCTACCAGCGCGTCGCCACCATCCTCGACCCGGACAGCTTTCACGAAACCGACCGCAGCGTCACCGCGATCGACCCCATCCAGTTCCGCGGCCCGCAGTCCTACCGCCAGCGCGTGCTGCAGGCGCAGCGCCGCACCGGCCTGGCCGAGGCGGTGCTGACTGGTACAGGGACGCTCTACGGCCGCGAGGTCGTCGTCGCGGCGCTCGACTTCAGCTTCCTGGGCGGCTCCATCGGCGTCGCCAGCGGCGAGCGCCTCGCGCGCGCCTTCGAGCGAGCTGCCCGCCGCAATCTCGCCGTCGTCACGGTGCTCTCGACCTCGGGTGTGCGCATGCGTGAGGGACTGCTCGCGCTCATGCAGCTCCCCCGCCTCGCCGTCGCCCATCAGAAGCTCGTCGAGAACGGCCTGCCCCACCTGGCGCTGCTTTCCGATCCCGCCACCGGCTCGGCCTTCGCCGGGCTTGCGAACCTCGCCGATTTCATCATCGCCGAGCCTGGCGCCTTCATCGGCTACTCCGCCCTGCGCGTCATACGCGACCGCGATGGCGCCGAGCTTCCCGAAGACGCCCACACCTCTGAATCGCACCTGCGTCACGGCCTCATCGACGCCATCGTGCCCCGCAGCGACATCCGCCCCTCGCTCGGCCTGCTCATCGACCTGCTCATGAGCAACTACGAGCTGCGGCTGGTGGGCCGCCCCGAGCGCGAGCCCCGCGAGTACGCCGACCTGCCCGCATGGCAGCAGGTGCAGCTCTCCCGCCACGAGAATCGCCCCACCGCCCCCGACTTCATCCAGCGCATGACGACTACCTTCGTCGAGCTGCACGGCGATCGCTCGGGTGAGGATGACCCGGCCATCACCGCCGGCATCGGCCTGCTTGGCGGCGAGGCCGTCATGCTCATCGGGCAGAACCGCGCGGGAGACGGCACCATTGGCCCGGCTGGTTTCCATAAGGCCCGTCGCGCCATTCGCCTCGCGGGCAAGTTCCGCCTGCCCTTCATCACCCTGCTCGACTCCACCGGCGCCCGCCCCGATCTCGCCGCCGAGGAGGCTGGCCTGGGTGACGCCATCGTGCGCTGCATGCGCGACATGCTGCGCACGCCTTCGCCGTCGCTTGCCGTCATCACCGGCGAGGCCGCTTCCGAAGCCGCGGTGGCTATGGGCGTGGCCGATCGCGTGCTCATGCTCCAGAACGCCGTGTACGAGGTGATTTCGCCCGAAGACGCGGCCCTCCGCCTCTATGGCCAAGTCTCCCAGGCCGAAGATGCAGCCGAGAGCCTGCGCCTCACCTCACACGACTGCTTCCGGCTCGGCATCGTCGATACCGTCGTGCCCGAGCCCAGTGAAGGCGCCCACACGAGCCTCGAGGAGGCCGCCCTGCTGCTGCGCCGCTCGATCGTCCGTTCCCTCACGGATATCCAGCGTGAGCGCCCGCGTCGCCGCCTCAACCGCCGTCAGGAGCGCTACCGCAGCACGGGCGATACGCACGCCTGGGTGCGTGGTCGCATCGAACGCCGCTTCGCCGATCTGAGCGACCGCTTCTCGAACTGGACCCGTCGCCTGCGCGGCAATCCGCGTCGCCACTCCCACCCCGACGACACCCCCGCTGACCCGGAGATCATGCGCTAGCAGCGCTCCCGCTGAGCGACTGCTTCTGGTGCGCGCTGGGGTGTGAAGGTCGAAAGGTGGAAGGCCTGGTCAGGCGCGACGTGCGGTCGCGGGGGCTTCTTCCTCGGCCCCGGGCAGGATGGTGCGACGCGAGGGAGCGGTTGGCTCCTGGCAGGCGCGGACGAACACCGTGTCCACCGTATCGATGATGCCTTGCGTGCGGGCGCAGTCGCGCACGTAGGCGACGGTGGTGGAGATGGTCGCCTCGAAGCCCGGCCAGTCGTGACAACGCAGCACGCGCAGGTGTCGCGTGGACTCGTTCCAGTCGACGATCAGGCGGGGTTTGGTCGAGGGGCCGGCGCTGAAGCGCGTATAGCCACCCAGGTACTCTTTCGTCAGGTAGAGCCCCTTGGCTGAAGGGTCGATGGACGCCCGTTGGAGGGCATCCCAGCTTTCTCCCAGGGCGAGAAGGAGTCGAAAGGCGACGTCGTTGGTCTCTGCTCGCATCGAGCTCTCCTTGTCATAAACCAAGCCAGTCGACGCCAGAGGCGGTCGACACCCCACCAGTGCCTCAGTCTACGCGTCCGCCAGACGCCCTGCACGCCTGTCGCCCCCAAAGGTTCCCGGCTGGCGCCTCCAGAGCAGGACCGAGAGCGGATGGCCTGCTACGATCGCGTCCCGACGTGGGGCTGTAGCTCAATTGGGAGAGCGTTTGACTGGCAGTCAAAAGGTAGGGGGTTCGAATCCCCCCAGCTCCACCACCACCCACCCGGCATCCTCCAGTCGTTGATGTGTCAGCTTGACGTGCCGACTGTAGCGTGTACTATGTAGTACACATGACATTCGGGGAGCACGTCCGCACCGCTCGCGAAGACCTCCGACAGGCGGACAGGGCCTTCTCCGTGCGTCAGGTAGCCCAGCGGATCGGCGTCGAGCCGGCCTACCTGAGCAAGATCGAGCGCGGCCTGGTCGCGCCTCCCTCCGAGGCCACCATCCGTCGCCTCGCCACGGAACTGCACGAAGACCCCGACGTGCTGCTGGCCATGGCGGGCAAGGTCTCGAGCGACCTGCAGGCCATCGTCCTGAGCCGTCCCAGGCTGTTCGCCGACATGCTCCGACAGCTTCGAGACGCCCCCGATCACGCCATCGTGCGCGTCGTGCGGGAGGTTCGCGACGGCGATTGGTAGACGAGCGACCCACTATTCGACCACCTACCCACAGAGCAGATACGCCCAATACGCCATCTACGCCCATACGCCACTACACGAAGGAGAACCTGATGATCGACCTGCACGAAGACCGCTTGACCTTCCGTTTCCCCGAGCTGCACAAGGATGCCCGCCTCACGGTCGCCTTCCAGCGCACCCTGCGCATCCCCGACGACAACCGCTCCTGGCCCCTGCCTCCCGGCCTCGGCGACTTCCCCCTCAGCCACGTCGACGACTACGCACCGCATCTGCCTGCGGAGTGGGCGCAGCGAGGCGGCGTCTTCTTCCCCATGTACCAGGCAGAGGCCATGTGGGTCCGCTTCAGCGGCAGCTATCCAATGGCCGTCGAGGTGGCCGCCGGGAAGGTCAACGCCGTCACCGGCGAACCGTGGACCAACGAGCTCGACGAAGAGACGCAAGACTACGTCGTCGTCCCCGAGCAGCCCTGGCTCGACGGCTTCTGCGTCGATGAAGGCATGATTCGGCAGTTCGTCGCCATGCCCCTCGGCGAGGGCTACACCGCCGAAGAGCAGATCACGGGCGAAGCGCAGCACGGCGGCCTGCAGATCGTCGCGTATCCGATGAAGAAGTCCGTCTACCTCGCCATGCAGCGCGAGCGCCGCGAGCGGGTGGATTACCTGATGTCGGCGGCGCCCGCAGCGGAGTCGGGCCCCCTGTACTCCGCGCCGAGGCGTCCCGATATGGGCCTCGCTCCCGGTGGGCTCATGCGCCAGGAGATCTACGACGACCCCTACGAGTTCGACGTGTGGGACACGTCCGTGCGCTCCCGCTGTTTTGTGCACATCCTCAACAGCGCCCGCTTCCTCGAAGCCACCGGCACCAGGCCGCCGCACGAGCCGGTCACCGCGCGGGACTACTCGGAGGCGGGACTGCCGTGGTTCGAGTACTACAACGACGACCTGGAAGCGCTCTCAGGCGCCCCGAAGCTCGCGACCCTCGATAGCGTGGCGGCCAAGAGCGTCAAGGTCGGTGATGGCGTCCTGCCCGACAACGAGCCCGTCTACCCGCACGCCCTCAACCTGCCCAAAGGCCCCCGCCCCGTGCGGGACGGCGACTTCTAGCGCCGTTTCACGGCCGCTTCACGCCGCACGCCCTTCGGCGGACCAACGCCGAGGGGCGTGTTGGTTTGGGTGAAGCCAGTTCTGGCGACTAGCGAGCGTCGGGGTCGAGGCCGCGGCGCTCGCGCTCGGCGCGCATGCGCACCGCGTCCGAGTCGAGGCGCGGGCCGCGCTCCTCATCGGTGAGCGTGCCCGCCACGTCCTTCCCGGACTTCTCGCTGTCGAACGTGATCCACTTCTCCGGCGTGGCCTCGATGATGATGCGCAGGGGCGAATCGAGGCGCTCCACGAAGTCGTCTTCCGCGGCCTTGTCGTCGGGGTTGGCCTTGTGTGAGAGCGCGCGGTAGAACCAGTCCTTCGTCTCCTGGTCCTCGCGGATGACTGCGCGGCACTTGGCCGTCGCAGCCCCGCGCGGCGAGCCCGGACTCTTCGCCGAGATGCCGCTCACCGCGACCGACACGCGCCCGTCGCGACGGATGGCGGCGACGCGGTGGCGGTGCGCCGCGCACGTGATCCAGAACTTGCCGTCGCGCCACACGAACGAGTGGTAGACGCCGACGGGCCAGCCGTCCTTCGTGCCCCACATCAGGATGCATTCGCTCGCATTGTTCATCAGCTGGTCGATCTGCTCGTCGCTGTAGGGGTAGACGGATACGACCTCGTGGTCGCGCATTCCTTCAGGCATGGAGAACCTCCTGGTTCGGTGCTGCTGGTGTCAGGCGCGTACGGTAGCCAGCCGGGAGCGCCTTCGCAAAGGCTGTGCTTCGCGTCTTCGTCTCGTCCTGCTGCGGGAGAAGCGTCAGGGCGTGCCGCTCACCTGCAGCATCGTGCCGGTCACCCAGCTCGATGCGTCGGAAGCGAGGTAGACGGCAGCCGCGCCGAAATCCTCGTCTTGCCCGAGCCGCTTGAGGGGATGGTTCTTCGCCATCTCCTCGAAGTAGTCGTCGCCGCCGCCGGAGGCGTCCTCGTAGTCCTCCGTGCGCACCGATCCCGGCAGGATGGCGTTCACGCGGATGTTGAAGGGCGCCATCTCCAGCGCCAGCGTGCGGGTGAGGTGGTTGAGCCCCGCCTTGGCGGCGGTGTAGACGCCGTTCGTCGGCGCCCCGCGTGCGAGCGACCCCACCGAACTGACGTTGATGATCGACCCGCCACCTGTCGTGCGCATCGCCGGCCAGACGGCCTTCGCGCACATCCACGGCGCCTTGAAGTTGAGCGTCGTCGTCGCGTCCCACGAATCCTCGGGCGTCTTCACGAGGAAGTTGACCGCCTGCTCCTGCAGGCCACCCGCGTTGCTCACCCAGATATCGATGCGGCCGAAGTGGTCCATCATCGACTGCACCAGCCCCTCCACCTTCGACCAGTCCCGCACGTCGGTGGGAAGGGCGAGCGTGCGGCGTCCGCGCTCCTCGATCTCCTTGCCCACGTCCTGCAGCAGCTGCTCGCGCCTGCCAGCGACCGCTACATCGGCGCCGGCTTCTGCGAGGCCCAGGGCGATGCCCCGGCCGATGCCGCCACCGCCACCCGTGACGATCGCGATTTTCCCTTCGAGGCTGAACAGATCGAGGATGGCCATGCGCGCACTCCTGCTGGAAAGATGCGCGCAGTCTACTCGACGGCTTGCCCCGTGACTCAGGCAGCGCCGCTCCGCAATCCCCCGACGCCGGAAGCCCCGACGCTAGAAGTCGAAGTCGTCCCCCATGCCGAGTCCGCCCATATCGGGCATGCCGCCACCCATACCACCCATGCCAGGCATCCCGCCGCCCATATCCGGCATCCCACCCAGATCCATATCGCCCAGATCCGGCATGTCGCCCATATCCCCGAAGCCGCCCGCATCCCCGCTGCTCACGCCGATGATCGCCGCTCCGAAGATGCGGTTGGCGGTCTTGTTGTCGTCGGGGCAGCGCGCGCCCTTGCTCGCTTCCTCGCGCGATCGCTTGCGCTCAAAGACCTTGCCGCACGAGGGGCAGCGAAATTCGTAGATGGGCATGGGACCGACTCCTTCGAGGCAGCGAGTGTGCCGCGATCCTAGCACTCCCCGCTGTCCCGTTCGCCCCGCCATCCGGTGCGAAAGTCGTGCGGGTGCGCCCCGCAACCGCTACGATCACCTGCGCCGGGCCCCCGTAGCTCAGCGGATAGAGTGTCGGCCTCCGGAGCCGAAGGCAGAGGTTCGAGTCCTCTCGGGGGTACCAGCCCTTCCTACAACCGGGTGAAGACGCGTGGGGTGACCACGTACCAGGGCGAGGGTGGCTGGTGGGCGATGAGGGGCTCGAACCCCCGACCTCTTCGGTGTAAGCGAAGCGCTCTTGCCATCTGAGCTAATCGCCCGCCACGCGGCAGTGTACCGACCCACCGCTCGATTCGTCCGGGTTTGCCTACAGAACGGTCTGGATGCCCGTTGCGAAGGGGATACGCGCTTCCCAGCCAATTCGGGCCTTCGCCAGTGATGTGTCCGCGCACTTGCGCAGCTCTTCGAACGCGCCCCGCGGGTTTGGGATGATGTGCTCCACCTCGCCCCCCACCAGTTCCGCGATCTCGTTCACCGACACCTCTTCGCCCGACCCCACGTTGAGCGCCATCGCGGTGCCTGCGGGCAGCCAGGTGCTGGCCGCCCGCAGGTTCGCCTGCACCACGTCGTCGATGTGAACATAGTCGCGCGTCTGCTGACCGTCACCGTAGATGGTGAGCGGTTTGCCTTCGCCCCGCAGTCGCAGGAAGTGCGGGATGACGAGCGCATACGCTCCCCTGGCTGGCTGCCCGGGGCCGTACACGTTGAAGTAGCGCAGCGAGACCACCTGCAGCCCGAACAGCCTCGCGAAGAGGTCGGCGTACTGCTCGCCGATGTACTTGTGCAGCCCGTAGGGCGACATCGGGTTTGGGGCGAGGTCTTCCGTCATCAGGTGCGTTGGCTGCTCGCCGTACACGCTTGACGACGACGACACGACCACCCGCCCGACGCCGTTCTCGCGCGCCGCCTGCAGCACGTTGAGCGTGCCGTTCACATTCGCGTTGTGCGATCCGGCCGGATCGTCGACTGACTGCGGCACGCTCGCCCATGCCGCCGTATGAAACACCCACGCCGCGTCCTGCGTCGCCTCCCGCACGCACGCCGCGTCCGCAACCGACCCCTCCACCAACGTCACCGCAGCGCTCAGCCGCGCGCGATCACCCGTCGAGAAGTCGTCCAGTACGACGACCTCGTGCCCTTCCCTGACGAGGGCGCTGGTCAGGTGGGAGCCGATAAACCCGCATCCACCCGTCACCACACAGCGCATGGCGGCATGGTACGCCAGATCACCAAACAGGCGGCGCAGACGCAGACACGCTGGCTGGCGCAGGCTAGGATCGAGGCATGACTCTCAGGCGTATCGCGGTTCTCGGCTCCACCGGCTCAATCGGACAGCAGACGATCGACGTTGTCCACCAGCTTCCCGATCGCTTCGAGGTGGCCGCCCTGGCGGCGGGACGCAACACCGCCCGCCTCGCCGAGCAGGTCGTCAGCCTGCGCCCCCGCTACGTCTTCGCCGCGCAGCGCGACGCCGTCCTCGACGACGCGATCGAGGCCGCAGGCGCTACCTGGGCGCCGATGGAAGAGATGGCCGTCGCGGACGACGTCGACATCGTGCTTGCGGGCACGGGCGGCGCCGCCGGCCTGCTCCCCACCATCGCAGCGCTGGAGGCAGGTAAGCCCGTCGCCATCGCCAACAAGGAAGCGCTCGTCATGGCGGGTCGCCTCATCCGCAGGGCGATGGTCGCGGGCGGCAGCGAACTGCGCCCCGTCGACAGCGAGCACTCCGCCATCTGGCAGTGTCTCTGGGGTGAAAGCGACCACGGCATCCGTCGCATCCTGCTCACCGCCAGCGGCGGCGCCTTCCGCGACTTCGACCCCGACCAGCTTGCGGCGGTCACGCCCGCGCAGGCGCTCAACCATCCCACCTGGAACATGGGCGCCAAGATCACCGTCGATTCCGCCAGCCTCATGAACAAGGGCATGGAGACGATCGAGGCGATGTGGCTCTTCGACGTCCCCATGGAGGCCGTCGAGGTCGTCCTCCACCGCGAATCGATCGTGCATTCGCTGGTGGAGTTCAGCGATGGCAGCGTGAAGGCGCAACTGGGCGTGCCCGACATGCGCCTCCCCATCCAGTGCGCGCTCGCCTACCCCGAGCGCATGCCCGAACCCCCCATGCCCGCCCTCAACCTCGCCGAGGCCGGCCAGCTCAACTTCGGCGAGCCCGATATCTCGCGCTTCCCCTGCCTGGCGCTGGCGATGGAGGCAGGGCGCCTCGGCGGCACCTATCCCGCCGTCATGGCCGCCGCCGATGAGGTCGCCGTGGAGCGCTTTCTCACGGGTGAAGTCGGCTTTCTCGATATTCCCGCTATCATCGAAGGGGTGATGGAGCAGCACGAATCCACGCCCGAACCCGACCTCGAGACGGTCTTCGCGGCTGATGCGTGGGCGCGCACCGCAGCGCAGACCGCTCCCGTAGGAACGGGTGTGTGACCTTCCTCGTCAGCTTCGACCTGCCCAACCTCATCCTTTCGATCGTCCCCTTCGCGGTTCTGCTCGTGGTCCTCGTGGTCATTCACGAGCTCGGGCACTTCCTCGCCGCCAAGGCGTTCGGCATCAAGGTGCTGGAGTTCGGTATCGGCTTCCCCCCGCGCATCCCGGGGCTCTCCTGGCGTCGGGGCGAGACCGAATACACCATCAACTGGCTCCCCATCGGCGGCTTCGTGCGCATGCTCGGGGAAGAAGACCCCACCGACCCCCGCTCGCTCGCCGCCGCCGCGCGCTGGAAGCGCCTGACCGTGATGGCCGCAGGCGTGGTCATGAACATCGTGCTGGCGCTCCTGCTCTTCACCGTCGGCTTCATGATTCCGCGCGAGCGTAGCCTCAACCTCGCCCAGATCACCGAGGTCTGGGACGACTCGCCTGCTTCGCGCGCGGTCGTCTCGGGCGCCATGCGCGATGGCTCCGCTCCCGACCAGGGCCTCCAGCCGGGCGACATCGTCATGGAGGTGAACGGGCGCGAGGTGCGCAACGTCAGCGAGCTCATCTTCAACGCGAGTCGCTACCGCGGCGAAACCCAGACATGGGAGATCTCGCGCGCCAATTCCACCCTCGAAGCAGAGGTCTACTCCCGCTGGAACCCGCCCGAAGGCCAGGGCGCGACCGGCATCCGCGTGGGCGCGCCGGTCGTCTGCAGCGGTGTCGACGACGCCGGCGACCCCACTGGTTGCAGTTATCGCTTCCCCTACACGGAGAGCGCCTGGTACCCGCCCTGGGAGGCGATCGGCCTCGGCTGGCGCGCCATGATCGACGCCGTCGTCATCACCAAGAACGAGATTCAGGTGCGCGTCAGCGGCAGCAGCGGCGTCGCCCCCGACCAACCCCTCCTCTCCGGACCCGTCGGCATCGCCGGTACCACCGGCGACATCATCGAGGAGGCGGGCTGGCGTCCCTTGATCGAGCTGGCGGCGCTCCTCAGCCTCTCCCTTGGAGTCTTCAACGCGCTGCCCATCCCTGCGCTCGATGGCGGCCGCATGTTCTTCGTCCTGGTCGAGATGCTGCGCGGCGGACGGCGCATCTCACCCGAGAAAGAGGGCTTCGTTCACCTCGTCGGGTTCGTTGTGCTGCTCGGCGGCATGCTCGTCATCACCTACTTCGACATCCTTCGCCTCGTCACCTGAGGCAGGGCGCCCGTGCTCTTCTCGCTGCTCTTCATCACGCTCTACGTCCTTGGGTGGCTCGTACTGGGCTTCCTGCCGTGGCTCGCCCTGAGTGTGGGAACGCGAGGCCACGCCGGGCTTCTCTGGCTGCCGCTGAGTCTGATCGCAGGCGTGGCGGGCGGGCTCGTGGTTCCGCTGTTCCTGCGCGATGGCCTGGGCCTCGTGCTCAGCTTCGCTGCCGCGTTCGCGCTGCCCACACTCCTCCTCGCCAGCCGCCCGCTCGTCCGTGAACGCCTGCTCCAGCGGAGAAACGCATGACCATCGCCCTCTCCACCCTGTACGCCCAACAGGAACGCTTCGAAAGCGGTGAAGCCTTCGCCCGCTTTGCCCGGGAGGCCGGCTACGACGCCATCGAAGTCTCTCATTCGACGCCCGAGGCGAAGCTGCGCGCCATCCTCGAAAGCGACCTCCTGCCCGTCGTCGCCATCCACCAGCCAGCCCCTCACGTGCCCGTCGCAGACGGACGCGGCAACGCCGACCTGAACCTCGCCGCGACCGACCGGGCCGAACGAGCGGAGGCGCTTGCGCACGCGCTCGCGAGCATCGAGTGGGCCGCCTCCGCCGGCGCGACGTCACTCGTCGTGCACCTGGGCGAAGTCGAGGCCTTCTGGCCCGAGGGTGAAGCCGAGCTCTACCGCCTGCACGCTGCCGGCGGCATCGCCAGCGTCCCCGCCGACGCCGTCCGCGCTGAGATGGTGGCTCGACGCGCCAACGCCGCCCCCGCTGCGCTCGAGGCCGCACGCGCGTCCCTCGAACAGCTTATCGACGCGGCGAAACCTCACGGCATCGTCATCGGACTGGAGAACCGCCTCCACTTCCACGAAATCCCCCACCCCGGGGAGGGCTCGGCCCTCCTCGACGGCCTTCCCCCGCCGCCGTGGGCTACTGGCATGACACCGGCCACGGCGAAGTGCTCGACCGGCTCGGCCTGCTGCCGCACCGCGACTGGTTCGAGGCGCTCGGCGACCGCCTCGTCGGGACGCATGTGCACGACGTGCGGGGCGTGCGCGACCACCGCGCGCCCGGCACCGTCGAGCTCGACTGGGCGATGATCGCCGACGGCCTGCGCTCGCTCGACGCCATCACGCTCGAGATCGACCAGCACGAGCCCGAGGAAGCCGTGCGCGCCGCGCCCGCCTTCCTGCGCTCCGTCGGGGTGGTCTGAGCGGGCAGCCCCGGTCTTCGGTCTCCGGCGCTCTCAGTCGCTGAAGTGAATGTCGAGCGAAATGTCGAGCGCGGGCGCGCTGTGGGTGAGCGCACCGGCTGAGATGGCGTCCACGCCCGTCGCGGCGATCTCCGGGATGCGTTCGAGCCCGATCCCGCCGCTCGCCTCCAGCTTCGTGCGTCCCGCCACGATCCGCACCGCCTCGCGCATCTCCGCCGTGCTCATGTTGTCCAGCAAGATCCACTCGGGGCCTGCCGCGAGGGCGGCTTCCAGCTCATCGAGACTGTCTACCTCGATCTCGACGGCTGTCCCCGGCGAACGCTCGCGGATGGCGGCGACGCTCGCGGCGAGCGTGCGCCCCTGCCTGGCGATCGCCTCGCGGTGGTTGTCCTTGATCATCGCCATCGTGGCGAGGTCGGGACGGTGGTTCTGGCCGCCTCCGCAGCGGACCGCGTACTTCTCCAGCGCGCGCAGCCCGGGCGTCGTCTTGCGCGTGTCGAGGATGGTGCATTCCGTCCCCGCAGCAGCCTCCACGAAGCGGCGCGTGAGCGTGGCGACGCCTGAGAGCCGCTGTACGAGGTTCAGCGCCGTGCGCTCGCCCGACAGAACCGCCTGCGCGGGTCCGCTCATCGTGGCGAGCACGGCGCCAGCCTCGATGCCGTCCCCTTCGTCGCACTGCGCCGCGAATGCGACACTCGCATCGAGCGTGGCGAAGAGCCGTGCCGCCACGCCCAGCCCGCAGACGACGCCCGTTTCTTTCGCGACCAGCCGCGCCTGCGCCTGCAAGCCAGGCGCTACGACGACCTGCGTGGTGATGTCCTCGCGGGCGCGGTCCTCCGTCAGTGCGGTCCGGATGATGGCGTCGACCGCGTCTGCTTGTGGCGGTTCAACCGTCACGCCGGAACACCTGCCGTCGCGCCCACTGGGCATCGTCGCGTTCGGAGAAGTCGGTGCGGAAGTGCGCGCCACGGCTCTCCTCCCGCGTGAGCGCTGCCGTCAGCAGCAGCTCTGCGAGGACCGCCAGCCAGCGGCGCTCATGCCCCTCGCGACCGTGAATTTCGTCAGAAGCCTCCCACGAGCCGACTCTCTGAAGCCCCGCGCGCAGCCCGTCGCCTGAGCGTTCCACCCCCGCCTGCTCCCACAGCAGCCGCTGCACGGCTGCATGGTCGGGCGGGACGCCTGCGCCTGGCGTGAAGGGCGTGGCGTCCCGGCAGGGCGCGAGCCCGCCTCCCGAACCGCTCGCCAGATGCTCCACCGCCCGCTTCGCGAAGACGACGCTCTCCAGCAGTGAGTTGCTGGCAAGCCGGTTGGCACCATGCACTCCCGTCGCCGCGCTCTCACCGCAGACGTACAGCCCCTCCACTGTCGTGCGCGCCCATGAGTCCGTGCGCACGCCACCCATCAGGTAGTGGGCGGCGGGCGCGATGGGCACCGGCGCTTCGCGCAGATCGATGCCGCGCTCGTGGCAGAAGGCGGCGATGCCGGGGAAGCGCTCGACCGGATCGACGCGGTCGAGCGATGTGCTGTCGAGCCAGACGTGATCGGCGCCGCTGGCGCGCATCTCTGTCACGACCGCCCGCGCCACTACGTCGCGCGGGGCGAGGTCGGCCAGCTCGTGGTAGCGCGCCATGAAGGCCTCGCCCTGCTCGTTGCGCAACACCGCGCCCTCGCCCCGCAGCGCCTCGGAGATGAGGAACGGAGGCGCGCCCGCCTGGCGGAAGGCCGTCGGGTGGAACTGGTAGAACTCGAGGTCCGTCACTTCCGCGCCCGCTGCGAACGCCAGGGCGATGCCGTCGCCCGTCGCCACGGGCGGATTCGTCGTGTGGGAGAAGGCGGCCCCTGCGCCACCCGTCGCGAGCACCACCGCGCCCGCCTCGAAGAGGCGTTCGCTGCCGCTCGCCAGGTCGAGGGCGCGGACGCCCGCCGCTCGCCCCTGCTCCAGCAGAATCTCGGTCACGAGCGTGTGCTCTCGCACCGTCACCTGTCCGCTGGCGACCCGCTCTGCGAGCGCAGTCTCGATCGCCATACCGGTGCGGTCGCCGCGCGCGTGCAGCACGCGCGCGTGGCGATGCGCCCCCTCCCGTCCCAACGCTCGCTCCGCACCCTCGCTGTCGAAGCGCACGCCGTACCGTTCGAGGTCGGAGATGCGCCGCGCCGCTTCCTCTACGAGGATGCGCGCCACCGCTTCGTCGACGAGCCCCTCACCCGCGGCAATGGTGTCGGCCAGGTGCTGCTCGGGGGAGTCGTTGGGGCCGATGGCAGCGGCGATTCCGCCCTGCGCGTGACGCGTGCTGCCTTCGTGCAACTCGGCCTTGGTAAGCAGCAGGACGGGCCCCAACGCGCTTGCTTCGATGGCCGTGAAGAGCCCCGCCATGCCGCTCCCGACGACGATCGCCCGGTACTGGCCCTCCCCACTCGCTGCTTCGCTCACGGGACGTAGCGTACGTGCTCGATGCACTCACCGCTCCCCCGAACCGCACGGCTCCGTACAATGCCCCCGTGGCCATCATCCCCATCCGGCAGGCCGGCGATCCCATCCTTCGGCAGCGGGCGAAGCGCGTCCGCGTGCGCGATTCCAGCCTTCCCAAGCTCATCGAGGATATGTTCGAGACGATGTACGACGCCCCGGGCGTGGGCCTCGCCGCCCCCCAGATCGGCATCCCCCTGCAGGTCATCGTCGTCGATGCGCCCCCGGTCGAGCCCTTCGCCCTGCTCAACCCGCAGATCGTGAAGCGCTCGGGTGAGCGGCGCCTGCAGGAAGGCTGCCTCTCCGTCTCCGGCTTCCGTGGCGAAATCACCCGCTCTGTGAAGGTGCTTGTCAAGGGCATCGATCCCGAGAGCGGCAGGGAAGTGCGCATCCGCGCCGAAAACGACCTCCTCGCCGAAGTCCTCGAGCACGAGATCGACCACCTCAACGGCATCCTCTACATCGACTACCTCGAGAGCCCCGATGCCCTCGTCCGTCTCGACCAGGCGCCCGAGGAGGCGGAGGAGTGATGATCGGCGTCATCGGCGGCGAGACCTGCAGCGCCGCCGAGGGCGAGACCGCCTACGCCGTCGGCCGTGAGCTGGCCGCTCGCGGCCACACGCTCATCTGTGGCGGACGCGGGGGCGTCATGCGCGAAGCCTGCCGCGGCGCCCGCGCCGCCGAGGGCGTCACCGTCGCCATCCTCCCCGGCGACGACCGCAGCGACATGAACGAGTTCGTGACCGTGCCCGTCGTGACCGGTATCGGCTTTGCCCGCAACACCATCATCGCCCGCAGCGCCGACGCCGTGGTCGCGGTGGGTGGGCGCTACGGCACGCTCAGCGAGATCGCCTTCGCCCTCATCGCAGGCAGGCCGGTGGTCACGCTCGGCAGCTGGGATCTGACCCTGCCCGACGGCGCCGCAGCGCCACTCGTATCATGTGAGAACGCCAGTGCTGCGCTCGATGCCTGCGAGCGTCTGGCGGATGGAGCGTCCCCCTGATGCTGATCGAAGAGCTGGTTGCGCGCGAAATTCTCGATTCCCGGGGCAATCCCACGGTCCATGTCTCCGTGCTGCTCGAAGATGGCGCCGTCGGCCAGGCGGCCGTCCCCTCGGGCGCCTCCACGGGCGCCCACGAAGCCGTTGAGCTGCGTGACGGCGACGCCGGCCGGTATGGCGGCAAGGGCGTGCTCAAGGCTGTCGAGAACGTCAACGCCGAGATCAACGCCGCCCTCATCGGGCGTCCCGCTGCTGACCAGCGCGCCATCGACCGCCTCCTCATCGAGCTGGACGGGACGGCGAACAAGGCGCGTCTGGGCGCGAACGCGACGCTGGGCGTCTCCCTGGCGGTCGCGCGCGCCGCTGCCGATTCGGCCGAGGAGCCGCTCTACCGCTACCTCGGTGGGGCCGCCGCCAACCACCTGCCCGTGCCCATGTTCAACATCCTCAACGGCGGACAGCACGCGGAAGATTCCACCGACTTCCAGGAGTTCATGGTCATGCCCGTCGGCGCGGCTAGCTTCTCCGAGGGACTGCGCATGGGCGCCGAGGTCTACCAGTCGCTCAAGCGCCTCCTGCACGACCGCGGCCTGGGCACGACGATCGGCGATGAAGGCGGCTTCGCCCCCTCGCTCGACGGCAACGAAGAGGCCGTTCAGGTGGTGCTGGAGGCCATCGAGGGCGCCGGCTACCGTCCGGGGACCGACCTCGTTATCGCCCTCGACCCCGCTACCACGGAGCTCTACGAGCACGACGAGTACGTGCTCCCCAAGGAAGGCCGCACGCTCTCCAGCGAGGCGCTCGTCGACCACTGGGCCGACTGGGTGAGCCGCTACCCCATCGCCTCCATCGAGGACGCACTCTCCGAGGACGACTGGTCGGGCTGGAGCACGCTCGTCGAGCGGCTCGGCGACGAAGTCCAGATCGTCGGCGACGACCTGCTCGTCACGAACATCGAGCGCATCCAGCGCGGCATCGACGAGCAGGCCTCCAACAGCGTGCTCATCAAACTCAACCAGATCGGCACCCTGAGCGAGACGCTGGACGCCATCGCGCTCGCCCACCGCGCCGGCTGGACCGCCGTGATCAGCCATCGTTCGGGCGAAACCGAAGACACCTTCATCGCCGACCTGGCGGTGGCCACCGGCGCGGGCCAGATCAAGACTGGCGCCCCCGCTCGCAGCGAGCGCACCGCCAAGTACAACCGCCTGCTCGAGATCGAGGCGGAACTCGGTGAGACCGCCAGCTACGCCGGCTGGGAAGCGATCCGTCAGCTCGGACCCCGCCCCGCCGCCACCCAGCCCACGCCACCCAGCCGCACGCGTCGCCGCCGCAGGCCCCGCGACCGGCACTAGCGCGATGCCTCCCTTCCGCGTGTCCCCGCCACGCGTCTTCCCGGAGGCGGAGCGCTCGTCGCGTCCGCCCGTTGGCGCCGCAGGCTCCGCCGACGCCCACCGCCAGACCTCCTTCGTGCTCGGTGAGACGGTCGACCTCGTGCTCGACGGGCTGCGTCTCGAATCTGCGATCGCGCAGGAAGCCTCGGGATCGCGCTACCGCAAGACGCCCGTCGCAGCCCTGCTCGCGACCGGCTCGCGGGGCTGGCTTGCGCGCCTGCAGGCGCTTCACGCCATCGAATGGGGCGACTACGCATCGGCGGTCTCGCTCGTCGCCGCTGCGAGCCAGCAGGAAGCCGCCGTCGCCGCCTTCATCGAGAACGATGCCGCCGCCTGGCGTGACTGGCTCGATGCCGATGGCGTGAGCGATCTGCACGAAGCGCACGCCACCGCCTTCACCCTCGGGCCGCCTCCCGAGCCGACCGTGCTCCCCGATCTGCTCGCCGACGTATGCGAAGCCGCCACCGCCCTCGCCAGCCCTTCGCCCGCCGCGACTCTGCTGCTCGCGGGGGGCGAGAGCGGCGCCAGACGCCTCGCCGTCACCTTCGGCGATCGCGACTTCCACGTCGCCCTGGCTGAGCTCACCAGCGGCTGGCTGCTCGCGCTCGGCGTGGCGCACATCGATCTGCTGCTCGACGCCGGCGAGCAGCTCCCCCTCCCGGACCCCGACGCCCTGCGCTCCTGGACCCGTGCCGCCCGCCGCGAACTCGACGCCCCCCGACGCTGCCGCATGGAGCGACGCGAAGTCGCCGGCACGATGCGCTTCGTCGTCGAGAATTGGCGACGCGCCCCCTCGGGCGCTACGCGACGCATCGTGCTGTAACGCACGTGGCGCGCACGGCTTGTTCCCTCGCAATTCCGCTATTCGCCGCGAACGGAGCCCCTGCGTACGATCGGCCCATGCTGATTCGCACGCCTCGTCCCCTGCTCGCGCTGCTGGGCGTCGCCCTGCTCGCGACGGTGGCGCTCGCATGTGGCAATGACGCCCCGCCCCCTGAGGGGGTGACGGATGAAGGCTACCTGTCCCTGCTCTGCACCAACCTCGACCGCTTCTCCGACGCTGTTCTGCAGGCAACCGAAGAAGCGGCTCTCGCGGCCGTCCTGCAGGACTTCATCGATGCGCTTCGCGCCGTCGAGCCCTCCGCCGACCTGCGTGACTTCCACGCCGCCTTCATCGCCTATCTCGAAGATGCGCTGGACGACCCCACCAGCCCGCTTGCGCTCGCGCCCCCGCTCCCCGAAGAGGAGGCGCGCGAACGGCTCGCGCGTACGGCACGCTCCGTGGACGCCTGCCGTGAGCCCACCTTCTTCAGCACGCCCCAAAACGCTGTCGAATAGGACTGTCGAATAGGGCTGTCGAATAGAGGCTGCCGCCTAGGGGCCCGTGGGGAGCTTGCGGGTATACTGAAGGCGTCAAGCAGCCCGAGGAGCGCACGCCCATGCCCACGCCACATGCCTACTTCCAAGGCCAGATTGTCCCCCTGGAGGAGGCCAAACTGGGCGTGATGACCCACGCCTTCAACTACGGTACCGCCGTCTTCGAAGGCATCCGCGGCAACTGGAACGCCGAAGATGGCGCCCTCTACCTCTTCCGCATGCGCGAGCACTACGAACGCCTCGCCCAGAGCAGCCACATCCTCGGCCTCGAGATGCGCGAGGAGATCGATCACCTGTGCGACCTCACCGTCGAAATCGTCGAGCGCAGTGGCTACGAGGAAGACGTCTACATCCGCCCCATGGTCTACATCAGCGATGAGGTGCTGGGCGTGCGGGTGCACGGCCTCGCCACCGACCTCCTCATCTTCATCGCCCCCTTCGGCCCGTACCTCGATATCGAGAAGGGCGCGCGCTGCCACACCAGCAGCTGGCGTCGCGTCGACGACGTTGGCATCCCGCCCCGTGCCAAGGTGACGGGCATCTACGTGAACAGCGCACTGGCCAAGACCGAGGCCGAACTGAACGGTTTCGATGAGGCCATCGTCCTCAACGCCGACGGCCACGTCTCCGAAGGCAGCGGGGAGAACATCTTCATCGTGCGCGATGGCGTACTCATCACGCCGCCGCCCTCGGACAACATCCTGGAGGGCATCACCGGCGCCACGGTCGTGGAACTGGCCGCCCGTGAGCTCGGCCTCGAAACCGTGCAGCGCTCCATCGACCGCTCCGAGCTCTACATCGCCGATGAGGTCTTCATGACCGGCACCGCCGCCCACGTCACGCCCGTGACCGAGATCGACCGCCGCCCCGTCGGGAACGGCGCCCCTGGACCGATCTCGTTGCAGCTGTCGCATCTCTACTTCGATGTCATCCGGGGGAAGCACGAGACGTATCGGCAGTGGTGCACGCCTGCCCGTATGCGGGTGGCGTCATAGAGCCCCAGACCTTCCGCCCCCCGCGCGCGCTCGGCGTCATCGTCGGCGGAGCGTTCACCCTGTGGGCCGCCTTTATCGCCCTGGTCGCCGGCGTTGTCGCTGGTGGCGGCGGGATCGAGCTCACGACCTTCCTCGCTGCCGTCGTGGCGACGCTCTTCGCAGGGCTCACCCTCCTCTTTGGCTGGTGGACGATGGGCCTCGTGCGCCTCGCCTACCAGGTCGATGATGAGTCCCTCCGCATTCGTTGGTGTGGCGGCGACATCGTCGTGCCACTCTCCGACATCCAGCGGGTCGTGCCCGGTCGCAGCGCTGGCGAGGATGAATCAGTCAGCGGTCTGACCTGGTGGGGCTGCCAGATCGGACGCGGGACGCTCTCCGCCCTCGGGCCGGCCCTCTTCTTCGCCACCCACAGCCATCCCGAGGACAACGTCTTCGTGGTCACGCCCGGGCGCTCCTACGCGCTCACGGTGCCCGATCAGGTGGCCTTCGCCGAGGCCTGTTCGCGTCGGCTCATCGTGGGCTTCGGCCAGGGCGAACTGCAGCGGGTGGAACCCCGTGGCCTCATCCTGCTCCCCCTGTGGCGCGACGACAAAGTCTGGGGCGCCGTTGGGCTCGTGCTGGTGGCGCTCGGCGCGCTGGGAGCGTTCCTCTTCAGCCAGTACCCCGACCTCCCCTCCGTCGTCCAGATCGACTTCCCCCGCACCACGAGCGTGGTGCAGGTTGGGGAACGTGCGGAACTGCTCCGCATCGGAGCGGTGGGCGGCGGCATCGTCGCCATCAACCTTGCGCTGGCCGTCCTGCTGCACACCCGTGAGCGCGCCGCAGGCCTGTGGCTCGTTGTCTCGGCGGGACTGCTGCAGGCGGCGCTGCTCGGGGCCGCCTGCGTCGCGTTCGAGCGCGCCTGAGGGCTCGCCCGGCCCGTTCCGCAGCGGCTTAGTGCATCTGCGCCAGCTGCGCGATGAGCGTGGCTGCTTCCTCGGGCGTCAGCCGGTCGGTGTTGAGGCAGAGGTCGTAGTTCTCCGCGGCCAGCCACGAGCGGTTGTAGAAGCGCCGGAAGTAGTCCACGCGCTCCGCGTCCGTGCGCTCGACCGTCTTGCGCGCAGTCTGGACGTCGACGTTCATGCCCGACGCGATGCGCTGTGCGCGCTGCTCGGTTGAACCGGTCGTCAGCACCTTGAGCGTGTCGGAGCGTCCCTGCAGGACCATCGGTGCGCCGTGCCCCATCAAGACCGCCCCGCCCTGCTCGGCCAGATCGCGGATCACGTCCTCGATGAAGCGTCGGTACTCCGTCGAGGTCAGGAGCGGGTTGGTGGCGAGGGGGACGGGGTCGGCCCAGGCGGCCACGGGCATGCTCGGGTTGCGCGCCAGCGCCTCGAGGATGCGTGTCAGGAGCGAGGGCGTGTGCTCCGCCTCGCTCACCGTCTCCGGCGAGACGCCCGCTTCCTGCGCGGCCGTCTGCACCACCTGGTAATCGTAGAAGCGGAAGCCCATCTTGCTCGCGGCCATCTGGGCGATCTCCTCGCCCGCGGTCCCCACGGGGCGGGCGATTGCGACGATTCTGATATTCATGCCAGGCCCTCGTCCGTCCTCTGCCGACCAGGCTGCGGTCGACCGATGTGCTGTCGTTGCTGGGCGCGGATTGTACTCGTTCCGCCCTCTGCAGGAAGGCGTGCTGCCCTCGCTCCCCATCAAGATCGCCGTGCGCGTGCGCACCACTTCCCCGGCGGGTGCGGTAGCGCGAAAGGCGATACACTGCGAGAGTACATCCAGAAGCGGTTGGGCAGATATGCCCAGGGCTTGAGGAAGCAGTCAGGAACGGATGGATCGGTCCCGGCTCGCGAAGTTTATTGACCAGCGCGTGGGCGAACTGCCACTCGCTGAACCAGTCTTTCTTTCTCCCTCGGCCACCGTTCGCATCGCTGTCCAACAGATGCTGCGGGGTGGGCGCTCCTGCGTCCTCGCCATGACTGAGGGCCGGCTCGTGGGCATCTTCACCGAACGGGATGTGCTCACCCGCTGCATGGCCATGGACTTCAACTGGGACCAGCCCCTCAGCCAGGATCTGCTCACGCTGGAGCCCGCCACCATCCCCGCCGAGACGACGGTTGGTGACGCCATCGCCCTCATGCAGCGCCACAACTACCGCACCCTGCCCGTCGTGGAACACGACACGGTTATCGGGCTCGTGCGGCTGGGTGAGCTCCTGCAGCATTTCGCCGAATCCTTCCCTGAGGAAGTGTTGAATCTGCCGCCACGCCCCCATCAGGTCGTTGCCCGACGTGAGGGGGGATAGTCACAGGATGACGATGGGAGAGTCGTTTGGATGACAACTGAAACAGCGTCGCCAGCCCAGGGCGCGGTCACACGTGACCGTGTCACCATCCGCTTCACCGGTGACTCCGGCGATGGCATGCAGCTCACGGGTACGCAGTTCACCCGCACCACCGCCGTCTACGGCAACGATCTCGCCACCCTTCCCGACTACCCCGCCGAAATTCGCGCCCCGACCGGATCGCTCCCGGGCGTCTCGGGCTTCCAGCTGTCGTTCTCCAGCAACGACATCTACACGCCCGGCGATCACCCCGATGCGCTCGTGGCCATGAATCCCGCCGCTCTCAAGATGAACCTGCGCGACCTGCTCCCGGGTGGCCTGCTCATCGTCGATGAGGGCGAATTCAATACGAACAACCTGCGCAAGGCAGGCTACGAGACCAACCCCCTCGAGGATGGTTCGCTCGCCTCCTACCGCGTCCTCTGCATCGATGTCACGAAGAACAACGCCGCCGCCCTCGATGGCCTCGACCTCGGGGCCAAGGAGCGCTTCCGCTCACGCAACTTCTACGCGCTGGGCCTCGTGCTCTGGCTCTTCAGCCGCCCCATGGAGACCGTGGAGCGCTGGGCGACGGACAAGTTCCAGCGCAACCCCGTGGTGCTCGAGGCCAACCTGCGCGCCCTGCGTGCCGGCAACGCCTTCGGCGAGACGAGCGAGCTCGTGCACGAGCGCTACGAAGTGCCGCCCGCGCCGGTCCCCTCGGGCACCTATCGCCACATCAACGGCAACGAGGCCACGGCGCTCGGCTTCGTGACGGCCTCCCACCTGGCGGGCCTTCCCCTCTTCTACGCCAGCTACCCCATCACCCCCGCCTCGGACGTGCTCCACGAGCTCGCCAGCTTCAAGCGCTTCGGCGTGAAGACGATGCAGGCGGAGGATGAGATCAGCGCCGTCTGTGCGGCCATCGGCGCCTCCTACGCGGGCAACATGGCGCTCACCGGCACCAGTGGCCCGGGCCTCGCCCTCAAGAGTGAAGCCCTCAACCTCGCGGTCATGGCGGAGCTCCCGCTTGTGGTGCTCGACGTGCAGCGCGCCGGACCGAGCACGGGCATGCCCACCAAAACGGAGCAGTCCGACCTGCTGCAGGCGATGTACGGGCGTAACGGCGACTCCCCCGTCGTTGTCATCGCTCCTTCCACGCCGGGCGACTGCTTCTGGATGGCCATCGAGGCCTTCCGCATCGCCCTCAAGTACATGGTGCCCGTCATCATCCTGAGCGATGGCTACCTCGCCAACGGCTCCCAGCCGTGGGCCATCCCCAACCTCGCCGCAATCCCGCCCATCGAGTACCGCCACGCCGATCCCGCCCACGTCTCCCACGCCTACGAGCGAGACCCCGAGACGTTGGCTCGCGCCTGGGCGCCGCCCGGCACCGCCGGACTCGAGCATCGCGTCGGCGGCCTGGAGAAGTCGTACGAAACCGGCGACATCAACTACGAACCGGGGAACCACCACAAGATGACGCTCACGCGCGCCGAGCGCGTCGCCCGCGTCGTCCGTGACGTCCCCGACCTCGAAGTGACGGGGCCCGAGGAAGGCGATCTGCTGCTCCTGGGCTGGGGCGGCGTCTACGGCGCCCTCACCAGCGCAGCCGACCGAGCCCGTTCCGAGGGCAAGTCGGTCGCCTCCGCGCACCTCCGCCACCTCAACCCCTTCCCCGCCAACCTTGGCGAGGTGCTCTCCCGCTACGACAAGGTGATGGTGCCCGAGCTGAACAACGGGCAGCTCTCCGTCCTCATCCGGGCGCAGTACCTCGTCGACGTCATCCCCTTCAACAAGATCGCAGGCCAGCCCTTCAAGATCGCCGAACTGACCGGCAAGATCGATGAAGTCCTGGGCGCCTCCGGTCCCTTCGAGTTCGAGTTCTAGCAGCCAGCAGGCTGTGGGAGGAAATCCGTGACGGTAGCAGATTCCACTGGCGCGATGGGTGAGGAGATCCCTCTCCTCACGCGCAAGGACTTCGTCTCTGACCAGGAAGTCCGCTGGTGCCCGGGCTGCGGGGATTACTCCATCCTCGCCCAGATGCAGAAGGCTCTGCCTTCGCTCGGCGTGCCCCGCGAGAACATCGTCTTCATCAGCGGTATCGGCTGCTCCAGCCGTTTCCCCTACTACGTCAACACCTACGGCTTCCACACCATCCACGGCCGCGCCCCCGCCATCGCGACGGGCCTGAAGACCGCGCGCCCGGACCTCACCGTCTTCGTCATCACCGGCGATGGCGATGGCCTCAGCATCGGCGGCAACCACCTCATCCACATCCTCCGCCGCAACCTCGATGTCACCATCGTGCTCTTCAACAACCGCATCTACGGCCTCACCAAGGGGCAATACTCGCCCACCTCTCCCATCGGCAAGGTGACGAAGTCGGCGCCCATGGGCACCACCGAAGTCGCCATCGACCCCATCAAGCTGGCCCTCGCGGCGGGCGCCACTTTCGTAGCCCGCTCCGTCGATCGCGATACGAAGCACCTCGAAGAGACGCTGCTCAGGGCCGCCAACCACAAGGGCGCGGCCTTCGTCGAGGTCTTCCAGAACTGCAACATCTACAACGACGGCGCCTTCGCGTCCTTCGCCAACAAGGAAGTGCGCCAGGACCGCATGGTCTACCTCGAGGACGGCCAGCCGCTTCGCTACGGCAAGCACCTCGAACACGGCATCCGCCTCAACGGCTTCCAGCCCGAGGTCGTCGAGAATCCGATGAGTGATGCGGACCTGCTCGTGCACGACACCCATCGCGACGACACCGCGCTGCCGATGATCCTGAGCGGTATGGACTACCCCGACTTCCCCGTGCCGCTGGGCGTCTTCCGCCAGATCGAGCGTGAAACCTACGACAGCCTCGTGGCCGAGCAGGTTGAGGTGGCTCGTGACCGTGCCGAGCCCGACCTCGAAGCGCTGATCGCTGGCTCCGAGACCTGGAGTGTTCACTAGACCCGCCCGCCACCCGGGCTGATGGGAGACGACATGACTGTGGACTCCGGAAGCGATCTGATCATCTGCCCCGACTGCGGGGGTGAGAATATCGCCGGTACCGACCGCTGCGAGAGCTGCCAGCAGCCTCTGCGCGTCATGGATATCCCCGAGCCCAGTCAGTACCTCAACAACAGCCCCTTCAGCACTCCGGTCACCTCCCTGCGCCTCATCCGCGCGCCCGTGCTTGGGCCTGCCGACAGCGTGCAGCAGGCCGTCGACCTGTTGGTCGCGAACAAGGGCGGCGCGGTGCTCATCGTGGAAGGCGATTCTCTCTCGGGCATCTTCACCGAGCGCGACGTTCTCAAGAAGGTCGCGGGCCGGCCGGGCTCGCTCGACGCTCCCGTAGCTGAGTACATGACGACCGACCCGGTCATCCTGCGCGAGGGTGAGACGATCGCCATCGCCCTGCACAAGATGGCCGACGGCGGCTTCCGCCACGTCCCCATGGGCAAGGATGCAGGCTACTCAGTCGTCTCCGCCTCCGATGCGTTGCGCTGGGTGCTGGAGCTCTACCTCGAGCAAGGCACCTGACCCGGCAGTCGTCGCCCCTGCCTCGCAGGGCTGAAGCCCTGCCTGAATCACCCGGAGCCAGGAGAGGATTGAGGCCGTGACCGAGACCTACCGCGAGCGCACCATCACCTGCAACGGCCTGCAGCTGGCCTTCCAGGAGTGGGGACCGCCTGAGGCGCCCGTCATCCTCGCCCTGCACGGCTTCGGCGTCTCCGGCCACATGTTCGACGAGTTCGGGCAGCGCGCCGGCGACCGCTACCGCCTCATCTCCCTTGACCAGCGCGGCCACGGCGACAGCCAGTGGGCGTCCGATGGCGACTACACGCGCGAAGCCT
Organism: Tepidiformaceae bacterium; assembly: GCA_965200565.1. GTDB lineage: Bacteria > Chloroflexota > Dehalococcoidia > Tepidiformales > Tepidiformaceae > UBA2991. The sequence goes on along the minus strand of OZ241349.1, from coordinate 559,328 downwards.
TCGTCTCCGACGTCGAGGCCGCCCGCGAAGCGCTCGCGCTCGACCGCTTCATCCTGATGGGCCACAGCATGGGTGGCCTCAACGCCGTCGAGTACACCTACCAGCATCCCGATCGCGTGAGCGCGCTCATCCTCGTCGATGTTGGCCCTGAGGCGGCGAAGGAAGGGGTCGACAACATCGTGCGCTTCACCCGCGGCCCCGATGAACTCGACTTCGACGACTTCGTGCGCAACGCCATGCGCTTCAACACCCGCCGCACCGAAGAGAACATCCGCGAGCGCATGCGCCACCGCCTCAAGCCGCTTCCCAGCGGCAAGTGGACCTGGAAGTTCGACAAGCGCTTCCGCGAGGGCGAAGGCGCCATCCGCTCCGGCAGCGAGATCGGCAGCGACGAGCTGCACCAGCGCTTCTGCGACCTCGCCCCGCCGACGCTGCTCGTGCGCGGCGAGCAGAGCGACATCCTCAGCCAGGAGGTCGCCGAGCGCACCGTCGGCGAGATGCGCGACGCCCGCCTCTCGGTGGTCGCCAGCGCGGGCCACAGCGTCCCCGGCGACAATCCCGAAGGCTTCACCAGCGCCGTCATCGACTTCCTGGAGGGCGCGGACGGTGGCCGCTAGCGGCCCGGCGTCGTCGCTGGCCGTCAACGGCGCAACCCTCGCCTGCGACGAAGCAGGGCAAGGCGCGCCAGCCTTCCTCTTCGTGCACGGATTGGCCGGCGACCGCTCCTTCTGGCGCCCCCAGTTCGAAGACCTCTCGCGCGACTTCCACTGCCTCGCCCTCGACCTGCGTGGCTGCGGCGACTCCTCCCTCACGCCCCCCTACGACCTCACCCAGGCGGCCGACGACGTCGCGGCGGTGATCGAGGAGCGCGGCATGGAGGCGGCGGTGGTGGTCGGCCACGACCTTGGCGGGCTCGTTGCCTTGCTCGCGAGCAGCAGTCACGCGGACCGCGTGATCGGCATGGTCATGGTCGATCCGCCCCTCGATTCGGCGGCAAGGGGCGCGATGGGCGGGCTCGCCGCCCAGATCCGCGAGGCCGATTCGATGGAGCCCGCCCGTGTCTTCTTCGACCGCTTCTTTGGGGAAGAGAGCGATGCCGCCATGCGCGATCACATCGAGGCGACCATGCTCGCCTGCGACCCGCAGGTCGCCGCCGGACAGCTCACCGACAACGGCTACTTCTCCCAGCAGCTGGGCGCGCTGCTACAAGCCGCCGACCGCAAGCCCTTCATGGCCCTCTGGGGCGACAACCCCCTCGGCGATCCCGAGCGCCTGCGCCAGATCACGCAGTTCCTCCGACAGGAGCCCGTCGCCGAGGCGGGCCACTTCCTGCACCTGGAGAAGCCCGCCATCACGAACGCCCTCCTCCGCGCCTTCGTCGACGACATCCGGCGCGACCCGCGCATCAGCGCGTTCACGACCTCCTGAGCCATGAGGGTGGCAACTACGAGGGTGGCGACTACGACGAAAGCGCGTCGCACGTCGCTTCCACGCAGCACGGTCACCGCCCTCCTCCTGCTGACCGCAGTCGCCCTGCTCGCAGCTTGTGGCGGGGATGAGGGCGTGATCGGGGAGGTCGTCCCGAATTCTCCCACGCCAACGCCGCAGGGCACGTCGCCCGCGAGCACGCCCCCTCCCGACTCCGACGCTACCGCCAGCTCCCCGACGCCCACCCCCGCCTCCACCCCCGCCGCTGCGACCGCGACCGCGACCGTTCCCCCAACCCCTGCTACCCCCGTCGGAGTCGTATGTGGCGACATCTACGTCCCCCTCGACAAGCACCACTACCTGGAAGCGGACTGTGTGCCCGAGAACCTGCGTCCCATCCCCGCCACCTACTCCCTCAACGACCAGAGCGTCACCGAGATGGTCCTCCCCCACCTGGTGGACATGCTCGATGCAGCTTTGGCCGAGGGACACATGCTCGTGGTCGTGAGCAGCTACCGCAGCTACGAGCAGCAGGAAGGCATCTATCAGTACCACGTCAACACCTACGGCATCGATGAGGCCTCCCGCGTGAGTGCCCGCGCCGGGCACAGCGAGCACCAGCTGGGCACCACTGTCGACTTCTCCAGCGCCGCTGTCGGTTTCGAGCTGGTCGAGGCCTTTGGCCAGACGCCTGAAGGGCGCTGGCTGGCCGCGAACGCCCACAAGTACGGCTTCGTGCTCAGCTACCCCGAGGGGAAGGAGGCGATCACCGGCTACGCGTATGAGCCGTGGCACTTCCGCTGGGTCGGGAAGGATGTGGCTCCACAGGTGCTCGCCAGCGCCCTCACATTGGGGGAGTTCCTGCGGCGGCGCTGATTGCCTGCCACACTGGAGGGTGTAAGACTCGCCCCATAGGAGGCGCCCCATGTCCGTAGAAGAAGCCACAACCGCCACCGATGAGCTCCTCGTCAGTGAGAGTGACGGCATCCTCACCCTTACCCTCAACCGCCCGGAGCGGCTGAACGCCATCAGCGCTCCGATGCTCGCCGCCCTCTCCGCCGAGCTCGACCGCGCCAACGTCGATCCCGACGTGCGCGTCGTGGTCCTCACCGGCGCGGGACGCGGCTTCTGCGCGGGCCTCGACCTGAAGGCCACCGCCTCCGGCGAGAACGGCGCCAGCGGCGCCCAGCCCCTGCGGCTCTTCGACCTGCACAACACACCGCCGCTCATCCTGCACCGCATGGACAAGCCCGTTATCTGCGCGCTCAACGGCCCCGCTGCCGGCTACGGCATGGATATGGCCCTCGGCTGCGACATCCGCATCGCCAGCGACCGCGCCAAGCTGGGCGCCGTCTTCGTACGCCGTGGCGTGCTCCCCGAGTCGGGCGGCACCTGGTACCTTCCCCGCCTGGTGGGCTGGGCGAAGGCCGCCGAGGTCGCCTTCATGGGCGAAGTGCTCGATGCCGACCGCTCGCTCGAACTCGGCCTCGTCAACCGCGTCGTCCCCCACGACCAGCTCATGGACGAGGCCGCCGCCGTGGCGTCGCGCATCGCCAGCAATGCGCCCTACTCGGTGCAGGCGACCAAGCGCATGATGCGCCTCGGCATGGACGAGACCTTCGAGACCGCCGTCGACCACACCTACCTGCAGCTTCGCCCCATGTTTGGCAGCGACGACTTCCGCGAGGGCATGTCCGCCTTCCTCGAGCGTCGCGACCCCAACTTCACGGGGCGCTGAACGAGCGCGTCTCCCGCCTCAGGGCTCGATGCGCGCCTGCTACACTGGCGTGCGCCGCACTCGCCACGGCGGGAGACGGCCGGGAGCGTGTATGTACCGCCGCCTGATTCGCGGCATCGTCGAGCGAGGTCAGACGCCTGACCTGCTCGACGCCGTGCGCGTCGCGGTGGACCACCAGCGCGAACGCGGCATCCGTTCGCGCACCGCCCTCTGGGCGGCCATGACCGGGCCCACCAACGCCATCACCATCGTCATGGACTTCGACACGCTCGCTGAGCTCGAGCGGCTCACCGACCTTGGCGCGCAGGATGCTCGCTTCGCCCGCATCTGGGCCGATGTCGAGAGCCGCCTCGTGACGGCCACCACAGACGCCTCCATCTACCGCATCTCCTACCACTCCGAAGGCCCTCATCACCGCCGAAGAAGCCACCGCCCCACGCCACTACCGCCGCCTGATGACGGGCGAGGTGCTGCCCGGCAAGGGCCGCGAGTTTACCCTTTCGCTCACGGAGGCGCTGCAGTACCAGGCCGAGCGCGGCATCGACGCCACCACCAGCGTCTGGTCGACGCTCTCGGGCGGCACCAACTCCGTCGCCATCGACGCTGAGTTCGATTCCATGGCTGAGCTCGAACGCTTCGAGGATCTCGCCCTGCAAGACGCTGAATTTGCCCGCTTCCGCCGCGCCACCCGCGAGACGATGGTCTTCCTCAGCACCCACGTCGAGCTCATGCGCAACCTGCTCTAGCAGGTCCGCACGCACTGAAGCCTCAGCCCTGAAACTCGCCGATCTGTCGCCGTACGAACTCATCGAACATCGGGACGGTGAACGCAATCTCCCCATGGCGAGCTGAGTAGCAGAGCCCACGCTTGATGAGGGAGTCCCGTATCGTCCCTGCCTGTCTGGTGGTCTTGCCGAGCATGGCTGCCACTTCGCCCGATCGGTAAGGCCCCTTGCCCGAAGCGGCCATCGCTCTGAGGTAGGCGCGTTCGGTATTCGTCGTTCGGTCGATGCGAACCCGGAAGAAGCCGGAATCGAGCTCGTCGATGGCGATCGGGATGGCGGACGCAACGTCATCCCTGCGGATGGGTTGACCGTCTTGAGCGAGGTCCCACGTCTGCTTCCCGAATTCCTGCAGGAAGTAGGGATAGCCTTGGGTTTGCTCAACGACCAGTGCCAGCCCGTCCTGCTCCCAGTTCACGCCCTCCTGTGCCGCGGGAGTTGCCAGTGCAGCCGCTGCTTCACCCTCACTCAGGCTTCCGATCTCCGTAAACCTGAACAGCCGCTCCGCATAGGACTTCGCCTCCCCTGCCAGCGCCGGAAGGGCAGGAAGGCCTGCTCCGACGACCATGAGGGGGAGTTGCTTCTGGCTGATGTGATGCAGGCCTACGATCAAGCTTCCAAGATCTTCGCGGGACAGGTACTGCACCTCATCCAGCGTGAAGAGCACCCCGCTGCCCGAACCTTTCGCTACTGAGGCGACTTCGCTCAACAGGTCGGCAAGGTCGACGTCGAGTGCGCCTGAGTCCGCACTCCCAGGCAACGGAGTGAGGTCGAGGCTGCCGCCGTCTGGAAGGTTCCAACTGATTTGAAACGACTTCAGTACCTGCAGTGCCTGGTTGACTCGCTCACTGAACCGTGCGCCAGCCGATAGCCTGAGCAGGGATTTGCGTGCGAGCGTGGCTAGCGCAGCCGGCAACTGTGCGTCTTCCGTAACCTCGAGGTGTTGATGAGTCCAGCCACGGCTTTCCGAGATCCGCCCGAATTCGTGCAGGAGGACGGTCTTTCCAACCCCGCGCAGGCCAGTCAGCATGAGGCTCCGGGCTGATCTTCCAAGCGCCAGGCGCTGAACTGCGATGTCGAAGTCGCTGGTCTCGGCATCACGGCCAACGAGGGCAGGCGGGGGCGAACCAGCGCCCGGGCTGTAAGGGTTGAGAACGGGGTCCATTCGCAAAGTATAGAGAAATCTGGCGCGTATAGGGAAAACGGCTATATGCTCCAGATTTCCCTATACTTTTCCGCCTCCCGGCGCTCCGCGCAGCAGAAAGGGGGCGCATCTGCGCCCCCTTCGAGGTCTGGTTGCCGGACCGCAGCCCCTAGTGGCCGCAGGCGCGAACCTCGCCGCCGCCGCCTTCCGTCTGGAAGCTCGAGCCGCAGGCGCAGCTCTTGGTGGCGTTCGGGTTGTAGATGCTGAAGCCGCTCTTCATCACTTCGTCGACGTAGTCGATCTCCGCGCCTTCGAGGTACTGCGCGCTCTCGGGGTCGACGACGATGCGGACGCCGCTCTGCTCGAGCACGAGGTCGTCCTCTTCGGTGGAGCGAGCCAGGGCCATGCCGTACTGGTAGCCCGAGCAGCCGCCACCGGCCACGAATACGCGCAGCGCGCCTTCGGGCAGGTCACGCGCTTCCAGAAGCGCCTTCGCCTTCTCCACGGCGGCTTCGGTGATGGTGACAAGCTGGGTTTCGGTTGTCGCTTCAGTCGTCATGTGTCCTCCCGTGATGCTTGCTGGTGAGTGAATTCCGGCGCATGCACGCCGGGCGCGGCTAAAGTATAGCAGGAGAGTCGATGAATGCGCCCACCGTGGCGCAGCACCACTCGCGGAGCAGCCATGGAGCGCGCCTACCTCGACCACGCCGCCACCACGCCCCCCGATCCCCGCGTGCTCGAGGCGATGTGGCCCGTCTTTGCCCGTGTCTGGGGCAATCCCTCCTCCATCTACCTTGAAGGCCAGCGCGCTCACCACTGGCTCGATAAAGCGCGCGCCCGCTGCGCCCGCCTGCTGGCCGCCGATCCCGCCGAGATCATCTTCACCAGTGGCGGCACCGAGGCGGACAACGCCGCCATCCGCGGCGCCGCCCAGGCCCAGCGCGAGCGTGGTCGCGGCGACCACCTCATCACGAGCCAGGTCGAGCATCACGCCGTCCTGCACACCGTCGAACAGCTCGAGCGTGAAGGCTTCTACGCCACCTACCTGCCCGTCGACGCCGACGGCGTCGTCGACCTGGACGCGCTCGACGCTGCCATCAGGCCCGAGACCACCGTGCTCTCCCTCATGCTCGCCAACAACGAGGTGGGCGCCATCCAGCCCGTCGCCGAGGCAGCCGCCCGCGCGCGGGCGCGAAACCCGAAAGTACTCGTGCATACGGACGCCGTGCAGGCGGCCGGTTCCATCGACATAACGCCAGATGCGCTGGGCGTCGACCTCCTCAGCATCGCCGCGCACAAGTTTTACGGCGTGAAGGGCACGGGTCTGCTCTACGTGCGGCGCGGCACGCCCTGGAGCCCGCAGATGCTGGGCGGCAGCCAGGAGCGCGAGCGTCGCGCGGGGACGGAGAACGTCGCCGGCGCCTTCGGCCTTGCTGCGGCGATGGAGCTGGCCTGGGCCGAGCGTGAGAAGCGCGTCGCCCACTACCGACGCCTGCGCGACCGGCTGCTGTTCGAGCTTCCCGAGCGCGTCCCCGATACAGTCGTCACCGGCCCCCTTGACCCCGACCGACGCCTGCCCAACAACTTCAGCTGCTGCTTCCGCAACGTCGAGGGCGAGAGCGTGCTGCTGGCGCTCGACATGGCCGAGGTCGCGGCCAGCTCAGGCAGCGCCTGCACGACCGGCTCGCTCGAACCCTCGCACGTGCTCACGGCCATGGGCGTCGATGCGGACCTCGCCCACTCTTCCCTCCGCTTGAGCGTGGGGAAGGAGAACACGGACGAGCAGATCGACTACGTGCTGGAGCAGCTCCCCGCCATCGTGGAGCGGTTGCGGGCGCTGGCGCCCGGTCAGCCCTCGTAGCGGCGGAAGATCACGCTGCCGTTCTGCCCCCCGAAGCCGAAGCCGTTGGCCATGGCCACCCGCACCGGCATCTCGCGCGCCTCATTGGGTACGTAGTCGAGATCGCACTCGGGATCGGGGTTTTCCAGGTTGATCGTGGGCGGTACGCGACCTTCGTGGATGGAAAGTGTCGAGGCCATCGCCCCCATCGCGCCGGCCCCGCCCAGCAGGTGCCCCACCATCGACTTCGTCGCGCTGATGGCGAGCGAGTGGGCATGCTCGCCGAAGGCGATCTTGATGGCGGTCGTCTCCGAGACGTCGTTGAGCGGCGTGCCGGTGCCGTGCGCCGAGACGCAGTCGACCTCATCCGCGCGCACGCCTGCCGCCTCGAGCGCCGACGACATCGCCTGCGCGGCGCCGCTGCCATCGTCGCGCGGCGCGGTGATGTGGAAGGCGTCGCTGCTGAGCGCGCCTCCTGCGATCTCGGCGTAGACGCGTGCCCCGCGCTTGCGCGCGCGCTCTTCGCTCTCCACCACGAAGGCGGAGGCGCCTTCGCCGAAGACGAACCCATCGCGGTCGCGGTCGAAGGGTCGTGACGCGCCCTCGGGGTCGTCGTTGCGGCGGCTGAGCGCCTTCATGTTCGCCAGCCCTGCTACGGAAACCGGGTGCAGGGCTGCTTCCCCACCCCCCGCGACGACCACGTCGCAGAGGCCGCTCTCAATCAGCGCCTTCGCCTCGATGTAGCTGAACAGCCCGCTCGCGCAGGCGGCCGTCGAGGCCAGCGTCGGGCCGCGCAGCCCCAGGTGCATGCTCACCTGGCAGGCGCCCATGTTGGGGGCCATCAGGGGCACGAAGAACGGGCTCACCCGCGCCGGCCCCTTGGCGATGTAGTTCTCGGTCTCGAGGAAGGTGTTGAGCACGCCGCCCGCGCCCGTGGCCATCGCGACGCCCGCTCGCGGGCGTTCCTCATCGCTCAGCTCCAGCCCTGCATCGTCTGCGGCTTCCTGCGCGGCAGCCACGCAGAACTGGGCGAAACGCGACATCCGCCGCGCCGCCTTCGAGTCGATGCCTTCCGCGGTGAAGCCGGTCACTTCCCCGGCGATGCGCACCGGCAGATCGCTCGCGTCGAACGCCTCGATGGGCGCGATGCCCGAGACGCCTGCAAGCAGGTTGGTCCACGATTCTGGCGCGGTAAGCCCTACGGGCGTCACCGCCCCGATTCCGGTAATGAGCGCCTTGGTCATCAGGTTGCTCCCTCTTCATTCATGGCGCGGAAGAGAATCGCGGCGTTGTGGCCGCCGAGCCCCACGGAGGTGCTCATGGCCGTGCGGATGCTGCGTGGCCGGGCCACGTTCGGGACGTAGTCGAGGTCGCATTCGGGATCAGGGGTCGTGTAGTTGATCGTGGGGGGCGCGATCTGGTCACGGATGGCGAAGATGCAGGCGAGCGCCTCGATCGAGCCCGCCGCCGCCATGCAGTGCCCCGTAATGGGCTTCACCGAACTCATCGAGACGTCCCTGGCGGCGTCGCCCATGAGCTCCTTCACGACGATCGTCTCGATGCGGTCGTTCAGCTTCGTCCCGCTGCCGTGTGGATTGATGTAGTCGATCTCGCTGGCCTCGATGTCGGCCTCGCGCAATGCGCCCTGAATAGAACGCCGCAGCCCGCGACCCGCCTCATCCAGCGCGATCATGTCGTACGCGTCGTTGGAGGTGCTGGAGCCGAGCACTTCGCAGTAGATGCGTGCGCCGCGCGCCCGCGCATGCTCCTCACTCTCCAGGATGAGCGCGCCCGCGCCCTCACCCGCCGCGAAGCCGTCGCGATTCAGGTCGAAGGGCCTGACCGCCTGCTCGGGGTGTTCGTTGTTCGTCGCGAGTGCCCGCATGGAGCACCAGGTGGCGTGGAAGAGCGGCGTCAGCACGGACTCGCAGCTGCCCGTGATGACCGCCGTCGCGTCCCCGCGCTGGATCGCCTGCGCGCCCGCGCCGATCACGGCTGCGCCCGTCGCGCAGGCGCTCACCACGGCCACATTGGGGCCGCGCGCGCCTGTATGGATGGAGATGTGCCCGCTCGCTGCGTCGACGATGAAGTTCGCCACGAGGAAGGGCGTGACGCGGCGCGGACCGCGTGTGTCCAGCGTCTGCTGGCCCTCCCACATCATGTTGTAGCCCCCGCCGCCGGCGCTGTAGATGACGCCCACGTCCTCGGCGTTCGCGTCGGTGATCTCGAGGCCGCTGTCATCGAGCGCCTCGATGGCGGCGTTCATGGCGAAGCGCACGCCACGGTTCATGTGGCGCTGCTGCTTGCGGTCGACCCGCTCATCGATCTCGAAGTCGCGCACTTCCGCCTGGATGCGCACGGGGAACGGGTCCGCGTCGAAGAGGGTGATGGGCCCGACGCCGCTGCGGCCGGCCAGCATCGCCTGCCAGGTCGCCTCTGCCGTGTTGCCGGCTGGAGTGACTGCGCCCACGCCTGTGACAACGACGCGCGGGCGTGTCACCGTGTGGCGCTCTCGACGGCGTCGAAGCGCTCGCTGAGCAGGCCGGTGCGGGTGTCGCTCAGGCTCACCACCCTGATCTCGGGGTCGATGCGTCGCACCAGCTTGGTCAGGACGTTGCCCGGCCCCACTTCGACGAACAGGTCGGCGCCCAATTCGCGCATACGCTCGACGCCACGCTGCCAGTGCACGACCGAGGTGAGCTGATCGCGTAGTTCGGCGTGCAGGTCGTCCCGGGAGCGCAGCACCTCGGCGTTGACGTTGCCGACGATCGGCGCCTGCGGCGCCTGTGGCGGGAAGCGTTCGAGCCAGCGGCTCATGGTGTCGCTGGCGTGCTGCATGAGCGGTGTGTGGGAAGCGATGGTGATGGGCAGGCGCACGACCTTGCGCGCGCCTGCTGCCTGAGCGGATTCCATGGCGCGCTTCAGCGGCGCCATCGCGCCCGCGATCACGTTCTGGCCCTCGCAGTTGAGCGTGGCGATGCCGATGTAGCCGTCGTCTCCTGCGGCCTCGTCACAGATGGACGACACCCGCTCCTCGGAGAGCCCGAGGATGGACGCCATGCCGCCCGGATTCTCCTGCCCGGCCTCGTCCATGGCGCGTCCACGTTCCCGTACGAGCAGGAGCCCCTCTTCGAAGTCGAGGGAGCCCGCCGCTACTGCCGCCGTGAACTCGCCCATCGAGTGCCCGGCCACGACGTGCGGCTCCAGCTTGCGATCGAGCTGTGCCCAGCGCTCGCGCAGCGCTTCCAGCCAGGCGATGGAGATGGTGAAGGTCGCTGGTTGCTGGTTGATGGTCCGTTCGAGCTCTTCCGCGGGGCCTTCGAAGCAGAGCCTGGAGAGTTTCGTCTCCAGCACCTCATCGGCGCGTCGGAAGACATCGCGGGCGGCGCGCGATGCGTGGTAGAGGCGCTGGCCCATGCCAACGCTCTGGGAACCTTGACCGGGGAACATGAGGGCTATCCGACGCCACGGACCCGTGTCTCGTTGCATGAATCCTCAGCCGCTCGGGAAACCCCGTGCGGGCACATGAAGGATACCAGAGGCGCTGTGAACGCAATAGGCAGCAGGCTTACAGCAGGCTTACCGGATCGATATCGATGCTCCAGCGGCTCCCCAGCGTGACCTGCTCGATGAGCCGGCGCGGATTGTGCCCCCGCAGCAGGATGTGCCAGCGGTACTCCCCCCGCAGACGGCGCACGTGGGCGGGCGTTGGCCCCAGCACCTCCGGACCGGTCCAGCCGGCAGCGTCGCGACGCGTGCGCAGCTCATCCGCCACCTGCGAGGCCTGCTCCAGCCCCCGCTCCTGGTTGCGGTGGCGGCTGGTGAGCCGCGCCAGTCGCGCGAAGGGCGGGTAGTGCGCCCGTCGCCGATGCTGCGCCTCATGGGTGAAGAAGCTGCGGTAGTCGTGCTCCGCGGCGGCCTGGATGGGGGCAGCCTCCGGCTCGTACGTCTGGATGTAGACCTCCCCGCGCCGCTCCCGTCGCCCTGCCCGCCCCGCCACCTGGCTCAGCAGCTGGAACGTGCGCTCGTGCGCGACGTAGTCGGGCAGGCTCAAGCCGACATCGGCATCGACCACCCCCACGACCGTCATGGCGGGCAGATCGAGCCCTTTCGCGAGCATCTGCGTCCCGACGAGGATGTCGATTTCGCGCTGCTCCAGCGCTTCGAGGATGCGTTCGTGGCTTCCCTTGCGGCTGGCGGCGTCGCTGTCCCAGCGCGCGACGCGCGCCCCCCGGAAGACCGTGCGCGCCTCCGCCTCGATGCGCTGCGTGCCCACGCCGAAGGGGCGGTAGCGGTGGCTGCCGCACGCAGGACAGACCGATTCCTGGGCGGCTCCGCGGCCGCAGTGGTGACAGAACACGCGCGGGTGAAGCGCATCGCGCGTGTCCAGCCCCATCGCCAGCGTGCACGACGGGCAGGTCGGCATGTGGCCACAGTCACGACATAACAGGAAGCGCGCCGCACCCCGCCGATTCACGAACAGAATCGCCTGCTCCCCGTCCGCGAGCGCGCGTTGCAAGGCGTTTCGCAAGGGGATACTGAAGACGCCGCGATTCCCCGACTTCAGCTCCTCCCGCATATCCACGACGGAGACATCCGGCAGCTGTGCGGCCTGCGCAACGCCGCCATCGACCGGCATCACGCGAGAAGGCAGCTCGAGCCGTTCGATCGCGCCCACTTCGGTCTGGTGGTAGGTCGTCACATCGGGCGTGGCGCTGCCCAGCACGAGCGTGGCGCCTGTCTGCCCGCAGAGCTCAATGGCGGCATCGCGGGCGTGGTAGCGCGGCTGGGGGTCGCTCTGCTTATAGGTCCACTCATGCTCCTCATCGAGCACGATCAGCCCTGGGTTCGCCACCGGGGCGAAGATGGCGCTGCGTGAGCCGACCACCAGCCGCGCCTCCCCCCGCTGGATGCGATACCACTGGTCGTACAGCTCCCCCGTGCCGAGGCTGGAGTGCAGCACCGCGATCTCCGCGGGGAACTGCTCGCCGTAGCGCCGGATCGCCTGTGGAGTGAGCGAAATCTCCGGCACGAGCACGATCACGCCGCGCCCCGCCGCCAGAGTGCGCCGCGCCAGTTCGAGGTACACCTCCGTCTTGCCCGAACCCGTGACGCCGTGCAGCAGGTAGCGTCCCGGCGCCGACGTGATGCGCTCAACCACTGCCGCCTGCTCAGCGGTGAGTGTCGCCGCGGGCGTGGCCTCAGCGGGGCGCTCACCGATGGGGTCGCGTTCCACGCGCGCCTCGTACTCGCGCAGCCAGCCCTGCCCGGCGAGTTCATCGAGGTGACGGCGTTGTGCCCCCAACCCCCGCACCTCCGTGAGGGTGACGTCTTGCGCTTCCGCAAGCCGCTCCAGCACGCGCGCTGCGACCGGCGCGCGCCGTGTGCCTTCCGTCAGTCCGTGCGCGTGGCGACGTGCGTCGTCGGGCTTCGCCGCTAGCGCCACGCGACGTTCCATGCGCGGTCGCCCCGTTGGTCGCGCCAGCCCCTGCGCGACCGTCAGGTGTCCGCTCGCCTGCAGCCGATCAAGCAGCTTCTGCGGCACGCTTCCGAGCGACTCGCGCAGCGTTTCCAGCGATGTCTGCCCGTGCTCGGCGAGGTACTGCAGCAGGCGCTGGTCGCCGGGCTCGCTGGGAAACAGCAGGGGCACGTCCACGGGTGAGACGACCGTCACCGAGCGCTGGCCGTAGCCCGCCGGCAGGCACGTCGCCACGCATTCCCACAGCGGCGCCAGGTACTGCTCGCTCAACCAGCGCGCGAGCGCGCGATGCGGTCCGTCGAGCACCGGCTGCTGGTCGGCGACGGCCTCTACGGGGCGCGCCTCCTGCCTGGGCGGCGTATCCGTTTCGCCCAGCACGACGCCCTGCAGCACGCGCGCCCCATACGGGACGAAGACCGCCTGCCCGAGCCGCAACGCGAGCCCGGGCGGGCACGAGTAGGTGAAGGTCTGGCGCGATGGCTGCCCGCTGTTTACCGCCACCTCGACGAAGGCGCGTTCCACGAGCGGGAACGGCTCAGCGACAGCGGTTGGAAGGGGTGAAGTCGACACGGCTGCGGCTAGCGTAGCCGCTCCATGCGTCATGCCGCAGGTGGGCGTCAGGGAGCGTGCGCGTGGGCGTGCGAGCGCTCTACCCGCGCCCCACGAACGGCATCTTCGTCGCCATCACGGTCAGCGAGAGCACGTTCGCGTTGAGGGGCAGGCTGGCCATGTAGAGCACCGCCTGCGCGACGTTCTCCACATCCATCGTCGGCTCGGGACGCACGCTGCCATCGGGCTGCGGTATGCCCCGCTCCATCTTCGCCGTCATGGGCGAGGTGGCGTTGCCGATGTCGATCTGCCCGCAGGCGATGTCGTAGTCGCGCCCATCGAGCGCTGTCGCCTTCGTCAGCCCCGTGATCGCGTGTTTCGTGGAGGTGTACGGCGCCGAGTTGGGCCGTGGCGTCGTGGCCGAGATGGAGCCGTTGTTGATGATGCGTCCGCCCTGCGGCTCCTGCGCCTTCATCACGCGGAAGGCTTCCTGCGTGCAGAGGAAGCTCCCCGTCAGGTTCGTCTCCACCACCGCCTGCCACTGCTCGAAGGTCAGATCCTCGAGCGGTCGCGGCGGCGCGCCGATGCCGGCGTTGTTGAAGACCACGTCGAGCCGTCCGAAGCGCTCGACCGTCCAGTCGAACAGCTCGCGCACAGACGAGGGCTCGCGCACGTCCGTCGTGATGGCGAGTGCGCGTTCGCCATCCCCGCCCGCCTCGGCGATGGCGCTGCGAAGCGTCTGTGCGCGTTTGCCCGCCAGCGAGACCGAGTAGCCCTCGCGCAGGAAGGCGAGCGCGGTGGCCCTGCCGATGCCCGAGCCCGCTCCCGTGATGATGGCGACCCGTCCCTGCCCCTGTGCTTCGCTCATGGGGTGAACCCTACTGCCGCCCATCCCGCTTCGCCATCGTGCACGCGCCTGCTGGCCCTGCTGGCGTACAGTCTGGGGCGAAGGAGCACGCTCATGCAGTCGGTTATCGCAGGTCTGGCGCGCACGCCCATCGGACGCTTCGGCGGAGCGCTCCGCCCCCTCCAGGCGACGGATCTGGGCGGCGTCGCTATCGCCGGCGCCCTCGCGGAGGCGAGCGCCCCGCCCGACGCCGTCGACGAGGTCATCTTCGGGCACGTCGTGCAGGCGGGCGCGGGCCAGATCACGGCGCGGCAGGCGGCCAGCAACGCAGGCCTCCCCATGACCGTCCCCGCCACCACCGTCAACAAGGTCTGCCTCTCCGGCCTCACCGCCATCGCCATGGCCGACCGCTCCATCCGCCTGGGCGAATCCCGCGTAGTCGTGGCTGGCGGCATGGAGTCCATGAGCAACGCGCCCTACCTGCTCCCCGACGTGCGCTGGGGCGGGCGACTCGGGCACGGCACGCTCGTCGATGCCATGCAGCACGACGGCCTCTGGTGCGCCTTCGACGAGTGTTCGATGGGCGAATCAGCAGACCTCAAGAATGAGGCCCTCGGCATTTCCCGCGAAGAGCAGGACGAGTGGTCCGCATGCAGCCACGAGCGCGCCATGAAGGCGCGAGACAGCGGCGCCTTCGCCCGCGAAATCGTGCCCGTCGACGTCCCCGCTCGCCGCGAAACGCTTCGCGTCGAGCACGATGAGGGCATCCGCGAGAACGCCACCGCCGAGGCCTTGGGCGCGCTGCGCCCCGCCTTCACCCCCACCGGCACGACCACCCCCGGCAACGCTTCGCAGATCAGCGATGGCGGCGCTGCTGTCATCGTCACGAGTGCGGAGGCCGCCGCCGACCTTGGAGCGGAGCCGCTCGCCGAAATCGTCGCCTACGGCCAGATTGCCGGCCCCGACGCCACCCTGCACGAGCGTCCCGCGCAAGCCATCAACGCCGCCCTCGACCGCGCCGGCTGCTCCGCCGCAGACCTTGATGTGGTCGAAATAAACGAGGCCTTCGCCTCGGTCGCGCTCTGGTCGGCGCGCATGCTCGGCCTCGACCCCGCTCGCGTGAACCCGAACGGCGGCGCCGTTGCGCTCGGCCACCCCATTGGCGCGACCGGCGCCCGCCTCGTCGTCACGCTCGTGAACGAGCTGCGGCGACGTGGCGGCGGGCTGGGGGCGGCGGCGCTCTGCGGCGGCGGCGGCCAGGGCGACGCGCTCATCGTGCGCGTCCGCTGAGGTTCGGTCTCGCGGGTCAGGGCTGTCGCTGCTCCGCCAGGGCGAGCAGCTCGTGCGCCAGCGATCGCCCCAGCCCCACGCCTGCGTCGATCGGCCCGCCCACCTTCGAGCGCACGATCACGCCCTCAGGCGCGACCAGCCCGTGCAGCTTGAGCGTGGTGCCGAAGCTCTCCGCGTAGGCCGCGGCAGGAAAGCTGCACCCCGCTTCCAGCGCCGCCAGAAAGGCTCGCTCGGCGGCCATGAGCCGTCGCAGCGAGGGGTCGTCGATGACGGTAATCAGGCGCCGCGTCTCCGTGTCCTCGCTGCGGCATTCGACCGCGAGCGCGCCCTGTGCGGGCGCGGGCAGCATCTCCTCGAAGCCGAACACATGGCTCGCACGCGCCGCCAGCCCCAACCGCTCCAGCCCCGCGATCGCGAACAAGGCGGCGTCGAATTCGCCCGCCTCCACCTTCTGCAGCCGCGTATCCACGTTCCCGCGGATGGGGCGCAGCGTCAGGTCGGGGCGAAGTGCGAGCATCTGGGCGGAGCGACGCGGGCTGCTCGTCCCCACCACTGCCCCTGCGGGCAGCTCCGCCAGCGTGCCCCCGTCGCGCGAGACGATCGCGTCGCGCGGGTCGGCGCGCTCGGGCACCGCGGCGATGACGAGTCCCTCGGGCCGTGTGGTCGGCAGGTCCTTGTAGCTGTGCACGGCGAGGTCGATTTCGCGCGACAGCAGCGCCTCCTGGATGGCTGAGGTGAACCACCCCACCCCTTCCCCCGATGAGAGCGGGCTCGTGCGGTTGCGGTCCCCGGCGGTTGTGATGGTGACCGTTTCGAGCGTGACCTCGGGCCAGGCCTGTCGCAGGCGGACAGCCACGAGTTCGGTCTGCCGGAGCGCGAGCGTGCTCGCGCGCGTGCCGATGCGGAGCGTCGTCACGAGGTGCTGCTGCTTGCGACCGGCCCGGGGCTTGCTTCCCGCAGCGCCTCGGCCGCCGCGCGCACCGTTTGGTCTATATCCGCCTCGCTGTGCGCCGCCGAGACGAACCACGCTTCGAACTGCGACGGCGGCAGCATGACGCCCCTCGCCAGCATCGCCCCATGGAAGCGCGCGAACGTGTCTGTGTCGCTGTCGCCCGCCTCTGCGTAGTCGCGTGGCGGCGTCGGGCGGAAGAAGAGCGAGAGCAGCGAACCCCGTCGCACCACAGACGCGCTCACTTCGTTGCGTCGTACCGCCGTGCCGAGGCCGTTCTCGAGGTGGCGGGCCAGCTCCTCAACGCGTCCGTAGGCGCTGCCTTCGCGCAGCGTGTCGAGCGTGGCGACGCCTGCGGCCATCACGAGCGGGTTCCCGCTCAGCGTGCCCGCCTGGTAGACCGGCCCTTCCGGAGCCAGCAGCGAGAGCAGCTCCGCCCGCCCCCCCAGCGCGCCCACCGGCAACCCGCCGCCGATCACCTTCCCCAGGCAGACGAGGTCCGCCTGCGGGAGCAGGCCGCTGAGCCCATACCGCAGCCGAAAACCCGTGATGATCTCGTCGTTGATGAGCAGGGCGCGGTGATCGTGCGGGACCGTCTGCAGCGCTTCGAGGAAGTCCCCTTGCGGCGGCACGACGCCCATGTTGCCCGCCACCGGCTCGACGATGACCGCCGCTGTCTCCGCTCCGTGCTGGTCGAACCAGGCCCTGAGCGCCTCCGCGTCGTTGTAGGGGAGCACCGCCGTCCCCGCCGCCACGGCCGCAGGCACGCCCGCCGAGTCGCTCAGCCCGAGCGTGGCGACGCCGCTGCCCGCCTTCACCAGCAGGCCGTCGCTGTGCCCGTGGTAGCATCCGGCGAACTTGACGATCAGGTCGCGCCCGGTGGCCGCACGAGCCAGCCGCAGCGCTGTCATCGTCGCCTCCGTGCCGGAGTTCACGAATCGCAGCCGCTCGAGCCCGGTCGCCTCGTGAATGCGAGTGCCCAGCTCGACCTCGCCCGGCGAAAGGGCCCCGAAGGCCGTGCCGCTCGCCGCCGCTGCCCCCAGCGCCTCCACCACCGCGGGGTGCGCGTGACCCAGGATGAGCGGGCCGTAGGCGGCCACGTAGTCGATGTACTCGCTGCCCTCGGCGTCGAACAGGCGCGATCCCGCCGCCCGCGCGATGGGAACAGGCTCGCCGCCGGTGGCGCGGAAGGAGCGCACCGGGCTGGAGACGCCCCCGGGGAAGAGCCCTCCCGCCTGCTCGCGCAGGCTGCGATTCGTCATCGCCCCGCCCCCACCGCCCCCGCAGGTGCGCTGGCGAGATACGCCTCACGAGTCGCGTTCCCCTCCGCGGCGAAGTCGGCGAAGGCGACCGTTGCGTCGGGACTGCTCGCCGGTGGCGGTTCGCGCTCCAAGAGCGCTGCTTCGCGGCAGAGCGCAATCTTGACGCTGCACGGCTCGGGGCAGGGGATGTCGCTCACGCTGCCGGCGACCGTCGCCTCTCCTGCCCAGACGGGGGTCCGCACACACTCGCCACAGAGCACGCGCTGCGCCCGCTCCCGCCCGTCCTCGTCGAGCTCCCCCGCGACGCGGTAACGCCCTCGCTGCCGCCCCACCACCTCCTCCCAGCCGACGATGCGCAGCGTCCCTTGTGCGGCCTGCTGTTGGTGCAGCAGCGCCTGCGGGTAGACCGCTTCGAGAGTCGCTTCTGCCAGCTGCTCCGGGAGCGAGACGCGCCAGCCGCTCGGCAGCGTGCGTGCGCCGCTCAGCGGACGGTAGCGACCGTGATCATCGAACCGTACGTGCTCGCGTACCGCCTCCACGTCGGGCGCCAGTTCGACCGCCTCCGCCGCTCCGTCTTCGCCCCGCTGTGGCCCTGCGAACGTCACCTGGCCGTCCTCGAACGCGCCCGTCAGCTCGCCCAGGGCAAAGTTGCGCCTGGCCGCGATTGCCCCCGCCGCTCCATCATGCACGCGGCCATTCTAGCGAGTGTGCCTTCTGACAGAGGGTGCGACGCGTAGACGCGGGGACGCCTGCGCCACATACTGCAAACGCCAGCCGCCGTGCGGCAGGAGGGTGCAATGGGACAGTTCGAGCGAACGCGGGTTGGCAACGTAGAACTCATCGCCCTGCAGGACAGTTGGACGGCGCTCCCGCCCTCCATGTTCTTCCCGGACGTCTCCGCCGACGACTGGGCCCCCTACCGCGAATTCCTTGACGAGAACGGGAACATGACGCTCAACGTCGGCGCCTGGCTCGTCGTGAGCGAAGGGCGCACGGTACTCGTCGATACGGGCCTGGGCGGACGCCCGTCGCCCAGGCCTCTCAGGGAGCCCACCGCCCTCCCCTCCGTGATCGCGGAGGCCGGCCTCAGCCCTGCGGAGATCGATACGGTCGTCTTCACCCACCTCCACTTCGACCACACCGGCTGGAATACCGTCGATGAAGACGGCGCCGCCGTGCCCCTCTTCCCCAACGGTCGCCACATTGTGCAGCGCACCGAGTGGGACTTCTGGACCAGCAGCGACGAGCTGCGCACCGCCGCCCAGTACGGCAACGCCCTCGCCCCGATCGAGGCGGCAGGGCTGATCGACCTGGTCGAAGGCGAGCACGCCGTCACCTCCGAGATCGTGACTGTTCCCACGCCCGGCCACACGCCCGGCCACGTCTCCTTCGTCGTGGCCAGCGGTGGCGAGCGCGCCTACATCCTCGGTGATGCCGCCCACCAGCCCGTGCAGGTGACTGAGGACGGCTGGTGTGCGGGTGCGGACGTGGACAAGGTGGCTTCGGCCGCGAGCCGCAAGGCCATCTTTGCCCGCATCGAGGAGGAGGGTGCGCTCATCGCGAGCGGCCACTTCCCCTTCCCCGGCCTCGGACGCGCGGTCGTCAGTGAAGGCGTACGCACCTTCCGCGCGCTCGGGTAAATCAGGGAATCAGACGCGTGGCGGACTCAGGCCCGGCGACCGGCATCACCGGCCTTGCGGGCGTCATCATCTGGACGGAGCCAGACCGCCTCGCCGGGATGCTCGCCTTCTACCGCGACGTGCTCGGATTGCCCATTCGCTCCGAAAAGCCCACCTTCGCGAACTTCGAGTGGGGGGGCGTGCGCTTCAGTGTCGCCGCCCACGACGAGGTGACTGGCGCGACGCGCGACCCGCTGCGCGTAATGGTCCACTTCACCGTAGGGGACATCCACGCGACCTTCAGCCTGCTTCGCGACCGGGGCGTTGCCTTCTCGCGACAGCCTGAGCAGGAGCGCTGGGGCGGCTGGGTCGCCACCTTCGCCGACCCCGACGGCAACACCCTGCAGCTGCTCCAACTACCTCGCTGAAGCCTCGCTCTTGCGATCGTGAAGCCCGCCGACGTGCCGCCCGCGGGTCACCGTTCACGGGACCACACTGGTCCGCGCGATCTGTTAAAACAGCGGCTAGACCAGTGGCCAGGGGTAGCTGCGGTGCGGGCCGGGGGTGGGCATGGCGCGTGTCCGCAGGAGCCGATCCACCCGCCCCAGGAACGCCTCCACCTCGTCCCCCGAGAGGAGTGAGCTGAACGCTTCCGCATCCTCGCTCCCGCCTGCGACCTCCGTGGCGGCGCGCTCGACGTCAGCGAGCCACTCGTCCGAGATGGGCTGTTCCGCCCAGTCCCAGATGACGGTCCGCATCTTGTATTCGTCGTGAAAGCAGAGGCCGTGGTCGATTCCCCAAATGTGCCCCTGCGCATCCAGCAGGCAGTGCCCGCCCTTGCGGTCGGCGTTGTTCGCCACGAAGTCGAACACCGCCATGCGTTGCAGCTGCGGCACGAGCGCGGCGTCTTCGCGCTGCTCGAAGAAGTGGGAGGACTGGTCGTGCGGCACATAGAGCTGGAGCGATCCCACCCCCTGCGGCCCCTCGCGCACCACCGTCGGCGGGATGAAGGGCCAGTCCAGCAGCTGCGACAGTTCGTAGGCCGCCACCTCCCGCTCGAAGAGCGTCCCCGTGGGGAAATCCCACAGCGGCGTCTCGCCCGACTCGGGCTTGTAGACAGCCGCGATCTCCCGTCCGTCCCCCCCGCAGAGCCTGGCCAGGTAGACGTAGTTGCTGGACGACCAGAGCAGCTTCACGTCCTCGAACGCCGCCTCCCGCAGGAGGCTCTCTGCGTCCTCCATGCTCACGGCTTCCTGACTCATGCCAGCAGCGTAGCAGAGGCCCCGCGTCTCGCGGATCGCGCCGATGGGCTGCGAACGCCGCTCCTGACGCTCCTGCAGCTGCTAAACGGTGAGGACGCCGCGCAGCACGGTCGTGGCGCTGCCGGCGATGCGTACCCGTGTGGGGATGTCGTTGGGGTCGTCCGTCCCCTCCACTTCCACCTCTACGAAGCCGGGACGTCCGATGATGTGCCCCTGCTCGACGGTGTAGGCGCGCTCCCGCAGCAAGCCGTAGCGCCACAGGTAAGCCGCCATCGCGCCCGTGGCGCTGCCCGTCACGGGGTCCTCCACGATGCCCGCCGAAGCGGCGAAGTGACGCGAGTGTGCGCGATTCGCAGGCTCGTACGTCTCCAGCGTGAAGACGTGCGTGCTGAAGTACTGCCCCATCGCCTCAAGATCGCTCAGGTGCTGCAGGTCGGGGCGCAGGCTCTCCAACACTCCCAGCGAGGTCACCGGCACCATGGCCTGCGGTGTACCCGTACTCACGACCTGCACGGGCACGTCCTCGCGCAGGTTCTCGGGTGAGACGCCCAGCGCCGTCGCGTAGACGTTGCGGTCGAGCTCCCGCCGAAACTCCGGCGCGACCTGCGTCATGATGGTGCGGACGCGCCCGTCGGCCCTGCGTTCGAGGTCGACCGGCAGCACGCCCACGCTCAGCTCCTGCACGATGCGGCGCGGCTCGTCGCCGATCTCGATGCGGCCTTCCTCCGCCAGCGTGTGCATCGTGGCGATGGTCGGGTGTCCCGCCAGCGGGATCTCCTTCCGTGGCGTGAAGAACCGCACGCGGAAGTCAGCCCGCTCCGACGGGGTCACGAAGGCGCTTTCGCTCAGGCTCAGTTCGCGCGCGATCGCCTGCATCTGCGCGTCCGTCAGCCCCTCCGCGCGCGAGACGACTGCGCACGGGTTGCCCGCGTACCGCTCGTTGGTGAAGGCGTCGACGATCCTGACCTCGTACTCAGGCATGGCGTAAGCGTAGCATCAGACCATGTCGCTTCGGGAACAGGACGATCTCGCCACACGAATCGGTGAACTGCTGCGCGCCCGCGACGCGCGTCTGGCGGTGGCCGAGAGCACGGCCGGCGGTCTCATCTCCGCCCGCCTCATCAGCGTCTCCGGCGCCTCGAAATGGTTCGAACGTGGCCTCGTCGCCTACTCCATGACCTCCAAGCCGGACGCACTCGGTGTGCCCCTCGACTTCCTGCGCGAGCACGGCGCCGTGAGCCCAGTGGCCGTGGCCGCTATCGCCGAAGCGGTGCGCGAGCGCTCGGGCGTCGATTACGTCATCGCCGAGAGCGGCATGGCGGGGCCGATCAAGGGCCGCTCTTCGAAGCCCATCGGCGGTGTCGCTTTCGCCCTGGCGGGCCCCGACGGCACCCACTCCGAAGAGGCGCACTTCGAAGGCTCACGCGTCGCCATCATGGAGCAGATCGCCGAGCATGCCCTGCAACTGCTCGTCTCCACCCTCTCTGCGCTCACTCCTGACGCCTGAGCGCACGCTAGGGCCTAACCCGCTCCTGGGCTAAGGTGAAACTTCCGCGCAGCCAGCGCGAGAACGGAGTGCCTGTGCCAGCCCCAGACCTGGATACCATCGTCTCACTCGCGAAGCGTCGTGGCTTCGTCTTCCCCTCCGCCGAGATCTACGGCGGTTTCGCCAACACCTACGACTACGGCCCCCTTGGCGTCGAACTGAAGCGCAACATCCGCGACGCCTGGTGGCGCGCCATGGTGCGTGAGCGTGACGACGTCGTCGGGCTCGACGCCGCCATGATGACGAACCCCCGTGTCTGGGTCGCCAGCGGCCACACCGAGACGTTCCACGACCCCCTCGTCGACTGCAAGGAGTGCAACCAGCGCTTCCGCCCCGACGACATCGAGGAGGGCCAGTACGGCGACGTCGAGAAGGACGATGACGGCAACTACCGCTGCCCCGACTGCGGTGGCGAGCTGACCGAGCCGCGCCTCTTCAACCTCATGTTCCAGACCCAGGTGGGCACCGTTGCCGACGACAGCTCCATCGCCTACCTGCCGCCCGAAACGGCCCAGGGCATGTTCGTCAACTTCGAGAACGTGCGCAGCTCCATGCGTCGCAAGCTGCCCTTCGGCATCGCCCAGTCGCGGGTCAGCTTCCGCAACGAGATCACCCCGGGGCGCTTCATCTTCCGCACGCTCGAATTCGAGCAGATGGAGATGGAATTCTTCTGCCGCCCCGCCGAAGCGGCCGAATGGCACCGCTACTGGATCGACGAGCGCCAGCGCTGGTACGCCGAGGTCATCGGCATCGACCCGGTGCGGATGCGCATCCGCGACCACACGCCCGAGGAGCTCTCGCACTACAGCGCCGGCACCAGCGACATCGAGTACGAGTTCCCCTGGGGCTGGGGCGAACTCGAAGGCGTCGCCAACCGCACCAACTTCGACCTGGGGGCCCATAGCGAGCACAGCGGTCAGGACCTCTCCTACTTCGAGGAAGAGACGCGCGAGCGCTTCGTGCCCTACGTGATTGAGCCCGCCGCCGGCCTCACCCGCACCCTCGCCGTCGCCCTGCTCGAGGCCTACACCGCCGAGCTCGATGAGAACGGCAACGAGCGCATCCTGCTCAAGTTCCCCGCCGCCATCGCCCCCATCAAGGTGGCGGTGCTGCCCCTCTCCAAGAAGGCCACGCTTACGCCTACCGCCCACCGCGTGCACGCGCTCATCCGCTCCCACTGGATGACGCAGTACGACGAGACGCAGTCGATCGGCCGTCGCTACCGTCGCCAGGACGAGATCGGTACGCCCCTCTGCGTCACCGTCGACTTCGAGACGCTCGAAGACGAAGCCGTCACCATCCGCGAGCGCGACACCCAGGAGCAGACGCGCGTCCCCATCGCGAACCTCATCGAGGCCCTCGCCGCCCGCCTCCCCGGCGTCCGCTAGCTAGCTGGCCGCGTAGGCGCGGCAGGCGATGGCGCGGCCGAGGTCGTCGATCGATTCGCGCAGCATGCGCTGCAGAACCGCCTGGTCATCCGGCGTCTCATCGAGCAGCGCCTGGGCGCGGTCGAGCGTCGACTGCTCTACCAGGTAGCCCGGGATGAGCCCGGCGTAGAAGACCGTCGCGAACTCGCGATCTCGCTCGAGGAAGATGCCGCTGACCTGCTCGAAGAAGGCGTCCGCGTACGGCGCCAGCAGCTCGGCCTGGTGCGTCCAGTTGAAGCCGCTCATGGCGGCCTGGTTCAGGTAGCGCGAGCCGTACCCCTCGCCCGTGAAGCGCTCCCAGGCCGCTGACTTCGTTACGGCATCGGGTGGGGCGGTCTCGCAGCGCAGCTGTGCACGCTGGCCGCGGTCGGAGGGGTCGCGCGCGGCCTCGGCGGCGACGCGCTCCGCAGCGCCTTCCAGCCCGAAGGCGACGTAGCGGGCGGCTACGCCCCAGCGCATGTCCTGGTCGAGCTCGAAGCCCTCGATCTGCTCCTCCCCGTCCGCCAGACGCGCGACGGAGCGAAGGTCGTCCTCGTTCACCGCGAAGCCCACCAGCGCCCGCGCCCAGATGATGCGCGTGTCCTGGTCGGAGGCGGCCAAAAGCCCTTCGCGTGCCGTCTCGAACAGCAGGTGCGCCTCCGCGTCCCGCCGGTCGGCCGGCACGTAGCGATTCTGCGCGCCAGCCGCATGCCCGAGGACCGAATCCACCAGCTCGATGTTCTGCTCGAAGCCGATCTTCGCGCGCACGATGGCGAGGAAGTCCGTCGACCGCAGCTGCTGGTCGCGCACCATGCTCCACAGCGTCGACCACAGCTGCTGGCGCAGCAGGTCGTCGTCCACGCGCTCGATGTTCGCCTCTGCCCACGCCAGTGACTCGGCGTCGAGCGCGATCTTGGCGTAGGCGTGGTCGTTGAAGTTGGGGTAGACGAGCACCGGGCGAGGCCGTCCGCGCGCTGCCTCGACGTCCATCTCCTCCCCTTCGAGCACGACCGGCAGCGCCTCGATGCTGGTGGCCGTGCCGTCGTCGCTCAGCAGTCCGGTCTCGAGGGTGTGGGGGCGGATGGTGGGGTAGTCGGCGGGTGCGCTCTGGCTCAGCGTAAGGCTCGTGAGCCGTTCGCCATCGCTCTCCCACTGCGCCTGGATGGTGTTGAGCGACGGCGTCTCCAGCCAGAGGCGCGACCACTCACCGAGATCGCGACCGCTTCCCTCTTCGAGCGACCCAAGGAAGTCCTGCAGGGAGGCGTTGCCGTAGTCGTAGGTGTGGAAGTAGTGGCGCATGCCCTCGCGGAAGCCGTCGAGCCCGATGGTCGCGACGAGCTGCTTCAGGACCGAGGCGCCCTTGCCGTAGGTGATGCCGTCGAAATTCAGGAACGTCTCATCCGTGTCGTGCACCGTGCCCGCGATGGGATGGGTGGTGATGAGCTGGTCCTGACGATAGGCCCAGTTCTTGATGCCGTTGTTGAAATCCTGCCAGCCCGACTGGAAGCGTGTGGCTCCCTCCATGGCGAGGTAGGACATGTACGTCGCGAAGCTCTCGTTCAGCCAGAGGTCGTTCCACCAGCGCATCGTCACGAGGTTGCCGAACCACATGTGCGCCATCTCGTGCAGGATGACCTCCGCCCGCCGCCGCCGCTGGTTCTCGGTGGGCGGATCGCGGTACACCATCGACTCGTTGAAGGTGACGGCGCCGACGTTCTCCATCGCTCCGTGGTTGAACTCGGGCACGAAGATCTGGTCGTACTTGCCGAAGGCGTAGGGGTAGTCGAAGAACTCGCCGAAGAAGTTGAGCCCCTGCCGCGTGATCGTGAACAGTTCGTCGGTATCGAGGTACTCCGCCATGGAGCGCCTGCAGAGCAGCGCCAGCGGGACGCCGCAGTGCTCGTCCCTGGCGACGTGGTACGGCCCCGCAATGAGCGCGAACAGGTAGGTGCTGAAAGGCGGCGTTTCCTCGTAGCGGTGGCAGATGCGGCCGTCCGCCAGCGTCTCCTTGGAGGCCTCCTGCGCGTTCGCGGTGAGCGTCCACTCTGCGGGCGCAATCACCGTCAGCTGGTAGCGCGCCTTGATATCGGGCTGGTCGAAGCACGGGAAGAGGCGGTGTGCGTCGAACGGCTCGAAGTTGGTGTAGAGGTACTCTTCGCCGTCTTCCGGGTCGATGAACTGGTGGATGCCGTCACCGCCGTGGTCGTAGTCATTCTCGTAGTCGATGTGCAGCGTGTTCGAGCCTGCCAGCGAGGCTGCGGGAAGCGTCAGCTCGCGTCCGCGCCAGGTGAAGTCGACCTGCTCGCCGTTCAGCTCCAGCAGATCGATGTGCTTGCCGCGGAAGTTCAGCATCAGGTCGCCAGCGCCCTGCTGGTCGAAGGTCAGGGTGATCCCGCCACGGTAGGTAGGGGCGCCCTTGGTGAGGTCGAGCGTCAGCTCGTAGCGGCAGTTGGAGATGCGCTCCGCCCGCGTGGTGGCTGCGTCCTCCGTGAGGATGTCGCGTTCCTGGGTGAGGATGGGATCGGTCACGGGGTTCCTCGCTTTGCTCGCAGTGGTGGCAGGTAAAGGCTACCGCCCTTCGCCCGCAGCGTCAGGCGCGCGGTCAGGCGCGCAAGCGGGCGCGTGCTCCGTATGCCGTCTGTCCCGGATTGGGGACGCGGCGTACAATCGCGCGAACAAGCTCAGCCGAGGTGTCCGGCCCATGCCCACCAGCGACGTCGCCGATGCGCTCGTCACCGCCATCAACTACGACCGCTTCGACGAGATCCAGGCGCTTCACGCCCCGGGCGTCGTCTTCCACTCGTTCCGCAGCCCCATGCTGCGCGACAGTGTCGCCGTCCGCGACTGGCATCGTGAACTGCTCCAGCGCTACGCCGACTGCGCCTATACGGAGGTCGAGGCTGTCGAGGACAGCGACGCCGTCGCCATGCGCGCCACCATCGAGGCCAAGGGCTACGACTGGCGCGCCTTCCAGCAGCGCGCACTCGACATCGTGCGCGTGGAGGACGGGCTCATCGTCAGCCGCCGCCTCTACGGCATGATGCGCGACATCGAGCTGGACAAGCCCGCCCTGGCCGCCCTCGACGCGGCGAATGCCTTCCGTGGTGGCTCGCGCCGCTCAACGCGCAAGCTGGTGCGTGGGCTCTATGAGAACCTCATCGGCTCCGACCGTGACCAGGCGGCCGGCGCCCTCGATGAGAAAGTGACGCTCATCGATTCCGTCTACGGAATCGTTACCGGCGTCGACGCAGTACTCGACCTGATCGAGGCGACGCCTCGCCCCGCCTTCGGCGCCCCGCGCCTCACTGCGGTTGTGTCAGGCGAGCAAGCCGCCGCCGTCGAGGTCGCGATCGACCCGGCACGGCCGCGTTTCGCCGACTGGGTGCGTATCGTCGAAGGCAAGGTGCGCGTCATCGAGCGGCACTGGATGCTGCGCGAAATCGGCGTCAACCCGTTCGTGGAGTACAGTCGCGACCGCCACCACCGCCAGGTGATCTTCCCGAAATAGCATCCCCAAACGACGCCTCACCCCACACCGGATACCCCGAAGGAGAACCCGCATGGCAACCATGTACTACGACGACGACGCTGATCTGGACCTGCTCAAGAGCCGCAAGATCGCGGTCATCGGCTTTGGCTCGCAGGGCCACGCCCATGCCCTCAATCTGCACGACTCCGGCCTCGATGTGCGCGTCGGCCTCTACCCGGGTTCGCGCTCGTGGGCCTCGGTCGAAGAGTCAGGCCTGCGTGTCGGGACCGTCGAGGACGTCTCGCGCGAGGCCGACGTCATCATGGTGCTCATCCCCGACCACCTGCAGCGCGATGTGTACGAGAAGGCGATCGAGCCCGGCCTGGCCGAAGGCAAGATGCTCATGTTCGCCCACGGCTTCAACATCCACTTCCAGCAGATCGACCCGCCCGACTTCGTCGATGTGACGATGGTCGCCCCCAAGGGGCCGGGACACCTCGTACGCCGCGTCTTCACCGAGGGTGGCGGCGTCCCCTGCCTCCTCGCGGTCCATCAGGATTCGAGCGAAGTAGCGAAACAGCTGGGGCTGGCCTACGCCAAGGGCATTGGCGGCACCCGCGGCGGCGTGCTCGAGACGACCTTCCTCGAGGAGACCGAAACCGACCTCTTCGGCGAGCAGGTCATCCTCTGCGGCGGCCTCTCCGCCCTCATCAAGGCGTCGTTCGAGACGCTCGTCGAAGCGGGCTACCAGCCCGAGAGCGCCTTCTTCGAGACGATGCACGAGCTCAAGCTGATCGTCGACCTCATCTACGAAGGCGGACTCGCGCGCATGCGCTACTCCGTCAGCGATACGGCCGAGTACGGCGACTACAGCCGTGGCCCGCGCATCATCACCGACGAGACGCGTGCCGAAATGCGTCGCATCCTCGAGGAGATCCAGACCGGCCAGTTTGCGAAGGAGTTCATCCTCGAGAACATGTCGGGCCGCTCGAGCTTCCTCGCCATGCGCCGTCGCGACGCCAACCATCAGGTCGAGCAGGTGGGCGCGGAGATGCGCGGCATGATGTCCTGGCTCAACGAGGGCAAGTAGGGCCGCGAAGCCCGACGACCAGCAGGCGGGGTACCGTTCGCGCCCGTAGCGCCTAGAGGCGGTTGATGACGGCGATGGCGGCCACGCTCGCGGCAGCCAGGGTGCCGAAGCGCAGCGTCAACCGCATCTCCAGCTTGTGGAACTCGCCCCTCAGCCCCACAAACTCGCCCTTCAGATCCCGGAATTCATCCCGCAACTCCTGAAGGTCCTCTTTGGTTGCGAACTGCTGCAAGTCTTCCTTGGTTGCGAGCGACTGCAGGTCAGCTTTGGTCGCGAGGGACTCGCGCCCCTCCTCCACCACTGCGAGGATGGCTTCAGCCTGCACGTCCGGAACGCCGGCGTTGGTGAGCTGGCTAAACACCCGGTGCGACATTATTTCTAGTATACAACATATGAGCGAGCGAGCGTCAAGCAAAAGGGGTGGTCCATCGGGCCACCCCTTCAGGTCTTCTTCGAGGTGTCAGCGCTAGACGCGGTGACACCAGACCCAGTGCTCTTTGTCGCCGGTGCCGACGTTGCGCCACTCGGGAATCTCCTCGCGGCACTGATCGATGGCGATGGGACAGCGGGTGTTGAAGACGCAGCCTGGCGGCGGCGCCAGCGGGCTCGGCACATCGCCCAACAGGATGATGCGCTCGCGTTCCCGCTCCACCTCAGGATCAGGGATCGGCACCGCCGAGAGCAGTGCCTTTGTGTAGGGGTGGAGAGGGTCATCGAAGATGGTGTCGCGGTCGGTGAGCTCCATGATGTGCCCGAGGTACATCACGGCCACGCGGTCGCTGATGTGGCGGACGACCGAAAGGTCGTGCGCGATGAAGAGGTAGGTGAGGTTGAACTCCTCCTGCAGGTCCTGCAGCAGGTTGATGATCTGCGCCTGAATCGAAACGTCCAGCGCCGAGACCGGCTCATCACAGACGATGAACTCAGGCTCCACCGCCAGTGCCCGGGCGATGCCGATGCGCTGGCGCTGTCCACCCGAGAACTCGTGCGGATAGCGGCTGGCGAAGTACGGGTTCAGGCCGACCGTCTGCAGCAGGCTGTGCACGCGATCGCGCTTCTCCTGCCCACGCGCCAGACCGTGGAGGGTGATCGGCTCCGAGACGATGGAGCCGACCGACATACGCGGGTTCAGGCTCGCGTACGGGTCCTGGAAGATCATCTGCATGCGACGGCGGTAGCTGCGCAGTGAGCGACCACGTACCTGCGTCAGGTCGGTGCCTGCAAAGTTCACCGAACCCGCGGTGGGTCGGTTCAGCTGCAGGATGGCCTTGCCCGTAGTGCTCTTGCCACACCCGGACTCGCCCACGAGCCCCAGCGTCTCGCCACGCTTGACGTTGAAGGTAACGCCATCGACGGCCTTCACGTCGGCGACGCGACGCTGGAAGATGAGGCCTGCGGTAACCGGGAAGTAGACCTCCAGGTCCTCGACTTCGAGGAGGGCCTCTCCCGTCCCGTTGCTCATGCCGGCTTCAGCAGTGCTAGCTTGTTGCGACAACTGGCTGCTCCCTTCCGACCTTCTCCCACTCCCAGCACGAGGTCTGGTGATCGGCCTGAACCTGGCTGATGGGCGGGTACTCCGTGAGGCATTGATCGGTGTGCCAGGTGCACCGTGGGTAGAAGCTGCAGCCCTCTGGCAGGTGCGCCAGGTCGGGCGGCAGGCCCTCGATGGGAATCAGCTTCTCCTGCCGGTGCTCGTCGAGACGAGGCACCGAGTTCAGCAGGCCCACCGTGTACGGGTGGCGAGGCTGTGCGTAGAGCTCGCGTGCGTCCGCACGCTCAATCACGCGGCCTGCGTACATCACGTTCACCCGGTCGGCGTAGCGAGCAACCACGCCCAGGTTGTGCGTGATGATGATCACCGCAGTCCCGAACTCCTTGCTCAGCCGCGCCATGACCTCAAGGATCTGCGCCTGAATCGTGACGTCGAGCGCCGTGGTGGGCTCGTCCGCGAGCAGGATCTTCGGGTTGCAGCTCATCGCCATGGCGATCATCACGCGCTGGCGCATGCCGCCCGAGAACTGATGCGGATAGTCGTCGATGCGGCTGCGAGCAGCCGGAATACCGACCAGCTCGAGCAGCTCCACGGCGCGCTCGCGCGCCGCCCGACCCCGCAAGTCCTGGTGCAGCTCCAGCGACTCGGTGATCTGCCGCCCAATCGTGAGCACGGGATTGAGCGACGTCATCGGCTCCTGGAACACCATTGCGATGTCGTTGCCGCGAATGCGCCGCATCTCGTTCTCATCGAGCTTCAGCAGATCACGTCCCTGGAACATGATCTCGCCCGACACGATCTTGCCGGGGGGTGAAGGAATCAGGCGCAGGATCGAGAGCGCTGAGACGCTCTTCCCGCAACCAGACTCGCCCACAAGCCCCAGCGTCTCGCCTTCTTCCACGGAGTAGGACGTGCCGTCAACTGCCTTGACGACCCCCTCCTGCGTGTAGAAGTACGTCCGAAGGTCATTTACCTCGAGAAGCGCCATGACGCCCCCTTTCCGCCTGACTCGGGTTTTGTACGCTTGGCTCTCACTGGAACCGGCCCCCATGTCTCCATGGGGAAGAGGAGATTCGAACTCCTACGCCTTGCGGCACATGATCCTAAATCATGCTCGTCTGCCAATTCCGACACTTCCCCGGCCCATTGCCGGCTGGCGAAACCACCCGGCGGACCTGTTGAAGTGGTGAGCCGCGAAGGACTCGAACCTTCAACCTAGTGATTAAGAGTCACTTGCTCTGCCAATTGAGCTAGCGGCCCCAAGTCGCGCGGAGTATACCGAAGCGCGTTCCCGCGCGACAACAAGGCAACCCCGGGCCATTTCGCGAGGCCGGGGCGTCCCCCGCTCAGATTGCCGCCCGCAGCAGGCCGATCACTTCATCCACGGTGGCGTCGCGCCAGCCGGCCCAGGTCTCGCTGGTGCGCTGCCATTCCAGGTAGCGCTCCCGCCCTTCGGCGCGAGCCTGCTGAATCTCCTCTTCGCTCGGCTCGTGCCCGATCCGCTGCGCGATCGCCTCGGGACGCATGTCGCCCAACACCGACTGCAGCTCGCCCATCTGCTCGTTGGCCAGTGTGGGCCGCTCGATGAAGTGCCCCAGCTCGGTGTGCTCGGCGTCGTAGAAGACGAAGACAGGGATCGATTCGAACTCCCCATCCTTCAGGTACTCGGCGATCATGTCCTTGTTCTGGTCCCGCTCGAACACGCGCACCTCGATGCCCATCGCCTCCGCGATGCGTGCCCCCACCGGCATCCCGCGATAAACGTCAGGGCACCAGTCCTCGCCAATGATGACCATGTGATCGGGCCCGTTCGCGTGGGCGACAAGCTCGCGCAGGGCAGCCCGCTGCTCGTCGCTGATCTGCAGGCTGCTGTAGTTGTCGTCGAACTGCTCGCGGTTCCGCACCCCGGTGTCGAGGTACTCCTGATAGGTCTTCCCTTTCGCGAAGCGCTCCTTCGTGATGACGGATTCACTTGCCTGCGCCATGGCGGCCTCCCTGCTGCATGCGTGGTGCTTGCTTTGAGTGTTGAATCAGCCTATCCGCGAGCTGCGACCGCTACAACTGGCCCCGCTCCAGCGCCTTCGCACGCTCCCACAGTTCGTCGAGGGCCTCCAGGTCGAGGTCATCCAGCTCGGTCGATTGCTCCGCCGCCCAGCGCTCCATCTGGCCGAATCGACGGCGGAACTTGCTGTTCGCCCGTCGCAGCGCCTGCTCGCCGTTGACGCCCATCGTCTGCGCGAGGTGCGCCATCACGAAGAGCACATCGCCAAACTCTTCCTCGCGATGCGCATCGCTCGTGGCCTGCCGCAGTTCGGCGATCTCTTCTGCGAGCTTCTCCAGCGCCCCATCGATATCGGGCCAGTCGAACCCCGCGCGACGGGCGCGCCCCTGAATCGTCTGCGATTCGGCCAACGCAGGCAGCGTCGTCGGCACTCCGTCGAGCCGTGAGCGGTCCGGGCGCTCCTGCCGCTTCAGGTTCTCCCACCCCGCCCGCACATCCTCCGCCGTCTCCGCGGTGGCGTCGGCGAACACGTGCGGGTGGCGGGCGATCAGCTTGTTGGCGATACGCGAGACCACGTCCCCCAACTCGAACTCGTCCAGCCGCTCGGCCACCGCTGTGTGCATGAGCACCTGCAGCAGCACATCGCCCAGCTCCTCGGCGATCGCCTCCGTCTCGCCTGAGTCGATCGCTTCCAGCAGTTCGTAGGCTTCCTCCAGCAGGTGGGGGCGAAGCGATTCGTGCGTCTGTTCGCGATCCCAGGGGCAGCCATCGGGCCCGTGCAGGCGCCGCACGATCGCCTCCAGCGAGTCGAACGCCCGCAGGTCGTCAGGTGGTGGCGGTGGTGGGTGATCACGCTCCATACGCGCACGCAGTCTACGCGGCCTGCTCGCGTGGTCCGCGGCTGGTGGTAGGACACAGGGCCCGTGCGGGGGAGAATAGCGCCATGAGCGAATCGCAACGGACCTGGGGCGCCCGCTTCGAGGGCTCCATGAGCGACCTCACCCGCGACTACACCGCGGGCGCCGATCGCGACCTGTACGAGCACGACATCGCGGGCTCTGTTGCGCACGCGCGCATGCTCGGCGCCACCGGCATCATCCCGCAGGATGAAGCCGACGCCATCGTTGCGGGCCTGGGAACGGTGCTGGAGCGCTTCCGCGCCGGTGAAGTCGTCTGGCAACCCGACCTGGAGGACATCCACACCCACGTCGAGTCCCTGCTGCGCGATCAGATCGGCGCGGCGGCAGGACGCCTGCACACCGCCCGCTCGCGCAACGACCAGGTCTCGCTGCTCAACCGCATGGTCGTACGCGAGCAGTGCGATCACGCCGTTGCCGCCGCTGAAGCGCTCATCGTAGCGCTCTGTGATCTCGCAGAGACGCACGCGGCCGACCCCATGCCTGGCTACACCCACCTCCAGCGCGCGCAGCCCGTGACGCTCGGGCACCACCTCCTCGCCTACGGCGAGATGCTGCTGCGCGACCGCGACCGCTTCCGTGACTGTCGCGCCCGCACCAACGTCCTGCCCCTTGGCTCGGGCGCGCTCGCTGGCGCCCCTTACCCCCTCGACCGCGAGATGGTCGCGCGCGAACTCGGCTTCGATGCCGTCTCCCGCAACAGCCTCGATGCCGTCGCCGATCGTGACTTCGCCATCGAATTTCTCGCCTGCTGCGCTATCACCCAGGCCCACCTCTCGCGCCTGGCGGAGGAGATTGTGTTGTGGTCGACGGCGGAGTTCGCCTTCGTGCGCCTGCCCGACGCCTTCGCCACCGGGTCGAGCATGATGCCGCAGAAGAAGAACGCCGATGTCGCCGAGCTGGCGCGCGGCCGCACCGGTCGCGTCCTCGGCGAGCTGGTGAGCCTGCTCACCAACCTCAAGGGCCAGCCCCTCGCTTACAACCGCGACCTGCAGGAGGACAAGGCCGCCATCCTCAACGCGGCGGCGGTCACGGCGCCCACGCTCCGCATCTTCGCGGCCATGCTCCCCGCGCTCGAGTTCGACCTCCCACGGATGCGCGACGCCGCCGGCGCCGGATTCGCTCTCGCCACCGATGTCGCTGACTACCTCGTGCGGCGCGGCCTGCCCTTCCGCGAGGCGCACGTCGTCACCGGCGGCCTCGTACGCGAGGCCGAGGCGCAGGGCTGCGAGCTCAACGAGCTCCCCTTCGAGCGCTACGCCACTGCCAGCTCCCTCTTCGAGCCCGACGTCCTCGAGATCGACGTCGACTCCGCCCTTGCCGCCCGCGACACCGTCGGCGGCACCGCCCCCACCCGCGTCCGCCAGGCCGCCGCCACCCTCCGCGAAGCCATCACCCGCTGACAACCGCCTCCATTGCGCTCTACAATGTCGGGCACAGGGGTAACGCGTGATCGACCTGACGACCAGCGACGTTGATGAGCGAGTGCACCAGTGCTTCCAGCGGCTCGCGGATGCACTGGGCGTTTCGTCGGATGAGGCAGCCGTGAGGATGCTTCTGAGAGCAGCTGGCCAGCCCATGAGCAAGGAAGAAGCCGACGTGATTGACGCCGCCCGTGAGGAGATGCGCAGGATCAATCCCACACCTCGGCCGTGGACGCGGGAGGAAGCCGAAGAGTTTGACGCGGCGGTCGAGGAGATATTCGGGCAGCACCAGGGACCGGCCCTGAAATTGATGACGAGCTGAGCAGCTGCATATCCGCCCTGGCAGAGCAGAAGGGTGTCTCCGAAAGCGCGGCGGCGCTCATGCTCCTGCGGAAGGGGGCGGGTCTGCCCGCGCAACCCCCTCCACCTGGCCCTATCGGGAAGTCACTCGACCACTTCGTCGGCACGATGAGCAAGCAAGGTGTGATGCGATCAACGCCGCTATCGAGGAGATGTTCGAGCAGATCGACGATGAGATCTGGCAGTGAGAGTCCTTCTGGACTCCAACGCCTATACGTTCTATCTGCACGGTCACAGACAGATCGCTGAGATCGTGGAGCTAGCTGACGAAGTGCTGCTTTCGGCGGTTGTCGCTGGTGAACTGCTCGCCGGATTTCGCTACGGCACCCGGTTCGACGAGAACCTCGACCGCTTCAAGGGGTTTCTCGAGAGTCCCAACGTGTCACTCATCGATGTCGGCACAGCGTGGCAGAACAGTACGGCGAGATCAGCGCAGCCCTTCGAGCCAAGGGTCGCCCCATCCCGACGAACGACATCTGGATCGCCGCCCATACCGTGGACGCCGGCGCCAACCTCGTCTCGGCTGACGCGCACTTCGAGCACGTCGACGGCCTCGCCTGGACCCGCGTCGCCGCCCTGTGAGCGACGCCCTCGCCCCCCTAGTCCAGCTGCGCGACCAGGAACGAGAGCGAATAGAGGTCGGTTCGTAAGTAGCTAGCGCTCTGTGAACGCAAATTCGAACGAATAGGCCACCAGAGAGACGTTCGGCACGGCTTTGGCCGCGAGCTCCAGATTCGGATGGAAGTCGTTCGCGATTAAGATGCCTCTTACAGACTTCTCCCCTTTACCCTGCAGGCTTCCCATGTAGGAGAGAATCTGTCCCATTGCCGGTAGTGCGGCTCTGCCCGCCTTGAATTCAATAACAACCGATGTGCCATCTTTGTCTTAAGCGGTAATGTCTACTCGACCCGCATCAACCCTGTTCTCTTTTCCCCCGTCCGTGATCTTTAGGCCCGGCTCAAGCTGAGCGATGTTCCCGCGAAGTGCGTCCTGAAGATCGCGCTCCAGCCCGAACTTGAGCCCGGATGGATCTCCCTCGCCCTCTGCCCCATCTGTCTCATTATCGCCTTCGGTGGCTGCGGTCTCACCGCCACGGTAGTGCGGATTGATATGGACGTTTTGGATGTAGAACAGGCTTCCAGGATTGTCCAGGTCCTTTAGGTCACCTGACTTTGCTTCACGCGAAAGGGGGTTGGCGAACTTTCCGTCAGCCCCCACAAACCACTTCCGTTCAGGCGCATGAAGCTGCGTGATCTTCCGTTCATCCATCAACTTGAGGAGAGGTGACACGCTCAGGCTGTTCAAGAGGTACGTTTCACCTCGAAGTATGCCCTTGTCCACCAACTCATCGGGGGAGAATTGCTTCAGAAAGTCGACGACGTTTTGTTCCCTGCTGCCGCCCCCCTAGTCCAGCTGCGCGACCAGGCCCTTCGTTGCGTCCGCGGCGGCGACGACGCGTTCGCGCTCTTCGGCGGAAAGGTCCAGCTCGAAGGTGCGCTGGATGCCGCCTTCGCCAAGCTGCACCACCGTGCCCGAGAACACGCCCTCGATGCCGTACTCGCCCTGGTGAAGGGTCGAGCAGGGCATCAGGCGGCGCTGGTCCTGCAGGATGGCGGTGACCATCGCAATCGTGCCCGCCGAGGGAGCGTAGTAGGCGCTGCCGACGCGCATCAGTTCGGCGATCTCCGCGCCACCGCGCATCGTGCGGCTCACGACCGACTCGATCTCGTCCGCGGGCAGGAGGCTCGTGAGGGGGACGCCCCCGACGCGCGTCTGCGAAACCACCGGCACCATCGTCGTGTCCGTGTGCCCGCCGATGACGTAGCCGTCTACGTCCTGGGGCGAGACACCCACTGCGGTGGCGACGAAGTGGCGGTAGCGGGCGCTGTCGAGCGCGCCACCCTGGCCGATGACGCGCTCACGCGGGAAACCGCTCGTGTCGAGGGCGACGTGGCACAGCGCGTCCATGGGGTTGGAGAAGATGACCAGCACGGCCCCGGGAGAGGCCTTCGCCGCTTCGGCGACCTTCGCGCGGACGATGGAGGCGTTGCTGTTGAGCAGCTCTTCGCGGCTCATGCCCGGCTTGCGCGGAGCTCCGGCGGTCACGATGACGACATCGGAGTCTGCTGTCTCGTCCCAGCTGTCGGTTGCGCTGATGGCGGTGCTGAAGCCGCTCCAGGCAGCCGCCTGCGCTTCGTCGAGCGCCTTGCCGAAGTGCATCGTGCCCGCGAACTGCGGGTCGTCCTGCAGCACGACATCGCAGATGTCGCGCTCGATGAGCCGTTGCGCCATGGCGCCGCCTGTCATGCCGGCGCCAACGATGGTGACCTTCTTCCGAGCCATGGTGTTCTGTAATCCCTCAGGGTTGAAGTAATGCCGCGAGCCTAGCACGCACCCCCCGTAGGGACTCCTGCTGCAGCAGGCAGCACGGGGGATCGGGTGTGCCACGAGCCTGGCACGCGCGCTCGTGGGTTGGCTGGGGGGAAGTATGACGGTTCGGTGTGTCGAGCCTGTACGCACGTAGCCCATACACTGGAAGCGTGGATCAGGCCCGTATCCGCAACTTCTGCATCATCGCGCACATCGACCACGGCAAGTCCACGCTCGCCGATCGCTTCCTGGAGCTCACGGAAACGGTCGCGGCGCGCGCCATGGCCGACCAGGTGCTCGATTCGATGGACCTCGAGCGCGAGCGCGGCATCACCATCAAGGCCGCCACGGCACGCATGGCCTACCGCGGCGCCGACGGCCTCGACTACCAGTACAACCTCATCGACACCCCCGGACACGTTGACTTCACCTATGAAGTCTCGCGCTCACTCGCTGCCTGCGAAGGCGCCATCCTTGTCGTCGACGCCTCCCAGGGCATCGAGGCGCAGACGCTCGCGAACGTCTACCTCGCGCTCGATCAAGGCCTCACGCTCATCCCCGTCATCAACAAGATCGACCTGCCTCACGCCGAGACGGAGCGGGTCGCGCAGGAGCTGGAACGTGTGGTCGGCTTCTCCGGGGACGAGATCATCCGCTCCAGCGCGAAGGAAGGCCGCGGCATCACCGAGATTCTGGAGGCCATCCGCGACCGCGTGCCCGCCCCTGCCGGCGACCGTGCCGCCCGCCTGAAGGCGCTCATCTTCGACTCCAAGTACGACGCCTACAAAGGCGTGCTCGCTCATGTGCGCGTCGTCGATGGGGAGATGCGCGGACGCGCCGATCTGCGCCTGATGCAGACGGACGTCGCCTTCGAGGCGCTCGAATTCGGCAGTTTCGCCCCCGCCATGGAGCCGCTCCCCGGCCTCGATGCGGGCGAAGTGGGGTACATCGCCACCGGCCTCAAGGAGGTCGCCGACTGTCGCGTGGGCGATACCGTCACGCTGGCGGCCGAACCCGCTGAGGATCCCCTCCCCGGCTACCGCCAGGCGAAGCCCATGGTCTTCGCGGGCATCTACCCCACCGATTCGGACCAGTATCAGGAGCTGCGTGAGGCGCTCGAGCGCCTCAGCCTCAACGACGCCTCCCTCGTGTACGAACCGGAGTCATCCGCCGCGCTCGGCTTCGGCTTCCGCTGCGGCTTCCTCGGGCTGCTGCATCTCGAGATCATCGTCGAGCGGCTGGAGCGTGAGTACGACCTGGGCCTGCTTACTACCGCGCCCAGCGTCGAGTACGAGGTGGAGCTGCGCTCCGGCGAGGTGGTCGCCATTGAGAATCCCGCCCACCTGCCCGATGGCGGTTCGATTGAGGAGATACGCGAACCGTGGGCGACCATCGACGTCGTCACGCCCAGCCGCTACATCGGTCAGGTGATGGAACTGGTCACGAGCCGTCGCGGGCGCTTCCTGCGCATGGAATACCTCGAACCGGAGAGCGACCTTGCCCCCGGCGAGGCGCGCGTCCTGCTCGCCTACGAAATCCCCATGGCCGAGATACTCGTCGACTTCTACGACACCCTGAAAGGCTCGACGAGCGGCTACGCCAGCCTCGACTACCAGCCCGCCGGCTACCGCGCTGCCGCCCTCGTGAAGGTGGACGTGCTCGTCAACGGGCAGGTGATGGATGCGCTCTCCATCATCACCCACCGCGAGAACGCTTCCCGCGAGGGCCGCTCGCTCGTGCTCAAGCTGCGCAGCCTCATCCCCCGCCAGATGTTCGATGTCCCCCTGCAGGCCGCCATTGGTGGCCGTATCATC
The DNA here is from genome assembly GCA_965200565.1 of Tepidiformaceae bacterium. Classification (GTDB taxonomy): domain Bacteria; phylum Chloroflexota; class Dehalococcoidia; order Tepidiformales; family Tepidiformaceae; genus UBA2991. The sequence continues at coordinate 521,249 of OZ241349.1, read as the reverse complement.
GCCAGGGAGACGGTCCGCGCGATGCGCAAGAACGTCCTCGCCAAGTGTTACGGTGGCGACATAACCCGAAAGCGGAAGCTGCTGGAGCGCCAGGCCGAGGGCAAGAAGCGCATGAAACGCGTCGGCAACGTCGAAATTCCCCAGGAAGCCTTCATGGCAGTCCTGCAACTTCGCGAAGACTAGGAGTCAGAAGCAGTGATCAAGGCGTTTGTGCTCATCGTGGTCGACCCGGCCGAGACCCAGCGAGTCTTCGATTCGCTCAAAAGCGTTGACGGCATCACCGACGTGTATCAGGTGATGGGCCCCTACGACATCGTGGCGGTCATCGATGCCGACAGCATCACCGCAGTGCCGGCCCTCATCAGCCAGCACATCCGCGTGGTCGAGGGCATCGAGAGCACGACCACCTGCGTGACCTTCCCCGAGTCCTGATCGCCGCGCAGGCGCGGTCCCGGCTCCGGCAGATGCGGAGTTAGAAGATGCTTGCGTCGTCGGCTTCTTCTGCTTCGCCCAGCGCCTGCTCGGCGGTGATCAGGCCTGTGCCGAAGAGCAGGCGTCGTCCGGCGGCTTCGAGCGGCGTTCCCTCCGCCTCCGCGCCCAGTGCCCGTTGCACGAGTGCGAAGAGCGTGTCCCCCGTGATGAGCGCGTAGCCGTAATTCTCGCAGGCGACGCGTAGCGCGTCGGTGGTCTGTCCGCGACGCGCAGTCGGGGTGATGGTGCGCTTCCCGTTTGCGACGATGATGCCCTTCAGCTGCTCGCCCTCGTCGAGCAGGTGGCGCTCCAGACGACGCTGCAGGCGCACGTAGGGCCACTCGGCCACCTCCTCGCGTGCGCTCTCCACCTCGACCAGGGCCGTGTGCTCGCCTTCGGTCACGGCGAGGGTTTCGCCCACGCCGCTCGTGGGGGTGAGCCCGAGCAGTGTCAGAGCCTCGCGCACTGCGCTGGTAAAGGTGGGCTCCGACGCCCACAGCAGCCGTCGGTGGTCGGTGAGCGCTTCCAGCCGCTCGCGGATGGCGGTGGTGCGGGCGGCAGCGGCCTGCTCCTCCTGCTGCGCCTCCTCCATCTCCGCCTCGATCTGTTCGAGCGTGGGAAGGGCGTGGGTGCGAGCCCACCCCGGCGGGTCTTCGTTCGTGACGCCTGTCGCCACGGCGCTCATCGCATCCACGAGCGCCTGCGCCAGCTTCACCCGCGTCTGCCCCGTGACGTTGGCGAACACGGGCGTTACCACGACGCGTCCCGCCAGCACGGGGAACTCGGCCGCGATGGGGACCGCGGAACCGCCCGTTGCGATGAGCCTGCCTGTCGTACCGCCTCGCACGAGGTCGGGGTGCAGGGCCGCGCGGTAGGTGAGATGGCGGCGGTACTCGCGCAGCACCGCGCTGAGCGGATGGTGGTCGTCGGCGATACGGATCGTCTTGCCCTCCGCCGCGCGCAGGTGGGGCGGGTTCCAGCTGGCCCCCTTGGGCGCCGGCAGCCAGTGGTAGCGATGAAAGCCCTCAAACCCCACGACCCCGGTCATGGTCGCGTCCGGGCGTCCCACCAGGAAGATGACGCCCCCCTGGTCGAGCAGCTGCTCCGCCTCTTCCGCCCGACGTTGCAGCTGGTCGGCGGCGGAGATCTGTGTCGCGGTGGTTGCGCCGTTCACGATCGGCCGCCCATCGGCAGCGGTGAAGGGGCGCTCCCCCTCGAGCATCTGCCCAATCGTCGTTGTGATGCTCTCGGGATCGATCAGGGCCGCGTCGTAGTCGGTGATGCTGGGGGCGTTCAGCACCGTGTGGTTATCCACGAGCGGATTGGGGAGGGAGTAGCCGATGGTGAGGATGCGCATCATTCCTGCTCCGATGGTGATGGTGTGAGCGTGGCGAGGTGGGCCGCGACGTCATCGCGCAGCTCCTCTCGGTCGAGAGCGGCGGCGACTCCCGCCGCAATGGCGCCCGCCGGCCTGCCGGCGTCGAAGCGACGCCCGCTGAAGCGGCTGGCGTAGACCGCCTCGCCGTCGGCGATCTGCGCCGCCAGCGCGTCGGTGAACTGCAGTTCGCCGCCCGCACCCGGCGTGATCCGTTCGAGCCGCTCGAAGATCGAGGGCCCGAGCACATAGCGCCCCACGACGCCGAGGTCCGAGGGCGCCGTCGCAACAGCCGGCTTTTCCACAATGCCCCGCAGGCGCAGGGGATCGCCTTCGCCCACGGGGTCGCCAAGCGGATCGACGATGCCGTACTGCGGAATCTGCTCCGGTGCGACCTGCTGCACGGCGATCACGGTGGCGGCGTCGTACGCGGTGAACGCCTGCGCCAGCTCTGCCGTGCAGGACGCCCCCAGGATGACGTCGTCGGGAAAGAGTACGGCGAACGGTTCGCCTTCCAGCTGCGCGCGCGCCTGCAAAAGCGCGTGCCCGGTGCCCAGTGGCTCGCGCTGCTCCACGAACGTGAAGCGTGCCAGCCGTTCGGGCGCCCGCACGCGCTCGACGAGGCAGTCGTCGCCCCGTTCCCGCGCGACCCGCTCGATGCGCGAGCCGCCGCCGAAATGCTCGCGGATGGCCCCGCGGTCGGGAGCGAGCACCAGCACGATCTCCTCGATGCCGGCGGCCACGGCCTCTTCCACCGCGTACTGGATGATGGGCCGGTCCACGATCGGCAGCATCTCCTTGGGCACGGACTTGGTCGCGGGCAGCATTCGTGTCCCCAGTCCGGCCGCCAGGATGACCGCTCGTCGTACGGCTCCAGTTGCCATACGAGCATGGTAGTGCGTGGGAACCGTGCGATATACTGCGCGTGCCGGGGGTGGTACCATCCCCGGCACGTTCGACGGGGAGTAGCTTGAGAAAACGACGCTCAAAGGTTCCGCCTAAACCGCCGCCACCGCAGCCGCGCATCAACGAGCGCATCCGCGTTCCCGAAGTACGCGTCATCGATGAGCAGGGTCAGCAGGTAGGCGTGCTCCGCACCTCGGACGCAATCGCCATGGCTCGCGAACGCGATGTCGACCTCGTCGAGGTCTCCGGCCAGGCCACCCCTCCCGTCGTCCGCCTCATGGACTTCGGCCGCTTCAAGTACGAGCAGTCGAAGAAGGAGAGCGAGGCCCGCAAGCACCAGGCCAAGAATCGCCTGCGCGAAGTGCGCATGAAGCCCAAGATCGACGTGCACGACATCGACTTCAAGACGCGCACCGTCGAGAAGCTCCTGCGCCAGGGCGACAAGGTGAAAGTCACGGTCATGTTCCGTGGGCGCGAGATCACCCACCCGCAGATCGGCAAGAACCTCCTCGATCGTATCTTCGGGAGCATCGAAGATATTGCGACCAAAGAGAAGGACGCCTCGCTCGAAGGCCGCCACATGTCCATGATCCTGATCCCCGACAAGCGCGGGATCGCGGCGCGTGACCGCGCCGATCAGCCTGCTGCTGAAGCCCAGACCGATTCGGTCCAGGCAACGGAGACGGACACAGAAGCGGAGGCCCCGAGCGACGAGCCCGTTACGGCGGGAGCATCCGGGGACTAGCCAGTGCCGAAAATCAAGACACACAAGGGCGCCGCCTCGCGCTTTCGCGTAACGGGCGGCGGCAAGATCATGCGGATGTACGGAAGCCGCAACAACTTCCGCCGGAAGAAGCGCAAGCCCGTCCGCGTGAAGTTCGGCCGCACCGTTCCCGTCTCCGAAACGCAGTCCCGGACGATCGGCGAGATGATCCGCAAGTAGCAGTAACTGTTCCCCTGGCCCTGGCCAGGTCCACGAAGGAGCCCCTCCCATGAGCCGAGTGAAGCGTGGCGTCACCTCGCATCGCCGTCACAAGAAGATCCTGTCGCTGGCGAAGGGCCATCACGGCCAGCGCCACCGCGTCTTCCGTCGCGCCAACGAGAGCGTCATGCATGCGCTCCGCTACAGCTACGAGGACCGTCGCGCCCGCAAGGGCGATTTCCGCCGCCTCTGGATCATGCGCATCAACGCCGCCTCCCGTCGTGAGGGGCTCAGCTACTCGCGCCTCATGAGCGGCTTGCGCAAGGCCGGCGTGGACCTCGACCGCAAGATGCTCGCCCACCTCGCCGTCACCCGCCCCGATGCCTTCGCCCAGGTGGTCGAGCGCGCCAAAGCCGCCAGCTAGCCTGCGTGAGCGGCTAGCCTCTAGCTCCCAAGCGCCGAAACCTGCAGCACCAGCTGCTGCAGCATGATCAAAACCAGAATGGCTCCGAGCGGGCTCATGTCGATCATGCCGGTGTTCGGCAGCACCCGCCGAATCGGCTCGATGATCGGCTCCGTGATGCGGAACAGCACCTGGTAGATCGTGCTCGACTGGTCGATCGGCAGCCAGCCGATAAAGGCGCGCGCCACCACCGACCACGTCAGGATCGTCAGGAACGTCAGGGTGAACTGCTCCACATAGGGGTGCATGGCGCTGTCTCGCTTCGCCTGCCTGCTTCGTCTTCGCCCCTTCAAGGATACAGCAGCCCACGTCATCCCCCGTTCGCCCGCACCCGCACAATCGCGAATACTGATCCGATGGAAGTCCCTCCTGAACTGCACACCTCCCGCCTCCTCCTGCGCCCCTTCCGTGGCGACGACATCGACGACGTCCTCGCCTACGCCACCGATGCCGAGTGGTCGCGCTTCCTCGCCGTGCCCGACCCCTACACCCGTCGCAGCGCCGAAGAGTTCGTCGCCACCGCCATCCTCGCCGACCCCGCTAATCACCCCATGTGGGCAATCGTCCACGAAGGACGCGTCTCCGGTGGCATCAATTTCACCCGGGAGAGCGGCCACGGCGATGAGCACACCGCCGAGATGGGCTACAGCCTCGCCCGCCCCCTCTGGGGACGCGGCCTCATGACCGAGGCCGCCACCGCCGTCATCGCCTACGGCTTCGAGTCTCTCGAGCTGGTCCGCATCCACGCCTACGCCGACGTCCGCAACGAAGCCTCCTGGCGGGTCATGGAGAAGCTCGGTATGAAGCGGGAGGGGCTGCTCCGTAGCCACCGCATGGTCCGCGACCAGCACGTCGACGACGTGCTCTACGCCATCCTGCCGGAGGAGTGGTCGCCGCCTGTTCAGGCGAACTCGTAGAGCCGGGCGGGACGGTGCGCGCCATCGGTGCGGCTCTCGCTGGTGGCCCGCACGATGCCCAGCCCCAGCACGCGCCTGCGGAAGTTTCGCTTGTCCAGCGGCTCTTCCAGAATCGCCTCGTACACGCCCTGCAGCTCGCGCATGGTGAAGCGCCTTGGCAGGAAGCTGTAGGCGACGTTCGTATAGGCGAGCTTGTTGCGCAGCCGCTCGCGCGCGTAGGTGAGGATACGTTCGTTCTCGAAGGCGAGCGACCTCAGGCCGCGCAAGGCGTGCCAGGCCGGTCGCCACTCAAGCTCGCGACGCAGGCGCGCCTGCGCTGCCGGCAGCAGCGCGAAGTAGGCCACCACGATGCCCGCATCGCCTTCCTGCGTGGTATCGAAGGTGTAGAGCTGTTCGAGGAAGACGTCGGTCAGCCCTGTCTCGTCCTGCAGCTTGCGGCTGGCTGCGCCATCAAGCGTCTCGTTCGCCTGCAGGAGCCCGCCCGGCAACGCCCACTCGCCCTGGCAGGGCTCCGCCGCGCGCTCGATCAGCAGCACCGAGAGCCGTCCTTCAAGCACCGTGAAGATGACCACGACCACTGCAGGCGTCATGTCCTCATCATCCTATGAGCACGGGCCACAAGAGTGGGCAACCGCGGGTGGGGATGTGGCGCAAGCGTTCCCGTGCCTACAATGCTCGTGGAGGGGTCGCATAGTGGCCTAGTGCGGGCGCCTGCTAAGCGCTTACCGGTGGAAACGTCGGTCGAGGGTTCGAATCCCTCCCCCTCCGCCACTCCAACCCGACCCGGAGCACCGTCCCGATGACGACCGCCCCCGCTCGCTACTTCCTCTGGACCGTCGGCTGCCAGATGAACACCGCCGACAGCGACAAGCTGGCGGCCGGCTTCGAGCGTCTCGGCCTGGAGGCCGTCTCCGAGCCAGCCAGCGCCGACATCGTCGTCATCAACACCTGCAGCGTGCGCCAGCACGCCGAGGATCGCGCCTACTCCCAGCTCGGTCGCGTGCGCCTCGTCAAGGAAGAGCGCCCCGACCTCAAGATCGCGGTCATGGGCTGCATGGTCGGCCGTCGCACGACCGAGCTCGAACGCCGCTTCCCCTTCGTCGACGTGTTCGCCCCTCCCCAGCAGTTCGCCCCCATCATGGAGCTGGTCGAGGGGCCAGCCGAGGACCTCGGTGGCGAATTCTGGCCCTCCACCTTCGCCGTGCCCGATGGCCCCACCGCCTACGTCCCTGTCGTCCACGGCTGCGACAAGTTCTGCACCTACTGCATCGTCCCCTACCGCCGCGGCCGCGAGCGCAGCCGTCCGCCTGCTGAAATCGTGCGCGAAGTCGCCTGGCTCGCCGCCAACGGCGTGCGTGAAGTGACCCTGCTCGGCCAGACCGTCGAGGCCTACGGCCACGACCTCGACCTGGACCTCGACGTCGACGAGAAGCCCGACCTCGGCGATCTCATGCGCGAACTCTCCGATATCGAACGGCTCGCCCGCATCCGCTTCCTCACCTCCTACCCCAAGGACATGACCTCCCGCATCCTCGAAAGCGTGGCCGAACTGCCGAAGGTGATGGAGTGCTTCTCCCTGCCCGTCCAGTCCGGCAGCGACGCCGTCCTTGACTCCATGCGTCGCGGCTACACCAAAGCCGAGTACCTTCAGAAGGTCGCCGAAGTGCGTGCGCTCATGCCCGAGGCCGGCATCACCACCGACTTCATCGTCGGCTACCCGGGCGAGACCGAGGCCGACTTCGAAGAGACCCTCGACCTGCTCGAAGACCTGCGCTTCGACAAGGTGCACACCGCCGCCTACTCACCCCGACCCGGCACAATCGCCCATCGCACGATGCCCGACGACGTCCCCGCCGAGGTGAAGTCGGAGCGCCTGCAGCGCGTCCAGTCCGTCGAGGAGCGCATCTCCCGCGAGCTCAACGAAGCCTGCCTCGATACCGTCCAGACCATCCTCGTCGAGGGCGTCAACAAGCGGGGCCAGTCATACGGACGCACGCGCACGGGCAAGCTCGCCCACCTCACCACACCCGCGCCCACCGGCGCCCTCGTCGACGTTCACATCGACCACGCCGGCCCCTTCGCCCTCCTCGGCGCCCCCGTCGACGCCCTCGCGGTGGTGTAGGGGGCGCTGAGAAGAAGCGGTACTCGTGAGAGCCAGTTCACTCGACGATCTCTGCCGCGCTACCCCAACTACTTCGCCGACACCACCACGTTCGTCGCCGAGCTCCGAAAAGCCATCGCCTGACGCCTCCCGCGTCAGTCCTCCCCCAGGCCCCGAAGCGATGCGGGGATGTCTGTCGCCGTGTGCAGGATGCGCAAGACATCGACCTTATCTTCCCGTTCAACGGTGAAGACGAGGTACGGGAACCCGCTCACGGGCCATGAGCGCAAGTCTGCGATGTTCATCGCCTGTGCGTAAGCGGGTGAACCGCTGGCTGGATAGTCGCCTGCGCGGGCAAGGGTCTGTTCCAGCGCCTCGGCGAAGTCATTGGCCACACTCTGCGATGCTTGGGCAATGTAATGCGCGATGGCTTGGAAGAATTCGTCCCGAGCGCGATCGCTGAGAACAACCGGCTTTGCGGTCACTACTCGCCGGCTTGACGAATGTGTGCACGGACCTCTTCAAAGAACGCGGCATCGGCAACCGTGCTCATTGGCGAGGCAGCCCCCTCGAGCAGTAGGGCACGCAGGTGCTGCACATCGGCTTCCTTGCGGATGAGCTCGCACAGGTACTCGCTCGATGAGTCGTACCCGCAGGTGCTGACCTGCTCATCCACAAAGGCCTTGAGGTCGTCAGGCAGCGAGACGTTCATCGTGCTCATGGAGTGAGTGTATCCCTTCGGCAAGAATTGGCAAGAAATCCGAGCCCTACGATTCCTTCTCGTCGGCTTCACGAATACGTGCATGGACCTCTTCAAAGAAGGCGGTATCGGCAACGGTGGTCTTGGGCGATTCGATGCCCTCGAGCAGCAGGGCGCGAAGGCGCTGGATGTCCGCTTGCTTGCGAGTGGCTTCGCAGTCCATCCCTACGCTCCCTACGCCTTCTCAAACTCCAGCCACAGCTCGCGGAAGCCGCGGATGACGTGATTCGGTCCGTGGCGGAAGTCGTTCTTCTCCGGGCTGTAGCGGATGTTCGTCAGCCGCGTGAGCAGGCGTTCGAAGGCGATGCGGCCTTCCATGCGCGCCAGTGGCGCCCCGATGCAGTAGTGCACGCCTGCGCCGAAGCCGACGTGTCGCTTCGCCTCGTCGCGGTGGATGTCGAAGGTGTCGGGTGCGTCCCAGTGGGAGGGGTCGCGGTTGGCGGCGGCGTAGAACACGGAGAGGCGCGCCCCCGCCGGGATGGCCACGCCCCCGACCTCGGTGTCGACGATGGCCCGCCGCTGCAACTGCTGGACAGGCGACTCGATGCGCAGCGCCTCCTCCACGAAGTTGGGGATGAGCGAGTGGTCCGCACGCAGCTCGGCCAGCAGCTCGGGGTGCTCCAGCAGCAGCCACATGCCGCTGTCGACCATGTTCAGCGTCGTCTCGGTGCCGCCCATCAGGAGCGTCACGAGCATCCCCTGGAGCTCCTGCTCGTGCAGCGTTCGCCCCCCGAAGCCCGCCATGGGAGCCGTTACGAGGTGGGTGAGCATGTCGTCGCGCGGGTTGTTGCGACGCTCTTCCGCCAACGCCAGCAGGTAGTCCCGGAACGCTTCGCCGCTCATCATCAGCTCGGCGAGGCGCTCCTGCTCCACCAGTCCGAACGACGCCCCCATCATCTCGATCGTATCATCCACCCAGCTCGTCACGCGGGGGATGTCCTCATCGACGATGCCCATGAGTTCGACGAAGACGAGCACCGTCAGCGGCGTCGAGAACTGGCTCGCCAGCTCCACTTCTCCATCGTCGATGAAGCGGTCGATGAGCCCATCGATGACGCGGACGACGTTCGGCTCGAACGTCTCGATGCCGCGCATCGAGAGCCAGGGGCCGGCCAGCCGACGGTAGTGCGTGTGCTCGGGCGGGTCGCTGCCTGGCAAGGCGCCGGTCTCGCGTGCGAGCTGCAGCTGCTCCGGCGGAAGGCCGTGCGGATCGAGCCCTGAGAGGTTCGAGAACAGGTCCGACCGCTTCAGCACGAACTGCACGTCTTCCCAGCGCGTCACCAGCCAGACGTCTTCCGACTCGAGGTAGTACACGCCTTCATCGCGCATGCGCTCGTACATCGGGTATGGGCACTCGATGACGTCGGCGTTGTAGGGGTTGAGGTCTGCGGTTGCGGTCATGCCTGACTCCTTGCTGCTTCGTAGCACGCGCCTTCGGCCATCGTCAACGAGCGTAATCGTCAGCGAGCCCGCCCGACGGTGGGTGGTGAACGGTGAATGGGCGACGCATTGCCTGCTATCGAGGGCGGCGCTAGTATCCCTAAGGCCCTTCGGCCGCTTCTTTCGGGGGTAATCGGAACTATGGCTCAGGCCGTCGCAGTGCCCTTGCGCCGCGGATTTCTGACAACGCTCAGGGAAGACCGCTGGTGGTTGGAACCCGCCCTGGTCTTCGCCAGCCTTTCGCTCTTCTTCGGCTGGCTCACTGTCTCGATCATCATGGACTTTGGTCCCATCGGCGATTACCGCGTCACGGGCATGATCGATGGCATCGACGTGAAAACGCACCTCATCAGCCCGGTCTTCGAGCCTACCTGGCTCACGCGTATCAATGCGGACTGGGAAGGCGCGTGGTATCTCTCGCCGGCCTTCATCGTGCTGGTCGGGCCGGTGCCCTTCCGCGCCACGTGCTACTACTACCGGCGCGCCTACTACCGCTCCTACTTCCTCAGCCCGCCCGCCTGTGCGGTGGGTGATGTGGGGCCAACCTACAAGGGCGAGGCGCGCTTCCCCCTCATCATGCAGAACCTGCACCGCTACGTGATGTACGTGGCCCTCGTGTTCGTTCCCCTGCTCTGGATCGGCGCCATCAGCAGCCTCCACGTCCCCGGCGAAGGCTGGGGCTTCGGCATCGGCTCCGCCCTCCTCATCCTCAACGCCTTCCTGCTGATGATGTACACCTTCTCCTGTCACTCCCTGCGGCACTTCATCGGTGGCGGGCTCAACTGCTTCAGCTGCTCCCGCTGGACGCGCGCCCGCAAGCGTGCCTGGGACTACGTCACGGACTGGAACGAAAACCACCGCTTCTGGGCCTGGTCCAGCCTTATCGTCATCGTCACGGTCGACCTCTACATCCGCCTCGTTGCGAGTGGCCACATGACCGACCCCAACACCTGGAGCGCCTTCTAGCCGATGGTTGAGTACGAACGCCACGACTACGACGTCATCGTCATCGGAGCCGGCGGGGCGGGCCTGCGCGCCGCCATCGAAGCCTCAGCGCAGGGCGCTCGCACCGCCCTCATCTGCAAGTCGCTGCTGGGCAAGGCGCACACCGTTATGGCCGAAGGCGGCATCGCCGCCGCACTCGGCAACGTCTGGCCCCAGGACAACTGGGAAGTGCATTTCCGCGACACCATGCGCGGCGGCAAGATGCTCAACAACTGGCGCATGGCCCAGCTCCATGCCCAGGAAGCGCCCGACCGTGTGAACGAGCTCGAAGAGTGGGGCGCCCTCTTCGACCGCACCGACGACGGCCGCATCCTCCAGCGCGACTTCGGCGGCCACCGCTACGCCCGTCTCGCCCACGTCGGTGACCGCACCGGCCTGGAGCTGATTCGCACGCTCCAGCAGCACGCCGTGCATAAGGGCATCGACGTCTTCATGGAGTGCACCGTCTCGCGCCTGCTCAAGGACGGCGACCGCGTCTCCGGCGCTGTCGCCTACTGGCGTGAGAGCGGCAATCTGCTTGTCTTCAACGCGAAGTCGGTCGTCCTCGCGACGGGTGGCACAGGCAAGGCTTTCGCCGTCACCTCCAACTCCTGGGAGTACACCGGCGACGGCCACGCGCTCGCCTACTGGGCCGGCGCCGAGCTCATCGATATGGAGTGCATCCAGTTCCATCCCACGGGCATGGTCTGGCCTCCGAGCGTGCGCGGCATCCTCGTCACCGAGGGTGTGCGCGGCGACGGCGGCACGCTGCGCAACAGCGACGGCGAACGCTTCATGTTCAACTACATCCCCGACTTCTTCGCCGCCGAGACCGCCGACTCCATCGACGAAGCCGACGCCTGGTACGAAGACAAGGTCAACAACCGCCGCACCCCCGACCTCCTCCCCCGCGACGAGGTGGCGCGCGCCATCAACGCCGAGGTCAAGGCAGGACGCGGCAGCCCCCACGGCGGCGTCTTCCTCGATATCGCCACACGGCGCTCGACCGAATACATCCGCCGCCGCCTGCCCAGCATGTATCACCAGTTCAAGCAGCTCGCCGACGTCGACATCACCTCGCAGGCGATGGAAGTCGGCCCCACGATGCACTACATCATGGGCGGCATCCGCGTCGACGCCGATACCGGCGCGACCACCGTGCCCGGGCTCTACGCGGCAGGCGAGTGCGCGGGCGGCATGCACGGCGCCAACCGCCTCGGCGGCAACTCCCTCTCCGACCTCGTCGTCTTTGGGCGGCGCGCCGGCCTGGGCGCCGTTGAGGACGCCGCCAACGCCTCCGCCCCGGAGGCCGACGACGCACAGATCGAAGAGATTGTCGCGGAGATGCGCGCCCCCTTCGAGCGAGACGGCGGCGAAGGCCCCTACGACATCCAGCGCGACCTGCAGGAGACGATGCACACGCTCGTCGGCATCATCCGCACCGAGTCGGAGCTGCTCGAAGCGCGCGAGCGCGTCGATGCGCTCAAGCAGCGCGCCGAAAGCGTGAGCGTCTACGGCCACCGGCAGTACAACCCGGGCTGGCACCTGGCCCTGGACCTCCAGGCCTTGCTGACCGTCTCGGAAGCGACCGCACGCGCGGCCAACGTCCGTCAGGAGAGTCGTGGCGGCCACACCCGCGACGACTACCCGGGCCCCGACGATGAGTGGGGCACGAAGAACGTCGTCGTCCGCCAGGGCGCCAACGGGGAGATGGAGGTCGAGACCGCGCCCCTGCCACAGATGCCCGCCGAACTGCAGCGGCTGTTCGAGGAGTAAGCAGATGACCCAGACAGCCCGAATGCGCGTATTCCGCGGCGACGCCGAAAGCGGCGACTGGCAGGACTACGAAGTCGAGATGGAAGAGGGCCAGGTCGTCCTCGACGTGATCCACACCATCCAGGCCACCCATGCGCCCGACCTCGCCGTCCGCTGGAACTGCAAGGCCGGCAAGTGCGGCTCCTGCAGCGCCGAAATCAACGGTGAGCCCCGCCTCATGTGCATGACGCGCATGAACCTCTTCGAGCCCGACGAGCAGATCACCGTCGCCCCCATGAAGACATGGCCCCTCATCCGCGACCTCGTCACGGACGTCTCCTTCAACTACGAAGTCGCGAAGACCATCCCCGCCTTCGCCCCGCGTGAGCGCGAGGCTGACGGCACCCACCGCATGATGCAGGAAGACGTCGAGCGCGGGCAGGAATTCCGCAAGTGCATCGAGTGCTTCCTCTGCCAGAACGTCTGCCACGTCATCCGTGACCATCCCGAGAACAAGCCCGACTTCGCCGGCCCCCGTTTCTTCGTCCGCCTCGCCGAGCTCGAGATGCACCCGCTCGATACCGAGGACCGCCTCGAATTGGCACGCCAGGATGCCGGCGTGGGCTACTGCAACATCACCAAGTGCTGCACGGAAGTCTGCCCCGAAGAGATCCACATCACCGACAACGCCATCATCCCCCTCAAGGAGCGCGTCGCCGACCGCTACTTCGACCCCATCCGCTGGATCGGCTCCAAGCTCTTCGGCCGCCGCTAGCGCTGGCGGCCCTCAGGGCATAGCTGCTACCATTGTCGCTACCCATCAAGGGGGCGAGTCGTGGGCTCATTCCGCGTCACGGTCGAAGTAGCGAACACCGCCGGCGAACCGCAGTTCACCCGGTCGAGATGCTCGTGGACACAGGAGTGACGTTCTCGGTATTGCCAGCGTCTTTCCTGGCGGACCTTGGCTTATCGCCCACTGAAGAGCAGCAATTCACGCTCCCCGATGGCAGCACGCGAGAATACGGTGTTGGGGAAGCGCGATTCAGGATCGCCGAGGTGGAGCTCACGACGCCCGTCGTGTTCGGTGAAGAGCGGGCGTTCCGCTTGGGAAGGGTGACCCTTGCGGTGTTTGCGCTGGTTCCCGACACGACTCACCAGAGATTCGTGGAGCAAACGCCACTGCCGATGGTGGGCACGTGCGCCGTCGGTATTGACGCGTAGGCGAGAGGGGCGAGCCGTGGGCTCATTCCGTGTCACGGTTGAGGTAGCGAACACCGCCGGTGAGCCGCAGTTCACGCCGGTGGAGCCATTGGTCGATACCGGTGCGACCTTCTCGGTTTTCCCTGCGTCTTTCCTGGAGAACCTTGGCATATCGCCTGTTGAGGAACAGCACTTCTCGCTCGCTGATGGCAGTGTTCAGGCCTACGGCCTTGGTCTCGCTCGATTCAGGATTGGTGGTAGAGAGCGCGTATCGACCGTCACCTTCGGCGAAGAGGGAGCTTTCTCCTGGGAGCAGTGACGCTCGAAGAGTTCGCCCTCATCCCCGATACGACCAACAGAAAACTCGTACCGCCCCCGGAACTCCTGCTTGTGGGTTTGCGCGGAAACGGCTACCAGAACCTCGAGTCCTGACCGGACCCCAGCCCTACAGACGCTCGACCGCCTTCAGCGGCTCGCGATCGGGGTGTACCAGGTAGCGCAGGCGCGGCAGCGTGATGTCGACCGTCGTCAGTGAGCCGGAGATGGGGTGCGAGGCGCGCGCCCCAGGCAGGCCCCACGCCTCCCCCACGAATGCGTTCAGGCGCGGGCGCCCCCGCTGCGCGCGATCGAACGTGTAGTCAGGGTCGACCTGCACCAGCACTGTCTCTTCGCCGTCCCGGGTCACCCGTGCGAGGTTGAGCGTAGCCATGTACTGCACGTCTGCGCCCGTGATGGGCTGCGGGTCGATCAGCTCGCTGTCGAGCACACACTCGCCCGCGACGCTGACGCTGCAGGCGGCACGCGCGTAGCCCGGCTGGAAGGTCACGTCTGCGAGGTCGAGGGGAAAGCCCCAGCGCTCGCGCAACACGCTGATCGCAGCCGGAGAATCGCAGTAGCCGTGCAGGAGCAGGCCGCGCGGACGCGCCCCCGATCGGCAGCCCACACGCACCGTCGCCAGCGTGAACGCCCCTACCTCGCTGTCGGGCACGGACGTCACGTTGAGCAGCAGCGTCGGTGGGATGCTGGGGTGCAGGGCGGGTGGCAGCATCGCGGTGCGGCTCTCCGTGCCCAGCTCGTAGTGAAGCTGCAGGTGCTGCGCCCCCTTCAGCTCCCACACCTCCGTCTCGAGCGATGTGAGCAGGGGCGCAGCCTCGAGGCCGCTTGCGTTCAGGTCCCGGGTGCCCGTGAGCGGCATCTCAGGAGCCGCCTGTGGCCGTCGCCCCGGCGCGCTCCGACGCTGCTGCTTCTGTCCCTGCGGGCTCGGCGAACTGTGGCATCACTTCCTTCGCGAAGAGGCGCATCGAAGCGAGCACGTCCTCCTGCGGCACCATTTCGGCGACGTTCAGGAGGAAGTTGATGCGGTCCACGCCCGCTTCCTCCCAGCGCTTCACCGCCTGCGCCACGCGATGCGGATCGCCGATGGTGAGGCCCTCCGGCACCCTGCCTTCGGGTGTGCTCGTCGATTCCTGCCGCAGCTGGTAGAGCAGCCCCGGCGAGAGGTACGACGGCGTCGGGTACGCCTGGCGCGTCGCCAGCGTCTGCTCGGAGAGGTAGTTGAACGTCCCCGCCATGCCCTGTCCCGTGCGGATGCCCTTCTCGTCGTCCTCATGGCAGTACAGGAAGCTGACCGTGTTCACCTGCTCGTTGACGAACTCGCCCACGGGGTCGCACGACTGGATGCGCTTGCGGTAGCCCGCGATCTTCTTCGCCTGCTCGCCCACGCCCCCGAAGGAGAGGCCCAGGCTGCCGAGACCCCGATCGGCTGCGTCGATCTCCGTGCCCACGCTCGTCACGGCCACCCACATGGGCGGATGCGGCTTCTGGTACGGCTTCGGCAGGATCGTGCGCTCCGGCATCGAGAAGGCGCGCCCCTGATGACTGAAGCGTTCCTGCGTCCACATCTTCGGGATGACGCGGACGAACTCGTCCCACGTTTTCTTTGTCTCATCAGGATTCGCGCCGAAGCCACCGAGCTCGGTCCACGTGGCCGAGCGCCCCGTCCCGAACTCCAGCCGCCCGCCCGAGACCAGGTCCAGCACGGCAGCCCGCTCGGCTGAGCGAATCGGGTTGTTCAGCTCGGGGACGCACGTGACGATGCCGTGACCGACGCGGATGCGCTTCGTCTGCATCGCGATGGCCGTGAGGAAGATCTCCGGAGCGGAGCAGTGCGAGTACTCCTCGAGGAAGTGGTGCTCTACGGCCCACGCCTGGTCGAAGCCAAGCTCATCCGCCAGCCGCGCCTGCTCCAGGCAGTTCTGGTAGACCGTGTACTCAGTCTCCGGCCCCCACGGACGTGGCACTGATATCTCGAAGAAAACCCCAAACTTCATGGCTGCTCCTGCCGCGACCAGCGAAAGGGTCGCGTAACACAGCAATCGTGGGCGTTTTGCGCCCTTTTGTCGAACAGCACGGGCAGCGGCCAGCGCAGCAGGCTCGCGAACGCTGGACGTGAGGCGTACGGTTCGCGCGTGAGCGTTCCTCTCCCCCTCGAAGGCGTGCGCATCCTCGACCTCACGGGCGTGTGGGCGGGCGCCTTCTCCACCGTCATCCTCGCCGACCTTGGGGCGGAGGTGATCAAGGTCGAGAACCAGTACGTCTGGCAGCCCCTCACGCGCGGGCCCCGCGCCCGCCCCTCCCCCGAGGAAGCGAAGGTCTACCCCCCATCGATGACCTACCCCGGCGAGGACCCGGGCGCCCGCTCCTGGAACTACTGCTCCCTCTTCGTCGGCATGTATCGCAACAAGCGCAGCGTCACCATGGACCTGCGACGTCCCGAAGGGCGCGACCTCTTCGGTCGCCTCGTCGCCTGCTCCGACGCCGTCATCGAGAACAGCGCCGTCGGCACGATGGAGAAGCTCGGCATCACCTACGAGTGGTTGCGCGAACAGCGCGACGACATCACCTTCGTGCGCGCCTCGGGCTACGGCATTACCGGCGAATACGCCGGCGCCCGCACGCTCGGCGCCCATATCGAGGGCGTCATCGGTCACCAGCT
Organism: Tepidiformaceae bacterium; assembly: GCA_965200565.1. Classification (GTDB taxonomy): domain Bacteria; phylum Chloroflexota; class Dehalococcoidia; order Tepidiformales; family Tepidiformaceae; genus UBA2991. The sequence goes on along the minus strand of OZ241349.1, from coordinate 504,960 downwards.
GCTGCGCGGCTACGAGGGCAGTACGCCAACGGAGAACTCGACCATCTACGCCGCCGACTACGTCAGTGGCACGCAGATTGCGCTCGCCGTGCTTATGGCCCTGTGGCATCGACACAACACCGGCAAGGGTCAGTTCATCGAGCTCGCCCAGGCTGAGAACGCCACGGGCCTCTTCGCCCAGGCCTACCTCGACTACGCCCTCAACGGGGCCGTGCAGCAAAGCAGCGGCAACCGCTCCCTCTACGCCGCCGATGGCGTCGCGCCTTCCGGCGTCTACCCGTGCCTCCCGGATGCCGATGGGGGAGAAGGCGTCGACCGCTGGATCGCCATCACCGTCACCAGCGACGCCGAGTGGGACGCCCTTCGCGCCGTCATGGGCGACCCCGCCTGGGCCGCTGCCCCCGACCTCGCCACCGCCGCCGGCCGCGCCACCAACCAGGACCTGTGCGACGCCCGCATCGCGGAGTGGACGCGCGCCTTCGACGACGAGGCGCTCTTCCACCAGCTGCAGGCGGCAGGCGTGCCCGCCGCCCCCGTCCTCCCCGCCTGGCGCGTCACCTCCGAGCCCCACGTGCGCGCCCGCGGCCTCTACCAGCCCCGCGAGCTCGAGGATGACGTTGGCGTCTACTCCTACCCCGCTCCAGTCTACCGCCTGCCCGCCTCTGCGAGTGATAGTGATGGCCGTGGTGATGATGGCGGCATCCGTATCCCACCCGTCGCGTTCGGCCAGGACAACGACTACGTCTACCGCGAACTGCTGGGCGTCTCCGACGAGGAGTACGAGCGCCTCGTCGCCGAGGGGCATATCGCGCACGAATTCGACCCCGCAGTGCCCTGAGCACGACGCGCGACGCGCGACGCGCATTACCCGTTCAGCACCCTTCGTATACTCCGTCGCGTTGCGCTGGAGGGATGAAGACGCATGCACCGCCTGTGGAGCCGCGTAACCGGCGCAGACGCTGACCGCGCCTGGCGTGCCGATCCGCACGCCATCGTCGCCACACTCCTCGCTGAGGTGCTGGGCACCTTCGCCCTCGTCTTCTTCAGCGCCGGCGCGGCGGCAATCGATGTCGTCAGTGATGGCGCTGTGACGCTTGTGGGGTCGGGGCTCGTTGCCGGTCTCGTGGTGGTGGCGATGATCTACGCCCTCGGGCACGTCTCGGGTGCGCACATCAACCCCATGGTCACGCTCGCGTTTCGCCTGAGCGGACGCATCGGCTCACTGCGCGCCTTCGCCTACGCGGGCGCGCAGCTCACGGGCGCCATCATCGCCGGCTTCGCGATCGTCGCCATCGCCGGCGATGGCGGCAACGCAGGCGCGACGGCCCCCGCCATCGGCGGCGTGGACGCCGCCTTCATCGGCGAAATCATCCTCACCTTCTTCCTCGTGCTCGTCATCCTTGGCGTCGCCACCGATGAGCGTGCACAGGGCAGCTTCGCCGCTATCGCCGTGGGGTCGTACGTGGCCCTTGCCATCATCGCCTGGGCGCCCATAGGCGGCTCCTCGATGAATCCCGCCCGCTCGCTCGGCCCCGCAGTCGCTGGCGGCGAGTGGAGCGCGCACTGGATCTACTGGGCCGGCCCCGCCATCGGCGCCCTGCTGGCGGTCTTCGCCTACAGCCTGCTGCGCGCCCGCAAGACGCACCCCGACAGCGACGGGGACGACGACTCCGACGACGACCAAGCCGAAGCGTCGTAGCGAAGGCGACGCGCCGACGCCCCTGCCGCAGGCGTATCCTGCCGCCATGAGCGATCCCGCGCCTCCCACCGCCGTCGAGCGCTACCAGGCCATGATCGATGCGGTCGACGCGCAGCGAAACGCCCAGCGCATGGTCGCCAACAACGCCGATCGCTGGAGCGACTGGGCTCCCGCCTTCCGCTTCGACCCCCGCCGCCCGCTCGACCCCAACCTTGCCGAGATAGCCGCCCTCGTACAGCCCGACGACCATGTCGTCGACGTTGGTGGCGGCGCGGGTCGGGTTGGCTTGCCCCTGGCCCTGCGCTCCCGCGCCCTCACCAGCGTCGAACCTTCCCACGGCATGGGCGAACAGTTTCTCGCCTCCGCCCGCAAGGCTGACATCACCAACGCCACGCTCGTGCAGGCCTCCTGGCTCCAAGCGGAGGTCGAAGCCGATCTTGTCATCAGCGTCGACGTCGTCTACTTCGTGCGCGAAATCGACGCCTTCGTGAAGAAGCTCGACCGGGCCGCCTCGCGCCGCGTCGCCATCTGGATCTGGAGCCCGACGCCGCCCGCCCGCAACGTCCGCCTCTTCGAGCTCGCCCACGACGTCGAACTGGCGCGAGCCCCCGACCACCGCGAGCTCCTGCCCGTGCTCTGGGAGGCGGGCATCCTGCCCGAAGTGCGCCTGCTGCCCGAACCCTTCACCTGGCCCGAACGCATCACCCTCCCCACGACCGAGGACGAAGCCGTCACCTTCGCCCTCAACGAGGTCGAAGCGAACGGCGTGCCCGGCGCAGAGGAGCGCGTGCGCGAACGCCTCGACGACCTCTTCGAACGCACCCCTGCAGGTGAGTGGCGTCCCGACTGGCGACTGCCCATGCGCGGCCTGCTCATCACCTGGGAGCCCGCGTAGCCACGCGTTCGCCCCGTCGTGGCCACTCAGGCTTCGTAGCGCGAAAGGCCTTGGCCGTCGCTTCGTAGCGCGAAAGGCCTTGGCCGTCGCTTCGTAGCGCGAAAGGCCTTGGCCGTCGCTTCGTAGAATGAAGAGGCCATGCTCGTCCCTGACGACCTCGTGCTCTGCCTGGGCGCCATCGGCAACGCGTCCTTCGATGAACGCATCCGTGCGGCCAGCGCCAGCGGTTTCGCCGGCGTCTCCATGTGGATGAGCCACTACGACGAGGCCCGCGCGGAGGGCCTCTCCATCCCCGCGATGCGGGCCATCCTCGACCGTGAAGGCGTCACGCTCGCCATGCTGGAGTACCTCACCGCCTGGGCGGACGGACCTTCGCAGCGAGCGGCTATCGTCGAGGAGACGTCACGCATCTGCGCCATCGCCGAGGAACTCGGCTCCGATACGGTGCTCGCCGTCACCATGGCGCCCACCATCGTCCCCGCCGACGCGACCGCCGGGCTCGCCATCGCCTGCGACGTCGCCGCCCCCACGGACAGCCTCGGCGTCGAATTCCTCCCCTGGACGGCGCGCGCCGAGGCCCAGCCGGCGACGGCTGTCCTCGCAATCGAAGCAGAAGACTCGCCCGTCGACCGCTTCATCAAGCTCGACCGCGCGGCGTAGCCGCCAGGTCGAGGGGCTCCGCTAGCGGGGCCCCGTCCGGGCACACACAGGAGCGGGGGCCAACTGGCCCCCGCTTCGGTGATCCTGGTGGCTGACGATCTGCCCCCGCCTGGGGCCGATCCCACGGGCACGGGGAGAAAATCCGTTCTATACTCTCCCCCACACTCTCACCCACGCAGGGGGGACGGTGCTCTACGGAAAATGGCGTCCCAAGGGCTTTGAAGAGGTCGTTGGCCAGGACCATGTCGTGGCCACGCTGCGCAACGCGCTGACCACCGGGCAGGTCGCCCACGCCTACCTCTTCGCCGGGCCGCGCGGCACCGGCAAGACCACCACCGCCCGCATCCTCGCCAAAGCCGTCAACTGCCCCGACCTGCGTGACGACGATCCCTGCAACGAGTGCGCTTCCTGCGAGGCCATCAACCGTGGCGCCGCGCTCGACCTCATCGAGATGGACGCCGCCAGTAACCGCGGCATCGACGACGTCCGCGAGCTGCGCGACAAGATCGCCTTCGCCCCGAGCGATCTGGAGCGAAAGGTGTACCTCCTCGACGAGGTGCACATGCTCACCACGGGCGCCTTCAACGCCCTCCTGAAGACGCTTGAGGAGCCGCCCCCGCACGCAATCTTCATCCTCGCCACGACTGAGCTACACGACATCCCCCCCACGATTAGCTCGCGCTGCCAGCGCTTCGACTTCCACCGCGTGTCCATCGAGGCGATGGTTGAGCGTCTGCGCTTCATCGCGGAGCAGGAGGGGTACTCGTTCCCCGATGAGGGCCTGCTCGCCATCGCCCGCGAGGGCCGTGGCGCGCTTCGCGACGCCATCACCCTGCTTGAACAGATCGCCTCCACCTACGGCCCTTCGCCGAGCACGGAGAACGTGCTCGAATCCCTCGGGCTCGTGCGCGACGAGCGCACCGAGAAGCTCGCCGGCGCGCTCGCCGAACGCGACCTTGTGGCCGCCCTCGCGCTCGCCCGCGAAGTCGCCGGCGACGGGCTCGACATCGCCCGCTTCACACGCGAAACCGTTGATGCCCTGCGTGAGCGTCTGCTGGCGGCCGCGCGCGAACACGCGCCCGAGGTCCTGGTGCTCAGCACCGCCATCGCCGAGCTCGCCGGCGCCGACTTCCGCCGCGATCCCGGCAGCCCCGTGCCCCTCGAAGTGGCGTGCGCGGCCGCTGTGCTCGGCCCTCAGCCGATGGCTCCCGCACCTGCCGCCCCCGCTTCCCGGGATGGCCAGCCACCCCGCCAGGGTGGACGCCGTCCCCAGCGCCGTCAGCAGGGCCACGGCCGCTCCCGCGGGGAGCCAGCCCCCGAGAAAACGCGGGAGGAACGCTTCCACCGGGAGCTGTACGAGCGCTGCCGCATGGCGCAGCCGGCGCTCGCCGCCTGGCTCAACGGCTCGTGTGAGGTGCTCGCCATCGAGGAAGACGAACTGAGGCTCGGCTTCTACCATCCCATCCACCTGAAGAAGATTGAGAACGACGGACGCACCCTCGTGGAGCAGACCGCTGAGGCCATGCTCAAGCGCCCCGTCAAGCTCACCCTCGAACAGATAGACAGGCGCCCCCAGGACAAGCGCCCTCCCAGTGGCGGGCATCTGGACAAGGCAGCACGCGACCTCGGCGCCGAGCCGATTGACCCGCCTTCACCACCACCCCGTCAACAGCCTCCCGCTGAGGATGGGGACGATCCCGAAGATGAGATGCCGCCCGAGGAGGGTTCCTGATGGCCAAGAGCAGCGGACGCAATCGCTACATGCGTCGTGGTGGCGGGGGCGGACGCGCCCGCAGTGGTGGTGGTGGCGGGCAGAGCGCCCAGCTCGCTGAGGCCCAGGCTGCCCTCCAGCGTGCCCAGGAACAGCTCGCCTCCCAGACGGTTGAAGGCAGCGCCGGCGGCGGTGCGGTGCGCGTCACCATGAACGGTGAGCAGAAGGTCCAGGCGTTCGCCATCGAGCCCGATGTCGTTGACCCCGAAGACGTCGAGATGCTCGAAGACCTCATCCTCGCCGCCATCAACGACGCTGCCGAGCGCGCAAGCGCCCTGCAGGCCGACTCCCTCGGTTTGCTGACCGGCGGGCTCGACCTGCCAGGCTTCGGCGATTGATGCGGCGTGCCTGAGAGCGGCGCGCCCGAGCCGATTGTTCACCTGATCGAGGAGTTCTCCAAGCTGCCCGGCGTCGGCCCCAAGTCTGCCCGCCGCCTCGCCTATCACGTCTTCCGCGCCCCTGCGGACGACGCACACGCCCTCGCCCGCGCGCTCGTCGACGTGAAGGAGCGCGTCGCCCTCTGCGAGACGTGCTGCAACATCACCGAACGCAACCCCTGCGCCCTCTGCGAGGACGACCAGCGCGACGCCACGCTCGTCTGCGTCGTCGAACAGCCGCTCGATGTGCTCGTCGTCGAGCGCACGGGCGGCTTTCGTGGCCGCTACCACGTGCTTCACGGCGCACTCAATCCCATCGACGGCATCGGCCCCGAGCAGTTGCGCATCAAGGAGCTGCTGGTGCGCGTCGAGCAGGGTGGCGTGGTGGAGGTCATCATGGCGACCAACCCCAGCCTCGAAGGCGAGGCCACCTCGATGTACCTGCAACGCCTGCTCCAGCCCCTCGGCGCCCGCGTGACCCGCCTCGCCCGCGGCCTCCCCAGCGGCGCCGACCTCGAATACATGGACGACCTCACCCTCTCCCGCGCGCTTGAGGGACGGCAGGAGTTGTAGCGTGGCCGGCCGGCTCCGCGTCTACCCTGCCGCAGGCGTCATCCTGCGGCGTCGCAACCTCGGTGAAGCCGACAGCATCCTGACCGTCTTCAGCAAGGGCGAGGGCAAGTTCGAGGCGGTTGCGCGTGGCGTGCGCAAGGCGCGCAGCCGTATGCGCGGCCACCTCGAACCGCTCACCCACAGCCGCCTCCTGATCGCCCGCGGACGCAGCCTCGATGTCTTCACCCAGGCCGAAACCGTGAACGCCTACCGCCGCCTGCGCGAGAACCTCGACGCCAGCGCCGAGGCCGTCTACTGCCTCGAACTCATCGATCGCTTCACCGAAGAGCGCGAACCGCTGCCCGACCTGTATGCCCTCCTGCTCACCGCGCTCGACCTGTTCGAGGAGGGAGGCGGTTCGCTCGTCTCACGCCACTTCGAGCTGCGCCTGCTCGCCATCCTCGGCTACGAGCCACATGTGGAGAGCTGTGTGCTCTGTGGCGGCCGTTTGCCCGAGGAAGAGACGCTGCTCGCACCCGCGTCGGGCGGCCTCGCCTGTCGGCAGTGCCGCCCGCAAGCGGGCGGCGGGCGACTCGTCCCCGTGCCCGTCATCAAGATGCTGCGCTTCGCACGGCGCGCCGGCGCCGCCGAGTTCGCAGCCGTGCGCATGGCGCCCGAGCTCGAACGTGAGCTGCGCATGGCCGTCACCGAGATCCTGCGCTACCACCTCGCGCGCGACCCCAACGCCCGCGAATTCGTCGACGGCGTGAACGCCCTGCAGCGGCACGAAGAGTGAGGGGACGTTTCCCGCAGCGCCGAACGCGGTAGAATCGTCACACGAGTTGCTCCGGCAGCGGAGGTTCCCATGCCCTTGTACGAGTACTACTGCAAGCCCTGCCACGGCGTTTTCGAGGAATTGCGTCCCATGCGCGAGGCCGGGGAAGCCGTCCCCTGTCCCGAGTGCTACGAAGAGGCAGGGCGCATCATGCCCACCTCGTTCGCGGCTTTCACCTTCCGCGATGGCTACCCCCGCAAGATTCCCGATGACGGGACCTACTGGCACCTCGGCAAGAAGGTCACCAAGCGGCTCACCGGCGGCAAGCCCAACGAGCACCCCGAGATCAACAAGCCCAGGCCCAAGCCCGGCCTCACCCGTGGTGAGCGCTCGGCCCTGCGCGATATGCGCGAGGTCGCGGCCAAGGGCGATCTCGTCGACCTCTACAACAACCCCATCCGGCCCGGCGAAGTGCGGGAAGCCTACGAGCGCAAGGACGTCATCAAGAAGGGCGTCCCCACGCGCGTCCCGAAGAACTTCAAGAAGTAGCGTCGAGCGCGACGCTAGCTGCGCCGTGTGAGCACGTAATCGCTGAGCGCGTGCAGGGTGTCTCGCGCCTCGCTCGCCTCGAGTGAGGCCAGGCCTTCCAGGGCACGGTCCACGAACGTCTGCGCCATCGCCTGTGAGCGTGCGATGGCCTCCGACGCCACGATCGCGCTGAGCGCTTCCGGCAGGTGCGCCTCGCGCGCGCCGTCAGCCGAGAGAAAGCGCTTCACAGGGTTGTCCGCTGGCGCGTTCTCCAGATAGAAGAGCGCCGGCAGCGTGATCGTCCCCTCGATGAGGTCGCCGCCTGCCGGCTTCCCCATCTCCGCTTCGCTGCCAGTGAAATCGAGGATGTCGTCGACGATCTGGAAGGCCATGCCGAGGTTGTAGCCGTAGATGCGCAGCCCCTCCACCTGCCGGTCGCTGCAGCCGGCCACCAGCGCCCCGCCCTGGGTCGCGTGCCCGAAGAGGGCGGCGGTCTTGCCGCCGATGCGCCACAGGTACTGCTCCACGTCACGCCCGACGTCGAAGGCGGCGGCGTCCTGGTCGAGCTCGCCGCTCGTCATCTTCATCAGGGCGAGCGCGAACAGCCGCGTGACGGGCAGGCTGCCCGTGCGCGTCACCAGCTCGGCTGCGTTGGCGAACATGTAGTCGCCCAGAAGCACCGTCAGCGCGTTATCGAAGACTGCGTTCGCGGTTGGGCGTCCCCGTCGGCTGCTCGCGCCATCGACCACGTCGTCGTGTACGAGGCTGGCGGTGTGAAGCAGTTCGATGGCCGTGCCCAGCGGTACCAGACGGTTGAGGTTGTAGTCGCCGAACGTGCCCGCCAGCAGCACCAGCGCCGGCCGCAGCCGCTTGCCGCGCGGCTCCAGTGCGTGGTCCAGCATCAGCCGCAGCGGCGCGAGGTCCACCCGCTTCACCACTTCGAGCAGGTCCTCGACGAGGATCAGGTCTTCCCCCACCTCGCCGTAGAGCGTCGACAGTTGTACCTGGGTCACGCGTGTGCCTCCACTGCCTGCAAGTCGCGGACGCCGCCGAGCAGCGCCTCCCCGTTGGCCGTCGTGGCGTTGGCGACTGCCTCGACGCTGACGCCACGCGCCTCCGCCACAACCTCCGCCACAACGCGCACGTGGGCGGGTTCGTTGCGCGTGCCCCGCCGCGCCTGGGGAGGAAGCGCGGGGCTGTCGGTCTCGATCAGCAACGCCGTGAGCGGCAGCCCCGCGGCGACGCGGCGGGCTTCGTCGTTGCGAGGGTAGCCAGCCGAGCAGGTGAGCGAGATGAAGAACCCCATCTCGACGTACCGGCGCGCCTGCTCCAGCGTCCCGCCGAAGGCATGCAGCACCCCCACCCGCTGCCCGGCCGCCGCGAGCGGCGACTCTGCGGCATAGCGGCTCAGGTGCGGCGCGATCTCCTCTTCTGCGTCCCGCGAGTGGATTGAGACGGGTAAGCCCAGTCGCGCGGCGATCGCGAGCTGTGCCTCGAACGCGTCGCGCTGCACCGGGGGAGGCGCGAGGGTGCGGTAGAAATCGAGCCCGATCTCGCCGATAGCCGCGACGGGAGCGCTCCGCGCCAGCGTCTCAATCTCGTCGAGCGCAGGGCCCGTCGCGCGGGCTGCTTCGTGCGGGTGAAAGCCCACCGTCGGGAGCAGACGGGGACGCTGCGCGCCCCCCTGTTCCGCCAACGCCACCGCTGTGCGGCTCGACTCGACGTCTTCGCCACACACGACAACCGCTTCCACGCCCGCTGCTGCTGCGCGCGCGAGCACGGACTCGCGGTCCTCGTCGAAGCGGGCGTCCTGCAGGTGGCTGTGGGAGTCGAAGAGGCGCATCAGGTCGTGGCCGGCTCCGGCAGATCCAGTTTGCGGTAGAGCGCGCCGCCTTCGCCTAGTGTGCGGCCCGCGGGTGTCTCGTGCAGCGACCAGCCAGCCGTCTCAGGCGTGCCCTCGTGCCCCAGGGTGGTGTGCAGCTGACTCGTGGAGAAGGGCAGGATGGGATGCAGCAGCGAGGCCAGCCCCGAGATCGCCTGCAGCGCTGTGTAGAGCGTTTCCGCAGCGTGGGCGCGGTCTTCCTTGACGGCGCGCCAGGGCGCCCGCTCATCGAGGTACTTGTTCGCCGCCTGCGCCACCGCGAGGCCCTCGCGCAGCGCCCCGCGGAAGTGGCAGGCGGCGTACTCCGCCCCTGCCTGCCCGAAGCCCTCGCGCACGGTCGTCCGCAGCGCCTCGCTCGCGTCGCTCAGGGCGCCCGGCTCGGGGACGACGCCATCGAAGTTGCGGCGGATCATGGCCAGCACGCGGTTCGCCAGATTCCCCCACGTCGCGATCAGCACCTCGTTGTTCACCCGGATGAGCTCCTCTTCGCGGAACTCCGAGTCGCTCGTCTCGGGCATGATCTGGGTCAGGTAGAAGCGCACCACATCGGCGTCGTACGTATCGAGCAGGCCCAGCAGCCACGTCGCCGTGCCCTTCGACTTGCTCTGCTTCTGGCCGCCCGAGAAGTTGACGTACTGGTTGGCGGGCACGTCGTGCGGCAGGTTGAGCCCGCCGTAGCCGAGCAGCATCGCCGGCCAGATGAGCGTGTGGAAGACGATGTTGTCCTTGCCGATGAAGTAGTACGCCTTCGTCTCAGCGTCTTCCCAGTACGGCCGCCACGCCTCCGCATCGCCCTGGCTGCGAGCCCACTCCTTCGACGCCGACAGGTACCCGATGACTGCGTCGAACCAGACATAAATCCGCTTGTCCTCATACCCCTCGACCGGCACCGGCACGCCCCAGCTGATGTCGCGCGTGATGGCGCGGTCCTTCAGCCCTTCCTCCACGATGCCGAGGGTGAAGTTGGCCACGTTGCGGCGCCAGTGCGGCTGTTCGCGTACCCACTCCCCCAGTTGTTCGTTGAAGGCAGAGAGGCGCAGCAGGAAGTGCTCCGATTCGCGCACCTCGGGCGTGGCCCCGCTGAGCGTGCTGCGTGGCTCAAGCAGGTCCGTGGCGTCGAGCTGCGAGCCGCAGGTGTCGCACTGGTCGCCCCGCGCCCCGCCCGCGCCACAGCGGGGGCAGGTCCCTTCCACATAGCGATCGGGCAGGAAGCGCCCGGCTTCGGGGTCGTAGAGCTGGTCCTGCGTGCCGCGATAGAGCAGGTCCTGCTCCAGCAGGCGGGTGAAGATGTCCTGCGTGGTCTCGTAGTGGTTTTCGGTGAGCGTCGTCGTGAAGAGGTCGAAGGAGATTCCGAAGCGCTCCCACGCCTCGAGGATCTTCGGGTGGTAGCGGTCGACGATCTCGCGCGGCGTGATGCCCTCGTTATCGGCTGCGACGGTGATGGGCGTGCCGTGGCAGTCGGAGCCAGAGACCATCAGCACGTCGTTCCCCGCCATGCGGTGATAGCGCGCGAAGATGTCGGCGGGAAGGTAGGCGCCCGCGGCCTGTCCGGCGTGCAGAAGGTAGTTCGCGTAGGGCCATGCCACACCTACGAAGATGCGTTCGGCCATGGAGACCCCTTTATGGAAGCGCTCTGGCGAGTCTAGCACCGCCCTGCGCTACGGCGGTGTGAGCGGCCAGGAAGAGTCGGGGAGCGAGCGATGCGTTGACAGTCGCTGAAGTCGCTCAGGTGCGCGCGTGCGCGTCTATCGCCGTCTGAAGTCTTCGGGGGGAAGCGGGAGCTTCAGGATGCCTGCTACGGCATAGAGAAGCTTGAATGGGAGCGGAGCCACATGTCGCTCGACCCAGCCCATTACCGCCGTCATCATGCAGGCCCTTTTCTACGCTACTTCCCCGACTCTGGCCAAAATCCCCAGGCTTGCGCCCGCGTCACGCCGAAGCGGCGAGCGGCTGCGCTCGCCGCCGCCCCACGCTTCGCCCCCGCTGCCTGCATCTCGCCCAGGTACTCGCGCAGCGCCCGCTCATCGGCGCTCGCCGCCCAGCCCCGCACATCGACCGCTACCGTGCATTCGCCACGCGTCCCGGAGAACCGCTCCGCCAGTTCGGAGGCGCGTCCGCGCACCGTCTCCTCGTGCAACTTGGTGAGTTCGCGACAGACCGCTGTCGGTGGGTCGTCGAGGGCCGCCGCCAGATCCTCCAGCGACGCAGCCAGGCGGCGCGGGCTCTCGAAGAAGACGAGCGTCTCCGCGCTCCCCGCTGCCTCGACGAGTCGCCGTCGCCGTTCGCCCTGGCCCCGTGGCAGGAAGCCGAGAAAATGCACGTCGCTCGCCGCGAACCCCGCAACCGAGACCGCCGCCGCTAGCGCCGACGGCCCCGCCACCGCAAAGACGGCGACGCCGGCCTCGTGCGCAGCCTCCACCGCGCGCCCGCCCGGATCCGCGATGAGCGGCGTGCCCGCGTCCGAGGTGAGCGCCACGACGCCCTCGTGCGCGGCCTCCAGCAGCTGCGGGATGCGCGCCTCGACGTTGTGCTCGGTCAGGCTGAGCGCCTTCGCGCCGCTCCCCACCCGTTGGGTAAGCGTGCGCAGCACGCGCGTGTCCTCCGCGGCGATGAGCGTCGCCTCTCGCAGGACAGTCGCTGCCCGCTCGCTCAGATCGTCGAGATTGCCGATCGGGGTGGCGACCACATAGAGGCCGGGCGCGAGGCGCTTCATGCTTCGGTCAGCTTCACAGAACGCTGTGAGAAGCGCGAATTTCTGCGATCCAGCCCCCCTTCTCGCGTTGACCGTGGCACTGTCGTCGGGCTACGCTTTTCGCAACCGTGACGCTCCCATTCGAGTCATCCACCATCGAACGGATTGTCGCTCCACCGAGCCCACGCACCGCACCCGCATCGACCGCCGCGTCTGTCTCCAGGACGCGGCGTTTTCGTACCTGAGGAGGAGGGTTTGTCCATGCCTGCGCCCCGTTTCAAGCAGCTCAAGCACGCCTACGGCTTCGACGACGTCGCCATCGTCCCGGGAGAGGTCACGATCAATCCCGAACTGGTCGAGGTCGGCCTCGACATCGGCGACTACCACTTCGGCCTTCCCTTTATCGCCGCGGCCATGGACGCTGTGGTCGATCCGTCCTTCGCGTGCCTCATGCATGAGGCCGGCGGCCTCGGGGTGCTCAACCTCGAAGGCATCTGGACCCGCTACGACGACCCTCGCCCCATCCTCGACGAGGTGGCCACGGTCAACCGTGAGGAAGCGACGACCATCCTCCAGTCGGCCTTCCAGAAGCCCATCCGCGATGACCTCATTGCCCAGCGCATCAAGGAGATGAAGGAAGACGGCGCTGTCGCCTCCATCTCCGTCACACCCAAGAGCACGAAGCAGTACGCCCCCCTCGTGCAGGAGGCGGGCGCCGACATCCTCGTCGTCCAGAGCACCGTCACGACTGCGCGGCATGAGTCCACCAGCATCGAGGGCCTGCGCTTCGAGAAGCTGCTCGAGCAGATTCACATCCCCGTCGTCGTTGGCAACACCGTCGGCTTCAGCGCCACCCTCGAGGTGATGCGCTCGGGTGTGGCGGGCGTGCTCGTCGGCGTCGGGCCCGGTGCGGGCTGCACCAGTCGCGAGGTGCTGGGCATCGGCGTCCCCCAGGTGACGGCCACGATCGACTGCGCCGCTGCCCGCGAGGCCTACCTCGCCGAGACCGGCAACTACGTCCCCATCATCACCGATGGGGGTATCCGCACCGGCGGCGACGTGTGCAAGTGCTTCGCCGCTGGCGCCGACGGCGTCATGATGGGCTCGCCCTTCGCCGCCACCACCGAGGCTCCCGGCCGCGGCTACCACTGGGGCATGGCCACCTCCCACGCCGACCTCCCCCGCGGCACGCGCGTCTTCGTCGGGGTGAACACGACCCTGCCGAAGACGCTCTTCGGCCCCACCAGCCGCACCGACGGTACGGAGAACCTCGCCGGCGCTCTCAAGACGGCGATGGGGATGTGTGGCGCGCACACCATCCGTGAGTTCCAGGAAGCGGAGATGGTGATCGCCCCCTCCATCAAGACCGAGGGCAAGATCTACCAGCGCGAGCAGGCCGAGTCGTAGGCCCGACGGCTCGCAGGGCCGTGCTGCTCCGCGCCACACTGGTGGCCTTCGCCGCCATCCTGTCGCTCGCGCTCGTCGCGAGCCAGACGGCTCACGCGCAAGAAGCGGAAGGCGTCTGCCCTACTTTCGATCTGGCCGACCTGCCGCTCTCTCTCGAGACCGTCGATGTTGTCGTGCTCGGCGATCTGGTGGATGTGGACGGCACGCCCGCCATCGCAGGTGAGGTGTTCCTGAAAGGCTCGGTGCGCGCGCATGCGGTCCCGCTCGCGGACGGCCCCGCCGAGTGTCCGCAAGCCGTTCTGCCCGCCGCAGGCGCGCGCGTGCTCGCTGCCGTCCGCCAGACGCCCGACGGCTATCTCTGGCCCATCCCCGAAGCGCTCTTCGTGCTTACGGGCGGCGTCGCGACGAACGGCCCCGCCGTCTCCCTCCCCGAAGACGACGTCATCTCGCGCATCCGCGACGCCAGCGGTCAATACGCCGTGCTCGCCACCGACCCTTCTGAGGGCGTCTCCATCGACTGGCTGCGTGTCGTACTGCCGGTCGTGCTGGCGGCTGCCGTCATCCTGGGCATTTCGCTCGTGCTGCTGCGCATCTGGCACCGCATCGAGCCCGAGTAGCCCGCCTCGCGCCCCGCTACAGCAGCCCTTCAAGGGCCTGCGCGACCGCGTCCACTTCGTCGGGGAGCGATTCGTCGGCGGCATCGAGCGCGTAGCGGTCGGCGTTCGCGGTCGCCAGACCGCGTCCCGCCCATGCCAGCATCGAGGCGTCGTTCACGCTGTCGCCGATGGCGACCGCCTCGTGTCGGGTGATGTCGAGATCGTCGGCGAGCCGCGCCAGCGCATTCGCCTTCGACGCCTCCGGCGCGAGCGCGACCGTCACGGCGGGGAAGTCGAGCAGGTGAAGCGCGTCGCCGAAGCGTTGCGCGAGCTCCCGATGCACCACCGGCGCACGCTCGCGGTCGCTGATCACGCCCACGCCGTTCGGCTCGATGCCGAGCGTCTCCGGCCTGGGGTGAACTTCGTGGGTCACGCCGCCCAACTCGGCGTAGACCGTCGTGGCGCGCGACGCTTCCGTGACGACGTAGCGTTGCGCGCTGAACCATTCGTAGGCGCAGCCAGCCTCGCGCGCGTAGGCCGTCACGGCCAGCGCCAGCCCCTGTTCCAGCCGCACCTCGCGCACGATCGCGCCATCCATCGTCGCCGTCACGCAGCCGTCCTGCGCGATGATCGGGCTGTGCAGCCCGAGCTCCTTCGCGACGCTGATGATGCCCGGGCTCATGCGTCCGCTCGCGAGCACGACGGTGCGCCCGTCCGCCACGAGCGCGCTCACGGCGGCGCGCAGGCGCGGTGAAAGCGTCCCCTTGTACGGACCGTCAGGCGGCACGAGCGTGCCGTCGATATCGAGCGCGACGAGCCTTGCCTTCACCGCCAACGCGCCGTTACCACCCGCTCGTGGCCCGCGAGGTCCGGCACGATGCCTGCCTCCGCGCCGTGCGACTCAACCAGCGCCGCCACCTCGCGCGCCTGCCCGAGCCCGACCTCGAACGCAGCCAGCTGCGGACGCAGCCGTTCAGCGCAATCGGTGAGCAGGGCGCGCACCAGGTCGAGTCCGTCGTCGCCGCCGTCGAGCGCGATTCGCGGTTCCCACTGGCTCACCTCGGGCTGCAGCTCCGCGATATCGTCCGTGGGTAGGTAGGGCAGATTCGCAAGCACGACGTCCGCCTGCTCGACGCCCCCCGCCAGGCTGCTCCACCGCAGCGAGACCGCCACGCCGCAGCGTGCGACGTTGCGCGACGCGAAGCGCAGTGCCCGCGCGCTCACATCCGTCGCCACGACCTGCGCCGCAGGCGCGCCGCGCGCGACCGCGATGGCGATGGCGCCGCAGCCCGTGCCCACATCGAGCACGGTGGCCCCGGCGATGCGCTCCGCCTCAGCGACGCCGATTTCGACCAGCAATTCCGTCTCCGGGCGGGGGATGAGCGCGCCTTCCCCCACGATCAGCTCGACGCCATGAAACTCGCGCACGCCCGTCAGGTACGACGTCGGTTCGCGGCGCAGCCGCCGCGTCAGGAGCGCGTCGAGGCGCTCTTCCGCCCCTGCTCCCAGGCATGCGTCCGCGAAGAAGGCGCCCCGGCTCAGCCCGCTCGCGTGGCGGGTGAGCAGCTCTGCCTCGAAGGCAGCGTCGGGGATGCGAGCCGCTTCCAGACGGGTGCGGATGCGGGCGGCGGCGGCGCGCGCCTTCATCGCCTCAGCCGTCACGTGGCGGTCTGCAGCCGCGCTGCCTCTTCTGCCGCCGCCACCGCGTCGATGATGTCGTCAATGTTGCCGTCGAGCCGGTCCGGGATGTTGTGCACCGTCAGCCCGATGCGATGGTCCGTGATGCGGTCCTGGGGGAAGTTGTAGGTGCGGATCTTCTCGCTGCGGTCGCCGCTCCCCACCTGCGTGCGTCGTTCTGCCGTGAGCTCGGCGTCCTGACGCTCCTGCTCCATCGCCAGAAGTCGTGAGCGCAGGACCGTCATCGCCTTTGCGCGATTCTTCAGCTGCGAGCGCTCGTCCTGGCAGACCACCACCTGCCCGGTGGGCAGGTGCGTCAGCCGAACTGCGGTCGCGACCTTGTTCACGTTCTGCCCGCCTGCGCCCGAGGCGTGGAAGATGTCCACGCGCAGGTCCTTCTCGTGGACGTCGATGTCGACGTCCTCCGCTTCCGGCAAGACGGCGACGGTGGCGGTGGAGGTGTGGATGCGGCCCTGTGCTTCGGTCGTGGGCACGCGCTGCACGCGGTGCACGCCGCTCTCGTACTTCAGCCGTGAGAAGGCGCCCTCGCCGGTGACGCTGAAGATGACCTCCTTGTAGCCCCCCAGCCCCGTCTCCGAGAGGCTGAGCAGCTGCGCGCGCCACTTGCGGCGCTCGCTGTAGCGGTGGTAGGCGCGGTACAGCTCCTGGGCGAAGAGCGCCGCTTCGTCGCCACCCGCGCCTGCGCGAATCTCCATGATCACGTTGCGGCTGTCGCGTGCGTCCTTGGGCAGCAGGGCGCGCAGGATCTGGTCGTCGAGCGTCGTCAGGCGTGAGGTGGCGGTCGACAGCTCCGCCTCGGCCAGCTCGCGCAGTTCGTCGTCGCCCTCGTTGAGGAGCTCCTGCGCGTCGTCGCGGGCGCGCTCGGCTTCGGTGTACTCGTCGAGCAGCTGCACGATCGAGGCCAGCTCCGAGCGTTCACGCGCGAGTTGCGCGACCTTGTCATAATCCGCGGAGACTTCCGGCTGCCCCATCTCCTCCGTGATCACGTCGAAGCGCGCACGGATTTCGGTCAGCTTCTGGCGGATGGGCGCTTCCATCGCTCTATTGTGCGCGTGGCGCGGACTGTGCGCTCAGTCTGACGCCAGCCGCTCGCTGAGCGTTGCTGCGACATCGTCGAGCGGGACTGCGTCTTGTTCGTGTTCCTCGCGCAGGTCCTTGAGCGTCGCCACGCCTTTCTCGACCTCGTCCCCCCCGATGATGACTGCGAAACGCGCGCCGCTGCTGTTCGCGCGGCGCAGTTGCGCACGGAATGAGCGCCCCGCTTCCCCCATGAGCGTCGCGACTCCGGCCGCCCGCAGATCGGCGCCGGCGCGCACGGCTGCCCGCACCCCTGCCTCGCCGAGGTGCAGGAGGAAGACGTCAGGCGTGTCCGCTTCTGCCAGCGGTACTTCCTGGCGCTTCATCTCGATGATGACGCGTTCGAGGCCCGTGGCGAAGCCGCTGGCCGGCGTCGCCCGCCCGCCCAGCGTCTCGATCAGGCCGTCGTAGCGGCCGCCTGCGCCGATTGAGCTCTGCGCGCGCCCGTCTCCTCGCGGGACGATCTCCCAGACGGTGCGGTTGTAGTAGTCGAGCCCGCGCACGAGCAGCGGGTCCACCACGAAGGGCACGCCCGCCGCCGTGAGCGCCTTCTTCACGCTGGCGAAGTGCGCCCACGCCTCCTCGCTCAGTTCGTCGATCATGGTGGGCGCGTCCGCCCGCAGCTCCTGGTCGCGGGGGTCGTTGCTGTCGAGCAGACGCAGCGGGTTGCGGTCGAGCCGCCGCTGGCTGTCCTCCGAGAGCTGCTCGCGCAGGGGCAGGTAGTAGGCGCGCAGGCGCTCGAGATAGGCGCGACGCGGCTCCGGATCGTCGATGCTGCCCAGCCGAATCTCGAGGTCGCGCAGCCCGAGCCGTTCGTAGAAGCGCCAGTGCAGCTCGATCAGTTCTGCGTCGATGAGCGCCGTCGGCGATCCCACCACCTCGCAGTCGAACTGGTGGAATTGTCGCAGCCGGCCCAGCTGGGGACGGCTGTAGCGAAACATGCGCGCCGTCGTGAAGAGGCGCAGCGGTTGCGGCTGGCTGGCGAGCCCGTGCTCGAGGTAGGCGCGGCAGATGGCGGGAGTCGCCTCGGGCGTGAGGGAGAGCGCTTCCCCGCCGCGATCCTCGAACGAGTACATCTCCTTCTCGACGATGTCCGTGGTGTCGCCTGTGCCCTTTTCGAAGAGGGACGCGTCCTCGAAGGTGGGCGTATCGATGCGTTCGTAGCCGAACAGGCGCGTCACGTCTGCGATGGCGTCGTGGATGGCGCGCCAGTAGGGCTGCTCCTCCGGGAGCACGTCCTCCGTTCCGCGAGGCGTCTGGAACCGTGCGCTCATGGGTGTCCCCCGGCCCTGATGGGCGGCCTGCTAATGCTAAGATGGTGGCAGAAACGGCCCAACGAGAAAGCGTTTGAGCGTCCTGGAGCGTTCCCCCGAGGCCAGCTCCGTTACGGAGCTTCTCGATCGCGTCCGGAGCTACCTGCCCGGAGATCGCATCGGATTGGTTGCCGACGCCTACGCCTTCGCCGAGGCCAGCCACGACGGGCAGGTGCGTCGCAGCGGCGAACCGTTCATCTCCCACCCCATCGAAGTTACCAAGCTCGTCGCCGGCCTCGAACTCGACCAGGCCTCCCTGGTCGCGGCCATGCTCCACGACGTGCAGGAGGACTGTGGCGTCTCCAACGACGAGATCGCGCGTCGCTTCGGTGAAGACGCCGCCCAGCTCGTCGAAGGCCTGACCAAGCTCGACAGCCTGCCCCTGCGCGTGAGTGAAGAAGAAGGTGGCGGCGGCGCCCAGGCCCAGAACCTTCGCAAGATGCTGCTGGCCATGGCCGCCGATGTGCGCGTCGTCCTCATCAAGCTCTGCGACCGCCTGCACAACATGCGCACGCTCTACGCGCTCTCCGCGGAGAAACAGCGCCGCATCGCCCTCGAGACAATGGAGATCTTTGCTCCGCTGGCCACACGCCTCGGCATCTGGCAGATCAAGTGGGAGCTCGAAGACCTCGCCTTCCGCTACCTCGAGCCCGAGTCCTACCAGGAAGTCTCCGAACGCCTGCAGGCCACCCGCCTCGCCCGCGAGCGCTACGTCGAGGATGTTGGCGCCGTCCTGCGCACCCAGCTCGACGACGCGCGCATCGATGCGGAAGTCACGGGGCGCGCGAAGAACATCTACTCCATTCATCAGAAGGCGCGGCGCTACGGTCGCGAGGCCAAGTCCTTCGACCAGATCTACGACCTGCTCGCTCTCCGCATCCTCGTGCGCGACCTGCCCGCCTGCTACGCCGCCCTCGGCGTCGTGCACGCCACCTGGCGCCCGCTCCCGGGTCAGTTCGACGACTACATCGCCAGCCCCAAGGCCAGCATGTACCAGTCGCTCCACACCACGGTCGTCGGCCCGGGCGCTCGACCCCTGGAAGTGCAGATTCGCACCTACGAGATGCATCGCGTGGCCGAGTACGGCGTCGCGGCCCACTGGCGCTACAAGGGCGACGCCGGCCGCTCCGCCCAGGACGAGGAGCGCATCGCCTGGCTGCGACAGCTGCTCGAATGGCAGCGTGACATCGCCGGCGCCGAAGAGTTCGTCGAGACCGTCAAGACGGATGTCTTCGATGATCAGGTGTTCGTGCTCTCGCCTCGAGGTGATGTGCTCGATCTGCCCGCCGGCGCGACGCCCCTCGACTTCGCCTACCGCATCCACACCGACCTCGGCCACCAGACCATCGGGGCGAAGGTGAACGGCAAGATGGCCGCCCTCAACTCCACCCTGCAGAACGGCGACGTCGTCGAGATCATGCGCAGCCGCTCCCGCAACGGCCCCTCACGCGACTGGCTCAGCGAGAGCCTCGGCTACCTGCACACGACGAACGGCCGCCAGAAGGTGCGGCAGTGGTTCCGCAAGCAGCGGCGCGTGGAGAGCGTCGAGCGGGGCCGCGAGATGATCGAGCGCGAGATGCGCCGCCTCGCCTTCGAACTCTCCGACCACGAGGACGAGGTGCTCGCCCTCTTCCCCGGCAAGAGCCGGGATGACCTCATGGCCGCCATTGGCTACGGCGACATCAGCGTCGAGTCCTTCACGCACAAGGTGAGCGCCCTCCTCCAGCGCCAGGAAGAGGGGGAAGACCCCGACGAGATCGCTGTCGCACGTCCGAAGGCGCCGGGTGGCGGGCACGGGCTGCGCGTCTTCGGCGTCGACGGCCTCGAGACGAGCCTCGCGCGGTGCTGCAACCCCGTGCCCGGCGATGGGGTGCGCGGCTACGTCACCCGCAGCCGTGGCATCACCGTCCATCGCGCCGACTGCCACAACATCCTGCACGAGCGTGAGCGCGACCGGCTCATCGATGTCGCCTGGGGCCGCCCCCCTGAGGAGCACGAGCGCTACACCGCCACCGTTCAGGTCGACGCCTGGGATCGGGTCGGCCTGCTGCGCGACATCAGCACGGTCGTGGCCGCCGAAGACGTGAACATGGTCAACGTCAACACCGCCAAGCACGGCAACGGCACGGTGCTGGTGATCGCCACCCTGGAGACGAGTGGCCTCTCCCAGATTTCACGCCTGCTTACCCGTATCGAGACCATCCGCGGCGTGCGCAGCTGCGTGCGAAAATCGAGCTAGGCGTCAGGCTGCCCGACGGCACGGACGGGCCTGCTGCCGTGTGATGAGGGGGTCCACACGGCGCAGGCCAGCCTCACGCATCTCTCCTCGAACGCGCTGCCTCAGCCACTGCAGCGGCAGGGACATCCGCTGCAGCTGGTGAACAAGACCCCCTCCCGGGAGCATCGAGCGAATCGTCGCCCCAAAGAGGGCGATCGCAGCTCCGACAAGCAAGACGTCGAAGACGATCGTAGGGAGCGTGTTCACCATGGCTAGTACATCCGTTCGCAGGGTCTGCAAACAGTAGCGAACGAACGTTCGCCTGTCAAGCACGTATGTTCGAGCGTGCCCCGGGCGCTGCCCGGGATCTGCTCCGGGAGCGCTACTCAGCCCGTTCGCGGTACTGCAGCGCCTCCGCCACATGCGCGCTCGTGATCGTGTCGCTGCCATCGAAGTCGGCGACGGTGCGGGCCACCTTGAGCACGCGGTGGAAGGCGCGCGCCGAGAGCGCCATCTGCATCGCCGCCTGGCTGAGGATGGATTGCGCCGCCTCGTCCAGCTTCCACTGGGCGTGCTCGCGCACCTCTGTCGGGCCCATTTCCGCGTTCAGGTGGATGTTCGTCTCTGCGAAGCGTTGCGCCTGCACCTCACGCACCTGCCGCACCTGCTCCGCGCTCACCGCCGATGCATCACCGCGCTGTCCCGTCGCGAGCTTCTCGTAATCCACGCGCGGCACGTCGATGAAGATGTCGATGCGGTCCAGCACCGGCCCTGAGACGCGTCGCTGGTAGCGTGCGGCGGCGTGCGGGGGACAGCGACACTCGCGCACGGGGTCGCCCTTGTAGCCGCACGGACACGGGTTCTGCGCCGCCACCAGCGTGAAGCTTGCGGGGAACGTGGCCGACTGGCGCGCGCGCTGATGGTGACGATGCGATCCTCCAGCGGCTGGCGCAGCGATTCCAGCGTCTGCGCGCCGAACTCGGGCAGCTCGTCGAGAAAGAGCACGCCGTGGTGGCTCAGCGTGATCTCGCCGGGACGCGGCATGGAGCCGCCCCCGACCAGGCCCGCGTGGGAGATGGTGTGGTGGGGCGATCGGAAGGGCCGCTCGCGAATCAGCCCGGTCCCGGCAGGCAGCAGGCCGGCCACGCTGTAGATGCGCGTCACCTCCAGCGCCTCGTGATTGCTCATCGGCGGCAGGATGGAAGGGATGGAGCGCGCCAGTAGCGTCTTGCCGCTTCCCAGCGGACCCCGCATGAGCAGGTTGTGCCCGCCCGCCGCGGCGATCGCCAGCGCCCGCTTGGCATGCTCCTGCCCGATCACCTCAACCAGATCGGGAGCGCTCATCTCGCCCGTGCCTGCGTCAGCGGTCGCCACGTAGGGGGCGATCGGCGCCTTCCCCAGGAGGTGCGCCGCCAGCTGCGTGAGCGACTCCACCCCGTACACCTCCACCCCTTCCACGAGTGCGGCCTCGGGAGCGTTCGGGGCGGGCACGAAGGCGCGACGCGCGCCGCGGTCGTGCGCCACTGCCACCATCGGCAGCGTGCCGCGCACGCTGCGCACTTCTCCATCCAGCGCCAGCTCGCCGATGAAGACGGCATCGCTCAGGTCGGCTTCGACCTGGCCGCTCGCCACCATCACGCCGGCGGCGATGGGCAGGTCGTAGGCCGGGCCGGCCTTGCGCAAGTCGGCCGGCGCGAGGTTCACCACGATGCGGCTGTTGAACGGCCACGTGAGCGCGCTGTTGCGGATGGCCGTGCGCACCCGCTCCTTCGATTCCTGCACCGCAGTGTCGGGCAACCCCACAATCGCGGTGGTGGGATTCTGGGCGCGTGAGATGTCGACCTCGACATCCACCATCACGCCGTCGAGCCCGACAACCGCGCTTGACTGGACTTTCGCGAGCATCCGCGCAGTCTGCCCTCCGCCGCGCATCGATGCAAAGAAATATATTTGTGGAGTATAGACCCCTATCCCAATTTCGAATAATGGGCCCTCCCGGGGAAGGCAAAACACGCTCGCCGTTGCGCTGAATCGCCCCGCTGAATCGCCCTGCCCTTCGACCCTGCGACTGATACCCGCAGGCGTTGCCGATCTCGTTACAATGCGCGCGACTGCCTGCCAACGTCAGTCTGATTCACTCGGAGGAGGAAGCGATGAGTGCACCCAACGTCCTGCTCGCCTCGAAGGGCCACCCCTTCCAGCGGGAGCCTTTCTTCCAGATGTTCGACGCCTTCCAGGCGGAACAGGAGATCTCGGCGTGGACCCATGTCGAGCAGCCCGCTGCCCAGCTCTTCTTCAATCCTGAAAACGCCGCTCCCTACGACTGCATCGTCGATTACTCGATGCCGGGCGTCTTCGGCGTCGGCGGCCCGCCCGACCCGCCCCAGGAGCTGAAGGACGGCTACATGCGCCTCACCGAAGAGGGCAAGGGCCTCGTCATGATTCACCACAACATCTGCTCCTGGCCCGCCTGGGAGGAGTACGCCGAGATCATCGGTGGCCGCTTCTTCTACAACCCGGGCAGCCTGCGTGGCGTCGACTACCCCGATTCGGGCTACCTGCTCGCCGCCAACCACACCTGCCAGGTGATCGAGCCTGAGCACCCCGTCGTCGCTGGCGTCGACCTCGAATTCGAGCTGCAGGACGAGATCTACCTCGCCCCCTACCACGAGGACAGCCTGGTGCCCCTCGTGCGCAGCGACTTCGACTTCACCTACCGAAACTTCTTCTCCCCCTCGCTGGTGGTGAACGATGGCCGCATGTACGAGCGCGGCGACTGGACCCACCCGCCAACCCCCAACCTCGTCGTCTGGGCGAAGAACTACCGCAACAGCCCGATCGTCTACGTGCAGGCTGGCGACGTTCCCACCTCCTACAACAACCCCAACTACCGCCGGCTGCTCTCCAACGCCATCAAGTGGGTCGCCTCCGACGAGGCCCACGCGTGGGCGCGTGAGCGTAACGCCGCCGCCGTCTCCTGACGCGAAAGGAGCAAGAGCAAGACCATGGCCAGCAACTACGTCCTCGAAAACCTTGCCCGTTTCCCCTGTGGCCCCGACGGCCACGACTTCTCCGGTGGTCCCGCATGCCCCAACTGTGAGAAGACCTCGACGCCGCACCTGACGTGCCTCTTCTGCAACCTGGACGGTGTCGAGCGTTACGGTGGCGTCTGTGACGAGCACACGGTCGCCAACGGCGATCGCTCGGCCACAGGCCCCATCTGCGGGAACTGCCACGTCGTCGTCTACGACAAGGAGCGCGACAGTGGCGGCTGGCAGATCATGAAGGATGGCGCCCCGCTCGAAGCGTAGGAGTCGTCAGTCGTTGCGCGGGTTGGCTGAGCCCGTGCGAAGGGATACGATCAGCAAGCCGCGGCCCCGTGGTGTAGCGGCCTAACACGCCACCCTGTCAAGGTGGAGATCGTCGGTTCAAATCCGATCGGGGTCGCCAGTCTCACATACTCGAAAGCCCCTGCCCCGCAGGGGCTTTCTCATGCCCGTGAGCCCGTGACGCCGTCACTCCGTCGCCCGGGGCCGGCCGCCTTGCTCAGGCGCGCTCGCCGGCCTGATGAGGCTGACCGCGAGCGCGTCAGTCGCAGGCTCGCGGTAGACGGCGGCTCGCACCCCGAACGCCGTCTCGATGGTCTCCGGCGTCAGTACCTCGTCCGGTGTGCCCGTGGTGAGCATGCGGCCCCCGCTCATCAGCGCCAGGCGGTCGCAGTAGCGAGCCGCCAGGTTGAGGTCGTGGATGGCGGCGATGGCGCTGATGCCGCCCGCAACCAGCTGCCGCACCAGCTCCAGGATGGTGAGCTGGTGCAGGATGTCGAGGTTCGAAGTCGGTTCGTCCAGCAGCAGGATGCGTGGCTGCTGCGCCAGCGCCCGCGCAAGGAACACCCGCTGGCGTTCACCCCCCGAGAGCGTGTCCAGTGTCCGCGTCGCGAACGTGTCGGACTCCGTCAGGCGCATGGCGTCGCGCGCGATGCGCTCATCTTCCCGCCCCTCGACCTGGAAGCGTCCCATGTGCGGGTAGCGCCCCATGAGCACCAGTTCGAGGGCCGTGAAGCCCTGCGTGTAGGGTGCGACCTGGGGCACGAGCGCCAGCATCTCCGCGGTGTCCCGTGTTGAGAGCGCGGCGAGGTCGACCCCTTCCAGCCTGACCTCGCCTGTCTGCTGCGGGCGAACGCCCGAGAGCGTGCGCAGCAGCGTCGACTTGCCCGCCCCGTTCGGGCCGATGAGCCCCACGAACTGCCCCCGCTCAGCGCGCAGATCGATGCTGTCGAGCAGCCGCTTCGCCTCGATGGTGTACGAGACAGCATGCGCCTCGACCGCCGCTGCCTCGACCGCTGAGGGGCGGCCGTCGGGTGTGGTCACGCTCCCTACTCTACGGAGCTGAAGGGCGCCGACTCCGAATCGCCGAAGATATCCGGCCAGAGCAACCGCGCGAGCGACTCGGCGCCCAGCAGGTTCCAGTGGGAGAGCGTGGTGAAATGCTTGCTCTCCACGACGTAGACCGCCCCGTTCGCGATCGCCGGAATCTCCGCCAGCGCTTCGTTCTCCAGCAGGCTCTGAAGGAACTCCTCCGCCCCGAAGGCGACCGGCTGGGGGATGATGATGACGTCCGGCGCCATCGCGATCACGCCCTCCAGGCTGGTCGTCTGGTTGCCGTCGATGCCCGCATCCTCGGCGGCGTTGACGCCGCCCGCAGCGGTGATGATGCCCCCTTCGGTCGAACCCGCCCCGGCCGTCCAGATCGAGTCCGAGTACTGCGTAAGGGCGAGTACGCGCGGCTTCACCTCGACTGTCGCAGTCACCTCGACGAGCGCGTCGTAACGCGCCTGCACCTCATCGGCGAAGGCGAAGGCGCGCTCCTCCTCCCCGAAGATGTAGCCCATCAGCAGGATGGTGTTGACGCGTTCCTCCGCCCCCTGCGCCAGCTCCGTCTGGATGACGGGGATGCCTACCTGCTGGAGCGCCTCAATGGACTCGAGTGGGAAGAAGGGGCTCGTCACGATCACGTCCGGATTGAGCGCTACGAGCACCTCCGGATCGCGCGTGATCTCGTCCTTGTCCAAAACCAGTGAGGCCACATTCGAGTACGTCTCGTCCTTCGAAAACGCCCCGACCGCGATCAGGCGCTCAATAGGCACGAGCGCCAGCGTGAGCTCGTCGTGCCCAATCGAGGCGGTGATGATGCGCATCGGCTTGGCCGGGATGCTGATGATGCCGTTCAAGCCCTCGACTTCACGCGGCCAACCCGTATTCGTCGGGTCGACGATGCCACGCACGCCTGCCAGTGCCTGCATCGCAGGGGAAGGTGTGGCCGTTGGATCGGGCGTCGCCTCCGCAGTCGCAGCCGCGGTAGCCGTTGGCTCTGGCGTCGCGACGGGTGTCGCTGTCGCTGCTTCGGTCGCGGCTGCTTCGGTTGCGCGCGCAGGCGTTGGCGTCGGCTCCGGGTCGTCGGAGGAGCAGGCCGCCAGCAGCAGCGCGAACAGCGCGATGCCGAGGCATGCGATCGGAAGACGGAACAGGGGTGAGGGCAGCATGCGTTCTCCTTTGGCCGTCGCCCCTACAGGGCGTAGACCTGCCGTTTGTTCTTGATGAGCAGAAAGATGAAGAAGGGCGCCCCCACAAAGGACGTGAGGATGCCAACCCTGAGCTCGGCTGGCTCGATGACGGTGCGGGCGATCGTGTCTGCGAGAACGACGAAGATGGCGCCCCCGAGGGCGCTGAGCGGGATGAGCACGCGGTTGTCGGGCCCCAGCGCCAGCCGCAAGACATGCGGCGTGACCAGCCCCACAAACGCAATCGTCCCGCTCACCGCCACCGCCGCACCGGTCGCCAGCGCGGCTGCTCCCAGCAAGACCAGCCGCGTCAAGCCCACGCGCACGCCCATCGATCGGGCCTCGTCGTCGCCCAGCATGAGCAGGTTCAGGTCGCGCGCCAGCAGCAGTATCACCGCCGTACTCCCTGCAATGAGCGGCACGGCGATGCGTGCGTGCTCCCAGGAGCGGGCGTCGAGCCCTCCCGCCAGCCAGAAGAGAATCTCCCGAAGCGCTTCGTTATTCGGGATCAGCACGATGATGGCGGAGACGACCGCCCCCAGGAAGGCGTTGATCGCTACTCCCGCGAGCAGCAGTGTCGCCATCGAGAAGTGCCCCCCCACCGCTGCGATGCCATAGACCAGGAAGGCGGTGGCGATGGCCCCCACAAACGCGAAGGCCGGAAGCGCGAGGAAGAAGAGGCCCGCCGCGCCAGTCGCGATCGCGACCACTGCCCCGACCGCCCCGCCCGCCGATACGCCGATGATGCCGGGGTCGGCCATGGGGTTGCGAAAAAGCCCCTGCATGGCTGCGCCCGCTACCCCCAGCGCCATGCCCACCGCCGCTCCCACTACGATGCGCGGCAGGCGAATCTGCTCGATCACGAGCTGCTCGGTGCGCCCGAACTCGGGTGTCTCGATCCCGACGGCTGAGATGAGGATCCACGTGACATGGCTGACGGGGATGTCGACCGGCCCCAGGCTCAGTGAGATGAGCCCCATCACGACCGCGGCCACCAGCAGGACGGCCCCGCCCACGGCCAGACGGGCGCTGATGCCCAGCTGGCGATAGCCGCCGTGCCGCAGCTTCGGGCTCAGGTTCAGGAGGCGGGTGGACAGCACGAATGCCCTCCAGCGTTCTTCTCCGCTGGAAGGCTGCTTCGCCGTGCCGGGGGCGTGTGTGCGCAGCTCACAGGAACCTCTCTGAGGCGGAGAGATGTACCTCGACGTTCAGGCAGGTCTCCTGGCTTACGGGTGGGTTCTGCGCTGGGCCCTTCCCGCCAATCGGCAGTGAGCTACAGCCCCGATTCCCCGCTTACAGTGGCGCTACCGCGGCGGATTCTCACCGCCTTCCCTATTCTCCCTTGCGGGCACCTGAACGAATCAGACGCTGGCCAGCCTACGGAGCGCCCCGAACCGGGTCAAGAACGACCCGCTGCGGAAGCGCTTTCAGCCCGGACTTCCCTTCACTTCCCTTGACGATCTGATCAGAGGCTGGTATGTCTACTCCGTACGGAGGATAGTCAGATGGGTAAGTACCTGCTCCAGGCGAGCTATACACAGTCAGGGCTTCAGGGATTGGAGCGTGAGGGTGGCACCGGCCGGCGCAAGGCGCTTGCAGAGGCGATCGAAGGGGTAGGGGGAAGCCTCGAATCGATGTACTACGCCTTCGGCGGGACCGACCTCTACATCACCGCCGATCTGCCCAGCGAGACCGCTGCCGCGGCCCTCTCACTCGAAATCGGCGCCGTTGGCGCGATCAGGGTCCAAATCACCATCCTGATTACGCCCGAGATGGTCGACGATGCCATCGCCATGGACGTCCCCTACCGGCCGCCCGGTTCCTGATCCCGGTCCTCGCCAGGCACTCCACACGCGTATGTGCGCTTCCACAGTCCATTGGATGGACGGTGGTAGAGTGAGCCTGTCATGGAGGCATTGATGCGATGCTGAGATTCGCTGAAGAGATCATCCTGCTCATGCTGCGCGATGAGGACGGCACGTTCGCGCGCGTCCCCAACTGGTCCGTCGATCGGGCTATGGCCGGCGCCGTGCTCATGGATCTGGCGATGGAGAATCGCATCGATACCGATCTCGAGCATCTCATCCTGCTCGACGCCACCCCCACCGGCGACAGCCTGCTCGACCCCACCCTCGCCGAAATCGCAGCCGGGGAACAGCAGGAGCCCAGGTACTGGGTTGAGCATGTCGCCCAGCGCGCCCCCGAGATCCGCGAGGAGGTCCTCAAGCGGCTTATCGCGGCCGGCATCCTCGAGCAGCAGGACGACCGCTTCCTCTGGGTCTTCCGCTCCCGCCGCTACCCCACGGTCGACGGACAGGCCGAGCGCGAAGTCAAGCTGCGCATCATGGGGGTGCTCTTCAGCGACGACATCCCCGACCCCCACGACGTCGTCCTCATCTGCCTCGTCGACGCCTGCCGCATCTTCCGCGAGATCCTCTCGAAGCGGGAGCTCGAGCAGGCCACTCCACGCATCGAGCAGGTACGCAAGCTCGACCTCATCGGCCAGGCTATGGCCCACGCCATCCGCGATATCGAGATCTGGATCACAACCGCCCAGATCGAGGGGCGCATGCTCTACTAGCGTGCCCTGCTTTGGTCAGGACGCCGCCCAGCGGGCGAGCGCCTTGTCGGTATCAGCCAGCTCGTCCACCGAGGTGTAGTAGGAGTCGCGCCAGCCGTCGGCTGGCAGCCCCGTGAACAGCATCAGGTTGAGCGGGTACTCCTCGCTGTCGGTGGCGCGGCGGAAGTCGTCCCGGAAGAGGAAGGTGGGCTTGCCCAGGGCGATGGCCATGCCCAGCTCCACCACCACACCCTCATCCGGCGGTACGCCGTTCACCACCGCGACGATGGCGTCGGCCTCCCGCACGTCGCGGAAGTCGGCCTGCCCAATGCGCCATGCCCAGCCCCGCTGGGCGCGGTCGATCTGGTTGTTGCGCTCGAACGGCTCCCAGACCTCGAGGCCCAGTGCTTCCAGCGCTTCCACGAGCGCCGGCAGGAGCAGCGCCTTCTGCTGCCCTGAGAAGCCGTAGGGGCTCGCCAGGTAGACCGTCTTGCGGCTGCTGCTGTGGGCGCCGGCGCCGGCTTCGCTACTCGTCATCGCGCGCGCCACGCGAGCCTGCGCGCTGGCCGATGGCCAGCACACAGCTGCGGGATGTGGAGGTGAGGTGAGGCGGTGACGCCGCGCCTAGACAGGGACGGCGATCTTCGCGAACTCGCCGCTCAGGTCGGCCGGACCGCGGTAGAGCGCCTGGAACTCACGCGTCTGGATGTACCACTGCCCGTCGATGCGCGTGTACGTATCGACGTAGCAGATCGAGTTCATCGACTGCGATCCATCTGCCATGTTCAGGAATTCGCCCATGTACCAGCGGCCCCGCGCGGTATCGCCCGTGACGTCGTCGATGACGCCCGAGTAGACGTGCATGTAGACGTTGGGGATGCTGCCCATGATCTGCGTCCAGAGGGGCACCATCACTTCGCGGCCCTTGTGGACTTCGCCCACGTTCCATTCGCCGTCAGGCGCCCACGTCTCGCCCCACGCCTCAGCATCGAAGCGATTGACGGCATCGACGTAGCGCTCGGCCACCATGCGGATGGCGGTGTAGTCCTCAACTGTTGGCTTGCCCATTTCGGTCCCTCCCGGGTGATTTGCCCTGTGCGCTTCTGCGCCAGCGGGCCGCTGTCTTCGCCCCTGCCCGACTAGTCCGAGTACGGGTAGAAGCGTCCATGCGGGTCGTTGCTCTGGTAGAGCAGACGGTGGCTGCGGCGGGCAAACCGCCACATGCCTTCGATGCGCACGAGTTCATCGTGGAGACGGTCTCGCCTATCACCGGATCGTGGTCCTTCAGCTGGATACGCTCGGTGTGGTACCAGCGCGCCTTCGCCTCTTCCTCTCCCACGCTGTCGACGACGCCCGAATCGACGGTGAGGAAGACGGCATCCATGTTCTGCATCACGTAGTTCCAGAACTCGATGAGTTCGCTGTGGCCTTTGGCCGGATCGTTGAGGCCGTACTCCCACACACCATCAGGCGCCCAGGTCTCGACCCAGGCCTCAGCGTCGCGCCGGTTGACGGCGTCCACGTAGCGCTCACAGAGCTGACGGATATCGAAATAGTCCTGTGACATTGCCCCATGCTACAGGGTTCGTGCAGGGAAGGGGGTAGTTCGCTCCCCTTGTCTGCCGCTCTCGCGCAAGGCACGATTCCGCCAGCTCGCTTCGAGGTTCCGTTCGATCATGTCGACCACGCCACTGGAAATCCTCCGCACCGGTCTCACCTCCATGCACTCCCTGCTCGACCAGGCGCTCGAGGATATGACGCTCGAGCAGCTCAACTTCCGCCCGGCGGAGGGCGGCCTCAGCCCCTTCTTCAGCCTCTGGCACTACGTCCGCACCGAGGACAATATCGTCAACTTCATCGCGCAGGGCCGGCCGACGGTCTGGCTCGAAGGTGGCTACGACGAGCGCTTCGGCCTGCACCGCACCTCGCAGGGGACGGGCATGCCCGAAGCGGAAGCGCAGGCGCTCACCCTCAACGACCTCGACGGCTGGCGCGAGTACCAGCCGCGCGTCTGGCAGGCGACCGATGACTACCTCGCCGAGATGTCCCCCGATGAGTTCGATACCCGCACCGTCACCATCAAGCCGTTGGGCGAGATGTCGCTCTGGCAGGGCCTCAACGGCGTCTGCCTGAGCCACGGCTACCGCCATGCGGGGGAAATCGAGTACGCGCGCGGCATCCTCGGTCTGGGCGGGTTCACGATCTAGGGTCGTCGTCCCCGGGGCTTTCCCTCCGCGTCTCCAGCGCTTCGATGCGCCGATCGAGGCTGCGCAGCGAGTAACGGATGATCGCCATCGTGACGAAGAAGTCGAACCAGAGCATCACCGCGCCGATGACGACAAGCACATCCTGGATGACCTGATTGTTGGAGAGGATGGCGCCGAGGATGAAGCCGATGCCCGCTCCCGAGAGGAGCGAAGGCACCACGATGAGCGCTCCCCCAACCGTTCGCCGCACCGTCATGCCGGTTCCCCCAGACGTGCGCTCTCGCGCTCCAGCAGGCCAAGCCCCATCGGCCCCAGCGCCAGTATGTCACGATGGAAACGGCGCAGATCGAAGGCGTCGCCCAGGCTCTGCCGCGCCGCTTCACGCGCCGCCAGCCAGGCCCGCTCCCCCACCTTGTAGCTAATCGCCTGCCCCGGAATGCCGAGGTAGCGGTCGATCTCGCTTGCCAGGAAGTCGGGCGGGAAGTGGCTCCGCCCCTTCGCGAACTCGTCGCCCAGCGCGGGCGTCCAGCGCTTGCCAGGGTGGAAGGACTGTCCCTGCGGGATCGGCAGTTCGAGATGCATGCCGATATCGACAATGATGCGCACGCTGCGCAGCGCCTGCGACCGCAGCAGCCCCATGGCGTAGTCGGGCTTGTCCAGGTAGCCCAGTTCACCCATGAGCCGCTCCGCGTAGAGCGCCCAGCCCTCGACATAGCCGGAGCAGTCGCCCAGCAGCCGCTGGAAGCGCGAGAGATCGAGGAGACGCGTGTTGCCCCGCTCGAGGTGATGCCCGGGCACGCCTTCGTGGTAGGCGATGGAGACCTCGCCCCAGAGCGGGAAGCGCGTCTTCCCGCCGGTCGGGTACCACGTGCGCCCGGGCCGCGAGAAGTCTTCAGAGGGCCCCGTGTAGTACATCGCGAGCGCGCCCCCCGGCGGGGCGATCATCGCCTCGATGCGCTGCAGGGGCTCGGGAATCTCGAAGTGCTGGCCGTTCATCTCGGCGATCGTGCGCTCCTGCAGGTCCTGCATCCACTGGCGGAACTCCTCGACGCCCTCGATGGCGCGCGCCGGGTCCGTATCGAGCACCGTCTTCGCCGCTTCCACGCCCTCGCCCGGCGCGATCTGCTCCGCCGCCGCCGCCATCTCCCCATCGATGCGGGCGATCTCGTCCCAGCCCCAGTCGTACGTCTCGTGCAGGTCCAGATCGCAGCGATTCCACGAGCGGGAGTAGCGCGCGTAGCGCTCTTCCCCGACGGCGTCGCGCACGATCGCCTGTGGCAGGTAGCGCTCTCGCAGGAAAGTGGCGAACGCGCCATACGCCGCGTCTCCAGCTGCCGCCGCAGCCTGAAGGTCACGGCGCAGCCCCGCCGCGAGGTCTTCGGGCGCCCGCCCCGTGAATTCCGTGAAGAAGCCGTCAGCGTCGCCACCCGCCCACGTCTCGCACTGCTTCAGACAGGCCTCGACCTGGCGACGCGGAGCCGCTCGCCCGGCGGCGAGCCCCGCCTCCAGCGTCGTGCGGTAGCCCGCGATCGCCGCGGGGAGACGCCCCAGTCGTCGCGCAATCGTCGCCCAGTCCGACTCGCCCTCCGTCGGCATCAGGTCGAAGACGCGACGGATGCCCTGCACGGGCGAAGCGAGCACGTTCAGCCCCGCGAGATGGTCGCCCGTCTCGAACAGTTCCGCGTCGAGGGTGAGCGCTTCGCGCATCACCTCGCGCAGGATGCGGTCGCCATCGGCTTCGTCGCGAAGCGTGTCGAGCTGCGCGAGCGTCTCCCGCGTGAGGCGGTCGCGCGCTTCGAACCCTGCAACCGAGTAGTCGGTGAGTTCGTCGTCGTGACCGGCGATGCCGAGGCTCGTGGCCCCGATCGGGTCGAGCGCGGCCAGTTCCTCGACGTAGCGGTCTCCGAGTTCGTTGATGGCGGACATTCAGCGCTCCAGCTTGCCACTCCGCCGCGCGTCCCGCGAGGGATCGCGCGCCGGCTGCCCGTTGGCGTCATCCCACCGGTCGATTGCGACGAGCCGTTCCAGCGGCTGGCGGCGTTGCTCGCGCCGCTCCCGACGCTGCAAGTCCTCCGGCAGCGATTCCGCTGCTCCGGGGAAGCCGATCGCGAAGACGACGAGGATGCGCAGGCTGTCCGGCGCAGCGAAGCTGGCGCGTATGGCTTCCTCGTCGAAGCCGGCCATGGGATGGGCGATCAGCCCCAGTGAGGTCGCCTGCGCCATCAGGTTGCCCGCCGCGATCCCCGCGTGAAACGACCACAGTCCGCGCTCCACGCCGTACGACTCCGCCCGTTCGTGCTGCGGCAGCGAGCCCAGCGCCACGAGCAGGGGCGCTGCCGGCGCCCACTGACGGTTCCCTTCGGAGAGCGCTGCCGCCACGCCGTCCCGCGCCGCCTGCGACGCCGCCACCAGCAGCCGTACCGTCTGCACGTTGCCGTGGCTGGGCGCCACCGAGACCGCCCGCCAGAGCAGCTCCTGCATCTCGACGGGCACGTCGCGCTGCGCGAACGCGCGTCGTGCGCGTCGTGCTGTCAGCGCCTCAAGCAGATCGGCCATCAGTCTTCTGCTCGCCTCCGTGCGCGATCGTGCCACCGTCGCCCGCGCGGTGCTAGGGTGCCGCTTGCCCGCCTTCATCGGCCTCGACCTCGCCTGGACGGCTTACCGCCATCCTGTGCCCTTCGCCAGCGGCCTCTGCGTGCTGGAGGGGACGAGCGCCGCCGCCGACCTTCGCTGCACGCATCTCAGCGCGGAGAAGCATGGCATTCAGGCCCTCTGCGAGCAGATCAGCGCAGTCGCGAACGCCCACGACACGACCGTCGTCGCCATCGACGCGCCGCTGGTCGTGACGCCGCGACGCACCGCCGAGCGCGCCCTTAACCGAGCCTTCGCGCCCTTCAAGGCGGGAGCCTACCTGGCGAGCGTCGACTGGCTCGCCCGCAAGGACCTCCGGGCCGGCCCCCTGCTCGCCGACGCCCTTCGCAGACGGCCTCTCCTTCGACTTCGACCCGCAGGCGCTCAGGTCGGCAGCGAACCGCAGGATCGCGCTCGAAGTCTTCCCCCACGCCGTCCACGTGCGCCTCTTCGATCTGGCGGAGCGCCTCCCCTACAAGTGGGGGCGCGTTGAGCAGCGGCGTCGCGCATTGCAGCGGTACCAGACGCTCCTCGGCGAATGGTTGAAGCACCACGCGCCGCCCGGCCTGCAGGACAGCGCCCCGCTGCGGAAGGCGCTCGCCCACGCAGCCCTGGAAGCCTGCCCGGCAATGCCAGCGAGGCCCCTTCGCTGAAGCAGTACGAGGATGCGCTCGACGCGCTCACCTGCGCGCTTGCGGCGTGGCTTGCCTGGCGCGATCCCGACGCCTGGGAGGTGTTTGGCGATGCGGAGAACGGCGCTATCGTCGCGCCCCGCGCTGCCCTGCTCTCGCCGGGGGCCCTGGCGTAGTCGCTACATCCGCTCAGGCGCGCTCATCCCCATCAGGCCGAGCACGCGGCCGAGCGCCGTCTTCGCGGCGAGCACGAGCCGCAGGCGCGCGGCCGTCAGCGCCGCATCCCCGGTGATGACCTTCAGGTTCGCATCGTTCTGCTGGCGGAAGGCGTCGTTGAAGGTGTGGAAGGCGGTGGCCAGTTCGGTGCCGTAGCGCGCAAGGTGCTGCGGCTCGAAGGTGGTCGCCACCAGCTCGATGACTTCCTGCAGGCGCAGCATCTCGCGCATGAGCGCCAGCTCATGCGGCGCATCAAGGCGGCCGACCTCGCCGCCCTCGGGGGAATGCCCCTCCTCAGCGGCGCGATCGAGGATGCTCGCCAGGCGCGCGTGCGCGTACTGGATGTAGTACACGGGGTTCTCGTTCGACTGCTTCACCGCGAGGTCGAGGTCGAACTCCATCTGTGAGCTGGGCGCGCGCATCAGGAAGAAGAAGCGCGCCGCATCCGGCCCCACCTCCTCGACCAGTTCATCGAGCGTGATCAGATCGCCGCCACGCTTCGAGAGCCGCACCATCACGCCGCCACGCTTGAGCGTGACCAGCTGGTAGAGCAGCACGTGCAGCGCGTCGCCCTGCCCGGATACCGCGTCCGTCGCGACTTTCACGCGGGAGACGTGCCCGTGGTGGTCGCCCCCCCAGACATCGATGACGAGGTCGAAGCCACGCGTCACGAACTTGTCGTAGTGGTAGGCCACGTCGCTGGCGAAGTAGGTGGGCCGCCCGTCCGAGCGTACGACCACGTTGTCCTTGTCTTCCCCGAGGTCGCTGGAGGTGAGCCAGAGCGCGCCCTCGCGCTCCGCCAGGTGGCCGTCCTCCCGCAGGATCGCCAGCGCCGTCTCGTACGTCGACGCATCCCCGTCGGGCGGCGTCTGGTAGAGCGTCTGCTCGCTGAACCAGTTCTCGTAACGCGTCCCGAACTGATCCAGCGTGCCGCGAATCTGCTCGACCATGAGCTCGATGCCCAGGGCCCCGAGCGCCGGGTCTGGCGCTTCCCCGGGAGGCGCGAGGAAGCGGTCGCCTTCGCGCTCCCGCACCTGCTTCGCCACATCGATCAGGTAGTCGCCTGGATAGCCGCCGTCGGGAAGGGGCACGTCCCGTCCCAGCTCCTGCTGGTAGCGTGCGTAGAGGGACTCCGCGAACACCTCGGTCTGCGTGCCCGCGTCATTCACATAATATTCGCGCTCGACCTCGTAGCCTGCCGCCGCCAGCGTGGCCGCGAGCGTATCGCCGATAGCCGCGCCCCGCCCGTTGCCGACGTGCAGGGGGCCGGTGGGATTGGCGGAGACGAACTCGACCTGCGCCCGCTTGCCCGCTCCCAGTGTGCTGTCGGCGAACGCCGCCCCCTGCTCGATGATGCGGGTGACTTCGCTCTGCAGGAAGCGCGCCGAGAGGCTCAGGTTGATGAAGCCCGGCGGCGCGATGCGTGGGGTATCGATGAGATCGCCAGCGGGCAGGTGCTCGACGATCGCCTCGGCGATGGCCAGCGGCGGCATCATCGCCGTGCGCGCCAGCTGCAGGGGCAGCGAGCTCGCGTAATCGCCGTGGCTGGCGTCACGTGGACGCTCGACGAGCGCCTCCGGCAGGGCCACATCGGGCAGGCTTCCCGTCGCGATGGCGGCGTTCGCCGCCTCCGTGACGAGTGCCGCTACACGCGCTCGCAGGGTTGTCGCTTCACTCATCGCTCAAGCGTATCGCCTTGCGTGCCAGCAGGGGAGTGGGAAGCCGACAGCACGTCGGGTCGTGCGCCTGCAGTTCACGCCTGCAGGTCGAACGGAAACTCGTTGCGTTGTGCGAGATGGGAGAGTTCGCCCACCGCCGCCTGCGCGTGCGCCACCACGTCCGGCGGATAGCCGTAGGCGAGGCGGTGCTCCTCGAACTCATCTGCGTCGAGCAGCTCGATGGTTCCGCCCGCCCGCACCGTCACGTCGAGGTCGAGGTCGATGTAGCGAATCTCGCCCCCCTCGAGCTCGGGCGGGGTGGTCACGTTGCAGTACCAGATGGCGGTCTCTTCGCCGGGTTCGGCCAGGCGGAAGACGTTGTACCAACGGTCGCGCCAGAAGTGCGCGAAGCTGTCGTAGCGGGAGCGGAACTCGCCCCGGCTCGTGAAAATCGGGCTGCCCGCGGAAGCGTGCGCCTGCACCAGCGCTCCGTCGTCCGAGAGGACGCGCATGCGCTGGATCCAGTGTGCGTCGCCGTTGTACTTCGTGACGCGCAGCAGGAGCGCATCGCCACGGGTGATGGGTGTGCTGTTCACACCCTGATCATACCCTTTCAGAGCGGTTCCGCAGTGCTTGTGTGCGAAAAGGGGACGGTTGTCAGCGCTCAGGCCGACAGCACAAATCCGAGAACGATGCCCACCCCGATCGCCACCGCACCCAGGCCCACGACCATCGCGAGGTTGCTGACCGGAAACTCCGAGCGGACGTCGGTGTGGGAAGGGGCGACTTCGGGCGCCTCGTGTTCGTTGCTCATGCGTACTCCCTGCGCGCATTGTGCGCGTCCAGTGCGCTGCGCGCACCTCCAGGGGGCGTGCATACTTGCCCCAGTATCGTTCGTCCGTCACGCTCGAAGGGGCGCCCTGCGAGGCGCGCAGACGGGAGGTCTCATGACTGCTGCGGGGAACTCACGGGATCTGGTCATCGAGGCGCAGGGCGTCGTCAAGACCTACAACACCGGCGAAGTCCAGGTGCAGGCGCTGCGAGGCGTCGATGTGCAGGTGCCCCGCGGCGAGATGGTCGCCATCATGGGCCCCTCCGGCTGTGGCAAGACGACGCTGCTGAACTGCCTCTCCGGGCTCGACACCTTCGATGCGGGCAAGGTCTTCATCAACGGTGAGGACATCACCCGCATGGGCGATAACGAGAAGACCGAATTCCGTGCGAAGGGCATGGGCTTCGTCTTCCAGACCTACAACCTCCTGCCCGTGCTCTCCGCCGTTGAGAACGTGGAACTTCCCCTGATCGTCTCCGGCACGAGGCCTTCCACTGCTCGTGAACTCGCCCTCAAGGCGCTCGAACGCGTCGAACTGCGGCAGTACGCCGGACACCGCCCCTCACAGCTCTCCGGTGGCCAGCGTCAGCGTGTTACCGTCGCGCGCGCCGTTGTGAACAGCCCCGCCATCGTCTGGGCCGACGAGCCCACCGGCGCGCTCGACTCGCTTACCGCGGGCGGCATCATGGACCTGCTCGTCGAACTCAACGAGCGCGAGAACCAGACGCAGGTGATTGTCACGCACTCCCCCGGAGTGGCGGCTCGCTGCCACCGCACCATCCACATGGCCGACGGCCTCATCGACCGCGAGGAATCCACCCGCCCCCTCGCTACCACCTCCGCGTAGCGCCCGCCATGGACGAACTCTTCGGCCTCTCCATGAACGTGATCATGATCGTCGTGGTCGCGATCACCGCCGTCATCTTCGCGCTGCTGCTCTATGTCGCCCTGCGCAACCCCGTCATGTTCAAGACCGGCCTGCGCAACATCCCCCGCCGCCCCGCCCAGACCATCCTCATCATCTTTGGGCTGATGCTCGCCACCGTCATCATGACGGTCGCCTTCGCCACCGGCGATACCCTCTCCAGCACCGTTACGGACGATATCTACGAGCTGCTCGATGAAACCGATCTCATCATCGTCTGGGACGAAGACGAACATCCCGCCCCCCAGGATCAGCGCCTCGTCCCCCTCTCCGAAGTGGACCGCCTGAAGGAGCGCTTCGCCACCGATCCCGACATCGATGGCTTCCTCGCCGTCATTCTCGAGACGTTACCGGTCCTCAATCAGCGCACGATGCTGAACGAGTCCACCGCCACCATCGTCGCCTACGACACCGCTTCCCCCGACGTCGAACCCTTCGGCTCCCTGCGTGACCTCGACGGCAACATCGTCACCCTTGAGGGCAACCAGATCGTCATCAACGAAGACCTCGCCAACGAGATCGACGCGCAGACAGGCGACACCCTCAATCTCTTCCTCGAAGGCTTCCCGATCACCGTTGAAGTCGTAGCCATCAGCCCCAACGGCTTCCTCAGCGGCACCACCAATCTGGGATCCGGCACCTACCCTGGCGCAGCGCTCGATTTCGACTTTCTCGCACGCGAGCTCGAACTGGACGACACCGGCTACGCCATCCTCGTCACGAACGCAGGTGATGCGCGCAGCGGCCTCGACCGCTCCGACCTCGTGCAGGAGAAGCTCGAGGCCGCCCTCGTCGGCACGACCTTCATGGTCGACGACGTCAAGCGGGACGGCATTGATCAGGCGAAGCTCTTCAGCAGCATCTTCACCACCTTCTTCCTCATCTTCAGCCTCTTCTCCATCGCCGCCGGCATCCTGCTGATCTTCCTCATCTTCATCATGCTCGCCGCGGAGCGGAAGCCCGAAATGGGCATGGCCCGCGCTGTCGGCGCGAAGCGCCGCCACCTCGTCGAGTCCTTCCTCGCAGAAGGCATGGGCTACGACCTTGGCGCGGCAGTGGTCGGCCTGGTGGCGGGCATCTTCGTCACCTTCGGCATGGTCGCGCTCATCAACAGCTTCGCCGATAGCTTCGGCCTGGAGTTGCGCACCACCTTCACGGCGCGCAGCCTCATCATCTCCTTCTGCCTCGGCGTGATCTCGACCTTCCTCGTGATCTTCCTCGCCGCCATTCGCGCCAGCCGGCTCAATATCGTGGCCGCTATCCGCGACCTGCCCGAGCCCATCGTCACCAACCCCGAAGCAGCCACCTGGCGTGGCTACGCACGGGCGGTGCTCAACACCGCGGTCGCTGGCGGGGCGGTGGCCGTCGGCGCCATCGGACTCATCCGCATCCCCGACTTCGCCCCGCTCTTCATCATCATCCTGGTCTTCGGTCTGGTGGGGCCCTTCGTCTTCATCCTCCACAACCACAACTTCGGCGCACGTGCGGCGGAGCGCCTGCCCAGGCACGGCATCCCCGTCTGGCCCTTCTTCACCGTGGTGGGGATTCCCTTCTACCTCGCCGCCATCGTCGTCGTGCGAGTCATGCGCGACCGCGACCCGCACCCCGGGCTGTGGATGATCCTGCTCGGCGTCATCATCCCCCCCATCGGACTCCTGCTCGTTGCCTCACAGGACCGCGACCGCACCATCGCGTGGGGCGCCGGCTACTCCGTCGTCGGCCTGGCGATGGCGGCGCTGCTGCTCGAGTGGGCCTACGACGTTGAGCGCTTCTTCCAGTTCGCCGCCGGCGTCTCGCTCATCTTCGCCTGGGCGGTGTTCACGCTGCGCTACTTCCGTGTGGCCGAGCGCGCTTCCTTCACGATCGTGGCGATCCTGCTACTCACCTTCTGGTACGTCGCCCCTGCCGGTGGCCTTGAATTCATCATTGGCGACCTGGTTGGCGGGCCCGAGCTCTTCTTCCTCAGTGGCATCGTCATGGTCGCCTGCGGCACCTTCCTCATCGTCTACAACGCCGACATCCTGCTCCCTGCCGTCGTCACTGTGGGAAGCCGCTTCGGACGCATCGTGCCTGCCGTCAAGACCGCCGTCGCCTACCCGCTCACCGCCCGTATGCGCACCGGCATGACGATCATGATGATCGGCCTCATCACCTTCTCGCTCATCATGTTCTCCACCGTCAACGACAACTTCGACCGCATCTTCCTCTCCGACGACGCCAAGGGCGGCTTCGACACGCTCGTCATCGTCAACAGCAACAACCCCACCGACGATCTCGGAGCGGATCTCGAGGCGGCGGGCGTCGACACCTCCCCTATCGTGGCAATCAGCGAGCAGCGCATCGCCTTCTCCCACGAGACCGAGGTCATCGTGGAGCCAACCGATCAAGAGGGGACCTTCACCGTCATCGGCGCCGACGACACCTTCTTCGAGGTGAATGAGATCGTGCTCAAGGCGCGAGCAGCCGGCTACGAGAGCGATGAGGCGGTCTGGGAGGCGGTCAAGAACTCCAGTGGCGCCACCCCGCTCGCCATCATCCCCGGCAGCATCACCACCCAGGGCGACTTCACCGAGGGTGATGTCCTGCGCATCGACCCGGAGATCGCCCAGGACGGCTTCGAGCCGTTCAAAATCCACCTGCGTGACCCTGCCACCGGCCTCCAGGTCGCGGTGACGGTCATCGCCCAGATGGACGATCCGGCCGATGTCTTCTTCTCCGGCCTCATCGTGCGGCGAGACCTGCTGCTCGCCGCCTTCTCCCACGCTGCCGCCCAGATATTCACCGTCCAGACGATTGATGGCATCGATCAGGAAGCCTTCGCCAAGACCATCGAAGCGGGCCTCGTGCAGGCCTCGGCAGAGTCGCTCGACAAACTCCTTGACGACCAGCGCGAGGGCTCGCGCGGCTTCCTCCTGCTGCTGCAAGGCTTCATGGGACTGGGCCTCATCGTGGGCATTGCCGCGCTCGGCGTGATCGCGCTGCGAGCCGTCGTCGAACGCCGCCAGCAGATCGGCATGCTGCGAGCCATCGGCTACCAGCGTTCCATGGTCGCGCTCAGCTTCATCCTCGAATCGAGCTTCGTGGCCCTCTCCGGCATCGTGCTGGGGGCGGTGCTGGGCGTTTCCCTCGCATGGGTGCTGTTCACCACCGGCAGCATCGGGGAAGTCTCGCGCGATTCCGATTTCTTCGTCCCGTGGCTGCAACTCATCGTCATCTGCGGCATCGCCTTCGGCGCCTCCATGGTGATGACCTGGTTCCCCGCCCAGCGCGCCTCACAGGTGGCCGTGGCTGAGGCCCTGCGCTACGAATGAGCACCTCCGATACCGCCAACACCCCGGAAGGGCGCCCCGAGCTGCGCGGTACGCAACTCTTCGACCTCAGCGGGCGCGTGGCCATCATGACCGGCGCCGGGCGCGGCCTGGGGCGCACCATGGCCCTCGCGCTCGCGGCCTCCGGCGCCGACCTGGCGCTCGCCAGCCGCACCGCCCCTGAAATCGAGAGCCTCGCCGACGAGGTGCGTGCCCTCGGCCGACGCGCCATCGCCGTCCCCACCGACGTCACCTCTCCCGAGGCGTGCGGGGCACTGGTGGCGG
Source organism: Tepidiformaceae bacterium (assembly GCA_965200565.1). Classification (GTDB taxonomy): domain Bacteria; phylum Chloroflexota; class Dehalococcoidia; order Tepidiformales; family Tepidiformaceae; genus UBA2991. The sequence goes on along the minus strand of OZ241349.1, from coordinate 464,006 downwards.
CCACCGTCGACCAGCTGGGCCGCCTCGACGTGATGGTGAACAACGCGGGCACGAACGTACGCAAACCCGCCCTCGAACTGACCACGGACGAGTTCAACTTCGTCCTCACCACCAACCTCAACGGCTACTTCAACGGCGCCCGTGCGGCTGGCCGCCACTTCGTGGCGCAGGGCTCGGGGAAAGTCATCAACCTCTCCAGCATCCTCGGCAGCGTGGCCCTGCCCAATCAGGCCGCTTACGCCTCCTCCAAGGGCGCCATCGAGCAGCTCACGCGCGTGCTCGCGCTCGAGTGGGCCACCGAGGGCGTGCAGGTGAACGGCATCGCGCCCACCTACTTCGAGACCGACCTCACCCGCCCCCTCTACGAAGACCCCGAGCGGCGCGCCTTCATCGAAGAGCGCACGCCCGTCGGGCGTTGGGGCCAGCCCCACGAGCTGGCCGGCGCGGTCATCTTCCTCGCCAGCGACGCCAGCAACTTCGTCACCGGCCAGACCATCCTCGTCGATGGCGGCTGGACCGCCTGGTAGGCGTCTGCGCGCTGGCTAGCCCTGGCCCAGGCTGCTCCCGATCTCGGGCTCCCAGAGGGTGAACAGGTAGCCATCGGGCCCCAGCACCTGGCAGGTGCGCCCCTCGTCCCCCCCATACGGCTTCTGGATGCTGACGTAGCCCATATCCAGCGCCAGCTGATGCCGTTCATCGACGGCGTCGACGCGAATGCGAATCTCCGCCCCGATGCCGCGCGCCGCGCCGTCCTTGGCCAGCGCCTGGCGCCACGGGTGCGTGGGATGGGACTCGTCTGCGTGAACCTGAATCTCCGCGCCAGCGAGCGCGAGCGCGGCGAAGCCGGGGTGGCGGGTGCGCACGGTCGCGCCGCCCACGGACGTCAGAAAAATCACGAAAGCGTCCAGGTCTGTCCCCCAGAGGACCGTGCTGAGGGCGCCTTGCGGCATGGCGGTCAGCTTCGCGGCCGGAAGCGCGGGACGGGCGCGTCGCCTTCGCGCTCCCACACCACCTCAACCGGCATGCCCACGGCGATGTCGGCGTTCTCGACGCCGATGATGTTGGCGGGCATGCGTGGCCCCTCCTCCAGCTCCACCACGGCGATGTTGTAGGGCAGGTCCGGCTCCCAGGCGGGGTGGTAGCGCTGGTGCATGATGGCGAAGGTGTAGACCGATCCCCGCCCACTCACCTCCTGCCACTCGAACCCTTCGGCCAGGCAGGTGGGGCAGCTTGGAGCCGTCGGCAGGCGCATCTCATCGCAGGCGTCGCAGGTCGCGAGCAGCAGACGCCCGTCCTCGCCCGCGGCGAAGAACGGCTCCGTCAGCTCGTCGGCCTGGGAGACGGGTTTGAGTGGTGGAGAATCAGCCATCGCGCATGCTCCTGCCGTCAGGCTGCACGTCGTCTTCAGTTCGCATGTGGGCTCAGGATGAGCGAAGCGTGGTAGCTGAGCGCTCCGCCATTCCCCGTCGAGAGCACGAGGTCGTGCTTCGGCACCTGTCGCTCGCCACCCTGACCACGCGTCTGGATGACGGCTTCGCTCAGCGGCGTCATGCCCCACATGTAGTAGGCGGAGAGCTGGCCACCGCCCGTGTTCGTCGGCAGCGAGCCACCCGGACCGAGTTTGCCGTCCTCCACGAACGCCCCGCCCTCGCCTTTCTTGCAGAAGCCGTAATCCTCCAGCGTGACGAGCACGGTGTAGGTGTAGCAGTCGTACAGCTCGCAGACGTCGATGTCCTCGGGCCCCACGCCTGCCATACGGAAAACTGTCTCCGCGGCGAGTCGTGCACCCGTCTCTGTCTCGGGTGAATCGCCCGCCCGACGTGCGTCTCCCGGATGGCCTTGCCCCATGCCCCACACGTAGACCGGCGGCTGCGGCATCGACCGCGCCTGCTCGGGCGGGCTCACGATGACCGCCACCGCGCCGTTGGAGACGAGACAGCAATCGAGCAGATGGAGCGGCTCCACGATCCAGCGTGAGGCGTGGTATTCCTCCAGCGTGAGCGGGTCGCGCATCTTCGCCATCGGGTTCATCGTCGCCCACTGCCGCTCCGCCACGGCGATCGCACCCAGCTGGTCCTGCCTGGTCCCGTAGAGCGACATGTGGCGGCGCGCCGCCAGCGCGTACGACGTGTTCGCCCCGAAGTGCCCCGCTCCCGCGGAAAGTCCGAGGATGCCGCTCGGTCCGGCACGCCGACCGGCGTTCCCGTAGGCCGAGGCCGACGACCCGCCCTGCTGCAGGGGCGCATCGGCGAAGACGCAGACCACATGGGTTGCCATGCCTGCGTCGATCGCCATGGTGGCGTACTGCACCATCTGCGCCGCCGTCGAGCCTGCCGCGTTCATGTGGTTCAGCAGGCGCAGATTGCCCATGCCGAGCGCGTTCTGCAGCTGCAGGCTGACGCCTCCGCCGGAGAACCCCGTGATGCCCGCGTTGATGAGCAGCCCGTCGATGTCCGACTTCTCCAGCCCTGCGTCCGCGATGGCGAGCCGCACCGCGTCCACCGCGAAGTCCGTCGAGCTTTTTCCGTAGATGCGTCCCATGGGGGTGATGCCGAGGCCCGTGATGGCCGCGGCGCCGCGCAGTCGATGTGTCATGCCGCGATTCTAGCCCAGCCGCACGCGCGTCGCTCCCCGCTTCCTCCCCACCTCGCCGTCGGAGCGGGCTAGAAGCGATAGGTGGCGTAGTCGCGCGCGACCGTGGTGCGATTCAGGTCCGTCTCGACGTCGGGAGAGACGTGGGTGAGCACGAGCTGCGCCGAGCGCGAGAGCGCCGCATGTACCTCGGGGATGTCGTCCACGAGATTCATGTGGACGGGAATGGGGATGTCGCGCGAGGCGCACTCGGCGATGAGTACGTCGGCGCCGCGTGCGAGGTCGAGGACGGCGTCGCAGCGGCGCGTATCGCCGGTGTAGGCGAAGCGCGCGCCGTCCAGCCGCGCGTGGTAGCCGAGACTGAGCGAGAGGCGTGCATCGTGCTCGACTGCCATCGCCTCCAGCGCGAGATCGCCGACGCTGAGCGAATCGCCACCCTGCACCTCGCGCCACTCGATGCCGAAGTCGCTCTCGAACAGCCCCGGGTACACCGTCTCGCCGATCTCATGGGCGAGACGCTCCGTCTCTGGCGGCCCCACGATGGTGACAGGCTGTTCGCGTCCGCGGTGCTTCCAGTGCAGCAGCAGCGACGGCAACCCCAGGAAGTGGTCGCCGTGGTGATGGCTCACCACCACCGTCTCGATTGCGTTTGGGTCCACGTCGACGCGATGGAGCGCCATGAGCGCCTGCGGCGGCGTCTCGAAGAGCACGCGTCCGTTCGCCACGAAGCCGTTCCAGCAGAGCCCACCCGCAGCGAAGGCGTTGCCCGTCCCGATGAACGTCAGGTCCAGCGACATCGCCGCCATCGTACTGCGCGGGCGCGCAGGCTGTTCGCATCTTCCCCAGCAAGGCGGGACAATGCGGATATGACCGTTCGCGTGGGCATCATCAACGTCACTGGCTTCGCAGGCATGGAGGCGGCGCGTCTGCTCTGGAACCACCCTGGCGCCGATCTCGTAGCGGCCACGGGACGCTCGCTCGCGGGCCAGATGCTGGGCGAAGCGTTCCCCCACCTCGCCGCTTACGGCGACTTCCCCATCACGAGCGAACTGGAAGCGGAGGTCGATGTCGCCTTCTCCGCGCTACCCACCGGCGCGAGCGCCGAGGCCTGCGCCCCGCTCGTCGAGCAGGGCGTGCGCGTGATCGATATCGCCGCCGACTTCCGCCTGCGCGATCCCGCTAACTTCGCGCAGTGGTTCGGCGTCGATCATCCCGCCCCCAACCTGCTCGATCGCGCGGTCTACGGGCTGGCCGAAGTCAACGCGCCCGCCATCGCCGCTGCCGACCTGGTCGCGAATCCGGGCTGCTACCCCGCCGCGACCATCCTCGCGCTCGCGCCCGCCATCGCCGCCGGGCTCGTGGAGCCGCGCGTGTTCGTCGACGCCAAGTCCGGCATCTCCGGCGCGGGGAGGGGCACAGGCGGCGGTTACAGCTACAGCGACGTGAACGAGGACGTCTCCGCCTACCGCCTCGCCAACCACAACCACCAGCCAGAGATGGCGCAGGAGCTCTCGTGCCTGCGCGAAGGGCCGCCCGTCGCGGTCACCTTCGTCCCCCACCTCGTCCCCATGACGCGCGGCATCCACGCTACCTGCTACGCGCCGCTCGCCCGCGAGGTCTCGCAGGATGAGGCGCTCGCCATCTACCGCGACTTCTACCGCGACGCCCCCTTCACGGCCGTCAGCGAGACGCCTCCCCACACGAAGCACACCACCGGCAGCAATCACTGCCTCGTCCACCCCACTGTCGACGAGCGCAACGGCGCGCTCGTGGCTGTGGGCGTGCTCGACAACCTGATGAAAGGCGCCGCCGGCAGCGCCATCGAGAACATGAACCTCATGTTCGGCTTGCCCCAGGAAGCGGGGCTCGACCGCCCGGCCCTCTACCCGTGAGCCCCGAACTCGACCCCGCCGGCAGCTCCACCAGCCCCATGGGCTTCCGCGCCGGCGCCGCCTACGCGGGCATCAAGACGTATGGCGAGGGCAAGCTCGATATCGGCATCCTTGCATCCGACCGCCCGGCCGCCGTCGCGGGCGTCTTCACCTGCAACCGGCTGCACTCCGCCTGCATCGACGTCAACCGTGACCGCCTTGGAGGCGGTGAAGGGCAGGCGGTGGTGGTGAACAGCGGCAACGCCAACGCCAGCACCGGCGAACGCGGCCTGCGCGACGCCCTGCGCATGGCCGACCTCGCGGCGTCCGCAGCAGGGCTGCCCGCGAGCGCGATGTTCGTCTCGAGCACGGGCGTTATCGGCCATCACCTGCCGATGGAGAAGATCCAGGTAGGCGTCGAGGCGATTACGCTCACCGACGACGGTGGCCCCGACTTCGCCCGCGCCATCATGACCACCGACCTCGTCCCCAAGCACTGCGCTGTGCGCTTCGGCCCCTACACCCTCGGCGGCTGCGCCAAGGGCTCGGGCATGATTCACCCAAACATGGCGACCATGCTCGCCTACCTCACCACCGACGCCCCTGTTGCCGCCGAGACGCTTCAGGCCGCGCTGGGCGAAGCCTCCGATCGCAGCTTCAACCTCATCACCGTCGACGGCGACACCAGCCCCAGCGATACCGTCCTGCTCTTCGCCAACGGCGCCGCCGGTGGTCCACTCATCACCCCCGAAAGCGAGCACTTCGAAGCGTTTTGCGAGGCGCTCGACGCGGTCTGCATCTTTCTCGCCAAGGCCATCGCCCGCGATGGCGAGGGCGCCACGCGACTCGTCGAGATCACCGTGAGCGAAGCCGCCAGCGACGCCGACGCGCGACGCCTGGTGCGCGAAATCGGCACCTCCGCCCTGGTCAAGACCGCCATTCACGGGGCCGACCCCAACTGGGGACGCATCATCGGCGTCGTCGGTCGCTCCGAGGTCGCCATCGTGGAGGAGAACGTCACCGTGACGGTCTGCGGCACGCGTCTCTTCGAGCGCACCGAGCCCATCGCCTACGACGAAGCCGCCGTCTCCCGCGCCCTCTCCGCTGACGAGGTGTCCATCGAAGTCTCCCTCGGCGCAGGTGATGCCAGCGCCACTGGCTGGACCTGCGACTTCAGCGCCGACTACGTCCGCATCAACGCCGACTACACCACATGAGCGACGAGCGCCCCCTCGTCATCAAGGTAGGCGGTAGCACCCTCGGCGAAGCCGACAGCACCTTCCGCGACATCGCCACCCTTAACGCACGCGGGGAACGCCCGGTCGTCGTGCACGGCGGCGGCGCCGAGGCGAGCCGCTGGCTCGACGCGATGGGTATCGAGAGCCACTTCCTTGATGGCCTGCGCGTCACCGATGAGCGCGCCCTGCCCGTCATCGTGGCCGTCTTCGCAGGCCTGGTGAACAAACGCATCGTGTCGGCGCTGAGCGCCGCTGGCGTGCCCGCCGTCGGCCTCTCAGGCGCCGACGGGCGCACGCTCGAATGCGAACGCCAGCGCCCCGAACTCGGCTTTGTGGGGACGCCTGTGCGCTCCCGGGGCGAGGCCGTGCTCGCCCTGCGCGATGCGGGTTTCGTGCCCGTGATCAGCTCCGTTGGTGTCGTCACAAACGATGACGATGGTGATGACGCCGCCGCGGGCGACCAGCTCGTCAACGTCAACGCCGATGAGGCGGCCGCCTGGGTCGCTCGCGCCGTCGACGCCCGCGATCTCGTCTTCCTCACCGATGTCGAAGGCGTGCGCGGTGAAGATGACGCCATCCTGCCCGAACTCACCGCCGAGGCCGTGCGAGACCTGCGTGATAGCGGTGTCATCGCAGGGGGCATGATCCCGAAGACGGACGCCTGCCTGCTCGCCGCCAGCCTTGGCGTTCAGAGCCAGATCATCGATGGACGCGTTGCGGGCGCGCTCCTCGACCGCGAGGGTCGCGGGACCGTCTTCCCCGCCGCTGCCACGCCGGCGTAACAGCCCACACGCGCGCGCGGCGTAGAATCGCAGGCCCGAACCTGATTGCACGACCTACCTCACAGGAGCCATTGGCCATGACTGACCGCACCGAATGGATCGACCGCGACCGCAACCACCTCTTCCAGAACTACGGCCGCCAGCCGATCGTGCTTGAGCGGGGCGAAGGCTCACGCGTGTGGGACAGCGATGGCAACGAGTACCTCGACTTCGTCGGCGGGCTCGCGGTCACCTCGCTTGGGCACGCCCACCCCGTGGTGAAGGCCGCCGTCGCCGAGCAAGCCGATCGGCTCATCCACGTCTCCAACCTCTACTACACCATCCCCATGATCGAGCTGGCCGAACTGCTGGTGGAGCACTCGCCCCTTGACCGCGTGTTCTTCTGCAACTCCGGCGCAGAGGCGGTCGAGGCCGCCATCAAGCTGGCCCGCCGCTGGGGGCACGACGAGCGCGACGGCGCGCACGGCATCATCGCCATGCAGGACGGCTTCCACGGGCGCAGCCTGGGCGCGCTGGCGGCCACCGGCACAGACCGCTACCGCGAACCGTTCGAGCCCATGCCCCCCGGCTTCACCCACGTCCCCTGGAACGACCTCGACGCCATCCGCGCCGCCACCGACGAGAACACCGTCGCCGTCCTCATGGAGCCGGTCCAGGGCGAGGGCGGCGTGAACGTCCCCGCCGAGGGCTACCTGCAGGGCGTCCGCCGCTGGTGCGACGAGAACGGCCTCCTCCTCATCCTCGACGAGATTCAGTCGGGCGTCGGGCGCACGGGCACGCTTTGGGCGCATGAGCAGGACGGCATCGAGCCCGACATCATGTGCGTCGCCAAGGGGCTCGCGGGCGGTTTCCCCATCGGCGCCATCCTCGCGCGTGAGGAACTGGCCAGCCACCTCGTCCCGGGCGACCACGGCACCACGTTCGGCGCGAACCCGGTCACGACCGCGGCGGGCGTCGCCGTTCTTCGCTACATAATCGAGAACGACGTGCTCGCCGCCGCCCGCCGCGCCTCCGAGCGCCTCGTCGCCCGCCTGCGCGCCATGGAAGACAGCCTGCCCGCCGTGACCGAGGTGCGGGGGCGCGGGCTGCTCCTCGCCGTCAGCCTCTCCAGCGACGCTGCGGCCGACGTGGTCGCCGCCTGCCGTGAGAGTGGCCTGCTCGTCAACAACGTGCGGCCTGACCGCATCCGCCTCATGCCCGCCCTCATCGTGGGCGATGACGAAATCGATCGCGCCTGCGACATCCTCGAGGAGGCCATCCAGTCGGCGACGTCGTAACCGCTCTCCTGCTCGTCGTGGGCACCCTTGCGGCCGTCGCGGTCGCTGGTGTTGGGCTGCGCCTGCTCCTCGCTGCGCGCGCGGCCGATGGCGCAGTCATACCCCCGGCGGCGCTCGTGCTGGGCGGCGTGGGGGCCTTCGCCGTCGGGCTCGCCTTCACACCCTTCGCCCTCGCGGACGCCCTCCCGCGCGGCGTCGGGGAAGGCGCCTTCGTGCTGCTGCTGCTGATGCTGGCGGGGACGTGCACGGCGTGGGCGATGCTGCGCCGCACTTCCTGATCTGCCACGCGAGCGGCAGGCGCGCTACGCTTGGGGAAGAACTGCGAAAGGCAGGCGCGCGTGCCCACCCTCATCCTCGCCTACAGCGGTGGCCTCGATACCACCACGGCTATCACCTGGCTCACGAAGGAACGCGGCTACGACGTCGTCGCCCTCAATATCGACGTTGGCATGAGCCGCGAGCAGGACATCCTCGAAGAGCGTGGCCTCGCCGCCGGCGCGGTCCGCGTCATCATCGAAGACGCCCGTGAGGACTTCCTGCGCTACTTCGCCTTCCCTGCGCTCGCCGCCGGCGCCCTCTACCAGGACGTCTACCCCCTCGCCACCGCGCTGGCCCGCCCCCTCATGGCGAAGCTGCTCGTCGATGTGGCGCACGACCAGGGCGCGGTCGCTGTCGCGCACGGCTGCACGGGCAAGGGCAACGACCAGGTGCGTTTCGATGTGGGCATCCGCACGCTCGACCCCTCGCTCGCCATCGTCGCGCCCACCCGCGAGGAGGCGATGTCCCGCGAAGCCGAGATCGAGTACCTCCAGGAGCACGGCATCGCCATCGCCTGGGAGGTGAAGGGCTCCTTCAGCATCGATGAGAACATCTGGGGGCGAAGCGTCGAGGCAGGCGTCCTCGAAGACCCATGGACCGTGCCCCCGCCCGACGCCTACGTCTGGACCTGCGCCCCCGAAGACGCCCCCCTCGCGGGCGAAGATGTCGAGATCGGCTTCGAGGCCGGCTTCCCCACCACCATCGACGGCGAGACGCTCTCGCCAGTCGCCCTCGTGGAACGCCTCAACGACCTTGGCGGGCGGCACGGCGTCGGTCGTGTCGATCACGTCGAGGACCGCCTCGTCGGCATCAAGAGCCGCGAGATCTACGAGGCGCCCGCGGCCACGATTCTCTTCGCCGCGCACCGCGCCCTGGAGACGCTCACGCTCTCGCGCAGCCAGATCGCCTTCAAGCGCCAGATCGCCGCGGAGTACGCCACCCTCATCTACGACGGCCTCTGGTTCAGCGCACACCACCAGGACCTCGCCGCCTACACCGCCAGCACCCAGCGCTTCGTCAGCGGCACGGTGCGCCTGCGCCTGCATCGCGGCTCCGTGACCGTCACCGGCCGGCGCGCCGACGCCTCGCTCTACGACCGCTCGCTTGCCACCTACGACCGCGAGGACTCCTTCGACCAGGCCTCGGCGGTCGGGTTCATCGACATCTGGGGATTGCAGGCGCGCGTGCAGGCGAACCAGCAGCTGCGCGACCAGCTCTCCAGCGTCCTCCACATCGCCCAGCCTCAGGGGGAGTCCACGCCATGACCACATCAGCCGCGACCACAGCCGAGACGGCACCGCCGACCATCCGCTACCGCGGCCCCGGTGAGGGGGCGGAACTCTGGGGCGGCACGCAAGCCGACTTCGTGCTCGACAGCCCCAACCTGCCCGCGCGAGAAGTCGCGGTGCTGCTGCAGGACGCCGCCGCCGAGGCGCTTGCCCAGGCCGCCTCCACCGCCAACAGCCCCGAATTTCGGGAGCAAGTCGCCCATGCCGTGGGCGAGGCCTGGCTGCGGGGACGCATCGCCGAGCGGGCGCGCATCGACTCCATCAGCGTTATCGCCGCAGCCACCCTCGCCGAGCATCCCGACCTCACCGCCGCCGCAGAAGCGCTCACCGCCACCTCATGACCCAGGAGCGCCGACGCGTACCCGTTTCCGAATCGGGGAAGCGCTCCATCCCCATCCAGGAGCCCGACCCCTGCGAGTGCCCTCGCCTCGACCGGAACGAGTGGCACGAAGTCGAGAGCGACTGGAGCGATATCACCTTCGCTCGCGTCGGCGTGCCCGCCTTCTTCGGCGTCCCCGTTGGATTCTGGCGCAACCGGCGCAAGCTGGTGGATCGCGCCGAGCGGGCCGGCTCCGTCCCCGAGGACGCCATGCTGCTCATGGGGCCCGGGCGCCTGCGTCGCACCGTCATGCTCGAGGTGGAAGACGCCGACGCCTCCCAACGAGGCATCGTCTCCCCTGGCGGCGTCGTCTTCATGCGCCTGCTGCCCGCCAGCTGGGGGCAGATGAAGGCGCTCGTGAAGGAGACCAGGGAGATGGCTCGCGAGCGCTACGGACGCAAGCCCGACAAGGTCTGGATCTGGTACCTGACCTGCCGCGTCTGCTCCACCGAGCGCAACTTCGAGACGCTCTTCGTCGCGCACTACGCAAAGCGTCCGCAGCCCGCATCGGGTGAGGCGGGATGACCGTCGGCACGCTCTTCGCTACGATCGCGTTGATGCAGCAGCACCAGCACCAGTCGAGACGACCCGGCTCCAGGCTCGCCCTTCGACGGCCTCGCGGCGCATAGCCGGCGAGGCCTCTCCCGTTCCCTCCGCGGCCCAGCCTTCGCGTACGCCCCCTGAGACCAGACAGGTGCGCAGGCTTCGACGAACGACAACGAGGAGCCCCATGCCAGACCGTTACGACCCCCACACCCTCGAGCCGCGATGGCGCGAACGCTGGCAGGCGGACGGCATCCATCGCGCCGGTAGCGACGCCTCCCGCCCCGCCTGGTACGCGCTCACGATGTTCCCCTACCCCTCCGGCGACCTGCACACCGGCCACTGGTACGCTATGGCCCCCAGCGATGCCGCTGCTCGCTTCCGCCGCATGCAGGGCTACGACGTGCTCTTCCCCATGGGCTTCGACGCCTTCGGCCTGCCCGCCGAGAACGCTGCCATCCAACATGGTGTCGACCCACGCGCATGGACCTACCAGAACATGGACCGCATGCGCGAGCAGCTGCGCTCCATGGGCGCCAGCTTCGACTGGGACCGCGAGGTCATCACCTGCGCGCCCGACTACTACCGCTGGACGCAGTGGTGGTTCCTGAAGCTGTACGAACGCGGCCTCGCCTACCGCGCCGGGGCCGCCGCCAACTGGTGCCCCGGCTGCCAGACCGTCCTCGCCAACGAGCAGGTGAAGGACGGCCTCTGTGATCGCTCCGACGACCCCGTCGAGCGACGCTTCCTCACGCAGTGGTTTTTCCGCATCACCGCGTACGCCGAGGAATTGCTCGACTTCGACCAGCTGGAGTGGCCCGAGGCTGTCACCACGATGCAGCGCAACTGGATCGGGCGCTCGGAGGGCGCCACCCTGCGCTTCCCCGTCGATGTCGATGGCGTCGACGAGCACCTCTCCGTCTTCACGACCCGCCCGGACACCGGCTACGGCGCGACCTTCATGGTGCTCGCGCCCGAGCATGCGCTGGTGGAGCGAATCACCACGAGCGAGCAGCGCGAGGCGGTCGAGACGTATGTCACCGACACCGCTCGCATGGCGGAGGTCGAGCGGCTTGCCGCCGACCATGAGAAGACGGGCGTCTTCACCGGCGCCTATGCCATCAATCCGTTCAACGGCGCGCGCATCCCCATCTGGATCGCCGACTACGTGCTCGTCACCTACGGGACGGGCGCCATCATGGCGGTGCCCGCGCATGACGAGCGCGACTTCGCCTTCGCCCGCGACCACGCCCTCGAGATCATCCCCGTCTTCGACCACCCCGACATCGACATCGACGCTCCCCTCGAGGCGGCCTACACCGAGGGCGGCGCGATGATTAATTCGGGGCCGTTCGACGGCACACCCGTGAACGGGGCCATCGCTGCCGTCACCGGCCAGGCGGAGGCGGCAGGGGTGGGCGAGCGCGCCATCACGTTCCGCCTGCGCGACTGGCTCATCTCGCGGCAGCGCTACTGGGGCACGCCCATCCCCATGATTCACTGCGAATCCTGCGGCGTCGTGCCCGTCCCCGAGGCCGACTTGCCCGTGCTCTTGCCCGACGAAGTCCGCTTCGAGCCGACCGGCCAGTCACCCCTCACGCAGATCGAGGAGTGGGTGAACGTCGACTGCCCGCAGTGCGGTCAGGGCGCCCGCCGCGAGACGGATACGCTCGACACCTTCATGTGCTCGAGCTGGTACCAGATGCGCTACGCCGACCCGCACAACGACGAGCGGCCCTTCTCCAGTGAGGCGGCCGCGCGCTGGCTGCCCGTCGACCTCTACACCGGCGGCGCCGAGCACGCCGTCATGCATCTGCTCTACACGCGCTTCTTCTGGAAGGCCGCGCGCGATATGGGCATCGTCGAGGGCGATGAACCAATGAAGCGGCTCTTCAATCAGGGCGTCATCGTCGGGCCCGACGGCAACCGCATGTCCAAGAGCCGTGGCAACGTGGTCGCGCCCGACGAGCAGGTCGGGCGCCACGGCGCCGACGCCTTCCGCTGCCAGCTCATGTTCATCGGCCCGTGGGACCAGGGCGGCCCCTACAACCCGAGCGGGATGCCTGGCATCGTGCGCTGGCTCAACCGCCTCTGGTCGGTCGCCATCGAACCCGCCCCTGCCGGCGCCGACAGCGCCACTCACGCCACTCATGATCTGGTCGCCGCCACCCAGCGCGCCGTCCGCGACGTTACCAGCGACATCGAAGGCTTCCGCTTCAACACCGCCATCGCGCGCCTCATGGAGCTGACCACCACGCTTTCCCGCGCGCGCACCGACGACGTGGCCGCCGACGCTTTCGCCCACTCCGTCGAGACCCTGCTCCTGCTGACGGCGCCGCTGGCGCCGCACATCGCGGAAGAGCTCTGGGAGCGTCGGGGCAAGCCCTACAGCGTGCACCAGCAGGAATGGCCCCGCTTCGATGAGACGCTCATCGTCGAGGAGACCGTCGAGATCGTCGTGCAGGTGAATGGCAAGGTGCGCGACCGCCTCACCCTGCCCACAACAGTGGATGAGGCCGATGCGCGCACCCGCGCCCTCGCCAGCGAGCGGGTCAGCCCGTGGCTCGAGGGCAAGGAGCCGCGTCGCGTCATCTACGTACCCGGCAAGCTCATCAACATCGTCGTCTGATGCCGCCGATGGCGCCGGGTGCAGTGGGCGTCAGGAGACGCGGTTCACGACCAGAATCATCAGCCAGAGCAGGATGATGACGAGCATCGGGCTCAGGTCGAGCATCCCCGTGCTGGGCATGTAGCGTCGCACAGGCTCGATCAGCGGCTCCGTGATCAGGTGGATGAACTGGACGAACGGGTTGCTGCGCGAGATGGGTATCCAGCTCAGGAGCGCGCGCGCCAGGATGGCGATGATCAGGGCGTAGAGAAAGATGAGGAAGAGGTTCGCGATGATGGGGTTCACTGCGCGGCCCCCAACTCGCGAGCGCGCTTGAAGGCGGCGCGCACGGCCTCGCCCACGAGGGCGCGGAACTCGCCCCGCTCGAACTCCCGCAGGCCCGCTGCCGTCGTGCCCCCTTTCGAGGTCACCCGCTCGCGTAGCACGGACGGCGCGTATTCGCTGACCTGCGCGTACGCCGCCGAGCCGGCGAGCGTCTGCAGTGTCATCGCCTCCGCTTCCTCGGCGGTCAGCCCGATGGCCACGCCCGCGGCCGTCAGCGCCTCGATGAAGAGGAAGACGTAGGCAGGGCCGCTGCCGCTGAGCGCCGTGGCCATATCGATCTTCTCTTCGGCGTCGACGTACAGCTCGCGTCCGATGGCGCCCAGCAGGCCGCGGACCGTCTCGCGCTGCTGCGCATCGACGGCGTCGGTCGCGGTCCACACGCTCATGCCGGCGTTGATCGCGGCGGGCGTGTTCGGCATCACCCGCACGATGCGGTCGTGGATGAAGTGCCTCGCCAGCGTCGCGATGCGCACCCCCGCCATGATCGACAGCACCAGCGCATCGTCGGCGAGACTCGTCGCGGGGAGGTTGGGGAACTCCTGCGGCTTGATGGCGAGCAGGACCAGCCGTGCGTCTCCGAGCGCCTCGCCAGCGTCTGCGACGGTCGCGACGCCGTAGCGCTCGGCAAGCGCCTGACGCCGCTCTGCGATCAGATCCACGACCGTCACGTCACCCGCTGCGAGCACGCCGCGGTCGAGCGCGCCGCCCAGGATGGCCTCGCCCATCACTCCGCCGCCCACGATCGCGACGCTCATGCGCTGCGCTCCCCGAAGATGGCGCGCCCGACCCGCACCAGCGTCGCCCCTTCCTCGATCGCCACCTCGAAGTCGTCCGTCATGCCCATCGAGAGTGCGGCCAGCCCAAGCCGTTCGGCGAGCAGTTGCAGGCTGCGGAACACGGGCCGCGCCTGCTCGGGATCGGCAGCGAGTGGGGCGATGGTCATGAGCCCCTGCAGCCGCAATGCGTTCGTCGCGCGTGCGGCCTCGATGAGTTCGTCGAGCGCCTCTGGCGCGACGCCTTGCTTCTGCGGCTCCGCCGCCACGTTCACCTGCACGAGCACGTCGCGGGGCGCTGGCGCGGCTGCGTCGAGGCGCGTCAGCAGCCGCGCAGAGTCGACCGAGTGAATGACGTCGAAGGCGTTGGCCGCCGCCTTCGCCTTGTTCGATTGGAGATGCCCCACCAGGTGCCACGTCGCCTCGACGCCGTCGCTGCGCGCCTGCTCGATCTTGGGCACGGCCTCCTGGATGCGATTCTCGCCGAAGTGGCGCAGCCCGGCCGCGTAGCCCGCGTGAATTGCATCGACCGGATGCCCCTTGCTTATCGCCACGAGCGTGACCGTTGCCGGATCGCGCCCTGCTCGCGCGCAGGACCGCTCGATGCGTTCCTGAACGCGCTCGACGCCGGCGCGCACCGCCTCTGCGGAGGCTGGCGCGATCATGCCAGGCTGCGTGGGCGCTCGCTGCGCCGGCTGCGGTGGAGTAGCGGAGTGTTCACGGCTTAACTCTACCGCGTCCACTGGCCGCTACCCGTGTGCGATGCGCGCAGAAGCAGGCGCGCGCCCTAGCCGCACTTGTTGTAGCCGCAGCTCCGACAGATCAGGCAGCCCTCGCCGTAGTAGAGGACGGCGCCGCAATCGGGGCAGCCGACGCCGCTCGCGACCATCGACTTCGTACCGTGTCCGAGGGCAGGCTCGTCGACGCCACGGCTCTCCGCCACCTCGTACGGCGGGATGAGGGTCGGCTGCACGCTCGCTTCGCGGTCGCCGAACTTCAGCTCAAGCCAGCGGAAGATGTAGTCGATGATGCTCGTCGCGATCGGGATCTGGGGGTTGCCGGTGGGGCCGCTCGGCTCGAAGCGGCTGCCCTGCAGTTTGCGCGCCAGCACCGAGACCGGCACGCCGAACTGCAGCGCGTAGCTCGTGAGCATCGCGATCGTGTCCATCAGCGCCATCACCGTCGAGCCCTGGCGGCTCACGTTCACGAACAGCTCGCCCGGTGTGCCGTCCTCGAAGAGGCCGACGGTCATGTAGCCTTCCTGCTCCCCCACGCGGAACTTGTGCGTCACGGACTGACGCTCGTCGGGCAGGCGGCGGCGCACGGAGTGCCCCTTCTTCGTCACCAGCGCTTCAGCGGCCGCGACCGCCTCCGCTGCGGCTGCCTCGTCGCTCTCGGCGTCGTCCTCACCGGCGTGCTTCAGCACCTGCAGGTCGCGCGAGCCATCGCGGTAGATGGTGATGCCCTTGCAGCCCGTGTCGTAGGCCAGCTGGTAGGCCGTAGCGACGTCCTCCACCGAGGCCTCGTTGGGGAAGTTGATCGTCTTGGAGACGGCGTTGTCGGTGTAGCCCTGGAAGGCCGCCTGCATGCGCACATGCGCCTCGGGCTCGATGTCGTGTGCCGTCACGAAGACGTCCTTCACCCAGTCCGGCACGTCGCTGCGTTCGGCCAGATGCCCGCCCTGGGCGAGGAACTCGATGAGGTCGTCGCTGTAGAAGCCCTCGCGGCGAGCCACTTCCTCGAAGTGCTCGTTCACCTCGTTCAGCTCGACCCGCTTGGTGGGGTCGTCCTTGTCCAGGTAGTGCGACCGCACGAAGGCGAGCGCGAATACCGGCTCGATGCCCCCCGAGCAGTTGGCGATGATGCTGAGCGTGCCCGTGGGCGCGATCGTGGTGCGCGTCGAGTTGCGCAGCGGCATCGGGCCCTCGTCACCGCCCGGGCCGTAGCGCGACTGCCCCCATTCGGGGAAGTTGCCCCGTACGGCCGCCAGATTGTGTGAGGCGGCGTCCGCTTCGCGCTGGATGAAGCCCATCACCTCGCCCGCCAGCGATCGCGCCTGATCCGAGTCGTAGGGGATGCGCAGGTCGAGCAGCATATCCGCCCAGCCCATCACCCCCAGCCCGATGCGACGGATGGCGCGCGACGTCTCCTCGATCTCCGTGATGGGGTACTGGTTCATCTCGATCACGTTGTCGAGCAGGTGCACGGAGCGGTGCACCGTGTGGCCCAGCTGCTCGTAGTCGACCGACCGCGCATCGCCCTCGCCCGTCACGAAGTGGGCGAGGTTAATCGAGCCCAGGTTGCACGAGTCGTAGGAGTAGAGCGGCTGCTCGCCGCACGGGTTCGTCGACTCAATGGGGCCGCGCCCGGCGACGGGGTTGGCGCGCCCGTCGTTGATGCGATCGATGAAGATGACGCCCGGATCGCCGTTCTGCCAGGCGTTCTCGACCATCGTGCGCCAGACCTCACGCGCGTTGCGCCGCCCGATGACTTCGCCCGTCTTGGGGCTGATCAGGCTGTACTCGCCGTCTTCTGCCAGCGCCTCCATGAACGCGTCCGTCACCGCCACGCTGATGTTGAAGTTCGTGAGCGTGGTCATGTCCGCCTTCATCTCGATGAAGTGGTCGATATCGGGATGGTCGACGCGCAGGATGCCCATGTTCGCCCCGCGACGCGTCCCGCCCTGCTTGATCGCCTCCGTGGCCGAATCGAACACCGTCATGAACGAGACCGGGCCGCTGGCGACGCCCATCGTGCTGCGCACGCGGTCGTTCGCCGGGCGCAGCCGCGAGAAGGCGAAGCCTGTGCCCCCACCCGACTTGTGGATGACGGCCGTATCGCGGATCGCCTTGAAGATGCCGTCGATGGAGTCGGGCACCGGGAGTACGAAGCAGGCCGAGAGCTGCTGCAGGTCGCGCCCCGCATTCACGAGCGTGGGCGAGTTGGGGAGGAAGTCCAGGGATGAGAGCAGGCGGTAGAAGTCCCGCTCCGTGTCCTCGCGGTCGGCTTCCGTGCCACCGTAGCGCAGCTCCGCCTGGGAGAGGTTGTGCGCCACTCGCTGGAAGCACTGATCCGGATCCTCAATCGGGTCGCCCGAGTCGTTGCGCGCCACGATGCGGCGCTCCATCACGACAACGGCGTTCTCCGAGAGCGGCGTCGGACTAAATCCTGCTCCTGCTTCCGCGTTCTGATCGGCGGTGGGTTCGGAAGTGGTGACCATGCTGTTTCCTCCAGATCGGCGTCTTGGTCTCAGATAGTAGAACAAACGTTCTGAATTGGTGACTCTAGTGGCTCATTCCCCCGGTTGCAACCGCACCCCACTACCCCACCGACCGAATGACGGGCTTGCGCTCACGTGAGCCGTTGCCCGTCCCCGGACGGTTGGCGCTCTCCGGGAAGGAGAGCTGCAGCGTGCGTTCCTCGGGTGTGGGGTCGCGGCCTTCCTCCAGCGCCTGGAGCGCATCCTTGAGCGAGTCCAGATCGGTGAAGGAACGGTAGACCGAGGCGAAACGGATGTAGGCGATGGAGTCGAGGCTGCGCAAGGCGTCGCTCGCAAGCTCGCCAATCAGGGACGACAACACCTCGGGCTGACCATCCCGTGTGACGCGCCCCTCGATGTCGCCCACGATGGCATCGAGCTGGCTGGCCGAGATGCTGCGCTTGGCGCAGGCCGCGCGGATGCCGGCCAGCAGCTTCTCGCGGTCGAAATCCTCGCGGCGCCCGTCTTTCTTCACTACCTGCACTGTCGAGCGAAGGACCGTCTCGAGAGTGGTGAAGCGCTCGCCACAGTCGGCGCATTCGCGTCGACGGCGGACGGCGTTTCCCGTTCCTCGACTGTCCGTCACACGGGAGCCTTCCCCGTGGCAGTGTGGGCAGCGCATAAGACTCCAAAACTGTTAACAGGCGTGAGCACCTGCGCGGTGGAGCCGTATCGTTGCCTGTATCTTGAGGCTCGTCAAGGGGCTCCTACTACATATAGGCATGGCAGGGGTGAAATCTCTCCGGTACCTCTGCTGTGTTGTCGTGGTGTGAAGGGAGCAGAGGGGCTGCATGTCTGTCCCCGCTACCGCGCGCACGCGCGGGGCTAGCGACGGCGGCGCGCTTCGTGAAACTGGCAGGCTTCGCTATCGGGCCAGGGCGCGAGCACGCCGCTTCCCGGGTGCAGACAGCGCCCGCGCCCGACCTCTTCGGTGTTGGGGATGAACTCGTGGCAGCCGTCGCAGGTCAGCTTCGGTTTCGCCCCAGGGCCCGGATGCGAGTCCTCGCGCACCATGGCGAGCAGGTCGCGGGGGCCTTGCTCCTGCCAGGCGAGCGCGCGCACGTCTTCCTCAGCGGGGAAGCTGGCGAGGCTTTCGGCGAAGGAGTCGTCCGCCGAGCGGCGACGGCGTCGTCGCGCTTCCGAGCGGCGCAGCGCCTCAGCGCCCACGCTCTCCCGATCGCGACGACTCCTGCGCCCCTGACGCTTGCGACCCTTGCGACGACCCATGACGGCAGACTAGCGAGCGGCCCGTACGCAGTCGAGCGGAGTGTGTCACCCGCGCAATGCGCCGTGCGTGTGTCGCGATTCGTCTCAGAAGCCTGTCAGCCGCCCGTTCCTCGCGCCTGCGCCCTCGCCCCCTGCTGCTTCATGGGCGAGTAGCGCCTGCTTGGCGGCGAACCCGCCGGAGAAGCCCGTCAGGGCGCCGTTCGCCCCGACCACGCGGTGGCAGGGCACGAGGATGGGCACGGGATTGCGTCCCGTCCCGCGCCAACCGCCCGGGCCGCTGCCGGACGTCCGATGGCTGTGGCGATTGCTCCGTAGCTGTGCGTCTCCCCGTACGGGATGCGGGCGAGCGCTTCCCACACGAGCCGCTGGAAGTCCGTCCCTTCGAGGTCGAGCGGCGTCTCGAAGCGCTGCCGCTTCCCCTCGAAGTACTCGGCGATCTCCTGCAACGCCTGCTCGAGGCGCTCCCGGGCGAGGGTTGCCGCAGCAGGCTCACTGGCGCCGTGGCCGTCTTCCGCAACGGTCTCCCGACCCCAGCGCACCGCCCGGACTCCGTCAGGTGAGCTGACGACCGTGATCGCCCCGATGGGCGTTGTCGTGGACGCAACGGCGAGGGCCAGCGGCTGGCTGGTTAGCGTCGCCACTCAGCGATGTTCCACAGGTCGCTGCTCCAGGGATTGCTCTGCACGCCCTTGAGCGTGTTCAGGTGGGCGGCTACGAGCCCGGGGTAGAGGCGCCCGTCGGGGTCGTAGTCCGCCAGCGCCTCCAGCTGACGGCTGCCGCTTCCCAATCCTTGTTGCCGGAGGAGAGGTACGGCATGGGGATGGAAGGGGCCTGCCAGTAGAGCAGCGTGAGCGTCTGTTGTTCCGTGGGCTCAGGTGTCGCCGCTTCGTCGTCGTCGCCACAGGCGACAGCGAACACGGCGAGGGCGAGCACGATGGTGAGCGCGCTCAGGGCGAGGAGGGGAAAGCGTTGCAGGGAAGCAGTCATGGAGGGGGGCCTAGCAGTGTTCCCTGGTTACGTCAGTGAGCGTGCTCAGGTGGGTGAATCAGGATCGGTCCTGCGAAAAGCGCACATCCAGGGTCGAAGCCGCTTCCCGATCGCGGATGATGACCGCCACGAGAACGCCCAGCGCGATCAGCACCGCCGTCACGATGAAGCCATCGGAGAAGGCGCTCACGGCCGCAGCGCCAGCGTTGTCGGGGGAACCCAGGATCGCGCCATGATGCGCCAGCCGGCTCGTCAGCACCGTCGCGATGATGGCCACGCCGAAGCTCTGCGCCACCTGCCGCGTCGCGTTGAAGATGGACGACGCCTGCCCCGTCGCCGCTAGGCTGATGGAGGCGAAGGCAGCCGTCTGAAGCGGGATCAGCATCATGCTGAAGCCGGCCCCGCGCACGAACATCGCCCCCCGGACCCACCACAGGTCCGATGTCAGGTCCATGAGGATGAGCGGGACGGTCGTCGCACTGGCGATGAGCAATCCCACTGACACCAGCCGTCGCGGCCCCACAATCGGGTAGATGCGAGCCATGAGGGGCGCCATCACCATCACGCCGATCGCCTGCGGGAACGTCACCAGTCCGGATTCGAGCGGGCTCAGCCCCCGCTCAAGCTGCAGGAACAGCGGTAACAGGAAGAGCGTCGCGGAGAAACCCATGAAGGCCATGCTCTGCGTGAGATTCGCCACCGCGAACATGCGGTTGAGGAAGAGCCGCACGTCGATCAGCGGCTCCGCGGTGCGACGCTCAACGAAGACGAACGCCGTCAGCAGCAGCAGTCCTCCTCCGCCCAGCCCGAGCACCTGCGCATCGCCGAAGCCGCGTTCCCCCACCTCCGCGAGGGCGTACAGGAAGAGCGCCAGCCCACCCGACGCCAGCACGAGGCCGGGGATGTCGACGCGCCCGGGGTCAGGCTCACGCTGCTCCCGCAGGAAGGCCAGCGCCAGCGCGATGCCGAGCACGCCCACCGGGATGTTGACGAGGAAGATCCACTGCCACGAGAGGAAATCGAGGATCAGCCCGCCGAGCACAGGCCCGCTCGCGGGCGCGAAGGTGGTGGGCACGACGAGGATGCCGGCCGCGCGTGAGCGCTCCTGCTGGGGGAAGGCGCGGAACACCATCGTCTGCGTGAGCGGCATGAGGAAGCCGCCGCCCACGCCCTGCAGGGCGCGGAACACAATCAGGCTCTCGATGTTCCAGGCCACCGCGCAAAGCCCCGAACTGATCGTGAACAGCGCCAGCGAGAACACGAACATGCGCTTCGTGCCGAAGCGGTCGCCCGCCCAGCCGCTTACGGGGATGGCGACCGCCACGCTCACGAGATACGCCGTCACCACCCACTGCACGACGCGCGCGCTGGCGTCCAGCTCGGAGGAGAGCACGGGCACGGCGACGTTCACGATCGTCAGATCGAGCAGGTTCATGAACATCCCGAACACGCTGATAAGCGCGACGATGTACTTGTGCTCGAGTCTCATGCAGGCGCGCTACTCCGCCTGCTCGCCGGCAGGCTCTTCGGCCAGATTGCGCGCGAGCCCTTGCAGGAAATCGCGGATGAGGATGCGAATCGAACCCCCGATGAAGCGCCCGCCCAGCCGCGTCAGCGCCCCATGCACGGTGAGGTCGCCGCGATAGTGCAGGAGCGTCTCGCCTTCGCCTTCGCTCAGCGTGACGAAGCCCTGGGCCACGGCAGCGCCCTCCGCTGCCGCTCCCGAAAGGCGCAGGTGGTACGACTGCCCCTCGTGCACATGGCTCACGCGCGCCAGCCCACGGAAACGCCCCCAGAAGCCCCGCACCTCGACGAAGGCCACGAACTCGTAGGTGTCCTCATCGATCTGTTCGAACGATTCGAAGGCGGGCAGCGCTGATCGCAGGGAGGCGGGTTGGAACAGCGCCTCCCAGAGGGCGTCCTGAGACGTCTGGAAGCGGTGTTCGCCCTCGATCTCCATCGCACCCCGCCTGCGCGCGCAGAGGCGCGCTCGTCTCCATGCTACTCCGCCGTCTGCCCGCTATGATGCGCGACGCCATGCTTGACCGCTTCCGCGTCCCCGATGAGATCGCCGTTCGCACCGCTCCCGACGCCATGAAATCGGCAGTCGTGAGCATCTTCGAGGCCCTTGGCTCGCCCCCCGACGACGCCGAACGCTGTGCCGAGACGCTGCTCTACGCCGACCGTCGCGGCATCGATTCGCACGGCGTCAGCAACATGATGCGCGTCTACGTGGCGGGCATCCGCAGCGGGGCCATCAACCCTGCTCCCCAATGGCGCATCGTGCGCGAAGCCGCCGCCACCGCCACCATCGACAGCGACGAGGGCCTGGGCCTGACGGTCGGGCCACAGGCCATGGACCTCGCCATCGAGAAGGCGCGCGAGTGCGGCATCGGCGCCGTCGCCGTCATGAACGGGCGGCACTTCGGCGCCGCCGCCTTCCACGCCCACCGCGCCATCGACCACGACATGATCGGCATCGCCACTACGGTCGGAGGCAAGCAGGTCGCGCCCACCTACGGCGCCGAGGCGCTCGTCGGCCTCAACCCCCTCGGGATTGCGGTGCCCGCGCGGACGGAAGCGCCCTTCGTCTTCGACGCCTCCATGAGCTCCGTCGCCGGCAACAAGATCCGCCTCGCCCGCCGCCTCGGCACGAGCGTGCTGCCTGGCTGGATCGCCGAGCGCGACGGCACGCCCATCATGGAAGAACGCCTCCCGCCCGAAGACTTCCTCATGCTGCCCGTCGGCGGCACCCGTGAGATCGGCTCGCACAAGGGCTACAGCCTCGCCGTCATGGTCGATGTCCTCAGCGGCGTGCTCTCCGGCACCGGCCCGGGCTTCGCCCCGCGACAGGGGAACGGCCACCACTTCCTCGCCTACCGCATCGACGCCTTCACCGACCTCGAGACCTTCCGCGACGACATGGACCACTACCTGCGCACCTTGCGCGAAAGCCCGACGGCGCCCGGCGAGGAGCGCGTCTACTACGCCGGCCTCAACGCCGCCGAGACCGAAGTCGAGCGCGCCGAGCGCGGCATTCCCTACCACCCCGAAGTCATCGGCTGGTTCCACGAAACCCTCGCCGACCTCGGGTTGCCCGACAACCTGCCCGCCACCTGATGACGTGATGACCCTCATGCCATCGGCAGGGCGGGCTCGCTAGAATCCCCACACCAGTCCAGGAGGCCATCCAGCATGGAGATTTCAGGAAAGATCGCGCTTGTCACCGGCGGCTCGTCGGGAATCGGACGCGCCACCGCCGTCGCCCTCGCGAAAGCGGGCGCCACCGTCGCCGTAGCCGATGTCGACCGTGAAGGCGGCGCCGAGACGGTCCGCGCCGTCGCCGAAGCGGGTGGCCAGGCTACCTTCTTCGAGGCGGACGTCTCCACCCCCACCGGCATCAGCGAACTCTTCGCCGAAGTGGAGGCCGCCCACGGCGGCATCGACATCGTGCACAACAACGCCGGCATCATGACGGGCGACACGCCCGGCTGGCCCGACGTCGGCCTGGAGAAGATTCACCTCGTCACCAGCGTCAACGCTTCCGGCGTGATGATGGGGACGGGCGCAGCGGTGCGTGCCCTGCGCAAGCGGGGCGGCGGCGCCATCGTCAACACCGCCTCCGTCGCCGCGCTCGGCGAGATGCCCTTCGACCCCATGTACGCCGCCACCAAGGCCGCCGTCGTCAGCTTCACCAAGTCGTGTGCGATGCTCGCCGAGACGGAGAACATCCGCGTTAACGCCGTCCTCCCCGGCATGGTCGATACGCCCATCATCGGCAAGACGGGCGACGGGGAGACGCCCGCCGAGTGGCTGCGGCCCGCCATCGCCGCCTCCACCTTCCTCCAGCCAGAAGATATCGCCGACGCCGTGCTCACTCTCATCCAGGACGACTCGAAGGCGGGTGAAGCTGAGGTTATCGCTGCCGAGGCGCCCGCGGGCTAGCGCGCAGCCTGACGGCCCCGATCGGGGACGCGCGGGAACTCCAGCCGTGCGTCCCCGAAGGCCGCAAACGCGGTCACGTTGAAGGCCGGGCGAAGCTTCCGCCAGACGCCCTCGCGGCGCGCCATCGCGACTTCCCAGTCGCGCGAGAGCGTGCCTTCCACCTCCGCCAGCGGGATGCGTACGCCGTAGCGCAGCAACCCCGGCTCCCCCGCTTCCTCGCCTGCCACGAGCAGCGCGTCGAACTTCAGCATGGTGGCGTCGCAGCGGCGCAGTTCGCCCATGCGGATGCGACACAGATCGCCATCCCCATCCGCGATTCGCACGCCAATCTCGTCGTCAGTCACATCGAGGTCGATCGAGCCCGCTCGTCGCGAGCCGCCGAAGCAGCGTCGCCCGCTGGCGAGCTGCTCTTCGCCTGTCACGATGGCGTCGAGCAGCACGTTGCGAATCTGCACGCCACCGCGCGCGCCCAGGAAGAGCCCCGCTTCGCGGTACGGCCCCGCTGGTGAGTCGGGCGCGTCCACGATGATGATCTTGGCGTAGGGGGGAACCGGGCGAATCAGCCGCTCAGGCAGCAGGTCGAGCATCTGCCGCTTGGAGAGTTCGAAGGTGATGCTCACGACACGCGTCTCGCTGAGCTCCCAGCCATCCTCCCCTTCGCCCTCGCGGGGAGCGATCGCGACCAGGTCGGGCATCGAGGCGATGGCGCGTGTCCCGAAATCAGGCACGGCGGCCCACTGCTTCCCTCACGCTGAGGCCCGTGGCGCGACCGCGAAGGCGAACGCATCGCTGCCGAAATGCCTCGCGAGGAAGGTGGGAAGTGCGCACGTGCGCCATTCTACGGACGCTGGCGCGAGCCGCTCCCAGGCGTCCCCCGATCCTGCTTGCGACGTGTTCGCCACGAAGCCGACACCTCCACCGTCTGCCGTCGGAGTGGCTGCCAGCGCCGCTTCCACGGCTTCCTCCACCGTCTCGAAGCCACCCGTGACGCGTGCTGCCAGGCGCAGGCGCAGCAGGCTGTACGGCTCCTCGGGAATGCCCGTAGGCGCTTCGATGGATGCTTCCGCCTCCGCCGTTTCGAGCCGTTCCGACGTCGCCACGAGCCACATGTGCGTGGCCACGCCCGCGTTATCGAGCCAGTCCGTGCCCGCTTCCGCATCGAGGCCGCCAAGCGTGAGGCTCGTGGCCAGCGCGCCGAGCCCCAGAAAGCTGCGCCCCACGTTGAGCACGCGCACCCGGTTCGGGTCGATCTGCTCGCGGGCGAGGTCGTTACGCCCGCCCGACGCAGCCGTGAACGCAGGAGAGTAGCCGTACGGCCCCACCAGGCAGAGGACCGGATCCGGTCCTGCCGCGAGCGCGTCGCGGAAGGCAGCGGTATACGACGTGCGCGCCGCCGGATCGCCGAAGCGCTGCTTGGCCGCGTCTGGCGCGATGACGGTCACGTTGGGCAGCGCGCCCGCTTCGATGCCGCTGCTGTAGTCGGTGACGACGCGGGCGCCTGCGCTCACGGACGCACCCAGAAGAGCTGCTCGGCTTCACGCCGCAGCTCCCCGCGAAAGTCCGGATGCGCGATCGCGATCAGCTCCGCCGCCCGCTCGCGTGTGCTCTTGCCGAAGAGCTGCGCCACGCCGTACTCCGTCACGATCGTGTCCGCCAGCGATCGTGGGATGGTCACGACCGTGCCGGGCTCGTGCGTCGCCACCACGCGCGAGGCCGCGCCGCCCAACGCCGTCGATTTCATCACCGTGATGGCGCGTCCGCCCTTCGAGTACATGGCTGCGTAGTGGCTGTCGGGCTGCCCGCCAGTGCCGTTGATCATGCGTGCGCCATGCACCGTCTCCGCGTTGATCTGGCCCTGCAAGTCGACGTTGATGGCGCTGTTGATGGCGTGCACGCGGTCGTTCGCGGCCATCACCTTGGGGTCGAGCACGAGGTCGGAGGGATGCAGCTCGCAGCGCGGGTTTTCCGCGATGAACTCGAGGTCCTGGGGCGTGCAGCCGGCCCAGCCCGCCGCCACCGCCACGCCCGGACGGAACAGCTTCCCCTGGTCGGTCAGCTGCCCCTCGCGGATGAGTCGCGTCCAGCCGGGAATGATCATCTCGGAGTGAAGGCCCAGGTCGCGCTTCTCGTCGAAGGCGCCGCCGCGCACGAGTGAACTGCTCGGTTCACCCACGCCGATCTGCAGGTTCGCCCCGTCGCTCACGACCTCCGCCACGTTGGCCGCGATCGCCAGCGATTCGGCGTCGGGCGGCGGGCCCTTGCCCAGCAGCGGCGCCACCATCGCCGGGTCGAGCTTGTGGAAGTGCCAGAAGCTGCGCCGCAGCAGCCCTCGCAGCCAGCGGTCGGGCACCGAGTCCATCAGGTCCAGCAGCCCTGCACGACGCTCCGCGTCCTCGACTCCCTCCACGTTCGCCCGGATCTCCTCGCTGCCCGGCCCGAAGTCGCCCTCCACGAGGTAGTCGATCTCGGAGACGTGCACCGTGCAGTCGCCGTGGAAGACAGGGAAGGTGTCGTCGATCTCCGCGATCACGGTGCGGCAGTTCTGCACGTAGCCTCGCTTGTTGAACATCATCGGCCCGAAATTCACGTAGCCCTTCTCGTTGGGGCGGCTCACCCGCGTGAGAAAGACATCGGGGAAGCGGCAGTCGTCGGGCCGCTCGATCTGCTTCATCTCGGTTGAGAAGAGGTTGGGGATGTAGGAGGCCACGCCCGAATCGGTCGCGTGACGCGCAAAGTCGCCGATGAAGATCTGGAAGTCGACCGTGAAGCGCTCATCGCCCGCTTCGGGCGCGAGCCACCCGGGATCCTGGCCCGGCGTCGTCAGCCGCACGCGCACTTCCTTCAGGTCGCGCCGCGCGGCGATGGCGTCGAGCATGTAGTCGAGCGAGGTAAGCGAGCAGTAGAGCACGTCCCCGTCGCGTACCGCCGCCGCTGCCTCTTCAGGCGAGACGGTGCGGTAGCTGGCTGCTGACGCCGTTGCCGAGGTCGCCGACGTCACGGCGTCGCCCCGCTGGCGGCGGGCTCCTCGGTGAAGGCGGGCATCACCTCTTTCGCGAAGAGGCGCATCGACTCGAGGTTCTGCTCATGCGTCGACCAGCGCCCGCCCACGCCGACGTTGAGCGCGTCCACGCCCAGCTCCTGCCAATCCTCCACCGCCCGCGCGACCTCATCCGGGTTGCCCACGAGCTTCCCCACCTGGTCTGCGCCCAGCGGCGGGCGGAAAGCGGCGCCCGAACCGAGCGAGTGGGCGTGGTAGGCGGGGCTCGGGTAGGTCGAGCCCATCGTCATCAGGTAGGAGCTCAGCGGCCCCGCCAGCTGTTCGTGCGCCTTGCCCACCATCTGCTTCGCGAACTCCGAATCGGGGTGACAGAACAGCTGCCCCTGCGCGCGCACCTGGTTGTTCGCGGTCACGCCGATGGGCTCCGCCTCACGGCTGGCGCGACGGTAGTCGGCGATGAGGTCGGCGTACTTGGGGATGCCGCCCAGCGTCACGCCCAGCATGCCGATCCCCTTCTCGCCCGCGAGCACAGCGGTCTCGGGGCTCTGCACGGCCACCCAGAGGGGCGGGTGCGGCTGCTGCACCGGTTTCGGCAGCACATTGCGTGGCGGCATGGAGAAATGCCGCCCGTTGATGGCGAACTCGTCCTTCGTCCACATCTCCACCACCGCCCGTGTCGATTCTTCCCACATCTCCTTCGTGTCGTCCGGCTCCACGAGGAAGCCGCCCAGCTCCGTCCACGTCGCGCTTCGCCCCGTCCCCAGTTCGACGCGCCCCTTGCTGAGGATGTCGAGCGTGGCGATGCGCTCCGCCACGCGCGCGGGGTGGTTGATATTCGGCAGCATCAGGTAGATGCCGTGCCCGAAGCGGATGCGCTTTGTGCGCGCCGCGCAGTAGGCGAAGAACATGTCCGGCGCGGACATGTGCGAGTACTCCTCGAGGAAGTGGTGCTCGACCGACCAGGCGCTGTCGAAGCCCAGCTCATCTGCCAGCTCGACGACTTCGACCGCCTCGTGGAAGACGCGAGACTCGCTCATCGCATCCCACGGCTTGGTCACCACAAATCCCACCGAGAGTCCGAACTTCATGCGAGCCTCCGCCCCGCCGCCGCGGGCTGCCCGCATCTTGCCACGTCAGTAGGAGGTCGGTCAGTCCCACGCTGCCTCGCTGGAGGCAGCACCGCACGAACGCACGACGGAGACGCCCTCTGGGGCGTCTCCGTTTGTCTCGTGTCCCGCGCCTGGTGGCGAGTGGGAGAAGCGGGGCGTCAGGCCCAGCGGTGCGCGGTCTCCAGCGGAACGACATCCGCATCGGAGAGGCCGGCTGCCGCCAGCGCCTCGGCTACGTGGCCGGCCTCGTGCTGCGCCAGCATCCCCAGAATCTGGCCCAGCGTCGCCTCGTTCCCCGTGACGCTGAACGTCTGCGCGAGGTCCTCATTGCTGAAGCGCTGGATGTACATCCAGACGACGCCGTGCGCCGTGTTCAGCTCGATGCGCAGCATCTTGTAATCGAGCGCGGCGAAGCGGGCGTTGCCCTCATCGTTCTGGTCCATGGAGAAGGGGAACTCCCCCGTGGCCAGCAGGGCGCGAATCTGTGAGGAGTGGTTGTGGTTCGAGAAGGTGATGTGGCGGAACACATCGCCGACCGTCCACCCGTCGTAACAGGGCTTGTCGAAGTGCTCCCCGACCGCCCCAATGGCGTCTTCGGTCCGCTGCCATTGCTCGCAAATCTTCTGAAACAGCGCCTCGCGCGTCATCACGTCACTGTCTGCCATCAGCTACCTCCCGGGAGTGCGCCCGCATTGTGGCCGATCATGCGCAGGCGGTCCAGACGTCTGCTGCTGTCGTCGCGAAGCTGGTCGCGCGCTCAGGCCCAGCGGTGCGCCGTCTCGACCGGCACGATCGCCGATTCGGGCAGCCCCGCCAGCTCCAGCGCCTCCGCCACGTGCCCTGCCTCATGCAGCACGCGCTGGAGGATGATTTCGCCCAGCGTGTACGACTCGTCGAAGACGGTGAAGCGCTGCGCCAGGTCCTCATCGCTGAAGCGCTGGAGGTACATCCACACCACGCCGTGCGCGGTGTTCAGCTCGATACGCAGCATCTTCGCGTCGAGCGCACGGAACTTCTCCACGCCCTCCGCATTCCCCGAGTCACCCGGGAACGGCAGTTCGCCCGTCGCCAGCAGCGCGCGGATGCGCCCCGACATGATGTGGCTCGCGGCAGTCAGGTGGCGAAACAGATCGCCGATCGTCCAGCCGTCGTGCGCCGCCGTCTCGAAGTGCCCTTCGAACGCCGCGATCGCGTCCTCGGTGTGCTGCCAGCACGCCAGGACTTCCTGGAAGAGCGCCTCTCGCGTCATCCCGTTCTGATCACCATCACCATCTGCCATCCTGAACCTCCTCTGGTTGGCGCAGCCGTCAGGCCCAGCGGTGAGCCGTCTCCACCGGCACGATGGCCGATTCCGGCACGCCTGCTGCCGCGCACGCCTCCGAGACGTGCTGGCGTTCGTGCCACGCGACAAAGCTCAGCACCTGCCCCAGCGAGAACTCGTTGTCGCCGAGGCGGTACGGCTGTGCGAGCTCGTCGTTGCTGAAGCGCTGCACATACATCCACACCACCCCGTGCGCGGTGTTCAGCTCGATGCGCAGCATCTTGTGGTCGAGCGAACGGAACCGATCCACGCCCGCCTGATTCTCCGCTTCGCTCGTCGTGACGTACTCGCCGCTGGCGAGCATCGCGCGGATGGCCGCCGCCTCGTCGTGACTGATGCTCGTGAGGTGCCGGAAGAGGTCGCCCACCGTCCACGCTCCCGAGGCAGGCGTCTCGAAGTGGGCGCCAAGGGCGGCAATCGCGTCCTCGGTGATCTGCCACTGCTCGGTCAGCGTGCGGAACAGTACGTCCCGCGTGATCGCTTCGCTCGTCGTCATCCGTGCCCCCTCTGCGCGGGGCAGTTTCGCCCATTGCCGCGCAGGCGGTCTACCGTCTGGCCCCGCGCCCCTTGGCCGTAGACGTAGAATCGCCCTGCGGAACGCGACCGCGCCGCGAGGAGATGACCCATGAAGCTCGGCATCAGCATCGGCTACTCGGGCGCCACCATGAATCTGCCCGTCGAGAAAGTGCAGCTGGCGGAGCGCCTCGGCTACGACTCCGTCTGGACCGCCGAAGCCTACGGCTCGGACGCGGTCACGCCGCTCGCCTACCTCGCCGCCGTCACGAGCCGCATCCGTCTGGGCACGGGCATCATGCAGCTGGCCGCGCGCACGCCCGCCAACGCCGCCATGTCCGCCGCCACCGTCGACGCCATGGCCGGCGGCGATCGCTTCATCATGGGTCTGGGCGTCTCCGGCCCCCAGATCGTCGAGGGCTGGTACGGCGAGCCCTGGGGCAAGCCCTACTGGCGCATCCGCGACTACGTCGAGATCATTCGCAAGATCTTCGCGCGCGAGCGGCCGGTCATGCACGAGGGACGCGAAATCTCCCTCCCCTACGCGGGCGAAGGCTCCTCCGGGCTGGGCAAGCCCCTGCGCTCCATCCTGCACATGAACGCGGGCATCCCCATCTGGCTCGGCACCGGCACCGAGGCCAACGTCAAACTCACCGCCGAGATCGCTGACGGCTGGCTGCCTCTCGGCTACGTCCCCGGTGAGAAGCTCGAGCGCTTCCGCCCCTGGCTTGATGAAGGCTTCCGTCGTGCAGGCGGTGGAAAGAGCATGGACGACCTCGAGATCCAGGTCGGCGCCACCGTCCGCATCACCGACGACGTGCAGGGCGCGCTCGACGCCATGAAGCCCGGCACCGCCCTCTATGTCGGCGGGATGGGCCACCGCACGAAGAACTTCCACAACGACAACATGGTCCGTCGCGGCTACGGCGACGCCGCCAGGCGCATCCAGGAGCTCTTCCTCGCGGGACGCAAGGAAGAGGCCATCGCCGCCGTCCCCGACGAGTTCCTCGACGAAACCGCCCTCATCGGGCCGGTCGAGCGCATCCGTGAGCGCTACCGCCTCTGGGCCGACGACCCCATCACCGGCATCACCGTCAACGCCACGAAGACCGAAGAGATGGAGCTCATGGCCGAGCTCGCCGAGCTGGAGCCGGCGAAGGCCTAGGCCTTCAGGCCGCGGCGACCACGCTGGTGGCGCGCCCCCTGCGCTGCTGATGCATCGCGTCGCGAAGACCGCGCACCTGGCCCGCAAGCGCGCCGATGGACGCGCGCACGTCGGCGATGTCTCCCTGCAGGCTCACCGACGCGACGGTGAGCCGCTTGCCGGCGTGGCGCACCTCGTGCGTCGCCGCTTCAGCCTCGCCCTACGCGGAGGCGAGCAAGGCGCCCGGCAGGTCCAGCGCCGTCGCGTAGGCGAGCGCCTGGTAGGGGTCGGCGTTCGGGACGCTGCCGTCGCGCACCCGCTTGTACTTCGCATCCCCGACGAAGACGCACCTGCCGCTCTCCCACCACGAGAGGTCGGGCTTGAGCGTGACTGTTCCGTTCGTATCGAGGCTCGGCATCCGCCGCTGAAGGCCGCGGTCTGAGGGAAAGGCGTGCTCGCTCAGACCCAACTCCTCCCGCAGCGCACGCGTGACGAACTCCTGGAAGACGACGTTCATGTCGATCAGGAAGCCCGAAGCACGCACGCCCCCACGCTCCGCTTCCAGACTCGCGTGACGCAGGATGAGCCGCGACAGCTCCACTACCTCGCGGTAGTGCCCGTTCAGGCGGTCGAACGCGATCGTCGGGATGTCGTGGCGGCGGTAGCGCGCCAGCGACACGTTTGCCAGCGTGGCATCGATGTGACGCAGCCCCTCGCGCACCGTGACGTTGTCGATCGGCAGCCTGCCGAGCAGCATCGCCGCCGCCTTGATGAGGCGGTTCGCCTCGATGTCGTCGGTGAACTCGTCGCAGCGCACCTCGATGGGAAGGGCCCTGCCGGGCCGCCGCCGAATCTGCTCCGCGAAGTCGATGCGACCGCGCACGGTGTACAGCGCGTCCTCCTCCGTGCGGTAGCCGTGTAGCAGGCCGCGCGCAAACGCCCGCTCCGCCGCCCGGACGAACGCCGGCGCGAGCGGCGCCAGCAGGCTCTCCGCCGGCTCGAACTCGAAGGGGTCGTCCTCCCGCGCCTTGAAAGCGCTCATCGCATGCGACGCCAGATAGAGCACGCGCGAGACCTCGATCTTGGGGCGAATCGAGACCGACAGGCCTCCTGCCACCAGCGCCCCGACCGTCGAGCCGGGTGTCAGACGGTACTGCTCCGAGGTGCCCGGGACCGCCTCAATCGTCAGCGACGGCAGCGCATGCTTGAGCGCGTCGCGCTCCCCAACGGCGAGCCTGACGGGCTCGCTCTGCCGGCGCTCCTGCAGGTCAAGCGTCTGCATCGGCAGTCTCGGGGGACGGTTCGTCCGCTTCAGGAGCGGTCTCGTCGTTCGAGTCGTCGCCCGACGCTTCCTTGCGGAGGCGGTCGAGCGCGAACTCGTCCAGGCGCCCACGCTGGCCGTACAGCTGCTCCTCGACGTACGGCAGCACGTCGTGCTCCCAGATGCGTTTCACCCGCTCCTCGTCCAGCCTGTCCTTCTTCATAAAGTAACTCGGCCCGATGGCGGCCTCACGGTCGTCGAGCTTCCCGTTGGCCGCATCCACCACGTCCGCGATCCAGGTGAACTCGGGCGCGTTGGCCTCGAGCCACTTCCGCAATAGGCCCTTGACCGGGTTCTTGTCGGGGTGGAACTCGACGAAGGAGAAGCGACGCCGCAGCGCCAGGTCGACCAGCGCGATCGAGCGGTCCGCTGTGTTCATCGTGCCGATGAGGTACAGGTTGTCGGGCAGCGAGAATGCTTCGTCCGAATACTGGAGCCGCATCGGCTGGTCGCGGTACTCCAGCAGGAAGTACAGCTCCCCAAACACCTTCGCCAGATTCCCCCGGTTGATCTCGTCGATGACGAGGAAGTGCTTCTGGTCGGGACGCGCCCGTGCCTGCTCCGCCATCTCTATGAGCGGGCCATTCCGAAGCGTAAAGCCCGCCTATCCGCCCGCCGTGAGTGTCGGCCGCAGCCCCTGCACGAAGTCCTCATACGCATAGGACGGGTGGAACTGCACCAGCCGCACCCGCTCCGACGTGCCTGCCAGGCACTCCGCCAGCTGCCGCGCCACGAACGTCTTCCCCGTCCCCGGCGGCCTCTGGAAGATCACCTGCTGCTTCTCCTCCAGCAGCACTTCCCTCTCCCGCAGGAACTTCAGGTCGAGCATGAGCTTGCGCGCCAGCTCGACGAGTGGGTCGGGTGGTGGCGGTGGCGGAGTGACGGTGACAGGTTCGGGGACGCTTTCGCCGATCAGCTCTCGCACCTGCTCCCAAGCCGCGTCGTCTTCGATCTTTCTGATGGTCGGCAGGATGAACGGATTGCTCCGCTGCAGGTCCCAGGGCGCATCCAGCCGAAGCCAGTCCACACTGTGGGAGAGGTATCCCTGTTCAGCGGAGGACTCGTACGGGCGGGTCACCTCTCCGATGTGAACTTCCTGTCCCTCGGACGTCTGAACGGGTACCAACACCAGGTCCCCTACGGAGATCTCCCGGACAAACTGCCAGACCTAGTTGGCGCTGTGCCCGTTGTAGTCAGGAATTTCAAGGCGGTAGCGTGTTCGCAGTTCCTCCAGAGACTCGACACCATCCAAGACATAATCCCATTTGAAGTCGATGTCGACCTGGTCCGACTCAAGAAACCGGTCTTCGTACTGATCGTCCGCGCCTGCTCGAACCTGCCACAGTTGCGGACCGTCGTCCGGACGCAGATAGGTCTCCATCATCCACATGAGGGATTGAGCCTCGAGCCGGTCTGCAGGCCGTGCAAAGCCCAGTTCTCTGCTCCGGGAGATGAACTCGTCGAGGAATCCTAGTGCGTGTTCGTAGAAATCTCCTGGATCAGTATCCTTCGAGGGCTCAGGGAAGCCTGTCTTTGCGAAGGCGCTCCTAAATTCCGTGATCTTGAATGGCGGGTAGGCTTCCCCCCCCAAGAGCGATCAGTAGCGCGGCGACTTCCCGTAGCCTCGTGCCCGTTCCCGTGAATCTCTTGGGATTGGTAGGAACCTGGGTAAGGAACTGCCGAATGCGCTCACCAACAGGGACCCTGCCGTCAGTCCATAACTCCATCAGGGCCGCTCGTGCTGTGGTGGGTTCAGCCTTAAACCAGCTGATCAGCACAGCCCGGCTCATGAGGTTGCTCAGGTTGCTGTTTAGCCCCTTTTCGACCGCTGAAGGCCACTCACGGTCGTCAGCGAACACCAGATTGCGCGCACGCCTCATCTGTTTCGCGATCTCCCTCTTGTAGTTCACCTCCCGTGGGTCCAACTGGTCAGTTTCGACGAAGTACTGCGCTTCCCGGATGTAGGTATCGAGCCTTGGACTATCTGACATAACGCTCTCCTATCTGTCCCCTATTAGCTGTCCATGCGCCCCAGCAGCGACCCATACTCCGATAACCCCACCGGACGCACCACTCGACCCATCCCGCTCCAGTAGTCCCAGGCCCAGTTGCCGGTCGCGCGCGGTTGGCCGGCGGGTTCGCGCAGCGGCGACGTCTTGCTCGCCAGCATCAGGTGGTAGTGCTCGCTCAGGGGGAGCGATTCGTTCACCAGGCCGACCCAGTAGCGCAGCTCGCCCCCGTCCGGGGCGAAGGTGGTGCCGAGGTAGCGGTAGCGACCCTTCACGGGCGGCGATGAGCTGTTTTCGTAGCGAACCTGCTCCCCGAAACGCTCCCGCAGGGCCGCCCCGCCCAGCGCGTAGAGACGGTTGGTGTGAAGGGCGTCATCGAGGTCTACCGCTTCGAGGCCGATCAGGTCGCGGCGCACGAATTCGCTGAACTCGCGTGTGAGCCCGTCAGGGTCGTCGGCGAGCGCGTCGGCGATGGCGAGCCAGTCGATCGCCGCAGGCTGGCCCGTCGTGAAGCCCACCTGCAGGCGCACGTGTCCGTCTGGCGGCGGCGACGCTGCAGCGTCATCTGCGGGCGCCACCTCAATCTCGACGAGCGCGGTCGGCCCACTCGCGAACGAGATCGACAGGTCGGCGAGATGCTCGCCGCCCGCTTCGGGCTGGACCGTCACATCGGTCACGTCGCCAGTCGCGCCCGCTGCCTGGGCGAAGAGCGCGCCGAGGCGCGCGTTGCCGCTCGCCAGCAGGTAGGCGAGCCCGTTCGTGCAGTAGTCCTCGAAGGGCGAGGCGCTGGCGCCGGGACGGTAGGCGGAGAGCATGGTGAAGAGGTTGGCGCCGTCCATGGGTTCAGTATGGCCCCCGACCCCAAGCGGTCCAGTCAGGCTACCGAAGGGAGGGCGCGCAGCACGCGTACCAGCAGCGGCATCCACTCCGTGCCCGCCTGCTCGCGCGGGATACGAACCTGTTCCGGTCCCACCCGCGCCCCCGCGATGCCCAGCGCCGCCACCGACCGGCGATGCTCGGCAGTCGTGCCACCACGCAGGTGCAGATGGAAGCTTTCAGGGCTGGTGGAGATGCGCTCCACGTTCGCCCGCCGGCCCATCGCCTTCAGCAGCGTCACGCCCAACAGGTTCTGCACGAGCGGCGGCGGCTCGCCGAAGCGGTCACGCAGCTCCGCCTCCATCTCCGCCACCTCCTGTGGCGCTTCGAGACGCGCGATGCGCTCGTAGAGGGCGAGACGCGTCTCCATGTCATCGACATAACGCTCAGGGATGGAAGCGCTCACGGGCAGGTCGATGCGGGGTGCAGGCGGCAGGCTGCGCGCGCTCGCAGCTGTGTCGCCTGCCATGCCCGCCCGCAGCGCCTCCACCGCTTCCCCCACGAGCTTGGAGAAGAGGTCGAAGCCGACCGCCGCGATGTGGCCGCTCTGCTCGGCCCCGAGCAGGTTGCCCGCCCCGCGAATCTCGAGGTCGCGCAGCGCGATCTGAAAGCCCGCTCCCAGGGTGGTCGCCTCGAAGATGGCCGCCAGCCGCTTCTGCGCCGTCTCCGAGATAGCGCGGTTGCGGTCGTAGAGGAAGTAGGCGAAGGCGCGGTTCGCCGATCGCCCCACCCGGCCCCGCAGCTGGTAGAGCTGCGCCAGCCCGAACTGGTTCGCGTTGTTGATGATGATCGTATTCACGTTGGGCAGGTCCAGCCCGCTCTCGATGATGGTCGTGCAGAGCAGCACGTCATAGTCGCCCGCGGCGAACTCCACCATCACCCGCTCCAGGTGCTCCTCCGGCATCTGCCCGTGCCCGATGGCGATTGCGGCCTCGGGCGCGAGTTCGCGCAGGTGCGCGGCGATGCCCTCGATGTTGTGCACGCGGTTGTGCACCACGTAGACCTGCCCGCCCCGCTCCATCTCCCGCACGATCGCCTCACGCACGATCTCGTCGTCCCAGCCGGTGACGTAGGTGCGGATGGGCAGCCGCTCCTCGGGCGGTGTCGCCACCGTGGAGGTGTCGCGGATGCCCGCCAGCGACATCTGCAGCGTGCGCGGGATGGGCGTCGCCGACATCGTGAGCGTGTCGACTTCCGCCCGTATCTGGCGGAAGCGCTCCTTCTGCGCGACGCCGAAGCGCTGCTCCTCGTCGATCACCACCAGCCCGAGGTCCTTGAAGGAGACGTCCCGCTGCAGCAGGCGATGCGTCCCGATGGCGATGTCGACCTGTCCTGAAGCGATGCCCTCCACGATCTCGCGCTGCTCGCCGGGGTTGCGGAAGCGCGAGAGCACGGCGGTCTCGACCGGAAAGCCGCCCATGCGCTCGCGGAAGGTGTGACCGTGCTGCTCCGCCAGCACCGTCGTGGGCACGAGCACCGCCACCTGCCGCCCCGCCATCACGGCCTTGAAGGCCGCCCGCACCGCGACCTCCGTCTTGCCGTAGCCGACATCGCCCGCGATGAGGCGATCCATCGGCCGCGGCGATTCCATGTCCGCCTTCACCTCGGTGATGGCCTGGAGCTGGTCGGGCGTCTCGGTGAAGGGGAACGCCCCTTCCATCTCGATCTGCCAGGGGCCGTCCGCGGGTGAGGTGTCGCCCCGTGCGACGGCGCGCTTGGCGTAGAGGTCGAGCAGGTCCTGCGCGATCTCGGCGACGGCACGCTGCACGCGACGCTTCGTGTGCGCCCACTCCTGCGACCCCAGCCGCGTGAGCGCCGGCGGGCGGTCGCTGGGCCCCACATACGCGCTGATCGAATCGAGCTGGTCGGTGGGAACGAAGAGGCGGTCGCCCTCGGCGTATTCGAGTTCGAGGTACTCCCGCTCGACCCCGTCGGTGGTGCGTCGTGTGAGCCCCGCGAAGCGCCCGATGCCGTGGTTGAGGTGCACGACCGCGTCACCACGCTGCAGCGTGGTGAGAATGCTCTGCGTGACGCCCCGACGGCGTCGCTGCGGACGCCGCTGGCGGCGCAGCCCGAACACCTCTTCGTCGCTGATCAGGGCGAACGACTCGCCCAGCAGGAAGCCGCCGCTCGCGCTTGCCGCCACGATGGCGATGGCGCCGCTCTGCGGCGCTGCCTCGAGCGTGGGCGCGATCTGTGGCGTGAGGCCGTCCTCTTCGAGCAGGTCGGCCAGGCGCAGCGCCTGCTGCGACGCGATCACCACCGCGCGCCCCTCATCCGCCCAGGCTCCCGCCTGCCGTACGACGTCCCGGATGCGCCCCCCGAATACAGGCGCGGTGGCGAACGGCAGGCGCGTCGTGCCCTGCTCCTGCGTGCCGAAGCGCTGCAGCTCGATGCGTGCGGCACGCGCTCCCAGCAGGCGTCGCACCTCTGCCCCGTCCAGCCCGAGCGCAGGCAGCCCTGCGGGAATCTCGCCGCGCTGCTCCAGCACGCCCCGCGCCTCCTCCTGACGACGGATGTGCTGATCGAGCGCCTCCGCCCCGTCCTCCCCCTCATCCACTACCAGCAACGTCGCCTCGGTGAGGAAGTCGAACGCTGTCGAGCGGTGCAGGAGCGGCTCGAAATAGCCGGGGAAGCGGCTGCGCTCGCCGCCCGCGAGCAGCTCAAGCTCCTGCGCGAGCGCCTCCGCCCCTTCCCCCGCAACCGTGATCGCGTCACGCAGATCGCGGGCGCGATCCTGGGCGGCGGGCGTGTGGCTCGCGAGCGGCGGCAGCGTCGCCGCCTCGACGTGCGCGATGCTCCGCTGCGTCCCCACATCGATGCGACGGATGCTCTCGATCTCGTCGCTGAAGAACTCGATGCGGAGCGGTTCCGTGGCGCCTGCGGGAAAGACGTCGAGCAGCCCGCCACGACGCGTCGCCACGCCTGGCGCATCGGCGATCGGATCGAGGCGGTAGCCGCCTGCTTCAAGGCGACGCTGAAGCGTCTCAGGCGGGAGTGTCGCGCCCTTGCGTACCTCGATGCTCAGCTCCTCGCGCTCCGGCCCGGGGCGAAACTCGGCCAGCGCCGCCCACGACGCCACCACCATGGCCCGATCGTCGCGGCGCAGCAGGCGCAGTGCGATGTCGCGTTCCGCGATGGCCGCGGGATCGTCGTCGGTGAGCTCGTAGGGGAGGCGTTCGCTCGCGGGCAGCCGCGCGACTGGCAGGTCGCTGGCGTAGAGCGCCAGCTCTTCCGCCAGCAGTGACGCCCGTCCGGGCGTCGCCACGACGACCAGGACGGGGGCGTCGCGCACCGCGGCGATCGCGGCGATGGTCACCGCTTTGGCTTGCTCGGGCACGCCCAGCGCGACCCGCTCGCGGATGCGCGCGACCTCCCCGAGGTGCGCCTCGACCACGCGTCGGATTCCCGCCAGCTGACCGCTCATCGCCCCAACGCCTTCAGGCCCGAGCGCAAAACGCTCGGGCGTCCGCACACTCTAGGTCAGCGGTGGGGGTGGGGCTATGGCGCAGTGCGACGGGTGCGCTGCGCCTCGTCCAGCGCCTCCGCGATGTGCAGGACGCGTGCGTCGATGCCCGCCTCGCGCACGGCCGCCTCGTACTGCATCTGGCAGCCTGGATTGGCGGTCACGATGTAGTCGGGGCGATGCTGTTCGAACTGCGCCGCCTTGCGCGCGCGCAGCTCCCCCGACATCCCCGGCTGGATGATGCTGTAGATGCCCGCCGCGCCGCAGCACAGGTCCGCCCCCTCCGTCTCGACCAGTTCGCAGGCCTCCAGTGCGCCCAGCAGCGCGCGTGGCTCGCTGCTTATGCCTTGCGCATGCGTGAGGTGGCAGGCGTCCTGGTACGCGACCCGCCCCGCGAGCCTCCCGGCGGGCAGGTCGCGATCCGCGAGGTGCTCGCTGAAGTCGACGACGCGCTCGGAGAAGGCCTGCGCGCGCGCGGCGAAGTCGGCGTCTTCCGCCAGCAGCTCGCCGTACTCCTTCATGGCGGCGCCGCAGCCCGCCGAGTTCACCACGATCGTCGCGGCGTCCGACTCCTCGAAAGCGGCGATGTTGGTGCGTGCGAGGCGGCGCGCCTGTTCGAGGTCGCCGTCGTGCGCGCTCAGCGCGCCGCAGCAGCGCTGCGCACGGGGTGTCGCGACCCGCTCGCCGCTCGCTTCCAGCACGCGCACGCTGGCGCGATGCACGTCGCCGAACAGTTCGCCCATCACGCAGCCGGTGAAGAGCGCCACCGAGCCCGCTTCAGGGGCGTCCGTCGCGCGGAAGGGCCGGCCCGGATGCCCCAGCTGTGCTTCGAGCCGTCCCAGCGGCCCCATTCCGGGTAGACGCAGCACGCCCGAAGCCTGCGCGAGCCGTCGCAAGGGTGAGCGGGCGAACCAGCGCACGGGCGTGAGCATCGCCGCCAGCACGCGTGGCCTCGCGATCACCCGGCGCAGGCCGAAGCGTCGCAGGCGACGCTGCCAGCCCTGCGACGGCGGGGCGAAGTCGAGCTGCGCGCGTGCCCGCTCCATGATGCGTCCGTACGGCACCCCGCTCGGGCAGACCGCCTCGCAGGCGCGGCACTGGAGGCAGAGCTCCCAGTGCCCCTGAACCGCCTCCGTCAGGGGGATGCGCTCCTCCGCCACCGCGCGCGCCAGGTGAATGCGCCCCCGCGGCGACTCCACCTCCAGACCCGTAATCACATAGGTGGGACACGCGTTCACGCACAGCCCGCAGTGGACGCACTTCGCCAAGTCAGCCGTGTCGGGCGCATCCTCCACGAGCGGCCAGCCCAGGGTTCCACGCGCCTCGCTCATCTAGAGCCCGCCCACAAAGCGACCCGCGTTCAGGCGTCCGTCAGGGTCGAAGGCGTGCTTCACCGCGGCCATGCGTGACACAGGCTCGACCCGTCCCCAGGTGTCGAGCCGGCCACGCAGCGCGGTCGGGATGCGCTCACCCGTGAGCGTCCCGCCGCTCTCCGTCAGTTCTGTCCGCAGCCGCCCCACGACCGCCGTGAGGCTATCTGCATCGGGCAGGCTGCCCTCCCCTTCCTCCCAGGTGGCGCGAATCTCGCGCGCCAGCGGACGCACCAGCAGGCGCGACGGCGCCAGCGCCTCACTCTCAAGAGACGCCACCGTCGCCGCGATCGCGCGCGTCGCGCACGAGACGCGCAGGGTGAGCGCGTCGCGCTCCCAGAAGCCGAGGTCGCGAGCGCTGCGGTAGTGATCGCCGTCGCACGGGGTGAGGTCGGTGGTTGCGATCTGTTCGGCTTTGGGCACAGCCCTTGTGAGGAGTCGCACCAGCCCCGTCCAGCCGCTCTCCTGCCCGATGAGCTCGAAGCATTCGGGGCGAAGGTCGGCGCGCAGAAACTGCTCCGCCAGCTCCTGTCCTTCCGCCAGCGACGCTACCTCGAAGCGCAGGTCGAGCGTCTCCACACGCGGGACCACACGCAGCGCCACCGACGTCACAATGCCGATCGTCCCCAGCGATCCGCACCAGAGACGCATCAGGTCGTAGCCGGTCACGTTCTTCACGACACGCCCGCCCGCCTTCACCAGTTCGCCATCCGCGCGCAGCACGGTCATCCCCAGGGCGAAGTCGCGTGGCAGGCCGTGACGGGTCCGAAGCGGCCCCCCGATGCCCACCGCCAGCACGCCCCCGATCGTTGTGCGCTCAGCGTGAGGCGGGTCGAGCGGGAGTCGCTGTCCCGATGCCGCCAGCTGCGCATCGATCTCGCCCAGCGTCACGCCCGCGGGCGCGACGACCGTCAGGTCGGCGGGCTCGTGCTCGATTTCGCCCGCCAGTGCCGCGTTCAGGTCGACCAGCGCGAAGCGTCCCCGTGGCGCGTTGCCCAGCGCCATCTGCGTGCCGCCGCCGACGGGTACGAGGGTGCGGCCTTCCCGATCCGCCACGATTTCGCGCAGCTCCGTGAGGCTCGCAGGAGCGAGCATCGTCTCAGGCGTCTGCCCTGCTACGAACGCTGGGAGCGGCGCTCGTGCTGTCGCCGCCAGCTCAGACATAGGCGTCCGGGCCCGCCGCCGCGAGCGCGCCCTGGTGGTGCGCCATTTCGCCGCAGCCCGTGCCTTCGGGCAGCATCTTGCACGGGTTGAAGTCGCCCCCGTTGCCGAAGACGCCCCGCACCCGCGTCATGTTCTCGAGGTCGGCGTCGCTGTAGAGCCAGGACATGAAGCCACGCTTCTCATAGCCCACGCCGTGCTCGCCCGTGAGGGCGCCCCCGGCGTCTATGCAGACGCGCATGATGGCCGCGCCCGCTTCCAGCACGCGTGCGGTCGTGCCTTCCTCGCGCTCGTCGAAGAGGAGGCAGGGGTGAAGATTCCCGTCGCCCGCGTGGAAGACGTTCGCTACAGGCAGGCCGTACCCCTCGCTGATGCGCGACACCTCCCGCATCGTCTCCACGAGTCGGGAGCGGGGTACGACGCCATCGAGCAGGTAGTAGTTGGGCGCGATGCGCCCGAGCGAGCCGATCGCCCCCTTGCGTCCCTTCCACAGCAGCTCGCGCTCGACCGGCTCCGTCGCCAGACGGATCTCCGTTGCGCCGTGTTCGTTGCAGGCCGCTCGCGCCTGCGCGATCTGCGTCGCTACAACCTCCTCGATGCCATCGAGTTCGATGAGCAGTACCGCGCCGGCGTCGGGCGGGTAGCCGCAGCGCAGCCCCGCCTCCGCCGCCTGCAGCGTGACGCGATCCATCATCTCCAGCGCCGCCGGCACGAGCCCCGCGCCCACCACCGCCGAGACGGTTTCGCTGGCGCGCTCCACGTCGTCGAAGATGGCGAGCAGCGTCACGACCGTCTCGGGGACGGGCAGCAGCCGCACCACCACCTTCGTCGCGATCCCCAGCGTGCCCTCCGAGCCGATGAAGAGGCCTCGCAGGTCGTAGCCCGCGGGCTCGGGACCGCGGCTCCCCAGCCACTCCACCTCCCCGCTCGCGGTCACCACCTCGAGCCCGATGACGTGGTTCGTGGTCACGCCCAGCGCGAGGCAGTGCGGGCCGCCAGCATTCTCGGCGACGTTCCCGCCGATCGTGCAAGCCTTCTGGCTGCTCGGATCGGGTGCGTAGAAGAGGCCGTGCTCCGCCGCCACCTCCGAGAGTCGGATGTTGGGCACGCCCGGCTCCACCGTGGCCGTGCGCTCGACCGCATCCACCTCGAGGATGCGACGCAGACGCGCCGTCGCCAGCACGACGCCCTGGCGTGCCGGCACCGCGCCGCCGCTCAGCCCCGTGCCCGCCCCCCGTGGCGTGACGGGCACGCCCCGCTCCGCGCAGAGGCGCACGACATCGCGCACTTCGTCCGTGCTCCCAGGGAAGACGACTGCTTCCGGCAGGGCGCGGTCGATGGTGCCGTCCAGTTCGTAGACGAGCAGGTCCTCGGGCTTGTGCAGGACGTGTTCGCGCCCGACGACCGCCTGCAGTGCCTTCAGCAGGTCTGGCGGCGCGGTCATGGCGCGGCCTGCTCCCGACAGCGCCGGCAGACGCCGAAGATGGCGAAGTGGTGCAGGTCGGCCTGAAAGCCGAGGTCCTCGTCCACCTGTTGCGCCAGCCCTTCGAGGTAGGCGTGGTCGAGGACCTCGGTCTTGCGGCAGGCGGAGCAGATGAGGTGGTGGTGCCGCTCCCCTGCCGACCACTCGAAGAGGAGATCGTCGCCGCCCATGTCCGTCGCGGTGGCGAGATGCAGACGCTTCAGCATCTCCAGCGTGCGGTAGACAGTGCTCAGCTCGACGACCGGGTAGACGGTGCGCACTTCATCGGCGATCTCAGCCGCGCTGAGGTGGCGCCCTGCGTGGCGCAACGCCGACGCAATCAGCAGGCGTTGCGGCGTCACGCGGAAGCCTGCGTCCCGCAGGGTGGTCGCTGTCTCCTGCTCGCACGTCATCGGCAGGCCTAGTCTACCGCCGCCTCCGCAGGCGGCGTGGCAGGCGGCAGGGGGTCGGTTGGGAAGCGTCCTACCAGATGCCCAGCGCCATCTTGACGTCTTCGCTCGCCATCGTGCGCGGGTCCCAGGGAGGCGTCCAGACGATCTCGACGTCCACGTCCTCCACGCCCGGCAGGTCCTTCACCTTGGCGTAGACCGCCCCGCGGATGATGGGGCCGAGCGGGCAGCCCGGGCTCGTGAGCGTCATCTTCACGTTCACCGTGCCCTCGTCCCACTCGATTTCGTAGACCAGCCCGAGGTCGACAATGCTCATGTCGATCTCGGGGTCCTTCACCTCACGGATGCGCTCGCGCAGCTCCTCGTCGGTGGGTCGGATTGGCGCCTCAGCTTCGGCCATTGGTCATGCTCCTTGCGTGGTCGCGTGTTCGGTTGCGTTGTCGGTGGTGTCGTCTTCGATGCCCAGGGCTTCGCGCAGCACCTTCCAGCAGAGCAGGGCGCACTTCACCCGTACGGGGAACTGTGCCACACCCTGCAGCGCTTCGAGGTCGCCCAGGGCGGGATCGGGCTCGGCCGCCTCGACCAGCTGGGCTTCGAAGAGCCCCATCACCCGCGCCGCCTCCGCGATCGTTTCGCCACAGATGCGCTCGGTCATCATCGACGCGCTCGACTGGCTGATCGAGCAGCCCTGCCCGCGGAAGGCCAGCTTGTGGATGGTGTCACCCTCGATCACGAGGTCGAGCTGTATCTCATCGCCACAGACGGGGTTGAGCCCCTCGGCGTGATGGGTAGGCGCTTCCAGCGAGCCCTCGTTCCGGGGCCGCCGGTAGTGATCGAGGATCACTTCGCGGTAGAGGTCGTCAAACTGCGGTTCGGCTCTCAACACGACCAAACACCCGCTTCGCTTCGTTCAGCGCTTCGACCAGCAGATCGACTTCGCGTTCTTCGTTGTACACATAGAAACTCGCGCGATTGGTGGCCGGCTCGCGCAGGTGGCGCATCAGCAGCTGCGCGCAGTGGTGGCCCGCGCGAATGGCCACGCCGTAGCCGTCCACGATGGTGCTGATGTCGTGGGGATGCACGCCTTCAACCGTGAAGCTGACCGCCCCGCCGCGAATGGCTACGTCGTGGGGGCCGTGCACGTGGACGTGCCCCATGCCTTCGAGCGCGTCGATGGCGTAGGCGGTGATGCGCTGCTCGTGCTCGCGCACGGCGTCCATGCCCAATTTCTGCAGGTAGTCGAGCGCTGCGCCGAACGCGATCACGTCGGCGATGTTGGGCGTGCCCGCCTCGAACTTGTGCGGCCCCTCGGCCCAGGTGGAGGCGTCCGGCTGCACGAGCGCGATCATCTCGCCGCCGCCGAGGAACGGCTCCATCTCCTGCGACAGGCCCGAGCGCGTCCACAGCACGCCCACGCCCGTCGGCCCCAGCATCTTGTGCGCGGAGCAGGCGAACACGTCGCAGCCCAGCGCTTCCACGTCTACCGGCAGGTGGGGCGCGCTCTGCGCGCCGTCCACCACGAACAGCGGGCCTGCGCCATGCGCCATCTCCGCGATCTCGGCGACGGGATTGATCGTCCCCAGCACGTTCGACATGTGCGTGATGCTGACGACGCGTGTGCGCTCACCGATGAGAGAGCGCAGCGAATCGAGGTCGAGGCGGCCGTCGTCGTCGATGCCGGCGTAGCGCAGGCGGGCGCCCGTGCGCTTCGCCAGCAGCTGCCACGGCACGATGTTGGAGTGGTGCTCCATGAGCGAGAGCACGATCTCGTCGCCCTCACGCAGGTTGGCGTCGCCCCAGGCGTGCGCGATGAGGTTGAGCGATTCTGTCGTGTTGCGGGTGAAGACGACGTCTGAAGCCTTCGCCGCGTCCAGCCCCAGGTGACGCGCGACCTTCACCCGCACGCCCTCGTAGGCATCCGTCGCCTCGACTGCGAGCGTGTGGATGCCACGGTGGATGTTGGCGTTCAT
This sequence comes from Tepidiformaceae bacterium, assembly GCA_965200565.1. Classification (GTDB taxonomy): domain Bacteria; phylum Chloroflexota; class Dehalococcoidia; order Tepidiformales; family Tepidiformaceae; genus UBA2991. Next base: position 419,443 of record OZ241349.1, on the reverse strand, counting down.
CGTCTCGTAGTACTGCGTGAGCGCCTCGATCACGGCGCGCGGTTTCTGCGTCGTGGCGGCGTTATCGAGGTACACCAGTGGGCGGCCCTGCACCTCGCGACTGAGGATGGGGAAGTCCGCCCGCAGCTGCGCCGGGTCGATGCTCACGCCCCGCCTCCCAGCGACGACAGCTTCGCCTCCACCAGCGCGATGAATGCTTCGCGCAGCTCCTCACGCTTCACGCCACGGTCGAGCGGTTCGCTCAGGAAGCCGCGAACCAGCAGTCCCAGCGCGCCTTCGCGTGTGAGCCCGCGCGACTGGATGTAGAACATCTCTTCCTCGTCCACCGGACCAGCCGTGGCGCCGTGGCTCACGCGGGTGACGTCGTTGGTCAGAATCTCGAGTACCGGGTCGCTGTCGGCGCGTGAGGCGCCGCTCAGCAGCAGGTTGCGGTTCTCCTGGTTGGCATCGGCGCGCGACGCTTCCAGCCCGACCCGCGTGAGGCCGTAGTAGACCGCCCGCGAGCGGTCCCCCAGCGCCGACTTGAAGAGCAGGTCGCTGCGCGTGTCGGGCGCGATGTGGTCCTGGAGGGTGTAGAAGTCGGCGTGCTCAGCACCGGCGCCGGCGGAGACGCCATACATCTCGCTGCTCGAGCCACGCCCCTCCAGCGACGAGACGATGTGGCTTTTCACGAGCCTCCCGCCCGTCACGAGGCTGAGGCTGTGCACTTCTGCGTCCCGCTCGGTGACGGCTCGCTGTTCGCCGAAGACGCGCGTACCTGCGCCCCAGCGGTGCAGGGCGTGGTAGTTCACCACCGCGCCCACTCCCGCCAGAATCTCGACCGCCGGCAGGACCGCCAGCGGTTCGTCCTCTGAGCGGTACTCCTCGACTACCGTCAGGCGGCTGTTCGGTCCCGCCACGATGAGTGTGTGCGGCGTCGCCAGCGTGCCTGCGCTTGTGGCGGTGAACTCACGCGTGAGATGGACCGGTTCAGCGATCTCCGCATTCGCGTCTGTTTGCACGAGCACGCCGCCCTGCAGGAAGGCGTAGTGCAGCGCTGCCAGCCGGTCTGCATCGACCGCGACCGCTTCCCCGAGCCGTGCGAGTGAGCTATCAGTGGCTTCACCGAAGGGCGTCAGCGCCAGACCGGGGGCGACATCGCCCCGTCCGACGGGCGAACCATCGCGCAGGAGCAGCGCCCCGGCGTCGACAGGCTCGTCGCCTTCCGCAGGAGCGAGCGGTGGCAGTGCGAAGCCGTCCAGCTCAAGGCTGGCGGGGTCGACGTACTTCCAGGGGCGGTCGGTTGCCGGGGAAGGCATGGCCACCCGGTCGAGCGTGTCGCGTGCACGCGTGCGCAGCGCAGCGGCGGCGTTTCCGTCGCCCAGCGCCTCGCCGAGGGCGCGGCTCGCCTCGGGCGTGAACGAGCTCGTGGCGGCGGCGGTCCCCGTGGCTGATGTCATGCGCTTTCCAATCCTCTGTTCCCGATTCCTCTCAGGCGCACCTGATCCGGGTGGTCGCCCTCAGGCGCCCCCTGCCTGGCGCTGTCGGTCGTCGCGCCTAGCCGATGGCGCCTTCCATCTGCAGTTCGATCAGGCGGTTGAGCTCGACGGCGTACTCCATCGGCAGCTCCTTCACGATCGGCTCCACGAATCCGTTCACGATCATCTTCGCAGCGGCGTCTTCGCTCAGCCCGCGGCTCTGCAGGTAGAAGAGCTGCTCCTCGCTCAGCTTGGAGACGTACGCCTCGTGCTCGATGGAGACGTCCGGCGCGTCCACTTCCATGGTCGGATACGTGTCCGAGCGCGACTCCTCGTCCAGCAGGAGCGCGTCGCAGCGCACGCTCGAGCGCACGTTGTCGCAGTCCTCGTACACCTTCAGCAGGCCGCGGTAGCTCGTGCGCCCGCCGTCCTTGCTGAGCGACTTGGAGACGATGGTGGAGGTGGTGTCCGGAGCCATGTGGACGACCTTGCCGCCCGCATCCTGGTGCTGCCCCTCGCCTGCGAAGGCGAGCGAGAGAATCTCGCCGTGCGCCCCCGGCTCCATCAGGAACACGCTCGGGAACTTCATCGTCAGCTTCGAGCCGAGGTTGCCATCGACCCACTCCATGACCGCGTCCTCGTAGGCCGCCGCCCGCTTGGTGACGAGGTTGAAGACGTTGTTCGACCAGTTCTGGATGGTCGTGTAGCGCACCCGTGCGCCCTTCTTCACGATGATCTCGACGACCGCGCTGTGAAGCGAATCGCTGCTGTAGACGGGCGCCGTGCAGCCCTCGACATAATGAACCTGGCTGCCCTCGTCCGCGATGATCAGCGTGCGCTCGAACTGGCCCATGTTCTCCGTGTTGATGCGGAAGTAGGCCTGCAGCGGGATATCGACCTTCACGCCCTTGGGCACGTAGATGAAGGAGCCGCCCGACCACACTGCGCTGTTCAGCGCCGAGTACTTGTTGTCGCCCGGCGGCACCACCGTGCCGAAGTGCTCGCGTACGAGGTCCTCGTACTCCGCCAGCCCCTGGTCCATGCCGAGGAAGACGACCCCCAGCTTCTCCAGGTCCTCGCGGATGTTGTGGTAGACGACCTCGGAGTCGTACTGCGCGCCCACGCCGGCGAGGAACTTCTTCTCTGCCTCGGGGATGCCGAGCTTGTCGAAGGTGCGGCGGATGTACTCGGGCACGTCGTCCCACGAGCGCTCATCGCGATCGGTGGCGCGCACGAAGTAGTGGATGTCGTCGAAGTCGATCGTCTCCAACAGGTCCGTGCCCCAGGGCGGGTTCTCCTTCTCGTGGAAGAGGGCGAGCGAGCGCAGGCGGAAGTCACGCATCCACTGCGGCTCGTCCTTGAGGTCCGAGATGGTGTTGACGATCTCGGCGGTGAGCCCCTTGTTGGCCTTGAAGAGGGCCTCTTCCTCGTCGTAGAAGCCCCACTTGTAGCCGTCTTCGCGGACCAGCTGGTCAGGTGTGGAGGTCATTGCTCGCTCCTTCAGGCCGTCGAGGCGGCCGCTGCAATGGTGTCGTACCCGTGTTCCTCGAGCTCTTCTGCGAGCTCCGGACCGCCCGAGCGCACGATGCGCCCGTCGATCAGCACGTGTACGAACTGTGGCTTGATGTAGTTGAGCAGCCGCTGGTAGTGCGTAATCAGCAGCAGCCCCATCTCGTCGTGCATGAGCGTGTTCACGCCATCCGCGACGGTGCGCAGGGCGTCGATATCGAGCCCTGAGTCGGTTTCGTCCAGCACGGCCATGCGTGGTTGCAGCATGGCCAGCTGCAGCATCTCGGCGCGCTTCTTCTCGCCACCGCTGAAGCCATCGTTGAGGTAGCGGCGGGCGAAGTCGCGGTCCACCTTCAGGTGTTCCATCTTCTCGAACAGCTCCGTGCGGAACTCGCGCACCGGCACCTCTTCCTCACGCATGGCGTTGACCGCCTGCCGCAGGAAGTTCACGACCGTTACCCCGGGCACGGCCACGGGGTACTGGAAGGCGAGGAAGAGGCCCAGGCGAGCGCGCTCGTCCGGCGCCAGGCCCTCGAGCGACTGGCCCAGGAAGCGTACGCCTCCGCCAGTCATGGTGTAGCGCGGGTTGCCCATGAGCGTGTTCGCGAGGGTGCTCTTGCCGGAGCCGTTCGGCCCCATGATGGCGTGCACTTCCCCCGGGCGAACCGTCAGGTTGAGCCCCTTCAGGATCTCCTTGCCCGCCACAGTGGCGCGCAGGGCGTCGATTTCGAGAAGCGGTGCTTCGGTCATGCGTTCCCTTCAGTGGCGCTGCTCGTGGCGGCGCCGTCTTGTTCCGTAGCCATCGGCACGTGGTACTCGCACACGGGCGAGCCATCCACGATGCGTTCGATCTGTTCGACTTCGCGGCCGAGCAACAGGCCGATCGCCTGGCGGTCGGCCTCGCAGGGCAGGCGCGAAAGTTCCGCTGCCTGCGGATAGGGGCAGGTGGAATTGAGCAGGTGAATGCCGTCCGGCTCCACCCGCCACGTCTCCAGGATGCCCTCGCTGCGCAGAATCTCGGTCACATGCCCGGCACGATCCACGCTGCTGCCGCAGCAGCTGGCCACCTCGTCGCTGTGCCGGTCCGCAAGCGAGACGGCGACGCCGGTCGCGACCGCCTCATCGATGCGTTCCTTGCCCAGCCATCCGAGGATGCGGGCGAAGAGGTCTGCGTAGGCGGGCGGAGCCTCGCCGGCGGCCTTCTGCGTGGGATACCACGTCAGGTAGGGGCGTCCCTTGGCCTGCTTCACCGGACGCGCCTCGAGCAGCCCCTCGGCGCGCAGGTGGTCGAGGTGGCGACGGATGGCCGCAGCCTTCACCCCGAGCGCTTCGGTCAGGTCTGCGACGCGCGCGCCACGGTGTTCGAGGATGTGCTCGAACACCCGCTCCCGCGTTCCGTGCAGATGCGCTTCCATGGCTCCGATCGTAGGTGAGCGCCGCCTCACGTTCAACCTTTCTTGATCAATTTGTAGCGAAAGTCTTGTAGCGAAAGTCGCCTGAGGCAGCAGGCCGCTCGTTCAGGCAGGGATGCCCCTTCGGTAGACTCTCGATCCCATGACGATCCGCGTTGCGCTCCTCGCCCTCGCTGCTGTCCTGCTGCTCGCCGCCTGTGGCGGTGGCTCCTCCCCCTCCGATACGCCTGCTGCTCCCGCGACCACCGCTCCCCCCGCCGCCGGGACGACCGCTGCCACCCCTTCCGCCACTCCCACCACCTCTGCCGGCCGCCCCGCCCCCTGCACCACCCCCACGCCACCCCTCGCAGGCGCCGCCGACTGGCCCTTCCCCAACTACGACGCCATCGGCAGCCGCGCCACCTTCACCTCGACCATTACCGCCGCCAACGTGAGCAGCCTCGCGCCAGCGTGGAGCTACGAGCTGCCGAGCGGCGGCGCCTTCGGCATCGCCGCCACCACTCCCATCATCGCTGGCAACACGGTCTACCTCGGCGATCTCGCCACCAACGTCCACGCCATCGACCTCGCGAGCGGCGCCCGTCGCTGGATGGTCGAGGTGGAAGAGTGGACCTACGGGCCCAGCGGCGTGGCCGTGAGTGGCGGCTGCGTCTTCGCCAACCGTGGCGGCCACTCCATCGCCGCCTATCGCGCCATCGATGGTGAACTGCTCTGGTCCACCGATATCCGCATGAACGGCGGTGTCGTCAACTTTCAGCCCACCGTCGTCGGCGGGACGGTCTTCGCCGCGACCAGCTCGCTCTCACAGCTGGGCGCCCGCGGCACGCTCTTCGCGCTCGACCCCTCCAGCGGCGAGATTCGCTGGTCCTTCAACACCATCGTCTCCGAGGACGTGTGGGGGAACCCCGAGATCAACAGCGGCGGCGGCGCCTGGTACCCGCCTTCCGTCGACCTTGAGGCGGGCGTCTCCTACTGGGGAATCTCCAACCCCTACCCCTTCCCCGGCGCGCCCGGATTCCCCAACGGCACAAGCCGCCCCGGCGACAACCGCTGGACCGACTCCATCCTCGCCATCGATATCGACTCTGGGGAACTGCGCTGGGGCGTGCAGCACATCCCCCACGATATCTTCGACCGCGACGCCGTCCTGACCGGCATCGCCACCCTCGCCAGCGGCGAGACGGTCGTGATCAGCACGGGCAAGATGGGGCGCGTCGTGGGCCTCGACCCGACGGGGAACGTGCTCTGGGACACGCCTGTCGGCATCCACAAGAACGACCACCTCACCCGCATCGAGCCCGGAGAAGAGGTCGAGGTGATGCCTGGCGTCTCTGGCGGCGTGGTTACGCCCATCGCCATCGCCGAGGGAATCGTCTACGTCTCCGTGGTGAACGCGCCGACGCGCTACAAGGCCGACGTGCCCGAGGGCACGGGGACCTCGTTCGGCGTCCATCCCAGCCAGCTCGTTGCCATCGACGCCGCCAGCGGCGACGTCATCTGGGAAGCAGAACTCCCGGGCGACGGCTTCGGTGGCGTGACGGTCGTGAACGACCTCGTCTTCACGTCCGTCATCACGGGCCTGCTGCTCGCCTACGACCGTGCGACGGGCGAGCTGCTGTGGAAGTACCAGGCGCCCGGGGGCATCAACGGGTGGCCGGCGGTCGCGGGCGATACCATCATCTTCCCCATCGGCTTCGGCGATCCGGGCGTGCTGCTCGCCCACAGGATTCGCTGAGATCGCCCAGCGCTTCTTCCCACTGCGGCCCTACCTGCTCCCACCCGAAGCGCGCAGCCTGCGCCCGCACCGCCTCCCTGTCAGCCTCGCTCACGCCCGACAGGAGCGCCTCCCGCGTGAGCGCCAGCAGCTCCACCTCGCGCTCGTAGAGGCATCGCGGCTGCAGTCCCTCCGGCACGAGCGCCGGGTAGTTGTAGCGCCTCGGAGCGATTGGCAGGCAGCCGCACCACATCGCCTCCACCGTCGAGATGCCGAAGAACTCGTGACGCGTGCTGCTGATGCTGACGTCCGCCTCCCATAACAGCCGCGCGTACGCATCCCGACCCGCGACCGGCCCGAACTGCACCAGCCGCTCCCCCAGTCGTTCGGGCAGCTCCAGCATGGCTGCGCTGGGGTTATCGCCCCGCTCCCCCGCCACCGCGACTCGAAAGTCGAGCCCCTCCTCCGCGAGCGTGGTCACCGCGCGCACGAACGCCTCCGGCGACTTGTCGAACTCCCAGCGGTGGTTCCAGAGAAGTAGCGGGCTCTCCCCTGACCGCGTCTCCGCTGGCGGCTCGCTCAGCGATGCCAGGTCCACCCCCACCGGCAGCACGCTGCTCTTCGCCCGAATTGCCTCGATGCCCTCACGCGTCAGCCAGTTATTCGGCTGCTGCTCGAGCTGCTCCAGCGCCTGCAGAAAGTCCCCACGGTGGTACTCCGAGTTGAAGGCCACGCGGTCCGCCGCCAGCGCCGACAGGTAGTTGATCTGGCCGAACCACGAGTTCAGCTTCGTCCCTCGCAGACGCGGATAGGTGAGCTGGTTCTCGTGCATGAAGAGCAGCACCGGCGTGCGCGCGAAACGCGGACGCGTCAGCGCCAGGAACGTCGGCAGGTCGAGCATGTCGGAGACGAGCAGGAAGTCGAACGTCTCCGACGCCTCAGCCGCCTTCCTCGCGAGTACCTGCGCCCCCAGACGCATCCGCCGCCGCCATTCCCGCCCGGGCAGCGTCAGCAGCTCCAGATCGTGTCCCCCGTGCGCCGCCAGCCCCTCCGCAAAGGCGCGATGGCTTCCCCCGAAGAACGGCTCTACGAACAGTCCGCGCGCCATGGGCGAAGGGTACAGGGGTCAGGGGAAGGGGACGTCCGAAGGAGGCGGCTACAGGTCGCCGCGCTGCGCCAGTTTCTCCACGATATCGAGCAGTTCGCGGTCGTTCTCGTCCACTTCCTTGTACTGGGAGACGAGGTAGCCGCCGTACTTCTCCACGAGGTACCAGTCATCGTCGATGATCAGGTCGGGTGGCGGGTCGACGCGGGGGTGTTTGTCGAAGCAGCCGTCTACCCACTCCGTCAGGCCGTGGCGCTCCACCGTGCGTTCGCTGTACTGCTGGCCGCCCGCCGACCACACGTAGACGCTGTGCCCCGCGTCCTTGATGCGTTCCATCGCCTCGCGGGCGCCTGGTCGCAGCGCGCTCAGCGCCTGCGTCGTGTAGACGAGCGTGTGGTCGACATCGAAGAAGACGTTGAGGGGGCGGGAGGCGTCGCTCACGGGTGGTCGGTCAGGCCTCGATGACCGTCAGGCCCCAGACGCGGCGGTAGCGCCACGTGCGGAAGCCCTTGCAGGTGATGCCGTATTTCCGGCACAGCCGCTTCGCCGCCTGCACCTGTCCTGCAGGGACGAAGAGCAGCAAGGCGCCCATCTTCGAGTACGGCAGCCAGCGCGTCTGCGCCTGCTCGTCCGTAATCGTGTCCGCGGTTTCGACCTGCGCCAGAATCTCCAGCCACTGGCCCGGACGTCGCACGACGACGATATCGGGATAGAGGCTCTCTCCCTCCCACTGTCCCACGGAGATGGTGGGGGAAGGGATATTGAGCAGCGTCTCCAGCTGCGGATGCTCCTCATCGGGATAGGGGAAGCGCGATTCCGCGATCTCCGCGACGGTCGCGGCGTGACGTTGATCCCGCAGGTACTGAACCGGCACCGATGCGGCTCCTTTCGCCTACTCCAGGATGACGAGGGTCTCGCCCTCGCTCACCTGTGCGCCCTCCGCGACCGTCACGCTCTTCACCGTTCCGGCCTTGGGGGCGTTGATTTCGTTCTCCATCTTCATCGCTTCGAGGACCAGCAGCAGCTGCCCCGCCTCGACGGCGTCGCCCTCCTGCACCTCGACGCGCAAAACCTTGCCCGCCAGCTGTGCGGCCACGCCCCCGGGCACGTTCGAGGCGGCCGCAGGCGCGCTGCTCGCTCCACCCGAGCGCTCCCGCGGCGCGGGACGCGCGGGTCCGCCGCCCAACGACCCCTCGTAGTCGAGGGTGAAGGGGCGATGGTCGACCTCGATCGCCATGCCCGACTCCCGCTCGCCCTCGGGCGGAAGCGCAACGCGGTAGCTCACGCTTCCCGCCGTGACCGTGTCGTAGTCGTCCCCACGCACGATGCTGACGGGGAACTCTTCCCCGTCCACGACGACCGTATCGCCGCGTACTTCGACTTCGTAACTGCGTCCGCCGATGCTGACTGTCGCCATGGCTACCGCATCTGCCTCATGCGCCCGAACTGGCGCCATTCGGAACGCGTCCCGTTCCCCGTTGGGGGAGCGGCAGGCTGGGCCCGCTGCGGCCGATCGACGATGGCCATCGCGCCAACGACGGCCGCGACCAGTTCGCGTTCGGGGCCGCCGCCTTCGCGCCGCCACTCGAGGAAATTCTTAGCCGGCTGCGGGAACATCACGTACGAGAGCACGTCCTCGGGGCTCTCGGCGAGATCGCCGATCTCCTCCTTTGCGCTCTCCAGCTCCGGTTCGAGGTCGTCGGCGGGACGGTGGTCGATCTGCGGGACATCCCCGAGGACCAGGTCCAGCACTTCCTTCGTGATGGGCTCGGCGGTCGCGCCGTAGAGGCCCTGTGCAAGGTTGCGCGTCTCTTTCGTCACGACGCCGTAGCGCTTGCCCGTCAGCACGTTCAGCACCGCCTGCGAACCCACAATCTGCGAGCTGGGCGTCACCAGCGGGGGATAGCCGAGGTCGGCCCGCACGCGCGCGTTCTCCTCGAGCACGTCGCCCAGACGCTCTTCCTGCCCCTGGTCCCGCAGCTGCCCGACGAGGTTCGAGATCATGCCGCCGGGCACCTGGTGCCGAAGCACGCCCGCATCCACGCCGAGCAGGTTGCTTTCGTGCTTCCAGTAGCGCTTGCGCACCCCGCCGAAATAGTCCGCCGTCTCTACGAGGTCGTCGAGGGCAATGCCGGTGGCGTGCTCGCTGTCTTCATCGAGGGCCGCCACGAGCGTCTCCGTGGCCGGCTGTGAGGTGCCGCCCGCGAGCGGGCTGATGGCTGTGTCGATGGCGTCGGCGCCGGCGCGCACGGCCAGCAGGTAGGCCATCTCCGAGTAGCCCGAGGTGTCGTGACAGTGCAGCTGCAGGGGCACGTCTGGATGGTCGCCCTTGATGCGCGTGACCAGGCGCTCCGCCATGACCGGGCTCAGCAGCCCCGCCATGTCCTTGATGCAGAGTGAATGGGCGCCCATCTCCACGAGCCGGTTCGCCAGCGCCCCGAAACTCTCGACGCTGTGCGCGGGGCTTGTCGTATAGCAGAGCGTGCCCTGCACGTGTCCGCCCGCGCGCTTCACGCCTTCGAAGGCTGTCTCCAGGTTCCGTGTGTCGTTGAGCGCATCGAAAATGCGGAAGATGTCCATGCCGTTCTCGATGGCGCGTTCACAGAATTCCAGCACCACATCGTCAGCGTAGTGCCGATAGCCGACGGCGTTCTGGCCGCGCAGCAGCATCTGCGTGGGCGTGTTCTTGAGCCGCGACTTCACCTCGCGCAGACGCTCCCACGGATCTTCCAGCAGGAAGCGCATGGCCGTATCGAAGGTAGCGCCGCCCCAGCACTCGATGCTGCCGTAGCCGACCGCGTCCATGCGTTCGAGGGCGGGGATCATATCCTCGGTACGCATACGGGTGGCGAGCAGCGACTGGTGGCCGTCGCGGATGGCGGTCTCGGTGATGCGCACTTGGCCCATGATGTGGCGAAGTCTCCCGCTGCGTCTCGGCTGCTGCGAACCCTATCACAGGCGCGCCCTACAGCCAGCGTGCATGAGTGATTCTGGTGGTGAAGTCGACCGCTCCCTACAGCGGGATGTTGCCGTGTTTCTTCGGCGGGTTGCGGTCTGCCTTGTTCTCCAGCATCTGCAGCGCCGTGATGATCTTGCCGCGCGTTTCGCGCGGGTCGATGACGTCGTCCATGAAGCCGCGTCCGGCGGGGATGTAGGGGTTGCCGAAACGGGTGCGGAAGTCTTCCGCCAGCTCTTCGCGCTTCGCTTCGGGGTCGTCTGCATCGGCGATTTCGCGACGGTTGATGATGCCGACGGCCTGCTCGGGGCCCATCACGGCGATCTCTGCCGCCGGCCAGGCGAAGTTCATATCGCCCCGCAGGTGCTTGCTCGACATGACCAGGTAGGCCCCGCCGTACGCCTTGCGCAGCACGACCGCGATCTTTGGCACGGTCGCCTCGCTGTAGGCGAAGAGCAGCTTCGCCCCGTGCGTGATGATGCCGCCGTACTCCTGCGAGGAGCCGGGCAGGTACCCGGGGATATCGACGAGCGTGATGATGGGGATGTTGAAGCAGTCGCACGTGCGCACGAAGCGCGCCGCCTTGCGGCTCGCCTCGATATCGAGCACGCCGGCGAGATGCATCGGCTGGTTCCCCACCAGCCCCACCGTCTGCCCGCCCATGCGCGCGAAGCCCACGACCACGTTCTGCGCGTAGCTCTCGTGCACCTCGAGGAAGTCACCGTCGTCGATGATGCGATAGATGATGTCGCGCACGTCGTAGGGGCGGTTGGGCTCGTCCGGGACCACCGTGAGGAGCTCTTCATCGGGCATGTGCGTGGGGTGCTCGGTCTCGATGAAGGGAGCGTCCTCGGTGTTGTTCGATGGCAGGAAGGAGAGCAGCCGCCGCACCTCTGCGAGCGTCTCTGCCTCGCCTTCGATGGCGAAGTGGGCGACGCCCGAACGGCTCGCGTGGATGCTCGCGCCGCCCAGCGTCTCGTGGTCGATCTCCTCGCCCGTCACGCGGCGGATGACATCGGGCCCGGTGATGTACATCTGCCCCGTGCCTTCCGTCATGAAGATGAAGTCGGTGATGGCGGGGCTGTAGACGGCGCCGCCGGCGCACGGCCCCATGATCACGCTGATCTGCGGCACCACGCCGCTGGCGAGGGTGTTCATGGCGAACATCTCGCCGAAGCCGCGCAGGCTCTCGGGGCCATCCTGGATGCGCGCCCCGCCCGAGTCCTGGATGCCGATGATGGGCGCGCCTGTCGTCAGCGCGAGGTCCATCACCTTCAGGATCTTCTCTCCGACCGTCTCGCTCAGGGAGCCGCCCGAGACCGTGAAGTCGTACGAAAACAGGTAGACCGGCCGCCCATCGACGCGCCCCCAGCCCGTGACCACTGCCTCCGGCCCGCGCTCCGCCCCGCGCGGCCGCACGAGCGAGTCGATCTCCTCGAAGGTGTCTTCATCGAGAAGCAGTTCGATGCGCTCGCGTGCGGTCAGCTTGCCGCGTCCGTGCTGCGCCTCGACGCGCTTGGGGCCGCCGCCGGCCAGCGCCTCCTGCTTGCGTTCGTTCAGATCGTTCAGCCGCTCACGCGCGGTCTTCGTCATGGCTCTCTCCTTGGCTTGGGGCGGGATGGTGGCCTCGGCAGGCGCTCGCGGGCGCTGGTGTGGATGCGACTGCGCGCAGGTGGAGGGGATGGCTGGTGGAGACAGGGGGAGTCGAACCCCCGACCTCAGCATTGCGAACGCTGCGCTCTCCCAACTGAGCTATGTCCCCACGCCCCTGCGATCGTAGGGATGGCCTCTGGGCGGCGCAACTCGCGCCGTGCCGAAGCATGGCGAAGCCACCTGGGAGCGTCGCACCCCTGGGAGTGCCACTGTGGTGGGGATGGGAATAGCGGGACGAGAACCGACGCCCTAGCGGCGGCGGGAAGAACCACGCCCGATGCGGTAGCTGGTCTCGCCAGTGAACTGGCGCTCCTCGCCGCACTTCTTACATCGTCCAAAGGTGAGTTCGCCTCGTGGCGGGTCCAGAATCCAATGATGGGTACAACTCGCTACCGTCTGAAGCGTCTCAGCTTTTGACATCAACATGCCCCCTCGACCGGGTATGGATGCGTGCTCGGGGCCACCCCGCCCGTAAAGCCCGCTTAACCTTGAACGTGCCTGAGTCTAGCGGGCGTGAGCGCGCCTTTCAATCCTCTCCCCCGTCATCCATCCCCTTCGTCACCCATTTCGCCCGTTTCCGCGACGCGAATCACGCCTCCCGCGACGTCCACGGCTTGCACCACCGAGGCGATCGCGGGCAGCAGCGTCTCCCCCTGCGGACCGGTGATGACGTAGACATCGTTCGCGCCCGTGCTCAGCACCTCGCTTACCCGCCCCAGGCTCCGCCCCGCCTCCGTCACGACTTCGAGACCCACGAGCTCGTACACGAAATACGTCTCCGGCTCGCGCACGACCTCCGCCTCGGCCACCTCCAGCAACGCCCCCCGCGCGTCTTCCACTTCCCCCCGACGCGCGATGCCTTCGAGCTGCAAGAGCACCTGGCCACGGTCATGGCGCACCCGCCTGATGCGCCGTCGCTCGCCCAGCAGGTGCACGTCGCCGCCCTCCTGCAGGTTGGGAAGGTCGGGGTTGAAGGGCTGGACGTGCAGCTCGCCCGCGTTCCCGTGGGGACGCAGCACACGCCCAACCGCGATGAAGCCGTCACGCGGCTCAGGCTGGATAGGGGACGCGGCCGTACCCTTAGCGCTTTGGTCAGGTGGGGGAGGAGGCGAGGCGCTCGCGGTCAGTCCCCGATCTCGAGGCTGACGCGTGCATCTTCCCGGATAGCCGCCACCTTGATGAGCGAACGCATCGCCGTCGCGATGCGGCCGTCGCGGCCAATCACGCGCCCGACGTCATCGTCGGCCACTTCGAGGTGCACGATCACACGCCCGTGATCGTCGTGTTCCGTGACCCGTACTTCGTCCGGCTCATCCACCAACGCCTTGGCCACGTATTCGACCAGGTTCGCCATCATCGACGCCATTGCTACTCCTCCGTGCCCTCAGCGTCCGCGGTCGCCGTGTCAGTGTCTGCATCGGCGCCGGCATCGCTGGCATCGGCAGTTGCGGCCGACGCTTCAGGAGCTGCTTCTTCTGCGGCGGGAGCATCCGATGCGTCCGCTTCCGCTGCGGGTGGCTCGGCCACCGCGACGCTGCCTGAGGCAGCGCGCTTCAGAATCTTCTCTACTGCTTCTGACGGCCGGGCGCCCTTCGCGATCCACTCGCGCGCGTGCTCGACATCGAAGTTTGCCTCAGGGGGATCGCCGTGTGGGTTGTAGGCCCCGAGCGATTCGAGGAACGCGCCGTCCCGCGGTGATCGCTGATCGGCCACTACCACGCGGTAGTACGCATGGCCCTTTTTCCCTACACGTCGCAGCCGGATGCGCAGCACTGGCAGCCCCTCTCGTTTCGCTTCCCGCGATGCTACCCCATGCCCCGCCTACGCGCCCGCTAGCGCATCCCCGGCAGCGCGGGCATGCGGCCGCTGCCGATCTGGCGCGCCAGTTTGCGCGCTTCGAAGAACTGCTTCAGCAGGCGATTCACGTCGGCGGGCATGGTGCCGCTGCCCTGGGCGATGCGTCGGCGACGCTTGCCGTCGATGCGGTCGGGGTGGCGGCGCTCCCAGGGCGTCATGGAGAGCACGATCGCCTCGGCGTGGCCGAAATACGACTCGTCCAGCGCGTCTACGTTCAGCTGTGACTTGATCGAGTTGAAGCCGGGCAGCATCTGTACGAGTTGGCCGATGGGCCCCATCTCCCGCACCTGCCGCAGCTGGTCGACGAAGTCCTGCAGGTCGAAGGAGCCTTCCTTGATCTTCTGGGTGAAGCGTTCCGTATCGTCCTCACCCATCGTCGCCTTGGCCTTGTCGATCAGGCTGAGCATGTCACCCATGCCGAGGATGCGTCCGGCCAGACGGTCGGGGTGGAACGGTTCGAGCGCGTCGGTGCGTTCGCCCACGCCGACGAACTTCACGGGTACGCCCAGCACCGATCGGATGCTCAGCGCCGCGCCGCCTCGCGCGTCCCCGTCCATCTTCGTGAGCACGACGCCCGTGATGGCGACCTGCTCGTGGAACTCGCTGGCCGCGGTGACGGCGTCCTGGCCGGCCATGGCGTCGGCCACGAACAGCACTTCCGTCGGATCGAGCTGTTTCCGCAGGTCCGCCACCTCGGCCATCATCGTCTCGTGGACGTGCAGGCGGCCGGCGGTATCGACCAGCACATGGGTGGCGGCGCTGCGACGCGCCTTCTCCAGCCCGCGCGCGGCGATTTCGCCCGGCTTCGCCCGTGTGCCTTCCTCGTGGAACGGCACCTCGATGCTCTCCGCCAATGTGACCAGCTGCTCGACGGCCGCCGGACGGTAGATGTCGCAGGCGATGAGGAAGGGGCGCTTGCCGTCCTGCTTCAGGCGCGCTGCCAGCTTCGCCGCGGTGGTCGTCTTGCCCGAGCCCTGCAGGCCCACGAGCAGGATGATCGCGGGCGGTTGCGAGGCGCTTGCCAGCTCCGCCGCCTCGCCCCCGAGGATGGCGGTCAGCTCCTGGTTGACGATGTCGACGACCTGCTGGGCGGGCGTCAGGCTCTGGAGCACGTCCGCGCCCAGCGCTTGCTCACGCACGCGTGAGGTGAACTGGCGCACCACGCGGAAGTTCACATCCGCTTCGAGCATGGCCAGGCGCACGTCGCGCAACGCCTTGTCGAGATCGTCTTCCGTGACGACGCCGCGGCTGCCGAAGCGCTGGAACGCCCCCTGCAACTTGTCCGTGAGGGCTTCAAACATCGCGAGAGCCAGTCTACCCGCTCACCGCTCGCACAGCCGTCCTAGAGGCCGCGCTTCGCGAGCATGGCGCTCAGGTCGCTCAGGCGGCAGGCGTAGCCCCACTCGTTGTCGTACCAGGCGGCCACCTTCACCAGGTTGCCTCCTACGACGTTCGTCGAGCGGCCGTCGACGATGCTTGATCGCTCGTCGCCCTTCAGGTCCATCGAGACAACCGGGTCGCTGGTGATGCCGAGGATGCCCTTCATCGTCTCGCTGCCGGTGGCTGCGATCGTCTCGTTTACCTCGTCGGTCGTCGTCTCCCGCTCCGTGAGCGCGACGATTTCGACGATCGAGACGGTGGGCGTGGGCACGCGGTAGGCGAGGCCGTCGAGCTTGCCTTCGACCTCGGGGATGACGAGGCGCAGCGCCCGCGCCGCGCCGGTGGAGGTCGGCACGATGTTGAGCGGCCCCGAACGCATCTCGCGAGGGTCGCCGCCGCCTGCCTGGTCGAGGATCTTCTGGGAGCTGGTGTAGCTGTGCACGGTCGTCATCTGGCCCTTCACGAGCCCGAAGTTATCGACCAGCACCTTCACCACCGGCGCGAGGCCGTTCGTCGTGCAGCTGGCGTTTGAGATGACGTGATGCTGGGCGGGATCGTAGCGCTCGTCGTTCACGCCGAGCACCACGGTCAGGTCCTCGTTCTTGGCGGGAGCGCTGATGATCACCTTCTTCACGCTGTCGCGCCGGTGCGCGGCTGCCTTCGTCGCGTCGGTGAAGAAGCCGGTCGACTCGATCACGATCTCCACGTTCGCCGAGCCCCAGGGAATCTGGCCGGGGTCGCGCTCGCTGAAAACGCTCACCTCGCGCCCATCGATGGCGATGCCGTTCTCCGTCGCGCGGATATCGCGATCCCAACGGCCGTAGTTGCTGTCGTACTTGAGCAGGTTGGCGTTCGTCTCCGTATCGACGAGGTCGTTGATGGCGACCACCTCGAGCGTGTCGCTGTGGCGATCGCTGATCGCCTTGAAGACCTGCCTGCCGATCCGTCCGAAGCCGTTGATTCCGATCCTGGTCGCCACCGTGTACCCCGATTCGCTGCAAGTGTGCTGAGGATGTGTGAAGCCTAGCCCCCGCCTTGCTGAAGCGGTAGCCCACCTCGCCTGGGACCGTGCAGCAACAGGGCCGCTGCCGCTGCCGGATCGGCCAGCGGCTGCGTCGCCTCGGCGTCCGCATCGGCCCATCCCGCCTGCAGCGCGAGCATCCCCAGCCCATGCGCTGCCTTGAGGTCGTACTCCCCATTGCCGATGAAGACGCACGTGGCTGCTTCGCGTCCGAAATACGCGAGGCAGTCCTGTGCCCGTGCGGCGACGTCCCACCCCTCCTCCGCCGGCGTGGCCGAGAGGACCGTGAGGAAGCGGTCCAGCCCGGTCGCCTGCGACTGCTTCAACGCGACCGCATGCGGGAGGCGCGAGATCACGCCGATCTCGACGCGTGCCCCGCGGATCTCGTCGAGCGCCATGCCGGTGCCGTCGAACACGAGCAGCCGCTTCATCGCGCTGCGCCCGGCGATGCGCTCGCACAGCGCCTCTGCCCGCTGCTGCTCCTCTGCGTCATCGATCAGGATGGCGAGGCTGTCGCGCCACGGGCGGCGGTGATACTCCTCGACCAGCGGCGCCGTATCGATGCGGCGGTTGGAGACGCTCCTGAGCGTCTCCTCGAGCGTGTAGCGCCACGCCGTGCGGCTATCGATGAGCGTCTCGTCCAGGTCGAAGATGACGGAGCGGAAGGCGGGCTCGAAGGTCTGCCGCGAGGGCGACAAGGCTAGTCCCGGGGGCCGTCGGCCAGTGCGGCGAGCGCGGCCTCGTAGTCCTCGGGAGTATTCAGATCGAGCAGACAGCGCTCGTCGCTGGGGACGTCCACAATTTCGTCTGCGTGAGCCGCGATGACGCCCCGCAGGCCGCGATCCTCGTCGGTCGCCGTGAGCAGCTCGCCCCGCAGGCGCCCCGCGAGCAGAACGGGATGGCCGTGGCGTCCTTCGTGCACCGGTCGCGTCACGCTGGCGGCAGGCGTCTGCGCCTCGATGAGCGAACGGATGAGGTCCGCCGGCCGAGGCTGATCGACATTCAGCACCACAATGGCCGAGGCTTCGCGGTTGACCGCCGCAGCGCCCGCATGCAGCGATCCCGCCCGACCCAGCTGGTAGACGGGATTGAGCACGCTGCGGTAGGTGAGGCCGTGGAGCTTGCGGTGGATGTCGTCCGCGCGATAGCCCATCACCACCACGACCTCGTCCGCCCCCGCTTTCTGGAGCTGGCGAATCTGGTAGCAGATGAGGGGCTCGCCTCCCCAATCGAGGAGCGGCTTCAGCTCACCCATGCGTTTGGACATGCCAGCGGCCAGAAGGATGCTCGAAATCATGCTGGCTCGCAGTCTAGGCGCGGTCCGCGATTGGGGCGAACCGTGCTATGCATCCAGGCGACGCATCCAGACTAGGCACCCAGGGGAGCGACGCCCCGCTTGTGCACGATCGCGTCGCCTTCGACGCGCGCCTGGCAGGCGAGACGCAGGTGCGGGTCCTCGACCGAACGCGGCCCGCGCTGACGGATGAGATTGGCGCGCTCGTAACGTCCCATCGCGCTCAGCCGCCCGACGCCCGAGATCACTTCCATCGCGCAGTTCGTACACTCCCCCACCTTGTCGCAGCCGATGGGCCAGAAGTAGCCCTGCGCGCAGACGGCGTCCATCACGGTCTCGCCGTACGGCGCCTCGACCTCAATCCCCAGCGGCTCCACCCGGATGCGCGGCATCGCCCCAGCTTAGCACCGCCCCCGAGCGGAACCGTGCGTCAGCGCTCCTGCCCCTCGCCCCAGACGCCGTCCACGGGCAGTACGAGGTCGGCGTCGCTCCAGAAAGCCCCGTTCAGGGCGGATGCCGACCGTGGTTCGCGCGGGCCCGCCCGCAACGCGTCGACGGCTTCGCTTAGCATCGTGGCGAAGGCGATCGGGGTGCCGATGCCCGCCTCCACCTCCGCCACCGTCATGCTGTCGAGAAAGCGCTCCCCGAAGTAGTCAAGGCTGGTGCGGGGCAGCAGCACGAGGTCCGCCTCCACGTCCTCAAGCGTGCGCACAAAGTCCGCGCCGCTGAGCAGGCCGCTCACGTTCACGCGCTCGCCGAAGAGCGTGTTGCGTACGGGCTGCACGCTCACGACTGCGCCCGTCTCCGCCGCCACCTCCTGCGCCAGCCCTTCCAGCACGGGCGCGATGAGCGTCCCGCAGGCGATGGCCACGCGCTTCCCCGCCAGTTCCGGCGCTGGCTTCGCCCTCAGACGGCGGCGAAGCCGTCGCCAGTCGTCGAGCAGCATGCGCACCATGCCGATGCCGTTCTCGTATTGGGGGAAGCCGTCGTAGATACGCGCCGAGGGCACGCGCCCGCCCGCCGCCAGGTAGTACTCGTCGGCGCACTGCACGACGCTGTGGCCGTACTCCTCCTCGCAGGCGCGCTGGAAGCGTCGCACCGTCGCCACCAGCGCACGGGCGAAGCCCCGCTCCGGCGGGAGCAGCTCGATTCCGTCCCGTTCGCGCGACCACGTTTCCAGTCGCGGGCTTGCTCCCACGGGCACCACCGAGATGGTCTGAACGGTGGGGTAGAGCGCGGTCAGGTCGCTGAGCGAGCGCTCCAGCGCTTCACCATCGTTCACCCCCGGCGTGAGCACGATCTGCGTGTGTGCGATCAAGCCGAGGTCCGCCAGACGTCGCAGTTGGGCGACCACATCAGGTGCGCGCTCGTTGCCGAGCAGCTTGCGTCGCAGCTCCACGTCGGTCGCGTGCACGGAGACGTTCAGGGGGCTCAGGCGCTGCTCCTCGATGCGCGCCCAGTCCTCGTCGCTCAGGTTTGTGAGCGTCACGAAATTGCCGTGCAGGAAGCTGAGGCGGTAGTCGTCATCCTTCAGGTAGAGCGGCGTGCGCAGCCCCTTGGGCAGACCCTTGAGGAAGCAGAAGAAGCAGGTGTTGTTGCAGACCCGCACACCATCCCAGGTGGCGCGCTCGAACGCGAGCCCGAGGTCCTCATCTGCCTCCTTCTCGAAGATGATGAGGTCGTCGCTGCTGTCGGCCTTGCGCACGCGCAACGTGATCTCGGGCTCGGCGGCGTGGAACTGGTAGTCGATGGCGTCGCGCAGCAGGCGTCCGTCGATTTCGACGATTGCGTCGCCCGGGACGATGCCCGCCTCGTCCGCCAGCGACCCCGCAGCGACCGCCGAGACGATGCCGCCTTCGGGCGTCTTCACTTCGCCTCCTGCCGTTCGTCGCGGAGCGCCTCGAGCTCATCCCGCAGGCGATCCGTGAGCGCCGCCACCTGCGCCGAAAGCGAGCCTTGCTCGCGCACGACCGGGATCGGTTTGCCGATGCGCGCCTTGACGTGTGGACGTGGGAACAGGTCCCCGCTCTTCCCCAGACGGTTCGTGTTGAAGAGGCGAACGGGCAGGATGGGCGTGTTCGTGCGCAGCGCGATCAGGGCCGTGCCCTTGTGCAGTTCGCCCAGCTCACCCGTGTCGTTGCGTGTGCCCTCGGGGAACATGCCCAGCATGTCGCCGTTGCGGACCGTCGCCTCCGCCTCGCGCATGGCCTGCCGATCGGAGGCGCCCCGATAGAGCCGGATCGCAGCCCACGAGCGCACAAACGGGCTCAGGATCGACTCGAACAGCTCGGTCTTCGCCATGAAGCGGATACGGCGACTGCGGATCGCGATCGCCAGGATCATCGGATCGACGTTGCCGAGGTGGTTCGAGGCGAGGATGAGCGGGCCGCCCGGCACGTTCTCACGGCCCTCCACCTTCCAACGCGAGATCGTCCAGAGAATCCCGTTCGAGGTCCACATCGACCACCAGTAGAACGCCCGCACATAGGCCAGCTTGAACGGGTTCATGACGTGCGCTCCCCGATAGCCGAGATGGCTCTCGCGATCATGGCAGAGGCGTCGAGCGCGGCGGTATCGATCACGATGGCGTCATCCGCCTCGACCAGGGGGCTGGCTGCGCGTGTGCGGTCGCTCGTATCGCGACCGCTGATGTCGCGCCCGGCCTCGTGCGAGGTCTGACGCTCGCCCCACTGCGCCGCCTGCTCTCCCCGCCGCTGCGCCCGCACCCCCTCCGGCGCCTCCAGAAACAGCTTCACCGGCGCATCGGGCAGCACCACCGTGCCGATGTCGCGCCCGACCAGCACCGACGGCTGCTGCTGTGCGAATTCGCGCTGCCGCGCGACCAGCACGCGTCGCACCTCCGCGATGGCGGCGTACTGGCTGACCGCTCGCTCGACCGTCGGCTCACGCAGCGCATCCGTCACGTCTTCGCCACGGAGCACGACCCGCGCCTGTCGATCGTCGGCGGGAATCTGCAGCGTGATCGCCTGTGCGAGGGTCACGCAGGCCACTACCTCACTCGCCCCTACGTCGTTGCGGACGGCTCCCAGCGCCACGGCGCGATACATCAGGCCCGTATCGAGGAGCGCATAGCCGAAGCGCTCGACGAGGGCGCGGGCCAGCGTGCTCTTGCCGGATGCGGCAGGGCCATCGATGGCGATCGGATGCGGAGTCTGCGCTTGCATATCAGGTTCAATCAGGTTCGGCGCCGCCAGGCGGCGTCGCGCCATACTACCGCGCGGCTCGCGCTCCGCTGTTTGCGGCGCGGTAGAGCGCCTCGACTTCTTCGGGTGTGAGGTCGCGGCTTTCGCCCGGCGCAAGCGCGCCCAGCGCAAGCGGCCCGATACGAATGCGGCGCAGCGACACCACCCGTCGCCCCACCACTGACAGCATGCGGCGGATCTCGCGCTTGCGGCCCTCATGCAGTTCGATCAGCAGCGTGCGTGGGTCAGGATTCTCCGCATCACCACCGGGGCTCACCACCTGCACGGAGTCGGCTTTCAGCCGCTCACCCTCGTGCTGCACGCCCCGTAACAGCCGCTCCCGTCCCTTCCGCCCCAACGGCTGGTCGATGGCCACCAGATACTCCTTCCGCACCTCGTGACGAGGGTGGGTGAGCAGCTCGGTGAGCCTGCCGTCGTTGGTGAGCAGAATCAGCCCTTCGCTCTCCTGATCCAGCCTGCCGACCGGATGGAGCGTCGCATCGGACTGCTCGACGAGGGAGAGCACCGTCGGGCGACCCCGATCGTCACGCGTGGTGGAGAGCACGCCCGTCGGCTTGTGCAGGGCCACGTAGCGGTAGCGCTCGCGCAGGACAGGCGTGCCGTCGAGCGTAATCTCGTCCGTCTCGGGATCGGCGCGAGCACCGAGTGTGCTCTGCGTCTCCCCGTTCACCGCCACCCGGCCTGCCACGATCATCGCCTCGGCCGCACGCCGCGAGGCGACGCCCGCGCCCGAGAGAATCTTCTGCAGTCGCTCAACCGCCACGGCGCACCTTACCTCGCCCGACCCGCCAGGCTCGGCCCAGCGACCCAGCCACCAGCACCGAACTGGCGCCCGCTACCGCTCCCAGCACGATCCACGGTGTCGAGCTGCCTGAGCCTCGCTCGAAGCGAATCGGGATCGTTTCGCCCGCCCGGGATGGCTCCCTGCTGCTGTCCGAAGTGTTGCCGGATGCGTCGCGCTCCACTGTGGACGAAGCCGATGTCGCGGCAGACGTTGCCTCTGGCTCGCCGACCGCTTCCGCTTCTTCCTGCGCGAACACGTTCACGTCGCCGGGAGTAGGGCGCAGCGCCTGCAGCCAGCGTTCTGCGTCCGCCTGCCCGTCGATGCTTCGGGCGGCGAGCGTTGCACCGCTGTCGGCAGCGGCAGGAGGTGAGGCGAAGACGTCCCGATTCGCTCCGTACGAGAGCGCATCGACGACTTCGCCCGTGGGCGCGAGCAGGCGCACGGCGTCGCCCCCGTTGTTGAGCCCGTTCCCGATGCTCCCGTCAGGAACCCGCACCACCAGCGTGCCTTCGGGCAACACCGCTCGTTCCGCCGCGACCACTACGAAGCCACCCGATGGCACCACAACCGCAGGCAGCGCATCAGACGCGGCCGCGTCGCCAAGCGACCACCCTTCCGTACTGACGGCGGCGCCACCCGTGTTCACCAGTGCGACCCACTCCCAGTCGCGGTCGATGCCAGACTCCACAGGGTCCGCGAGCACCTCCGAGAGTCGTAGTGTGAGCGTATCGGCCTGAGGCGCGTAGTCCTCCGCGTCGACGGCAGGCTTATCGTCGACGCGCTCCGTAACGCCCTCGCCAGGCGTGGGGCTCGCCTCAGTCGCGGCAGGTGTGGGCGAACTCGTCGCCACAGGCGTGCTGGTCGGCGTAGGTGAAGCGGCAGGAGCAGGCGTCGCGTTGGGAACGGCGGGGACAGGCGTCGCAACCGCGAAGACATTCAGGCTGCCGGGCGTGGGGCGTGACGCCTGCACCCAACGTTCCGCGTCAGCCTGACCGTCGAGGGATCGGGCCGCGAGCGTTGCTCCGGCGTGGGCAGCCGCGGGAGGTGAACTGAACACGCTCCTATTCTCCCCGTACGAGAGCGCATCGACGACCTCCCCCGTTGGCGTGAGCAGCCGCAGCGCGTCGCCCCGGTTGTTCAGCCCGTTGCCAATCGAGCCGTCGGGCACACGGATGACGGGCGTTCCTGCGGGCAGCACCGCATTCGCTCCAGCGACGACCAGGAACCCTCCTGGCGGCACTTCAACCGCAGGCAACGGGTCCGCCGCACTGGCGTCGCTGAGCATCCAACCATCCGTGTTCACGGCGACGCTTCCCGTATTCACCAGCTCGACCCACTCGTACAGACGGTCGTTCCCGGGCTCCACGGGATCAGCGAGCACTTCGGAGAGGCGCAACGTGAGCGCACTGCCGCTCGTGTCGGGCGTGGCTTCGTCGTCCACGCTCGCTGATGGGGGAGGCGTCGGAGCGGGCGTCGCCTCGACCGTGGGCACTGGAGTCGGTGTCGGTGTCGGCGTTGGGGCAGGAGCAGGTTGGCCAGCCGGGCCAAACGAGACCTCATCGAAGGCTGCCTCTGTGCGACTCCCGGAGTCGGGCTGGAACAGCAACCGCACCACTGCAGAACGCGCGCCTGCCGGCGCCTGCACCGGCCCGACGGTAATCGTCGCCCACTGGGGGCTGGTGGTTGGGGTGCCTGTCTCCGTGCTCATCTGCCGCCCACTCCCATCCTCCGACGCGTACCACGCAACGCGCAGCGAGAGCCGTCCCGCTCCCGCATACCACGCCCCGCCTTCAATCCGCACCGCCTGCTGCAGCCACTTCGTCGAGGTCGTGGTGGAGATGAGCAACGCACCCCGATTGCCGCTCGTGGCGGCCGTTCGTCGCCAGTTCACCCCCGCGCTTGCCCCAGCCCGCGAATCCCTCACCCTCCACCTGCTCGAAGCCCCCGTTCTCGAGGAGCGATGCTGTCTCGCCCCGGAGCAGGCGTCGCGGGCGCTCGGGGTCTGGCGCAGTCGACGGCAGTGTCACCGACACCTGAATCGGCGCAAGCACCCCTTCCGTACACGCATCCGTCACCCGCACGCTCAGACGCACCAGGTAGTGGGTCGCAGCAGGCGGTGCGAGGGCAGCCGTGAACGGCGTCCCACCCTCGGGGCCTATCGGCAGGAGACCCAGGCTCTCGCTGCTCTCGCCAACGACGTCGAGCGTGTCGTCAAGGAAGCGAATCTGGATGAATGCCACCCGCGCGCCGCTGTCGGGTGGAATCGTCGCGGACGCTTCGTAGAAAGCCCCGGGCACCGCCCCTGCGATCGGCGTTTCGTGCTCGCATAGCTCATTCGCGTGCGTGATACGTCCCGTCCCCACCACCAGCGAGAGCGCGATCAGCGTCACCACCAGCGCGAGACCGAACCCTGGAATCGTCACGGTCTGGGCTCCGCTTCGAAACGCTAGCGCAGGGCCTCGAGGATGCCGATCAGGCTGCCGAGGATTGCCACGCCAACTCCTGTCGTCCCCACGCACCAGCGCACGAGGCGCGTTTCCATCGCAGCCATCTTCACGTCCTGCTCGGCGAAGCGTTTCGCGTCTTGCTCGGTGAAGCGTGTCTCGAGTTTCGCGTCCTGCTCGGCAAGACGTATCTCGAGTTTCGCGTCTTGCTCAGCGAAGCGCGTCCGCATCTCCGCTGCGAGCCGCTCGATTTGGCTCGACAGGGAGTGTCGCAGGCCCTCAAGATCGCCCCAGGTGGCCGGGCTCGAGTAGTCGCGTCGGGGTTCGTTAGACTGTTCTGTTGTCGCCATCCGCGTCAGACTACACACTCTTGACGAAAATTGTGGAATGAAATACGACAATTTGCAATAGAGGTTGTTCGTTCTGGTGATATTCGCGCAGCCATCCCGACACCCCTTCCAGGTGCATCCCTGCCTTCCCGACGCGTTGACAGCCTTCCCTGCGGACAGAAACAATGCTGCGGCCTGCCGCGTCCCGCCATTGCTCGGGGCGTGAGTCGCAGAGCGAGGAGGAACCATGAAAGCCGCAGTCATGTACGGAGTCGACCAGCCGCTCGTCATCGAAGCCGTCGAGGTCGACGAGCCACGCGCCAACGAGGTGCTGATCCGCACCAGCGCCACTGGCATCTGCCACTCCGACCTGCACTTCATGGAAGGCAAGTACCCCATGCAGTGCCCCGCCGTGCTCGGCCACGAGTCCGCCGGCATCGTCGAGAAGATCGGCGATGAGGTCACCAACGTGCAGCCCGGCGACCGCGTCGTCGTCGCCTTCGTGGCCTCGTGCGGCCACTGCGACACCTGCATCCAGGGCCGCCCCTTCCTCTGCATCAACACCAACCGCCTGGGCCGCCCCGACCGCCTCTCCATGAAGGGTGAAGTGGTCACGCAGTTCGCGGGCATGTCCGCTTTCGCCGAGCAGCAGCTCGTCAACGCCAACGCCCTCGTGCACGTCCCCGACGACGTCTCCATGGAGTGCGCGGCGCTCGTCGGCTGCAGCGTCATGACGGGCGTCGGCGCGGCCACCAACACCGCTCGCGTGCAGGCCGGCCAGACCGTCGCCGTCGTCGGCTGCGGAGGCGTCGGCCTGAACGTCATCCAGGGAGCCGTCGCCGCCGGCGCCTCGCGCGTGATCGCGGTCGACATGCTCGAGAACAAGCTCGCCGCTGCCCGCGAGTTCGGCGCCACCGACGTCGTTGACGCCTCGACCGGCGACGCGGTCGAGCAGGTCAAGAATCTCGTTCGCGGCGGCGTCGACTACGCCTTCGAGGCCATCGGCCTCACGCAGACCGCCGAGCAGTGCTTCGAAATAGCCAAGCGCGGCGGACGCGCCGTCATCGTCGGGATGCTCCCCTTCGACTCGATGGTGAGCATCCCCGGCGCCGCCTTCCTCAGCGAAAAAGGCATGATCGGCAGCTTCTACGGCTCCACCCGCCAGACCTACGACATGGCCTGGCTCATGGAGCTCTACCGCCAGGGACGCCTCAAGATCGACGAGCTCATCTCACGACGCTACGAACTCGGCGAAATCAACGAGGCCTACGACGCGCTCAAGGCGGGCGAAGTGAACCGCAGCGTCCTCATCCTCGACAACTAGCAGCGAGCGGCCGCCGCGCCGCAGCCGCACACACGAAAGCGTCCCGCTCCACGTATGGGGGGAGCGGGACGCTTTCGTCTCTGTCGAAGGAGTGAAGTCTTGCGACGCTAGCTGCTGAGGCAGGCCAGCACCGGACCGTAGTCGGGCAGTTCAATCACCTGGGGAGCCGTCTCGATGTGCGCGACCTTCCCCTCGGGGTCGACCACGACGACCACACGATTGGCCATGTTCATGCCTTCCAGCAGGACATCGTACGCCTCGGCCGTCGCGCCAAGCGGGTTGAAGTCGCTCAGCACCGGGTAGTTCACCCCTGCCTGCTTGCGCCAGGCCTGCAGCGTCCACGAGTTGTCCGTCGAGATGACGACCGTGACCGCGTCATCGATCTCGCCCAGCTTCTCCTCGATGATGGGGAGCTGATTGCTGCAGACCGGAGAGAAGGCTGCCGGCAGGAAGTTGATGACGACGGTCGAGCCGCGGTAGTCGCTCAGCTTGAAGGGTTCAGGGGTACCCGTTGGGTTCTGGGGGAGTTCGAAATCGGGGGCGGTATCGCCCACCTTCAACGTCGCCGTATCAGCCATG
The DNA here is from genome assembly GCA_965200565.1 of Tepidiformaceae bacterium. Taxonomy (GTDB): domain Bacteria; phylum Chloroflexota; class Dehalococcoidia; order Tepidiformales; family Tepidiformaceae; genus UBA2991. Next base: position 393,401 of record OZ241349.1, on the reverse strand, counting down.
CCATGCCTCACAGAAATCTGGTGGCGCGATCGTACGCCAAGCGCGCTGGGCGCGCTAGCGCGGGGTGGGAGAGTGCCCCGCGTCTGCTACTCAGCCAACGCTTTCTCGATGAGAAGCAATTCCCTCCGCACTGCTTCACACAGGTACTCGAAGTGTGCAGCGTATGTTCCGTGCTCCGTTAAGGCAGCTGTAGCTAGCTCAGCGCCCTTGGAGCCCGTCGCATGAACACCAGACTTCACCCTGCCCTCGTGTATTTCCCGCAGGGCGGTGAGCCTGTCACCGGGCTGCAGGTGGCCTCTCTTCAGGAGTACCTCCTCCAGTAGTACCTCCTCCAGTAGCTTGATACTCTTCCAGGCGCTTTCGCAAGGCCCGCCGCCGTCTTTCAGAATTCGCCGGAGATGCTTCAATCGAAGCCCTCAATCAAGCAGTTCGAAAGAGCGACCAGCGCAGCACCCCACTCATCCCTGCTGTCCGTCAGCGGAACCGTAAGTAGATCAGGGGAATGCTGATCGCGCCACGTCCACCACGGCACGTCACGCCTCTTCCACTCCTGCAAAGTTTGAGTCAGTTCCTCGCGTGGCGTCAGGTCCTCTGAAATCTGGCCCCGGAAGTCAGTGTCGATGGCGCGCTTCGGAAGCCCAGCCTTGGGCGGCTCATTGAAAGTCGCCCAGTGCTGCTGCTCCTCATAAGGCAACCTTCTTAGGTCACAAATGTAAACAGCGATTTGACCGGCATCATTGACGCTGTAGCTCCGTAGGCTCCACCCTCCACGACATCGGACTGAATCGTCTAGCACTGTGTACTTTTCTCGATCTCCTGTGTACTTCAGAATGACGCCACTCCGGAAATACGCTGGAGATGCCTCGTACGGCAAAGAGTTCGCGCCAGCCATGAAGTAACTGGTTGTGGTGTCTGGATCAGTCGAAACCTGACAGGTCCCTCCATTCCTGAGATCCTGTACGATGAAATCAATTGGCCTGAGATCAGATACATCCTTAATCCTACCGTTCATCACCAATTGTTCAGCATCGCTTTTGGAAATTTTCGGACATAAAATATGCACAACCCAAATGCCTCCTAACCCAAAATCACTGAAATCCTCCCTGTACTGCAAGCCTTTTTCATATCGTATGATTCTACGATTATCATCTGCGAACTCAGGAAAAACCAAGACTTCCTTATTCCGGAGTTGAAACTCGAAAACCCTTACAAGCACTGCTCCTAGAGCTGTGAGGTGGAGGTCAAGTGACTGGCGCTGTGCCGAGATTAGGTCAACGCCTTCTCCCTTTACCCGGGTGGAGCAAAAGACGATATCTTCCCAGTCCCCACGGAAGCGAGGCGGGAGTAAGCATGGCGCTCCGGGTTCCAGAACGCACCTGCCGTGTGAATGAACCCTTGGGCGACTTCTCGGCTTACCGTAGTGTCTCCTGAAAGCCCTTCGGGACTGCGAAAGAAGACAAGCGGTAACACCCCTGGTGGGAGCGCGCCGAACATCCCACCACCTCCCGCGTTGGCTTGGACGTCACTTGCGCCAGCCTTCCAACTCCAGTGGTAAGTAGTAGCGTTGTGATGGTATGGGTTGGGAGACCAATCATAGAGGTCGAGGATGTCTCCCCTCAGCTCAGACAAATCTTCCGAGACGACAAAGGAATTCATTCAGACGCGGCTCGAGAACGCGGCCAGGATCAATTCGTCAGAGTATGCGTCGCTTCGGAGCAAATCGAGGTGATCGGCGCCATGTAGCCACTCTGTGACCTTCCATGGCTCGCTCGGTACCCGGTCAATGTCGTTCAAGGTACCGACAAGGAGTTTGTGTTCGTACGTAGACAAGAGAGTCGCCCTATCTGCGCCCAAAGCGTTGCTACGCCAAGGCGCGCCCTTTGCCTTCAAGTATAGAACATGCGTACGTATTGTGCGTGCACCCCCTAACCCTCCCCCCACGCGCCACCCTCCCCTTCCACCTCCCCCGCCCCGCCCGCACCATCCCCGCAAACGCTGCCGCCGGGACTGGACTACGGTGATGAGTCGTAGCACGAACGGGCCGGGTGGGACCGCAGCGCCCAACCCCTGATGGGGCAGCCTCCCCATCCCCGCGCGTATTATCCCGCCCCATGGCGACCCTCCCCCTCAGCGGCGTTCGCGTTGTCGACCTTACCTGGATCATCGCCGGGCCGACCGCCACTCGCTTCCTCGCCGATTTCGGCGCCGATGTCATCAAGATTGAGCATGAGCAGGCGGTCGACCCCATTCGCCTCGGGCGGCCGCTTGTCGGGGATGGGCCGACGCTCAACAACTCGGGGTTCTTCAACTACATCAACCGCAACAAGCGCAGCGTCCTGCTCAACGTGCGGCACCCCTTTGGGATGGACCTGCTGCGACGCCTCATCACCGTCTCGGACGTCGTCATCGAGAACTTCTCGGCGGGGACGCTGGAGTCGTGGGAGCTCGACTATCCGCAGATGCGGGAGCTGCGCGAAGACATCATCTACTGCTCTATCTCCGGCTTCGGGCACAGCGGTCGCGACCGCGAAAACACTACCTGGGGGCCGACGGCGCAGGCGCTGGGCGGGCTCACGCTGACGTCGGGCCTGCCGGGGAAGACGCCCGCGGGTTGGGGCTACAGCTTCATGGACCACACCGCCGGCTACTCCGCCGCTATCGCGATCCTCATGGCCCTTCACCACCGCCATCGCACGGGCGAGGGGCAGCACATCGACCTCTCGCAGGTGGAGGCGGCGACGGTGCTGAACGGTCCTGCCGTGCTGGATCGAAGTGTGAACAGGCGCAGCTGGCGTCGCGAAGGGCTGCCGCCGGGCAATCGCGCCTGGGAGCCGGCCGTCGCTCCCCACAACACCTACCCCTGCGCGGGCGATGACCGCTGGATCGCCATCGCCGTCATGAACGACGCCGAGTGGGAGGCGCTGTGCTGCGCCATGGGCGAGCCTGCCTGGTCACGGGACTCCCGCTTCGCCACGAACGACTCCCGACTCGCCAACCAGGACGCCCTCGATGAGCACCTCGCCGCGTGGACCGCCTCCCGCGACGACTACGACGTGATGGCCACGCTGCAGGCGGCGGGGGTGCGTGCGGCGGTCTGCCAGAAGCCGGGCGATCGGGTGGAACGCGACCCCCAGTTCGCCGCGCGGGACTGGTGGCAGGCGCTCCCGCACCGGGAGATGGGCGAAACGTGGCACGACGGCGTCGCCCCCCGCCTCTCTGCCACGCCTGGCGCCCTGCAGAAGGCGGCACCCTGCATCGGCGAGCACACGCGGGACGTGCTCAGTGAGGTGCTGGGCCTAACCGAAGCGGAAATCGACGAGTACGCCGAGGCGGGAGTGTTCATGTGAGCGGCCCACTCACCGGCTTGCGCGTCGTCGAGCTGTGCGACGAGTTGGGGCAGTACGCCGGCAAGCTGCTCGCCGACATGGGCGCCGATGTGGTCAAGATCGAGCCGCCCGAAGGCTCGTCGGCGAGGCGTGTGGGGCCGTTCGTCGACGATGAACCGGGCCCGAACCGCTCCCTCAACTTCTGGTACCACAACACCAACAAGCGCTCGCTCGTCCTCGACCTTGCTGGCAGTGAGGCCGACCGCGAGCTGGCGCGCACCCTGCTCGCCCACGCGGACATCTTTCTGGAGGCGTTGGCGCCCGGGCAGGCGGCCTCGTTCGGGCTGGGGTACGAGCAGCTGGCACAGGCGAACCCGACGCTCATCCACTGCGCCCTCACCCCCTTCGGGCAGGATGGCCCCTGGGCCCACTACCAGACCTCCGATTTGGTGGCGCTGGCGGCCGGCGGCCCGATGAACATGAACGGCTACGACCCCGAGGACGCGCCCGGCGCGCCGCCCATCCACGGCAAGGGCGATCAGGCCTACAACACCGCCGCCCACTTCGCGGCCATGGGAATCCTCACTGCGCTCGTCGCGCGGGATGCAGGCGGCTCGGGGCTGTACATCGACTGCTCCATGCACGAGGCGCTCTCGTCCGCCACCGAGGTGGGCTTGCCGCACTGGCTCTACACGAAGACGAACATCATCCGCCAGACGGGGCGACACGCGGCGGTTATCCGCACAGAGCCGTGGATTCACCGCGCAGGAGATGGCAAGGACGTGCTCGTCTTCAACATCGGGCGCAGCAACGAGTCGTGGGCGAAGCTGAAGGCCTGGATGCAGTCGCACGGCTTTGGCGCGCACTTCGATGAGGCCCGCTTCGACGATCCCATGGCTCGCCAGGGCGGTCGCGGCGCCCCCGAAGCGAAGGAGATCGTGGCGGAAGTGTCACGCTTCATCGCGGCGCTCGATGCTGAGGACGTCTACCGCGGAGCGCAGGCGTGCGGCCTGCCCTGGGGCGTCGTGCGCTCGCCCGACGAAGCCCTCGACGATCCCCACCTGCATGACCGTGGGCACTTCGTGGCGACGACCGGCGAAGGGTTCGCGGGTGAAGCGCTCTTGCCGGGCGCCCCGTATGTCCTGAGCGCCACTCCCTGGGAGCTGCGCCGTCCTGCCCCGAAGCTGGGCGAGCACACGGACGAGCTGCTGCGGGAGATTCTCGAAATGCGTGGAGCTGGCTAGTCGGGGATGACCAGCTCGGTGCCCAGGCCGAGGGTCTGGCAGGCCTCTTCGTCCAGCCCGTTCGCTTCCAGCAGGTCGGCGAGCGGTACATCGTGGGCATCGGCGATGCCGGCGCAGGTATCGCCTGAGAGCACGACATAAAGCAGGCCACTGCTGCCCCCCGTCCCGCTCCCGTCATCGGCTGGCGCTGCCCCTGGCTCTGATGCGGGGATGCGGATCTCCTCGCCCACCTGGAGGTTGGTGCAGTCCTCATCGATGCGTGGGTTGGCCTCGAGCAGCGCCGCCAGCGAGACGCCCATCTGGTTGGCGATGCCGCCACAGGTGTCGCCTTCCTCGACGACGTAGCTCCGCAAGCCTGTGCTCGTGCCGGAATCGATGATGGGAGCTTCATCCTCCACTTCAGCGCCGGGCGGACTGACGCTGTCCTGCTGGATGCGGTAGGGAGGGCGGCTCTCGTCGGCGAGGGCGGTGGGGACCGTGGCGGGGTCGCTGGGCGTGGCGCGCACTTCGGGCGAATCGGGATCGGCGCCGCCCCCGCAACCGATGATCAGGAGCGCGGAGAGGCAGAGCGCAGCAAGCGATCGGACCAGCACAGCGATCATGCTAGGTTCGCGTCTGGACTGCGGCAATCTCGGCAGGTTAGCGACGGCGAAAGGCTCGCCTGATGCGCTGCAGGACACCTGGCGGCGTGGGCTCGTATTCGACGTACCGTCCGCGCCAGTGCCCTCCTGTAGCCGCAGGCGGACGCACCGATGCGCGTCGGGGGCGGATGAACGACCAGATGAACGCTGCCAGGAAGAGCACCACGCCTGCGAATGCCAGCCAGATAAGCGCGCCCCAGATGGCGGAAAGAATGAGCCCCGCCACCATCACGCCTGCACCCGCGAAGAGCAGCGCAGCAGGCGAGGGAGTTGGAAGCGAGAGGCCGATGGCAGCGCGTGCCCGTGAGGTGAGTGGTGTCCGTGTCTGCTTGCGCTGCTGACGCCGCCGCTCGTCGAGGGAGATCGGTTCATCGCCGCGTTCGGGCGGTTCCTCCCCGAGGCGAGTCAGTATCTCCTCGATCTCGCGGTCGATACGGTCCGACATGACGCCTCCACGATAGGGGATCAGGGAACGGCCCGTCGACAGGCCATCCTTACGACTCACCTTGAGGAGTTCGCTCGGGCGGCTCGCCCCAGCCCCCACCGCCGGGAGTCTGCACTTCGATGCGGTCGCCGGGGGTGACGCGCAGCTGGTGCTGGCCCGCGAGGGGGTGGCGTTCGCCCCGGGTATCGATGCGTGTGTTGCGAGCAGGCAGGGCGGCTTCTCCCCCTTCACCGCCGGGCGGCCCCACTGCACGACGATCGCCAACAAGGGAGACATCCGCCTCTGCGAGGAACTCGATCTCGCGCACGACGCCATCACCGCCACGGTGCAGGCCCGCCCCCCCGCTCCCGTCACGCAGCTCGAAGCGGCGGACGCGCACCGGGAAGGCGTTCTCCATCGATTCCGCGGGCGTGTTGGCGGTGTTGGTCATGTGGGTCTGGACGCCGCTCTCACCGGCGCCGGTGGGGCCCGCGCCCGCGCCGCCGGGGACTGTCTCGTAGTAGGCGAATGGCTCGCCGCTGGCCCGGGTACCGCCGAAGGTGAAGTTGCTCATCGTGCCGGCACTGGCCGCGGGCAGCCGCTCGGGCAGTGCCTGGGCCAACGCTTCCAGGACGACATCCGTGATGCGCTGCGAGGTCTCCACATTGCCCGCGGAGACGGCTCGCTGGGGGCGGGCATTGACGAGTGACGCCTCTGGCAGGAGCACGCGGATGGGCCGGAAGACGCCCGCATTCGAAGGCGCATCCGCTGGCAGCAGGCAGCGCACGCAGTACGCCACCGCCGAGCGTGTCACCGCTGCCACCGCGTTGATGGAGGCCGCCTGCTCCTCCGCCGAGCCCGCAAAGTCGACCGTCACGCCATCGCCTGCAACCGTGACGCGCACGCGCACCGGCAGGAGGGCGTCGCCGCGCTCCATCACGTCATCGGCTTCGTAGTCGCCGTCGGGGACGTCAGCGAGGGCGGCTCGGGTGAGGCGTTCGGCGTAGTCAACCAGCGCCCCCATCCAACGGGTGAGTTCGCCCGTTCCGTAGCGCGCGGCCAGCGACTGCAGCCGCCCCATGCCCGTCCGCAGGGCGCCCATCTGTGCATCGAAGTCGCCCCGTCGCTCGGCGGGGGTGCGCACGTTGCGCAGGATCAGGGCGTAGAGCGCTTCGTTCAGCTCTCCCGCTTCACGCAGCTTCAGCGGCGGGATGATGACGCCCTCCTGGTAGAGCTCCGTCGAGACGGGCATGGACCCTGCGGACATGCCACCGATGTCGGCGTGATGCGCGCGATTCGCGACGAAGCCAATGAGCGTCCCGTCCGCGAAGACCGGCGCCACGAGCGTGACGTCGGGGAGGTGGGTGCCGCCCAGGTAAGGGTCGTTGACGATGGCGACATCGCCATCCTGCCAGGGCGCGAGGGTGGAGACGGCTGCGACCGATTCCGGCATGGCGCCCAGGTGCACGGGGATGTGCGCCGCCTGCGCGACCATCTCGCCTTCCGCGTCGAAGACCGCACAGGAGAAGTCGCGCCGCTCGCGGATGTTGGGGGAGTGGCTTGTGCGCCAGAGCGTGACGCCCATCTCCTCGGCAGCCGAGGCAAGGAGCGCATTCCACACGGCGAGACGGGCGGGATCGTCGCTCATGTCGGCGTCACCACGAGGTTGCCTGCGGAGTCCACGCGGGCACGCCAGCCCTGCGGGAGGTAGGTCGTCGCATCCGCCTGGGTGATGACGGCGGGGCCATCGAGGGTGGCGTCGGGCGGGAGCGAGGCGCGTGAGAGACGGAGTGCATCGACGCCGCCCGCAAGGGTGATGGGCTGTGGCTCGCCGGGCTTCGGTGTCTCCTCGTGACTGAGGTTGGGGAGAGGGCGAGGGGCGCCCTGCGCGCGGCAACGGAGCGCCACCAGCTCGACGGCTCGCTCCCTCGTGGCGAAGCCGTAGGCGCGTTCGTGCGCGGTGTGAAACGCGTCCGCAATGGCGTCCGCCGCAGGCTCGGTGATGGTGACGCGCAGTTCGTGCGCCTGCCCGCGATAGCGCACGTCGGCCGCCCAGCCGAGCTCTGTGAGCGTTCCCCCTGCCGCCTGCAGGTCAGCCATCGCCTGCGCTTCCAGCGTTGCCGCGGTCGTATGGATGGGCTCACCCACCTCATCCGAGAGCGTCAGCAGGAGCCCCTGTCCCCGCTCAATCACCTCAGGAGCGGTGGCGATGCCGATGGCCGACAGCACACCCGCGTGGCGGGGGATGAGCACGCGAGCGATACCGACTTCCGCGGCGAGTTCGCAGGCGTGAAGCGGACCAGCGCCGCCAAAGGCCACCAGCGTGAAGGCAGCAGGATCGTGGCCGCGCTCGAGACTCACACGGCGGAGGGCACGCGCCATCGTCGCGTTCGCCACCTCCACCACGGCGGCGGCGATGCTTTCGGCGTCGCCGAGCGAGCTGAGCGCGACGCGCGCCCGTTCGGTATCGGGGAGCACGCTCCCGCCAAGCGCTGCCTCCGGGCGCAGGCGTCCTAACACGAGGTTCGCATCGGAGACCGTGGGGAGGGTGCCCCGCCCGTAGCAGGCGGGGCCAGGATCTGCGCCCGCACTCTGGGGACCGACCGCCAGCGCGCCACCCTGATCGAGGCGCGCGATGGAGCCGCCGCCCGCGCCGACGGTGACGATATCGACCATCGGTGTGTGCAGGGCGAGCCCGTCGATCTCGGTGGCGGAGCGGTAGCGTGGCTCGCCCGGGCAGAGGGAGACATCGGTACTCGTCCCGCCCATATCGAACGTGATGATCTGCTCGAAGCCGGCCGCTTGCGCGACCGCCAGGGCGCCGAGCACGCCGCCCGCAGGGCCGCTCGTCACCATCGAGACGGGACGCCCGCTGGCGGTCGCGGCATCGGTAAGGCCGCCAGCCGAGTGCATCACGCGTAACGCGGGGACACGCGCATCGATGCCGCCCAGGTAGCGGTGCGCGACTGGCTGCAGGAAGGCGTTGATGGCCGTCGTGCTGGCGCGCTCGTACTCACGATGCTCGGGCAGCGTCTCGTGTGAAGCGCTCACGGCGAAGCCCGCTTCACGGAGCGCCTGCGCCAACCGCTGTTCGTGTGCAGGGCGGAGGTAGGAGAAGAGCAGGCAGATCGCGATGGCCTCGGCATCCATGGCGCGCGCTTCGCCCACGACCCGCTCCACCTCCGCGTCGTCGAGCGGAATCACGACTTCGCCATCGGCGCCGACGCGTTCCCTGACGGAGATCACGTCACCCCGCGCGACCACGTGGGGGCGGCGGCGCGGTTCGAGGTCGTAGAGCGAAGGGCGCTCCTGTCTGCGGATGACGAGCAGATCGCGAAAGCCCTCGGTGGTGATGAGTACGGTGCGCGGGCCGCGCCGCTCGAGGAGGGCGTTCGTGGCGACCGTGCTGCCGTGGGCGAGCCTGCGTCCCGCCAGGTCGCCGGCGCCGGCCAGCACTGCCTCATCAGGCGTCGCGGGCGTGGAGAGGCGCTTCCAGGTGCGGATGCCGTTCTCGTCGAGGGCCACGAAGTCGGTGAATGTGCCACCCACATCCACGCCAAGCACGCGCTCCCCCGCTTCGGACACGGCTAGACGTACTCCTTCACCTTCTCCGCCAGGGAGCGGGTGTAGCCGGCAGTGCTTGCGATGTCGTCGATGGCGGCTTCGCGCACCGCCTTGAGCGAGCCGAACTTGCGCAGCAGCGCGCGCTTCCGCTTGGGCCCGACCCCGGGGATGGAGTCGAGGATGCTGGCGGTGGCTGCCTTGCCCCGCAGCTGGCGGTGGTAGGTGATGGCGAAGCGGTGCGCTTCGTCGCGGATGCGCTGCACCAGGTAGAGCGCCTCCGAGCCGCGCGGCAGGACGATGGGCGCCTCCTCATCGGGGGCGAACAGCTCCTCGTGGCGCTTCGCCAGCCCGACGGTCGGGATGTCGTACACCCCCAGCTCACGCATGACCTCAACGGCCGCGCGCAGCTGCCCCTTCCCCCCATCAACGATGACGAGGTCGGGCAGGTCCCAACTGTCGTCGTCACTGGCTTTTTCGTCACTCGAATCAGAAGGCGTCGTGTCGCTGCCTTCGAGGCGCTGCTGTTCGATGCGTTTGGCAGCACGCTTGAAGCGGCGCCGCAGCACCTCCTGCATGGTGGCGAAATCGTCCGCGCCCTCGACCGTCTTGATGCGGAACTTGCGGTACTGCCTGGGCGCAGGCTGGCCATCGGTGAAGACGACCATGCTGGAGGCGGGGCTTGTGCCCTGGATGTTGGAGTTGTCGTAGCACTCGATGCGGTGGGGAAGGTCGGGAAGGGCCAGTTCCTCGCGCAGTTCCTCCAGTGCCGTGGCGGTCTTGGTCTGGTCGCTGAGCCAGCGCACTTTGAGGACGTCGAGCGCTTCCGTGGCGTTTTCGCCGGCCATCTCCAGCAGCTTCCGCTTCTCCCCACGCTGGGGAACGCGGATCTCGACGTTGGCGCCGCGCTTCTGCGTCAGCATCTCGCCAAGTCCTGCACTGCCTTGCGGCTCAAGCGGCACGACCACGAGGCGCGGGAACGATTGGGCGCTCTCGTAGTACTGCTGCAGCAGGCTGCCAAGGACGGCTTCGTCGCACTCACCAGTGACGCCTTCCAGCACGAAGTGGTCGCGACCGGTCATCTGCGTGCCACGCACGAAGAACACCTGCACGCAGGCGCGGTCGCCCTCGCGGGCGAGTCCGAAGACGTCGAGGTCTTCCTTGCGCGTGGTGGAGAGCATCTGGCGTTCGACGGTGCGCTCGATGGCGCGAATCTGGTCGCGCAACATGGCAGCCCGCTCGAAGTCGAGCGCCTCGGCAGCGGCGTCCATCTGTCCACCCAGGCGGTCGAGCACGTCCGACGCCTTCCCTTCGAGGAAGAGCGTGATCTGGTTGATGACCTCGGCGTACTCCTCCTCGGTGCAGTAGGCGGTACAGGGCGCGATGCAGCGCTTGATGTAGTAGTCGAGGCAGGGGCGTGGGTCTTTCCCCGTTATCTCCTTCGTGCAGGAGCGGTAGGGGAAGAGTTTCTTCAGCAGGTCGAGGGAAGCGCGCACGGAACCCGCGCTTGCATACGGCCCGAAGTAGCGTGCGCCATCCTTCTCGATGCGCCGTGTAATGTAGACGCGCGGCCACGGGTTCTGGACATCGACCTTGAGGTACGGGTAGCGCTTGTCGTCCTTCAGGCGGATGTTGAAGAAGGGTTGATGGCGCTTGATCAGCGTCGCCTCGAGGATGAGCGCTTCCCCGGCGTTGGTGCAGACGATGTACTCGAAGTCCTCGATCTCGGCGCGCAGGGCGCGGGTCTTCGGCTCCAGGCTGCGGGGCGAGCCGAAATACGAGCGCACCCGGTCCTTCAGCCGTGCCGCCTTCCCCACATAGATGACCTCCCCCTTTGCGTTGCGCATGAGGTAGACGCCGGGGCGCGCAGGCAGGGCCTCGATCTGCTTGTGGAGTCGTTCGGGAACCGCGGTAGCGACCACACGACCAGTGTAGCGCGGGGGTTCTGTAGGGGCGGAGTGCCCGATATTCTTTATTGGATATAGCCCCCTATTTCAAAATGTCGTATTTGAAGAGCATAATTTTTCCGCAAGGTGTGGTACGCTGCCTTCGATGGCTGCAGCGGAACCGTCCGGCGAACCTCAGCGCGACTACTCCAGCCCCGCAACCTGGGGCGATGTCGAGAGTCTGCGGCACTCCCTGTCCTCGCAGATGGCGGCGGATACGGCCCAGCTCGATGGGAAGATCGAGAAGACCGAGGCGAAGCTGGACGCGAAGATTGAGACACGGACGGCTGATCTCAAGACGGACATCGCTAATCTCGACACGAAGGTCGATGCGCGCACCGGTGAGGTTGATGCGAAGATCGATGCGCGCACCGGTGAAACTGATGCGAAGATCGTGCGGCTCGAAGCGAAGGTCGACACGCGCTTCGCCGAGCTGGAGGCCACTGTCGCGAAGACGGAGACACGCCTGCTGCGGTGGATGGTGGGAATCATGGGCGGGGGTGTGGCGGTGCTTGCCGGCCTGATGGGTATCCTCAGCACCGTCAACTAGGGGGGCTTATCCGTTCCCCTCGTACGGTATGCTGGCAAGCCATAGAGGTGTGCGTCGCTGGCGCCAGGACGGTGTGCGCCGATGTGTAAAGGGCTACAGGAGGCTTCCCTATGCGTTCGTTTCTGTATTTCCTGGCAAAGCTGTTAGGGGACTTCAACGCGATCCAGCGTGGAACGGTGGGGAAGCGGGTCGGGCGGCGGATGGTGGGAAAGGCCACCGGGCGCGGCATCGGCAAGTTGTTTCGGTAGCAGCGGGAGCGCCCGACAGCAACCCCTTCGCCGCGAACCCGTAGAATCGTGGCATGGAGTACGAGCTCATCCAGTACGGCGTTGAGGAGGGCGTGGCGACGATCACGCTCAACCGGCCGGAACGGCTCAACGCCTTCGACGACCGCATGCTGGAGGAGTGGCACGACGCAATCGTGCGGTCGGATGCGGACCGCGAGGTGCGCGCCATCATCCTGACAGGGGCGGGCAGGGGCTTCTGCAGCGGCATGGATGTCGCCCATGAGGTGGGCGGCCACGGCGTGCTGCGGACGGAAGAGACGGTGGCGGAGCGACGCCACAGCCTGCGCAACCGCGTTCACCCCATTCCGCGCGCCCTGATTCAGCTGGAGAAGCCGTACATCGCTGCGGTAAACGGTGCGGCGGTGGGAGCAGGCATGGATATGGCCTCGATGGCCGACATCCGCTTCGCCAGCGAGCGGGCGCGCTTTGGCATGGGGTACGTGCGCATGGGGCTCATCCCCGGCGATGGTGGCGCCTGGAGCCTGCCTCGCATCGTGGGGACTGCGAAGGCGCTGGAACTGATCTGGAGCGGCGACCTGTTCGATGCACAGGAGGCGCTGCGCATCGGCTACGTGACCGCGGTCTATCCCCCGGAGGAGCTGCTGGAGCGCACGCGTGCCTTCGCGCTGAAGATCGCGAAGGGGCCGGCGACGGCGATCCAGATGGCGAAAAAGCTCGTCTACCGGTCCGCCAACCTCACCTTCGATGAACACCTCGACTTCGCCCAGATGGCGATGACCCTCGCGCAGTCCACTGAGGATGCGAAGGAGGGGCCACGCGCCTTCACGGAGAAGCGGGAACCAAACTTCCAGGGCTACTAGCCACAGCACCCCCAGCGAAAAGGAGAAGTCTCATGCCCCCAACCATTGGCGAGCCTGCGCCCGCCTTCACCCTGATGAACAAGGACCGGGAAGAGGTCACGCTCGAGTCCTTTCCCGGCAAGCACCTCGTGTTGGCGTTCTACCCCCTCGCCTTCACCGGTGGGTGAACGGCGGAGATGACGATCTTCCGGACGCATACGGATGCGTTCACGGAAGCCAACGCCCAGGTTCTGGGTGTGAGCGTTGACTCTTTCGCCGCAGTCGGTGAGTTCCAGGAGAAGCTGGGGCTGGAGTTCCCCCTCGTCTCTGACTTCCCGAAGAACCAGGTGGGCCGCGACTACGGCACCCTGAACGAGGAATATGGTTTCCATAACCGCATGACCTTCGTGATCGATCGCGAGGGCATCCTGCGTGCGGTCCACGATGAGCCGCGCGACTTCGAGTCGCATGCACCGTTCGCGCTCGAGGCGCTCAAAGCCCTGAACGAGGAGTAACGCCCGTGCTGTTCCTTGACTCCCCTCAGCAAGCCGCCTTCCGTGCGGAGATTCGTGACTTCCTCGATGCGGAGCTCCCCGCTGACGTGTGGAACATGCGCAGCGACCGCGAGGAGATGAACGAGGACGAGGCGGCGTTCGCGCGGCAGTTTCGGATGAAGCTGGCGGAGCGGGGCTGGCTCACGCTGGGGTGGCCCAAGGAACATGGCGGTGGCGGCGCGGACTTCGTCACGCAGACGGTCTACATGGAGGAGATGAGCTCCCGTGGCGCGCCCGGGGCCTACGACCAGGGCATCTGGCTGGCCGGACCGGCGCTGATGCGTGAGGGGACCGAGGAGCAGCAGGAACGCTGGCTGCCTGGGCTGCGGGAGGGCACCTCGCGCTGGTGTCAGCTCTTCTCCGAGCCGGGAGCTGGCTCCGACCTGGCTTCGCTGCAGACGAGCGCCGTCCGCGACGGCGATGAGTACGTGGTGAACGGCCAGAAGATCTGGACGAGTTGGGCGACGGGAGCGAAGTGGGGCATCCTGCTGGCACGCACCGATGCGGATGCGCCCAAGCACCGCGGCATCAGCTACTTCATCCTCGATATCACCTCGCCGGGCGTGAGTGTGCGTCCACTCGTGAACATGATGGGCGCGGCGCACTTCAATGAGGTCTTCTTCGACGATGTGCGAATCCCGGTGGGCAATCGCATTGGCGAAGAGAATCGTGGCTGGTATGTGGCGGCGGCGACGCTCGACCAGGAGCGCAGCTCGATCAACCGCATCGTGATGACGCGTTCGACGCTGGAAGCGCTCGTCGATTACGTGCGTGAGCGTGATGGCGGGTCCGCCCCCCACCACATCCGCAACGAACTGGCGTCGCGCGCGATCGACTTCGAGCTGGGGCGCTGGCTCTGCTACCGCGTGGCGCAGATGCAGAGCGAGGGACAGAACCCCAACCACGAGGCCTCCATCTCCAAGGTCTTCGGGACGGAGCTGCAGCGGCAGATGGGGCAGACGGGGATGCGCGTGCTCGGCATGGAGGGGCAGCTCGAGCCGGAGAGCCCGTATGTGCCTCTGCAGGGGCGCGTTGAGCGCTGGGCGTTGGCGGGGCCAAGCTACACGGTCGCGGGCGGCACCAGCGAGGTGAATCGCAACATCATCGCCACGCGCGGGCTTGGCCTGCCCCGGTCGTAGTGACAAACCGGGCTGAAAGGCTGTCCAGGCACGACGCGCCGGCACGCGCCCCGCGTTGATTCGAGTGGGACGGAAGCTCCGTAGCAGTCCCCACCAGGCATTCCCGACCGCTGATCGATTCACGTGATGGGTACGGCGTCGCGTGCGCTTCCATGTGCGCGTGCGCTTCTATGTGACTGGTAGCGTCGAGCGCCTGTTCGCCCGTTAGAATCCTGCCCATGAGCATCCTGCCGACAAGATCGTCTCCCGAGAAGCCACCTGCAGAGGAAACGTTGCGTCCGGAGGAGCGGCACTACCGTTTCCTCCTGCCCGTCGCCATGATTTTCACGGGCGCGCTGATCGTCTCGAACATCATCGCAATCAAGGTGGTGAACATTTCGGGGCTTGTGGGGGGAGCGTTCGACTACTTCCAGCCGGCGTCGATCATCGTCTTCCCGGTTGCCTACCTCATCGGCGACATCCTCACGGAGGTCTATGGCTACGCTGTTGCGCGGCGTGTCATCTGGGGAGGCTTCCTCGCGAACGCGCTGGCTGTGCTGGCGATCGTGATCGCCCAGGAGATCCCGGCGGCGCCCTTCTGGGGCGACCAGGCAGCATACGAATCGATTCTCGGGCAGACCTGGCGCATCGTGGGTGGCAGCTTCACGGCCATCCTCGTCGGCGAGTTCGTGAACTCGTACGTGCTCGCGCGCCTGAAGAGGGCGACGAAGGGGCGCTTCCTGTGGATGCGCACCATCGGCTCGACGATTGTCGGCCAGGGGCTGGACTCGGCTTTCTTCCTCACCATCGCCTTCTTCGGGACCTCGACGATTCCGAACGGCGAGGCGCTGTGGGCGTTCGTCTGGCGTGCCTGGCTTATCAAGACCCTGTACGAAGTCGTGGCCACTCCGCTCACCTACCTCGTGGTGAACCTGATGAAGGAACTGGAACAAGTGGACGTATATGACACGGAGACGAACTTCAACCCCGTTCCCTTACCCACCGGTTGTTCTTCAGGCCGCGGTCGTAGGCGCGCTTGCGCTCGCGTGGCAGGAGTCGCACGCTGACGGGGATGGGCGCCAACGACTTCGCCACCGATGGCACGATTGATTCGTTCGCGAATCAGCACCCGGAACGCAACTACGAGATCCGCTTCGAGGCGCCTGAATTCACGAGCGTCTGCCCGATGACCGGGCAACCGGACTTCGGCGCGATCACGCTCATCTACGTGCCTGCTGCGCGCTGCATCGAGCTGCGCAGCTTCAAGTTCTACCTGCAGGCGTTCCGGCAGCGGGGCATCTTCTACGAGGATGTGGTGAACGTGATCCTGAACGACGTGACGGAGGCGATCTCACCCCGCGAGGCGACCGTGATCGGGGATTTTCATGCCCGTGGCGGCATCACTGCACGGGTGACTGCTACCTATTCGCAAGGGCAGGAGCAGGGGCAGGAGTAGCTGCACGTATGGGCGTGAAGGAGAATCCCGGCGGCTTCCCCCAACGCAAATTGAAGGACACCCCAACCGTGACCCCCGCGCAGATGCGCGACATCCAACGGGCTGCCCAGGAAGTGTTTCACTACGACATCCTGCAGGCGGTCGAGAACGCAGGGCAGTCCGCGGCGCGCATCATCCTCGCCATGCTGGGGGGAAGCGCCAGGGGCCAGCGCGTGGTGGTGCTCGCGGGGGGTGGCCATGTGGGGGCGGCGGGGCTCTGTGCGGTGCGCCACCTCGACAACTGGGGCGTCCAGGCCGAACCGCTGCTCGGCGAAGTCGAGAACCAGATGAGCTTCGTGACACGGCGTCACCTGCAGATCCTGGCGGAATCGTGCATCGCTGAGCCGCACGACCACGATACGAGTGAGCACACCGCCGAGGAGCACCTGCAACACGCCGACCTGATCGTCGATGCGCTCGTCGGCTACGGGCTGGAGGGTTCACCCCAGGGGCTCGCCGAGTCCCTGACGGAGATGGCGAGCGCTTCCCGGCGCCCTATCCTCGCGCTGGATACGCCGACCGGCGTGAACGCCGGCACCGGGGCCGTGAGCAGCCCCTCCATCCACGCCTCCACGACGCTCGTCTTCGACCTGCCCAAGCAGGGCGAGGTGCTACCGGTCTGTGCGAAGAACGTGGGCGAGATCTACCTCGCCGATATGGGTGTGCCGCGCGCCGCCTACGAGCAGCAGGGAATCAGCACGCGTGGGCTGTTCACCGATGGCTCCATCGTGCGGCTGCGGCGGTAGCGCGGCAGCGCTGACTGCTTGCGCTAGTAGCGATCCGGATCCCACAGCACATCGCCGTGGTCGCTGAGCCGGTTCTGGAGGCGTGCCGCCACAAAGAGCAGGTCGCTGAGGCGGTTGAGGTAGCGAGTCCCGTATTCCCCGATGTACTCCGTGCGGCTGAGCGCGAAGGCAAGCCGTTCGGCGCGGCGGCAGATGGTGCGCGCCAGATGGAGGTGCGCCGCAGCGAGGTTGCCGCCGGGCAGGATGAAACTGGGGAGCGATTCCAGGTCCTCGTTCCACTCATCGATCCACGCTTCGAGCTGGTCGATGTGCCTGCTCTTGATGTGCGGTCCCGCCGGCTCCTCGCCCTCTGCACGGGGCATGGCCAGCTCGGAGCCGAGGTCGAACAGGACCTGCTGAATCACCCCGAACGGTTCAACCATCGGAGTAGCCAGATCGGCAGCAAGCGCGACACCGATGGCGCTGTTGAGCTCATCGACCGTGCCATACGTCTCGACCCGCAGGCTCTCCTTGGGGACGCGCTTGCCTCCCGCGAGCGCAGTGGCGCCGTCGTCGCCGGCGCGCGTGTAGACACGGTTGATACGAACCATGAGCCAAGCATACCGAACCCGTCAGACAGGAGCGCCACACGCCAGGACTGAGCCCAACAGCCACCGGCAGGGGGCAGGAACGCTCGTGGCGGTTGACGCAGACCGCAAGCCTCTCCACGATCGCGCCATGGCCCTCTACGAATACCAGTGCCCCGCCTGCGGCAAGCGCATCGAAAAGCGCATGCCCATGAGCGACGCCCTGCAGCTCATCCCCTGCCCCGACCCGCAATGTGACAGCCAGGCCCGAAAGGTCATCGGGAACTTTGCGCTCGTGGGACGCGCAGAAGCAGGCGTAGGCGACGGCCCCGCCCCCTGGGAAGACGATGGCGGAGACGACAGTGACAGCGAAGGCGGTGGCGATGCAGCCGCCGATGATCTGACGCATCACGGCCACAGCCACGGACCCGGTGGCCACTCACACGGACATCCCCACCCGCACTAAGCCATGCCCGCTCCCGCGTGCAGCGTTGCCCCTTGTAGCACCCCGAATCACCTGATATGGTTACCCATACTATGAAGAAGACAACCCTCAACATCGACGAAACCGTCATGGCGCGGCTGAAGCAGGAAGCCCTGCGCCGCAAGACGACCATGGGCGCCCTGGTGGAGGCCGGCATCCGGCGCATTCTGGCCGAAGGCGAAGGCGTTGCGGCGGGGGCCCCTGCTGGCGCAGGCGCCCTGCCAGCCCTGCCGGTGAAGGCCATGGGCCGCCCGCTCGTGGATGTGGCCGATCGCGCAGCCCTGAGCGAACTGCTCGACCGCGAGCAGGATGAGCAGCTGTACACCCCCTATCGCCCCGCGCATGACCAGGAAGACGACCTCTACCCGGTGGGCGATGAGCATCGCCCGATGCGCAGCGTTGCGGATCATGCGGTGATGTACGACGCGAGCGAGCCGCCGCAGGCGCCCGACGCAGAAGCCACGCACGAGGACTAGGTGCTCGCCCTCGACACCAACGTCCTCGTGTACGCCGCCAACACCGATTCCGAGTACCACTTCGTCTGCCGGCAGAAGCTCGAGCGGTGGCGGCAGTCCGCCACGCCCACCTTCCTCACGTGGAGCATCGTGTACGACTTCCTGCGGGTCAGCACGAGCGCGAGGGTCTTCCGGAGGCCCTTTCGACTGGACGAAGCCTGGGACTTCATCCGCATCCTGCTGCAGTCGCCCGGCATCGAGCTGCTCACACCAACGAGCCGTCACTCCGCCGTGCTGACGGAGACCATCGACGAAGGGCTGAGGCTGGCCAGCAGGGACGTCCACGACCTCCACATCGCCGTGATGCTGCGCGAGCACGGGGTGAGCCGCATCTGCACCAACGACCACGGCTTCCACCGCTTCCCCTTCCTCACCGTGGTCGATCCGTTCGCCTGAAGGCTGATCCCCGGCCCCGACAGCGGCCCAGGGACGCAACGAGGCCCCGCCAAGCGGCGGGGCCTCGTGTTGGTTGGCCTGTGCGCGCTGCTAGATTTCGAGCAGCGACGCCACCTGCTCGCGGTGGAAGTCGGCGTCGCCCCAGAAGAGCTCGGCGCGCTTCTGGCGGCGGAAGTAGAGCTGGATGATGTAGTCCTTGGTGAAGCCGATGCCGCCGTGGATCTGCTGGCCGTGGGCCACCACACGCCGGCTGGCCTCGCTGCACCAGGCCTTCGCCATGGACGTATCCATGTTCTGGGAGGACTCGTTCTCGCTCGTCGCCCAGGCGGCCTTGTAGGTGATGAAGCGCATCCCGTCGACGTCGGTGACCATATCGGCCGCCTTGTGCTGGATGGCCTGGAAGGAGCCGATGGGGCGGCCGAACTGCACACGTTCCTTGGCGTAGTCCACCGAAATCTCGAAGTCCTTCTGGGCCAGCCCGACGAGGTAGGCGTTCTCGAGATTCACGGCGATGTTGCGGCCACGCAGGCTCATCTCGCCATCGACCACGACGACATCCTCTGCGCTGACGTGCACATCGTTGAGGACGACCTCCGCCTGCTTGTCGCTGGCGATCGTCTTGAGGAGGTTGACCTCCACGCCGGCCTGGTCGCGCGGGACGATGAAGTCCGCCAGCTGGCCATCAGGCGTGTTCGCCACTATGTGCAGGTAGTCGGCCACGTTGGCGTCGGGGACGAACAGCTTCGTGCCGTTGAGCACGTAGTCGGAGCCATCCATGGTCGCGGTGAGGGTGTAGCCGGCGCGGTCCCAGCGGCCTGACTCTTCGGTGATGGCGTAGGTGTGAATGGCGGTCCCGCTGGCGATGCCGGGGAGGTACTTGGCCTTCTGGGCATCGCTGGCGGCGAGCACGAGCCAGGCTGCGCAGGTCGCGTTGGGGATGAAGGGCCCGGGGACGAGCGCGCGCCCGAACTCTTCCACGAGGACGCAGAGGTCGAGGTAGCTGAAGCCCGATCCGCCGTGCTCCTCCGGGATCATGAGCCCTTGCCAGCCGAGGTCGGCCATCTTCTTCCAGAGATCGGGGCTGTAGCCGGCCTCGTCCTCTTCCATGGCCCGCACGTGTTCTTCGGGGCACTCGTTCTCGAGGAAGTCGCGCGCTGATTCGCGGATCAGGGTTTGCTCTTCGCTCAGGCTCAGATCCATTGGTGTCCGTCCTTCATGTCGCAGCGCAGGCGCGGAGGCGCCCACGACCGCGTGGGTAGCCGCGCGAGTCTAGCACGTGCGCAGGGGAGCGTCAGCGGTCAGGGCAGCTCGACCCACGAATCGAAGAAGCGTTCCTGAAATTCGACGGCTGCACGGATCGCCGGGGCGTCCCACGCAGCCCCCGACGCGACGGTGGCCACCAGCTTGTCCTCGACATCGTCGCGACGCCTGACGATCGCGAGAATCGTGGCTTCGCAGCGCTCAAGCGGACCGTCGGCGTTGAGCACGTAGACGTCGACAGGGTGGCCATCGGGTGCGAGCGTGCCGGGAATGAAGCCGTAGTTGATGGGGTAGACGATGTCGTGCTCGGTCGGGTGACGGCTGCCGAGGGGGCGGTCGATCTCGACCGTGACGCGGCGTCCGGCCCAGTGCGCGAGGGAGAGGTTGGGATCCATGCGTGCTAAGGTACGCGGCTATGGAGAGCGTGGAGCGTGACGGCTACGCCTGCGCGTGTCTGAAGGTCACCGAGCGTCAGCTGCGTGAGGCGATCGAGGAGAGCGGCGTCCACAGCTTCCGCGAGTTGATGTACGAGACCGGCGCGGGCAGCGGGTGTACGGCCTGTCACAAGCGCATCGAGCGCTATCTCGCGAGCTGGTCTGAGTCCACGTCTGCTTCTCCTCCCACGAGTTCGAGCCGCTAGCGAGCCGCAACCGCGGCAGCGGTTGAGCCGTTGATCCACCAGAACAGCGCGGGGTGCTCGTGCCGGTCAGGCGCCGGTGGGGTCGTGTCCGCCCAGCTGGTCGGCCAGGTAGTTCTCCATGCCGACGGCATCCATGCGGAAGAGCTGGGTCTCGGCCCAGTCCACGTGGTCCTCTGATTCGGCGAGGATGTGCTCAAGAATCTCGCGGCTGCCGTTGTCACCGAGTCGGGTGCAGAGCGCGATGGCCTCGTTGTAGTGATCGACGCCGCTCGATTCGAGCTGCAGGTCGTTCTCGATCTGCTCCCTGACGTCCGTGCCAACGTGGATGACGTCGTAGCGCGCGATCTCGGGGGTGCCGTCGAGGAAGAGGATGCGATCGATGATCTGCTCGGCATGCTTCATCTCGCCGAGCGACTCTTCGTAGTGCTTGGCGGCGAGGTTGTGGAAGCCCCAGTTGGCGCACATCTTGGCCTGGCAGAAGTACTGGTTGATGGCGGTCAGCTCGATGGTCAGCGCGCGGTTGAGTGCGTCGAGTACTTCGGGGTTGCCCTGCATTGCCAGCTCCGTTCGGTGACGCGGCCCGCGCGTCATTCAGGTCGTGATCGTCTCTTCGTTCGTCGTCCATCCAGTATACCTGCCGACCTGTTCCTGCCATGCGCTGCGGCGAATGCGTGAACGCGTCGGGACGGCCTGGCGGGGCCGCTAGCGGTTGCGCTGGACGAAGCGGCCGATGCGCTCGAGGGCGCGTTCGATCTGTTCGTAGCCGCTGGCGTAGCAGGCGCGGGCGAAGCCTTCCCCGCACGCGCCGAAGGCGGAGCCGGGGACGACTGCGACGCGCTCCTCGGCGAGGAGGCGTTCGCTGAAGGTGGCGCTGTCCATCCCCGTCTGGCGGATATCGGGGAAGGCGTAGAAGGCGCCGCGCGGGCGGAAGGCGGGCAGTCCGACGGCATTCAGCCCATCCACCATGAGCAGGCGGCGACGGTCGTACTCCTCCAGCATCTCCTGGACGAAGCTCTCGCCGTGCTGGAGCGCAGCCAGCGCGGCGTACTGCGCGGCCGTGGGCGCCGACATCATGACGTACTGGTGGACCTTCATGGCGGCTCGGCGAGGGGGGCGGGGGCGGCGAGCCAGCCGATGCGCCAACCCGTCATGGCGTAGGCCTTGCTGAAGCCCCCGATGAGGATGGTGCGGTCGCGCATGCCGTCGATGGAGGAGAAGCAGACGTGCTCCCCCTCGTAGGTGAGCCGGTCGTACAGCTCGTCGCTGATGACGGCGAGATCGTGCGCTTCGGCGACCGCTGCGACCGCTTCCAGGCTGGGGCGGTCCATGGTGGCGCCGGTGGGATTCGCGGGGTAGCCGAAGAGGAGCGCCTTGGTGCGCTCGGTGATGCGTTCGTCGACGTCGCCGGCGAGCAGGCGAAACTCGTCGCGGGCGCTTGTGGGGACGGGGCGGAAGCGGCCCTTGGCCATGGTCACGGCCGGCTCGTAGGCGACGTAGCTCGGATCGGGGCAGAGCACCTCGTCGCCGTCGTCGATGAGGGAGCGCAGGGCGATATCGAAGGCCTCGCTCGACCCGCTCGTGATGACGAGCTCGGTGGCAGGGTCGTAGGTGACGCCGTAGCGGGTGGCGATGTGTTCGCTCAGGGCCTCGCGCAGTTCGAGCAGGCCGTAGTTGGAGGTGTAGTGCGTCTCGCCGCGCTCGATGCTCTCGAGGGCGGCGAGACGGATCGGCTCTGGAGTGACATAATCGGGTTCGCCAACGCCCAGGGAGATGACGTCGTCGATGGTGCTGAGGAGGTCGAAGAACTGGCGGATGCCGCTCGCGGGAACCGAGGCGAGGCTCCGCGAGATGAAGCGTTCGGCGCTGGGGGGAGCGTGCTCCACGGCCGTTCCTTCCGCCCCCGCCTGAGGCGGATACGAAAGAACCGCCCCTGCGGGCGGCTTTCGTGTATTCGTCCTCGAACCGCTCGCTGCCTAGCCGCGCGCGCTGCAGCCGCAGCGGCAGTCAGAAGAGCGCTGGCCAGCAGTTCGCGGTCCATGCTGCGACTCTGCGGACGGCGCAGGCTACGGTCAAGCATCGGAGCGCTCACGGGGATCATCGCAGCCATTGACCAGCCATCACGAATCCAGGCGCCGCCCGCTTCTGTTGTTCCGTAAGCGTGAGGTGAAGGGGAGGCGCCCGCGCTAGCCGTTTCGGCCCAGCGCCGCCAGCACCCGCTCCCGCAGGGGCGTGGGCGACAGCAGCTTGGACATGCGGTCCAGCTTGCGCTCGCCGTGGAAGCGCGTGCGGTCGAAGATGCCTTCCAGCGCGATGACCGTGTTCTCCGTGTCTGTGCGCGAGAGCATCACCGGGATGCCGCGTGCGCTGGCGGCATCGAAGAGGTACTCGCTCGGCCGTCGTCCGCCCGTGAGGATGAGGCAGGCGGGCTCTGTCGCGAGCGCTGCCAGATGCTGATCCGTCTTGTCGAAGCGAACCACCACCGCCTTCGAGTCGAACCGGCTCAGGTAGGGCTGCCCGGCGTCCGATCCGATTGGCGCGATGACGAGGTGGTCGCAGGTCAGGTCGAGCCCGTCGCCCTCTACCAGCGTCTCCGCGCGCAAGGCCGCCTGCGCCTCGGAGACGCTGAAGCCGGCCAGGGTGCGGTCTTCCCCGATGACGATGAGCGGCGCCCCGCCGACCTCACCGGGCGCGTCCGCCAGCATGGAAGCGGGGACGTCCAGCGCGACCGTCGCGGCAGGCGACACCTCACCCACACGCGCTTCGTCGGGCAGGCCACGCGTGACGAGCACCGTCGCGTCGGCGCGCTCGAGCGGCGCATCCACCTCCGCGACGACGACCTCATCGCCGCTCGGTGGCGGGATCATGCCCGCCGTCACGGGCGTCGAGGCGCTCCCTGGCGCGAATGCGAGGCTCGCGAACCAGCGCGCGTCATCGATGGCGTTGCCGCCATCGGCTTCGCCGCGTGCCAGCCAGACGTGCTCGCCCGCATAGGCGAGGTCGCGCGCCAGCGCGGCAACGACGCCGGTCTTGCCGGCGCCTGCGGTGTCGGAAAGCACGCTGAGCAGAGGCATCGCGCCAGATTGTGCGCGACAGCCCGCATCTGCGGCAAGCCTGTCGGGTCTGGCGGGTAGACTGTCGTCCGTGTCGTGCCCTGGCGCACGACCGAAGGGAGAGGCCATGAAGGTTGCCGACGCTGTTGCCGAGATTCTCAAGCGCGAGGGGGTGGAGTTCCTCGTCGCCTACCCCGTCAACCCCATCATCGAGGCAGCCGCCCTCGCCGATATCCGCACGATCATCGTGCGCCAGGAGCGTGTCGGCCTGCACATGGCCGACGCCTTCAGCCGTCTCAACTCAGGTGATCGCATCGGCGTCTTCGCCATGCAGCACGGCCCCGGCGCGGAGAACGCCTTCGGCGGCGTCGCCCAGGCCTACGGCGATTCCGTGCCCATCCTCGTGATGCCCGGTGGCTACGCCCGCCGTATCACCAACACGGCGCCCAACTTCAACTCGTTCCTCAACTTCCAGCACGTCACCAAGTGGGCCGAGCAGGTCACGCTGGGCTCCACCATCCCCGACGTGATGCGTCGCGCCTTCACCCAGGTCCGCAACGGACGCCCGCGCCCCGTGCTCATCGAGATTCCGGGCGATGTCTTCCAGGAGGAGGTCGACGACGACTTCGCCTACGAGCCCGCCCCCTCACTCCGCAGCGGCCCCGACCCCGAGGCCATCAGGACCATCGCGGAGACGCTGCGGAACGCCGAGCGCCCCGTCATCTACGCCGGCCAGGGCGTCCACTACGCCAAAGCCTGGGACGAGCTGCGCGCCCTCGCCGAGCGCCTCCAGATCCCGGTCACGACCAGCCTGCAGGGGAAGAGCGCCTTCCCCGAGGACCATCCCCTCTCGCTCGGCTCAGGCGGGCGCGCTATCCCGCGCGCCGTGCACGAGTTCCTGCAGGATGCCGACGTCATCTTCGGCATCGGCTGCAGCTTCGCCGCCACGGGCTTCGGCGTCGCCATGCCCGCGGGCAAGACGATCATCCACGCCACCCTCGATCCCGCCGACGTGAACAAGGACGTCACCTCCGCCCACGCCCTCATCGGCGATGCGAAGCTGACGCTCGAGGCGCTGCTCGCCGAACTCGAGGATGCGCCTGCGACCCCCGCCCGCGACGACGTCGTGGAGCGCATCGCCTCCCTCAAGCGCGAGTGGCTGGAAGAGTGGATGCCCAAGCTGGGCTGGCCTCGGCTACGCCATGGGAGCGAAGCTTGCGCGTCCCTACGCGCTCTGCATCAACGTCTGGGGCGACGCCGCCATCGGCTTCACCGGCATGGACTTCGAGACGGCCGTGCGCGAACGCATCCCCATCCTCTCCATCCTGCTCAACAACTTCTCCATGGCCATCGAGCTGCCCATCATGCGCGCCGCCACCGAGAAGTACCGCAGCACCGACATCAGCGGCAACTACGCCGACATGGCCAAAGCCTTCGGCGCCTACGGCGAACGCATCACCGACCCTGCCGAGATCGTGCCCGCCATCCAGCGCGGTATCGCCCAGACCGAAGCAGGCACGCCAGCCCTGCTGGAGTTCATCACCCAGCAGGAGATCGAGATTTCGCGCTACTAGGAAGCCTCGACCTCGCCCCGCAGGTCGCGCACGACTGCGACCTCGCGGCAGTTGGTGAAGAAGGGACAGCGCACGCACTCGTTCCAGACCTTCTGGGGAAAGTCCATCACGTTCGCCAGCGCGAAGCCCTGACGCTCGAAGAACGTCGGGCGATAGGTCAGCGCGAACACACGCTCGATGCCCATCGTGTGGCCGTCGGCCACACAGGCCGCGACGAGGGCTGCGCCCACGCCCTTGCCGTGCTGGTCTTCACGCACGGCCAGCGAACGGATCTCGGCGAGGTCGGGGCCCATGATGTGCAGCGAGCCGCACCCCACCACCTCTTCACCCACGCGGGCAACCTTGAAGTCGCGGATCGCTTCGTGAATCTCCGCCAGCGGGCGTTCGAGCATCTCGCCCTGCTGCGCCCACGCATCGATCAGGGCGTGGATAGCCTCAGCATCGCGCAGGTGGGCCGCTTCGACACAGACCATTGGGAACCTCCTTCGGCACGGCGGTCTGGACCAGACGGACGGCTCAGGCGTTGGGCCTGGCCGTAGCGCCACCGCGCGCCAGGGCGGCTTGCGCGCCGCCCTGGAAGGCTCCCTCATCTGCTGCTCGACACAGCATCGTGCCCTGAGTGTAGACCGTGAGTCGCCTTACACGCTTGCGGGCGCGCCTGTGGCATTCGGGTGGTAGGCTTTCCCCCGCAGGGCCATAGCCCTGTGGAGGGAGCGCATGCGGGTCTCACTTATCGGGCAGGCGGCCTTTGGAGAGGCCGTGCTCAAGCGCCTCATCAGGGACGGAATTGAAGTCGTTGCCGCCTCCGCCCCGGCGCCACGTGAGGGACGCCGCCCGGATCCGCTCTGGATCACCACCAGTGAAGCGGGGCTGAACCCCGTCGATACGGTTGCTCTGAAGGGTGAAGAAGGGCTGAGCGCCTGGCGTTCCATCGACGCCGACCTGGGCATCATGGCCTTTGTGACCGAACTCCTGCCCGTCGAAGCGCTCACCATCCCCAAGATGGGGACCATCCAGTACCACGCCAGCCTCCTCCCCCTGCACCGCGGCCTCTCCCCCATGAACTGGGCGCTCATCAACGGCAGAACGGAGACCGGGGTCAGCATCTTCTGGCCCAATGAGCGCCTCGACCGCGGCCCCGTCCTGCTCCAGAAACGGTGTGGAATCGGGCCCCACGCAACCTACGGCTCGCTCTACTTCGACAGGCTCTTCCCTATGGGCGTCAATGCCATCGCCGAAGCCGTGGCCATGGTGGAAGCGGGCGAAGCCCCCCGTGTCGAACAGGACCACGCTATCGCCACCTTCGAGCCCTCCTGCCAGGACGAGCATGCCCGCATCCCCTGGTACGCTCCCGCCCAGCAGGTCTACAACCTCATTCGCGGCTGCAATCCCGAGCCCGGCGCCTGGACCATGTGGCGCGGCGAGCGGCTCGGCGTTCTCGAGTGTCGCCTCTACCTGCGCAACGAACCCGGCCGCTACGGCGATGTCCTGCGCATTGAGGGCGACGGCTTCGATATGCGCCTCAACGGCGGCGTGCTGCGGGTGAAGCGCGTGCAGCCGCCCGGTGAACGCAGAATCGGCGCCGACGAGTGGGCCGCAGAAGTGGGCCTCAAGGTGGGCGACCGCTTCCGCTAGGCCACTGCTTCGGCGCTACTCCGCAGGCTCCGCTTCAGGCTCTGGAGCAGGATCAGGTTCCGGCTCCGTCGGTTCGCCGGGGACGGGGATGAGCGGCTGCGCAGGGACAGGGGTAAGTGCCCCTGGCGCCCGCAACGGCGGCAGCTGATCGCTCACATTCATCTGGATGGTTGCGCGTCTGGGCTCCAGCAGTCCCTGTCGCGCGGTCAGCCGCAACGTGTAGACGCGCGGCGCGAATTCCTCCAGCAGAATCCGGCCGAGCCGCTCATTGCTCACGTTCTCCTCCCCCTCAGCCAGCAGGATCCAGTCCTCCGCGGCGGGGTTGGCGCCTGGCGCAATCTCCAGCTGCCAGGCCGTCAGCTGCCCTACGTTCACGCTTCCGACCACCTCCGTGCCCCGCCCCACGCTTGAGCCCCTGGTGGGCCAGCTGATGGAGACCGCGACCTCCCCCGCGCTCGCCTGCTCAGGCTTGATCGCGATGAGCACATCCAGCTCCTCAGGCGGTTCGAAGACGAGCGTGAGCGCGTGCTCCGCCTCCCACTCGGGGAGCTTCACGAACGACTGCATCTCGCGGTAACGCTGCGGCGTGCGGCTTGAGGCGAGCAGCCCGTTGCGCGTATCGACGATGGCCGGTTCGCACTGGCTCTCGTACTCCACATCCGTCCGAATCCACGACTCCACTTCCTGCTCGCAGCCTCCTGCCAGATTGCGATCGGTTGCAGGCGTGGGGAAGTCCGTGAACTCGACGTTCTCCGGCTGCAACTCGGCGAAGCCCTCGATGGCGTCGATGCGGTCTTCCTCCAGCAGGTAGCCGTGGTAGCTGTCCATCCAGTTCTTGTAGAGCCAGAGTGTCGTGCGTGCGGAGGCGTACTCGCCGCTCGCTCCGTCGATCACGAGCTCGTTCGTGGCGTTCCCCACCCAGACCGCCGTGGCGGCATGCCGTGAGTAGCCGTTCATCCAGGTCTCGAGCGTGTCCGCGGCGTCCAGTGGCCCCTGCTGGGTGCCCGTCTTGATGCCACCGGGCAGCTTCACGCCGTTCACGAAGGCATCCAGACCGAGGTCTTCGTTGCTCTGCCCGCAACTCCAGATGACGAAGCGCGCCTCGCAGTCCGACATGATGCTGTGCAGCAGCCATACGCTGCTCGCGTCCACCGTGCGGATGCGCTGCACCTCCTCGTGCAGGAAGATCACGCGGTCGTCAATGTCACGCACTTCCAGGATGACCACCGGGTCGAGCGCGCGCGTCCCCGGCAGCCGCAGATGCCCGCGCTGGAAGTCGAGCTTCTGCTGCAAGGCGTTCTCGTAATCGATGCCCTCGTCGAAGGCAGTGTTGTTGAGCGTGTCGGCTTCCACGGTGGTCGCGTAGTGGGGGACCCCGACCATCACGCCCATGTTGGCGATGGTGGCATTCATGTAGGCCATATCGACGGCGCGGATATTCGCCCCGCCCGTCGCCACCGAGGCCCCGTAGATGATGTCGAGGTGCGAGACGAAGGTGGGGTCGAACTGCTGCTCGAGGGTCGTGATGCCGAGCAGCTTGGCCATCGTGATAACGTTCTCGATGCCGGCTTCCTGGGCGGCGCGGTAGGCGCCCACGTTCTGCGATCCGCCAAGCGCCGCCCGCGCCGAAATCAACCCCTCACTGTGCGGCGCCTGGCGCGGGTTGCGAATCTCGACGTCCGTGTCCTCCAGGATGAGCGGATGCGTGTCCCAGAGCGCGCTCATGGGAGCCTTCTCTGCATACTCAAACCAGGCCAGGTAGACGGCGGGCTTGAAGGCTGACCCTGGCTGGTTGATCTCCACCAGCTGGTCGACGTTCCCCGCGACGCGCGGGTCGGCGGTGAAGGAGGGGTCGCGATTGGGCGCGTAGACGACCAGCTCACCGCTCTCGGGGTCGATGGTCACGATGGCGGCGTTGTGGCACTCACACCCTGCCTCCAGTCCACGCTCGATCGCAGTCCGGGCCAGCTCCAGCGCGTCCTGCGTCGCATCCCAGTCGAGCGTCGTACGCACCGTCCAGCCTGCGCTCTGCACGCTCGTCAGGCAGTCGGACACGTTCTCGAGTTTCGGCAGCAGGCCTGCTTCGCACATGCGCACCAGGCGCGGCGCTACCTGGTTGTCGATGAACGCCGATGCGTCCTGTGCGGCGGTCGTGGCCGCGGGGTACACGAATAGCGTCTCCGCCTTTGCGTTCTCCCCCTCCAGCGCGGAGATCCAGCCGTGCGTGACCATCAGATCGATGACCGTCTCCTGCCGTGCCTTCGCGTCACCCCCGACGGTCATGCGACCACGCTCGTCGAGGATGCAGTCGCCGTCGTTGTTGCGCAGGCAGTTGAGCCGGGGGTGGTAGAGCGTGGGGAAGGCGGGGATGCCTGCCAGCATGGCCGATTGCGCCAGCGTCAGGTCCGCCGCGTTGACGCGGAAGTAGCCCTCCGCCGCGGCCTGCACGCCCACGTAGCGGTCGGCGTAGGAGATGTGGTTCAGGTACCAGGTGAGAATCTGCTCCTTGCTGTAGTCCCGCTCCAGCTCGATGGCGTAGGCGATCTCGCGCAGCTTGCGGTCGACCGTGCGTTCGGCCACACAGGGGTTGTCGGGGTCGGTGAAGCTCCCGCAGATGTAGATGTTCTTGATCAGCTGCTGCGTAATCGAGGAGCCACCCGTGCCGCTGCCGATACTGCCGCCGACGTAGTTCTCCCAGGCGGCGCGCGCAAGCCCGCGGTAGTTCACCCCGGGGTGCGTCCAGAAGCTGTTGTCCTCCGTGGAGACGGTGGCGTCGATCATGCTCTGGGAGATGTCCTGCAACTCCACCGGATGCAGCAGGCGCGCCGTCGGGTTCGGGAGCACACCCAGCTCCACATCACCCTTACGGTCGAACACGCGGGTGAGCCCGACCTGCCGATCGATCAGCAGATCCTCGATGCGGATGTAGTCCTGCGCGTAGTGCTGGTACACGGCGAAGACCGTGCCCGCGCCGGCCGCCAGGCTGGCCGAGGCGACGAATCCGACCACCAGCAGCGCGATCACCCAGATGGGGACGCCGCGACGCTTGTCCTGCGCACGCCGCGCGCGCAACCGCTTGCGGATGACGTATTGGCTAGCCATGGCGGGGAGCGTGGCTCCTCAGGGGATTCCTCAGTGGGGAGGAAAGGAAGCAACGTGAACGATGGGCGATCGCCCGCATTCTTCTGAGCCTAGCAAAGGCTTCCCATGCGGGCACGTCGCAGGCACGTTCGCGGGACGCTGTGTACCATCGCCTTGTGGCGATCTCCCGCGATCAGGTGCTGCACATCGGCCAGCTCGCACGTCTTGGCTTGCGCGACGAGGAGGTCGATCGCCTCACCTCCCAGCTATCCGTCATTCTCGGGCACTTCGAGGCCCTGGCCGCTGTGGAGACCGACGCAGTCGACCCCACCGCCCACCCCCTGCCCCTCCAGAACATCATGCGCAGCGACTCCGTCGCCCCTTCCCTCCCCCGCGACGAGGCCCTGGGTAACGCGCCCGAGGTCGAGGATGGCCTCATCCGCGTACAGGCAGTGTTCGAGTGAGCGAACTCTGGCAACTGACCGCGCACGAGGCCCAGGACGGTCTGCGCGCCCGCGCCTTCTCCGCAGTCGAGCTCACCGAATCGGTCCTTGGACGCGTCGAAGCCGTCGAGCCACGCGTCAACGCCTACATCACGCGCACCGACGAGATCGCTCGCGAGCAGGCGCGTGAGGCCGACGCCCGCTTCGCCGCCGGCACCGCCACGCCCCTCACCGGCATCCCCCTCGCCGTCAAGGACCTGATCGTCACGAAAGGCGTCCGCACCACCGCCGGTTCGCGCATGCTTGCCGACTTCGTCCCGCCGTACGACAGCCACGTCTACGAGCAGCTCAAGCGCGCCGGCGCGGTCATGGTGGGGAAAGCCAACATGGACGAGTTCGCCATGGGCTCCAGCACCGAACATTCCGCCTTCGGCCCCACCCGCAACCCCTGGGACACCGACCGCGTGCCCGGCGGCAGCTCTGGCGGTTCCGCCGCCGCGGTAGCGGCAGGCGAGTGCCTCGCCGCTTTGGGGAGCGATACCGGCGGCAGCATCCGCCAGCCCGCCGCCCTCTGCGGGGTCGTCGGACTCGACCCCACCTACGGGCGCGTGAGCCGCTTCGGCATCATCGCCTTCGGCAGTTCGCTCGACCAGGTCGGCCCCATCGGTCGCGATGTCCAGGATGTCGCCACCGTGCTCGACGGCATCAGCGGCCACGACCCCCGCGATTCAACCAGCGACCCCGCCCCTTCCCCCGACCTGCGCCACTACCTCGGACGCGACATCGCGGGCATGCGCCTCGGCGTCCCGCGCGAGTACTTCGTGGAGGGCATCGAGCCCGGCGTGCGCGCCCGCATCGAGGAAGCGCTCACGCGTCTCGCCTCCCTCAGCTGTGAAATCGACACCGACCTCTCCCTCCCCACCACCGAGCACGCTCTCGCTGTCTACTACCTCATCGCCCCCAGCGAGGCCAGCTCCAACCTCGCTCGCTACGACGGCGTGAAGTACGGCCTCAGCGCCCGTGGCGGCAGCATGTGGGAAAACATGGAGCAGACCCGCGAGCAGGGCTTCGGCGACGAGGTGAAGCGCCGCATCATGCTGGGCGTCTACGCCCTCAGCGCCGGCTACTACGACCAGTTCTATCTGAAGGCGCAGAAGGTGCGCACGCTCATCATCGAGGAGTTCCGCGAAGCCTTCACACGCT
This sequence comes from Tepidiformaceae bacterium, assembly GCA_965200565.1. Taxonomy (GTDB): domain Bacteria; phylum Chloroflexota; class Dehalococcoidia; order Tepidiformales; family Tepidiformaceae; genus UBA2991. The sequence continues at coordinate 361,862 of OZ241349.1, read as the reverse complement.
ACGACGCCCTCATCACCCCCACCACGCCGGGCGTCGCCTTCCCCTGTGGCGAGAAGCTGAACGACCCCTACGCGATGTACCTCAACGACATCTTCACGCTGCCCAGCGCCGTCGCCGGTTTGCCCGCCCTCAGCCTCCCATGCGGCATGAGCGAAGGCCTACCCGTCGGCCTCCAGATCATCGGAGACGTGGGCGCCGAGGGCGCCATCCTCCAGATCGCCCACGCCTTCGAACAGTCCCTCGCCCAGTCCAACCGCACCGCCCCCCTGTAGCAGCTGCTCGACACCTGGTGATAATGAGCTAGTCGCTAGTCGCGAGGTGGCTCGTCGGCGCTGCGTGAGCGCCTGCGGATGAGCCCAGGGAGGGCCGCGACGCCAGCTGGTTCGGGGTCCGGCGACGGATTCGTGGCGACGTGGTTGCCGCCCGGCCCGGGCGCCGCAGATGGGGTCCGCTCACGGGCGCAGTAGGGGCAGGCCAGCCAGCCGTAATCGAGAGGCTTGCCGCAGGCGCTGCAGGGCTCTTTCAGGTCTGTCAGACAGGAGGGGCAGACGAGGTAGTCCTCGCGTACGCGACGGCGACAGGCAGGGCACGCCTTCTGGTCGTCGAGGTCCTGCAGGATGGCTTCTTCCTCGAGCGATCGTTCATACAGCTCGGTGAGCGTCTGGCGCGGGCGCAGGATGAGGTAGACCCAGTGGCCGGGAAGGAAGAAGGCGAGCACGAGGAGAACGGCGATGATCTGGGCGATCGGGTCACGGGTGCGTTGGCGGATGTCGCGGAAGACCCAGAAGATGAGCGCGACCCAGATAACGGAGCCGTAGATGGCCAGCACCACCAGGACGAGACGAATGGTGTCCTGCCAGGAGCCACCGGGCCAGTCGAGCATGGGGCCTCCCGCTGCGTGGCCACGCACCCGACGCGTGGCGGGCTCAGCGTTCCCGCACCTCCTGAGGGTACAACATCACCCCGTACAAGCACGAGAAAACGGCTCAGCGCCTGAACATTTCCGCGCGCATGACCGCCAGAGTCGATACGATAGCGAGGTGACGGCTGCCCGGCCCGTACCCGGCATCGTAGAGGGTCTGAACGAAGCACAGCGCGCTGCTGTGGAGCATGAAGGTGGCGCCCAGCTCATCGTGGCGGGTCCTGGCAGCGGCAAGACGCGTGTCATTACGCATCGCATCGCCTGGCTCGTGCGCGAGCAGCGCGTCGCTCCCTGGCGTGTGCTCGCGGTGACCTTCACCAACAAGGCCGCCCGCGAGATGCGCGCCCGCGCCAGAAGCCTGCTGGGGGAGGACGCCGACAGCCTCCACCTCGGCACCTTCCATGCGATGTGCGCGCGCTGGCTGCGCAGCCACGGCGATGACATCGGCATTGCTTCCAACTTCGTCATCTACGACGACGCCGACCAGGTCGCCTTGATGAAGCGCATTCTGCAGGCCCTGCGCGTCGATCCGCGGCAGTTCCCGCCCCGATCGGTGCTCTCGGGAATCTCGCGGGCGAAGAGCGAGATGCAGAGCCAGGACGTCTACCGGCAGAAGGCGGAGAGCTACTTCCAGGAAGTCGTCGCGCAGGCGTGGTCGCGCTACACGGAGGGGCTGCGGGAGGCGTCGGCGCTCGATTTCGACGACCTGCTGGTGGAGACGGTACGGCTGTTCCGCAGCTCGGAGGAGGCGCTGGAACGGCGCGCGGGACAGTACCGCCACGTGCTGGTGGATGAGTTCCAGGACACGAACCCGGCGCAGTACGCGCTCACGCGGCAGCTGGCGTCAGGACACGGGAACGTCTGCGTGGTCGGGGACCCTGACCAAAGCATCTATTCGTGGCGCGCCGCCGACACCCGCAACACGCAGTACTTCCTGCGCGACTTCCCCGACGCCACCACCTACCTGCTGGAGCAGAACTACCGATCGACGCAGCCGATCCTCGACGCGGCCAGCGTGCTCATCACCAAGAACCGCACACACTTCGAACGGAAGTTGTGGACGAAGCGCAGCGACGGCAAGGCGCTCATCCTCTACGAGGCCTACAACGACGAGGAAGAGGGTGAATTCGTCGCGCGCGAAGTGGAGCGCCTGTCGGCGAGTGCGGAATCGCAGGGCGCGATCGCCGTGCTCTACCGCACGAATGCGCAATCGCGCCCAATCGAGGAGGCGCTGGTGCGACGGCGCATCCCCTACCGCCTGATCGGGGGCGTGCGCTTCTACCAGCGGCGCGAAATCAAGGACCTGGTGGCGTATCTGCGGCTCGTGCACAACCGGCTCGATGAAGCGAGCCTGCTGCGCATCATCAACGTGCCCGCCCGGGGCATCGGCGCGACCACGCTCGCACGGCTTCAGGAATACACGGAGACGACCGGCCTCGCCCTGTGGGACGCCTGCGAGGCGCTCTCGCGGGGCGAGCCGGTAGCGGGCGTCGGGGGGCGCTCAGCGGTCGCGGTGAAGCGCTTCGTTCACTCCATCGAGCTCATGCGGGGGGCGAGTTCGCGGCCGCTGGCGGAACTGCTCGACGTGATCCTGCAGGAGAGCGGCTACGCGGAGCACCTGCGTGAGCGCGACGAGGGCGCAGAGGAGCGGATCGAGAACCTGCTCCAGCTGCGCACGGTGATGATGCAGTACGAAGACACCACCGGCGGTGAAGCCGCCGACCTCGCCAGCTTCCTGCAGGACGTGGCCCTCGTGGCCTATGTCGACGAGCTGGACGGCGAGACCGAAGCCGTCACGCTGATCACGCTGCACGCGGCCAAGGGGCTCGAGTTCCCGGTCGTGTTCCTGGTGGGCATGGAGGAGGGGCTTCTCCCGCACATCCGCTCGCTCGACGACCCCCGCCAGCTGGAGGAGGAGCGCCGCCTCGCCTATGTCGGCGTCACCCGTGCGGAGGACACGCTCTATCTGACGCGTGCCTCGCGGCGCTACATGGGCGGGCGCCCGATGAACAATCCCGCCTCACGCTTCCTCAAGGAGATTCCGCAGGAGCTGGTCCAGCCCTATCGAAGCGGTGAGCAGAGCCAGGTGCGGTCTGCGGCGTCGGCGCCCGTCGCGGCGCCTTCCGGGCCTGCTTCAGGGGAGGCAGCAGCGGTGGAGGCGCAGTGGGAGACGGGGCAGCGGGTGCGTCACGCCCACTTCGGGGAAGGCATCGTGGTGAGCCTTCAGGAGCGCCGGGGCGATGTGGAGGTGGTGGTGGCCTTCGACGACCCGAAGGCGGGCGTCAAGCGCCTGCTCCAGAGCCTCGCCCCGCTGGAGGGGGCTTAGGCAGTCACGACGCCCGGCGGGAGAGGCTGCTCGCGGTCTGCGTAGATCTCCAGGACCAGCTCAAAGGCTTCCTGTGCGTTCGTGAAGCACTCACGCGCGGTATCGCCCTCGGTAATCAGCTCCGGCAGCAGGGGCGACGTGACAGTGAAACCGCCTTCAGGTTGGGGCTCCAGCACCAGTGGCAGACGGGTGAGTCTGTGCCACTCGCTCAGAACCGGCAGTGGCTCATTGAAGTCCTCGTAGATTTCCACGACAGCCGCGAAGGCATCCTCTGCATGGACTAGACACTCGTCTGCAGTATCGCCCTCAGTGAGCAGCTCAAGTAGCAGGGGCGAGGTGACGGTATAGCCCCCTTCGGGTTGGGGCTCCAGCAGGAAGGGGAGGAGTGTGCGCGTCGCTTCTGCCACCGGAGGCTACTCGCCGGGGGTGCGTTTGGGGACCATGACCTTGCGGGTGAAGGTGAGGACCGTCTCGCCGTGCTGGTTGTAACCGCGGGTGTCGACGGTGACGATGCCACGGTCGTTGCGGGAGCGTGACTCGACCTTGTCCGTGACGGTCGTCTCGGCGTAGACGGTGTCGCCGTGGAAGGTGGGGGCGGTGTGCTTGAGCGACTCGATCTCGAGGTTCGCAATCGCCTTGCCCGATATCTCCGTGACGGTCATGCCGAAGACGATGGAGTAGACGAGCGTGCCGACGACCACGTTCTGGCCGAACTGGGTCTCCTCCTCGGCGTATTTCGCGTCGATGTGGAGGGGGTGGTGGTTCATCGTCTGCATGCAGTGGAGGACGTCGTCGTACTCGGTGATGGTGCGGCCGGGCCAGTGCTTGAAGACGTCGCCGACCTCGAACTCCTCGTAGTAGCGTCCGAAGTCTTCGCGCCCGTCGTGGACTGTCATGGCGTGGCTCCTGTGGTGGGTGTGAGGACTAGTCGATGGCGTATTCGCGGAGGAGTTTGCGGGCGATGATGATCTTCTGGATGTCGCTCGTGCCTTCGGCGATGACCATGACGGGGGCGTCGCGGTAGTAGCGCTCGAGCGGGAGCTCCTTGCTGTAGCCGACACCGCCGTGCAGGCGGAGGGCTTCGAGCACGACTTCCTGGCAGGTTTCGGTGGCGAAGAGCTTGGCCATGCCGGCGTCGAGGTCGGAGCGGGCGCCGCTATCCTTGCGGCGGGCGGCGTCGAAGGTGAGGAGGCGGGCGGCGCGAATCTTGGTCGCCATCTCGGCGAGGCGAATCTGCTGGGCCTGGTGCTGGCCGATGGGCTTGCCGAAGGCGACGCGCTGCTGGGCGTAGGCGATGGCGTCCTCGAAGGCGGCCTGGGCGACGCCGACGCCACGCGCGGCGACGTTGATGCGTCCCACTTCGAGGGCGCTCATGACGTGCTGGAAGCCGCGTCCCTCGTCGCCGCTGAGCAGGTTGTCGGCGGGCACGCGGGCGTTATCGAAGGCGAGTTCGGTGGTTTCGACGCCCTTGTAGCCGAGCTTCTCCAGCTTGCGGCCGACGAAGAAACCCTCCATGCCGGGCTCGACGAGGAAGGCGCTGATGCCGCGGTGGGCGGGCTGCGCTTCCATATCGGTCTTGGTGAGGACGAGGTAGACGCCCGCGCGCTGGCCGTTGGTGACCCACATCTTCTGCCCGTTGATGACGTAGTCGTCGCCGTCGCGGGTGGCCTGGGTCTTGATTGCCTGGGCGTCGGAGCCAGCGTCGGGCTCGGTGATGCTGAGGGCGCCGCGGATCTCGGGGTCGATCATGCGGGGGAGGAAGCTCTGCTTTTGCTCCTCGGTGCCGTAGGTGGAGATGGCGTAGCCGACGAGGACGTGCGTGTTGAGCACGCCTGCGAGGCTCATCCAGCCGCGGGCGAGCTCGATGCAAACGCCGGCGTAGCACTCAAAGCTGAGGTCGAGGCCGCCGTAGGCCTCGGGCACCTTGATGGAGAAGAGGCCCATCTCGGCCATGCCCGCGACGAGCGGTTCGGGGTACTCGTCGGCGTGCTCGTACTCACTGGCGACGGGCTTGACCTCACGGTCTACCCAGACGCCGACGTTGGAGACGATCTCCTGGGCGACGGGATCGAGGATGTCGGCAGCGAAATCACGCGCCATGAGGCAGGCCCCTTCCTGATGCGGGTTCGGGATGTGCTGGTGTGGTGGCCATCAGGCGCTCAGGCGTCCTGACGACGGCCCTGCCCCTCTTCGGTGGCGCCGACGAGGATCGCCATGTTGCCGTCGGGGTGGCGGTTTTCGTACATAAGCTGGTGGCAGGCGCCCGTCTCCTCGAAGGGGAAGACGCGTGAGAGGCAGGGATCGATCTTGCCCTGCACGACGAGGTCGTTGAAGGCGTTCGACTGTTCATCGTTGGCGAAGTGGGAGCCCTGGAAGCGCTTCTGGCGCATCCAGAGGTAGCGCAGGTCGACATCAGCGTTGTAGCCGGTGGTGCCGGCGCAGATGACGACCATGCCGCCGGTGTCGCAGACGAAGACCGAGGTGGGGAGGGTGTCCTCGCCCGGGTGCTCGAAGACGATGCGTGGGTTGCGCCGTTCGCCGAGCACGTCCCAGATGGCCTTGCCGAAGGCGCGGGCGCCCTTCTGGAATTCGCCCATGCCAGCCTGGTCTTCCCAGCCGGGCAGGCGGCCCCAGTGGTCGAAGTTCTTGCGGTTGATGTAGCCAACGGCGCCGAGCTGCTTGCAGAACTCGCCCTTGGCGTCGCTGGAGACGACGGCGATGACCTTGGCGCCGCGCAGGGCGGCGAGCTGGATGGCCATGGTGCCGAGTCCGCCCGCGCCGCCCCAGATGAGGACGACATCGTCCTCGCGCACGTCGTGCGGAGGCCAGGAGCAGAGCATGCGGTAGGCAGTCGCGCCAACGAGCGTGGGGGCGGCAGCCTCTTCCCAGGTGAGGTGGGGGGCCTTGGGCATGCACTGGTGGGCCTGTACGCGGGTGAACTGGGAGAAGGAGCCCCAGTTCGTCTCGTAGCCCCAGATGCGGAAGGAGGGGTCGTACATGGGGTCCTCGCCCGCCACGACCCAGGGAGAGTGCACGTTCCAGATGCCGCAGTGAATGATGACTTCGTCGCCGACCTTGATGTTGGTGACGTTCTCGCCGACGGCGTAGACGATGCCGGAGGCATCGGAGCCGCCGATGTGGAAGTCCTTGACTTCACCCGCCTTCTGGCGCGCGGCGATGACGTCGATGGGAAGGCCGAGGCCGGCCCAGACGTTGTTGTAGTTGACGCCCGCCGCCATCACGTAGACGAGCGCATCGTCGGGGCCAACGGGTGGAATCTCGACGACTTCGGGAGCGAAGGCGCCCTGCGGTTCGCCAAAGCGGGACTGGCGGATGAGCTGGGCGTGCATGCGCTTCGGCACTTCGCCAAGCGGTGGAGCTTCGCCGAGGGGGTAGAGATCGCGTTGTGCGGTAGTCATGGGGCCCCTGCGCAAACTGATGGCCGAATGGTACGCCCGCGCGTGACATGGGCAAATCCGAAGCGCCTGCTTCAGCACTGTGCAGGGATCGGTGGCGGTGACCAGGCGGTGACCGATTCGGGAGCCGCTGCCACGCCGGAGCGCTGCGCCGCGTTGCTCCTGCTCCCTTGCGTGAATCGTCGGTAGGATTGAACGAGGCACTTCCATGCCAACTCCTCGTTTCCGATGGTGGCCGCCGGGAACCGCCCGACTCGTGACGATGGTGCTGTTGGTGTCGCTGGTGGTGGGCGCTTCGCTCGTGTCCGCACGCGGGGATCCCGCGCGCAGGGTGGCAGATGAAGGGGCCCGTTCCCCCCTCGCCCAGACGGAAGGCGTCGGCGATGCCGATGGGGAGCCCTCCACGAGCGCCGATTCGGAAGAAACCTCGGGCAGGGGCGACGAGGTCAGTCCTGAGTCGGTGCGGGTCGACTCACCGCAGGGGCAGGCGTCGGGCGAGCCGGTGAGCGTCTCCGTGGTGGCAGGGGAGCGGCTGATCACGGAAGCCGCCCCGGCGCTCTTCACGCTGACCCGTGCGGGCGACATACGGGGAGCGCTCACGGTCGCGGTGCAGGTGGAAGAGACGGGGTCGATGCTGGCTGGCGCGCCGCCCACCAGCGTCACCTTCCAGCCAGGGGAGCGCACCGCCACCCTGGCCGTGGCGATGGCAGACGACGCGGTTGTCGACGCCACCAGCAGAGTGGAAGTGACGATCAGCGTGGGGCCCGGCTACGCCATCGCGCCTTCCGCCGGGACGGCCACCACGTACGTCGCCGATAACGACCGCATCTTCCTGCTTCCTGATCTGGTCTCCGATGCTCCCATTCCTGAGGAGGAGCCGGTGGCCATCTGGTGGAACGAGGAAGCGATGCTGGTCCTGCGCTTCACGGGGTACGTGACCAATCGCGGGGAAGGACCGCTCGACCTCACGGGCAACCCGCAGCTGGCGGACCCCAACGACGACACCAGCCACGACGTCTGGCAGCGCGTGCGCACGACGACAGGCGACTGGGTGCAGCTCACCCGTCCCCCGGTTCGCTTCGAGACCACAGATGACCACGACCACTTCCACATCATGCGAATCATGGCCTACTCGCTCTGGGACGAGTCGGGAGCGGTGCAGGTGCTGCCGGGACGCAAGGTCGGCTTCTGCATGCTCGATGTAGAGAGCCTGGACGAACGGCATCCCGCGCCGGGCGAAGTCGCGTACGACAAGGAGACGGTAGAGAGCTGCCGCAAGGGCCAGCCCGAGTCGCAGTACCTGCGGATGGGCATTACGGAGGGCTGGCGGGACATCTACGAGCCCACCGTCAACCTGCAGTGGGTCGATATCTCGAACCTCAGCCCCGGGCGCTAACGCCTGGGAGCGGTGTCCGACCCGTATGACATCGTGGTCGAGCTCGACGAGACCAACAACGGCCTTGCCCTGGCTGAGACGGTCAGCATCGTGCCTGGCTACGTGGCGAAGCCGCTGCGGGTCGTCACCGCGGTCGACACGGCTGTGGCGGTCGAGCTGGACGCCATCGCCTACGGCACGACGGGCCCGCGCATCCTGAGAGTCCTGACGGCGCCGACGCACGGGAGTCTGAATGTGAGCGTCGGCGCGAATCTCTGGGGATCGGTCCTGACCTATACGCCGAACGCGGGATTCTCCGGCGTCGACACGTTCGAGTACGAAGCGTACGACTTCTCCAGCGCGTACCCGCTCAACGACGTGCGTGCGAGGGTCAGGATTGGCGTGGGCGAAGCGGGGGTGGCGCAGCTGGTTGGGCAGGGGTTGGAGGTCTCAGTCGGCGAACCGACCGTCGAACGGGTCAATACGGCGCCGGTGATCGTGGAGCAGCGTCCGCAGCCACGCTCGCTCGTGGTGGGCGAGTCCGTCGACGTGCTGCTGGACGCGGTTGACATCGAGGGGGACGCACTGACCTGGTCCGCCGAGGAGCTGCCGGCGGGGCTGACGATCGATGCGCGAAGCGGGCGCATCTCGGGGGCTGCGACGGAGGCAGGCGTGGTGGGGTCGCTGGTGATCGTGAGCGATGGCGAGCTGGCCTCGAGCGTGACCCTCGAGTGGGTCGTCGCGGAGTCGCCCGACGAGCGCGAGAGCTGAGCGGGGCGGGAGGCGCATGGTTCCGTTACGGACGACCGTGCTATAGTCCGCCCGACCTTCGCGAGAGATTTCACAAACGGCCAGGGCGTGCTCCACGAATACGGTCACATAGCCATCCTCGTCATTATCGCGCTCGTCTTCCCGGCAGGCGCGGTTGTGCAGTCGTGGGTCTTGCAGATCCCCGGGATTCGCCCCTCCGTGCCTTCCGACCCCGTCAAGGAGGACACGTACGAGTGCGGCATGGTGACGCGTGGCAACGCGCTCACGCAGTTCAACTTCCGCTTCTACTACATCGCGCTGCTCTTCCTGCTGTTCGATGTGGAGATCGTGTTCCTCTTCCCGTGGGCCGTGGTCTTCGAGGATGCGGGGCTGGTGGGGCTGGGGAAGGTCGCGATCTTCATGGGCACCTTCGTCGTGGGCGGGCTCTACGCCTGGCGCAAACGCGCGCTGGAGTGGAACTGATGACGCGCTGGTGGAGCGGCGACGACCTGGCGGCTGCGGCAGAGCGGCTCGTACCCGGATCGGTTGCATCGACGAGCGAGACCGCCTGCGTCCTTCACAGCGAGCATGCGGTCGAGGCGTTGCGCGCGCTGCGCGACGATCCCGAGACGAACTTCACCCATCTCTCCAACCTCTGTGGCGTGGACCAGTGGGACCGCTTCGAGGTCGTCTACCACCTGCAGTCGCTCGATCGAAACCAGATCGCCTGCGCCAAGGTGGAGACGCACGACCGCGAGGAGCCATCCGTCGCGAGCGTGGTGGACATCTGGCACGGGGCGTGGATTCAGGAGTCGGAGACGTACGACCTATTCGGCATTCGCTTCGAGGGGCACCCCAACCTGCAACGCATCCTGCTCTGGGACGGCTATCCCGGGCATCCGCTGCGCAAGGACTTCCTCTCCATGCCGGGCGGGCTGCAGCCAGGCCTGAACGAGTTCTCCGGCACCTCCGCCAAGCCTGAACCGCCAGTGGAGCCGGTGACATGAGCAGCAGCAGCGAGATCGTCTCCTCCGAACCGTTCGTCATGAACATCGGGCCGCAGCACCCGTCCACCCACGGCGTCTTCCGCGTGAAGGCGACGGTGGACGGCGAGCGCGTCGTCGATGCGGAGATGGTGATCGGCTACCTGCATCGCTCGATGGAGAAGCTAGCGGAAGAGCGTACCTACACCCAGAACATCCCCTTCACCGACCGCACGGACTACCTGAGCAGCATGTCGAACAACCTCGGCTACTGCCTCGCGGTGGAGAAGCTGGCAGGCATCGAGACGCCGCCCCGGGGCCAGGCGATCCGCGTGATCATGGCGGAACTGCAGCGCCTGGCGAGCCACTGCATGGGCGCGGGCGCCTTCGCCAACGACACAGGCGCCTGGCAGACGCCGATCATGTGGTTCATGCGCGAACGCGAGAAGATTCTCGATATCTTCGAGATGACGAGCGGCGCACGGCTCACCTGCAACTACATGCGCATCGGGGGCGTCGCCTTCGACCTGCCCGCAGGCTTCGAGCAGGAGGTACGGGAGTTTCTCGGGCCGATGGCCGAGACGATCGCCACCGGCGAAGGGCTGCTTTCCGGGAACGAAATTTTCCAGGCGCGGTCGCGGAATGTGGCCGTGGTGCCGCCCGAGATGGCCATCAACGCCTCCCTGAGCGGGCCCATGCTGCGCGGCAGCGGTATCGCCTGGGATATCCGCAAGGCCGACCCCTACTGCGGCTACGAGCAGTACGACTTCGATATCCCCATCGGCTACCAGGGCGACTCCTACGACCGCTTCATCGTGCGGCTGGAAGAGATGCGCCAGAGCCTGCGCATCATCGAGCAGGCGCTCGACGGGCTGCCTGGCGGCCCGCACAGCACAGAGGTGCCGCTGGCGCTGCGCCCGTCCGCCGGCGAGGCCTACGCCCGCATCGAGAGCCCGCGTGGCGAGCTCGGTTACTACCTCGTGAGCGACGAAGGGCCGTCGCCCTACCGCTTCCACATCCGCCCGCCATCGCTCATCAATCTGAGCGTCTTGCGCGAGATGACCGTGGGCGGTTCTATCGCGGATGCGATCGTGGCGCTGGGCTCGGTCGATATCGTCGTGGGTGAGATTGACCGCTGATGCAGATACTCGCGACGGACCACTGGTACGACTTCCGCGACCTCTCGAACCTGTCGCGCGTGATCCTCGAGGGGATCGACAAGGTCGCGCCGAGCGAACTGGCCTACATCGTGGCGCCGATCATCGGCTTCGTGGCGGCCTTCGTCATCTTCGTCCTGCCTTCGCAGCTGTTCGTGGGGGTGTACGGCGAGCGGCGCATCATCGGACGCATCCAGGCGCGCAAGGGGCCGAATCGCGTGGGGCCCTTCGGCCTGCTGCAGCCGGTCGCCGACGCGATCAAGCTGATGCAGAAAGAGGCGCTCACACCCTCCAGCGCAGACCGCGCGCTGATGTGGACGGCGCCGATCTTCTTCGTGGCGCCGGCGGTGCTGCTCTTCGCGGTGATCCCGTTCGGGCCGAACATGGTCTTCGCGGACGTGCCCGCGGGGCTGATCTTCTTCATCGCGGTGTCGGGCCTGCCGGTGCTGGCGGCCTTCATCGCGGGGTGGAGTTCGAACAACAAGTACAGCCTCTACGGGGCGATGCGCATCGTGGCGATGTCGGTCAGCTACGAGGTGCCGTTGGTGCTGATGCTGCTGTGCGTGGCGGTGTTCACGAACACGATGAGCCTGCCCGGCATCGTGCGCTTCCAGGAGAGCGTGGACCTGTGGCTGATCTTCATGATGCCGCTCGCCTTCGTCGTCTACTTCATCGCCGTGAGCGCCGAGCTGAACCGCACGCCGACGGATATCGCGGAGGCGGAATCGGAGATTGTGGCGGGCTACCTGACTGAGTACAGCGGCATGAAGTGGGGGCTCTTCTACGGCATGGATATCGGCTTCGCGCTGGCCGCCTCGGCCTTCGCGGCGACGGTCTTCCTGGGCGGCTGGACGATGTGGGGGCTGGAGGAGTGGGTGCCGCCGTGGGTCATCTTCATCGCGAAGACACACGCCTTCTACTTCATCTTCATCTGGACGCGAGGCACGCTGCCGCGTCTGCGGGTGGACCAGCTGATGGGCTTCGCCTGGAAGTTCCTGTTGCCGCTGGCGGTCTTCAACCTGTTCCTCGTCTCGCTCGAGCGGCTGTGGTGGGTGGAGGCGAATCTGGGCGACTGGATCGTCTTCGTGTTCATGGGCATCAACGTCGTCGTGTCGGCGGCGGCGGTGTACCTGTGGGCACGCTTCCTGGGCTACCGGCCGAGCAGCGTCCCCAAGCGCCCGCGCCTGGTTCAGCAAGTCGGCGGCTACGTGCCGGTGGAGGAGCCAGTGGTGGGAGGGGGACGCTAGATGGACGGAGTGGGTGTCGCCATCGCCTTCTGGGTGCTCGCGATCCTGACGCTGGTGTCGGCGGGCGGCGTGATGGTGTCGCGCAATCTGCTGCACGCGGTGCTCTTCCTGATTGTGAGCTTCATCGGGGTGGCGGGCTTCTTCGTGCTGCTCTCGGCGGAGTTCATCGCCATGGCCCAGATCGTCATCTATGTGGGCGCCATCGCGGTGCTGATCCTGTTCGCCATCGTGCTCACGCCGCGGGCGGCGCGGGACAACTCGGAGACAGTGATGGCCGGCCCGGCGATCCTGCTCGGAGTCGCCCTGCTGGCCGTGTTCCTGTTCGTCATCCACGACACCAGCTGGTCGACAGTCGCCAGCGATCCGGGGGTCACCGTTGCGGACCTCGGGCGGGCGCTGCTCTCGACCTGGGTGCTGCCGTTTGAGATCGCCTCGGTGCTGCTCACCGCTGCACTGGTCGGCGCGATCATGCTCGTGCGTTCGGAGCGTGAAGAGAGCGAGGACGACGCCTCGTGATCGCCCTGGAGCACTTCCTGACCGTCGGCGCACTGCTGTTCTGCCTGGGGCTCACCATCGCCCTGAGCAAGCGCAACGCGGTCGGCGTGCTCATGGGCATCGAGCTGATGCTGAACTCCGTCAACCTGACGCTGATCGCGTTCTCGCGCTTCAGCGTGAGCCCCGAGCCCGTCGCCGGGCAGGCCTTCGTGGCCTTCATCATCACCGTCGCCGCTGCGGAAGCGGCCGTCGCGCTCGCGCTCGCGGTGGCCGTCTATCGCAACCGCCAGACCGTTGAGGTCGACCAGCTCGACCTCCTGAAGTTGTAACGCCATGTGGGTCGAGTTCATGAGTGTGGCAAACGGGTACGTGGCGGAGACGTGGCGTGAGCTGTTCGCAGCAGAAGGGCTGCGCATCACCATCATCCCGCCCATCGGACGGGGTGAAGAAGCCTCGATGCGCGATGAGCGCATGATCTACGTCCCCACCGGCAAGGCGCATGTGGCGCGCGAAATCCTGAGGAAGATCTGAGCTGATGTACGACGTTCCCGGAATCAGCGAAGCCGTGTTGTGGGCGATCATCCTCTGCCCGCTGGCTGCCTTCACGGTGATCACGCTCTACCTGCGCAAGCTGCCCAAGATCGCAAGCTACCTGAGCATCCTCGCCATCGGCGCCTCCTTCGTGCTGGCGCTGGTGACGCTCGTGGATGTGCTGGGGGCGGATGGGCACATCGCCATCCACTCACACGAGTGGTTCCAGGCGGGGCCGCTGGAGCTGACGCTGGGCGTACGCATCGATGGGCTCACCGCGGTGATGCTGGTGGTGGTCACGAGCGTGGCCTTCCTCGTGCAGGTGTACTCGCAGGGGTACATGAAGGGCGATCCGGGCTACGGGCGCTACTACGCCTACATGAGCCTGTTCATCACCTCCATGCTGGGGCTGGTCCTGGCGGACAACCTCTTCATGCTGTTCATCTTCTGGGAGCTGGTGGGGCTTTCGAGCTACCTGCTGATCGGCTTCTGGTTCCACAAGCCGAGCGCCGCCGCGGCCGCCAAGAAGGCGTTCATCGTGACGCGCATCGGCGACCTCGGCCTGCTGGCCGCGATCCTGCTCATCTGGACGCGCGGCGGCACGTTCGCCATCGACGAGATCCACGAGCTGGTGCTGACCGGCGCGCTCTCCGCCACAACGGTGACGCTCTTCGCACTGGGCCTGTTCGCGGGCGCAGTCGGCAAGAGCGCGCAGTTCCCGCTGCACGTCTGGCTGCCGGACGCGATGGAGGGCCCGACGCCGGTCTCGGCGCTCATCCACGCCGCCACGATGGTCGCTGCGGGCGTCTACCTGATGGCGCGCTTCTTCCCCGTCATCGACGCTTCCCCCGATGCGCGCGAGGTGGTCGGCTGGATTGGCGCGGCGACCGTCATCGTCGGCGCCGCGCTGGCGCTCGTGCAGACGGACCTGAAGCGCGTGCTGGCCTACTCCACCATCAGCCAGCTGGGCTACATGATGCTGGCGCTGGGCGTCTTCGGGTACGCCGTCGCCATCTTCCACCTGTTCACGCACGCCTTCTTCAAGGCGCTGCTCTTCCTCGGCAGCGGCTCCGTGAACCACGCCACGAACACCTTCGATATGCGCAAGATGGGCGGCCTGCGCACGATCATGCCGATCACCTTCTGGACGTTCCTGATCGGGACGCTCAGCCTCTCCGGCGTCTTCCCGCTGGCGGGGTTCTGGTCGAAGGATGAGATTCTGCTGGAAGCGTGGGTGAACAACCGCGCCCTCTACGTGGTGGCGGCAGCGGCCTCGTTCGTGACGGCGCTCTACATGTTCCGCGCGATATTCCTGACGTTCTTCGGGGAGTACAAAGGCGGCGAGCACGTCGACCACGACGACGAGGACTCGCACTTCCACGGCAATCCTGCATTCCCCCACGAATCCGGCCTGGTGATGACTATCCCGCTGCTGGTCCTGACGACGGGCGCTATCGCGGCGGGCTGGTGGGCGTGGAACAAGGAGTTCCACCACTTCGTGGAGGCGGCCGTGCCCAAGGAGGCGCTGCACGCCGCGCCGGACTTCAGCTACGGCATCGCCATCACGTCCTCGATCATCGCGCTGGCGGGGATCGGGGTCGCCTGGGCGCTGTACCACCGTCGCATCATCCCGGTGCGACAGCTCACGCAGCCAGCCACTCCCATCGTGGCGCTGCTCGAGCGCAAGTTCTTCCTCGACGATCTCTACGAGCGAGCCTTCTCCGTCCACGCCTTCCAGCACGGCTGGAACCGGCTGGTGCAGGCGTTCGATACGCACATCATCGATGGCGCCGTAAACGGCACCGGCTGGGTCGGCGCGCAATCGAGCAACCTGCTGCGTCATGCCCAGACCGGGCAGGTGCAGCTCTATGGCGCGGGCATCGCCGCCGGCGTCTTCATCGTCGCCATCATCGTCTTCATCGCGAATCCGCTGTAGGGGGTTGGAATGCCGTTGACTGCACTCGTCTTCCTGCCCGCCTTTGCGGGGGTGCTGGCACTGCTGTTGCCGAAGCAGCAGGCGCACCATTCGCGCTGGATCGCCCTGCTGGGGTCGCTGGCGGCGCTGGCGCTCTCACTGGTGCTCTTCTTCCAGTTCGAGAACGGCGGCGGCTTCCAGTTCATCGACCGGGTGGCCTGGATCGAGGTGGGGTCGTTCAACATCCAGTACTTCCTCGCCGTTGACGGGCTGAGCCTGCCGCTGGTGGTCCTGACGACCTTCCTGACGACGGCGGCGGTGCTGGTCTCGTTCAACATCGAGCATCGCCCGCGGGCCTACTTCGCCTCCCTGATGGTGCTCTCGACGGCCGTGCTGGGCGTCTTCACCGCGATGGACTTCATGCTCTTCTTCCTGTTCTGGGAGCTGGAGCTGTTCCCCATGTACCTGCTCATCTCTGTCTGGGGATCGGGGCGACGCGAGTACTCGGCGATGAAGTTCGTGCTGTACACGGTGGCGGGCTCCGCCTTCATGCTCGTGGCCATCCTGGCGGTGGCCTTCAGCGCGGGCACCTTCGATATGGCCGTTCTGGGCGAATCGACCATCGAGGACGCGGTCCTGCCGTTGCGCTGGGTGTTCGTGTTCCTCTGCATCGGCTTCGCGGTGAAGTTGCCGATCGTGCCCCTCCACACATGGCTGCCCGACGCCCACAGCGACGCCCCTACCGCGGTCTCTGTGATGCTGGCGGGCGTGCTGCTGAAGATGGGCGGCTACGCCATCATCCGCACCTGCGTGACGATTCTGCCGGAGCAGGCCAACGACTTCGGCATCTGGCTGGCGGCCATCGGAGCGGTGAGCGTGCTCTACGGCGCCTTCGTGACCTTCCGCCAGACGGATGTGAAGCGGCTCATCGCCTACTCCTCCGTGAGCCACATGGGGCTGGTGCTGCTCGGCATCGGCGCCCTGGGCACGACGGCGATGGTCGGCGCGGCCTACCAGATGCTGGCGCACGGCCTGATCACGGGCATGCTCTTCGTGGTCGTGGGGCTCATGTACGAACGCACCCACACGCGCGAGATCGGACAGCTCGGCGGGCTCGCACGGCAGATGCCACTGCTCGCGACGGGGCTCGTGTTCGCCGGTTTCGCCAGCGTCGGGCTTCCCGCCCTGGCAGGCTTCATCGCCGAGGTGACGGTCTTCCTGGGAGCCTTCCAGAAGCACGAATGGGCGGTCCTGATGTCCATCTTCGGCGTCGTGCTCTCCGCCGGCTACATCCTCTGGACGCTGCAGCGGGTGGTCTTCGGCCCAGTGCGCCACGAGTGGGACGACGTGGGCGATCAGCGTCACTGGTGGGAGCACGCCAGCGTCGTTGGGTTGGCTGCGCTGGTGATCCTGCTGGGCGTCTACCCCGATCTCATCATGGACATGCTTGGTCCGGCCGTCGGGGTCGTGAGCGCGAGGGTATCGCCGTGAGCGAACTCGACATCGTCGGACCGCAGCTCGCGATTCTGCTCACAGCCGGGGTCGTTCTGGTGTGGGATGCGCTCCTCCCGCAGCAGCGCCGCTACCTGCCCTATCTGGCGCTCGTGGGCCTGATCGGGGCCGTCATCTGGACGACGACGTGGGTTGTGCGTGAGGACTACCAGACCGCCTTCGACGGCACCTTCGCCATCGACCAATTCTCGGTCTTCCTGCAGTACGTCTTCGCGGGCATCACAGCCATCGTCGTCATCGCCTCGATCGATTGGGTGAATCGGGTCGGGCGGCGGCAGTCGGAGTACTACGCGCTCGTGCTGACGGCTTCGGCAGGGCTGATGTTCCTCGCCGGCGCACGCGACCTGATCACGATCTTCATCGCGCTCGAGCTGTCCTCCATCCCGCAGTACATCCTGGCGGGCTGGGGCAAGGACCAGCGCTCCAGCGAGGCAGGCATGAAGTACCTGCTGCTGGGCGCGATTGCCTCGGCGCTGCTGCTGTACGGGATGGCGCTGCTCTACGGCTTCAGCGGCTCCACCCTGCTGACGGACATCGGCGCAGCCATCACCGAGACGGGCGCGCAGAACCGCTCGCTCCTGATCGTCGCGGTGGTGCTGCTGATCGCGGGCTTCGGCTTCAAGATGGCCGTGGTCCCCTTCCAGATGTGGGTGCCGGACGTCTATCAGGGGGCGCCCACGCCGGTCGCGGCCTTCCTCTCGGTCGGCTCCAAGGCGGCGGCCTTCGCGGTGGTGATGCGCATCTTCTTCGAGGGCCTCGGGGAGCAGTTCCTGAGCGATGACTGGGCGATGATCTTCGCCGTCATCGCCGCCGTCTCGATGACGATTGGCAACGTGTTCGCGCTCACGCAACGCGACATCAAGCGGATGCTGGGGTACTCGTCGATCGCGCAGGCGGGCAACTTCATGATCGGGCTCGCCGCAATCTCAATCGTGGGTCAGGAGTTCGTGGAAGGGGCGAGCGGCGTCCTCTTGTTCGTGGCGGCTTACGCTTTTACCAACCTGGGAGCGTTCATCGCCGTGATCGCCATCTCGCAGCGCATCGGAAGCGACCAGATCGCCGACTACGCCGGCATGTGGAAACGCGCACCGATGCTGTCGCTGGCGCTGGCCTTCTGTCTCATCTCCCTGGCAGGCATCCCGCCCACAGCAGGCTTCTGGGCGAAGCTCTACATCTTCAACGCAGGCATCCAGGCGGACCTCGTCTGGCTGGTCATCGTGGGCGTGCTGAACTCAGTCATCTCGGCCTACTACTACCTCGGAGTGGTGCGGCAGATGTTCATGGGCGATGCGGAGGAGCAGAAGCGCCTCCCGATCTCTCCGACTGTGGGGCTGGCCCTGGGCGTGGCCACGCTGGGCGTGATCGTGTTCGGCATCTTCCCCACCCCCCTCGTGGACGCAGCCCGCGAGGCGGCCGCCATCTTCGCCGCCAGCTAGCGGTCGTGGCCACGTTCGCCGGCCGTACCGCCAGCGATCTCCCGATACGGGCATGACGCGCGCCATCGATTTCATCATCGAAGTCGAGCCAGGGAACGGCGCCATCGATGAGCTGCGGACGCTGGCCGTACGTGTGCTCGCCGGAGAAGGCATCGCGGATGGGGTGTCGCTCACGGTGCTCACGACGGGCGACGAGACGCTGCAGGACCTGAACCTCCGCTTCCTCGGCATCGATGCGCCCACCGACGTGCTCGCCTTCCCGGAGGCATTGGAGGCGGATGAGCCGTGGACCGTCGACGAGACGGCGACACCGAGCCTGGGCGAGATCGCCATCAGCATGCCCACGGCGATTCAGCAGGCGTCGGAGCAGGGTCACAGTGTGGGCGATGAGCTCGCGCACCTGCTGGTGCACGGCATCCTGCATCTGTGCGGCTACGAGCACGAGCAAGGCGGTGAGGAAGAGGCGCGCATGCGCGCCCGCGAGGAGCACTACCTGGGAGGCATCGGGGGCCACTGAGGGGCGGGGTGGCGAGCGTTGCCCGTCGCTACAGGGTTGCGAGAACGCCGGTGGCGACGCCGATAGCAGCGAGGATCAGACCCGTCGCGGTCGCCGCCACCGCACCCATGCGGATGGTCAGGCGCTGCTCAAGGTCTCGCATGTCGGTTTCTGTCTTCAGTTCAAGGCGCTGAATATCATCCTTCGTGGCAATCCGATCGGTGACGAACTCATCCGCCGAGGTGCTGACGATGGCCTCGGCATGGGCCCGCTCGATGCCTGCTTCGGTGAGCGTGCGAGTCGCGCGCAGGGTGTTGAACATCGCCATACGAAAACCATAGCGCAGCGCAAACGGTTTGCCAAGAGCAGGCTACGTACTACAGGTTGCGAGAACGCCGGTGGCGACGCCGATAGCGGCAAGGAGCAGCCCTATCCCGGTCGCCAGAAGCGCACCCATGCGAATGGTCAGGCGTTGCTCGAGGTCGCGAAGGTCTTCCTTCGTGGCGATGCGATCGGTGACGAACTCGTCCGCCCAGGTGCTGACGATGGCCTCGGCGTGGGCTTGCTCAATGCCTGCCTCGGTGAGCGTGCGAGTCGCGCGCAGCGTGTTGAACATCCCCATGGGAAAGCCATAGCGCAGCGCAAACGGTTTGCAAAGCCCCTACTGCGTGCGGGATGCTTCACTCGCGCCTGCGTAAGATGACGCGCTGCACGACCAGGGAGGCGCAGACGATGGCCACACTGACACGGAATGGCGTGAATCTCCACTACGTGGACGAGGGCAGCGGGCCCGCGATCCTGTTGACGCACGGCTTCGGGGCCAGCTCTCGCATGTGGGCGGGGCAGATCGAGGCGCTGGGCGATCGCTACCGCATCATCGCCTGGGACATGCGTGGGCACGGCGATACCGACAGCCCTGCGGACGCCGCAGCCTACTCGGAGCCGGAGACGCTCGCGGACATGACCGCCATCCTCGACGCCTGCGGCGTGGAGCGTGCCGTCATCGGGGGGCTCTCGCTGGGTGGGTACATGTCGCTCGCCTTCAACCTGGCGCACCCCGCACGGACGCGCGCCCTGATGCTGTTCGATACAGGCCCCGGCTACAACAACCCCAAGGGTCGCGAGGGCTGGAACCAGTTCGCCATTCGGCGGGCAATGGCCTTCGAGGAGCGCGGACTGGAAGCGCTCGGGGAGTCGGCAGAAGTGCAGGCAGCGCGACACCGCTCAGCGGAGGGGCTGGCCAAGGCGGCGCGCGGGATGCTCACGCAGCGTGACGCCAGCGTCATCCAGTCCCTGACATCGATCGACAAGCCCACGCTCGTGCTGACGGGCGCAGACGACCAGAACTTCCTCACCGCCCACAGCTACATGAACGACAACATCCCGGGCGCGATGGGCGTCCTCATCGACGATGCGGGGCACGCGGCCAATATCGACCAGCCGGCAGCCTTCAACGAGGCGGTCGCGGCGTTCCTCGCGACCCTCACGAACTAGCGCCCTGTTGCCTGGTCAGCGGGGCTAGAAGCGCGACTTCTTCGACTCGTAGTTCGACTGCACATCGATGAGGACGGTGTGCCCGTCGTCGTTGAGCCTGCGGGCCTGCAGGATGGCGGGGCCGAGCTCGCCCGGCTGGCTGACCCTGAGGCCCTTCGCTCCCATCCCTTCGGCGATAGCAGCGTAGTCGCCTGTCATGTGGGAGACGCCGAACTGCGTGCGGGCGGTGGGGAAGCCGCCCGGATAGGTGGCCATGCCGCCGTTGTTGAGCAGCACCGTGGTGATGGGCAGGCCGGCGCGCACGGAGGTCTCGAGGTCGAGGCCGGACATGCCGAAGGCGCCATCGCCCATGAAGTTGAGGCAGAAGCGGTCGGGGCGGGCCAGCTTGGCGCCGATCATGAGGGGAATGCCGAAGCCAAGGTGCGTCGTCTTCCCCCAGCCGATGTAGCTGTGCGGCGTCGTGGCCGTGAAGAACGGCACCATCGAGTCGCGGGGCGCGCCGGCGTCATGCGTGACGGTGGAGCGTTCGTGGTCGACGTTGGCGTTGATCTCGTGGATGACGCGGTAGGTGTTGAGCGGGGCCTCGTCGGAGTGAAGGAGGGGCGTCCACTCAGCCATCCATTCCTCCATCTTCGCCGCCAGGCGAGCGGCGGCGTCAGACTCGCGGCCCTTGCCATCGGTCTGCGTACGCGCTTCGGCGAGGAGCGCTTCGATGGTGAGGCGCGCGTCGCCCACGAGGGCGATGCTGCAGGACGTGTCCTTGTTCACGTCGTCGACGGCGTTGGTGTTGTGGATGACGGTCTTGCCCGGCGGCACGATCTGCGTGTAGCCGTTACGCGTGAGGCTCGCCCCGAGGGCAAGGATGACATCTGACTCGACGATCCAGGCGTGGGCGGGACCGGTGGTCGCGCGACTGCCGGCGCCGAGGGAGAGCGGATGGCGCTCGTCGAAGGCGGATTTGCCTTCCATGGTGGTGAAGACGGGGATGGCAAGCAGTTCGGCCAGCTCCTGCAGCTCGCTGGTCGCGCCTGCCGAGAGGACGCCTGAGCCGGCCCAGATCATGGGCCGCTCGGCGGCGAGCAGCGCACGCACCGCCGCTTCGACGTCACCCTGTGAGGGGCGCTGTCGAACGCTCGTGGGGGAGTCGTAGTGCTGTTCGTCGTCGGACACGTCCTGGGCGCAGACGTCGGAGGTGAGTTCGACGACGACGGGGCCACCACGCCCGCTGCGGAGCGCGTGGAAGGCGCGACGCATGGCGGGGGCGATCTGCGCAGGCGTATCGATGGACTCGACCGACTTGACGATGCCCCGGTAGTTCTCGGTAGCGGAGAAGTTGGGGCGCACCTGGCGCTCGACGAGCGGGTAGCCGCCCGGCAGCACGAGGATGGGCACGTTGTCGCCGAACGCCTGGGCGATGCCACCCATGGCGTTCTCCGCGCCGGCGGCGTTCTGCGTGGCCACGACACCGAAGCGCTGACCGTCGCTCATGCGGCTATAGGCATCGGCGGCCATAACGGCGCCACGCTCGTGTCTGAACATAATCGGGCGGATGCCGAGCTTCGCCACCGCCTCGATGAGGGGGTTGTTGGGGAAGCAGGTCATCTCTGCCACTCCCTCGTCCTTGAGGATGCGGGCGATCAGGTCGATACCGTTCATGGCGTTCTCCGTCTCCGTCGCACTGTGGCCCGTCGGGCTCTGGCTCCCCGGGCGCTGGCGGCACCTGATCTCAGCGCACGGGGAAGGGAGAGGCAAGCGCGGCGGCGGCGTCTGGTACGATCCACCTGCCAGGCGGCCATGCCTCGCGACGCGATTTGGGGGCTTCTCCGTGCACACCATCATCTCACCGGCCAAGGCGCTCGACTTCTCACCCGTTGCCAATGGCATGGCTGCCACGCAGCCGCGACTGATCAAGGACACAGCCCTGCTGCTGGAGACGTGCAAGACGCTCGAGGAGAGCGACCTCCGCAAGCTGATGTCGCTGAGCGATTCGCTGGCGCAGCTCAACCATGCGCGCTTCCAGGACATGGACCTGCCCCTCACGCCTGAAAACGCGAAGCCGTGCCTGCTCGCCTTCCAGGGCGACGTCTACAAGGGGCTCGATGCGGCCAGCCTCGACGACGACGACCTCTCGTGGGCGCAGGAGCGGTTGCGCATCCTCTCCGGGCTTTACGGCCTGCTGCGGCCGCTCGACCTGATTCAGCCGTACCGCCTGGAGATGGGCACGCGGCTGGCGAACGCGCGCGGGGAGAACCTGTACGAATTCTGGGGCGACCGCCTCGCCGGCGCGCTCAACGACGATGCCGGCGATCCCGAAACGCCTGTCCTCAACCTTGCCTCGAACGAGTACGCGAAGGCGGTGCCGCCGAAGAGCCTGAAGCGTCCGCTGGTGAGTGCGGTCTTCCAGGAAGAGCGCGACGGGACGTTGAAGACGATCGGGCTGGTGGCGAAGCGCGCCCGTGGCCTGATGGCCCGCTTCGTCATCCGCAACCGCATCGAGGAAGTCGAAGGCCTGAAGGACTTCGCCGACGAAGGGTACGGCTACCGCCCCGACCTCTCGACCGACGCCCGCCTCGTCTTCACCCGCGCCAAGCCGTAGGAACTACGGCGCGTCTCTGAGGACGCAGTACAGCACTCGTAGCGGATCGCGAGCCTAGCCCTCTTCGATGGTGACGGTGCCGGTGGAGCCGTCGATGGTGAGCATGACGCCGTCGGCGATGAGGTCGGTGGCGCCGCGGATGCCGGTGACGGCGGGGATGCCGTACTCGCGGGCGACGGTGGCGGCGTGGCTGAGCAGCCCGCCTGTCTCGACGACGACGCCCGCAGCGGGGACGAAGAGGGGCGTCCAGGGGGAGTCGGTGACGGGGGCGACGAGTATCTCGCCGGGAAGCACCGTCGCCTCGGCGCCGGCATCGGCGCTGAGGATGACGCGCGCGCGGCCCCGCGCCTGCCCCGGGCTGACGCCGATGCCTTCGAAGGTGCGCTCGTCCGTCGCTTCGGCGGCCTGCTTGCGAGTGGCCTCGGCAGGGCGCTCGAACAGCGTCGGCAGCTCGTAGTCGTGGAGCGTCTCGTACTCCTTGCGGCGCTCGACGATGGCATCCTGCAGTTCGGCGGCGGAGAGCCCGCCGTCAAGCGCTTCGGGTAGCTCCACGAGGCGCAGGAACCAGACATCCTCAAGCTCTTCGATGTCGCCGCGCTCGGCGAGGCGGCGTCCGATTTCGAGGACGGGTGGGCGGTAGGTGCGGGCTAGCCGCACCCAGCTGGCCTTCGTGCTCTCGCGGCCGCCGTTGAGCACCTGTGCGAGGTCGAGCATGCGTCGGAACTCGGCGCGCTGCTCTTCGGGCAGGGCTGCCTCGACCTCGGCTTCGAGCGATTCGCGCTGGGCAGCGGTGCGCTGCTCCATGGCGTAGGGATCGCTGTCATCGCCGGCGCCGAGGTCGGCCTGCAGGCTGCTCAGGACGAACTGGGGTGATTCGTTCCAGGTGAGGCAGGAGGGGTCGGTCTCACGCTGGCCGCGGAAGCCGAGTTCGGCCATGAACGCCTCGAACTCGCTTGCGAAGGCGACCCAGTCATCGTTGGGGGGAGCAGCGAGGCGCGCCTGGAAGTCGTCGACCGAGATGCCGGCGATGTCGCTGGCGAGGCCCGGGCGGGCGGCGACGAAGCGGCTCAGATCCCAGATGGCCTTGGAGGGACGTGAACTCTCGACGCCCGTGAGGCCGCTGGTGAGCGCTGTCACCCACTCCGGTGGGTGGTCGGGCACGTGCTCGTCGAGCATGCCGCCGAGCAGCGTGGTCTGCATCCCGCCGCCACTCGAGACGAAGTAGTGGGTGTAGAAGATGTCGCCGATGTGGGCGCTCGTCTCATCGAGCGCGGTGATGAGGGCGGCGTTCGTGGCGGCAGTCCAGTCGCGGGTGAGGCTGGCGGCGTAGTGGGCCTTGGCGCGCTCGCTGTCGGCGTCGATGTGCTCACGGCCATGCGCCAGCTTCTCGTTCCAGCGGGCGAGCACTTCTTCCGCACGGGAGGTGTCCTCGGCGACTTCGGCGGTGATCTCGTCTTCGCCCTCGAAGAACTGCTTGAGGTAGTCCGCGCTGCCGCCGGTCTCGAAGGTGGAGGTGATGGCGTTCACGATGGCCACGTTCACGACGAACTGGCCGGCCACGAAGGGGAGCAGGGTGGGGCCAGGCGGCTCGGGCACGGGGACGAGGTCCTCGACCTGCAGGTCGCACGTGCCGACGACGAGCCAGTTGTAGTTCCAGGCGCGGATGAGGTCGGCGGGAAGGGGCCGGGTGATGCCCGGCAGGACCTCTTCGGTGTTGCCCGTGGTGTAGATGTTGTAGCGGTCGTCGATCGAGCTGTCCCAGCTACAGAACGGTTCCTGGAGGGTGGTCATGGCTACTCCCCGCGCGCATGGGGCGCGCTGGCTGGAATTTACGCGCGCGGGCGGTTTCGTGGCAGTGCCGGGGCTGCTGGCTGCCACGCGCGACGTGTGGGGGCGGCAGGCTCACGGTCAGGGCTAATGCGTCGAGGTGCTAGGATGCGCAAGGCGCTGTTGCGGCCCGGGCATGGTGGGAGTTGGGTTCATCCGTTTCGTCTGAGCCTGTTCTGGGCGCCCTGCTGAGTGAACGCGAGAAGATGCTGCTGCTCCTCTCGCTGGCCATGTGCATGTTCCTCAGCTCGCTCGACGGAGCGATCCTGTCCACGGCGCTGCCCACGATTCTCTCGGACCTTGGCGGCTTCCAGCTGCTCTCGTGGGTGTTCACGCTCTACATGCTCACCTCCACGGTGGTCGTGCCCATTGTGGGAAAGCTTTCGGACATGTTCGGACGGCGGCCGTTCGTGATCTCCGGGGTGGTCATCTTCCTCATCGGGTCGCTGGGGTGTGGCTTCGCGCCGACGATGCTCAGCCTGATCATCGCGCGGGGACTGCAGGGGATTGGTGGCGGCTTCATCCTCGCCTGCGTGCTGGTGGTGATGGCGGATATGTACACGCCCCTCGAGCGGGCCAAGTACGTGGGCTACATCCTCGCCATCATCACGGCAGGGACGCTGCTGGGGCCGCCTGTGGGCGGCTTCTTCGCGGACGGACCGGGCTGGCGCTGGTGCTTCTTCATCAACATCCCCATCGGAGCCATCGCCCTGGCGACCATCTGGGCGACCCTCCCGAACACGCGCCAGGGGGGACGCGTCGCGGATATCGACTTCGTGGGAGCAGCCGTGCTGACCACGGCGACGGTGGCGGGGCTGCTGGCGACGGCGTGGGCGTACGAAGCCTACGGCTGGGGATCGGCGGTCACGGTGGGATTGCTGATCGCGGCAGGCGTGCTGCTCCTGCTGTTCGTGCTGCAGGAGCTGAAGCATCCCAACGCGATCATCCCCATGGCGCTCTTCCGCAACCGCATGTACGTCCTCACGGGGCTGGTCGCGGTAGGGACGAGCGCGGTGCTGTTTTCGTCGGCCATCTTCTTACCGACGTTCATCCAGACCTCGCTGGGCGCCTCAGCGAGCGTGTCGGGCTTCGTGACCATGCCGCAGGCCGTGGGCCTGGTGGTGATGAGCTTCATCGGGGGGCGAATCGTGTCGCGCACGGGGCGCTTCAAGCTGCTGCTGGTGGCTGGCTGCGCGCTCTCGGGGCTGGCGGCCTTCCTGCTGCAACTGATGGAAGTGGGCGACCCGCTCTGGCATGTGGTCGTCTACCTGGTCATCTTCGGGATGGGATCGGGGCTGGTGACGCCGCTCATCAACGTCATCGTGCAGGCGGCGGTGGAGCAGAAGGACACCGGCGTGGCCACGAGCAGCCAGATGTACTTCCGTCAGATCGCGCAGGTCCTCGGCGTGGCCATCTTCGGGGTGCTGTTCACGACCTCCTACGGCTCTTCCTTCGCATCGAATCTCGATGAGGATGTGCGTGCGACCATGCCCGATACGGTCTACGAAGCGCTCGAGGATGATGCGACGCTCGTGATCGACGCGGAGCGGGTTGGCGACGTGCGCAGCGAGTTCCTGGGCGCGGGCGGGACGGTTGTGCTGTTCGAGCGCGCACTGGAAGCGCAGCGTGAGGCGGTCGCGGTGGCGAATCAGCGACTCTTCCTGATTTCGGCGATCGGGGGTGCGCTGCTGGTCGCGATCGCGCTGGCGCTCACAGAGATACCGCTGCGTGGGCGAACCCCGCCTGCAGCAGAAACGACAAAGCCGCCCGAGAAGCGCGCCGGCCCGCGCTTCCGCCTCCCGTTAGGGAGGGAGCGGTTGTAGGCTCGCGGCCGGGCACCAAGCCATCAGATCAGGCGAGAACAGCATCGAAGGAACGACGCATGGAATTCTGCCCCAACTTCATCAGTGTGGACGACGACCCCGCCGAGTGGGCGCAAGCGCGTGAGGCGGAGGGCTACCCCATCATCTCCGTGGCCGACCACATCTCGTCGCCGCAACCGCATCCGCACGTGTGGGTGACGGCGACGACGTTCGCGCTCGCGACGGAGCGGACGCGGGTGATGATCGCCTTCGGGAACAACCTCTTCCGTTCGCCTGTCGAGTTCGCGGCGGCGGCGCTGGCGTTGCACCGCGTGAGCGGCGGACGCTGCGAGGCGGGTCTCGGAGCAGGCTGGGCGGAGAACGAGATCACGGGCATGGGCTGGGAGTTCCCTTCGGCCCCTGACCGCGTGGGGCGCTACATCGAGGCGCTGCAGATCGCACGGGAGCTGCTGCACACGGGCTCCTGCCGCTTCGAGGGGAAGTACTACGACATCGATATCCCGCTGATCGGACCGCTTCCCAAGCCGCCGCCGCTGCTGATGTCGTCCTCGGCGGGGCCGCGGACGTTGCGTGAATCGGCGCCGTATGTGGACCGCATCGAGCTGATGGGCTTCCCCGTGAGCGACGTGGGCGACCCGACCGAGTTCGCGGGGCGCGTCGCGTCATTCGATGAGGACGCGCTGCGCAAGCGCATCGAGATGGCGCGAGAGGTCGCGCCGGAGACGCCACTGGGCTTCCTGGCGCTGGTGGGAGCGGGCCCGGACCCGGCCTTGCGGGAGCAGGGAAAGCTGATGGGTGACCGTATCTTCGGCGGCATGCTGGGCGAACCGGAGCGGGTCGCGACGAACCTGCGTCGGCTGGGCGAGTTGGGCATCGATCGCGTGCAGATCGCGCCCTCGACGCCAGACACGCTCACGCTGCTGGCACCCTACCTCAACGAGTAGCAGGAACGACTGGCGGGACGCTCGCCAGGCAGGCGAAGCACTCCCGCTACCGGCTCCTACTCCCGCGCGAGGTACTGCTCGAGCAGCATGTAGAAGTGCCGCAGCTTGGCCTCGTTGTAGTCGGCCAGCTGGAGCACGCCGCTCTCGAGCGTGCGCACGCCTTTCTGCACCCACGGCATGTTGCCGGTGTCCTGATCCATGACCATGGCCAAGCCGCCGATCTCGGGCGCGAGCGTCCAGCTGTCGTCGACGTCCAGCTCGTGGACGGGTGGCGCAGGCGGGGGCTCGGTGCCTTCGGGCGTGGGGGCAATGCAGATCGCCTCCATGATGCACTCCTCCGGATTGCTCCCGTTGGGGCGGAAGCGGAACCAGATGGCCATCGGGCCCCAGCCCGTGCTGGGCATGAGGTTGGGGAACAGGTTGAAGTAGATGTTCCCCGTCAGCTCGGTATCGCAGACCTTGTCCATGAGGTCGCCGAGGAGGGGCCGCATGGCCTCCCGCATGTCGTTGGCGGCCTTGGCGCGCACGGCTGCGGTAGCGCGGACGCGCTCGTCGCGCGTCTGCGGCTCGGCCGGAGCAGCGGCGCCATCGTCCTCGATCTGGGCGTAGAGCTCAGAGCCGTCGGGCGTTGAGCCGTTGTCGCCCGAAGCGCCGTTTGCGGATGCACCGTTCTCGCTCGGGGCGGCCCCGTTCTCCTCGAGCTTCCCGCCCGTGGAGTTGGGGTCGAGGTCCTTGGGGACGGCCATCCTGAGCATCTCGTCGACCTGCGGGCCGGCGACCCACTGGCAGAGGTGGAGGTCGGCGTGCCCGAGTTCGCCCTCGACCCAGACGGCCTGCTGCGTGAACACGCCGCTGCGTCCGTCGGGCATGGTGACATCAACGTTGCCATCGGGGCGGCGCTGGTAGATGGCGCCTGTGAAGGCGTGGCGCTCGCGGGGGACGCCGTCGGGCGAGGGCGGCAGCGGGGTCCACTCGATGCCCTCGAGATGGGGGCTGGGCGCGCCGGCGGGGTTGTGCTGGCGCGAGTAGTTCTTGAAGGCGTCGAACTGGGCGTTGCAGTCGCCGAAGCCCCAGACGACCTGGGGGTGGGTGGAGAAGACGTGCCACGACTCGGCGAAGGCGTCCTGCGCGACCTTCCAGTTGGCACGGATGACCTTGCGCACTTCGGCCACCTTGTGGCGCTTCTCATAGGGGAGCAGCTCGAAGTTGTCGGGGAAGTCGTCGAGGAACTCCTCGAACGGTTCACAGTCGGGATCTGGGTTGATGAAGATGAAGCGTCCCCAGCGCCCGACCGGGATCTCGAGGAGGTCCTGCTCGTCCTTGTTGACGTAGGGGAAGTCCCACTGGCAGGGGATCTCCTTGATGGAGCCATCGAGGCGCCAGGACCACGCGTGGAAGGGGCAGCGCAGCTCGTGCGTCTGCTTGCCGGCGCGCTCCTTGAGGCGACGCCCACGGTGGAGGCAGGCGTTGCGGAAGGCCTTGAACTCGTTGGGGGCGCTGTGAACGATGAGGAAGCTGTACTCGCCGATGTCGTACGGCATGTAGTCGCCGACGTTGGGCAGGTCGTCCTCGTGGCAGGCCATCTGCCAGACGTGCATCCAGAGCTGCTCGATCTCGCGCTCGTGGTAGTCGCGGTCGAAGTAGCGCTCGACGGGGACGTAGGTCGGCCCCGGAGGCATGGGGGACTCACGGCTGAGGTACTCGGGGACCTCGTGGGTGTCGTACTTGATCAGCTCCTGGACCGAGATGCCAGCTGAACGATTTGTCCCGGTGAGTGTTTCAACCATGCGTGCCCCCTCTGCGGATGCTCTTGCGGGAGAGTGTACCTGCTTGCGGGGGGAGCGGCAGTGTAAGCGCGTTTACGAGCGACAGGCAGGCGCGCGAAGGGCCGTTGGCGCCTATGCGGGCTAAGATCAGTGCGGGCCCGTAGCTCAGTTGGAAGAGCAGTGGACTTTTAATCCATTGGTCGGGAGTTCGAGTCTCCCCGGGCCTACAGTTCCTGTACGGTTAGGTTATTCGCCCGCAGTTACGAAAGCAGGACCAGATGGCCCTTCGGGACAAGGTGCTTCCCCTCATCGCTCCGTTCTACATCCGCGCGCCTGCTGCAGGAGCGGCTGCAGTCGGGGGTGGTGTGGAATCCCCTCGATGCCGGTTTCGTCGCGAATCCGTATCCCGTCTATCAGACGCTGCGCGAGAAGGACCCGTGCCACTACAGCCCGCTCACCGGGCTGACGGTGGTCTCGCGCTACGAGGACGTCGACGCGATTCTGCGGGACCACCGCCAGTTCGCGAACAATTCGGGCAGCATCGGCGGCGTCGTGAACACGGATGTGCGCAAGGACCTGACGCCTTCCATGCTCACGCTCGACCCACCGGACCACACGCGCCTGCGCGGGCTGGTGAACCGCGCCTTCACGCCACGCCAGATCGCGACGATGGAAGACAACATCCGCGCGACGGCATACGCCCTCCTCGACGAGGTGGACGGGTAGGACGAGTTCGACCTCATGGCGAACCTGGCCACGCTGCTGCCGATGGTCGTGATCGCGGAAATGATCGGCGTGCCGACGGGCGACCGTGAGCAGTTCAAGACGTGGTCAGACCGCTTCGCGCGGGTGCTCGAACCGAACCTCTCCCCCGAAGAGGGCGCGCTGGTGCTCTCGACCGCTGAGGAGTTCAAGCACTACTTCGCGCCCCAGATCGAGGAGCGACGCCTCAACCCCACGGACGACCTGATCTCACGCCTCGTACAGGCGGAAGAAGAAGGCCAGCATCTGACGACGGAGGAGACCCAGGTGACGCTGCGGCTCCTGCTCGTCGCCGGCAACGAGACGACGACGAATCTGATCGGCAACGGCCTGCGGGCACTGCTGCAGCATCCGGAGCAGTTGCAGCTCCTGCGCTAGCAGCCCGAGCGCATCCCCGCGGCCATCGAGGAGCTGCTGCGCTACGACGCCCCCGTGCAGCTGGACGCCCGCTACTGCATGTCGGATGCGGAGATCGCGGGGAAGCCGCTGACGCCGGGGACACGGATTGCGCTGCTGATCGGCGGGGCCAACCGCGACCCCGAAGCGTTCGACGATCCCGACCGGCTCGACGTAACGCGCGACGCGGCCAGCAACATCTCCTTCGGGCGCGGCATCCATCACTGCCTGGGCGCGCCGCTTGCGCGTCTGGAGGGGCGAATCGCCTTCGAGGTGCTGCTGGAACGCTTCGATGAGATTCGCTTCTGCTCGCAGGAACCCGTCCAGAAGCCGAACATCGTGCTGCGCGGTATGCAGGAGTTCCCGGTGCGCGTCAGCCGCAGCCAGGGGCGGCATTTCACAGGCGCAGCGCCAGCGGAGGCCGCGGCCAAGGCATAGGACA
This sequence comes from Tepidiformaceae bacterium, assembly GCA_965200565.1. Lineage (GTDB taxonomy): Bacteria > Chloroflexota > Dehalococcoidia > Tepidiformales > Tepidiformaceae > UBA2991. The sequence continues at coordinate 331,251 of OZ241349.1, read as the reverse complement.
GCAGACAGAAGGCGAAGGGCGCAGGCGCCGGTTCGCCGCCGAAGCTGCGGGGCGACGCTCCGCGGCCGCTTCCCCAACGTGCTCGCGGACAGGGTAAATTCGAAGGGGAAGCGATGGAGGGAGCACGATGACGGCTGAAAGCAATCCGGCACAGGCAACTCCGCAGCTGAGCGGTCAGGAAGCGCTGCACCATGCGCACCAGGCGATCGCTGACGCGATCCTCGCCTCCGCGGACGACGCTGCACAGTGGGGAACGGGCATGCATGCCGCCCTCGGCGAGATGGCCGACATCCTCAACCGGCATCGCGTCGCATCCGAGCGGCAGGGTGGAAGCATCGAGGAGATGGCGACGCTTGCGCCGAGGCTGGTCCCGCAGCTCGAGCGCGCCGCGGCCGAGCACCAGCCGCTGATCGAGCGCACAGAGGCGCTGCGCGACACGGTTGCAGGGCAGCTGGAAGCGGGCAGCGTGGACGCCCCATCGCTGCGTCGCGAGGTAAGCCGCCTGCAGGCCGACATCGACCAGCACCTGGCAGCGGGCGTCGACCTCATGTACGAGGCGTATGAGCGCGACATGGGGGGCGAGGGCTAGCGAGGCGCCGAACCGTGCAGCCGCTGCCTGCGGACGGCGCGCTGGCGCAGGGTGTACACTCAGCGGGCATCTCAACGAGGAGGCGCGTTGCGGGATGCCGCCGGCAGGCGCCACTGCGCCGTTCACCACGCTCTTCGACGAGGACCATTCCATACAACCGATCCTGACCCCGATCGGGAACGAAATCGGCTTGTATCGAGAGTGGTTCCGGCTTCGCCTCTCGCCTGTCTACTACGGACGCGGCATCCCCCACGGCAACGGGGAGCCGGTGGTGGTGGTGCCGGGCTTCATGGGCACCGACCTCTCGATGTTCGAGCTGTACTGGTGGCTGGCGCGCATCGGCTACCGCCCCTACCACTCGGGCCTGGGGCTCAACGTCGACTGCCCGGACGCCTCCGCCAACCTCGTGCGGGCTGCCGTGCGGCGAGCGGTGGATGAGACGGGGCGGCCGGTGCACCTGATCGGGCACAGCCTGGGCGCGCTCATCGCACGCAGTGTGGCCTTCGAGCACCCGACCGACGTGGACCTGCTGATCTCGCTGGCGGCGCCCTTTAACGAGGTCGCCTACGTGCACCCCACGCTCATCGAGGCGATGTCGGCGGTGCGCCGCCAGGGTGGCTCAAACCTGACGTGGAATGTCGCGCCGGTGTGTTTTAGCGGGCACTGCTCGTGCCGCTTCACCGCGAACATCATGCGCCCGCGCACGCCCCCGTTCCGTCGGCGGGCGATCTACGCCGAGCACGATGGCCTGGTCAGCCCCTCGAGCTGCATCGAAGCAAACCCCGACTTCAACATCGGGGTCGAGACGAGCCACTACGGCATCATCTACTGCAGCGAAGCGTATCGCGCAGTCGCCGAGCTGCTGGCGGAAGCGAACGACTAGCCCGCGTGGCTAGCCTTCCTGCTAGCCCTTGTTCGCCGTCTTTGCGCCGGCGGCATCGCCGAAGCCGGGCATGTTCTTCTGGAGGAGGTCGGCCCAGGGGTTGGTCGTCTGCCACTCGCGCGCGAGGGCGAGGGCCGCTTCGCTGGCGGAGCGGCTGGCGCTGAAGACGCTCTCGAGCGCCTCACGCGTCTCCGTGCTGGCCGTCATGGCCTCGCGATAGGTGCTCTGGGTGAACTCGAGGGCCTTGTTCTGGGCGGAGAGCACGGACTCCATGATGGCGGTGTAGGCCGCGGCCATGTCCTCCGGATTGGACGCGACCTGGCGCGCGACTTCGAGGGTCTGGCGCTGGGAGGCGACCATATCCGCGAGCAGCTCACGGGAGAGCTTGATGCCGTGCTCGCTGGCCTGCTCGACGGCGTGGATGAGGGCGTCGTAGCTGCAGAGGAGGGCGTCGAAGTACTCAGAGGCGTGGTCGTTCTGGGTGGGGCTCATACGTATCGCTCCGGTGCGTGATGAAGGGGACGGTACGTGGTTCTGCTTCTAGGTGCAATCCGCACCTTGCCGCTATCCGCTCCTAGCAGCAGAATGACAGCATGGCAGAAGGAAACGGACGTCAGCGCACTACGGCAGCGGAGCCCCGACTGCATGGCGAGATGCTGGCCACGAGCCTGCTCGCCTTCCTCAAGGGCTGTAACACCTACGGCTACCAGCTGAGCCAGCAGCTCAGCGAGGCGGGCTGCCCCAGTCGGATAGCGGCACGGTCTACCGGGCGCTACGGCAGCTTGAGAAGAGCGGCTTCGTTTCCTCGTTCTGGGACACCTCCGACCAGGGCCCGGCGCGACGCATGTACTCCCTCACGGCGACCGGCGACCTCTTCCTGGGAACCTGGATCGAGGCGCTGGACCGCTATCAGGAAGTGCTCAAGGGCCTCATGGAAGGCTTTGCCGAAACGGTACCGGCAGGCGGTGACGCCTCCGGCAACGAGGAAGTGTGATGGCATCCAACGATACTTCTCCCCCAGACCTCTTCACCACTTGGCGCGAGTGGGCGACGCAGTCCGAACGCCAATGGAACGAGTTCTTCAACGAGACGATGGCGACTGAGGAGTTCAGCGCCAGCCTGGGTCGCAATCTGGACGTGTTCCTCCACTTCCAGAAGACGATGAACGAAGCCATGGGCTCCTTCTACACGGCGATGAACATGCCCACGCGCACGGACATCCTCGCGCTGGGCGACCGCCTGCTCGCCATCGAGGACCGGCTGGCGGCGCTTGAGGCGCAGGTCAAGGCGCTGACACGCACGCAGGCCAACGGCTCCACCGGGGAAAGCCCAAGGCCGAAGCGCACCAAGCAGCCGCCCGCCTGAACGCCCCCGCCTGAACGACTGAGGCGTTTCGCAGGCCTTTCCCGGTTCGCTCCCGATTCGCGCCCCCTATCGCGCCACTGGAACGGGCGCTACCATCGAGAGACAGACCAGGTGTCGCCGTGTCGCCCGGTTGATCGATAGGTGTTTCCTCTTTCCACGCCGTGGAGCGTTCTCCCGTGACGATGCCCCCGTCCTCCCAGGACGTCAGCAGCCAGGTCCAGACGACCGTCGACGCGATTCTGCGGCGAGGGCTGGTGGGGCTTGAGTACATCTCGCTGGACGACCCCAACGTCGGCTCGACGCCGCACGACACGATCCACACCGACGGGTCGATGAAGCTGTACCACTACCACGCGCAAACGGACGAGATCTATCGCATCCCCCTGCTGATCGTGACCTCGCTCGTGAGCAAGCCCTACATCCTCGACCTGACGCCCGGGCAGAGCATGGTGGAGTTCCTCGTGCGGCAGGGGTACGACGTCTTCCTCATCGATTGGGGTGTGCCCCGCTCCCAGGACAGCAACCTCTGCCTTGAGGACTACGCGCTCACGCGCATCCCCGAGTGCGTGGACCGGGTGCTGGAGGAAACGGGGGAGACGGAGCTGAACCTGCTCGGCTACTGCATCGGTGGCGCGCTCTCCTTCATGTACCTGGGCACGCACCAAGACGCCCCCGTCCGCAACATGGCCTGCCTGACCACTCCGGTGGACTTCAAGCAGATGGGGCTCTTCTCGCAGTGGACGGATGAACGCTACTTCGATGTTGACCGCATCGTGGACACGCTGGGGAACGTCCCCGGGGAGATTCTGCTTTCGGCGTTCGACATGCTGCGCCCCACGGGCCGCCTCATGAGCCCCATCCAGATGCTGGATCGCATGCGTGATGACCGCTTCGTGAAGTCGTTCATGATGGTGGACCGCTGGGCCGCGGATCAGATCCCGTTCCCGGGAGAAGCCTTCAGGCAGATGGTGAAGCAGCTCTACTGGAAGAACGCCCTCATCGAAGGGACACTCGAGTTGGGAGACAAGCGTGTCGACCTCTCCACCATTAACATCCCGATGATGCACGTCATGGCGCGCCACGATCACATCGTGCCGTACGCGGCGGCAAGCCCCGCTCTCCATCAGGTGAGCTCCGAAGCCACAGAAGAGGTGGTACTGCGTGGTGGCCACGCCAGTCTCGTCGCTGGCGGGAACGCCATGTATCGTTTGTGGCCGAAGTTGGATCAATGGCTTTCGCATCGTTCGATTTGAGTCACACAAGCAGCCGTCTCCGCTATCCCGCCAGTGGCGCGATAGCGGGCCAGCCCGTCACCCTGCGCCTGATGAACGCAGGCGACAACGAGGCCATCCTGGCGCTTGCCCAGAGTCTCCCGCAGCACGATCTGCTCTTCCTCCGGCGCGACATCACGCAGCCAGACCAGATTGACGTCTGGATCGAGCGGCTGGATGCGGGCTCGATGGCCTCGCTGCTCCTCGTCGACGACGACGACACGATCTGCGGCTACGCCAGCGTCGACCGCAGCGACACGCCGTGGTCGCCACACGTCGCCTATCTGCGCGTGCTGGTGGCGCCCGACTGGCGTGGCAGGGGCGTGGGCCGCCTGCTCACGGAGGAAGCCTTCCGCATCGCGCTGGAGATGAACGTCTCGAAGATCATCGCCGAGATGACGGTCGACCAGCGCCAGGCGCTCGCCGTCTTCCGCTCGCTCGGCTTCCATCCCGAAGCGATTCTGCGGGACCATGTGCAGGACCGAGAGGGGGAGAAGCACGACCTCGTGATTCTCAGTCACGACGTCAAGGCCTCCCAGCAGGCACGCGCTGCAGTCGGCATGGCCGACGCCGTGAGCGGCTAGGCACTCGTTGGACGAGCGCGTCGCCAGCATCCTCGACTTCTTCGCAACTCCGCCTCCGCCTGACCTGCGACGTATCAAGGGAACCTCGACGCGGGAACGCTGGGCGGCCACCTCAGACATCCTCAACCGTGATGCGCCGGAACGACCCGTCGAGCGCGGGCGCGTCATCGCGGAGCGTGGGGGAGAGCCGCTGCGGGTCGACCTCTACCCCGCTGATGGCGAGGGACCGCACGCGGGCGTGCTCTACATCCACGGTGGCTCCTGGGTGGGAGGCTCACCGCTCACACACGACAAGCTGGTGAAGCGATTCGCCGAGCGAGGCTTCGCCGTGGCGAGCGTGGACTACGCGCTGGCGCCGGAACACCCCTTCCCGACAGCACTCGACGACTGCGTGACCTCTGCGGACTGGCTCGCCAGCGCCGCCGCCGACCTGGGCATCGACGCGACACGGCTGGCCATCATGGGCGACTCGGCGGGCGGCAACCTCGCGGCGGCGACGCTCCACCGCCTGCTGGAGCGCGATGGCGCGACCGTGTTCAACGCGGCGGCGCTGCTCTACGGCGTGTACGACTTCCCCGCGATGCTCAAGCTGCCGGAGGACTCCCCTTTCGTGACGGGACGCATCTTCCGCTGGCAGGTAGAGGACTACCTCGGGCCTGCAGCCGACTCGGCGCTGCTGACGTCGCCGGGTGTGAGCCCGCGCTTCAGCCCGCACCTGCAGGCGTACCCCCCGACCTTCCTGACGGTGGGAACGCAGGACCCGCTGCTACAGCAGTCGCTCGACTTCCAACAGGCGCTCACGGATGCAGGCGTCACGGCGGAGGCGCTGACCTTCGAGGGAGCGACCCACGCCTTTCTCCAGATAGAGGAGACGCCGGCGGCGATGCAGGGCATCGAGGCAATCGCGGCCTTCCTGCGGCAGACGCTCGACGGCTAGCGTTCGGACTCGCGTGCGTCGGGCAGGCGTACTTCGATCGTGAGGCCGCCCTCGCTGCGAGGGGTGGCGGAGATACTCCCGTCGTGAGAGCGAACGATGGCCCGCACGATGGAGAGGCCGATCCCGAGGCCGCCACGGCCCACGCCCGTCGGCGAGCGGCGCACAAACGGCTGGAAGAGCGTCTCGACCTCTTCGTCGGTGAGGCGGGGGCCCGAATTGCTGACACGCAGGACGGCTTCGCCATCCTCCTGGGTGACCTCGACGCGGGCCCAGCCACCGGTCACGTTGTGGCGGAGCGCATTCTCGACGAGGTTCGAGACGAGCCGCTCCAGCAGGGCGCGGTCGCCCCAGGCGATGGCGCTCCCGAGGTCCAGCTCGATCGCAACGCCACCAGTAGCAGCGGCTACGTCGCCGACGACGTCGCCGGTCAGTTCGGCAAAGTCGACCTCGACACGGGAGAGCAGGCCGCTCTCGCTGCGGGCGAGGGCGAGCAATCCGCCGACGGTGCGTTCGCCCTGTTCGGTCGAGTAGAGCACGCGTTGGGCGAAGGCGCGCTCGGACTCGGTCACATCGGGGTCGGCCAGCTTGATCTCCGCCTCTGCCCGCAGGATGGCGAGGGGGGTGCGCAGCTCGTGGGAGACGTTGGCGGAGAAGGCCCGCTGGCTCGTGAAGGCGCGCTCGAGCGCCTCCAGCAGGGAGTCCAGCGTATCGGCCAGCTCCTTCAGTTCGTCATCGGGCCCCTCCAGGCCGACCCGATGGTGGAGGTCGGTCTCGGAGGAGGCGCGGGCCGTCTCCGTGATGCGTTGCATCGGGCGCAGCACACGCCCGGCGACGAGCCAGCCCAGCCCCAGCGCGACCACCGTCGTGAGTGCGAGCGCGAAGCCCGACTGCACGAGCTGCTCGCGCAGGGCGTCGTCGATAGCCTCCTCGGCGGCCTCGTCGTAGACGTCTTCGATGAACTTGTAGATGGTGCGCCCGTCCTTGGAGAGCAGGTCACGCAGCCGCATGCCGGCGAGCGGGCCTTCGCCAAAGGCGTCCTTGAGCACATCTTCGCCATAGAAGTCGTGCTTTCGGGGATCTTCGCCCTGCAGGGTGTCGCGGTAGAGGGCGTGGCTGATGGCGATGAGGATGATGCCGGCGAGCAGGAAGAGCGCTCCGTAGAGGAGCGTGAGGCGCACGCGGACGGTGGGGCGGGGGAATCTCATGCTCGCGGCTCGGGCTCGATGCGGTAGCCGGCGCCCTTCACCGTCTCGATCACGGGCGGAGGGCCGAGCTTGCGGCGAAGCGTCATCACGGTCACGGGCACGACGTTCGTCACGGGATCGACGTGCTCATCCCAGACGCGCTCCAGCAGCTCCTCCGCGCTGACGACGTTGCCATTCGCCCCGAGCAGCACTTCGAGCACGGCGAACTCCTTGCGGGTGAGGCGCAGGTCGCGCTCGCCGCGGGCGGCACGGTGGGGCCCGGGCTCCAGGCGCACATCGCCGGCCGTCAGCACGGGCGGTGTGCTGACGGCGCTGCGACGGGCGAGGGCGCGGATGCGCGCGACCAGCTCGCGCAGGGCGAACGGCTTGGGCAGGTAGTCGTCGGCGCCCAGCGCCAGCCCTTCGATACGGTCGTCGATGGTGCCAGAGGCGGTAAGCATGAGGATGCGCGGCGCTTCCGGGCGAAGGGCAAGCTGGCGGCAGACCTCATCGCCGTGGAGCAGGGGCAGGTCGCGGTCGAGGAGGATGACTTCGTAGCGGTTCACGAGCGCCTTCTCCAGGCCCGCTCGTCCGTCGAGCGCGACATCAATAGCCATGCCCGACTGACGCAAGCCACGAGCGACGACATCGGCCAGTCGCTCGTCGTCCTCGATAATGAGCACCCGCATGGCCCCATTGTGCGCCCGTTGCAGATAAGGCCCAGCTAAAGTGGTGCGAGATGGCTTATGCCGCTCTTATCGCCCTCCTGCGAGTATCGGTCGCGGCAGGGCACCCCGCCGCTCTGCCGGCACAAACTTCAGATGCGGGAGGGAAGACCAGTGAGACGTTCCATCAAGATCCTCATCGTCATCGCCATTGTGGGCGCGATGCTCAGCGTGATCGGCGCTGGCGTCGTGCTCGCCAACGGTGGTGACTCCGACAGCAAGGGCGATTCCGACAGGGAGACGCGCCGCGCCGAGCTCCAGGCCGACTTCGCGGAAGCGCTCGGCGTCACCCCGGAGACGCTCGTCGCCGCCATCCAGCAAGTCGTGCTCGACCGCATCGATGCGGCAGTCGCTGATGGCAAGATCAGCGAGGAGAAGGCGTCCGAGTGGCGTACGGCGGTCGAATCGGGCGAACGCCCGAAGCTCCGCTGGGCGAAGATCGCCGGGGGCGACCGGGAAGCAGCCGCGGAAGCGCTCACCACTGAGCTGGGCGTCACCGTCGCCGACCTTTCCAACGCTCGCCAGCAGGTCGTACTGGACCGCCTCGATGCGGCAGTCGCTGATGGCAAGATCAGCGAAGAAGAGGCCGCCGAGAAGCGCGCAGCCATCGAGTCGGGCGAATTCGAGTGGAAGAAGGGGAAGCGCGACTTCGGGAAGCATTTCGACAAGGATTGCGACAAGGACGGCGATTCCGACGATGACCCGGACTACGACGAGGATGAGACGGTGGAGACGGAGTAGTCCTCCGCCGTCTTCACCCCACCCAGACGGAGGCGTTTCTCAGGAGGCGCCTTCGTCGCGTGTGGGGGGTGAGCAGGGTGGTGGAGGTGGGGATCAGGCCAGGAGCGGGGCGCAGCGACGGAGCAGACGCCGCTCGGCCTTGGGCAGCAGCTTGAGCAGGCGCTCGCACCCCTTGGGACGGGCGTCGCTGAGGCAGAGCAGCGACGCAACCCGCGCGAGCATCGCGTGGTCGAAGCCGGCAAGGTCCTCGGTGAGGATGCTCGCCGCGGCGCGAGCGCCGGCCGTCTTGCGGCCGAAGGGCTCACCCAGTGCGCGAAGCATGGCGGCCAGGCGTGCCGCTTCGAGCAGATCGCTGAAGGGATCGTCGATGACGTCCGCCAGGCGCTCGTCGACGCGGTTGGCGCGAGCCTCCAGCTTGTGACGGCGCCAGACGCCTGCGCGTCGCAGCAGCGCTTCGACGGCGGCGGCGCGGACGAGTCGGGGCTGCTGCACCGATTCACCGAAGGCGCGCATGGCGATGCCCTCGCGCACGCCGCCAGCAGAGACGGTCAGGCGGTCAGCTCCAAGGTGGCGCATGATTTCGTCGAGGATGATGGCGCCGCCGACGATTGAATCGGCGCGACCCGCCCGCACCCCACCGATATCGCTGCGTGCAGCGAAGCTGTGTCCGGCAAGGCGGGCGGTCACCGCACGGAGGGTCTGCCTGTCGGTCGAGTAGCCGTGCAGGCCGGGGATGGGATGCTGGTGCTCGCGCTGGGCGAGCCGCGCGAGCGTGCGCGCGCTCCCGCCGGTCGCGATGAGCTCCTCATCGGCATCCAGGCCAGCGGGAGCGTTCGTGCGCAGCTTCTCCGCGATCATGCGGCGTATGCCCTTGATCTGCTTGCGGGTTGGGGGATCGTCGGTGAGCCAGGAGGCGCTCGCGTTGAGAGCGCCGAGGAGGAAGCTCCAGGCGCCGACGATCGTGCCTGCAAGCACCCGCGCGACCTCGGTGCTGCCGCCGCCGACGTCCACGATGACGCCCGAGCGAATAGGCAGGCCGTGGAGCGCGCCCAGGGCGGCGAACTCCGCTTCCTCCGCGCCGTCGAGCACTTCGATGGCGAGGCCGAGCTCGCTGTGCACGCGAGCGAGCAGTTCGTGGCGGTTGCGCGCCGAGCGGATAGCAGCCGTCGCGACCACCGAGATGGCGCCTGCGCCGACCTCACGCGCGAAGGCGGCGAATCCCGCGAGCGCTTCGATCGTGCGCGTGATGCCGCGTTCGCTCAGTGAGCCGTTGGCGTCGAGTTCGGTGGCGAGGCGCAAGTCGAGGCGCTCTTCCGCGATGGTCTCGAACACGCCCGCAAGCGGCCGCGCCATGACGACGACGCGGGCGGAGTTGGAGCCCAGATCAACGATGGCAACGGGTTCGCTGGAGGAGCGGGGAGTGGGTGGACCGCGAAAGACGCCTGGAGACGGCAGGACTGCCGGGGATTGATCCATTGGCAGGAGCCTAGCAGAGCACCGTCAATCAATTGTTAACGTTGGCTCACGAATCGCCGCTCGAGTCGCCCATGACGCGCGCAGTTCCTGCCAGTGGGCGCCGCTCACACGTCGGAAGCGCCTGGGGAAGTCTTCCCGCGCGCGTTCAGCCTCGATGGAGACGGCAGTAGCCAGCGAGCGTGTGGCTTCCGCGACGGAAGTGGTGGCGGCGTCGGTGCTCGCTGCCGCCTGCCGTGCCAGCTCCTCGTAGAGGTCAGCGGCGACGATGGCGTCGTTGTGCGCGCCGAGCAGCTCCTGCAGCTGGGCGATTCGCCGGATGTAGAGCCGGGCCGCACGGCCGTACAGGGGGGCGAAGAACTCGAGCGCGTAACGCAGCCGCTTGGCCCGCAGGCGGAGCGCGTGGAAGGCGGTGGGAGACGAGGAAGGCTGGATGTGTTTGCCGTCACGCTTCAGGTGGCGCTGCCGCCTGCGGATGAGGTCGGGCGCAGCGGCGCGTGCGGGATCCGTCCCCTGCCCGGCGGTCACGATGCCCGCGCGCAGGAGGGTCGACATGCGTTCGCTCAGTGCGACATAACGTTCGGAGTCGAGCACCGCCAGCATGGCCGTGCGCGCCGGGCTGCGGCGCTCCAGCAGGATCGCGTCGAGAGCCGCAACCGCTTCCTCCCCAATCGCCTCACTGGCCCCCTTCAGACGCTCACGCTGGACGTCGAGATCACGGACGTCGCCGAGGGCGCGCGCCAGCCAGCGCAGCTCGCGCCGCTGCTCCACGAGATCGTCAGGGAGCGCCTTCGCGAAGAGGTCGAGGGCGGTGCGCATGCGGCGGCAGGCGACGCGCATCTGGTGAACGCCCTCGATGTCGTCCCCCAGGCGGGCGACGGGCTCGTGTTCGACCAGCCGCAGGAACTCACGCCGCAGCACCGCATAGCCGACCTCCCCCAGGGAACTGTCGGGCTGGACGGTCATGGGGCCGAGGGGCTGCGGCTCCCAGCCGGGCGAGGCGTTTGCGGCGGCGAGGGCGGCGGTCAGCTTGCCCGAGAAGGCAGGCTGCAGGTCGGCCCCTTCGCGCAGGGCGGTGACGAACGGCTCAGCGCGCTCGAGAACTGCCGCGCCGACCTCCACCTCGACCCGCAGGAGTTCGTGGGCGCGGGGCCCCTCACCGACGGTGGTGCGGTCGAGCGCGACCTCTGCAAGGGGGCCCGCTTCATCGGAGACGGTCACGATCTGGCGGTAGGTGGTGAGCGCCGCCACCTGCGTGATCATGTGCGGCCCGGCGAGCATGCGCAGCAGGCGGCTCGCTTCGCCCGTCGGTGCGGCGACGGTGGCGTCGAGGCCCCGGTGGGGGTCGAAGGCTTCGTTCAGCTCGACCCGCTGGCGCAGGTGCCCCTCGCCGCCGAAGAGCCCCTTGAGGGTGAGTTCGACGTCATCGCCACGGTAGCGGATGCGGCAGGCGTAGCCCGCCCGCCAGACGAGCCAGCTGGCGGTATCCCAGTAGCAGTCGTGCTGGACGCGTTCGGGTCCGCTCTCCACCCGGAAGTCGTGCGAGACCTGGCGCTCCAGCCAGTCGCGCACGGACGCGAGGTCATCGGTGGCGAACTGCCACTCTGTCTCGAGGGGTGGGTCAACGTTGGGCATCGACCTTGTATCGTACTGGTAGGGAAGGCCTTCGGCGTTTCACACGGTGTGAACACAGCACGGAGAGCGCCTCCGGGGACAGCAGGATGGCCTCCACCACCCTTTCGCGAGAACGTTCGTGGTTGCGCTTCAACCACCGCGTGCTGCTGCAGGCAACGCGCGACGACATGCCGCTGCTGGAGAAGCTGCGCTTCCTCGCGATCTTCTCCGCCAACCTGGATGAGTTCTTCGCGGCGCGCATCTACGGCGTCTTCGAGCGGGAACGCAGCGGCGGCAAGCAGGAGGGGAACGAGTACCGCACGGTGCTCGCAGAAGCGTATGAGAGCGCGCTGCTGGCCACGGAGATCCACGAGCAGCTGCGCAACGAGCTGACCGAAGTGGGCTTCCTGCTGCTGGAGCCGGGTGAGCTGACGCCGCTGGAACGGAGCTACTTCGGCGCCTACCTCGCGGAGGAGGCTTCGCCACGGGCAGATCTGCTCGACCCGGCGGCGCTCTCCGGGCTTTCGAGCCGTGCGCTCTACCTGGCGGCGGGCCGCGAATCGCTCGACTACCTGGTGCGTCTGCCCGACGCGCTGCCGCGGCTGCTGCCCGTGCCCGGACGGCCAGGTGGCTTCGTGCGGCTCGGGCCGCTCGTGCGCCTGCGCAGCGACCTCTTCCTGCCCGAAGACCTGCCCATGTACGAGATGCGCGTGACGCGTCTGGCGAACCTCGACCTGCAACGGCTGGACTGGGCCGACCTCGCGCAGGCGCTCGAGGACCGTCCTGAGGGGCAGGCCACGCGCATCGAGGTGGAGCGGGCCTTCCCGTGGGTGGAGGAGGTACGCGAGGCGCTGAATCTGCCCGAAGAGGCCGCCTTCCGCCTCTCGCCGCCGCTGGACCACCGCTACCTGAACACGATCATCGACGTGGAGCCGCCCAACCCGACCCCGGAGCCGGTGCGCTTCGAGCCGATCACGCCCCGCGCGGCGCCATCGTTCGAGGAAGACCCCTTCGGGCGTCTGGATGAAGGCGATGCCGCCTTCTACCACCCGCTCGACGACTACGGCATCGTGGAACGCTTCGTGGACCTCGCGGCAGCCGATCCGGAGGTGGACCAGATCCGCATCAGCCTCTATCGACTGGGCGCACGCAACCCGATTGCGGAGGCGCTCATGCGCGCTGCGCGAGCGGGCAAGGATGTGGCCGTCCTGCTGGAGGGCCGCGCCCGCTTCGACGAGCTGCAGAATCTGCACTGGAGCCTGCTCTTCCGCGCCGCCGGCATCCGCATCCTGCCCCTGCCAATGGGCTACAAGGTGCATGCCAAGGCGCTCTACGTGCGACGAGCGGGGCGCGGCTACGTGCACCTCTGCACGGGCAACTACAACCCCACGAACGGACGCCTCTACACGGATTTCTCCTTCTTCAGCTCCAACCAGGAGCTTGCCAGCGACGCAAGCGAGTTCTTCACTGCGCTCGAGCAGGGTGAACCGCCACAGCTGCAGCGGATGCGCTACGGCACGGATGCACGCGACGCGATGCGGACGCGCATCCAGGCGGAAGGGCACGAAGGCGGCCACATCATCCTGAAGATGAACCACCTCACCGATCCGGCCATCTTCAAGGCGCTGCGGAAGGCGGCGGATGCAGGCGCGAAGGTCGACATCATCGCGCGCAGTACGCTCACGCTGCACGACTCGCGCTTCACCATGCGCAGCATCGTGGGGCGCTTCCTCGAACACGCGCGGGTGGCAGCCTTCCGCTCGGATGGCGAGTGGGAGGTCTGGGCCGGGAGCGCGGACTGGATGCCACGCAACTTCGAGGAGCGTATCGAGCTCATCTTCCCGGTGCTGGACCCCGATATCGCGGGACGCATCGTGGATATGCTGCAGCAGCAGATGGCGGACGATGTGAACGCCTTCACGATGCTGCCCGACGGCAGCCACGAGCCCCGCTGGGGCGGCGAGGTGAACGCGCAGCTCGCACCGCTCTAGGCAGCGGGCTTGCGCACGCGGGCGCTCGCGCGCACGCTGAACAGCGATGCGCACGACCGCGCGACGCCCAGTGCGACGACGCCTGATGGGCTCGCGCGCCCTCAGCCTTGAGGCGCCAGCCCGCACCCGTCCAATCGCCTCGGGCAGCGTCCGCATCCTCCTCGCCATCAGCCTCATCATCCTGAGCGGGACCGTCCTGCTGCTGCTGCCGATGTCCTCCAGCGGCGAATCGCCGGGGGTGCTGGATGCGCTCTTCACCGCCGTCTCGGCTGTCTGCGTGACGGGTCTGGTGGTGGTGGAGACGCAGACGCAGTGGAGCCTGGCAGGCGAAGCCGTGATTCTCGCGCTCATCCAGATCGGCGGACTGGGCTACATGGCGGGCATGGGCATCGTGTTGTGGGTGCTGGGCCGCAATCTGGGGCTGCGCGACCGCAATCTGATGCGTCTCTACTACGGCGCACCCAGCATGCGCGAATCGGCCTCCTTCGTGCGCACGATCATCATCTACACGCTCACGTTCGAGGTGTTGGGCACGCTGGCGCTGCTGGGAGGCTTCGTGAGCGCGGGCGTACCGCTGGGACGCAGCGTGTGGTGGGCCGTGTTCCACGCCATCTCCGCCTTCAACGTGGCCGGCTTCAACATCACCGGCGAGGACCTGCGCCCCTTCGCCGACGATCCGGCGGTGCTCATCCCCATGATCGTGCTCTGCCTGGGCGGATCGCTGGGAGCGGTGCCGGTCATCCTCGGAGTGCTGCGGCTCGACCCGCGTCGCATGCCGCTCGACGCGAAGATGGTGCTTTCGGCGGCGCTCGTGGTGGTGGTGGGTGGAGCGCTCTTCATCGGCATCAGCGAGTGGGCCAACACGGGTACCCTCGCGCGGGTGGGCGCGAGCGAACGGCCCTTGCTGGCGCTCTTCCAGGCCTCGATGTGGGTCTCGGGCTTCAGCGCAGTCGATTCGGGGCTGCTGCACGAGCACACGAAGCTGTTCGAATCGGTGTTGATGCTGGTCGGCGGGGCCGCAGGCTCGCCTGCGGGCGGCCTCAAGCTGGCCACGCTGGCGGTCCTCGCGGCGGCGGCGGTGGCAGCGCTGCGCGGGCGCGACAACGTCGTCGTCTTCGCGCGGCAGCTCCCGCCGGCGGTCATCCGGCAGGCGGTGGCGTTCGCCTTCTCCTTCGCAGCCGTCCACTTCGTAGTCTCGATGCTGCTGCTGCGAACGACGAGCGCGCCCTTCATCGACGTGCTCTACGAGACATCATCCGCGGTGGGGACGGTGGGGTGGACGGCCGGCATCACGTCGGAACTGAGCACGAGCGCCACCATCATCGTGCTGGTGGCGATTCTCGTGGGACGCTTCCTGCCGCTCCTGCTCGTGCTGCAGATCGCGCAGCAACGGCAGGCTCCCGTTGGCGTGCAGCTGGTCGACAACGTACGGCAGGGGTAGGGCTGCGCTGCTCGGCTGCGCGTGGTGAGGGCTACGGGGCGAAGCCGGGGGGAAGGCGCAGGTGTGAGGGGTTGAGATCCTGCACGGAGGGGCAGCCGAGCAGCGTGAGCGTGCCCGCGATGCCCTGGCGGTAGACCTCAAGGATCTGGCTCACGCCCTGCTCGCCACCGGCGGCCAGCGCCCAGATGTAGGGACGCCCGACCATGACCGCCTTCGCGCCAAGCGCCACCGCCTTCACGATGTCGCTGCCGCGACGCACGCCGCCATCGAGCAGCACCTCGAGGTTGTCGCCGACGGCATCGACGATCTCGGGCAGGACGCGGATGGTGGCGGGGGAGCCGTCAAGCGAATTGCCACCGTGATTGGAGACGGAGATGGCATCGACGCCTTCAGCGACGGCACGGCGGGCGTCGTCGATGGAGGTGATGCCCTTCACGACGAAGGGGCCGTCCCACTGCTTGCGTGCCCAGACGATGTCGTCCCAGGTGGGGGGGTGAGCCATGATGCCGGCGCCTACCTGGCTGGCGGTGAGGTTGGCGTTGCCAGGGGCGTTGGGGAAGGTCAGCTCGACGCCGCCGCGCAGGAAGTTGAGCGCCCAGAGGGGCCTCGTCACCATCTCGGGGGCGTACTTGATGGCGGTGGGGATATCGACGCGGTCGGGGACGCCCGGGTGGCCGCGCTGGTAGTCCTGTCCGCCTGAGAGCGCAGCGAAATCGACGGTGATGATGAGCACGCGGCAGCCCGCCTGCTTCGCGCGCTCGATGGCGATGGCGGAGCCTTCGCGCCCGCCCAGCATGTAGAGCTGGAACCAGACGTCGCTGGCGTTGGCGGTGATGGTCTCGATGGAGTAGCTCGAGAGGATGCCGAGTCCGACGGCAGTACCAGCCGCCTCGGCTGCACGCGCGACGCCCAGCTCGCCATCGGGGTGGGCGATGCGGATGAAGCCGGCGGGCGTCGTGATCAGGGGCATCGAGATTTCGCGCCCGAGGACTGTCGTGGCGAGCTTGCGGGGCTCGTGGGAATCGAGCACACGCGCCTGCAGACCGATCTCCTTGAAGCCGTCGCGGTTGTCGCGCACGGTACGACGCAGCTCGGTGCCGGCCTCGGTGTACCAGTAGATCGAGTGCGGCAGCTTGCGCTTCGCCTCGCGGCGAGCATGCGCAACGGAGGTCAGGGGGACGGTTCCAAGACCAAACATCCCAAGCATCAGATTGTCTCCCGGGGGTGAGCGCGCAGGCGTCGCGCTGGGCGGTTTTGCTGTGGTAGCAGGGGAGAGACTCGAACTCTCGACCTCACGATTATGAGTCGTGTGCTCTTGCCAGCTGAGCTACCCTGCCACGGACTGACAAGCGTACGGACGCCCACGCGGGCGGGCAATTCCGATACGCCTCTCGCACACGCTACACCACCACCGCGCGGGAACCGCGCTCGGGGTCCTTCGTCACCTCGATGCGACGGCCGAAGCTCTCCCGCAGGCTCTCGATGTGCGTCACCAGCAGGATGAGGCGGAACTCACTGCTGATGGTGTTGATCGCCGCCACCAGGCGGTCGCGGCCCTCTTCATCCTGAGTCCCGAAACCCTCGTCGATGATGAGGGTGGGGAGCGAGGCGCCGGAGCGGGCAGCGAGCACGTAGGAAAGGGCGATGCGCAGGGCGAAGTCGACGCGGAACTTCTCGCCGCCGCTGTACATCTCATAGTCGCGCGTGCCGAGGTCGTCGCTGATGGAGATGGAGAGCGTCTCGGAGACCTTGCCTGAGGCGGTCTCGGCCTGGGTGGCGAGCGAGACGCGGGTGCTGCTGCGCCCCTCGGTGAGCTGGTCGAGGAGGTCGTTGGCGATGCGGGCGATCTCGGGCAGGGCCTGCTGGATGAGCATGGCCTGCACGCCGTTGGGCCCGAACGCGCGGGCAAGGTCGGTGTAGAGCTGCGCTGCATCCCTCGCGGCCGCGAGACGGCCACGGGCGTCTTCGACGCGTGCCGCCAGGCGGTCGAGGGTCGCGCGACGCTCTTCGATGCGACCGCGATCCTGGTCGAGGGCGGTGATGCGGTCGCGACACTCGGCGACGGCCGCCTCGACCGTGTCTAGCCGGCCGGAGACGTCCTGGGTCGCGTCGATGTCGTTTCGTGCTTCGGTCAGGGCGTTCTGCACGGCGGTGAGGGCCTGTTCGCTGCGGTCGCGTTCTTCGCGCTCAGCCGTGAGGCGATCGTCGAGGCCCTGGGCCTGCGCCTGTGCGCTGGTGAGCTCGTTGAAGGCGGCCTCAGCCGGCTCAAGCTCGATGAGCCGTGCGCTCAGGCGCTGGTGCTCCTCGCGGTCGTAGGCGAGAGCGGCCAGACGCGAGCAGGCTTCGGCGCGCTGCGCGCGCGCCTCCCCGGCGAACGCTTCCTGCTCGATGCGCTCGTGAAGGGCGGCGAGCTCGCGGTCGAAGGCAGGCAGCTCCTGCTCCGCCTGCTGCGCACGGGCGAGACGGGCGGCGAGCGCACGGTCGCGCTCCTGGATGGTGGTGTCGAGCGCCTCCCGCTCACGCTGGGCTTCGGTGAGGCGCTTCTCGTGGTCGTCGGCAAACGCTTGCGCCTCGGCAGCGGCATCCTTCGCCCGCCGGTAGTGCGTCCCGAGGTCGCTGCGCTCGCGCTTGAAGTGATCGAGCGTGTTGCGGAGGTCGTCGGGGGCGAGGGCCTTGCGGCAGACCGGGCAGAGGGCTTCTCCCTGCGCGCTGGCGAGAGTCTCCTCGTGGTCCTTCAGCTCCTGGGCGCGAGCACGGTAGCCCTCCGCTTCGGCGAGGTGCGTCGCCTGCTGCGTACGGGCGGCAGCGGCAGCGTCGCGGTCGGACGTGATGGCGGCGTCGAACTGCTGCAGGCGGGTGCGTTCGCCATCGAGGGCGGTCCCTTCCTCACGCAGCGACGGGAGCGTGGCGACGAGCGCATCCACCTGCCCACGCTGCTCATCGAGCCCGCGGATACGCGCTTCGAGCCCACTCAGCTCCTTCGCGATGCCTGAGTCGGCGGCGGCGATGGCGCTCTCGACCTCGCGCACCTGCACGGCCAGGGCGGCGAAGGTGCGCTCCTCCGCGCGGGCGGCGCGCAGAGCCTCGTACTCCTGCCTGGTGGCGGGCGCCCGTGCCAGCGTCTCAGCCACGTTCGCACGCTCCGCTTCGAGCGTGACGACCGTCTTCGCACGACGCTCCAGCTCCTGCTCACGCGTCTCCAGCGTGTTGCGCGCATCGCTGATAGCCTGCTCGCGGCGCTCGTGCTCGGCGGCGGCGATGCGCAGCTGGTCCGCTTCCGCTTCGTGCTTCTCGAGGGTCGTCGCCAACTCCTCGCGCTCGCGAACGACCGCTTCCAGGCGCTGCTCGATGGCGGCCTTCTCCTCCAGCTCCTGCAGGTCGGCCTCGATGCGACGCTCCTCCTGGGTGGCCTCGGCTTCGGCTTCGCGACGGTGCTGGTTGGCGAGGTCGGTGAGCGCTTCGTAGCGTTCGAGGCCGAGCACCTTGCGCAGCACCTTCTTGCGCTCCGACGGGGACTGCGTGGTGAACTCGTTGGAGCGGCCCTGCACGAGAAAGACGCTGTTGATGAAGGTCTGGTAATCCATGTGCAGGCGATGGTTGAGTTCGGCCTGCGTCTCGCGGATGGTGCCCCCGGTGATGGCGCGCATGGCGCCCACGGCGTCGATCTGGAAGAGGTCGAGCGCGCCCGGGCGCTTGCGCGTGCGCTTGCGGATGACGCGGTAGCTGGCGCCATCGACCTCGAAGTCGAGCGCGACGCGCATCTCGCTGCGGCCGTGGTAGATGCGAGCGTCTTCGATGCGCCCCCGCGCTTCCCCCCAGAGCGCCCAGGTGATGGCGTCGAGCAGGGCCGACTTGCCGTTGCCGTTGCGGCCCGCGAGCGTGGCCAGATGCAGACCGGCGAAGTTCACCTCGCACTCCTGGTAGGAGAGGAAGTTGTGCAGGCTCAGGTGCAGGGGAATCACGGCGTGGTCTCCGCCGGCGTGAGCGTGTGGGCTTGCCAGTGCACATCCGAAGCGTCGAGGTCGACCACGACGGCGACGCCGTAGCCCACATCGCCAAGCGATGCGGGCGAACCGGAGTAGACGGCGAGCGCGCCCTCCGCGCTGACGTCCGTGTGCACGTCCCAGTGGCCAAGGGCGATGTAGTGCCACTGCGCGCTCTCGGCGAGATGCGTGGGGGTGATGCGCAGGGACCGCTCCAGCTGGGCGTCCTCGGCCACGCAGTGTCCATGGGCCATGGCGACGTTCCAGGCGCGTTCTGTGCGTGGTGGTGGTGGAGCGGCGAGCGGGCGTTCGAGTACGTCGGCGGTGATGGCGCGGCCCCAAATCGCAAGGTCGAGGTCGGGGAAGTCGAGAAAGCCGCCCTCGGGCTCGCGCAGGAGGCGCAGGCGGGGCGCGAGCGCTTCGAGGTCGTGGCGCTCGTAGGGGCCGTACGCGCCGATGGGGTCATGGTTGCCTGGCAGGAGCGCGGTGAATCCGGGGAAACGGTCGATTTGGTTCGCCGCAAACTCAGCGACACTGGCGTCGATGCGGGCGTGGTCGAAGAAGTCGCCTGCGATGAGCAGCACGTCGGCGTTCGTCCCGCAGGCGAGGTCGATGACCGCCTCGAAGCCGGCTTCGAGACGGCGACTACGCGGCTCCTCGCGTCCACGCGGGCTGGCCGAGTAGGCGCCGAGGTGGACGTCAGAGGTGTGGACGAGGCGCAGCGGGCGCGGATCAGACACCGACAGTTTCGCTCTCCCCGATGATCTCGGCGGCGGCGGCAAGGAGCCGCTCGCGTCGCTCCGGCGCCGTGTCTTGTAGCTTCAGATAGGTATCGAGCGTCTCCAGGGGTGAGGACGCGTCGGGCTGCACGTTGGGCGGCAGGGGCGAGCGGCTCTCCACCGGCAGAACCGTGCGCAGCTGCGCGACGAAATGCGCGCTTTCGAGCGCCCGGCGGGCCTCGGGCAGGCGCAGCAGGGTCTCCTGGTCGTGGTCGACGTGAATCTCGACCCGCACGATGGCGTCCTGCACCTCGTGTTTGGCGATGGCGGCCAGCACTTCTTCATTGGGGTCGGGATTGCGGGGCTTCACGGCGATGCTCACGAAGGGACGGCTGGGGACTTCGTGAAGCGTCGGCCCGCCTCTCCCTTCACCGCCACTGAGCCGTTCACCGCGGGGCTTGGCGGTGTCGAAGTCGAGGGTGAGGAAGCCCTTGGGCGTGCGCGCATCGCCGAAGTCGACCTCCTGCAGGGAGCCGGAGTACCAGCAGGGCGGGTTGGCGTTGAGCTGCATGGCGTTGTGGTGGTGGCCCAGTGCGACATAATCGAACTGCTCGAGGTGCAAGGCGCTCAGAGGGACGCGGGGGACGCTGCCCGCCTGCATCCAATTCTCGCTTCCGAGATTCTCGTCCACGAGCTGGTCGCTGAGAGGCAGGTGACAGGTGAGGATGGCAGGGATGGCGGGATCGAGGTGTTCCGCCTGTTCGCGCACGACATCGGAGATGGCGCGTTCGATGAGCTTGTAGATCTGCTCGATGGAGGCGTTGGCGGCCTCCTCGCTCCCTGCCAGCAGGTGCGAGACCTGGGGCCACGGCACGAAAGCGACCTGGAGCGGTCCCGCGCGCGTCTCCAGCACCTGTGGGACCTGCCCCGCACGCCGGAACCAGTCCGCATCGCCGACGCGCACGTTGGGCACGTCGAGCGTGCGGAAGATCTCGAGCGCGTGGGCCCGTGATTCGGCGTTGGGCAGGTCGTGGTTCCCCACGAGCAGGAAGGTGGCGATGCCGGCCTCGCTGAGGCGACGGATGCGGCTGGCGAACTCGCGCTGGTGGGTCTGGCTGGGCTCGCGCGCCTTGTAGGCGTCGCCCGCGAAGATGACGGCGTCGACCTGCTCGCTGAGGGCGTACTCGACGAGGTAGTCGAACGCGTCGAGGAAGCTCCGCATGCGCGTGGTCCAGGGTTTGCCCGCCAGGGGGCGTCCATAGAGTTCGACCCCGATGTGCAGGTCTGCGAAGTGGAGGACGCGCATCGTCTCCCCCAATCTACGCGCTCTGGTCGTTGCGCGAGCGGATGTCGGAGCACATGGCGCACGCGAGCGTAGCGCGACGGCGTATCGTTACGGGCAGGAGGGCGTGTGCTGGAAGCGTTGCGTCTGGACGGACCACCGCGACGGGTCGCGATCGTCACCGGCGGAAGCCGGGGGCTGGGACGCGAGATGGCGCGATCACTGGCGCTGGCTGGCGCCGACGTGTGCATCGCCGCACGCACGGCGGCGCAGCTGGAGCGCACGGCCGCCTTCCTCGAAGGGGAGAGCGGCCGCGCCCCGCTCACCATCGCCGCGGACATCACCTCAAGCGCGGAGTGCGACCGCATCGTCGCGGCCACCGTGGAGCATTTCGGACGGCTCGACATCCTCGTGAACAACGCCGGCATCGGCGACGCGCCGGGCATGGGCAAGCCTGCCTGGGAGCTGAGCAATGAGGAATGGGAAGGGGCGATCGCGGTGAACCTGCACGGCACGTTCGCCTGTACGCGCGCCGCCCTGGGGCCGATGCGCGAGCAGGGCAGCGGCGTCATCCTCAACATCGCGAGCGGCATGGGCATGCGGGCGACGCCGCAGAGCCCGGGCTACGCCGCGGCAAAGGCGGGCGTCATCAACTTCACCCAGACGGTCGCGAGCGCCACGGTGCGCGACGGCATCCGCGTGAACTGCATCACGCCGGGGCTGGTGGCCCAGCAGCCGCCCGCCAACGAGGCACAGGCGGAGCAGCTTCGCCAGCGGGGGCGCTTCATCACGGCTCGGCGTCTGGGCGAGGCGTGGGAGCTGGGCCCGCTCGCGCTCTACCTCTGCAGCGACGCCTCGAGCTACGTGACGGGCGCGAACTTCCCCATCGACGGCGGCGGCCTGGCCGGCGGCATCGCGCCCACGGGCCACGCGCCGGACGAAGTGGAGGCGCAGTCGCATGGCTGATTCAACGACTCCGGGCGCCGATTGGGATCGCCGTGAAGGCTACGACCTGAGCGGCACGCGCGCGCTGGTGGTCGGCTTCGCCAACCCCACCGGCCGCACCATCACGGAGGCGTTGGCGGAGGCAGGCGCGGACGTGGCGGTGGCCTCCGCCACGATGGATGGCGACGAGGTAATGGCGGCCAAGCGGGCCGCGAAAGCGGTCACGGCGCAGGGACGCGAGACGTTCAGCCAGGGCTGGGACGTGACCCTCCCGACGAACGTACGCGTGGGGCTGCGTCAGCTGGTGAAGGAGTTCGGGACGCCCTCGACGCTCGTCTTCAACGCCGACCTCCCCCTGGCCAAGCCGATCGACCAGACCGGCGACGCCGAATTCGCGAACGTACAGGCGGTGAACCTGAGCGGGGCCTTCTACACGGCGCGGGCGTGGGTGCGGGAGCTGGGCGAAGGCGAACGGGGCCGCCTCATCTTCGTGACGAGCATCTTCGGGGAGCGGGGCGTGGCCAACCTGAGTGCTTACGCCGCTGCGAAGGCGGGCGTGCTCGGGCTGATAGCGTCGCTCAGCCAGGAGCTGGCGCCGGCGGTCACCGTCAACAGCATCGCGACGGGGTGGATGGAGTGGACACCCGGTCGTGGCGTCGATGATCCGTCGGAGAACCTGCTGTTGCGCTTCATCCCCATGCGCCGGTTCGGCGGCCCGGAGAGTCTGGGGCCGCTGGCGGTCCTGCTCGCCTCGGACGCAGCAGGCTTCCTGAGCGGGCAGGTGTTCCGCGTCGACGGAGGCGTCACCGGGCACCTGTAGCGGCGGCGCGGCGCAGGCTCGCGCGCTTGGCGTTCGCTCCGTACGATTTCGCGCGATGGCACAGACGAGCACCAGCACGGGGACGAGCACGCCACTGGCGGGACTGCGCGTCGTGGAGCAGGCAGGCTGGGCGGGCGCGTTCACGGGCAGGCTGCTCGCCGACGGCGGCGCAGACGTCGTACGCGTGATTCCACCCGACGGCGACGATCTGGAGCGCGAACCACCCTTCTTCGGCGAAAGCGACGTCTCGGTGCAGGCGGCCTGGTACAACGCGGGCAAGCGCGTGCTGCCCCTCGACCTCGCGACCGGGGATGGTCGCGACCGCTTCGACGAGCTGCTGGGTGAGGCGGACCTGCTCATTGAGGATTGGCAGGCGGGCGGCGAACCGCTGGCGCTCGGCGACCGCTTCCCGAGGCTGGTGCGGCTCTCGGTCACGCCGATGGGGCAGGAAGGGCCGTGGGCGGGGCTGGCGATGAACGACCTGGTCTCGACGGCGCTCTGCGGGGCGGCTTCGCTGACGGGTACGCCGGAGACGCCGCCACTGACCGGCTACGGCAACCAGACCGTGCACACGATCGGCTTCTACGCCGCGGTCTGCGCGCTCGCAGGGGTGCGTCTGCGGGACGCGAGCGGGGAGGGCTGTCACATCGACCTCTCCGGCCACGAGACGCTCATCGCCAACACCGAACAGATGCTGATGCAGTGGTTCTTCCCCGATGGCGGGCGCTGGACGACGCCGATCGCGCAGCGGCAGGGCAGCCTGCACTGGAGCGGCGGCTACGAGGTCTACCCCGACCGCGAGGGGAACGGGCTCATGGTGACGCCGTCGCTGGGCCTCATGCAGACGCTCATCCCGTGGCTGGAAGAGACGGAAGCCGCCGCCGACCTCGCCGATCGCGAGCGCTTCCCCGACCTGATCGCGCTCGTGAAGGCGATGCCCCACGTGATGGAGGTGCTGCGCGAGTGGACGGGCGAGGGCGTGGCCGACGACCTCTTCTTCGAGGCGCAGCGGCGGCGTCTGCCCTTCGGCGCGGTCTGGCCTGTGAGCAAGGCCGTGGCGACGCCCCAGATTGAAGCGCGTGGCTACTTCCACGAGCAGGAGGTGGAGGGCTTCGGACGCGTGCCCTTCCCCGCACGCCTGCTCTCGACCGACGCGGACGGCCCGCCACCGGCTCCACCGGTACCAGCACAGGAAGCCGGCTGGAGCGACGCCGTCGAGCTGGAGGCGGTCGCAGGCACGGCCGCAGCCCTGCCAACGGCGCCGCTGGCAGGGCTGCGCGTGCTCGACTTCACCCATGTGCTCGCGGGCCCGTTCGGGACGCGCGTGCTCGCGGACCTCGGGGCGGACGTGATCAAGGTAGGGACGGCCGCACGCAACGCCGGGGCGAACACGCTCAACCATCCGTACTACCTCAGCTGGAACCGCAACAAGCGAAACATCTGCCTCGATATGCGTCGCGAGGAGGCGCGCGAGATCGCGCGGCGCCTGGCGGGCGAGTGCGACGCAGTGGTCGACAACTTCAGTGCGGGCGTGCTCGCGCGCTGGGGGCTGGATCGCGAGTCGCTCTCGGAGGCGAACCCGGGGGTGAGCGTCGTCTCGATGGGGGGAATGGGCAATTCGGGTCCGTGGCGCGACTTCGTGACCTTCGCGCCGAGCATCCACGCGCTCACGGGGCTCACCTACCTCACGAACTTCCCCGGGCGACAGGACATCGGCTTCGGCTACTCGCTGACCGACCACCTGAGTGGCGTGGCGGCGGCGCTGGGCATCCTCGAAGGGGTGGAGCACCGCCGCCGCACGGGACAGGGGCTCGCGGTCGATGTCGCCCAGTACGAACTGGGGCTGGGGCTGATGGGTCCCGCCTTCCTCGACCACTTCGCCAACGGCGCCGACCCGGAGCCCGTGGGGAACCGTCACCCCTTCGAGGCGTGGGCGCCGCACGGCATCTACCCGACACAGGGGGACGACCGTTGGGTCGCCATCGCCGTGCGGGGCGACGAGCAGTGGCGAGCGTTCTGCAGCGTGATGGGGGAGCCCGGGCTGGCAGACGACCCACGCTTCCGCACGCACGACGCACGCATCGAGCACCAGGACGACCTCGACGCCTGCGTGGCCGCCTGGACGGCGCAGCGCGACCGCTACGAGGTGATGGAGGCGCTGCAGGCGCAGGGCATCGCTGCGGGCGTGGTGCAGGACGGGGGCGACGTCGCCACAGCGGACCCGCATCTGGCGGCGCGCGGCTTCCTCGCCGCGGTGAGCATGGAGGACGGCAGCGAGCACGGCGCGGAACGCTTCCCCGCCTTCATCGACGGGCTGCGCCCGGGGGCGGCCGTGGGGGCGCGATCGCTGGGCGCGGACACCTTCGACGTCTTCACCGAGCTGCTGGGCCTCTCGGCCGAAGAGGTCGCGGCGCTGGTGGCGGATGGCGTCCTCAGCTAGGGCGCGGCGCTCGCGCGGGGTGGCTCTGGTAAGCTTTTCCCTGTCGCAAAGGACGCCCGGGAGCGGACCTTGACCCTTCACCTGTACTCCTCACTGGGACGCGCCAAGCGCGAGTTCGTGCCGATCGTGGCGGGCGAAGCGCGCATCTACGTCTGCGGCGTCACGCCCTACGACGTGACGCACCTCGGCCACGCCTTCTCCTACGTGCACTTCGACGTGCTGCGTCGCTACCTCACGTGGAAGGGGCTGCGCGTGCGCTACGTGCAGAACGTAACGGACATCGACGACGACATGATCATGGTCTCGAAGCGGCAGGGCGGGCGGCCTATCGCCGAGATTCGGGACGAGAACGACGCCATCTTCCGCAAGGACCTCGACCGCCTGAACGTGCTGCGCCCGACGGCCTACCCCTTCGCCACGGACCACATCGAGGCGATTATCGAGACGACGAAGGCGCTGATCGCATCGGGGGCGGCGTACGAAGCAGATGGCGACGTGTTCTTCGAGGCGCAGCGCTTCTCCGGCTACGGGCAGCTCAACGGCGTCGCCATCGAGGAGTTGGCGAAGCGCGAGAATCCCGAATCGAAGCGCGAAGAGAAGAAGCGGGGGCCGCTCGACTTCCTCCTGTGGCAGCGATCCGAAGAAGACGAGCCCAGCTGGGCGAGCCCGTGGTGCGACGGGCGGCCGGGCTGGAGCATCGAGTGTACGGCGATGTCGCAGGGCCACCTGGGGGAGCAGATCGACATCCACGGCGGCGGGCGCGACCTCATCTTCCCCCACCATGAGAACGAGATTGCACAGGCGGAGAGCGCGACCGGTGCGGCGCCCTTCTGCAGCTACTGGCTGCACAACGGCATGCTCAAGCTGGACCGGGTGAAGATGAGCAAGTCGCTCGGCAACCTCGTGCTGGCGCGCCACCTGATGGAGCGCTTCGACCCCGACCACCTGCGCCTCTACCTGCTCAGCGAGCACTACCGCACGGACGCCGACTACCGCGAGGGCGCAATCGAGGCGCTGACGGGACGCTTCGAGCGACTGCGCGACGCCTGTGCACAGGCCTCAGGCGATAGCAGCGAAGACACGGCCGTACGGGCGGCGTTCAAGGCGGCCATGGACGACGACGTCGATACGCCGCGCGCACTGGATGCGCTGGATGCGGCGGCATCGCGCGTGCTGGCGGGTGGTGGTGGCGCGGAGACGGTGCGGGCGATGCTGGACGTGCTCGGCTTCGCGTTCGCGGGCGCACGCGGCCCCGCCACAGGCGACTTCACTCCCTAGCCTCAGCCCCGGCGTTCGCCCCCAGGCAACCCGCCGGCTCGCTGCTGAGCGACCGCGGAGGCAGCTACCCAGGGAGGCAAGGGCTAGAACGCGCCAAAGAGGCCGTACACCATTAGCGCAATGACGCCAATGGCCACGAACAGCGCGGCCAGGCCAATACACCCATACATCCCTATGACCGTGTAGAACAGCGCTTTGAGGAAGAAGAATCCACAGCCTCCGGCGGGCTCGTACTGGACGTCCGGATCCGACTCCTGCATATCTGACATAGATCTATCTACCTGCCTGCCCGCGCCACGAATCAGGAGGCGTCGCGCTCGCGTGAGTGGATGCTAAGACCCAATTCCAGCTCCTCGATGGCCGTCTGCGCAAGTTCGAAGGTCTCGTCCGAGGGCAGCGCACCCAGCCAGGCGAGGTGCGAGACCTCCTGCACGCGTGACGTGCCGAGCGTGCGCTCGGCCTCGGCCAGCTCCTCGGTAACCGCTGAGTGCCGCTGGATGAGGCGCTCGCGCAGGATATGGCGGATGAGGTCCGAAGCGCGCCGACGCGCGTCCACGTGCGCCAACGCCGGCTCACGACGGGTGAAGAGGTGCTGCAAGCGCGCCGCGATGGGGTCGTCAGTCGGGTCATCATCGGGATCGGAGTCCGGGTGCGTTTCCGCATCGGCATCGGCTACTGCTTCGATCTGGTCGTGATGCCAGCGCTGCACGATCTCGCGGTCGCGGGCGTCGGAGAAGAGGTCGGCGGGGAGGTGGCGCAGGTCGGTGCGCAGCTCGGGATGGCGGAGCAGCGTCGACAGCAAGGCTTCCTCCACAGGGGCGCGGACGGGCGTGACCTCGGCAGCGGGCTGCGCGGGCGCTCGACGCTGCTCGACACGCAGGCGCTCAGAGATGGCGCGCTCGGCCACGCCAAGTCGACGGGCGACGCGCTGAACGTTGGCCGCGCGCTCCACGGGGTTGCGCACGGCGAGCAGGACGGGCCGTAGCCGCTCCACGATGCGTCCCGCCTCCAGGGGCGTGTCGTCGGGGCGCCCCGCGATGAGCCGTTCGAGCAGGAACTGGGTGAAGGGCGTCGCCTGCTCGATGGCGGCGCGCCAGGCGTCCGGGTCTTCGCGGGCAAGGTCGTCGGGGTCCTGGCCGGCGGGCAGGGGAGCGACGCGCAGGTCGAGGTCGATATCGGAGGAGATTGCTTCGACGCTGCGTTGGGCGGCGCCCATCGCCTCAGGGGAGTCGAGCCCGAGGAAGAGCGCGCCTGCGCGCTCGGCGGCAGCCATGCCCGCGCTGTCGGGGTCCATCGCGAGGACGACGCGGGAGACGAAGCGGGTGATGCGCGTGGCGTGGTACGCCGTCAGGGAGGTGCCCATGGTGGCGACGAGGTTGCGGAAGCCCCCCTGCCACGGCCCGATGACGTCGAGGTAGCCTTCCACGACCACGATGGCGCCGCTCTCGCGGGCAGGCGTGCCGGCGCCGTCGAGGGCGTAGAGGATGCGCCCCTTGTCGAAGATCTCGGTCTGGGGGGAGTTGAGGTACTTCGGTTCGCCGGCGCCGAGGATGCGGCCGCCAAGCCCGATGTACGTCCCCCGCTCGTCGGTGATGGGGATGATGACGCGCCCGCGGAAGCGGTCGTAGGGCGTGCCGCCCTCATCGCTCACGGCCAGGACGCCGGCAGCGAGGGCGTCTTCGTCGCTGTAGCCGCGCCCGAGCAGGTAGTCGCGCAGCGGGCGCCACTCGTCGGGCGCCCAGCCGAGGTGGAAGTGCGCGATGGTCTCTGCGTTGAGTCCGCGTGTCGCGGTCAGGTAGTCGCGGGCGGCGGCGCCTTCGTCGCTGGCGAGCTGGCGCTCGTAGAAGTCGACGGCGGCAGAGACGATGCTGCTGAGCTGCTCGGCGCGGGTACGCTGCTCCGCAGCGCGCGCGGAGAGCTCGACGCCTGCTTCCGCGGCGAGGGTCCGCAGCGCCTCACGAAAGTCGAGGTTCTCGCGCTTCTGCACGTAGGCGAGGACGTCGCCGCCTTCGCCACAGCTTCCGAAGCAGCGCCAGATGCCGCTATCCGTGAAGACATAAAACGAGGGCGTCTTCTCGTTGTGGAAGGGGCAGAGTCCTCGGTAGTTCTTGCCGCTCTTACGCAGCTGCACGCTGCGGCCGATGTACTCGACAGGATCGATACGGCGCTTGATTTCGCTGACAGCGTCCACGCCGGTGACTCTACCCCCCCTCGGGCTCCTCGGGCTCGGTCGGTTCCTCCGGATCGCCGTCTGTGGGGGGATCTCCGTCCGGATCTTCACCATCGGCGGGTGGGTCGATGGCATTCGGGTTGGGGATGGTGGCAGTCGCCACGGAGACGCCATCGATGGCAAGCGTGACGGTGATCAAGTCGCCCGTGATCGGGAGGGAGATGGGGCTGATTGGGAAGCTCCCTTCTGCCTCAATCGTGAGGGGCGAGAGATCGCGGGAGAACGTCTCACCGGGCACGCTCACGGTGAGCAGGGCTTCGTTCGCCAGGAGTTCGGCGCCGTCGTTCCAGATCGTGATGAAGAGCACGCCAGCACCGGCTTGCAGATCGAGCCAAAGGATCGCCTCATCGGCTGGCGGCACGACGATGAATTCGGTGACGTTGTTGTCCTCGTTTGACTCGACGATGGCATCGTCGGGGTCGACCGTGACCGAGACCGTTGACTGCACGTCAAGCGGCGGATCAAGGGTGAAGTTGATGGCGGTGGCGCCGTTGGGCTCGATGGTGGCGGTGACCACCTGCTCGGCAGGGTTGGCGGGGACGTTCTCAACCAGCACCACGATCGCGCCCGAGAAGGCGCTCGTGGCGACGTTCCTGATGGTGACGCGCAGGGTGGCCCCGCCATCGATCAGCACGGCGTTGGAGGGCTGCAGGTCGGGGGCGTCTGCGGGGACGTCGGGGGTAGGCGTTTCGGTTTCGTCGGGCGGGGGCGTCGCGGTTGCGGTCGATTCGGTCGCGGGCGTGGGGGCAGGCTCGGAGGCGTCGACGATGGGGACCTGGGCGAGGTCCGCCTCGGAGATCTCCACCGCGCTGCGACGGACCCAGAGGCCGCCACCCGTCTCGACCTGCAGCCAGCCATCACCGGCGACCCTGCCGATGACGACGACCACCTGGGGCGGCGCCAGCGTCCCCGCCTGCGGGTAGACGTCGCTAGGGCCGGTGCGCAGGCTGGCGACGACCACGATCTCGCCCGAGAGCACGACTTCGGGCGTGGCGGCGGCAGCCGGGTCCACGATGACACGGATGGATTCGGAGACGACCTGCTCACCGCTCTCGGTGGTGGCCCGCACGACCAGGTCGTAGGAGCCGGTGGCCGCGAAGCGGGCCGTGAGCACGGCCTTGTAGGTGTTCTCCCCGTCGAGCCTGCCGGACGTCTGGCGATCGGTCACGATGCCGCTGATCAGCAGCTCGTACCTGACGATCGGCTCGCCCGAGGTCACGCTGACGATGACCGCGCGCTCTTCGTTGACGGGGATGCGGTCGCCCGCGACCGGGGACTCGATCGCCGCCGTGAGGGCGACCGGGACAGGCGTAGGCGTGGCGACGCTCTCTTCGCCGTTCCCTCCGCTGAGCACCTGGAAGAGGAGGAAGATGAGCACGCCGACCACTGCGAGCGATACGAGCACGAAGAAGTAGACCGTGGCCGTGCGTCCACCTCCCCCGCGACGGGGGGTGCCGTAGTAGCCAGCATCGGGGCTGATGCCGGGGCCGCCGCCAATGCCGTAGGGGTCGCGACGTGGGCGCGAAGGCACGGGGGGAGGGGGAACGGCTTGCGTAGGCCGCGCAGGGGGCGGCAGCGTGGGGCTCGACGCAGGCGGAGGTGAGGGTTGTGGGGCAACGCCGCCGATGACGGGTTCGTCGTCGGGAATGCCCGAGCGATCCTGATCACTCACAAGCAGGCACTCCTCGTAGCGCGCACCATCGGGTCAGTATCCCACCGATTCGGGCTGAGGCAACAGCCCACGCTAGAGCGGCCAGTCCTCCGCCTCGGGACAGCCCAGTGCGGCCGCGAGGCGGATGGCGTAGCGATCGGTCATCCCGCTGACGAAATCGGCCGCCCGGCGGGGCAGCGGATCGTCGGGCAGCGAGTAGCCCGACGAGATCGTCTGCGGGTGCTCGATGGCGTGCTTGAAGAGGAAGTGCACAATGCGCTTGGCCTGTTCGACCTGTTCACGCCGGTCGGCGAGCAGGTAGACGCGTTCGAACATAAACTCCCGTAGCTCGTTGACGGCCTCGTGCACCTCGCCACTGAGGGTGATGGTCGGGAGCGTCGTTGCGATGGCCCCGGCCGCGTCAGTGCCGGCGTCGTTGACCGCCGCCTGGTTCGCCCCGACGACATCGATGACGAGTGTGTCGAGGCGCTCGCCGTGGGAGTGGCCCAGGACGCGGTGTGTGCGGTCGGGGATGTCGACTTCGCCGATGACGCCCCCGCGGATGGCATCCTCCATATCGTGATTGAGATAGGCGAGGGCGTCGGCGAGCTTCACCACCTGCCCTTCGAGGGTGTCGGGCACGCCCCAGCCCTCGGCGAGGACGTCCTTGCGCACCTTGCTGGATTTGCGCACGCCGTCGAGCACGGCAGAGGTGAGATTGAGCCCGCGACCGTCGTCCTCCAGCTTCTCGAGGACGCGTTCGGACTGGTAGTTGTGGCGGAAGCCCTCGGGCAGGCACTCGGCCAGCGCTTCCTCGCCGGCGTGGCCGAAGGGGCCGTGGCCGATGTCGTGTCCGAGGGCGATGGCTTCGGCGAGGTCCTCGTTGAGGCGCAGGGCGCGGGCGATGGTGCGGCCTACCTGCGCCACCTCGAAGGTGTGCGTGAGACGCGTGATGAAGTGGTCTTGCTGGGGAGCGATGAAGACCTGTGTCTTGTGCTTGAGGCGGCGAAACGCCTTGGAGTGGACGATGCGATCACGGTCGCGCTGGAAGGCGGCGCACACGGGGGAGGGGTCTTCGGGGAGCGCGCGGCGGGCATCGACGGAGCGCGCAGCGAAGGGGCTGAGGCGCTCCTCGTCCTCCTCGATGCGGCGTCGTATCTGGTGCAAATCCACCCGTTCGCTCCTGACGGCGGCTACCCTCGTGCCGCGAGGGCGGCCTGTGCGGCGGCAAGGCGGGCGATGAGCACGCGGTAGGGTGAGCACGAGACATAGTCGAGGCCCACCTCGTGCCCGAAGGCGATGGAGGCGGGGTCGCCGCCGTGCTCGCCGCAGATGCCCAGCTTGAGGCCTGGCTTCGCGGTGCGACCAAGCTCGATGCCAAGCCGCATGAGCGCACCCACGCCTTCGCGGTCGAGCTCGACGAAGGGGTCCTTCGCCAGCACCTTCTGCTCGAGGTAGTCGGGCAGGAAGCGGCCGGCATCGTCGCGGGAGAGGCCGAAGGTGGTCTGGGTGAGGTCGTTCGTGCCGAAGGAGAAGAAGTCGGCGTGCGGGGCGATGCGATCGGCGGTGACGCAGGCGCGGGGCAGCTCGATCATGGTGCCGATGGTGTACTCCAGGTCCACACCTCGCTCAGCCGTGACCCTGGTGGCAACCGTGGCGACGCGCTCTCGCAGGCGTGCCAGCTCCTCCGCCGTCCCGACGAGCGGGATCATGATTTCGGGGCGGGCGTCCACGCCCTCGGCGCGCAAGGCGCAGGCCGCCTCGATGATGGCCTGCGTCTGCACCTCGTAGATCTCGGGGTAGGTGATGGCGAGGCGCACGCCGCGGTGGCCAAGCATGGGGTTGAACTCGCTCAACGCCTGCACCCTCTGGGAGACGCGCCTCGGCTCGACGCCGAGGGCCTCGGCCACGCGGGCAATCTCCTCGTCGTCGTGGGGGAGGAACTCGTGCAGGGGCGGGTCGAGCAGGCGGATGGTGACGGGCAGGCCCGCCATCGCGCGCAGGATGCCCTCGAAGTCCTGTCGCTGCATGGGCAAGATGAGGGCGAGCGCCTCACGACGGCCGGCCTCGTCGCCGGACAGGATCATCTGGCGCACGGCGAGGATGCGGTCTTCGCCGAAGAACATGTGCTCCGTGCGGCAGAGGCCGATGCCTTCAGCGCCGAATTCGCGCGCTTTGGAGGCGTCCTCGGGCGTGTCGGCGTTGGCGCGCACGCCCAGGGCGCGGGCGTCATCGCCCCAGCCCATGAGGCGCTCCAGCTCTTCAGGCAGCTCAGGGTCGACCAGCGGGACGGCGCCAAGCATGACGTCGCCTGTCGTCCCGTTGAGGGAGATGACATCGCCCCGACGCACGGTGACGGCGTGGCCGTTGGCGTTGACGTGGAAAGCGCCGGCGGCGTAGTCGATCTCGAGGTCGCCACAGCCGGCCACGCAGCACTTCCCCCAGCCGCGCGCGACGACGGCGGCGTGGGAGGTCATCCCGCCGCGAGCGGTGAGGATGCCGCGCGCGGCGAGCATCCCCTGGATGTCCTCGGGGCTCGTCTCGACGCGCACGAGGATGACGTCTTCTCCCGCCGCTGCCTGCTCGGCTGCTTCCTCGGCGGAGAAGACGACCTTGCCCACGGCTGCGCCGGGAGAAGCAGGCAGGCCGGCGGCGATGACTTCGCCCGGGGCGTCGTCGGCAAAGACGCTGTGCAGCAGTTCGGAGACCTGCTCGGGATCCTGGCGGCGCAGGGCCTCTTCGCGGTCGATGAGGCCCTGATCGACGAGGTCAACGGCCACTTTCACCATGGCGGGGCCGGTGCGCTTGCCGTTGCGCGTCTGCAGCACCCAGAGCTTGCCGCTCTGCACGGTGAATTCGATGTCCTGCATATCGCGGAAGTGCTCTTCGAGGCGGTTGGCGGCGTCCAGCAGCGCCTGGTAGACGGCGGGGTGCGCCTGCTGCATCGAGAGGGAGGCGTCCGCAGCTGAGGCGGCGGTGTCGGCGCGGATGGGGAGGGGCGTGCGCACGCCCGCGACCACATCTTCGCCCTGGGCGTTGACGAGGTACTCGCCGAAGAGGCCGGGCTCGCCGTTCTTGGGGTTACGGGTGAAGGCGACGCCGGTGGCGCAGTCGTCGCCGAGATTGCCGAAGACCATGGCCTGCACGTTCACGGCCGTGCCCCACTCGCCGGGATAGCCGTTGAGGTCGCGGTAGACGATGGCGCGCGGGCTTTCCCACGACTCGAAGACGGCGCCGATGGCGGCCCAGAGATGCTCCCACGGGTCGTTGGGGAACTCGATGCCGAGCTTGGCGCGGATTTCGGCCTTGTACTCGGCCACGATCTCGCGCAGGGCGCTGGCGGGGAGGTCGGTGTCTTCGGTGACGCCGCAGGCCTCTTTTTTGTGCTCAAGAATGGCTTCGAAGGGGTCGTCGTCGAGGTCCGATTCGCGCTTCAGGCCGAGGACGACGTCGCCGTACATGGCGACGAAGCGACGGTAGGAGTCGTAGGCGAAGCGCTCATCGCCGGAGCGCTCCGCGAGGCCGCGCACGGTCTCGTCGTTGAGGCCGAGGTTGAGGACCGTATCCATCATGCCGGGCATGGAGACGCGGGCGCCCGAGCGCACAGAGACGAGCAGGGGGTTGTCGGCATCGCCAAAGCGCGCGCCCACGATCGACTCGACGTGGGCGATGCCGTCTCGCACCTGCTGGTCGAGGTCGGCCGGGTACTGGCGGCCGTTGGCGTAGTAGGCGTTGCAGACGTCGGTGGTGATGGTGAGGCCGGGCGGCACGGGGATGCCGAGGCTGCTCATTTCGGAGAGGCCAGCGCCCTTCCCCCCGAGCAACTCACGCAAGCCGGCGCCGCCCTCTGCGCGTCCATCGCCGAAGAGGTAGACCAGTTTGGAGGCGGGCTCCGTGCTCACTTCGGGGTTGGCGGTGGGGCTGGTCATGAATATCCCTTCAGATGGATGCGACTACGGCTCGCTAGCGATGTCGCGAGCCTATCGCCAGCGAGCAACCCAGGCCAGCGGGAACGCGACAGAAAACGCCGCCTTCCCTGAACGTTCACGCAACGCGCACGAAAGCGGCTGACGGGGAGCAGGAGCACTATTCCACCGTCACCGTTTTGGCGAGGTTGCGAGGCTGGTCGATATTGCAGCCACGCGCCCTGGCGGTTGCGTAGGCGAGCGCCTGCAGGGGCACGATGGCAACGAGCGGTTCGAGCAGCGCGGGCACAGGCGGCACGGTGAGCGCTTCGCTGGCGAGCGCGATGAGCTCCTCGTCGCCCTCCGTCACGATGGCGAGCACGTCGCCGTCGCGGGCGCGGATCTGCTCGATGTTGGAGATGATCTTGCTGCGCAGGGCGTGCTGGCCGGCGAGCGCGACGGTGGGGAAGGTGTCGTCGATGAGGGCGATGGGGCCGTGTTTCATCTCGCCGGCGGCGTAGCCCTCGGCGTGGACGTAGGAGAGCTCCTTCATCTTGAGGGCGCCCTCAAGGGCGATGGGGAGCGCAGGGCCGCGACCGAGGAAGAGGATGTGCTCGACCTCGCGGAAGCGCTCAGCGACCATCTCGATGCGGTTAAACGCTTCAAGTTGGCGCCCAACGACGGTAGGCATGGCGGAGAGGTCGGTGAGGTGACGGGCGAGGCCGGCCTCGTCCACCGCGCCACGGGCGCGGCCCGTTTCGAGGGCGAGGAGGAAGAGGGCCGCGATCGAGGTGGTGAACGTCTTGGAGCTGGCGACGCCCCGTTCGAGGCCGGCGTACGTGTAGACCGTGCCATCAGCCTCACGCGTCGTCTGGCTGCCGGGGGTGTTGCAGATCGTGACCTGGGGAGCGTTGCTCGCGCGGGCGACGCTCATCGCCTCCAGCACATCGACCGTCTCACCCGACTGGCTGACGGAGACGACGAGCGTCTCGGGGCCGAGCACGGGCTCGCGGTAGCGGAACTCGCTGGCGTTATCGATGTCGGCGGGCAGGCGGGCGATCTGTTCGAAGTACCAGCGTCCGATCATGGCGGCGTGGAGGCTGGTGCCCATGCCCACGAGCAGCACCCGCTCGACCCGCTTCAGCCACGGTCGCGCCTCGCCCAGGTCGTCGAGCGTGAGGCGTGGCGGCTCGACCGTCATGAGGCCGCCGATGGTGTTCGCCAGGGCGGCAGGCTGCTCCATGATCTCCTTGAGCATGAACGTCTCGTACATGCCCTTGAGCGCGCTGGCGGGGTCGAGCGCCACCGTGCGCCGGGGCACCTCGACGGGCGCGCCATCGAAATCGACGCAGGAGGCACCTTGCGCGTCCACGTGCACGAGCTGGCGGTCGGCGAGGAAGGCGACATCGCGGGTGTGGGGCAGGAGGGCGGCGAGGTCGCTGGCGAGCAGCATCTCCCCTTCGCCGTAGCCCACGACGATGCCACCTGCGTTCCCGATACGCGCGCCCACGACTACGCCTGGCTCACGGGGCGAAACCGCCACGATCGCCTGTGAGCCGGTCAGACGCGAACAGGTCTGGCGCATGGCGGTAAGCAGATCGTGGCCAGCATCAATCTGTTCTTCGAGCAGGTGCGCGATGGTCTCGCTATCTGTTTCGCTCTGGAACGTGCGGCCGCGTTCGCTGAGCTCAGCGCGCAGGGCGGCGTAGTTCTCAACGATGCCGTTGTGCACGACGGCGACTGTGCGGCTGTTGCCGGAGTGGGGGTGGGCGTTGGCGTCGCTGGGGGCGCCATGAGTGGCCCAGCGCGTGTGCCCGATGCCCGTGCCCGAGGGAGGCTGCGGGCTGCCGTCGAGGGCCTTCGCCAGCTCATCGATCTTGCCCCGACGCTTGGTCGCGACGAGTTCACCGCCGGCGGCAGGCAGCAGGGCGATGCCGGCAGAGTCGTAGCCGCGATACTCAAGGTCGCGCAGACCGGCCAGCAGGATGGGAGCGGCCTCACGCGAGCCGGTGTAGGCGATGATCCCGCACATCAGGCGCTCTCCGTCCCTGCGAAAGGCTGTAGTCGGAGTGTCCGCGTCGCTCTGGCGAGCGTCAACGCCAGTGGCGGCTGCTGCATGGCGGCGGGGTCAGCTGGTGGCACGGGGGATGGCGGCGATGCCGAGAAATTCGTCCTCCCAGGTGAGGACGGCGGTGATGGCACGCTCGTCGGTGGGAGAGAGGAGGTGGCTCTGTTCGCGGAAGGCAGCGGCCACGCCCGCAGCGATCTCGGGCAGCGGTTGCGCCTGCAGGCCAAGCTCGCGCTCGGTCGTGAGGATGAGTTCGATGAGTTCGCCCGGGATGAACAGCCCTTCGTCCTGAATCTGCTCCCAGATCCACTCGGCGCACTCCTCCAGAAGGGCGCCCTCGAGCTTGCGTGCGGGCTGTCCACTGCTCATGCGGGGGAGTCTGCCGGCGCGGGCGCGCCCACTTCCTCGCGGATGCGCTTGAGGCGATCGACGTTCTCGGTGTCGGGACCACCGCCCTCGATGCCAGGCACTTCAAGCAGCAGGCGCGCCTCGCGGAAGGCGGGATGGGCGAGGATGGTGCGGAAGCCGTCGAGCCCCATGTGCCCGTCGCCGATGTTCTCGTGGCGGTCGCGCACGCCGCCGAGCGGCATCTTGCTGTCGTTGGCATGGACGGCACGCAGACGCTCGAAGCCGATCTCGCGCTCGAATTCGGCCATCGCCAGTTCACAGCCCTCGCGCGTGGTGATCTCGTAGCCCATGGCGAAGGCGTGGCAGGTATCGAGGCAGACGCCGATGCGGGGGTGGCCATCGCACCCGCGGATGATCTCGCCGATCTCGGTGAAGGTGGAGCCGATGCCGTTGCCCTGGCCGGCGTTGTTCTCGATGAGCAGCATGGAGTCGTTCGGGGCGGCTTCGAGCACCTCGAGGATGACTCGGCAGATCTGGTCGCGGACGGCATCGAAGCCGGCGCCCTTGTGGCTGCCGGTGTGAAAGATGACGCCTTCCACGCCAAGCGTGCCCGCCCACGTGAGGTACTGCTTGAGGGAGCCGACGGAGCGGTTGAGGAGCTTCTCATCCTGCGTGCCGAGGTTGACGAGGTAGACGGCGTGGAAGAAGACGGGCAGGGGCACGCGTTCGTGTTCGCGGTGGAAGGCGGCGACGGTCTCGTCGGAGATGTTCGGGGGGCGCCACTGCTGGGGTGGGGAGATGAAGAGCTGAATCGCCTCGGCGCCGATCTCCTCGGCACGCGCGAAGACGTTCTGAGCGCCACCAGCGGAAGAGATGTGCGCGCCCACTCGCATCAAGTCCAGTGTACGCGGGACGCGAGCGATGTGCGCCGTCGGCGGGTGGGTGGGGTAGGCTTGATCGGGGAAAGCAACGCGGTCGGACCAAGCCGGCTGCAGCGGAGAAGACAATGCCAGAGACGATTGAACTGACCATTGAGGGAATGACCTGCGAACACTGCGTGCGTGCCGTCACGGGCGCCATCAGCGGCGTCAGCGGCGTCACTGGCGCGGAAGTCGACCTCGACGCGGGCGCAGCGACGGTCACCGGAGACGCGATCGACGTCGGCGCGATCGTCGCGGCGGTCACCGAAGAGGGCTACGACGCGGCGGTCCAGGCGGGCTCGTGACGCTTTCGGAGCACGCCGTCACCCTGCGGATCGGGGGGATGACGTGCGCCTCCTGCGTGCGGCGCGTCGAACGCGCGCTCACGCGAGTCGAGGGCGTGGATGTCGCCAGTGTGAACTTCGCCTCGGCCACGGCACGCGTCTCGTTCGCCGAGCCGATGGGCGCCAGTGAACTGGTCGCGGCGGTGGAGCGCGCCGGCTACGACGCCTCCGAGCTCGACACGAGCGCAGAGCCGTC
This sequence comes from Tepidiformaceae bacterium, assembly GCA_965200565.1. GTDB lineage: Bacteria > Chloroflexota > Dehalococcoidia > Tepidiformales > Tepidiformaceae > UBA2991. Next base: position 293,324 of record OZ241349.1, on the reverse strand, counting down.
GACCGAGGGCGAACGGGCGCGCATGGCCGCGCTCGGCCTGGGGGCGCTGCTCGCCATGCCGGTCATCGTCATCAGCATGGCGATGGACCTCGCAGACCTGCCCCTCTTCGGCAACGCCCGCGCGACCGGATGGCTGCTGCTGGGCGGCGCAGGCGTCGTGCAGGCGTTGCTGGGGTGGCGGTTCTACCGCTCCACCATTCCCGCCCTGCGCACACTCACGCCAAACATGGATGTACTGGTGGCGCTGGGCACGACGGCAGCGTTCGTTTTCAGCGCATGGGTCGTGATCTTCGACCGCAGCGAGGCGATGTTCTTCGACGTCAGCGCTGCGGTGCTGCTGTTCGTCAGCACGGGACGCTTCTTCGAAGAGCGGGCGCGCATGAGCGCAGGCGGAGCGATTCGCGCCCTGCTCGGCCTGGCGGCGAAATCGGTGAACGTGCTGCGGGAAGGTCGCGAGGAGTCCGTCCCCGCAGAGCAGGTCGTGGTCGGGGACGTGTTTCGGGTGCGTCCCGGAGAACGGGTGGCGCTGGACGGGGTGATTCGCAACGGCCACAGCGCACTCGATGAATCGCTGCTCACGGGCGAGTCGATGCCGGTCGAGCGCAACCCCGGTGAAGCAGTCGTGGGTGGGGCGCTCAACCAGTACGGCGTCATCGACGTGGAAGCGACGGCGGTGGGCGAAGACACCGTGCTGCAGCGCATGGCCGCCCTCGTGGCGGAGGCGCAGGGCTCGCGTGCCCGCATCGAGCGGGTGGTGGACACGGTGGCGGCGGTGTTCGTGCCGATCGTGCTGGCGCTGGCGCTGGCGACGTTCCTGGGGTGGGGGCTGCTGGGCGGCTCATACGTGGACGCGGTGGTGTATTCGGTGGCGGTGCTCGTGATCGCGTGCCCCTGCGCCCTCGGCCTGGCCACGCCGACCGCGATTGTGGCGGGCACGGGCATGGGCGCAGAACGCGGAATCCTCATCCGCAACGCCGAAGCGCTGGAGACGGCTGCACGCATCGACGCCATCGTGTTTGACAAGACGGGCACGCTCAGCGAGGGGCACCCTTCGCTGGTCGAGATCGCACCGGCTGCGGGCATGGGGGCGAACGAACTGCTCGCCCTGGCGGCGTCCGTCGAAGCGCTGAGCGAGCACCCCCTGAGCGCCGCCGTGGTCGAGGCCGCGGAGGAGCGCGGCCTGGACGTCGACGCCTCCAGCGCAACGGTGGAGCACTTCGAGGCGCTGCGGGGAGCAGGGGTGAAGGCCGAGGTCGGGGAGAAGCAGCTGCTGGTCGGCTCGCGAAGGTTGCTTGCAGAGCATGGCGTCGCGCTGGACACGGATGGCGAGGCGACGATCGCTCGGCTGGAGGCGGCAGAGCAGACGACCGTGCTGGTGGCGCTGGACGGCTCGTACGCGGGAGCGCTCGCGCTGGCCGATTCGCTCAAGCCGAACGCCGCAGCCGCCGTCGCGGCACTGCAGCGGCTGGGGATTCGCACCATCATGGCCAGCGGCGACCACGAGCGCAGCGCTCAGGCCGCAGCCCGGACGCTGGGCATCGGCGAGGTCCACGGTGGCCTTCGCCCCGAAGAGAAGCTCAACCTCGTGCGCGACCTGCAAGCGCAGGGCCTGCGCGTGGCCGTCGCCGGCGACGGCATCAACGACGCCGCCGCACTCGCGCAGGCAGACGTCGGCATCGCCATGAGCACAGGTACGGACGCCGCCATCGAGGCCAGCGACATCACGATTCTGCACGGCGACATCTCCCGCATCACGGAGGCGATCCTGCTCAGTCGGGCGACGCTGCGGACCATCCGTCAGAACCTGGGCTGGGCGTTCGGCTACAACGTGATCGCGCTGCCGATCGCGATGGCGGGGCTCCTCAACCCCATCGTGGCGGGCGGCGCCATGGCCCTGAGCTCGGTGAGCGTGATGGCCAACAGCCTGCGCCTGCGCACCCAGCAACGCCGCCTGGTCGAGGCGAGCGGCGCGCGCCACGAGGGCCCGCGCGAGCGTTTCACCACCCTCAACCGCGGCCCCCTGCTCGCACTCGCCGGAATTGTGGCCTTGCTGCTCGTCCCCTTCGTCGTGTTTACGGGCGTTGACCGCTCGTGGTGGACGTGAGCACGCTTCCACCATCCTTTACAGAATCGGGCTACAATCCGCATATGAAGCGAGCAGCAACACGCGCGGTGAAGGCAGGATCGGTCACGATTGGCGGGGGCGCTCCCGTCGTCATCCAGTCCATGGCGGCGACGAAGACGCAGAAAGTCGAGGCGACGATCGAACAGGTACGCATGATTCACGGCGCAGGCGCCGGACTCGTGCGCGTGGCGGTCGACAGCCGCAAGGATGTGGAGTGCCTGGCGCAGGTGCGCGAGGCCGTTCCCGACGCCAACTTCGTGGTCGACCTGCAGGAGAACTACCGGCTCATCACGCAGGTCGCTCCGCACGTCGACAAGGTGCGCTACAACCCGGGGCATCTCTACCACCACGAGAAAGAGAAGCCGGTAGCGGAGAAGGTCGCCTTCATCGCGGAGACCGCGGCAAAGCACGACTGTGCGGTACGCGTCGGGGTGAACTGCGGGTCGGTCGACCCGGCCATGAACGAGAAGTACGAGGGCACCGACGAGGCCGGCCTCGAGGGCGTCACGGCGATGGTCGAGAGCGCGCTCGAACACACGCGCATCCTCGACGACCTGGGCTTCACGCGGTACGTGGTTTCGCTCAAGGACAGCGACCCGCGCAAGGTGATCGCGGGCAACAAGCGCTTCGCCGAAGCGCGCCCCGAGATCCCGCTGCATCTGGGTGTGACCGAGGCGGGCATGCCGCCGGAGGGCGTGATCAAGACGCGCATCGCCTTCGAACAGCTCCTCAGCCAGGGCGTGGGCGACACCATCCGCGTCTCGCTGACGCTGCCCTTCGCGGAGAAGTGGCGCGAGGTGGAGGCGGGACGGTCGATCGTCGAGGACATCGAGGCGGGACGCTTCCGCTCCGTGCCCGACTTCCTCGAGGGTGGGCTGAACATCATCAGCTGCCCCAGCTGCAGCCGCGTGGAGAACGAGGCGTTCATCGAGCTCGCGCAGGACGTGAAAGAGATGACGGCCTACGCAAACGAGCACGACATAACGATTGCCGTCATGGGGTGTCGCGTGAACGGCCCCGGGGAGACGGACGACGCCGACCTGGGCCTCTGGTGCGCCCCCACGTTCGTCAACCTGAAGCGGGGCGAGGAAGAGCTGGGCGCCTACCCCTACGACGAGGTGCTGGGCCGCCTGAAGGTGGAACTGGACACGATCATCGCGGAGCGCGCGGGCGCGTAAGACCGGGCAGGGGCAAGTCGCCTAGAAGGGCAGGCCCTTCTGACCCTGGACTCCCCGAAGGGCAGCGATCTCGCCCCAGTGGCTGGCGACGTGCACCACTCCCACCTGTGAGAGCATCTGCAAGGCAGTCTGCTCGCCCATCGGGGTCGTGAGCGTCTTTTCCAGCAGCGCATCCTCCGCATCTGCGAGGAAGGTATCGGTGGCGGCCTGCACAACAGCGACGTAGTCGCGCAGGAGTGGGAGGTCGTAGTTGCCGGCTGCCCAGTCGGGGCTTTGGCGAGGGTCTCCATCAGTGATACCGAGGCGTTCGCCCCAGCCGGCGCTCTTGAGGAGTGGTGGCTGCCCCTGAATCAGCCCATGAACGATGCTGTCCTGGGTGAGTCCGATATGGGCGTAGATGGCCGCGATAGGGTTGATGGTCCAGCCTTCCCCCTGGTGGCCGGCGGTCTCAGGCGAGCAATCGGCCACGGTGCCATCGAGCAGCTGGTGTATCCAGGTGAGCTGTTGGCGCAGCAGCGCACGGGCTTCCATGCGGGCAAACCTCCACAGGGGAAGGTGGTGTGTGTGTTGGTGGAGACGCGGGAGAATCGAACTCCCGGTCCAGCCAGGGTTTGCTCCGAGTTGTCCTACAGGCTTACCCACCCTTGGGATCTCGTTCCTTCACTCCGCGGGTGGGGGGCGAAGGTGGAGGAACCAGCCGATGAATCTTGGGTGAACCGTATCGGCGTCAGCTCACCGCACCCCAACGCTACGGCGCCCCGCCGTACCCGTCAGGAAAGGGTGTTCGGCGGAACGTCCCGCGGCTATGCCGCGAGAGCGAGTTCGCGATCTTCGGCGCTTACTCAAGTGGTCGCCTGATTAACGAGGGTGACGACCAACCTCGGCCTGCTACCCGGGTACATTCCCTCCTGTCGATACCTTTCGTCCCCAGATACATCCAGCGTAGCACACGCGTTCCACGAACGAGCAAGCCTGACCGCCACCGCCGGTGAGCGCGGGCTAGACGGAGTGGCGCAGGGCGCGGGCCACCTGGCGGCCTTCCTCGCGCTCGCGGATCTTGCGTCGCTTGTCATAACGCTTGATGCCGCGCGCGACGCCCAGCTCCACCTTGGCTCGCCCACCACGCAGGTGCAGGTTGAGGGGGATGAGCGTGAGCCCACGCTCTTCGAGGGCGGCGCGGATGCGTCGCAGCTCCTTCTTGTGGAGCAGCAGCTTGCGGTCGCGACGCGACTCGTGGGGGGTGTAGCCGGCGTTTACGTAGGGCGCGATGTAGGCGTCGAGGAGCCAGGCTTCGCCGTCACGCAGGCGCCCGTAGGCGCCCTGGATGTCGGCCTTGCCCAGGCGGATCGACTTAATCTCGGAGCCGGTCAGCGCGAGGCCAGCCTCGTAGCGGTCGAGGATTTCGTAATCGCGCTGCGCGCGGCGGTTGCGGGCGACGATCGCCTCTCCGGCTGCCATATGCTGACTCGCAGTCTCTCACGTCTCACACGCGCCCGATGAGCGCCCGCGGCTACTCGGCGGCGTCACCGTCGCCGGATTCGTCGGGCTGCTCGTCGTCTTCGCTGGCGTCGGTCTCCTCGCGCACAGGTGGAGGCGGAGGCTCCTGGCCGCGAAGCACGTCAATGGCGGCGAAGAGCTGCTGGTCGCCGTAGTCGATGTAGTCGTCGCCAGTGAGCGGGATCTCGTAGTCGGGGGCGACGCCGAGACCCTCGATCCCCTGCTCGTTGGGACGCAGCCAGCGCCCGATGGTGACGTAGACCGCGCCGCAGCCGGCAGGATCGCCACATTCGGAGAGAGGATGCAGCTGGTTGACGCTGCCCTTGCCGAAGGAGCGCACCCCGACGATCGTGCCGCGTCCGTTATCGGCGATGGCGGCAGCGAGCACCTCGGAACCGCTGGCGCTGGCTTCGTCGAGGATGATGACGATGGGGATCAAGGTGGCGGCGCCACCCTCGCGCGCACCATAGGTCACGCGGTTCCCTTCGTTGTCGATCTCGATGAGGATGATGCCCTCATCGAGGAACTCGTCCGCCGCCTCAACGGTCTGGCGCAGGTAGCCGCCCGGGTTGCCACGCATATCGAGGATGAGGCCGTTGTACAGGCCGCTCTCCAGGGGGGCGAGAGCCGCGCGCAGCTCGTTGGGCGTCTCCGCGTGGAACTGGGCGATGTGGATGTAGAGGATGTCGGTGACGAGGTTTCCATCGCGGTCGACGATGGTCTCGCCGGTCTCGCCGGGGATGGCCTCAAGGAGCGGCTCCACGAAGACGCTCTGGATGAGGATCTGGCCACGCACGATGGTGATGTCCTCGATCTCGGGCCCTGCCCCACCGGTGGCGAGGTCGGTGTGCTGCACGGTGAGCACGACTTCCGTGCCGCGCGGGCCGCGGATGCGCTGCACCGCCTGCGTATCGGTCCAGCCTTCGGTCGATTCGCCATCGACGGCGAGGATGACGTCGCCGGCGCGGATGCCGGCCGCTTCGGCGGGCGAGCCACGGAAAGGCGCGACGATCTGGATGGCGCCCGAGCGATCGGTGACGGACGCGCCGATACCCTCGTAGCTGGTCTCGATGCCGCCCACGCCAATGGCGAGGTCGCTGGGGCTGAGGTACTCGGTGTAGGGGTCGTTGAGCGAATCGAGGGCGCCGCGGATGGCGGCGTCGAGCAGGGCGCGCTCGTCGAGAATTGCCTTGTCGACGAACTCCCGCTCGAGGATGGCGTATATCTCGGTGAGGATGGCGGCGCCGATGGCGATCTCGGAGCGCTCTTCCAGGTAGTCAGAGGGCTGTGCCTCCTCCGCCGGGGTGGAGGAATCGGACCCGTCGGCGGACACAATGATCGTTTCGGCATCGTCGCCCGTGAGGTCGGCAACGCCCCAGCCGAGGCCGAAGGTGAGCAGCAGGGCGGCAACGCCCAGCAGGACCACCGCAATGGTGCGGCCGCGGGCCGCTGCACGTGACTCCACGGGTGCAGGGGAGTGAGACGGATCCATCAAGTGCGCTCCGGGGGCCCAAGGGGCCGCTTTCGAGTGTAGGTGGGGGCTGAGCAGGCGGCAATGTTGGCGCGGTGCCGCCTTTCCTCCGACCTTATCTGCGCCTTATGCGGCAGGCCTTATGCGACAGACGGTTGGAAGAAGCCGACGCTGCCGCTCGCGATGGGCTCGATGGCCGCGCCACGCTCGGGACGCCAGCAGAGGACGGCGTCGTGGGGACCGTCGCGAAAGGCGGCGGCGGGTGCATCGTTGAGCAGGCGTCCGCCAGCGAGGAAGGCGGAGCCGTCGGGGGCCCAGAGCGGGTGGGAGCGAGCGTACTGGTCGAAGAAGCCGGCAATCGTCTGGTACATGGAGGAGGGGAGAAATGGCGCCGTCGCCCCAAGGAACTCCCCGCTGGCCGCGCGCGCATGCAGGGAGACGGAGCTGTCGCCCGTGCTGGACGGCACGATGAAGGCCATCTTCTCACCAGTCGGGTCCCAGAGGACTCTGGCGAAGGGACGTTCCAGAAGCAGCGTGGGGTCGCCTGCCCCAGATTCCGCGAGGTCGACGGTCCAGAGCTCGTCGAAGGCGCCCGATGCGGGGCTTGTGGTGACCGCAACGGTGAGGGTGCGGGTACCAGGCTGGAAGGCGAGGGCCACGCCGCCGGGGAAGCCGTGCACGGCTTCGCTCCCCTCTCCCGCGCCTCGCGCCACCCGCACGATGACGCCTTCACCATCGCGATCGGGAGTGGCGAAGGCGAGCAGTTCGCCGTCATCGCTGAAGGCGGGGGTGCGGAAGCCGCGCGCATCGGCGGAGATGGGACGGGAGGCGCGCGCCTCTGCGAGCTCGAGCACGGAGAGGTTGACGCCCGCATGGATGGCCAGACGCCTGCCATCAGGCGACCAGGCGAGGAAGAGCGGCGCACCCCCGTCTGGATGGGATCGGCGACGAGCGGGCCGTCGGCTTCGCTCAGGAAGAGGGTGAGGCCGGCACGCCCCTGGGCCACCAGCGCGAGGAGGTCGCCCTGCGGCGACCAGAGGGCGTAGTGGGGGACATCAGGGGCGATGACGGCGCCAGCGTTGGCAGGGCTCTCGAAGAGGGTGCGCTGGTGGACACCCTCGAGGTCGAGCATCTCGATGCCGCTGCGCTGCTTCGGCTCTTCCCCCACGACCACCGAGACGGCGAGCAGGTCGTGTCCCGGGCGCCAGGTAGGCCAGAAGCCGGTGCGGGCCAGTGGCGCGCTTCGCCACTCGTCCCCCTCGCGACGGAGGAGGGAGAGGGCCTTGCCGGCGGAATCGGCGACAACGATCGGGGCGGACACCGCCGCCCATTGTAGGTCAGCGGGGCGCAGGGGCTCGCGGAGGGCCGATTCTGACGGATTGCGGAGTGAGGCAGGAAAGCACCCATATGGTTCGCACTATTTCAGTTATGTACGAAAATATGGCCAATTCAGCCCCTGACAAGACATAATTCCCCGCTATTCAGGCCGTGGGAGACCCAGGAGTCACACCCCCATGAGGTATCTGGCCCCCAGGAAGGACACAGGAGCGAGCACAAGAAAGAGCGCAAAGGAGAGGAAAAGCTCCTTCCATGTCCGCGGCCGCCGCAACAGGAATGCGCCCGCGGCGCGGAGGCCACTCCCAATCCATCGCATCCCGGACTCACGCTCCGAGGCTACCCCCCCGACGGCCTGCCACAACCTTTACCTTCGCATGAGGCGCGCGAGCCTACGCTAGGATCAACGCTGCACCGCCGGGAGGACCCGATGCGCATCCTGGTTGTTGAAGACGAACAGTCCCTCGCCTCGGCACTCGATCGGGGGCTGACGAAGCTCGGCTACGCGGTCGACGTAGCGGGCGACGGGGAGGAAGCGCTGGAGAAGGCCGGCGCCACGCCCTACGACGTCGTCTGCCTCGACCTGAACCTGCCACGCGTCGATGGCCTCGAGGTGTGCCGCCGGCTGCGGGGCGATCGCTTCGGCGGCGCTATCATTATGTTGACTGCTCGCAGCGGCATCAATGAGCGGGTCGCGGGGCTGGATAAGGGGGCGGATGACTACCTCGTGAAGCCCTTCGCCTTCAGCGAGCTGGCCGCCCGTATCCGCGCGGTCACGCGTCGCGAAGGGGCGCCGCTCGACCCGGTCCTGTCCACCCGCGGGCTGCAGCTCGACCCGAACACGAATCTCGCCCAGCGCGATGGCGTCGCCATTCACCTGACGCCGAAGGAGTTCGAGCTGCTCTACTACCTGGCCTTCCACGAGGGGCGCGCGGTGCCCCAGGAGGAGCTGATTGAGCACATCTGGGACGAACACATGAATCCCTTCACGCAGACGGTGAAGGTGCACATGAACAACCTCCGCCGCAAGCTAAACGACGGCTTCGGGGAGCAGTTGATCACCACCATCAGGGGGAAGGGCTACGTCCTTTAGACCGAGACTGCCATCGCAGGTCAAGACCATCCGCTTCCGGCTGACGGTCTGGTACTCCACGCTCCTGCTGATCCTGGGGCTCGTCTTCATCCTCTTCCTCAACGTCGCCATCCGCATCGACGACCCGGACGACCACGCCGTGATGGAGGAGATGGGCATCGACAGCGAGACCGAGGTGGCGGCGGACGAGACGGGGGAGATGTCGCCGGCGGCGCTCGTGACGGAGGCGGGGCAGGAGTACGAGTCGGAGAACCTGAGCCGTCTGCGCACGTGGTCGATCGTGGCCGGCTTTGTGCTGGCCTTCATCTCGGGCTTCGGCGGGTGGGCGCTCTCCGGCATCATCCTGCGCCCCATCCGCGACATCACGCAGGTGGCCTCCGAGATCAGCGCCACGAACCTCTCCCAGCGCATCAATCACGAAGGCCCCGACGATGAGCTCAAGGACCTGGCGGATACGTTCGATTCGATGATCGAGCGCATCGAGCGGGGGTTTGCCTCACAGCAACGCTTCGTGCAGGACGCGTCGCACGAGCTGCGCACGCCACTGGCGGCCATCCGCACCAACATCGAGGTGGCGGAGCTGGCGCAGGAGAGCGATGTCGACCCCGAAGAGCAGCACGAGTTGCTGGAGACGGTGAAGGGGCAGACGGAGCGGCTCACGCGTCTGAGCGAGGACCTGCTGCTGCTGACCACGCCCCACGCGACGGTGCCGCTGGAGACGGTGGAGCCGCGTGAACTGGTGGGCATGGCAATCGAGGAGATCGAGCCCCTGGCCGGGCACGCCAGCGTGCGCATCGCCGCCGACCTGCAGGACTCCTGCCAGGCGACGGGCAACTCGGAGCTGCTCTACCACTGCGTGCGCAACCTCATCGAGAACGCGGTGAAGCACACGGGTAAGGGCGCGAGCGTGGAGGTGAAGCTAGGCAGTACGGGCGAGGGTGTCTGGATTCAGGTGCGGGACGATGGCCCGGGCATCCCTGCGGAGCACCAGGCGCATGTCTTCGAGCGCTTCTACCGCGTCGATCAGAGCCGCGCACGGGGGCAGGGAGGGTCGGGGCTGGGGTTGGCCATCGTGCACGAATTGATGGATTCGATGGGCGGAGCGGTGGAGGTGGAATCGGCCGCAGGCAAGGGAGCGACCTTCACGCTGCGCCTGCCACACGCTGCCCCTGCCAACGGTGTGCCGCCACAGCGGAATGGCGTGCCTGGTCCTTAACGCTTCTGCTTCGTTATATCTTGACCAGCCCCGCTCACCTGTCGTAGCTTCACAAATTCACCCCTTTCGGTGCCGCTGTAAGCCTGCTAACAGAGCGCGGCACCCTTATCCCCTACTGTTACGTCACCAAGAGGAGCACTCCATGGGCGATCTACTGGACAGGATTAATTCCCCCGCAGACCTGCGGGATCTTTCGGCGGAAGAACTCGAAACATTGGCCGGAGAGATTCGCGAGGAGCTTGTTTCAACCATCCAGGGCATCGGTGGCGGAGGGCATCTCGCCTCCAATCTTGGCGTCGTCGAGCTGACGCTCGCGCTGCATCGCCAGTTCGATTCGCCCACGGACCGCATGCTCTGGGACGTCAGCCATCAGGTGTACGTGCACAAGATGGTGACGGGCCGGCGCGAGCAGATGGGGACGATTCGGCAGTACGAAGGCCTCTCGGGGTTCGCCGACCGCAACGAGAGCCCGCACGACCTCTTCGGGGCGGGCCATGCCGGCACCTCCATCTCCGCGGCAACCGGTATGGCCACGGCGCGTGACCTGCGTGGCGAGAACTACCACGTGATCGCCATCATCGGCGACGGCGCGATGACGGCAGGGATGGCGTTCGAGGCGCTCAATCACGCGGGCCACCTGAGCACGAACCTGATCGTCATCCTGAACGACAACTCGATGTCGATTTCGCCCAACGTGGGCGCGCTCAGCCGCAACGTGAACAAGCTGCGCATCGAGCCGTATTACCGGCGGGCGAAAGAGGAGATCGGGGGGCTCATCGAGCAGTTCCCCATCGGTCGCAACGTCGGCCGGCAGATGTGGCAGGGCGCGCAGCGTGTGAAGTCGAGCATGCGCGATCTGATCGTGCCTGCCAGCTTCTGGGAGCAGTTCGGCTTCGACTACTACGGCCCCATCGACGGCCACGACCTGGACGAGCTGGATGCGACCCTCTCGGCCGTCAAGCAGGTGCGCAGCAAGCCTGTCCTGCTGCACATCATGACGGAGAAGGGCCACGGCATCCCCGAGGCCGCCGCCGACCCGGTGAAGAGCCACAGCGGCACCTTCTGGCTGAAGAAGGCGCCACCGCCCGAGGCGCCCAAGGCGCCGCCCACCTACAGCAAGGTCTTCGCCGACGCCGTGAGCGAGCTCATCGAGCGCGATCCGCGCGTCGTCGCGGTGACAGCGGCGATGCTCGAGGGCACAGGCCTGGCGGCGACCCAGAAGCAGCACCCGGAACGCGTCTTCGACGTGGGCATCGCGGAGCAGCATGGCGTCACCTTCGCGGCGGGCATGGCGACGCAGGGGATGCGTCCCATTGCCGCCATCTACTCCACCTTCCTGCAGCGCGGCTTCGATTCAATCGTGCACGACGTGGTGGTGCAGAACCTGCCCGTGATCTTCGCGCTGGACCGTGCCGGCTTCGTCGGCGACGACGGCAAGACGCACCAGGGCTTCATCGACACCTCCTACCTGCGCTGCCTGCCCAACATGGTCGTGAGCGCGCCGAAGGACGAGGCGGAGCTGCGCGACCTGCTCTACACGGCGACCGCCCACGACGGGCCGTTCGCGGTGCGCTACCCTCGCGGCGCCGGTCCGGGCGCTCCCACCGACCTGCCCATGCAGAAGATCCCCATCGGCAAGGCCGAAGTGCTGCGCGACGGGGACGACGTCACGCTGCTCGGCTACGGCGCATCCGTGATCGAGTGTGTGAAGGCTGCAGAGGTGCTCGCGGAGCAGGGCATCGACGCCCGCGTCATCAACGCGCGCTTCGCCAAGCCCCTCGACGAAGAGACCATCCTCACCGCCGCTCGCGAGACGCGGCACCTGGTGACCGCAGAGGAGAACGTGCGCGCGGGCGGCTTTGGCGAGGCCGTGCTGGCCCTGCTCGCGGACAACGACCTCTCGGACGCACATCTGCTCAACCTGACCATGCCCGACCACATCGTCGACCATGGTCCGCAGAAGACGTACCGCAACGTCTACAACCTCGACGGTGACGGCATCGCCCGGCGGGCGGCGGAAGCGCTGGCAGCACGGGCACACTCCACCAAGAAGCGGGCGTCGGCTCGGCGGCGCGCCCCTTCGAGCGTGGCGTGACAACCACCGAAGCGCAGCCACCTCCCGCGCTGACCAGCCATCTGGACGCGCTTGAGGATGCGCTGCGCGCCGCTGTCGGCGACGCGCCCGGAGGCCTCGCTTCCGCGGCGCGTTATGTCATGGGATGGGAGGACGCGCAGGGGCAGCCTGCCGCCGCGGGCGGCAAGCGCATCCGCCCCTCGCTCTGCCTGCTGGCGGCGGAGGCGCTTGGCGGCTCGGCCGCCAGCGCCATGCCCGGCGCCGTGGCGGTTGAGCTGGTGCACAACTTCTCCCTCGTCCACGACGAGATTCAGGACCGCGACGCTGAGCGTCACCACCGGCCGACCATCTGGCGCATCGTGGGCGAGGCGCAGGCCATCAACGTGGGCAACTTCCTGCTCACGCGCGCGCTGCTCGCACTGACGGAATCGGATGCGCCCAGCCTGACGGAATCGGATGCGCCCAGCGCCCAGCGTGTGGCCGCGCTCGACGCCCTGCTCATGGCCACCGACGACATGATCGGCGGCCAGTGGAACGACCTCAGCTTCGAACCGCGCACCGACGTCTCCATCGAGTCCTACCTGGCGATGGTGGAGGGCAAGACGGGCGCGCTCATCGGGGCGCCACTGCAGATCGGGGCGATTCTCAGCGGCGCGTCCCCCGAGCAGTCGGACACGATCCGCGACTGGGGTCGCAAGGTAGGCCTCGCCTTCCAGGTGCAGGACGACATCCTCGGCATCTGGGGCGACCCGTCCGTGACGGGCAAGTCGAACCAGAACGACCTCGCCCGCCACAAGAAAACGCTGCCGGTCATCGCGGCCCTGGCGGAGCCGCGCACGCGCGGCGCCATCGAGCAGCTGTTCTCGCACGAAGAGCCGCCCGCGGACGCGATCGCGGCGGTCTCGGCGCAGCTGGAAGCGGACGGCGTACGCGCCCTCGCCGAGGAGAACGCCCGCCGCTACGTCGCCGAAGCGAGCAGCCTCCTCGACCGCCTCACCATCGCCGAAGACGAGCGCACCCTGCTCGCCGCAGTGGCCCGCTACCTCATCGAGCGCGCCGGCTAGCGGCCGGGGCGACTTCTCCCCACCCCTGCGGCACGAACGCCACCGCCGTGCGCCGTGATTAGCGCCGGCTAGGCGGGCTGGCGTTCGGGGGACGTTGGTGGCGTCGCGGCTTCGGTGTCGGTGTCTGTGATGGCGGCGGGCTTCTCCGGGATGCCGTCGATCAGGCGCTTGACGATAGGACCGCCGATGCCGTAGCTGAGGCTGAGCACGAGTACCCCTGCGCCGACTTCTCCGCGTGGCCACATGCCGATGGCGAGGGCGAGGCGGTGTCTCCAGTGGGCCTCCCGCCGGTAGCAGAAGGCGGGGAACATCTTGCCGATGTTGCTGATGACGGAGAGCACGATCACGTGCAGGGCGATTTCGCCCCAGCCCATGCTGGGCTGCCTGCCCGTGACTGTCGCGGTGTACTTGCCCTCTTCCTCCCCGCCGAGCGCGGTCGGGTCGTCGACGTCGTCGCCGGTGCCGGCGGCGTGGAGCGCGGCGGGCGAGGGGGTGGGGTGCTGGGCGTCCTCGCCGTCGAATATCTGGGGCATGCTCAAGCCAACCACGAGCATGAAGCCGGCGGACACCCAGAGGGATGCTCGCTTCTCGGTTGGACGCTCGAGTACCTCGTGCAGGTCCGCTTCCACCACGGCGTCGTCGGTGGCGGAGTCGCTGGCGCCGGTCGGTGAGCGGCGGCGCGCGATGCAGCCGAGCACGAACGCAGGCAGGAGCACCTCAATGTGGATGGGGACGGACGGGTCGAAGATGGCGCTGCCGGCGTGCAGCCCCTCAGTCACCCCCACGATGATGGCGCCGTAGGCGATCACCCACGGCCACGTCACGGGGATGGTGATGCGGTGTAGCCAGATGTAGGCGACCGCCAGCATCACGGCCATCACCACGACTACCATGCCGAGCTGCCAGGCGATCCCGACAAGCAGAACCTTGAGGGGAATCATCAGCAGGACGGTGTCGAGGTCGTCGAAGATGGCAAGGATGCGCGCCTTGCGGAAGAGCCACGTCGCGCCCAGCCCGGCCGCCGCCAGCATGCTGAAGAGCACGCCTGCCGAGGTGGGACGGCGAAGCGCCCGGCCAGCAGCGTCTCCTTGATTGCGTCGAAGCTCGTCCAGTATTCGGACGGAGCATGCCGAAGATGAAGTAGGCGGTGACGAACACCCAGGGGAAGGTCGCAGCGGTGAAGGCGACGACATAGTCCCAGCCGTACTGATTCAACCGCGACTTGTCGATGTGAAACTCGAAGCCAACGTGAATCATGATGAAGGCGAGGCCTGCCACCGTGAGGACGCGGACTGTCGTGGCGACGCCGTCGTGGGCGTCGCCGGTAATCGTGGGCAGCGCCTGGGAGAGGCCCAGACCGGTGAGAAGCAGCAGTGAGTAGATCAGGACGCGGCGCACCGAATGCATCCTCCTTCGCGCGGGACTGCCGTCAGGTGCCGGCAGCAGGCGAACGGTGAACCTGACGAGTGGGGGGACCCGACCACCGAAGGTGGTACCGCGTCCTCCTTCAACAGGGTCAATTCCACCTTAGCGGACATGTTCGCGAAGAATGCAAGCGCCCGTGTGGACGCTCGGTTACGACGCGGGATAGGGGAAAGCCGGTCGCTGCGGCTCGCGTGGCAGGAACGCTAGGGCAGGGACGTTTCGCCCATGAGGTAGCGGTCGATGCCGCGGGCGGCGTCGCGGCCTTCGGCGATGGCCCAGACGATGAGCGACTGGCCACGCGTCATGTCGCCGGCGGTGAAGATGCCGGGGACGTTCGTCATCTTCTCCTCGTCGGCGGCGACGTTGCCGCGCTCGGTGAGCTCGACGCCCAGCTGTTCGAGCATGCCCGGGCGCTCGGGGCCGAGGAAGCCGAGCGCCAGCAGGACGAGGTCGACGGGTTCGACGAACTCGCTGCCGGGGATCTCGGTCATCTGCATGCGGCCATCGTCGCCGGGGGCCCACTCGAGCCGCACGCCGTGGAGCTCGGTGAGACGGCCGTTCTCGCCGGCGAAGCTCTTGGTGAGGATGCTGTAGTCGCGGTCGCCGCCCTCTTCGTGCGCGCCTGAGGTGCGGAAGATGTTGGGCCAGGTGGGCCAGGGCGTCTCGGGCGGACGCTTGTCGGGCGGGCGCGGGAGCAGCTCCCACTGCTTCACGCTGGCGGCGCCGTGGCGGTGCACAGTGCCGAGACAGTCGGCGCCGGTATCGCCGCCGCCGAGGATGATGACGCGCTTGCCGGCGGCGGAGATGCGCTCGCTTTCGGGGATGTCGTCGCCGGCGAGGATGCGGTTTTGCGGGGGAAGGAAGTCCATCGCGAGGTGGATGCCGTCGAGCTCGCGACCGGGGATAGGCAGGTCGCGCGACTGGGTTGCGCCACCGGCCAGACAGATAGCGTCGAACTCGTCGCGCAGGTCACGGGCGTCGACGTCGACGCCGATGTTGACGCTCGGGCGGAAGACGACGCCTTCGGCTTCCATCTGCTCGAGACGGCGGTCGATGAAGCGCTTCTCCATCTTGAATTCGGGGATGCCGTAGCGAAGCAGCCCGCCGATGCGGTCGTCGCGCTCGAAGACGGTGACGTCGTGGCCGGCGCGGCGCATCTGCTGGGCGGCGGCGAGGCCGGCGGGGCCAGAGCCGATGACGGCGACGCGACGCTCGGTGCGCTGCTGTGGCGGTTCGGGGTGGATCCACCCCTCGCGCCAGGCGCGCTCGATGATGCTCACCTCGACCTGCTTGATGGTGACCGGATCGTCGTTGATGCCCAATACGCAGGCGGCTTCGCAGGGAGCGGGGCAGAGACGTCCGGTGAACTCGGGGAAGTTGTTGGTGGCGTGGAGGCGGTCGATGGCGTCGCGCCAGTGGCCGCGATACACGAGGTCGTTCCAGTCGGGGATGATGTTGCCGAGGGGGCAGCCCTGGTGGCAGAAGGGCACGCCGCAGTCCATGCAGCGCGCGGACTGCTGGTGGAGGCGTTCGGCGGGCATCTCCTCGTAGTACTCGAGCCAGTCGGTGAGACGCTCGGCGACCGGACGGTGGGGCGGGCCCTGCCGTTCGTATTCCATGAAGCCTGTGGGTTTAGCCACCGCTGACCCCCGCAGCTTCGCGCTCACGCTGTTCCTTCTGCTCGTTGAGGACGCGGCGGTAGTCGAGCGGCATCACCTTCACAAAGCGTGCAGTGGCGGCCTGCCAGTCCGCCAGCAGATCGGCGGCGACCGTGCTGCCGGTGTACTCGCGGTGCTGTTCGAGCAGGCCTCGCACGAGCGCGACGTCCTCGTCTTCGGTGAGAGGCTCGAGGTCGACCATCTCGCGGTTACAGCGGATGGCGAAGTCGCCGGCGTCGTCGAGCACGTAGGCGACGCCGCCGCTCATGCCCGCGCCGAAGTTGCGGCCCGTCGGCCCGATGACGACGACGCGTCCGCCCGTCATGTACTCGCAGCAGTGGTCGCCCGCGCCCTCTACGACCGTATGGGCGCCGCTGTTGCGCACGCCGAAGCGTTCGCCCGCCACGCCACGGATGAAGGCGGAGCCGCCCGTCGCGCCGTAGAGGGCGACGTTGCCGATGATGATGTTCTCTTCAGGGACGAAGGTGGAGGCGGGCGGCGGCGCGGCCACGAGGCGGCCGCCGGAGAGGCCTTTCCCGAAGTAGTCGTTGGCGTCGCCCGAGAGCAGGAGCGTCATGCCCCTGGGCGCGAAGGCGCCGAAGCTCTGGCCAGCCGAACCCTTGAAGCGGAAGGTGATCGTGTCGGGGGGCAGGCCGGCGGCGCCGTGGCGGCGGGAGATTTCGCTCCCGAGGATGGTGCCGACGACGCGATTAACGTTTCGGATAGGTACTGCTTCGTCCACACGCTCGCCCCGTTCGAGGGCGGGGGCGGCGAGCTGGATGAGCTGCTGGTCGAGCGCGTGGCGGAGGCCGTGGTCCTGTTCGGCGATGCGGCGCGTGGCGACGTGCTCGGGCACCTGCGGGTGGTAGAGGATGGCGGAGAGGTCGATGCCTTGCGCCTTGTAGTGGTCGACGGCGCGACGCGCATCGATGAGGTCGCTGCGGCCGATGAGCTCGTCGAGGGAGCGATAGCCGAGCTCGGCCAGGGTTTCGCGCACCTCTTCAGCGATGAACTCGAAGAAGTTGACCACGTGCTCGGCCTTGCCGGTGAACTTCTCGCGCAGCTGCGGGTTCTGCGTGGCGACGCCGACGGGACAGGTGTCGAGGTGGCAGACGCGCATCATGATGCAGCCCATCACGACCAGCGGGGCGGTGGCGAAGCCGTACTCTTCGGCGCCCAGCAGGGCCGCGATGACGACGTCGCGACCGGTCTTCATCTGACCATCGGTCTGGACGATGATGCGGTCGCGCAGCTTGTTCAGGACGAGCGTCTGCTGGGTCTCGGCGAGGCCGAGCTCCCAGGGCACGCCAGCGTGCTTGAGCGAGGTGAGCGGACTGGCGCCGGTGCCGCCATCGTGCCCGCTGATGAGGACGACGTCGGACTTGGCCTTGGCCACGCCCGCCGCCACCGTGCCCACGCCCACTTCGGCCACGAGCTTGACGCTGATGCGGGCGCTCGGATTGGCGTTCTTGAGGTCGTGGATGAGCTGGGCGAGGTCCTCGATGGAGTAGATGTCGTGGTGCGGAGGCGGGCTGATGAGGCCCACGCCCGGGGTGGAGTAGCGCACCTGCGCGATCCACGGCCAGACCTTGTGGCCGGGCAGCTGGCCGCCCTCGCCGGGCTTGGCGCCCTGCGCCATCTTGATCTGCAGCTCGTCCGCGTTCACCAGGTATTCGCTGGTGACGCCGAAGCGCCCGGAGGCGACCTGCTTGATGGAGCTGCGGCGGAGGTCGCCGTTCTCGTCGGGGGTGAAGCGGCGGGTATCCTCGCCGCCTTCGCCCGTGTTGCTGCGGCCGCCGATGCGGTTCATGGCGATGGCGAGCGTCTCGTGCGCCTCGGCGCTGATGGAGCCGAACGACATCGCCCCTGTGGCGAAGCGCGGGAAGATGCTGGAAGCGGGCTCCACCTCGTCGAGGGGGATGGGGTCGCGGTCGGAGCGGAACTCCATAAGGCCGCGGAGGGTGGCCATCTGGCGCGCCTGATCGTTCACGAGGGTTGTGTACTCGGAGAAGATCTCGCGTCGCTTCGTGCGGGTGGCGTGCTGCAGCTTAAAGATGGTGTCGGGGTTGAAGAGGTGGTACTCACCCCCATGCCGCCACTGGTACTGGCCGCCCCAGCCGACGCCGTGCAGGCCGGCATCGCGATCGGGCCAGGCGCGTGCGTGATGCTCAAGCATCTCCGCCGCGATCTGCTCAAGACCGGCCCCGCTGATGCGTGAGACGGTGCCTGTGAAGTAGCGGTCGATGAGGTCTTCGTTCAGGCCAACGGCCTCGAAGATCTGGGCGCCGCGGTAGCTCTGCACAGTGGAGATGCCCATCTTGGACATCACCTTCACCACGCCCTTCTTAAGCGCTTTGGTGAAGTTCGCCTCGGCCTCTTCCCAGGCGATCTCGCTCTCGAGCGAGCCGTCGGCCTTCATGGCGCGCAGCGTGTCGAGCGCGAGCCAGGGGTTGATGGCGCCCGCGCCGTAGCCGATGAGCAGGGCGAAGTGGTGCACTTCCCGCGCCTCACCCGTCTCGACGACGAGCCCGACTTTCTTGCGGCTCTTGTTGCGCACGAGGTGGTGGTGCAGGCCGGCGGTCGCGAGCAGCGCGGGGATGGGCGCATGGTCACGGTCCACGCCGCGATCGGAGAGGATGAGGATGGTCGCGCCCGCCTCGATCGCCTCGTCGGCGCGACGGAAGAGTTCGTCGAGGGCTGCGCCGGTGCCACCCGGTCCGTCAGCGGCAGGCATGAGCATGGGCAGCACGGCCGAGCGGAAGTCGCCGCTTCCGTCCTGGAGCGAGCGCAGCTGCGCCAGTTCGGCGTTGGTGAGGAAGGGCGTGGGCAGGCTGATCATGCGATAGCCGCTGTCGAGCCCCTCGCTGAAGAGGTTGCCTTCCGTCCCGATGAGGGAGTCGACGGAGGTCACGATCTCCTCGCGGATGGCGTCCAGTGGCGGGTTGGTGACCTGCGCGAAGAGCTGCTTGAAGTAGTTGTAGAGCGGCTGCGGGCGCTCGGAGAGCACGGCAAGGGGCGTATCGGTCCCCATCGAGCCGAGCGATTCCTGCCCATCCCGCGCCATCGGGCCGAGGTGGTACTTGGCGTCCTCGACCGTGTAGCCGAAGGCGATCTGCTGCTCCAGCAGTGCGTCGCCTTCGACCGGAGCGGGCGCGTCCGCCGCTGGCAGGTCGGTCAGGCGGGTGAGGTTGTCGTCGAGCCAGGCGTTGTAGTCGTGGGCACGGGCGAAGCGCTGCTTCAGCTCTTCGTCGCCGATGATGCGCCCCTCTTCAAGGCTGACGAGGAACATGCGGCCGGGCTGCAGACGGCCCTTCATGAGCACGTTGTCGTCTTCCACGGGGAGCACGCCCGATTCGGAAGCCATGACGACGAGGTCGTCCTTGGTGACGAGGTAGCGGGAGGGGCGCAGGCCGTTGCGGTCGAGCACAGCGCCGATGGTGCGGCCGTCGGTGAAGGCGACGGAGGCGGGGCCGTCCCACGGCTCCATGAGCAGGCTGTGGTACTCGTAGAACGCCTTCTTCTCTGCGCTCATTGTCTCGTGGCCGGACCACGCTTCGGGGATGAGCATCATCATGGCGTGCTCGACGGGGCGCCCGCCCAGCGTCAGCAGTTCGAGGGCGTTATCGAGGGAGGCCGTGTCGCTACCCGCTTCATCGATGATGGGCAGGATCTTCTGGATGTCGTCGAAGTGGGGGGTCTGGAGCAGCGCCTCGCGCGTGGCCATCCAGTTGCGGTTGCCACGCAGGGTGTTGATCTCGCCGTTGTGGGAGATGGTGCGGTAGGGGTGGGCGAGCTTCCAGCTGGGGAACGTGTTGGTGCTGAAGCGCGAATGGAACATCGCCAGCGCCGAGACCATGCGACGGTCGCGCAGGTCGGGGTAGTACTGCGGCAGCTGCAGGGCGGTGAGCATGCCCTTGTAGACGACCGTGTGGCAGGAGAGGCTGGGGAAGTAGAAGTCTTCCGAATCGCCGATGCCACGGCGCTCGACCTCGCGCTCGAACAGCTTGCGGATGACGAAGAGGCGGCGCTCGAAGTCGTCTTCGCTCTCCACCCAGGAGCCACGCCCGATGAAGACCTGCTGGACGGTGGGCTCGGCGAGGAGGGAGGTCTCGCCCAGCATGGAGTTATCGGTGGGGACATCGCGCCAGCCGAGGAGGTGTTGCCCTTCGCCCCGCACGATCTCTGCGAGCAGGTTCATCGCCAGGCGGCGGGCGTCGTCGCCGGCGTGGCAGAAGAGCATGCCCACGCCGTACTCGCCACGAGGGGGCAGGGTGATGCCGAGCTGGGCACACTCGTGGTGGAAGAACTCGTCGGGTGTCTGGATGAGCAGGCCGGCGCCGTCGCCGGTGTTGACTTCCGCACCGCTGGCGCCGCGATGGTTGAGGTTGGCGAGCGCCTCGATGGCCTTCTCCACGATGCTGTGGGAACGACGCCCCTTGAGATGCACGAGGAAACCGACGCCACAGGAGTCGTGCTCAAGGCGTGGGTCGTAGAGACCCTGCCTGCGGGGCCGGGTGTGCGCGGCCATACGTGGCGTCTCCTCTCATCCATTCCCGACAGAGCGCCGCGTAGTACGCGACAAGGGCCGTGGGATACGCCTTCCCTGCCTCGCGCTTGCGAGGTTGGCGCCCCCCACAGCCTGTACGGGTGAACGTTAAGTATAGCGAGAATCGCGAAGGTGAGAGCGCACCATCGGTGACGCTTGCGTTAACGGGGCGCCGAAGGCGGAGATGGGCGCGCGGCGGGGCGTTCGCCCCTGAGCAGTATCGCCGCCATACTGATGCTATGGCGGACACACCCTTCTGGAGCCAGGACTCCCTCGAAGCAGTGGTGAGCGCACGCGCGAAGATTCTCGGGGCGGGCGTGTGGGCGGCAGCGCGGCCAGACGATCGGCCGGTCATCGCCTTCACGGGAGGGCTGCCCGACGTGCCCTCCCTGCCAGGCGACGAGCTGCTGCGCGCCACCCGCACCGTGCTCGAGCAGGAGCGGCGCGAAGCGCTGCAGTACGCGGGCACATTCGGACCACAGCCCCTGCGGGAAGCGATCGCCGAGCGCTCTTCAGGCATCGAGGGCATCCCGCTCACGCCGGAGCACGTGATTGTGAATTCGGGCGCGGCGCACGGCATCGGCATCGCCTGCGAGGCGCTGCTCGACCCGGGCGACATCGTGCTCGTCGAGAGTCCCACGTTCCCCGGGAGTCTGCGCACCATCCACTCCTTCGGCGCCACCGTGGAAGCCATCCCCATGGACGAGGAAGGCCTGCGCGTCGACCTCGTGGAGGAAGCGCTGCAGCGGCTGGCCGACGAGGGGAAGCGCGCAAAGCTGATCTACCTCATCCCCACGCATCAGAACCCGGCGGGGCTGACGCTGCCACTGGAGCGTCGCGAACGGCTGCTCGAGCTGGCGCGCGAACATCGCGTGCTGCTGATGGAAGACGACGCGTACGGCGAGCTCTGGTTCGGCGAGGAACCACCACCGCCCTCGCTCTTCGCCCTCTCCGGGGGCGAACTCGCGATCAAGGTGGCGACCTTTTCCAAGATCATCGCGACAGGGCTGCGGCTTGGCTGGAATCTGGCCTCGCCTGCCGTCATTTCGCGCATGGCCGCGCTGCGCTACGACATGGGCTCGAGCCCCTACCTGGGGCGCATCTTGGCGGAGATGACCCGCAACGGCGACCTCGACCGGCACGTCGTGCGGCTACGCGACATCTACCGGCGCAAGCGCGACCGCGTGTGCGAGGCGATCGACCGGCACTGTGACGGTTATGTCAGCTACAGTCGACCCGATGGCGGCTTCTTCGTGTGGCTTGGGCTGCGGCCCGGTCTCTCGGCACTCGAAGTGCAGCGCGTGGCGAATGAGAAAGCGGTGCTGGTAGGCGCCGGCCCGCACTTCTTCGCCGACGAGAACGTCACGCAGCATCTGCGCCTGGCCTTCAGCTACACGCCCATCGAGGAGATCGAGGAAGGCGTGCATCGTCTGGGCGAGGCCCTGCGCGAGGTGGCGTCCCGCTCGGCGACGAAGTAGCGAGGGCTCGCCGGCCACCCGTTCCCTGCTGCCTGTCCCAGCTGCGTTTCCGGTTGGTGGCAGCGGCTTAGGATAGGGCGGACGCCAATTCCCAATCCTGACTGAAGGTGGAATCGCCATGTCCCTCGATCCCCGTCACCGCAGCCACACCCTTGTCGACGGCCCCGACCGCGCCCCCGCGCGGGCGATGCTGAAGTCCGTGGGCTACGACACGGAGTCGCTGCGCCGCCCGCTGGTGATGGTGGCCCACAGCTGGATCGGCACCATGCCCTGCAACTTCAACCAGCGCGAGCTGGCGGCCGAGGTGATGCGCGGCATCCGCGACGCCGGCGGCACGCCCATGGAGATCAACACGGTCTCCATCAGCGATGGCATCGCCATGGGCACCGAGGGGATGAAGGCGTCACTCATCAGCCGCGAGGTGGTGGCGGACAGCATCGAGCTGTGCGGTCGCGGCTACCTGTTCGACGCGGCCGTCGTGATCGTCGGCTGCGACAAGACGATCCCCGGGGGCGTGATGGGGCTCTCGCGGCTGGGCGTTCCCGCACTGGCGCTCTACAGCGGTTCGATCGCGCCGGGCAACTACGCAGGGCAGGACGTCACCATCCAGGACGTCTTCGAGGCCGTCGGCCGCCATGCCGCCGGCGACATGACCGACGAACAGCTGACCGCGCTCGAGGACGTGGCCTGTCCGGGGGCGGGCGCCTGCGGCGCGCAGTACACGGCCAACACGATGGCGACCGCGATCGAGTTTCTCGGCATCGCGCCCATGGGCAGCGGCTCTGCCGGCGCCACCGACCCCCGCAAGTCGAGCGCAGGCTACGAAGCGGGCCAGCTCGTGATGGACGTGCTGGCGCGTGGCCAGCTGCCCACCGACGTGATGACGCGTGAGGCGTTCGAGAACGCCATCACCTGCGTCGCCTCGACGGGAGGCTCGACGAACGCCGTGCTGCACCTGCTCGCCATGGCGCGCGAGGTCGGCGTTTCGCTCGACATCGACGACTTCGACGTGATCAGCGAGCGCACCCCGATCATCGGCGACCTGCGGCCGGGTGGGCGTTATGTCGCGCTTGACATGGACCGCGCGGGCGGCACGCGTCTGCTCACGCAACGCCTGCTGGAGGGGCAGAAGCTGCACGGTGAGCAGATGACCGTCTCCGGACGCACCATCGCGGAAGAGGCGGGGGATGCGCAGGAGACCGCAGGGCAGGACGTGATCGTGTCCCTCGACTCGCCCCTCAAGGCGACGGGCGGGGTCGTCATCCTCAAGGGCAACCTCGCGCCTGAGGGCTGCGTGATCAAGGTCGCTGGGCACGAGATCATGAAGCACAGCGGCCCGGCCCGCGTGTTCGACCGCGAGGAGGACGCCTTCGCGGCCGTCTCCGAAGGCCGCATCGCCGCAGGGGATGTAGTGGTGATTCGCTACGAGGGTCCGCGTGGCGGCCCTGGCATGCGCGAGATGCTGGGCGTCACCGCCGCACTCGTGGGCCGCGGGCTGGGCGATTCCGTGGCGCTGCTCACGGATGGGCGCTTCAGCGGCGCGACGCACGGGCTGATGGTGGGGCACGTCGCCCCCGAAGCCGCCAGCGGCGGCCCCATCGCCGCCGTCGAGGAAGGCGACACCATCACCTTCGACGTCGAGGCACGCCGCTTGGATGTGGAAATCGACGAAGCCGAACTCTCCCGCCGCCTCGCCGCCTGGAGCCCGCCGCCCCCACGCTACGAACGGGGCGTCTTCGCCAAGTACGCCAACACCGTCTCGAGCGCTTCCCTCGGCGCGACCACGAGCTAACGGCCACAGGCCAGCAGCCAGGGCGCTCGGGCCAGCCCGGCGGGACAGTTCAGATTAGGGTCAACGCGCCTCACGCTCGTATTTCGAGGTGAGGTAGTCGTCCCGCCAGCGAGTCGTGCTGCGCCATTGGCCATCGGCAGCCCGCGTGGCCTGCAGGCGCCCACGATTAGCGGCCGCCCTGAGGGCGCCGGCAGAGATGGCGCGGTTCGCGAGCGCTGCAAGGGGAACGAGGCGGGCCGGGCCGGCAACCGCCGGGATCACGAATCGGTTGAGGTTGTCGAGGATGGCGCGTGCCAGCAGCTCACCCAGCGCCCCCGCGTCGCCCTCGTCGGCACGCTGAAGCGCGCGCAGGTACTGCTGGCGCTGGCGCTTGTAGATGATGGCAGGGGGGTATCCCAGCCGCACAAGGAGCAGGTTCAGCACCAGCCTCCCCGTCCTGCCGTTGCCATCGAGGAAGGGGTGGATCTGCTCGAATCGACAGTGGAGGCGGGCAAGCCTGGGCACGGAATCGTGGGAAGCAGCGCGGATCTCGTTCGCCTCCCGGACCCAGTCGGACATCGAGGCCGGTACCTCTGTCCAGGGTGGCGGAGTCATGCCGCCGGGGAAGGGGCGGATGTCGTGCTCCCGGAAGGCGCCAGGGCCTTCGGCGGGTGAGGCATCTCCATGGGGCGCAACATCCCAGACAGGCCCCATGGCAAGCGTATGGATGTGGCGCACCTCAGCGAGCGTGAGGAGAACGTCACTCGACCATTCACCAGCGCGTTCGGTGCCGCGGTCATACACCCAGGAGGCTGCGTTGGCGTATCCCCGCACCTCCAGGTACTCGCTCAGTGGCCGCTGACCGACCACCGCCCCTTCGGCCAGCAGCACTTCGACCTGCTTGAGGACGAGCGTGTTGCCTTCGATGGCCGTGGAGTGATGGGCCTCTTCGAACCAGATGCCTTCCCAGATAGCGGCAGCCTCCGCCTCCAGACGGCTGGGGAGCCCGCCAATGCGCGTGCGGAACTCCTCGATCTGCGTCTCAAGGCGGTTGAACAATTCCGCACGCGAGGGACGACCACGCCCGGGCATCGGCTCACTCCAAAAGTGTACGGTTTTCTTGAATTGAAATAAACCGTACACTTTCGAACATACGAACGTAAGTGTACGTATTTTGCTAAATCAAAAGAACCGTGCACTTTGAGCGCCGCACTGCGCCATCGCCCTCGCTCGCAGGGAAGACGGCTCCGGCGACGGAGCGAGGGCCTGGCAGTACTTGCAGGGTCCGCACGGCTCGGCTGGGGCGGGATTTCCTCCTGAATTGCTACAATCTTGTTAGCGCGCTCACAATATGGGGCGATCTGGCCGCCTATCGAAGGCTCACGTGCGCCATACTGTGCGCTAACGCATATGGAGTCTGCCGTGTCAAACATGAGTACTAAGCAGGAGGCGGGAAATCGGCAGGGGCAAGCCCCGGCCGCAAATCCCGCTGACCCCACCGTCACCGACGACGTCATCAGCCTGATGCGTGCAGTCGTCAGGGGCGCCGAGCGTCAGCTCGCCCCCTACGGCCTGATTCGTATGGAGTTCGTGCTCCTCAAGGCGTTCCTGAGCCAGGACGAGTGGACCGTGACGAAGTTGACGGACGTGCTGTCCGTCGACGCGCCACGGGTCAGCCGTCTGATCTCGCGTCTCGTCGACCGTGGCCTCCTGCGCAGGCGCCGCTCAACGAGCGACCGGCGCGTGGTGCAGCTGCGGCTCACGCCAAAGGGCCGGGAGCTGGTGGAGACGACGAGCGTCGTGGTTCAGCAGTTCGAGGCCGACCTGCTGCAAGGGGTGAGCGCGAGGGACCTGCAGGCTGTGCGGAGGGTGACCTCCACCGTCCTGGAGAATCACGCAACCCTGCGTGGGCGCGCCACCAACTAACTAACGACGCCTCACACCAGCACCTTCGACGGCAGGTGGCGCCAGCAGCCCCCTAGCCGGTGGGGGCAGGCGATGGGTCGGCGACCTTGCGCACGTTCACGGGGATGGCGCTCATCACCGGGATGCCGGTGATGGGATCGAAGTCGCGACGCGTATCCGAGAGCCTGCCGGTGTTCGATCCGATCTCGCGTACCCGATCGTCCTCCGTAGGTGCATCGCCCCAGGCGTGCGCCATGGAGATGACGCCCGTGCGTACGTCGTCGGCAGACTCCACCACGCCGTAGATGGCCGCCCGTGCGGATTCGATCTCGATCACGTCGCCCGCAGCCAGGCCAAGCTCCTCGAGGTCCATCGGATTCATGTAGGCGGGGTTGCCCGTCGTGGTGTACTTGCGCATGAGTCGCGGGATGTCGCGTCCCGAGGAGTTGTAGGACTCGAGCAGCCTGCGGCTGACGAGGCGGTGGGTGAACTCCTCACCCTCGCGGTAGCCGCCGCCCTCGAAGTAGGGCTCGGCGCGCACCTCTGCGAGCTCGTCCATCATGGCGGAGCGTCCCACGTCGAGGCGGGGCGACCCCGGACGCTTGGGCAGCACGCGGATCTCGCTGTCCTCGAAGATGTGGCCGTGGGGGTATTTCTTGACCTCGTCGAGGGGGATACGCGAGCCCGCGCACATGCCCTCAATCAGATCTGAGGTGGTGGGCTTCTCATCGATATCGACTTCGCCCCAGGCGGTGCGAAGGGGCACGCGCATGCGGTTGGCGAGCCCCCAGAAGAACTCCCACTCCTCGATCACGTCGGAGCCGGCGGGCGGGTCGATGAGTTTGGGGCCGTACTGGGCGTAGGGGGCGGGGTAGCCCTGGGCGAAACCGAAGACGCCCGAGAGCGCTTCGTTGGGGAGGGTGGTGTCTTCCCGCTCGAGGGAGAGTTTGGGCGCGATCACGTAGTGCGCGAGGCGCGCCGTTGCGGAGAGCTTGATGTCGAGCGTGACGAGCAGGTCGAGCGCCTGCATCGCCTCGTAGGTGCGGGTCTGGTCGGGCCAGGCGGCCATGGGATTGGAGCCGATGCAGATGAGCGCGCGGATCTGCCCTTCGCCGGGCGTCAGAATCTCTTCCGCGAGCGCGCTGGTCGGCGGACCGATGGGGGTAATGGGCAGGTCGCGGATGCGCATGCGCTCACGCGAGTCCCAGTCCGTGCTCTCCTGGAAGCCCTGGGCGAAGTAGTCCTTCGGCTGGCGCAGGACGGGCGGGTTGGGCACGCGCTCGCCTTCACGCATCCAGCGCCCGCAGACGGTATTGATGCAGTTGATGAGGTACTCGGTGATGTTGGCGTGGGGGGAGAAATCGGGGCCCGTGCCCGAGGTAACGGAGCCACGCTCGCCGCTGGCGAAGACGCGAGCCGCCCGCTCCACGAGCGCAGCGGGCACGCCAGCGCGATCCTCGACGTAGTCGAGGGTGAAGGGGTCGACGGCCTCACGCAGCGCTTCGAGGCCCTGCACGTTGGCGGCGACGAAGTCGCCATCGACGATGCCTTCGGTGAGGATGACGCGCAGGATGCCGGCGAGCAGGGTGGGGTCTTCGCCAGGCTTCACCTGCAGGAAGATGTCGGCCTGGTCGGCGGCTTCGGTCCGGCGCGGATCGATGACGATGAACTCCATGCCGCGCTTCTTCGCTTCGTGCAGGCGACGGGCGGGGTTGTACTGGGGGATGCCGCCCCACATGGAGATCGTGGGGTTCGCGCCGATGAGCATCCACACGTCGGAGTCGTCGAACATCTGGGGGCCGGCGCCCCAGTTACCGTGGTAGGCGCGGGCGATGGGCTTGGCGGGCTGGTCGATGGTGCCGCCGGAGAAGGTCATGTTCGAGCCGATGCCGGCCATGAAGGCGCCCGTGAACTGACCCGAGGATGGGAAGGAGAAGCCGTAGGTGCCGCTGAAGGTGGCGACAGCGCGAGGCCCGTGCTCGGCGATGATGGCCTGCAGCTTGTCGGCCACCTCTTCGATGGCCTGCTGGTGGGGAATGGCGTGGTGTACGCCATCAGCGCCACGCTTCTGCGAGCGCAGCAGGCGGTCCGGGTGGTAGTGCTGTTCGGGGAGCTGGCGACCCTTGATGCAGGTGAAGCCCTGGTACATCGGATTCTTCGCGTCGCCGCGCACCTTGATGGCGCGACCGTCCTCGATATCGACCTCGATGCCACAGAAGGCGTGGCAGAAGCGGCAGAAAGTCTGTTTCGTCTCGACAGCCATAGGTTCCCCCGGAGCGCGGCAGCGCTGCCCGCACTGTAGCCGAGCGCGATCGGCCTTGCCAGAGCGGGGCGTGCCATACTTCGGGCATGACGCCGCTGCCGGTGCTTGTGTCGTGGTCGTCGGGGAAGGATTCGGCGTGGGCGCTGCACACGCTCCGGCAAGAGCCCGAGCGGTACGACGTGCGCGGCATCTTTACCACGGTGACACCGCACTTCGACCGTGTCTCCATCCAGGCGACGCCCCGCGCCGTGCTGCAGCTGCAGGCGGAGCGGCTGGGGCTCCCGCGGTACGAGATCCCGATTCCCTACCCGTGCCCCAACGAGGCGTACGAAGCGGCGATGCTGGAATTCATCGAGCGCATGCGCGCGCTGCCCGACTATCTGACTGCGAGCACCTTCGCCTTCGGAGACCTCTTTCTGGAAGACGTGCGGCAGTACCGCGAGGATCGGCTGGCGGGGACGGGTTTCACACCCATCTTCCCCCTCTGGGGGTCGGATACGCGCGAGCTGGCGGCACGCATGATTGCGGGTGGCCTGCGCGCAGTCGTGACGGCGTTGAACGGGGCGCTGCTGCCGCGATCGTTCGCGGGGCGCTGGTTCGACCACGAGCTGTTGGCTGACCTGCCGGCGGGGGTGGACCCACTCGGGGAGAACGGGGAGTTTCACACCTGCGTGCTCGACGGTCCGATGTTCACGTCACCCATTCCCGGGCGTCCCGGCGAGATCGTCGAGCGCACATTCGAGATTCCGGATGAAGATGGGGACGCGGCCGACGGGGACGATGGCGTCCACCAGCGCGACGAGAGCCCCGCCACCTACTTCTACGCCGACATCGAACTGGTTGAGCCCGGGCAGCCCAGCTGAGCGCTGGCAGCAGGTAGACTCGCGGCCCACCGCGGAGGTGCGCCATGCAAGCCGAACCGTTCGAGATCGCGATTCCCGAGGCGAAACTGATCGACCTGCGCGAGCGGCTGGAGCGCATCAACTGGGCGCCCGACTTCGCCAACGACGACTGGGCCTACGGCGTGAACGGCGCCTATCTGCGCGAGCTCGCGGAGCACTGGCTGCGCCGCTACGACTGGCGCGCGCAGGAGGCGGAGATGAACCGTCTCGCCAACTTCCGCGTCGAGATCGAGGGGATGCCCATTCACTTCGTGCATAAGCGGGGTGTGGGGCCGAATCCGATCCCCCTCATCGTCTCGCACGGCTGGCCGTGGACGTTCTGGGACCTGCGTCACGTGATCGGGCCACTGACCGACCCGGGCGCGCACGGCGGTGATCCCGCCGACGCCTTCGACGTGGTCGTGCCGTCGCTGCCGGGGTATGGCTTCTCAACCCCGCTGACGACGCCAGGCATCAACTACTGGCGCACGGCCGACCTGTGGGATTCGCTCATGCGCGACGTGCTCGGTTACGAGCGCTACGGCGCGCAAGGCGGCGACTGGGGCGCGTTGGTGACGAGCCAGCTCGGCCACAAGTACGCGGACCACCTGATCGGCATCCACCTGACGGACGCGATCATGCTGGGAATGTTCACCCACGACCGTCCCTGGGTGCTGGGCGACCCGGGACTCGCCACCATGCCGCCGGGCCCTGCGCGGGAAGCGACGCTGGCGCGCATGCGCCTCTACTCAGCGCACGTGGCCGTGCAGGCGCTCGACCCGCAGACGCTGGCCTTGATGGCGCACGACTCACCGATCGGGCTGTGCGCCTGGATCCTCGAGCGGCGTCGCAACTGGGGCTATACGAATGGGGACGTGGAGTCGCGCTTCCCCAAGGAAGACCTGATCACCACGATGATGCTGTACTGGGCGACGGACGCCTTCGTGACGTCGGTGCGCTACTACTACGAGGCCGCCTGGAACCCGTGGCATCCCAGCCACGACCGCACGCCGGTGGTCGGAGCGCCGACGGGCATCACCTTCCACGGTCCGGACGCGCCCGCAGGGCCGAGCGAGGCGCAACGGGCCTACTGGAACCTCGTGCACTGGGACCGGCACCCGGCAGGCGGCCACTTCGCGCCGGCCGAGGAGCCGGAGGCGATCGTGCGCGGCATCCGCGCAACCTTCCGGGGTCTGCGCTAGACCCGGACTGGCCCGCTCGCTAGCTGGCGGCCCAGGCGCGCGCCTCGGCGGAGGCGGTCCAGTGGAGGGCGTTGCTGAGGAGCTTGCGGAAGCCGGGGTTGGCGTAGCAGTTGGGGCCGTCCCCGATCTGCATGGCCACGACGGGGCAAGCGCCGCTCTTCTTCGCCCACACCACGAGGTTGCTGCCTTCGGGATGCGACCAGTTGGCCTGCTCGTCGGCCGGGGCGAGCGGGGGCGGGTTGAAGTTTTCCTTCACCATCGGGTAGTCGGTGCGCATGAGCGGCAGGATGTCGGGCTGCGCCTCGAATCTCTTGGAGGTGAGGTAGAGCTCGTCCTCGATGGTGAAGGGCTCGACGCCGGCGAGCACGGGGTGGTCGGCGGCGGCGGGGTCGGCGGAGACGGTGCCGCGGGGGTTGCCACGCGGGTCGACGGCGCCGCCACGGTAGCCTGAGCCGGGCGTCATCTCGCCAAAGACTTCGCCTTCGGTGAGCAGGAAGGAAGTGCCGCTGACGTCGCGCCAGCCGGGCCAGGCGGGCCACTGCACGAGGGCGTGATTCATCATCACGATGCCCTTCCCGCTCTGCAGGAGGGCGGCGATGCTCTGCTGGTACTCGTCGGGCGCGGGCACGAAGCTCGCGCCGCCGTCGGGGCTCTCCGTGCCCCACATGTCGTAGAAGCAGACCGCTTCGTACTCAGCCACGTTCTCGGGACGCAGCATGACCTGTGCGGCCGGCTGCTCCACCTGGGTGGTGAGCAGGTCGGGGTCCTCATCGAACATGGCGTAGAAGCCGTTGTAGTCGAAGGGGTGGCCCTTGGTGACAACGAGTACCTTGACAGACATGAATCGCTCCTTGTGTGGCTCTGTGATGGGTGGCTAGCGGGTGGCGAGGGCGTCGTGCGCGTCGAGCATGGACTTGAAGCGTGCTTCGACGGCGGGCTGCGTCTCGGGGTGGCTGACGACGTAGAGGTGGTTGCCCTTGATGGCGCGGAGCACCTGCTGGGCGAGGTCTTCGGGCTCGATCATCTCCTGGGGGACGCTCTCGCCGGGGAGCATCTCGCGGATGGGGTCTTCGGGGCCGCCGTACTCGTCGGGGCGGTTGCGTCCCGCCTCGACGATGCGCGAGCGCACGCCGCCCGGGCAGAGCACGGAGCAGCCGATGTTGTGCTCGGCGAGGTCGAGGGCGAGCGCTTCGGAGAGGCCGACGACGCCGTACTTGGCGGTGGTGTACGAGGAGATGCCTGGCGTGGCGGCCGGCACGAGGCCCGCGATGGAGGCGGTGTTCACGATGTGCCCGCCTTCGCCCGCCGCCACCATGCCCGGGAGGAACGCCTGGATGCCGTAGAGCACGCCGTAGAGGTCGACGCCGATTACCCAGTCCCAATCGGCCTCGGTCATGTCCTGGGCGAGCTTGAAGGTGACCACGCCGGCGTTGTTGCAGAGGATGTGGCAGCCGCCAAAGGCGTCGTGTGTGGCGTCGGCGAGCGCCTGCATGGAGGCGCGGCTGGAGACGTCGTTGCGGACAGCGATCGCGCGCACGCCGTGCGCCTCAACCGCGGCAACGGCCTCGGCGGCGGCATCCATATCGATCTCGCCGATGACGACGTTCATGCCCTCCTGGGCGAAGGCGAGCGCCATCGCCTTGCCGATGCCACCACCACCCCCGGTGATGACAGCGGTACGACCACGAAACTCTTCCACGCGACACCTCCTGGCGGGGCGGCAGTCTAGCACGCCACCGCGCACTCAGACACGCGCCCCGGGCGGAGCCCTGGGCGGGGCGCATCTCACGTGAGCGCATCGCGGGATATGATTGAAGGGATGGACACGCTTCAACCCGCTTCGCAGCGGAACGCCCGATGATCCCGCGCTACTCGCGGCCCGAGATGGCCGCCATCTGGAGCGAGCAGGCCAAGTTCGAGCGCTGGCTGGAAGTCGAGATCGCGGTCTGCGAAGCGCGCGCCGCGGCGGGCGACATGCCACTCGCGGACGCACAGCGAATCCGCGCCAACGCCACCTTCGATATCGACAAGGTGAACGAGTACCTCGCCATCACCCACCACGACATGACGGCCTTCCTGCAGTCGGTGGCGGATTCGCTCGGTGAAGAGTCTCGTTATGTTCACTTTGGACTGACGACCAGCGACGTTTGGGACACCGCCACGGCGCTGCAGCTGCGCGAAGCGAGCGACCTGCTGATCGCGGGCGTGGAGCGGCTCACGGCAGCGCTGGAAGGGCTCGCGCGCAAGCATCGCGACACGCTCTGCCCGGGCCGCACGCACGGCGTGCACGCCGAGCCGACCACGTTCGGGTTGAAGGTGGCCGTGTGGGTCGCGGAGATGCGACGCAACCACGAGCGCCTGCAGGCCGCGCGCGAAGCGATTGCGGTCGGCGCGATCAGCGGGGCGGTGGGCACGCACGCCTCCATCCCGCCAGCGATCGAGGAAGCGACCTGCCGCACGCTGGGGCTGGGCGTCGAGCACGCCTCAACCCAGGTCATCCAGCGCGACCGTCACGCCCAGTTCGTGAGCGCACTGGCGCTCACGGGCGCCTCCCTGGAGAAGTTCGCGACCGAGATTCGGGGGCTGCAGCGCACCGAGGTACTGGAGGCGGAGGAGCCCTTCGCCGCAGGCCAGACGGGGTCGAGCGCGATGCCGCACAAGCGCAACCCGGAGAAATGTGAGCGCATCACGGGGCTGGCGCGCGTGCTGCGCGGCTACGCCACAACCGCCATCGAGAACGTGGCCCTCTGGCACGAGCGCGACATCAGCCACTCCTCCACGGAACGCATCGTCTTCCCCGACGCCTGCCTGCTGCTGGATTACATGCTCGCGCTCTTCACCGACATCGCGGAGGACCTGGTGGTGTACCCGGAGCGCATGCGTGAGAACCTCGACCGCTCGTACGGGCTGGTCTTCTCGCAGCGCGTGCTGCTTGAACTGATTGAGACAGGGCTCAGCCGCCAGGATGCGTATGCGCTCGTGAAGCGCAACGCGATGAAGGCCTGGCAGGAGCGGGAGCCGTTCCTCGACCTGCTGCTCGCCGACGACGAGGTCGTCTCACGGCTGGGTGAGGAGCGACTGCGGCCGCTGTTCGATTACGGCTTCTACCTGCGCAACGCCGATGCGACCTTCGAGCGGCTCAGCCTGACGTGACCGAGGCGCCGCAGCCGCGCGCAAACCCGGGCGTCGGGGAGACATTGCGGGCGGCGGCGACGCTCATGCGCGACCACCCGCGCGAGACGATGCTGCCCCTGCTCGCCGTGCAGGCGCCGCTGGTGGTGGGCACGATCCTGCTCACGCTCGTGCTCTACGGCACGGTCTTCACGGACGAGATCTACCCGCGCAACGGCATCATCGGGGCGAGCGGAAGCGATGGGCAGCGCATCGTGCTGGTAGTGGTCGTGGCGGTCGCGCTCATCGCCGGCCTGATCGGGCAGGCGGCCACGATTGTGGCGGTGGGGGCAGCCGCACGAGGCGAACGGTTCACCATCTCGCAGGCGCTCGACCCCGCCTTCACCCGCCTGGGCGGGCTCATCCTGATCACGATTCTCTTCACGATCGGGGCCGGGGTGCTGGCCTTCACGCTGGTGGGGCTGCTGGCTATCCCGTACCTGGTCGCTCGCCTAGGCTTGACGTACCAGGTGTATTTGCTCGAAGCGACGAATCCGCTGGAGGCGATTTCGGGGAGCTGGCGGGCGACCCGCGGCAGCTGGCAGGTTTTCCCCGGCAGCACGCTCCCCGACGCCCTCTCACGCATGCTGCGCCTGCTCGCCATCGTCCTGGTCGGAGTCGCGCTGTTACTGCTCATCGGGCTGTTGGTGCCAGTGAGCCCGGGCCCCGACTCCG
This sequence comes from Tepidiformaceae bacterium, assembly GCA_965200565.1. GTDB lineage: Bacteria > Chloroflexota > Dehalococcoidia > Tepidiformales > Tepidiformaceae > UBA2991. The sequence continues at coordinate 259,296 of OZ241349.1, read as the reverse complement.
CCAGTCGTGGCGCACGCATGCTGATCGACGCCATCCTGCAGATCATGCAGGGTGGCGTTTCCGTTCCGGTCACGGTGTTCGCCCACACGGCTGTCACCCTCTACTACCTGCGCATCCGCGAAGAACGCCCATCGAGCCCATCCATAAGGGAGGAGACCCCATGAGCAACGCGACCAACACCAACCCGAACGACGTCGTCATGCAGACCGATCTGCCCGCGCCCATGGTGCGTGGCAAGGTGCGCGACACGTACGACCTTGGCGATCAGCTGCTGATCGTCGCGACCGACCGCATCTCCGCGCTCGACCTCGTCCTGCCGACCGGCATCCCGCGCAAGGGCGAGGTGCTGACGCAGCTGTCGGCGTGGTGGTTCGCACGCATCGGGGAGGTGGTTCCCCACCACTTCATCGCCGTCATCAACGGTTCGAACGCGGAGGAACTGGTGCCCTTCCCCGTGCCCGAGAACTGCTACCGGCGGTCAATGCTGGTACGCAAGGCGCAGCGTCACAACGCAGAGTGCATCATGCGCGGCTACATCTCCGGATCGGGCTGGCGCGAGTACCAGCGCGACGGCGCGGTCTGTGGCATCACGCTTCCCGAAGGGCTGACGGAGTCCGACCGCCTGCCGGAGCCGATCTTCACCCCGTCGACGAAGGCGGATGTGGGGCACGACGAGAACATCAGCTACGAACAGCTCGAAGAGATCGTGGGCACGGAGGCGGCCAACTCGATGGCGAAGCGCAGCCGCGCCGTCTACGACTACGGCCACCAGGTCGCGCTGGAGCACGACATCATCATCGCGGACACAAAGTTCGAGTTCGGCCTCATCGATGAAGAGACGATCCTCATCGACGAGGTGCTGACGCCTGACAGCAGCCGCTTCTGGCCGCTCTCGCAGTACCAGCCAGGCGGCTCACAGCCCAGCTTCGACAAGCAGCCGGTGCGCGACTGGCTCTCGGCGACCGGCTGGAAGGACGGCGACCCCGCTCCCGAAATTCCCAGTGATGTCGCAGCGGAGACGACGGAACGCTACCTGGCGGTCTATCGCACGCTTACGGGAGAGGACCTGCCCGCGTGAGTCGCTTCGTCGCTTCGATCTCGGTGACCTTGAAGCCGACCGTGAACGATCCCGAAGGGCTCACGATCGCCTCGGCGCTGCACAGCCTCGGCTTCGCGAGCGTGGCGGGGGTGCGTTCGGGCAAAGTCTTCGAAGTCGCGATCGAGGCGGCGAGCGCCGAGGAAGCGGAGACGCTGGCCGACGAGATGTGCATACGCCTGCTGGCCAACCCCGTGATGGAGCGCTACAGCTACGCCGTCGCGGAAGAGGAGCCCGAGTAGCGGGGCGCCAGCGCCTGGCCCACGCCGGGCGCTGACCTGGCCTAGAACGGTCGCAGCGGCGCCGCCGGCAGGTGGCAGGCTTCGTTATGTCGCTTGAGGATGAGCCGCCCGTCGGCGTCGCGGTCCAGCTCGGTGATGGCGCAGTTCATGGTGAGGAAGCGCATGCTCCACGGAGGGATGGGAGCAACGCCCGCATGCATCTGCAGGGTCGCGTTCAGACTCGACATGATGACGCCGCCGTGCGAGACCGCGACCGTGTAGCCGTCGAGCGCGACCAGTTCCTTCACCACCTCAGCAACGCGTGCGATGAAGCGGTCCATCCCCTCTTCATCGGGAAGCGTGGAGCCGGGCGTCTCGGCATCGCCACCCATCCAGCTCCAGTTGGGGTAGCGCTCGCGCACTTCCGTCACCGTGAGGCCGCTGAGTTCTTCCCCGAAGTCGTACTCCAGCAGGCGTTCGTCGGTGGTCACCGGCAGGCCGACGACCTCGCCGATCGCTTGCGCCGTCTCGAAGGCGCGGGCAAGCGGGCTCGCGACGATACGGTCGATGCGCTCCTGGCCATCGCGGATGCGCGCGGCGACGAGTTGCGCCTGTTCACGGCCTTGCTCCGTAAGCGGATGATCGGCCTGCCTCTGGAGCAGCCGTTGCACGTTGCCTTCGGACTGGCCGTGCCGAATCAGCAGCAGAGGCACGCGCGCGCTACTCCGTGAGCCGCCGGTAGAGGGCAGGCAGGCGCCGCGGCAGCGCCTCGATGTCGCCCACCACCTCGTAGCCCATGTCTTCGCACATCGTCTTCAGGTAGTCGTGGCCGGCGCGGTCGACGGTGAGGGCGAAGGGGGTGATGCCCTCGCGCTTGGCCTCGTTGAGCGCCTGCTTGGTGTCATGGATGGCGTATTCCTTCTCGGTGCGGTCGCGCCCGTAGCCGTGGTCCTGCGGGCGCCCATCGCTGAGGAGGACGAGGATGCGCACCTTGGCTTCCGTCTCACCCAGCTTGTGGATGGCGTGGCGGATGGCGGGGCCCATGCGCGTCGAGCGGATCGGGGTGACCTTGTCGATGCGCTTCTTGGTGGTCTCGCTAAAGGCTTCGTCGAAATCCTTGATGACGAAGAACTCGACGTTGTCGCGCCCGTAGCCGCTGAAGCCGTAGATGCCGTAGTCATCGCCGATGGCTTCGAGCGCGGTGATGAGCAGGACGGTTGACTCCTTCTCCAGGTCGATGATGCGCTTGGGGGGCGCGGAGAGCTCCTGGCGACGCTTCGTGACCCACCAGCTCAGGTACTTGCGCGGGTCGTCGTCCGAGTCGTCGTACTGCGAGTCGCGACGCGCGATCTCCTCATCGGTGGAGGCGGACATATCCAGGAGGAAGGCGATGGCGACGTCGCGCTCGACCTTGTTGCGGCGCCAGTAGATCTTCTCCGTGGGGCTGACGCCGGTGCGCAGGTCGATCATCCATTCGATGGCGGGATCGAGTTCGATGTCCTCGCCGTCGGAGAGCTTCTTGATCTTGCGGAAGAGCTCGGGCTTCATCAGCTCGAACTGCTTGCGCGTCTGGGAGACGAGGGAGGCGTACTCCTTCAGCGTGTCGTCGTAGAAGTCTTCCTCGCCCTCTTCCAGGGCCGCTTCCTTGACTGCGCACCAGCGGGGCTTGTAGTCCTGCGCGCGGAAGTCCCACTCGTCGTAGTAGTAGGTGGTGACGATGGGTGCGAGCGGCTCTTCGCCCTCCTCACCGCCCGTGCTGAGGTCACTGAGGGGTTGGTCGGACTGAGCGTCGCTGTCGAGCGTGGGCGTGCCGGCTTCCTTGAGCAGGTTGGAGAGGAACATGCCGGTGGAGTTCTGGAGGTCGCCTTCGAGGAGGGTGTCGAGGTCGATCTCGGCGCTCTTCTCGAGCAGTTCCTTCAGCTGCTCCTCGGTGAGTTGGTCGGGCGAAATCTGCCCGGCGTCGCCCAGTTCGGCGTCATCGCGGAGCTTCATCAGGAGCTGCACGAGTTCGGGCTTGAAGTCGCCACGGAAGTCGATCTCCTGGGGGCTCTCGTACTCGCTGTCGCCCTCCTGGGGCTCGCCCATCTCCATGGCGGCGCCATCGCCCCCGAGGTCGCTCATATCGAGCTGGAGCGATTCCTGGTCGACGTCGGGGAGGCTGTCCCACTCCTCGTCGCCCTCGTCGCGCTCGTTGCGGATGCACATGGCGAGCTGGTAGAGGCGCAGGGTGGCTTCGGCGGCGTCTTCAGGCGTCGCATCTTCGGAGGTGAGCTGCTCAAGCGTTGCGACACCCTGCGACATGGCGTCGCGCTGGGCCGCAGGCCAGCGCACCGCGTCGACGCCGTCGAGGCTGACGCGCACGAGGTTCTCCACAAACGCCTGCCGCAGGGGCAGCTCGCTGACGTCGGGACGGCGCGTCAGCTCCTCACGCTGCATGCGGATGAGGGCGCGGCGAATGCCCATGTAGTTGCGCCTGATGGCGGCGTCGATGCGGGCGTCCTCGGCGATCTCGTGGATGTCGCTGGCGAGGGTGCGATCGGGGAAGAGGTCGAAGAAGCGCTCGAACTCGGTGGCGGGGTTCGCCGCGGAGCCCTCTTCGATGGTGGGACGAAGGTCCTCGAAGAGCGCGGATGGGCGATCGAAGGTGAAGGTGAAGCTGCCGAATTCGAGGCGCGCCGCCTGGTGCGTGGTGAAGACCTTCACCACGGCGAAGTTCTCGTCCTTCTCGCGGTAGCGCTCCATCACCTCGGGCAGGTAGATGGTGGTGCCCTCGGTGCTGGCGCGCTCCTGGTCCACCCAGCCGATGCCCTTCTCCGCGAGCACGGAGGAAGCGTGGATGCTGATGTTACGGCCCGTGAGCGCCTTCGCGTAGAGGCGCAGGATGTCGCCCACCTTGGTCAGTTCGACACGGGCGGAGAGGGTGTCGAGAATCTCCTCGCCACGGCTCGACTGCAGGCGGAAGTAGGCTTCGCCCCCCTCACGGCTGGAGGCGAGGATGCCGAGGCCGGCGGCCTGCCAGGCGGGCAGCTCGTCGATGCGCACCTTCTCCAGCACCTGGGGCGAGTTGCTGATGAAGTCCATGGCGGCGTAGGCGGAGTGGGAGACCAACTGCTCGGCGAGTTCAACCACGGGACCGTGGTCGTCGGGCTCCACCTCTCCGAGGGCGAGGGCCGCCTCCTCGAAGTACTGGAAGACCGAGCGGCTGTGGTCGCGCGCGACCTGCGCCGCGAGAGTCAGGTAGCGCTCCCGCACGGGCGCGTGCACGCGCTGGATGAGGGGCACGCCACGGTCGAAGTAGAGGCGCGAATCGGCCCAGCTCGTCTGCGCCAGCTCGACCGCGAAGGTGAGGAAGGGCATGCGGTCGCCCGCTTCGAGGCGGCCAAGCACCTCCGGGGCGGCGGTCAGGCAGGCGGCGGCGAGCTCGTAGGAGTGTCGCGCCAGTTCGTCGAGGAAGAGCACAAGGCGTCCCGCATGGCTCACGCGGATGTCGGTGAAGAGGTCGGGGCCGGCGTCGTAGAACTGCGCGGCAAGCGACGAGCTCTTCCAGTTGCCCTTGTAGAGGCGGCGGCCGAAATCAGTCCACTGGGCGAGGTGGTTGGGGCCGATGAGGTCGAGCGTCGTCGGCGCACTGCGCAGGAAGGAGACGGCGAGGGGCGCGGAACGCTCGGTCAGGTCGCTGGCTTCGCTGGCGATCTGCTCGTAGGTGTCCCAGGGGGTTGATTCGGCCAGCTGGGGGCCAGCCTTGAAGTACTCCGAGGCCGATTCCCACGAGCGCAGGCTGATGGCCATGAGGTCGAGCCCGCCACGCGACCAGTTCTCCAGCTGCGTTGGCGTGAGGCGCGGTTCGAGGGCCTGCAGGCCGCTCTCGTACACCTCCAGCAGGGGCTCGGGGAAGCCGTCGAAGCGGGAGCGGTTGGTGGCGAGGAGGTTGCTGGCGGTGCTCATGAGACGCCTCGTGCGGCCTGTGCGCGTGGGGGGCGGGCGGGATCGTCGTACTCGTGGAAGTCGACCTCATCGCTGGCCGTATCCCAGACAGCGCAGGAGAGGCGGTACTCGTTGCCGGGGTGGCGAGCCTCGCCCACCGATCCGGGATTGATAACCAGCGTCTCGCCAAAGCGCGCGGCCATGGGGACGTGCGTGTGCCCGGTGATGACAATGTGGTGGTCGAGCTCGGCGGTCTTCTTCCAGAAGGGGTCGTGGGGGTAGTGGTACTCCCAGCCGCCCCAGGGCGAGCTGTGCGCCATGAGCATGCGCCGCCCGCCCAGCGTCACATCGAGCGCGTAGGGCTGCGCCCCGAGCCATTCGACGAGATCCTGGCGGACGTGATCCATGGCGCGGGCGCGTTCGCCATCACGCCCAAGGATGACCTCGTCGTGATTGCCGAGCACCACCCGCGCGCCACGCTCCTGCAGGAGCGCCACGGTCTCGTTGGACCAGCGGTACTGGTAGACGTTGTCACCGGCGCAGAGCAGTTCGTCGATGGGGCCCATGCGATCGAGGGCGGCCTCGATCCCGGCCAGGTTGCCGTGCACGTCGGAGACGATGCCGACCTTCACGCGGCCACCCTGCGAGCCAGCCAGGGGCCACGCCCATGACGCCTGCGATGAGAAGGGCGGCGCTGCGTGGAAGGCGTGTGGGTGATCATTCGAAGATCGATGTCACAACCTCTTCGATGCTGCGCTGGACCTCGAGGTCGTCGGTGAGGGCCCAGGTGACGCCCACCTGCGCGGCGCGACGCGGCTCGATGCCACGCTCGATGAGGCGGCCGGCGTAGATGAGCAGGCGCGTGCTCACGCCCTCGCTGAGGCCGTGCTCCTTCAGGTTTCGCACCTTCTCTCCCAGCTTGGCGAGCTCGATGGCGACGGCCGGGTCCACACCGGACTCGTGCGAGATGATCTCGGCTTCCTGCTCGCGCGTGGGGTAGGTGAACTCGACCGAGATGAAGCGCTGGCGGGTGGAGTGCTTCAGGTCCTTGAGCGCGCTCTGGTAGCCCGGGTTGTAGGAGATGACCAGCAGGAAGCCGTCCGCCGCCTCCACCACCTGGCCAAGCTTCTCGATGGGGAGCAGGCGGCGGTAGTCGGTGAGCGGGTGGATGAGGACGGTGGTGTCCTTGCGCGCCTCGACCACCTCGTCGAGGTAGCAGATGGCGCCTGTCTTCACGGCGCGGGTGAGGGGGCCGTCGATCCAGCGAGTGCCGTCGGTATCGAGCAGGTAGCGCCCGACGAGGTCGCTGGCGGTGAGGTCCTCGTGGCAGGCGACGGTGACGAAGGGGCGTGGCCCCTCGCTGCCCTCGGGCGTATCGGCGCCCTGCGAGATGCGCGTCACGGTGCGTCCCAGACGCCAGGACATGTACTCGACGAAGCGGGTCTTGCCGCAGCCCGTGGGGCCCTTGAGCAGCACGGGGATGCGCTGCTCAAAGGCGGCTTCGAAGAGTTCGATCTCATCGCCGAGGGGAAGGTAGTAGGGCTCTTCGCGAACCGTGAACTCTTCCGCCGCGAGGACGAGCCCGCCGGGGGCCGTCCGTTCCGTCGTGGTGGGTGCTTCAGCCAATCGTATGCCTCTCTGTCGCGGTCCGCGTGCGGAACGCCTCCCAGGCGCCCTCGACGGTCTGTGCGAGTTCCTCACGCGTTCCGTTGTTCTCAATGACGAGGCTCGCCACGGCCGTGCGCTCCTCGTTGGAGAGCTGTGAATCGATGCGCGCGCCTGCAGCGTCCCGGTCGAGTCCGTTGCGCTCGGCGAGGCGCGCGATGGCAACCTCGCGATCGACGGACGTGACCCAGATTTCGTCGACCATGTCCTGCCAGCCCGCCTCCAGCAACACTGCCGCCTCGAGCACGGCGACGCGTGTGCCCGCCACATCGAGGTCGGAGAGCATCTCGGAAGCGAGGGCGCGGATGCCGGGCCAGACGATGTCCGTGAGGCGCGTCATCTCTTCCTGCTTGCCGAACACCTTCCCCCCGAGCACGCGTCGGTCGATCGAGCCGTCCTCGGCGACGACATCAGCACCAAAGGTGGCGACGACGGCGGCGAAGGTATTGGTGCCTGGTTCGTAGGTGCGATGGCCGAGGATGTCGGCGTCGATGACGGGGATTTCCCGATCGCGGAAGAAGTCTGCGACGGTGGATTTCCCGCTGGCAATGCCGCCAGTGAGGCCAATGGTGTGCACGCGCTTCGCTCCCTGGAGATGGGGACGTCCCTGAAACGCTGAGGATACTGGTCAGGGGCGAGGCGGGGCAAACGCGGCCCCCACCGCAGAGCGCCAGGAGGCTCAGGCGGGGACGATGCGAATCTGCGAACGCGGGGAGGAGCGGTCGCAGGTGGGGCAGTGGTAGACCACTTCGACGCCGTGCCCGCAGCGGTGGTCGACGATGCTGAGGTCGTGATCGGTGTTGCGCTCGCCCCAGGCCGCCAGCGCGCCCACCACCACGCCCAGGGAATGGCCCTTGTGGGTGAGGTAGTACTCCGCGCGGGGCGGGTGGTCGCTGTAGAAGCTCCGCTCCACGAGCCCTTTGCGTTCGAGCAGCTTCAGGCGGGAGGAGAGCACGCTGCCGGTGATGCCTTCCACCGAGCGGCGGAGCTCGCTGAAGCGCGCTTCGCCCCGCAGCAGGTCGCGCACGACCAGCAGGGTCCAGCGATCGCCCACCAGGTCGAGGGTGGAAGCGATGGGGCAGCGGACACTTCGCGAGGTCATGTATCCTCCAGGGGGTAGCGGGTGGGTTGCGACACGCGACTGACTCGCATTGTACTATCTACTGACCCACTCGATCGAGAGACGAATCGGACACGCGGGCACGGAGCGGGAATGCGCGAATCAACCGGAGCAGTGCTGGAGCGAGCGCGGGCGGGTGTGAATCCGTCGCAGGCGGAGGCGCTCGCGCTCGCCGACGAGACCGACCTCGCCGCCCTCACAGCGGCGGCGGGCGCGATTCGCGACCGCGCGCACAACCACGTCATCTCCTACTCCCGCAACATCTTCATCCCCCTCACCAAGCTCTGCCGCGACGTCTGCCATTACTGCACCTTCGCCCAGCCGCCCAAGCGCAGCGAAGCCGCCTACATGACCATCGACGAAGTGCTGGAGCTCGCCCGTGCGGGCGCGGCGGCAGGCTGCACGGAAGCGCTCTTCACGCTCGGCGACAAGCCCGAGCTGCGCTACAAGGTCGCACGCGAGGGGCTGGCTTCGCTCGGCCACGAATCGACCATCTCCTACCTGGCGGAGGTCGCGGGCATCGTGGCGGAGGAGACAGGCCTGCTGCCACACGCCAACCCGGGCGTCATGACGGCAGCGGACATCGCCCAGCTGCGGGACGTCTCCGTCTCGCAGGGGATCATGCTGGAGAGCGTCTCGCCACGGCTGCTGGAGAAGGGGCAAGCGCACTACGGATCGCCCGACAAGGATCCGGCCGTGCGGCTGGAGACGATTCGGCTGGCGGGCGAGCAGCGTGTGCCCTTCACCTCGGGCATCCTCATCGGCATCGGGGAGACGCGTCGGGAGCGCATCGAGTCGCTGCTGGCGTTGCGCGATCTGCATGAGGCGCACGGGCACATCCAGGAACTGATCATCCAGAACTTCCGCGCCAAGCCGGACACGCAGATGGCGCACGCGCCCGAACCCGAGTTCGACGATCTGCTCTGGACGCTCACCATCGCCCGCATCCTCTTCGGGGCGGAGATGGGCGTGCAGGCGCCACCCAACCTGATGCCCGACTCCTACGGCAAACTCGTGGCCGCCGGCCTGAGCGACTGGGGCGGCGTCTCCCCGGTGACGATCGACCACGTCAACCCCGAAGCGCCCTGGCCCCAGCTGGAAGCGCTGAAGCGGCAGACCGAAGCCGCCGGCCACCACCTCGTCGAGCGGCTCGCGGTCTACCCCGAGTACGCACGCGACAGCGCGACGTGGCAGAGCCCGCCGATGGCGACGCGCGTGCTGCAGTCAATGGACGCCGACGGCTTCGCACGCGAAGGCATCTGGTCTCCGGGGGCGGTGCTGGAGCCGCCACCGGGCTACACTTTCCCGCGAGAGGCTCCGCCCGCGCTTCCGCCTCACTCACCTGTCGCGGGGATCGTCGGCAAGGCGCGTCGCGGCGAGGGGCTGGAGGAGAGCGAGATCGCTCGCCTGTTTACGGTGCGCGGTCCCGAGTTCGACTACGTCTGTGCGGCGGCGGACGAGCTGCGCGCGGAGGTCTCGGGCGACATCGTGCGGTACGTCGTGAACCGCAACATCAACTACACGAACATCTGCTACTTCAAGTGCCAGTTCTGCGCCTTCTCCAAGGGGAAGCTGAGCGAGAACCTGCGCGGCAAACCGTACGACCTCGGCCTCGATGAGGTGGTGCGGCGCGCCAGTGAGGCGTGGGAGCGGGGCGCGACCGAAGTCTGCATGCAGGGCGGCATCCACCCCGACTACACGGGCGCCACCTATCTCGAGCTCTGCCGGGCGGTGAAAGACGCCCTGCCCGACATGCACGTGCACGCCTTCTCCCCGCTTGAAGTGCACCAGGGAGCGGAGACGCTCGGCATCCCCGTGGCCGACTTCCTGCGAGAGCTGAAGGACGCGGGTCTGGGCACGCTGCCCGGCACCGCCGCCGAGATTCTGGATGACAGCGTGCGCAACACCCTCTGCCCCGACAAGCTCAGCACGGAACAGTGGCTGGAGGTCGTGGGCACGGCGCACGAGGTCGGCTTCACCACCACCTCAACCGTCATGTACGGCCACATCGACGGGCCGGTCTCCTGGGCGCGGCACCTGCTGCGTTTGCGCGAACTGCAGACGCGTACGGACGGTATCAGCGAATTCGTGCCGCTGCCGTTCGTGCACATGGAAGCGCCCATCTATCTGAAGGGGAAGGCGCGCCAGGGGCCGACCTGGCGGGAAGCGATCCTGATGCACACCGTCTCACGGCTGGCGCTGCACCCACTCATCACGAACATCCAGGTGTCGTGGGTGAAGCTGGGGGCGGCGGGCTCGAAGGCGTGCCTGCAAGCGGGCGCCAACGACATGGGCGGCACGCTCATGAACGAGAGCATCAGCCGCGCCGCCGGCGCGAGCCACGGGCAGGAGATGCCTCCCGAGGCGATGGACGAGCTCATCACGAGCATCGGGCGGCTGCCCCGGCAGCGCACGACCACCTACGGCACGCCTCCGCAGGAGCGCCAGCGCGCCTCCTACGGCGCGGACGAGCTCACGCCGATCGTGCTCACACCGGTGAAGAAGTACGCGCGCAGCCGCTAAGGGCTCCCGCTAGCCGCTTGCGGGGGTCGTCCAGCTGACGACGCCGATCACGCCCGCATCCCAGGCGAATTCGACCCGTCCATCGACCGTGCGGACATGCTCGGGGAGCATCGCGCGTAGCTGCTCATCCTGCGGGCCGCCTTCGGCGATCCAGAGCTGCTGGCGCAGGAAGCGCATGATGTCGTCCTCGGTGTCGTAGGCGATACCGCCGTATTCCGCGAACGTGACTTCGCAGAGCCGCTCACGCGCGAGCTGCAGGGCGAGGAACTCGGGCAGCGAGGGCAGAGGCTCGCGAGGCTCGCCGTGGATCGCTTCCCAGAAGGGGTTGGCGCGGGAGGGCGGGGGGCGGCTCAGCATGGCAGCGATACAGAGGCGGTCGGCGGCCTGCTCCATTGCGTCGAGGAAGGGGCCGAACGGCTCGATGTCGTAGCCCACCTGCGCGATGAGGGCGACGTCGGCGCGAAGGGACGCATAAGCGGGAGCGGGCCAGGTCGCGTCGACGACGCGGATGTTTTCGATACCGTGCTCGCTCATGCCTTCGTGGAGCACGTTGCGCATGCCTTCCGACGGCTCAACGGCGATTACCTCGCGGGCGTGAAGGGCGAGGGGAAGGGCGTAGCGCCCGCCGCCGGCGCCGATGTCGAGCACGGTGTCGTCGGGCCTGATGAGGGCACGCAGCGCGTCGAGCGTGGAATCGCCTTCACGACGGGGGTCGACGCGGAACCAGGAGGCGATGGGCGCGTAGAAGTCGCCACCCTCGGGCAGGGCCTGGCGGCGTCGCTCCACCTGCTCGCGGTTGCGGCGTACCCGCTCAGCCCAGGCATCGAGCGCGCTGGCGGCTTCGGGGCGCAGGGGATCGCTCACGGGCACAGCGTGGCACATCGCACCACGGCTCGCCAGCGGACGCGGGAGCCTGCGCGCGTGCTACGCTTTCCCAACACATCACAGCAGCGAGGCAGTTCGGTGGCTACCAAGGATCCGCAAGAGCCGTTCACGAGAATCTCGGTCGAAGAGGCGAAAGAAAAGCTCGACAGCGGCGACGCCGTCATGGTCGATGTGCGCGACCCGCACGAGTACGTGGAAGTGCACGCCAGGGGCGTCCGCCTCATCCCCGTCAACACGGTGATGAACGAGGTCAAGCAGATCCGCGAGTACGCGGGCGAGAAGGAAGTGCTCTTCATCTGCAAGATGGGCGGACGCAGCGCGCTCGCGGCCGAGTACGCGACCGCCGCCGGCCTCGACGACCTGGCGCTGTTCAACGTGGAGGGCGGCACGGAAGCCTGGGTGGAAGCAGGCTTGCCCACCGGGGACTAGGGGCGGCATCTTCAACTTCCCCCCTCTGCTGCAGCTCCTGCGCAGGCGTCTTCGCCTTGCCTGCTGCTGACCGCTGATGCATTCGCTCGTTTGTGCTATGATTAGGATTGGCGCAGTCTTGCCTTGCGCCATCCCAAACCACTGCCGGGGGTACCTGTCGCCGCATGAGCGATGAGACGTTGACTGACCAGACTTCCTCCACCAGCGCTGACGCCATGATCGGCAGCGTGCTAAGCCGCCTTGCCAGCGGTGACTTCGACGAGCGTCGCGACGAAGAGAACGACCTCTCGGGCAACTCCACCAACACCCAGGACGACGACGAGAAGGACGAGAAGGAACAGGACGACAGCGAAGAGGAAGAAGAAGCCGTTGCCATCCTGACGGAGGAATCCGAAGGGATCGACGACCCCGTGCGCATGTATCTGCGCGAAATCGGGAAGGTCTACCTGCTCACCGCGGACGACGAGAAGCATCTCGCCCGCCAGATGGAGGAAGGCATCCATCTGCGGGATATCGAGAAGGCGTATGTGGACGCTTTTGGGCATCCGCCCTCCGCCTCGCGCGTGGCGGTCACCCTGCTGGAACAGTTCACCGAGCTGCTGCCGGTCTACAAGGCCGCGCTCTACTACGTGGATCGCTACCACAAGGTCATCTCCGGGCAGACGCCTCCGGAAGGCAGCGAGGACGACTGGCCACCCAAGGAACCCAAGTGGCGCAACCCTGAAGGCCCCAAGATCATGCGCAGCACCGTCTCTGAGGTGCTGGCGGATGATCAGTTCCGTGGGCTGGTCGACCGGGAGATGGAGCTGCCCTTCCGCACCTACTGCATGAAGCGGCTGCGCAAGGACGAGGAGACCGTTCATACCGCCATCGTCTCGCTCTCCATCGTGACCCACATCCTCACGCCCGACCTCTTCTCCCAGATGGCTGAGGAGGCGGATGGCGAGGACCAGCTCATCCCGCCGGCAGAGGGGCTGATCGAGCGCATCACCGCCCTCGAGGACCGGCTGCGGTACCACTTCGACACGATCAAGCACAACGGCGACAAGGCCGAGCGCCGCCTGACCGAGGCGAACCTGCGGCTCGTGGTCTCGGTCGCGAAGAAGTACATCGGGCGGGGCATGTCGCTGCTGGACCTCATCCAGGAGGGGAACATCGGCCTCATCCGCGCGGTGGAGAAGTTCGACTACCGCAAGGGCTACAAGTTCTCGACCTACGCCACCTGGTGGATTCGCCAGGCGATTACGCGCGCCATCGCCGACCAGGCGCGCACCATCCGCATCCCGGTGCACATGGTCGAGACCATCAACAAGCTCGTGCGCGTGAGCCGTCGGCTGGTGCAGGAGTACGGCCGCGAGCCGACCAGCGAAGAGATCGCGCGAGGGATGTTCGAAAGCTCCCGCCAGGACTCGGCCCACCAGTTCTCGCCGGAACGCATCCGCGAGATCCAGAAGGTCTCGCAGGAGCCCGTCTCGCTGGAGACGCCGATCGGCGAGGAAGAGGACAGCCACCTGGGCGACTTCATCCAGGATGAACGCGCCCTGGCGCCCGCCGACGCCGCCAGCCAGCAGCTGCTACGCGAGCAGGTGGAGGACGTGCTGGCCACGCTCACCAGCCGCGAGCGCCGCGTGCTGCAGCTCCGCTTCGGGCTGGAGGACGGCCGCAGCCGCACGCTGGAAGAGGTCGGGCGGGAGTTCAGCGTGACACGCGAGCGCATCCGCCAGATCGAGGCGAAGGCGCTGCGCAAGCTTCGGCACCCCAGCCGCAGCCGCAAGCTGAAGGACTACCTCGACTAGGCAGCCCTGCGACCGTCACCCGTCACGCTGCAGCGCTCTCAGGCGTTGGCGGCGCGTGCCTCACGCCAGAGGCGGCGTCCTGCCGCCAGCGCCAGCATGGGGCCCACCGAATCGACGAGTAGCCAGAGCGTGGCCTGCGTCTGGTTCGGATCGCCCCAGGTAATCATGAGCCACGACCAGACGAGGATGATCGCGTTCGCCCCGCCGACGTAGAAAAGCACGGTCAGCTTGAGGTCGGTGATCAGGTCGTCGTCGCCGCTGGCCTTGTAGGCGCGCTTCCAGAGGTAGGCGGTGATCACCACCAGCAGGGCGCCGGCCACCATGAAGGGGTCGAACGCCTTCCACCAGGTGAAGTCGGGGTCGTGATCGGGCTGGTAGAAGGGCGTGATGATGAGGTGGACGACCGTGGCGACGGCTATCAGCAGGAGATAGCCGGCCACCGCCCAGCGGACAAGGTTCAGGAGCTTCGGAGGCATGGCAGTTCTCTCTTGCGGGTGTGACTAGGCGTCGCCTTCGTCCTCAGCGTCATCGGCACCGCTGCTGTCGTCGTCATCGGCGGGGATGAACAGGCCGATGCGCGCGAGCAGGTTGGATTCTCGCCAGAGGTTGATACCCATCTCGGTAGCGAGGATGGGGACGCCGATATCGATGAGCACCCAGATGAGCCCACTCGGCGGATCGACGCCCCACAGCTGCGCGCACCAGTTGTTGAAGAAGGCGAGCAGCAGCGCGATGGCGAAGTAGAAGCGAACGTGCACCACGAGGCGGCCCCATGTGCCCTCGCCATCGACCAGCGTGTGCTTCTCCACCCAGGCGATGGCCAGCATGACGATGGTGACAACCGCGATGAAGACGTTGAGCACATCCCAGACGTCGTCCGCGCCTGCAGCGCTCCCCTGGCCCTGGTAGATGGGGTACACCAGCAGATAGGCGGCGAGGGCCACCCCAACCAGCAGGAGGACGGCTGCGATTGCACGGTAGACGAGCGTCATGGTGGCTAGGCCTCGTCAGTCTCAGCGACGTCCTCAGCCGGGACGAAGAATCCAAGGCGGGCGAGCAGGTTGGACTCGCGCCAGAGGGTGATGGCCATCTCGGTCGCGAGCACGGGGGTGGCGATATCGATGAACACCCACATCACGCTGATGGGCGGCGAGGCGCCCCAGCGGAGGGCGAACCAGTTGTTGAAGAAGGCCAGCACGAGGGCGACCGCAAAGTAGAAGCGGGTGTGGACGACGAGACGACCCCACGTGCCGGGCCCTTCGACGAGCGTGTGCTTCTCGATCCAGGCGATCACGACCATGACGAGCGTGGCGGCCGCCATGAGGTAGTTCAGCCAGTCCCAGATTTCATACGCGTCAGCGGCGTTGCCCTGCCCCTCATAGAGGGGGAACACGACGAAATACGCGCCGGTGGCAAGACCAATCAGCAGGAGGGCAACAGCGAGACCTCGATAGACGATAGTCATGGGGCTCCTTTCGTGAAGGGGGCTCAGCGGAAGCCTATGGCGCTGTGGGCACGAATTCCAGTAGACGAAGCGCACAACGGGATGCCATCCGTGAGCACGCTCGCACCCACAATGGGGCTACCCTGACGTACAACGAGAGGTGACATGACCCAACACCCTGATCTCACCGGCAGCGACATCGCCTTCGAGGGACGCCTCTTCACCCTGCGCCTGGACACCCTGCAGACCGCCGACGGGCACACCTTCCAGCGCGAGATGGTCTACCACCCGGGGGCGGTCTGCATGATCCCCATCGATGGCGAGGGCAGGCTGCTGCTCGTCGAGCAATACCGCCACGGACCGCGCGCGCGCCTGCTGGAGATTCCCGCGGGGACGCTGGAAGCGGGAGAGAATCCGGCAGAAACGGCGGCGCGGGAGCTACGGGAAGAGGTGGGCATGCGCGCCGGGCGCGTCGAGCCACTGGGCGGCTTCTGGATCGCCCCCAGCTACGCCACGGAGTACATCCACCTGTTTCTCTGCACCGAGCTCACGCCCGACGCCCTACCCGGCGACGAGGATGAGGACATCGAGATCATGGCGCTCACGCACGAGGAAGCGCTGGCGGCCATCGATGCGGGGCGCATCATCGACGCGAAGTCGATCGCCGGGCTGCTGCGCTGGGATCGCGCATTGAGGGCTGACCAGGGCTAACCAAAGCGATCAAGGCGCCAAGGCGGCTAGTTCACCTCGCGCCAGTAGCGCTCGAGCGCCTCGATGTGCGCGCGGGGACCCTCGAGGCCTGCGTTCATCGTGCGCATGGAGACGTAGTCCGCGCCGGCGGCACGCCAGCGCTCGACCTCGCCGGCCCACTGATCGGGGCCATCGCCGTAGTTCACCATCGCCTCGATGCCGAAGTCGGCGGGGTCGCGACCCTCGCGCTCGAGGTTGGCGCGAATCTTGTCGAGGCTCGCGACGGCGTCCGTGGAGCCACCACCGAAGATGAAGCCGTCCCCGATGCGGGCGGCTCGCTCAAAGGCGGGGTCACTGAAGCCACCGAACCAGATGGGGATGCGGCGTCCGGGCATGGGGTTGAGGCCGGCGCGGTCGATGTGGTGCCAGTTGCCCTCGAAGTCGACGATGGGCTCGTCCCAGAGGCGGCGCAGCACCTCGACCTGCTCCTCCTGGCGACGGCCGCGGTTGCTGAACTGCTCGTTGAGCGAGTCGTACTCGACGTAGTTCCAGCCGGTGCCGATGCCGAGCCGCAGCCTGCCACCGGAGAGGATATCGACCTCCGCCGCCTGCTTGGCGACGAGCACCGTCTGGCGCTGGGGCAGGATGATGACGCCCGTGACCAGCTCGACGTGCTCGGTCACAGCGGCGAGGTAGCCGAAGAGCACGAAGGGCTCGTGGAAGGCGGACTCGTGGGTGTAGGGGCCCCACAGCTTCGGTTCGCGGTCGGGCAGGGCGCCGAGCACGTGGTCGTAGGCGAGGATGTGGGAGTAGCCGAGCCCCTCAGCCGTCTGCGCGAAGTCGCGGACGACGGCCGGGTCTGAACCGATCTCGGTCTGGGGGAAGATGGCGCCGATCTGCATGGGGAGCCTCCGTCATTGCGATGGTTGTTGCGATGGCGGGAGTCTACGCGCGCGCCTGCCTACTCGTGGTCGTGGTCTGCTTCTTCATCGTCGTCGTGGTCGTGCTCATGATCGCCTTCAGCCTCGTCTTCGGCGCCGAAGGCTTCAACAGGAACGGTGACGGTCATGCGGCCGGCCCGCTCGAACTCGAGCACGACGGTGAAGGTCGCGCCCACGGCGGGAATCTCGTCGACGCCCAGCAGCATGACGTGGTAGCCGCCAGGCTGCAGGCGCACGCTTCCTCCCGCCTCGATAGGGATGCCGGCCCCGACCTCCTGCATGCGCGCGCTGGCGCCCTCGGTCACGATCTCGTGCACCTGTGCGTCGTCGGCGATGGCGGCGGAGGCGGTGAGCAGCACGTCGGCATCGCCCGTGTTGGTGATATCGAAGTAGACAGCTCCGCGGTCGGTGGTGGTGAAGCGCGCGCGGGGGTTGCTGATTTTGAGTGCGCCCTCGCCAGAGGCGTCCTCTTCATCCCCACCGCCGCAAGCGACGAGGGCGACGCCAACCAAGACTGCAAGCACCACGAGGGAAGTGGCGCGCAGGCGGGGGACCGCTGCGGTCACGAAGGCTCTTGCCACCCGTTCTCCGCGAGCAGGGGGAGGTCGTGGGCCATGATGTCGATCAGCCCACCGCCCATCAGGAAGGGGTAGACGATATGGCCGAGGTTGTCACCCGTGTATGCGATGAGATAGGTGGCGTGACTGACTTCGTATCCGTTTTCGTCGATGTTGTACTTCTCGATCGGGGGCATGCCGAGGGAGGTGACCAGGGTTGAGAGTGTCTCAGGGTCGATGGTGAGACCGATGAAGCGCTCATCGAAGATGTCAAGCCAGCGCCTGATGGCGGCCGCGTCGTCACGCTCGGGGTCGGTGGTGATGAAGACCACACGGATGCGCTCGACGACCGCGGGGTCCATCATCTCCAGCGCCTTGGAGACCTCGAACAAATGGGTGGGGCAGAAGTCGGGGCAGTGGGTGTAGCCGAGGTAAAGCAGGGTGAGATAGCCCTCGGTTTCGGGGAGGATGTCGAAGGGCTCACCACTCGTATCGGTCAGGACCAGGTCAGGCTTGGGCAGGGGCGGGGTGACGCGCGCGCCACGGTAGACGACCTCTTCCACGCCCTCGATCTCGATGGCAGCGGTCGGGGTTGCGTCGGGGGAGCCGGAATCGCCGTTGCCGTCGCCACAGGCGACGAGCAGTGCCATCACCAGTGCGGCGCCTGCCAGCAGTCCCGCACGCGCGACCGTTCGTCTCTTCACGAAATTCACCGTACTGGCCCTACCGCCGATACGCTACCGGACGCCACTCGTTGCTCTCGTCAGCGGCGTCGAGCCGTCGACCGACGCGCTCTTCGTGCCGGGACCACTGCCAGGCGACGACCAGGATCGCGATCAGGCCGAGCGCCTCGCCGCCGAGAAACATGATCGCACCCGCGATCTGCTGGTCGAGCAGGGCGTCTGGCCCCCAGCCCCGCGGGATGGCTGCGAGCTGTTCGTAGATGACGTTGTCGGGCTCGTAGAAGATCAGGCCGAGAAAGGCGTGGATGGGGACCAGCGCGAGCAGGTAGACCAGACGGATGGGGTAGGAGAGGTTCCAGCGGGTGGGATTGCCGCCAATGATCGGCCACCAGTAGTGGATCCCGGCGAGCAGGAAGATGGCGTAGCCGACGAAGTGCAGCGGTGTGTTCCCCAGGCTCGCCTCGAAGGCGGGGGTGACGTACCAGAGCAGGGGGACGGCGGCGAACAGGAAGAGCCCCACGAGGGGATGGGTGAAGGCGCGGAAAGGCGCCGAATGGAGGAAGGGATAGATGAGGCGGCGGCGGCGCTCCTTGCCTGAAGCGATGAGCCACAGCGTCATGGGCGCGCCCAGCAGGATGAGCGGCGGCGCGATCGTGATGAGGATGAAGTGCTGCACCATGTGCAGCATCAGGAACGTGCCATCGTAGGCCGCGATCGGCCCGAAGACGGTGAAGAGCACGAGGCCGAGCCCGGCGAGCAGGGCTGCGGCTCGGCCGCGCGAGACGAGCGTGCGGCGATGCGACGCCTGGGCACGCTGACGCGTGCGCAGATACCAGACCGCGGCCAGGCCGATGAGGAAGATGGGGATGGGTTCGATGACGAAGGTAAAGAGCGCCTGGGGGAACTCCGGGGGCGGCACGACGGCCCACGTGCACACCCACACCCAGCCCGCACCTCCACCCTCGCTCGTCCGCAGCGCCACCGTCGCAGCGATGCTCACAGCAAGGCCCACGAGGAAGAGGAGGAAGACGGAGCGATCAGCAAGGCGGAGCGGGGCGAGCATCAAGCGTCTCCGCTCCAGCCTAGCACCTTGTGATTCTTCTCACAGATGTCGCAGGGCGGCGTCATGGCGCGGGTGTATGCGCGACCACGCCAGCGTCCACGAGCGCGGCGTACTCCGCAGCGCTGTAGCCGAGCAGGTCCCGCAGGATCGGTTCGTTGTGCTGCCCGAGCGTGGGCGCACCCTCAAAGCGCTCGACGGGTGTGGAGGAGAAGCGGATGGGGAAGCCGGGGAACTCGCGTCGCCCCACGTCGGGGTGGTCGATGGGGACGATCTGCTCACGCGCGCGCAGGTGGGGATCGGTCACCAGGTCGAGATTCGAGAGCACCGGACCGGCAGCGACGCCCGCCTCCTGCAGAATCGCAGCCGCCTCATGCGCATCCTGCTCCCGTGTCCAGTCGGCAATGGCGGCGTCGAGCGCGTCGTGGCGGCGTCGCCGCTCAGCGACGGACCGCAGGGCCGGGTCGCGCAGCGCAGGGCTGTCGATGAGCGCCACCAACGCCTCCCAGGCACGCCCAGACTGCACGGTCACGGCAACCCAGGCGTCGTCGCCGCGACAGGGGTAGAGGCCTTGGGGCGCACACGCGAGCGAGCGGTTGCCGCGGCGGTCTGGCGGCTGGCCTGTGGCCGAGGCGGTCAGCGCCAGCTCACCACCGATGGAGAGATACGACTCGAGCTGCGAGAGATTGACGTAGACCGCGTCGCCAGTGCGGTCGCGCTCACGCAGCGCATCGAGGATGGCGAAGGCGCCCGTGAGCCCGCCGATGCCGTCGGGGAAGGCTGCGCCAAGCTTCATGGGGCCGCCATCCGCGTAGCCAGTGGCCGCGGCGAGACCGGAGTGCGCCTCCAGAATCGGCCCCCACGAGCCACGCTCGCGGTACGGCCCGGTCGCGCCGTAGCCCGACATGGAGACGCGCACGATGCGGGGGTTGATGGCGGCGACGGTCTCGAAGTCGAAGCCCAGCCGGTCGAGGGCGCGGGGGCGGTAGTTGTCGAGCAGCACGTCGGCCTGCGCGAGCAGACGGCGGAAGGCATCGCGCCCACGCGCATCCTTCAGGTCGAGGCAGAGGGCGCGCTTGTTGCGCTGCATCTTGTTGAAGGGACCGTTGCGGTTCCAGGGGCGCTCGCCCGGGTCGGCGTCGGGGAAGATGCCGGCACGGAAGGCGGGAGGTGGCAGTTCACCCCACTGCCACCCCTCGGGGGCGCGCATCGGTGCGCCATCGGGCCCGAGGCCCGTTCCCCGCGCACCCCGATGCTCGACGCGGATGACGTCGGCGCCGAGATCGGCGCAGAAGCGGGCGGCCAGCGGCCCTGCCCACGCGATCGAGAGTTCGACCACGCGCACGCCTGCAAGCGGAAGGGATGGAGCGGGCGTCGAGGCGCTGGCAGGGGCGGAAGCGGCAGCAGCAGGCAGCTCCGAGAGGACGCTGACGGTGTCTTCGCCCGGTTCAGGCGCACGAGCGCACCCGCCAGGCGCGACGACGCCGCGCACCGGCACCGACGGTGCGACCACGCCCTCGCCGAGATGCGGGAGCGGCTGCCAGAAGTTGCGGCTGGCGAGCTGCTCATCAGCGAGCACGCGGTGTACGTCGAGCACTGGACTGGCGGAAACGTTGTGGCTCTGCAGCCGTTCGACGATCTCCTGCTGCGAGCGCTGCAGCAGCCAGGGCAGGATGATGGCGTCCAGTTCATCCGCCCGATCGAAGCGGTCGCCGCCTGTCACGAAGCGTTCATCGGCGAGGAGTTCGGGCATCTCCAGGGCGAGGCAGAAGCCTTCCCACTGGGCCGGGCTGGAGACGGCGATGCAGACGGCGCCGTCTCCGCAGGGAAGAATTCCGAGCGGGTGAAACGACTCGGCGTGGCGGTTGCCCGAGCGGCGCTTGCGCACGCCCTGGTGGGTTGCCAGCACGATGGTCCACTGATGAAGCGCGTTCATCGCGTCCATGGCCGCGACATCGACGATCTGCCCCTGGCCCGTCGCTTCAGCCGTACGCAGGGCTGCCATCGCGCCGACGGCGGCGGTGAGGCCGTTCACGTAGGCGCACCAGGGGCCGCCGCCCTGCAGCGGGGCGCGGTCGGGCTCGCCGGAGATCGCCGCGTAGCCGCTCATCGCCCAATCGACCAGCGGTGAAGAGCGACGCTCTGCGTAGGGGCTGTCCAGCCCGAAGGGGCCGCAGACGACCGCCACGAGCGACGGGTTCAGGCGGCGCAGACGCTCCATGCGAGCGGCCACCAGGGCAGGCGTCTGGCCGGCATCGACGTCGACTTCATCGATGACGACATCGGCGGATGCGACAAGGCGGTCAAGCGCATCATCGTCGAGGACGGCGGAGCGCTTGTACATGGCCAGGTACTCGAAGAAGGCGGAACGTCCCGTGGGCAGCAGCGGGGCAGCGGAGCGAAGCGCGCTCCCGCCCTCAGGCTCGCAGCACACGACCGAGGCGCCCGCTCCCGCGAGGAGCCGTCCGCACCAGGCCGAGGCGACGCCTTCCCCCAGCTCGACGACCGTGACGCCATCCGCCACCGAACGCTCCCCTCAGGGACGGACGGGGCCCTTGGGCCCCAGGTTGC
Source organism: Tepidiformaceae bacterium (assembly GCA_965200565.1). Classification (GTDB taxonomy): domain Bacteria; phylum Chloroflexota; class Dehalococcoidia; order Tepidiformales; family Tepidiformaceae; genus UBA2991. The sequence continues at coordinate 237,691 of OZ241349.1, read as the reverse complement.
GTCGCAGCGTCTCCTGCGCGCTTGCGATGAAGCGACTGATGACGGAGCGCGTCTCGCGCGGGTCGATGATGTCGAGGATCTCGAACGCTTCTGCCACGCGGAAGGGCGAGCGGCCGGCCTGCAGGCGCTGCTCGATGGCTGCACGGTGGGCTTCGGGATCGGGCGCGTTCTCGATTTCGCGGCGGTAGGCGGCCGCGACGCCGCCCTCGATGGGCATAGAGCCCCATTCACCCGAAGGCCACCCGAAGCGCATCTTGAGGGCGTCGGGGCCGCCGAGGCAGGCAGCCGCATCCCCCGCCATGCCGTACGACTTCCGTATCTGGATGGCGACCGAGGGGATGGTCGCGCTCGAGCCCGCGACCACCGCGCGCATCCCCGCCCGCATCACGCCCTCGCGCTCGGAGCGCGACCCGATCATGAAGCCGGGCACGTCCACGAGCAGCACGATGGGGATGCTGAAGGTGTTGCAGAGGTCGACGAAGTGGGTCTGCTTGTCGGCGGAGTCAGCCGTCATCGCGCCGGCGTAGACCTTGGGGTCGTTGGCGATGACGCCGACGGGGTAGCCATCGAAGCGGGCGAAGCCTGTGATAAGGCTGCGTCCGAACGAGGGCGCATCTCGAAGAAGTCGCCGTCGTCCACGAGCAGCTGATGAGCTCGCGCATGTCGTACCAACGGGTACGGTCGCGGGGGACGATGGAGAGCAGGCGCTCGTCACGCCGCTCCACGGGGTCGGCGGGAGCGCGGCGGGGCGGCATCTCCCAGACGTTGGGAGGCAGGTAGCTGAGGAACGTCCGAATCTGGCGGAAGGCGTCGGCTTCGTCGTCCGCTTCGTTGTCGACCACCCCGCTCGTGCGTACATGCACGCCAACGCCACCCAACTCCTCCTTCGTGAGGTCTTCCCCGATTGCGCGCTTGACGACGGGCGGGCCCGCCGCGAACACCTGACCCTGGCCCCGCACCATGACGCTGAAGTGCGACAGGATCGCGCGCCCCGCCACGTGTCCGGCGGAAGGTCCCACGATGGCGGAACAGACCGGCACCTTGGAGAGGAGGTCGGCGTCGCGCGCCCACTGATGGCCGTCGGGGAGGCTCATACGGCCGGCGGCGTCGTAGCTGCGGGCGGAAGCGCCAGCGCCATCGGCGAACTGGATGAGCGGGATGCGGCGCTGCAGTGCGGCTGGCTGCAACCAGCGCCCGGGACCCTTCCCCCACCGCCCGAGCCGCCCCGCACGGTGAAGTCTTCGCCCCCGACGCAGACCTGGCGCCCATCGACGGTCCCCAGCCCAAGCACGTAACCAGAAGGGATGAAGTCCGTCAGACGGCCCTCGGCGTCGTACTCGCCGGTTCCCGCCATGCCCCCGATTTCGAAGAACGAGTCCTGATCGAGGAAGGAGTCGATGCGCTCGCGGATGGTGAGCTTGCCCTGGGCGCGCTGGCGGGCGACACGCTCCTCGCCGCCCATGCGGGCCGCCAGTTCGCGGCGCGTCGCAATCTCGTCGACGGCGTCAGACCAGGACGCGCCCTCATCGTCTTGGGGCCTGGAATCGGGAGCCATTTCCACCTCCTGCGCGTGACGCGCGGGGTCGCGAGTCACGCGCAGTGTACGCCCGCACGCAGGCGGCGGAATCGCCCGCCAGCGGCGTACATGGTAGAACGCTCCCAGCAACACGACGGCTACGGCTTCGGAGAAGAACGATGGACATCAACGGATTGAGCGCGATCGTGACAGGCGGAGGCTCAGGCCTCGGCGAGGCAACCGCACGGGAGCTGGCCGCACGCGGCGCGAAGGTTGCGATCCTTGATCTGGGAAGCTCGAACGGCGCCGACGTTGCCGCCAGCCTGGGCGGCATCTTCACCGAGGCCGACGTGACCAGCGATGATGCGGTCACGCAAGCGGTGGCGGCCGCGGCCGCGGGCCACGGCGGCGTGCACCTGCTCGTCAACTGTGCAGGCATCGCCACGGCCGACCGCACGGTCGGACGCGAGGGCCCCGCAAGCCTGGAGACGTTCACGCGAACGGTGAACATCAATCTCATCGGCACCTTCAACGCGATTCGGGTCGCGGCAGCGGAGATGGTCAAGAACGAGCCCACTGAGGACGGCGAGCGGGGCGTAATCATCAACACCGCTTCGGTCGCAGCGTTCGAGGGGCAGATTGGGCAGGCCGCCTACTCTGCCTCGAAGGGGGGCGTCGTGGGCATGACGCTTCCGATCGCACGCGACCTCGCGCGCGACGGCGTCCGCAACAACACGATTGCGCCGGGCCTCTTCCTGACGCCCATGCTGATGGGTCTGCCCGACGCCGCTCGCGAGGCGCTCGGCAGCGTGACGCCCTTCCCCACGCGCCTGGGCAAGCCGGAGGAATACGCCCAACTGGCCTGCTCCATCATCGAGAACCCGATGATCAACGGCGAAACGATCCGCCTCGACGGCGCCCTCCGCCTCGCCCCGCGCTAGGGAGAGGCAGGCAAGGTCAGAGCAGGCGCTATGCTGAAGGCATGGCAAAGGCAGACTCCTCCGCAGAAGAGCAGAAGCGGCCACATCTCCTGAGCAGGCTCTGGAGAACGATTGGGAGAAAGCTGTCTACGGAATCTCCCGAGCCACCGGACCCTGCTCATCCTCCGAACCCGGGGATTAAGATCAAAAGTGGCGGCTGGACGCTGGACTGAGCCTCAGGCCGTAGCCACAACCACGCACCAGCATCGATGACGCTATGCTGGAAGCATGGCGAAACCAGATTTCTCGAAGGACACGCAGGCGCAGGAGCCCCCCAAGCGGCCACCACCAGCCGACCCGAATCCAGATCCCGGGTGGGAGATCCAGGGCGGCTGGAGATTTCCTCGCTAGAGCCTCAGTTCGTCACGACCCAAAGCGTCAGCAGCAACGCCTCGCAGGTGAAGAGTAGCGCCATGACGTTCTCAGCAAGGCTCTTGCGGCTGATGAGCTTCTGCGCCTGAGCCGTGTTTTCTCCCGACCAGTAGATGGTCTCTAATTTGAAGTCCAGCTCATCGAAATGAAGCCACTGCTCACGGAGTTCTCGAGGCGATATTCCCCGAATCGCCCCGAATGAACGGCCACAAGCGCCATGACCACGGTGACCATGTAGAGCACGATGCCGCCAATCAGCAGCGGTGAGCTGAAGCTGGGCGACTCCAGCACCGCCTCGACTGCTACAGGCGCCGCGATCGTCACGGTCGTGATGAAAGAGAGAAGCGTGTCGATGCGGCGATGCACGCTCTCCCCCTGCTCACGGGCAGACGTGTACGCGCTGACCGCAATCTCGTAGGCAAGGGCGACTGCCGCCGGCTGTGGCGGCGGGACGGGCTTGGTGCTGTCCACAAACAGAGTCTAGCGTCTGCTTCTAGCGTCTGCGCAGGCGAACGACCGGAATCTCTCGGGGTGAGGCGCGTTGCTGGTACTCGTCGTAGGGCGGGTAGGCGGCGATGGCCCAGAGACGATCGCGTTCTTCGCCCTCCACCACCTCGGCAGTGACGGCAATACGACCGCGGTTCGCTCGCACCCACGCCTGTGGAGTGGCGACCAGGTTGGGATACCAGGCCGGGTGCGCGGGAGCGCCGCCTTTGGAGGCGATCAGCACGAAGTCGTCGCCGTCGCGGAAGTAGAAGAGGGGCACGGAGCGAAGGGTGCCGCTACGCGAACCGACGGTCGTCAGCATGGCCGTGGGCACATAGGGCACGCCGCTCTGACGGCTGATGTGCCAGCTCACCAGCGACCAGCCGGTGAAGCGTACAAGCACGCTCTCGACCGTCCGCAACAGCTTCAGGCGTGTGAGGAAGGCGAAGAGCACCGCAAACCTCCGTGGGAACAGGAAGCGGGCGGCCTCGACTGGAGGCCGCCCGCTCGTGCTTCTGGCGTTTCGGAAAGGCCCTTCGGGAAGGCCTTCACGAAGCTAGTTCGCGGCCGAAGGCTCTCGGCGGGCGCCGCCTCCGGGCCTCGGAGCAGCGCCGTCGCCAACGTAGATGCCGGAGCCACTGACTTCACGCCAGTGGGTGTGGGCGAGCGTGTGCATGATGAAGACCGCCTGCTGGGCGGTCCACAGACCCTGCGCGTCCTGCGTCTGGTTGACCGCTTCCTTCGTGATCTTCAGCCCGAAGGACGGCTTCTCCGCAATCTTTCGCGCGAGGTTCTCGACGTACTCGCTCAGCTCCTCACGCGGGACGACTTCGTTCACCATGCCTGCCTCGTAGGCACGCTGCGCGCTCACCCAGTCGCCTGTGTAGAGCATCTGACGGGCGAGGCGGTGGCCGAACTCCCAGGGATGGGCAAAGTACTCGACGCCAGGGATGCCCCAGCCCACGACGAGGTCACGGAACTCGGCGTCGTCGGAGGCGATGATGATGTCGCAGACCCAGGCCAGCATGAGCCCGCCGGCGATGGTCTTGCCCTGCACCTCGGCGATCATGGGCTTGGGCAGGTTGCGCCAGCGACGGCACATCTGCAGGTAGATCTCCTCTTCCTTGGCCATGGCGCCTTCGGCCCCTTCAAGGTCGAAGTTGGCCCACGTGCCGACAGGAGGGATGTCGTTGAAGCCGAGGCCGGTGCCGCCTCGCATGTCGTGGCCGGAGTTGAAGTGCGGGCCCTCGCCGCTCAGGATGATGACCTTCACCTCATTGTCCTGATTTGCATGGTCGAAGGCGTCGTTGAGGTCGCGCGTGAGGCGCAGGTCCTGGGCGTTTCGTGCTTCGGGACGGTTCATGCGCACGCGCACGATCTCGGGGGTCAGGTTCTCGTAGATGACAGTCTGGTACTCAGGCATGGCGAGTAGCCCTCCGTGGAATTGGGCAAAGTATACGCGTCGCAGGCAGGGCGGCGGGGAGCGCGCTCAGATCGTCTCGCCCGATTCACCGACGTCGCCGGCCGCGCCCCCGCCCAGCTCCTCGGCGACGGCGCGGATGGAGCCGAACTCCTCACGGAAGGCGTTGTGGACGGCGCGCGTCTCAGTGCTGTGGAGCACGAAGCGAGCGCCTTCGCGCAGCCACTTCTGCGTCAGGTCGGCGGTCTGGTGGTGGATGAGCACGGGCACATTTCGCGCCTGGCAGGTGGCGATGATGGTGCGCAGGGCGGCCTCATACTCGGGATGGTCGTACTGGTCGGGCACGCCCAGCGAGATGCTGAGGTCGTTCGGCCCGACGAAGATGGCATCGACGCCGTCGATCGCCACGATCTCCTCGAGTGACTGCATGGCGGGCACGCTCTCGATGCCGACGATGCAGACGCTGTTGCGATTGCGGTTGCGGAGGTAGTCGCGGGAGGCCTCGCTGGGGAACTCGCCCTGCTCGACGACGCGCCGCACGAGCTCGCCCTTAAGCGGCCGCCACTTCGTCGCACCGACCACCTCACGCACCTCGTCGGGCGTCTCGCAGTAGGGGGCGAGGATGCCCTGGGCGCCGGCGTCGAGCGCCATCGTTATGTAGTGCGAATCGGGGATGGGCACGCGCACGATGGGGACGATATCCACGCTGCGAAGCCCGGCGAGCAGGTCGGCAATCTCGCTGCGGCCGCGAGGAGCGTGCTCGCTGTCGATGATGACGTAGTCGAGGCCAACGCCAGCGACCGTCGTCGCCCAGCGGGGGTTGCGCGCGGCGGAGAGCATCGTGCCGTACACGATCCCGCCCGCACGCGTCTTCGCCTTCAGTTCTTCGCCGTTCATGGCCACCCTCCGGTTCGCAGTGGTGTACAGGGATACGAGGTACGCGGGGCGAAGGCAAGCATCACCGCCTTGCAGCGCGTGCTTTGCCGAGAGTCGAGGTCACACCCTAGAATTCCGCGCTGGAGGGAACCTCATGAGCAGCCTGCCTGTCCCGATGTCCGTCGACGACTTCACTCCCGACTGGGTGACCGCCGCCCTGCAAGCGGGCGGCACGCTCGGAGAGGAGCGCGTGACGGCAGTCGACGCGTCGTCGCTGGGCGAAGGGTTTGGCTTTCTCGGATCGCTGGCGCGGCTGACGCTCACCTACGACCGCCCCGTCGCCGGCGCGCCCACGACGGTGGTGGCGAAGTTCCCCGCGCTGGTGGAGATGAACCGCCAGCTTGCCCTGCAGTACCAGGTCTACCAGCGGGAAGCGCGCTTCTTCCGCGAAATCAAGCCGACCGTCGCCTCCATGCCGACGCCGAACGACTATTATGTTGATATCGATGAAGCCACGGGTAACGGCGTCATCCTGCTGGAAGACCTCGAGGGGAAGCTCCGCATCGGCGACCAGCTCGGGTCCGCTTCGCCACGGGAGGCGGAGCAGCTGATGAGCCAGATCGCCGACCTGCATGCGACCTGGTGGGGGTGGTCAGAAGAGGAGACCATCGCCTGGGTGCCGGCCTTCGACGGGCCCGTCTGGGCCATGACGGCGCAGACCCTGCCGAGCCTCTGGCCGACGTACCAGCAGGAAGAGGGGCACATGCTGCCCCCGGGCATGGCCGAGATTATCGAGCGCACGTGGGAAGGGCTTCCCTGGCTCGGCCAGCAGCTGAGCCGCGGACCGATGACGCTCGTGCACGGCGACTACCGGCTCGACAACATGTTCTTCCCCGAACAGGAAGGCGACCCCATCACCATCATCGACTGGCAGCTGATGTCGCGCGGTCGCGGCCCCTACGACGTCGCCTACTTCATGAGCCAGAGCCTCAACGTGGAGCAGCGTCGCGAGACGGAGCGGGCGCTGGTGAAGCGCTATCACGACGGGCTCGTGGCGGGCGGCGTGCGCGATTACTCCTTCGATGACTGCTTCGAGGACTACCGGCTGGCCGCGCTCTGGTGCGTGATGTACCCCGTCGCCATGGGCGGCGGCATGGCGAATAGCGAGCGCGCCGTGCAGATGGCCGAGGAAGTCTCGCGACGGTCGTTCTCGACCATCCTCGACCTCGACGCGGTCTCCGTGCTTCCGAGCTGAGCCAGACCACCCGACACCCACCAGCACGCCCCAACCTGCATCTGAACCACGCAACCACTGGAGACACCCATGGCTGACCTGTCCATCCCCCTGACCCCTGAGGAGTTCACCCCCGACTGGATGACCGCCGCACTGCGCTCCGGCGGAGTGCTGGGAGACGAGCGGGTTGTATCGGTTGAGGCGAGCCCGTTGGGTGAGGGGTTCGGCTTTCTCGGCTCCCTCCTGCGGCTCGTGCTGGGCTACGACCAGCAGCCTGCAGCCGCTCCAGGGACGGTGATCGTGAAGTTCGCCGCGCAGGCGGAAGCCAACCGCGCGTTTGCCCGCCAATTCGGCATCTACGCGACCGAGGCGCGCTTCTTCCAGGACCTGCGAGCGTCGCTGACGGCAGTGCCGACCGTGCATGCGTACTACACCGCGTACGACGCCGCAGCGGGCGATGGCGTGACGGTGCTCGAGGACCTGCAGGGCAAGTTACGCATCGGCGACCAGATGGCGTCGCCTTCGCTGGTCGAAGCGAACACGATCGTGGAGCAGCTGGCGGGCCTGCACGCGACCTGGTGGGGACGCACGGACGCCGACGATCTGGCGTGGCTCCCCAAGACGGACGGCCCTGTCTGGGCGATGGCGCCGGCAACGCTGCAGGGATTCTGGCCCGTCTACCAGGAGAACTTCGGGCATCTGCTGACGCCTGCGCTCATCTCCGCGGTGGAGCGCACGTGGGCGTCGATGGAGTGGGTGTTCAAGCGCTTCGCGGCCCCTCCGATCACCGTCCTGCACGGCGACTACCGCCTCGACAACATGTTCTTCCCCGAGCAGGAAGGCGACCCCATCACCATCATCGACTTCCAGCTGATGGCGCGCGGGCGGGGACCATACGACCTCGCCTACTTCGCCAGCCAGAGCCTCGATGTCGAGCAGCGTCGCGCGACCGAGCGCGACCTCGTGGGTCGCTACCACGACACGCTCGTGGCGGCCGGCGTGCGCGACTATTCGTTCGACGATTGCTTCGAGGACTACCGCCTGGCGACGCTCTGGTGCGCGGTCTACCCGATCGGGATGGGCGGCGGGCTGGCAGGGAACGAGCAGCGGCATCTGGACCTCGCGACGGAGGTCTCGCGGCGCTGCTTCACCGCCATCGAAGACCTCGACGCCGTCTCCGTTCTGCCCGCGTGAGCCTGACGCAGCGCGCCGTGGCGGGTTGACGCCGTCACGGGCGCTTCAGAGAATCGCGCGATGCCACATCCCGAACACATCGTCATCGTGGGCGCCTCGCTGGGCGGCCTTCGCACCGCGCAGGCGCTGCGCGGGCGGGGCAAGTTCACGGGAACGCTCAGCCTCATCGGGGCGGAGCCGCACTATCCCTACGACCGCCCGCCGCTCTCCAAGCAGGTGCTCGCGGGGGAGTGGGAACCTGCACGGACCCTGCTCGATTCCCCCGACACCGTCGACAAGCTGGGGCTCGACCTGCGGCTTGGCGCGCGCGCCGAAGCGCTTGACCTGAAAGCGCGCACGGTCGCCCTCAGCGACGGAGCGCACGTGGACTTCGGCGCACTCGTGATCGCGACCGGAGCGACGCCGCGCACGCTGCCTGGCACACCTGCACTGGCGGGCATCCACACCCTCCGCACGATCGACGACTCCCTGCGCATCCGTGCGGCGCTTGCCGACGGGCCGCGTGTGGCGGTGGTGGGCGCGGGCTTCATCGGGGCGGAAGTGGCGGCCGTGGCGCGCAGCGCGGGACTCGAGGTCACACTCATCGAGGCGCTGCCGGCGCCGCTCGCGAACGCCGTCGGGAGCGAGATCGGGGAAGCGTGCGCCACGCTGCACCGCAACCACGGCGTGGACGTGCGCTGCGACACGCTCGTGGCCGGCTTCGAGGGCGATGAGCGCGTCGAGCGCGTGCTGCTGGCGGATGGCTCGTCGGTGGAGGCGGACCTGGTGGTGGTAGGCATCGGCGTCGCGCCGGAGACGGGCTGGCTTGAAGGCTCAGGGCTGGAGCTGCGGGACGGCGTCGTCTGCGATGCGACCCTGCAGGCGAAGGGCGCGACGGGCGTCTACGCCCTCGGCGACATCTGCCGCTGGTACAACCCCGTCTTCGACGAGGAGATGCGGGTCGAGCACTGGACGAACGTGATTCACCAGAGCCGCCAGGTGGCGCGCAACCTGCTGGCGGAGCCGGGCGAGGAGAAGCCGTTCGCGAGCGTGCCCTACGTCTGGTCTGACCAGTACGACGCGAGCATCCAGTCGCTGGGCCACATGCGCCCCGACGATACGGTCGAGGTGTTGCATGGCTCGCTGGAGAGCCTCGCCTTCGTGGTCGGCTACGAACGGGAAGGCATCATCGTTGGGGGGCTCACCTTCAACATGCCGCAGCAGCTCGCCTCCTACCGCCCGCTGATCGAGCAGCGCACGCCGTGGGAAGCGGTGCGGGAGCACGCCCGCACGATGGACGCGTAGCGGGCGCGTATCATCACGCCTACGGGAACGGCCCACCGGGAGGCCTCGCTTGGACCTTGCCGAGCTCTCCGAGCGTCTCACGCCCTTCTGTCGCGAGCATCTGAACGACCCTGCCGCCAGCGTCTCGGACGTGGAGACGATGGCCGGACACGCGGGCTTTTCCTTCGGCTTCACCGCGACGGCCAACGGTGAAACGCGCTCCTACGTGCTGCGCGTCCCTCCCCCCAACGTGCGACGCGTCGGCACCGCCGATGTGCTGCGCCAGGCGCGCGTCGTGCATGCGCTGCGCGATACGGACGTGCCCGTTGCCGAGGTGATCTGGTCGGGTGAGGACGAGCGCTGGTTCGGATCGCCCTACTTCATCGTGAACAAGCTCCCCGGCGACGTGTTGCGCAACGAGTGGGGCCAATCGCTGCCGCTGGAGCGGATGCGCCCCATCGCGGCGCAGGCCATGCGCGCGCTGGCAGCGCTGCACCGGCTCGACTGGCAGGAGTACGTGCCCGACGACGGCCCCCCGCTCGAACTGGAGCCCGACGTCACCCGCTGGGACCGCTTCTATGAGCGATCGGGCGACATGGAACTCGTGGCCCTGGCGCCCGACGTGCGCACGCGCCTGCTGGAACGACTGCCGCAACAGCCGCGCGCGGGCATCTTCCACGGCGACTTCCAGTGGTCGAATGTGCTCTACAGCTTTGACGGGCAGCTGCAGGCGGTGATCGACTGGGAGCTGTGGGGCGTGGGCGCGACGCTCAACGACCTGGGCTGGGTGATCACGTTCGCGGATGCGGCGGCGTGGAAGCACGGGCTGCGACACCAGCTGCCCCCGCCGGACGAGCTCATCGGCGAATACGTGGACGCATACGGCAGCGATCCGGGCGACATCGCCTGGTATCGGGCGCTGGCCGCCTACAAGTTCGGCATCATCAGCGGCTTCAACCTGATGCTGCACCGCACGGGCAAGCGTCCCGATGAGTCGTGGGAAGACACCGCCCTCTCCACCCCCTACCTGATGCGACGGGCGCTCGAACTGCTGGGGGGCTGAGGGCGAGGTGCGTGCTAGACTTTCGGAAACGATTCGGGCGCGCACGCATGAAGATTTTCGACGTTCACATCCATTTTCCTCGTGACTGGGAGCATCCCGACCACGACCCGGCGCCCCTGATCGAGCGGCTGGCCGAAGTCGCGACTGCCGCCGGCATCACCAAAGGCTGCGTGCTCACGGGCGGACGCTTCGGCCCGGGCTACGAGCGCGGTATCGAGATCCTGCAGGGCTACCCTGACCTGTTCGTCCCCGTCGCCATGATCGACCCCGAGGTGATCGGGCGTGATGAGGTGCATGAGCTGTACGAGATGGGCTACCGCGGCCTGAAACTGATCGGTGTGTCGCGTCGCTACGACGAGCCCGACTACCTTCCCACCTACGCCGCGGCCGAACGGCTGGGGATGCCGGTGCTGTTCCATCTGGGCGTCATCGGCGGGGGCATCGACTACTCCATCACGCACCCGCGTCGCGACCCGAAGGCCGCCGCCATGATGCGCCGCATGCAGGCCATGCGCAGCCGCATGCCCATGCGCGACGTCTCCACCGAGCGCATGTCGCCACAGCACCTCGACACAATCGCCCAGCGCTTCCCCGACCTGCGCATCATCGGGGCGCATCTGGGGAACCAGGGGAACTTCGAGTACGCGACGTCCGTGGCCCGCTGGCGCCCCAACGTCTCCCTCGACATGAGCGGTGGCGAGACGATCGAGCGGCATGCCGTGGAGTTGCGCCTGATCGGCCACGAGATCGGCATCGAGAAGCTCGTGTTCGGGTCGGACTGCGGGATGGACGAGATTCGCGAGCACATCGACCGCTTCGAGGCGATCTACGACCAGCTGGAGCTGTCCGAAGCGGACCGTGAGCGCCTCTGGTGGAGCAACGCCGCGGAGATTTACGGGTTCGAGGAGCCCACGCTGGCGGAGGAGTAGGTGGAAGCGGAGGCAAGCACCGAACGACCCAGCCCGGCGCTCGGCGAGACGGGTCGCGCCATCCTCGCAGGCGCCCTCGCCATGGCGGGGCTGACGGCGTACCTGAATGTGCGGCCGGAGCAGTACTGGATCCTCGCGCTCACGGCCCTCATCGCCGCGGCAACGGTCGAGAGCTCGGTGCGCAACCACCCTGACTGGCAAGGCAACAGCGTGGACGCGCTTGGCCATGCACTGCTGCCATTGCTGGCGGTCCTGGGCGCTGGCCTCTTCATCGACGAGACGGTCGAGGGCTACGGGCGGGTAGCGGCGGGGCTCGTAGCGGGAGCGGCCACAGGCGGACTCACCTATGCAGCCAGCAGCGCCCTCTCCGCGGGACAACCGCTCTTCGGCCCCATGCGGCTGGCGTTGACAGTCATCACCTACCTGACGGCACTGACGGTCTTCACGGTCTTCTCCGACCTCGATCTGGACCTGCCCACCTCCACTGCAGCGGTCGGACTGGTGAGCATGGCGCTCGCCTACGGGCTGCTGCGCGAGAGCCGTGGGCAGGGCCTCTCGCCGCTGTTGGGAGCACTCGCGATCGGCATCTCCTTCGCGGAGCTTCGCAACGTCCTCTACTTCTTCCCGCTCGACGCGCTGCTGACGGGCGCGCTCATGATCATCGCCTTCTACGTCGCCACCGCGCTCGTCCACCACCTCATCGACGACGACCTCACGCCGTCGACGGTGGCGGAGTATGTCGTCGTGGCGAGCATCAGCGCAGCGGTGGTCATCGTTGCGCGCCAGCTGCTGTAGCGATGGCGACGCTGCGTATCTGCTCCTGGAACGTGAACGGCCTGCGCGCGGGGCTGCGTTCGGGGACGTTCGAGGCGTGGCTGGGCGGAACCGCACCCGACATCGCAGGCTTGCAGGAGGTGAAGGCGGGCCCTGAGCAGGTGGCCGATCCCCCCTGGCTCGAGCGCGGCTACGACGCCACCTGGCACCCTGCCGAGGAAGCCGGCTACAGCGGCGCCATCCTGCTGGCGAAACAGGCCCCCGCATCCCTTCACCTGGGGCTGGGAAAGCCCGAGTTCGAGCGTGAGGGCCGCGTCATCGAGGCGGATTTCGGGGAGTTCGTGCTGCTGACATCGTACTTCCCCAACGCCGGACGCAAGCTCAAGCGGCTGGAGTTCAAGCTGGCCTACTACGAAGCCTTCCTCGAGCGCATCGTGGCGCTGCGGAAGGCGGGCCGCAGCGTCATCTTCATGGGCGATCTGAACGTGGCCCACGGCACGATCGATGTGGCTCGCCCGAACGAGAAGGAGACGGGCTTCCTGCCCGTCGAGCGCGAGTGGGTCGACCGTGTCGTGGCGGCAGGCTTCGTCGATACGTTCCGCACGCTTCACCCCGATCAGGCGGACGCCTACAGCTACTGGGACCCGTGGAGAAAGCGGCGCGAACGGAACATCGGCTGGCGCATCGACTACGTCTTCGTGAGCGAGGACCTCATGCCGGCGGTGCGGAGCGCCTTCATCGAGCTGGAGACGCCCGGGTCGGACCACTGCCCCGTGGGCATCGAGATCGAGAGCTGGCGCTAGGCGGGAGAGGCGCGGGCGCCATCACCGTCGGGGCGCGAGCGGCTGAGCGTCTCGCGCACGAGCAGCAGCATGATCGCTCCGCCCAGCAGGCCTATGCCGCCCGTCGAGATGGCGGCGGCGCCAAGCGTCAGCACGCCCGCAAGCCCACCGACCACCGCCGGCGCGGCCACCGCCCCCACGTCCCCGACAAGCCGCCAGACGCCCAGGAACTCGCCTGCCGCGTCGGATGGCGCCAGGTCGGCGCCGAGCGTCATCACGGCGCCGCTTCCCAGTCCGTTCCCGAAGCCCGAGAGCAGCCCCACGAAGAGGAAGGAAGTGAAACCTCCCGCGAGCGGCATCAGCACCAGGCTCGCGGAGAGCACGACCAGGCTCGGGACAATCACCCACTTCCTGCCCCAGCGGTCCATCACCATGCCCACGGGATAGAAGAGGACCATATCGACGGGCGGAAGCGAGGCCGAAGATGAGGCCGATCTGGAAGGGGTCGAGGTCGATGGAGGTGCCCCAGACGGGGATGAGGAACTGACGACCGTGGCGAATCAGCACGAGCGTGATGGCGACGGAGCCGGCCACGATGAGGCTGCGGCGTTCGGCCAGGACGACGCTGCGCAGGCTCACATGGGCGCGTTCGGGGGTACCGGCGTCGCCCGCGCGGGCGACGGGGCAGGCGCAGCATCACGAGCAGCGCCGCCGCGCAGACGACCACCGCCTGGGCGAAAAAGACGGTCTCCAGCCCACCTGCCTTGCCCAGCGCGCCCCCGATGATGGGGCCGATGAAGAAGCCCACGCGCGTGACGCCTCCCACGAGCGAGAGCGCCCGCCCGCGGTACTCAACGGGCACGGTCTCCGTCATGTAGGCGAGGCGGGAGACGTGCCAGAGGGCGAAGGCGATGCCGTTGAGCAGGGTAAGGCCGGCCAGCATGGCGGGCGTCGCGCTGAAGCCCATGGCGGCGGCGGAAGCGGCCGTGAGCAGGACGCCCGCGGTCATGGTGACGCGCCCGCCGAGGCGTCCCGTGAGCAGGCCCGAGGGGACGTCGCCGATCATGGAGCCGGCGCCCCTCGCGGCGAAGATGAGGCCGCTCAGGAAGACGCTCGCCCCCAGTTCCCCCGCGAACTGGGGGATGGTGGGGATGATCATCCACTGGCCGATGCCGAAGAGCAGCGCCGGCAGGTAGATGCCGCCGATTAACGAGCGCAGCGGATACGACTGCGAATCAGCGGGCACGACGCGCATGGGCGAAGCCTACGCGCTGGCCACAGGGCGAAACGCGAGCGCAGGAAGGGGATCGTGTACGCTTCGAGGGCGGCGTCGGGGCGTGGCGCAGCTTGGTAGCGCACTTGACTGGGGGTCAAGAGGTCGCTGGTTCAAATCCAGTCGCCCCGACCAGCCCACCCCTCTTCCACCACCGCTCCCGGGAACGCCTGATCGCGCCTACAGCCCCAGCGCTTCCGCCGTCTGCTCGATGAAGGCGAGCGTCTCATCGAGCAACGTGGCAGGGTCGTCGGTGGGGACCATGATGCCGCGAGGCATGGGCACGAGACGATGCACGCCCGCTTCCGCGAAACGCTCGACCGTTTCGCGGTCGAGGCGGCCACGGGGCGTGATCGTGATCTCGAGGGGGCCGAGGCTTGCCGGACGCTCGACCTCGCTGGCCGTTCGCTCCAGCGCCTGAACCGCGCCGGCTGCGCCTTCCGCATCGAGCATGAAGCCGTACCAGCCGTTGCCCTGGGTAATGGTGCGGCGCAGGGCCGGCGGCGACGAACCACCGATGACGATCGACGGGTGGGGATTCTGCAGGGGGCGGGGCTCGGAACGGATGCCGGAGAACGAGGTGAACTGGCCATCGAAGACGGGCGTCTCCTGCGTCCACAGCGTGCGGATGACCTCGATGTGCTCGGAGGTACGGGGACCGCGCTCCTCGAAGGGCACACCGATCGTGTCGAACTCTCTCTTCACGTAGCCGACGCCCACGCCAAAGATGAGCCGCCCGCCGGAGAGCACGTCGATGCCTGCGAGCTCCTTCGCAAGCACGACGGGATTGCGCTGGGGCAGGAGCAGGATGCCGCTGGCCAGACGGATGCGCTCCGTTGCGCCCGCCAGGAAGGCGAGTGTGGCCACGGTGTCGACGATGGGCGTATCGGGGACGACGGGCGAGGGCGGGGCTTGCGGGTCGATGGCGACGACGTGTTCGCCGGTCCAGAGCGACTCGTAGTTGGCCGCTTCCGCTGCGCGGGCGACGCGCAGGATGGTCTCGCGGTTGGAATTCAGTCCCGCATTGATGCCGTAGAGCCCGATCTTCATCATTCACCAACCTCTGCTCCGGGTGCGTGGGAGATGATACGCGCCTGCTGGTGCACGCTTGTCCCTCGAGAACGACGTGCGCCCTGCGAGCGGTAGACTCACAGGCAATCAGTCAATCAGTCCGAAGTGGAGGAAGCAGTGTGGCCGAGCGTGAACCACTGGACGTGCTCGATGCGATTCACTCGACGCGCGCACAGCGCTACCTCAAGCCCGACCCCATCTCCGAAGAGGTGCTGTGGGAGATTCTGGACGCAGCGGTGCGAGGGCCGACGGGCGGCAACAACCAGGGCTGGGGCTGGATCGTCATCCGCGATGACGCGATCAAGCAGGCGATTGGCGAGGTGTACGAGAAACGCCTCAAGCAGGCGTACGGCTACGAGCGGGTGAGCGACGAGCAACTTGGCGGCGCGCGCATGACGCGCGGCGGCGTGCACGAGGGCGACATCGGCATCGATGTGCGCAATCGTCGCGGCGTCATCCACCTCGCGGAGCACTTCGCTGAGGCGCCCGTCATCGTCGCGCCTGTGGTGCCCGACGCGGGCGCCGGGCCGGATACGCGTCATGGGGGCGCGGGACTGGGCTCGTCCATCTACGGGGCCGTGCAGAACCTGATGCTGGCCGCGCGCGCCTTCGACATCGGGTCCGTCTTCACGTGGACCGAGTCGGCGCACTTCAACGAGCTGCTGGGGCTGCCTGAAGAGGCGCGCGTGATGTGCCTGATCCCGCTCGGCTACCTGGCGCAGGGACGCTTCTCGCAGTCGCGCCGCCGCCCCCTCGGCGAGGTCGTGCACTGGGACCGCTGGGGCAAACAGATCCCCGCTCCTGACCTGACTCGCGGGTAGCGGAGCGAGACCGCTAGACCCGCTCGACGATGGCGGGAAGCGTCTCACCGAGCGCCCCGCGCAGCGTGGCGGCGGCGAGCGTGTCGTAGGGCGTCTCCTCCGCGTTGAGGATGACGAGCGGGGCGCCGGCGCGAATGGCGATCTCCGGCAGCGCCGCCACGGGGTAGACCGTGAGCGACGTGCCGATGGCAAGAAAGAGGTCGCAGCTGGCAGCGGCCTGCTGGGCGCGCTCGAGGTCGGCGGCGATGAGCGACTGCCCGAAGGAGATGGTGGCGGACTTGATCAGGTCGCCGCAGGTGTTGCAGTGCGGGTCTTCGTCGCCGTTCCGCACCCATTCGAGCACGACTTCGATGGGGCCACGATCGGCGCAGCCGAGGCAGGCGTACTCACGCACGGTGCCATGAATCTCGATGATGCGATCGGGGGAGGTGCCGGCGTCGTGGTGCAGACCGTCGATGTTCTGGGTGACGAGCGTGTCGAGCCTGCCCTTCTGCTCGAGATCGGTGAGGGCGAGGTGACCCGCGTTGGGTACAGCGTTACGCATGGGGCTGTCCGCGCGGCTCGCCCAGGAGCGGACGCGGTGGTCGCGATCGGCGATGTAATGCTGGATGGTGGCGGTGCGCTCGGCGCCGGGATTCTTCGTCCAGACGCCCTGGGGACCGCGGAAGTCGGGAATGCCCGACTCGGTCGAGATGCCCGCGCCCGTGAGCACGACCACGCGGGCGGCCTGCCGCACCCAGCCCGCGACGGTCTCGATGGCTTCAGCGGCGTCAGCAGTGTCTGGGGCGTCGATGGCGTCTTCGCTCATAGGGCGAGCCTACGCGATTCTGGCGCCTCTCTGCGGTGGGCCGTACGCTGGAGCGGAGCGCCTGTGCGGCGCTTCGAGCCTCTGACGCGATGAGAACCGCCCGCAACCTCGCCTTCGTGACCTGCGTCGCCACGGTCATCCTGATCGGGGTGGGTGTCTACGTGCGGGCGACGGGTTCGGGGCTGGGCTGCCCCGACTGGCCCACCTGTCACGGCGGCATCGTCCCGCCCCACGATCAGGAGGCGCTGATCGAGTCGACCCACCGCTTCGTGGCGGCTGCCGTTGGCCTGCTCGTGATCGCGACGGCGGTGTTCGCGTGGCGACACTTCCGCCACACACCGAGCGTGCTATGGCCGGCGATCGCGACCGTTCCGCTGGTCGGCATCCAGGGCGCACTGGGAGCAGTCACGGTGTGGACGGAGCTGCCCCCCGAGATCGTCGCGAGTCACCTGCTGCTGGCGTTACTCATCCTCACCGCCATGGCGGCCACGGCGCTGGGCATGTTCACCCATATGCGGGGCGAACCGCCGACCGCGCAGCAGGCGGCGGCGATGCGCGTCGGGCAGCGGGCGGCGGTCGCGCTTGTGTTGTTCGCGGCGGTGGCGTGGATGGGCGGCTATCTGGGCGAAAGCGGCGGATCGACCGCCTGCGAAGGCTGGCCCACCTGCAACGGCGGCATCCTGCCCGGCGCCGACGACCAGCAGATCACCCACATGGCGCACCGCTACCTCGCGGCCCTGCTGATCGTGCCGCTGGGCTGGATGGCGAACGCTGCCTGGCGTGAGCGGAAGACCTTGCGCTGGGGATCGCACGTGGCCATGACGGTGGCGGTCGCGTTCGTGGCGCAGCTGGGGGTGGGCGCGCTCAACGTGCTCTACACCTTCCCCGATGCGCTCACCGTGACGCATACCGTGCTAGCCTCACTGCTGTGGTTCGCACTCTCAGCCGCGGTCGTGCTGGGCTTCTCCGCGCAGGGCGCCTCGCGCGAGCGGGAAACGCTCTCCGAAGCGGGAGCGCCCGCATGACGTCGCTCGCGCTGGCGCTGCGTGAATCGACCGCCACGGCCACGATCCGCAACTACCTCGCCATCACCAAGCCACGCATCATCCTGCTGCTGCTCATCACCACCGTCCCCGCGATGGTGGCGGCGGACGGCGGCTGGCCTTCGACGACGCTCGTGATCGCGACGCTCGTGGGCGGCGCCGTCTCGGCGGCGGGCGCCAACGCCGTCAACTGCTGGTACGACCGCGACATCGACGCGCTCATGCAGCGCACGCAGACGCGTCCGGTCGTGCGGGGCGCGATCGCGCCCCGCAACGCGCTGATCTTCGGGGTCGCGCTGGAGGTGGGCGCCTTCGCCTTCCTCTGGGCGACGACGAACCTGCTGGCCGCGGCGCTGGCGGGCGGGGCGTTCCTCTTCTACGTGTTCATCTACACCATGTGGCTGAAGCGACGCTCCACGCAGAACATCGTCATCGGGGGCGCGGCGGGCGCCTTCCCGCCGATGGTGGGCTGGGCGGCGGTGACGGGCGAGCTGGCGTGGGCGCCGGTCATCCTCTTCGCCATCATCTTCTTCTGGACGCCACCGCACTTCTGGGCCCTGGCCCTGCGCCTCGCCGACGACTACCGCGAGGCAAGCGTGCCCATGCTCCCCGTCGAGGCGGGCGAGCGCGTCACGCATCGGCAGATCCTGGTCTACTCGGTCGTGCTCGTGGCGGTGACGCTCTCGCTGCTGCTCACGAGCACCGTGGGGTGGGTGTACGGGACGATTGCAGGCGTGGCCGGACTGGGCTTCGTGGGGATCGCCTTCGGGCTGTGGCGCTGGCCCGAACGGGTGCCGTCGATGCGGCTCTACACGTACTCGCTGGCCTATCTTGCCGCGATCTTTATCGCGGTCGCCCTCGATGTCGCGATAGTGGGGTAACCGATATACCGCGCTAGCGGGTTAACATATACACTGCGGTGCAGCGAAACCCGCATGGTGGCGCAGCGAGGAGCAACTGGATGAAGAGAGTCAGGCTTTGGATTGTGATGGGGGTCGCGACAGCGCTCTCCCTGTTCGTCGTGACGGGCGCGGCAGCGCAGCCAGCAATCCCGGCATCGTTCACCGGGACCGTGAACACGGTTGACGGGCCCGCTGCTACGGGGCTCAGCGTGGTAGCGGAGATCGACGGGCAGAACTGCAACGTGGGCGACTCGAGGACCTACCGCCAGGGCGGCGCGACCCGTTACACCGTCATCGTCAACTCCGATGGCGCGCAGAGCGGCTGCGGAGCTGCGAATTCCGTCATACGCTTCCGCATCGGCGGCGACTACGCTGCACAGACCGTGACCTGGGAGCGCAATGCGCCTCCGCTTCAGCGCCTGAACCTGACAGTCGGGGACGGGGTAGCGATTGACGTGACCGTCTGGGAATCGGTGAGCACAGGTAATGTGTATGTCAGCACACGGCCCCCCGGTGATGGATGGACGACTCACAACATCGTCATCGACCTCAGTAACCTGAGCAGCAGCGGCAACTTCTACCAAGGCACCGCGGTCCCTATCGAAGTACAGCTGGAGGACGGCTCGACTGCCAACATCGATGTGACGGTCTGGCGCTCAGTGCGAACAGGCAACACCTTCGTCAGCACCCAACCTGAGGGCCGGGGCTGGACCACCCACAACACACCCATCGACCTCTCCAACCTGAGCGGAACTGGCAGGTTCTACCAGGGTAGCCCTGTGACGGTACTGGTCGCATCGCAGTAGCCACAGCGTCTTCGCAACCACACAACGGAGAGCCGGCGCGAGAGCCCGGCTCTCTTGTTTGTGTGGGCTACCATGGCAGGACAGGGGTCGATGATGCAGATCGACATGGACGACGCGAAGTCACAGCTGGCATCGCTGGGCGAGCTCGCCTGGCAGGGCGAGGAGGTCGTGCTCACGAAAGCGGGCGAGCCGTACCTCAAGCTGACGCCGTATCGCAAGCCGACAGGACGCCGCGAGTTCGGCGCGCTCAAGGGCCAGATCTGGATGGCACCCGACTTCGACGAGACCGATCAGGACCTCATCGACGCCATCTACGGCGAGTACTCAAAGGACTAGTACTGTCCACCGTTCACCATTTATGTATGCTTGACAGTGTCAGCCACAGTCACAGGTGAGGCAGCGTGTCAGGAATCTACTGCGTCATCCTCAAGCAGGGGGACGACGACGCCAGCAAGACGGTTGAAGAGGCGTATCCCACCAGTCATCGGCTTTCCCCGACGGTCTATCTGATCGATAGCGAGCAGACCGCACGGGAAGTGGCGGTCCGGCTCGGCATCAGGCCCATCAAGGACGGCGAGCAGCCCACGCTGGGCGAAGGTGGCGTCGTCTTCAGCATCAACGGCCAGTACTCCGGCTTCGGCCCCAAAGAAGTTTGGGACTGGCTGAACACCCACCCGCTCGCCAGCTAGCAGTGAGCAACGAACAGACTGCTGGAGAGTTCGCAACGGACGGAGAAGTGCGGGCGCGTGACTACACCGATCGAAGTCTCCTGGAATTCAAGGCCGACATCGACCGCCACTATGTGAGCTACCTGGGGCTGTGGAACGAGTGGTGGAAGATCGTAGGAATCGCCATCACCGGGGCTGGTGTCGGGGCGGCGCTGGTTGGGCTGGGCATCGGGCTGGCGAACTGGACCGCCTGAACGCCTTCTCCCCGTAGTAGATAATCCCCGCATGGCGCAGACGGAGCATGTGGAGGTCGCGATTGCGGGCGGCGGGGTCGTGGGGGCGGCGCTGGCGTACTTCCTGGCGTTGCGCGATGTGCAGGCGCTCGTGATCGAGGGCACGGAGGTCGCGCACGGGGCGAGCGGCACGGCTGCAGGACTGCTCTCCTCCAGCGCGCCCGACGCCACCGCCGAGACAACGGCGCCACTGCTCGACCGCAGCCTCGCCCTTCACCGCCAGATCGCGGAGCTGCTGGACGGCGCGCAGAGCTACGACTTCACCCCCTACACCACCTGCACGCTCGCCCGCGACGAGGCGGAAGAGCAGGCGCTTCGGGCGCGCGCAGCGCGAATGGGCGACGACGACGCCTTCGTCGCGCGCGATGACGTTGCGGAACGCTTCCCGTGGATCGACCAGCCTGTCGCCGGAGGGCTCGCCCACGAGACGGCCCAGCTCGACCCGGCACGCTTCACCCGACGGCTGCTCGACGAGGCGCAAAGCATGGGCGCATCGCTGCGGGTTGGACGGGCGAGGGGGCTCGTGGGTGGGAAAAACCATGTCGCCGGCGTCGAGCTGACGGACGGCGTTGTGGTGGCGGAGCGTACGGTGGTGGCGATGGGGCCGTGGTCGCTGCGAGCCGCCGCCTGGCTCGACCTGCCCCTGCCCGTAAGCCCGCTGAAGGGCCAGATTCTGCACCTCGAGCCGTCGAGCACGCCGCCTGCGGGCGGCTTCTCCGACCTCGACGGTCACTATGTGGTCACGCGTCCGTCGGGCATCGTCTACGCAGGCACGACGGAGGAGGAAGTGGGATTCGATCGCGACCCCACAGACGCGGAACGCGACCACATCCTCACGACGCTGGCGCGGTACACGTCGCGGCTCGCGGGGATGCGCGTCGTCAACCAGACCGCCTGCCTGCGGCCCGTCTCGGGCGACGGGCTGCCGCTCATCGGGGCCGCACCAGGGCGTCGCGGGGCGTACATCGCGACCGGTCACGGGCGGAAGGGCATTCTGTTCTCGCTCGCCACCGGCGAGGCGCTCGCGGAGCTGATGACCGAGGGACACAGCAGCGCCATCGACCTGACGCCCTTCGATCCGGCGCGGTTTGGGGCGCCACCATCGACGAGCGAGTGACACTCGACTGGGCGAACATGCTGGCGTGGCGCATGGCACAGCAACAGCTGGTGTCGCGCCGCCCGCGTGACGAGCTGCACGCCGTGGTCGGAGCGATCGGCGGCCTGCACGCGCAGGTGCTCAGCTCAGCGGAAATGTCGGCGTGGGCGCGCATCGAGGGGCTTCGCGCGGGCGAGATTGAGGCGGAACTGTGGGAGCATCGCAGCCTGGTGAAGCTGTGGGCGATGCGGGGCACGCTGCACCTGCTGCCGACGGCGGAGTACGGACTCTGGCAAGCCGCCCTCGACACCTACGACCACTACCTGAAGGGCGCGTGGCTGCGAGGCTTCTCCATCACGCGGGAAGAGCTCGACCTGCTGCTCGACGCCGTGCGCGAGACACTTGGCAGCGAGGGCCTGACGCGTGACGAGCTCGCGGAAGCGGTGGGGCGAGTGTCGGGGGTGGCCGCGTTGGAAGAGAAGATGCGGGACAGCTGGGGGGCGTACCTGAAGCCTGCCTCCTTCCGCGGGAGCATCTGTTTCGGCCCGAATCGCGGGCGCAACGTCACCTTCGTCAGCCCGCAGGACTGGCTCGCGCCTGCGACGGCGGCGCCGCCGTCGGGGGACGAAGCGGTGGCGGAGGTGACGCGACGCTACCTGAGCGCCTACGGACCGGCCACGGCGGCGGAGTACTCGCGCTGGTGGGGGCCACGACGCCCGGCCCAGGCGAAGCGCGCTTTCCGCGCACTCGGCGAAAGCGCCATCGAAGTTCGCATCGAAGGTGAAGGCGAAGATGAGCCGTACTGGGCGATCGCGGAGCAGGTTGAGGCGATCGCCAACGCGGCGCCGCGGGGCGCCGTCCGCCTGCTGCCGGCGTTCGACCCGTACGTCATCGGGTCGGCGCGCGACGTCCCTGCCATCCTCGCGCCAGAGCACAAGGAGCGGGTGCACCGTCGCGGGGGCTGGATTTCACCCGTCCTGCTCGTCGACGGACGCATTGAAGGGGTGTGGGCGCACGAGCGCACGGGCGGACGCATCAGCGTCACCATCGAGCCGTTCGCTCCGCTCACGCCTGCGGTGAAGGACGGCGCAGAGGCGGAAGCGCAGCGCCTGGCGGCGTTCTTCGGCGACGAGCTCTCACTGGAGTGGGTCGAAGGAAACGGAGACGGCTAGCGGCCGGGGAGTCGTGCGCTTCGGCGTTCTTCCTACTCTTCTTCCGGCTTCACGATGCCACGCGTCCAGAAGGGGTCGAGCGCCTTGAGCACCTCACGCTCCTGATCGCCGGAGAGGCGATCGGGATCGTCCTCGTCGTCGGAGCGCTTCTCCTTGCCGGGGACGACAGGCGCGGAGCCGGTGTCCTCCGGCCCCCAGCGCATGCGTGCAGCGGCGCGGGCAAGCTGCGCGAGTTCGCTGACAGACGTCGCCTTCGCCTCGGGTTCGGCCACGGCCTCCCTCGTTCCTCCGGTTACTTCGCCTTCTCGAAGCTCAGGTTGAGGTCCCAGAGCCCCAGCATGATGCCGGGCTGGTGGCGGAAGTCGTTCTTACCGGGCGTGAAGGAGAGGCCGTCGAGCCGCTCGAAGAGGCGCTCCCAGGCGATGTTCTGCTCGAGGCGCGAGATGCCAGCGCCGGGGCAGACACGGATGCCCTGCGAGAAAGTCATGTGGCGTCCCGTGTTGGCCCGTGAGAGGTCAACGTCGGCGGGACAGGGGAACTCCTCGGGGTCGTGGTTGGCGGCCCCGTAGCGGAGATGCAGGATGGAGCCCTTGGGGATGTTGACGCCGCGCAGCTCGACGTCGCGGGCGGTCATGCGCGTCGAGAGGCCCTGCGTGGGCGCCTGGATGCGGAGGCCTTCTTCCACGAAGAAGCGGATCTTCGAGCGGTCGGCCTTGATGGTGTTCCACAGTTCGGGCTCGCGGGCAAGCAGCTCGGCCTCGGCGGCGATGGCGTACTGGGTCGTCTCCAGCCCGCCGATGTGCATGCCGAAGACGACGCCGACGACCTCGGAGTCGGTGAGCTTGCGGCCCATGTACTCGACTTCCGTGAGGAAGGAGGTCATGTCGTCCTGCGGGTCCTGACGCTTCTTCGTGACCTGCGCCTGGACGTACTCCATGAATTCGCCGAGGTCGCGTGCGTTCTCGGCCTCTTCCTGATCGCTCATGAGGTTGCGGTGGCCCTTGCCGTAGACGAAGCGGCGGACCTGCGCCTGGCCCCAGACGCGCAGCTGCGGCATGTCCTCGAAGGGGAAGCCGAGGATGGTGGTCATGACCATCTGCGGGAGGGGAGCGGCAAACTCTTCGACGAAGTCGATATCGGCCGGGTTGCGGTCGATCCAGTTGTCGATCAGTTCATCGACGTAGCGGGTCACCATGGGGCGGTGGCGGGGGGCGCCGGTGGCGCCGACCCACGGGTCGGTCAGCTGGATGCGGTGCTGCTTGTGCAGCTCCATGTTGGGGCGGAGCGTGTTGCGCGCCATGGCGTCGAGCAGGACGGAGTGGTCGTCCTCTTCCGTCACCTCGAGGCCGGCTCCACCGTAGGAGGGCTGGGGGAAGGTGTACGGGTCGCGAATGATCATCGCGATGTCTTCGTACTTGGTGATGACGAAGCCATCGGTGCCGGGGGTAGTGCCTTCCCCGGGGATGCGCAGGACAGGCGATTCCTCATGGAGGATCTTGTAGGAATCGAACCAGTGCTCCTGCTGGCCCGGCTCGAAGAGGTCGATCTCCTCGAGGTTCATCGGGCACTCGGCAACGGCGTCGATCATGTCCTGGTACATCGTCTCGGTCATCCGGCTCTCCCTGTGGCAAGGTTCCGCCCCATGAGGTGCGGCTCGCTCATCAGGGTAAGCATACCGCGCCAGAACGATTTACGGCACACCCACACCAGCCTCGGCCAGCAGGGGGCGGCTTATGCCTGCGTACCGCCCTTGAGCGTCAGGGGCAGGCCTGCCGCCATGAAGATGACCTCGTCGGCTGCGGCCGCCGCGATCTGGTTCACCCGCCCAGTTCATCGGCGTAGGTGCGGCCCAGCTCCGTATCAGGGATCGTGCCCAAACCAACCTCGTTGCTCACGACAATCCAGGAAGCCGTCCCGCTGCGGCTCAACTCGAAGAGGCGGCGGACCTCGGCGGGGATGTCGATGGGCCGGGCGCCGGGTTCGCGGCTCGTGAGCAGCAGGTTGCTGGTCCAGAGCGTGAGACAGTCGAGCAGGATCGTGTCGTAGCGCGTGAGCACGGGGGCGAGAGCGCCTGTGAGATCGAGCGGCTCCTCCAGCGTGTCCCAGGCGGCGGGGCGGCTCTGGCGGTGGGCTTCGATGCGGACGGCCATCTCTTCGTCGAGCGCTTCAGCGGTGGCGACGAAGAGGACGCGCCCGCCGCCTGCCGCCGCCAGATCCTGCGCGTGGCGACTCTTGCCCGCACGGCATCCTCCCAGGATCAGGGTCAGGTGGGGCGTCACGCTTCACTCCGTTCCATCGGTGCGCATCTGTGCGGTCTACCAGAAGGGCGCCTGGAAGGCATCCGTGAGGACCGGGATGAGCGCGATGCCGAGGAGCAGCGCCACCACCTCACCGACTTCATTGATAGCGCCGTAGGCGTCGCCGGTGAGGCCGCCCAGCAGGCGTGTCATCCACCACCCGAGGGCGGTGGCGACGACGAGGACGGCAGCCAGCAGGATGAGCCCGCCACCGCCCAGCAGGAGCCCGCTCGCGACTACCGCCGTCAGTAGTCCAGCGAGGAGCTGCCACCGGCGTCGCCCCTCCTGGAAGGAGGCCCCGAGCCCCTGCGCGCGGGCGTAGGGGAAGAGGTCCATCGCCACCAGCATCCCGAAGCGCGAGAGGCAGGGGAAGAGGAGCAGCAGCCCTGTGCGGGCGGCGTCGGGGGTGCTGGCGAGCAGGCTCCACTTGGTGATGAGCAAGGCGGCCCCGCCGATGACGGCGAAGGCGCCCACATGGGTGTCCCGCAGGATTCGCAACCGCTCAGCGGGCGTCCAGGCGCCAAAGAGACCGTCACAGCAGTCGAGAAAGCCATCGGTGTGGAGCGCACGGGTGAGGATGAGCAGGGCTCCCACGAGCACCGCTCCCACGACGAGCGGTGGCAGGCCCTCACGTGCGGCGGCATCCAGCCCCAGGAGCACACCACCCAGCCCGAGGCCGACCAGCGGGAACCAGGCACGCGCGGGCCCCATCGAAGCGCCCTGCGGGCGTCCCACGGGTAGCACCGTCAGGAAGGCGATGGCCAGACGCAGGCTGTTCATCGCCACGTCACGCGTCGCGCCCGGCGTCGGTGGGCTGGTCGGCGAGCGCGCCCGCGACGGCGGCTTCGTCGAAGGTCGCCATCTCGCTGAGGCAGACGGCGGCGGCTTCGACCAGGTCCATGGCGAGCGCTGCGCCGGTGCCCTCGCCAAGCCGCAGTCCGAGATCGAGCAGGGGCTGAAGGCCCAGCTTCGTGAGCGCGACCTGGTGGCCAGCCTCAGCCGACCGGTGGAAGGCGATGAAGTACTCGGTGGCGGCGGGAGCAAGGCTTGGGCGATGAGCGCAGCAGCGCCCGCGATGAAGCCATCGAGCACGACGAGGCGGCGCGCGGCTGCTCCGCCAAGCATGACGCCTGCGAGCACGCCGATCTCGAATCCGCCAACTTTGGCGAGCACATCGAGGCCGTCGTTCGGGTCGGGCTGGTTGCGCTCCAGGGCGCGCTCGACAACGGCGACCTTGTGCGCCAGTTCGGCATCGCTGCGACCGGCGCCGCGTCCGGTGGTTTCGCGCGGGGAGACGCCGCTGAGCACCGCTGTAATGGCGCTGGCAGCGGTGGTGTTGCCGATGCCCATCTCACCCGTCCCGATGAGGTCGACGCCGTCCGCTGCCAGCTCACGGGCGAGGCCGATGCCTGTGCGGATACACGTCTCGGCCTGCTGACGAATCATGGCGGGGCCGTGCGTCATGTTGGCCGTGCCTTGCGCGACGCTCGCCTCTCGCAGGTCAGGGTGGGAAGGCAGGGGCGTCGCGACGCCGGCATCGACGACAACCAGGCGGATGCCGCTGCGGCGCGCCAGCACGTTGATCGCGGCACCGCCCGCAAGGAAGTTACGCACCATCTGGGATGTCACTTCGGCGGGATAGGCGCTGACGCCTTCGGCGACAACGCCGTGGTCCGCAGCGGCGACCACGAGGGCCTTGCCGCGCAGGGTGGGCTGATCAGCGCCGAGTACCCCTGCGACTTGCAGGGAGAGGTCTTCGAGCCGCCCCAGACTGCCAGGCGGCTTGGTCAGGCGCGCCTGACCAAGCCGCCTGCCGTGTGCGCGCCTCCTCACGGGCGCGCGCGTCGGGCAGCCCGATCGCGTCGCGGATTTCGTCGAGCCAGGCCTCGCGGGCCACTCCGGGCTCAGGCGGTGCTGGCGGCAAGCTCCTGCGCGCCACGGATGAGCTTGCCGGGACGCGCGCCGGTGTCCTCGCCGTCACGCATGACGACTTCGCCACCCACGATGGTCGCCACGAAGCCGTCAGCCCGCTGGATGAGGCGACGGCCGTCGGCAGGCAGGTCGTGGGCGAGTTCGGGCGTGCGCAGCTGCAGGCGCTCGAGGTCGATGACGTTCACATCGCCCTTCATGCCTGGGCGCAGGACGCCGCGGTCGCGCAAGCCGTAGAGGCGAGCGGTGTCGCTCGTCATCTTCTTCACCACGAACTCGATGGGGAGGCCCTCGCCGCGGGAGCGGTCGCGGGCCCAGTGGGTGAGCATGAAGGTGGGCATGCTGGCGTCGCAGATAACGCCGCAGTGCGCGCCTGCGTCGTCGAGCCCGAGGGCTGCACGCGGATGGGTGAGCATCTTGCGCACGACTTCGTAGTTGAACTCGGTGTAGTTGAGCGTGGGCGCGAAGAACATGCGCTTGCCGTCGTCTTCGAGCATCAGGTCGTAGAAGAGGTCGTAGGCATCGCGCCCCTGGCGCTCGGCCATGGCGGCGACGCTGTCTTCCTCGGCGGGCTCGTAGTCGAGCGGCTCTTCCAGGGGGAAGACGCGGGCGAGGTCGATGAAGGCGATGTCCTGGCGGGCTTCAGGCAGCTCGCCCATGAGCTGTTCCTTCACCTCGGGCTTCTGCAGCTCGGCCACCATCTCATCGAGCGGGGTGCGGCGCAGGTGGTGGGCGTCGCCCTCACCGAGCTTGTAGTGGCCGCTGATCTGCTGGAACAGGGGCGCATTGACCCACGGATGGTTCGTCTGCAGGCCGAGCAGGACGCCGGGCGCACGCGCCGTGACCTGCGGGTAGAGGTCGGCGCCTTCGGCGACCGCCTCTTCGGAGAGATCGAACATGCGCTTCCAGTGGTCGGGCTCGATGTCGAGCTGGACGAGCGCGAAGGTGATGGGGCGGCCGGTGGCGGCGGAGACGCGCCGCATCCAGTCGACTTCCTGGTCGGGCAGGTTCATGTCGTCGCCGGTGACGCCTGCGGGGGCGAGTTCGAAGACGCCCGTGCCCGCCTCGGCGAGCGCTTCGCCGAAGGCCATCATCTCGTCCTCCGCGGCGAAGGTGCCGGGCACGTTCACGCCGTCGATGGCGCGGTGCGCGATGGTGCGGGAGGTGGAGACGCCAAGCGCGCACGGCACCGTGGGGCACCTGCGTCCCCACATCGAGCGCCTTGGGCAGCGTCTCGAGGTAGTCGAGATACTCGGGGAAGGTTTCCCAGTTCCACTGCATGCCCGCGGAGAGG
The DNA here is from genome assembly GCA_965200565.1 of Tepidiformaceae bacterium. Lineage (GTDB taxonomy): Bacteria > Chloroflexota > Dehalococcoidia > Tepidiformales > Tepidiformaceae > UBA2991. The sequence goes on along the minus strand of OZ241349.1, from coordinate 209,329 downwards.
GCGGTGCCGGGGATGTCCTCGACGCCCTCCATGAGGCCGATGAGCCACTCGTGGCGGTTGGGCGCGACGGGGGCGAAGCCGACGCCGCAGTTCCCCATCACGACCGTCGTGACGCCGTGCCAGCAGGAAGGCGTGAGCAGCGGGTCCCACGTGATCTGGCCGTCGAAGTGCGTGTGGATATCGACGAAGCCTGGCGCGACGACCATGCCCGTAGCGTCGATGGTCTCGCGACCGTCCGCCTCGATGCGTCCGATGGCGCTAATCCTGCCGTCGTCGATGGCGATGTCGCCCTGATAGGGAGCCTCGCCCGTCCCGTCGACAATGGAGCCGTTGCGGATGACCAGATCGTGCACGTGGAGCCTCCTGCAGCGGGGCGCATCAGGGCGAATGCCGCACGCGCCCGTCCAGCGCTAACGGTACTGAATTGGCGACGGGCGGGGCAAGGAGGAAGGAGGCCTGCCGAACGGCCCAATGCCAGAGCGGTTGTAGAGTGCCAGCCATGCGCCTGTTTGCCTCAGATCGCGAGCGACGCCTCTGGCTGTGGAGCGGGGCCGTGGTGGTGGCGAGCTTCTCCACGCTCGGGCTCGCGGGCACGATCGCGGGCGTCCTGGGTCAGTCGCTCGAAGCGGCCTTCTTCCTCGGGCTGATCCTGCTCGTGGGGGCGGCCGTGGCGGTGCAGGGGGTCGAGGGGCGCATCGGGCGCCTGGAAGTGGACATCGCGACAGGCGTGCTGGCGGCCTACCTGCTGCTCTTCTTCCGCATGACGCTGGCGGAACGCTCTCACCTGATCGAGTACGGCCTCATCGGGCTGTTTCTCTACGAGGCGCTGGCAGAGCGGTCGCGCCAGGGACGTGGCTTCGCCCTGCCACCGGCCTTGCTGGCCATCGTCGCGGCGACGCTGCTGGGATTACTCGACGAGACCGTCCAGCTGTTCATCCCCGACCGCCACTTCGATCCGTGGGACATGCTCTTCAACGCGCTCGCCTGCACGATGGCGGTGGGCGCGAGCCGGACGCTTCACTGGGCGCGGGAGCGAGGGGCACGGGACGGGGGCGGGCGTCCCGACGGGGCGGCGTAGTAGCGCTGGAAGGGCTGCTGTCGATAGACTCTCCCATCGCCGTGGCGTGAGCGACGGCTGTATCACCATGGAACAGGAACAGAGGAGAGCGTGATGAAGCTGGAAGGCAAGGTCGCAGCAGTAACGGGAGGCACCCGCGGGATCGGACGAGGCATTACGGAGGCGTTTCTCGCCGAAGGCGCGAGCGTCGTCATGAACGGCCGCAGCGAGGAGAAGGGCGCGCGCGCGCTGGAAGAGCTGAACGTCGGCGAGCGGGCACACTTCATCGCTGGCGACGTCACCCAGGAATCCACCCTTACGGGGCTTATCGACGGGACGGTCGAGCGCTACGGGCGGATCGACATTCTCGTGAACAACGCGGGCGGCAGCTCCGGCTTCGCACCGGTGGCGCAGATGGAGAACGAGGCGTGGGACCACACGATTACGTGGAATCTCTCGGCCACGTTCTGGGGGATCAAGCACGCCTTGCGACACATGCTCCCGCAGGAGAGCGGGCGCATCATCAATATCTCCTCGCTGGAGGGGAAGCACGGCAAGCCGGGCATCGCCTCCTATGTGGCCGCCAAGCACGCCATCAATGGGCTCACGAAGAGCGCCGCCCAGGAAGTGGGCACGACTGGCGTGACCATCAACTCCATCTGCCCGGGCCTGATCGAGACGGACATCCTGCTCGATACGGGCGCGGAGGCGGCCGCCTCCATGGGGCTCACCTACGACGAGATGGTCGAGCAGTTCTCCGCTGAGTCCGCCATCAAGCGCATGAATACGGTCGAGGAAGTGGGGGCGGTTGCCGTCCTGCTCGCCTCGGACGTGGGCGCAGGCATCACCGGCGCGCTCTGGTCGGTGGATGGCGGTACGGCCGCCTACTAGCCCGCTACCAGATATCTGCGCACGGGAGCCTTGGAGGGATAGCCGATGAGTGACGAACTTCTCTGCAGCTGGGACAGCCTGCACGACCCTGTTCACGGGGCCTACACCACGACCAACGCCGCCGAGGTGCTGCCGGGCGTGACCAAGCCGCTGGCCGCCGACATCTGGCGCGAGTGGGATTATGTCTGGAATTTCGGCGTGACCGAGGATCTCGGCACGACGGACATCCTGGAGATTCCCAAGCCGCCGATCTCGACCACGCTCCCCTTCATCGGGGGACGCTTCGTCATCAACTACGGCATCAACATGGCCTTCACCTCGACCTACTCGGTGGGCGAGGGAAGCGACTTCCTGAAGCAGTTCCTCGAAGGGGGCGACGCGCTCAAGAGCGAGGCCGCCTCGGACGAGGAGCGCGCCGCTGCCACACGCGCGCGCATCACCGAACGGTGGGAGGCTTCAGAGCAGATTCGGGACGCGAACCGCGAGACCACCACCAACGCCTACCGCCATTCGCGCACGCACGACTGGAGCGAGGAGAGCGACGCCGACCTGCTGGCGGCGCTGGACGAAGGCACCACGCTGGCGGGGCGCATCTTCATGGCGCACTACTACAACTCCGTCGGCGGGGGTGAGTACACAACGGCGATCGGGAACATCCTCGATGAGCACATCCCCAACCACCCGCCGGAGTGGGCGAACACGATCACGAGCGGGTTGACGGAGGTCGAGAGCGCGCTGCCGGCGAAGGCGATCTGGGACCTGAGCCGCTTCATCGCAGCGCGGCCCGCGCTCGCCAGCGAGTTCGCCTCGCTGAGCGCGGACGACCTGAACGCCCGCATCGCCCAGCCCCCCAACGCGGACTGGGAAGCCTTCGCGCCCGAGTACCGGACCTTCGTGCAGGACTTCGGCTTCCGCGGTCAGAACGAGACTAATCCCTCGTACCGCACGTGGGACGAGGCGCCCAACTTCGTGCTCAGCAGCATCCAGGCCGACCTGAACGCCTCAACGGACCGCGACCCGCACGAGCTCGAGCGCAAGCAGGCCGCCAACCGCGAAGCCGTCGAGCGCGAGATCGAGTCGCGCCTGCCTGCAGAAGTGCTCGATGAGTACCGCCATGCACTGCGCCTGGCGCAGATGCTGAATCGCGGTCGCGAGAGCAGCAAGGCGAACTGGGCGCGGGCCTGCCGCACCCAGCGTCCGCCAGTGATTGAGCTGGCCCGACGGCTCGCCGACCGGGGCATCATCGAAGAGGTCGACGATGTCTGGTTCCTGCGGCTCGAAGAGCTGCGGCAGGCCGCCACAGGCGACCTCGCGAGCGACGCCGCGAAAGCCAGCGTCGCCAGCCGCAAGGACGAGTTCGCATTCCTCGAGCAGCACGAACTGCCGGTGATGTTCGACTGGCCCGTCGAGCTCATCCCCAAGGTGGCGGCGGAGGCCGTCAGCTCGGCGAGCTACGAAGGCCTGGGCATCAGCCCGGGCTCGGCGACGGGCAAGGCGCGCGTGATTGAGAGCGCCGAGGCGGCCATCAGCGCCCAGCTGGAACCGGGTGAGATCCTGATCGCGCCGGTGACCGATGCGGCGTGGACGCCGCTCTTCATCCCGGCGGCGGGTGTCGTCGTGGAGACGGGCGGCATACTCAGCCACGCAGCCACCGTGGCACGCGAATTCGGCATCCCGGCCGTGGCCCAGATTCGGGGCGTCACGTCGCTCATCCCCGATGGCGCGACCGTCACCATCGATGGCTCGGCAGGGACGGTAACGGTCGAGCCATAGCGGCTCGACCTGGTCAGGTTCAGGCGTTCGGACGAAGGTTCGGTGCGCTCAGGCGCGCGCCTGGCGCGGCGCCTAGACGATTTCGCCGCGCGCCCACTGGGCGGTGCCTTCACGGCCACTGACGTCCATGATTTCGACGCGCATGGCCTGGGGGCTCTGCAGGTAGGCCCAACTGCCGGTGCGCCCGTCGGGGCCCACCCCTGCCGCCTCGAGGGCCTGGCCAAGCCCTTCGAGACGCTCAATCTCGGCGTTCACATCTTCCACATGCACACCGATGTGGTGCAGCTGCGAGCCGGGCGTCAAGGCCCAGACGGAATCGGGCACCGCCTGGAGCACTTCGAGGAAGAGCGGCCCCTGCTGTGAGTAGACGACCGACAGTTTGATGGGGCGATCGCCGTTCGCATCGCGCACATTGAGGTCGAGGTGGCGGGGCGTGGTCCAGGTGACTCCGTAGACCTCGCCGACCTCTTCCATGCCGCGATGGAGATCGGCAGCGACAAACGCGATGTGGTGGATGTCTTCGTAGCGAATCATGAGGCGGCCCTCACTCCCTCATCAGGCGCACGGTCAGGCGCGCGCCTGCTAGCTGCCCCCGACCTGACTGACGATAAAGCCAATGACCTGGATCAGGATGAAGATGCCCAGCAGCTTCGACCACCAGGGCAGGCCGGCCAGGAACTGGAGCGGCGATTCAGGCTGCTGCGGACGCGGGGCGCCGGAGCGCTCGCGCATCGGATCGCGATCCTCAACGCCGGGGAGGGCGTCGAGCGGGGTGAAGGTTTCGGAGCGGGAGGGTGGCTCTTCCTCTGGAGGCGGTGCGCCGGCCGACGGTGGCGGCGTCGGTGGCGGCATGCGGAAGGGAATCGGGCTGTTGCGAAGCTGCCCACACCCCACGCACCGCATCTGGGAGGCGTCTTCGCCCCCAACCGCGCGCCAGGCATGCACCCCGAAGACATGCGCCAGCCGCTCGGTGAGCGTGGGCATGCCGAGGGATGCGCGCAGGGACGAATCAGCGGCAGCCGTGGGCTCGGTCGGCGCCGACGCCTCGGCGGCGGAGGTCGAAGCCGCCTCGGGCTCCGCCTGCGGCATGGGACGTGGCGACATCGGCGGCGGCGCGGCGAAGTCGCCACGTTCGAGCGCAGCGGCAAGGGCGCGACGGCCGTCCTCGGTCGTCTCGCCGTCCTCGGAGATGTCGTTGGGGAAGCGGCTGCTGACAGCCGCGATCTGTTCGTCGGTGTACTCGCTGAGGTCGTAGCCGCGCCAACGCATGGTCTCGCGGATGCGACGCACCTTGGGCGAATCGGCGGTCGCACGGGGGCGCTTCTCCCCGCCATTTCCGAAGCCGAGCGCGCGCGACAAGCGGCTCATGAAGGAGCCTGCCGCGATCGGGAATCGATCATCATGGCTCCATTGTCTACAAAATCTGCGCTTTTGTCCCAGCCGGTGCGAAAAGCCGACGCCGGCGGAGCTGGAACAGCCTCCCGCAGCGTCAGCCGCGAGTGTGGTAGCCGCGCTCGAATTCGTACCAGCCCGAACCCTTCACCTTCAGGGGGATGGCGTCCGTGCCGGCGAGCGTTTCGTTGTGTTTGGCGCGCCCTTCCCAGGCGTTCGGGTCGCGCTGCCACTCGTTAAGGACGCGCTCGGCCTCCTCGTAGCTCTCCGCGTCGACTTCGTAGATGCAGATGTACTCGGAGGGGATATCGATGCCGACGTGCCCGCCGCGCAGCTTGTAGACGGTGCCGCTGAGGAAGTTGGGGCAGAGGGCGGTGTCGTAGACGTGCTCGCCGAGATACCACTCGTCGAACAGTTCCTGGTCTTCGGGGCTGGGGGGCTCGATGAGCCCGATAAGGACGAAGCGCGCCATGGGGAACCTCCGTGGCAGGGATGGCGGCACGGTAGCACGCCCCGAGGGCGTGTGGCGGGGTCGGTTCTCTAGCAGACGCGGGCGTACGATGCGCGCATGCAAGTCTCGACGACTGGCGTCGGCGTGTCGGCCGAGGAGGCGCACGCGCTGCAGGGGAACGTCAACAAGTTCTACCTGTTCCGCTTCTTCGTCGACTTCCAGCTCTGGCTTCCCATCTGGGCCGTCTACCTGACCGACCTGAGGGGACTGTCGCTCACCCAACTCACACTGCTGGACGCGCCGTTCTGGATTCTGCTGATCGTGTTGGAGGTGCCAACGGGCGCGATCGCGGACCGTTGGGGGCGGAAGGTCTCGCTGAGTTACGGCGCGTTGACGAACGCGATTGCGGTGGTTGTGTTCGGAGTGGCGGCGCACTTCGGCATCCTGCTCGTCTCCTATATGGTGTGGGCTGTGGCATGGACGCTCTACTCCGGCGCCGACTCCGCCTTCGTCTATGACTCGCTCAAGGCGGGCGGCCGGGAGAACGACTACCAGAAGCTGTGGGGGCGAACGCGCGCGGTGCAAGCATCCGCAGCGATCGCCGGACTACTACTCGGAGCGCCACTTGCAGACTTCGCGGGTCTGGAGGTTCCGGTTGTCGCCAGTGGCGGGCTGATGGCGGTCGCCTGGATCGTCTCCTTCTCGTTCAGGGAACCGCCCCGTGCGCAGGGGGGAGAGGAGAACTACCTCGCCACCATCAAGGAGGCCTTCGGCGTCGCCTTCAGACGCCCTGCGGTACGGATGATGATCCTGATGATGTCCACCATCACGGGCATCGGCGTGAGCATGATCATCCTCCAGCAGCCGTTCCTCTCCAGCCACGATGTTCGCTACGCCTTCTTCGGATTCATCCTCACACCGGGGCAACTGCTGTCGATCGGTGGAGCGCTGCTCGCCTACCGCCTCGTCCATACGCTGGGCGTGAGCGGAGTGCTCGTGCTAATGCCGATCGCGATGCTGACGACGGCACTGGGACTCGGATTCGTCGACCATGTGGGCGCGTTCGCGTTCTATCCGCTCACCACGCTCGCCTTCGCCATGAGCTTTGTAGTGATGTCGGATTACCTGAACCGCCGCATCCCAAGCGCCAACCGCGCGACCATCCTCTCCATCCAGAGCATGATCTTCAGCCTGGTCGTGGCAGGCGTGGAGCCGCTCCTGGGCTGGATCGGGGACGAATGGAGCCTGCTCATCAGCTACCGCACGACCGCCATCGTGCTGGTCACGGCGGGAGTCCCGCTCTTCCTGCTGTGGCTGCGGGAACACCGGCGGGAGACGTTTGGTGGAAGCGACTCACCCGACTCACCCGAAGAGCCCGACGAGCCCTAGCCCTGGCCTTCCCCTGCCTCCATGGCGGCGAAGCGGGCGCGGGCGAGTTCGAAGATGTGGCGGTTGCCGGTCGTCCAGGTGACGGTCAGCTGGCAGCGGCGGATGCGCCAGTCGTCGCTGCCATCGTCAGCAACGCCGCGCACGAGCGTGTTCGTGTAGTAGCCGCCGAGGGTGAGGGTGTTGTCGCCCTGGTCGTTGGGGAGGTAGTGCTGGGCCTGCATGTAGGAGACGCAGGTGGCCTCGTCGCCGCTCTCGGCGAAGGTGATGACGTGGTTGGTGCTGATGTGCTGGGTCGCCTGGAAGCCGCTCAGCCCGGCGCGCACGCCTGCAGTCCAGTCGTCGGCGCGCATGGTCTGCGGTTCGCCCCCGCTCCACGAGGTGAAGTCGATCTCGACCTCATCGGTGAAGCATGAGCGGTAGGCCTCCCACTCGCGCATATCGATGCCGGTGGCGTAGCGAAGCACGGTGTCGCTGATGGCTTGCCGATCGAGGAGCATGCGGAGGGCGTCGTCGTTCATCTCGAACCTCTGGCTACGCTGATTGGGTGGTACCCGGACCTGAAGTGCGGGGGAGTGTAGCGAGCCGTTCGGCCATCTGCTGGCGCACGAAGCGACGCTGCACCTTCCCCGAGGACGTCGTCGGGAGCGCCTCGAAGCGCTCGATGGCGGCGGGAATCTTGTAGCCGGCGAGACGGCTGCGCAGCAGCGGCGCGACCCGATCGAGTTCGACCGGCAGTTCCGCAACCACCGCGGCGACGATGCGCTGGCCCCATTCTTCGTCGGGTAGGCCGACAACGGCGGCGGCTTCGATGCCAGGGTAGGCGAGCAGGGCCGCTTCCACTTCGGCGGGGTAGACGTTCTCGCCGCCGGAGACGATGACGTCGTCGCTGCGGTCGAGGACCGTCAGGAAGCCGTCCGTGTCGAGCACGCCGACATCGCCCGCCTGCAGCCAGCCGCCGGAGAAGGCGCGGGCGGTGGCCTCGGGATCGCGGTAGTAGCCGGGCGTGATGGAGGGGCCGCGGATGAGGATTTCCCCAGGCTCGCCGGCGGGAGCGTCGACACGCAGATCGGCGGAGAGCAGGGCGCGTCCCGCCGAGCCGAGGTGCGACATCGCCTCGGCGGGAGCGAGCGTCGTCACCTGGCTACAGGCCTCGGTGAGGCCGTAGGTTTGGATGACGGGCAGGCCGCGCGCGGTGGCGCGCTCGAGCAGGGCGGGCGGGACGGGGCCGCCGCCCACGAGCACCGCTCGCAGGGCGCCGTCGTAGGGGAGGCTGTCGGCGTTAAGCATGCGGCGGAGCATGGTGGGCACGACGGAGAGCAGGGTCACGTCGCCGGCGCGCAACGCGGCGTTCACCGCTTCCGGCTCGAACTGCGGCTGGATTTGGACCGTCGTGCCGTAGATGGCGCTGCGGATAGGGATAGAGAGCCCCCCCACATGGTGGAGCGGCAGGCAGGCGAGCCAGCGGTCGGCAGGGTCGAGGCCAAGGTTGAGGGCGGAAGCGCTCGCGCTCGCCCAGAAGTTCCCGTAGGTGAGCATGACGCCCTTGGCGTTCCCCGCTGTGCCAGAGGTGTAGACGATGCTGTGGCAGCTCTCCGCATCGTGCGCAGCGACAAGGGGGGACGTCTCCGGGTCGGGCACGGGTGGGAGGAGCAGGCGGCGGGGAGCGGGGCTGCCTGCGAGGGCGGCGGCCTCGGTGGCGAGCGACTCGCGGGGGCCATCGCAGAGCACGACGGCGGGTTCGGCGTTGCCAAGCTGCCGCGCCAGCTCGCCGGCGGTCAGGCGCACGTTGAGGGGAACGAAGATGGCGCCCACCAGCGACGTCGCGTGCATCGCGATAACGAAGTCGCGCGACGGCCCGGCGATGACGGCCACGCGCTCGCCCGGCCCAGCGCCCGCAGCCGCGAGCGCATGCGCCTGGCGGACGGCGTACTCGTAGAGGGCGGCGTAGCTCAGCCCACCCCGTCGCCCCCGTGCGATGGCGAGCACACGGGGCAGCACACGGGCGCGATGGGTGAGCCAGTCAGGCAGCATGGCCGTCATGCGCGCGCCTCCTGCCAGGGAGCGGTGGCGAAGCGGTCGAGCGCGTCGCAATCGATGCTGACCCCCAGACCAGGGCCGGAGGGAAGGGGGATGGCGCCCGCCTCAGGATCGGGACAGCCGCTCACGACGTCGCCTGCGAGCAGGGGAAGGGTGGCGAGCCCGCAGGCGGGGCGGGGCTCGGGCAGGAGCGCCGCCAGCTGCAGCGCCAGCGCCGTGCCCACACCCGTATCGAAGGTGGTCGTGACGATGCAGGGGAGGTCACGCGCGACCGCTTCAGCGACGATTGCCAGCGCTTCACGCAGGCCGGTGCGCAGCGGCTTCACCACGACCGCATCGATCGCGTTCGCGGCGAGAAGCGCCCGCAAGTCTTCCAGCGAGCGAACGGACTCGTCGGCGGCGATGGGGATGGTGCTGGCGGCGCGCACGCGCGCCAGGCGTTCAGGCGCGTCGGCGGTGGGCGCGAGCGGCTGCTCGCAGAGCGCTACGCCGCGGGCGGCGTGTGCGCCCAGTGCCGCCAGCGCCTCCTGCTCGCCCCAGGCACCGTTGGCGTCGATGCGGATGGCCGTCTCCCCACCGACAGCCTCGCGCACGGCGCGGAGCAGGGCGGAGTCACGGGCATGGTCGCGTCCGACCTTCACCTTGACGGTCTCGAAGCCGCTCGCGACCGCGTCGGCCGCCTCGCGGGCGATTGCAGCAGGCGTCGTCGATGACAGCAGGGCGTTCGCGGGGACAGGGGCGGGATGGGGCGCTGGGAGGCCCGCTTCCCGAGCGAGCCAGTTCGCGAGCGGCTCGCCACGGGCGTGGGCGAGCAGCCCCGCGAAAGCGGTCTTGACGGCCACATCCACCGTCGCCAGGTTCCCTGCAGTAGGCGGGAGGGCGGCCCACGCCTTGTCAGGCGTCTTGCCGAGAAGCGATGGTGCGATTTCGGCCAGACGGTCAGCACAATCGGCGACATCGAGGCCGGTGGCGGGCAGGGGCGCGGCTTCGCCAAGGCTCGTCGCGCCATCAGCGGTCTCGATTTGTACGAGTACGCCCGCCCGCTCGGTGAAGTCGCCAGCACCCGTTGTGAGCGGGTCGCGGAAGGGGATGCGCCACGGCCGCCAGCGAACGCGCACGACGGTGGCGGCGCTGGCGGCGCGGGTGTTCACGGGCGACGCGGGAACTGCTTCATGTCCGAATAGGCGGGCTCGCGCTTCTCGATGAAGGCGTTGCGGCCTTCCTTCCCCTCTTCGCTCATGTAGAAGAGCAGGGTCGCGTTGTGGGCCAGCTCGGTGATGCCCGCGACGCCATCGAGTTCGGCGTTGAAGGACGACTTCATCAGGCGCAGGGCGAGCGGGCTGTGCTTTAGCGCTTCGCGCGCCCAGGCGACGCCTTCGTCCTCTAGCTGTTCAAGCGGCACGACCGCGTTCACGAGCCCCATCTCGAGCGCCTCGCTGGCGTCGTACTGACGGCAGAGGTACCAGATTTCGCGCGCCTTCTTCTGCCCCACGAGCCGGGCGAGCTGGGCGGCGCCAAAGCCGCCGTCGAACGAGCCCACGCGCGGGCCGGTCTGTCCGAAGCGTGCATTCTCGGCGGCGATGGTGAGGTCGCAGATGACGTGCAGGACATGCCCGCCGCCGATGGACCAGCCTGCCACCAGCGCGATCACGGGGATGGGGATGGAGCGGATGAGCTTGTGCAGATCGGTGACGTTGATGCGGGCGACATCGTCTTCGCCAACGTAGCCGCCGTGGCCGCGTACTCGCTGGTCGCCACCGGAACAGAAGGCGCGGCCACCTTCGCCGGTGAAGAGGATGACGCCCACTTCGGGGTCTTCGCGCGCCTTCGAGAAGGCGTCGATCAGCTCGAAGACCGTCTCGGGGCGGAAGGCGTTGTGGACTTCGGGACGATTGATGCTGATGCGGGCTATCCCCTCGGCCTTCCCGTAGAGGATGTCTTCGTAGTCGCCTGCTGGCTCCCAGCGAACCGCCATGGTGTTACTCCCTCGCGCCTTCCTGCAGGAAGGCAGTACTCGTACGAACGCAGTATGCCGGTTTCTCGATCTGTGCGGCATGGCCGGCCCCCGGCACGAGGTGGACGCGGGCGCTCGGCATGGCGGCCGCCATCTGCCCGGCGATGGCGGCGAATTTGGCGTCCTGCGCACCGGCGAGCAGGAGCGTGGGCACCTCAATCGTCCCGATCTGGTCGTGGAGCGCGGGCTGAGCGCCAGTGCCCATCCCGCGCAGGCTGTTGGCGAGCCCATGCGCCTCGTTGGCGAGCCGTCCCCGGCGGATGGCGTTACGCATGCCCTCGGGCAGGCGCGCCTGGGTGGCGAACAGGGGGAGCGCTTCCCAGTAGTCGACGAAGGCGGGTACGCCGTCCCGTTCGATGCGCTCCGCGAGGGCGTCGTCCGACGCGCGACGGGCCTCACGCTCCTGCGGGTCGGCGAGGCCAGGCGACGCGCCGATGAGGACCAGCCGCTCGACCGCTTCGGGGATGGTGGCCGCGAGGAAGAGCGCGAGCCGCCCGCCCATCGAGTAGCCCAGCCACGAGCTTCGCCGGAAGCCGAGCGCGGCCACCGCCGCGACCACGTCCTTCACCGCGCGTTCGATGGCGTACCGCTCGACAGCCTGCGGCTTGCTGGAGGCGCCGTGCCCGACGATGTCGAGCGAGAGCACGGTGAAGCGGGAGGAGAGCAGCTCCGCAAACGGGCCCCAGCCAGCGGCGGAACCGGTGAAGCCGTGCAGCAGCGCCAACGGTGGTCCGCTGCCCGCTCGCTCGACGTTCAGGAAGGAGCCGCCATCGAGGGGGACGCGCGTCATGGAGTCATCTCGTCATCCCCAGACCGCCTCACAGGCCTGCTTCCAGGCCTCCTCGTGCAGGTCGTGGTTGCGGACGCGGTCCGTACGAACTTCGAGCACGCGCACACCCTGGCCCGTGGCAGCGGTCAAGCTGGCGAACTCGCCCCAATCCCCGACGAGGTGGTGGCTGGCGCCGTAGGCCCGCGTGGCGGCGGCGAAATCGACGTCGCTGGACGTGCCGAACCACTCCTCGAAGACGTGCTCGTGGGAGGCTTGTGGGAGGTAGTGGAAGATGGCGCTGCCGCCGTTGTTGAGCAGCGCGATGGTGAGGTCGAGGCCGTGACGCACGCCCGCCCAGAGCCCGTTGAGGTCGTGCACGAGGGAGACATCGCCGATGAGGAGGGCGACGGGCCCCTGCCCGGCAGCCGCATGCCCGAGCGCCGACGAGACCACCCCATCGATGCCGTTTGCACCACGGTTGGAGACGACGTCGAGCGGCTTCGCGTCGCTGACGAGAAAGGCGTCGATGTCGCGCACGGGCATGCTGTTCCCCGCGAAGATGGTCGCGTCGGCGGGCAGGGAGCGCTGCAGCTCGACCACCGCGCGGCCCTCGAACGGCTCCGACGCCGCTGTGGCGAACTGCGCAAGCGCCTGTCGCGCCCGGGCATCGCAGGAGCGCCACTGTTCGAACCAGGCCCCGTCCTGCTGGCGCGAGACCGCTCCGCACAGCGCCTCCGCAGCGGAGCGCGCATCGGCGGTGAGGCGGTGCGTGGTGATGGCAAAGGGGTCGCGCGAGGAGCCGGGCAGGTCGCAGAGGATGTGCGCGGCCTTGCGGGAGCGGGCGAGGAACTGGCTGAGCGCCTTCGAGGTGGGGACGGCGCCGAAGCGCACCACGCAATCGGGCGCGAGCGCACCGGCGCGCTCGTCGCGCAGATAGGCGTCGGCGGCGTCGAGGATGCAGGTGCGGTCGTGCGAGCCGGTGCGCAGCCCGCTGAGCGGATCCGCGAGGATGGGCGCGCCCAGCGCTCGCGCCAACCCCACGAGCGAGTCGGCAGGCAGGCCGCCACTCTCCGGCCCCGCCACGATGAGCGGACGGCTGCTGCGTTTGATTGCCTCGGCTGCAGCAGCGAGCTCATCGGCGGTGGGCGGGATGGCGGGGCCGGCGGGGAGAGGGCCGGCAGGGGTGGCGGTGGGGGCGGGGTGGTCGGCGGGGGGCTCGATGAGGGGCTCGTCGAAGGGGACGTTGAGGTGGACGGGCCCGGGGAGGGGACCCAGCGACGCGGCCACGGCCTGGGCTGCCGCCTCGTCGTAAGTGTCGGGAGCCGTCTCCGCGGCGGGGGCGGGGAGGTCGCGCTCGCTGCGCACGCTGACGCCGTAGAGCCCAACCTGATCGATGGTCTGGGGCGCGCCGACGTTGCGCAGGCGCGGAGGTCGATCGGCGGTACAGACGATGAGGGGAACGCGGGAGAGGTCCGCTTCCACGACGGCAGGATGGAAGTTGGCGGCAGCGGTACCAGAGGTGCAGACGAGCGCTACCGGCCTGCCGCTCGCGCGGGCGAGCCCAAGGGCGAAGAAGGCGGATGAGCGCTCATCGAGGTGGAGCCAGGGGCGAATCGTGTCCTGCTCGGCGAGCGCGATCGTGAGGGGCGTGGAGCGTGAGCCGGGCGTCACACAGGCATCACGCACCCCGCAGCGGGCGAGCCCGCGCACAAGGGCGCGGGCGGCAGCGGTGTTGGCGGCGGCGATCACCCCTACGCCCCGCGCAGGGCTTCGAGCAGGGGGCGGAGCTTCAATTCGGCCTCGGCGAGCTCCTGATCAGGGTTCGAGCCGGCGACGATACCGGCGCCCGCGTAGAGCAACGCCTCACGCTCGTGCAGCAGGGCCGAGCGCAGCGCGACCGCGAAGGCCCCTTCGCCATGGCGGTCGATCCAGCCGATAGGGCCGGCATACCAGCCACGGTCCATCCCTTCGAGGCGGCCGATGGCTTCCAGCGCAGGCTCCCGTGGCGAGCCACCCACGGCAGGCGTGGGGTGCATGGCCAGCAGGGCATCGAGGACGTCCACGCCGGGAGCGGCGCGCCCCTCGATGGGCGTCTGCAGATGCTGGATGCCGGGCAGCCGCAGCACGCGGGGCGCGTCGGGCATGGTCAGCTCACGGCAGAGCGGGGTGAGCGACTCGCGTGCCGCGCGGACGACGAAGTCGTGCTCGCTTCGATCCTTCTCACTCGCGATGAGGGCGTTGGCGAGCTCCTCATCCTCCTCAGGGGTGCTGCCACGCGCGCAGGTGCCGGCTAGCCCGAGCGCACCGACCTTGCCGCGTTCGAGCGACACCAGCAGTTCGGGGCTGGCACCCACCCAACTCGAAGCGCCAAGGCGGTAGCTGAAGACGAAACAGCCTTCGTACTGCTCGGTCAGGGCGGTGAGGGTGGCGCCGACGTCGTGCGTCATGGTCGAGGAGCAGCGCACGCGCAGGGAGAGCACGGTCTTGCGGTAGCGGCCGGCGTCGATTTCGCCCAGCGCCTGCGTCACTGCAGCGCGCCAGCTATCAACATCGGGACCGCTGCGCTCGTACTGGTGAGGCTGCGGATTCGAGACCGGCGGCACTGCTCCGACGCCGGCGATTGCAGCCTCGACCGCAGTCGCCACCTCTTCGCGCGTCTGTTGGGGGCGCACCGGCAAGGTCAGGGAGACACACGTCTCGCCCCCCTGCCGCGCGACGATGATTTCAGGGAGGACAAAGCGCCAGGCGCCGAACTCCTGCCAGGCGGGTTCAGGGTGCGGGGCGCTGCAATCGAAGCGCGCGCCCCCGAAGAAGCGTGGACGCGCGAGCGGGTCGAGCGGGCCCACGCGCAGGTCGTCCGCGGCTTCGCGCAGGGCGCGAGCAGCGGAGGCGAGGGGCGCGCCTGCAGCCGACCCCAGATCGAAGGCGCGACCGAACCCGAAGAGGTGCAGGTCATCCGACGGTTGCTCCCAGGTGACGGTCGCGGCGGCGCGCAGTTGCTGCTCGCTGCGGCTGGCGATGCCGCTCCGCAATTCGGGGGGGAGCGCAACCGTGGCGAGACCCGCCTTCTGCGCCAGCGCGCGCAACCGCAACAGTTCCCGGGCGACCTCGAGCGCTGCTGCTGACGGCGAGGCGTCGCGGGATCCGGGCTGTGCGTGCGCGTCAGTCATGCCAGCCACCCCCCATCACAATCATGGGGTGTCGATTCTTCTGGCGGCTGATCCATCCCACGCGATGCACGGTGCGTTCGCTCACCGGCCCCCTGCTGCGGTCGCGTCGTTCCGAAAACGGACGCCCTCACAAGCGGTGACCACATCACGTGCGAGTATACGCCGTCGCCCCAGCTCCTTCAGTGACCGCTTCCGGCCAGCCCGCACTGCTGCCCCTCATCCCTAATCGACGAACTTGCCTTGCCCGCCATCAACGATGAGATGCGTGGCGTTGATCCAGCTGGCCGCGGGGCTGGCGAGGAAGGTGACGACGCGCGCGACCTCTTCGCCGCTGCCGAGGCGTCCGAAGGGGATGCTGCGCTCGACGCTGCGGTAGAAGTCGGGGTTGGCCTCACGCGTGCGGTCCCAGTTGCCGCCAGGCATGAGGGTGGCGCCGGGGGAGAGCGCGTTGACGCGGATGCCCTTGCGTCCGAGCGCCTGACCGAGTTCGTTGGCGAGCACGCGCATCGCGCCCTTCAGCGGGCCATAGGAAGACCAGCGCCCGAACCACTGCTTGCTGGCGGTCGAGCCGATGAAGATGACGCTGGCGGCGTCGCTCTCCTCCAGAGCAGGCTGCGCCGTCTCGACCGCATGGACGGCGGCCATGACGTCGACGTCGAAGGTGCTGCGCCAGCCTTCAGCGTCCTGCCCGGACGTACCGGTCGCGTTGTGGATGAGGATGTCGAGGCCGCCCATCGCCTCGATGGCGCCGCTCACGAAGGCCTGCGTCGAATCGGGATCGGCGAGGTCGGCGGTTGCGGCGTGGACCGTCCCGCCGCCGCGGGCGGCGAGCTCTCCACGGGTGTGCTCCAGGCGCTCCGCGTCACGCCCGCAGATAGCGATATGGGCGCCTTCATCCAGCAGCGCCTCCGCCGTGTAGCGTCCGATACCGCGGCTCGCGCCCAGGATCACCGCTTTTCGTCCTGTCAGTCCAAGCTCCATGACCGACCTCCTTTTCGCCCACAGGGTAGAGGAGCGCACGGCAACGGGGAGCCGCGTAGCATCCCGCCGCAGGGAGGACGCGATGGCGCGCGTGCAGGTACGACCCTTCGAGCGAGGCGACCTCGATGCGGCGGCGGCGCTGCTGGCGGAGACGCACCGACGCGACCGCGAACGGTTCCCCGTACTCGTCGAAGCGCTCGCGGATGCGGACGAAGCGCGCACAGGGCTGGCGCGGTGGCTGGACGAAGAGCGTACCGCAGGCGCAGTTGCCCTCGACGGGGAGACGCTTGCAGGCTTCCTCATCGGGGAGCGTTCGGCGGGAGCGCCTCCCGACAGCTACATGGCGCAGCTCGGACACGCGCGCTCGATCACGATCGGGGCACGCGATCACGCCATCGCCGACGGCTTCGACGCCACCGCCATCTACCGCGTGCTCTATCGCGAGCTGGCAGCGGGATGGGTGGCGGCGGGCTACTTCCACCACAACGTGCACGTCATCGCGGGGGACGAGCGGCTGCAACAGGCGTGGTTCCACCTCGGCTTCGGACGGCACGTCTCGATCGCCGTGCGGGAGGGCACGGGACCGGTGGCAGGGGCGGATGCGGCAGCGGACGTGGACATCCGCATGGCCGGCAGCGAAGACATGGGCGTGGTGCTCGAGCTCGCCCGCACGCTCGGCGTCCACCATCTCGATTCGCCCATGTTCATGTTCTGGCCCGTCTTGCCCGAGTACGACGGGATGGCTCGCAACCTCTTCACCCCCCTGCTGGAGGACGACACGAACCCGCACTTCGTGGCCTACCACGACGGCAAACCGGTCGGGCTCACGAGCTTCCTGCGGGAGGGCTTCCCTCCGCGCTATGTGAACGGGGAGCGGAACGTCTACCTGTTCATGGGCATCGTCGACCCGGAGGCGCAGGCGGGAGGCATCGGGCGGGCGCTGCTCGACCGCGGCATGGCGTGGGCGCGGGAGCAAGGGTTTGAGCGGTGCAGCCTGCACGTGCTCTCGGCCAACCACAGCGGCGAACCGTTCTGGTTCGCCAACGGCTTCGAGCCGGTCGAGTGGCATCTCGAACGGCATATCGACGAGCGCGTCGCCTGGGCGAGCGGCGGTGGGCAGGCGGTCAGGGCGCAACTCCCCTAAGATTCGCGGCACGACGAGGAGGACTGACATGCCTGAGTACCAGACTGTCATCTACGAGAACCTGACCCCCGAGATCGTGCGCGTGCGCATGAACCGCCCTGAGGCACGTAACGCCCAGGACCTGCAGCTCACCTACGACCTGAACGATGCGTTCGACCATGCCAACCAGGACGATCAGGTGAAGGTCGTCATCCTCAGCGGCGAAGGGCCGCACTTCAACTCCGGCCACGATATGCGTGGCGGCACCGGCGCCACACGAGCGGACTTCAAGCCGGTGGGCACGTGGGCCAACTTCGACCAGCCCGGCGCCGAAGGCGCGATGGCAGGTGAAGAGGAGATCTACCTGCAGATGTGCCGTCGCTGGCGCAACCTGCCCAAGCCCATGATCGCCGAGGTGCAGGGCAAGACCATCGCCGGCGGGCTCATGCTGGCCTGGGTCTGCGACATCATCATCGCCTCCGACGACGCTGAGTTCCGCGACCTCGTCGTGGGCTGGGGCATCCCTGGCGTCGAGTACTTTGCCCATCCCTGGGAGTTCGGCCACCGCCTCGCCCGTCAGATGCTCTACACAGGCGACTGGGTGAGCGCGCAGCGCGCCTACGAGGCGGGCATGGTGAACGAAGTCGTCCCGCGCGAGGAGCTGAGCGAGCGCGTGGAGAATCTGGCCCGCACGATCGCGGAGAAGCCGTCCTTCGGACTGAAGATCACGAAGGAAGCGGTCAACCAGACGCAAGACGCGCAGGGGCTGTGGACCGCCCAGCAGGCGGTCTTCATCATGCACACGCTCGCCCACACGCACTGGCGTGAGGTGAACGACAGCGGCATGCCGCTCTACACGGGCGAAGGCGCTGCCTCGATCCCGGGACGCTAACCAGCTGCCACGCAGCCGCTAGCAGATCCCGCTACCCAAACGGCGCTCTGAGGAGAGACGGATGCTGACCAAGGCCGACGAATACCCGTTCCACCAGATCGCAGAGTCCTTCGCGGCTGTCCACACCTCGGACAAGCACTGGAACGACGGGCACTACATCTGTCTCTGCGATATGGACGGGAACGTCTCACTGGTCGCGACGGTGCGGCTCTACCAGAACACGAACGTACTCGATGGCTTCGTCTGCATCCGGCACGAGGGGATGCAGCACAACATCCGTGTCTCGCGGCAGCTGCGGCCCGACTTCGAGTACCGCGTCGGGCCGCTGCGCATCGAGCTGCTGGAGCCGATGAAGTCGATCCGTCTGGTGCTGGAGCCGAACCAGTTCGGCATCGCCTGCGACATCGTCTGCCACACGGTCGGGCAGCCGTACCACGGGCCGCTGAGCACCAACCGCATCGACGGCTGGCTGCTCATGGAACGCATGACGTACGAGGTGCCAGGTCGCGCGGAGGGTTGGATCGAGGTCGCAGGGAAGCGCTTCGAGCTGACGCCGGAGCGCTCGGGCGTCTTCCGCAACCATTCGTGGGGCGTCCTGCGGGGCCGGGGCGGACCGCCCATGCACGCCTCACCCGCGCCGGTCGTCACGCGGCCGCAGGGGCTGCGCAACTGGGTGCTCTACACGATGCCCGACCACGCCGGCTTCTATGAATTCGTGGAGGACGCGGACGGGAAGCAGTGGTCCGGCGCGATCGCCAACGTCGACGGCTCCTGGAACACGATGACGGGCGAGATCCTGCACGACGACCGCATCGTGCCCGTGACCACGGTGACCCACGACCTCACCTTCTACGAAGGGTCGAGCCGGCTCAGCGGCGGCAGCATCGCCATCACCGACCAGGAAGACGTACGGCGCGAGTTCGAGATCGAGGACATGGGCTGGGTGTACTGCCAGGGCGGAGGCTACTTCGGCGGCTTCAACGACCGCCTCGGGCAGGGCGCCTACCGCGGCGAGTACCACGAAGAGGGCGAAATCTGGGACTGCACGCATCCGGTCAAGATCATCGACAGCGACGGCAACGAAGTGGAGTTCCCGACCGTGCTGGCGGAGAGCTTCGTGCTGCTGAAGAGCGGCGATCAGGTGGGGTCGGCGCACTTCGAGTGCGCCGCCTTCGGCCCCTACCCGCGGTACGGCCTGACAGGCAAGGGCGGCGCCTAGGAGGCGTGCTGCTGCACCTGAAAGGCGAGGGTGGTCATCTCCACCCCATTGATTGAAGCGCGCACCTCGTACTCGCCCGCGTGTTCGAGCGTAAGCGGCAGGTTGGCGGCGATGGGGTGCTGCTGCGAGCTGCCGTGGGGGATCCCGGCGCGACGGCCAACCTCGAAGCGGGCTTCGATGCGTGCCAGCTCGGCCTGCCCTTCCTCGCGCAGGATGCGCACCTCAAGGGCGTGCTCCTGATTGGTCTCGTTCCACTCCACCCGTGGCGCAACAGCGATGCCGACGCTGCGCGTGATGGGCAGCGGCTCGTACGCGTTGATAGCGCTCCAGCCGCCCCCCTGGAGGTAGATCTTGCCGTTGATGACCTCTGCCCAGTCGGCGAGGATGAGGTAGTCGAGCTGCATAGTCTCCATAGTGTAGCATTGCCGTATGACGCCGTACTACACATTCGTTTTGCCAGAAGGCAGGAGCGCACGTGCAGGTCGAGGGCTTCGAGTGGGATAGCGGCAATGAGGACAAAATTGCCGAGCGCTTCGACTCCGACGAAATCGAAAGTCTCATTGAGGGGAGGTACACCGTCATTCGCAACAAGCGCAGCGGCAGTGGAACGCATCGACTAATGGGACGCAGTTACACTGGAAGACTCATCACCGTTGTCGTAAGCCCGACGGCGCAGCCTGGTATCTGGCGACCCATCTCAGCCTGGCTGAGCGACGCAGAGGAACGCCGACATGCAGAAAGAGCAGGAATCCTATGAGCGAGAAGCACAGCGACTGGGACTATGAGAACGCTGAGGTGCACGAGGGGAACCCCAACCCCAGTTCGGTGTACTCCGTCCGCTTCCCCAAGCAGGAAATGCGCGCCATTCGCGCAGCAGCGAAGTTGGCTGGCATATCAACCTCAGCCTTCATCCGCGAGGCGGCTTGTGAGAAGGCTCGCTACGAAGCCCTGCTCCAGCGGGTCGTCAAGCTTCCCTCCACCGTGAGGACATCCGGAGTAACGATCGCAGCGGACATTGTCGCAGCACCCAGTTCGCACTCAGAGTCGCTGCCTACCTGATCCCCATGAGTGTGTACCGACCGCCACGGATGAAATTCGGCATCTTCCTGGGGCCGTTCCACCGGCTTGAGGAGAACCCCACGCTCTCATTCGATCGTGACCTCGAGCTGCTGGAGCAGCTGGAGCGGTTCGACTTCGACGAGGCGTGGATCGGGGAGCATCACAGCGCGGGGTGGGAGACGATCGCCTCGCCCGAACTGTTCATCGTCGCGGCGGCGCAGCGCACGAAGCGGCTGCGCCTGGGCTCGGGCGTGCTCAGCCTGCCCTATCAGCACCCGCTCATCGTGGCCGACCGCTTCGTGCAGCTCGACCACATGACGCGCGGGCGCGCCATCCTCGGCGTCGGGCCGGGAGCGCTCAGCTCCGACGCCGTCATGCTCGGCATCAACCTGCTGGAGCAGCGCCGCATGATGAACGAGTCGCTCGACGTGATCATGCGGCTCTTCCACGGCGAGACCGTCACGATTGAGACGGACTGGTTCCGTCTGCACGAGGCACGCCTGCAGACCGCGCCCTACACGCATCCCCATCCGCCTGTGGCGGTGGCGGCGGCGGGGTCGCCGGCGGGGGCGCAGGCGGCCGGGCGTCACGGCGTCGACATGGTCTCCTTCGGGGGGTTGAGCGACGCCAGCGGCGAAGCGCTCTCGCGTACGTGGGCGTGGTACGAGGAGGCGGCGCAGGAGGCGGGGCACACGGTCTCGCGCGACCAATGGCGGCTGGGCGTGCCCTTCTACCTGGCGGAGACGCGTGAGCAGGCGATGGAGGAGGCGCGCGCGGGCTACGAGCACGAGCTGACGGACTACTTCGGCGAAGTGCTCGGCGGGCTGGTGGCGCCCGAGGACGCGACGCTGGAGAAAGGCATTGAGGGCGGCGCCCTGATCGTGGGCACGCCCGACGACGCCATCGCCGCCATCGAGCGGCTGCTCACCATCACAGGCGGCTTCGGCGGCTTCCTCGCGCGGGCGCACGAGTGGGGAACGTGGGAGCAGACGGTTCACAGCTACGAGCTCTTCTCGCGTTATGTCGTGCCACACTTCCGCGGTCAGCTGGGGGCGAAGCAGAGCAGTCGTGACTGGGTGGCGAACACGCCCGGCGCCAAGGTGAGCCGCGCAGCCGTAGAGAAGGCGTTCAGCGACGCCGGCATCAAGCCGCCTACCGCCCAGGAGCAGGCCGCCGCTCGCCGCCGATGACGCAGGGCAACCCTGCGGAGGCGCACCGCCCCATCACGGTGGTGAGCTGGAACATCGCCCGATGGCCTTCCCCCCGACACGCGCGACATGCCGACCTACTACACGACGCGCCGGTCACCGCAGGCGGCCCAGAACCAGCTGGACTACGCCTTCGCGTCGCGCGGGTTCCATGAACAGGTGACGGCGCGAGCGCTCAACAACCCCGCTGAGTGGGGCGCGAGCGACCATTGCCGTCTGCTCCTGGAAGTGGTGGGCTGAGCTGGCGCGCGCTAGGTGCCGGGAATTTCGCCCTTGTCGGTGAGGCCCTGGGCGAGAGAGTCGCGGAAGGCGCGTTCGTGGGCGCGGGAGGCGGAGGAAGCGGGGGGCTCGGGGGTGAGGCTGCGCGCCGCCACGAGCGCGGGCCACTGGTGGTAGGCGATACCCTCGCTGGCGTACTCGTAGCACCAGGCCGCCACGGTCAAGCTCCCCGGCGAGAGGTCGCCTTCGGTCATGAGGATGGCGTAGACGGCGGCCTCGCGGCCGGCCACGCGGTCGCCTTCGGGGAGGAAGCGCGCCAGCTGGTCGAGCGTGGCCTCGGTTTCGGGATCGAAGTCGGGAGCCATCAGCGCACGCGGTGGCGGGTCTCGACTTCGCGCCAGTCGGGAGCGCCCACGATCGCCTCGAACTCGTGGAAATCGACGAGCGCATCGCGCCGGGAGGCGGTGGTCTTCGTCTCGCGCAGGGTGCGGAAGGTGTCGGCCATCGCCTTCGCCGCGGAGAAGAGGCCTGAGAGGGGATAGACGACCATGGTGAAGCCGATCTCGCGCAGCTCGGAGGCGGTCAGCAGGGGCGTCTTGCCGCCCTCGATCATGTTGGCGAAGAGGGGCGTGCCGCGCGGGAAGGCGTCGGCGATGGCCTTCAGTTCATCGAGCGACTGGGGCGCTTCGACGAAGATGACGTCCGCGCCGGCCTCACGGTAGAGCTGTCCGCGACGGATGCCTTCTTCCAGCCCCAGCGGTCCGCGCGCATCGGTGCGCCCGATGATGATGAGGTCGCTTTCGCCGCGCGCTTCGACGGCGGCGTGGAGCTTCGCCACCTGCTCTTCGGCGGGGATGACGCGCTTGTTCTCGAAGTGGCCGCACTTCCTGGGCCACTCCTGGTCCTCGAGGATGATGCCCGCGACGCCCGCCTCGACGCACTCACGCACGGTGCGGATGACGTTGAGGGGATTGCCGTAGCCGGTGTCCATATCGGCCACGAGGGGGACGTCGATGGCGCGCACGATGTGGCGCACGCGCTCCAGCGTCTCGGACATGGTGAGCAGCCCGATGTCGGGCGCGCCGAGGGCTGAGGCGGAGAAGCCGAAGCCGCTGGTGAAGAGCGCCTCGAAGCCGGCTTGCCCGGCGAGCCTCGCGGAGAGCGCGTCGTAGACGCCGGGCAGCACGACGATTTCGGGTTCGCCCTGCTCGACCATGGCGCGCAGGGTGGCGGCGTGGTCCTTCACAGCGAGCCTCCCTCACCCGCAATGTGCGGTGCGGTGTGTGGTGCGGGGACGATACCGCTCGCCGCCGAGGGGTGCGAGATCACCACGGCCGGACCCATCCGGGTCCGGCCGTGATTCGGCTTGGCCGGTCGCAGCGTCGAAACGCTAGCGGTCGGGACCCTCGAGGTAGCCGTCGAGGGTCTTGTGCATGTGACGGATGCGGCGCTCGCGGTAGTTGATGAGCAGACCCTTGAACGAGCGCGAATTCATCCCCTTCTGCACGCGCGGCAGGTTGTAGGAGTCCTGGTCCATCACCAGCCCGATCGAGATCTCGCCGTGCTTGTGCTGGCTGTGCACCGGCCGCGGAGGCGCGTCGGCCCCCGGCGGGATGCGAGCGTAGCTCTGCAGGTCGAAGAACATCTTGTTGGGGTCGGTGGGATGAGGGCGCTGGCGGAAGAAGCCGAAGCCCAGCGCCGTGATGTTGAAGGTGAGGTTGGGGAAGAGGTAGTAGTGGTAGTCGTCCGACATCTGGTCGTCGTTCAGGCCGGAGACATCCATACCCTGGGCCTCAGCGGCGGCGCGGACGGCCTTCTGCATGGCCGGGCGCACGTCGTTCATCCCACCCTCGAAGGTGTCGGGGTCGATGCCGGAGCCGCGCAGGTACTCCTTCAGCGGCCCGGTGACCTCGTTCTGGTTGGGGTAGCGCGGGCTCACCAGCCCGAACGGCACCAGGTAGCGGTTGTGACGCTCGTAGAGGTCGATCTGCACGTGGATGTCGTCGAGCGACTCCAGCAGCTGCGGGTGGATGCCCTGCACGTGGTAGACCTCGTTGAAGGCATCGACAGAGGCCTTCCAGTTCGTGTCCCACTCGACCGTCATGTCACCGACGATGGCGTAGTCCTCGAAGTGGTAGGGGGCGAGGTGCTCGGCGACGACGCCGAGGAACTCAAGCAGCGGTTCCGCGTCGGGGTTCATGTTGAACCAGACGAAGCCGCCCCATGTGTCACAGGGCACTTCGGCGAGGGCGGTGTCCTGCGGGACGCCCTGGGTGAAGGTGTCCTCGTCGGGGACGAACTTCTTCGACCCGTCGAGGTTGAACTCGAAGAAGTGGTAGGCGCACTGGAACGACTCGGCGTGGCCCATGCCGGCGTTGCGGATCTGGTTCCCGCGGTGGGGGCAGACGTTGTAGAAGGCGCGAACCTTGTCTTCGGTCTCACGCACGATCAGGAACGATTCCGGCCCCAGCTCCGTCGTGAAGTAGTCCCCGACGTTGGGGATATCGGACTCACGGCCGGCCATGTTCCAGACCTTGGTCCACATGCGCTCCCACTCGAGCTGCATGTACTCCTTCGAGGTGTAGCGCTCTTTGGGGATGAGCTGAGTGCCCATCGAGGGCTCAGGAGCCTTCTCGGTGGGGGTGACGTACCCGGATTCGATGACCATGCGCGGCCTCCAGCAGCGTGCGGCACGGATCGCCGCCACGCCCGTGATACTGCAATGCTACGCCAGACGGGGGCGGGGACGCGAGTGGTGGGGCTCAGGCGGGAGCGGTGGAGCCCTACGCTTCGCCTTCTTCACCCAGGAAGACGGTGATGACTTCGGCGGCGCGGGGGTCTTGCCAGAGGAAGCCGTGGCCGCCTTCGAACTGCTCGTAGCGGGCGTCGGGGAGACGGGCGACGATGGCGCGGCTGTTGGCGGGCGGGGCGATGCCGTCGTAGGCGCCGGCGCAGACGAGAACGGGCATGGTGAGCGTGGGCAGACGGTCGTAGACGTCGTGGTGGATGCGCGCTTCGAGCTGGAGGCGCGCGCCCAGCTCGCGACGGGGCTCGCCGGCGCCGGTCTCGGCCGAGGCGCGGCGCTGGCGGAGCAGGGTCTCGAGTTCGTTCGCGTTGGCTTCCTCCCAGGCGGGGGTGACGCGCGTGTCGCTGAGGCGAATCTGGGTGCGGATGCGGGTCTCGGGGTCGAGCGACTGGAGTTCGTGCAGGGGGTAGGAGGGCTGGCCTGCGCCACCGCTTGACGTGCAGTTCAGGACGATCCTGCTGACGCGCTCGGGGAAGCGGATGGCGAACTCCTGCGCGACCATGCCACCGAACGACGTGCCCATGACCATGCAGCGCTCCCAGCCGAGCGCGTTGAGCAGGCCGGCTGCGTCGGCGGCGTAGCCGGCCATGCTGTAGGGGCCGTCGGGGATGCTGGTCTGGCCGAGGCCACGCTGGTCGTAGGAGAGCGTGGTGAAACGGCCGCCGAGGATCGAGGCGAGGCCGGGTCGGTTGCGGAGGTCGCCGCCGGTGCCGCTGATGACGAGCACGCGGGGGCCCTCGCCGTCCAGCTCGTGGTAGATGTCGATGTCGCCGGCGCGGATGAAGGGCACTGCGTCAGGCCTCGTGCCAGTCGGCATCGAAGACGCGCGCGGCGGGCCCGGTCATGAAGACCGAGCCGGCGCCGTCCCAGGAGAGGTGGAGGTCGCCGCCGGGGAGGGAGTCGGTGATGGCGTCGCCGGTGCGCCCGGTGAGGCGCCCGGCGGCGCAGACAGCGGAGGCGCTCGTGCCCGAGGCGAGCGTGATGCCCGTGCCGCGCTCCCAGACGCGGTGGCGGACGTGTTCGCGATTCACCACCTGCACCACCTGGAAGTTGGTGCGGTTGGGGAAGAGGGGGTGGTGCTCGACCAGCGGACCGATCTCCTCAAGCGGGAAGCCATCGACGTCGACACCTTCGTCGAGCCAGTAGATGGCGTGGGGGTTGCCCATGCTCACTAGGGTCAGGCGCAGGTCGACGCCGCCAACCTGCAGAGGCAGGTCGACGATGGGGCCCGGGCCCTCGACGTCGGCGGGGAGGGAGTCGGGGGCGAAGGTGGGCGGGCCCATGTCGACGCGTGCGGCGGTCACGGTCCCGTCCTCGCGGAAGAGCTGCAGGGTGAGGACGCCGGCCAGCGTCTCGATCGTCACCGTCTCGGTATCGGCGGCGACCATGCCTTCCTCGACGGCGTAGCGGGCGAGGCAGCGGATGCCGTTCCCGCACATCTCCGCCTCGGAGCCGTCGGCGTTGAACATGCGCATGCGCAGGTCCGCCACGTCAGAGGGCAGGGCGAGGATGAGGCCGTCGCTGCCGATGCCGAAGTGTCGGTCGCTGACGCGCTGCGCGACGTTCGCCCAGTCGAGTTCGCCTTCGGGGCGAAGGTAGACGTAGTCGTTCCCGAGGCCGTGCATCTTCGTCACACGCATGATGCGAGTGTACAGGTGCGGGATCGGGCGGTCCGCTAGCCCGCCTCAGGGAGGAAGGCGCTGAGCGCCTCGCGCGCCTCATCGGCATCCGCGACCCAGGCGATGCGGGGGTCCTGCAGGCGGAACCACTGGCGCTGGCGGCGGGCGAGACGCTTCGTGGCGCGCTTGGTCAGCTCGATCGCCTTCGCACGGGTGATTTCGCCACGAATCGCGCGGACGGCTTCGGCGTAGCCAATGGAGGAGAGCGCGGAGGCGTCGGCAGGGACGCCTTCGTCGAGCAGCACCTGCGTCTCCTCGACGAGCCCGGCATCGAACATCGCCTCGACGCGGCGGTTGATGCGCCAGATGAGGTCGTTCTCCTCGCAGCGCACGCCGAGGACGCGGAAGTCGAATTCCGGCTCGCCACGCGTCTGCCAGGCCGTGATGGGCTTGCCGGTGACGTGGTGAACCTCGAGCGCGCGGATGACGCGCCGCACGTTGTGGGCGTGGATGCGGTCCGCGGCTTCGGGGTCGACGGCGCGCAGCCGTGCGTGGAGCGCGTCGCTGCCATCCTGCTCGGCAAAGGCGGCGAGTGCGGCGCGGAATTCCCGCTGGGGAGCGACGTCGGGTACCTGCCAGGCCTCCAGCAGCGCCCAGACATACTGACCCGTCCCGCCCACGAGCCAGGCAGTTTCGCCACGCGACCAGAGGTCGTCGAGCGTGGCAGCGGCATCGCGGACGTAGAGGGCGAGGCTGTAGGGATCGGCGGGCGCGACGATATCGAAGAGGTGGTGGGGAAGAAGGGCGCGGGTGGCGGGCGAAGGCTTGGCGGTGCCGATATCCATGCCGCGGTAGATCTGCCGGCTGTCGCCGTTGACGATCTCGCCACCGAGGCGCTGCGCAAGGGTGAGGGCGAGGTCGGATTTGCCCGCGGCCGTGGGGCCGACGACGGCCACCAGCCGCCGCACCAGCTTATCTCGCAGCCGCGACGATGGCGGCGAACTGCTCGGCCTTGAGGGAGGCGCCGCCCACGAGGGCGCCGTCGATGTCAGGCTGGGCCAGCAGGTCTGCTGCGTTGCCGGGATTGACGCTGCCCCCATACTGGATGCGGATGTCGTCGGCGGCGTCGCCTGCCAGTTCGCGCAGCAGGCCACGGAGCAGCGCGCAGGCGTCCTGCGCCATCTCAGGGGTGGCGGTCTGGCCGGTGCCGATCGCCCAGACGGGCTCGTAGGCGAGCGTGAGGCGAGCGCTCAGATCGAGGTTGGCGAGGCCACTGCGTACCTGACGGGTGAGCACGTTCGCCATCTCACCCGCCTCCCGCTCGGCGAGCGTCTCGCCCACGGCCACGATGGGGTCGAGCGCAGAGGCGAGGACCGCTGCCGTCTTGCGATTCACCGACTCGTCGGTCTCGCCAAAGAGGGCGCGCCGCTCGCTGTGCCCGATGATGACGTAGCGACAGCAGTGCTCGAGCATGGGCACGCTCACCTCGCCGGTGAAGGCGCCCGACGCTTCCTGGTAGACATCCTGCGCTCCCACTGCCACCTCGCTCCCGCGCACCGCTTCGTGGACGGCGGCGAGGTAGGGGAAGGGCGGGCAGACGGCAACATCACAGGGCGCGCCTTCAGTCGCTTCCGCAACGGCGCCCGCAAGGGCGACTGCCTCCTCGGGGGAGGTGTTCATCTTCCAGTTGCCGGCGATGAAGGGGCGACGCATGGCGCTCACGCTCCGTACTTCTGGAGGCGTCCCGCATGCGCCATGGCCAGGGGCATGATCTCGACGGCGGGGAAGGTGCCGAGGCTGCCGGCGAGGCATTCACGTTCGCTGAAATGCTGCACGCTTCCACCGCGGGTGTAGCGCGAGCTGAGCAGAAACGGCACCGAGTGCCAGGAGTGCGCGGTCATGAGCGCAGGGGAGGAGTGGTCGCCCGCCACCATGAGCACGTCCGCGCCGAGATCGATGAGGCCAGGGACCTGCCGGTCGTACTCCTCGAGGGCGCGCACCTTGGCCCCGAAGTCGCCGTCTTCGCCGGCGGCGTCGGTCTTCTTGTAGTGGATGAAGAAGTAGTCGAACTCGTCCCAGCGCTCTCGGGCGACCGCGATCTGCTCTTCCATGCCGCCCGGGCAGGCCAGCGCCTGCATGCCCGCCAGCTTGGCCAGCCCGCGGTACATGGGGTAGACCGCGAGGGCCGCCGCGCGCAGCCCCCACACATCCTCGAGCTGGGGAAGCGAGGGGTAGGTGGCGAAGCCGCGCAGGGTGAGGCCGTTCGCCTCATCCTCATCGGCGAGCAGATCGTGCGCCTTCGCCACGAACTCGTTCACAAGCGTGGCAGTGCGCTCGCTCTCGGGGTCGGAGCCCTGGGCCGGCAGGGGAGGCACGCCCTCGCGCTGCGGGTCGGTGGTGGTGACGTTCTCCCCGAGGCCGGGCGCGCGCAGCACGAGCACGAAGCGGTGCTCGCGCACCGGCTCGACGAACAGCTCCGCGCCGTCGAGCTCAATCGTGCGCAGGCGCTCCACCAGGGCCGCCGAGCGCTCGCTGGCGATACGGCCGGCGCGGCGGTCGGTGATGGCGCCATCAGCATCGAGCGTGCAGAAGTTGCCGCGCGCGGCGACATCGTCGGGGCCGAGCTCAAAGTCGATGCCGGTGGCTTCGAGGACGCCCCTGCCAATATCGAAGCGGTAGGGGTCGTAGCCGAAGAGGGAGAGGTGGCCGGGACCGCTCCCGGGGGTGATGCCGATGCCGACGGGGAGCGTCAGCCCGACATCGGCGCTCTCGCAGAGGCGATCGAGGTTGGGGGTGTAAGCCTGCTCGAGCTCGCTGCGCTCGGTTTCCGGGCGAGCGAGGCCACCAAGGCCATCCAGCACACAAAGCACGATCTTCGAGTTGGCGGGCTGTTGCAGTCGCGCAGCGAGGTCAAGGTCCATACCGCGATCTTACGGGCGCATGCGATGAGGGGCGAAACTCAGGCGTCGAGGAGGGCGGCTACGCCGGGCAACTCCCGCCCTTCGAGCATCTCCAAAGAGGCGCCGCCACCCGTGGAGACATGCGTGAAGCGCTCCGCGAGGCCAGTCCGCCCAACGACTGCGGCCGTCTCGCCGCCACCGACAACGGTCGTGGCGTCGCTCTCGGCCAGGAGGCGTGCGAGCCCGAACGAGCCCTGCGCGAACTGGTCGATCTCGAACACGCCCATGGGCCCGTTCCAGACCACCGCCGCCACTCCCTTCAGTGCTTCCGTGAACGAGTCCAGCGTGGCCGGTCCGATATCCAGAATCATGCGGTCGTGGGGGACCGCCTCCACGGGCACGGTCATCGCGGACGCATCGGCGTCGAGGCGCTCGGCCACGACTGCATCACGCGGCAGGCCGACGGTCACGCCGGCGCTCTCGGCGCGGGCGAGGATGTCGCGGGCGTCTTCCAGCAAACCGTCCTCGACGAGCGAAGCGCCCACCTCGACACCGCTCGCCTTGAGGAACGTGTTCGCCATGCCGCCGCCGACGAGCAATCGGTCGATCTTGGGGAGGAGATGGTCGATGGCGGCGATCTTCGTGCTCACCTTGGCGCCACCGACCACCAGCGCGAAGGGGCGAGGCGGGGCTTCGACCAGCGAGCCGAGATAGCGCACCTCCTTCTCCAGCAACAGGCCCGCGACAGCGGGGAGGAAGGCAGCCACGCCCGCCGTTGAGGCGTGCGCGCGGTGGGCCGCGCCAAAGGCGTCGTTCACATAGACGCTGGCGAGGGTGGCGAGGGCGGCGGCGAAGTCGGGGTCGTTGGCCTCCTCGGCAGCGTGGAAGCGGAGGTTTTCGAGCAGCGCGACGTCGCCCGGTCGGAGACCGCTGGCGACTTCCCCCGCTCGCGGACCGATGCAGTCGCCCGCGAAGGCGACGGGCTGGCCCAGTAGCTCCGCAAGGGGCTCGGCCACGGGCGCAAGGCTGAGCGCAGCGGCGCGTTGGCCTTTGGGACGTCCCAGGTGCGAGCAGACGAGCACAGAAGCGCCCTGCTCCAGCAGGAAGCGGATGGTGGGGAGCGACTCACGGATGCGCGTGTCGTCGGCGACGGCGCCGCCGGCGGCGTCGAGGGGCACGTTGAGGTCGGCGCGCAGCAGGACGCGCGTCCCCCTGACGTCGAGGTCGCGCACGGTCCGCTTGCCGATGCTTCCGCCGTTCACGAGCGAGCCCCCGCGCGTCGGACGACTTCGATCTCGTCGAGGTCGAGGCAAGCCGCCACCTCCGCAGCCGAGAGCGCGCCTTCACGCAGGATGCGGGGCGGGACGGCGCTGCAGTCGATCACCGTGGAGTCGAGCCCGTGGGAGGTGGGGCCGTCGTCGATGGCGGCGGCGCAGGCTTCACCCAGCGACGCGATCGCCTGCGCACAGGTCACCGGGCTGTCGTCGCCGTGACGGTTGGCGCTGGAGGCAGCGAGCGGCGCGCCCAGCTGGGTCAGCATCGCCTGCAGGGTCGCAACGGGTGGAATTCGCACGCCGACAGTAGCGCCGCCGGCGAGGGCGGGGCTCGTCCAGCCCGCAACCGCGGGCGTGATAATGGTCCACGGACCAGGCCCGAAGGCGTCGATGAGGCGGGCTGCGGCGGCGTTCAGGCTCGCATAGGGGGTGAGAGCGGCGCGGCTATCCGGGAAGAGCAGCTGCAGCGGCTCGCTGGCGCTCTTGCCCTTGGCTTCGTAGAGCGCACGCACGGCCTCATCGCGGCGCACATCCGCCACCACCCCGTAGACCGTATCCGTCGCGAGAATGGCAAGCCCGCCACCGCGCAAGGCGTCCACAGTCTGTGCGATGGCCTGGGCGGAAGGTTCGCGGGCAGTCGTCACGCCCATTTCGTCAGGGTCGCTCATTGCGGGAAGACTGCGCCACCGACCCCCGTTCAGGCAACTCCGATTGTGAAGCTACTTCGATAGGGCTCGCCGCGGATGCTCACCAGGAAGCCCGAACACTTCACCAGCCGATTGCCGTTGACATCGACCCGGAAGCGTGCTTCCCCAACGGAGTACATGTGGGAGGAATTGTCGGCAAAGTAGATCGGCTCTTCGCCAAGCGGCTCGATGCCCAGATCGTCGCGGAGGAACGAGGCTGGCAAGGCCGAATACGAGGCCCCGGTATCAACCAGCATCTTCCGCTCGTGGAACTCGGCACGGGCAGGGTTCGCTATGCGGACGTTAACCTCGAACATTCCACTGCAATGCCTCCGCGCCGCTAACCAACTCCATGAGGGTCAGAGCCCTTGTGCACTTATTCCTGATACAAAAGTATGCAGGACATCTCGGGAGTTGTCACCTCTGCTGCCGGGATAGCGTGGGCGGAAGGTTCAGATATGGTGGGGAAGGGCATGAATTCGTTGACCAGACTATACAGTTTTGCTAGCGTCTGGGGACGGAGCACCGAGCAGCGTTGGCCGAAACCCTGACCGAAGCACAAAGTAGCACCGCCGCCTCGCGTTCGCCCCATGCCACCATCATCGTCATCGACTTCGGGTCGCAGTACAGCATGCTCATCGCGCGGCGCATCCGTGAACTGAACACCTACTGCGAGGTCGTCCCCTCCAGCGCCGATGCCTCCGTGCTGGAGCGGCTCGAGGTGCGCGGCTTCGTCCTCTCAGGCGGTCCGAGCAGCGTCTACGACGAGAACGCGCCGCTCGCACCAGACTGGGTGTTTGCGTCGGGCCTGCCGGTGCTGGGCATCTGCTACGGGATGCAGGCGCTGGCCCATCAGCTGGGCGGGACGGTTGGGGCCAGTCGCGAGCGTGAGTACGGGCCGGCGACCATCTCCGCCTCGGGGAGCGCACCGCTGCTGGCTGACCTTCCCTCCGACCTCGATGTCTGGATGAGCCACGGCGACCGCATCGAAGCGCTACCGCCGGGCTTCACCGCGCTGGCCGCCTCGGAGAACTCGCCCGTGGCGGTGATGGCCGACGTGGAACGCGGCTACTACGGGCTGCAGTTTCACCCCGAAGTGGTGCACACGCCGCGTGGCGGCGAACTGCTGGCGAACTTCGTCCGCGGGGTCTGCGGGGTGGAGGCGGACTGGACGCCCGGCAACTTCGTCGAGGAGAGCGTGGCCGCAATCCGCGCACAGGTGGGCGATGGGCGAGTCATCTGCGGGCTTTCGGGGGGAGTCGACAGCGCTGTGGCGGCGGCGCTCGTGCACCGCGCCATTGGCGACCGGCTGACCTGCATCTTTGTGGACAACGGCTTGCTGCGGAAAGGCGAGGCGGAGGAGGTGGTCGACACCTTCACGCGCAACCTGCAGATAAACCTGCGTCACATCGACGCGCGCGACCGCTTCCTGTCCATGCTGGCGGAGGTGACGAATCCCGAGACGAAGCGCATCCGCATCGGCAACACCTTCATCGACGTGTTCGATGCGGAGGCGAAGACGATCGAAGGCGCGCGCTTCCTCTGCCAGGGGACGCTCTACCCCGACGTCATCGAGAGCGCCTCGCACGGGAGCGGATCGGCACGCATCAAGAGCCACCACAACGTGGGCGGGCTGCCGGAGCAGATGGACCTGGATCTGGTGGAGCCGCTGCGCTTCCTCTTCAAGGACGAGGTGCGTCGCATCGGCGCCGAGCTGGGCTTGCCCGACGAGATCCTGTGGCGGCAGCCGTTCCCCGGCCCGGGGCTGGCCGTGCGCATCATCGGCGAAGTGACGGAGGAGAAGGTGGCGGTGCTGCAGGACGCCGACGCCATCTTCCTCGAAGAGGTGCGCGCTGCGGGCCTCTACCGCGATCTGTGGCAGAGTTTCGCCGTGCTCACCGACACGAAGACCGTCGGCGTGATGGGCGACTTCCGCACCTACGGCCACGCCATCGCCCTGCGCGCAGTCGTCGCGGAAGACGCGATGACGGCCGACTGGGCGCGCCTCCCGCACGACCTGCTGGCGCGCGTCTCCAACCGCATCGTGAACGAAGTCGAAGCCGTGAACCGGGTCGTGTACGACATCACCAGCAAGCCGCCGGGGACGATCGAGTGGGAGTGAGCGAGTAGTGGGCGCAAACGTACTGTTGGTCGGCATGGGCGCCCGCGAACACGCCATCGCCTGGAAGCTTCGCCAGAGCCCCGACGTCGACCGCATCTTCGTCGCGCCCGGGAACGCCGGCACGGCCCTCGTCGCCACCAACGTGCCCATCGGCCCGCGCGACATCGACGATCTGGTCGCGGCCAGGGGCGAGCTGGGCATCGACTTCTACCTCGCGACCATGGACGACCCCCAGCCGCTGGGGCTGGTCGACCGCCTGCGCGAGCGCGGCTTGCCCTGCTACGGGCCAACGGCTGCAGCGGCGCAGATCGAGGCGAGCAAGGCGTGGTCGAAGCAGTTCATGGTCGACCACGACATCACGACAGCGGCCCATCACACGTTCCGTGACCACGCCTCCGCGGTGGCGCACGTCGAGGCGCTCGGGGATCGCCCGCTCGTGGTGAAGGCGAGTGGGCTGGCGGCGGGCAAGGGAGCGCTCGTGTGCGACGGCCGCGAGGACGCGCTCAAGGCGCTCGAGCAGATCATGGTGCAGCGCGAATTCGGCGACGCCGGCGACGAAGTGGTGGTCGAGGAGCGGCTGATCGGCTGGGAGACGAGCGCGCACGCCATCTGCGACGGCACGACCGCCCTGCTCATGCCTTCCTCCACCGACTACAAACGGGCACGCGACGGCGACGCCGGGCTCAACACGGGCGGCATGGGCGCCTACAGCCCCAGCGCCGACGTCACACCCGAGCTGACCGCCGCCATCGACCGCGAGGTGCTCCAGCCCACAATCGAGGGCATGGCCGCGCTGGGCCACCCCTTCAACGGCACCCTCTACCCGGGCCTCATGATCACGGAGCGCGGCAACCACGTGCTCGAGTACAACGCCCGCTTCGGCGACCCCGAGACGCAAGTGCTCATGCCACGGCTCGAGAGCGACCTGTTCGCCATCTGCCGCGCCGCGGCGGCAGGAGAGCTCGCCTCGGTGGACGTCGTCTGGTCGGACGAGCCGGCCGTCGGGGTGGTCTTGGCGAGCGGGGGCTATCCCGAGGCGTACACCACGGGCCACCTCATCTCCGGCCTGGACGACATCGACGACGACGTGCAGGTGTTCCATGCAGGCACGACGCAGACGCCTGAGGGCGTCGTCACCAGCGGGGGGCGTGTCTTGACCGTCGCGGCGCGCGCGCCCACGCTCGCCGCAGCGCGGGCGAAGGCGTACGAGAACGCACGCCGCATCCGCTTCGAGGGCGCCTACATGCGCAGCGATATCGCACAGATTGAGGAGACAGTATGAGCACGCCACTGGTCGCCATCCTGATGGGTTCGAAGAACGACATGTCGTCCATGGAGGCGACGGAGAAAGCGCTCGACTCGCTGGGCATTCCCTACGAGACGCACGTGATGTCGGCCCATCGCAACCCGGAGAAGGTGCACGAGTTCGCCAAGGGCGCCATCGATGCAGGCCTGGAAGTGTTCATCTGCGCCGCGGGCGGCGCCGCCGCCCTGCCCGGCGCCGTCTCCGCACTGACAACGCTGCCCGTCATCGGCGTCCCCCTCGCCACGAGCGAGGTCGCAGGCGGCCAGGACGCCATCTACGGCGTGCTGCAGATGCCGCCGGGCGTCCCCGTCGCGGGCGTCGCGGTTGGCGGCTGGGGCGCGCGCAACGCCGCCTACCTCGCCGCCGCCATCCTCTCCCTCTCCCACGACGACATCCGCGCCAACTACCAGGCGTTCCGGGAGAAGCAGTCGGCGTAGGGGCGGTGGGGGACTAATCCGGGGGAGCCTGGTTCAGGGCAGGAATATGGTGAGAGCCGGGCGAACCACTAGTTGAGCTGTGTGCCGATACCCAAGGCTCCGGCGTTCGCAATGAGGACAGCGCCAATCATCCAGAGGCGCTCCTTCAGGAGCGCATGCGAGAGGATTTCCCGCGTCACGAGGGGCCGTGCGGCTTCGGTCATGGTCTCCAGACCTCCTCAAGCGCGATATGTTTATTCTAGATTGCTACTAGTTACCGTTCATCCCTAACCCGCCGCTGCGCGAGCGATGGCGTCCCGAAGCGCATCTGCGTGCTCGTCGAGGGCGGGGGCGCGGTGGCGGGACGGCTCGGGGGCGAGGGCGATGAGGGGGGCGGCGTGGTCGAGGGGGCGACCGGTGGCGGTGGTTATGCGTTCGAGGGGCCAGGAGGGCTCGGGGTGGCCTTCGGCGAGGGCGTCGTCGAGGGTGGTGAGGGCGGGGCCGCGCTCGTTCGTGCGAAGCGTCTCGATGAGGGTGTAGGAGAGCGCCGCGACCTGCCCGATGTCGAGCAGGGTCGCGCCGGTGGCGCTGCTGAGGCGGCGGCGCGCCAGCTCGCGCAGGACGGCGAGGAAGGCGGTGATGGCGCCGATGGGGTCTCCGTAGGGGTAGCCGGAGTTGGCCGCCTTCGCACCGCCGAGGGCGGAGGCGTAGCCGGAGGCGACCTCGAACGACCAGCCCATGCCGCGCAGGGCTGCCAGCGGTCCGTCCGTCGCGTAGCCGGGCAGGGAGCTGGCGATGATGTCGGGATTGAGGGCGGTGAGCGGGGCGAAATCGAGGCCGGCGCGCTGGCGCGCTCCCTGCGAGAGGTTCTCCACCCGTATGTCGCAGGCGGCGATGAGGGTGCGCAGGAGGGCGCGGTCGGCGTCATCGTGGAGGTCGACGACGATGGAGGCCTTGCCGAGGTTAATTGGCTCGAAGGTCCACGAATCGCCGTCGCCGAGGTTGCCGTTGACGCGCCAGAAGTCGCCGCCGATGGGCTCGCACTTGATGACGTGCGCACCGTAGTCGGCCAGCAGGCGGGCGGTGAGCGGTCCCGCCCAGTGCTGCGTGACCTCGACCACGAGGAGGCCCGCCAGCGGGCCCGAGGCAGGCGGCGGAAGGGCGTCGAAGAGCGCGTCGCGCACGGCGGCGCGGGCCGCGTGGGGAGGAGCATCGCTGGCGGCGTGTTCGACCCGAAAGGGCGTCCCGGGCGCGAGCGTGCCGTCGGGTTGCGTCGCGAGCGCGCCACGTCGCTGCAGGTAGGGGGAGTGGGGTAGCTCGTCGAGCGGCTGGACGGGGGCGTAGGGCAGCGCCGCCTCCTGGGCGAGCCGCACCACCTCCTCGGCCGTGTGCGCGCGGAACCACGGCTCGGCGGCGCGCCAGATGGCGGCGCCCTGCTCGCGTCGCACCGCGACCGTGGGGAAGTCGTCAACGATGTCCTCGCGCCCGATGAGGGTGCAGAAGCGGGTCCATTCGGTGGGGACGGCCTGGTAGGCGCCCACTTCACCGTCGGCACAGGGCACGATGCCGAGCGGGTAGACGGTGGGATTGGGGGGCGGGACGGGAGCGCGCTTCACCCCGGCAGAGAGGGCCGAGATGACGGGCATGATGATGTGCAGGGCCACCTGCTCGACGTCGACGCGCGCGGGGGCGGGACGCTCCCCGTCAGCGAGCGCAAGGGCCTGCAGCAGCGCCGCCGAAGCTACCACCTCGGCGGTGACGGTGGCGATGTGGCCCGCGGGCGGCATGAGGCCGCGTCCCTCGTGCTCGAGCGAGGGGTTACGCGCCCCGACCGTGCGACGCGCCCGCGCGAAGCCATCCTCGCTCGCCGCGAGACGCACGCAAGCGTCGCCCACCGGCTCGTCTGCGTCTGCAGCGGTGGCGTCAGCGGCGTCGCAGATGCAGATGGTGCGATTCGCCGCGGCGGCCGCGGCGTCGGTGGCGATGCCGAGTGCGTCGAGCAGGCGCAGCAGCGGCGTCGCGACGCGTGACCGCGTTCGCACGAGAACGGTCAGGGGGAGGTCGTCGGGCACCGCTCTCAGCGCAGGGGAGAGAAGTCGGTCGGGGCGAGCAGGCGGTTCTCGATGTGGTGGACGAGGGGCCCGTCCTTCTCCGACTCGGCGCGTACCGCTCGCCATTCGGGATCGTTGATGAAGGTGGCCCAGGCCTGTTCACGCTGGCCCGCATCATCGAAGGCGAGGACGTACCAGAGCTCGTCGCTGCGCCCGCCGATGGAGTTCGTCCAGTAGGCGACGTTGCGGATACCACAGCGCTCGAAGATGGCGAGGGTGTGGTCGCGGAAACGGGCCTGCAGGGCGCCCATCTTGCCCGGGTGGGCGGTGTAGATGCGAAGTTCGTGGATCATGCGGTGGCCTCCGCGACGGGAATCGGGGGATTGTACGGTTGCGGGGACGAGCGACGTTACCCGACGCGGCTGATGGTGCGCTCACCAAGGGGTTGCACGGGACGGTTGGTGGCGATGTTGCCCGTGAGCGCAACGAGCCGCTCTACCTGCTCCTCCGCGACCTCACCCGCGGTGGCCATGACGATCCACTGCACGCCCTCCGAGCAGGGCGGGGTCGTGAGCGAGCCGGGGTAGCGGTAGTGGGACGTCTGCGGGGGGAGGAGAGCGGCGGGGTCGAGGGGGGCGGCGGGAAGGGCCTCCTCACCGGAGGCGGGCGCGGCAGCGAGCAGATTCTCGATGGCGGGGTTTGCGCTGCCTGCACGGAAGAGCACACCCACGACAGCGAGCGCGCCCGCATCGTCGCTGTGGACGAGGTGCAGCTCGAGGGGGAAGCGTTCGCCGTCGACCGTGTGCTCAGCGGGCGTGTGGCTGTGGACCTGGACGAGCGTGTGGACGCGCTCCCCGAGGGTGAGGTGGCTGCGGCCCTCGTGCATGACCATGACCGTCATGCCGATGTTCGTCACCCGGGCGCCGTCGGGGGTGTAGTCGAAGGTGAGGGTGGGGGCAGTGCTGTCAGGAACGGCTTCGGTTATGTCGACTGGGGACTGGAGGCGGCCCTCGGAGCAGCGCGCGAAGTCGCGGTGCAGCGTGCCCCAGTACTCAGGAGCGGAATCGCCCGAATAGCCCCACGTGGCCACCGTTCTGCCTCCTCACGCTCTTCATGCGTATGCGTCGTGCCCACATCGCCCGCACCTGAAAGCAGCACCGGCAGCCTACAGGACGGCTGCGAGGCTGGCCCAACGTTCCTGCGCCCGCTACCCTTGGGCGGCCATGACAATTCGCCGCGAAGTCGAACCCCTCCCCCTCGAGGAAGCGCCCATCCGTGAGGCGCTTCGCGACGCACACCTGCCCTCGCTGCTGCCTGCATTGGCGCAGATCACGGGCGACCTCTCGCTGCTGCGGGAGGACCTGTTCCCGGAGTCCGTGTTGCTCACGGACCCACAGGGTGGGCTTTCCGAAGAAGCGCAGGAAGAGGCGCGCGAACTCGCCCTGAACACGCTCGCACAGTGGCGTGACGCTGGCTCGGTGGTGGCGCCGCCGCCCTCGGAGACCGAGGTGCAGCGCATGATGGACTTCCTTATCGGCGAGCATGTGAGCGACGAGTACGTCCCGCTCCTGCTGGAGGAATTGGCCTTCGCGGAGAACGATGCGCGCGCGCCGGAGTGGCGCAAGGACGCGATCAACGAAGAGCGCGAGCTGCGCGTGCTCATCATCGGCGCGGGCATGTCGGGCATCCTGGCGGCGCACCGCCTGAAGCAGGCGGGAGTTCCCTACGTCGTCATCGAGAAGAACGAGGACGTGGGCGGCACCTGGTTCGAGAACACCTACCCGGGTGCGCGCGTCGACTCCTCCAACCACGCCTACAGCTACTCCTTCGCGCAGAAGTTCGACTGGCCCTACCACCACTCGCCGCAGGAAGTGCTGCTCGAGTACTTCAGCGACTGCGCCGATGAATTCGGGATCCGTGACGACATCCGCTTCAACACCGAGGTCGACTCCGTCACCTACGACGATGCGCGCTACCTGTGGATGGTGAAGGTGCGCGACGCCGACGGGCAGGAGGAGACGATCGAGGCGGAGGCGGTGATCAGCGCGGTGGGGCAGCTCAACCGCCCCAAGATGCCCGACATCGCGGGGGTGGGGAGCTTCGAAGGCCCCGCCTTCCACTCCGCCCGCTGGGACCATTCCATCGATTTCGCGGGGAAGACGGTCGGGATTATCGGGACGGGGTCGAGCGCCTCGCAGTTCATCCCGCACGTCGCGGACGACGCCGAAGCGGTGCACATCTTCCAGCGCACGCCAAACTGGTACGCGCCCGCGCCGAACTACCACGAGCGGGTGGCGGACGGCTTCCTCTGGCTGCTGCGCCACGTGCCAACGTACGCGCAGTGGTATCGCTTCTGGCTGTTCTGGGCGATCTCGGACGGCTTCCTGCCGATGGTGGAGGTGGACGACTCGTGGGAGCCAGGCGATGAGGTGACCGGGGCGGGGAACCGCCAGCTGCGAGACCTGCTGGCGAACTCGCTCAAGCAGCAGCTCGCCAGCCGCCCCGACCTGATCGAGAAGACGCTGCCGGACTTCCCGCCCGCCTCGAAGCGCATCGTGGTCGACAACGGCACCTGGCCGAACACGCTCATGCGCGAGCATGTGCACCTGAACACCGAGCCCATCCGCCAGGTGACCCCCCGGGGCATCCTCACAGAGGACGGCGACGAGCACGCGCTCGATGTGCTCGTCTACGGGACGGGGTTCCAGGCGTCGCGCTTCCTCACCCCCATGAAAGTGACGGGACGGAATGGGGTGGACCTGCACGAGCAGTGGGGCGGCGACGCGCGCGCCTACCTCGGCATCACGCTCCCGAACTTCCCCAACTTCTTCTTCCTCTACGGGCCGAACACGAACATCGTGGTGAACGGCAGCATCGTCTACTTCTCCGAGTGCGAGGTGCAGTACGTGCTGGAGTGCCTGCGCTTCCTGCTGGAGAGCGGGAATCGGGCGCTCGACTGCCGCACGGACGTGCACGACGCCTACAACGAGCGCATCGACGCGGGCAACCTGAAGCGGGCGTGGGGCGTCTCCAGCGTGCCCAGCTGGTACAAGAGCGATTCGGGGCGGGTGGCCCAGAACTGGCCCTTCACCCTGCTCGAGTACTGGCAGCAGACGAAGCGCATGGACCCCGCCGACTACGTGCTGCTCTAGGCCAACTCCTGCCGGCCTACGGCTCCATCTTCTCGTCGATGGGGACAGGCTCGCAGAAGGCTTCGCTGCGGCCGGCGAAGTCGTCGTAGTTCCCCGTCACGACCTTGATGCAGATGTGCGTCGACCGCACGTCCGCGAATCGCTCAGTGCGTACCGTGAACGAGGCCTGGCCGCCGACGGTGTCATCACCGAATTCGGTGGGGTCGATCTCCCCCGCAGCGCTGTCGAGCGGCTCGCCGTCGGCGTCGAGCAGGGTAAAGGCGAAGTTCGGCAAGAGGCCCATGTGCACGAAGACGTTCGCCTCGGGGGCGATATCGAGGTGGTAGTCGAAGGAGACCGCGACCTCAGTCGCGGAGAGCGCCTCCACGCGCACGTTCCAGACGCGCGATTGGGGCGGTCCGGGGGGTGTCGCTTCCTCATCCTCCCACCAGGCGGGGTCTGCGGTCCCCGTGGGGGAAGGAGTCGCGGACTCAGGGGCGGCAGCTTCCGCGCCTGATGCGGGAGCGGACGTGGCTACAGGCTCGGCGGGCGCTGAGGGTGAACCGGAGCCACCGCCGCCACAGGCTGCCGCGAGCACGACAGCGAGGGGCAGCAACACCAGGACGACACGAGCCTGCATCAGTC
Source organism: Tepidiformaceae bacterium (assembly GCA_965200565.1). GTDB lineage: Bacteria > Chloroflexota > Dehalococcoidia > Tepidiformales > Tepidiformaceae > UBA2991. The sequence goes on along the minus strand of OZ241349.1, from coordinate 168,729 downwards.
GCATCAATCGTCCAAGGGCGGGAGGCCGCCGCGCTCGACCAGCTCCATGCGCACGCCGAGGCCGTCCGTGACGTAGCAGAAGCCTGCGAGCATGCCGTCACGGTCGAGCCCGGCCATCTCCAACGTCATCTGCGGGCCCAGCTCCTCGATGGCGGCCTCGACACTGTCGACGTACAGGCCGAAGTGGTGCAGCTGCGAACGTTCGCCCACGTGCCAGACCGTGCCCGGGATGGCCTCGATGAGCTCAAGGGCGATAGGCGTGCTCTGGTCGCAGAAGGTGACGCGGGGCGAAAGCATGCGGTCGCCGCCTTCGTCGCGCACCCGCACGGTGGCGGTGGAGGGGTCGCGCCAGCCGACACCGAAGCGGCGGCCCAGCTCGTCCATGGCCGCTTCTATCTGCGGGACGATGATGCCGACGTGGTAGACGTCGTCGAAGCTGATCACGGTTCGCCTCCTGCGGGCTACGGGCTATGGCTACGGGAAGATGCCTTGCGCGACGTAGGAACGCGCCACGCGATCGATGGCGAGGGTGTAGGCGGCAACGCGCAGGTCGGGCAGGGCGCGCGCCTTCCACTGCTCGTGGACGGACTGGTAGGCGAGGATGATGGTGTCAGCGAGGGCGGCCTCGACGATGTCGATCTCCCTCGGCCCACGGACGGCGCTCATGAAGTCCATCTCACTGAGCTGTGCGCCGGTCGCGTCCTCGAGCGCCTTCACCACGCGCGTGCTGGCGACCTCCTGGTAGCGGCTGGTGAGCCGCTCGGGGGAGACGTGCTGGATGTTCTTGAGCCATTCGAAGTAGGAGACGGTCACACCACCCGCATTGAGGAAGAGGTCAGGGATGACGAGCACCCCGCGCTCGCGCAGGATGGCGTCGCCTTCGCTGTCGACGGGTCCGTTGGCCGCCTCGCCGACGATGCGGGCCTTGATGCGGGGCGCGTTCTCCGCGGTGATCTGATTCTCGAGAGCGGCAGGCACGAGGATGTCGCAGTCGATCTCGAGCACTTCGGATGCCGTCTCGATGGTGCGGGCGCCTGCAACGCCACGGATGGAGCCGGTCTCGGCGTGGTGCTGCTGGACGGCTTCCACGTCGAGGCCCGCCTCGGCGGCGACGCCGCCATCGATCTCGGCGATGGCGACGATGCGGGCGCCCGCCTCCTGCAGGAGACGTGCGGCGTGGAAGCCGACCTTTCCGAGCCCCTGCACGATGACGCGCTTGCCCTCGATGCCACGGGTGAGTCCGAGCGCGGCCATGTCTTTGGCCGAGTCAGTCGCCTGGGCGATGCCGATAGCGACGCCGCGCCCCGTCGCCTCCGTGCGCCCGGAGATGCCGTGCAGCGAGATCGGCTTGCCGGTCACACAGGCGAAGGGGTTGAGCTGGTTCGGGTTGAGGGCGGTGTAGGTGCCCACGACCCAGGCCATCTCGCGCTCGCCCGTGCCGTAGTCGGGAGCGGGCACGTCGACGGCGGGGCCGATCAGGTTCTTGTTGTTGAGCTCGGTCACATAGCGGCGCGTGACGCGTTCGAGGAAGCCCTCGCTCTCGTTGCGGGGATCGACACAGACGCCGCCCTTTGCCCCGCCGAAGGGCGTCTCGACGATGGCGCACTTGTAGGTCATCAGGCTGGCCAGGGCGCAGACCTCGTCGGCGGTGACGTCGGGGCTGAAGCGGATGCCGCCCTTGGTGGGCATGCGGTGGAAGCTGTGCTCCGCGCGGTAGGCCTCGACGACGCGGATGGAACCATCGTCCTCGCGCACGGGGAACTTCATCTGGTGGACGACGCTGCACTGCTTGATCTGGACGAGCAGCCCACGGGGGTGGTCGGTGTAGCGGGCAGCGCGATCAAACTGTGCGTTGACGTCGGCGAGGATGTTGCCGGAAGACATAGCGCTCCTTCGAAGGGAGAGGCGTACCAGTAGTATAGGCGCGCAAGTCTCAGCCACTGACGCTTCGGATACGAGCGGGGAGCGGGTGCGGCGTGTCCCTCGAAGAACTGATCATCGCCGTGGTGCGGGTGGTGGGCTCGCTGGGCGTGTTGCGCTGGGCCTTCGTCGGCGGCTGGGTGGCGATTCTGATCGACCTCAGCGACCTCTTCCTTCGGAACCTCCTCGACCTCGGCGGGGTGAGCAACTACCAGGCCTTCGACAAGTGGCTCGATCAGGTCTACATGGTCGCCTTTCTCATCGTGGCGCTGCGCTGGGAAGGGCCCGCGCGATCGGTGGCGGTGGGGCTGTTTGCGTTCCGGCTGGTGGGCTTCGTCGCCTTCGAGATCACGGGCGCGCGCATCGTGCTGCTGGCCGTACCGAACATCTTCGAGGTGTGGTTCCTGTTCGTGGCGAGCCTGCCGCACTGGCGACCGCAGTTCGCCTTCACCCGCCGCAACATCGTGCTGGCACTTATCCCCCTGACGGCGCTCAAGGTGTTCCAGGAGTACGCCCTGCACGGCGGCAAGTGGCTCGACAGCTTCACCGCCATCGAAGCGGTCGAAGCGATCGCGGACTGGTTCGCGGCGCCCTTCTAGTCGCCCGTTCTAGTCGCTGGGAGCGCGGGGCGGGCGTCCCGTGGCCGAACGCCACGTGCTCTCGGGCATGAAGCCGAGGAACTGGTCGACCTCAGGCGCGCAGTGGAATATCTCGAGCGAAAAGCCCTGGTCGTCGTTCACGTAGGAGGAGGTGAAGGGGCCTTCGTCGTTGGGCATGACGTTGGCGGTGTAGCCGTTGTCGAGCAGACGCGTGAAGGCGGCGGAGAAGGCGTCACGGGTGCGGTAGCCGAGGGCGATGTTGAGGATGCCCACGTCGCTGAGCAGGTAGCCATCGGGGCGAGGGCGGGGGGCGGGGTCGTGGTACTGCTGCAATTCGATGAGCTGGTCGCCGGCGCGTAGCAGGAGCGTCTCGGCCCGGGCAGCAGGCAGGCCCCAGAGCTCCTCCATGGCGGGCGTGTGCAGCAGGGACGCATCGATTACTTCGAGGGCGAGCGTCTCCACCCAGAAGCGCCGCGCCTTGTCGAGATCGGGCACGGAGAGGCTGACGCTGCGCACAGCGCAGCCTGACTCGGGCCAGCGGGGCGGGCGGGCGTCGGGGATGGGGTCGCGCTCGTTCAGTTCGATGATGAAGCCGTCGTGGTCGCGGAAACAGACGCGCCGGTCGCCGTCGGGTCCGCGGGGGTCGGTCATCGTCGACAGGCCCATGGTGGGGAGGCGGGCGAGCACACCGTCGAAGTCATCCACGTGGAAGGTCATGCGGGTGTAGCCGATATCGCACGGACGCCAGTCGAGGGGCAGAGGGCGGGGAACGGGACGGGTGTAGCCCCAGATTTCGAGCTGCACAAAGTCCTGGCGATCGATCAGCCACCAGAGCGCGGCGGCAGGATCGGGCACACGCTGGAGGCGGGCGAGAAAGTCGCCCCAGATGACTAGTCCGCCCGCTTTCAGGCAGCCCAGCACATCGCAGTAAAGCTGGGTGGCGCGGGGCATATCACTCGTGCTGAGCGCGAATTGGGCGACACCAGGGTCGGGTCCGTCGTTCTGGGCCATCAGGGGACCTCCGCGAGCGCGATTCCCGCGATTCTACGGTTCAGGGAGAGGCGGCGAGCGGGCGCACCGGGCGTGGGGAGAAGACGATGAGCAGGGCGCCCAGCAGCGAGATCACCGCGAGCACCGTGAAGCCCGTCTCGAAGCCACCCGTGATGTCGCGCATCAGGCCCGCGAAGAGGGGGCCGGTCATCATGCCGGTCGTCATCACGAGCTGGGAGAGGCCCATGATCTTGCCGAAGTCGCGCCGCCCGAAGTAGTCCGCTCGCAGGGCGAGCAGGATGGGGCCGCGGGTTCCCCAGGCGAGGCCGTGCGCCAGTGCGAACACGAAGATCATCCAGAGTGAGTTCGCGGCCACGAGCACGAGCAGGGCGACACCGGCCAGAAGCATCGAACCGACGCCCAGGCCACGCTTGCTCACGCGATCGCCGAGCACGCCGCCGACGATCGTGCCCACTACCTGCGAGACCGGGATGACGATGTTGATGGCGCCCGCCTGGGTGAGGGTGTAGCCGAGGCTCTCGGTGAGGTGGGTGAAGAGGTGCACCATCACCGCGGAGACCACCAGCAGGGCAGAGCCGTGTCCGAGCGAGATGAACCAGAACTGGCGCGTACGCAGCGCCTCACGAACGGTGAAGCCGTCGTCGCGCTCGAGCTCGGTCACGGTTCCCGTCGATCCGGTGGGAGCGGGCTCAGGGGCAGGCAGGCCATCGACCCTCTCGCCCTGGTCCTCGGGGCGAGTGCGGACGAGCTGGGCGGCAGGAAGCCCAAACGCGAGGATGACGAGCGCCGAGCTGAAGGCAGTCGTGCGCCAGCCAAACGCCTCGATGGCCAGCACCACGAGGTAGACGAGCACGCCACCGATCGCGAACCCGCCCGTGACGAAGCTGATGGCGGTAGCGCGGTAACGCTCGAACCAGTTGACGATGGCGACCATCACCGAGAGGAAGCCGCCGAGGCTCATGCCCACGGCGACCACGAAGAGCGCGGGGAAGAGGTGTCCGAGCGCGGAGATCTGGCTGAAGAGGATGAGCCCGGTCGCCAGAATCAGCAGGCCCACGCGGATGACCGCGCGGGGGCCGAAGCGGTCGGTCAGCCAGCCCTGGCCGGGACCGACAACACCGTTCGTGCCCTGGATGGTGGAGTAGCCCAGTGCAAGCACGGTGCTGCTCCAGCCGAACTGGTCACGAAAGACGGCGACGTAGGCGCCGTAGGCCTGCATGACCAGCGAGCCCACGAGCGCATTGAGGATGACGCCCGCGGCGACGATCCACCAGCCGTAGTAGAGACGGCCGGGATGCGCGAGGTACTGCGAGCCTGGCAGGCGAGGGCGAACGAGGGCCTCCCGCGCACCAGCGCTGCGGCACGCTGCGCGATCCTAGCAGCAGGAGCCGCGGCATCGCGGACGCATGGCAATGGGGAAGGGGGTGGAGTGGCTCCCCGACGAGGATTCGAACCTCGAACCTAGCGGTTAACAGCCGCTCGCTCTACCGTTGAGCTATCGGGGAACGGGCCTTCAGTTTCGGGCTGACGGAGAAAAAGGGCAAACGTCCCCGCGCTCCCACAGCGCGCTTGCGGCTATTGCGCATCGCTCTGCTACAGTGGAAGTCATGGCCACGACCCCCACGGGGCTGCGACCCTTGCCCTGGCCCCAGCGCATCTGGCGGTTCTGGCTCATCTCCTGGAACTTCGCCGTCATCTACCTGGGCTACAAGCTCGTCCAGCGCACGCCGCGCCTGAGCGAAGCGGAACGCAGCGAACGCTACCGCGCCCGACATCGTGCCACCGGCGAACGGCTCTACGGGCTGGCGATTCACATGCAGGGGCTGCTGATCAAGTCGTGCCAGTTCCTCAGCAGCCGCGCGGACGTGGCTCCGCCCGAGCTGGTCGCCGTCCTCAGCCGTCTGCAGGACGCCGTGCCGCCACGCCCCTACCAGGAGGTGGCCGCACAGATTCACCGCGAGCTGGGCGCCCCACCCGAGGAACTGTTCGCCGAATTCGCCCGCGAGCCGGTCGCCGCGGCCTCGCTGGCGCAGGTGCATCGCGCCCGCACCCGTGACGGACGCGACGTGGCGGTGAAGGTGCAGTACGCGGGCATCTCGCGCGTGGTCGAGACCGACCTGCGAGCCATCAGCCTGCTCATCCGCATCCTCGCGCGCATCGAGTCGCGCTTCGATTTTCGCTCGCTCACCGGCGAAATGGCGGACTACATCCCCCGCGAGCTCGATTTCATCGTGGAAGGCCAGAGCGCCGAGCGCGTGGCGAAGGAACTGTCGCACCGCACGGACGTGCGCGTGCCCGAAATCGTGTGGGAGCACACGGCGCGACGCGTGCTCACGATGGAGTACATCGACGGCATCAAGATCTCAGCCACGGACGAGCTGATCGCGGCAGGCATCGACCCGAACGTGGTCGCCCGTATCATGATGGAAGCCTACTGCGAGCAGATTCTCGTGAACGGCTTCTTCCACGCCGACCCCCATCCGGGGAACCTGCTGGTGCTGCCCGGACCGGTCGTCGCCTTCCTCGATTTCGGCATGAGCAAACACCTGCCGGAGGACTTCCGGCGGACGTACAACCACTTCACGCTGGCGGTCCTCAACCAGAACGATTCGGCCATGCTGCAGGGCTTCCAGGCGCTTGGCTTCCGCACGAAGTTCGACGACCCCGAGACGCTGGTGGCGATGGGGCGCTCGTTCTTCGAGTCGGCGGGCCCGGCGCAACGCCCCTATGCCGACGCGGATGTCGTCGGCGAGGTGAACGAACGGCTGGCGCGGCTGCTCTCGGAGAATCCGGTGACGGACGTGCCGCCCGACATCCTGCTCATCCTGCGCGTGCTGGGCCTGATGAGCGGACTGCAGAAGCGGCTCGACAGCACGATCGACGTGGCCCAGACGATCACGCCATTCGCACAAGCGCAGATCGCGAACGAAGCAGCGGGCGGCAGCTAGTCCGGCTTCGGTGGAGCTCGTGCAGGGCGGGCGCTCGCGCGTTCGCGCACAATTCGCTAACGTAGTTGGGCCCTTTAAGGCGGTCCCGAGAGGCTGCCAAGGGAGGAGGCGCCGGTTGACCGGCTTGCCCTGCGCACGCGCACCCATCACCCCCCTTCCCGAGTCTCCCCGCGATGAGTCCCGCTGAGTTGCAACGGGGCGCGGAGCTCGCACGCACGATTCGGCGGCTGGCTCACGAGATCGTGGAGAGCAACGGCGGGGCGGAGAACCTTGTGATCGTGGGACTGCTCACGCGCGGCGAGCCCCTGGCGGCGCGGCTGGCGGAGGCGATCGCCGCCTTCGAAGGCGTCTCGCCACCGGTGGGACGGCTCGACATCGGGCTCTACCGCGACGACCTCACCCAGCGCGACCCCCCACCTCCCGTCCGCCCGAGCGACATCCCCCGCAATCTCGACGGCACGACGGTCGTGCTGGTCGACGATGTGCTCTTCACCGGGCGCACGATTCGGGCAGCGCTGGACGCCATCCGCGACTTCGGGCGTCCGGCGCGCGTGCGTCTGGCCGTCCTGGTGGACCGCGGCCACCGCGAACTTCCCATCCGCCCCGACTTCGTCGGTCGCAACATCCCCACCGCGCCCTGGCAAGCGGTGGACGTGCGTCTGATGGAGACCGACGGCGAAGACGCGATCTACCTGCTGGAAGGAGGCGACCATCATGGTGAGCACTGAACTGGCAAGCCCAACATCAGCCCCGGCGTCCGCCACGCCGGAAGCGCCCCTGCCCGAACCGGACGCCTCCGCGCCGGTGTGGGGACGCAAGGACCTGCTCGATACCGACACCCTCTCCCGCGAGGAGATGCAGCTCGTGCTGGAGACCGCCGACGCCATGTCGGAGGTGCGGCAACGCCCCATCAACCGCGTCGCGACGTTGCGGGGCACGACGGTGGTGACGCTCTTCTACGAGAACAGCACGCGCACGCGCGCCAGCTTCGAGCTGGCCGCCAAGGCGCTGGGCGCGGACGTCATCAATCTCGCGGCGGCGACGAGCAGCGCGGGAAAGGGCGAATCGCTGGTCGACACCGTGCGCACCCTCGAAGCAATCGGGGCGGACGTGCTGGTGATGCGTCACCCCAATGCGGGGGCGGCCACGCTGGCGGGGCAACACACGAGCGCAAGCGTGGTCAACGGCGGCGATGGCGCCCACGCCCACCCTACGCAGGCACTGCTCGACCTCTACACCATGCGCCAGCACGTCGGCGAGCTAGCGGGCCGCAAGGTCGCCATCGTGGGGGACATCCTGCACAGCCGCGTGGCCCGCTCCAACCTGTGGGCGCTGCTGGCGGCTGGCGCGCAGGTCACGCTCTGCGGTCCGGCGACGCTCCTGCCACGCTCGCTCGCCATGCCGCCACATGAAGGGGCAGGCGGGTGCGAGATGACGAGCGACCTCGACACGGCGCTCGCGGACGCGGACATCGTCATGGCGCTGCGCCTGCAGCGGGAACGTCAGGAGCAGGGGCTGCTGCCCTCCCTGCGCGAGTACATCCGCGAGTACCAGGTGACCGGAGCGCGCCTCGGGCGCGCGAAGGCGGACGTGCTCATCATGCACCCGGGCCCCATGAACGAAGGCGTGGAGCTCGCGCCCGAAGTCGCGCACGGACTGCGCTCCGTCGTGGAACAGCAGGTCACCAACGGCGTCGCCGTGCGGATGGCCATCCTCTACCTGATGGCGATCGCGAGGCGACGATGAACCGATTGCTTCTCCGCGGCGGGCGCGTGCTCGACCCCGCACGGGGGCTCGATGAAGAAGGCGATGTGCTCATCGCAGACGGGTGCATCGAAGCGGTCGGCGGCCGGCTGGAGGCGGACGAGGCAGAGGTGGTCGAAGCCGCAGGCTGCGTGGTCACGCCCGGGTTCGTCGACCTGCATGCCCACCTGCGCGAACCCGGCTTCGAACAGAAGGGCACCATCGCGACCGAGACCGAGGCGGCCTTGCGGGGCGGCTTCACCACCGTCTGCGCCATGCCGAACACCGATCCTCCCCCCGACAGCGCCACCGCGGTCGAGGGGCTGCTGCGGCGCATCGCCGAGACGGCACGCGTCCGGGTCCTGCCTGTGGGCTGCACGACGGCAGGGCGCGCGGGTGAACGGTTGGCGGCGTTGAGCGAACTGGCCGAGGCAGGCTGCGTCGCCTTCAGTGACGACGGCAGCCCGGTGAGCGCCGGCAACCTGATGCGCAACGCCCTCGCGCTCACGGGTGCGCTTGGGCTCGTCGTAGCGGAACATTGTGACGCGCCCTCGCTGAGCGGCTCAGGCGGGATGCACGAGGGCGCCGTGAGCGAACGCCTCGGATTGCGCGGGCAGCCCATCGCTGCCGAGTCCGCGGCGATCGCCCGCAACATCGAACTCTGCGAGCTTACGGGCGGACGGCTGCACATCATGCACATCACCTCGGCACGGGGTGTCGAACTGCTCGCAGACGCGAAGGAGCGCGGGCTCCCCGTGACCTGCGAAGTCACCCCCAGCCACCTCTTCCTGACGGACGAGGCCGTCGCCGGCGGCGATCCCACTCCCGCCTACGACACATCCGCCAAGGTCAATCCGCCCCTTCGCACCGAAACAGACCGTGAGGCGTTGCTGCGAGGCCTGAATGAGGGCGTCATCGACGCAATCGCGACGGACCACGCGCCACACGCGCCCGAGGAGAAGCTGCGGGAGTTCGATGCCGCCCCGTTCGGCATCAGCTGCGCCGAGACGGCGCTGGCGAGCATCACGACGCTCGCTGCGCGCGGCGAGCTCTCGCTGGAACGGGCCGTACAGGCGCTCACACACGGCCCCGTGGCGGCGTTCTCGCTGGACGAGCGACTGCCCGGCATCGGCACGCTCGCGGAAGGGGCGCCCGCCGACGTGACCGTCTTCGACCCGAACGAGCGCTGGACGGTCGACCCGTCACGCTTCGCTTCGCGCGGACGCAACACGCCCCTGGCTGGCGTCGAACTGCAGGGACGGGTGCGGGTAGTGGTGGTAGCGGGCGAGCTGCGGCACGTCCTGGAGGGCGCTCATGTCTGATGCAGTCAGCGCGCGGGTGGCGCTCGCCGACGGGAGCGCGTTCGAAGGGCGAGCGGTCGGAGCCATCGGCCACGCCGGCGGCGAGGTCGTCTTCAACACCTCGATGACGGGCTACCAGGAGATGCTGACGGACCCCTCCTATGCGGGGCAGCTGCTGGTGCTCACCTACCCGATGATCGGCAACTACGGCGTCGATGCGACGGTGGAGGAATCGGGACGCATCCAGCCCAGCGGGCTTATCGTGCGCGAGGTCGCACCCGTGGCGAGCCACCTGCGCTCCAGCAGCGACCTCGCCACCTTCCTTGCGGAGCGCGACATCGTCGCCATCGAGGGCGTGGACACGCGCGCCATTACGCGACGCATTCGCCGCCAGGGCGTCATGCTCGGGGTCATCACGACGGACCCTGCAGAGGCGGCGCTGGAGCGTGTGCGTGCGCTCCCCGGCTACGACGGCATCGACTGGGCAGCGCAGGTTTCCACCCCCGAGCCCTACGCCTGGGAGGCGCTGCGTCGGGAGGATGCCGCCTTCCATGTGGCCCTCATCGACGGAGGCGTGAAGCGCAACATCATGCGGTCGCTGGCGGCGCGCGGCTGCGCCGTCTCGGTGCTCCCCATCGACGCCAGCGCCGACGACGTGCTGGCGCTCAAGCCCGACGGCGTGGTGTGGTCGCCCGGACCGGGCGACCCGCAGGTCCAGAACAGCCAGGTCGCGGAAGCGCGCCGCCTGATTGGGGCCGTCCCCCTGTTCGGCATCTGTCTGGGGCACCAGGTGATCGCGCGGGCGCTGGGAGCGGGCACGTTCAAGCTGCCGTTTGGCCATCGTGGCGGCAACCATCCCGTTCACGACACCCGCACGGGCGCCGTCACCATCACGGCCCAGAACCACGGCTACGCCGTCGACCCCGAGGGGCTGACCGCCTCGGCGGAGGTGAGCCACGTGAACCTGAACGACGGAACGGTCGAAGGGCTCGTCATGCGCGACGAACCGGTGATGGCCATCCAGTACCACTCCGAGGCCAGCCCCGGACCGCTCGACAGCATGGGCATGTTCGACCGCTTCGTAGAGCTGATGCGCACCACACGAGGGGAACCGCAACGATGACACGCACCACGTCCCTGCAGCCTGCCACCCCTGCCGACGCAGCGGCGATCGCCTCCATCGCGCACGCTCTGCGCGACGAGCCCAACACCAGCCTTCCCACCGAGTTCGACACCGCAGCGGTCCAGGCGTGGCTCACGCGCATCGCGGCGGACGGCGGCGCAGTGATCGCGCTGGACGGCTCCATCCCCGTCGCCTTCGGAGCGATCGAAGCGAGCACGGACACGCCTGAGACGGGCGAGCTGGGCGTGTGGGTGCTGCCCGACCACCGTCGCCGTGGCATCGCTACGCAGCTCGCGGACGAGCTGCTGGCGCTCGCGCGCGAGCACGGCTACCGACGCATCCGCGGACGTCTGCCCGATGGCAACGAGCCCGCCCTGAGCTTCCTTTCCGCCATCGGGGGGATGGTGCCCCTGCGCAACCCCGACATGACCTTCGAGTTGCCCCTCTCGTGACCATCGCGAGAAGCGTCCGTCGCCGACCACCTGCCCGCAGCGGACTGCCGACCTCCGAGCGGAGGCGCGGGCGCCGCCAGGCGCCGGCGCCTGTGCCACAGGCGCGCAGCAGCTGGTGGGACACGCTCATCGGGCTGGCCGCGATGGCCGTCACGATGGGCGTGCTCATCCTGGCGGCCACCCTCACGGGCGAGAACGTGGTGGGAGGCGACGCGGGACGGCTCTGGGCCTTCACCTTCGCAGGCGCGCTCGCGCTGGCGGGACTCTTCCTCTTCCTGCTGGGACTGGCGCTGCTGGGGGAGCGCTCGCGCGAGCGGGCACGCTATCCGCTGCCGATCGCCTGCGGGGTGGGAGCGGGCGCGCTGGCAGGCGCGCTCATCCTCGACGGAGCCAGCCGCGAGGCGGTTCTGGCGCCGCTGCTGCTGCTCCTGCCCACCCTTCCACCAATACGCCACGGGCTCGCGCGCCTCATGCGGCGCGAAGCCGAAGGACAACGATCATGACCAAGCCCGAAAGCGTCCTCATCATCGGATCGGGGGCCATCGTCATCGGACAGGCGGCGGAGTTCGACTACGCCGGCGCCCAGGCCTGCAAGGCGGTACGGGAGGAGGGCATGCGCAGCATCCTCGTCAACTCCAACCCCGCCACCATCATGACCGACCTCAACATGGCCGACGCCGTCTACATCGAGCCGCTCACCGTCCCGACCATCGAACGCATCATCGCGCGCGAGCGCCCGGAAGGCCTGCTGCCGACGCTTGGCGGCCAGACCGGCCTCAACCTCGCGGTCGACCTCGCCAAGGCAGGCGTGCTCGAGCGCTACAACGTGAAGTTGCTGGGCACACCCCTGGAATCGATTCGGCGGGCGGAAGACCGCGAACTCTTCAACGACCTTCTCGCCAAGATCGGCGAGCCGGTGCTGGACAGCGAGCCTTGCGAGACGGTGGAAGCGTGCGAGGCGGCCGCAGCAAGGCTCGGGCTGCCGGTGGTGGTGCGTCCCGCCTACACGCTGGGGGGCACGGGCGGCGGCATCGCGCATACGCCCGAGGAGTTGCGCACCATCGCCAGCGGCGGCCTCGCCGCAAGCCCGATCACGCAGGTGCTGATCGAGCGCTACCTCGGAGGCTGGAAAGAGGTCGAGTACGAGGTCATGCGTGATGGCGCGGGCAACTGCGTGACCATCTGCAACATGGAGAACCTCGATCCGATGGGAGTGCACACGGGCGACTCCATCGTGGTCGCGCCCTCGCAGACGCTGACGGACAAGGACTACCAGATGCTGCGATCCGCTTCCCTGCGCATCATCGATGAGCTGGGCATCGAGGGCGGCTGCAACATCCAGTTCTCGATGGCCCCGCGCAAGGACGTGCGCGACTGGGAAGGCGACCCCTACGAACCGCTCCCCTACTACGTGATCGAGGTCAACCCGCGCGTCTCGCGTTCGTCGGCGCTGGCCTCGAAGGCGACGGGCTACCCGATCGCGCGGGTGGCGGCCAAGATCGCCTGCGGCAAGACGCTCGACCAGATTCCCAACGCCGTCACGCAGCGCACGACTGCCGCCTTCGAGCCGGCGCTCGACTACTGCGTGGTGAAGATCCCGCGCTGGCCGTTCGACAAGTTCGCGCTGGGGGACCGCCAGCTGAGCACACAGATGAAGGCGACCGGCGAGGTGATGGCCATCGACCGCACCTTCGAGGGCGCACTCAACAAGGCCGTGCGATCGCTCGAATTCGGACGCCGCACCATGCTCTGGGAAGACGCCGCCTGGCGCGACGACGCCAGCGCCATCGATCTGAGCGCCACGGACACGCGCCTCTGGGCGCTCATGGCCGCCCTGCGTCGCGACCGCTCGGTTGAGTCGATCGCGACGGAAACAGGCGTCGATCCGTGGTTCCTGGAGCGCCTGCGCCGCATCGTCACGGTCGAGCGACGCCTGCTCTCCGAGCCGCTCGAGGCGGACCTGCTACTGGACGCGAAACGCATGGGCTTCAGCGACGAGATGGTAGGGCAGCTGGCCGACCATCTGCCCCAACGCGTACGCGAACTGCGCAGCCAGCTCGGGATTCGCCCCGTCTACAAGATGGTGGACACCTGCGCCGCCGAGTTTGACGCCTTCACGCCGTACTTCTACTCCACCTACGAGGAGGAGAACGAAGCGACGCCTGAGGAAGGCGAGTCCACGGTGGTGCTGGGGAGCGGGCCGATCCGCATCGGGCAGGGCATCGAGTTCGACTACGCCAGCGTGCACGCCGCCTGGGCGCTGCAGGGCGTGGGCCGTCGCGCCATCCTCGTGAACTCCAACCCCGAAACCGTCTCGACCGACTTCGACACCAGCGACCGCCTCTACTTCGAGCCGCTGGACGAAGAGGCGATCCGCAACATCCTCGAGAACGAGGCCGGTGAAGGCGGCGAAACGCCGACCAGCATCGTGCAGTTCGGCGGCCAGACGGCGGTGAACCTGGCGGAGCCGCTCTGGCGCGCGGGAAAAGCCATCATCGGGTCGAGCGCGGAGGCCATCGACACCGCCGAGGACCGCGAGCTGTTCGAACGCTTCCTGCAGGGCCTCGGCATTCCCCAGCCACCTGGCGCAGCCGTACGCACGCTCGAGGAAGGACTCAAGACTGCGCAGACGATCGGCTACCCCGTGCTCGTGCGGCCTTCCTACGTGCTCGGTGGGCGGGCCATGGAGATCGTGCAGAACGCGGGCGAGATGGTGGGCTTCCTGGCGCAGGCAGCCGAAGCGGCGGAGGGACGCCCCATCCTCATCGACAAGTACCTCGAAGGGCGTGAGGTGGAGGTGGACGCCATCTGCGACGGTGAGCGCGTACTCATCCCCGGCATCATGGAGCACATCGAGCGCGCGGGCGTGCACTCAGGCGACTCGATGGCGGTCTACCCGCCGGTGCATCTCGACGAGGAGGAGCGCGCCCTGCTCTGCCAGTACACCGAGCAGATCGTGCTCGGGCTGGGGGCCATCGGGCTTACGAACATCCAGTACGTCGTGCTCCCGCGCGACGCCTCGGGCGCGCCCCAGGTGTACGTGCTCGAGGTGAATCCACGGGCCAGCCGCACGGTGCCCTTCATCTCCAAGGTGACAGGCGTGCCCATGGTGCAGCTGGCCGTGCGCGCGATGTGCGGCGAATCGCTCGCCAGCCAGGGGTACGAGGGCGGCCTCTGGCCGGAGCGCAACCTCGTGGCTGTGAAGGCGCCCGTCTTCTCCATGTCGAAGCTGGTGGCGGTCGATACCTACCTCGGGCCGGAAATGAAGAGCACGGGTGAGGTGATGGGCATCGACAGCGACTATGAAGCGGCGTTGGCGAAAGCGCTGGAAGCCTCGGACCTGGCCCTCGCGCCGGCCGCACCGGTCCTGCTCTCCCTGAGCGACCTCACCAAGGCGGAAGCGCTCCCGCTCGTGCACAGCCTGCACGAGGCGGGCTGCGAGCTGTACGCCACAGAAGGCACGAGCGCGATGCTGGAGGCGCTCGGCATCCCCGCCACGGTGGTCACGAAGGTGCTGAGCGGCACGCATCCGAACGTGGTGGACGTCATCAAGGACGGCACCGTGCGGGGCGTGATCAATACCTCAGAGGGAAGATTCACGGGCTCCCTGCGGGACGGCTTTCACATCCGGCGGGCGGCAGCGGAGCAACGCATCCCCTGCTACACCTCCATCGATACGGCACGCGCCGCCATCGAAGCGATGCGTGGGGCGGTCCAGCCGGATATCGCCCGGCTGGACGAGTACGTCGCACGATGATTCGGGAGGAGGCCACGGTCCTCTCCAACGAAGCGTGCTACGAGGGCGGCTTCGTCATCTGGCTCGACGCTCCCGCCATCGCAGCCGCGGGCCACACACCCGGCCAATTCGTGATGGTCCACTGCGCGCCCGAGGGCGGGCAGCCCGAGTTCGCACGCGCCTTCAGCTTCCACCTGGTGAAGCAGGAAGCAGGCCGTATCGCGCTCCTCTATGCGGTGGCGGGCACGGGTACGGCGTGGCTGGCGGGACGGCGGCGGGGCGAGACGGTCTCGCTCTACGGACCGCTGGGGAACGGCTTCCGGCTGGCGGACGGGCAAGGCAACCTGCTGCTGGTGGCGGGAGGCGTGGGCGTCGCGCCGCTGGTCGACCTCGCAAAGGTCGCGCTCGCCCAGGGACACCAGGTGACGGCGATGATGGGCGCGCGTACCGCCTCGCAGCTGCTGCCCGCCTCCGCCTGGCCGAACGATGTGGAGTACGTGGTCGTGACGGAAGACGGCTCCCAGGGGCTCAAGGGACGCGTGACCGAGCACCTCGACCCGTACGTGGAGTGGTCGAGCAAGCTGTACGCCTGCGGCCCCAACGCGATGTTCGCCTCGATGGCGGACGCGCTGCGCCACAACGGACGCCGCCAGCGCCCCGAGATCCTGATGGAAGAGAACATGCCCTGCGGCTGGGGGCTCTGCTACGGCTGCGCCATCTTCACCCGCCACGGCGTACGCCTCTGCTGCAAGGACGGCCCCCGCTTCAACCTGTTCGATGTGTTCTGAGCCAGGCCGGCCAGGCGCGTGTTCACCCTGTGTGAGGATGCAGGAACGCGCTCACGGATGCGTCACGCTGACCTGGCATGAGGACGTATCTGAAGGTGGCAGAGATAGGGGTTGCGAACGCCTGTTCTATGCGCGTAGGATTCGTTTCAACACATTCGTTCCATCACGAAGGGGGAGCCACCGATGGCCCAGACAAGCAAGCAGGAAGCCGACCGCCAGCGGGCGCTGGACCTGGCCCTGAGCCAGATCGAGAAGCAGTACGGCCAGGGCGCCATCATGAAGATGGGGGAGGCGACGGCCGACATGACGGTCGAGGCCATCTCCACGGGATCGCTCTCGCTGGACATCGCGCTCGGCATCGGCGGTATCCCGCGCGGCCGCGTGACGGAGATCTACGGACCGGAGTCGGCGGGCAAGAGCACGCTCGCCCAGCACGTGATCGCCGCGGCCCAGCGCGACGGCGGGTCCGTCGCCTACATCGACGTCGAGCACGCGCTGGACCCCTCGTACGCCGAGGACCTCGGCATCGATACGGAGCATCTGCTCATCAGCCAGCCGGACACGGGTGAGCAAGCGCTCGAGATCTGCGAGGCGCTGGTGCGCTCGAACGCGATCGACTGCATCGTGGTCGACTCGGTGGCGGCGCTCGTCCCGCGTGCGGAGATCGAAGGAGAAATGGGCGACTCGCATGTGGGCCTGCAGGCCCGCCTGATGTCCCAGGCGCTGCGCAAGCTCACCGCTACCATCGCGCGCACGAGCACCGCAGTCATCTTCATCAATCAGCTGCGGGAGAAGGTGGGCGTCGTCTTCGGGAATCCCGAGGTGACGCCAGGCGGGCGCGCGCTCAAGTTCTACTCATCGGTCCGCATCGAGCTGCGCGGCATCGAGAGCATCAAGAAGGGGACCACGGTGATGGGCCGTCGGGTGCGCGCGAAGGTGGTGAAGAACAAGGTGGCGGCGCCATTCCGCACGGCCGAGTTCGACATTATGTTCACCGATCCGCGTGGCATCAGCCGCACGGCCGATGTCGTGGACCTGGGCGCCGAGGCAGGCATCGTGCGCAAGTCGGGCGCGTTCTACAGCTACGGCGACCTGCGCATCGGGCAGGGGCGCGAGGCGGCCAAGGCGTTCCTCCACGAGAACCACGACATCCTCGAAGCGATCGAGCAGGAGCTGCGCCAGCAGGCGGGCCTGCCGGGCGCGGCTGCTACTGAAAGCGCCGAGGCGAGCGCCACCGCCGCCCCCACGGCAGAGGCGGAGGCAGAGCTCGCGGCGGGTGGGTCCTAGGCGCATGCCGACGACGGGGGCGGACGATTCGCCACGCATCACGGCCATCAGGCGGCGCGGTCGCAACCGTCGCGAGGTAACGACCAGCGACGGCGAAGCGTTCACCCTGCAGACGAGCACGCTCGAACAGGCAGGGCTGCGCGAAGGCGAACCGCTGGACCATGCGCGCCGAAGCCAACTCGAGCGCGAGGACGAACGTGCGACGGCGCACACAGCCGCCTTGCGGCTGCTCTCCTACCGGCCTCGCAGCGAATGGGAGATTCGGGAACGCCTGCACTCGCGGGGGATGGCGAGCGAGGTGGTAGACGACGAGGTCGAACGGCTGCAGCAAGCGGGCCTGCTCGACGACCAGCGTTTCGCGCACGCCTGGGTCGAGGAGCGCCAGACGAACGCGCCCCGCGGCCAGCGTCTGCTGCGATCGGAGCTGCGCGCGCGCGGCGTCGACACCGCCACCACCGACGCGGCGATCTCGTCGATCGACGACCGTACGGCGGCGCTCGCCGTCGCTCGGAGATGGGCGCCACGGCTCGCGGGTCTTGCCTACGCGCAGTTCAGCAGCCGCCTGTCGGGCTACCTGCAACGTCGCGGCTTCGGCTACGAAGAGGTCGCGGCGGCGGTACGGGTCGTCTGGGACGAGACCGCCCCGGAGCGTGATCGCGAGTCGGAGGCGGGGACGGAAGCAGACGCGCCGCGTCTTTGACGGTCTGACTCGCGCCCACGTACCATCCAGCCAGCAAGCGGCGCAGCCGCTTCGAGGAAAAATGTCGCACTCCGCGATTCAACTGGAGCACTACCATGCCGGCGATCATTGCCGTTATCGCCGGCCTTGCGGGCATTCTGATCGGGATCGGCGTGGGTTACATCCTGCGTCGCCGCTCTGCGCAGCATTCCATGCAGCAGGCGGAGGAGGACGCTCGACGAATTCTCGCTGAGGCCGAAACCAGGAGCCGAGAACAGGAACTCCAATCCAAAGAGGAGACCCTCAAACTCCGCAACGACGCGGAAGCCGATATCCGCACCTTGCGTTCGGAGATCTCACGCACCGAAGACCGCCTCTCCCAGCGGGAAGCGAGCCTTGACCGCCGTGCCGAGGGCATCGACGCGCGCGAGCAAGCGCTGCAGACACGCTCCGTCGCGCTGGAAGCCTCCGAGGAGGAGATTGCCGACCTGCGCGCGGAACAGGAGCACGCCCTCGAGCGCGTCAGCGGTCTCAGCCGTGAGGAAGCGCGCGATCAGGTGCTCGCCGCCGTCGACGACGAGATTCGTGAGGAAGCGAGCCGTCGGGTGCGCGAGATGGAGCGCGAGGCGGAAGCGACCGCCTCCACCCGCGCGCGCAAGATCATCGCGACCGCGATTCAGCGCTACGCCGGCGAAGTCACGGCGGAGACGACCGTCTCGGTCGTCCCCATCGGCAGCGACGACATGAAGGGGCGCATCATCGGGCGCGAGGGGCGCAACATCCGCGCCATCGAAGCGGCCACGGGCGTCGACCTCATCATCGACGACACCCCCGACGCCGTCACCATCAGCTCATTCGACCCCGTCAGGCGGGAGGTCGCGCGCGTCGCCCTCGCAGGGCTCGTGCAGGACGGCCGCATCCACCCGACACGTGTCGAGGAAGCGGTCGGGAAAGCACAGCGGAACGTCGAGGTCACCATGAGCGAATCGGCCGAGGCGGCAGCAGCGGAGGCAGATGTGCTCAACCTTCACCCCGAGGTGATGAAGGTGTTCGGGCGCCTGCGCTACCGCACGAGCTACGGCCAGAACGTCATGCGCCACTCCGTCGAGACCGCTCACATCGCGGCGATGATCGCGCGCGAGGTGGGGGCCGATGAGGACGTGGCGCGGGCGGGCGGCTTCCTGCACGACCTGGGCAAGGCCGTCGACCACGAGATCGAAGGCACGCATGCGCTCATCGGCGCGGACATCGCGCGGCGCTACCGCGTGCGCGACGAGGTGGCCCACTGCATCGAGGCCCACCACGAAGAGGTCGAACCTTCCACCGTGGAGGCGGTCATCGTGCAGATGGCGGACGCCATCAGCGGCGGACGGCCAGGCGCTCGCCGTGAATCGCTCGACAGCTACGTGAAGCGGCTGGAGACGCTCGAACAGATCGCCAAGGACTTCTCCGGTGTGGAGCAGGCCTTCGCCATCCAGGCGGGTCGCGAGATCCGCATCGTCGTCAGCCCCGACCAGGTCGATGACCTCGAGTCGATGCGCATCGCGCGCGACGTCAGCCGCAAGATCGAGGAGAGCGTGGATTATCCCGGCCAAATCAAGGTGACCGTCGTGCGCGAGACGCGCGCGACCGAGTACGCGCGCTAGGCGGCAAGCGCTCGATGGCGATCGGCGACTTTCACCTCCACAGCACTGCCTCCGACGGCGTCCGCAGCCCGACATGGGTGATGGAGACCGCGGCCCGCAACGGCGTCCGCACGCTCGCCCTGACCGACCACGACACGACGGAGGGCTTCGCCGAAGCGAGCGCCGCCGCCAAGGCCGTCGGCCTGCGCCTCATCCCCGGCATCGAGCTGAGCGTGGAGATGGACGGAACGGACACCCACCTGCTGGGCTTCGGCTTCGATATCGGGTACGCCCCCCTGCAGGCTTACCTGAGCGAACAGCGAGAGGGCCGCACCGGGCGCATGAAGCGCATCGTTCGCCGGCTCGCCGAGCACGGCATCGCGATCGAGGTCGACCGCGTGCTGGAGATTGCGGATGGAGCGAGCGTCGGCAGGCCACATGTGGCGCGTGCGCTCGTGGAGGCGGGCTACGTCGAGAGCGTGGCAGAGGCGTTCCAGACCTGGCTCGGAGACGGGCGCCCGGCACACATCAGCCGTGACCGGCTGACGCCCGCGGAGGCCATCGCGCTCCTGCACGAGGCGGGGGGCGTCGCCTTCGTGGCGCATCCCATCTACCTCGGCGAGGAGTACCCCGTGGCGGTGGGGAAACTGACCAGCATGGGGCTGGACGGCATCGAGACCTACTACAAGTACTACGACGCCGAGACCGTCGCCGCGCACGAAGCAGTCGCGGAGCAGTACGGGCTGGCCCGCTCAGGTGGCAGCGACTACCACGGGCTCGGCAATCCGAACGACCGCGAGATCGGCGACATCCCCTTCGGCGATGCTGACGTCGCGGAGCTCGTGGCCTTCATCGAGGCTCACACGGCGGTCGGTCTCACGCGGACGGGAGCAAGCTGATGGACGAGCACACCGTGAACCTGGGCGCGGACGAGATCGAGCAGATCATCCCGCACCGCTACCCGTTTCTCCTTATCGACCGCATGGTCGAGATCGAGGACGGCGCGCGGGGAGTGGGCCTCAAGAATGTGACGGCAAACGAGTGGTTCTTCGAGGGCCACTTCCCCGGCCAGCGCGTGATGCCGGGCGTGCTCATCGTGGAGGCGCTCGCGCAGGTGGCGGCGGTGACGCTGCTGCGCAACGTGGACCACGCAGGCCAGATTCCGATGTTCGGCGGCATCGAGAAGATGCGTTTCCGCCAGCCCGTGCGTCCAGGCGACCAGGTGCGCCTCTCCTTCACACTGGAACGGATGCGGGGGCCGGTAGGGCGCGGGGCCGTCGAGGCGACCGTAGACGGCGCGATCGTGGCGGACGGCTCCATCTCCTTCGCCCTCGTCGAGCGAGAGAGCCTGAGCAGCTAGCGTTCCACCCTTCCCACCCCTTCAAGGGCGGACTGGGCCATCTGGTAGCATGGCTGGGGATGGCCGAAACGGTGGAGTGTCCCCGCCACCCGGGGTTCGAGACCGCCCTGCGCTGTGGTCGCTGCGAATCGCCCATCTGCCCCTCCTGCCTCGTGCATTCGCCCGTCGGCGCGCGCTGCCCTGAGTGCGCGCCGACGATGCGCGCGCCCATGTACGTGCTCTCGAACGGGCACCTCGCACGCGCCGCGGTCGCGTCGATCGCGGGGGGCGTGGCGATGGGGATTCTGTGGCGGCTCATCCTGCTGCCCTTCACCCAGGGCTTCTTCGCCATCCTCGTTGGCGCGGGGCTTGGCTACATCTTCACGCGACTGCTGCAGTTCGCGACGGGCGACAAGCGGGGTCCGTCGATGGTGGGGTTCGCCATCTCCGGCATCGTGCTCGCCTGGGGCGTGCTGATCGTGCTCGGTGGCGGCCAGTTCGCCCTCTGGGGGCTCATCGCAGCCGGCATCGGCATCTGGTTCGCCTACCAGAATCTGCGCTAGGGAAGGGCGAAGCAGGGGCTCGGGTTCGTCAGGCGATGACAGCGGCCACAAGCACGAAGGCGAACGTCACCGCGCTCACGACGCCCACGATGACGAGGTCACGCCGCACGTAGCGGTAGTCGGCCATGACATGGTGCTCGGGACGCAGCTGCGCCTGCTCCACCGTTTCCCCGCCGGCGTTGTGGGCAGGCTGCACGACCGCTCCTGGGCGAGGCAGGGTGGAGGTGCGTTCGCGCGGGCGACGGCGTTGGCGGCGGGGCCGACGGGAGCTCATGCCCTGATCGTAGCGGAGGGAGGCGTCGCACGGTAGCGCAGGCCTTGCCGGTAGAATCGCGCGACCACACACGAGGCGCCCGCAGGCGCCACGGGAGGCCAGGGTGACGCAGGGAGCGAACGAGATCGGGCTACCAGTCGACGAGACCTACGCGCCGCCGGCGCGCGTGCGCGAGGGCGCCCAGGTCAGCTCACTCGAGGAGTACGTGGAGCTGCGGCGGCAATCGATCGAGGACCGCGAGGCGTTCTGGGCCGAGCAGGCGCGCACCAACCTGGAGTGGATGCAGCCCTTCGAAACGGTGGTGGAGGAAGACTTCACGACGGGCCACATCGCGTGGTTCAAGGAGGGCACGCTCAACGTCAGCGTGAACTGCCTCGACCGCCACCTGGCGAGCCGTGGCGACCAGGTCGCGCTGCTGTGGGAAGGCGACGAGCCCGGCGATAACCGCGAGCTCACCTACCGGGAAGTCGCGGACGAGGTTGGGCGGCTGGCCAACGCCTTGCGGGCGCGCGGCGTGGCGAAGGGCGACCGCATCGCCATCTACATGGGCATGGTGCCCGAGCTGGTCGTCGCCATGCTGGCGTGCGCTCGCATCGGCGCGGTGCACTCCGTCATCTTCGGCGGCTTCAGCCCCCGCTCCATCGTCGACCGCGTCGAAGACTCGACCTGCAAGGCCATCATCACGCAGGACGAGGGGCGTCGTGGCGGGCGGCCGGTGGCGCTCAAGGCGAACGTCGACGAAGCACTCACGATGGGCGGCGAAAGCATCGAGTTCGTCATCGTCTACAAGCGCACCGACGCCGATATCGCCATGACGGACGGGCGGGATGTCTGGTGGGACGACGCACTCGCGGGCCAGCCGAGCGCCTGTGAGCCGGAAGAGATGGGGGCGGAGGACCCGCTCTTCATCCTCTACACCTCCGGCTCGACGGGGAAGCCGAAGGGCGTGCTGCACACGCAGGCCGGCTACCTGCTCCACACGATGCTCTCGCACCGCTACACGTTCGACTACCGCGAAGGCGACATCTACTGCTGCGCAGCAGACGTGGGCTGGATTACGGGGCACAGCTACATCGTCTACGGGCCGCTGGCGAACGGCGCGACCTCGGTGCTCTTCGAATCGATCCCGACCTACCCCGACGCGGGGCGCTACTGGGACATGGTAGATCGCCTCGGCATCAACAGCTTCTACACCGCGCCGACGGCCATCCGCGCCATCGCCGCCGAGGGCGACGACCATGTGACCCGCTACAGCCGCGAGAGTCTGCGGGTGCTGGGCACCGTGGGCGAGCCCATCAACCCCGAGGCCTGGCGCTGGTACTTCAACGTGGTCGGCGGGGAGCGCTGCTCGGTCGTCGATACGTACTGGCAGACGGAGACGGGCGGCCACATGATCACGGGACTGCCGGGCGCGAACGACATGAAGCCCGGTTCCGCCTCCCTGCCCTTCCTCGGCGTCGAGCTGGCGGTGGTGGACGAGAGCGGCGCCGTCATCGAAAGGGACGGCGTGACGGGGCGGCTGTGCGTGCTGCACTCATGGCCGGGCATGATGCGCACCGTCTACGGCGACCACCAGCGCTTCATCGACACCTACCTCACCACCTACCCGGGGAAGTACTTCACAGGCGACGGCTGCCACCGCGATCAGGACGGCTACTACTGGATCACGGGGCGCGTGGACGACGTGCTGAACGTCGCCGGGCACCGCTTGGGCAGCGCCGAGATCGAGGGTGCGCTCGTCGGCCACGAGGCCTGCGCTGAGGCCGCCGTGGTGGGCTACCCGCACGACGTCAAGGGGACGGGCATCTACGCCTACGTCATGCTCAACCAGGGGTGGAGCGGCTCGGACGAGATCGAGCGGGAATTGCGCGTGGCCGTGCGCACCGAGATCAGCCCGATCGCCACACCCGACCGGATTCAGTTCGTGCCAGGGCTGCCGAAGACGCGCTCAGGCAAGATCATGCGGCGCATCCTGCGCAAGATCGCGGAGGGCGAGCCGGAGAACGTGGGCGACGTCACCACCCTCGCCGACCCGGCCGTCGTCGAGTCCATCGTGGCAGGTGCGAAGACGGGCTAGGGCGCGTCGGGCTTGAGCGGCAGGCGGAGCTGGTCGCGCTCGGCAGCGACGGCGCCGGCGAGCAGCAGCTCGACCGCTGCGACGGCCGCCTCACGCTGGTCGCTGGCCTCGACGCGGTCGAGCAGGAGCGGCGCAAGCGCCTCGATGGCGTGAGCGAGCTCGGGGTCGTCGGCACGCAGGCGGTCGTGCGCCTCGGCGGCGCTGAGCCCCTCCCGCCAGTAGCGCCGCACGGCCGCGCACACGAACGCCCCACCGAGCACGTCGATGCAGTCGCCTTCCTCGTAGCCAGCGTCTACGAGCGCGCGCTGGACGACCTCGATCGCCTCGTTGCGGTCGTGGTCGTACGGGGTGGGCTGCTGCACCTGTTCGCTCATGTCCCTTCTCCAAGCCCCAGCAGCGCCGTGAGGTCCTGCTTCGAGTCGAGGATGTCGGCCCAGAGGTCGCCCGTTTGGTCGAAGCGGTCGGGGGTGGTGAGCACGGTGAAGTCGGTCGGGTAGAGCGAGTCGAGTTCCTCCCAGCGCACGGGCACGGAGACGGGTGCACCAGGCTTGGCACGGGGCGAGAAGATGGAGGCGACGTTCTTGGCGCGGGCGTTCTGGTTCACATCGAGGAAGATCTTGCCGGTGCGCTTCTGCGAAACCCACTCCAGCGTGACGTCTCGCGGCATGCGCGCGAGCAGTTCGCCGCTGATGGTCTCGCAGAGCGAGCGGGTGACCGGGTAGGGGAACTGGCGCAGAACAGGCACGTAGATGTGCAGCCCCGTCGCACCGGACGTCTTCACGTAGGAGGGCATGGCGGCGGCGGCGAGGATCTCCTGGAGGGCGCGGCCCACCTCCACCGTCTTGGCGAAGGCCTTGCGGTTGAGTTGCGGCTCTTCGCCCGCCGCCTCATGGCCGGCATAGATGTAGGGGTCGAGGTCGAACAGCACGAAGTCGGGGTGGTTCAGCACCGACGCCTCCACGTTCGCCCGCGAGCCGGTGAAGGCGACCGGCAGGCCGCGTGCGTCGGGCTCGGTCGAGACGCGCGCCATGGTGGCGTGGAACTCGAGGTTGGCGAGCTGGCCCAGCCACAGCAGCGTCGCGAGGTTGTTGCAGAGGAGGAAGTCGCGGTCGCCACCACCTCCCTCGGAGTGGACGGAGACGGTCTCGACGAAGTCGGGGGGCGGCCCCTCCGAGTGCTTCTGGTAGAAGTGCACGCCGCCGATGCCGTTGGGGTAGCGGGTGAGCGTGATGAGCCGGTCGCGCAGGTGCGGCAGCATGAGCGGGGCGACGCGCGCGAGGTAGCGCAGCAGGTCGCGCTTCGTGACGGCGCGCTGGTCGCCCTCCTCGGGCCAGAGCGTCTTCCCGAGGTTCGTAAGGGGCAGTTCGTGCCCTTCCACCTGCAGCCGCAACTCCTCCGCGGGCGACTCCAGCTGCTCCAGCACCGCCGCCGCCTGGCTCACATGCGAAGGCGGAGCGGGCGCCCCCTGCTGTTCAGGCGGGGCGCTTTCCACGCAAACGAAGACCGTCTCCTCGGGAGCCTTGTCGGGACGCAGACGCTTGAAGACAGGGACGCGCAGGTGACCGCCCGATGAGACTTCGGTGTACTCCACCTCCACCACGAGTTCGGGGCGGACGAAGGTCGCGCCAGCGGCCTCGGGCGGTATCTCGTCGAAGGGGGAGGCGTCGGTCGCGAGGGCGTCGAGGCGCGCACGCAGCTCGGTGAGCATCGCGTCGGTGAAGCCACCGCCCGTACGCCCGCGGTAGACGAGCGCGCCTGCCGGTTCGCGTGAGCCGAGCAGCAGGGCTCCGAACGTGGCCGCGCGGGCGCCTTCGCCACGGGTGAAGCCGGCCACGACGAACTCGGCGGTGCGTCGCGCCTTCATCTTCGCCCAGGTGTCGGAGCGACGGCCGGGCAGATAGCGTCTGCCACGCCGCTTTGCCACGATCCCCTCGAGCCCCAGCGCCAGCGCGCCCTCGTAGGCCTCGAGCCCCTCGGCCTGGAAGTGCTCGACGACCGCGACCGGGCCCACAGGTTGCAACACCCGGGCGAGCGCCTCCTTGCGCTCCTCGAGGGCCACGCCGGTGAGGTCGTAGCCGTCGAGATGGAGCAGGTCGAAGGCCATGAACATCACGGGGATGCGCGCTTCTGCGGCGGCGACATCGCTTTCCCCGACGAGATTCATGCGCTGTTGGAGCAGCTCGAACGAAGGCACGCCGCGCTCATTGAAGGCCACGATCTCCCCGTCGAAGATCGCCTCGCCGACGGGCTGTGCGGCCAGCGCGCGGACAAGCCCGGGGTAGCTCGGCGTCAGGTCCACGGCGCGGCGGGACGTGAGGCGTGCGGCGCCGTCTGCCACATTGACCACCGCACGGATGCCGTCCAGCTTCGGTTCGAAGATCCAGTCGCGGTGAGAGAACGGCTCGCGCGGGGTCGCCAGCATGGGCGCGAGCGCATCGGGGATGGGCGTCGCGCTGGCGCCCGTCAGGGCGGCGGGGGTGTAGTCGCTGGGGGCGCTGCGGTGACGGGGCAGGCGACCGTCGCGGATGTCGTCGAGGGAGAGGCCCGAGACAACCGAGCGGTCGGCCAGGGTGAGGTCGAGATCAGGGTCTGCGAGCGGGTCGTCGTGCTTGAGCAGGAGCCAGTCGCTCGTGGTCTTCACGAGCGCCCACGAGCCCTTCAGCTTGCGCCCCCGCATCTGGAACGAGATCTTGCCCGCGGCGATGGCGGCCTCCATCGCGCGTTCCGCCTCCTCGCGGGAGGCAAAATCGAACACGCGCTCGTGCTCAGGCGCGTAGGTGCCGGCGTCCCACACGATCACCTCGCCTGCGCCGTACTGCCCTTTGGGGATGACCCCCTCGAAGGCGGAGTAGGCGATGGGGTGGTCCTCTGTCATGACGGCGTGGCGGCGAACGGAGGGGTCGCTGGAGGGGCCGCGAGGCACGGCCCACGACTTCATCACGCCACCGACTTCGAGGCGCAGGTCGTAGTGCAGGCGGGTGGCATCGTGCTTCTGGACGACGAACGTGAGAGGACCGGCGCGGCCCTCGGGGACGGCGTCGGGGGGCTCAGGCGTGGCCGCGAAGTCGCGCTTCTCGCGGTAGCGGTCGAGTGCGTCGGTGGCGTCCGTGGCGTCCGTGGCGTCGCTGCTATCGGTCATGGGGTGAGGGACCGGCAGCGCATCAGGAGGCGGTTGCGGTGGTCGCCTCGCCCTCCTTGCGGGCACGTGCGGCTTCCACACTGGCGCGCAGGGCGGCCATGAGGTCGACGGCCGGCTGGGCTGGCGCATCCTCGGGCGCCTCCACCTCCTCGCCCTCGATCTTGGCGTTGATGACAGTCATCAGCGCTTCGCGGTACTCGTCCTTGTACTTCTCGGGGTCGAAGGGCTCCTCGAGCATGGCGATGAGCGCGCGGGCCATCTCCATCTCCTCGTCGGTGAGTTCCTGTGCCTCGACGGCTTCACCCGCATCACGGATTTCGTCGGGGTAGTAGAGCGTCTGGAGGATGAGCTGGTCATCGCGCACGCGCAGCGCACAGAGCCGCTCCTTGGTGCGAATGGCGACCTTCGCCACGGCGATGAGGCCCTTCGCCTGCATCGCCCGGATGAGCAGGGAGTACGGCTTGAGGCCCGCCTCATCGGGCGCCAGGTAGTAGGCGCGCTCGTAGTGCACGGGGTCGATCTCCGCCTCCTCGACGAAGGCGGTGAGGGAGATGGTGTGCTTGGTGGGCAGGGGCAGCTTCTCGAAGTCCTCATCCTCGAGCACGACGTAGCGGTCGCGGGCGTACTCGAAGCCCTTCACGATCTCGTCGTAGGGCACTTCGTTCTCCTCCACGGGATCCCAGCGGAGCATGCGCACGCGCGTATGGGACTCACGGCGCAGCTGGCGAAAGTGGATGTCCTTGCTCTCGGTAGCAGGGAAGAGACGAATGGGGATGCTCACCATGCCGAAGCTGATGACCCCCCGCCAGATGGCTCGGGGCATTTGTTTGCCTCCGCAACGCGCTGCCGTTCAGGGGGCAGCATCCGTCGAGTGTACGACCATTTCCGCATTTGGCGTTAGGCCGGGGAGATTGGCTCCAGACGTGATCGTACTGGTGAAAGTCGAATTGCTAACATGCTATCCTGAAGTCCTAGTTTGCTGAGGAGGATCAGATGACCAGTACGATTGAACGCCCACAGGATTCTCCGAAATACCGCGCGGTGACGCTCCGCAATGTCGAGGATCTTCCCCAGGCGGAACGCCTCTCGAAGGACCAACGCTTTGCCATCGATGTCGTCTCACGCGTCTTGCCGTTCAAGACGAACAACTACGTCGTGGATGAGCTGATCAACTGGGACGACGTCCCCAACGACCCTATCTTCACGCTCACCTTCCCGCAGCAGGACATGCTCCACAGCGACCACTTCGATGAGGTGGCGACGCTGGTCTCGCGGGACGCCTCGCGGGCGGAAGTGGATGAGGCCGCGAACCGCATCCGGATGACGCTCAACCCGCACCCGGCGGGGCAGCTCGAGCACAACGTGCCGGTGCTCTACGAGGAGAGCGTGGAGGGCCTGCAGCACAAGTACGAAGAGACCGTGCTGCTCTTCCCCAGTAACGGGCAGACCTGTCACGCCTACTGCACGTTCTGCTTCCGCTGGCCACAGTTCGTAGGGCTCGACGACCTGAAATTCGCCACCAAGCAGGCGAACGGGCTGATCAGCTACCTGCGCGAGCGCCCGCGCATCAGCGACGTGCTCATCACCGGGGGCGACCCGATGGTGATGAAGACGCGGCGCTTCCGGCAGTACATCGACCCTATCCTGGAAGAGGATCCGCCGAACCTGCAGACGGTGCGCATCGGCACGAAGGCGCTGGCCTACTGGCCCTACCGCTTCACCACCGACGACGACGCCGAAGAGATGCTGGATGTCTTCCGGCGCATCACGGCGTCGGGCCGCCACGTCTCCATCATGGCGCACTTCAACCACCCGCGAGAGCTGGAGACCAACGCCGTGCGCGAGGCGATCGAGCGCATCCGCGAAACGGGCGCCCAGATCCGCACCCAGTCGCCCATCATGCGCAACATCAACGACAACTCCGATGCGTGGGCGACGATGTGGCGCGAGCAGGTACGCCTGGGCCTGGTGCCGTACTACATGTTCGTCGCGCGCGACACCGGCGCGAAGCACTTCTTCGAGATTTCGCTGGTGCAGGCGTGGGAGATCTTCCGCAGGGCGTACGAGCAGGTGAGCGGCCTCGCCCGCACAGTTCGCGGGCCCAGCATGTCGGCCGAGCCCGGCAAGGTCTCGGTCGTGGGAGTGACCGAGGCTGCAGGCCAGAAAGTGCTCGCGCTGACCTTCCTGCAGGGACGCAACCCCGATTGGGTCGGCCGACCGTTCTTCGCCCAGTACGACGAATCTGCGACGTGGCTGAACGAGCTGCGCCCGGCCTTCGGCGAGGAGAAGTTCTTCTTCGAGGACGACCTGGAGCGGCGCTTCAGCGAGCACATCACGGCGGGCTCGGAGTAGCGAGCCCTCTGCGGGGGGAGTGACGTCGCTCCCCCTCCTGATCGTGTCGCAAGCCGAAGCCAGAACGGAAGCCGAGGAGGAAGCCCTCATCGCCAATGAGGGCTTCTACCGCGCCCTGGCCAACGCCGACATGGGTGCCATGGACGCCGTCTGGGCGCGCAACGCGCCGGTGACCTGCCTGCATCCCGGCTGGACGCTCCTGAGCGGGCGCGAAGAGGTGCTGGAGAGCTGGCACGGCATCCTCGACAACCCCAACCAGCCACGCATCGTCGGCGGCGGCGCCACCGTGACCGTCTTCGGCGAGACGGCCCTCGTGCTCTGCCGCGAGGTGGTCTCGGGCAGCCCGCTCTACGCCACAAACGTGTTCGTACGCGAAGAGGGCAAGTGGCGCATGACGCACCACCACTCAGGCGCCGTCATGATGCCGCCCAACGCCTGAGCGAGGTCGCGAGCCTGCGAGCTGCCGCCCTCCTAGGGGCGGAAGCCCTCGCGGTTGAACGGCTCGTCGCGCCAGGCAAGCGCAGCACGCAAGCCTTCCTGGTTGGAGATGCGGCCGAACTCGCCCGCGCCGGGGCGCATGCGTCCGCTGAGCGCGTGCCACTGCGGGCCCGTGTTGAGGGCCGTGCGGATGCCCATGATCTCGTAGCTCTGGTTGATCGCGAGCTTGTTCGCGGCGAGCAGGTCGGGGGCGATGCTGGAGAGCGCGCGCACTTCCTTCAGCACCTCTTCCTCGAGCGACTCGGCGGGGAAGCTCTTGGCGATCCAGCCCCACTCCGCGGCCTGCTCGCCGGTGACGCTGTTACCGCTGAGCTGGAGGTACTTGGCGCGCGCCATCTGCAGCTTCCAGGGGAAGTAGATGACGTCGGGCGTGGTCATGCCGCGCATGGGCGGGTAGCCGATCTTGCAGTCATCCGAAGCGAAGGCGATATCGCACATCGACATCAGCTCGGAGCCGCCAGCGAGACAGTATCCGTGCACCATCGCGACGACGGGCTTGAGCAGGTCCCAGATAGTCATCCAGTCGCGCACACAGCTCTTGGCGAAGGGGTCGGTCCAGCCGTCGAAGTACTTCTCCGAGACGAGGATGCCGGCGCGGGCGTCGGCGGGCTGGTTGGGGGTGATGTCGTAGCCCGCGCTGAAGGCGCGGCCGGCGCCGTTGACGAGGATGACGGTCACGTCGTCGTCGCGCTCGGCGACCTTGAGGGCGTCGACGAACTCACCGCGCAGGTCGCGGTTGAGGGCGTTCAGCTTCTCCGGGCGGTTGAGGGTGATGCGGGCGATGCGATCGCTCACGGAGTAGAGGATGTTCTCGTACTCGGGCATGAAGGGCCTCCTGTGCATGCGCATGCGGGCTTGCGTGGCGGGATTGTAGGGGGTCAGGGCGTGGTAAGGGGGGCGATCACGAAGGGCGGGCGGGGCACGGATGGCTCGTGCGCGGTCACGCCGGTCTCGTAGAGGCGCTCGACCGCCTCAGCGTCGAGGCCGAGCAGGTCGCCGAAGACGTACTCGTTCCCCTCGGCGAAGCGCGGCGCCGCGCTGCGCACGACTGGCGGCGTCCCCGAGAAGCGCCACATGAAGCCGGGGTAGGGGTAGACGCCCGTATCGGGGTGGTCGATGAAGACGAACGAGCCGCGGGCGTGGAAATGGGGGTCGGCGTGCAGCTGCCAGTTGTGCAGGATGGGCGCGGCGGGGACGCCGCTCGCCTGCAGCAGACGCACCGCCTCGAAGCGCGTGAGCGGCTTCGTCCAGGCAGCGAGGCGCGCGTCGATCTGCTCCCGCATGGCCACGCGGCCCGCAGTGTCGAGCGCGGCGAGGTCGTCGAAGCCGACCACTTCGCAGAGGGCGCGCCACTGCTCATCGGTGCGCACGGCGATGGCGATCCAGTCATCGCGACCGTCGACGGGGTAGGCGCCGGTGGGAGCAGCGGCAAGCTCGCTGTTGCCGCGACGGGGCATGGGCTCGCCCTGCTCGTGGTAGTGGGCGAAGGCTGCCGCCATGAAGGTCATGGCTGATTCCGTCAGGGCGATATCGACGTGCGAGCCGCGACCAGTGCGCCTCAGCCGCTCGAGACCGGCACACGCCGCGATGGCGGCGTGCCCGCCGGCGATGGGGTCGGCGATGAAGGAGCCGGTGCGGTAGGGGAGCTCGTCGTCGGGGTAGCCGGTGATGGAGGCAAGTCCGCTGGCGGCCTCGATGTTGGAGCCGTAGGCGATCCAGTCGCGCCGTTCGCCAGTCGCGCCAAAGCCGCTGATGGAGACCATGACCAGCCGCGGGTTGGCCTCCGCAAGCTGCTCCCAGCCAAGGCCCAGGTTGGGCATGACGCGGGCGCTGTTGTTTTCGATGAGCACATCGGCGTGGGCGGCCAGGTCAAGGAAGAGTCGCCGCCCCTCGGGAGTCGCGAGATTGAGGGCGATGTCGCGCTTGTTGCGGTTCATCTCGTTGAAGTAACCGGAGCGGTTCCAGTGGTTCCCGCCAGGGTCGAGGCCTGGGTAGTGGCTCCCGCGTGTGGCGGGTTTCGTCGCGAGCTCGACCTTGATCACTTCCGCCCCCAGATCGGCGAGGTGGCGACAGGCAATCGGCCCCGCCCAGTTGTTCGTGATCTCGAGGACGCGCAGCCCGGCGAACGGCGCGCTCGCTGCGGCGTCGGACGGGGGAGCGGGGGGCGGAGCGGCTTCTCCCTGCAGGGCGCGGGTGAGCGTGTCGGGCGCGGGAGCGTCGGGCCAGGGGTCGGTCCAGTGGTAGGGACGCCCGGGCATGGGCTGCCCCTGACACTGACGGAAGTAGCCACGCTCGGCGAGGTGGGAGTCGGCCAGCAGCCAGGGCACATCGGCCATCGGCGTCACGGGGATACGCAGCGCCTGCGCCTGCTCGATGATCTCCATGACGGGACGCGTGGCGCACCACTCCCGCGTGAGCGCGTCGATTTCCGCGAGGTGGTCGCGCCGACCGAGGATGGTCTGGTACTCCTCGTCGGCGGCGAGGTCGGGGCGATCGAGCAGCACGAGCAGGTCGAGGTGGGTGAGCAGCGAATAGAAGTGCACCCAGCCGTCCTTCGCGCGGACGAGGTCGGAGCCGGTGCGCATGAAGACGCGGCCCTCATGCGTCCAGGCGACGGTGGTGCTCCAGTGCGCGCCCAGCATGGCCTCGGCGGCGCTCACCTCCACCTCCTGCCCTTCCCCCGTCTGACGGGCGTGGCGCAGGGCCGCGAGCGAGGCGAATGTGAGCTGCAGGGCCGCGTGGAACTGCGCCTGGTAGCCAGGCACGCGCAGGGGCTCGCGGGTGGGGTCGCCGGCGATGGACCAGTAACCTCCGAGGGCATAGTCGGTCAGCTCATCGCCGGCCCAACGGGCGTAGGGGCCGCTGCGCCCGAAGTGATCGGCGTTCGCCACGACGATGGCGGGGTTGGCGGGGCGAAGCCGTTCGAAGAGCGCGTCCTGCTCGACTTCGAGCAGGGAGAAGTCGGTGATGATGAGGTCGAACGAGGGCGCGAGGCGGGAGAGGGTGGCGAAGAGCGCATCGCGTTCGAGGCGCTGGTCGTGCAGCTCGACGCCGTCCTCGAAGGAGGCGCGCAGGAGGTCGCCCGAAGGCCAGTCGCCGGCGCGCGCGTCGCTCCAGCGCCACCACGAGCAGTGGGCGCCGAGGTCGGCGAGCAGGCGCGTCGCGTAGGCGCCGGCCACACCCCGGGCGAGGTTGAGGACGCGGTAGTCGAGGGGCGCCTCGGCGGACATGGGGGCACTTTACAGCGGAGTCGCACGGGGGCGGGCGGACGGGTGTGGCGGGAGGCTGCGACGGCTTCGCGAGGGGCACCCTGCTAGACTCGCGGGCATGAAGGCTGAGATCGTCGCCATCGGCACCGAGATCCTCCTGGGCGAGATCGTCGATACGAACAGCGCGTGGATCGCGCAGCAGCTCCCCGCGCTCGGCATCGACCTGAACCACACGAACGTCGTGGGCGACAACCTGGGGCGCGTCACGGACACGTTGCGGCAGGCGTGGGAGCGCTCCGACCTGGTCATCACGACGGGCGGGCTGGGGCCGACGGAAGACGACCTCACGCGTGAGGCCATCTCCGCACTCATGGGCGAAGAACCATCCGTCGTGCCTGAGCTGGAGGAGCAGCTGCGCGCCTTCTTCAAGCGTCGCGGCATCGAGATGCCGGAGACGAACATCAAGCAGGCGTGGCTCATCCCCAGCGCCGAGGTGATCACGAACCCGCGCGGGACCGCTCCCGGCTGGTGGACGGAGCGGCAGGGACGCGTAATCGTCTCGATGCCGGGCGTCCCCCCGGAGATGGAGCGCATGTGGACGCACGAGGTCGCGCCCAAGCTCGAAGGCCGCTCCGGTTCGGTACTCGTGACGCGCACGCTGAAGACCGCCGGCGTCGGCGAAGGCACCGTCGACGAGATGGCGCGACCCCTCTTCGCCACGCCCGGCATCGGCATCGGCACCTATGCACGCGCAGACGGCGTGCACCTCCGCATCGGCGCGAAGGCGGCAACGCGGGAAGAGGCGGAGCAGCGCATCGCGCCAGTCAAGCGCGAGCTCGAGGCCATCTTCGGCGCGGCCATCTGGGGGCGCGACGAGGACACGCTGGCGGGCTTCGTCACCCGCTCCCTGCACGAGGGCGGCCAGACGGTCGGGACGCTCGAAGTGGCGACGGGCGGGCTGCTGGCGAACACACTCAGCGAAGCGCCCGACTCGGCCACCTCGTTCGCCGGCGGGATGGTCGCAGCAGGCTCGGCCGGTGAGGTCGACCCGGAGAGCGTCTCGGAGGAATCGGCGGAGGCGCTGGCGACCGCCGCCCGCGAGAACCAGCAGAGCGACTACGGCATAGGCGTGAGCAGCGCGCTCGGGGCAGAGTCG
Organism: Tepidiformaceae bacterium; assembly: GCA_965200565.1. Lineage (GTDB taxonomy): Bacteria > Chloroflexota > Dehalococcoidia > Tepidiformales > Tepidiformaceae > UBA2991. The sequence continues at coordinate 134,910 of OZ241349.1, read as the reverse complement.
CAAGGCGACCGGCTCGCGGGAACCGTCTTCGTCGGCGTGGCCTGTCCCGACGGGAGCACACGCTCACAACAGACCTTGCTGGCCCAGGGGCGCGCCGCCACCATGCGTCGCACCATCACGACCGCGCTCGTGCTGCTGCGCAGCGCCATACTGGAGCAGGAACAGCCCCGGCAGTGACGTGACCTGGCTCGACGCCAGCCAAACAACCAAGCCACACCACCACAGGAGAAGGAGACACCAATGGACAACGCTGAGATCGTGCGGAACTTCTGCGCGGAGTGGGATGCCCCCGCCCCTGACGCCGATCGGCTCGCCTCGTACCTGACGGAGGACGCCCTCTACCACAACATCCCCATGGACCCGATCAGCGGGTGCGACAACATCCGCGCCGCGCTCTCGGGCATGGCCGGCACGATGACGAGCAAGGGTTGGGATGTCCTCAACATCGTCGCGCAGGGCGACGTGGTGATGACCGAGCGAGTCGACAAGTTCGACGCGCAGGGGAACCAGGTGGCGCTGCCGGTGATGGGCGTGTTCGAGCTGCGCGACGGCAAGATCGCCGCCTGGCGCGACTACTTCGACCTCGCCACCTTCCAGAAGCAGATGACGGGCGGCTAGTCGCCGGACGTCCCGGACGCGCCGGACGCGCCAGTTTCACCCACAAGCGCCTCGAGGATGGGCAGCGCTTCGGCGATGCGGCCGATGCGGTGGATGTTGTCGCGCTCGACGCCACGGTTGCGGGGCCAATCCACGAGGAAGACGTAAGGGATGCGCTCGGCCAGCAGGAGTGCGGTGTTGGGGTCGTCCTCGAAGTGGGCGAGCGGTTGCAGGGGCGGGATGACGCGCGCCTTGAAGGCGGATGAGCGCTCTCGCCAGGTGGAGCGCAGGCGCAGCGGTGGCGAGACGCCGAGCGTGCGCTTCAGCCAACCCTCGGTGAGGGCGCGCGCGCCTTCGCCCCGCGCGGAGACGACCGCGCAGTCGAAGCGCTCGGCGACCGCGCGGAAGCCCTCGACGGCGCCCGGCATCGGCTTGCGACGCAAGTAGAGCCAGCGCTCAAAGGGCCAGGTAGGCCGTGGCAGGCGCGAGGGCGAGGTCGCATCCGCGCTCACTCCTCCGGGGTTGATGCCGAAAGGTGAACGGCTGAGGACGCCGTCGATATCGAAGGTGACGAGGGGGCGCTGGCGGCTCACACGCTCATGCTACGAGGGGCGGACGTGTGGCGCTCTACGCCGTGGGTGGGGTAGCCTTCAGGCATCACGCCCGGAAGCATCGCCAGCTGGCGAGCCCGGAGCGAGGGGTGGCAGGCGTGCTCTTTTCGGTACGGCTGGCGTCGAAGCAGCCGGCAGATCTCGAGGCGGAGGCCTGGCAGGCGATCGTCGCCCAGCAGTTGCAGGCAACCAAGGCACTCCGCGATGAAGGCAAGATCAAGGCCATCTACCGCGAGACCGGCATCGGCGTGCTCGCCATCTTCGATGTGGCGGACCCCGCCGAGATGGACCAGATCCTGGCGGGCCTGCCGATGGGCCGCTACTTCAGCAGCGTCGAAGCCCATGCCCTCTGGGACATGGGCCCCGCGCTTGAGAGCGCGTAGCGCCCATGTCGCCGGTTGATGCGGAGACTTTCAAGAACGCACTGGCCTCGTGGCCCTCGGGCGTCACGATTCTGACGACGGAGCACGAGGGCCAGGTCTACGGGATCACGGCCTCCAGCTTCTCCACGCTCTCCATCGATCCCCTGCTCGTGCTGGTCTGCATCCAGAACGGCAACCATCTGGAGCAGATGGTGCCGGCCTCGGGGAAGTTCGCGGTGAGCGTGCTGGCGCGCGACCAGGACGCCATCTCCAACCATTTCGCCGTCTCCGGACGCGACCCGGGGCCCGACCTGGACGGCTTCGAGACGTTCACGGACGTCACCGGCAGCCCGATCGTGAGCGGCTCCATCGCCCACCTCGATTGCGAGCTTGAATCGGTCCTGCCTGGCGGCGACCACGTGATCGCGGTTGGCCGCGTCGTGAGCGCCGCTTCGGACGCGGAGAAGGAGCCGCTGCTCTACTTCCGGCGCGGCTACCACGGGCTGGGGTAGCGCCAGGGATGCGGGGTTTTGTGATGCTTTGCACAGGTGCAGGCAGGCGCGTACGATCCGCGTCGGGGGGATAGACCGTGTCCGTATGGCTTGCGATCGTTGGGAGCTCGGTCCTCGGAACCTGGGGGATCGCGACGATCTCCCTCATCGCTGGCGGAATCATCCTGCTGGTAGCGCCAGGGGATGTTGAGACAACCTCAAGCAGTCTCGCTGTCGGCATCTTCCTGCTCGTCACCGGGCTTATCTCGGGCGGTCTGATGCAGGTCATCGCCATGCCGCTGCTGGGCATCGACCCGCCGCTGCCGGTGAAGGCCAGCAGCAACGTCCCGCACGACCGCATGAAGGCATGGGCCAGCGCCGGCTCCCTGCGCGAATACCCCGATGGCATCGCCACCGAGATTCGGCTGCGAAGCGTACGCGTGGCTATCGTGCGTCAGGGCGAGGAGGTCAGCGCGCTGGCAGCGCTGTGTCCGCACGCGCGGCTTCCGCTCGGCAGCTTCCCGGGCATGCCCCTGAGGCCGGAGCCCGTTCGCGACAACTGCGTGATGTGCCCCTTCCACGGCGCTCGCTTCGAAGTCTCGAACGGGACGGCGGTGCGCCAGCCGTTCAGCAGCGAGTTCAACGCCGAGCATCCGTTCCTGGGCCAGCTGCAGTCGCTGTTGTTCTTCTGGAACAAGGGTGCCGAGGACATCCAGACGTACCCCGTGCGCATCGAGAACGACGAAATCATGGTCGGGCTGCCGCGCTAACGGTTCCCGCCGGGCGCCAGACGCACGCGACGAATCCCCATGCGGTAGGCTCCCACCGAGGAACGCGATGGCCGACGTAACCGAAAGCAAAATCACCGACGAGCACCGCGCCATGATCGGTCGCTCAAGCGATCCGATTGAAGTCATCCCGCGCACGGCAGACGCGCACCGCATGCGCGATCTGCTGGGCGATACGGACCCGCGCTATGCGGATGGCACCGGCATCGCGCCCCCCTACATCATCGCCATGATGGAACCCCGCCTGCCGGTGGGACTGGCGCCGCAGATCCTGTCGAGTGGCATCCTCACGCAGACAGAGTGGCGCTTCACCCAGCCGATCAAGCTGGAAGAGCCGCTGCAGGCGGTCACGCAGCTGATCGCGCTGCGCGACCGCCTCGGAGGGCGCTACGGCTACAGCGTCCTCGTGATGTTCCAGACCTCGTACCTGAACCAGGATGGAGAGGAGGCAGCCGCCTCGCTGCGCACAATCACGCAGTTCGACCGGCCCGAATCATGAGCCAACGCTACTTCGAGGACATCGCCGACGACGAAGAGCTGGAGCCGCTCGAGCAGCTCCCGACCGAGGACAAGGCGGTCGAATTCTTCGGACGCGACAACCCCACCAATCCCGCCTTCGGCGACGCCGAAGCAGGGCGGCGCATGGGCTTCGGCGGCGCGCTCGTGCCGGGGCTGCTGAAGCTCTCCTGGATCACCAACTACGTCGGCGCCTGGGCGGGCTCCGAGGCCAACCTGCGCAGCGTGCGCGTGGCCTTCCGCCGCCCGGACATCGCCGGCAACCCGCTCGTGCTGGCGGGCCGCGTCGTCGACAAGCGCGTAGAGGACGGCCACAACATCGTCGAACTCGAGGTGGTGACGCTGGCCAACGACCAGCCGTCGGTGCGGGGGAACGTGCAAGTCGAGATGCCCTCGCGGCCGTAGGACGCGGCCATGCCCCTCCCGCTGGAAGGCGTCCGCGTGCTGGAAGTGGGCACGTTCGTCTCCGCTCCCTACTGCGGACGGCTCTTCGCGGGCTACGGCGCCGACGTCATCAAGATCGAGCCGCCAGGCGGCGATCTGGCGCGCGCACACGGGCCGTTCCGGGACGGCGAGCCCAACCCCGAGACGAGCGCCCTCTTCCTCTACCTGAACACGAGCAAGCGCTCCGTCCAGCTCGACCTGGGCTCAGCAGCAGGGCGTGACGCGTTCCTGCGGCTGGCCGCGGACGCGGACGTCATCATCGAGAACTTTCGCCCGGCCGACGCCCGTGCGCTGGGCCTCGACTACGAACGCCTGCGCGCCGTGAACCCGCGCCTCGTGCTCGTCTCCATCACGGCCTATGGGCAGGAAGGGCCGTACGCGGAGTACCGTTCGAACAACCTGATCGCCTTCGCGATGGGTGGCCAGATGTACCTCACGGGCGACCCCGACGGCAGCCCGGTGAAGAACGGCGGCTACCAGGCGGACTACCAGGGCGGCCTCAACGCCTTCTCTGCGGCCAGCCTCGGCCTGCTGGCGGCGGAGCGCGATGGCGAAGGCCAGCACGTCGATATCAGCATGCAGCACTGCATGGCGCCGATTCTGGAGGCGGGCGTGCCCTTCTACGCCTACAACGGGCTCTGGCTGGGGAGGCGGCGGGGCAACCTGATGTCGAGCTTCATGGCCATCTACCCGTGCCTCGACGGGCAGATCGGCGTCCACGCGATGGCGCGCAACTGGCCCCATTTCGCCGAGGCGGCAGGCCACCCCGAATGGCTCGAGGACGAACGTTTCGCGACCGCTGAGTCGCGCCGCGCCCACGACGACGAGCTGATGGCGGAGGTGGTCGCGTGGGCGGCGGGGATGCGCAAGAAGGAGGCGTACGCGCTCGGCGGCGAGCACCGCGCGCCGATCACCTTCATCCACACCATGAAAGACCTGCTGGAGAGCCCGCAGCTGGCCGCGCGCGGCTTTCTGCGACGCATCGAGCACCCCGTCGCGGGCGAGGCGACGTACCCCGGGCCACCGTGGTGGATGGGGCCGGACGCCTGGCGCGACGGCCCCGCGCCGCTCCTCGGCGAGCACACGCAGGCAGTGCTGGGCGAAGCGGGCCTTGCGCCCGCAGCCATCGCCGGGGCTGCGGGCACGGCAGGGACGTCGTGACCGCGCCGCTCGCGGGCATCCGCGTCATCGACCTGACGATGGTCTGGGCGGGACCGCTGGGCACGCGCCTGCTGGGCGACTACGGCGCAGAAGTGATCAAGGTCGAGGGGCCCGGGCAGTGGGACTTGCTGCGCGGGCTCGGCGGCATCCCCCGTACGGTGCCACGCTGGTACAACCGCGCCGCCTACTTCAACCACAACAACCGCAACAAGTACGCGGCGGCCATCGACCTGCGGCAGGAAGCGGGGCGCGATCTGCTCCTGCGGCTGTGCGCGATGAGCGATGTGCTGGTCGAGAACTACCGCGCGAACGTCATGGACAACCTCGGGCTCAGCTTCGAGGAGGTGCGGGAAGCGAACCCGCGCATCGTCTACGTCTCGATGCCCGGCCACGGCAAGACCGGCCCCGAGTCGCATTATGTAACGTATGGGACGAACGTCGAGCAGCTGGCGGGGCTCGTCTCCATCTCGGGCTACGAGGGTGGAGAGCCCCTCAAGACCGGCTTCAGCTACGGCGACCCGAGTTCGGGCACGGCCGTGCCGGGGGCAGTGGCGCTGGGGCTGCGGCAGCGCGATCGCACGGGTGAAGCGGTCCACATCGACCTCGCCCAGCGCGAGAATCTGACCAACTTCGTGGGCGAGTACCTCGTCGACTACAGCATAAACGGCGAACTGCGCGCGCCCGCAGGCAACACCCATCCCCACTTCGCCCCGCACAGCATCTACCGCAGCGCGGGCGAGGACGCCTGGCTCACCATCGCCTGCGAGAACGACGAACAGTTCGTGTCGCTCTGCGGCGTCATCGAACAGCCCGACCTGCCCGACGACCCGCGTTTCGCGACGATGGCCGCGCGCAAGGCAAACGAGCACGAGCTGAACGCCATCATCGAAGCGTGGACCTCAAGGTGGGGGCACTACGAAGCGATGCACATCCTGCAGCGCCACGGCGTGCCTGCGGGCGCCGTCCTGACCATCCCCGAGGTCCTGAGCGACCCGCAGCTGCGGTCGCGTGGGGCGTGGTCGGAGCAGGTGCATCCTGACGCGGGCACGTGGGAGGTCGAGACGCCCCCCTGGCGCCTGCCACGCACCCCGGGCCACGCCCGCATCCCCGCGCCCGGCTTCGGCGAGCACAACAGCTACGTCTTCCGCGACCTGCTGGGGCTGGACGAGGACGAAATCGCTCGCCTCTACGCCGAGGGCGTCACTGCGGACGAGCCGAATGCCGGCTCGCACACCTGATTCACACCAGAACGAGGTCAGGGCGGGGGCAGGAGAAGTGCGGCGGGCTACTGCTCGTCAGACTCGGAGTCAGCGCTGTCGGCGCCCGTCTCGCCGTCGCCTTCGCCTGACTCGCCGTCGGCCTCATCCGCAGGCTCGGCATCGGGGAGCGGCGTGCGCGTGATCGTGACCGACTCCATCACGTCGCCCTGCGCGAGGGAAAGGACCACATCCAGACCCTCGGTGACGCGTCCGAACGGGTAGAAGCGGTCTCCGCCAGTGTTGTCGAAGTCGAGCGCGGGGTTGTCCTTGAGGTTGATGAAGAACTGGCTGCCAAAGGAAGGCTGGCCCGCCGCCTTGGCCATCGCGATGGTGCCCGTCTCGTTGCGGACCTCGTTGGGCTCGTCGCCGGTGAAGTAGCCGGGACCGCCAGTGCCTGTGCCCGTCGGATCGCCCCCCTGGGCGACGAAGTTCTCCACCACGCGGTGGAAGGTGATGCCATCGAAGTACTGCTGCTCGGCGAGGAAGACGAAGCTGTTGACGGTATTTGGAGCGATATCGGCGAAGAGCTCGATGACGATGTCGCCCTTCGCGGTCGTGATCGTGGCGGTATACGTCTCGGCGCCTGAGTCGATGATGAAGTCGGCGGCCTCGAAGTTGCGTACGATTTCGGGGGTGGCATCGGGGTCGGGGGGAGCGGTGGCGGTTGGGACGGCAGTCTCCACCGCGACCGGATCGTCGGGGATGCTGGACTGCTGCTCTTCGTTGCGGTTGAGGATGACGCCGAGGATGATGCCGCCGCCCATGGCCACGACACCGACCACGACGAAGATGTAGAGCGCGGTTCGCCCCATGAAGAGGTTCATGGGGAAGCCCGGCTTGTACGTCTGGTCCTGGCCAGCGCTGCGGTAGCGCCGCTGCCGGCGAGGGCGCTGGCCACGATGCTGCTGCTGTCGACGGTTCGCGGGCATGGGACCCCTTGGCGCAGGCGTACGGCCTGTCTGGCTACGGCTGCGAGTATACGAAGGCGCGGGTTAGGCGGTAGCGAAGCCTGACTCGCTCAGGCGCCCGTGTGACCAAGGCGGGCCAGCTCCTCGCGGGTGACGTCGCGATCGTCCCAGGGGATGGAGGCGCCACCCAGCTCGATGGAGCGCTCGTGACCCTTCCCGCAGATGACCACCGTGTCGCCTGGCTCCGCGCGAGCGAGGGCGGTGGCGATGGCCTCGCGACGGTCCTCCACCTCCACGAAGTCTTTCCCGGGGACGCGGCCTGCCTTCTCGGCATGGCCGCCGATCTCGCGGATGATGCTGGCGGGGTCTTCTCCACGCGGGTCCTCATTCGTGAAGACGGCGAAGTCAGCCCCTTCGGCAGCAGCTCGCCCCACGCCGAAGCGTCGCCCCGGATCACGCTCGCCCGCTGCGCCCGTGACGATGATGAGCTCCCGCGCGGCGAGCTGGCGCAGGACCTGCAGCACCTTGCGCACCGAGTAGCCCGTGTGGGCGTAATCGACGACGACGCTGAAGGGCTGGCCCATGTCGATGCGCTCCATGCGGCCTGGCACGCCCTCGCAGGAAGCCAGGCCGCGCGCAATCGCTTCGGGAGCGACGCCGACGACCGTGGCGGCGGCGGCAGCCGCGAGCGCATTGGCCACGTTGAAGAGCGCGGGCAGGCGTATCTCCGTGCTGACCTCGGCCGTGGGCAGAGCGAGACGGAAGCGGCTCCCGGCGGCATCCAGATCGATGTCGCGAGCCGTGACGTCTGCGTCCGCAGCGTCGAGGCCGTAGCGGATGCCTGGCTTGGAGGTGAACCCCAGCAGGAAGCTCGCGGACGGGTCGTCCGCGTTGACCACGGCAGTCCGCTGGGGGCCGTCGGGGCGCTCGGGCGTCTGGTCGAGGGAGGTGAACAGCTTGCCCTTCGCCTCGCGGTACGCCTCGAACGTCTTGTGGAAGTCGAAGTGGTCGCCAGTCAGGTTCGTGAGGACGGCGACATCGAAGGCGACCCCGTCGAGGCGGTGGAGGGCGAGCCCGTGGCTCGTCGCCTCGACGATGGCGTACTCGCAGCCGGCGTCGACCATGGCGCGCAGCAAGCCCTGCACTTCGGGCGCCTCGGGCGTCGTCATGCGGTGGGTGTGGCTGTCGATGTCGGTCCCGGGCACATAGGCGTCGACGGTTCCGAGCCGCCCGGCGCGGAGGCCGGCGGCCTCAAGAATCGCGGTCAGGAGGTAGGCCGTGGTGGTCTTGCCATCGGTGCCGGTGATGCCGATGACGGTGAGTTCACGCCCCGGGTGGCCGTGCAGGGCGGCGGCAGCCTGGGCGAGGGCGACGCGCGTGTCGTCGACCGCCACGATGGCGGCATCGCCGGGAAGGTGGCGCCACATCGCCCGCTCCCCCCGCTCCACAACGACCGCAGCGGCGCCCGCCTCGATCGCTTCGACGAGGAAGCGGTGACCATCGACCGTGAAGCCCGGGACGGCGACGAAGAGTGCGCCTTGCTGTACGCGACGCGAATCGTGCTCGACATGCTCGATCGCCGTCTCGCCATCGCCGCGCACCAGCTCGGCGCCGCCGATCTCCGCGAGCAACGAAGCGAGGGGGCGTGCGTCACTCATGCGGATGCTCCTGCTGCGAGGCCCTAGCCGGGGAGGTTGCGGTCGTCGAGGGTGCGGTAGACATCGAGGAAGTTGGTGAGGATGCGGGCAGTCGCGCCCCAGATGCGGTGTTCGCCCCAGTGGTAGGCGGGCAACACGACGCGACGGCCATCAATTTCGCGCACATCGTCCACGAGGGTAGCGGGATCGGCGAGATGGTCGAGTGGCACTTCGAGGAGCGAGGCCACTTCGCGCGGGGCGAAGCGGAAGGGGTAGGGCCACTCCCGCAGCCAGCCCACAAAGGGACGGACGCGGAAGTCGCTGATCGTCCAGATTTCGTCCAGTTCGCCCAGCAGGTCGACATCCGTAGGGAGGACGCCAACCTCCTCGTGGGTCTCGCGCAGGGCGGTGAAGGCGGCGTCCTCGTCGCCTTCGTCACGAGCGCCGCCTGGGAAGCTGATCTGGCCCTTGTGGTGTTCGACCTGGTGGGAGCGCTCCTGGAAGAGGAGGTGGATGCCGTCATCGCGCTCGTAGAGCAGGAGCAGGACAGCCGCGGGCTTCGCGTCGTGACGGTCGCTGCGGCCCGGTTCGTAGGCGGCAAGCACGTCGCGGAGATGTTCCCTGAGCGGATGCGTGATGGAGTTCTGAAGCGCCATGCGGTGATCTGCGGGCATGGTCAACGCGCCCGTGCAGCCTGTCAATCTCAACCGCAACCGCCATCGTGTTGGGACGCTCGCGCAGGCGTGGCGGTCAGCCTAGAGGGAGCCTTTGGTAGAAGGCACATCGCCGCCACGGCGGGGATCGATGCGGGTGGCGGCGTCGAGCGCACGCGCCAGCGCCTTGAAGCAGGCCTCGGCCTTGTGGTGGTCGTTCGCACCCGCGAGCGTGCGCACGTGCAGATTCGCCTCGAGCGAGGTGGCGAACGACTCGAGGAAGTGGGTGAGCAGGTCGGCGGGCAGTTCGCCCACGGTCCGCCCCAACAAGCGCAGGTCGAGAGCGGCGTAGGGCCGGCCGCTCAGGTCGATGGCGGCGAAGGCGAGCGCCTCGTCGAGTGGCATGTACGCCGAGCCGGCCCGTACGATGCCCTTCTTCTCGCCCAGCGCCTGGCGGAAGGCCTCGCCCAGTGCGAGCGCCGTGTCCTCAACGGTGTGGTGGGCGTCGACGTGCAGGTCGCCAGTGGCCTTGATCTCGACGTCGAAGACGCCGTGCTTGGCGATGTGACTGAGCATGTGGTCGAAGAAGCCGAGCCCGGTCGCGATCTCGAAGCGACCCGTGCCCTCGAGGTCGACCGTCACGACGATGCTCGTCTCGGCGGTTTCGCGGGTGACCGTGGCCTGACGTTCGCTCATCGCGGCGCGACCTCCCTGAGCGCATCGAGGAGTCGGTCGGTGTCCTGCGGACGTCCGACGCTGATGCGCAGTTTGTTCGCCAGGTCGGGGCGGTCGTAGCGGCGCACAAGCACGCCGCGCTGCCGCAGCGCATCGGCGATCTCGCCGGAGTCGCCCGCGGTGACGCCGAACAGGACGAAGTTGGCGTCCGACGGGTGTGGGGTGAGCCAGGGGAGGGCGCCGACCTCGCTGGTCAGGCGGTCGCGCTCGGCGACGATGGCGCGCACCGTCGCGAACAGCTCGTCGCGGTGCGAGAGCGCGGCGCACGCGGCGGCGTCGCCTGCGACGTTGACGTTGTAGGGCTGCTTGATGGCGAGCATGGGCTCCACCAGTTCAGCGTGCGCGACAGCGTAGCCCACGCGCAAGCCCGCCAGCCCCGCCCACTTGCTGAACGTGCGCAGCACGACGAGGTTGGGGTAGCGGTCGAGAAGGGGGATGCTGCTCACGCCCGCGAACTCGGCGTACGCCTCGTCCACCACGATGAGGGCGTCGAGCGCACAGAGCGCCTCAATCTCCTCGAGGCTGGCGACGTTTCCGGTCGGGTTGTTGGGCGACGCGATGAAGACAACGCCCGCGCCTGCTTCGACGGCAGCGCGCAGGCCCGCGAGGTCAAGCCCGAAATTCGCATCGCGCGGGACTTCGAGGTGGCGCATCCCCGCGATGCCGCTGAGGAAGCTGTACATGCCGAAGGTCGGCGTGGCCGTGGCGGTGGCGGTGGCGGGGGGCAGGGTGAGGCGCAGGATGATGTCGAGCAGGTCGTCCGAGCCGGCGCCCGCCACCACCTGCTCGGGGCGAACGTCGAGGTACTCGGCGATGGCCGCGCGCAGCGCGGTCTGGTCGGGGTCGGGGTAGATGTGGAGGGGCGCCGCAGCGGCCGCCCGGCGAACGGCTTCAGGCGCGCCGTACGGGTTCTCGTTTGCGTCGAGCTTGAGGATCTGGTCGACGGGCATGCCGATCTCGGCGGCGATCACATCCATCGATTTCACCGCGCCGTAGAGGCCGATGGATTCGATGTCGTCGCGGAGATAGCGGCGGGGGTCGGCGTCCGCGCCCGCGTCGGTCGTCATGGCGGCTTGCTACCGGCCCTGCAGGCGGCGTTCGACGGAGGCGGCATGCCCGCCCAGACCCTCCGCGCGAGCGATGATGCGGGCCGCTTCGGCGAGCTCCTCGACCTCATCGGGGGGGACGTTCACGAGGCTGACCGTCTTGAGGAAATCGCTCACGCCGAGGGGTGAGCTCCAGCGGGCGCTGCCGCCGGTGGGCATGGTGTGGCTGGGGCCGGCGGTGTAGTCGCCCACCGCCTCGGGTGAACCTTCGCCAAGGAAGAGGCCGCCCGCGTTGCGCACTCGCATCACGTAGGCGGTGGGGTTCTCCACCACCAGGCAGAGGTGCTCGGGCGCGTACTCGTTGGCGAGGTCGATGGCCTGCTCGATGTCGCTCACGAGGACGCAACCGCCCTGCGACTCGAGCGCTTCATTCGCAATCTTGCCGCGTTCGAGGTCGCGCAGCTGGCGGCGGACAGCGGCGCTGACCTGCTCTGCCAGACGTCGCGAGGGGGTGAGCAGGATGGGGCTGGCGAGGCGGTCGTGCTCGGCCTGGGCGAGGAGGTCGGCGGCCACCATTTCGGGGTCGGCGCTCTCGTCAGCGATGATCATGGTCTCGGTGGGGCCGTAGACCGCATCGATGCCGACGTCGCCGAACACCTGCTTCTTGGCGATCGTGACGAAGAGGTTGCCGGGCCCGCAGATCTTGTCGACGCGGGGGATGGTCTGGGTGCCGTAGGCGAAGGCCGCGATGGCCTGCGCGCCGCCCGCCTTGAACACGCCATCGACGCCCGCGATGGCGGCCGCGACCAGCTTGACGGGCGGAACCGAGCCGTCGGGCAGGACCGGACTGGCGAGGTAGACCTCGTCGACGCCCGCCATGCGGGCAGGGATGGCGCACATGAGCACGGTGCTGGGCAGGGGCGCGGCGCTGCCTGGCACGTAGATGCCGGCGCGCTGAATGGGACGCGTGATCTGGCCGAGGCCGTTCAGCTGGAAGTCGACGAGCGCGCTGCGAAGCTGCTGCTCGTGGTAGGCGCGGATGCGGCCCGCTGCGAAGGTCAGCGCTTCGACTACATCTGCGCCGACTGCACCCGCGGCGGCCTCCATCTCCTCCTCGGAGACGCGCAGATCGTCGACCTGGGCGCCATCGAGGCGGCCGCTGTAGTAGCGCACGGCGTTATCGCCGTCCTCGCGCACGTCGCGGATGATGCGGCGCACGACTTCGTCGGGTTCGAGCTCCTTGCCGAAGGTGCGGAAGGTCGTCTCACGCACTTCGAGCGGGGCCTCGCCGGCGCCAAGGGGATTGCGGGCGAGCAGCGTGCGGCGGCCCTCTTCCACGTTCCGGATTATGCGCATTCGAGGTACCTCGCGACGGCAGCGGCGGAAGCGTCCGTGGAGCGCTCGATGAAGGCGTCGAGTTCGGCGCTCGTCACATGCCCGATTGTCTCACCCAGCAGTTCGGGGAGCGAATCGAGGAAGCGGCTGAGTTCGCCCCTGGCTTCCTCGTCGTGGTCGTCGCGGACGCCCGCGCGGCGCAGGTGATTCTCGATCATGGCGCGCGCGCGGTCCCAGTCCATGCCCCGCTCGGCGATGTCGCGGGCGACCTGCCGCCAGCGTTCGAGCGTCTCGCCATCGACGAAGCCGGCATCGATGGTCTCGACGGTGCAGGCGAGCGCGGCGCACAGGCTCGCGCGCAAGTCAGCGTCACCGTGGACGCGTTCGAGGTCGAACTGGAGCAGGCGATCCATCACGTTGGCGCGCAGGGGACCGCCGAGCGCGTCGTGCGGATAGAAGAAGCGGCGATAGATGCCCGTTATGTACTGTTCATCCAGCACCAGATGCGTGAGGTAGCCCGCCACGAAGGCGCGTGTCTCCTCGTTCAGGCGGGCGGGATCGGCGAGCTGCGCGTTGGCGGCGAGGAAGCCGCCGACGGAGTCCTGGTGCTCGAACACGGAGAGGTCGAAGTAGTGGGTCGTGCGGCGGTCGGCGCGGGTGAGGATGCGGATGTCGGGCGCGGTGGAGCCGAGCAGGTAGTGGCCCGAATCGGGCGCGAGCGCATCGTCGGGCAAGGCCTCGGCAAGGCGCCGCGCGAGAATCATGTGCAGGGTGATGGGCGGCATCAGGCGCCCCCGGCTCCCGGCGCCACCGTCTCACCCTCTCGCTCAGCGGCCAGGCGGACGCCCTCGCGGAGCCGATCGAGCAGCAGGTCGAGCAGGTCGCGGCGGGCCGTGCGTGGGTTGGTAGCGGCGATGACGCAGTTCGTGGAGTTGAGGAACGGATCGAGCATCCTGAGGTTGTTCACGCGCAGGCTCGTGCCTGTCTCCGTGCCCTCGATGAGGATATCGGCGTCTTCCGGCACGAAGGCCTCGCTCGCGCCGGCGATGGGGATGATGGCGGTGTGCGGCAGACGATGCGCGCGCGCCCACTCCTCGGCCAGCCCGGGGAACTCGCTGGCGATGCGCACGGGACGGCCCAGCCGCGACCAGATCGCGAGCGCCTCCTTCACCGTCGCGGCGGGGAAGTCGTTGTGGACCACCGGACCGATGCGGTAGCGGCTGCGTCGCAGGTCGAGCGCCATCTCGACAGGGGAGCGGGGGAAGAAGGCGAGGTGCTCGCGCAGGCGATCCACGCCGCTCACAGCGAGGTCGAACGCGCCCATGGCCACGAGCGCAGGCATGTCCTGCGGACGGATCACCTTCACCTCCACCCCTGCTATCGGGGAGGCGGGGCGGCGTACGAAGTCGCGTTCGCCGTAGCCCTCGAACTCGAGGCCCGCGTCGGCGAAGGCGGCATAGGTGTGGCGCTGGGCGTGGCCGTCGGGAAGGGCGAGGCGGAGCACGTCGGTGTCACGCGTGACGCGCTGCAGGGGCGCATCGCTCGAACGGTCGGGCAGCGTGAGCATCGCTGCGGTCGGCGCAAAGGCGGCGGTAAGCGGGGCGACGAGCGCGCTGCAGTCGCGCTCGCGCAGGGAGTCGGCGTTGGCGACGACGGCAACGCCGCCCCGGAAGAGGCGGTGCAGCGGCACAAGCCCCAACGCTTCGACAGCAGCAGCATCGCGCACGGCGATGACGGCAAGGTCGGCGTCTTCGGGCGGGTACGCCTCGACCGAGCCGTAGAGCTCGAGCAGGGTGTAGCGGGGCAGGCGCAGGCGCGCCGCGAGCAGGTCGGTGAGGTTGGGGAGGTCCGTCGCCAGGCGCACGCCTTCCAGCGACGATGGGACGGGGATCTGGCCTGGGGAAAGTCCTGCGGACGGCGCGGCACAGAGCCAGACCTCCGTCTCGGGCCCCGGAAGCGCGCCCAGACGCACGACCTGCTGGCCGGGGAAGCGCGCCTGCAGCTCAGCGATCCAGAGATCGCTGCAGATGCCGAGGTCGTAGTTCCCGAGCGCAACCTGGATGGGGATGTCGTGCTCGCGGAAGACGCGGAAGCGGAAGCCGCGGTCGTCCACATCGGCGCGGAGCAGGCGAGAGCCTGCTTCGTAGCCCTCCAGGGCGAGCCCATGGGAGACGAGCAGATCGCCGACGTGCTCACGCAGTGAGCCCGTCGGCACGGCGAGGCCGAGCGGGCGGGCTGAAGCGCTCATTTGTGATGCAACACGAACCGCACCACCTCATCGAGGGTGGCGCCTTCGAGAGACGACTCGGCGCTCGTGGCGGAAATGCCCCCGGGCTCGACGACGAGCTTGATGGCGGCTTCGGACGCATCGCCGAGGGCGGCGGAGATGCCGTGGCGGTGGAGCGAGCTGGAGAGGCGGAGCGCCTCGGCCAGGCCTGTCTCGTGCGCAGCCACGACGGCAACGGTGGCCGTACGCGAGGGCGGGGCGTTGAGGTTTGCGGACAGACGGTCGGCGTCGAGGGCGAAGCCGCAGGCGCTGTCGGGCGCGTCGGGGCTGGAGGGCTGGTAGCGTCCGCCCCGCCCCCAGGCGCCGTCGTCGCCTAGCGGGCCCCGCAGCTCCCAGGTGACGCCGGTGTAGTAGTCGAAGTCGAAGGGCAGGGTGAAGTCGATGGCGGCGGCGCGGCCCGTCTCGCGGAGCGCCGTCGCGACCTCGCGCAACTCCTGCAGGGGCTCGACCGCATCGGGGAGGCCGCTCTGCGCGAGCGCAATCAGGTTGTCCACCAGAGCGAGGTCGCCCGAGCCGCCGAGTGCGGTCTGGATGAAGGCCATCGCGCCGGGATCGCCGGTGAAGGCGTCGCGCACGGCAGCCAGGCCGTTGCCGGCGACGTCGTCGAGCAGGGCGCGGTGGGCGAGGATGTCGGTGAGACCCGCTGCCTCAACGGCGGCGCGGGCGACGCCTGCGTGCGTCAGGTGCAGGTCGATGGGCAGGTCGAGCGCGGTGAAGGTGTCGGCTGCCACCGCCAGCGTTTCGAGGTCGCCCGCGACGGGAGGCGCGCCGAGGTATTCGAGCCCGCACTGCCACTCCTCCCCTTCAGCCCCGCGGAAGACGCTCTGCACGTAGAGCAGGCGGGCAGGGAAGGTGACACCCGCATCGAGGGTGGCGCGCACGACGGGGATGGTGGAGTCGTAGCGCAGCATGACGCGCTCGCCGCTCCAGCCGTCCCAGTCGAGGAAGGTGTAGGCGCCGGCGAGCATCTCGGGCGAGAGCGCGCCGGCAGAGGTGAAGAGGCCGTAATTCTCGACCGTGGGGGTGCGAATCTCCTCGTAGCCCCACTGGCGCGCGACCTGCCGAAAGGCGTCCTCGACGCGGCGGAAGGCGCGCATGTCGTCGGGGAGCAGATCGCGCATCCCGCGGGCGCGCGGGGCGGTCTGCGCAGAGGGGGCGGCGGCTTCGTTCATGGCGTGGCGTCAGTGTACCGCCTTCACCCCTAACGCCATTAGCCCGGGGCGGGCAGATGTGGATAGCGAACGGGCCTCGGGGAAGTTCCCCGAGGCCCGCGAACGGATTGATGGCGGCGTAGCGAGCGTCTGGCTCTGGCCTAGACGTCCGCCAGCCAGGCGGCCTCGCGCCGTGGGGTGTTGTTGCCGGCGTAGGCGTTGAACCAGTCGTCCTTGCCGTAGTCGCGCAGGCGCGAGCTGACGGCGAGGTAGGACTCGGCAGCCATCGGCATCGTGAAGATGCCCCAGGCGCGATCGAGGATCCAGCGCTGCAGGTCGGTGATGATCTGCACGCGGGCCTCGTGGTCCAGCTCCTGCGCCTGGGCGAGCATCTGCTCGCCGACGTAGGTGGAGCCTTCCGCGATCTCGGGGTGCGGCGAATCGCTTCGGAAGTTGAAGGCGACGCTGCCGTACTGCTCGGGATCGAACCAGGAGAGGTAGGACGCATCGGGGGCGCCGTCGGTGCCACCACCAACGCCCGTGCCGCTCTGGAGCAGGCCCCAGGGCTTCACATCGCTGGTGTTGTCGTTGGCAGCGCTGACCCACGTCTGGACGTCCGCGGTGGAGTACTCGAAGGTCGTGCCGAGCACCTGCGAGAGGTTGGTGGCAGCGAATTCCGAGATGGCGACGTACGCCGGACCCTCGATGGTGTGGATGTCGACGTAGTCGTAGATGGAGTCGTAGCGATCGTTGTCCTCGCCGGAGCGGGTCTCGGCGTCGGCCTTGGCCGCTTCCCAGAGGGCGCGCGCATCGTCGGGGTCGTAGTTGTAGTAGGCCGCCAGGTCTTCCTGGGAGAGGCGCTGGAAGCGGGCGTTGATGATGGTCAACGGCGCCTGCAGCTTGCCGTTGCCGGCGTGGATGCTGTTGATGAAGGCCTGGTAGTTGAAGGCCTTGCGGATGGCTTCGCGGGCGCGCTGGTCGCGCCACTTGCCGCCATCGAAGCCGAGGACGGCCCAGCCACCGGCAGGAGCGCCCTCGACGGCCACGTTGGGGTTGCCCCGCAGCTCTTCAGCCTCGAGCGCATCGAGCGAGCCGTAGGCGTCGAGGTCGCCGCTCTCGAGCAGGGAGCGCGCCGCCACGGTGTCGGGGATGATGCGTACGTCGTACTCGTCGATGTACGGCCCATCCTCCACGAAACCGTCGTCCGGATTCGGGTGCGAGTAGTAGTTCGGGTTGCGAACGAGACGCACACCCTCGGCGTTGCGCTCGGCGAGCGTGTAGGGGCCGGCGGCCATGCCGTTGACATGGACCTGCCCGGTCTCGTCGGGCTGCTCAAGGACCAGCTTCTTGTTGATGATGCCGAAGTACTGACGCGAGCGGTGCAGCAGCGCATCGGCGCGCGGTCCGGTCCAGTTCTCCTGCACGTTGGTGGCGTCGACTGCCTCGATGCTCTCGAAGTAGTCGTAGGTGCTGCGAGGCACGTGGGTGGCGCCAAGTGCGGCGAACACCTCAGGCGGCCTTGCGATGGTGAAGGCGACATCCTCGGTGGTGACGGGGTCGCCGTTGTGGAACTGCATGCCCTCACGCATGTTCCAGACGAGCGTGGTGTCGTCGACCTGCTCATAGCCAACGGCGCCGTCCATGGAGAAGGTGCCCTTGCTGACCTGGAAGTCGAGCAGGTGGCTGAAGACCTGGAAGACCACTTCCTGGTTGTCGGTGTGGAAGATGGCGGGGTCGTTGCCCATATCTTCCGTGCGCTTCCAGGTGCGGTAGACGCCACCACGGCGAGGGCCGTCGGCAGCGGGGGCCTCGGTTGCTGCAGGCGCTTCGGTAGCTGCAGGCGCTTCCGTCGCTTCAGCGTCGCCTCCGCTCGCAGGAGCCTCGGTGGCTGCGGGTGCATCGTCGTCGTCGTCATCGTCACCACAGCCGGCGAGGATGGCGGCCGAGCCGGCGGCGGCCACGCCAGCGCCGGCAAGGAAGGTGCGTCGGTTCAGCTTTCGTCCACGCAGTCGGAGCCAGTAGTTATCGCGATCGCGCATCCAGTTTCCTCCTGGCCCTCTCATTGGGGGGCGCGTTCTCACAGATGCTGGCGGCACAATACTCCCTGCGGGGATCGTGCGGCAATAGGCGAGGTGGGGGACGCCAAGCGGGGGAGGGCCAGCCGGAAGGCTAGATGCGACCGCGCAACCGCGGGTCGAGCGTGTCGCGGATCGAATCGCCAAAGATGTTGAAGGCGTAGACCGTGAGCGCCAGCGCGGCTCCCGGGAAGATGGCGATCCAGGGCGCGCGGTTGAAGAACTGGCGCGAATCGCCCGAAAGCTCAGCGCCCCACGACGGCGCCGTCGAGCCCAACAGGAACGACAGCGTGGCCTCGGTGAGGATGGCGGCAGGCAGGCTGATGGTGGCGAGCACGATCGTGAGGCCGGTGATGTTGGGCAGGATGTGACGCAGCATGATGCGCCACTGACCCGCGCCCACCAGCGTGGCCGCCTCCACGTACTGCGAGCTGCGCTGCTCCAGCACCGAACCGCGCATGATGCGGAAGGCTCCCGGGATGAAGAAGAAGGAGATGGCCAGCACACGCGCTAACTCTTCGGCAGGCAGGGCCGGTAAGTCGGGCAGCTTATCCACGAGCACGACATCCATGATCATGGCTAACAGCAGTGAGGGGACCGCAAAGAGGATGTCCGCGACACGGCTGAAGCCGAAGTCGACCGCCCCTCCGATAAACCCCGCAATCAGCGCGAGCAGCGTCCCCCCAAAGGTCCCGACCAGCACGGTCGCGACGCCGATCTTGAGCGAAACGCGTCCGCCGTAGAGCACCGCCGACCAGACATCCTTGCCCTGGCGATCCGTGCCGAAGTAGTAGTCGCCGCTCGGCCCGGTGAGGACGTCTGCGGTGAAGGCTTCGAGGGTCTGCGGGTGTGTCGTATTGAGGAGCGGCGCTGCGCCTGACATGAAGCCAATGATGAGGATGATGGCGATACCGATGGCGCCCACGGGTTCACGTCGTGCCCAGCGCAGGGGATTGAAGCGCTGCTCGGGCGGGATGGCGTACTCCTGCTCGAGGAGGGTCCCTGCGGTTGGCGCGGCAGCTTCGTTCGACATCGCTAGTACCGAATCCGTGGGTCGACGTAGGTGTAGAGGATGTCCACCAGCAGCGTCACGAACATGAACATGGTCGCGAAGATCATCACGATCATGAGGAGGGCGGTGTAGTCACGCGCGAAGATGCGTTCGAGCGCGAACAGGCCCATCCCCGGGATGGCGAAGATCTGCTCCGCCACGATGGCGCCGCCCAGGATGGTGCCAAGCTGCAGTCCGATGACCGTCAGCACGGGAATGAGGGCGCTGCGGAAGACGTGCCGGAAGATGACGACGCGCTCGCGCAAGCCCTTCGCCCGCGCCGTCCGCACATGGTCGGAGTAGAGCACCTCGAGCATGGCTGAGCGCATGATGCGCGCCGTGTAGGCCGCCCCGCCCAGGGCGAGGATGCTCGCCGGGAAGATGACGACCGCGAGGTTCGCCAGCGGATCCTCGTGGAACTCGACCCAGTCCTGAATGGGGTTCCAGCCGAACCAGATGAAGGCGTACACGATGACCAGCGTCCCGACCCAGAAGTTGGGCACGGAGATGCCGAGGATGGTGAACGTGCGCAGCGCGTAGTCCTCGGGCTTGTTGCGTCGCACCGCCGAGATGACGCCGACCGGCACGCTGATGAGCGCCGACAGGATGATCGTCACCAGCCCGACCTCGAGCGTCTTGGGCAGGCGCTCCTTCACGGAGTCGAGGATGGAGTCGTGCGGAGGCGTCAGCGAATTGCCGAAGTCGCCCTGGAAGATGCCGGAGAGCCAGTCCCAGTACTGCTCGTACCAGGGATGGTCGAGCCCGAAGCGCTCACGCAGGAGGTCGAGGTTGACGGTATCGGAGATGCTCAGGGCTGCGGTGAAGGCGGCGTCGCCGGGGAGTGTCCAGATGAGCAGGAAGAGGATGAAGGAGAGGACGAGCAGCATCAGCGGAATCGCGATGAGGCGACGGATGATGTACGCCCACATAGTCCCCCCTCATGGCTCTGGTAGGTTGCCCGCCACAGGCGGGCGCGCGGCGATTCTGTCCGATGCTTGTTGGCTTGGCAATACGTGCGAAGCGTCAGGCCTCGCCGCGCAAGGCCTTCCACCAGGCCTGCACGTCGGGCTGGAAGTTGGCGTGGTACTGCTTCTGCAGGTCGTTGGCGCCCTCGAAGAGCGGCTCCGTATCCGTGGTGGCGAGGTCGGAGGCGGCGGGCACAGGGTCGATCCACTCGAGCTTGATGCCCTCGATCACTTCGCCCAGGCCGGAGTCCTCGTGGTGAGGGCTGGCCTGATGCTCGATGAAGCCGTTGTAGCTGTTGAAGGAGAGCAGGCCGTAGTAGGTGCCCTTCTCCGCGCCGCGCCAGAACTCGTAGCGGCGCACGTTCTGCTCGTTCTCATGCGTATCGCGCCAGAGCCCTCCCTCGAGCTCTTCGAAGCGCGCTTCCTTGCCGTCCTTGATCTTGATGTGCGCGAGAATCGTGGCCATCGCTTCCCTCCCTGGTTGCGCCGACGTCGTCACCCGGTGACGAGCGTCGCTGTGTTGCGAGCGGATTCTAGGCGTTTCCACGCCGCTTCGGGACACCTGCCCGAGACACCTGCGCGTCGCTGCGCTCAGGCGACGTCGAACTCAATCTCCAGATGGGTGAGCCCCCGCACGCCGCCCTTGCCCGGCGGCGGGAAGACGATTCCGTCGTTGGGCACATCCTTCAGGCGTGGATTGCGCAGCACTTCCATGAGCAGATTGCCGGCGGTGACCGCTTCCTGGCGGGCCATCGCGTAGCCCATGCAGAAGTGCCGCTCCTGGCCGAAGCCGAGGTGGCTGGCGACGCCGTCCTGCCAGTAGCCCACGCGCAACTCCTTCCCGAAGTAGAGGTCCTCGCGGAAGATGTTGAAGGTGTCCGGATCCTTGAACACGCGCTCGTCGCGGTTGCCGGAGCCGAGGCAGAGGGCGACGTTCGCGCCGTAAGGGATGATGCGGTTGCCGAGCTCGGTCTCGCGGATGGCGCGACGCTGCTGGTAGTGGTTGGAGCCGTCGAAGCGCAGCATCTCGGTGAAGACGCGGTCCATCAGCTCGGGGTTCTCGCGCACGGCTTCGTACTGCTCGTAGTTACGGAGCAGATTCCACCACATGGCGTCGATGGCCTTATGCGTCGTATCGCCGCCGCCGACCAGCAGGAGGGTGACGAACGACTTGATCTGGTGGTCCGTCATCATCTCGCCCGACATCTCGGCCGTGACGAACTTCGAAATGAGGTCGTCGCCGGGGTTGGCGCGGCGCTCGGCGATGATGGACGTGAGGTAGTCGTGAATGGCGAACTTGGCCTTCTCCGCCGAGCGGAAGTAGGCGCGCCCGTAGCCCATACCCGCGAAGAGCGTGTTGTAGGTGCCCTCGAAGTAGTCGAAGTCCTCGCGGGGGAGGCCCAGCATGCCGGCGATGACGCGGATCGGGAAGCGCTGGCTGAACTGCGAGACGAGGTCGATCTCGCCCGTCTTTGAGAGGCCGCCGGCGAGGTCTTCCGCCGCCTCCTGCGAGAAGCGCTCGATCATCTCGGCAGCAGTCTGCTCGATCACGGGCAGCCAGGTGGTCAGCTTCTTGCCGACAAATTCGCCGGCCACGATGCCGCGGCTCCAGCGGTGCTCATCGCCTTCACCCATATCAAGGATGGTCGCGCCGAGGGGCGACTCCGAGCCAAACTCGTACTTGCCCTTGGGGTCGTACACGCCGCGGGTGAAATCGCCGTTGGGACGGCTGCGCTTGTAGGCGTCCCAGATATCGGCGTAGCGGGTGACGACGAAGCGGTTCTGGAAGCGGTCGTGGTAGACGGGCTCCCAGTCGCGAATCTTCTGGTAGAGGGGGAAGGGGTCGATGCGATGCTCCTCGGTGAGAAACTCGCCGGGCTCGATGATGGGGGCTTCGGTTGGGGCTGTCATGATCGGTGTCCTCCCCGCCGGGTGATCCTGGGGCGAGTGTGGGCGCGCCAGCAGGGCCTGTCAACGAATCGGGGACGCTTTTCGAGGGGGAGGGAAGCGCTCTACAGGTCTTGCGGGGCGCGCGCGGGCGGTCCATTCTCCCCGCACCACACAGAGGAGCGAACGAGCGATGTCGGACGAACTTGCCGAACTGCGAGCGCGGGTTGCCCGCCTGGAAGCCGAGCGGGCGGTCATCAGCACCTTCAACGAGTACTTCTACAACATGGATATCGGCTACACGGACGGCATCCTGGACGTCTTCGCGGAGGACGCCCTCCTCGAAGTCATCAACTTCCCGCCCGGGACCATGCAGGACCTGGAGTATCGCGGTCGTGAGGCGATGCGCGAGCTGTACGGCCCCCATTCCAGCAACGAGCCCACGCTCTCGGGCGGCCACCACTCGGCCAACGTGCAGGTGAACGTGGCGTCCGACTGCTCCAGCGCGGAGCTGAGCGCCTACTTCATGACGTCGGGCGGGCACGGCGGCCTTGGCGGGGGCCTGTACCAGGGCACCTTCGTCCCCGACGGCGACAAGTGGCGCATCTCGCACTACCGCATCATCAGCAACTGGGGCTGGTCGCCCGACCAGTGGACGAAGCGGACCGAGTCGCTCCCCGCGAGCAAAGCGAAGCGCGGCGGCAAGCCGCCTGTCTACGAGCTGCCGGGGTAGGGTATCAGGGCGTCAGGCGATGGCCATTTCGTAGGCCATCCCGCGCTGCTTGCACCCTCACGCACCGCATCTCATCCCCCTAAGCCTGCACGTCGTAGAAAGCAGCAAGGTGGATGAGGTGCTCGGTGGTGAGAGCGGAGCCATGCAGACGAGAGCCACGGCGCGTAATGCGCGCGTCAACGCCCAGACCGGTGGCCGGGTAGGTGCGGCAGCGGCGTCGAGCGAGACGGTCAATGAGAAGGTGCGGATTCGTCTCGGCGGAATCGCGCGAGGAGCGACTCCAGGAGACGGCAGCGCACTGGAGGGCCCAGCTGCGGAGCAGCTTCGGATAGAGCGCGGTGAAGGTGGACCAGGCGTCGAAGAGGTCAACGCCTGAGGGGCCGCCGGCGACGGAGAAGATGGCGCCACAGGCGCCCTCGGGGAGAGTCAGCGCCTCGGCGTAGCCATCCAGTTCATCACGGTAGCGGGTGAAGGTGTCGTCGAGCGCGCTGGTTTCGGAGGGGGCCTGCAGGCTGGTGGAGAGACGATCGATTTCGCCCCAGACCTCGCTCTGGTCGGAGTTGCGCGCAGCGCCCCGGCTGGCGCGCAGTGAAGCAGGGACGGCGCGGTCACGGCTCATGCGCGCGTTGGCGCTGAGCACGTTCTCGCCACGACGGAAGTCGCTTGGGGCAGCGGCGCCGTGCGCGTCATCGTTCTCATCCTCCGGCTGGTAGCCCCAGCGGCCTGATTCCGTGCATGAGACGGGAATCGTGATGGCGGTCAGGGCGGGAACGAGGATAGTGAGATTGAGGCTCCGGTTCTGTATCGCCCCAATGAGTTCTTCACCATCGGCGAGGAGGACCGGGCGTTCGCCGTCATTGCGGAAGCGCAGCTCGAGCACGCTGCCTTCACCGACTTCGTTGACGCGCGCGCTGCCGTTGGCGATGGCATCGTCGAGCAGGTCGTAGGTGGCCTGCGGGCGTCCGCCAAGCAACGGCCAGACAGTGAGCGACCCGAAAGTGCGGGGCTTCCCGACACGACGGCGTCGAGCGCGCGGCGCAGATGTCGCTGGGCTTCGAGGGCAGCAGTATTGACCATGTCTATGAATCTCCCTGTAGTCGTAGCC
This sequence comes from Tepidiformaceae bacterium, assembly GCA_965200565.1. GTDB lineage: Bacteria > Chloroflexota > Dehalococcoidia > Tepidiformales > Tepidiformaceae > UBA2991. Next base: position 111,113 of record OZ241349.1, on the reverse strand, counting down.
GAATATGGATTAGGCGTAGTGTTAGTGTCATATCTACACTAACTCATGCAGCGGGGCATTTCAAGGCCCGCAGCGTCGGCTAAGGCACGCCCCCCACAACCCCGCGCGCTACACTGGCGCGGCCCGCGTTTGGGCTGGAGTGCTGTATGCCGATGTCCTCTGATGAGATGGATGCCTTCCTGGCGGAACCGCGCAACGCGATTGTCGCGACGGTGAACCCGGATGGGTTCCCGCAGCTGACCCCGATCTGGTTCCACTGGGAGGATGGCACGGTCTACTTCAGCACGACGGCGCCGCGTCTGAAGACGCGCAATCTGGAGCGCGACGGGCGCGTCTCAATCTGCGTCGATGAGCCGGGCGACCCCGACCAGCGCACGGTCGTGCTGGGGGCGGAGTCGTGTGAGATTACGCCCGGGCTGGGGACTGTCACGGAGGTCATCGCGCGCAAGTACGGCGGCGACAACTGGGAAAGCAGCTACGAGCACATCGCCAACACGCCTGAGCGCGTGGTGGTGTCGTTCAAGCCGACGCGCATCCTTACGTGGAACTCGTCGGGCGACCGTCGGGAGTTCGTCCAGAAGAACCGCTAGGGCAGGCCGCGCGCCCCGTCGCAAGGCGTCGCGCAACCTCGTACGATGCGGCTCATCACGCTCTGCACTGCCCGCACGGCTGGCGGGCGCGGAGGGAGTCCATGGGCTTTCTTGATGGCAAGGTCGCGCTCGTCACAGGCGCGGCGGAGGGGCTGGGAGTCACCTTCGCCAACGCGCTGGCGGCGGAAGGCGCACGGGTCGCGATCTGCGACATCCGCGAGAACGTCGGGGAGCGCGCCAGCGAGATCGCCAGCGCGCACGGCGTGGAGACGCGCGCCTTCAGCGCCGATACGGGCGTGCCTGAGGACTGCTGGCGCGTCGTCGACGGGACGATGGAGGCGTTCGGGCGCATCGACGTGCTCATCAACAACGCAGGCACGATCGCCATGACCTCTCCGACGGACCCCTGGGAGAAGTCGGTCGACGACTACGACCTCGTGATGAACGTGAACAATCGCGCCTACTACCTGTTCGGGCGGGCGGTCTTCCCCATCATGCAGGAGCAGGGTGGGGGCGACATCGTCAACATCGCCACGGACCACATCTACACCGAATTCAACCGCCCCACGGGCGGTGGCTGGGTGATGGATACGTACGATGCCTCGAAGTGGGGGCTGAACGGCTTTCTGCTGAGCTGGTCGAAGGCCGGCGAGCCGCACAACATCCGCGTGAACGGCATCTGCCTGGGAGCGACGGATTCGCACATGCTGCGCAGCTTCACGGGCGAGGCGAATCTGACGCCCGAGGTGATCGCGGCCTGGATGAAGCCGGGAGATGTGGCGCAGGTCGTCATCGACCTGCTGCAGGACGGGCGCAGCGGCTACAACATCCCCGTCTGGCGGGCGGACCCGGTGGTGCTGACGCCGCGCAGCGACGACTTCTCGATGCGCGTAGGCGTCATGAAGTCCGCCTTCGAAGCATAGGAAGGGGCGCGTTATGGGATTCCTGGACGGGAAAGTCGCAGTCGTCACGGGGGCGGCGCAGGGGCTGGGGACGGCCTATGCGCGGGCGCTCGCGAACGAGGGCGCGGATATCGCGGTCTGTGATGTGAAGCAGGAGATCAGCGCCGTCGCGGACGAGATCTCGGCGACGAGCGGGCGCACGGTGCGGGCCTACCCGTGCGACGTCTCGAAGACGGAGGCGGTGCGCGGCTTCGTGGACTCGGTGCTGCTCGAATTCGGCGGCGTCGACGTAGTGGTGATGAACGCCGCCATCTACGGATCGACGCCGCTGGACCTTTCGCGCGAGCAGGCGCTGGCGGAGTACCAGCGCTTCTTCGATACGAACGTGAAGAGCGTCTACCTGCTGGGGCGCGCCTTCGCGCCGTCGCTGGTGGAGCGTGGAAGCGGCGACATCGTCGTCATCTCGACGGACCACATCCTGCCGCCGGTAGAGGCAGGCGGGACGCGTGGCGGGCCAGGGTCGGACCTGTACGACGCGAGCAAGTGGGCGCTGAACGGCTACATCCAGGCGTGGGCGCTGGGGTTCGCAGCGAACGGCCAGAACGTGCGCGTGAACGGGCTGGCCATGGGCGCGACGGATACGCCCATGCTGCGTGGCGTCTTCCCCGGCGGCAGCCCTCCGGATGACGTGGTGGCGGGCTGGATGACGCCCGCGCAACAGGCACAGCTGCTCATCGACCTGCTGCAGGACGGACGCACGGGCGACCTCATCGCCTCGGAGCCCGGGAAGCCGGTCGAGCTGCCGCCCCGGTCGGACCTGGGGCAACCCGTCTCGAACCTGCCGGTTGAGCAGTTTCACCATGGGCTGATGGGGCTCGAAGCGGCGATCTGGGCGCCGCCTCCGGGGAGCTGAGAGCAGGACTCGCAGCATGAGGCACATCGCTACACAACGGTGCGTGCACCCTGGGAGGCCGGCCCGAAGGGTGCTGCCATCGCTGTCCGGGGGCCACTCCCCCAGGGGAGCCTGAATGCCAACAGAGCCGAACCTTCGCTACGAGGTGGACGACAAGCTGCCCTGGTCGCAGTCGTTCGGCTACGGGCTGCAGTTCAGCGTGATCGCTATGGCCACCTTGCTGGTGACGCCAGTGATTGTGGCGAACGCGGCGGACCGTGGCGGCGAATACGTCAACTGGATGGTGTTCGCCTCGCTGGTGGTGGTGGGGCTCGCCACGCTCTTCCAGGCGCAAAGGCTCGGACCGGCCAGCGCGGGCCTGGTGCTGCCCATGTTCACGGCCGCCTTCTCCATCCCCTTCTGCATCACGGCGCTGGTGGATGGCGGTCCGGCGACGCTCACCACGCTGGTCATGGTGGCGGCGGTCGTGCAGCTGGTGGTCTCGCGCTGGCTCTTCATCCTGAGACGCTTCGTGACGCCGACGGTGGGTGGCACGGTGATGATGATTCTCTCCATCACCCTCGCATCGGTGGTGTTCGACATCCTCAACGAAGGCACCAGCGTCGATCCCGAACGGGCGTCGCTGGTGGTGCTCGTGACTGTCGTGGTGGAAGCGGCGCTGATTCTGCGGGGATCGCTGTTCCTGCGCTTCTGGGGGCCGCTGGCGGGAATCGTGCTGGGCTGCATCACGGCCGGGGCGCTGGGCATCTTCGATACCACCCGCATCACCGAGGCTGCCTGGATCGGCCTCCCCAACGAGGCGCCCGGGCTGGCGCTGGACTTCGGCGTCGACTTCTGGACGCTGGTGCCCGCCTTCCTCTTTCTGGGGGTGATTATTTCGATTCAGGCGAACGGCGCGTCCATCGCCGCGCAGCGAAGTTCGTCGCGAGAGCATCGCGCGGTCAACTTCCGCCAGGTGCAGGGGGCGGTAGCGGGTACCGGGCTGAGCAACCTGCTTGCGGGGCTGGCGGGGACCGTTCCCAACGCAGTCAACCCGGCCATCATCTCCTTCACCCAGATCACGGGGGTCACCGCTCGCCGCATGGGCTACAGCATCGGCATCATCCTGCTGCTGGTGGCGTTTGTGCCGAAGGTAACGGCGTTGCTGAGCAGCATCCCCGGCCCGGTGATGGCCGGCTATCTCGTCATGGTGACGGGCGCCCTCTTCATCGACGGAGCACGCACGGTGCTGCAGAACGAGACGAACGAGTCGAAGATTGCGGTCGCGGGGATGTGCTTCTGGATCGCGGCCGCATTCCAGTTCGAGCTGTTTGCGCTGCCCGATATCGGGAGCGTGGGGAATGCGATGCTGAAGAGCGGGATCACCACCGGTGGGCTCGCCGCCATCATCATGATTCTCTACCTGGAGCTCACCAACCCACGGCGCATGCGCTTCCGCTCCCAGCTCCACATCGATGCCCTGCCGGAGCTGAACCAGTTCATCTCCAGATTCGCCAGGAACCGTGGGTGGGATGAGGGGATGCAGGAGCGCCTGAGCGCGGTCGCGGAGGAGACACTTCTGACGCTCGCGCCCCTGGACCTGAGCATGGAGCAGGGGGATGGAGCCGGGGAAGAGCGCCAGCTGGTCGTGCTCGCCTCGAGCGACGGGCCGGTTGCGGACCTCGAGTTCATCGGCGGGGGGAACGACGGCAACCTCGAAGACCACATCCGCCAGCTCCAGCAGCTGGACACGGAAACGCCCGCCGAACAGGAGCTCTCACTGGTGCTGCTGCAGAGCTACGCCTCATCAGTCAAGCACCAGCAGTACCACGACACCGACATCATCACCATCAGCGTGATCCCGCCTGAGCCGCAGCCCGAGAGCGCAGGTGCGACGCCTGGCGGCGATGCGGGAGAGGGCTAGGTCCGGGCTAGTTCTGGTTGCTGTCGCTGCCGTTCGCGAGGCGGTCTTCGATACGCGCGAGGATGTCGCGGATCTCGGTCAGCACACCGTCTCGCTGGCTGAGGCGGATGCGGCCACGGGAGCGGGCGACGGGCTCGCTTCACCGCTGAGGTCCTGCTGACGCTGCTGCAGAATCGCATCCCGCATGGCGGCCGCGTCGATGATGCCGATGAGGTCGCCTTCGCTGCCGGCGGACTGTCCCGCCTGCCCGGCCGTCTCGACGCGTAGGCCGCGCAGGCCGTAGCGACGCATGATGGGGCCGTCGTGCAGGCGAACGTCGGTGATGCGGTTGAGGGGGATGGTGGATTCCTTGCGGAAGAACACGCCCTTCTGGATCTCGACCGCCTGGGTGGTCAGCCGCGCGGAGAGTCGTCGCAGGTACTCGGGGTAGTACCAGATGCTGGCCACGAGCCAGAAGGGGATGAGCAGGATGCCGACCACGCTGATGGCCAGGTAGAGGCTGACCACCCAGCGTCCGTGTCCCGCGATGCCGGGATCGAATTGGGCCTCAAGGAGCACCGGGCCGGTGATGCTCGCACTCTCGGTGGCGTCGCTCATGACGTTCACTCCCTCAGATCTGGCTTGAAACTGGCGGATGCGACTATACCCAGCGTAGAGGCATGGAGACGTGGAGGCGGCAGGCTCAGCCCTTTCGCGGCTGCTCCTCTAGGATCGTGGCATGAGCGAGCCGGTCATCGAGGCGCGGGGGCTGCGGAAGCGGTATGGCGAGGTGGAGGCGGTGCGCGGCATCGACCTACGCATCGAGCGGGGTGAGGTGTTCGCCCTGCTGGGTCCGAACGGCGCGGGCAAGACGACGACCGTCGAGATTTTCGAAGGGCACCGGCAGCGCTCCGCGGGAGAGGTGCGCGTGCTCGGCTTCGACCCTGCCGGGAACGAGGTCGCGCTCAAGGAACGCATCGGCATCGTGCTGCAGCGCACCGGCCTGGAGCCCTACCTCACCGTCGCGGAAACGGTCGAGATGTTTCGGGGCTACTACCCGCACCCCCTGCCCCTCGACGACGTGCTCAAACTCGTCGGGCTCGAAGACCAGCGCGACCAGCGCGTGCGTCGCCTCTCGGGCGGGCAGCAACGGCGACTGGACGTCGCCGTCGGGCTGGCAGGCGACCCCGACCTGCTGTTCCTCGACGAACCCACGACGGGCTTCGACCCGTCCGCGCGGCGAGGCGCCTGGTCGATGATTCGCAACCTGCACGACCTCGGGAAGACGGTGCTGCTGACGACGCACTATCTCGACGAGGCGCAGGCGCTCGCCGATCGCGTCGCAATCATGGTGGGGGGCCAGATCGTGGCCGAGGGCACGCCTTCCGACCTGGTGGCAGCGGACGCGGAGGCGGTCATCCGCTTCCGCGCGCCGGCAGGGGTGACGCTCCCCACCACGCTCAGTCTGGACGACGAGGGCGAAGGGCTCGTGGCAGCGCACACGACCGATCCCGTGCGCGACCTGCACACCCTCACGAGCTGGGCGCTGGCGGAAGGCGTCACGCTGGATGAGCTGACGGTGAGCCGCCTCTCGCTCGAGGACGTCTTCCTGCGCCTGACGGAGCCGGGAGCGAACGGTGCGGATGCAGCCGTGGGCGCAGGCGAGGACCAGTCGTGAAAGCGCTCAGGCTGATCCCGCGCCAGCTGCGGTACGAAGACCGGGCCTTCCGTCGCAATCCGGCGGCAGCCTTCTTCACGATCGCCTTTCCCCTCATCTTCCTCGTCATCCTGAACGTCATCTTCGGGAGCAACGACATCGACCTGGGCGACTACGTGGTCAGCGGGGCGACCTTCTACGTGCCTGCCGTGGCGACGCTCACGGTGGTGAACACCTGCTACACCTCGGTGGCGATGAGCTGGGTGTACGACCGTGACTCGGGGCTGCTGAAACGCATCCACGGGGCGCCCCTGCCGGGGTGGGCGTTCCTGCTGGGGCGCATCGCCTACGTCGTGGTGCTGATGCTCATCCTGACCGTGATCGTGATCGCTTTCGGGCGCCTCTTCTACGACGTCAGCATCCCGACGACGACGCTGCCGGCCGTGCTGGTCACGCTGGCGGTGGCGGCCTTCACCTTCTGCACGCTGGGGCTGGCGATCGCGGCGGTCGTGCCCAATGCGGACGCCGCGCCGGCGGTCGTGAACGCCTCCATCCTGCCGTTGCTGTTCATCTCGGACGTGTTCATCCCGCCCGACGCAGGCACGCCTGCGTGGGTGGGGCACCTGAGCTCGGCCTTCCCCGTGCTGCACCTCTCGGAAGCGCTGCAGACCGCCTTCAACCCGTTCGCGACGGGGTCGGGCTTCGAGGCCATCAACCTGATCGTGCTGGCGGCCTGGGGGGTGGCGGGACTGCTGCTCGCAGTGCGGCTCTCCTCGTGGGAACCGCGCGTCTGAACGAACGTCACACACAGCGAAGCGACAAGGAGCCTGGCGATGGAAATCTCGTGTGCCTTCCCGGCCAACAACGCGGCGGTCGAAGCGGCCGTACTGGCGGAAGAACTGGGCTACAAGCGAGTCTGGATCTACGACTCTCCCGCGCTCTACCACGACGTCTGGGTGACGCTCGCGCGCATCGCCGAACGCACGGAGCGCATCGGCCTCGGACCGGGCGTGCTGGTGCCGTCTCTGCGCCACCCGATGACGCAGGCCGCCGCCATCGCCACGCTCGCGGAGCTGGCGCCGGGGCGGCTGGCGGTCGCGTTCGGGGCAGGCTTCACGGGACGGCTGGCAATGGGCCAGCCCATGCTCTCTCGTCGCCAATTCGAGCGCTCGGTGCGGCAGGTGGCGGCGCTCCTGCGGGGCGAAGTCGTCGAGATCGACGGCAGCGCCGCGCAGATGCTTCACTCGGAAAGCTTCGCGCCGCCGCGTCCTGTCGACGTGCCCATCCTCGTCAACGCACAGGGCCCGCGCGGGCAGGAGTTCGCCCGCCAGTTCGCGGACGGCATCACCGTGAGCTTCTCGCCGGTTGCGGGCTTCGACTGGTGCGCGGTGCTGAGCACGGGGACCGTGCTGGATGAAGGTGAATCACCCACCTCGGAGCGAGCCTTCGCGGCAACGGCGCCGTCGCTGGCGGTGCGCTACCACGGGATCGCCGCTCGTGGTCAGTCGCTCGAGTCGCTGCCCGGCGGCGCGGAGTGGATGGCCTCGATCGCCGCGGTTCCAGAGGCGGAGCGGCATCTGGAGATTCACCGCGGTCACCTGGTGGAGTTGAATGAACACGACCGCCAGGCGCTCGACCGCGAGCAGCTCACCCCCGCGCAGCTGACGGGAACGCCCGAACAGGTGCGGGAGCGCCTTGCTCGGCTGGAGGCAGGCGGCGCGACCGAACTGATGTGGCAGCCGATGGGCCCCGACATCGCGCGCGAGTTGCGCGCCTTCGCCGCCGCCACGGGGACGGCTCCCGCCAGGGGGACGCTGTAGGCTGAACGCTCAGCCTTAGTGAGGTGAGGCGTCGCATCATGTTCGAACCTGCCGTAGTCCCGCCGGAAGGCGCCGGAGAGCCCGAACACTGGCTCCTCGTCCAACGCGACCGCGTGCTCCTGCGCGAGGCCGATGCGGGACTGGCCGGACCGGCGGAGGCGGAACGCCTGCCTGCCACGGGCGCGGCCCATTTCATCGGCACGCTCGATGGGCAGCAGGTCTGGACCGCTGGCGTGGAGGACGACGTGGAAGCGGGTGAAGGCTGGCGCTTCTGTGACCTCTTCTCCGTGTACGGCATGGCCGCCGAAGATCTGTGGATGGCGGCTGGCCGCGCCGTCCAGATCGTCGAGTGGGAGCGCACCAACCGCTTCTGCGGGCGCTGCGGCATCCCCACCGAAGCGGTCACGGGCGAACGCGCCATGCGCTGCCCGCAGTGCCGCCTGCTGACCTTCCCGCGACTCTCGCCCGCCATCATCACGGTGGTGCATCGGGGCGACGAGCTGCTGCTGGCGCGCAGCCACCGCTTCCCCGAGGGGTTGTTCAGCGCACTGGCGGGGTTCGTGGAGCCGGGGGAGACGGTGGAAGGCGCGCTCATCCGCGAGGTTGAGGAAGAGGTGGGGCTGCGCGTGCACAACCTGGAGTACCAGGGCAGCCAGCCGTGGCCGTTCCCTAACTCGCTCATGCTCGGCTTCTTCGCGGAGTACGAGAGCGGCGAAATCGTGCTGGAGGATGCAGAGATCGCGGAGGCGCACTGGTTCACGCTCGATGCGCTGCCCAACATCCCCGGGCCGATCAGTATCGCCAACCGCCTCATCACCTCCTGGGTGGCGCGCCATGGCGCAGGGTAGGGCTGCTCGCGCCACAGCGCTTGTGCTGCTGACCGGCGCAGTCACGCTGGCCATCCTGCTCACCACCTCCGCGGAGGCAGGGGAGAACGGCGAACCCGCTGCTGTCCCGGTCGCCGCGACCGAAGAGGCGCAGCCCTACACGGCCACCGTGGCGGGGATCGCGTCCGATTGGGCGCCGTCGCGGTGCTACACGGACCGGGTCGAGTCGTGTGTGCTGCCCACCATCGCGCTCACCGTGAGCAGCGCGGACGGCACGCGCAGCGTGGACCTGACGGTCGAGATCGCGAGCCAACCGGACCAGCGCCAGCGTGGCCTGATGTTCCGCGAATCGCTGGACGAGTTCGCGGGCATGCTGTTCGTCTTCTCGCACGACCAGTACGGCGGCTTCTGGATGCGGAACACCCTCATCCCCCTCGATATCGCCTACCTGGGTGCGGACGGGACGGTGCTCGAGATCGTGCACGGCAGGCCGCTTGACCTCACCGTGCTGCGACCTTCACAGCCGTACCGCTACACGCTGGAGATGAACGCCGGCTGGTTCGAGCGGAACGGCTTCGGCCCCGGCGACCGCGTCGAGATCCCGCCCGGGCTGCCCGAAGCGCCGTAGCGCGCTAGCGACCGGCCTGACCCGCGGCAGCAGCCTCCATATCGGCAGCGAGGCGGGGGAAGAGCGGCTTGCTGTTGCGCGAGGCGATCGCCTCCAGCGCGTCGTCGTCGAAACCGGCCTGCGTGGTCAGGAAGCTGATGGCTTCGGCGACGTCCTCACTGGAGAAGGCGGGGTAGTCCGTCCCGAACACGATGCGGTCGGTATCCGTCACCGTCATGAGGCTGGGGAAGGCGCTCGGATGGCAGCAGACAGCGACGTCGAAGTACATACGACGCAGGTAGGCGGCCGTGCCCCGGGGCGAGTTCGTGCGCAGCGGCTCGACGGAGTCGGAGCGGGCGACCCGCCCCGCGATGTAGGGGAAGCAACCGCCCGCATGGGCCACGATCCAGGTCAGATTCTCGTACCGCTCGAGGGCGCCTGAGGCGAGCAGGCTGCCGATCGCACGCGTCGTCTCGACGGGGAAGTCGACGACCGACGGCGGGAGGTTGGGGATGCCGATGTGCGACTTCGTTGGGTGCAGGTGGATCACGACGCCCCGCTCATTCATGGCGGCAAGGACGGGATCGAAGCGCTCGGCGCCGATGAGGTCGGGCCCGACGCCGCTGGGCAGGAGCACACCTTCCATGCCCAGGTCATCGAGGGCACGGTCCAGCTCGGCGCGCGCGGCGTCGACGTCAACGATGGGGAGGGTGGCGAAGGCGCCGAAGCGGTGTGGCCAGCGCCTGGCGACGCCGGCGAGGTAGTCGTTCGTGGCACGGTGCAGGGGTACGGCCGCAGCCGGGTCTGCGACGTCGGCGACGAAGATAGTGGGGGTGAGGACGGCAGCAGCGATGCCGTTCTCGTCCATCGAAGCCATGGCGCTCTCGGGGGTCCAGGCGCCGCCCATCTGAAGGCCAACCTGTTGCGCAGCTTCGGCGATTTCAGCAGCGGGGACGTGATGGTGTACGTCGATGAAACCGTCCATGGGACGTGTCCTCCTCACCCAATGACGCTAATCGTGGCGCCAATCGTAGGGGACGCGCACGTGCAGGCGCACACGCTGAGCGGAGGCGGCGGCTTCTGGTAGCCTTTGGCCTCGGGAGGGCGCTATGCGAATCGGCACGATGGTAGGCGGCAGGCAGGACCTCGATGAGATGGTCGCGCGCGCCCAGGAGCTGGAGGCGCAGGGCTTCGACAGCCTCTGGATGCCGAACATCTTCGGACTCGACGCGATCAGCACGCTCACGGTGATCGGACGCGAGACGGAACGCATCGAGCTTGGGACGGCGGTTGTCCCCACCTACCCGCGGCATCCGGTGGCGATGGCGCAGCAGGCGCTCACCGCCCAGGCCGCCTCACGGGGGCGCTTCACGCTTGGCATCGGACTTTCCCACCGCTTCGTCATCGAGGACATGTTCGGGATGTCGTTCGAGCGTCCGGCACGGCACATGCGCGACTACCTGGGCGCGCTCATGACACTCGTAGCGGGGGAGGAGACGCATTACGAGAGCGAGTCGTATCGCGTCAACGCGACCTTCAGCGTCCCCGGGGCCGACCCTGTGCCGGTGCTGATCGCCGCCATGGGCGAGCGCATGCTCGCGCTGGCGGGATCGGTCGCGGACGGCACAAGCCTCTGGATGACGGGACCGGAGACGATCGAGGGGTACGTGGTACCGGCACTGCGAGCGGCGGCGGAGCGAGCGGAGCGCGAGACGCCCCGCATCGTGGCGGCCTTCCCTATCGCGCTCACGGACGACCCCGACAGCGCACGCGAGCGGGTCGCATCGCTGATCGCGAACTACGGCTCCATCCCCTCCTACCGCGCGATGCTCGACCGCGAAGGCGCGGCCAATCCTGAAGACCTGGCCATTCTCGGCGACGAACGCGTCCTCGATGAGGCGCTCGACCACCTCGCGGCGATCGGCGTGAGCGACTTCTCCGCCTCAATCATGCCGGTCGACCCGGACGCCGAAGGGCGCACGGTGGCCTACCTGCTCTCGCGCCTCGGGAGCCACTAGCGGGCGCGCCATGCAGACCAAGGTGGTCAGCGGCTTCGCGGAGGCGGTTGCAGGCATCGAGGACGGCTCGAGCATCCTCGTCGCGGGCTTCAGCGAGCCAGGCACGCCCCACAACCTCGTCCATGCGCTCTACGAGCAGGGCGCCTCGGGGCTCACGCTCATCGCGAACGGTGCGGGCATGCAGCGTGAGGACGGCGTCACCACCACGGGCGACCTGGTCGCAGCGAAGCGCGTGAGTCGCGTGCTCCTGGCCTTCACCGCGTCGACACACCCGTCACGCCGCACACCCCTCGAGATGCTCAACGAAGCGGGCGAGATCGAGGCTCAGATCACGCCACAGGGCACGCTCGCGGAACGCATCCGCGCGGGTGGAGCGGGCATCCCCGCCTTCTACACGCCTGCCGGCGTCGGGACTGAGGTGGTGGAGGGCAAGGAGCACCGCGAGTTCGGCGGCCGTACCTACGTGCTGGAGGAAGCGATCACCGCGGACTACGCGCTCATCCGCTGCTGGAAGGCGGACACGTTCGGGAATCTCGTGTTCCGGCGGGCGCAGCGCAACTTCAACCCGATCATGGCGATGGCCGCCGACTGCACCATCGTCGAAGCGGAGGAGGTGGTCGAGGCGGGAGCGCTCGACCCCGACGCCATTCACACGTCAGGCATCTTCGTGCAGCGCGTCGTCTCCATCCCCAAGGCGGGCGGCATGCTGCAGGCCCCACCCCTCTCCCTCGCGACCGCGCCAGCGACAGGAAGCAGCACCACGGGCGACGACAGCGGAGGGCGGACGTGAGCAGCACGGCGAACCGGCTCACCCGCGACCTGATGGCGGCGCGTGTGGCCGCCGAATTCGGCGACAACTGGATCGTGAACCTCGGCGTGGGTATGCCCACGCGCTGCTCCGACTTCCTGCCCGAAGACCGCACCGTCATCCTCCACGCGGAGAACGGCGTGATCGGCTACGGACGGAACGCGTCGGTGGAGGAGGCTGGGCCTTATGTCGTGAACAGGGGCGCGCAGCCGGTCCTGCTCACCCCCATCGCCTCGATTGTGCACCACGCCGACGCCTTCGCCATCATCCGCCGCGGGCTCCTCGATGTGGCCGTGCTGGGAGCCTACGAAGCAGCCGCCAACGGCGATTTCGCCAACTGGCGCATCAGCGGTCGCAAGGGCGGCGGCATCGGCGGCGCGATGGACCTGGCGGTGGGCGCGCAACAGGTCTTCCTGATGCTCGACCACACAACCCGTGACGGACGTCCCCGCCTGCTCGAACGCTGCTCCCTGCCCCTGACCGCCCACGGGGTCGTCACCCTCGTGATGACCGACCTGGGACTGTTTGAGCCGCAGGGCGCTTCCTTCCTGCTGCGCGAGACCGCACCTGGCGCGAGCGTCGAAGAGGTCCAGCGCCTCACGGGTGCGCCCGTCACGCCGGCGCCCGACCTGCGCGAGGTCGCGGTCTGAGCGGCCGCAGTAGACAGACCCGCGAAAGCGGGTTCTGATACACAGCACGCCCCCGTAGCTCAGGGGATAGAGCAGTGGTTTCCTAAACCATGTGCGCAGGTTCGATTCCTGCCGGGGGTAATTTTGGGGTCGCGCGGACCGGTGGCCTGAGCTGCCACAGTGGACCCGCGATCGGGACTTGCAGGTCGCGCCGACCGGTGGCTTGAGCTGAAGCAGAGCACCCGCGATCGGGACGGTGACTGCCCCACTCACTTCCAGGGTTGGCGCGGACGGTTCATTGGCCTGCGAGAGCCCCACGCGATTGCAGCCATCCACCGGGGTGCCGTCAGACCAGCAGGCCGCCCTCCTGTATCCTCAGCGTGTGAGTCACCTACAGGGGCTCCAGCGATCAGCATCGGATGGCTGTGTCATCCCTGTGCCTGCGGGGCTCTGACACCTTGCCAGTCCTCTCTGTCGTCGGCGTCAGCCATCAGACCTGTCCACTCGAGGTGCGCGAGCAGCTCACCTTCACGGATGACCGCCCCCCCGCACCGAGGGACGAGCGCGCCAGCGAAGCGGTCTGGCTGAGCACCTGCAACCGCATCGAGCTGTACACCGTCACGGACGAGGTCACGACGGCGGGCACCGTCTTCGCCGACCATCTCGACCTTCCTGACGCGTTTCCGGAGCGTTATCGCTACACCCTCGCAGAAGGGGATGCGGCGCGGCATCTGTTCGAGGTCGCCAGCGGCCTCAATTCGGCAGTGATCGGCGAAACGGAGATTCTGGGGCAGGTGCGACGCGCCCTCGGGGATGCCCAGGCTGCCGGGCCGCTGCTCACGCGCCTCTTTCAGGACGCTCTGGCGACGGGGAAGCGCGTGCGCACCGAGACGGAGATCAGCTGCTGGCCGGTCTCCGTGAGCAGCGCGGCCGCCTCCATCCTGCGCGACCGCGGGGGGCGGGAGCATCTGGAGCACAGCGACATCCTCGTGATCGGCGCGGGGGAGATGGCGCGTGGCGTGGCGTCGTGTCTGGCGGGGATGGGAGCAGGCAGCCTCACGATCGCCAACCGCACCGCCGAACGCGCCCACAAGCTGGCTCGCAAGGTGGAAGCGGAGGCGCTCACATGGCCCCTCACGCCCGCACAGCTGGCCCGTTTCGACGCCATCGTCAGCTGCACGAGCGCTCCCGGCTTCCTCCTCAGCCACGAAAGCGTCGAAAGCGCCGTGCGTGGGCGTCCGCAGGGCAAGCCGCTGCACCTGCTCGACCTCGCCGTCCCCCGCGACATCGACCCGCAGGCGAGCGCGGTCGAGGGCGTCCAGCTGAGCAATCTCGACGACGCCCGCACGATCGTCGACGACTCCCTGCAGATGCGGACGCAGTATATGGAGCCCGCCGGACGCATCATCGAGGAGCAGCTGGACGCCTTCCGCGAGTGGCGGGCTGTTCGCAACGTGGCCGAGAGCATCCGCATCCTCAAGGAGCGCGCCGATGTGATTCGGCAGCGCGAGCTGGAGCGCGTGCTACCCAAGCTTGCGAGCCTCTCCACGAGCGAGCGGGAGGCGGTGGAACAGTTCTCGAACAGGCTCGTCAACAAGCTGCTGCACACGCCCACGCTGCGCCTGCGCGAGACCGCCAGCCGCAGCGAGCCGGACCCGCTCGCCGACCTCATGCGGGAGGTCTTCGACCTGGAGCCGAACGGCCAGTCCGCCAACGGGCACACGCCCGCGAAGGCTGCTGACTCGGATCCCGAGCGCTCCCGCTGAGGCGAGTCTGACCCCGGGACCCGGGACCTAGTAGGAATCGCGACGGGCGAAGATGCGCCGCGGGTTCTCCACCATCATGGCGGTGATCTGCGCCTCACTGACGCCCCGTTCGCGCAGGGCGGGAAGGACATCGTGGGAGATGTGCAGGTAGTGCCAGTTGCTGGCCCAGGCGGCGCGCGAATCGCGCGGCATGGTGTCCATGAAGCAGTTCGTATCGTGGGAGAGGACCATGCCTTCGGCGTAGCCCATCTCGCACAGCGCGACGATGGTGGCGATTCGCCCCTCGGTGTCGAGCGTGCGGTCGATGCCGAAGCGGTCCATGCCGATGACGCTGCCGCGATCCATGATGCGGCGCAGATAGTCGGTATCGGCGCTGTCGCCGGAATGGCCGATGACAACGCGCGTGAGATCGACGCCTTCGCTTTCGAACACGTCCTGCTGGGCCAGCCCCGATTCGGTGGAGACATCGCTGTGCGTGCTGATGGGGACGCCCGTGCGGCGATGGGCCCGGGCGCCCGCGCGCAGCATCACTTCGTTCACGGCGTCGACGGTGGGCTGGGTGGCGAGCTTGATGACGCCCGCCCGCACGTCGCTCCCCTCAATGCCACGCTCGATATCGCGCACGAAGAGGTCCGCGATGGCGTCGCTGTCCATCTGCAGGAAGAGGTTGGGGGGCTGCCGCCAGACGCCGGTACACATGATGATCTTCAGGTCGACCTGGCGCGCGACCTCCGACACCATGGCCGCATCGCGCCCGAGGTCGATGGTGGTCAGGTCGACGATGGAGTCGACACCCGCGGCCTTCAGTTCGCGGAAGCGCTCGACCGCATGGGCGACCTCAGCGTCGCGGTCCCAGAGTTCGGGCCACGCCTCGAAGACGCCCGGTGAGCGGATGAAGACGTGCTCGTGCATGAGCACGGTGCCGAGGTCGGTGTGATCGATGTCGCCGGCGGCGGTGGGGAGCGTGACCATGCCTGCCTCCGTGACCAAGTCGCTGGTGGACGGCAGTATACGGTCCAGAGATAGCGACGGAGAGAAGAGAGAAGCTCATGGACGCTGCAAGCGCGGAGTTGGTGGCCGCCACCCGTATCCCGTACTGGGGGCTGCTCGGTATCGAACTGGTCGACGCCGAACGTGGCTCCGTGACGCTGCGGCTGCCCATGCGGCACGAGCTGGCCACGCGTCGAGCGGATGTGATGCACGGCGGCGCGCTCGCTTCACTCATCGACGCGGCCGCGGGCGCGGTGGTGGCGACGCTCCACGATCCCGCGGACGAAACCTGGGCAGGCCACGCCACCACCGACCTGAACGTCTCCTACCTGCGAGCCGTGCGCGGCGAAGCCACGGCACAGGGACGCGTGTTGCGGGCGGGGCGGACGGCGGTGTTCGTCTCGGTCGAGGTGCGGGACGAAGCAGGAGAGCTGGCGGTGGCGGGGCGAGCCACCTACGCCATCGCCCGTCGCGGTTGAGCGCCCTGCGGCGCACCCGCTATCGTGAAGGTGCGGCCCATCAGGGCCCTGGAGGGTTGCCGTGGGCGCCAAGGATTTTCGCAATCTCGCCGAGATGACCGAACTCGACGACTGGTTTACGCGCTCGGGCGAAAGCGATGTCGTGCTCTTCCTGCACGATTACTGGTGCCCCATCTCCAGCCGCGCCTACGACGAGATGTCGCTGGTTGAGGGCGAGATCGCGCTCATCGATGTGGCCGAGCAGAAGGACCTGACGCGCGCCATCGAGGCCCGCACTGGCGTGAAGCACGAATCGCCGCAGGTGCTCATCCTGCGGGGCGGGAAAGCGCGCTGGGCCGCCTCCCACGGAAGCATCACGCACGAGGCGGTCGGGGAAGCGATCACGACGCCCTGACGCCCTGACTTACTGAGGGTTGGGGCGACTAGCGCGACTGACGCAGGCGGTCGCCGCTGCGGTCCAGCGCTTCGAGGACGGCCTGGATATCGGTCCGTAGCCGCTCGAGGACGCCGACGGCGTACGCGTCGGCCTCCTGCATCTGGCTGGCGGCGGCGGTTGATGCCTCGTTCAGGTGGCTCGCAGCGGTAGCGTTGGCGTCGGCGATGGTCTGGCGCGCGCGCGCCTCTGCCTCACGCAGGATCTCCTCACTGCGGCGCTCCGCTGCCTGCACGACTGCGGTCTCGCTCACGAGTCGCTCCTGCTGCTGCTTGCCCTCTTCGACCAAAGCCTGCCCGCGATCCCTGGCGTCGCGCAGCAGATGCTCACGCTGTTCCAGCACCTGCGCCGCCTGCCGCACGTCTTCGGGGACAGCCAGGCGCAGTTGGTCGATGAGGTCGAGGATGGAGCGGCGTTCGACGACGAGATTTCCGCCCACGGGCAGTCTGCGCGACTGGACGACGAGCGCTTCCAGCTGGGCGATCAGGTCGAGGACTTCCATTGGCACTCCCCTCGCAGCTAGTCGTCGAGCCCGAGCCGCTTGCGAATGGCGTCGCGCACATGATCCGGCACCAGACCCTGCACGTCGTAGCCGAGCTGGGAGACTTCGCGCACGCGGCTGGCGCTGACGTAGATGTACTCGGGGTTCGTCATCAGGTAGACGGACTCGATGCTGGGCGCCATCTTGCGGTTCATAAGCGCCATATCGAATTCGTACTCGAAATCCCCACCGCCGCGGATACCGCGCACGATGGCGACCGCGCCCCGGCTTTTGGCGAACTCGACCGTCAGGCCCTCGAGCTGCTCGACCTCGACGTTGCCGAGGGGCGCCACGGCCTCGCGGAAGAGCTCGATACGCTCCTCACACGTGAACATGGTGCTCTTCTCGCGTCCGCGGATGACGGCCACGATCACCTGATCGAAGAGGCGCGTCATGCGTTCGACGAGGTCGAGGTGGCCGTTGGTGACCGGGTCAAAGGCGCCCGGAAAGATGGCGGTTCTCATGGACCCTCCAGCGCTCCGAAGAACGCCACGGCAGTGTCGCCGTAGACCCGCCGCTGCGTCAGGGCGAGGCCGAGCGGGCGTTCCGGCGGATTGTATCGACTCCGGTGCTCATAGACGACCAGCCCGCCAGCGGCGAGCCGTGGCGCGATGGCGGCGAGCGTCGCTTCCGCTTCCTCCGAGTCGTAGGGCGGGTCCGCGAAGACAACCTCGAAGGCGCCCTCGAGCGACTGCAAGGCGGCGGGCAGCGCACCTCGCACCACCGAGCCCTGTTCGGAGAGGCCGGCGCGCGCGAGGCTCTGCACGATGGCGCGAGCGGCAGGGCGATGGCTCTCGACGAAGACCGCACTGCTTGCCCCGCGGCTGAGCGCCTCGATGCCGAGCGCTCCTGTTCCCGCGAACAGGTCGAGCACCGCCGCTCCCTGCGTGCGCTCAGCGAGAATGTTGAAGATCGCCTCGCGCACGCGTGCGCTGGTGGGACGCAGGCGGGCGCCCCCACCTTCCGCCAGCTGAAAGCCGCGCAGGTCGCCCCCCGTCACGCGCACACGCGTCTGCGGCACTCAGGGAGTCTCCTCACCGGATTCAGGCTGAAGCGGCTGGAGCGCGAGCACGATCTGGCTCTCGAAGCGCTCCACGCCATCGCTCACGGTGAGCGAGACCGTGTAGGAGCCCGCCACGAGCGGCGATTGCCAGGTCACGAGACCGCGGTCGCCGCCGATGAGTTCGCCGGCGTTCACCGTCCATTGGGGTGTGAGGGAAACAGGGTCGGGCTGCAGGAGGACGGGCTCGCCAACCACCACGAACGGCTCAACCGCGCCCCAGATGTTGCCCAGGAAGATGTCGTCGCTGGCGTCATCCACGGCCAGGCCGGCGAGCCGGAAGATCTTCACGAATTCGAGCTTGAAGCCAGCGCTGAAGAGGTTCTCAATCCAGACCGTGCGGCCCCCGTTCAGCTTGTATGTGAAAGCCACGGTCGCGGTCTCGGGCTGCCAGCGCAGGCCGCTCAGCCCCTCATCCCGATCGATATTGATGGCCACCACCTGGATGTCGCTGCCGACCGTCACGCCCTCGCTGCGGATGGCGAGCTTGCTGGCGATCGTCATGGCCTCCGTGAGCGTGAGCCGCCGTACACCATCGGCCGACTTCTCCGAGGCGTAGGGCGAGATGGTGAGCACCACCTTGTCCGCCTCGACCACGCTGGTGATGTGCCCCAGCACATCGGGCATGTGCAGGCGGTAGGCGCTCTGGTCGCGTACCGGGGCGATCTTGATCAGGTCCGCCGATTGGCCCAGGGCCGCCCAGTCGTACGCCCCTTCATCGATGCGATCGACCGCCTTCAGGGGGGCTGGAAGCGTGAGCGTGAGCACCTTGCCATCGGCGTGCAGGCGGTCGGCCAGCTCGGAGATGAAGAGGGTGAACGATGTGCGGTGGTCGGCCCGCAGGTCGAGGTAGGCGATATCGATGCCGGCCAGGCTGTGCGCATTCACGCGCTGCAGGATCTGGTTAATGTGGTTCGTGCGGGCGGCGCCGGTGGAGAGGATGCTGTCGACCGTCGCCACGGTCCCGTCGATCTCGGCCGAGGAGGAGATGACGGGGTAGTGGTCGGCGGTCGTGGGCGGACGCGGGCTCGGCTGGCCTTCAAGCGATCCGTCGGGCGCGGGGGTGAAGTCGAGCGTGTGCACGATCGTCGCCAGCGTCGCCGCTGCAGGGTGAAGCGTGTCGCCGGGCGCGAGGTAGGCGACGACCTGGTAGCCATCGTTGAGCCGTCGCAACACCGCGAGGTACTGCGGTGGATTGGCAAAGAGGCCGGTGGCGCGCTGGCCTGTCTCGTCGAGCGTCAGGCTGGCGGCCAGGTCCCACGTCTGACGGTCGCTGTCGTAGCCGTAGAAGCTGAGCCCGACTGCATCCGTCGTCGGCAGTTCGAGCGGCATCGTGATCTGCAGGCTGGAGCCTTCCTCAACCGCAGGAGCGGTGGGGTTGCGCTCGAATACCCGGCTGTAGGCCTCGAAGTCCGACGGGATGGGAATCTCGGCACTGGCGGAGACGCAGTAGGCGTCGGAGCAGCCGCCCGAGCCACGGTTCAGCAGGAACCAGCTGAGCACGATGCCCACAACGACCGCGAGGGCGATCACGCCAAGGAGCGCCAGACGCAGGGAAGAGGGACGGTTCCCCCCACCCGAGAAGCGTGGCGGCTGGACGCCTCCGCCCGCATATCCCCTGCGCGAGCTCCTGATCATGCTGCGCCACCAGCGGGTGAGCGCCACGCGCCGTGCTGCGGTTGCGGGAATGGGCTGTGCGCTGCCGTCATCATGGTCGTCCTCGTTGCCATCACCGTGAGGATTATCGCCCACAGACGCGCTGGCGCCAGACGTCGAGCGAAGTTGCCCGGGAATTCGCACAGGCGCGATGGCAGGTGCGATATACTGCCCGTCCCGCAAATCGCCTCTCCAACCACCCGTGCATGCATAAAGGCCAGGAACGATGGCAGACGACAAAGTGCCAATGCCGAAAGATGGCGTCGCACGGCTCCACGACGAGCTGGAGGGGCTGAAGGCGGAACGCAAGACCATCGCCGATCACATCCACAAGGCGCGCGAGCTGGGGACCAGCCAGAACGACGCGGAGTACGACAACGCCAAGCAGGAGCAGAGCCTGCTGGAAGGCAAGATTCTCAACATCGAGGACCTGCTGCGGCGAGCCGTCATCATCGATGAGGAAGGCGCCCACCATGCCTCGTGGGTTGTGGTGGGGAGCGGGGTGAAGGTGCGGCAGGGCCGCAAGACGCTTCACTACCAGATCGTGGGGCAGCCGGAAGCGAACGTTGCCGAGGGGCGCATTTCGAACGAATCGCCCATCGGCGCGGCCCTGCTGGGGCGGTCGAAGGGCGACAAGGTCGACATCGAGGTGCCCAGTGGCCTCATCAGCCTCAAGATCCTCGATATCGACTAGGAGCAGGCGGCGAGCGAAGATTCGGAGAGGGCCGCCAGCGAGCGGCCCTTTAGCATGGGAGCAGCGAGGTCAGGATGAGCGAGGAACCGGGTACCGGGGAACAGGAAGCGGGCACAGGCGGCGGACGTCTGCGCGAGCAGCGCATCGCCCGCGCCCGCCAGCTGCGCGACGCCGGCCTCGATCCCTACCCACCGCGCATCGATCGCACGCACACGAACGCCGAAGTGAGCGCCCTGCTCGAAGGCGTCGCTGCGGGCGAGGAACCCGACCTCGACCCTGTCGCCATCGTGGGGCGCGTGGTCGCGCAGCGGGGGATGGGGCGCGCCAGCTTCCTCGACCTCCAGGATGGCAGCGGGCGCCTGCAAGCGCTGCTGCGTCGCAACGTCATCGGCGAGGACTCGTATGAGCGGCTGAAGCTGCTCGACCTCGGGGATTTCGTCGCGGTGCAGGGGCGCCCCATGCGCACCCGCACCGGCGAAGCGACGGTAGGAGCGACGGACTGGCAGCTGATCACGAAGGCGCTGCGCGCGCCCCCCGAGAAGTTCCACGGCCTCACCGATGTCGAGCTGCGCCAGCGCCAGCGCTACCTCGACCTGCTCGCCAACGATGAGACGCGCGAGACCTTCCGCACCCGCAGCCGCATCGTGGCCGCGATCCGTCGCGACCTCGACGAGCGCGGCTTCCTCGAAGTGGAGACTCCCGTGCTGCAGGAGGAAGCGGGAGGCGCCGCCGCTCGCCCCTTCCTCACCCACTCACACGGCCTCGACGAAGACCGCTACCTGCGCATCAGCCTCGAGCTACACCTGAAGCGTCTGCTCGTGGGGGGCTACGAGCGGGTCTATGAGCTCGGGCGCATCTTCCGTAACGAGGGCTTCAGTCAACGTCACAACCCTGAATTCACGATGCTCGAGCTGTACCAGGCGTACGGCGACTACGGCGACATGGCGACGCTCGTCGAGGAACTGGTGAGCGGCGTGGCGCGCAGCGTGCTGGGGACGGCGACTGTCTCGTTCGGCGAGCACAAGGTCGACTTCACGCCCCCCTGGCGACGCATCAGCTTCCACGACGCCCTGCGTGAATACGGCGACTTCGACCTCCCGGCGTTCGGGACGACGGAGGCGCTGCGGGAGGAGTTGCGCCGTCGCGGGCTCGACGCGCCGCGCGAGGCGGGGCGCGGGAAGCTCATCGACATCGCCGCCAGCCAGCTGGTCGAGCCACACCTCATCCAGCCCACCTTCCTGCTCGACTACCCAATCGAGCTTTCGCCCCTGGCCAAGCGCAAGGTGGGCACGGACGGCATCGTGGAGCGCTTTGAGGCGTTCGTGGGGGGCTTCGAGATCGCGAATGCGTACTCCGAGCTGAACGATCCCGTGGACCAGCGCGAGCGCTTCGAGGCGCAGCAGGCGCTCCAGCGGGCAGGCGACGACGAGGTAGAGCTGGCCGACGAGGACTTTCTCATCGCGCTTGAACACGGCATGCCGCCCGCCGGCGGCCTGGGGCTGGGCATCGACCGGCTGGTGATGCTGCTCACGGGCCAGACGAGCATCCGCGAGGTCATTCTGTTCCCACAGCACCGCACAATTTTCCGTGCTTCCTTTCCCCCAACTACAGGGGGCACCCCAAGTTCTCAATTCAAAGCGGAATCTCCTCCTGGGCAGGAGAGCCGTGACGAAGAAGCAGATTGAGCGTCACACGTCACAGCACCGCAGCGTGAGGCCGCCTACGGGAAGTGGTGGCGGGGTGATGGATGATATGGATGAGTAGCTTTACCCTTTGACTCAAGCGGGCAGGAGTCATCGTGAAACAAGCGATCAAGCGTCACACCACCAGCACCGCCTACGTGGTGGCCAGAGGCCACACGCTGCTCATCTGGCACCGGAAACTGCGCATGTGGCTACCCACCGGTGGGCACAGCGAGCCCAACGAGGACCCGGTCCAGACCGCCCTGCGGGAAGCGCTTGAGGAATCAGGACTGGAAGTGGAGGTCATCCCCCCGCCGGACCTGCTCAGCTGCGTGGGGCCGCGGGTCCTGCCCCCACCGGCGGTGATCCTGATCGAGGACATCAACCGGCCAGACCAGCCCTTCCACCAGCACATCGACCACGTCTACTTCACCCGCCCCGTGAAGGATGTCGAATTCGCTGCACCCGTCCCCCAGGGGCCATCCCAATGGGTGGACCGCGGGACCCTGGCTGCCGCGTTTTCGCTCCCTGCACCCGATGGTACGCTCGTGCCCGTGGCCGAAGACGTGCGACTGCTCGGCATCCGGGCGCTGGACGCAGCGGCTGAGGCCTGCTCACGATGCTGAGCGCCCAGTTCATCCGGGAGAATCGCGAGCGCGTGCAGCGCGATATCGCCACGCGCGGCGCCGAGGCACCGGTCGACGACATCCTCTCCCTCGATGAGCGGCGACGCACCCTCCTGGGCGAGGTGGAGACGCTGCGCGCCGAGCGCAACGTTGCCAGCAAGGCGATCGGCGCCACGCGGGACGAAGGCGAACGCGCCGAACGCATCGCCGCGGCGCGTGCCCTTGGCGAACAGCTCGACGGCCTTGAGACGAGCCTGCGGGAGACTGAGACCGCTCTGGAGGAGCGCCTCTACGAGGTGCCGAACATCATCGACCCCGACACCCCGCCAGGCACCGACGAGAGCGGGAACGTGACCGTGAAGACGGTCGGGGAACCGCGTCAATTCGACTTCGACCCGCTGCCCCACTGGGAGATCGGCGAGAAGCTTGGGGGCATCGACCTGGCGCGCGGGGCGAAGATGTCGGGCTCGCGCTTCTTCGTGCTGCGTGGCGGTATCGCCCGACTGCACCGCGCCATGATCCAGTGGATGATCGATTCCCACGCAGCAGCCGGCTTCGAGGAGCACTACCTGCCGTACATGCTCATGGAAGAGTCGTTCCTGGCGTCGGGCCACCTGCCCAAGTTCCGCGACAACCTCTACCAGGATGCCGAAGAGGACTACCTGCTCGTGCCGACGGCGGAAGCGCCCTTCGCCAACCTCTACCGCGACGAGATTCTGCCGCCGGGCGCGCTGCCCCAGCGGCTCGTAGCGCACACCCCCTGCTTCCGCCGCGAGAAGATGAGCGCCGGGCGGGACACGCGCGGGCTGAAGCGGCTGCACCAGTTCGAAAAGGTCGAGATGTTCGTCTTCTGCGAGCCAGAAGCGAGCGACGATGAGCTGCAGGCGATGCTGGCGCGGGCCTGCAGCGTGGTCGAGGCGCTCGAGATCCCCTACCGCGTGCTGCGCCTGTGCGCGGGCGACCTCGACTTCAAGGCCTCGAAGGGATTCGACATCGACGTGTGGGCGCCGGGGGTGGGGGAGTGGCTTGAGGTGAGCTCGGTCTCGAACACGCTCGACTTCCAGGCGAGGCGGGCAAGCGTGCGCTACCGGCCCGAGCCCGACGCCCGCGCCCGCTTCCCGCACCTGCTCAACGGCTCAGGGCTGGGCGCGCCGCGCTCACTTATCGCCATCATCGAGAACTACCAGCAGGAGGATGGCTCCATCGCCATCCCTGCGGTGCTGCAGCCCTACATGGGCGGGCGCACGAGCATCGAGCCCCTGGCCTGAGGCCCGATCGCGTCGGGATGCGT
The DNA here is from genome assembly GCA_965200565.1 of Tepidiformaceae bacterium. GTDB lineage: Bacteria > Chloroflexota > Dehalococcoidia > Tepidiformales > Tepidiformaceae > UBA2991. Next base: position 87,242 of record OZ241349.1, on the reverse strand, counting down.
CCTGGCTGGTCGGCTGGCTAGCTGTCGCTGGAGGCGGCGCCGTTGGCGCCCACCACCGTGCCCTCGAGGACTTCGTCGACGAGGCCGTACTCCTTGGCCGCCTGCGCATCCAGCCAGAAGTCGCGATCGGTGTCGCGCTCGATGCGGTCCATGGGCTGGCCCGTCTGCTCGTGGATGATGTTGCGCAGGATGGCCTGCAGGCGAAGCGTCTCCTTCGCCTGAATCTCGATATCGGAAGCCTGGCCCTCGGCCCCGCCCATGACCTGGTGCAGGTGCACGGTGGCGTTGGGGAGAGCCATGCGCTTGCCCTTCGCTCCACCGGTGAGAAGGACGGTGCCCATGCTGGCCGCGAGGCCGATGCAGACCGTCGCCACGTCGGGGCGGATGAGCTGCATCGTGTCGTAGATGGCGAGCCCGGCGGTGACGCTTCCGCCCGGGCTGTTCACGTAGAGCGTGACATCCTTCTCGTCGTCCTCACGGTCGAGGTAGAGCAGCTGGGCGATGATGATATTCGCGACCATCGCATCGATGGGCGTGCCCAGGAAGACGATGCGCTCCTTGAGCAGCAGCGAGTAGATATCGTAGGCGCGCTCGCGGCGGCCATCCGATTCGATGACGAGCGGCATGATGTCGCGGACAGGATCAAGGCTCACGTGATGCGCTCCCGGCAGAAGTACGTTCCAGTTTGCGGTGCGGGATTCGTGCGAACAATCGCCGCCCCTGTGCCAAAGGCGGACGGGCAGGCTAGACTGGCGCCATGAAGAAGTGTCCGGCGTGCGGCCATGAGAACCTGAACGTCTACAGCTACTGCCAGAGTTGCGGCCGTGGCTTCGCCGATCTGGCGGATGGCGGGAGCGCCGACAGCGGCCCCAATCCGCGCATCACGGCCTTCCTCAACTGGCTCCGCGGCCGACGCACCACCACCGCCTGAGCGCATCCACCCCACCCTGTCCATTTCGAACGGATCGCGTACCCGTACGCGGACTGGCGGCCGCGCGATAGCGGCTCCGATATGCGCGCGTAAGATGAGCCCCATCGTTGCCGCCTCAGCGTTGCAGGGGCAGGGGGAAGACATGGAAGCAGGCGTACTCCGCCAGACCGTCGCCGATCTGATTGGGCCGAGCCGGGGCATCCTCGCCGCGGATGAGAGTTCGCGCACGATTAAGCGTCGTTTCGATTCCATCGGCGCCGAATCGACCGAAGAGAACCGTCGCGCCTACCGTTCCCTGCTGCTGACCACCCCCGACATCGGGCAGTACATCTGCGGCGTCATCCTGTTCGAGGAGACGCTGGGACAGACGGATGCGGCGGGCACGCCCCTGCCGCGCGTGGCCGAAGCGGCAGGCGTCGTACCTGGCATCAAGGTGGACAAGGGCACGGTGCCGCTGGCGGGCGCCCCGGGCGACCTCGTGACCGAGGGGCTCGACGGGCTAGCGGGGCTGCTTGAAGGCTACAAGGAGCAGGGCGCCCGCTTCGCCAAGTGGCGCGAGGTCTACAACATCACGGAGACGCTGCCGAGCGCCCTCGCCATCTCCGCCAACGCCGAGGTGCTGGCCCGCTACGCCCGCATCTGCCAGGAAGCGGATGTCGTGCCCATCGTCGAGCCGGAGGTGCTGATGGATGGGCCACACAGCATCGAGCGCTGTGCGGAGGTGACCGAGGCCGTCCTGCACGCGGTCTTCGCGGCGCTCGACCGCCACAACGTGCTGCTCGAAGGCATCGTGCTCAAGCCGAACATGGTCCTGCCCGGGAGCGAAAGCGGGCGCAAGGCTTCGCCCGAAGAGGTCGCCGAGGCGACGCTGACCGTCTTCCGACGCACGGTGCCGGCGGCGGTGCCGACCATCAACTTCCTCTCCGGCGGGCAGTCGGCGGTGGAGTCGACGGAGAACCTGAACGCGATCAACACCGCTGCGGGCGAGAAGCCGTGGGCGTTGAGCTTCTCCTACGGACGTGGCCTGCAGGCCCCCGCACTGGCCGCCTGGGGCGGGAAGCGCGAGAACGAGGCCGCTGCGCAGGCCGCCTTCTTCGAGCGCGCACGGCTGAACGGGCTCGCTCGCGACGGCAGCTACGAGGGCGAACCGGCAGCCTCGGCAGCGGGCTAGCGGCTGCGCCGTTCGCCCGCACGCTCCCCTATAATCGCGCCAGCCGTGGTACTGCGGGAGGCTCGCGATGACGGCAACAGCGGAGCGCGACACGACAGCTGACCGGCTCTTCGCCCAGCTCGAAGAGCACATCCTCGGGCGCGACCAACTGGCAACGCGCCAGACCCTCCTGGACCTGCTCGAGGCGGGGCGCAGCACCACCGAGATTCTCAGCGAGACGGTGCGCACGCACGGCCCCTACACGAACGTGCCCTACCACCAGCGCATCGACGGCGGGGTGCTGCGCTTCGTCAACAACGACCATTGCTTGCTGAGCTCGCGCACGAGCCTCACGTTGCCGCGCTACCTGCCCGACGAACTGAAGCACCTCCCGCTCGCGCAGACGCTCTGGTATGTGCCCACGGGGCTCGACCCGTGGAACCAGCTCATCGGGCGGATGCCCGGACACTACGGACGTCGCACCTTCAAGCCCGTGCCGGGGGTGACGCCACCGCCGCCCGAGCGCCACTGGGAAGACCAGGAGCCACTCCACCTGGAAGGCTCCTTCGAGGAGCGCCTGAACGAGTGGCTCGTGCTGGTGGAGCGGGGTGAAGTGGTTCGCGCCTACCGCGTCTTCCTGGGGCTCTTCGAAGAGACGGAGCGAAGGCAGGAGCTGCTCGCCCAGCTCGTCTTCGCCGGCCTCATCGATGTGCAGGGGCGGTTGCTCTACAACCGCTCCTACACCACCGGCCACAAGGCCTACCGCGCCCGCGCCACGGTGGAGCTGGGGCAGACGATCGGCTGGGAGAAGGCGCGTCACGTGCTCTACGCAGGCGTCCTCGATATGTCTGTCGGGCCGCGCTGGCACTCCGAGTACGAGATGGCCTGCCAGGTCGAGCTCTACCGCCTGCGGGACGAACTGCCCGGCTCTTCCATCGACCCCACGCCGGCAGCGAGCCGTGACGACGAGCTGTTCGCGAACGACACAGCGCTCTCGGAGCCGGAGGCGGAGGTCCTCATCCGCGCGCTGACGGAAGCGTCCGAGCCGGACTACCTCGAGCATCTGGTGGCCCTGCTGCTGGCCGGACGCGGACCGCGCCAGATTCTCGACACGATTCAGGTGGCGGCTGCCAACGTCATCCTCGAGACGGTCGTGGTGGACGAGTTCTCCATGCCGCAGCACGCGTACGAATACACCAACACGCTGCGCTGGTTCTACGACAACTTCGAGCATCCCCACCGCACGAAACTGCTCTTCGTGGCGGGCTCGTTCGTGAACCAGGCGGCACGCTGGATCGCCAACCTGAAGGGTCACGGTCGCCCGCTGGTCGCGCCACCGAAGGGGGCCGGCGATCTCTCTGGCCCGCAGCTGCTCACCCGGCTGGACGAAGCGCTGATGGCGCTCAACCCCACCGAGAGCGTCGCCTGGACGCAGGCCTACCTCGACGCCGGCTACGGACGCTCGCCGCTCGTGCGGACGCTCACCACCGCCGCCGTGAAGCACGGCAACGACCCCCACAATCAGGAGATCGGGCTCTGCCTCGCGGAGGACTACGGCCACTCCACCTCGTCGCGGCGTGACGCGCTGCTGCTGGCGAGCGCCTGGCACACGGCAGGGCACCGCAAGTACGGCGACTCGCTCGAGTCGTACCGACGCTTCGCCGAGGCGTTCGGGGTGGAGGCGCACGGGGAAGGGCGGGGTGAAGGCGACCCTGAAGAAGCCGTGCTCGACCAGATCGAAGAGATCCCGTCGCCGGTCGCCTCCGACGGCCAGGCGTGAGCCGCCCGCTGCGAAGCCTGTGCGAGTGTTCAGCAGAGCCACGTTCCCTGAGCACTCAGGCGCCAGGCGTTCGCTGACCGGGGAGGGTGGCCTGTGATCAAGCTTGGGCGGTTCTCCCGCCCGCTTCGTCTGGCCGTCGGTCTGGCCGTGAGCCTCTTCCTGGTGTGGCTCCTCCTGCGCGATGTGAACCTGGGCGACGTGGCCCGCACGCTGCAACGCGCCGACCTGCGCTTCCTCGTGCCGATCGTGCTCGTGTTCATGACGCGCTACTGGCTGCGGGCGGTGCGCTGGCGGGTGCTGGTCGAGCACCTGAAGGACGTGACTACGCGACGCGCCTTCCCCCGTGTCGTGCTCGGGCAGGCGGCGAACATGGTGCTGCCGTTCGGGCTTGGCTACGTGGTCATGATTCAGGTGACAGCGCGCAAGTTCGGCATCGGGCGGCTCGAACTGCTCGGCGCGGAAGCGCTCGAACGGATCATGGACGGCTTTGTCTTCGCGCTGCTGATGGCGTTGGCCATCGCCACCCTCACGATCGGCGACGGCTTCACCGGGCTGGGCGCGTTCATGCTCTTCGGGACGCCCGCGGGCCTCGCCATCGCCTGGTTCGCAACGCGCAAGCAGGGCGAACCGACAACGGGGATCGGTTGGCGCGCGATGCTCGCGCATCCGCGCATCGCCCCCTTCCTGCACGGGCTCGCATCCATGCAAAGCCGGCGGCAGACGAGCAATGTGCTCCTGCTGACGCTGGCCATCTGGCTGAGCGAAGCGCTCCTCTACTGGGCGGTGGCGGCCTCGCTCGGCATCAGCCTCAACTTCCTCGTGCACGTGTTCGTGGTGGCGGCGGCGAATATCGGCGCGGGCATCCCGCTCGCGCAGGCGAGCGTGGGGCTCGCCTTCCTCGCCAAGGAGGCGCTGGTCGCGCTGGGCGAGACGCAGGACGCAGCGCTCGCCTACGCCGTCGGCGTCGAGGCCATCATCATCCTGCCTGCCATCCTGCTGGCGCCTGCTGCCATCTACGACATGCGCCTGCGCTGGAGCGACATCAACCCACGTCGCGGCAGCGACGACAACGACGGCGAGCCATCGGTCGCCGTGACCGGGGCAAGCCCGAATCGCGCGCTGGAGGGGCAATGACATGGGCAACGGGACATGAGCACTGACAACGCCGACGATGCGCTCGCGCTCTATGAGGAGCTGACGGACCCGCTGCTCGCTTCGGAACAGGCGCAGGAGGGCACGCTCATGGGCTTCCCCTGCCTGCGCACCCCCGACGGCGCCTTCTTCACCACCACCTGGCACGACACGGGCGACCTCATCGTGAAGATTCCCGCCAGCCGCGTGGACGCACTGATCGAAGCGGGAACGGGGCTTCCCTTCGCGCCTGCAGGCCGGCGCTTCCGCGAGTGGGTGCAGGTGCCCGGGCGTGACGCCGCACTCTGGCGGACGCTCCTCGATGAGGCGCTCGCATTTGCCGCTGCCGGCCACAAGTCGGACTGATGGCGTGATGGCTGTGGCGACGTTCTCCCCGGCAGCACGCGACTTCCTGCGGGAGCTGCCGACTCACGACAAGGCATGGTTCGAAGCCAATCGGCCTGAGTATCAGGCGCTCATCGCGGAGCCCGCGAAGGCGTTCGTCGAGGCGATGACGTCGGCGCTGCAAACAAGCATCTCGGGCGGGATCGTGGGGGTGCCATGGGTGAACGGGGCCATCTCCCCGATCAATCGCGACGTCCGCTTCTCCGCCGACAAGACGCCCTACAAGGACCACCTGCTCTTCCGCTGGTGGGAGGGCCCCGACAAGAAGACGGCGCCGACGCTCTTCGTACGGCTCGCCGCCGATGAAGTGGGCTTCGCCGTGGGCGCGATGCTGCCCGCGCTGGAACGCTGGCGCGAACGCATCGACGCAGAGTCGTCGGGAGCGGCGCTCGCGACGGCGCTCGCGACCCTCGTCGGCGAAACAGGCGCAGAGGTTGCAGGCGCGGACTACAAGCGTGTCCCCAAGCCGTACCCCGCCGACCACCCGCGTGCGGACCTGCTTCACCACAAGTGGTTCCAGGCGCGCTGGATGGAAGCATTCCCGGATGACGCTGAGGAGGCTGACTTCGCCGACTGGTGCGCCGCGCAGCTCGAGCGCTGCGCCGAGATCCATCGCTGGCTGGTGACGCACCTGTAGGCGGACGCGGGGGCGCATGGCGCGGCAGTGCTTACAATCGGAGGCGCAGAACCGCGCGCGGGAGTAGCTCAGCGGTAGAGCGCCTGCCTTCCAAGCAGGATGTCGCGAGTTCGATCCTCGTCTCCCGCTCCAACCTCACCTTCATCCACCTTCACCTCACGGAGCCTGTCATGCCTCGAAGCAAACGCTGGAGCGCCAGCGACATCCCTGATTTCACAGGCAAGGTCGTGGTCGTGACCGGCGCCAACAGCGGCATCGGCTTCGAGGCGGCGCGAGAGCTCGCGCGGGCGGGCGCCAGCACCGTGCTCGCCTGCCGCTCGCCCGAACGCGGCCAGAGCGCCCTCGATGAGCTGCGCGCAGACCTACCCGACGCGCAGGCCGAGCTGATGGCGCTCGACCTCGCCAGCCTCGCCTCGATCGAGCGCTTTGCCGACGAATTCGCGTCGCGCCATTCACGGCTCGATGTGCTGGCGAACAATGCCGGCATCATGACGGTCCCCCAGCTCACGCCCACCGAGGACGGCTTCGAGAGCCAGGTCGGGACGAACCATTTGGGACATTTTGCACTCACAGGCCGCCTGCTTCCCCTCCTGCTGCAGACGCCGGGGGCGCGAGTCGTGACTGTGAGCAGTCTCGGCCACCGTCGCGGAGCGGTGGACCTTGCCAACCTGCTCTACGACCAGGGCGGCTACTCGCCGTGGGGCGCGTACGCGCGCTCCAAACTGGCGAACCTGCTCTTCACCTACGAACTGCAGCGCCGCTTCGAGCAGGCGGGCGCGGACGCATCGGCGCTGGCGGCGCATCCCGGCTTCTCCTCGACCAATCTCGCCCTGCACGGGAGCTTCGTCGCGGTGAAGAGGCTGGCGGCCAACCTCCTGTTCCAGGGGGCGGACAAGGGCGCGCTGCCCACGCTTCGCGCCGCCGCCGATCCCGAGGCCCGGGGCGGCCAGTACTACGGTCCCGGTGGCTTCCAGGAGCTGGGAGGGCGGCCGGTGGTCGTGCCTTCGTCGGCGGATTCGCACGACGAAGCGACTGCGCGCAGGCTTTGGGAACTGTCGGAGTCGCTGACGGGGGTCAGTTTCGACGGGCTGGCGTCGTAAGCCGTCGGGAGTGGTGGTACGCCAGAGAGGATTCGAACCTCTGACCTCTACCTCCGCAGGGTAGCGCTCTATCCACTGAGCTACTGGCGCACGTCTGGTGCCGAAGGTGAGATTTGAACTCACACGCCCGCAAGGGGCACTACGCCCTGAACGTAGCGCGTCTGCCTGTTCCGCCACTTCGGCTTTGAATCATTATCGTGCGCCTATCGCTCGCCTTCAAATGCGGGCGCCGGCCAGGCGCGCCTGCTGGCCTCCAGTGGCGGATGAGGCGTGCCCACCCTAGACTCAGAAAGGGTTAGGGCGGTTAGCTCAGATGGTTAGAGCGCGTCGTTCACACCGACGAGGCCACTGGTTCGAGTCCAGTATCGCCCACCACACTCGCTACCTGACGGGGAGGGCTGTGGCTGTGGTCCTCCAGGGGCTGTGGAAGCGTCGCCCAGGAGCGGGAAGCACACGCCTCGAAGAGACGGGGACGCCACGCTCGCCTGAAGCGCGGATGCTGCTGAAGGCGCTCCAGGACCTCGCCGGGACGGCTCGCGGGGTGGTCTACGACACGCCCCGCACGGAACGCCCGCTGAAGATTCCCTTCAGCCCCGTCTACCTCGAAGGATCGGCCTCGTGGCGACGCTTTCTGCAAGCGCGTCGCGCCGTTGATGACGGCAACCTGACGCTCCTGCTCTCGCTGCGTCAGCTCCCCGAGGAGGAGCGCTGTCTGGTGGTCGACTGGGGCACGGCGCACGCGAACACGTTCCTGCTGGTCGAGCCCCGCGACCCCGCCTGTGACCTGAGCGACCCCGACTCGCCGATCACGCGTGAGGTGTTCGCACTCTGCCAGCAGGCGGCGCGCCGGGAACCGTCGGCGGAGGCGCGGGGAGAGCGCTGGACCGCGCACACCGCGCTTGGGGAGCGGCTGCGTGAGCTGTACGGCCAGTGGGTGTGGTGGGAAGCGCCACTCCCGCAGGGACGGTCACGCGAGGCAGCCCTGCTGCTCGCCAACGCCTCCGACACGCTCTCCATGCGGCTGCTGCCGCTGCTCTACGAACACTTTCCCCAACAGAGCTTCGATGTGGCGCTGGCCGAACTGCAGCAGACGGAGCGGGAACTGTTCGGGGGCGTCGTCGCGAGCGCCCGCTCGGTCTTCCGCACGCGGCTCGGGCTGCCGGTGCTGCACGACCCGTGGGCGGTCGACCGCGCCGTGCGACAGCTCGTGAACCTGGGACGCATGTCCGTCAGCGGCACTGGCGCAAACAGCGCGATCTTCGGCCCCGGCCACCCCGTCCCCGAGAGCATGGGAGACGAGGAGTTCGAGCGCCTGCAGATCGTCTAGGAGCGGAGGCGCGAGCGTGAGGTACCGGGTCTACACCAACTGGCCGACGCGTCGCTCAACCGTTCACCACGAGACGTGCGGCTACTATCGCCACCGTCGCGCCGACTCGACGGAGAACGGCGAGTGGCACGGCCCCTACGAGCGCCTCTACCTGGCGAAGGCGAGCGATCAGACCACCGGGGACGTGCGCGAATGCAGCGTCTGCGCGCCGTAGCGCGTCAGGCGAGCTTGGTGAAGCTGAGCGGGAGGCGGATGGGGATGCGCTGGATGACGCTGGGGACGTATGGCGGGTCGCCTTCCGTCATGCGGATATCGCCCATGCGACGGAGCAGCTCCTGCACCGCCACGCGACCCTCCTGGCGCGCCAGGCCGGCTCCCGGGCAGTAGTGCACGCCGTGGCCGAAGCCGAGGTGGGGGCACGTCTGGTTGCGTTCCAGATCGAACGCCTCCCCCTCGGTGAACTGGGCGGCATCGTGATTGCCCGACCCGTAGATGACCATCAGCTTCTCGCCACGCTTGATAGGCACGCCGCCGACGGTCGTGTTCCTGCAGGGCGATGCGGAAGACGCCCGGCACGGGCGTGTCGTAGCGCAGCACCTCTTCGATGAAGCCACCCACGCGTGACGGATCGTCGCGCAACGCCTGCATGACGTCGGGCTGACGCAGGAGCACGAGCATCGAGTTGGTCATGAGCTCGGGCGTGTTGGCGTCGCCGCCAGCGGCGTAGAGGAGGGTGATCATGCTCACGAGCGACTCCAGCGGTACCGGTTCGTCGCTGTCGGGGAAGGTAGCGCCGGCGAGGTCGCTCATGATGTCGCCACGTGGCGACGTGCGGCGTTCCGCCATCGCATCCATGAAGTAGCTCGTGAGGAACTCGTTCTCCGTAATCTCCTCGCGCTCGCCGGTCTGCTGCTGGTAGGCGGCCGCCGGGTCGGCTGCGGCCTTCGCCATGACGGCGAGGCGATCCATGAAGAACTGCTTGAAGCGTTCCGCGTCCTCATCGGGCACGCCGAACAGTTCGCCCACCACAAGCCGCGGCACCATATGCGCGAACTCGGTCACGAACTCGACCTCGCCACGGTCGATGAAGGCGTCGATCGTCTCGTTCGTGATCTCGCGCACGCGCGGCTCCAGGGCGGCGACGTGGCGAGGCGTGAAGAAGCGGTTGATGAGGCGCTTGTGGCGGGTGTGGTCGGGAGGGTCGTTGGAGAGAATCTTGTCGCTGAAGGGCTGTGAGGCGCGCCATTCGGCCAGTTCGTCGAGGGGCGCAGGCGGATCCATGTAGGGGGCCGTCGCCACGAGGATGCTGGAGAACACCTCGGGCTGCGCGTTCACCTCAAGGATGTCGTCGTAGCGGCTGATGAGGAAGACGCCGAAGTCGGGCTCGCGCACGATGGGCGCTTCCTCGCGCAGGCTGCGGTAGAACGGGTAGGGGTTGGCGAGGATGTCCTCGTTCAGCTTCAGAAAGCCGCTTTCCTCGACGGCCGGGCTCATGCTTCCTCGCTCCCGACCCACTGGTCGTAGAGATTGTGGAAGTGGCGAATCTTCCCTCCGCGTAGGCGGAGAAGTAGACGTACGGGTCGACCTTCGTCTTGAGGCCCTTCTGGATCTTGGGCAGGTTGTAGCAGTCCTGGTTGATGACGCGGGCGAGCCCGCCCATCTCGGGCGCGAGGGTGAAGTCCTCATCCTCGTCGAGCCAGTGCATGGGCGCGGCGGGCGGCTTCTCCTCACCCTCGGGCCACGGCACCAGGTAGAGCACCTCCATGATGCTGCGGTCGGGGTCGTCGCCGTAGGGGCGGAAGCGGTAGACGATGCGGCTGAAGCAGCCCCACGGGTGGAAGTTGGGGAAGAGGTTGTTGAAGTAGCCGTCGGTGACCTCGGCGTCGCAGAAGATGTCGGCCTTGTCACCAATGACCGCCCGCAAGCCCTCGCGGGCGAGGTCGGCGCCGCCCTTGCGCATGGCGAAGATCTGTTCGGGGTCGGGATAGATGCCACGCTGCGGGCTGGTGTTGCCGCCCACGGTGATCGCGCGGCACCAGTTGCCGAAGACGTCGTACTGCATGTTGGCGCCATCGCCACCGAAGGCCATGGCCTGGGGATGCGTGGCCATCACGTGGTAGCCCTCCATGAAGGCCTCCTGCGTGATCTTCCAGTTCGCGCGATGACCTTGGCCACGTGCATCTGCTTGTAGCGCTTCTCGAACTCGTACTTCTCGTAGTGCTTCGGCAGTGAGCCGATGAAGTCCTCAAACGGTTCGCAGTCGGGGTCGGGGTTGATGAAGACGAAGCCGCCCCACGTCCCTACCCGCGCCTCACGCAGGTGGTCGGCGTCCTCGCGCACCTCGGGGAAGTCCCACTCCGACGGGATCTCGCGCAGCGAGCCGTCGATCTCCCAGCACCAGCCGTGGAAGGGGCAGCGGAACTCCGTCGCCTGCTTGCCGTCGAACTCACGCAGCTGACGTCCGCGGTGGAGGCAGGCGTTGTTGTACGCCTTGAACTCATTCTCACCGCTGCGCACCACGAGATAGGAGAGATGGGCGATGTCGTAGACGATGTAGTCGCCGACCTCGGGGATGTCGTCGACGTGGCAGGCGAACTGCCACACCTTCTTCCAGAGACGTTCGACTTCGAGGTCGTGCCACTCCTGGCTGGTGAAACGCTCCGTGGGCACGCGGGTGACACCGCCGGGCATGGGGGAGTCTTCCCACAGCTCGGGCGGGATGCGATCGGGGTAGGTATCGCCGGCGAGCACCTCGTGGAAGGAGATGCCCTTCGAGCGCCACCCCTTCCCGGTCTCGCGGCCGGGGTCGCCGACGTAGGGCGCGACAGTCGTCTCGGAGGAGGCGAAGATCATGTTGCGGGTGCCGTAGCGGGGGTCTCGCACGGAGCCGGTGTAGGCGTCTTCGGCGAGGTCGCCGGCGCTGGGCTCTTCGCGCGTGCGTGCGGCTTCGAGCTGGGCGGCCATCTCATCGACGCCCGGGGGCAGATCGGGGCCGCCGACGTACTGGAGCAGGTGCGGGTCGGCGCGCGTGATGCCGCCTTCTTCCCAACGCCCCTCCCAGTCGAAGATGCCGTAGCTCTCGCCCTTGCTCACACGAATGCGACCGTCGCCCAGGTCGTCATAGACGGCGCAGCTGATGGGATGCACTTCACTCCGCATGGGGAACCTCCGCCGGCCACTACCGGGCCGCCGTCATCTTACGCCCGCGCGCACGCGGTGACGTGCGCGACAGGGATGCTCCCGCCACCGTTATCCTGTGCGCCATGCCGCCCGAAGCGACCACGCAACCCGACCCGTTCGATGCGAGCCTGCTGGAAGGCGAAGCCTTCCGGCTCAACCCGTACCCGACGCTGAAGCAGCTGCGGGACGAGCGCCCGGTCTGGCAGCATCCGCAGAACGGCAGCTGGCTCGTGACGCGTTATGACGATGTCGTGGCCGGCTTCCTCGACCACGAGACCTTCTCCAGCACCATCATGGAGCAGTCGCACAGCGCGGTGTTCGGCCCGTCGCTGACGGCGATGAACGGCGAAGAGCACACGCAGAAGCGCGCAATCATCGCGCCTGAATTCGTGGGGCGGAAGCTTGATGCGTTCATGCCCGTCATCGAGCGCAACGTGCGGGCGCTCATCGAGCGCTTCACGGAGAAGGCGGCGCGCGACCTCGTGGAGGGGTTCGTCGAGCGGCGTGAGGTCGATTTGGTGGACCAGTTCAGCACACGCCTGCCGGTCAACGTCATCGTCGACATGCTCGCGCTGCCGCAGTCGGACCACGACCGCTTCCACCACTGGTACCCCACCTTCCTCGCAGGGCTGGGGCCCGACCCGGTCCTGCGCAAGCGCGGCATCGAAGCGAACCGCCAGTTCCACGAGTACCTCGACCCGTTCGTGCAGGAGCGCCTGCGCAATCCCGGCGACGACCTCATCTCGAAGCTGTGCGTGGCCGAGGTGGATGGCGAACGGCTCTCCGTGCACGACATTAAGTCGTTCACGAGCCTGCTGCTGACGGCGGGCGGAGAGACGACGGACAAGGCCATCGCGAACCTCTGGTGGCTGCTGCTCAACCACCGCGAGCAGTTCGAGGCTGTGCGGGAAGACCCTTCGCTGCTCGACCAGGCCTTCACCGAGACGATGCGGCACGAGGGACCGGTTGGGGGCGAGCCGCGCAACACACTGCGCGAATCGACGCTGCGGGGCGTCACCATTCCTGCGGGCGCGGTGGTGCAGCTCTCGATGCATTCGGCCAACCACGACGAGCGCGTCTTCGCCGAACCGGAGCGATTCAACATCTTCCGCGAGGACCTCTACTTCGGGAAGGAGACCCGCGTGGGCTATCGCGAAGGGGATCGCTCCAGCCATCTGGGCTTTGGGCTGGGGAAGCACTTCTGCGTGGGCTACCAGCTGGCGCGAACGGAAGCGGTGGTGGGTTCGCGCATGATCCTCGAGGCCATCGGGGACGCGCGCATCAAGCCCGGGCGCAACCCACGCATGGGCGCCGGCATCGCCATGCGCTCCGTGGCTTCACTGGAGATCGAGTTCGAGCGAGCCTGAGGCGTAACGCACGCGGGGGCCTGTTGCCCTACACTGCCCAGCGCACCTCTCACACAAGCACAGACAGGAGAACCATCACCTCATGGAGTACCGCAACATCGGCAGTTCGGACCTGCAGGTCTCGGTCGTTGGCCTCGGCTGCAACAACTTCGGCATGCGCATCGACGCTGACGCCGCGAAGGTCGTCGTGGACAAGGCGCTCGATCTCGGCGTCAACTTCTTCGATACGGCCGAGATGTACGGCATGGGCGCCTCCGAGGAGATGCTCGGGGCCGCCCTCGGCGATCGCCGCGGCGACGCCATCATCGCGACCAAGTTCGGCATGCCCAGCGCCGAGATGACCTCCCCCGGGAGCGGCTCGCGGGAGTACATCACCTCCGCCCTGGACAACAGCCTGAAGCGGCTCGGCACCGATTATGTCGATCTCTACATGGTCCACTTCCCCGATCCGGACACGCCCGCGGAGGAGACTGCGCGCGTGCTGGACGACCTCGTGAATGAAGGGAAGATTCGCTACGCCGGCATCTCCAACGTCTCCGCGGCGCAGATTCAGGAAGCGCACGACGTGACGAATGCGAACGGGCTCGCCTCCTACATTTCCGTCGAGAATGAGTGGAGCCTGGTGGAGCGCGCCATCGAGAGCGAAGTCGCTCCCGCGTCGCTGGGCTGCGGCTACGGCATCCTTCCCTACTTCCCGCTCGCGGGCGGCTTCCTCACGGGCAAGTACCGCCAGGGCGAGGAGATGCCCGACGGCAGCCGCTTCAAGGAGGGGATGCTGGCCGGCCTCGCAGGCAAGTACGTGAACGATCGCAACTGGGGCATCCTCCAGAGCGCTGAGGAGTTCGCCAGCGCGAACGGCCATTCCGTGCTCGACCTGGCGATGAGCTGGCTGCTCTCCCGCGAGGGCGTCCCGAGCGTCATCTCCGGCGCCACCCGCCCCGACCAGGTCGAATCGAACGTCGCTGCCGCCAGCTGGACGCTCAGCGCCGACGACCTCGCCGCCATCAACGCATTCGCGAGCTAGCGGCGAACCACGAAGACGCTGTACCTGCCCCACACGCGGGTCGTGTGGGGCAGGCGCATCGGATGGCCCGGGCAGGAAGTGTCGTCGTGTACTCCCCGACTTCCGACGGCAGCGATCTGTTGGTCCGCGCACCTGGCGCGCACGTGCCCACCACAGAAGCGCAGGAAGGAACGGATGCATGGTGACCCCGGAAGAGCTTTGTGAAATCGAGGAGATCAAGAATCTCCGCCACCTCTACTCGCACTACTACGACGGTCAGCGCGTCGACGAGCTGGCGGCGCTCTTTACGGAAGACGCCGTGTGTGAGTTCGGCGAGGCGTTCGGCGGCAACTGGGTCGGGCGGGAGCAGATTCACCGCAACTACGCGACCTACGCCACGGAGGAAGGGCCTGAGTACGGCGTGCTCCACGCCGTCACGAATCCCTGGATCCGGCTGGTCGACGAGACGACCGCACACGGGCGCTGGTACCTGCTTGACCTGCGCACCACCGAGGGGGTGGAGAACCCCCTGATCCTGTTCGGCATCTACGACGACACCTACAAGAAGACGGCGGATGGCTGGCGCATCCAGCGCACCCGCATCGACTTCCTCTGGCCGAGGCGCGAGTACGCCGGCAGCTCGAACCTGTAGCCCGTCCCGTAGCCCGGTCGCGCGCAGGCAGGGCGCCCGCGTGTGGGGTTAGCCCGCCGGCGCGCCTGAGAGATCGAGCGTCATGATGAGGAGGTCGCGGGGAAGGCCTCGGCGGTCGGTGACCCACCCGCCGAGGGTGGCTTCCTCGCGGAAGCCGAGCCGCTCGAAGGCCGTACGCGCGCCTTGCTGATCGACCGTCATCTGCGCCGTGATCTTGCGCGAGCCGAAGTTGGGAGCGGCGTCGATGACGTCGCGCACGAGGCGCCCGCCGAGCCCGCTGCCACGACACTCGTTGGAGACGATGACGCGCACTTCGCCCACGTTGCGGGTCCAGCGCATGGGCTCGCCGTGCAGTGAGGCGTAGCCCACCACTGCGCCTTCGTGCAGGGCGACCAGTGCAAAGTCGGCGCCATCTTCGACCCTGCGCACGAGCGAGTCGAAGACCGTCCTGCTGGCGAGGTCCTCACGCAGGAAGAGCAGGTCGTCGTGCGGCAACGCGCGCGCGAACTCGAGGAAGACGTTGCGGTGGGATGCGCTCAGCCGGGCGATTTCGACTTCGCGCCCGTCGGAGAGGTGCCAGGCGACGGGATAGCGCGCGACGATGTTGGGACGTTCCTGCAGCCCGCGCCGGATGCGATCCGCTTCCGTGGCGCGCAACACCATCTCTTCCTCGCAGGTGAACTCCTCGTTACAGGTGTTGCAGCGGTAGCTGCTGGCCTTCTCTTCCACCCCGATGTTCTCGGGGGAGTCCCAGTGCGGCACGAGCAGGATGCACTCGCAGGTGCCTCCCGCATCTTCCATCACCTGGGTATCGCTTGCTTCCGCTTCTCCTCGTCGAAAGAACCGCATGGTCGTTCCCTCCTGACAAATCGCGTCGGTGGCTCACGCTCCGTACAGTCAGCCTACTCCGTTGGGAAGCGCCTGTACGGAGCTTTCCCGAAATGGGAAAGGCATCGTGAAGAGTGGGAGGGGCTTCCTAGGGGATCGAAGCCACCGCATCCTTCTCGAAGGGCTGCTCCTCGCCCTGACGGTTGACCTTGGGGAGCAGGAAGAAGCTGAGGAAGCCAAACGGCCCGGCGATGGCGAAGGCGGCCAGGATGCCGATCTTGCTCTGCCGCAGCAGCTCCTCATCGACGTAGGCGAGGTCTGCGACGAAGAGGGCGACGGTGAAGCCGATGCCCGCGACGAGCCCGATTGCGAGCACCCCGCGCCACGTCACGCCCGAAGGCAGGGTCGCGCCCAGCATGACCGCAATCCAGGTCGCCAGGACGAGGCCCAACGGCTTCCCCACCACCAGCCCGACGATGACGCCCCAGGTAACGGTGCTCTCGAAGGCCTCACGCACGGTGCCGGGGTCGAAGTGGACGCCTGCGTTGGCGAGCGCGAAGGCGGGGACGACGAGGAAGGCCACCCATGGGTGGAGGCTATGCTCGAGGCGGTCGACGTAGGGCACCGCGTTGCTGCTGAGGTCGCTCAGGCTGAGCAGCGAATCGACCACCTGGTCGTGTCCCAGCGGGCTCTCCGGTGCCTCGTCGCCGGCGCGGAAGCGTTCGAGCAGCTGACGGGCAGCGGGGACGAAGCCCTCGAGCGAGACGGGCGGGCGCCAGGGAGTGAGGAAGCCCAGCGCGGCGCCAAGGGTGGTGGGGTGGATGCCGGAGTCGAGGATGGCCCCCCAGGCGATGAGGCACAGCCCCAGGAACGAGATCATGTTGCGTACGCCCAGGCGGTAGAGCACCAGCATGAACAGGACCAGCCCGATCGTGATGAGCAGTGGCTGCAGGTGCACTTCGCCCGAGTAGAAGATGGCAACGACGACGACCGTGCCGATGTCATCGACGATGACGAAGGTGAGCAGCATCGCGCGCAACCCCAACGGGACGCGAGACGAGGCCAGCGTGGCGATACCCAGCGCAAAGGCGACGTCGGTGGCCATGGGGATGGACCAGCCCTCGCGGGCATCGCTGCCCTGGGCGATGAGCAGGAAGAGGCCCAGCGGCAGGAGCATCCCGCCCAGGGCGCCGGCGAACGGCGCCAGCACGACGCGGGGGTTGGAGAGCTCGCCGATGGTGATTTCGCGCTTGATCTCGAGGCCGATGACGAAGAAGAAGAGCACCATCGCCACTTCGTTCACCCAGAAGTGGACCGTGCCTTCCACCGCCCAGAAGGCGAGGTCGAGGCTGAGGGTCGTGTGCAGAATCTCTTCGTACACGTGGCGCCAGGGGGAGTTGGCCCAGACGAGTGCGGCGACGGCGGCCAGGATGAGGAGGATGGCGCTCGCGCTCTCGGTGCGGATGAACTCCTGCACGGGCCGCACGAATCTGGTCAGGCGGCGGCCCCAGAACTCCGTGCCCTGATTGCGACGACGGCGCCGCCGAATCAGTTTCCGTGGGTCGAGGCGGCGGAGGCCTGCGCGCATGCATCTAGCGTAGCCGTGAATGTGTGCAGGCGGGCAAGCGTGATGTGTTGACCTGCCCCGAGCGTATCGCTAGCGTGAGGCGCGATTTCAGCAGGCGCAGACGCCCCGTGGGCGTCGGGGGGTACCGGGCGAATGAGCACGTACATCCTGCAACGGCTGCTGCTGGTGCCGGTGACGCTCTCCATCCTCTCCTTCGGCACCGCCATGATCATGCGGCTCACGCCCGGCGATGTCGTCGACTACCGCCTGCAGAACAGCTACAACCCCGAGCGTGCCGAGGCATTGCGCGAGCAGCTGGGGCTGAACAAGGGGCCGTTCGAGGCGTACTTCGACTGGATGGCGAACGCCTTCCAGGGTGACTTTGGCAGTTCGTTCATTACCTTCAAGCCAATCTCCGAAGAGATCGAGCGTCGCTTCCCCGTCACGATTCAACTGGTCGTGTTGACGATGATCGTGCAAGCAGGGCTCGCTATTCCACTGGGGGCAATCGCAGCGGTCCGTCAGAACAAGTTAAGCGACCACGCCATCCGCATCATCAGCGTGATCGTGCTCGCGGTACCGAGCTTCGTGGTAGCGGTGTTCGCGCTGAAGTTTCCCGCTATCTGGTGGGGGTGGTTCCCACCATCAGGGTATGTCCCCTTCTGGGAAGACCCTCTGCAGAACATGAAGGTCTACGCCCTCCCTGTCACCGCGGGCGCCCTGGCGCTGATGGCAACGCTTATCCGCCTGACGCGCACGGAGATGCTGGAGGTGCTGCGGCAGGACTACGTGCGTACCGCACGGGCGAAGGGCCTGCAATCAGCCGTCGTGATACAGCGTCATGCGCTCAAGAACGCCCTCATCCCCGTCATCACCGTCCTTGGGCTCACTTTCGGGAGTGCACTCGGCGGCGTCGTCATCATCGAATGGATCTTCAGCCTGCCCGGCCTCGGCTTCTACGCCCTTGAGGCGGTGCGCGCAGAGGACTACCTCGTCGTACAGACGTTCGTGGTCTTCTCCGGCTTCATGTTCGTGATCGTCAACCTGCTGGTTGACCTCACCTACGCCTGGTTGAATCCAAGGATTCAGTACTCATGAGCGCGCTGCAGGGGGAGACGCAAGCCCCCAGGGCCGGCGAGATGATTCTCTCCAATCGCCCCTCAATTTGGCGGCGACTGGGTAAGACGGCACGGGAGCAGCCCGTTGGCGTCTTCGGACTGTTCCTGACGCTGATCGTGCTCGTCATCGTCATCTTTGGATCGACGATCGCGACGGACGACCCCAACAAACAGACCGCCAACCTGCTCGCAACTCCCTCAAGCGAAAGCTGGTTCGGTACCGATGAGAAGGGGCGCGACTACTTCTCGCGCACGATGACTGGCGGTCGCATCACGGTTGCCGTTGCGGTGTTCTCACTGGCCATCGCGACCGTTGCAGGGACGCTCCTGGGGATGATTTCCGCCTACCTGGGAACGCTCGACCTCATCTTCCAGCGCATTATCGACGCGATGTTGGCCTTGCCCGGCCTCTTCCTGATTTTGCTCTTCCTCACCGTCTTCTGACGGGACCTGCACGTCCTCATCCTGGTCCTTGCGCTCTCCGTGACGCCACCCATGGTGCGCATCGCGCGCGGAGCCACGCTGGCCACGTTGACGAACCAGTATGTGGAAGCTGCGCAGGTCGTGGGCGCCTCATGGCTGCGGGTGCTACTGCGGCACGTTCTGCCAAACATCGCGCCCACGATCGGCGTCCTTTTCGCGGTGGGCGTGGGGAATCTGATGCTCGCGACGGGCGCGCTCGGCTTCCTGGGGTTGGGTGTGCAGCCTCCGCAGGCGGAGTGGGGCAAGATCATCGCGGACAGCCGCTCGTATATCTCGAGCCACTCACACCTGTTCATCTTCCCCTCCATCGGGCTGGCGCTGGCGGTCCTCGGTGTGAACCTGCTCGGCGACTCGCTCCGCGATATGTGGGACCCGCGTATGCGGGGCACATAGAAGCCACCGAACGCACTTCGCCACTGACACAAGCGAAGGGACCGACCCGATGGGTCGGCCCCTTGCGTGGTGGCCGGAGTGGTATCGGGCCCGACTAGGCGTCGAGCCAGATGTTGGCGAGGTTGTGGGTGAGGCCGAAGGGGATTCCATCGGGATGACCCATCACGTAGCTCCGGAAAATCGGATAGAAGATCAACGAAGCGGTGAACGCCTGGGGCGAGTGCTCGATGAGGGCGTTCGAGGCATCACGCACGGCTTCTGCCCGGGCTTCCGTATCGAGTGTTGAGCGCTGCTTCTCGAGCAGACGGTCCACATCGGGATCGGAGAAGCCCACACGGTTGAACGGCGCGCCCGTGTGGAAGCGGTGGTAGATGTAAGTGTCTGCATCCGTCCCGCCAACCTCGAGGCCGATGTTCATGACGAAGTTGCCCTTCGCACGCTCGGCGAAGTAGTCCGCGCCAGTGGCCTGCTCCAGTTCGAGGTTGAGCCCAAGCACGGAGACGTCTTCCTTGATGCCGGTGCCGTGGCAAGGGCACTGGATGGGCGTGGGGATGGTGATGGTCTCGTCCGCGCCAACGCCCACGCCAGCGGCGTTCATGAGGGCGATAGCCTCGGCGATATCCGCCTCCTTGTCCTCACGCCAGCCGGGCATCGCCAGGAGTTCCTGCTCGGAGAAGGCGAGGGGGCTGAACATCTGCGGGACCGGGCCCATCAGCAGGCCGCTCTCTGGCCCGAAGGGGTTGAGCGCGATCTGGCGGTTGATGACAAGGTGCACCGCCTGCCGCACACGCGGATCGTTGAAGGGCGGCTTCTGGTTGTGCATGTGCGTCTCTTCGATGGCGGAGTGGAGACGCCTGCGGAAGCCCACCTGGTCGCCCAGTTGATCCTGCAACGCCTGCACCTGCACGAAGAGACCACCGGCGCCGATGTTGTCGTAGTGGTCGAACTCGCCCGCGATGAAGGCGCCGTCCTGGGCCTCCGGAGAGAAGGCGAGGTGTTCGATGTTGTCGAGGTAGGGCAAGGCCTGTCCGTCTTCACCCATCTCGAAGTAGTTGGGGTTGCGGTTGAGGATGCCACGCACGCCCGGGTCGAGCTCTCCACGGATGAAGGGGCCGGTGCCGACCATGTTCTCGTACAGCTTCATCCCCTCGACGCCGACGACGTCCTCCTGCTCGCGGTTGACCATGAGATGGGGTCGTCGGCGAGGAAGCGGAGCATGGGGGCGAAGGGTTCGCTCGTGGTCACGCGGAAGGTGAGGTCGTCTACAACCTCGATGCTGGAGATGCGATCGAGCTGGCCCTGGATGAACTCGGCGTTGTCTGAGTTGAAGCGGTTCAGGCCGTAG
This sequence comes from Tepidiformaceae bacterium, assembly GCA_965200565.1. Taxonomy (GTDB): domain Bacteria; phylum Chloroflexota; class Dehalococcoidia; order Tepidiformales; family Tepidiformaceae; genus UBA2991. The sequence continues at coordinate 66,845 of OZ241349.1, read as the reverse complement.
GCAGCATCCTCGGCGGTGAACTGCCGGCCATTGGCGGGCGGCAGATCGTGCCACTTGATGTTGGGGCGCAGCTTGAAGACGTAGGTGAGGTCGTCGGGCTGCTCGGGCAGCGATTCCGCCAGTTCGGCGTTGACGTTGACATCGCCGTCGTAGCTGAGCAGGCGGTTATAGACGAGCCCCATGCCCAGCGAGTACGTGGTCGTGTGGTTGGTGATGGCCGGGTCGAAGACGGAGTCGCCACCGACAGTGCCGCCGATGCGCAGCGTGCCGCCGCGCTTGATGTTGGAGGGCGGCTGGGTGGGCTCGGGCGCTTCCGTAGCGGCAGGAGCTTCGGTCGCGGCGGGGGCCTCGGTGGCCGCTGGCGCCGAATCGTCGTCATCGTCGCCACAGCCGATGAGCGCGGCGGTGGCAGCGCCGCCGCCCACGAGGGCGGAGCCCTTCAGGAAGCCCCGCCTCGAGACGGGCCGTCCGCGCATGTACCTGGTCCATTAGTTCTCAGCCATGTTCCCCTCCTCATGGTCGAACCACAATGGTGCTGAATGCGGCGCATCCTACGTCATCGGGAAGGGGCGTGGGGAGACGCAAGCGGGGCGCCCGATGGGCGCCCCGCTTCGATTCGCTTGCGTGACAGCTGCGTCTAGGCAGAGCCGTGGCGCAGGAGCTTGCCGCTCGTCGCGCCCGTGCACTCGCCGTCCACGAAGGTCTCTTCGCCGTTGACGATGATGTGTCGATAGCCCTCGGGCTTGCGGATCAGGCGCCACGCCCCGGCGGGGTAGTCGTAGGCCTTCTCGGTTTCGCCCATCTCGAGCTTCTCGAGGTCGTAGATAACGATGTCGGCGGGCGCGCCCTCGCGAATGGTGCCGCGATCGCGGAAGCCTGCCGCCAGTGCGGGGTAGGCGCTGAGGCGCCAGTGGGCCTGCTCCAGGTCCATTACCTCGTTATCGCGCACGAGGCTGGTGAGGAACTCGGTCGGGTAGCGGCCGAGCGTGATGAACTTGGTGTGCGCGCCGCCATCGGAGACGCCTGGCAGAGCGAAGGCCGAGTTGGCGACTTCCTTCATGGCCTCCATATCGGTCGGCCGCGGGGCCGTCACGAAGAGCGCCTTCATGTCGTCCTCGAAGGCGATGTCGAGCATCGCATCGATGGGATGACAGCCGCGATCCTTGGCGATCTCGGTCACGGTCCAGCCGGTGTAGTGGTCGATTTCGGGCTTGTGCAGCTCGCCCACGATGAGTTCATCGAGGGAGAAGACGATGCCGACGCCGCCGTACTCGGAGTCGTCGAACTCAGCCTTCGCGGCGGCGCGACGCTCGGGGTCGGCCATCTTGGCGGCGCGCTCCTCGACGGTGCCGAGGGTCATCTCGCGCCAGACTGGGCTGGTATCGAAGAGGTTCCACTCCTCGAAGGTGAACTGGAAGTTGTTCTCGGCGGTAAGCGCCTGGGCGAAGACCCGGGTGCCGCGGGCGTTGCAGTCATCGAGCCACTTCATCGTGTCCTTGTACTGCGGCATGGCCCGGCCGTGCTGGTCGGTGGCGACGCCAAGGACGTTGTAGATGACGGGGCGGCCGCTCTCGTCGGCGAGCGTCTCGGTGAGCTCGCGGGAAGCGCCGATGCACTGGATGAAACCGCGACCCACTTCGCGCAGCACGCGTGCGAAGGAGACGAGGTCCTGCTCCTTCATGAGGTTGGTGATCATGAGGGTGCCGTCGTAGTCGCGCTGGATGTCGTTATCGCCGAACTGGCCGGACCAGCCGCAACCGCCTGCTTCGAGGCCCTCAATCATGAGGCGCCGCATCTCCGCCATCTCACTCTCGTTGGCGGGGCGGCTCTTGGCCGCTTCGAGGCCCATCACGTAGGACATGAGGGGGTTGAGGGGCATGTAGCTGAGCATGTTCACGCCCTTGGGCGTGCGATCGAGGCTGTCGAGGAACTGGGGATACGTTTCCCAGTCCCAAGGCATGCCTTCCTGCATGGCCTCGAGGGGGACGGCCTCGTTGCGCGACATGGTGAGCATGGCGCGGTCCTGGTCCTCGGGCTTGCAGGGGGCGAAGCCGAAGCCGCAGTTGCCGATAGCCACCGAGGTGACCCCGTGCCAGCCGGAGATGGTGCACCACGGATCCCAGAAGACCTGCGAGTCGTAATGCGTGTGCAGGTCGATGAAGCCAGGGACAACGTTCAGCCCACTGGCGTCGATGACCTTGCCGGCGTCGGAGGTGTGGATTTTCCCACCGATGGCGGCCACATGGCCGTCCTTGATGCCGATGTCGCCGCTGAAGCGGGGGGTGCGCTGGCCGTCGTAGACGGTCCCACCCTTGATGACGGTATCGAACTCAGGCATGGCTGCTCTCCGGGGGTAGAAGTAGCCCAATCCTACCGATTCCCCTCCCGCGCTTCCACCGACAGGGGTGGGCGGGTTGTCAGCGCTGTGGCGGCGTGACTATCGTGCCGCACCCCTCTCAGGAGCGACGCCATGAGTGACCTCTTCCTGCACGACGCGATTTTCACGACCCGAAGCATGCGGCGGCTGAAGCCGGACGCAGTCTCCCGCGAGGACCTCGAGTACCTCATCGAGGCGGCGACGATGGCGCCGAGCGCGGGCAACACGCAGATGTGGGCCTTCGTGGTGGTGACGGACCGCGACCAGATTGCGAAGATCGGGGCGGCCTACCGGGACGTGGGGGAGCGGTACATTCGCGACGGCGTGCTGGCGGACCCCGAGTTCACGCCCGAGCGCCAGCGGGTCTACACGCAGGCGATGCACAACGTGGAGCGTCTGGACGAATCCCCGGCCATCATCGTGACGTGCCTGCTGGGCCGCGCCCCGGACGATTCGAACATCTCGTCGGGCTTCTTCAGCTCGACGTATCCCGCCGTGCAGAACATCCTGCTGGCGGCGCGCGCCCGCGGTCTGGGCACCGTGCTGCTGACGCTCGCAACGGACTACTCCCCCGTCAAGCCCGAGGAAACGGCCGAGATACGCGACGTCCTCGGCCTGCCGGAAGACGTGACCATCACCGCACTCATCCCGGTGGGCTACCCCCAAGGCCCCTGGGGCCGCCCTTGGCGCGAGCCGTGGCAGGAGTGCACGCACTGGGACCGGTGGGGGGAGTAGGGGGGTGCCAAACATCTAGATCAACCGCTAGATTCGCCAGATTTCCCAGCGTTGACATTCATCGTACCTGTGGTATCCTATGAATCAAACCAATATAGGAGAATAACCCGCGATGAATGAGAACTTCGAGGCGGTGTTGCGACAGCGGCGAAGTGAGCTGGACCAGGAGCAAGCCCCCATAGAAGAGCAGCTGCTCGAGCTTAAGCGGCGGAGCGCTGAGATCGGTGAACAGATCGCGCACATCGATGCTCTCCTGGGCAACTCCAGCGCTGGGGAGCCAGAGAATTCGGAACCGCCCACAGCCGCCCCCCGGAACCCGACCGCCGATGCAGTCGTCAACCTCCTCCAAGAGGTGGGAGAGCCCCTGCATTACAAGGAGATCGAGAGGGGGCTTCGCGCCCGTGGGGTCGTGGAGGTAGAAGGCAAGAATCCAGCGAACATCCTGCTTGCGCGATTCTTCAACGACCCAAGGCTGTACCGCCCGGCCAGGGGCACATATGCGCTTAGGAATGGGCGCTCCACGAAGTCAGTAGGAGCGAAGCGCAAGCGCTCCCGAGGAGGCAAGTAGCATGAAGACCGAAGAGTGGACCAGGGATCTGCTAAACGCACTGTTGGCCGCCGAGACAGAGAGCGATGTTCACGCCGTCTTGGGCAAGCGTGGACTACTCGATGAGGAGATGTAGAAGCCCTTCGGAGGCAGGGAGAACAACAGCGGAACCTTCAATAGTCAGCAAGCTGACCCCCGGGGCGCGCTCGTAGAAAAGATCGTCAACAGCATTGACGCGGTACTCATGCGGCACGCCCACGAGCGGCGGGACATCAATTCTGGAGACCTCCCTCCATCAATGTTTGCAGCCTCAGCAAAATACTTCGGAATAGCCGATGGGAAGCTACACAACCTGACTCGCACACAACGCAACCAACTGGCCGCCGAGTCGGTGCAGGTCGTCTTCAGTGGCCAGAAGCGACGCCCCCCGACGATCACCATAGTCGATCAGGGAGAGGGGCAGGCACCCCAGCAGTTTCCAGGCACTTTCCTCTCGCTTGCTGCGGCGAACAAAATGCGCATCCCCTTTGTCCAAGGAAGATTCAACATGGGCTCAGCGGGGGCAGTAGTTTTCTGTGGCGACGAACACCGTTACCAACTCATTGTGTCGCGACGATGCGAATCTGCAGGTCACACAGAGGACAAATGGGGTTTCACTGTTGTGCGGCGACGACCTCCCCAGGGCATGGAGCGAAATTCTGTGTACCAGTACTTGGCACCAAGTGGCGAAATCTTGTCACTCACGGCCGAGGAGTTGCCCCTTTGGACTCGGGGCGCCAACCCACAAGGCATGCGCTCCGGCACCTTGGTTCGACTCTATGAGTACAAACTGCCGGCAGGTGGGTCATCTGCGAAAATCGACTTCGCGGCCATGTTGAACCGCCGCCTCTATCGTCTACCCCTGCCCATACAGGTAGTCGAACGGCGTTATGGACGTGAGGGTCCGGTAACTGTATCCGGGATGGAGACTCTCCTTGCTGAGCCAGACACAGAAATCGTGGAAGAAGATTGGCCCCAAGGTGGGGAGGTCATTGTCCGAGATGTTGGCAAGGTAACAATTTCTCTCGTGCCCCTGAAGGAAGAGGCTGAGCGCAGGCTCGCCGCTTCCGAGGCCATCATTTTCACTATCAATGGTCAGGCTCACGCGTTCTCGCCCAGGGACTTCCTGAGAAGCCCTGCTCAGGGGCGCCCCAACCTCCCTTGGCTGGCCAAATCTCTCTTGGTTGAAGTGGACTGTTCGAACTTCAGTCCGAAGGTCGTTGAGGACCTGTTCATGAGCTCGCGCGATCGGATGAAAGAAGGGCCACAGCGGCAGCAACTCCTTCAAGAAGTTGGGAGCTATCTGCGGAGCCACACCGGGCTGCGCGAGTTGAACGACCGTCGAAAGCAGGCCGAAGAGAAGAGGGCTGCTGCAGACGATCCCTACACTGAGAGACTGTTCGGTCAACTGTCATCCGAAATCACAAGATACATCCAAGGGAACATCGGGCACCGCAGGGGAGGAACTTCCGAACGCGAGCCATTCCGGGGCAACCGTTTCCCGACCTTCCTCCATTGGACCAATCGTGGGATCGGTGAGCAGCAAGAGCAGCGTTGTCCCGAGAACGGCTCATGCACACTCAACCTCCGCACCGACGCGGAGAATGACTTCCTTATCCGACCAGACTCAGCTGGGGAACTACAGATTGAGCCTCAGGGCTGGTTCGTCTCGCAGGCATTGACCGATGGGGAGCTGAAGATACGCATGCGCCCACCCGAGGGACTAATGGCTGTTGGGGATTCAATCCCCCTAGCCGTTCGCCTAGTCTCAGAGGATTCCCTGATCCCAGAGCTTGTGGCTTACGGAACATTGGTCATGGATCCTCCAGCGGGACCAAGCACCGGTAGTAATGGGGGCGGTCGCAAGAGCAAAGGCAATCAGGGCACTCCCAAGATCGTCCCGGTTCGCAAAGGCGACTTGTCATGGGAAACCTTCGAATTCTCTGAACAGACCCTAGGCAAGATCGACTTCAGTGGAGAGGTGACTGAAGCGCTGATTAACTATGACAATGCTTCCCTATCGACCTACCGCCGATCGCAGCCGCGTCGGGAGGAGGAAGTTAACCGCGTGTATTCGCTCACTGCCGCAGCAGTCTGCCTTGCCGTTGAGACAGCACTGCAAAGGGGACGACATTGACATCGAGCAGGAGCACGCTTGGCGGATCCTCGAATACGTCAGTCGTGTCCTGGCCCCAACGGTCGACTTCGTCAATCGACATGCCTTCCAGCAGATAGAGGAGGAGGTTCCGTAGAGCCCCCCACCACACCCCCCACCCCCACCCCTCCCGACGCGCTGTAGACTCTGGGCGCCCGGTTGGGCGCGGGAGGGTGCGATGTCGATGACCTACCACGGGACGACGGAGGTGCCGGCGGCGCCGGACCAGTGTCCCGTCAACCATGAGGAGATCGACCTCTTCGCGGCAGGGTCGCAGGAGTGGTGGTTCGAGGCGTATCGGGTGCTGCAGGAAGAGTGTCCGGTGGTGCGCCTGCCAGGGGAGGGGCGCACGCCGGGGACAGATGCGTTCATCCTCACGCGCTACGAGGATATCGCTCGGGTGGCGCGAGACCGCACGCTCGTGCTGGGGCGCGAGGACCAGGAACGGCAGGGGAATGGGAACAGTCCGCTGCAGGCGGAGGTTTTCGAGGAGGCGGGCTTCGGGGAGGCGTTCAACGCCCAGCAGGACCTGCGCTCGAGCGACGACCAGGCGATGCGCTACCGCCGTCTCATTACGGACCCGTGGGTGGGGCCGGAAGGCGCGCAGCGTCACCAGAAGATGGCGGAGGCGGCGGCCAATCGGCTTATCGACAACTGGATCGACGCGGGCGAGGTCGAGTTCGTGAAGGGCTTCGCGGCGCCGCTGCCGCAGATCGTGATCACGACCATCCTGGGGCTGCCGCTGGAAGACATGCCCATGCTGCGCACGATGGAGGAGGCGCAGGTGCGTCGCTTCGTCTACGGACGCGGGGTGAACAGCGTGATGAGCGACGCGGACGAGGTCGAGAACGCTCGCGAGCTCGTCGCCTTCAACGAGTACCTGGCGGAGCAGATTCAGGAGAAGCGTCGCAACCCGCAGGACGACATGCTCTCGTACCTCACGCAGGTGGAGTTCGAGGGCAAGAAACTCACCGATGGCGACATCACGAGCGTGGCGCTGCTCATGCATATCGGCGGGAACGAAACGACGCAGTACGCGCTCACGGCGGAGGCGTTGCTGCTCGCGCAGCACCCGGAAGTGGTCGCGGAGCTGCGGGCGGACCGCACGAAGGTGCGCTTCTTCGTCGAGGAGGCGTTGCGGCTGTATGCGCCCACGCAGGGGCTGACGGCGCGCACGGCGCGGGTCGACTTCGAGATGGGCGGGGTGACGATTCCTGCGGGCTCTACGCTGCATCTGCGCTTTGGGGCGGGGAACCGCGATCCGGAGCACTACGAAGCTGCTGATTCGCTCGACCTCTCGCGTCCCCACGCGGGGCGCCACCTGACGTTCTCACAGGGGCCGCGATCGTGTCCGGGAGCGGGGCTCTCGCGCATGGAGCAGAACGTGGCGGTGCACGCGCTGCTGGACCGCCTGGAGACGATCGAGCTGCGGGAGACGAACGACTTCCAGCATCAGCCCGGCATCATGCTGGGGCTCTACCACCTCGACCTGGCGTTCACGCCACGGGTCGCAGTGGCGGCGACGTCCTGATGAGCGAAAGCATCGAGCCGGCGGACATGGACGAATACGACCCGCTCTCGGAGGAGGTGCGGGCGGAGCCGAGCGTTGCCTATCGGCACCTGCTGGAAGAGGCGCCGGTGCACTTCTTCGAGGCGTTCGAGCCGCCCTTCTATACGCTCTCGCGGCACCGCGACGTCCAGGGGGCGCTGCTCGATATCGAGACGTATTCGAGCGAGTCGGGGCAGGGGCCGCGCTTCAGCCCGCCCGGGGGGATGCTCTCGAATCCGCCCCAGCACACCTTCTACCGCAGCCTCGTACAGCAGGCGTTCACGCCGCGGGCGATAGCCGAGTGGAGCGACCGCATCACGGCGCTCTCGCACGAATTGCTGGACGCGCGCGCCGACGCCAACGCCTGGGACATGCACGACGACTACGCCTTCCCCCTGCCCGTCGTCGTGATCGTGGAGATGCTGGGAGTGCCCGGCGACGATCTGCAGCGTTTCAAGCACTGGTCCGACATCACGGTCGAGGCGATGGGAGCGGAGGACCCGACGCCGTACGCGGCGGAGATGGGCGAGCTGGCCGCCTACCTGCTCGACGCCATCGGCCAGCGGCGGGCGAACCCGCGCGACGACCTCATCAGCGAACTCGTGACGGCCGAGCAGGACGGCAAGGGGCTCACAGACGAGGAGCTGCTTGGGGTCGTGAACCAGCTCTTCGTGGGGGGCAACGAGACGACCACCTCACTGATCACGAACATGGTCTGGCGGCTGCTGCAGAACCGCCCCCTGTGGGAGCGGCTGGTGGAAGACCGCAGCCTGATCGACGCGGCTGTGGAGGAGAGCCTGCGCTTCGACCCGCCCGTGCTCGGGCTCTACCGCACGACGACGCGGGATGTGGAGCTCGAAGGCGGGACGATTCCCAAAGACGCGAAGGTGATGATGCATTACGCCGCGGCCAACCGTGACCCGGAGACGTTTGAGTCGCCGGAAGCGTTCTCGCTGGACCGGGAGCGGAACCGCCACCTGGGATTCGGGCTGGGGGTGCACTTCTGCCTGGGGGCGCCGCTGGCGCGTCTGGAGGCGCGTGTCGCGCTGCGGACGCTGCTGGAGCGCTGCCCCGATTTGCGTCTGCTGGGGGACGGCGAACGCATCGCCCCGTTCTTCCTGTGGGGACGGCGACGGCTGCCGGTGGCGGGGTGAGCCCCGCGACGACCCTGTAGCATCGCCGACGTGGCAAGCATCGCAGAGACAGAGACAGGCGCCGACGCGGTCGAGGCTGAGGGAAGGCTGCGGGGGCTCAAGCAGACGACTTTCGCCTCCTTCCAGACGAAGTCGTTCGCGCTGCTGTGGGCGAACACGATCACGTTCGCGCTCTCGCAGTCGATTCAGATGTTCACGTTCGCGTGGCTGGCGCTGGACGTAGGCGATGAAGGCGCGCAGTTGTGGCCGGGGGCCACGCTCGGGGAAGGGGCCATCATCGGGATGGTCATCTTCGCGCTGGGGCTGCCGATCCTGCTCTTCGGGCTCTACGCCGGCATCCTCGCGGACCGGCTCGACCGTCGGCTGCTGCTGTTCGGGACGCAGATCGCGGGCATCGCCATCACCGCGGGGGCGGCGGTACTGGTGGCGATGGGCTCCATCAACATCTGGGGCATCTTCGGGCTGGCCTTCCTGCTCGGATTAGTGGTCGCCTTCGGCATGCCGGCGAGGCAGGCGATCGTCCCTTCGCTGGTACCGCCGGAACGCCTGCTCAACGCAGTCACCTTGATGAACGTGAGCCAGCAGGTGGCGCAGGGCGGAGCGTTTGCCAGCGGCGCCATCATCCAGCTGGGGGGCATTGAGGCGGCCTTCGCCGCGCAGGCGGCACTACTGACGTTGGGACTGTTCGCACTCATCCCCCTGCGCGTCCCCAACGTGCGCGGCGACACCTCGCGACGGCTGCGGGAAGACCTGCGCGAGGGCATCAGCTTTGTCGCGCGGCATCCGGGCCTGCGCACGCTCATGCTCGTGCTGCTGGCGACGGCGCTGGCGATGGCGGGCACCTTCCAGGCGCTGCTCCCCAAGATCGCGCGGGACGACCTCGGAGCGGGACCGCTGGAAGCGTCATTGCTCTTCAGCGTGATGATGGTGGGAACGCTGATCACGTCGCTGGTGCTTGCGTCCCTTCGCAGGGTGGATCGCGCGGGGCTCTACTTCGTCCTCACGCTGGTGGCGGGCGGGGTGCTCAACGTCTGGCTGGGCCTCGCGCCGTGGTACACGATGGCCCTCTTTGTGATGTTCATTACGGGGTGGAACGCGGGCTTCTTCGTCAACCTGAACATGACGCTGGTGCAGGCGCACACCCCCAACGTCGTGATGGGGCGGGTGATGAGCATCTACCAGCTGTGCATGATGGGGGCGATGCCGCTGGGCGCGCTGGTGGCGGGCCTGATGGCAGACGTCGTCGGGGCGCAGGAGTGGTTCGCCATCTGTGGCGGGCTGTTGCTGCTGCTGGGCCTCTTCGTGCTCACGACGCAACCGGCACTGCGCCGCATGAGCTCCATGCCGGACGCGAGCGTCACCGCGAGCAACCGGGCGGTGCAGGGCACGCCCGGCGCATAACCGCGTCCAGGACCGGGAACGACCGGGAAGCGACCTGAGAAGCGCCGGGGTCAGGAGACGGTGAAGTAAACCACTCCGTCGCGCACCCAGGTATTGGCGGTCTTGCCAAGACGCTTGGCAGCGCGGGAGATGCGCAGCGAAATGGCGCGAGTGGTCTCACCCTCTTCGGGCGTGAGGTGGCCAGCTTCACCAGCCTTCACTGCGTTCACGTATTCCTCGTACTGGCGCATACGCACCGAAAGTTGGCCAACCTGCTGCAATGGTGCTGGAGCCTCCGTCACTTTCATTGTCCCAAACGTCGCCATTTCGATGCTCCTTGCTTCAGTATCGTGTCTGTATCGCGTGTACGGTGCCAGTTAACAGGGGGATGTGCATAGTCGCAAGTCAGCAAGGTTCACCAGCAGTGGTGCTCCAGTGCAGAAGCAGTCACAGTCGCCCAGCAGACTCACTCATCATTTCTCCTCACCTGCTGACGCAGTCATTGCTGCGAGAGCAGCCAAAGTCACCGGGAGAGACAGGTTCACGCTCGCGAGCGCTTCACGCGGGGCGGGCAGGTCCGTAGGCTTGCCTCTTCCAGAGCGGAGTCAGATCGGAGGTCAGGATGAGCGTCACGTCGAGGGATGTAGTCCAGCGAATGGCGGAGGCGGCAAGCGACTGGCTTGCCTCGCTTCCTGACGACCTGCGAGCGAAGGCGAATCCGCCCTTCGCGGACCCGCGGCGTGACATCTGGTACTACACCCCCACCGACCATGAGGGCGTACCCATGGCCGACCAGACCGTGCGGCAGGTGCAGCTCGCACACCGCCTGCTGGCATCCGGGTTGAGCCTGCCCGCCTACCGCCGCGCCACGGTCATCATGAATCTGGAGGCGTGGCAGGACGCGCTCGGCGGGTGGCGCATCCCGCGCGGCTCGATGCGTGGCGTGATACACGGCCAGGACCCCACCATGTACTTCGCGATGGTCTTCGGCGAGCCCGGCAGCGACGCCTGGGGCTGGCGCTTCGGCGGCCACCACGTCTCCGTCCACAACACCATCGTCAACGGCGAGATCGTGTCCGTCACACCGACGTTCTTCGGGGCGAATCCCCACGAAGCAGAGCTGAGCGACTACCAGACGCTGCGCCCGGTGGCGGGCGAGGAAGACCTCGCGCGCGAGCTCGTGCACAGCCTCGATACCGCCCAGCGCGAGGTGTCCATCATCTCCAAGGCGGCGCCCTTCGACATCGTGCAGTCGAACCGCTCACGCATCGAGGATGGCGCCGAGCCGGAGTGGATCTCGCGCGTCTTCAACGGATTGCCCGACGACACCACCGCCGACCGCCTCACCATGATGCAAAACGACCTCGACAGCCGTCAGGCGATGACGGACGCGGACCGCGAGGCGGCGCGCTACTCGCTCACGCCCAAGGGGCTGGCGGCGTCGGGCCTCTCGCAGGCGCAGACGGTCATCCTCGAGGCGCTGCTGCGGGAGTACACGCAGCGGCTGCCGGAGCCGTTGGCGACAGTCGAGCATGAGCGGCTCATGGGCATCCTGCCGGAGCTGCACTTCGCCTGGGCGGGTGGACTCGAGCGCAAGCAGCCCCACTACTACCGCCTGCAGGGGCCGCGCGTGCTCATCGAATACGATTGCGTGCAGAACGACGCCAATCACAGCCATACGGTGTGGCGCGACCCGGAAGGCGACTTCGGGCGCGATCTGCTGGCGGAGCATTACGCCGCCGCGCACTAGCATCGCCAACCCTGAAGACAGGCAACCTGCTTGCCGCGATTCCTGTCACTCTCCACAATCCCCATCACCGCAGCCGCACGAGGAGACTCGCCATGAGCAGTACGCCAGCATCGACAGGGCAGCCAGAGAAGACGCCTGACGACTTCAACTTCCTCGATCCGGAGATCCAGGATTGCCCCTACGAGGCCTACCAGGCCTTGCGCGACCAGGCCCCCGTCTACCGCGACCCGCACACGGGGCAGTACATCATCTCCCGCTTCGATGACCTGCGCAGCGTGCTGCTCGATACGGAGAACTTCGGCAACGGCGGCAGGCGTGAAGCCGATGCGGAGGCGCAGCCCGCCCTGAGCGAGCGGCAGCAACGCATGCTCGCGGTCTACGAGGACAAGCACGGCTGGCTGCCCGAGCCGACCCTCGCCGCGCGCGACGATCCCAACCACCGCCAGATGCGCAACATCTTCGACAAGGCCTTCCGCCCGGGGAAGATCAAGCAGCTCGACCCGTATGTGGAGCGCGTCGCCAACCGCCTCTTCGACGCCTTTGTCGACGACGGGCACTGCGACTGGGTGCATCAGTTCGCCGTCCCCCTGCCACTCATCGTGATCGGCCACCAGATGGGGGTGAAGGAAGAGGACATCTGGTTCATCAAACGTGCGACGGACGCCTGGGTGCGCCGCTTCGGCCAGATGCTCAGTGAAGAGGACGAGCGTGAGTGTCTCGAAGCCGAGATCGACGCGCAGCACTACTTCAAGAAAGCGTTCGATCGCCTGCGGGAAGAGCCCGACGACACGCTCCTCTCGGACCTCGTGAACACCGAGATTCCGGAGTGGGGCCGCACCCTCACCGACGGCGAACTGCAGGCGGAGATGATGTCCGACACCTTCGTGGGCGGCTCCGAGACGAGCACGAACGCCATCGCCGAGGGCGTCAAGATTCTCATCGAGCAGCCCGATGTCTGGGAGCAGCTGAAGTCGAATCCCGACAAGTACCTGCGCACCTTCGTGGAGGAGGTGCTGCGGCTGGAATCGCCGGTGCAGATGCTGGGGCGTGTCGCGCTCAAGGACGTCGAGATGCACGGCGTGACGATTCCCGCGGGCGCCTCGATCGGCACGCGCTACGCCGCCGCCAACCGCGACGAGCGGCGCTTCGAGTGTCCCGCCGAGGTCGACCTGGAGCGCAAGAATCCGATGGCGCATCTCACCTTCGGTGCGGGCATCCACTACTGCCTCGGCGCGCCGCTAGCGCGTCGCGAGCTGTACTACAGCTTCAAGACGCTCGTCGAGCGCGTCGACGAGATGTGGTTCGCCCCGGAGAAGAACGACTTCAAGCACCACCCCCACCTCTTCCTGCGCGCCCTCAAGGAGCTCCACATCGAGTTCAAGCCAGCGAAGCAAACCAAATGGGGCAGGCTGTGACGAGAACTGGCATCTGACGTTGCCGCGCTGCTGTCTGATACGGCTCCACAGACTGCGCACAGGGAGATGGCATGACGGACGAAACGCTTCTCGACGACGAACTGAAGGCGCTTCGCGACCGCGTCGCGGCCCGCTCCCCCGACTTCTCCGAGACCATGAGAAGGTGATCCGCGCGATCGAGGCGGCGACCATCTCGCGGGCCTCGATGTAGGAGCACAGGCGCCGCAGTTCCGCCTGCACGACGTCACGCACGAGCGCTTCGCCAGCCTGGGCGAGGCGCTGTCGCACGGCCCGGCGGTGGTCTCGTTCTACCGCGGCGAGTGGTGACCGTTCTGCAATATTGAGCTGCAGGGTCTGCAGCGACGGCATGCGGAGATACGTGAAGCAGGCGCGACCCTGTTCTTCGTCGGGCCCGAAGACGGAGACAGACGCGCGCAAGCTGCTCGCCAAGAACGAGACCGACATTCCTGTGCTCACCGACTCGGACGGCGCGGTTATGGACGACTACGGGATCAGCTTCGACCTGCCGGAAATGCTGCGGCCCATGTACGAGGCGAGGCTCGGCTTCCCCGGTCGCAATCCGGCGACGGGCTGGCGGCTACCCGTGCCAGCGACCTTCGTCATCGATCGTGCGGGCGTCATCCGCGAGCGGCACTGGCTCGCCGACTATCGCTACCGCATGGAGCCGCGCGACATCCTCGCCGCCCTCGAGGCGCTGCCGTCCACGGGCTGACGTGGCACGATCGGCAGCAGTCCCGGACGACGCCCTGGACGACACCTGTCGCAAAGCGGCGGGCAAGGAGACATGACCATGCGTATCGGAATCTCGCTGACGACGGCGCTGCGCGCGCCTGACGCGCGGACAGGTGGCAGGTGGCTCGTCGAACGGGCCGCCGCAGCTCGGGAGGCCGGGCTCGACAGCCTCTTCGTGGGAGACCACCACAGCACCGCGCCGATGCGCTACTACCAGAACGTCCCCGTGCTGGGACGGCTGCTGGCGGAGTGGGGCGACCGCCCCGCGGGAGCGCTCTTCCTGCTGCCGCTGTGGCATCCCGTGCTGCTGGCGGAGCAGATCGGCACGCTCGCGGCGCTGCACGAGGGGCCGTTCGTCATGCAGTGCGCCATCGGGCCCGACGACAACCAGTTCCCCGCGTTCGGCGTGAACCCGCGCCAGCGGCCGTCCCGCTTCGAGGAGTCGCTCGACATCATGCGGCGCCTCTGGGCGGGCGAAACGGTCAGCTCTGAGGGTCGCTGGACGATCGATGAAGCGCGCATCGCACCCGTCCCGCCCGATGGCGTGGAGATATGGATTGGGGCCGTCGCACGCGTCGCCATCGACCGCGCCGCACAGCTGGGCGACGGCTGGCTGGCGTCGCCGGGGCTGACGGCGAAGCAGGCAGCGGCGCAGTCGGCGGAGTACCACGAGCGGCGCCAGGCGCACGGGCAGCAGGAGTCGGGCGTCGTCGCCATCCGTCGCGACATCTACGTCGGCGAGAGCGACGCCGAGGCGGCCGAGACGACGCGTGCCGTCGTGGAGGAGGGCTACCGCGGCATGGACCCGGCCGCGCTCTCCATCGGCAGCCCCGAGACGGTCGCGTCACAGTTCCGCGAGCTTGGCGAGTCGGGCTACACCGACATCATCGTGCGCAACCTCATGCCGACGCAGGAGGCCGCGGTCGCGAGCATCCGCCGCCTGGCGGAGGTGCGGGGGATGGTGGGGGGCTAGTCGAAGATCAGTTCGAGGTCGGAGCTGGAGTAGCCGAGCAGTTCGAGCAGATATTCCCAACGCTTCTTCATGACCTGAGCGTTCGCGTGACAGCCGACGAAGTAGGGAGAACTACCAATCCGATGGGATGCCCGCATGAGAGATTCATCCGTTTCGACATATGAACGCTTTCCGCGGGGAGAACCAACGATGGTTCGGAATTCTTCGGGATGGCGCTCATAGAGCACCCCGGCCACGCCGATCAGCACTCTGCTCCACTGTCCCCCGGCGTACTCCTTACCCCACAGGCGGAACGCCCGAGGAGGTACCGCTCGCACCTGCTTCGTGCTCCCTGTCTGCTGCCCGCCCCGAGACGCTATCGGCTTCTCGGTGGCCTGGGATCGCTCAGGACGATTTGGCGACACAGGTGCGGCGCCGGATTCACCGGTGAGGAAGGCGGTTACCTGTTCTCGCGATGGACGCAGCCTGATCGAGTTGAACACCCGCGCTTCAACGAGATCAAGCAAATCTTGGGGAGGATCGTTCAACATCGACTTCCAGATACGAGGAATCTCACTTATGAGGCGCTCGGAGTCGAGTCTTGCCGCCAGCACCTGTCGCGCATGCCGTTCAGATTTGTGCTCAACCAGTGCCTGGTATTCCAGGTAGGTTTTGAAATCATCGACCAGTTGGTCACGGTATCGTCGTCAAGGGACAGTTCGGCGAACCGCCGCTCCTCAGGTCGCCCTTTCTCCCGAGGGAGATAGAGCCACCACTCCCACCCTGTCGTGAGCACACAGATGTCAACACCTTCATTGAAGGCATAGCCGAGCATCTGGTCGACATGGTCATTGAGGCGCACACCCGCCGCCTTGACCTCGATAAGGGCGACTGGCCCACGGCGGGGAGCCATCAGCGCGAGGTCAACCTTGCCGCTCTTCCTCGTCCCCACGGGGTACTCGGGCATGACCCGCGACTGGTCGAAGAAGTCCCACCCCAGCTCCTGCAGGATCGGTAGGACCGCCTGAAACTTGGTCGCCTCTTCGTTCGGTGGTGTGTCGAGTTGGCGAATGCGCTCTATTACGTCTTGCAATGCCATATGGGCGGATTCTACACATACGCACCTCTTGCCTCTCCCCTGATCACCCCGCCGCCGCTGGCCCGCGGGGGCGTGATGGGGTAGCGTGCCGCGCACACTCAGCACGGAAGCGAGACAACCTCAATGACCGTTCATACCGGAAAGCCTGTGATGCACCACCTCGGCTTCGTTGTCGCCGATGCGGATGCGTTGGCGAATACGTACACCAACCTGCTCGGCGCCGAGTTTCGGCTGATGCCTCCCTACCAGGTCCACTCCATGGCGGGCGAGGAAGCCGAACTGCGCGTCTACTACGGCTCGATCGCGGGTTGCATCGCCGAAATCATCCAGCCGGTGAGGGGCGATACGCCTCACCAGCAGTGGCTCGATGAGCGCGGCGAGGGCGTCCAGCACCTGGGGCTCTATGTGGACAATGTCGTCGCGGCGACGAAGGACCTGCTGGAGAAGGGCGGCGAGATTCGCTGGGTCTACCCGAACGCAGGGGTCGTGCAGCTGAACTTCGACAGCCCGCTCGATGAGGTCATCGGGGAGGCGCTGCCCGGGAGCCTGACGTACGTCCACGCGGCGGGCGGCGGGCCTATCCTCGAGCTGCTCGGGCCTCCGATTCACCAGGGTGTGGTCGGTGGCGCGGTTGCCGGCCTCGACGATCTGTGGGAGATGACGTTCCCGCCGGTCGAGCCGATGGCGCCTCCGTCCAGCTAGGCGAAGCCGACCGCTTCAACCCGACCGCACCGGCTTACTCGTCGGCCTGACGCGCCTCGAAGGCGTCATGCGTGAGCGACGCGATATCCGCGTCGACGATGGCGGCGTGCTCGCGGAACGCCCGGGAGGCGTCGGTGAGGGCTGCGTTGTAGAGGTCGGGGCCGGCGAGGTCGATGACGTAGTCGAGGAGGAAGCCGGCGGCGAGTTCACCCACCTCTTCGCCACGCTCCTCGCGAAACCAGGTCTGCAGCTCGCGTGCCATGGCACGGCGACGCTTCGCGTCGATCCGTTCGGAGATGCTCCGCTGTTCGTCAGCCGCCATCGTTCCCCCCGTGCGCAAGGCTGTTCCCCCAGGCAGTTCCAAGGGTAGCGCGCTTACACAGGCGGGTGAGCCGCTGGCTATACTCGAAGGGAGATGTCGCGGGGCAGGCTGATTCGGCGCGCGCTGCTGCTGATCGTGTTCGCGGTCGGCATCGGGGCGGCGTGCGGTGGGGACGACGTCGAGGAAGGCGCCATCCACCTGCTCAAAATCGACGGCGGCATCGGGCCGATCACCGAACGGTACGTCGACCGCGGCATCGGCAAGGCGGAGGACGAGGGCGCACGCCTGATCGTGATCGAGATGGACACGCCGGGCGGCTTCAGCTCGTCGATGCGGGAGATCGTGCAGCGAATCGAGGCGGCGGATGTGCCGGTCGCGGTCTATGTGTCGCCGTGGGGGGCGCGGGCGGCGAGTGCGGGGACGTTCATCACGATGGCGGGGCATATCGCGGTGATGGCGCCGAACACGTCCATCGGCGCGGCCTCGGCGGTGAACTCCGATGGCAGCGATATCGAAGGCGCGATGGGCAGGAAGGTGGAGAACGACGCCGTCAGCTTCATCCGCGGCATCGCCGAGCTGCGGGGGCGCAACGCTGACTGGGCGGAGGATGCCGTGCGCGACGCGGTTTCGGCGACGCAGACGGAGGCGGTGGAGCTGAACGTGGTGGACTTCGTGGCGGGCAACGTCGATGAGATTCTGGAGCGCATCGAAGGCACCACGATCGAGCTGAAGCCGGGCACAACGGTGATGCTCTCGGGCCTGCAGGACGCGCCTCGGGTCGAGACGGACATGACGATGTGGGAGAACGTCCTCGAGGTGCTCGCCAACCCCACGCTGGCGACGATCCTGATTTCGCTGGGGATGCTGGGGCTGTTCATCGAGCTCTCCAACCCGGGAATCATCTTCCCCGGCGTCGCCAGCGTGATCGCGATCGCGATCGGTTTCCTCGCGCTGGGCGTCTTGCCGGTGGACACGATTGGACTCGTGCTGATCGGGATTGCCCTGCTCTTTCTGGCGCTGGAGTTATTCGTGCCCTCGGGCGGGATACTCGCCGGCGGGGGGCTACTGGCCCTGATACTGGGAGTGATCATCGCCTTCCGCGATACGCCCACG
The DNA here is from genome assembly GCA_965200565.1 of Tepidiformaceae bacterium. Lineage (GTDB taxonomy): Bacteria > Chloroflexota > Dehalococcoidia > Tepidiformales > Tepidiformaceae > UBA2991. The sequence continues at coordinate 48,803 of OZ241349.1, read as the reverse complement.
GAGTTCCAGCCAAACCTCATCGTGGTGGGCGTGCTGGGCTTCCTGCTGACGGTTGCGTTCGTCTCGATGGCGGTCGGGCTGGCGCGCATGCGGAAGATGCGATCGACCACCGGCACCGAAGCGCTTGTGGGTAGAATGGCCGTCGCACGGACGCCCCTGACGCCAGACGGCATGGTCTTTATCGAAGGCGAGCGCTGGAAGGCGGAGATGGAGAGCGGCTCTGCCTCTGAAGGCGAGCAGGTGCGGGTAGTCAGCACCAACGGGCTGATGCTGAGAGTACGGAAGGAGAACACCCCATGACCCAGGACAGACTCCCCCAACCGGAGCAGTTCGCAGCCGAACCACCGAGCAGCATGCTCACGACCATCATCCGCGTCTTCCTGCTCGGCCTCAGCGTGGTTCTGCTGATCCCGCTGCTGCCGTTCCAGATTCGCGTCGTCTCGGAGTACGAACGGGGCGTCATCTTCCGGCTTGGGCGCCTCACGGGGGCGAAGGGGCCGGGGCTGTTCGTGCTGCTGCCCTTCATCGACCGCATGGTGAAGGTGGACCTGCGCACGATCACGCTCGACGTCCCCTCACAGGAAGCGATCACGCGCGACAACGTGACGATCAAGGTGAACGCGGTCGTCTACTTCCGCGTGGTGGAGCCGACTGCGGCGGTCGTGCGCATCCTCGACTTCATCCGCGCCACCTCACAGATTTCGCAGACGACCCTGCGATCGGTGATGGGCCAGACGGACCTCGACGGCCTGCTCTCGCAGCGCGAGGAAGTGAACCAGGAGCTGCAGAAGATCATCGACGAGGAGACCGAGCCGTGGGGCATCAAGGTCAGCACCGTCGAAGTGAAGGACGTGGAGCTGCCGCCGCAGATGCAGCGCGCGATGGCCGCCCAGGCCGAGGCCGAGCGCGACCGGCGCGCGAAGATCATCGCCGCCGACGGCGAGTTCCAGGCCAGCGAGCGCCTGCGTGAAGCGGCGGAGGTCATGGCGGCGGAGCCGATCACGCTCCAGCTGCGCTACCTGCAGACGCTGTCCGAGATCTCGGTCGAGAACAACTCGACCATCGTCTTCCCGCTGCCGATGGACCTCATCCGCATGTTCCTCAGCGGCGATGACGACGACGACTTCCTGCTCAACCTCGTCGGGGACGACGATGAGGAGGACGACGAAGGCGGGGACGACTCCTAGCGGCCCTGCCCTTCACCCGGACGGACCGACACATCGGCGGCGAGCACCGTGAGGCGCTCGCCGTCGTCGCGTTCGACGACGAGCGCGCCCTCGGGGGTCAGGTCGACCGCCAGCGCCTCGTACGCCCGCTCCGGGCCCTCGACCTCAACGACGATGCGTCGCCCGAGCACGACACTGACCTCGCGATAGGCGGCGCCGAGCGCTTCCGGCAAGGCGGCGAGCGCCGCCTCCATCTCATCGCAGATGCGCGCCAGGAACGGCTCACGGGCGACTTCGCGCCCGAGCTCACGGGAGAGGCTGGTGGCGGTCGCACGTAGTTCGGGGTCGGCGGTGGGGTCGGCGTTCACGTTGATGCCGATGCCGACGCAGGCCACGAGGCCCCCGGCCGCCGTCTCGGCATCGATGAGCATGCCGCTCAGCTTTCGTTCACCCACCCAGATGTCGTTGGGCCACTTGATGCGGGCGTCGACGCCCTCCTGCGCGCAGGCGCGGCAGACGGCCAGCGGTACAGCGAGCGGCAGGCGGACGTACTGGTCGGGCGAGGGTCGCAGGAGCAGGGTGAAGTAGAGGCTGCCACCGGGCGGGCTGAAGAAGCCGCGTCCCCGTCGCCCCCGTCCCGCCGTCTGCATCTCCGCGAGGATGAGGGCGCCGTGAGGCGCGCCTTCGGCGGCGGCGGCGCGGGCGAGGTCCATGGTGGAGGGCGTCTCCCGCACGTACCGGAAGTCGCGGCCAAGGGAGGCGGTGTGCAGGGCAGCGGTGAAGCGGTCAGCGGCGAAGGTGGCGGAGTCGGCCATAGCGTTCAGGGGCGGAGGTCGCGTTGGGGGGAGGCCTGGCGGAGCAGTGTTGAGCCTTAAGAAAAAATGGGGCCTGGCGGCGATTGCACCGCTCAGGCCCCGTTCGTAGCCGAACCCGTCTTCTAGGAGGAGATCACCTCCTGCGCTAGCTGGGGCTGGCTACAACAATGGCTTTCCATGCGCATCACCTCCTTCCTTACCACTCACGATACCGCGTCGCGGGCTCGCGTGCCAGGGGGTGCGCCAGCCGCTCACAGTGCAGATTTCGACGTCGAACCGACCTGCCGGGGGCCCGCGCTTTCTCGAGGGGGCGCTGACCGCTATTCTTGGCGGGCGTGCGTGGCGCCTGACGCGCTGTGTCAAATCTATGCGTCGCGCAGAAAGGGGCGAACCCTTGGTTACGCCCGTCACGATGAAACAGCTCCTGGAAGCCGGGGTGCACTTCGGGCACCAGACACGGCGCTGGAACCCGAAGATGCAGCAGTTCATCTTCACCGAGCGCAACGGCATTCACATTATCGACCTGCAGCAGACGGTCACACGCCTGGATGAAGCGATCGACTTCGTGCGCGACATCGTCGCCAGTGGCAGCGATGTCCTCATCATCGGCACGAAGAAGCAGGCTCGCGAGACCGTCGAGCTGGAGGCGCAACGCGCCGGCCTGCCCTACGTCAACAACCGATGGCTGGGCGGCACGCTCACCAACTTCCGCACGATTCAGTCGCGCATCAGGCATATGCGCGATCTGGAAGATCGCACCGAGCGTGGCGAGTTCGCGCGCCGCGCCAAGAAAGAGCAGCTCGACATCTCACAGGAGATCGAGCGGCTGAACCGCTACTTCGGCGGCATCAAGTACCTCGAGCGGCTGCCCGGCGCGGTCTTCATTATCGATACGATGAAGGAGTCGATCGCGGTAGCCGAGTGCGACCGGCTGGGCATTCCCATCGTCTCACTGGTCGATACGAATTGCGACCCGGACCCCATCTCCTACCCGATCCCGAGCAACGACGACGCCATTCGCGCCATCAAGCTCATCCTGGGGAAGATTGCGGACGGCGCGATCGAAGGGCGCGCAGCGCTCGAGGCGGGCGTGGGCGCCGAGGCCTACAGCGAAGAGATGGCGCAGCTCGCAACCGAACAGGACCAGCAACCGGCGGAAGCCGCAGAGGCCACAGAGGCCCCCGCGGACACAGACACAACCGCAGACGCACCGCCTGCCGCAGTCGCGGCAGCGCCTTCAGGGGAGCAGACCACTGGCTAGTATCTCGACAGCAATGGTGAAAGAGTTGCGCGACGCCAGCGGCGCCGGCGTGATGGACGCAAAGCGCGCGCTGGAAGAGGCCGACGGCGACATGACGCGCGCCGCCGGCATCCTGCGCGAGCGGGGGCTGGCCGCCGCCGCCAAGCGCGCCGAGCGCGAAACCGGACAGGGCGTCATCGACACGTACATCCACGCGGGCGGGCGCATCGGCGCGCTCGTGGAGGTGAACTGCGAGACGGACTTCGTCGCCAAGACGGAGGAGTTCCGCACACTCGTGCACGAAGTCGCGATGCAGGTGGTGGCGATGAGCCCCGCTATCATCTCGGCGGAGGAGCGCGAAAGCGATTCGGACCTCGAAGGCGCCGATGAAGAGGTGGCGCTGCTGAGCCAGCCATGGGTGAAGGACGCCTCCAAGACGATCGGGGAGCTTGTCCAGGACGCAATGGCGAAAACAGGAGAGAACATCCGCGTGCGGCGCTTCGCACGCTTCGAACTCGGATCCTGAAGGGGGAGGCGTGACCGAGGCCTACCGGCGCGCACTGGTGAAACTCAGCGGTGAAGCCCTCATGGGCGACCGCGAGTTCGGCATCGACCCCACAACCATCAAGGCCCTGGCGGCCCAGATCGTGCGCGCCTCGGACGAGGGCGTCGAGATCGCGGTCGTCGTGGGCGGCGGGAACTTCTGGCGCGGCCAGGCCGCCGCCGAGGCGGGCATGGATCGCGCCACCGCCGACTACGCCGGCATGCTCAGCACCATGATGAATGCGCTCGCCCTCCAGGATGCGCTGGAGCACGCGGGCGCAGAGGTGCGCACGCAGACCGCCCTGCCGATGGCCCAGATCGCCGAGCCCTACATCCGCCGGAGAGCCATTCGCCACCTGCAGAAGGGGCGCGTGGTGGTCTTCGCCTCGGGCACGGGCAACCCCTTCATGACGACGGACACGGCGGCCGCCCTGCGCGCCATCGAGGTCGAATGCGAGACGCTGCTGATGGCGAAGAACGGCGTCGACGGCGTGTACGATGCGGACCCGGCGACTTCGCCACAGGCGACGCGCTTTGCGCGTCTCAGCCACATGGGGGCGATCCAGCGGCGGCTTCAGGTGATGGACAGCACCGCCCTGAGCCTCTGCATGGAGCATGAGCTGCCGATCGTGGTCTTCGACGTGCGCGCGGAGGACAGCATCTACCGCGCGCTCACGGGCGAGCCGCTCGGTACAGTGGTAAGTGCAGAAGCGCACACGGAAGCAGCCCACGCGGGCTAGAACGAGAGCAGCGCCATGGCCGATCCCGAGGAGATCCTGTTGGACGCAGAGCTGCGCATGGACGGCGCCGTCACCGCCTTCCATCGCGAACTTGCCGGGGTGCGGACGGGACGCGCCCACCCCAGCCTCATCGAGGGGCTGCAGGTGGAGCACTACGGCCAGACCCAGCCGCTCAACCAGATAGGCACGATCAACGCGCCCGAGGCGCGGCTGCTGGTGGTGCAGGTCTGGGATGCCGGCGCCGTGCAGTCGGTGGTGAAGGCGATTCAGTCGTCGGACCTGGGGCTCAACCCGAACATCGACGGCCAGCTCATCCGCCTGCCCATCCCCCAGCTCACGGAGGAGCGCCGGCGGGAGTACGTGCGCATGGTCCATCAGAAGGCCGAGGATGCTCGCGTCTCGGTGCGCAACGTGCGCCGTCACATCCACGATGACTTGCGCAAGGGCGAGCGCGCCGGCGACCTCACCCAGGACGACCTACGCCAGTACGAGAACGACCTGCAGAAGCTGACCGATACGCATACGGGGACCATCGACGAGGCGATGAAGCGCAAGGAGGAGGAGCTGCTTGAGATCTGAGTCTGCGCATCGGACGGAAGCGGCGCCCCTTCCCGATCCGGGCGGCGATCGCATCTCGCCGCTCACGGGCGGGCGCGTGCCCGGCCACATCGCCATCATCATGGATGGCAACGGCCGCTGGGCGACGCAACGCGGCCTGCCGCGAGCGGCAGGCCACCGCGCGGGAGCAGAGAACATCCGGCGCGTGATCGAGCGCTGCTCCGAACACGACGTGCGCTACGTGACGATCTTCGCCTTCTCCACGGAGAACTGGAGCCGTCCGCCGAGCGAAGTGAGCATCATCTTCGAACTGATCGACCGCTTCCTGCGGCGCGAGCTGGCGAACATGCAGCGCGACAACGTGCGCATACGGCACTTTGGCCACCTGGAGCAGCTGCCGGAGCGGTTGGCCGAGCGCATCGTGGAAGCGGTCGAGGCCACGCGCAGCAACAACCGCCTGATGCTGAACATCTGCCTGAGCTACGGCAGCCGCGACGAAATCGTGAGCGCCATGCGCCGTATCGCCGAGGCGGGCATCCCCGCCGATGAGATCGACGAAGAGACCATCGCGACGCACCTGCTAACGGGCGGCCTGCCCGACCCCGACTTCGTCATCCGTACGGCGGGCGAGCAGCGCATCTCGAACTTCCTGCTCTGGCAGAGCGCTTACGCGGAGCTCTACTTCACCTCCACCTACTGGCCCGATTTCGGACGCGAGGACATCGACCTGGCGCTGGCTGAATACGGCCGCCGCAAGCGCAAGTTTGGCGCGCTGCTGCCCGAAGACCTCGACCGGCTCAAGAAAGCCTGACGCCGGTGCCCCGCAACCTCGTCCTGCGTCTCGCGACGGCCGCAGTGGGCGTGCCCGCGCTGGTGGCGATCATCTTCGTGGGGGGCTGGCCGTTCGCCATCGTGGCGGGACTGATCACGCTGGGCGCGACGGTGGAGTTCACCCACGCGTGGCTGCTGCCGCAGCAGCCGTACCGCGACATGCTGCGCCTGGGCCCGCCGCTGGCGGCGCCCGCGGTGGTCGTGGCGGGCGTGCACGCCGACGAGCGCTTCCTCTTTGCGGGCGCGATGCTGGCGGTGCTCTTTCTGGGGGCGTGGTACATGCGCACGAACGCCTTCGGGCCGCGCAAGCCGCTCCGCATCCTTGGCTGGTCCGTGATCTACCCCGGCATCATCTTCTCGACGATCGTGCTCACGCGGGACCTCGACCAGGGGCGGGACTGGGTGCTGATGCTCGTCCTCACCACCTTCACCATCGATACCGGCGCCTACGCCACCGGCTCGCTCATCGGGCGACACAAACTGTGGCCCGCGATCAGCCCGCGCAAGACGTGGGAAGGCGTGGCCGGTGGCCTGGCAGGGGGGCTGATCGCGACGGCCGTGCTCACGTCGTGGTTCGACCTGGGGCTGAGCACAGGGGTCGTGGTCGCATTGGGGCTGGGGCTGGGCGTGGCCGCACAGGCCGGGGACCTGTTCGAGAGCTGGATGAAGCGCAAGGCCGACATCAAGGATTCGTCGGGGCTGCTCCCCGGGCACGGCGGGCTGCTCGACCGGCTCGATTCGATCGTGTTCGTCGTGCCGATCGTGTATCTCGTGGCGAACTTTGGGTGAGGCGGGAGCGGTTTCGCCAGCACCCGCCGGAATCGTTCACGGCATCGCCTAAGATAGTGCTATGAGTGCGACTGGCGAGGCGCTTGCGCTGCGGCATCGGTATGCGCAGGTGAACGGCATCCGCATGCATTATGTGGAGGCGGGAGCGGGCGAGCCGGTCGTGCTGCTGCACGGTTTTCCCGAGTGCTGGTACTCATGGCGCGCGCAGATCCCCACGCTCGCGGACGGCTACCTCGTGATTGCTCCCGACCTGCGCGGCTACCACGAAACGGAAGCGCGCGGCCCCTACGACACCACCACGCTGCAGCACGACGTGCTCGGGCTGATTGCGTCGCTGGGGGAGAAGCGCGCCCATATCGTCGGGCACGACTGGGGTGGCGCGATCGCATGGCTGCTGGCCATCCAGCACCCTGAAGCGGTGCGTTCGCTCGCGATCCTGAACATCCCCCATCCCGCCTGCTTCCAGGCAGGGCTGCGAAGCCTCTCACAGCTGCGCAAGAGCTGGTACATCGCCTTCTTCCAGCTGCCGTGGCTGCCTGAGCGCATCCTCGCCGCCGATGGCTATGAACGCTTTTCGCAGATGCTCTTCCGCGGCATCCCGCCCGGCGCCCGGCGCCGACGGGACCGCGCCTTCTACCTCGACAGCTGGCGCACCCACGGGCTCAGCGGCGGCATCAACTGGTACCGCGCACTCCTGCGCAACCGAGCCCGCCTGCCCGACCCTGTCCCGCAGGTCACCGCGCCCACGACGATGATTTGGGGTGAGGAAGACATCGCCCTCGGGAAGGATCTGACCGTGGGCACAGAGCGCTATGTGCACGACCTCGACCTGCACTACCTGCCGGGCGTGGGACACTTCGTCCAGCAGGAGGTGTGGGAGCGGGTGAACGAACTGCTGCTGGGACATCTGCAACGAGTGGGGAGCAGGGAACGTGCCTGAGGAGGAACAGGGACGAACGCTGCGGCGCCCATCCATCACGGATTTCATCCGCGACGGAGAGGAGACGCCGCTGCTCCTGCGCCGACGGGTGCTGGTGGGCATCGCGCTGGTGTTCCTGGGGTTGGTCGCGGCCTACTTCATCCTGGCGGAGGTGTTCAACTTCACGCTGGAGCTGGACGCCGAGCCGGTCCAGGACTGGGTGGAGCAGTGGGGCGTGTGGGGGCCGATCGCGTTCATGGCGGTGATGGCGTTCTCGGTGCTGTTCGCCCCCATCCCGAACGCGCCCATCTTCATCGCGGCGGGGCTGGTCTGGGGACCGGTCCTGGGCAGCGTGTACTCGATGGCGGGGATGATGTGGGGATCGGCCATGGCCTTCTGGGTGGCGCGCAGGCTGGGGCGACGCTACCTGCCCCAACTGGTGGGCAGCAAGGCAGCAGAACAGATGGATGCCCTCTCCGTGCGCATGGGGGGACGCCTCATCTTCTGGGCGCGCATGCTGCCGGTCGTCAACTTCGACTGGATCAGCTTCCTCGCGGGGCTGACGGCGATGCACTTCTGGCGATTCTTCGTGTTCAGCTTCCTCGGGATGCTGACGCCGACGATTGTGGCAGTGGTGGCGGGCGACAGCCTCGGGCGCGACCTGCGCATCACCATCATCATCGCGGGCGTGTGGATCGCGGGCGTCATCCTGAGTGCGCTCTACTTCTGGTTGCGCCAGCGTCGGGGGCGTGGGGCGGAAGAAGAGCCAGAGTCAGCGCCAGCGGAGCCGCTGGTCCAGGGCCAGGCGGGCGAATCAAATCGGGCCTGACGCGTCCGAACTCCTCGTCCGGGGCTATTCGCTCGGGCTACTGGAAACGGCTGGGGAGCGGCTCGCTGCGCGGCGGCAGAGCGACCTCGTGGTTGAGCCAGATGCCGATGTTCTCCCCCGTGCGCCCTTCGGGCCCTTCCTGTAGCAGGTCGACGAGCAGGCGGCCGATCTGCTCGGGACGCATCCACTGCTCGAGCAGTTCGGGCGGAGGCGTCGTGCCGAGCGCGCCGCGAATCATCATGGAGTCGGTGGCGTCCATGCAGAAGGCGTTCACGCGCACGCCCTGGGGCGCGAGCACACGCGCCCAAGCCTGAGTGAAGCCGTTGATGCCCCACTTGGAGGCGTCGTATACGTCCATGCGCGTGCCGCCACCGGTGGAGCAGCCGGGCGGCGGGCAGATGTGATCGGTGGCGATGTTGACGATATCGCCGCCGCCCATCTCGGCCATGTGGGGGGCGATGGCGCGTCCGCACAAGAAGACGCCCTTGAGATTGGTGCCGACGACCGCATCGAAGTCGTCGAGGGCCTGCTCCCAGGGGTCGAGCGGGTAGGTGGCGCGCCAGATGCCGGCGTTGCTGACCATCGTGTTGATGCGCCCGAAGCGTTCGATAGCGGCATCGACGAAACGACGTACGTCGTCGGGATCGCTCACGTCAGCATGGGCGGCCATGACGTTGGCGCCATCGCGCTCCAGCTCGGCGGCGACGTCGTCGAGGGCGGGGGCGATGTCGCAGAGGGCGAGCGAGACGCCTTCGGCTACGAGCACGCGCGCCATGCCCGCGCCGATACCATGGGCGGCGCCCGTCACGATGGCGGCAGTTCCGGCGATGCTGGTGGTTGTCATGGCGTCGCGATTCTACGGGGTAGGGACGACCGCGGGGGTGGGATGGCGGAGAGGGTGGGATTCGAACCCACGGTGGATTTCAGGCCACGACCGTTTTCAAGACGGTTCCCTTCAGCCGCTCGGGCACCTCTCCTGCCTCGATTGTAGTTTGTCGTGCGGAGCGCGCAGCACGGCAGCCGGGGCGCAATGGCCTGCAGGGAGGATTAGCACTCCCCGCAGGCCATTGCTAGACTGGGACGCGTCAGCAACTTCCCGTTCTGGAAGGTTCGTGTGCCGACCTACGAGTACCACTGCGGAGCCTGCAATCGCAGCTATGAGCGTCGCGAAGGCTTCGACGCGCCCGCCACCCACCGCTGTGACTTCTGCAAGCGGGGCAAGGCGAAGCGCGTGCTGCACGCACCCACGGTCGTCTTCAAGGGCAGCGGCTTCTACGTGAACGACAGCAAGAAGTCGGAGACGAGCACCTCCAGCAGATCCACCGACAAGTCGATGAGCCTCCCCAGCGACTCCTCCGGCAAGAGCAAAGGCAAGAGCGAGAGCAAGGGATCAGGCTCGGGCAAGAGCGCAAAGTCCGGCAGCAGCTCCTCGAAGGACTAGCAGCACGTGCGGGCGCTTGTGCAGCGCGTCACCAGCGCGAGCGTGGTCGTGGACGGTGAGCGCGTGGGCGCCATCGACAGCGGCTTGCTGGTGCTGATTGGCGTGACCCACGGCGATGACGAAACGGTAGCAGTGGCGCTCGCCCGCAAGCTCGTGGGCTTGCGCATCTTCGACGACGAGAGGGACGCATGAACCTCGACCTGGCGGCGACAGGAGGGGCGGTGCTGTGCGTGAGCCAGTTCACCCTCTACGGGAGCGTGCGGCGGGGCCGACGGCCGTCCTTTACGGACGCGATGGAGCCGACGCAGGCGGATGCGCTCTACCAGCGCTTCTGCGCGGCCATCGAGGAGGCGGGTGCGCGCTGCGAGCGTGGCCGCTTCGGCGCGCACATGGAGGTCGAGAGCGTGAACGATGGACCCGTGACGTTGCTGCTCGACAGCGCAGAGCTGGAGCGGGCGCGTCGTGCTTGACCAGAATGGCGCGGCGCGGGGAGAGTAGGGCGATGCCTGTTTCGACCCGCATGAGCCGTTTCTTCCTCAAGACGCTGCGCGCGGCGCCCGCGGAAGCGGAGCTGGCCAGCCACCAGCTGCTGCTGCGCGCCGGCCTGGTGATGCCGCTGGCGGCGGGGCTCTACTGCTTCACGCCGCTGGGCTGGCGCGCCATGCGCAAGGTGGAGCAGCTGGTGCGCGAGGAGATGGATCGGGCAGGGGCGCAGGAGCTGCGCCTTCCCGCCCTGCAGCCGGTGGAGCTGTGGCAGCAATCGGGACGCTCGGAGACGTTCGGCAACGTGCTCTACCGCCTGCGCGACCGCCGCGATCGCGACTTCGTGCTGGCGCCCACGCACGAGGAGGCGATCAGCGCGCTGGCCGCCTCCCAGGTGCAGAGCTACCGCGACCTGCCGGTGACGCTCTACCAGTTCCAGCAGAAGTTCCGCGATGAGCCACGCCCGCGCGGCGGGCTCATCCGCCTGCGCGAGTTCTGCATGAAGGACGCCTACAGCTTCGACCCCGACTGGGAGACGCTGGACGCGTCGTACGACGCGATGTTCGAGGCCTACGTGCGCATCTTCGAGCGGGCGGAGGTGGCGGCCCTGCCGGTCGAGGCCGACTCTGGGGCGATCGGGGGGAAGGACAGCCAGGAGTTCATCTACCTGAACGAGAACGGCGAGGACGAGGTGCTGCTCTGCTCCGCCTGCGGCTACGCCGCCAACGCGGAGAAGGCGGTCTTCCGCGTCGATCCGCCGGTGGCGCAGGAGCCCGCTCCCCTGGAGCGCGTGGAGACACCCGGCGTGACGACCATCGCCGGGCTGGCGGAGTTCCTCGGCGTCGAGGAGCGGCAGACGGTGAAGGCGGTGTTCTACGCCACCGCCGGCAAGCCTGTCTTCGTCGCCATTCGGGGCGACCTCGAGGTGAACGAGGCGAAGCTGCGCAACCTGCTCAAGGCGGTCGAGCTGGAACCGATGGACGACGGAGCGGTCGCGCGGGCGGGGCTGGTGGCGGGGTCGGCGTCGCCGGTGGGGCTGGAAGGCATCTGCGTCGTCGCGGATGAGAGCGCGACCACCGCCACGAATCTCGTCGGCGGGGCCAACGAGCGCGACGTCCACCTTCGCAACGTGAACTACGGGCGCGACTGGCAGGCGAGCGCGGTGGCGGACATCGCGCTGGCGGAGGCGGGGCACGGCTGCACCGCGTGCGAGGGCATGCTGGAGGTGCGCTCGGGCATGGAACTGGGTCACGTCTTCAAGCTGGGCACGAGCTACGCGGAAGCGCTGGACGTGCGCTACCTGAACAGCGAGGGCGAGCGTCACTACGCGGTCATGGGCTGCTACGGCATCGGCGTCGACCGCCTGCTGGCGGCGGTGCTGGAAGCGAACCACGACGACGACGGCATCATCTGGCCGGCCTCGCTGGCCCCGTTCGACGCACATGTGGTCGTCATCGGTGGGGACAAGCCGGAGGTGGCGGAGGCGCTGGCCGACCTGGAGGCCGCGCTGGAAGCAGCGGGCCTGGAAGCGCTCGTCGACGACCGTGAGGAATCCCCCGGGGCGAAGTTCAAGGATGCGGACCTGCTGGGGATGCCCGTACGGCTCACCGTCAGTCCGCGATCGCTGAAGGCGGGCGGCATCGAGCTGCGCAGGCGCAACGCAGACGAGAGCGAGGTCGTGCCGCTGGCGGAGGTGGCCGCAGGCCTGCAGGAAGGCTGAACGCAGGGGCCGCCTTGCCCCTCGCGAGCGCGCTTCCTACGATGACCAACACGCTGAGGTAGCTCAGTTGGTAGAGCACTGCGCTGAAAACGCAGGTGTCCCCAGTTCGATTCTGGGCCTCAGCACCACCTTCCCCCTCCGAGCGAGCCGCTCTGACGGCTCCGCGTGTCCGGCGGCGGCGTCGTCGCTACGTCACTTCGCGGCGGAGGTGAACTCGGGGCGACCGCCGCGACGTCCTTCGTCCCCGAACTCCAGCTGGGCCTCGCGCGTATTGACGTCCAGGCGGCGCAGGGCGGGACTGAGCGCGAAGAAGGCGGCCGCCACGATGAGCATGAGCACGGAGGCGAGGGCGACCGCCGCGGGCGCGCCGAACTCCTCGGCGAACCAGCTCGCAGGCAGGGTGCCGAGGGGCGTCAGGCCGAAGGACATCATCAGCAGGCTCATCACGCGGCCACGCACGAAGTCGGGGATGAGCACCTGGATGGCGGTGTTGTTCAGCACCATGAAGATGCTCACGAAGACATCGGCGAGGAAGATCATGGGCAGGGCGAGCAGGAACCAGGGGCTCACGGAGAAGAGCAGGAGCGTCGCGCCGAAGGCGAAGATGCTGGCCATCATGCGGCGCAGGCGCTGGTGCGATTCCGCGTCCCACGCCACATAGACCGACCCCACAAGCCCGCCAATGCCGGCGACTGCGTTGAGCACGCCGAGCCCTGATTCGCCCACGTTCCAGACGTCGAGGGCGAAGACCACGAGCAGCGTCTGGAAGGGCATCGCAAGGAAGGTCGGCACGAGTCCGAAGATGAGCAGCACGCGCACCGGCGGGTGCTGCCAGACGTAGCGCAGGCCATCGACGATGTCGCCCAGGATGGAGCGCCGCTCTTCTGCGCGATCGGGGAAGGAGGGGCGCACCCGCAACATGAAGAAGAGCCCGACGCCGTACAGGACGAGCGCGACCCCATAGGTGCTGAGGATGCCCACCACAGCGATGAGCAGGCCCGCGATGGCAGGGCCGACGATACGGGCGAAGTTCATCCCGCCCATCTGCAGGGCCATGGCGTTGCCCAGCCCCTCACGCCCCACGACGTTGGCGACGATGGCCTGGCGCGCGGGCATCATGAAGGGGAAGAGCGCGCCCAGCACGCCCGTCAGCACCAGCAGATGGATGAACCCAAGCTGATCGGTGAAGAGCAGGACGAAGACGATCACTTCGTCGAGAATCACGCCCGTCTGTACGAGGAGGATGAGCTTGCGACGGTCGACACGGTCCGCGACGGCCCCGCCAAGGGGCGCCACAACGCACATGGGCAGCGCCACGACGAAGCTGACGATGCCGAGGGCGAAGGCGTTGTTGTCGGTCAGGTCGTAGGCGAGGACCGAGCGCACGAGGAACTGGCTCATCATGGCGAACATGAAGGCGACGTTGCTGATGTAGAGCCAGCGGAACTGCGCGTAACGGAGCGAGGCGAGCAGCCGGTCGAGGGCCGAGCCGTGATGTGCTGCGATTACGTGGACGCCCTCGCCGGGCACACGCTCACCTCCGGCCATGCGGCTGACCGATCATGCGGCGTGGCTGCTGTGGCGGGTTACCTCCAGGAGCCGGTCCAGTCCGGGTCGCGCTTCTCCGCGAAGGCGCGCGGCCCCTCGACGGAGTCAGGGGACTGACGACGACGCATCTCCCAGCGGAAGACGGTCTGGGCGGCGTCAGGGAGGGACATCTCCAGCCCGCGCAGGGCCGTCTCCTTGGTGGAGCGCACGGAGAGGGGCGCACAGCTGAGGATGTCGCTCACCCAGCGGTCGACGGCTTCGTCGAGCCCCTCCGCGGGCACGACTTCGTTCACGAGGCCGAGCTCGTAGGCGCGTTGGGCCGTCATGTGGCGGCCCGTGAGCATGTGGCCCATGACCGCCTTGAGCGGGCCCTGGCGCGGCAGGCGGTGCACGCCGTTCGCCCCGGCGATGAGCCCCACTTTCGGTTCCGTGAGCCCGAAGCGGGCGTGCTCGGCGGCGACGACGATGTCGCAGGCGAGAGCCATCTCGAAGCCGCCGCCCAGGGCGTAGCCGTTCACCCGCGCGATGATGGGCTTGTAGAGGTCGTAGCGGCTGGTGATGCCGCCAAAGCCCGACTCGGGCCAGCGCGCGTTGGGGCGCTCGGAGGCGGGCAGGCGGGACATTTCGGCCGTGAACTTGAGGTCGTTGCCGGCGCTGAAGGCGCGCCCTCCTTCGCCCGTGAAGACGGCCACCCAGAGGTCGTCGTCCGCGGCGAAGTCCTCCCAGACGTCGTGCAGTTCGAGGTTGGCGTAGACGTGCAGCGAGTTCATCACCTCCGGGCGGGTGATGGTGATGTAGGCGACGCGGTCCTTCTTCTCGTAGCGGCAGAACTCCACAGCAGCGACCTCCGGGGGTGTGAAGGGCACTCTACCGCGCGAGCGCGTAGCGCGCCCCGTCCCGGCGCACGGAATCCAGCGCAGGGCGGTGGGCAGCGGCGCCGCTCCGCCGCTCGATCGCGAGGGCAAGCGCTGGCGCTAGACTGGTTGCGTGTCGTTGCTCATCGGGCTGCTGTTCCTGCCGCTCTTCGTGTGGGCGTGGATGAAGCGGGACACGGAAGAGGACGCAGCGGCGGCGCTCTCAATCGCGGCCTGGATCGTGATCGGACTGAGCGCGATGGGGTTCGCCTGGTACGCGTTCGGCTAGGCGAGCGGGGGTGGCTGGCCCACGCTCCCGACGCGCGCGAGAATGGAGGCTATGGCAGTCGTGAGCGAGCGGCGGGCAGACGAATCATGCTGAAGGCGCCCATTTCGCCGTACGTGGTGGCGGGCCGCATCCTCTCGATTATCGGGATGTCGTTCTTCGCCGCGGCGGGAATCCTGTTCTGCATCGGGGGGTTCTGGTTCTGGGGGCTGGGATCGCTCATCGGCTTCATCCCCTTCCTCGCGCTCATCGTGGCGGTGGAGCGCTATTCGACCAAACACGGACTGATCGGCCCTGATCCGGATCCGCCGCTCGACATCGACTAGCGCGACGGGCTTCCTCGTCGCATTGGGCGCGCTCGCGCTCGCACTGACGCTGCTTACGGGCTGCTCGGGAAACGGACCGGAGCTGCTCGCGGACCGCTCCTGCCAGCAGGACGCGCTTCCTGACGCGTTCGAGCGGCTCACCTTCGGCAACCTCTCACCGAGCGAGCTCGGGCGCGAGACAGGGGCGGCGGCGCTCGAACGGGCGGGCGTCGAGGGAGGCTACTTCTCCTTCTGGAAGGAGCGTCGCGACGCCCTCGAGGACGACGTGGCGCCCGAAATCGTCTGCCAGGTGATTGCGTTCAACGATGACGAGGCGGCGTCACGCTTCGTGCGGGAGCTGCAGGCTGAGCGCGACTGGCTCAGCGTCACCGTGGCAGGCATCGCCCTCGATGCGGGCACAACGGTCCAGGAAGTGGCGGCGGACACAGGGGAAGGGGAAAAGGAAGGCGTGCGCGCGTTCCAGCTGGAGGGGGCGGACGGGACGGTTCGCTACGCCGTAGTGGGCGTGCGGGAGCGGTTTGTGGTGAGCGTGCATCTTGGCGGCGCGCCGGGGCGCGTCAGCGTCGCGGAAACGGTCGCCATTCTGGCGACGATGGGGCGCTAGACCACCAGCAGGATCACGGGCACCGCCACGATGAGGCCCAGGAAGCCGGCGAGACGGCGGGGGCGGGCGGCGATCCAGCGTTCGCTCCTGAGGATGGCGGTGCGGTAGGGGTGGTAGACGAGCGTGAGCGCGATCGCCCCCACGACCGCAATCGAAGCGGCCTGCGCGAGGACGACGGCTACAGCCGCTTCCCCGCCGACGAGGATGCTGGCGGCGAGCGTATCGACCAGCGTGGCGATGTTCGCGCCCAGCACGTAGGGGATGATGTGCTCGCGTCGCACGTAGCCACGGAGCGCCAGCGGCACGAGCACCGTCAGCGAGACGGCCACGCTGAGCGTGGTGAGGGTGACGAGCACGCCCAGCAGGAACATCAACGGGCGCCGGTTGAGGATCTCGAGGCGGCGACGGATGCCTTCCACTTCGCCCTCGAGGCGAGGCAGGGCGCGTTCGAAGACGGCGAAGGCGAGGAGCAGCACCGCCGCGCCCACCACGAACACCAGCAGGCCCGGCAGGGCGGCATCGAGCCCGTCGACGATGGGGCCGAAGGCGGCGTCGGTGCCTTGCAGGAGCGCATCGGGGGCTGACGGCTGAACGCCATCAAGCCAGCCCTTGTGGAGCGCGAGAAAGCCGAGCGCCACCGCCGGGCCCTGCGTGGTGAAGGTGACCAGCATGGCGATGATGCCGATGGCGATGCCGTCGCCGCTGCGCCGCCCGAAGCGGAAGGCGAGAAAGCCCACCGCGAGCACAATGAACGACGCCCCCAGGCGCGACCCCGCAATCACCGCGAAGCTTTCCGTCTCGGTGAAGACGCCTTCGGAGAGGAGGGTGAGGCCGATGGCGGCGACGGGAGAGCCGCTTAGCGCGATATAGGTGAAGAGCCAGCCGAAGCCGAGGCTGTTGGCGACGCCTTCCGCGTTGATATCGGTGAGCAGGGTCGCCAGCGAGCCGGCGCCCGAGCGGGTGATTTCGAGGGCGAGGGCGAAGAGCACCAGCCCGACGAGGGCGATGCCCACGCGCATGAGCACCGCCAGCCGAACCCAACGGGCGCCGCGGTGAGCGGGCGGGTCGTCTTGCGCGACCGGATGCGCCCGCCCTTCCACGTCAGCCGCTCCGGGCGCTCTCCATCAGAACAGCGGCGACTTCCGGGCGGGTGAACTCCACTGGCAGGTCTTCGCCGTTGGCCAACATCTCGCGCACCTTCGTACCGGAGAGGAACAGCCGCTCCTCAGGCGTGGCGGGGCTGGTCTTCGTCGTCGCCATGGCGCCGCTGCGCAGGCACCAGAAGGCGTGCTCGAAGAAGAGCGGCTGGATGCCGAGGGCGTCGAGGTCGATCTCGTCGAAGATGCGCTGGGCGTCGTAGGTGCCGTAGTAGTTGCCCACGCCGGCGTGGTCGCGCCCCACGATGAAGTGGGTGCAGCCGTAGTTCTTGCGCATGATGGCGTGGAAGATGGCCTCGCGCGGGCCGGCGTAGCGCATGGCCGCGGGCAGCACCGAGAGCTGCACGCGATCCTCGGGGAAGTAGCGGTCAAGCAGCACCTCGTAGCACTGCATGCGCACGTCAGCGGGGATGTCGTCGTCCTTCGTATCGCCCACGAGCGGATGGATGAGGGCGCCATCGACACCTTCAAGCGCGACCTTGATGAGGTACTCGTGCGCGCGGTGGATGGGGTTGCGCGTCTGGAAGCCGACAACCGTGCGCCAGCCGCGCTCGGCGAAGGCGGCGCGCGTCTGGGCGGGGGTGAGGCGGTGGTCGGGGAAGTTGCCGTGGTCGGGCAGGCGCAGGGCCGTCACAGGACCGCCCAGCACGAGGTCGCCCGACGCGTAGACAGCGGCCACGCCGGGGTGCGCCTCGTCGGTGGTGCGGTAGACCTGCTCGGCCAGACGGGTCTTGTCGCGCCGGTAGGCCACTTCGATGTCGATCACGCCGAGGGGGAAGCCGTCGTCGTCGCGCAGCACGGCGCGCACGCCGGGCGAGAGCTCGCCAGCGCGGGACTCGGGCACGGAGAGGGTGACGGGCATCGACCAGGGCAGGCCGCTCGTCAGCGTCATGTTCTCGACGACGGAGTGGTAGTCGGCTTCGCCCATGAAGCCCGTGAGGGGGCTAAAGGCGCCGTTCGTGAGGAGCTCGAAATCGGCGAGGTGGCGCGAATCAAGCTGGATGGAGGGCAGGTTCGCGACCTCGCGTCCGATATCTTCACGCTCGTCGCCAACCACGAGGAGGTCGACCAGGTCGCCGCCGTACGGTTCGCCGAGAGCGCTCATGAGCGGGCCTCCCCAATGAGGCCGCGGGCCTCGAGGTGGTCGATGATCTGCTGCAGGCTGGTGGCGGGGGCATCGAGGCCCGTTTCGCAACGCACTTCGGGCGAGGCGGGCTCTTCGTACGGATCGTCGATGCCGGTGAAGCCCTTGATCTCGCCGGCGCGCGCCTTCGCGTAGAGGCCCTTCACGTCGCGCGCCTCGCACTGCTCGACCGTGGCCGCGGCGTGCACTTCGATGAAGACGGCGCCGTCGCCCTCGGTGAGGGCGCGGTTCTCGTCGCGAATCTCGCGGTAGGGGGAGATGGCGGCGGTGATGACGCCGACCCCGTTGCGGGCGAGCAGGCTGGCAACGAAGCCGATGCGACGGATGTTGGTGTCGCGGTCTTCCTTGCTGAACCCGAGGCCCTTGGAGAGATTCGTACGCACGATGTCTCCGTCGAGAATCTCGACCTTGCGGCCGCGTTCGCGGAGGGCGGGCGCGAGCGCCTCGGCCAGTGTGCTTTTGCCGGAACCCGAGAGTCCCGTGAACCAGATGACGAAGCCCTGATCACTCATTGGCGATACTCCAGCAGCATGTATGGGTGTTCTCCCTGTGATTTCCTGTACCGGTGATGGCGCCTTTGTGGCGCAGAGACAGATCGCGTCCAGACAGCGAGCCGGTGGGATGACCGCGCCGGCTCAGGTGTGCAGCCCGCATTCGTCCTTCTCGAAGCCCTCCCAGCGACCCTGACGACCCTGCTTGCCGGGCACGGTGCAGTTGAAGCAACCGATGCTGACGAAGCCCTGGTCGAGCAGCGGGTTGTAGGGAACCTCGTGCTTGAGAAGGTAATCCCAGGTGTCCTTTTCGCTCCAGCGCGCCAGCGGGTTGATCTTGACGAGATCGAACCTGGTGTTCCAGGCGACGATGGGCACGTCGGAGCGGCCTTCGGACTGGTCGCGGCGGAGGCCGGCGATCCAGGCGGTCTTGCCTTCGAGGGCGCGGTGGTTGGGCTCGACCTTGCGCAGGTCGCAGCAGCGGTCGGGGTCGCGCATCCAGAGAGCGGAGCCGTACTCGTCAGCCTGCTCTTCGTGCGAGAGCTTCGGGCTGTAGACCTGCACGTTGGTGAGGCCGAGGGCGTCGGTGGCGCGCTTGCGCGTCTGGTGGGTCTCCTCGAAGAGGTAGCCGGTATCGAGCACGAAGACGTGGACGTCGGGCTTGAGGCTGGCGGCCATATGCAGGATGGCCATGCCGCTGGGGCCGCCGAAGCTGGCGCCCACGGAGAGGCCATCGCCGAAGGTGTCGACGGCCCAGCGCACGATCTGATCGGGGCTTTCGGCCTCGAAACGCTCGTTGAGCGCCTTCAGGGCGGTGTCGTCGAGGGCGGTGGTGAGGGACACAGCAAGCCACTCCGCACAAAGCTGAGTTCTTCGGTCAACATTATCAACAACCCGCCCTTGCGGGCAATGGTGAGAGCGGTGCGTGTGCTACAGTCGCAGGAGACCAAGCGACCCACTGCCCCCCAAGCTACGAAGCCACGAAAGGACAGCGTCCATGCGCGCAGTCGAGACCATCGTCCAGACCAATGCCCCCGGCCAGGTGCTCCCCATTCTCACCGAAGAGCTCGATGACTTCGATACCGAAGCGACGCGCTTTCTCGCGGGCGGCTACGCCGATGAGGCCGTTTTCCAGGGCTACCGGCTGAAGCAGGGCGTCTACGGCCAGCGCCAGGCGAACGTGCAGATGACGCGCGTGAAGCTTCCCTTCGGCGGGGTCACGCCCGAGCAGATGGACGCCTTCGGGGAGATGGCGGAGCGGTTCGCACCGCTGCGCAAGGGACACATCACCACGCGCCAGAACTTCCAGTTCCACCACATCCCTCTCGCCCGCATGCCCGAGGCGCTGCGGCTGCTCGCGAAGACGGGGCTCTCCACGCGCGAGGCCTGCGGCAACACCGTCCGCAACGTCACTGCGGACCCGTGGGCGGGCGTGACTGATGGTGAACTCTTCGACGTGACGCCCTACGCGGGCGCCTTCGCACGCTTCTGGCTGCGCAACCCACTCACCCAGCTGCTGCCGCGCAAGTTCAAGGTCGCCTTCAGCGCCGACGACCGCGACGTCGCCATTACGGGCATGCACGACCTCGGCTTCATCCCGCGCATCCAGGACGGGGTGCAGGGCTTCAAGATGGTCTGCGGCGGTGGGCTCGCGATCATGCCGCGTGAGGCGATCGTGGTGCGCGAGTTCGTCTCACTGGACGAGTACCTGAAGGTGAGCGAAGCCGTCGTCCGCATCTTCAACGCAGCGGACATGCTGCGGAAGAATCGCGCCATGGCGCGCATCAAGGTGCTCATCGACCGTATCGGGGCGGACCGCTTCCTCGAGATGGTGGACGACGAGCTGGCCCAGCCCTGGGCCGACCGCGACTTCAGCCCCGACCGCCTGCTCTTCCTCGACAACGAAGAGGAGCGCGCGCCCGCGCGGCGCGACTCCTACGCGCAGCCGGGAGACGACGCGGCCGCGTTCACCCAGTTCGTCGCTTCCAACGTGAAGGCGCAGAAGCAGCAGGGATTCAGCACCGTCGAGATCAAGATCACGCGCGGCGACCTCACGCCTGACCAGTTCCACGGCATCGCCGACATCATGCGCGAGTACTGCGGCGGCAACGCCCGTACGACCGTGCAGCAGAACATGGTGCTGCGCTGGGTGCGCGACGAGAGCCTGTACAAGGTGTACGCACGACTGGTCGCGCTCGACCTCGCAGAAGCGGGGGCGAACAGCGTGACGGACGTGGTCAGCTGCCCGGGGACGGACAGCTGCAAGCTCGGCATCACGAGTTCGATGGGGCTCAATCGCGCCATCCAGGAGCGCGTCACCGATCTGGCCATGACCGACCCAGAGACGGCCGGCCTGCACATCAAGATGAGCGGCTGCCCCAACAGCTGCGGGCAACACCACCTCGGCAACATCGGCTTCCACGGCGCCGCGATGAAGGTAGAAGGCCACCAGCTGCCCGCCTACCACGCCTTCATCGGGGGCGGCTACGAGGAAGGGAACGGCAAGATTCGCGTCGGCACGCAGCTCAAGCTGCGTCTCCCCGCCAAGCGCACGCCCGACGCCGTGCAGCGCTGGATCGAGCTCTACCAGCGCGAGCGCCAGGACGGCGAAGCCTTCAACGACTACTTCGACCGCGTGGGCAAGGTCCCCTTCGAGGAAGCGGTGCAGGACCTGACCATCCCCGGCGAGTTCTCCGACGACAACCGCCAGATGTTCATCGACTGGACGAAGTTCGAGCTCTACGTGCTCGAGCGCGGCGAGGGCGAGTGCGCCGTCTAGGGGCGTAGCGGCGTCCAAGTCAACCTCAAGGCGGAGGGCGCGTGATGGAAGGGTTGGAGTTTCGGCGGCATCGGCGGCTGCGGCGTTCGGCGGCGATGCGTGGGCTCGTCCGTGAGACGGAGCTGACGCCGGCGCACCTGGTCGCGCCGCTGTTCGTCGAGGAAGGGTTGCAGGGGCGGGCGCCCATCGAGGCGATGCCAGGGCAGTCGCGTCTGGGGCTGGAGGCGCTGGTGGAGGAGGGGCGGGAGCTTCAGGCTGCGGGCGTGCCTGCGGTGCTGCTCTTCGGCATCCCCGCCAGCAAGGATGAGCGCGGCTCGGGGGGCTACGACGACGACGGCGTCGCGCAGGAGGCGACGCGCCAGCTGAAGGACGCGCTTCCCGAGCTGATGGTGATCGGCGATGTCTGCCTGTGCGAGTACACAAGCCACGGGCACTGCGGCGTGCTCGGCGATGACGGCGAGGTGGAGAACGACGCGAGCCTGCCGCTGCTGGCGGACATGGCGGTGAGCCTCGCGGACGCGGGCTGCGACATCGTCGCGCCGAGCGACATGATGGACGGTCGCGTGGCCGCCATCCGCGAGGCGCTGGACGGCTCGGGCCAGAGCGACACGGCCATCCTCTCCTACGCGGCGAAGTTCGCCAGCGCCTTCTACGGGCCCTTCCGCGAGGCGGCGGACAGCGCCCCCGCTTTCGGCGACCGACGCGGCTATCAGATGGACCCGGCGAACGCGCGCATGGCCCGCGACGAGTCGCTCACGGATATCGAGGAGGGGGCGGATATGGTCATGGTGAAGCCCGCGCTGCCGTATCTCGACGTGCTGCGCTCGGTGCGGGAGGCGGTGGACGTGCCCGTGGCCGCCTACAACGTGAGCGGCGAGTACAGCATGCTCAAGGCGGCGGCGGCGAACGGCTGGATCGACGAGACCCGTGCCATCGACGAGACGCTCACGTCGATTCGTCGCGCAGGGGCGGACATCATCATCACGTACCACGCGAAAGAGTGGGCGAAAGAGTGGGCGCAGCGCCGCTAGCGCGCGCTTCGGGAAGGCTCAGGCAGGGTCGGGTGGGTCGGCGGCGACGGCGCCGCTGGCGATGGCGTCCTCGATCGCTTCGGGGGAGAGGCCGGCGGCAGCGAGGATGTCGCGCGTCTCGGAGCGGAAGGCGGCGGGGAAGGGTGCGGGCGCGAAGCCATCAGCATCGAGGTCGAGCGCGTTCGCGAGCACGGTGAAGGGGCCCGATTCGGGGTGGTCGTGCGTGATGAAGAGGTCGTTGGCGGCGGTCTGCTCGTTGTCGATGAGCTCGGTGGGGAAGCGCACGCGGGAGACGGGGATGCCGTTTTCGCGCAGGAGTCGTTCCCAGTGTTCGGTCGTCTCGGAGGCGAAGCGCGCTTCGAACTGCTGCTGCAGGTCGGCATCGAGCGCGTGGCGCTGCGCTTCAGGGAGGGAGGAGTCGAGGGCGGGGTCGTGCAGACCGGTGACGTCGAGGAGGCGGCGGCGCAGCCCGGCGCTCGGGCAGGCGATGGCGATGGCCGAGTCGCGGGTGGTGAAGGTGCGGTAGTAGAGGCTGGTCAGGCGCGGTGAGCGGGGGCTGGGCATGCGCTCGGCCTGCTCGGCGTACGGCATGCCGCCCGCGCGCGATTCTTCCAGCCAGGCGAGGTAGTTGGCGTGGTTGGCGGCATCACCGTCGTCGACGCGGATCATGAGGTTGCTCTGCAGGATGAGCGCGGACATGAGCAGCGAGGTATCGACGCGGCCGCCGCGACCGGTGCGCGTGCGTCGGTAGAGCGCCGCAGAGACGCCGTAGGCGAGCAGGGCCGCGCACATGAAGTCGGAGATGGGGGAGCCGTCGGCGCGGGGGCGGCCGTCGAGCATGCCGCCGTTCATGGCCATGAGCCCGCTGTAGGCCTGCACCACCTGATCCATGCCCGGCAGGCCCGCATCGGGCCCCTTCTCCCCAAAGGCACTGACGTTGCCCACGATGATGCGCGGGTATCGCTCGGCGAGGCTCTCGTAGTCGAGCCCGAAGTCGGCGGCGAGCCCGGGGCGCAGGTTGGTGAGGACGACGTCGCTCTGCGCGAGCAGGGCATCGAGGATGGCGGGGGCCCGTTCGTGGCGGAGGGAGAGGGGGAGGGAGTGGGTGCCCCGGTTGCGGGATAGGAAGTGGCGGGTGACGTCGCCCCAGCGGTAGCCCGTGTGGCGGGCGGCCTCGCCTTCGAGCGGCTCAATCTTGATGACGCGGGCGCCGCCGTCGGCGAGCAGCTGGGCGCCGTAGGGGACAGCCACGAACTGCCCGAATTCGAGCACGGTGATGCCTTCGAACGGCTTCTCCTGTGGCTGATCGCTCACGAGGCGGGCGCCTGGGGACGTTTGAAGTAGAGCATTTCGCGGAAGAGGAGGGTGGGGCCAATCCAGTTCTCGACGCGCGCGTCGGAGACCATCTCCCAGCCTGCATCGCCGAGGTCGCGGAGGGCGTCGGCGAGGTCGTTCTCGGCGTACTCGCGGTCATCGTCAGGACTGTGGCTGAAGTTGGCGACGATGGGCTGTCCCTGTCCGGTGACGACGACGCGGGCGTACTCCCAGCGCACACGCTCACTCATTCGCGGGCTCCTCGACCTCGGGCGGGGGCGCGTCCCAGAAGTTCTCCACTTCGCCCTGGGGCAGGCCGCGCACCGGGTGGAAGGCGCCGCGGTGGAGGAGTTGCAGGAAGTGCTCGGGGCTCTCCACTACTTCGTCGTAGCGGGTGCTGAAGTAGCCGATGCCCTGGTTGGAGTGGGCGTCGGAGCCGCCCGTGCCCGGCTTGCCCATGGTCTTCGCGACCTGCAGGGCGAAGTAGTTCTCGCGGGGCGTGTTGCAGCCGTTGAGCACCTCGATCGCATCGACCAGCTGGAAGACCGGAAGCTTCGCAGCCTCTTCGGGGGTGAGGGTGAAGGGCTTCTTGCCCTGCCGCTTGAAGTGCACAGGGTCGAAGAAGTGGCGGAAGGGGTGCGCCACGATGAGGTAGGCGCCTTGCTCATCGGCGACCTCCCGCAAGCGCTCCAGGCGACGGATGCCGCCTTCGTAGCCACGCAACCCAACCGCCAGAACGTGCCCCATATCGGTGGAGACTTCCATGCCGTTGGAGATGAAGACGTCGGGGTGGGCCTTGCGGAAGGGCCCGAGGTCCCACGACTCCCACATGCGGTCGTGCTCGGTGATGTTGACGCCTGTGAGGCCGATGCGATTGGCCTCGGCAATCAGGTCTTCGGGGGCGAGCATGGAGTCGGAGGCGCCACGGGTGGTGTGCAGGTGCATATCGACGATGGTGCCCGACACAGACGCCTCCCGGCTCGTGCCTGCGTGCACGAGCGCCCTCTATCTTATCGACCTGCGGCTTATCGGCCCGCGAGGTGGGGGAGCAGCCAGCCGAAGAGCGCGAGGCAGGGGAGGGCGAGCGCGGCCCACAGCCACCAGAGCCGCGTCCAGATGATGCCCAGCAGCAGCGCGGGCGCCAGGGAGAAGAGCACGGCGCCGATGGTGAAGGCCGCGCTCGGGCTGCCAAGGCCATCGGGCCGGGCGCCAAGGTCGCCCACCTCGTAGATGATGGCAGCGACGAGCCCGATGAAGACCCAGGCCAGCACCGAGCCGGTGAGGATGGGGATGAGCAGGACCGGTCCGGAGACGTCGCGCGCCACCCAGTGCTCGACGATCTCCTCATCACGGGCGCGGAAGATGAGCCACGCGACGGCCACGCTCGTGAGCATGGCCATGACGTAACCGGCGATGCCCCCGGCGATCAGCGCCTCCACAGCGAACCGGCCGTCGTGGTGGCGATGGCCACACAGTCGAGCCCGCGGGCAGCCTCGCGCACCGCAGCCGCGTCCCCGGGTGGGCCGATCCAGAAAAGCGTGGGGCCTGCGCCGGCCAGACGGATGGTTTCGCCCGTGCGCGCTTCGATCTGCTCCCAGAGGGCGGCGAGCCCGGGGAAGCAGTCGAACGCGACGCGCTCGAAGCTGTTGAAGAGGTCCGCGCCGGTCACGCTCACGGGGAGGCGTGCCGCCAGCGCCCGACTGACGGCGCCGTCGTCGGCGCAGCCATCCCCATCGAGCGCGCGGAAGAGGGTGGCGGTCTTGTTGGGGAGCGTGTCGGGCGGGATGAAGAGGACAACACCGTGCGGAGGCAGGTCGGGCAGGGGAGCGACGCGTTCACCCCGTCCCTCCGCCATGGCGGTGCCGCCTGCGATGAGGAACGGCTCATCGCTGCCCACGGCGGCCGCGGCGGCGGCGAGGGCGTCCTCTCCCACATCGGGCCAGCGACGCGCCAGCAAGCGCAGAACCGTGGCCGCATCGGACGCCCCGCCACCCAGCCCGCCGGCGGCGGGGATGCGCTTCACGATGCTGATACGGAACGGCTCGAGTGTCCGCCCAAGGACCTCGGCGAGCGCATCGACGGCACGCCAGGCGAGGTTGCTGGCGTCGGCAGGCGTGCCCGCGGCAAAGGGACCGCTGATCGCCATCGAAGGCGCGGCTGCCGGGTGAAGCGTGACTTCGTCGCTCAGCGCGAGCGTCTGCAGGATGCTAGTGAGGTCGTGGTACGAGTCGGGACGCGGGGGGCCGACCTCGAGCGTGAGGTTGATCTTGGCGGGCGCGAGTGCGGTGAGCTCGTCAGGCATGGGGCGCCGCTTCGAGGGTCTCCTGGGCTTCCAGGGCTTCAATGGCCTCCAGCGCGTCCAGGAGCGCGACCCATTCGTCGATGGCGAGCGTCTCGGGGCGACGGGTGGGGTTGATGGCGGCTGCTTCGAGCGCGGGGTGGACTGCATCGGGATTGCGGCCGGGGATGCGGGCGAGGGCGTTGTGGATCTGCTTGCGCGGGTTGCGGAAGGTCCCCGAGACGAGCGCGAAGAAGGCCTCGGTGCGGTCAGGCGGTACGAGCGGCGTCTCGCGCAGGGTAAGGCGCACGACCGCCGAGTGAACGGCGGGAGGCGGGTCGAAGGCGTTGGGGGGCACGTCGAAGAGCGGCTCCGGCGTGGCGTAGTTCTGCACGGAGATGCCGAGCAGCGAACGCCGGACGGTGGCGGTCATCTCCCGGGCGACTTCGCGCTGCACCATGATCACCAGTTCAGCGGGGAGCGGCGCCCCTTCCAGCAGGTGGCGCACGATCGGATTCGCCGCGAAGTAGGGCAGGTTGCCGACGACGCTGAAGGGGCGTTCCGCATCGATCACCCCGGTGAGGTCGATGGTGCGCGCGTCGCCCTCCACGACGCGCAGGCGGTCGCGCCCGGCGAACCGATCGCGGAGGTGGGCGAGCAGGCGTGGCTCGATCTCCAGCGCGATGACGTCGTGGCCGGCGTCGAGGAGGGCGGCAGTGAGCTGGCCCGTGCCGGCGCCGATTTCGAGCAGGATGCCGCCAGGCGGCACGCGCACGGCGGCGACGATATCGCCCAGCACGCCGCTATCGACGAGGAAGTGCTGGCCGAGCGCCTTGCGGGCGCGCAGCCCACGGGACTTGCGGGCCATCGACTTCTGGGCCGCTGACTTCGGGGCCATTGCAGGATGGTAGGCTCCCGACCGATCTTCAGTCGAGAACGTCTAGTCGATTATGTAGACGTAGACGTACCCGGTGTGCCACGGGTTGGGGGCGTGGCCTTCGGGGTAGCCGAGGTCGATATCGAGCCCGTTGATGGCTCCGCCGGTATCGGCGGCGAGGCACTCGCCGTACCCCACGACGTAGAGGTTGGTGCCGAGGGGAATGACGTCGGGGTCGACGGCGCAGATGCCATACCTGAGCGGAATACCGCTGGCCGTGATGCCGTAGGCAGGGTGGTCGGGCAACTTGCCGCCGTGGGTGGCGTTGTACCAGGTCGACCACATCCGCAGCTTCTGGGTGTACGGCCCGTCGTAGTCGTCGACGACGACAGGAGAGCCATCCCGGTTGGCGGGTCCACGCAGCAGCACGCTGGAGATGGGATAGCTGACGACCGCGCTGGACTGGATCGCCCGCGCCACCTCCACGCCATTCTCGAACGTGACCTCTTCAAACACGCGGACCTCGCCGGGCGTGCCTTCGATGATCCGCTCCTCACGGGGTGCGAGCGTGTGATCGTCGCGGATGACGGTGCCGGGCTCCGTGTATTGGCTGTACTCCTCGACCACCTTCTCCACGAGCACGACGGTGATCTCCATGCCCTCGGTGAGCGCGTCACCGAAGCCGTGGGAGAGGCGATCGTATTCGCCGAGCACAAATCCGAAGTCCGCAAGCACGTCCTCGACCGTGGTGCGTCGCGTCGCGAGGGTGGTCGACTCGCCGCCAACGACGACCGTGAGCGATGTCGGATGGGGGAGCGCCTCGATGGCGACCGCCAGGACAGCAGCGGTGCCAATGACCGGGGGGACCCAAACAGCAGCTGCGGCGGCATCGGCGCCTGCCAGGCCAACGGGTTGACCGGTGGCTGCGGCAGCCACGCTGCCGGGGGGGACTCCCCCGGCCAGCTGCTCGAGGATGAAGCGCATCGCAGCGGGAGAGGCATCGAGGAGTGGGCCTGTAACCGTCTGGTCCGCGACTCGGACCTCGACGAGATCGCCGACCGCCCGGGTGTGGAGCGGGGAAGCCGTGGGGGCGACGGGGGCAGTCGCTACGGTCGGGACCACTCGCGCCTGGACCGTCTCATCAACGAAGCCGGCCGACCCGTCCCAAAAGGGAAAGAGCGCGCCCACGAGCACCGTGAAGGCAGCAGCGACCGCCAGGGCGACGGTGCGGTGGCGGCGAAGGGACGAGCGGACACCATCACCCCTCGTGCGGACGCTGGCTGGTCGCTCCAGCGTTTCCGCATGATGGGCAAGCGCTCCGGCTCCACCGATCACTGTGCTCAAGGCCAACACCCCCTGCCTGCCCCCGAAGGTTGGGAGAGCCAGCAGCTTCTGTTCATGATCGTGCACCCACCGTCGAGATGCCATCCAGGCTTGCACCGCACAAGCTGACTCAGACCCGGTGAGTCTGCGGCGCCCGAAGCTCTCTACTTATGGCTGCTTCCTTCCGGACCTGACCAGGTTCGTAGCGCTCCGCCGCGCAGGACCAGATCGTCAGCGCCGCTTGCGAAGGCAGTCCCCGAAACGACGACCCCTCGGGCGGGAATTCAGCCCCGCTGGAGCGGTTTGCGGGTTCAGGGCACCGCTAGCTCCCCGCCTAGCACGACCAGCGCGTACCGTACGGAACGCATACGACGGGGTCAAACCATCTTCCGGGATTATGTAGAGGGTGACCCGTTCTCTTCCTGCCGGGGCCGGATGACGACGATCTCGTCACCCTCCTCCACCTGCCCGTCCACCGTCGCTCCCACCCGCTCGACGACGCCGGCAGCGGGCGCGCGCAGCTCGTTGTTCATCTTCATCGACTCGATCACGACGAGCACATCACCGGCGTCGATCTCGTCACCCACCTCGGTCCGAATCTCGAGCACGGAGCCGGTCATGGGGGCGCGGATGCGGACCAGCCCGTCGCGAGCGGCGGCCTGCATGGCAGCGGCGCGGCGACCGCGCCCGATCTGGACGTGGTAGGTGCGACGCCCGATGGTGACGTCGACGCCAGCGCCCCGCCGCTCGAGATAGAGCTCGACCGGGCGGTTATCGATCATGACGACGTGCAGGCCAGCGCGGACGTGCTGGAGTTCGGCGACCTTCCACTCACCGTCCTCCTGCAGGCGAACGCGGGAGTGATTGCTATCGTCGAGGCGATCAATCTCTGCCGCGAAGGGGTTGTCGTCGACCTGGATCAGATACTTCTCGGCCATCGTCCCATCGCTTGCTGTCGCCAGGCGGAGCGCCCTGCGCTCCGTGATCGTGGTGGCTGGGTCTGGGTCTGGGGCGCAGGGCGGCCCTCGCCCGTGAGGGTGAGAAGCGCGGCGATGGCCGCAGCCTCACGCAAGGGCTCCTCCGACTGCTGCGCTTCCACCTGGTTCCGATCGAGGAAGTCGGTGTCCAGCCGCCCCTCGATGAAGCTCGGCAGCGCCAGAATCTCGAGCAGGTAGGGGATATTGGTGGCGACTCCCACCACGCGGAACTCGCGCAGGGCGCGGAGCATGCGCGTGCGCGCATCCTCGCGATCGGCCCCCCAGGCGGTGACTTTCGCCAGCAGGGAGTCGTAGTAGGGCGTCACCACAATGCCGTCGTGCAGGGCGCTCTCCACACGCACGCCCGGGCCGGATGGTTCACGTGAGAAGACGACGCGCCCCACGGAGGGGAGGAAGCCGTTCTGCGGGTCCTCGGCGACGATGCGGCACTCGATGGCCCAGCCACGCGGGCGCAGATCGCCTTCGCCGTAGGGCAGCTCCCCGCCGCCGGCCACATGGATCTGGTCCTTCACAAGGTCGACGCCCGTCGTCATCTCCGTCACGGGATGCTCCACCTGGAGGCGGGCGTTCACCTCGAGGAAGTGGTAGTTCTCTTCGTCATCGAGCAGGAACTCGACCGTGCCCGCGCTGCGGTAGCCGGCAGCGCGGGCGACGCGCACGGCGGCGCGATTGAGCGCGCGGCGCAGCTCGGGCCCGACGACGACGGAGGGCGTCTCCTCGATGATTTTCTGGTGGCGGCGCTGGATGGAGCATTCGCGTTCACCGAGGGGAATCACGTTCCCGTAGGTGTCGGCGATGATCTGCACCTCGATATGGCGCACGCCGCGCATCTGCTTCTCGATGTAGAGCTGGCCGTCGTTGAAGGCCGCCATCGCCTCACGGCGGGCCAGCATGAGTGCGCGGTCGAGGTCTTCCTCGCGTTCGACGAAGCGGATGCCGCGCCCGCCACCGCCCGCCGCCGCCTTGATGGCGACGGGGTAACCGATCTCGCGGGCCAGTGCGGGCGCCTGGTCGAGCGAGTCGAGCAGGTCGGTGCCGGGCACGACGGGGACGTCGACGCTCGCGGCCAGCGAACGCGCGGCGTTCTTGTCGCCGAGGAGGCGGATGGCCGCGGGTGAGGGGCCGATGAAGATCAGGCCTGCTTCCTCGCAGGCCTCGGCGAAGTCGGCGTTTTCGGCGAGGAAGCCGTAGCCGGGATGAATGGCGTCAGCGCCGCAGGCGGTGGCGATTTCGAGGATGCGCTCGGCGTTGAGGTAGCTCTCGGAGGCTTCGGCGGCGCCCACGTAGTGGGCTTCGTCCGCGTAGCGCACATGGCGCGAGAGGCGATCGACCTCCGAGTAGATGGCCACGCAGGTGACGCCGAGGTCGTGCAGGGCACGCACGATCCGCAGCGCGATCTCACCGCGATTGGCGATCAGAACCTTCTTGAGCACGGCCCCTCCACAACAATCCTTCGACTCGCCAGCTTAGCGGGTTCCCAGGGGCCCTGCAGGGTGCGGCGAGGCTCGCTTCTGGTCCCGCCTGTGGCCAGGCCGTACGCTGAGGCGGTGAACGAACACACCATCCGCGTGCTGGAGTTCGACAAGGTACGGGCGATGCTCGCGCGCGAGACCGCCTTCAGCCTTGGGCGGGAGCTCGCACTGGCGCTCGAACCCGAGCGCGAACATGAGGCGGCAATCGCGCTCCAGACCGAGACCGCGGAGATGACCCGCATCGAGCAGATGGGCCTTGATGTGCCCCTCGGGGGCATGCGCGATCTGCGCCCGCTCATCCACGCCGCCACCATCGGGCAGGCGATCGAGGCGGGCGAACTGCAGGAGGCCGCAGGCACGCTCGACACCGCCTGGCGCGCCCGCCAGCTGGCAGAACGCCTCGTCGATGAGACGCCGCGCATCCACGCGATCGCGGAGGCGATCGCGGACTTCCGCCCCTTCATCGCCGAGGTCCGGCGCGTCATCACCCCGCGGGGGGACGTGGCCGATGGCGCGAGCGTCGAGCTCACCTCGATTCGGCGCGAGCTGCGCAGCGCCCAGGGACGCCTGGAGCAGCGTGCGCAATCCGCGCTGGCCGACGCGGTCCGTCGCGGCATCGCGCAGGAAGAGCTGCTGACCGAACGCAACGGGCGCATGGTCATCCCCCTGAAGGCGGACTTCCGCGGGCAGCTGCCAGGCATCGTGCACGACGTCTCCTCCAGCGGCGCGACTGTCTTCCTCGAACCGATGAGCGTGGTGGAAGCGGGCAACGCCGTGCGCGAACTGCAGCTGGCCGAGGAGCGTGAGGAGCGCCGCGTGCTCCTGCGCCTCTCGGCGATGGTCGGTGAGCGCGACGATGAGGCGCTGGCCACGCTCGAGGCGATGGCGCGGCTCGACCTGCTGCGCGCGAAGGTGCTGCTGGGCAAGCGGCTCGGAGCGGCGCTGCCACGCGCGGACGGTGACACCTCGTGGCTGGCGGAGACGGGCGAAACCACGCTGCTGCGTGCGCGTCATCCGCTCCTGCACGGCGAGGTCGTCCCCATCACGCTCGACCTTCCCAACGAGGCGCCGGGCCTGCTGATCACAGGGCCCAATACGGGCGGCAAAACCGTCGCGCTGAAGACCGTCGGGCTGCTCACGCTGATGGCGCAGGCCGGCCTGCCCGTGCCCTGCGACGAAGGCAGTCGCCTCGTGACCTACGCGGCCATCCACGCTGACATCGGCGACGAACAGTCGATCGAACAGTCGCTCTCGACGTTTTCGTCGCACATGCGCACGGTCGGCGGCATCCTTGAGGTAGCCGCCCCACGCACGCTCGTACTGCTGGATGAACTGGGAGCGGGCACCGACCCGGAGGAGGGTGCAGCACTGGCGCGCGCCATCCTCGAACGGCTCCTTGATCGCGGCTGCACCATCATCGCGACGACGCACCATGGCGAGCTGAAGACGTTCGCGCACGAGGAGCCGCGCCTGCGAAACGCTTCGGTCGAGTTCAACCTGCAGACGCTGAGCCCCACCTACGACCTCACGATCGGCTTGCCAGGGCAGTCGAACGCGATCGCGATCGCGCGACGGCTGGGCATCGATGAAGCAGTACTGACGCGGGCGGAGGAGCGCGTCGCGCCGGAGACGCGCGAGCTGGATGCACTCCTCGATGAGGCGCGTCGCGAGCGCCGTGCCGCCACTGAGGCACGTCGGCACGGGGAAGAGGCGCGACGGGAGAGCGAGGAACTGCGGTTGCAGCTGGCGGAGCAGCGCCGCGAGATCGAATCGGAGCGCGAGACCATCCTGGGACGGGCGCGGCGGGAAGGGGAGACGCTCGTAGCGCGGGCGCGACGCGAGCTGGAACGCCTCGAGCGGCGCGAACGCGATCTGGAGCGCGAACGCGTCCGGCAAGCGGAACGCGAGCGCGCCAGCAGGCGCGACCACACACGCAAGCGTGACCGGGATGAGGATCCTGCCGGGAACCGGGATCGCGACCGCGGGGTGGCGGAGCGCCTGCAGGCGCTCGATGAAGAGATCGAGGCGGCGGGCCAGGCGGCAGCCGAGCAGGCCACCGCCTGGCTCGACCCCATCGCGCCGGGCGACATCGTGCACGTGCGCGACATCCCCCAGCAGGGGGAGGCAGTCACGGCGGTAGGGACAGACGGACGCGTCGAGGTGCGCTTCGGCTCGATGCGCATGAAAGTCTCCGTCGACCGCATCGAGCGCACCGTGCCCGGCGTGACCCCACCCGTCCCCGCGGGCGCGGTCACGGTCCCGCCACCGGTCAGCGTGCCCATGGAGCTGGATCTGCGCGGGCAGCGCGCGGAGGAAGCGATTCAGACGTTCGAGGGGCGCCTCGACGAGGCGTTCCGCGCGGGCTTGCCTTCGATCCGCATCATCCACGGCAAGGGGACCGGCGCCTTGCGGGCGGCGGTGCGCGAGGCGCTCTCGCGCCACCCCCTCGTACGACGCTACGAGACCGCTCCCCCGCAGGATGGCGGCGACGGCGTCACCATCGCCGTGCTGGCGGGCTGACCGTGCCACGCCAGCAGCGAGCCAGCGGCTTGCAGGCAGGACTCGGCTTCGAGACGGGCGAACGCGCCGACGCGCCCCTGGCGGCGCGCATGCGTCCGCGCGACCTGGGCGAATTCGTGGGGCAGCGGGCGGCGGTGGGAGCGGACGAACTGCTGGGGCGCGTAGCTGCAGGCGGGACGCTGCCCTCGGTCATCCTCTGGGGCCCACCGGGCTGCGGGAAAACCACGCTCGCACGCATCCTCGCGCAGGGACGGGAGCAAGCGGAATTCGTGGCGCTTTCTGCAGTCGCGTCGGGGGTGGCGGAGCTACGGAGCGTCATCGGGGAGGCCGGTCTGCGGCGCGATGCAGGCGTGCGCACGGTGCTCTTCATCGACGAAATTCACCGCTTCAACAAGGCGCAGCAGGACGTCATCCTGCCGTACGTCGAAAACGGGACCGTCACGCTCATCGGGGCGACGACGGAGAACCCGTCGTTCGAGGTGGTGGCGCCGCTCCTCAGCCGCGTGCGGGTCGTGCGCCTGGAAGCGCTGGGGGAAGGCGACCTCGCCAGCATCATCGAGCGCGCGCTGGGCGACGAGGAGCGGGGGCTGGGGGCGCTGGGGCTCAGTTTGGGGG
Organism: Tepidiformaceae bacterium; assembly: GCA_965200565.1. GTDB lineage: Bacteria > Chloroflexota > Dehalococcoidia > Tepidiformales > Tepidiformaceae > UBA2991. Next base: position 15,112 of record OZ241349.1, on the reverse strand, counting down.
AGGAAGCGCGTGACCTGCTGGTCGAAGGCGCGCACGGCGACGCGCGAGCAGCGCTCACCGCACTCGAGATTGCGGCGGACGCCGCACGCGAAGGCAAGCGCTCGCAGATCGAGGCCGGCGACGTGCGGCGAGCGCTGCAGGAACGCCTCCCCTACTACGACAAGGAAGGCGACTACCACTACGACGCCATCTCCGCCTTCATCAAGTCGGTGCGCGGGTCGGACCCCGACGCGGCGGTCTACTGGCTCGCGCGCATGGTCGAAGCGGGGGAAGACCCGCTCTTCATCGTGCGGCGCATGGTGATTCTGGCGGCGGAGGACGTGGGCCTGGCAGACCCGCAGGCGCTGGGCGTGGCCACGTCCTGCCAGCAGGCGGTGCACTTCATCGGCATGCCCGAGGGCTTTCTGCCCATGGCCGAATGTGCGCTCTACCTGGCGCTCGCACCGAAGAGCAATTCCGCGCTGACGGCGTACGCGGGCGCGAGCGAGGACGCACGGCGCACCTCGCATCTGCCCGTGCCGCTTCACCTTCGCAACGCGCCCACTGGCCTGATGCGCGAGCTCGGCTACGGCTCCGGCTACCGCTACGCCCACGACGAGCCGGAGCACTACGCTCGCGGCGAACGCTACCTGCCCGAAGAGTTGGGCGAGACGCGGTACTATCATCCGGGCGAGATGGGAGCCGAGGCGGCGCTGGCCGAACGCCTTGCACGGCAACGACAGCCCGAGGAGGGACGCTCTGACGCCGATCAAGGTTGAGGTTCTGCATGCCCGCGGGCAGTCGCCTGGCGACGAGACGGAGGAGAATCTCCGGCTCGCGATTGAGGCGACCGAGGTCGAGGTGGAAGTCACCTACACCGAGGTCGCGAGCTCGGAAGACGCCACCACCGCCGGCTTCCTGGGGACGCCGAGCATCCGCGTTGAAGGGGTCGATGTCGAGTACGGGAACCGTCCGCCCGAAGAAGTACAGATGGGCACGCGCTACTACAACTCGCCCGAAGGCTGGAAGCCGTACCCGCACGCCCGCATGATCGCGAACGCGATTCTGGAGGCGCACAACGCGCGCGAAGGTGCGTAGCGCCTGACTCCTGGCCCCTGGCCCCCGGCCTAGCGCTCCCTGCCGTTCGGGGTGGACGCTTCACGCGCTCGCTCACGGTCCTGGTCGCGCGTGGCGGGGCGGTAGGCGGGGAAGCGCCCCTCACTGTCCCAGAGCAGCCACCACTCCCGCTTCGCTTCCATACGCAGGAAGCGCTCGTCCCGGCGCACGACGACCGCCGTCTGGCGGAAGCCTGAGCGCTCGAAGGAACGGCGGGCGCGTTCGTTCCACTCAAGCGTGTGCAGGTAGATGCAGCGCAGCGGCAGCGACTGCCAGACGAAGCGCAGGAAGGCGATCGTGGCCTCCGTGCCCAGCCCCGCGCCACGACGCTCACCGGGCCCGATGAAGATGCCGTACTCGGCGGCGCCGGTGGAGTGGTCGGCGTTGTAGTACATGAGCGCGCCGATGTGCTCTCCCTCGACCGTCTCGATGGCGTAGGCGTGGCGGGAGGGGTTGGCGAAGCGCAGGTCGCGCTCGTACTGCTGCACGAACTCGTGGTAGGGCAGGATGAGCGGGCGCGTGGCGTCGTAGCGGGCGATTTCGGGGTCGCGACGCCACTCATATTCAGCAGGCGCATCCTCGATGCGCTTCTCGCGGATGCGCAGGCGAGCCGTCTCGGCGATGACCGCGGGCCGGCGCTCAGGCATGGTCGTCCAGCTTCTCTGTCGTGGTCCCGGTATCCGTATCCAGCAGCACGATCGCCTGTTCGAGGATGGAGCGCTCGGTGGCGAAGGAGATCTGGGCGAGCGCCTCGGCGGCAGGCGCCCAGATGACCTTGTCGAACTCGTGGTCGTGGTCGGCGAAGCCGCCGCCGTCGGCCGTCATGAGCCAGTGGTGGACGCGCTTGCGGTAGCGCCGCTGGTCGCGGGTGAACCAGTAGTCGATCACGCCCACCTTCTCCCCGAGCGTGATCGTCAGCCCGGTCTCTTCGGAGACCTCGCGGATGGCGGTGTCCTCGAGCGATTCACCCGGCTCGGGCGTGCCTTTGGGCAGCGCCCAGCGGCGCTCACCCGCCTGGTAGCCGATGACGACCTCGAGGGCGCCGTCAGGGGCGCGCCGCCAGACAACGCCCCCCGCGGAGACGGCGTCGATGACGGGCAGGCAGCGGGCGGCGCGGGTGCTCACGCGTCGAAGTCCCCGTAGTCGCCCTGGGCGACGGCGGTGGCTTCCAGGGCCTGCTGCACGAGCTCCGCCCACTCCTCGGGCGCATCGGGCGCGAACTGGCGCAGTTCGTCGATCGCGACTTCCCCACCGATCTCGCCAACTGCCTCGATTGCCGCCTTCGCCACCGTCTCATCGGCGTCGAGGAAGAGGTCGGCGAGGTCAGAGACGGCGTCCTCGGAGGCGATCTCGCCGGCGGCGATGGCGGCTTCACGACGAAATTCGGTGTCGCTCGCGTCGAACTGTTCGATCACGAACTCCAGCCAGCTCTCGCGCGCGGAGAGGCCCATGGCGCGCACGGCGGCGAGGCGCAGGTCGTCCTCGTCGCCGTAGTAGGCCTCGATGATGAGGCTTTCCACCCAGGGCTCCGAGCGCGGGGCGAGCGCTTCAAGCGAGTTGGAGCAGACGGCGAGCGTGCGGGTGTGGTCGGTGGCGGCGGCGCGCAGACGCTCGACCACCGCTGCCCCTTCCTCTTCGGGGAAGCGGCCGTGCTCCAGCCGCAGGACGAATTCACCGAGGATGTTGGCGGCGCCGGCGGCCACCTCCTCGTCGGGGTCGTCCTGCAGGACGCCGGTGAGGCGGTGCGCGGTCACGCGCAGGGTGGATTCCCGCAGGGCTTCAACGGCGGCCGCACGCACCTCGGCCAGGGGATCGCCGAGGGCGACGAGGGCGAAGCGGGAGAATTCGACCTCGATGCGCTCATCAGAGAGGCGCACGACTTCCGTCGCGACGCCCACGCGGACGGCGTCGGGGATGCGCGGCCAGGCGGCTTCGAGTTCCTGCACCTGGTCGCGGGTGAGGTCGGAGAGGACGGGCAGCTCGCTGGGAAGCAGGTCGGCGCCGCCGATGAGCCGTTCGAGCGATTCGCTGAACTCAATCGAGGGCGAAGCGGGATCGGTCATGCAGGTGATGGTACAGGCGGCTACCCCTCGGCGCGCAGTTCGCGCGCGAGCAGGGCTTCCAGCGCCTCCTCCACGGAGCACTCCCCCGCGATGACCGCGCTCACCTGCTCGGCGATGGGGAGCGCGAGGCCGTGCCGTGCGGCAAGCGCAAGCGCGACGGGGGCCGTGGCAGCGCCCTCCACGACGCCGCCTGCGGCTTCGAGCGCCTGCTCGGGCGTATCGCCCTTGGCGAGGCGCTCGCCGAAGCGGTGGTTGCGGCTGAGCGGGGAGTGGCAGGTCGCCAGCAGGTCGCCGACGCCCGCAAGGCCCAGGAGCGTGCTCGCCGACGCTCCCTCCGCCACCGCCAGGCGGGTGAGCTCGGCGAGCCCGCGCGTGACGAGCGCGGCCAGCGTGTTGGCTCCGAACTCGAGGCCCACGGCCACGCCGGCAGCGATGGCGACGACGTTCTTGAGCGCGCCGCCCAGCTCGACGCCGACGAGGTCGGTGGAGCGGTAGACGCGGAAGCGGGACGTGCTGAGGGCGTGCTGCCACAGCTCCGCCTGCGCTTCGCTGACGGACGCAACGGTGGAGGCGGCGGGAAGGCCGGCGATGATCTCGCGGGCGAGATTGGGGCCGGAGAGGGCGGAGATGCGGTCCGCTGGCCAGCCGCAGGCCGCGAGCACTTCGCTCATGCGCAGCAGTGAACCGTGCTCGATGCCCTTCGCCGCCGTGAGCACGGGCATCTCGCGAGCGATGGCGGGGTGCTCCGCCGTCGTGCGTAGCGCCTGCGCGGGGGCGGCCATGACCAGGCCGTCGGCGTGCGGTGGGGCTTCTTCAATCGACCGCACGGTTATCCCGGGAGGCATGCGGTAGCCGGGCAGGCGGGCGAGACCACGGTCACCCTCGATCGTGACGGCTTCGGCGGGCGTGCGCGTGAGCAGCGTCACGGTCGCGCCGCCCTGCACGAGCAGGTGCGCGAGCGTCAGGCCCCAGGAGGTAGCGCCAGCGACGAGGAAGGAAGCCACGGGTCAGACGCTCGCAGGGCGGTCGCCGCCCTGGCCGAGGCGGGGTTCGGTGCCTGCGATGAGGCGACGGATATTGGGGAGGTGCATGTAGTAGATGAAGAGGATGACGGCGAGGGTGTACCACGCGACGACGGGCTCGATCTCGCCCGCGATGGCGAGCCCGCCGGTGATGCCGACGGCAGCTACTCCGCCTATCAGCGACATCGCCGAGGCGATGCGTGTGACCGCGATCGCGAGCGCCGCAACGGCCAGAATCCCGAGCGCGATGAAGGGCACGATGCCAAGCAGCGTGCCCAGCCCCGTGGCGACGCCGCGTCCGCCGCGGAAGCCGGCGAAGACGGGCCACACGTGCCCGATCACGGCGGCTCCGCCGCCTGCCAGGGCGACCGCATCGTCGTCGAAGACGAGGCGGCCGATGAGGACGGGCGCGGTGCCCTTCGCCACGTCTGCGAGGAGGCCGATGATGGCTGCGACGGGGCCAGCGGTGCGCAGGATGTTGGTCATGCCGGTCTTGCCGCTGCCCGCCTCGCGGATATCGCGACCGAGCCAGAGGTAGCCGATGGTGAGGCCCACCGGCAGCGATCCGAGCACGTAGCCGATAGCGATGTTGCCGAGGTATTCGCCGATCATTCGGGCTCCTCCTCTTCCTCGGCTCCACCCCGGAAGGCGAAGCGGATGGCCGTCCCCTCAAAGTCGTGGGCCTCGCGCAGGCAGCGCTCCAGATAGCGACGATAGCTGAAGTGGAGCAGCGTGGGGTCATTCACGAACACGACGAACATCGGTGGGTCGACCGAGGGCTGGGTCACGTAGCGAATCTTGAGGCGGCGGCTGTGGACCACGGGGGGTGCGTGCTCGCGCATGGCGCGACGGAAGATAGCGTTCAGTTCGCCCGTGGGGATGCGGCGGCGGCGCGCCTCGCGCGCTTCGCCAGCGAGACGCAGCAGCTCGGAGACGCCGCGGCCCTCCGCCGCCGAAACGAAGGCGAACATGGCCCAGGGAAGGAAGCGGAAGCGCTCGCGCATGGCGGCCAGCAGGCGGGCGCGGTCCTCTTCGGGCGCATCCCAGAGGTCGGTCTTGTTCACCGCGATGACGAGCCCCGTGGCGGCCTCCTGCACGAGGCCGGCGATGTGCGTGTCCTGCGCGGTGACACCCTGTGATCCGTCGACGAGCAGGATGGCGACATCGCTGCGAGCGAGCGCTGCGGTGGCGCGCAGGACGGCGTGACGCTCCACCCTCTGCCCGCGTTTCCCCGGCCGCCTGATGCCAGCGGTGTCAATCAGGGTGAAGGCGCCCTCGGGGGCGTCAAGGTCGGTATCGATGGCGTCGCGCGTGGTGCCGGCGACGTCGCTCACGATGACGCGATCCTGGCCGGTGAAGGCGTTCACGAGCGTCGACTTGCCCACGTTGGGCCGGCCGACGATGGCGACGCGCACGCGATCGTGCTCGATGAGGGGCGGCACCTCAGGCAGGCGGCCCACGACTTCGTCGAGCAGGACGCCGACGTTGAGGTTGTGCAGGGCGGAGACGGGCAGGGGCAGCCCAAAGCCGAGCGCCCCGGCCTCGGTGACCGCCGTGACCTCGCGCAACTCGTTATCGGCTTTCGTGGCCACGAGGATGGCGGGGGCGTCTCCCTGGCGGACGGCGTCGGCCATGTCGTAATCGCTGGCGGTGAGGCCATCGCGTGCGTCGACGCAGAAGAGGACGAGCGTGGCCTCGGCGATGGCGGCGCGTATCTGGGCGCGAATGAGGTCGGTGTACTGGCCTTCGTCTTCGCGCTGAAAGCCGCCCGTATCGAGCAGCAGGAAGGGCTGGTCACGCCATTCGACCTCGGCCTCGAGGCGGTCGCGGGTGGTGCCCGGCTCGTCTTCGGTGATAGCGATGCGGGCGCCCGCGATACGGTTGAAGAGGGTCGACTTGCCCACGTTGGGCCGCCCCACGATGGCGACGCGCGAAAGGCTCGCAGGGGTGGTCATGGCGCATCCTCTTCGTCTGTTTCTCCGCCTGTCTCCTCGCCTGGTTCCCCGCTGGCGCGGACGAGCTGGAGCAGGACAGGCGAGACCTCGACGACTTCGATGCCGTTGGGCACAGAGACTTCGGCCTCGTAGCGCGCGAACCCGAAGACCGCATCTGCGAAGGAGATGGTTGCGGTCACATCGTCGATGCCGAGGCGGGCGAGCACGGGCTCGGGGCCTGCCAGCTGCACCTCAATGGCATACAGCCCGGGCGCTACGGCAAGGTCGGGCGGCACATCCGCAAATGTGGGGGCCACCCGAAGCGCGCGCCACCCCTCCTGGGCGCTGATGGAGACGGAAACGAAGACGGTATCGACCTCGGCGGTGACACCTGCGGGAAGGTCGATCTCGCGGCTCTGGATGACCTGGGCGATTGCCCCGCTGACATCGACATCCTCCACCACGAAGGGGGGCAGGCTCTCCACGATCTCGCGCGGCCCCGTGACTTCGACGGGCGACGGGCTGATGAACACATCCGTCACGCTGTAGCCACGCGCGGGCTGGCCCGTGGCGCCACCGAGGACGGCGATCTGGCGAGTCAGCAGGGCTTCCTCGATGGGCACCGTCACGCGGGCGCGATTGCGCGAGAGCGTGACCGTGACACGCGACCCGTCGCTCGTGCGGGCGATCAGGTTGACGTCGAAGGTCTCGGTGTTCTGCAGGCCGAGGATGGAGACGGTCGCCTGCACCTCATCGACCGACTCCACCAGTCCGGCGCGCCCGGAGATGGTCACAAAGGGGGGATCGACTTCAGGCAGGCCCTGGCGGAAGCCGCTGGTGACTTCGCCCGTGACGACCACCGTGACGGGCAGCTCACGGCTCACCGCGGCGACCACCGAGACCTCGACCGAGCGCGGCTCGGGACGCACGACGCTCACCCCACCCAGCTGCGTCGTCACGGTGACGGGCAGGCTAAAGGTCGAGTCGGCCCCGACATTGGAGGCGTCGACCACCGCGCTGAAGTCGCTGGCGCGCAGGTCATCGATGTCTTCCTCACGCGCTTCGACGACGGCGCGGAGGGGTGGTGGCTCGCTCACGATGAGGCCCGCGGGGACGTTCACCACCTCCACGGCGATGAGAGCCTGGTCCTCGCCCGGGACGGTGGCCTCGATGCGCGGGTTCTCGACATCTTCGACGAAGAACCAGATGGCGAAGGCGGCGACCAGGCAGAAGATGGCGAGCAGCCAGTGATGGATGACCGCGAACACGGCGGCGCGAGCGAGCGTGCTTGCGAGCAGCAGCAGGGGGCGCAGGCGGAGCCAGAGATCACGCATTCGAGATGCGCTCGAGGTCGCGAGTCTCTTCGCGCTCATCGCCGGCGCGCCTGGCCATGCGCCGCCGCAAGTCTGCAGCGAGTGGCTCGCCCTGTTCGACCGGCTCGAGTACCCCACCCTCGGCCACGCTGATTTCGCCGGTCTGCTCGGAGACGACGACGGTCAGGGCGTCGGTCTGCTCGGTGATGCCGATGGCCGCGCGGTGGCGCGTCCCGAGGCGACGCGCGCCGCCGTGCACCTCATCGGCCAGGGGCAGCTCGCAGGAGGCGGCGACGACGCGCGCGCCGCGCACGACGATGGCCATGTCGTGCAGGGGCGAGTTGGGATAGAAGATGCCCTCCACCAGCTCGGAGGAGACGCGCGCATCGACGGGGACGCCAGTATCGACGACGTCCTGCAGGCCGGTTTCGCGTTCGAACACGAAGAGGGCGCCGTGACGCTTGCGTGAGAGGCTCGTGGCCGCTTCGGCGACGACATCGACCGCCTCGGTGGTAGGCTGGTGGTCGAGCAGGTCCTGGATGCCGGTGCGCCCCAGCAGGTCGAGGCCGCGCCTGATCTCGGGCTGGAAGATGACCGCCGCGCCCACAATCAGCGCCACGAGGCCGTTCTGCAGGATCCAGTTGACAGCGGTCAGGTTGAAGGCCAGCCCAAGGATGACGAGCAGGACGACGAGGGCCACGGCGCCACGCAGCAGCGTGATGGCGCGCGTACGGCTGAGCAGCCGAAAGGCGCCGAAGATGCCGACTGCGATGAGCAGTACGTCAAATGCAGCGGACCAATCGAACTGGTTGAGGACTTCACGGGCGTACTGGAAGTCCATTGCTCATCGCACACGGCACAGTGGCGCCGCCCTCCTCCCCGCAATCATAGCGAAGCGCTCATGGCGAAGTGCCTATGAGGCAGGAGCGGGCGAGCAGACTTCAGGCCGCAGGCGGCTCAATCAGGCCGAGCAGCAGGGCGACTGCCGCAGCCTGCGCCCACACGCGATTCTCCGCCTGGTCGAAGATGATGGAGTTGGGCGACTCGAACACGGCATCGGTGATCTCTTCGCCGCGATGCGCGGGCATGTCGTGCATGATGAGCGCGTCGGGCGAGGTCTCGCGCACCAGCGCTTCGTCGAGGCAGTAGCCCACGAAGTCGATACGGCGCTGCTCCGCTTCGCGCTCCTGCCCCATGGAGATCCAGGTATCGGTGTAGAGCGCGGCGGCGCCGGTCGCGGCTTCGCGGGGGTCCGCCGTGAGCAAGAAGGAGCCACCGCTCTCGCTGGCGCGTCGCTGCGCCTCGTCGAGCACGGCTGCGGGCGGGCGGTAGCCGTCGGGGGTGGCGAGACGCACGTCCATGCCCAGAGAGGCGGCGGTGACGATGAGGCTGGAGCTGACGTTGTTGCCGTCGCCGATGAAGGCGAGGGAGCGGCCACGGACGTCACCGAAGCGCTCGCACAGGGTGAGGAGGTCGGCCAACGCCTGGCAGGGGTGCTGCTCGTCGGTGAGGGCGTTGACCACGGGGATAGCGGAGTAGCGGGCGTACTCCTCGATGATGACCTGCCCGAAGGTGCGCACGGCCACGATATCGACGTAGCGGGCGAGCACCCGGGCGACATCCTTGATCGCCTCGCGCTCGCCGAGCCCCACTTCCTGGGGCGCAAGGTAGAGCGTCTCGCCGCCGAGGTGGTGCATCCCCGCCTGGAAGCTGACGCGGGTGCGCAGCGACGGCTTCTCGAAGAGGAGCGCGAGCTGCTGGCCCTCCAGCAGACGACGGGGACGACGCTTCAACTCCAGCGCGGTCTCCAGCAGGAAACCGATCTCGGCAGGCGTGAGGTCGGCGGAGTTGAGCAGATGGCGTGCCATGGGATGAGTCTAGGCAGCGGCGTGCAACGGACAATGAATCGCGGGTGCGAAGCGCGGGGCAATCGCAGGGCTCATGGGGGTGGGACAGTCCCAAAGGCGGGTGTTTGGTACGATCGGAGGCCCGCAGGGGTGTAGCTCAGTTGGTAGAGCATCGGCCTCCAAATCCGAGTGTCGCGGGTTCGAATCCTGCCACCCCTGCCAGCCTTCCCTCTCGCGCTTCCCTCCCTGAGCCGCGAGGGGTCGTGGGCGGCGCTTGCCGAAGGCTCGCAGGCTGCCTACGATCGAGGTTCTGGGCCCAGGTGGTGGAATCGGCAGACACGCTGTCTTGAGGGGGCAGTGCCCTTCGGGGCGTGTGAGTTCAAATCTCACCCTGGGCACCAGCAACGCTCCGGCGGCGCCGTGGCCAAGTGGTAAGGCAGAGGTCTGCAAAACCTTTATCACCGGTTCGATCCCGGTCGGCGCCTCCAACGCTCTCTTCTTTCTGTCACCCATCCCCCTTCCCCCTTCCCCCAACGACGTGACCCCTGACGACTACGCCGCACAGGCGGCGTAGGCTATGCGCCATGAGCTTCGACGAAACGATGGCCCGCGCCCGTGCGGAGAACCGCACCCTGCTCTCCGAGGTGGAGGCCAAGGCGGCGCTCGCGGAAGCGGGCGTCACCGTGACGACCACGACGCTGGCGCAGACGCGGGAGGAAGCGGCGGCGCAGGCCGAAGCGGCCGGCTACCCGGTCGCGCTGAAGGTGGTCTCCGCGCAGGTGGCGCACAAGAGCGACGTCGGTGGCGTGGTCCTCGGGCTGGAGAGCCACGACGAGGTCGCGATGGCGTTCGACGAGATCGTCGCTGCGGTGCACGCGGCCCAGCCGGAGGCGAACCTCGAAGGCGTCTCCGTGCAGGAGATGGCCGCGCCCGGGGTAGAAGTGATCGTGGGCATGACGGCCGACGCGCAGTTCGGGCCGGTGATGATGTTCGGACTGGGCGGCATCATGGTGGAGGTGCTGGGCGACGTCTCCTTCCGGCTCGCTCCGCTGGGCGATGGAGACGCACGCGACATGATCGATGAGATTCAGGGGCGGCAGGTACTCGACGGCGTGCGCGGACAGCCACCGATCGACCTGGCGGCGCTCGAGGGGATGCTTGAGCGCGTCTCGCAGTTCGCAGCGGCTCACCCCGAGGTGGCGGAGCTGGACCTGAACCCCGTCATCGCCTCGCCCGAGGGGGCGATCGCGGTGGACGCGCGCATCGTGCTGAAGGAGGCCTGAGATGTCGGTTCCCGGGCACCCGCTGGACCGCATGTTCAACCCGAAGACCGTCGCCGTCATCGGCGACAAGGGGCCGAACTACATGTGGCTGCGGAACAACGAGCCGTTCCGCGAGCAGGGCGGCAACCTCTACTCGGTGCAGATCGACGAGAAGGAGATCCCCGGCATCGAGGAGCTGGGGGTCACGAACGTCACCTCCCTGCAGGACATCCCCGAGCCGGTCGATTACGCCGTCGTCGCCGTACCCCGACACGTCTCGCCCTACGTGCTGAAGGACCTCATCGAGGCGGACGTGGGGGGCGCGGCCTTCTTCACCTCAGGCTTCGCGGAGACGGGTGAGGAATTGGGGCAGCAGCTGCAGGCGCAGCTCACGCAGATGGCGCGGGAGGCGAACTTCAACGTCGTCGGGCCGAACTGCATGGGGCTCTACCTGCCGCGCGTGGGCGTCCGCTTCAACCCCGACGTGCCCGTGGCCGACGACGGACGCGTCGGGTTCGTCTCACAGTCGGGGACGCACAGCATTATGTTCAGCCTGGTGATGGGCGCGAACGGCATGCATCTGAGCCGTTGCGCCAGCTTCGGCAACGCCATCGTGCTCGACATCAGCGACTACCTCGAATACCTGACCGAGGACCCCGCGACGGACGTCATCGCGATGTACGTGGAGGGAGTGAAGGACGGGCCGCGCTTCGTGCGGGCGTTGCGGGAGGCGGCGGCGCGCAAGCCGGTGGTGGTCTGGAAGGGCGGGCAGTCGGAAGCAGGGGCGCGAGCCACGCAGTCCCACACCGGCTCGCTGGCGTCGCCGCACGCGGTCTGGCAGGGAATCATGCGCCAGTGCGGCGCCATCTCGACGAACAACCTCGATGAGACGGTGGACGTGGTGAAGGTGCTGCTCGACGCCAAGCCCACGACCGGGCAGCGCATGGCGCTGATGGCCATGACGGGCGGGCAATCGGTCTCGATCACGGACGCGTTCGCGGGGGCGGGGTTCACGGTGGGGCGGCTGAGCGAAGGGTCGTACGAGGAGCTCTCGAGCTTCTTCAACATCATCGGCGGGAGCTACCAGAACCCGCTCGATATGGCGGGCACGGTGCAGGGCAAGCGCGAGGTGCTGGAACGCATCCTCGCCATCCTCGACGCCGACGAGACGGTCGATGCGCTGGTCATGGAGCAGTCGGCGATGTTCGGCGCGCGCCAGTGGAAGGACCACCCGGAGCGCATCGACGACCTCATCGACACGCTGGCGGGGCACATCGAGCGTTCGGCGAAGCCGTTCCTGATGGTGATGCACCCCGCGCACGAGGAGGCGTTCGTGGCGGAGGTGCGGCTGAAGTTCGCCGCGCGACGCATCCCCGTCTTCCCCAGCTTCGAGCGTGCCGCGGCAGCGGCCGCGCGGGCGCTGGCACTGAGCACACGCGCCTAGGCGTCAGCCCTCGTCGCATCCTCACGTTCGGGGCAGCCCGCGCAGCGGGCGAGCGTGTCGTGCGGCTCGCGCGTGGTGACCCCCGCGGTCGCGAGCAGGCGGCGCAGCCGCCAGAGCGGCAGGCCCATCACCGCGCAGTAGCAGCCCTCGAGCGCGGCGACGACGGGCACATCTTCATCCTGGATGGCGTAGGCCCCGGCCTTGTCGAGCGGGCGGCCGCTGGCGACGTAGGTCGCGATCGTCTCATCGCTGAGGGCGGTGAGGGTCACGTTGGCGGTGCTGACGTCGCTAGCGGTTCCACCCGGGGAGACGAGCGCGAGGCCGGTCGCGACGAGGTGCGTGCGGCCGCGCAACGCGCGCAGCATGGCGATCGCGTCCGAGGGGCTGGCAGGCTTGCCGTAGGCGCGTTCGCCGTCGTGCACGATGGTGTCGGCGCCCAGCACGACCGCCTTGGGGTGGCGTTGGGCGACGGCTGCCGCCTTCTCGCTGGCGAGGCGGCGGGCGTCAGCGCGGGGATCGGCGCCGGTGCGCTCGTCGAGGTCCGCGGGTTCGACTGCGTACGCGTCGAGCAGGGCGCGCAGCAGGTCGCGGCGGCGCGGCGAAGCGGACGCGAGCACAATCGGCACGGACACGTCAGGCAGTGGGAGTGGCAGCGCGGGTGAGCCGCGAGACAGACTCGATGTGGGCGGTCTGCGGGAACATATCGATGGGCGTGACGCCTTCGAGGCGGTAGCCCTCACCTGTGAGACGACGCAGGTCGCGGGCGAGGGTGGTGGGGTTGCAGGAGACGTAGACGAGCGTGGCGGGCGCAAGCGTCAGAATTGCCTCGAGCACCTCAGGCGCGCAGCCCGCGCGCGGCGGATCGAGCAGCACCACGTCGGGCTCTTCGGCAAGGCCGGGCAGGAGCTCCTCCACCTTCGCCCGCCGGAACTCAACGTTCGTGAGCCCGTCGAGGTTCACCTCGGCATCGCGCAACGCGGAGGGCGACTCCTCGATGGCGATGACGCGCTCGAAGCGCTCGGCGAAGATGGCGGCGAAGGTGCCGACGCCCGCATAGGCGTCGATGAGCAGGCGTCCCTGCGGCGGGAGCTCGGCTGCCACGAGCTGCACCAGATTCTCCGCCTGCGCGCTGTTGACCTGGAAGAAGGAGGAGGCGCTCACGCGGAAGCGTCGCCCCGCGAGCTCTTCGACGTACTCGGTCTGGCCGCTCTCGTCGGGGAGCGCCTCAAGGGCGGGCGCGATGAGCGTGCTACCGGTGGCGGCGTTGCGGCGCAGCTGAATCTGGTGGAGGCCGCGGGCATGCCCCTGGATGCGCGGCAGCACTTCATTCACCCACGGGTCGGCGATGGGGCAGCGCTTCACCTTAAGCAGGCCGCGCCCGCGACGGTGGATGAAGCCGGCATCGCCGAACTTGCGGCCGGTGGAGAAGCGCATGTGGTTGCGGTAGGCCCAGGGATCGTCGGCGCCGACGACGCGGTTCACCGGGGCGTCCTGCAGGCCGCCGATGCGGGCCAGCTGCTCGCGCACGACGCCTTCCTTGGCGGCGAGCTGGGCGGGGTAGTCGAGATGCTGCAGCTGACAGCCGCCGCAATCGCCGAAGAGCGAGCATTTCGCTTCAACACGGCTGCGAGAGGGCTCCAGCACGTCGGTGACGACGCCCTCGACGTAGTCGCGGTGGATGCGCTCGACCGTCACCTCGACAAGCTCGCCGGGGGCGGCGAAGGCAGCCAGAAGCGCCTTGCCATCGGGCAAGCGCGCGAGGCCGCGTCCCCCTTCGACGATGCGCTCGATGCGCACCGTCTTCAGACGCTCCTCCTCGGGGATCTCCTGCTGGCGTCGGCGGCGGCGGGACATGCGCCCAGCGTAGCGGCGAGTGGGGGGAGGGGCGAACGGGCCAGGCGCTAGTCGAAGGCGCCGGCGGCGGCGAGCGACGCGATGCGCTCGTCGTCGTAGCCGAGGAACGTCTTGAGGATGTGGTCGGTGTGTTCGCCGACAGTAGGCGGCTGGCCGACTACTGCGGGTGTGCGCGACAGGCGGAAGCGCGAGCCTTCCACGATCGATTCGCCGTGAAGCGAATGGGGGACGGTCACGAAATGGCCGCGGTGGAGAAGTTGGGGGTCGATGACGGCGCTGCGCGAGCGGATGACTGCGTGGGCGGGGACGCCCGCCTGCTGCAGCACGCGCTCGGCCTCCGCGGGCGGACGCGCCTCCGTCCAGGCGGCGATGACAGCGTCGAGCGCGTCCTGCTCGGCGAGACGGCCGGCGAGGGTGGCGTAGCGCTCGTCACCGGCAAGGTCGGGGCGCTCGATGGCGGCGCAGAGGCGAGGCCAGTCAGCGTCGTCGCGGACCGCCACCGCGACCCAGTCGTCGTCGCCCTGTGAGGGGTAGACGCCGTGCGGAGCCATGTACGGATCGCGGTTGCCCATGCGGGTGAGCGTGCGTCCGGTGAGCTGGTAGTCTAGCAGCCAGGGGGTGAGAAAGTGGACCGCGCTCTCGATTTGGGAGTGGTCGAGGAACTGCCCTGCACCGGTGCGACGGCGGTGGTCGAGGGCGGCCAGCAGGGCCGCCAGCGCGAAGCGGGGCGCGATGATGTCACTGTAGGCGCCGAAGGGGCCGCAGGGGGGACGGTCGGGGTCGCCGGTGAGGTCGATGTAGCCAGAGGTGGCGGCGCCCATGGTGCCAAACCCGGAGACGTCGGCGAGGGGGCCGTCCTGCCCGAAGAGGCTGCTGCTGAACATCACCAGGTCGGGCTTGCTGGCGCGCAACGACTCGTAGTCGAGCCCCCACTCGCGGAAGGCGCGGGGCGTGAAGGATTCGCTCACGACGTCGGCCCACTGCACGAGGTCGCGGGCAACGTCGCGCCCTTCTGCGGAGCGAAGGTTGAGCGCGAGCCCGAGCTTGCCCGCATTCATGTTGTCGAAGAAGAGCGAGTTCTGGGGGGCGAACACGCCCTTGTGGAAGGGCGCCATCGAGCGCCCCGTCCCCGGCCGTGAGGGGGATTCGACGCGCAGCACGGTGGCGCCGTAGTCGGCCAGCACGCGGGTGATGACCGGCCCCGTCATCACCCAGGTGAAATCGAGCACGCAGATGCCTTCCAGGGGGCGGCGCGGCGCGGGCGGTGGGGAGGGCGGA